>CBDCVQ010000020.1:0-1932412 GCA_965223165.1 Saprospiraceae bacterium | reverse complement strand
TATCTGGGCGACCGGCAGTTTGCCACCACTGCTGGTCAAGTGATCGCACCAGCGGACGAAGAGGTACGGCTCGAAGTAGCTTTCTGTGGCATCTGCGGTACGGACATTCATATCTACCAAGGACATATGGATCAGCGGGTGCAGACACCACAGGTCATCGGTCATGAACTATCGGGCACGATCGTCGAGGTGGGCACCCGCGTGACCCAATACGCTCCCGGAGATGCCGTCACGGTCAGGCCACTCAAAATCGGCGAGCTCTACTCCTCGGACAAGGGGTTTTCGCATATCAGCAAAAATCTCCAGGTGATTGGGGTGGATCTGGCTGGTGGTATGCAGTCATCATTGACCGTCCCTGCCTACACCATCCACCGCTTGCCCGAAGGGTTACATCCGAAGCATGCCGCCATGATCGAGCCCCTCGCGGTCGCCTGTCACGATGTGCGAATGGCCGCACTCCAACGGGACGAGCGAGCTGTGGTACTGGGCGGTGGACCGATCGGTCTGCTGATCGCCCTGGTAGCGAGGCACAAGGGAGCAAAGGTCATGCTGAGTGAGGTGAGCCCGGCCAGGCTGCAGTTGGCCTCGGACCTGGGCTTTGACACCGTAGATGCCAAGACAGAAGAGCTCCCCACCGCCATCCACCAGCTGACGGGCGGACATATGGCTGATGTCGTCTTCGAAGTATCCGGAGCTACCGCAGCGGTGAGAGACATGACTAAGGTGGCCAACAAGCGAGCCCGAATCGTGATGGTAGCAATCCACCCAGAGCCGCAAGCCGTGAGTTTGTTTGACATTTTCTTGTCCGAACTGACACTCTTGGGTGCACGGGTGTATGAACCAGAGGACTTTGAAGAAGCCATTGCGCTGGCCGCCAGTGGACACTTGCCCTTGGATCAGATGATTACCGAGGTGGTGACGTTGGATCAGGTGCAGTCGGTCTTTGAGTCCATCGAGTCCCATCCGGGTGGGATGAAATACCTCATCGATGTCCAGGGCAGTTGATGCCTAGTAGCAAACGGAAGGAAGACAATCGACGATTTTATCGACCTCCCCTTGTTGAATTAATCAACGCTGGAGGGCGATTTCACAGGCAGAGGTAGCCAAAATTCCTCCCCGGGCGAATTATTCGACATTTTTTTGTCGGAAAAATGGACAATTTCACAAAATATGCATAGGTTAGTAATCCGCTATTACTCACCACTAAAAATGCACGCGTCCAAATGATCGAAAACAACCTAAGCCAACTGATATTGAAAGCCGCCTTCAAGGTGCATGCTAATCTCGGACCCGGATTGCTTGCCAATGCATACGAACGGTGCCTGTACCACGAGCTTAAGGGCCTGGGACTGCGGGTAGAGAGAAAGAAAGATCTCCCGCTGACCTATAGTGGTAAGCAGCTTGATATCTCATACCAAGTGGATCTGTTGGTGGAAGGACGGGTAGTGTTGGCGATCAAGTCGGTGGACAAGTTTACGGAGGTGCACGCCGCCGAGGTGCGGACCCATCTGAAGCTCTCTGGCTGTCAGGTGGGGTTTCTGTTCAATTTTAATGTCAGGACATTAAAGCATGGCGTACGACGGGTGCTTCATCATCCGCTCAATGCGACCGCCTGTTAGCTCTTAAAAAAGGTAACCTATGCTCTCAGAAAATCTCAAGTACTTACGCAAGAAGCGACATGTATCCCAGCAGCAGGTAGCTGATGATCTGGGCATACCTCGCAGCACACTCGGTGACTACGAGCGCGATCATACCGAGCCCAATATCCAGATGTTGGTACAGCTCTGTCGCTACTTTGAGGTGAGCATTGACGACCTCTTGACACGCAAGCTGAGCCATGATGACTTGACGATCATCCAAAGCAACGACCTCAAGGTACTTGCGATCTCCGTCGATCAGGACAACCGGCAAAACATAGAGTTTGTCTCGGCCAAAGCGGAGGCGGGATATCTAGAGAGCTTTCAGGACCCCGAGTATATTCAAGAATTGCCCAAGCTGTACTTTCCAAACATCCCGGATGGCACGTACCGGGCCTTCGAAATACAAGGAGACTCGATGCTACCCATGGCTCCGGGCTCAGTCGTGGTCTGCTCCTATGTTGAGCGGCTGGAGGAGCTAAAAAACGAAAGGACCTACGTGATCGCTACCCATATGGACGGCATCGTCTACAAGCGCATTCTGCTCAATCCCGATGGAATCTCACTGACGGCGATCTCTGATAACCCAACCTTTCCTCCGTACCGTATTTCCTACCGTAATATTGCGGAGGTCTGGTCCTATTATGCGCACATCAGCTTCACCGATACCAAGGCGGCGGTAGAGAATGTCCTGGAGGAGAGGATCCTGGATATACAGGAGAAGGTCACCTACATAAAAGAGCGAATGGCCTAAACGCCCATAGTCGCACGCAGCAGCGGCACATAACCTCATCAGATCGCAAGAAGTTAGTTTCGCCCATTACATCAAGGGGTGGCCGTGTCCTTTACGGTCACCCCTTCTGATTGTCATTGGAGCGGGACAGGTTTTATGGCGGGATGTGCGGTCTCGTTTCTTCCGATCAGCCATAATTGGGCTCGGCCAAATCTATATGTCTATTTATCCAATGAATCGCTGGATCTGATCTCTGTCATCATTCGCCATTGATTCTAGCCTGGATTTGTTGTAGAAAGGCTTGCTTGCGCTGAGATTCGGTCGGGACCTGTCGGACGTAGGTCAAGGCCTCTTTGTGCCGGCCCAATGCACTGAGGCTAAAGGCCACGTTAAACAATGCATCTTCAAAGCGATCATTGATCTGCAGAGCACGCTCGTACAGGGGTAAGGCCTCCTCATATTCCTGCCTTTGCACATGCACCGTTGCCAGATTGTTGAGCACGTGAAAATTGTAGGGCGACTCCGCAAGTGCTTGCTCAAAGGCCAGCTGGGCTCGATCGAGCGCACCCAGACGATAGTGCGCCACACCCTCGTAGTACTTGATCGGCGAGGCCGACGGATCAAGCACATACCACGGGTTGCGAGCCTGCTCGGATAGCTCAACCATCGCATTCCAGTCCTCCAGCACCCTGGCCTGCAATAGCGCCACCGTCTTCCTTTCTCCCTGATATCGCTTGATCCCAACGAACAAGCTAAACGCAAGCGAGCAGAGCAATAGGATTAGGAGCGCCCCAGTCCATGACTTCGGCAACAGCTTACCTCCTGCCTCCTGCCGGACAACGGTGAGCAACGCGGCGTACAAGCCCCCAGTGACGAGCAGCTCAATACGCTCTCGGGGAAAGTCAATGAGGGAAACCACCACGAAGCCGACAAGACCTGCCCCCAGCAGTGCGGCCAGCCAGTGCTCCCGCTGGGCCAATCGCCAGACCCACCACAAGAGCAGACAAAAGATGGCGCAGTACAAGACGAAGCCCACCAGTCCGACTTCTGCCAAAATCTCAAGAAAGTCGTTGTGTGCTCTGGTGAAGACCACATTCTGATCCTGCATCCGATACGAGCCTTCGAGGCCCCGACCGGGTAGCTCCAGCTTCCAGTTGCCCGCACCCACACCCAGCCAAGGATGCTCAGCGACCATACCCCTGGTCTTTATCCATACCAACCTCCGCTCGGTGGCCGTCTGTGATTGAGCATAGGCCAGGGGATTGAATCGCTGCGCCAGCTCGGGGAAGAGAAAGGCAGCCGAAACCACTACCCCCACGATCGCCAGCAGGACCCAGCGCAGGCGGGTGAGATCCATCAGCGAAAGCCGTCGGGCTCGCCAGACGTACACACCCAGACTCACCGCCAGGACAAAGAGGCAAACGTACACGGCCCGACTCTGCAATGCCACAATCAGCAAAACCAGGAGCGCCACCAAGGCCATCGCGGGCCAGCCCACGCTACCGCGCGCCGGATCTCGATCCACCAACGATAAGGGAATCAAAAGGAAGAGATAAAACGAAGTAATGGACTTGTGCCCAAACAGCACTTTCATCTCGTACAAGGAGGTATTACTGTATCCGTGCTCCCTCACCACCAGCGCAAGGTGATAGATCACGACCAGTGCCACGAGTATAGCCATCCACCGAGCCACACTACCCAAAAAGGCTAGCAGATCCTCCCTTTGGCCTCGCGCCATGAGGTAGCGGAAACAGACAACTGCAGCCCATAGTAGCAGCCAACGCAAGCAATAGAATAGCGCCTCCGAGAACTCTCCCGCCCAAGACAGCGATACGAAGTTCCACAGCGCGAATGCCAACAACAGGGTGTCCAAGAGAGTCCACTGATAGGCCGCACGAGGGCGTCGCAGTAAGAGCACTAAGCACGTGCAAGCCAGGAGAAGGGATGCACAGACAAAGCGGCTGTGCAGGAAGTAGTCCAGCAACCGGGGACTGTAGACCAGGGAGTTCACGGACCACAGCAGAATGATCCAGATCCGATCTACCTTCGACAACGGCATGCACCAAATTTGTTGGTCAAGTTAGCACAAAAGGTGCTGCTCAGACGACTTTGGTTCTCTCTATCTGGACCGACAGCCAGCCCTCCTTGGGGAGCCATATATATCTCATTGTAATATGACCGGATGATCAGCCGGCATGCGGGGATCTTGTTAAGTCGAGCGGCCTCAAACCTGGGTGGTAGTATTCGAAAAGTATCGCTTGAGGTGCCGGAGGAAATACTGGTTGGCAATCAAGAATTTGAGTTAAAAATTTGGGACAAATTTCTTTATTTTGCCGATCCAATCAATTAAAAACAAAATCGCTATGCTTATTAAGAGATTGCCCTTGGCCCTTTTGGTTCTGGCCTTGGCCCTAGGCTCATGTGTCAGCAAGAAAAAATTCACCGCACTGGAAGAAGAAAAAAACAGTTTGGCTACCTCCCTGCAAAACCTGGAGGAAAAAGTAGCCATGCTGGAAAACGACAACAACACCCTGGCATCCGAGAAGGATGAATTAACCAAGAAGGTGGGGATGGTCCAAGATCAATTGCAGCAGACGGAAGACAGAGTGGCCTCCGTCAATAAGTCGGTCGAAGACAAGCAATCACAAATCAACATGTTGCGCGACGAGATTCAGAATGCCTTCAGCGATGTCGAGAAGGCTGTATCGGAAAGCGGCCAACGCATCACCGAGTTGGAGGACATGTTGTACCTGGATATGGAAAATCCGATCAACTTCTCCACGGGTTCATCTCGCCTAAACAAAGAAGACAACGAGAGCATAGAGGAGCTTGCCGCCATGCTAAAGAAAAGCCCCAATCTGAGCTTGATTATCGAAGGTCACACCGACGATCGTCCGATCAACAATGCACGTTATCAGGACAACTGGGATCTGTCTGTTGCCAGATCAGTGGCTATTGTCCGCAAGTTGATCGATATGGGTGTCAATCCCAAGCAATTGACGGCCGCTGGCAAAGGAGAATACCACCCAAAAGTCACGGATGATCCTACATCTACCGAGACTCGAGCTGCCAACCGAAGGTCTGAAGTCATTCTCGTACCACACATTGGCAAACTATACCAGATGAGTAAGAACAAGGGCACCTAACTCACAAACACACAATTCGGAACCTAGAAGACCGGCCACCAGCCGGTCTTTTTTTTTTCCTATGTTATGAGCTAGGCTCGGTTCAGTCCAGGGGAGCGGTGACACCATAAGATCGATAAGCCTCTCTGACCGGCGTAAAGATGTCGATCGCGAGGCAGGCTGTGACGGCCGTCACCGTGTGCGGCGTATTAGAAGGAATCACCACCACAGCGCCCGGATGACATCGTTGGGTCACCTCATCCAACGTGACGTCCATGACCCCCTCGATCAAATTGAGTACTTGTTGCTCTGCATGGTGATGTACGGGCAATACGGCCCCCTTATCGCATCTGACATAAGACACCGATATGGACTTTGAGTGCACCAATTTGGCATAGAAGCCAGGATACAATTGCTGCTCATCGACATCCTCCAAGGAAAAATATTGATCTAACATGTGATCCGTTTTTCGTTGTGCTTTTCGAAAAAAGAGGGCGTACCTACTTCTCCCTTCTAATGATGAAGAAACCGTCCTCCCCCTGGGGCTGGTAGTGCGGCATCAAGATCATGCCTTTATGACTAGCGACTATCGGTCCGTTTATGTCGGTTGCCAGCACTTCTCCCTTTTCGATCTCCTGAAAATTCTTATATCCTGCGACCATGGCAAATTGATCTCCGGGCTTGATGAGGTGCGAGTCGACAAAGCGAGCCACTCTGGGCAAGCCCCTCGAATAGTCAACGAGCAGGGCATTGTGCCGGTTGACGATGTGCTTGGACTCCACATTGCCCGCCTCTCGCATGCAGTTGACCACCGCAGCTATCGAACGGTTGACCGAGAGGGGATCATCGTGTTGTCCCGCTTCAAACACGATCCCGATGATGTCCTTGGCCTCCGCATGCTCCGTATAGTAGGAGATCATGGTGCCTTTCAGACGATCCACGAGCCCTGTGATGACAGGGGCATGCATGTTTTCGGCGATGCGTATGCTGCGTGCGTCATTGGTCGGCAAGGTAAAAATACCCCCCTCCGCTGTGGTGGTGTGCAGATCTAGTAAGATGATCTGGTCTCCATCCCAGCGTTCAATTTCGGCATCAATCGTCCCCTTCAATGCCAGTAGCTCTTGATCTTCAGCAGCTAGGGCACCGTCTGTCAATGTGCTCAGATATGCATCGGTCCACATTCGATTGAGATCTCGCTCAATGTAGCGGGTGCGGGCCGCCAGGGCGGTCAGGTTGCCCGTGATGGAGACCCATCGGCCGTAAAATTCAAAGCTGGGGTTGGTCCGAGGTTCCATCTCCAGCATTTGAGACAACAGTTGGAGGGCTTGTACACCGGCCCATTCATTGCCATGCATACCCCCAACGCATATCAGGAGGGGCCCGGGCCGCTGCTCAGTGTAGGTACCTAAGATTCGCTCCAAATCCATGAGCTGGCAAAAATACAAATTGCCCCAATGCCAGATGGCGGTGTGGAAACGAGGCTTCAACCGAAGCTGCACTGGTCATACCCGGGCAGAATCGGGGCCGATAACTGACGGGGCCAGTAAGCCCATGTCAGCGGGTCAGACATGATACACTTGATGCTTCCATCGGGGTCTGTGGCAGCAAACATGATACCCTACCCCTCCGTTGGCCACGCGCCCATCCTAAACGATTGGCCTTGATTGCTCGTTTATTTAATATTACTTTGCTGCATATGATACGTTTTTTGGCCATTGTCGTTGCTTGTCTCTGGAGCCAATGGTCCGTCAGTCAGATCATCACGGTATCCGACGAACTCAATCTGAGGACAGACTATCGCTATGACGTCCTGGGCAAGATCAACGAGGATTTTCTCGTGGTCCGCGATGGTATCAACGAATTTGATATTCAGGCCTTTGATGAGGATATGTCGATGTCCTGGAGTATCGAAGAGGAGCTGGATAGCCGTCGCGCACGGATCATAGACTTGGTGCCGCACGATGACATGTTTTATGTGATCTACTCCAATGATCACAAGGACACGATCACCATCAAGTCGCGAGCCTATGACTCCAAGGCCAAGCTGGTCCACGAGGATACCATCAAGGTGCTGAAGCGCGGACTGATTCGCCCTAAGTTCCGATTTGCTAAGTCTGAGGACAAGAACATCTTTTTGATGACCGAGATCGAGAACGAGCGGATTGTGTCGGCATTTGCTTTCAATCTGCAGGCGCGAAGGCTACTTTGGGACGACATCTTTGACTTTGGCCACATCAATTTTCGCGAAGAATTTAGAAAGACGCTCATCTCAGACGACGGCACGATGTATCTCGTCTTCGAAAAGAATAACTATCGCTTCAAGAAGGAGAAGCACACCATGGAGGTCTTTCGATTCGAGCCCCTCGTCAATCAGTTTGCCACGGTGTCGATCCCGTTGCCAGAGTTTATCACCTATGACGCGCTATTTGCCATTGACAATCTCAATCACAAACTCGTACTGATCGGATTGTACTCGGATCGCAATTCCGGGGCTACCGATGGGATCTATCACATCGTGCTAGACGACAGGGACTTCACCGATTGGCGACTCTCCACCATCGACTACCAGGAAGAGTTGATCGCCGACTTTCACGGCAAGTACAATCCAAAGAAGGAAAGTCTGCACAATCTGGACGTACAGGATATCATCCTTCGCCAGGATGGGGGCGTCTTGCTACTGGCGGAAGAAAACAAAGAATACGAGCGCCTCTCGTACGGTGCCCGCCGGGACTACTATGGTTCGACCAGGTTCTCGGTAGATTACTATTACGAGGATATCGTTTTGATCTCGATCCATCCAGACGGCTCAGCACACTGGCAGAAGCTCCTGCCCAAGCGCCAGTACTCTAATGATGACCAGGCGGCCTACTCATCCTATTTTCTCTTTAAGAATCCCTCCTACTTACGTATCCTCTATAATGATGAGATCCGAAATGAGAACACCGTCAGTGAATACATCCTGAATGGAGGTGGCGACATCACCCGACGCAGCCTGATGAGTACCGATCACCAAAAGCTGAAACTGCAGATCAAAAATGCAGTGCAGATCGGATCTAACGAACTGGTCATACCCAGCGTGCGGGGCAAAAAGCTGAAGCTGGTACGGCTTACCTACTAAGGCCAGGCAAATTCCCCTTTACTCCACAGTGATCTGTCGAGTCTCCTGGGCAGGTCCTTTTTCGATTCTAAGCTGGTAACTGCCCCTGGGCATCTGGTCGGCGTTGATATGGATCTCTCCATTGCGAAAGGTCACATGCAGCCGAGCTGCCTTGCCGTCACTGCTAAACATCTGAATGGCCGGGGTTACCTGTTTTTTGCGCAAAAAATACATACTATGAAATCATAATTTGTATTTCAAAGATAAAGTATTATTTAAATATTATCAATTTTCGTAATGTGTATGAATCCGGTGATTGCTGATCGCTGGCACAGCGCTGCCTGGTAATCGTCATCACCTCGGAGGACGGAGCGATGAAGAATAGTACGTTTGAATGGAACTTCGACTGTAATCTGCTGTTGGTAGGCCTCACACAAATGACTCATACGAGCGTGTCGCCTAGCACCCGATAGGCACTTAAGGAGCACATAGCGCTAGCAGATAGGCCATCCAAATGGCTGGGCTCACCACACAAAATACGGACAGGGGCTAGGCCTTGCCCCGTCGATTGTCAAGCGTCTCCGCTTGTCAGGTTGTTCTGGTATTGGAGAATTTACCGGTAGGTCGAGGTTGATAGCGTATCAAACCATGGCACAAGTAGCGACCGCTAGTAGAGTTTCGCATTAAATCTTGTAGCTAATTCTAATGTCTTTGGTCCGCATACTTCGTTGCAAAGCCTCGCCATAGCTAAGGCTATGTCTAGCCACCCACCCGCTTTCGCGGTTCCCTCACTTCTCGCATTGTCATGCTCGACTCTTCGAGATCGCTCGGTCATGCCTCGCCTGCGAACAAAATCCTATTAGAATTATTCAACATATCCAATGCGAAACGCTACTAGGCCCCGCCGTTACCTTCTACCTGGGTCGGAGGGGCACCGTCCTGATTATCCTTCACCGCTTTGGTGGCTGCCTCTACCTCCTTAGTAGCCTTTTGCAGCTCGTCCATCTGCTTCTCCCGCTTTGATTTTCCTCGTCTTCGCCGTCGCTTTCGTTTCTCCTCGGGCGTGTCGTCCGGTTTATCATTGGGATCAAACGGCTGCTCACTAAAGCGCAGTTTGTCATTGAGCTCGTCGACATAGATGGTCTCCCCAGCCGTGAATTCACCGGACAGTACTTGCTTGGACAGCTCGTTGACCAGCTCCTTCTGAATCACTCGCTTGAGTGGCCGAGCCCCGAATGACGGATCGTATCCCAGATCCGCCAAGAAGTCCATCGCATCTTCACTGAGTTCGATCCTCAGTTCTTGGTGGGCCAGGTTCTTCTCGACCTTGCGCATGAGTAGGCGAGCAATTTGCTTAATCTCATCCCGTGTCAACGGCTGAAACATGATCTTTTCATCGATCCGATTGAGAAACTCGGGACGCAGATGCTCCTTGAGTTGCTCAAACACTTCCTCCTTGGTGGTGTCGATGATATCTGCTCGATGCTCCTCGCCTACGGCGTCCAGGTCTTCAAAGTTTTCCAAGATGGTCTGCGCACCCATGTTGGAGGTCATGATGATGATGGTGTTTTTGAAGTTGGCCTCGCGGCCCTTGTTGTCAGTCAGCCGCCCGTCATCCAGCATCTGCAACAATACGTTGAAGGTATCGGGATGGGCCTTTTCGATCTCATCAAGGAGTACGATGCTGTACGGCCTGCGGCGTACCGCCTCGGTCAGTTGACCCCCCTCATCATAACCCACGTATCCGGGAGGGGCGCCTACCAGTCGCGACACCGAATGGCGTTCTTGGTACTCGCTCATATCAATCCGGGTGATGGCCTTTTCGTCGTCAAACAATACCTCGGCCAGCGTCTTGGCCAATTCGGTCTTGCCCACACCCGTGGGGCCCAAAAATATGAATGACCCAATGGGACGCTTAGGATCCTGTAAGCCGGATCGGCTGCGTCTTACCGCATCGCTCACGGCGCTGACAGCCTCGTGCTGACCGATCAGGCGTTTGCCGATTTCATCTTCTAGACGCAGCAGCTTGGTTTTTTCGCTTTGCATCATCTTTTGTACCGGTATGCCTGTCCAGCGAGAGACGATGTCGGCGATATCACCGGCCGTCACTTCCTCGTTGGTAAATCGGCCTTCGTCGGGCAGGGCCGCCAGCTTCTCCTCTGCGGCCTTAAGCAAGGTCTCCTGCTCTTTGATCTGCCCGTATCTGATTTTGGCTACCGTCTCGTAGTCACTCTCCCGCTCGGCCCGATCCGCCTCCAGTTCAAGCTCTTCGATGGTCTTTTTGATCTCCTGTGCCGCGTCAACGGCCTCCTTCTCATTTTCCCAACTGGCGCGCAGGGCGTCCAGGCGTTCTTTGGCGTTGGCAATCTGCTCCGCGATGGCCCCCAGCTTCTTTGGGTCGCTCTCCCGCTTGATCGCCTCTCGCTCGATCTCCAGTTGCATCACTTTTCGCTCCCACTCGTCGATCTCCTCGGGCACGGAGTCCAGCTCGAGTCGCAGCTTGG
Source organism: Saprospiraceae bacterium (assembly GCA_965223165.1). Taxonomy (GTDB): domain Bacteria; phylum Bacteroidota; class Bacteroidia; order Chitinophagales; family Saprospiraceae; genus JABDMH01. Next base: position 1,921,316 of record CBDCVQ010000020.1, on the reverse strand, counting down.
CGGCGGCCTCATCGATCAGGTCAATGGCCTTATCCGGCAGCTTTCGCTCGGTGATGTATCGGTGAGAGAGTTCAGCGGCTGAGATCAGCGCCTCGTCCAGGATATCAATCTTGTGATAGACTTCATATCGCTCCTGAATACCCCGGAGGATCGAGATGGTGTCTTCGACAGACGGCTCCTCAATGTATACCGTCTGAAAGCGACGCACCAGCGCCTTGTCCTTTTCGAAGTACTTCTGGTATTCATCCGCCGTAGTGGCCCCGATGGTACGGAGTTCGCCTCTGGCCAGTGCCGGCTTGAGGATATTGGCAGCGTCCATAGCCCCTTGGCCGCCTCCGGCACCGATCAAGGTGTGGATCTCGTCTACAAATAAGATGACCTCGCCTTCTGACGCTTTTACCTCTTTGATGACTGCCTTTAGGCGCTCTTCAAACTCTCCCTTGTATTTGGCACCAGCCACCAGGGCCGCCAGATCCAGCACATAGATATTCTTCGACCGGAGATTTTCGGGGACATCTTGCTTGACGATCCTCCAAGCGATACCTTCGACGATGGCCGTCTTGCCTACGCCTGCGTCACCCACCAAAATCGGATTGTTCTTCTTCCGTCGAGACAAGATGTGCATGATGCGACGGATCTCTTCATCCCTGCCCACTATGGGATCGAGCTTGCCGGACTCCGCTCTGGCATTGAGGTTGATGGCAAATTTTTTCAGCGCATTGTACTGGTTGTCACTCTGTTGATCTGTGATCTTGCGACCCTTGCGCAACTCCAGGATGGCTTTCTTGAGGTCGGCTGACCGGGCCCCCATTTCCTTAAGCATAGTGGCACCCTTGTCTTTGCCGGCCAGGATACCCATCATGATCAGCTCGACGGAGATGTAATCATCTCCAAAGTCCTTGAGCATCTTCTTGGCTTCGCTCAGAGCCTGATTGGCCTCTTTGGTCAAAAACTGCTTTTCCGTCCCCTCGACACGTGGATACTTTTTGATCGCCTCGCCCAACTTGCTCTTTAGGATCGTCGGATCGATATCCATCTTCTTGAGCAAAAACTCGGCTGTCTGCTCCTGGGTCTGCAAGATGGACACCAATAGGTGGGTAGTGTCAACTTGTTGCTGCTCTAGGCTGCCTGCAATCTGCTGCGCCTTGTAGATAGCCTCTTGTGCCTTGACGGTGAAATTGTCGTATGTCATTCGCCTGTTTGTTGTGATACATGTCTCAGGGACCACACGGGGCGATACCCTGGGCGGGAACCGCGAAGATCAAAATTCGCTGGCTCCACAGAAACCTGCCAAAGATAAGGGGATCGCCGTTCGTCAGACAAATTATTGCCCATAGCAGGGTCAACTTTTGCTCGGCACGCCGCCCGAAGCACGTAGACAAGACCCCAGGCTTGGAAAATCCGGGGTCGCTGGATGAGTACAACTAGGGTAAACGCTCCTCCTCACTTAAGGAAATGTTTGACCCTTCTTAAGATGGCGTTAAAGTCATACGGTTTTGCTGGAAGAACAAAAATTACCGTAAAAAATGACCAACCTTCTCCGGGGTTTGACTGTCTTACTTGAAGACATAATTGGGGCGAAGACCATGCCCTGATGCGGAATGTAATCGACTGATAATAAAACAATTAGAAGCTAAATGACGCCATCTTAACATTTAAGAATCTTTTAACGACGCAGGCATATTTTTATTAACTTCCAAAAAGTTATAAGCTTTGCAACAAATCCAATTACCAAGATGAGATACGTTAGATTGGGGCTATTGGTAATAAGCTCTACACTCCTCTGCCTACCCTCTTTCGGTCAATATTTTGGCAAAAACAAACCGAGATATACAAACTTTGACTTCAAGGTCACGAATAGTCCCCACTACGAGGTCTATTCTTATTTGAAGAAGCGTGATGAGCTGGAAAAACTGATCAAGTGGTCCGAGCTATGGTACGATCATCATCAGAATATTCTGCACGATACGTTCAATCATCGCAATCCATTGGTGTTTTACAACAATCATGCGGACTTTCAGCAGACGAGCGCTATATCCGGTACGATCGGCGTCAGTACCGGCGGGGTCACGGAGGGCTTGAAAAATCGAGTGGTGATGCCCGTGGCCATGTCCAACCAGCAGACGTTTCATGTGTTGGGACATGAGCTCGTCCACGCCTTTCAGTTTCATATGCTGCTGACCGGTGATTCTACCGGGTTGCAGTCGTTGGGCAATCTGCCACTCTGGATTGTGGAGGGGATGGCAGAGTACATGTCGATCGGCCGCGTGGATGCCCATACGGCTATGTGGATGCGTAATGCCGTGGTCAACGATGACATTCCCACCCTGCGTCAGCTTTCCATCAATCCCAAATATTTCCCCTACAGATATGGACAGGCCTTCTGGTCTTTTCTGACAGGACTCTACGGCGATAGAGTGATCAAGCCATTGTTTGTGGCTACGGCCAAGTTTGGCATCGAAGCCTCGGTGCCCATGATCCTGGGTATCAGCCTCGATGACCTGTCCAAGATGTGGGTGGATAATCTGCGCAACTTCTACGAGCCTATGTTCAAGAACAAGAAAGTGCGTGCCGACGGCCGGACCTTCTTGTCCAAAGAAAACTCCGGCAAGCTCAATATGTCTCCTTCGATCAGTCCCAATGGACGGTACGTCATCTTTCTGTCAGAGAAGGATCTCTTTACCACCGATCTCTTTCTGGCAGATGTGAGGACCGGCAAGATCGTGCGCAAAGTAGCTAGCAAGAGTCGCCACGGCAACGTGGACCACCTACACTACCTCGAATCTTCGGGTACCTGGTCGTCTGACAGCCGTCGGTTTGCCTATGTTGTCTTTAAGAAGGGACGCAATCGACTGGTGATCACCGAAGCGCAAACCGGGAAGCGCCTCGACGAATTTGCCGTGAAGAATGTGCCCGCTTTCAGCAATCCCACTTGGTCCCCCGATGGCAAGTCCATCATCGTCAATGGACTGGTCGAGGGACAGGCCGACCTCTATCAAATCAACCTGCGGACACACTCCGCCACTCGGCTCACCAACGACGACTACGCTGAGATACAGCCTACCTTCTCGTACGATGGTCGGCGGATCGCCTTTGCCACGGATCGAGTAAGTCAGCGCGAAGGACGTGTGAACGGGGCGTGGAGATACAATCTGGCTATCATGGACCTGGACACGCGGGAGATCGAGAACCTGGACCTCTTCCCCGGTGCGGACAATCTAAATCCCACCTGGGATGAAAACAACAATCTCTACTTTCTGTCGGATCGGGATGGATACCGCAATATATATAGGTACAATATCGATAGCGCCAAGATTCACCAACTGACGGAGATCTTGACCGGAGTGAGCGGTATCACCAAGTATTCGCCCGCCATCACTGTCTCGAAGAGGGGCACCACGTTGCTGTACACGCATTACTTTGGCGACAGCTACAACATCCAGAAGGCACGGCCCGAGAGCATGGAGCCAGCACTGGTGGATCCCAATGACGTTGATTTCACCGCTGCGACGCTGCCGCCCGGCCATACCGACCAGGCTGACATCGTCAATCCGGCACTGAGGGCGCTGGATGACCAGTCACAAGTGTCCAGCGAGGACATTCGAAATCAGAAGTACAAGGCCAAGTTTAAGCTGGACTACATCGGAGGCGGAGCCGGCGTCGGTGTAGGCACGAATTCCACCTTTGGGACCCGCACCGGACTGGTAGGCGGACTGGACATGCTGTTTAGCGATGTGCTGGGATACAATCAGATCTTCACTTCCCTGGCCCTCAACGGGGAGATCTATGACTTTGGCGGGCAGGTGATGTATCTGAATACCAAGAAAAGAATCGGATATGGCGTTGCGCTAAGCCACATCCCCTATCAGTACTCCTTTCGCGAAAACTTCAGAATCGAGACGATTGAGACCAACATCGGCGAACTGGACGTGCTGAACTTCCCCTACCGCACCTTCCGCTATTTTATCGATGGAATCAATGGCCTGACGCGCTATGCCTTCTCACAAACCCTACGGGTAGAGGGACAGGTTGGTTTTACACGCTATAGCACCCGGATCGACGAGTACAACAACTACTATCAATTCCTGAGTTCGGGCAACGACATCATTCCCGGGCCCTATATCGGTCAGGAACGACAAAAACTGGATAGTCCACCCGGATTTAATCTTTACAATGCCGGGGTGGCCCTAGTGGGCGACAATTCCAATTTTGGCCTGACTTCGCCCCTCCAGGGTTACCGCTTTAGGGTGGGTGTGGATCAATATACCGGTGATTTCAGTTATACCAGTTTGCTGGTTGATCTGCGCAAGTACTTTTGGTTTGACCGATTTAACGTCAGCATCAGGGGACTCCACTACGCTCGATACGGCGGCGACGCCAACGCGCAGCAGCTGGGATCTATATACAGCATCGATCCCACCTTAGTGCGCGGCTACAACAATTATTCGGTCAATGAGCTGGACTCCATCGGACTGGCTCTCGGGCAGGTGTTTGGCTCCAAGATCGCCGTAGGTAACTTTGAGATCCGGGTACCGTTTACCGGCCCCGAACGACTTTCACTGGTCAAATCGAAGATGCTCATCACCGAGCTAGCCGCCTTTTTTGATGTGGGGATGGCTTGGCGCACCAATGATCAATTTGGCGAGGGAGGCATCGAAGAGCCCAAAGCGATCATGAGCACCGGTCTGGCTTGTCGGGTCAACCTGTTTGGAGCGTTTATCATTGAGCCCTACTATGCCAAACCCCTGCAGTCGAATGCCGGGTGGAATTTTGGAATCAACTTTATCCCTGGCTGGTAGGCCTATTCGTAGCGGAGCGACTCGATCGGATCCAGGCGGGCTGCTTTGAGCGCGGGATAAAGCCCGGATATCAGGCCCACGATCGTGCAGATGACAATGCCTAGTACGATCCAGGGCCACGGGATGAGAAACTTTCCGCCGATCAAGATCGTGACGACGTTGCCGGCAGCGATGCCCAGCAGGATGCCGACCACTCCTCCCATCTGGCAGATCAGCACCGCCTCCACTAGAAATTGGACCATCACATTTCTGCGATTGGCCCCGATGGCTTTGCGTATGCCGATCTCCCGGGTACGCTCGGTGACCGAGACAAGCATGATATTCATGAGTCCTATGGCGGCACCTAGTAGGGTGATCAGTCCGATAGCAATGGTGGCCATGCGGAGATAGAAGGTGTTTTCCTTCAGGATATCCAGGAGGCCATCACTCTTGAAGATCTCAAAGTCATTGTCCTGCCCGATCCGGAGGTTGCGAATGTTGCGAAAGATGCCGATGGTCGCGGAGGTGGCATCCTCCATATCCGTGGGGTTGGCCAGGCCCACTTTTACGGAATAGTTGGATCGGGTGGTACCGTAATATCGCTTGACATTGAGTACAGGTACCATCACTTGCCGATCCTCGCTCTGGTTCATATTTGATCCTTTGGACGCCAGGACGCCGATGACGCGGTATTTGATATTGCCGACCGATATGATTTTGTCCAGAGCCGAGAGGCTCTTGTCATCAAAGAGGAGTGTCACCACGTCTTTGCCTATAATGGCCCGGGGTGAACCATCTTCGATCTCGGTCCGGGTAAAGTTTCGGCCTACTTCCAGGTCTAGGCCACTGACTTCCAGGAAATTTTCGTCGACGCCGCGCAGAGCGACATTGGGATTGGACTTGTTTTCTGCAAATTTGACCACGGCGTTGCCCGTGCCTCGGTACGATATACTCACTTTGGCAGGAAAGTCAAAGCGCTCTTTAAACTTCATCGCCTGTCGGTAGGTGATCGGCTCCCCTCGCCGGGTCCGGCGACCATTTCTGCTGCTCTGGATAGTGACGCTCTTGGGCGAGATGCTGTAGGCGTTGGCTCCCAAGCCCGAGAAATTGTCCGTCATCGAAAAGAGGATCGTATCAATGGCGGTCAAAATGCCTACCAGGGCCATAATGCCAAAAGCAATGATGGAGAGGGTCAAGACAGAGCGCAACAGGTTGGTCCGCACCGAATCGACCGCTATTCTGATCAGTTCAAACAGTCGGATGCCCATGATGAATATCTAAAAGTAGTGATCCGACTTCTTAGATGGATGCTAACATAGATCAATCGGCTCCAATAACCGATCAGGGTATCGCCGCATAAGGAAAGACTAAACCGTTTGGGGTTCAGGAATAAACTCGATGATGTTGTCCCTCATATCGCTGTAGATGCCACGATGGGCCGCCAGTATATTCTGCCCGCTCATCCAGCCGTCATCCGAGTGAAAGCCCGAAACCAGACCACCGGCTTCTTTGACCAGTATGGCTCCTCCAGCCAAGTCCCAGATATTCAGATCCTGCTCGTAGTATCCTCCAAACCTTCCTGCGGCTACGTAGGCCAGATCCAAGGCCGCCGAACCCAACCGGCGTATCCCACGAGCTTTGCCAAGAAATCCATGTAGCACATCTACGTACTGACCGGTGCGGAGCTTGTCATTGTATGGAAATCCGGTGGCGACCAGGGCCTGATCCAGGGTAAGTGAGTGTTGCAGATCCAGGCGATGATCATCCAGATAGGCTCCCCCACCTTTCCAAGCCTTGAAGCACTCATTTTGCATGACTGCTTTCACGATGCCCAGCACGACCTCCTGACGATGCTTGAGGGCCACACTGATCGAGAAGAAGGGAAGCCCTTGGATGAAGTTGGTCGTCCCGTCCAGCGGATCGACGATCCAGGTGTACTCGGCGTCGGTATTGTCGACCGTATCCTCCTCGGTGACGAAGGCGGCATGGGGCAAAAGCTTGGACAGTCCATCGACGAGCTGGCGCTCGGCCGTCTGGTCCACATAGGTGACCAGGCTATTGGCGTCCTTGACCTGAATATCGCCCTCACCGATCTGATCCTTTTGCGACTTGATAAAGGCTGAAACCTGCTCGATCAGTGGCATGCATTGCTGTGTCAAGTGCTTTAGCTCGTCTGTAAGCATTATCATAGTTTTACTACAAATGAAACGGCAGCAACTTTCCGAAGAAAGTGCTGCCGTAAAATACACCCAAAACCCAATTCTTGTGGATCTTAACCCATCTCTGAAATGACTTCAGTGACTTCGGGTATCATTCTTTTTAGCATGCCTTCTATGCCGGCTTTTAAGGTGACGGTAGAGGAAGGACATCCACTGCAGGACCCCTGCAATATAACAGTTACCCTGCCATTGTCAAAGGATTTAAATTCGATATTACCACCATCCATCTCGACAGCGGGCTTCACATACGTGTCAATGAGTTCTTTAATCTTACTCACCAACTCGGCTTCATCGCCCGTATATTGATATCCAACACCGGACTCCGCCTCCATACGCTGCTTCTCCTCTTCAAAGCCTTCGTTGACAATAATTCCGTCTTCGTCAATGTAGTTTTTAACAAAGCTCTTGAGGGGTAGCATTATGTCTTCCCAGGTGTAGGCCAATTCCTTCGTGACCGTCACAAAATTGTTACAAACATATACACCTTTGACATAGGGCAGCTCAAACAAGGCGGTGGCCAAAGGACTCCAGTCGGCGGCTAAAGAGGCCTCCCGAAAGTCAGCCGTGCCCTTGTAGAGCATCTTATTAGTCACGAATTTGAGAGACTCCGGATTGGGCGTCTGCTCCGTGTACAACATTACCGGGCTTCTTGACACTGTCTCCATAATAAGTCCAGGAAATTTTGATTCAACAAAAATAAGAGATTATCATCAAACAAACCTGCTAGCCGTAAAGTTCATATCGCACCTGCCTACGCGTGTAACCCATTTCAGAGATGAGATTGATCACCGCCTCATCGATCATCATAGACCATCCACAAAGCAGAAAGATCCGGTCATCGCGGACCTCCTGGTATCCCTCCTGATACACTTGATGGACGTGACCCCGATAGCCCGTCCACGCCTCCTCGCGGGAGAGCACCACCGTGTAGCGAAAACGAGGCTCTCTGATGGCCAGCGCCTCCATCTCTTCGCGATAGAGGATGCCGTCCTGGTAGCGGGTACCAAAGATGAGGTGTACATCGCGGTCAAACGACCCCCTTTGTGCCAACTGCAGCAGCATGCTGCGAAAGGGCGCTATCCCGGTGCCCGTACAGACCATCACTAGCTCCTTGGGCTCCCGGGGTAGTACAAAAGCCCCCGAGGGTCCCTTAAAGGTCAGGGAGGAGCCTGCCTTGACCTGATCAAATAGATAGTCGCTGGCTAGTCCTCCTTCGAGCCGCACAATGCATAGTTCGAGGACGTTGGAGGCATCGGGAAGATTGGCGATGGAGTAGCTCCTCCACCGGTTTCTACGCTTCTCATGGATGGGCAGATCCAGGGTGATAAACTGACCGGGCTGGTAGTCAAGTGGTTCCGGATCATCTACTTGGAGCCAAAACTGCTTTGTATTAGGTGCTATGTCTTGGATGTCCAAGACCTTGCTATCGTACCACTTCCAGGGCATGAAATGCGCGTTGATTTATTGTATGAAGCTTAGGTGGACGACTTGTCAGGCCGTTTGGCCGATCGCCAGCTCGTCATATTGAAAGAACACGTCGAACCCCTTTTGGTTGAAGTAGGCTCGCGTTTCGTCTGCCGGACGATTGCTGGTGACCAGGATGAAATCACCGCCCCAAGCACCCAGCGATTTGATCTCTCCCCAGAAATCAGCAAAGTACTCCTTCTTGACGCGCTTACGATCGATGACCTCTGAGACCAAGCGCTCGTGATCACTGATCAGCTCTTCAAAGTAATCCAGGGTGTCCACGTCACATAGCAACTTACTGATCTGGGAGACCTCGTCAATCTGCTTGGACTTGACCTTGCGATGATCATAATTGGCCAGCGCTGATCGAGAGTTGGTCTTAGCGCCCAGATAGACAAAGTACACCTGATCTTTAAATGGTGGGGTAAAGCTGGCCTCGGCTACATTAATCTCCGAGTCGTCCAACTGGTAGAAGATCGGTCCGTCTGCCTTGGCACACGCAATGTCATACCCCGAACCGCCAAAGGTAGCTTGCAGTAATTCGTAAGCATCGACATCCGCCCAGTCTGCCATGCAGCTAATCAGTGTAGAGCTGCTACCCAGGCCCCATTCGGGCTCGAAATCCAAAAACGTTTGGACCGTGTATTTCTTCCACTTGGAAAGGAAGTCCGAGTTGAGCCGAACCGCGGCCTCGAAGATGTCCTTGAGTTGATTGGCCACCAGCTCATCACTGGCTTTGATGGGCTCAAAACCAAAAAGATCAAACTTTCCGGAAAACCAAAGCTCTCCACTTGGCAGGTGGCTTTGCCAAACCACATCCGAACCAGCTGTTTCTTTGACGGTCATGCTCTGACCGAGGGAGAGTGGGAGTCCCAGTGCCAACGCTCCATCCATAACGAGGTATTCACCACTCACCAATACTTTACCGTTAGCTCGGTATGAATGTTTAGGAGGCACAGGTTAACTTTGATCGGTTGGCAAAATACAAATTTCGCCCCACCTCGTATTAAATTTATCTTCTATTTTTCTCCCTTACATTGCCAGTCGTTTATCATACTTCCAGTGGCTACTTGTAACCTATTCTTCAGGTGACTTCCACAACTCCCTCATCTATAGTCAGCTCCTGGGTTTGACCTCTTGTAGATAGCTAAGCCCTCGGATCGCAACCTATCGCTGCGATGGTGCTTGTTGCCCTTCTTTTGGGCGATCGAAACAAACGCTTGGCCCCTTGATCAGCTAGACGTACCCGACTGACCATTGACCGTACCTCCCCTACTGCGAAAAAGCTCCAGAAACTCTCGTACTGCTGAGAACGACACTACCTGGTCGCTAAAGTGTGTGAGCGCCTCCTTCATTTCGAGCTCACTCGCCTGCTGGTGGGACAACATGTTGACCAGGTGCATGCGCATGTGACCTTTCTGGATACCCGTGGTGACTAAGGATCGAACGGCGGCAAAGTTCTGGGCGAGGCCCGTAGCCGCGGCAATCTCCATCAGTTGCGGCGCCGTTGGATGGCCCAGCAGTTCGAGAGACCGCTTGGCCATTGGATGCAAACTCGTGAGACCTCCGATCGTGCCTACGGCCAATGGCAGCTCAAGCCAGCAGCAAAACATGCCACCCTCCACGGTGCAATCGGTCAGGCCAGCATACCTCCCCGATCGGGCAGCGTAGGCATGTCCATTGGCTTCCACCGCACGAAAGTCGTTGCCTGTCGCCATAATGACAGCATCGATGCCATTAAAGATCCCCTTGTTGTGTGTGGTAGCACGGTAGGGATCAACTTTGGAAATACGCACCGCCTGACGAAATTTTCTGGCGAAGTCTTCAGCGCTGAGTGACTCGGTGCTGCCCAGTGCCTCGACCTCACACGACACTTGCGCCCGTACCAGGCAGTCAGGTGTATAGTTGGACAAGATCGACATGATGACCTCTAGCTCGCCTGGCGCTGACAGTTCCGCATCCTCTTTGAAGAAAGCAATAAGCACGCCCGCGAAAGCTTCGAGGACCGTATTGATAAAGTTAGCCCCCATCGAGTCGACCGTGTCAAAAGTCACTCTCAGTTGGTAGGTGTGTTCGAGCTCACCGGTGATATCGATCAGCTCGATGTCTTTCACCCCACCCCCTCGCTGCTCCATCTTGGTGGTCAGGTGTGCAGTACGCTGCAAGAGCAGATCCTTCAATGGACCAAATTTAGCCTGGAGCACCTCTAATGGACCCGGCCAGGTAAAGTGCACCTGGCCCACTTTGTCCGTCGACAAAACCGTAGAGGTAAAGCCGCCCCGCGTGGACCAATACTTGGCCGCCGAAGATGCTGCCGCCACTACCGAACTTTCTTCCGTGACCATGGGCACACAGTAGGTGGTCCCATTGATCAAGAAGTTTGGTGCCACCCCATACGGCAGATGGAAGTTGCTGATGGTGTTTTCGCTAAATTGATCGAGTAGGCGCTGCTTTTCCTCATCCAGGAGCCAGTAGCTGGTCAGCTCCTTCATGACTCGTTCCGGATCTTTGAAGAAATTTTCGACGATCCAGCGGAGCTTGCCCCGCTTGGACAGCTTCGAGAATCCTTCCATTGGCTTCTTTATACGTGTCATCTCACTTTCAGGTAGCAGCGTGCGAGCGCCAATCCCTGGGCCTGGGACAAAACGAAGGTGCGCAAGGTCTCATAATCTCCCATCGCATGTCGCAGAAAGGCCGACGCCTGCCCATATACACAGTTCAATTCCAGTTTTGTTGTCAGATAGTGTCCGTCCAGGAAGTCATTGATCCCTCCTGAGATGATGACCTCTCGGCAGCGAACCTGGTCTGATAGCTCTTCCACCAGTTCGTTGACCCAGTGGACCATCTGGGTCGCCGTATGGCCCACGCGGGCCAGGGCCGCCAAGCCATCTTTTTCCTGTGTGTTGCTCCGTATGGTTTCCAGCAGCGCAAAATTTGTCCCCCCACTGGCAGCAAAATCGATCGCAGCCAAGGGCAAGGTCAGCAGTGCCCGGAGGCTTTCTTTGCCCATGCCCTGTCCTACTTCTTTGACGATGATCTTCATCGATACTTCATCCAACAATTGCGCAATCAAATCGATGGGCCGCTGGAGCAACTGATCTCCCTCAGGCTGCAATGCCTCTTGCAAGGGATTGACATGGACGATCAGACCATCCAGGGCGTAGTCTTCTACCAGCTTGTGCAATAAATCCCGCTGTCCGGTCGCTAGCAATTCTTCAATTTGGGCGATGCCCAGATTGCCATAGAGCGGAAGCTCATCGCCGATGATCGCTCGCACATCAAAGTCCGTTTGGATCCCATCCTTCCCAAGCAACGGCCGGCAAGAACCCAATCCCATACCCATGCCAAAGTCATGACAGGCTCTGGCCAGATTGTGGTTTATGGTCTTGGCCATCTCTGTGCCTCCCGTCATACTGGATACCCAGATCGGCAGCTGCAATTGCTTGTCGAGAAACGTGGTGGCCAAATCGTGTGTTTGCGGATGGGCACTGAGAAGGGGCTCATAACTGAACCTTGGATCGATCTGATCAGGTGCCATCCGGGACTGCAGAGCAAGCTCGATGTGATCTTTCTTCCTCTTTGATGAGACGGTATCTTTTTCAGTCACTTTTCACTCCCTGCGTTTGCTCGATCTAAGGTAGGCAGCTTAGGGAGAACCCACAAATAGCGCAGATCTACCCTTTGCCTAATTATTTAAGCATCTACCCCCGATCCCTTAGAAACCACAACTGGCGCGTCTTGTCCATCACTGCCCCGCTGACACCCTGAAAGAGAGGAAATACCTGCACAACAATGATGATCAGGGAGACGTTTGGATAGGGCATAGGAGAAAAATTTTTCATTGCATCTGATGGTCTTGTCACGGCCATCGTCTTTGTCACAAAATCCTGAGGACACCTCTCAAGCCTGCTATGGCACCGTATTTGGTGTCTCCATAGCATATTCCAACGTCATTTAAAGAAATTCTGATGAGATTTATCTGTGCCAAGATTAGCGTATTGATGTGCTTGCTGATGCTAGCGACGCCGGGCGTGACCCAAGATGAGATGGTGATCTATCATCCTGCCGACCGGCACTTTGCAGATGGCTATGCGTTTTTTCAGCAGCGACAGTTTCAGCAGTCCGTCACCTCCTACACGAAAGCGATTGAGGCACGACCGCGTTTTAGCAAAGCACTGTACAATCGAGCGATGGCTGCCTTGAATCTGGAGCTTTATGAAGTAGCCATCTCCGACCTGACTGCCGTGCTTGAGTTGGACCCTACGCATCCCAAGGCTCGACTCTATCGAGGATTCTGTCGCATGCGAGTACAGCGTGCCGGAGAAGCCCTGGCAGATTTTGATCAGGTCATCGAGCTGCAGCCCGACAATGTAGCTGCCTTGTTTAATCGGGGAGTTTTGTACAACAAGTCCGCCCAGTACGATCGGGCCATCCGTGACTTTGACCGGGTCATCACGCTGGATCCCAACCATCGACAAGTCTATTACAATCGCGGGACGTCCTACAGTCGGATGGGGGATGACCCGCGGGCTTTAAGCGACTTCAACAAGCAAATGAGCCGGGATGGATCCATCGCTAAACTGCACATCAACAAGGGCAATAGCGAGGTCCGACTAGGCTTGCTCGAGCAGGCCATTGCCTCGTACGACCGTGCCCTTGCGCTAGCACCCTCCTCCACAGCCAGCTATCAGGGTCGGGGCTTTGCCTATCTGTCCTTGGGGCAAGTAGGGCAGGCCATTTCCGATTTTAGCACGGCCATTCGTATGGACGGTAGTTTGGTCAGCAACTATAAAAACCGAGCCGTGGCTTACCTGGAGACCCGCCAACTGGGCTTAGCCCTCAAGGACATCGAAATATATCTTGCTTCTGATCCGCTTGATTACGAAGCGCTGGTGATGAAGGGTGAGATCCACAACGTCATGCAAAACTTCGATGCCGCCAAACGCACGTTGGATCTAGCCATCCGTGTCAATGGTGATGCCACCGATGCCTATGCACAGCGGGGATTCACCATGCAGCAGTTGGGTAAGAATGATCAAGCCATCGACGATTTTCTGAATGTTTTGGCACAGCATCCGGACAATGTCAACGCGCGGTTTAATCTGGGCAATCTATATTATGTCAAGGGTCAATACAAGCAGGCCATGGACCAGCTGGATGAAACCCTTCGACTCGATCCCAATCACGGCAGTGCCTTGCTCATGCGAGGCAAGACCAAGCTCAACCAGGGTCAGCAACGGGAAGCTTGTCGGGACCTGGGCAAGGCGCTGGTCCTGGGCAAGGTCGAAGCACAAAGCATCATCGATACCTACTGCGGCCGTGGCGGCTAGTAGAGGCTGGCCACCGTGGCGAGAGAGATCCTTTCTTGGGCCTGCCCATGTAATCCGGCGGGCGAAAATTACACTGTTTTTCAAGGCGTTACGCGCGTTGAGGGTGCGTTTTTTTTCAAAACTTCTTGGGATTTCTGCCAAAGAAGACTACATTTGCCGGCGCTTTCAAAGATTTGATAATTCATTCAAAAAAATATCGTCGTGGACACGTTGAGTTATAAGACGAAATCGACCCGGAAAGAAGATGTGCAGCGGAGCTGGTACATCTTGGATGCGGAGGGCGAGACCGTGGGCAGGATCTGTTCTCGGATCGCACATGTCTTGCGAGGCAAACACAAGCCCAGCTACACCCCACATGTAGACGGTGGCGACTACGTGATCGTCGTAAATGCGGAGAAGGTCAGATTCACCGGTAATAAATGGTCTCAGAAGGAGTATCTCTCCTATTCGGGCTATCCCGGCGGGCAAAAATCAAAGGCAGCGGAGGAGCTTCGAGCAAAGCAGCCCCACCTCGTCATTGAAAAGGCCGTGCGAGGTATGCTACCCAAGAATCGTCTCGGTCGAAAGATGTTTAAAAAACTATTTGTCTATGTGGGACCCGATCATCCGCATCAGGCACAAAAACCCGAAGCCTTTAAAATCTAGTACGCATAATGGAAATCATTAATTCAATTGGTAGGAGGAAAGGTGCCGTAGCCCGAGTCTATGCCACCAGTGGTAAGGGTGGGATACAGGTCAATGGAAAAGACCTGAAGCAGTACTTCACCCAAGCGCACATCCAGAACAAAGTGTTGGCCCCCTTTCAGGCGATTGAGGGAGACAATGTCTATGACTGGAAGATCAACGTGAGTGGAGGAGGTTTCAAGGGACAAGCCGAAGCGATACGCATGGGCATCTCTCGGGTGCTGGTCAAGATCAATGAGGACAACCGAAAGCCACTGAAGGAGATGAAGTTTCTCACCCGAGACGCACGCGTAGTGGAGCGAAAGAAGTATGGAAAACCCAAGGCCAGGAAGAGTTTCCAATTCAGCAAGCGTTAATGCTGGTCAGTTTTTAATACCTATTTAAAGAGAGATTAATGGACAAACCGACCTATAAAGATCTACTGGATGCCGGTGTACACTTTGGTCATCTGAAGCGCAAGTGGAATCCCAAGATGCAGCCCTACATATTTATGGAGCGTCGCGGTATCCACATCATCGACCTCAATCGGACCGCTGAATGCCTGGAAAGAGCCGGCAGGTCGATGAAGCAGTTGGCCAAATCAGGCCGAAAGATCATGTATGTGGCCACCAAAAAGCAGGCTAAGGACATCGTAGAGGCCGCCGCCAAGTCGGTGGGCATGCCCTACGTGACGGAGCGCTGGCTCGGAGGTATGATGACCAATTTTGCCACCATACGGCGATCAGTCAAGAAGATGAACAACATCGACCGGATGCTGGGAGATGGTACGATCACGAGCATGACCAAAAAAGAGCGCTTGACGCTCACCCGTGAGCGCAACAAGTTGGAAAAAGTGCTCGGTGGTGTGGCCAACCTCAATCGCCTGCCACATGCAGTCTTTCTCGTAGATATCCATCACGAACACATTGCCCTGGCTGAATCGCAAAAGCTGGGATTGAAGACCTTCGCGATGGTGGATACCAACTCGGATCCCAATCTAGTCGATTTTCCGATCCCCGCCAATGACGATGCATCAAAGTCAATCAAGATCGTGACCGAATACATGACAGCCTGCATCAAAGAAGGCCTGGAAGAGCGCAGAAAGGCAAAGGAAGAAGTGAGCAGTAGCGCAGAGGTAGCAAAAGCCTAATTATTATTTCATAAATCACAGGAATACAGACAACCAATGAGCGATGTTAAAATATCGGCCGCTGATGTCAAGCAGCTGAGAGATCAGACGGGAGCCGGCATGATGGACTGTAAGAAGGCGCTGGCCGAGGCCCAGGGTGACTTCGAAAAGGCCATTGAAATATTGCGTACCAAGGGCCAGAAGCTGTCCTTGAAGAGAGCGGAAAGAGAGGCAAAGGAAGGCGTCGTCTATGCCCTGGTCTCAGATGACCATGCCAAAGGGGTCGTCATCAAACTCAGCTGCGAAACAGATTTTGTAGCAAAAAATGAGGACTTTATCTCCCTGGCCAAGCGGATAGCAGAGATCGCCCTGGATTCATTTCCGGCGGATCGAGATGGGCTGCTGCAGTTGTCCATCGATGGCATGACCATCGGCGATAAGGTCATCGAACAGATTGGCGTGATCGGCGAAAAGATTGAAGTGGCTTCTTATGAAAAATTGGAGGCACCGCTCGTCGTACCATACATCCATATGGGATATAAGGCCGGCGTGATCGTCGGGCTAAACAAAAATGGTGGCGAGTTTGAGACCGCCGGCAAGGACGTTGCCATGCAGGTGGCGGCCATGAAGCCGATTGCCTTGGACAAGGATGGGGTCGACGAAAGCATCATAGCCAAAGAAATCGAGATCGGTAAGGAGCAGGCCCGACTAGAGGGCAAGCCCGAAGCCATCATCGAGAAGATAGCCCTAGGAAAGCTGAATAAGTTCTTTAAGGAGAGCACTTTGTTAAACCAGGCTTTTGTCAAGGACGGTAAGCGTACCGTCAGCCAATACCTGAAGGATCTGGATGGCGACTTGGAGGTCGAAGGTTTTCGACATGTCGCTCTAGGATAAGACTCAATTCTACGAAGCGGATCAATTGTTGATCCGCTTTCTTTTTGCACTAGACTCTATGGCACTACTCTATCGACGCGTCTTGCTCAAGCTTTCAGGAGAATCCCTGATGGGCCAAAATTCCTATGGTATTGACCCAAAAATGCTGGCCCACTACGCCGAGGAGATCAAGGAGCTGCGAGACCTCGGGGTGGAGATCGCCATCGTGATCGGTGGCGGTAATATTTTTCGCGGGCTACAAGCCAGAGACTCTGGGATTGAGCGAGTACAGGGGGACTACATGGGCATGCTAGCCACGGTGATCAATGGGATGGCGCTGCAGAGTGCCCTGGAGGGCAAGGGCGTCTTTACCCGCTTGATCTCCGCCATTGAGATGAAGGAGATCGCCGAACCCTATATCCGCCGCCGAGCCATCAGACACCTGGAAAAAGGACGAGTGTTGATCTTTTCGGCCGGCACCGGCAGCCCCTACTTCACCACCGATTCTGCGGCTGCTCTCCGGGCCAACGAGATGAGCGCGGACGTCATTCTTAAAGGTACCCGTGTGCAGGGTATCTACTCGGACGATCCCGAGGTCAACAAGGATGCCGTACTCTACGAGCGACTGTCCTTTGACAAGGTCATCAGCATGAACCTCAAGGTGATGGATATGACCGCCTTCACCCTATGCAAAGAAAATGATCTGCCCATCATCGTCTTTGATGTCCATAAGAAGGGCAACCTCCAGCGTATCGCGATCGGCGAACCTGTCGGCACCACCGTGTCTAACTATTAGTGGCTATTTGAGCTCGATATCGGTATTGTACGCACGGACATAGACTTTGGCCGTGGCCCCGCTTTGCGTCCATTTGATCGCCGTCTCATCCCCCGTCTTCTGCTTTTCCAACTGCACCGTGATGCCTTCGTGGTAGTCAATGTCGCCATATTTTAGCTCCGCATCCAGATCATACTTGAGACCCGCCGGGAAGCCAAAACGCATCTTGTCGTACTTACTGTCGATCCAGATCTCCTGCAGCGAGCTGGCCACACTTCCGATATCTACGTTGGTCTCATATCCCTTGATCTTGAAGCGAGTGGACAATTGGTCGATGTCATACTCCGAGTACTTATCATTGGCAATGTCTATCGTCGAAACCTCGCGAAGACTCACTTTGTCTTCGTAGCCACTTTCCACCGCCAATGAGGTCACCTGGATCGCATCCAACTCGGAGTACTTGCTGCTCATCATGATCTCACCGCCCTGCGTAAACTTGACATCGCTCTCGTACAGTTCAAAGGTGGCCGGTCCGATCTCGGTCAGATCAAACTCGGAATATTTGTCTCGGATCGACACCTTGCCGGGGATGGCTTTGATCTCATATTCGTCTTCATAACTCTGAATCGAGATGGAGTTTACCGTACCTAGGGCGACCTCCGAATATTTAGATGCGATCTCCAGGTCTCCCCCATTGCCCAATTCGATGTCCGTCTCGTAAAATTCAAATGTGCCCTGGGCAAAATTGCCCACCTGCCCACTGGAGTACTTCATCTTCAACTCCAGATCTCCTTGGATATCCTTCGTCTCGAGCCTGCCGCTATAAAGGGAGATCACCGCTTGACAGGGTATGGCCTCCCTTGCGACGATGTTATGATATTTGTTGCTGAGTTTGATCGACCGCATGGTGGGGAGCCACACAGTCATCTCGATGTCAATCGACTCCAGGGATCGCAGCACCGTGCCGTCACGCAGTTTCACTTTAGTGCGTCCATTGGACCGGTTCCACTGCTGTATCCCGGTGACGGTCTTGACCTCAGATCCGCCGGAGCGCTCCTCCAGTTCTATCACTTCAAACAGGTGTTCGATTTCGGCGGGATCAGATCCCTTCACCTCCACATCGAGCCGGATGTGACACTTGTCGTCGGTCGACCGCTTGACCACGAGATCGCCACGGTGATGCTCGATCGCCATCGTTGATTGCCCATTCGCGTCATAGGTTTTTTCGATGGTCCGGGTTTTGGTCTGGCCATAGGAGACCGTTGCCGTCAATAGCAGGCAAATAAGTAGGCCCCAAGACCATGTGCTAGATCGCGTGGGTATCCGTTCTGTCTTCATCTCTTTGCTTCTTTTGAATTTCTTTAGATAAAAGTTCGAGGAGCTTTAACTGTCTTTCATGATAGCGCATGAAGGCACGTATGACCGCCTCCTCGTCGGGATAGATCTCCAGATCGTCAAGCATCACTGCGTACTGGTTCTCCATCGACTTGAGCTCGCCCAGGATGGTGGGAAAATCCATCTCTTTCAACTGATCGAACTGGAGTTCTTCCTTTTTCGATTGGATCTGGTCCAGATATCGAGCTTCTTGCGCATGAAAGGACGGGTAATAAGTGGCTGCCGTCAAGGCCTCATTCAGCGAGCGCTGCAAGGTCAATTCGCTGCGGGTCCACCAGAGAGCCACCACCAGCAGGACAATGGCCGCGGCAGCTGCTCGCAACCACCAGATCTGTCGCACAGGCGTCTTTTGCTCCTGGCCCCCGCTGACGACCGATGGCATCCCAGATCCGGTCCTCCCGGACCTCTTCCATCTGGTCCAAGGCGTCGCGATGGCGCTCCAACAGTCTTTCGATGTTATCCTTCATTTGTTACCGCTGTTAAGTCCTTCTGCAAGAGCCATTTAGCTCTGCGATATTGGGTCTTTGAGGTGGATTCGCTAATGTTTAGTCGGTCGGCAATCTCCCGGTGTTTCAGCCCTTCAAATAGATGTAGAGACAACACGATCCTGCATCCTTGGGGCAAGCGCTTAATCGCCTCGTGGAGTTGGGCGACTTGTATCTCTCGCATGTCGTCTACTGGGGCCATGATGGTCACCGGAATCTCCTCCTGGCTTTGCATCATTTGGAGTTCTCGCTTGGACTTGCGCACCGCATCGATGGCGAGATTTCGCATGATGCGTTGCATCCAGGACCGCAGACTGCTCTCCCCTCGATAGCTTGCCAACCGGTCGAAAATCTTGACAAAGCCTTCTTGGATGATGTCCTCGGCCACATCACGGCGACCCACGATGCGCCATACGCTGTGGTACAGCCCCTGGACATGCTGCTGGTACAAAAGGTACTCGGCCTTTCGGTCGCCATCAAGGCAGCGCTCGACAAGTTGCGTATCCGTTAAGTTTTCCAGCGCCTGTTTACTTCTCTAGACGAAAGATGACCGAAATGGTTGGAATGCGCTTGGAATTTTTTTTGCGCCGGTCAAGATCCGTGCAAATCAAATAATTGCGGGCCGCATCGGATGTTGCATTTCCGGCATTCGTGTGTGGGTGTGTAGCCGGTCTGGAAGCCCTTGGGTGGTAGGTCAAGCGAGGATCTGTTAGTAGGCCCGCACCGTCTTCTTTTCCATGTAGTTGACAAAGGCCTTGTTGACCACCTTGTTGCCCCCTTGGGTGGGATAGTCTCCACTGAAGAACCAATCTCCGGTATGATCGGGGATCGCCTCGCGTAGTCCCCTCCAGTGTCTGATAGATAATCTTGATCTCCGCCTCTACGTACTCCGGCTCCAAGATGCGGGATATGCGGTCAGACACCTGCTCATAGGTAAATTGATCGTAGAGGACCTTGACCTGATTGGATACCTTCTCTGCCGGGAGAAACTGCTGGGCTCTACAGTTTTCGTAGACCTCGTCCAGGAGATCTTCCCGACCTTGTTCCCGGATCAGGGAGATCATGGCTTGAAAAGCCACAAAATTGCCCATACGTGACATGTCAATGCCGTAGCAGTCCGGATATCGGATCTGGGGAGCAGAGGAGACAAAGATGATGCGCTTGGGATGCAATCGATCCACCATCGTGATAATGCTGTCTCGCAGTGTGGTCCCTCGTACGATGCTATCATCCACCAGGACCAGCGTATCGATGTGGTTGCGCACGATGCCGTAGGTCACATCATAGACATAGGACACCAGATCCCCTCGTTCCTTGGTCGTGGCAATGAAGGTGCGCATCTTGGCATCCTTGACGACGATCTTCTCAAAGCGGGGCTTGAGGGCCAAGATCTTTTCAATGTCCTCCCCCTTGGGCTGATCACCGAGTGCCAGAATCTTATCCCGGCGAATCTCGTTGAGCCGAGACTCGATGCCCTCCATCAAGCCGAAGAAAGCTGTCTCCGCCGTATTGGGCACATACGAGAAGACGGTATGCTCAAAGTCATAATCGATCGCGTCCAGCACTTGCTCCGTCAGTTGCTGGCCTAGTTTCTTGCGCTCCAGGTAGATGTCCTTGTCGGTGCCGCGCGAAAAGTAGATGCGCTCAAATGAACAGGATCGCCGCTTCTGTGGCGCGATGAATGACTGCTCGACCACCGATCCCTTTTTCTTAACCACCAGCACGTGCCCAGGCTGCAATTCTTTGACCTCGCGGAGGGGCACTTTGAAGGCGGTCTGGATGGCGGGCCGCTCGGAGGCTGCCACCACGATCTCCTCGTCGTGGTAGTAGAAGGCCGGACGGATGCCATTGGGATCGCGCATCATGAAGGCATCGCCATGCCCGATCATGCCCGCCATAACGTAGCCTCCGTCAAAGCGCTTGGTGGCCCGGCTCAGCAGGCGCTGGATGTCGAGGTGCTCCTCGATCAGCTGATTGATCTCCCGATTGCTATATCCATCGGGCTTAAACCAGGTAAACAGTCGCTGCACCTCGTCATCCAAGAAGTGGCCGATCTTCTCCAATACTGTCACAGTGTCCGACACCTCCTTGGGATACTGGCCCAGTTCCAACAACTCCTCGAAGAGTTCCTTCACATTCGTCAGGTTGAAGTTGCCTGCCAGGACTAGGTTTCGGTTGATCCAATTGTTCTGGCGGAGGAGGGGATGGCAGGTCTCAATGGTATTGTTGCTGTGGGTGCCGTAACGGAGGTGCCCCAAGAGCACCTCGCCGGTGAAGGGTCGATTATCTTTTAGCCAAGCGGCATCATGCAGTTGGCCCTCGGTCAACCCTTCAAAGTGGGCATCGACTTTCTGAAACAGATCCCGCAAATATTGTGAGTCATTGCTGCGCTTGCGACTGATGTACCGGGTTCCGGGTTCCGGATCCAGTTTGATGGTAGCCACGCCGGCGCCGTCCTGGCCACGGTTGCGCATCTTTTGCAGGATGAGCTGTAGCTTTTGCAGCCCAAAGAGAGGAGTGCCGTATTTTTCCTCGTAGTACTCTAACGGCTTGAGCAAGCGAATGAGCGCAATGCCGCACTCATGCTTGATTTGATCGCTCATAAGACAGGCTTATCGATAATCTGTCGCAAAAGTACTCTGATTTTCAATGGCAACAAAGCAGGGATGGTGATGTAGAGGTGTTCAATTGTGGACGGGTTGAATTGTGGAGGGGTAGAACGGTGGAAAACACAGGGTCAAGGACCATCTTGCCCCCGGCCCTGCGTCCTTCGGAACGCCGGGGTGGACCCGAGTGCAGAGATGGGGATGCAACAACTAGCTTAATTGAGCTCCTGGCCGCCCCTATGGGGCTCAAAACGCTACCGCTCCTTGGCGGCCAGCGTTGGCACGCGGGCCCGCTTCGGTTCGTCTCTACGGGACTTTGCCAGTGCAGAATCGAGATGGATGCCTCCCCGGCGTTTCGAGGCGCAGCGGAGAACGCAGGGGTCGGGGGCCACCGTGATAGTTGTCTCCCCGGCGTTTCGAAGCGCAGCGGTGAACCTGGGCGGTAAAACCCCCGGCCCCTGCGTCCTTCGGAACGCCGGGGTGGACCCGAGTGCAGAGATGGGGATGCAGCAACTAGCTTCAATCAGCGCCTGGCCGCCCCTATGGGGCTCAAAACGCTGTCGCTCCTTGGCGGCCAGCGTTGGCACGCGGGCCCGCTTCAGTTCGTCCCTACAAAACTTGCTCAATGTCGAATCGAGATAGTTATCTCCCCGGCGTTTCGGAGCGCAGCGCAGAACGCAGGGGTCGGGGGCAACCGTGATAGTTGTCCCCGGCGTTTCGCAGCGCAGCGGAGAACGCAGGGGTCGGGGGCAACCGTGATAGTTGTCCCGCGGCGTTTCGAAGCGCAGCGGAGAACCTGGGCGGTAAAACCCCCGGCCCCTGCGTCCTTCGGAACGCCGGGGTGGACCGGTGTGCAGAGATGTTCATGCAACAACTAGCTTCAATCAGCGCCTGGCCGCCCCTACGGGACTCAAAACGCTATCGCTCCTGGGCGGCCAGCCTTGGCACGCGGGCCCGCTTCGGTTCGTCCCTACGGGACTTGCTCCCTTCGAGATAGTTGTCTCCACCGCGTTTCGAGGCGCAGCGGAGAACCTGGGTGGTATAGCCCCCGGCCCCTGCGTCCTTCGGAACGCCGGGGTGGACCCGAGTGCAGAGATGTTGATGCAACAACTAGCTGCAATCAGCGCCTGGCCGCCCCTCTGGGGCTCAAAATGCTGTCGCTCCTGGGCGGCCAGCCTTGGCACGCGGGCCCGCTTCGGTTCGTCCCTACGGGACTTGCCAGTGTAGAATCGAGATGGATGCCTCCCCGGCGTTTCGAAGCGCAGCGGAGAACCTGGGCGGTAAAACCCCCGGCCCCTGCGTCCTTCGGAACGCCGGGGTGGACCGGTGTGCGGAGATGGGGATGCAACAACTAGCTTCAATCAGCGCCTGGCCGCCCCTACGGGGCTCAAAACGCTATCGCTCCTGAGCGGCCGGCGTTGGCAGGCGGGCCCGCTTCGGTTCGTCCCTACCGGATTTGCTCCCTTCGAGATAGTTGTCCCCCCGGCGTTTCGAAGCAAAGCGGAGAACGCAGGGGTCGGGGGCAACCTTGATAGTTGTCCCCCCGGCGTTTCGAAGCAAAGCGGAGAACCCAGGGGTCGGAGCTTACGCCAAGCGTACCACGGGCCAGCATCTACAGGAGAAAGAAGGAGGGACCGCCTCTTTTGTCTTCTTTACAAAAGTGTTATACTTTTATTCACCTTCAAATAGTTGTCATGGCCTTCTTTAGTTTTTTTAAGACGCCGAAGCATCAGCGATTTAACTATATCCCTCGCTATTACGATCCACAAAAGGAACGTTTGGACGAGATCCTCGGCAAGCACAAGGGGGAGGGCCTATCGGAGACGGAACTGGCCAAATCGCGCATATCCAGCTCCTTTCGCCGCAAGAGCTACCGCAGCAGTGCCAACAAGGACGCTATCCGTCGCTCCAATATCCTTTTGCTGGCCATCATTGTGGTTCTTTTTGGCCTGACCTACGTCCTTCTTACAGTATATTTGCCCGAATTTATGTCACTGTTTGAAGGCTAATATCACCTATGGCTGATATCATTCAGCTCCTTCCCGATTCTATCGCAAACCAAATAGCTGCCGGCGAGGTTGTGCAACGTCCTGCCTCCGTAGTCAAAGAGCTGCTGGAAAACGCCATCGACGCCGCAGCCACCCACATCAAGCTCATCATACGCGAAGCCGGTAAGCAGGCCATCCAGGTGATCGACAATGGGGCCGGGATGAGCGGCACGGACGCCCGCATGAGCTTCGAAAGACATGCCACCTCCAAGATCAGCCGGACCGAAGATCTCTATGCCATCCGCACCCTGGGATTTAGAGGCGAAGCGCTGGCCTCCATTGCCGCGGTGGCCCAGGTCGATCTCAAGACCCGGCTCCACGAAGAGGAAATCGGCACCCACCTCGTGATCGAGGGCTCCAAAGTAGTGAGTCAACAGCCTTGCGAGACCTCCGCCGGCACCAATCTTCTCGTCAAAAATCTCTTTTACAACATCCCCGCCCGACGTAAATTTCTTAAGTCAAATACCGTCGAACTACGCCACATCCTGGACGAATTTCAACGGGTGGCCATTGCCAATCCATCCATCTACTTTGAGGTCTTTCACAACAATACGGAGACCTACCACCTGCGCGCCGGCAATCTGCGCCAACGTGTCGTCAGCCTCTTTGGAAAATCGATGAATGACAAGCTGGTCCCGATCGACGAGGAAAACGATCTCTGCAACATCGCTGGTTTTATCGGCAAGCCCAATGCGGCCAAGAAAAGCCGGGGCGAACAGTTTTTTCTCATCAATGGGCGCTTCATCAAGAGCCACTATCTCCATCATGCCGTCACGATGGCCTATGAAAATGTCATCCCGCCGGGCACGCACCCTTTTTATGTGCTGTGCCTGACCATGGACCCGGACCGGATCGATGTCAATGTGCATCCCACGAAGCAGGAAATCAAGTTTGAAGATGAGCGACTGATATACAATCTGGTAAAGGCCGCCGTCCGCCGAGCCCTCAGCCAACACAATATCACGCCCTCTCTCGATTTTGATCAGGACCCGGCACTTGCCAATATCCCGGAAGTGCGTCCGCCCAGCAATCGCGAAAAGATCATCATCCCATCCAGCTTCTCGCGAGAGGGATCGACGCCTGGCAGCTGGGAAGAGTTGTATCGCGGTCTGGAAAAGCGGACCACAGACGCGCCAATGGGTGCCCCGGCCGAATCTCAACTGGAGGCGATCGATGCCCCCATGGATCGAAAAACACCCTATCAGATACACGAGAGCTACATCATCACCCAGATCAAATCCGGCTTCATCCTGATCGATCAGCAATACGCACACGAGCGTATCCTCTACGAGCAATTTCTGCAGTCACTGGGTAGTCAGATGGCCAGTACCCAAGAGTTGCTTTTTCCCAAGACGATCACCCTCACCACCCAAGAATCCACCCTACTCCAGGAGATGTTGCCCCGGGTCCGGGATATGGGCTTTGACCTGACCGGATTTGGCAAGGACAGCTTCATTCTTCATGGCATACCGGCCCATTTGTCGAATTTAAGTGATGAGACCGCGCTATTTCGCGAACTTCTCGAACAATTTAAGCTCAACGTCAATTTAGAATTGGGTGAGGAGCAACGGCTGGCCCTCTCGCTGGCCCGCAGCGCCTGCATCAAGCGAAACACCGCCCTCTCCACCGTGGAGATGGAAGCCCTGATCGATCAATTGTTCGCGTGCGAGGTGCCATTTCAAAGTCCGGCAGGCAAGAAATGCTTCTTGACTTTCGAACTAGATGACCTCGTTTTGAAGTTTAATTAGGTACGGATGCTGAGAATTACCGATGTCGTAAAACAACTTTTGATCATCAATGTGCTGATGTTTTTCGGTACGGAGTTGTTGATGCCCAATACCTCCAACGCCTTGGCACTGTATTACCCAGCTCACGACTTGTTTCGACCCTGGCAATTGGTGACCCACCTCTTTATGCACGGGGATCTCAATCACTTGTTTTTCAACATGTTTGGTCTGTACATTTTTGGCACCATGCTGGAAATGCACATGGGCGCGAAGCGTTTTCTCACCTTCTATCTGCTCACTGGCCTGGGTGCGATGGTCTTGCACTTGCTGGTTTTGGGTTGGGAGCTTTCCGCGAGGGACCCCATGTACTACCAGGCCGCCATGCAGGCTGTACATTTCAATATGCGTGGAGCCTCCGGAGCGATATTTGGTCTGCTGGCTGGATATGCCATGCTCTTCCCCAACCATCAACTGCATTTGATCATTCCTCCCGTGGCGATCAAGGCTAAATACCTAGCGCTGGGTTATGCCGCCCTCGAACTTTTTTTGGGCGTTAGCAACTATCAGACGGGCGTGGCCCACTATGCCCACCTGGGAGGTGCTATCTTTGGAGCGATCATTATCTATTACTGGCGCAAATCAGGTAGGTTATAATGCTGCAGTCGATCATCGCAGATATCAGACGCGAGTTCACGACAGGCAATGTCATCAGCCGGCTCGTGATCATCAACGTGGGCGTCTTCATCCTGATCAATAGCGTACACTTTGCGCTCAAGATTGGCAATGGGGGCGAGCTCCCGCCTCTCTACGCAGACATCGTCCACTTTTTCTCCATCTCATCCAGTCTGCTGCACAATCTGACCCATCCGTGGGTCTTTATCACCAGTATTTTCCTGCACACGGGCTTCTGGCACCTGCTCTGGAATATGTTGTTTCTCTACTGGTTTGGGCGCATCGTGGCCGACCTGATCGGCGAGCAAAAGGTCTTTCCGCTGTATCTACTCGGCGGGCTGGTCGGTTGCTTTATGTTTTGGGGCAGTGCCGCCCTCTTTCAGTATGGAGGGAGCGGGACCATCTACGCCCTTGGGGCTAGTGCAGGTGTGATGGCTATTGTCGTTGCCTCCGGCATCATCGCTCCCGACTATAATATGCGACTGCTCTTGATCGGCGATGTGAAGCTCAAGTACATCGTAGCGGTGCTCGTGCTGCTGGACATCTTCGGGTTGGCCAGCGATCACAATACGGGCGGTCATTTTGCCCACTTGGGTGGAGTGTTGATGGGATGGTTTTTTGTCTTTCAGCTACGGGAGGGCAATGACTGGTCAGAAGGTGTCAACGGGCTCTTTGCCAAGGTGCAGCAATTCTTCCGCGAGGACGGCAGCCGGCCTCGTGCGAGAGGTAAGACTACCCTGGTGGTCAAGAAAAGATATAAGCGTCAGTCGGAGAAACTGTCGGAGGACGAGATTCAGGAGCGCATTGACCAGATCCTGGACAAGATCAAAGTCGAGGGGTATCAGAGTTTGACTCAGGCAGAGAAGGACTTTCTCCACAACGCGAGCGGTAGATGATGAAATGGTTTCTCGGTGCCGTCGCGGCCATCAATGTCCTCCTCGCTGGACTTTCGCTGGGCGGCTACCTGGCCTCCTACATTCCACCCCACTCGCTGGCCTTTCTACAAGGGATTGGCCTTTTCATGCCCTGGCTGCTGCTGCTCAATCTGATCTTGTTCCTCTTTTGGCTGTCGCTACGCAAAAAGTGGTATTGGTTGCCCTTAGTCACCCTGCTCTTGGGGTGGGGACAGATCACCCGTTTTGTCGGATTTCATTTTAATCAGGCATCGGGCACGGATCACCTCACCATCACTACCTACAATGCCCAGAGCTACAACAAGAAAGAATATCTACGTTCCTTTCTGGACAATCTGGATGAGCGCAACCGTCCTGACGTCCTATGTGTGCAGGAAATCTCCGACGTACACGTCGACCTGCTCACCCAAAACTTGGACCTGCCGCACGTCTATTTCAAGAACGGTAAGATCATTCTTTCCCGCTTTCCCATCGAAAGACAGGGCCAGATCCATTTTGATCAATCGGTCAATGGCTGTCTCTGGATCGATATCGAGTCTCCCCAAGGCAAGCTGCGCGTGTACAACGTACACCTGAAAAGCAATGGCATATCTTCGCAAGCATCCACCATCATGGGCGAGATCCATGAAGGGACCAAAGCCCTGAGCAAGGTGCGGTCGATGATCAGCAACTATCAGGCGGCTAGTCTGGTGCGGCAGGCGCAGACCTCCGACATCCTGGAGCACCTCAGCCAATCCCCTCATCCGGTTTTGCTGGCAGGCGACTTTAATGACACCCCTTTTTCATACACCTATCGACAGTTTAGTCGCGTACTCACGGACAACTTCAAGGACCGCGGATTGGGCATCGGCAGTACCTATGCAGGGGCCCTGCCTGGTTTGAAAATAGATTATATTTTTGCGGATGAAAATTTTGAGGTACTAAACCACCACATCTTGAAGACTGGTACATCCGATCACTTCCCCGTATCCAGCCAAGTAAAATTCACAACTGATTAATGACCCCTCTGTACGTACACAACAGCCTAACTCGCCAACGCGAGCTCTTCGAACCGCTGACGCCCGGCTACGTTGGGATGTACGTCTGTGGCCCGACCGTCTATAGCGATGTGCACCTGGGCAACTGCCGAACCTTTGTCAGCTTTGACGTGATCTACCGATACCTGCTTTCGCAGGGATACAAGGTGCGGTATGTGCGCAACATCACAGATGTAGGCCATCTAGAAGGTGACGTGGATGTCGGTGCCGAAGACAAGATCTCCAAGAAGGCCCGCCTGGCCCAATTGGAGCCCATGGAGGTGGTGCAGAAATACTCCAACGGTTTTCACGCAATGATGGAGACGTTTAACACGCTTCCTCCCAGCATCGAACCCCGTGCCACCGGACATATTCTTGAGCAGATAGATATGATCAAGCAGATCCTGGCCAATGGTTATGCGTACGAGGCTGCCGGATCGGTCTACTTTGACACGCCCAGCTTTATGCAAGACAAACATCAATACGGCGAGCTCTCAGGTCGGGTGGTGGAGGATCTCTTGCAGGAGACCCGCGACGACCTCAAGAAGCAGGACGAGAAGAGACATCCATCCGATTTTGCACTCTGGATCAAAGCAGACCCCAGCCACCTGATGCGCTGGGAATCTCCCTGGTCCGTCGGATTTCCAGGCTGGCACCTGGAGTGCTCGGCCATGAGCACCAAGTATCTGGGCGAACATTTTGACATTCATGGCGGTGGCAACGATCTGAAGTTTCCCCATCATGAAAACGAAATCGCGCAGAACAAGGGTGCCTGTGGCTGTACGCCGGCCAAATATTGGCTGCACAGCAACATGCTGCTGCTCAACGGTCGTAAGATGTCCAAGAGTGAAGGCAACTCGGTGACCCCCATGCAGCTGTTTACCGGAGATAGCGAACACCTGAGCAAAGGATTTTCGCCCATGGTGGTGCGTTTCTTTATGCTACAGGCACACTATCGTAGCACCTTGGACCTCACCAATGACGCACTCCTGGCCGCCGAAAAGGGATACCACCGCCTGATGGACGCCCACAAGATCTTGCAGGGTCTGGCACCTTCGGACGGCACTGCTGCAGACTCAGCCTTGGATGATGAGATCCGGGAAATGATCGCTGGTGTACATACGGACATGGCGGACGACTTTAACACGCCCAAGGCCCTGGCTCGATTGTTTGAACTGGCCACCAAGATCAATGCACTCAAGGGTGGCCAACTGGACCTGGGACAACTAAGTCCCGGGACGCTCGAAGATCTCAAGGCCGTCTATCAGACCTTTCTCTTTGATGTATTTGGCCTGCAGGCAGCCGGCGAGACAGCATCGGATCAAAACGGCTTGGTAGATGGTCTCATGCAGCTGATCATTGACCTGCGCAAGTCTGCGCGTGAAAACAAGGATTGGCCGACCGCCGATAAAATACGTGACCAATTGGGCGCCCTTAAAGTTCAGTTAAAGGACGGCAAGGAGGGCACCACATGGACCGCCAACCGATAACTTGCTTTGATGCTTCGAGTTTACCTGTACTTCTTGGTTGTCGTCCTGGCGCTCACTTGCTTTGCCTGTGGGTCGGACGCGCCTTCGCAGACCGTCCCTCCACCGAGTCGGCCCGTCACCGTCCCAGCCTTTAATCGGGACTCCGCCTATGCCTATATCGAGCAGCAGTTGTCCTTTGGCCCCCGCAATCCGGGCAGTGCGGGTCACGATGCCTGCCGCCAATGGATCGTGAGTAAGCTCCAGAGCTTTGGCATCGCCACCGAGGAACAAAACTTTCAGGCCGATCTATACACGGGCGAGTCCTTTCCGGCCACCAATATCATCAGCAGGATCAATCCCACAGCGACTCATCGCGTACTATTGGCTGCGCACTGGGATACACGACACATCGCCGAAGAGGACTCCGACCCGGCTCGCAGAGATAAGCCCATTTTAGGTGCCGATGACGGTGGCAGTGGCGTAGGGGTTCTCCTGGAGATCGCCCGCACGGTCCAGCAAAACCCGCTGGAGATCGGCGTGGATCTGGTCTTCTTTGATGCAGAAGACAACGGTCAAAATGGTGGTGGTGCCGATGAGACCTGGTGCCTGGGATCACAGTACTGGGCCAGGAATCTCCCTGCCCAAAATCGGCCTGTATATGGTATTCTCTTGGATATGGTCGGCTCCAAAGGGGCGACCTTCCCCAAGGAAGGCTTTTCGCTGCACTACGCCCGCCACATCGTCGACAAAGTCTGGAGTCTGGCTAATCAAATGGGTTACGGACACTATTTTGTCAACACCCAGATCAATGGCATCACCGACGATCACCGCTTCGTCAATGAAATCGCCGGCCTACCCATGATCGACATCATCAACCACTCGCAGGGCCGCTTCGGCAATTATTGGCACACCCACAGCGATGATATCAGCATCATTGATAAGTCCACCCTCCGCGTCGTCGGCCAAGTCGTCCTGGCGGTCTTGTATCGCGAGCAGCCCCCGAGCATTTAGAGCAGTTCTGAGTTAGCGAGTTCTGAGTTAGCGAGTTGTGGGTTAGCGAGTTGTGGGTTAGCGAGTTGTGGGTTAGCGAGTTGTGGGTTAGCGAGTTTTGTGGGTTGCGAGCTACCGACCTAATAATAGACTTCGCGACCTTTGCGAAAGCCTTGGTGTCCTCCGTGGTGGAATCGAGAGGGATAGCATGGGGCGTTAAGCCCAAAGAGTTCACCGTAAAGTGCGCAAAGACATCGCAAAGTACGCAAAGGACTGACTCCATCTAGATTGTGCTCTGCGACCTTTGCGAAAACTTGGCGTCCTCCGCGGTGCAATCGAGAGGGATAGCATGGGGCGTCAAGCCCAAAGAGCTCACCGCAAAGTGCGCAAAGGACTGACTCATCTGGATTGTGCTCTGCGACCTTTGCGAAAACCTTGGCGTCCTCCGCGGTGCAATCGAGAGGGATAGCATGGGGCGTCAAGCCCAAAGAGTTCACCGCAAAGTGCGCAAAGGACTGACTTCACCTGGATTGTGCTCTGCGACCTTTGCGAAAACTTGGCGTCCTCCGCGGTGCAATGTCATCCACCTCTAAACTTGTAAACATTCAAACGATTACACCGCCCCCTGACAGCGCTCCACCATCACATAAATTTGCACCAAATCCCAGATGATCCTATATTTGCAGCCCTCCCCGCAGGGCGGCATGTCTTAGGGAGAAAAGGGCGATTAGCTCAGCTGGTTCAGAGCACTTGGTTTACACCCAAGGGGTCGGCAGTTCGAATCTGTCATCGCCCACCAATCTAAAGAAGGAGTTAGTACGATCATGTGCTGGCTCCTTTTTTTTGTGAGGCGTCCAAAGAGCTGTCGATATCTGTTAGCCAGCGCCCTGTCTGGATGCACCGCCATTAGCATCAAAAAGCAACGGATTTCATAAGGCTTCGAATCCATCTGGGGAGCCCTTTGGGTGTTTGGCAAATCACGATCCCTTAACGCTGGGCCTGGGTTGTGCAAAGACCATCCGAATCAACTCCTTCGATCTGCATGTGACAGCTCACTATCCAACGGCAAATGCTATCTGAACAAAATCAAATAATGGTCCCGATTGGGTGACATTTCAGGTCGCTCAATCATAAACAAATAGAATTTCTTGAAATTCAGAATTATGATGGCCCCTAGCAACTTTGAAGACTCGGGCCCGTCATGCTCTTTTAAGCTATGACATTAAACCTCACAATCATGTTATGTAGACTCACATTTCTATCACTCTTCACTTTATTGTACTGTTCCGCATGGTCCCAAGATGGTCAACTTTATGTGGTTCGCCATATCGACTTCAAGGCAGGTATGGAGAACAAAGGAATGGAAATTGGAATGAAGTATTTCAACGGTGGTAACTCAGCCGCAGGGAAAAAGGTGGATGTGTATCGCTTCCACACCGGCCCTTGGGATGCCATCATCATGGAGCCGATTGCCGACGACAGCCCTATTACTGATGTGTTGGAGTACAAGGGGCCTCATTCTGCAGCCGTTTGGAAGGCAATGCTAGAGATCGCTGGCGGCGACCAGGAAGCACTGTTGGATGCCATTCGCCAATATCGAAACTGTGTAATAAAGGAGGAGTTATCAATCTGCCGAGCAGTACCTGAGTAAGTTTTACCGGCTGGCGACCGGGTGGTAGCGTCCGACCCTCAAGGAATGACTCATAATCACCGCCTTACCCTGCGATGTGGCACAGCTCACCGGCTTCAGAGCACTTGGTTTACACCCAAGGGGTCGGCAGTTCGAATCTGTCATCGCCCACCGCTGAAGAGAAAGGAGTTAGTACGGTTTGGTACTGGCTCCTTTTTTTGTTGAGGTAATGAGAGGCCAGTGTCTGCAGCGTTTGAGTGGAAAGCCATGTAGGTCTCTGCAGCAACTGTCAGATTGTCCGTCCTGGACGACAGCGGGACTTCCGAAGCTGAAAGAATGACCGCCAGAAAGTGACAAAATTTCGGCAGAGGGGCCCTGGCACTGGATTTGATGGGGGTTAAAATGTGCGAAGGCACGATCGGTTTAATAAACCATGTTGTAATCGTTTTTCGATTTTTTTATTCAGTTAAATCAATTGCTTAACCTTTAAAATCTGGTATTATGACACTGATGAAGAGAAATTCATTTCTGCCTGTGATGCCCCAATTCTTCGACGACTTCTTCACTAGGGATCTGTTTGATGGGAGGTTCCGCAATTTCTCGTCAACCAACACGACCCTGCCCACCGTCAACATTGTTGAAGCAATGACGGCTTTTGGGTCGAGATGGCCGCGCCTGGCATGAGCAAGAAGGATTTTCATATCGAATTGGATCATGAAACGCTGACCATCAGCTCTCAAAAGGAGACCTCCAACGAACTCCAGGAGGGACAGGTGTACACGCGACGCGAGTTTAGCTATCAATCTTTCAGCCGCTCGTTTCACTTGCCTAAAACCATTGTGGACGAGTCCAAGATCAAGGCGAAATATGAAAATGGCGTGCTTCGCATCCTGATTCCGA
The DNA here is from genome assembly GCA_965223165.1 of Saprospiraceae bacterium. GTDB lineage: Bacteria > Bacteroidota > Bacteroidia > Chitinophagales > Saprospiraceae > JABDMH01. Next base: position 1,888,230 of record CBDCVQ010000020.1, on the reverse strand, counting down.
AGAAGGAAGAAGCCAAGACTTTGCCACCACGGCAAATCACCATTGCCTAATGAACTACGAGGGCTGGTCCCATGGACCGGCCTTCTGTCTTTGCATAGCTTGCCGGCGGGGGCTGGCACTTACCCTTCCATTTCGTAACCTTTAAAATGTTTTGACGCAATGAGCAAACACATTCCCATCGTGACGTCGGTCCATGGCAAGACCTTGCTTTTCGCGGGTGTGATTGCGCTGGTTGTTACCGTAGGGACCATGAGTCTCTACTCCCATTTCGTGGACCGAGATAGCAAGACCATACAAATAGAGCACGTGGACCGTCCGATCACGAGTCAAGTGGGCTATACCCTCGATGACGAAGGAAAGCCCGTCCCGTTAGACTTCACCGAGGTGGCCGCCCAGGTGATGCATGCGGTTGTGCACATCAAGTCCGTACGAGGACTGGAAAGAAACCGGCAGGCATCCACGGATCGCCAGGATCCCATGCAGGAGTTCTTTCGAGGTGATCCGTTTGAGGATTTGTTTGGCCGCCGATTTTTCTATAGACACGAGCCTCCGCAAAATAGGCCTCCCCAACCGCAGGTCGGTCAGGGTAGCGGTGTGATCATCAGCCCGGAAGGCTACATCGTGACCAACAATCACGTCATCGCCGACGCCGATGAACTCGAGGTGACCCTCCATGACAACAGAAGCTACGAGGCCACCATCGTCGGCACTGACCCGACGACCGACCTCGCCCTGCTTCGGATCCATGAAGACAACCTGACCACCGTTGACTTTACCAATTCCGACGAGGTGAGGGTTGGAGAATGGGTGCTGGCCGTGGGCAATCCGTTTAATCTGACCTCTACCGTAACTGCTGGCATCGTGAGTGCAAAGGGCCGCAATATCAACTTACTACGCGAGCGATTTGCGGTAGAGAGCTTTATCCAGACAGATGCGGCCATCAACCCGGGCAATAGCGGTGGAGCCTTGGTCAACTTGGATGGGGACTTGGTCGGCATCAACACCGCCATTGCCAGTCCAACCGGTGCCTATAGTGGTTACGGGTTTGCTGTGCCCGCCAACATTGTCAGCAAAGTGGTGGATGACTTGAAGGAGTACGGGGTCGTGCAGCGCGGCGTACTGGGCATTATGATACGTACGGTGAATGGCAACCTCCAACGAGAAATGGATCTCTCGGTCACCGAAGGAGCGTATGTGGACAGCTTGCTGGACGAAAGTGCGGCGGCACGTGCCGGCATCAAGCCAGGGGATGTGATTGTCGCGATCGACGGCCGGCCTATCGTCAGCTCCCCCGGATTGCAGGAGGTCATTGCACGGCACCGTCCTGGTGACAGCGTCAAAGTCACCATCAATCGAAAAGGTCGGGAAAGCACCTACGACGTGGTGCTCAAAAACCGAGAAGGTAAGGCCACGCTGGTCAAGCGCGAACACAAAGAGATCTTGAATGTGCTTGGCGCAAATCTCGAACCGATCGACGCCGAGACGGCAGAGAAACTGAACGTACAAGGTGGTGTGCGGGTCACAGAGCTGTTTGCCGGAAAGCTTCGGCGCGAAACCGATATCCGGGAAGGCTTTATCATCACCAAAGTGGATGGCAAGGCGGTCAAGACCGTCGATGCCCTGGCCAAAATATTGGAAGGCAAGAAAGGGGGTATCATGATGGAGGGTGTGTACGAAGATCGCCCAGGCAATCACTACCACGCTTTTGGCTTATGAGGTCGAATCAAAGGTCAACCCGGTCGGTGGAGGTGAGAGTCCTGGAAGCGACGCCGGATAGCATTAAAGTACGATTGCCCTTTGTCCCCGTCCCTGTGGAAATGAATTATGCCTTTTTCCATAGCCGGGTGCAAGATGGCTATTTCAACTTAGCCAAGGAGCCTCCAGAAGGGCAAGACCGGAACAATCCGCCGGCTACGGCCTAGTCCCTATTTGCTGGTCCGGTCCGCAGCTGGTCTAAACGCCATGCATGATCATCGGGAAGAGGCGCTGCCAAGTCCGTTTCGTTGGCGGCTCCTCTCCCGTCTTTAAGGCACCCCATAGGGCTCCTGTCCCCGATACGGTAGAAGTGGGTTAAATCTATTAATAAGCAGAATCAAGGCATTAAAGGATTTCCCATACACCGCGTTGGAACAAAGAAGAGAAGCAGCGGTTCGAGCCGGAAAAATGTCCATCCAAGGCGTTCAGCCAAAACTCAGCGCAGCCCTCTCGGTCAAGGACGAAGTCTTCACCGTCGTCGATCTGGGCGGGACGTACATAATCAAACCCCAAAGCGATGTCTTCTTAGAAGTACCTGAAAATGAGGACTTGACCATGAAAATGGCCAGGGCGTTCGGCATTGAAGTGCCATTGACTGGCCTAATCTACTCAAAAGATGGCAGCCTGAGCTATTTCATAAAACGCTTCGATAGATATCATAGAAACAAAAAGTATCATCTTGAGGACTTTGCGCAACTTACCCACAACACAAGGGATACTAAGTACCGCTCTTCGATGGAAACTCTAGTTCGAGTGCTGGAAGAGTATTGCACTTTTCCAGTCCGTGAAAAGCGCAAACTATTCAGAAGGGTCCTCTTCTGCTATATCACTGGCAATGAAGACATGCACTTAAAAAACTTCAGTCTGATCGCAAGAGGCGATCTGATTGAACTGAGTCCAGCTTATGATCTTCTAAACTCAACCATTTCCATGCAGAACTCGGAAGCAGAATTTGCCTTGCCGATCCGGGGAAAAAAGAACAAGATTACCAGAAAAATGCTATTCGACTACTATGGCACAGAACGCTTGAACCTGACGCAGCAGACCTTAAATAGAGAGGAACAGAATCTAGTTGAACAGAAAGAAACGTTGACAGAATTGATTGAGAAATCATTTCTGTCAAATGAAATGCAACAAAAATATTTAGATCTTCTCCATAGTAGATACCAGCGCTTAAGCATTAGTTGGTAAAATTTAAACACCACAACATGTCCAAGAGTAGAGGATTCGATACAACACCATGAACAAAATGACTGGCATCGACACCGGCCATGTCCGCCCGCAGAGACCGTCCAATTGATGACGTGCATAAATCCACCAACGCATGCGACCTAATTACTACCCGACCCTGTTGGCCATCCTCGCCCTACTCCTGGGCTGCCAACAGCCCAACAAACAACCACCGGCAGCTCCTGCCACCACTCCACTAGATCTGTCCATGGACAACCTCTTTGCCTGGTGTGTGGTGCCATTCGACAGTGTAGAGCGGTCACCACAGGCCAGGGTAGCAATGCTGAGGGAATTGGGGTTTTCGGCCTATGCCTACGACTGGCGGGAGCAGCACCTGGCGGAGATGGCGGAAGAATGGCAGCTCGCCGAGGCGAGCGGGTTGGATGTAATGGCGGTGTGGCTGTGGATTAATGGCAACACGGATCAGCCGGGACAGCTGAGTGCTTCCAATGAGCAAGTACTGCAGGCGATCGCCTCGACTCAGCTCCAAACCCAGCTCTGGGTGGGGTTTAACGCCAACTACTTTGAACAGGGCTCCGCTGCGCAGCGGATCGAGCAGGGCGCGGAGATGGTGGGCTATCTGCAGGAACGAGCAGCCGCTATGGGCTGTCGCGTGGCCCTATACAACCACGGAGACTGGTTTGGAGAGCCGGCCAATCAGGTCAAGATCATCGAGGCACTGCAGACGGAGGAGGTCGGCATCATCTACAATTTTCATCATGCCCACCCGCAACTAGATCGCTTCCAGTCGATAGTAGACACCATGCTCCCCTATCTCTGGGCGGTTAACCTCAACGGCATGAAAGCTGACGGTCCGAAAATTTTGCCGATCGCTGCTGGGGATCGAGAGGCTGCCATGCTACAAATCCTTCGCGACCAGGGATACCGCGGTCCCTTTGGCATACTGGGTCATGTGGACGACGCCGATGTGCGGGTCATTCTCGAAGAAAACCTGGCGGGACTGCGGGGACTGGCAGACGCAATTCCTGATTAAAGCCCAAAGAGGAAAATGGCAAAATATTGTTCAAGCAAACCACTTTTAGTCTGGCTCTTAGCTGGTCTGCTGGCCACTTCATGTCAAAGCCAAAAAGAGACCAGGGCGGCCAAGCAAACCTCCGATCAATCAAATCCGGTTCCTGAAATCGTAGGAATACCTCCGTCACCCACCGACCACAATCCATACAACGATACCAATCTGGTAAGCCAATATATCCGAAGTATTTTTCAGGATTCCAAAGGGAATTACTGGTTCGGTCCGGCTGGGCAGAGCGTGGCCCGCTACGATGGAAACACGTTGGAATACTACGGCAGTGCCGAGTTTTTTAAGGGTAACGAAAGTAAAGAAATCGCTCATGTCAATACTGTTCATGCCATAACGGAGGATCAAGAAGGCCATGTATGGTTTGGCACGCACCACGGAGCCATCAAATACGACGGACAATCCTTTCAGAGCTATACCGAAAAACATGGACTCAGCAATACCCGGGTCGGTCGGAGATGTATTCTTGTCGACCGATCGGGGGATATCTGGATAGGTACCAACGGCGGTGTCTTTCGATATATCGCCACTGCTGACACCATCGGCGGCCAATGCTTTGTCCGATTTGATTTGCTTCCTCCCGTAAATACCAAAGACATCATGGAGGACGCTGACGGAAATATCTGGTTTGCTTCAGGAAGTCACGGGGTCTTCTGCTACGATGGAAATACCATCAAAAATATAGTCGAAATAGAAGGCCTGGGCAACAACTATGCCGGTGGCATTGCCCAGGACCAGGCCGGAAATATTTGGTTTACGATGAAGGATGGCATCTGTCGATATGACGGAAAAAACTTCACCAAGTATACCACTGCCGATGGCATAGGGGGTAGTGAAATCTGGGGTATCTTCATCGAACGGTCGGGAATCATCTGGATCACAGCTCGCGGCAGCACGACCAGATTTGACCCTACGATACCTATTTCAAATCCAGAAGCCTTTAGCGTGTTTACAGTAGAAGACGGCCTTAACTGTTGTGTGCAAAGTATGTATCAAGATCGGTCGGGTCGGATGTGGTGGGGCACAGGACAAGGCCTCTATCGATTTGATGGCCATCGCTTCTATCAGGTCACGCAGAAGGGCCCTTGGTAAAACATCAAGCTCAATTGCATGCACACGAGACCAGCCCCATGGTAGGTCCATTGCCGCTGAAGGGTCGCTGCTCGCGGACTGTGCACATGCAGGATAACGTAAGACCCGGAAACAAATTTGTCCAACTCGCAGGCGTACTCGGAGTAGGCGCGAGCACACGATATTGCCAAAATTTTCCACCTATCTTCGTCGTCTACATTTCACAACCACGATGCAAAAAACAGTACACTTCATCGGCGCCAAGACCTCCAAGGTCCAGATGTTTCGCGCCATCTCGACACCAGAAGGACTAGCCGCTTGGTGGGCCAGCAGCGCACAAGGGCAGGTCAAAAAAGGGGAGACGCTGCAGTTACATTTTGCCGGACTAACCACCCTAAAGTTTACCTATGACATGATCGAACCGGATGAGAAGCTGGTCCTGACCTGCTACGACAGTTTTAAAGCATGGGATCAGACCCAGTTGGTTTGGACGCTGGAGGAGAAAGAAGGCCAAGTGTTCTTGACCCATATCCATCAAAATATCCCCTACGGGGATCTAGAGTCCCTAGCCTACTTTTCCACTAAATGGACCGTCTATCTTTTGAGTCTGAAACAGTATCTGGAGACCGGTCTAGGCACTCCCTATCCCGGGGAGGCCAAGTTGTATCATGGGGATTAGTGCCTCCACGTGAAGTCCATCATCTGCCAGCAGCCCAGACACATGGCTTCGACTATAATGTGTAGATTATGCTACATTGCCGGATGAAATAGGACTTAATGTAGCATTTTTAATGCATTGAGCTATATATAGTCGGCCTGTGTTAATATGTGCATAAATCTTTACATTATTGAGCTCAGACGGCCTTAATGTAACAATATCTACTCATTATGGACTGGTATGCGATGACAAATCAAGCAATTGAAAAAGAGATCGGTAAACGTATCAAAATGATACCAACCTAGGCAATTTTCTCCTTTGCTTTTTCCTAGGTACTCATCAGTTCAACACAGGACTCAAAATGGGTTCACGTGCACGAGGACAGACTTTCCCGACCACTTGAATCCCTATTTATTGTACGCAGTTTGCATTTGAATGTCCATTATAGCATATCGATTCCTGCTCTAAGGGCCCATCCATGAGAACTTTCTTCTCCTATTTTATGAAGTGATTCCGATTGACTGCACCAAAGTACTTCATGATCAACTTCGGATTCTGAAGTGACTAGGTCTTCGTGTGAACAGAGAAAATAGTGGCATATCTTCCTAAAGTAGCCCTCTCCTGCAGCGTGCAAGAATTGTTCGGCTACGCCAATCTCTCTTAAAATGCGGATCTTAAACCCAGTTTCTTCGATTACTTCCCTATGAAGCGCGTCTATTGGGTCTTCGTGGGGTTTTGCTCCACCTCCGGGTAGAGTGAATCCAGAAAAAGCCCTTATTATACAAATATGATTATCTTGGTTCACCAGTACACCATATGATCCAAGCCTGTCCTTGTATTTTCGATTTCCTTCCTTGTTACCAAAGCTTCTCATTGTATTATACTGTTTAGTGCCGTCCCTGGTATATCTTGTGGAGATTCCTGTCAAAATATTGAATTATCTCTTTTGGAAAAACATCATATTCAACCAATTCCCCTGACGAGAACCATCTTGCTGCCTTAATATATTGTTCATCAATTCCATTTCCGTAAATATTTTCAGTAGTCAGGACTCCTTTTATATATTTGGCAGGGAAAAACAGCTCAATATTCAATCTGTCGTTCTCGTCGTCCACAAACTCTTTGATGAGTACCGGATCTGAATTGATCTGCACGGTTATCCCTGTCTCTTCGAATACTTCTCTTATAGTGCCAGCTATTATCGATATATCAGAATCTTCTATTCCACCACCAGGCGCTGTCCACCATTCGTATTTAGTTTTGGGATGGACATGCTTTACCAATAATATTTTACCTCTATATTCGACTAGTGCTGCAGCCCTTATTCTATGTTGCAATGTGGTATAGTTTGTTATGTCAAATTGTGTACAACGCTAAGGAATATCCGCGTCACGCTTGCACAGATTTGAGGCGAAGGTGTCGATTGGAGGTCTGATCAAAAAGCTGCGCTACCCATCTGCAAAGTACAAGTACCTCAATGTCTTTTGGCGGGCTGATCGTCATGCACATGGTTATGCCCAGCTATCCCTTTTCTAGTGTACCAATGGCAAACCTGATCGCATCCTCGTTATTCATTAACTCAATATCTGGCTTGATTCCAATTCCAATATAATCTTCTCCATTTGGTAGGGCATCTCTCTTTGCACATACCCGAGCTGATATTCCTCCAGGGAGCTCGAAAATCAATGGTTGACCGGAACTTCCCGCAGAATTTTGCCCAATTTTGGTTATATTTTTATTTCCGAGGGTATATATCAAAAAATCCTCCGCGGCTGAGAACGTTTGTTCTCCCATCAGGATAACTATGGGCACTTTAATACGTTCAACAGACCGCGGTATAATTGTTGTGTCGGGTTCATTGACCTCCCAAGCATTATTCCTCCAATATTTCTGATTAGATCTTGTCCATCCATCATCTTTACCATATAGGGCCATTGAACCCCACGCCTTCTTAGCAGCATTGTTAATTCTCGTTTTCCACATTGGACCTACGAGGAAATCCCTATAAACTAAATGTTGAGCAATTCCCTTTGCGTATACACTGTTGCCCCCTCTATTTTTTCTTACGTCAACAATAAGTCCTTTAGATTCATTTATTTCATCAATGTACTTTTGAAACTGTTTTACGACTGTATCTCTTTGGAATGTATTAATTTCTACGAGGGAGTACCCATCAATCTGTTTAAATTCAATTTCTTTCCAATCCTTGTTTGACACCTGTTCGCCCATCACAGCCAATTCTATAGGGCTACCAGTTCGGTGCATGTGATTAAAATTTCTAACAAATTCCTTTTCGACAATGGTTCCAGATGGGGTCTTGAATTCAAGCAATACAGTAGTGTTAACGAAACTGAATAGATTGCCCGATGGACTATTTTCCTTATACTCAGCGTAAGGTACTCCGTCAGCTCTTAGAAGTTCGGATTCTAAAGGTATTTCTTGAACGAAATCCTTACTTATTCTCTGCACAAGAAATTTACCATCTTCTTTTGTCAAAAAGACTGGAGGATAATCACCTTCATTCCAGTAGAACTGATTCAAAAGTATCCCTGTGTGACCATCATCCAGTTTGTTCATGAACTTTCTCAATACATTTATGTATTCAAAGTTGTTCTGAGCAGCAATCACGCTTGGAATTGTGGCTCGGTAAAGACTGTCAAAATCTATTGTTAATCGATCAAGAAAAACAAAATTATTGGTTGCCTCTGACCAAATTCTCGACAAACCAAATATTTTATCCTCAGTGCTCAAAACATCCTTTAAGGACTGCGACTTTGCAGGAATGACTGTCAGCGCTAGAATTATTATCTCAAGTTTCGGTAGTAAATGCTAGGGACAGTTTCTCAAATTTGGAGTAGAATTCATCCTTCCGCAGTAGATTATCGCGCAGGATGTTGATGGGCAGGTCTACGAATCGGGCAAGTTTTCGGATTAGGCCCATTACTTTGTTCCAAAATCTATTCATGAGAGTGGGACTGAGCCAGTTGCGTGAGATCTCTTTGAATAAACCGCCGATGGTTTGATAATGGTGAATCATCTTATATTTTGACAAGAAATTATAGGCCAGCAGGCATTGGGTAGCATCAGCGATTTGGGCGTCAAAGTCTCTGCTTTGACAAGCGCCAAATTTCAAATGTTGCTTGAGTTCCTTGTAAGACACTTCGATGCTCCACCGATTCTGGTAAATCTGATAAGCCTTTTTGGCTCCAATTTTTAGATTGGTCGTGGCAATAACCTCCCATTTGCTACCTCGTTTGTTCTCTTTGTAAAAGAATAATTGGAGGAGGTGACCCTGGAACTCTACAGTCAATCCTCCGTAATATAGGCCCATCTCTGTCCAATATTTTCTGGAGTTCAACGATCGAAACTTGTTGGATAGGCTGGAAATAGTACGGGGATTCCCCTTCAATATATACTTCCAATTATTGTTCTTCGGCCGGCTAATCAAATGGATCCCATGGCTTACCGCCGCTTCCACCAATGACCTGTTAAAAAACCAGGAATCTACCAGTATATAGGAGGCTCTGAACCCTTTGTTGATAGCTCGTCTCAGCATTTGTACGGCTACCAGTGTCTTCTTCTCAAAGTATTCTGATGTCCTTTTACATCCTGGACTATTCTTATCCCGCCTCTTAGCATATCTTTTCTTTCGATCTTTTTTCCTGATTCCCTGGTCCTTCTTTTTCCCAGCCTCCCCATGTAGGGAGAAGTCAAGATGCAACAGGGTCGCACCTGTCCACAACGCCAGATTCAGCCCCTTATATCCCAGTATGGACCCGCCCTTCACATGGGAATAGATCCGCCCTAATAGTTCCATGCGCTTGCCCGTCTTTGGCATGTCGGTATCATCTATAATAAAGCATCGCGTCTGATCGGCCCTTGAATGGTCTTGTGATATTTCTTCGCCTTCGATATCACAACTCTTTGCTTGTCTCAGCAAGCATTGTCGCCAATTAATCCTCGGACTATTCTTGATCCCATAGAATACGTCTTTGCCATATTGGATCAACCTGCCTAAATCGGATCTAAAATACTGCCCAATTGACTCAATCTTCAACAGCTTTAGCAAGACCATCATCTTGACCACCGAATCTCGACTGGCTAAAGCATGATGATGTGCCTTGATCCCTGATAGAGAACTATTCACTACATCGTTAAATAGTGCGCACGAAATCTGTCCAGAATACATCAAAATTGATTGTATTTCCTCGAAAAAATCTGTATCTTTCATTAAGGAGTTTTGTTTCTTTTGTCAACTCTAAAATACTGATTTACTGTATTTTAGAGAAGTAACTTAACTCCTTTTTTTTTCTTATTCCTTTACTGCCGAAACTTGAGTTATTATTCTTAATATCATATTCATCTAATTACATTTCTAGTTGGACATAACACAAAGGAATGTCTGCGTCATAATGCTGAGGCGATCAGGTTCAGGGTAGTGTCAGACGCAGACATGTCCCCGACCATGAAAGTCGGGATCCATGACAGTTGAACGAGGCCGTGTTGACAAGATCGCTGGTATCTGTGCTGACAGTATCGTCAGTAGCCTGATGGTCAGTATAGGGAAACGCAGGACACGCCATTGGGAGTAGAAGATAGTGTTTTGTAGCGAGAGATGCCAGATGTAGGTTCATTGTGGCTAGATCGAGCTCATTTGTGGATAGTAAGGATGTTGGCGCGAGGTTTGTCAGAGGTGGAAAAGGAGAAAGTCGTGAGTTTTGGCATAGGGCTTGAGGTCCCATAAGTGAAGATCGTGTATTCATGGTCTGTTCCATCCTGTCATCTGGAGATTTGGTGGAGATCGAGGTGGCTGTTTGTGGGCCGTAGCTTAAGGACTGCAGTGTCAGGAGGAACCGGCAAGTATTCGATGTCATCGGACCGGCATGGGTCGCAAATGGATCATCCGGAGATGTTGACCCACCGATTCCGGTCATACTAATCCCGCCCCCCAAGCTAAAGAGGCAGTCTGCCCTAGCATGCCGTGCCATCACAGACTTTGCGCAGTTGCCAAGATTAGCGTGCATTTTGGCTGTCCGCACATGCGTTTGAAGAGCAACAGTTCAATGGTTCCGGTGGTGCTGAGCAAGAAGGAATGTCAGAGACTATTCAAATCTGGTGGTATCCTCAAGCACCGGGTGATGCTGAGTCTGATCTATAGTGCCGGCCTTCGGTCGCAGGAAGTGTGCAATCTAACATTGCCGGATATAGACTTCGATCGGAGGATGATACACATTCGCAAGACGGTTCAACTCCTCAACAGTTCAGTCACAGTCCACCACTTCAACACCTCTACTTCACAGCCTTGCCGCACTATAATCCTTAAACAATAAATAGGAGTCATACGCCTGTAGTCCGTCCTCTGTAGTTGACCATCTGACTAATATCTAATCCCCTTATCAGGCTGCTAATACTAATCCATCGGGCTATTTATCGTGGACGATTCTTTCTATGAAAACGAGAAGGGCTTGTTCAACGCTTTGGGCGCATGTGCCATCTTGTCTAATCCGATCTTATTTATTACGTAATATTACGTAATTACATAAAAACTAAGATAAAAACTGATGACCGCCTGATAAGCGCTTTCCTGAGCGTTAACGTTGGCCAACGCCGGTAAAATCTCAAAGTGGTCCACGACTTCACCTGTCATTTTACCTTCCCTACTGGCGCAAAATCTTCCTGTCTTGTATTTTTTGTTTGAAATTGCATCCACAAATCGTGCCGCTCCTTTGTCGACTTTGTGCCCCATTCCAAACACCGAAAAGAAAATAGGCATGATATAATTCCATATGAATTTCATCATTGGAGTTCCACCAAAATGGCATTTCCAAGTAGATTGCTTACTGCGATCTCATTCATCCCGGAATCTGTTTTTCCATCTGGGGTTATTTGATAATGAGTTAATCTTTCAGGAAATGGTTTATGATAAAATGGCCTTGTCTTGTCGCTGAACAAAATATCCCAAAACTAAGATCATGATTCCTCTTGGAGCATCCATAGTTAGACCTTCTGAAACTCCTTGAGAATAAGAAACAATACCAGCAATAACCACATACAACCCAAAGAGCATTGCTAAGGAGACACCACTTCGATTATTTAGGTAAATCCAATAAATACTGAGAAACAGAACAATTCCCAAAAACAGAACATTCATCCCTAATGTCCCTCCAAGTTTCGACATATCTGCACTATAGTTGAGGTTTAACATAGATGTTGCCACCTGCTGAAAATCTTGGAGCATCATGACTCCCATTGCGACTTGCATCAAAGCATTGAAAGCTAAGAGAAGGATAAATATCTTTTTAAGTTTTTAAGATCAATCATGTTTTATTTAATTTTTGTCAACATATTTGTACCGAGTGGTACAAATATAAGAAATTTGTTCTGATTGGTACAAACGCCTTTTTTTTTAAATTTGTGTTATGCCAAAAGTCGAATTATTCGATAGAAGTGAGGTGATGAAAAAGGCCATTAACCTTTTTTGGACTAAAGGATATGAAGCCACCTCCTTAAATGACTTAACGCAAGAACTTGGAATAGGAAAAGGAAGTTTCTACAACAGTTTTGGAAGTAAAAGAGAGCTGTTCGACTCTTGCTTATCTATGTATCGGGAAGGGGGCATTTCTGTGATTGGGCAAGTGTTAAATAGCGAAAGCGACCCGATTTTGGGGATTAGAAAGTTTTTAGACTTTCAAGTTGAAAATCTTCTCCGTGACCCCTATTCCAAAGGTTGTTTGATAGCTAATACCAGCGCAGAATTGGCGCACGACAAAGAAATCTCACGTTTTCTATTGGAGAATAATCAAATTCTGAAGTCAAAAATAGTAGATTATTTATCAGACACTTTTCTATCCGACCAAGCCGAAGCAATTGGAGATGCTATCCTTATTTACACGACTGGAGTAACTATTATTTCTAAATTCATGAAAGATGTAGAGCGTTTTAAGGCATCAAACGAGCTGTTTCTTAAATCTTTGGAGAATTGAGCATAAATCAAAGGTTGGAGAGGAGGAATTGAAATGTTGAAAGTGGATGCGCTGAGATTGCTTGAGATACTGTCTTTTGGCATCGGGGTTGAGGTCCACATAGGTGAAGATCGTGTATTCATGGTCTGTTCCAACCTGTGATCTGGAGATTTGGTGGAGATCGAGGTGGCTGTTTGTGGGCCGTAGCTTAAGGACTGCAGTGTCAGGAGGAACCGGCAAGCATTCCTGGTCATCGGACTGGCATTGGTCACAAATGGATCATCCGGAGATATTGACCCACTGATTCCGGTCATACCAATCCCGCCCCCCAAGCTAAAGAGGCAGTCTGCCCTAGCATGCCGTGCCATCACCGACTTTGCGTAGTTGCCAAGATTAGCGTGCATTTTGGCTGTCCACACATGCGTTTGAAGAGCAACAGTTCAATGGTTCCGGTGGTGCTGAGCAAGAAGGAATGTCAGAGACTATTCAAATCTGGTGGTATCCTCAAGCACCGGGTGATGCTGAATCTGATCTATAGTGCCGGCCTTCGGTCGCAGGAAGTGTGCAATCTAACATGGCCGGATATAGACTTCGATCGGAGGATGATACACATTCGCAAGACCAGGTACCAAAAGGATCGCTATGTGCCCCTGAGTGACCTGATGATGGGCGGACTGAAGAAGTTACTTGCAATTTCTATTGATCAAAGAGAAGCCGTCGAGGAGCTACTTCAAGCACACGATCTATGGACTACGATTTCTGTTTAGAGTCTACGGCCGTGAAGACAAAGCACTGAAGCTCCCTAGCCTCAAGGCAACCCACTTTCAACACAGGATTCAAATTGGGTTCCCGTGCACGAGGACAGGCTTTCCCGACCACTTGAATTCCTATCTATTGATAACCGTCTTTTTTCATCCTCTGCACTCCGAAATTACAGGTGTTTTTCCAATTAGTTCATCTCTCTTTAGAGCTTTGAGCATAAATCTAGCTACGCTTTTCCGGCTGATCGTTAATTTTGGCTTCGGCTCGTTATTATAACTCTCGATTATTTTCTTCTCATTTTTGAATTTAGTCAGTCCAGTTGGTCTTACAATCGTCCAGTTCAATCCTGACTTTTTCAATTCGGCTTCCTGTCTTTCGTGGTCTCTATATGCGACTCCGATATTACTGTTTTTGATAATCCATTGAAACCAAATAGGGATTTCATTTTCGGTTTCGGCAACCCCCCAAGCTGAACAGACTACAACTCTTTCGATTCTATTTTTTTCGTGCAGGAAGATTATGTTCTTCATTACGTCCGACAGAAACGTTGGCGGTGTTCTTAATCGTGCCCAAGGAAAGTCTGATTTTCGGGATATGTTCAACGCACTTATTATTCCTTCACAACCTTTGATTGCGTTCTCCAAGTCCGAAATTTGATCGGGCGAGCCCCTCGCAATTTTCAGGTTTTTGTGATCTTCCTTGACTTTTTCCGGTTCTCGAACCAAACAAACTACTTCATACCCCTTATTTAGGGCCTCTTCCAAGATTAATTTTCCAGTTCTTCCAGTCGCCCCTAAAATCAAAATTTTCACTCTTATGTTTCGGGTTTTTTATATTTTCATCTCCGCCTCTAATATTTCGACTGTCAGCATCCAATGAGTTTATGTCAAGCAATGCACTTAATGGGAAACGCAGGACACGCCATTGGGAGTAGAAGATAGTGTTTTGCAGCGAGAGATGCCAGATGTAGGGTCATTGTGGGTAGATCGAGCCAGTTTATGGATGGCAAGTATGTTGGCGTGAGGGTTGTCAGGGATGTAAAAGGGGAAAATCGTGAATTTTTGGCATCGGGGTTGAGGTCCACATAGGTGATCGTGTATTCATGGTCTGTACCATCCTGTGATCTGGAGATTTGGTGGAGATCGAGGTGGCTGTTTGTGGGCCGTAGCTTAAGGACTGCAGTGTCAGGAGGAACCGGCAAGCATTCCTGGTCATCGGACTGGCATTGGTCGCAAACAATGGGCTTGATCTTGAGCAAGTCGCACAAGATCAGGAAGACGGTGCGGATCGTATGTGGGTTGGCACATACCAGGCATCACGCAGGTCACCATTTGCTCACCCCGGGGTCTTTGCCCGAATGCAACACGGCATATTCGTCCCCGCCGAAATTGGTCAGTATCCGCCAATCCAAAGAAAGCATCCTCCCCCAGACGCACCTGTTGACCTATCATCTGCGCATACAGCCAATCTGACAAGCCCGCGCCATTGATCACATACTCCAGTAAGATACCATAGTCCTGTACCGTGGTCAGGAGATTGGCGGCAGCGTTGGCCTACTAATATTTGACGGTCTACTATCTTATCTCCCCGCTCATCAAAGTTTTGCGCATAGCGCGACTCATCCATGTGTGCGTCCCACCAAAAGCGGGTATTCGACATACCCAGCGGCCCAAAGAGGTATGAATCAGCAAGCTCCTCTAGGCTTTTGCCTAGCTCATTTTCTATCGCCGAATCCTTTTTCGCCGGCTGCAGTCATTCGGATCACCCCGATAGCTCTCGCGCTCCGCGCCTCTGCGCGAAAAACTGCCAAGGTAGAACTGTGCAAGTGTTAGTGTTGAGTCGTTGAAATGGTTTTGTGGTTGTGTGGTTTTGTGGTGTTGTGGCGTTTTATTCCGGGCATAGGCGAATCCTTTTTCGCCGGCTGCGGTCGAATCGTGGAGCTGTGGTGATTGTGGTGGTATGGTATTATGGTTTTGCGGCGTTTTGTTCCGGCATAGGCGAATCCTTTTTCGCCGGCTGCTGTCGAATCGTTGAGATGGTGTTGTGGTTTTGCGGCGTTTTGTTCCGGCATAGGCGAATCCTTTTTTCGCCGGCTGCGGTCTTGTGCGCCAATAACCTCAGTGTATCTTGCTCCGCCGCATACACATTGATTCATGGGGATGTTCGCAATAGCACAGACCTAGTAGAGTTTCGCATTAAATCTTGTAGGTAATTCTAATGTCTTTGGTCCGCATACTTCGTTGCAAAGCCTCGCCATAGCTACGGCTATGCCTAGCCACCCACCCGCTGTCGCGGTTCCCTCACTTCTCGCATTGTCATGCTCGACTCTTCGAGATCGTTCGGTAATGCCTCGTCTGCAAACAAAATCCTATTAAAATTATTCAACATATCTAATGCGAAACTCTACTAGCCCCAGGGCCACTAAAAATAATCGCGGCAATGCACACGGTATAGCGGGATTCTTTCGATCAAAAAATTCGGTGGAACTTTTCATAAGATCTTTTTTTGTAAAAATGCCAAACCATTATAGGGCTGGCGCACGAGACCGGCGTCAAAAGGCTCGGCGTCGATGACGATATCAACCGTTTGGCCAGCTCATCCGCGGTACAGGATTTCGTTTGCAGGATTTACAAACCGCTTGTACAAGCGATATGCGATAATGGCTGAGATCAAGCTGCCTACAATGATGACGCCCGTTTGACCCAGGATCTCCACGACCAGCCTCAGCATCGCCCGATTGCCTCGACTTCTCCTGGTTTCACCTCCTGAAAGTTCACTGGCATCTTCTAGGGTGGCTAGAAAAATCGTGCCCCCCACCGCCACTATAAGGTAAAATGCATTGAGTAACAAAGGTTTTAGTTGGCTTTCCACCTTCTCGGTCTTGGAGAAGCTTAATTTTTCTCCTAAAAAATGTCCAAATTGAGTGGCTTGCCCTTTGTCCTCAAACCCAAGATTCAATTTCTTCTGTCCCTGTTTGGCATCCCGATATTTCACCTTAAGATACTCTGACGCTTCGTTAAAAGAGACTTCAGTAA
Organism: Saprospiraceae bacterium; assembly: GCA_965223165.1. GTDB lineage: Bacteria > Bacteroidota > Bacteroidia > Chitinophagales > Saprospiraceae > JABDMH01. The sequence goes on along the minus strand of CBDCVQ010000020.1, from coordinate 1,871,718 downwards.
TGGCTGACAGTGGGACGCACTCACTCTTGTTAAATAGGCCGCTCTTTCGCACGGCGGTTTCAAATTTTTCTAAGCTTTTCATCCTCCTTTCGCTTAGCCAACACTCATCCGCAGTCAATACAATTGATTTCCAGGTTCCGTGCTCCAAGTCAAAAATTTTGTTTTCCATTTTCTGTTATTAGTATTTAAACGATAATTCAGCACTCCTCCTCCGAATAATTACGCGGACTTCTGCGTGTTGCCAACGTTCAGTCATAAAGTGCCTGGAAGCGTCATCGCCTGACAGGGTGAAAGGCAAGAATCAAGATGGCAAGATGTGAAAGTAGTATTGTTCAGATGATTATGGTGCTGCCCTCAAGGTATTTAATTCCTTGTGTGGAGACAAATTATTCTGGCGTCCGAAAAGGTCATAGATGCTGTCGCACAAAGGGTGAAACGGGCTACTGTATATGACGTGGCCAAGAGGAAAAGCGCGCGCGTCAGTAGCAACCTGAGGCTCGATCTGTAGCGGCACAACCATCGTGTTGCGTCGACCCAGCTCGATGCGATGGCCTACCCACCAAAGAGAAGGCCTGTACACATCTAGGTAGAAAGCAATGTTTCCAGATATGCCTGCTCTCCGCCTCGTATTGCCGCTACTCCTCACATGGCCTGCCTCGACGGTGGCTCAGTCGGGGAAATCCCTGTCCGATCACAACCATCTGGTCGCACCCCTGGAGACCGAGATCCAGTTTCGATGGGAAGAGGCCCTATCCTTACCCAAATCCCTGAAGATTGTGCAGTATCATCTGCTGGACTTCACCACCACCATCGACACGATCTTAGATGCCGGTACTTCTACCCTCTCACTCACCCTGTCCATGGAAGCTCCCAGATTGATCCAATGTCATCTCGACTCCTTGGTGCAACACATCTTCGTGGTGCCAGGCCATCCCAGCATAATATACCTACGTGGCACGGATGGCACACGCCTCCACCACGAGAACGTCGCACATGAGATGATCAGACAGTACTACGGGCAGAAATTTGAACAGTTGGGGGTTCACCTAGACGAGCGGCAGGGCTTTCAGTTTCTGAAGGACTATCCGGATTTGAACAGGGCGACCGCAATACTTGATTCGATGACACACATGCAGCTGACGCTCCTGTCTACACATGCGCCTTTGCTGCCGGACTGGTTTCTTACGTACGAGGAGAAGCACATCACCTACACCAGCCTGATCTACAAGCTCAGCAGCGCGTACAATCTGGTGTCCAAGGGGATTAAATCCCGAGACGATGCCGACATAGTGCGGATCTTGCAAGCGGTAAATCCCGACGACGAGCTGGGTATACTGATCCCCCTGTATCTGCACACCCTGACCATGGCGTCCATGATCAAGTATTGCCAGGCCGATTGCTACCAGGAGGACTTCGAAAGCGTCACGCGCAAGCACAGCGCAATACTCCAAGGCATACAGGAAATCGAAAAAGAGTCCATCCGTCAGGCGCTGGTCTATCAAAAGCTACTGCTCAATCGCTTCGCCACCCGGCCGTTGCCCGACCGTCTGGTGCGATCATTTCAGCAGTACCTGACAGATCCGCGCTACCAGCAACGACTGCTGGAACGCAGCACACCTCAGTTGGAGGGAAGGCAGGCACCCGGCTTCTATCTGAAGAACCTGGCCGGAACATTTCAGTCCGCCCAAGATTTTCAGGGGCAGGTCACACTGCTAAACTTTTGGTTTGTGGGCTGTCGACCTTGTCAGAAAGAAATTCCGCATGCCCGGCAATTGGTTGAGTCTCTTGCCGAATCGGACTTCTCCCTCATCAATGTATGCATGACTTCTTCGGAGGAAGCCTGGCGGCAGTATGTCAAGAAGAACGAGATGCCCGGCGAGCACCTACTTGCTAATGACAATTGGACGCGCAAGATCGCCAGGGCCTACGGCATCACCGTTTATCCACGCTACATCTTACTGGATGCAGCGGGAAAGGTGGTCAACGCTCACAGTCCGCGTCCCAGTGATGCGACATTGATCTCGGAGATCTCTCGATACCTGGAGCCGGGACGCTAACGCTCTTTCCGAGGCCATTCCCCCGTACTACAGCAGACTTTCGTCGAGGAATACACCTGCGTTGCTCGTAGAAACATTGCACCACGCTCGGCGATAACCTATTTTTGACTGAACGTTCGGTCAATACAATTGATTTCCAGGTTCCGTGCTCCAAGTCAGGCATAGGCGAATCCTTTTTCGCCGGCTGCGGTCGAATCGTTGAAATGGTTTGTGGTTTGTATGGTATTATGGTGTTGTGGCGCTGTGTTCCGGCATAGGCGAATCCTTTTTCGCCGGCTGCTGTCACGCTGATCCCTCCGATAGCTCCGCGCCTCTGCGAGAAATCCTCAAAGGTAGAACTGTGGAGGTGTTGGTGTTGAGTCGTTGAAATGGTTTTGTGGTTTTGTGGTGTTGCGGCGTAGTGTTCCGGCATAGGCGAATCCTTTTTCGCCGGCTGCTGTGGAATCGTTGAGCTGTGGAATCGTTGAGTTGTGGTGCGGTGGTGCGGTGGTGATTGTGGCCTTGTGTTCCGGGCATAGGCGAATCCTTTTTCGCCGGCTGCGGTCGAATCGTTGAAATGGTTTGTGGTTGTATGGTATTATGGTGTTGTGGCGCTGTGTTCCGGCATAGGCGAATCCTTTTTCGCCGGTTGCGGTGGAATCGTTGAGCTGTGGAATCGTTGAGTTGTGGTGCGGTGGTGCGGTGGTGATTGTGGCCTTGTGTTCCGGGCATAGGCGAATCCTTTTTCGCCGGCTGCGGTCGAATCGTTGAAATGGTTTTGTGGTTGTATGGTATTATGGTGTTGTGGCGCTGTGTTCCGGCATAGGCGAATCCTTTTTCGCCGGCTGCGGTCGAATCGTTGAAATGGTTTGTGGTTGTATGGTATTATGGTGTTGTGGCGCTGTGTTCCGGCATAGGCGAATCCTTTTTCGCCGGTTGCGGTGGAATCGTTGAGCTGTGGAATCGTTGAGTTGTGGTGCGGTGGTGCGGTGGTGATTGTGGCCTTGTGTTCCGGGCATAGGCGAATCCTTTTTCGCCGGCTGCGGTCGAATCGTTGAAATGGTTTTGTGGTTGTATGGTATTATGGTGTTGTGGCGCTGTGTTCCGGCATAGGCGAATCCTTTTTCGCTGGCTGCTGTCGAATCGTTGAGCTGTGGAATCGTTGAGTTGTGATGCGGCGGTGCTGTGGTGATTGTGGCCTTGTGTTCCGGCATAGGCGAATCCTTTTTCGCCGGCTGCGGTCGAATCGTTGAAATGGTTTTGTGGTTGTATGGTATTATGGTGTTGTGGCGCTGTGTTCCGGCATAGGCGAATCCTTTTTCGCTGGCTGCTGTCGAATCGTTGAAATGGTTTTGTGGTTGTATGGTATTATTGGTGTTGTGGCGCTGCGTTCCGGCATAGGCGAATCCTTTTCGCCGGTTGCGGTCGAATCGTTGAGCTGTGGAATCGTTGAGTTGTGATGCGGTGGTGCTGTGGTGATTGTGGCCTTGTGTTCCGGCATAGGCGAATCCTTTTTCGCCGGCTGCGGTCGAATCGTTGAAATGGTTTTGTGGTTGTATGGTATTATGGTGTTGTGGCGCTGTGTTCCGGCATAGGCGAATCCTTTTTCGCCGGCTGCTGTCGAATCGTGGAGCTGTGAAATCGTGGAGTTGTGGTGATGTGTGGTGCTGTGGTGATGTGTGGTGCTGTGGTCAAGCGGCCCAACTGCAGCCCTTTTCAGTAGGCCGGGTGGCCTAAGCTCTATGGGGACCTCCTGGCCAAGGTCGTATCAATCCTGCGGGCTACAGAAGATACTGACTATGTGGCAACCGGGATTCTGAGATCGAGGACAATGGATGCGTCCTGCGCTTCGGGCAGGGCTGTCGTAGGGGGCCAATCGGGCTCTGATCAGGGAACGTTCAGTTCTCATTTCTTTTGGCCATGTCGTATATTAGCCGATGAGGGAATGCCCCCTCCCTTCCCCAATTAATTTGTCCTTTGATTCTAGTGTTCTGCGTTTGCTGCTGCTATCCGAGATAGCACGGAGTATCGCGGCTAGATATGGGACACCTCATTGTTCTTTTAGAACTCAACCATCTAGATCATGACCAAATACAAACTATGTAGATCCTGCCTGAACAAAGAAATTGACTGGCAGCAAGGAGGCATCATCTGCGGACTCACCAAGGCACCGCCGGACTATGTTGAGACCTGCCCGGACTATTTGGCAGATCCGGAGAAAGCTCAGAAAATAGAGGAAACAAATCAGGCAAATGAACAGTATCGTAAAGGCTCCAATGCGTTTATGCTAAGCCTTGCGATATTCCTTGCTGTGCAATTTCTCACGGGCTTGTATCATTACAGTTCGTTTGGCGGACGGACGCTTTCGGGTATGAACTACGATTATCCCAATTGGAGTATCTACTTCATTTATATTCCCTTGCTTTCCATCGTTCTATACTTGTTGACTGGCTATGGCAATCTCATCGCCAAAATATTGGTGCTGGGCTATTTGCTGGTATATCTGTACATGTATATGCAGCTGATCAGAGGAGATCACGATCTAGCCGATCTTCTTTTCATCTTCATGATTTTGACTGCGTATCCGTACTTTATCTATACCCTTGGTTTCAATCAAACTGTTAGGCAGTTTATAAGAGGATTAAAAGATTGATGTAAGCGAGGAGAATCATCAAGGCAATGATGTTAGAGGTACAGCCAAACCTGGCCTGGGCATTCCCTGTGGGTAGTCGTCTCCCTCTGTCAACTATTTCCCTTTTTTCGTAGAAGATATCTTGCGCTACGTTCACCGATAACCTATTTTTGACTGAACGTTCGGTCAACGACTCTTGTTAGAAGATTAGCATGTCTCCAAAGACGAAAGAACAGGTCGCAGAAATCCGTCGCAAAAGCGCAGAGCAGATACTACAAGCTGCCTTGGAGCTCTTTGCCCGGCAGGGCTTTCACAATACGTCCATCAGCGCCATCGCCCAAAAGGCTAAGGTGTCCAAGGGCCTGCTATACAACTACTTCGAAGGTAAGGACGATCTCTTGAAGCATATCATCGTCCATGCGATGGACACCGGTACAGAGATTATGGATGCACATGTGGAAGATCAATCGCCACTGTTGCGGCTCGAAGGCATCATAGATGACGTGTTTGCCAACGTCACCCAAAATCCCGAGTACTGGAAGTTGATCATGGCCCTGTCCATGAAGGAGGACATCATGCAGCGGTACGAGTCACTGGTCAAAGGTCAGCAAGTGAAGAATCTAGATCAGTTTATTACGTTGCTCACGGAAGTAGGCGCCGAGGACCCTGTGCAGGAGGCCATGTTTTTTGCCGCAGCCCTGGATGGTGTCCTGCTGCATTTCATACATCTAGGAGAACAGTATCCGGTCATGGAAATGGCTGATTTCTTAAAACAAAAGATCAGATCTATTGCCCGGACCACTGATCCCTAACTTGATTTGTTGTAAATTTAGGCATGGCTAAAAATAAATTTCATGTTTCATAGAAAATTTGTTGTCATTCTTCAGTTTTTGCTTCTGGCAGGGATAGCCTATGGTCAGAGTGCTACAGAGATCATTAAGATTGCCGACCAGCGCGCTCGGGGTATCACCTCCAGTCGGGGCGAGATGAAGATGACGATTGTCCGCCCCAGTTGGACGCGAGAGATCTCCATCAAGTCGTGGGCCAAAGGACAGGACTACAGCCTTATGCTGATCACGGCTCCTGCCCGTGACAAGGGGGCCGCCTTTCTGAAGCGCGAAAAAGAGATCTGGAACTGGCAGCCGTCGATCGATCGATCGATCAAACTACCTCCCTCCATGATGATGCAGTCATGGATGGGATCCGATTTTACCAACGATGACCTGGTGCGGGAGTCTTCGGTGGTGATCGACTATACGCATGCCCTACTGGGCTCGGACATCGTGGAAGATCTGGAATGCCACAAGATTGAACTCACCCCCAAGCCGGAGGCACCGGTGGTCTGGGGCAGAGTCATCTCCTGGATCAGCAAGGACGACTACCTACAGCTGAAGACGGAGTTTTATGACGAAGACGACTACCTGGTCAATACTATGCTCGGCAAAGAGGTCAAGATGATGGGGGGTCGCCTACTCCCCAGCCGGTTGGAGATAATCCCGGCCGACAAAGAAGGACATATGACCGTCATCGAGCAGCAGGATCTCGTTTTCGACGAGCCGATCAAGGAATCCTTTTTCTCCATTCAAAACATGAAACGCGTCCGATAGACGTACCAAGCCATGAGGCAAATCCTCAAATTAGCCAGCCGAAACATTTGGAGAAATAAGCGCCGCACACTGATCACGGCCGCCTCCATCCTCTTTGCCGTCTTCTTCGCCATTGCGATCTCGTCGATTCAGGAGGGCACCTGGGATCACATGGTCGACAGCGTCGTACACTATCACTATGGCTATGCCCAGATCCACAAACAGGGATACTGGGACGAGAAGACGATCGACAACGCCTTTGATCCCACCTTACCCTTCGAAGCAGCCCAAGATGTGCCTGGCATCAAGCAACTGGTGCCACGCATTGAGAGCTTTGCTCTGGCCTCGCACGGTACCCTGACCAAGGGGGCACTCGTCATCGGTATCGACCCCCTGCAAGAAAAAGAACTGACCGGTATGGACAGCCGGATCACGCAGGGTACCTACTTTGCTCCGGGCGATGAGGGCTCGATCCTAGCAGAGGGCTTAGCTGAATACCTCAAGGTCGACATTGGTGACACATTGGTCCTGATCAGCCAGGGATACCACGGCATCAATGCAGCGGGCAAGTTTCCCATCCGTGGTCTGGTACACTTCGGCTCCCCTGAGCTCAATAAGCAGATGCTGTACATCGGGTTAGATAAAGCCAAATGGTTTTACGGCACCGAGGAGCTGGTCACCCACCTTGTCGTCGATCCTGCCGATCCGGACGACCTGGCTAAAGTCGTCGGGCAATTGAGAAAGGCCCTGCCGGCTAGCGACTACGAAGTCATGGACTATGGCGAGCTGATGCCAGACCTGATCCAGGCCAAGGAGATGGACATTGCCAGCGGACAGATCATCATGCTCATCCTCTACTTCATCATTGGCTTCGGCATATTTGGCACGCTGCTGATGATGATCAAGGAGCGCCAATATGAATTTGGCGTGCTCAAGGCCATCGGCATGAAGACCTCACAGCTCAATCTGATGTTGTGGATCGAGACGGTGTTCTTGGGCATCATTGGATGTCTAGCAGGTATCGTGGTGGTCATTCCCCTAGTGTATTACTTCTACTTGCATCCCATCGAGCTAGGCGGTCAGATGGCCGAAGCCTATGAAAAATTTGGCGTGGAGGCCCTGCTGCCCGCCTCGACCAACCCCGCCATTTTTGTGAAGCAGGGCATCATCATTTTTATCATGATCACCCTACTGTCCATCTATCCCATGTTTGTACTCCGACGCTTAAAGCCCGTGGAGGCAATGAGATCTTAATCCTGACTGACGATGATTGCAGTACTAGCCTGGCGAAATATTTGGAGGAGCCGCACGCGGAGCCTCGTGGTGATTGGTTCGATCGTCATTGGTATTTGGGCGTTGGTCTTCTTGCTGGGATTCTTGCGCGGCCAGGTCAACAACTACATCACCAACGCCATCAATAACCAGACCTCGCATATCCAGTTTCACCATCCCAATTTCAAAGAAGACTTCGAACCTCGCCTCTACCTACCCGACGCGGAGGAGGTGAAGACCTCCCTCGTCCAACGTGACGAGATCAAAGCGGTCACCGCAAGGGTCATCCTCAATGGCATGCTCTCTTCCTCCACCACGGTGCAAGGCGTGATGGCAAAGGGCATCGACGTACAGAGTGAAGAGCTGGTGACACGCATCAACGACAAGATCCTCGATGGTGCACCCCTCGATCCGGCCAAGCGAAATCAACTACTCATCAGCCAACGCACGGCGGCCAAGCTCAAGGTAAAACTTCGATCCAAGGTGGTCATGACCTTTCAAAACGTGCATGGAGACATCACCACGGCCGCCTTTCGCATCGTCGGCATCTACAAGACCTACAACAAGGCCCTGGACGAACTATATGTGTTTACCAACATCGGAGACCTACAGCGCTTGACCGAGATGCCAGATGGATCAGCCCATGAACTGGCGGTCCTGGTCAACGATTTTGATCAAGTGGATACGCTCCGTGCCGGACTTGCCGCGGAGTTTCCCCACATGCTGGTGGAGACCTATAAGGAAATATCGCCCGACCTGGAGCTCTTTAACTCGCAGATCAAACTCAACATGCTTATCATGACCACCATCTTCATGCTGGCGTTGATCTTTGGTATCATCAACACGATGCTGATGGCTGTACTTGAGCGCATAAAGGAACTGGGCATGCTGATGGCCGTGGGGATGAACAAAATGCGTGTCTTTCTCATGGTCGTCCTGGAGACGATCTTCATCTCCATCCTGGGAGCGCCGATCGGCATGCTCTTGGGATATATGACCATCAAATACCTCCAGCGTGTAGGCATCGACCTGTCCAACTGGAGCACGGCGCTGGAGGAATTTGGGATGCCCGATGTGGTCCGGCCCATGGTCTCATCCGAGACTTTCTTGACCATCACTGGCGCAGTGGTGATCACGGCACTGCTCGCATCCATCTATCCCGCCATCAAGGCCGTCAATCTGCGGCCGGTACAAGCATTACGAAAACTCTAATCTGCCACTATGGAAAACGAGATTATTGTCAAGGTAAATGAGGTGCACAAGACCTACCAAGAGACAAAGGTACCGGTCAAGGCCCTGCGTGGTGTGACGCTCGAGATAAAAAAGGGCGAGTTCACGGCCATCGTGGGACCCTCGGGGTCGGGCAAGACTACCTTGCTCAACATCATTGGGGGGCTTGACAAGCCTACGGAAGGCACCATCATGGTCAACGGGATCGATATCACCAAGATGTCGGGAAGCAAGCTGATCGACTTTCGAAAAGAGAATATCGGCTTCGTCTTTCAATCTTATAATCTGATCCCGGTACTGACCGCCAAGGAGAATGTGGAATTTGTCATGCTCCTGCAAAACCGCTCTCGCAAAGAACGAGATGCCCGCACCAAAGAACTAATGGAGTCCGTCGGCCTAGGTGATCGCATGCACAACCGACCCTCCGAACTCTCCGGCGGCCAACAGCAGCGGGTGGCTGTAGCTCGCGCCCTGGCTCCCAAGCCCTCCTTTATTCTGGCAGACGAGCCCACCGCCAATCTGGACTCCAAATCGACAGCCAATCTACTAGACATTATGTCTCGACTCAACCGCGAAGAAGGCATGACCTTTGTCTTTTCGACCCATGATCAGCGGGTCATTGATCGGGCGCGTCGAGTGATCACGATCGAGGACGGCCAAGTGCTGTCAGACATATGGGTCTAGCCATTCGGATCGGTGCCATCTGCCTACTGTTGCCCTGGCTCAGCTATGGTCAGGAAGAAGAGAAGAACTGGACGCTCAACGGTTATGCCAAGCATCTCCAGTCCGTCTTTGACATCGATGGCATCGATGGCTATTTTGTCGACAACCTCGTGCACAACCGCCTCAACTTTAGCTGGTTCCTCTCCGACCAAGTGACCTTTGTCGCTCAGGCACGAAATCGAATCTTCTACGGTGATCTGGTCAGGCTGTCCCCGGCGTACGCCAGTCAGGTGGAAGCGGCCAATAATGACTATCTGGACATGTCCGTCCACCTCGTGGACAAACCGGACTGGGTAGTCAACAGCACCATGGATCGTCTGTACCTGGAATACACCCAAGGAAACCTGGAGGGCCGCCTGGGCAGGCAACGCATCAACTGGGGCATCAGCACCCTCTGGAATCCCAACGATGTCTTTAATGCCTTCGCCTTCACCGACTTCGACTACGAGGAGCGGCCTGGCAGTGACGCCCTACGTGTCAAGTACTATACTGGCGTCGCCTCCAGCGTTGAGTTTGCCGCCAATGCCGCCCGATCGTGGAGTTCTCGGGTGATAGCCACCTTGCTCAAATTCAACACCCGCAACTACGACCTTCAAGTGCTGACCGGAGTCGCCCATCGCGAGGTGGTGCTCGGGGCAGGTTGGGCCGGAAATCTGAAGAACGCCGGCTTTAAAGGAGAGTGGTCCCTGTTCGTGCCGCTGGAATCTGGTTTGGACAAAAGTCTGGCCCTGACCCTGGCCATCGACCAATCTTTTGCCGGCAACCTCTATCTGAGCCTCGGCTATCTTTACAATTCCAATGGCACCACCGACGGCTCCCTGGCAGAGCTGTTCAGCTTTGAGCTCTCCGCCAAGAATCTTTACCCCTTCAGGCATGCGATCGCCATCAGTGGCAACTACCCCATCACGCCCCTCATATCCAGTGGGCTTACTTTCATCTACAGCCCAGTGTCATCACATCCACTGTTTGTCAACCCTACGTTGGGGATTTCGATCGCCCAAAGTTGGGATCTTAATCTGGTGGGACAGTTGGCATATAGTGACACCCAAGGCAGGTATGGCAGTGCGGTCACGGCAGCGTTCTTACGATTAAAGTTCAGTTTTTGAAGAGTGGTGGTACACGGGATGGTGAGGCACAGTTTGCCCGACAAGCAGGACTATTGCATTATGGCATAACCTTGCTAGTATGTGTCAGGCGAGGACGCCTGACACGGCCAGGTTGCTCTTGTGGAGTTATTCCAACCGCAACTAGCCACACTGCCCAGGTCAGGCCGCCTTTGGCGTCCCCGCCAGACGCCATCGTAGCTCGCCGTCACCCTTGAAGCTCTGAGAATGCGATTGCCCCTGGCCCGACACGAGGCATTACCCATGGGGTTCAGATTTCCATATTATCTTTGGCACGCTCTAAAGCAACCATACTTGAACTATGAGTGCAGAATCGAAAAGCTGTAAGGCAACCATCCGTTTGGATGGGCAGACGGTCGAACTGGAGATAACGAACCGCACCATCCTTCAGACATTGCTCGACGAAGGCTACGATCCCCCCTTTTCATGTACCAGCGGCGTGTGTACCACGTGCATGGCCAAGCTGGCCAAGGGCACTGTCTCCATGGACGCCAACTACGGGCTGGACGAGGACGAAGTGGCTAAAGGCTACATACTTACCTGTCAGTCACGACCCACCAGTGACGAGGTAGAGGTGATCTACGAGGACTAGCAGACGATATCATTTTCGTACTAAATCGAAGAGACAGAAACGCATAGCCCCTAAGCTATCTCGCAGTCCACTAGCTGTAGATACTCGCCACCAGGCGGCGAGATCCGCCCCGGTTGCGAAATTCGCAGAGATAGATCCCCTGCCAAGTACCGAGATCCGGACGTCCCCTGCGTATGGGCACGCTGATCGCACTGCCCACCAACGCCGCCTTGACATGGGCCGGCATATCATCCGGGCCCTCAATGGTGTGTTTGAGGAAGGGCAGATGCTCGGGCACCAGGCGATTAAAAATACTTTCAAAGTCCAGTAGTACGGTCGGATCCGCATTCTCATTGAGACAAAGACCAGCCGACGTATGCTTGATAAACAGATGCAGGATGCCTTCCGGCGGCAGCTCCGGCAGGGCTCGGATCACCTCCTCGGTGATCAGATGAAAGCCCCGCGTAAATGGCCTGAGTGGTATGTCAATGTGTTGCACCATCTCCGATGCGTTTGGTCACGGACCAATGTACATAAAAGCCCAAACCAGGAGTACGTAATCTAAGGGGTCTTTGAAATGTCCGGGCACTTGATATTGCCAAAGTAATACAGCAGCCCCACAGAAAACAGGCTGTATGCATCCTTGTTGGTGGCATCACCCCGCTGCCGACCTTCCATGCCAAAAAGGTTGCCATCGGGGTCCGGTAGCGAGGGGTCAGAGGCCAGCACGGCTATATCGCCCAATGCTCCTCGATTGCCTCGCAGCTCGCCCTTATTCGGGTAGGTAGTGCTGACATCATCCAGGTAGTCGGTCATCACCTTTTTGATGCTGAGCTCGATGTTGATACTCCACTCGGCACTGAGGTCATATTTCAACCCGCCACCAAAGTTGATCGCCTGCTGAAAAGAGGCATATTCTTCCCCTTGAAACTGCCCCTCGGTGCCCAGATCGCGGAGGGGAGGGGTCTTCTCACCATTGTAGATCGCATAGGGATCATAGGTCAAGACCGTAAAGCCAGCAAAGAGATACGGGGTATAGTTATTATCACGGCTGCCGTGGAGGTAGGGAAAGAAATTAAATTCAAACTGCCCGGAAAGATCTCCTAGATGGGTGCGAAAATTGATGTTTCTCCTTCGCTCAAACGCATTGTCGGAGTTGGCATCATCCGCCTGAAGAAAGGCATAGTTGGCTGAAAACTTGAGGCTCAGTCGACTATTGAAATTGTATCGCAGGATCGCACCCCCGGCCAGCCCGGGATGGGTGACATCGTACTGCGTATTGAGATCGCCAAAATAATGCGAAGCTCCCAGCCATCCTCCGACCTCAAAGCCTTCCTGGGCGCGTGTCTCAAGCGAAAGCGCCAGGTACACAGCCATCAGCCAGAGTATGTTCCATTGTTTGCTCATTCAGTATATGGACGATCCTGTGGACAATCTTGGACTAACAACGGCAAATGCCATGGGGTATTGCCCCAGAGGAGCTTCGCACTAAATCTTGTGGTTACCTCCAATGTCTTTGGTCCGCATACTTCGTTGCAAAGCCTCACCCTAGCCGAAGCCATGGCCAGCCACCCGCCCGCTGTTGCGGTTCTCTCTCTTCTCGCATGGTCATGCTCGACGCTACGAGATCGTTCGGTCATGTCTGGCGCCCTGTCTGCATACAAAATCCTATTAGCATCAATCAACATATCTACTGCGAAGCTCTTCTGTCGCCTGCCGACAGAAGATTCTGGAGAATTATTGTCTAGCAAATGTAGTGCCGTCAATCTTTGTTTGCCAATTGGCCGCAGGCCGCATCGATATCTTTGCCCCGACTCTTGCGCACGGTGACGGACACGCCAAGCCTCGCCAGCTCGCCGGCAAAGCGATCCAATCGGTCAGGCTGCGATCCAGTAAAATCGAGCCCTTCGACCGGATTGTACTGGATGAGGTTGACCAATGCGGGGAAATGACTGCAAAAGGCAGCCAGGTGCTTGGCATCGACCGGATGATCATTAAATCCATGGAAGGCAATGTACTCCAAGGTGATCTTGTTGCCGGTGCGCTTATGAAAGTAGGCGAGCGACTGTGCCAAAGCCTGCAGATTGTTTTGTGCATTGATAGGCATGATCTCATTGCGCTTGGTGTCATCGGCCGCATGGAGGGAGAGTGCCAGATTAAAACGCACTTGATCGTCGGCCAGCTTACGTATCATCTTGGCTATGCCGGCCGTGCTGACGGTGATCCTCCGTGGCGAAAAGTGCAAACCATCCTCCGCAGTGATGAGCCCAATACTGCGTAGCACAGGGCGGTAGGCCAGCAGAGGCTCCCCCATACCCATGTAGACGATATTGGTCAATCGCGTACCGTATGTATCCAGGCATACGGTATTCATCCAGTGTACCTGATCAAAGATCTCGGACGCGTCCAGGTTGCGTATCCGCTGCATCCGGCCCGTGGCACAAAATGCGCAAGAGAGACTGCAGCCTACCTGCGAGCTGACACATACGGTAAAGCGCCTCTCCTCCGGTACAGGGATGAGCACACTTTCGATCAGATGGCCATCATACAATCGAAAACGACCCTTGATGGTCCCGTCCAGGCTGCGCTGCTCCTTGTCCAAGGTGATGGGTCGCAAGGCGAAGGTGTCACGCAATCGGGCGCGAAGGGCATGGGGCAGATTGCTCATGCTGTCAAAATCCCGGGCTCCCTTCTGCCAGAGCCATTGCCACACCTGATCGGCGCGATAGCGGGGCAAATCCCAGGCAGCCAGACTAGACCGCAAGCCCCCTTTGTCCAATGTCCGAATGTCTAGTTTCTGCACTTCCTGGATCATGCGGCAAAGATACTGCAGCCTTCTGATTTACAGGCACTATCGCCCGCGCCTGATAACATGGATTGATTTATATTCGTTCTACCAAAAAAGCATCGAAAGTCCGCATGGACCTTTATCAGCAGCGGAGCCACTGGAAGTTATATTTGGGCATAGCAGGCGTGATCATCATGATGGTTGTCATGTGGTACACCTCCTTCTTGGCGGCCAACCTCCGAAAGACCGAGCGCGAAAAGGTCGAAACTTTGGTCAAGGCCTTCGAAGATATCCGCAAAGAGCCGGATAACCTGGACCGGGATGTCTCCTTCGCCTGGGACATCGTGCTCTCCAATAATAGTATCCCCCTGATATCCCTGGATGGGGAGGGCAACTTTAAGGATGCCTTCAACTTTGAAAGCACCAACGAGGAGGAGATCATGGCCGAGCTGGACAAGCTCAAGCGGCGGGGTGCCGAGCCCATTGTATTTCAAGGACCCGGTTACGTCGAGTACATTTATTACAAGGGATCTGCCCTATACACCAAGCTTGCCTTGTTTCCCTTGATCATGCTGTTGCTGATTGCTGCCTTCATGGGCTTTGGCTATATCATGGTGTCGGCCAGTCGTAAGGCGGAGCAAAACCGAGTCTGGGTCGGTATGGCCAAGGAGACTGCGCATCAGCTAGGCACCCCGATCAGCGCCATTGTGGCCTGGATCGAGCATCTGAAAGGGATCAACGAGGATGACCAGGAGCAACTGGAGGTGCTAGACGAGCTCGACAAAGATGTGGACCGACTGGAGCTCATTGCAGACCGTTTTTCCAAGATCGGATCGGCCCCCGACCTGGAAAAGCTCAACATCTACGATGAGCTGCAACACAGCCGGGACTACATGCAGCGTCGAGCGTCTCGGAGGGTCAGTTTTGACTTTCCAGCTAGCAACGGCTCACCACTTTATGTAAATATTAACTCTCATTTGTTCAACTGGGTGATCGAAAACTTGTTGAGGAATTCGTTAGATGCTATGGGTGGAGAAGGATTGATCAAGGCCGAGGTGGCAGAGGAGGATGGCTCCGTGGTGATAGACATCACCGACAGCGGAAAGGGCATCCCCAGCGCCCAGCAAAAGAAGGTATTCCAGCCTGGCTTTACCACGAAAAAGCGAGGTTGGGGATTAGGTTTATCTTTGGCCAAACGCATCATCGAAAACTACCACCAGGGCAAAATTTTCGTCAAACGGTCGGAGCAGAATGTCGGGACTACCTTTACTATCAAGCTACCCACCAAGCATAACTAAGGTCTTTCTCCAGGCCCTGGTCATCTGGATGGTCACCCTGGTCGGGGTCAGGGCCCAAGGGGTCGATACGATGCTCGTCGTCCTGGTAGATCCGGAGGGCAATCCACTCCCCAACGCTCTGATACACAGTAGAGATTACAAATTTCAAGCGTCCACTGACATAGATGGACGCGCAGAAATCCCCAATTTTTTGTCATGGGACACACTGTGTTTCACCTACTACGGTTATGACATGATCTCCTTGGCTTGCCGCGATCTCGACGAGATAGGGCCGCGGATCACCATGTCTCCGCTGTCCGAGGATCTCGAGGAGGTGCTGGTCATCGGGCGAACCGATTCGGACAAGCGGAGTATGCCCTATCAGGTCGATCAGATCAAGGCCAAAGAGCTATCCTTTGCACAGAGCCAGACGACCGCTGATGCCCTGGACAAGCTGGCTGATGTCTTTGTGCAAAAAAGCCAGATGGGTGGTGGCAGCCCCGTGATCCGAGGCTTTGAAGCCAGTCGGGTCTTGCTGGTCGTCGATGGTGTGCGGATGAACAATCTCATCTATCGCAGCGGTCATCTTCAGAATGCGATCACCGTAGACGGAGCCTCCTTAGAGCAACTGGAGATCATCTACGGACCCGGATCACTCATGTACGGCAGTGACGCGCTGGGTGGGGTGGTACATTTTCGCACCAAAGATCCCATGTTGTCCTTTGGTCAGGGACTGCGCACGGACCTCCATCTGTCTACCCGCTATGCCAGCGCCAACGATGAAAAGACCGTGCACGTCGACCTCAATCTGGGAGGAAAGAAAATCGCCTACTGGGGCAGCGTGAGTTACTCCGACTTCGGCGACCTGCGGGCAGGCAAACAATTTAGCAGCAAGTATCCTCGATTTGGCAGCCGGCCCTACTACGTGGACACGGAGGGACCCACCGATCAAGTGGTGCCCAACGATGAACCCGCACTCCAAGTGGGCACCGCCTACGATCAGCTGGATATGGTGCACAAGATCAAGTGGACCCCATCTCGCCACTACACGCAGACTTTGACCGCCCACTACTCCGAGAGCTCGGACATTCCGCGGTATGACCAACTGTCTGAGACGGGCGAGGGGCCCCAGGACTTCACATTTGCCGAGTGGTACTACGGGCCGCAGGATCGTCTTTTGATTGCCTCAAAAAGTGACATCCGGCAGAGCAACAGCTTGTACGACCGGGCTCTTTTGATCGCCTCCTATCAGAGCATTGGTGAGGACCGTATCAACCGACGCTTTCAGTCCAATCGTCGACTGTATCAGCAAGAGAGGGTCGACATCTTTGCCATCACCGCCGATTTTGACAAGCAGATATCCTCCTCCGAACGATGGACGTTGAACTATGGCCTGGAATGGAACTACAACACCCTAGATTCCGAGGCTTTTCATGAAAGCAGAGATGGATCACGCAGGCGATTTGATGCGCTCACAAGGTATCCGGATGATCGAGCCACCATGTCGACGCTGGGTGGCTATGTCAGCCTTCGCACCCAGTGGGATGAGCGGTGGAGCACCAATGCGGGCATCCGCTACAGTGATATCACCACCAAGTTGCGCTATGCCCGGGCGCAAGTGGATTGGCCGGTGGAATATGTGGCCGGCATCAGCAATGCCAATACCGCCGTGACCTGGGGCCTCAATCTGACCTATGAAGATCCCAGCGGATGGCATGTGCATACCCAGGTAGGCTCCGCCTTCCGATCTCCCAATGTCGACGACCTGGCCAAGATCCGGCTCAAAGGGGGGCAAGTGAGTGTGCCTAATCCCGATTTGAAACCGGAAAGATCCAACCATGCCGAGTTGACCGTAGGTTACGACCTGGCCAATGACAGTGGACTGCAAAGCATCAGCATCACCGGCTTCTACACGCATCTTGATGACGCGATCGTGCAGGCACCTTTTGTTTTACCCAATGGCGAGCACACATTCTTTTACGAAGGAGAAACGTTTCGACCCGTGGCCAATCTCAATGCCGAAGAGGCTGATCTCTTTGGGATCTCGGCCCAAGTAGAGCTGGCGATTACCGAGCATTTTGGCCTCAAGTCCGCCGTCAATTACACCACCGGCGAGACGACTGCTGACAATGGGGAGGTGAGTCCAATGGCACATATACCACCCATCTACGGACATATCACCGTCTCGTTCAAGAGGGAGGCTTGGCGAGCAGAGACCGTGGTACGCTTCAACGGAGCCAAGCCGCTAAGCAAATATTCCAACAACTCGGCTGACAACCCGGAGTTTGCCACACCGGAGGGATCACTGGCCTGGACGACGGTCAATCTTTACCTGAGCTATCAAGTCAGTCCGGTCTTCAAGATCCAAACGGCCTTGGAAAATCTCCTGGACAAGCACTATCGGCCCTTCTCCTCTGGCCTGAGTGCCCCCGGACGCAATCTAGCGGTGACACTGAGTGCCACCATTTAGGATGGCTGTTGAAAAATCAGAAACTGAAGCCCAATGAAAATTGGTAAGAGCTTTGTTTGTCCTTGTCATTTTGGAGGGCGGGGACATTGCCCTCAAAGCGCTCGAACGTGACATCCGCATCTGCCTGGGTGACGTCAGATAGCCCAAAATTTGCTCGGAAGCCCAAATAGAGCCCTTCATTCAGGTAGACGGCGATGCCTGCATTCACACCAAAGTCCAGAAACCGGTAGAGATTGGCGTCCTTCACATCGTACTCATAGTAGGCTCCGATCTGCTTAGGCAGCAGTACCTGCTGGCCGTCCAACTCAAAAGAGATCGTATTGGACGAAATGGCCTGCCGAGCCTCATCCCCATAGTACCGATGATCAAGATTGAAGGTAAATGGCTCTGTAGATGGGTTGGTTCCGGTGATGGTCAACTGACCTCCTCCCGTCGACCCGGCCAGCAAGCCGATATTGACACCTGCGTCCAGCTCAAATCTTCCCAGCTTGGCGTAGACCATAAAGGGAAAATCCAGGTAGTCATTGGAGACATTGACATCGAGGTCACGCGTAGCCTGCATGACAAAGGGATTGGTCGCGCGATTGACGTAAAAGGAAGAGGGGCCGTTGTAGAAATATTTTGTTCCCTTCTGCGAGTACATGAACTCTCCCTTGACGCCAAAAATGTCGGTGATGGGGTACTTAAAGATGATCCCCAGGTGAAATCCTACATTGCCCTCAAAGCGCTCTCCGGCATCCATCGGGCCACGCAGGGTATTGGAGCTCAGGCCCGCCTTAAATCCGTAGGACAGACTGCTCTGAGCCACCGCTTCCAGCGAAAGAAAGACCAGCAAGATTCCAAGTGTGTATCGCATGCTCATTGTCATAAATCGTTTGTTGTAAGGCATTTGTGCCTTGCTCCCATTGTCAAGCTATAGAACGCCGGAATGGCTAATTTTGTGGCGCGAAAATACCATTCATGAGCCGCCGCAACAAATTAGAGAAATTCGCAGAGCTGCTGACGTTTTCCAATGTCTACCAAAACTATCGTTTCAAAGACCCTAAACTCCAGTGGGTGGATGGCGAAGTCGTCGATCGCAAGGGAGCCTGGTCGCAAGATCACTTTGGCAATCAGCATCCGATCGTGGTAGAATTGGCCTGTGGCGGTGGAGAATACACTTTAGCATTAGCGACACAATCGCCAGACAAGAACTTCATCGGGGTAGACATCAAGGGCAATCGCATCTGGAAGGGAGCCCGTAAGGCCCTCGCCCAAAAGCTGGCCAATGCCGCCTTTCTTCGCACCCGCATCGAACAATTGGAACTATTCTTTGGTCCAAATGAGATCAGTGAGATCTGGATCACCTTTCCCGATCCTTTCCTTCGAAAAAGTCAGGCAAATCGAAGACTCACAGCCAAACATTTCTTGCACAAGTACCGATCCCTCTTGATGCCAGACGGTCGCATGCATCTCAAGACGGACTCACCCGAACTGTACGAATTCACATTAGAGACCTTGGAGTCGGTCGAGGGCTGTCGATTGACGCATCATGCCGATGATATCTACTCCGCCGCGGAGATGCTACCCGAACTGCAAATTCAGACCTTCTATGAAAAAATGCACCGGGAGGAAGGTCGGCAGATCAAATACATCCAGTGGACCTTTGATCGACTAACCGACGGAAGGGGGTAGCGCCACCTCCTGGGCCATCTTCCAGGGCCAATTGACACATGCCGCGATCTCGGGAAAAAGGACGTAGTCTGCTTTGCCTTTGAACACCAGCGTTGTCACCGCCGCTTGCGGCAGCAATGCCTTGACGTGCGCTAAGGTCCGACCGGTCACGGAGACATCGTCGACCAATAGTACCCTGCCTGCATAGGTGGCCAAGTCTGCTGAGAAGTCCAACGTACGAGGGACATCATAGATCGGCTGGTTGTCGTCGTTGCGATAATTTACCTGGATGATATGCAGCTTGCAGCACAATTGATGTGCCACCATGGTAGCGGGTACCACGCCGCCACGACCGATGCCCAGCACCAGGTCCACCTCCGGCAAGGTCAGTTGATGAAGGCGCTGGCTGATAGTCTGAAATGCTAGGTCTTGCTTTGCCATATACGCTGTAGCAAGAGTTGAATGGCCCACAAGATCAGCAGTCCCGGTATCGCTACGGCGAGAGAACGCCACAAGAAGTCCAGATAGGTGGTATCAAAGGGCAATAGCAGCACCAAGCACGACGAAAACAATTTGGCTACGACATAAGCTATCGGTGCCGCTAGCCAGTGAAATGGTTTGCGTGCGAGCAGGACCCTTGCTACGAGGACAAATAGCATCAAGTCGACGGTGAGCACAGCCACCATCGCCGGAGCGGGTAGCCCTGTGAGCAGGTAGTTCAGACCTGGGACCAGTAGGCCAGCCACCAAAGCCTCCTGCCATCGGCCCCATAGCAGCGCGATCAGCGGAGCGTAAAACAGCGGCAGCAGTTTGGCCCCCAACGGCACTGCACCCCCATAGGGCAAAAGATGCACCAGCATAGGGAGACCAACCATGGCCACCATCAAGGCCAGCAGCAGCAAACCTCGCTGGCTGCCTGTGATCGTTGCGGTAGTGGCATGAGTCGTCATCGTACTAAAAATACATTAGTTTGTGCGAACGATGTATAGTCGGCCCGGGAAGGCACTATCGGTGCATATTGTGCCCACCACGGTTCGAGCTTCGAGACCCTTGTTGAGTGCTCGTTGGTCCAGTAGGTGGAATGGGTGGTAGTACCCTCCTGGAAGTTCTCCAACAGACAAAGGACTCGCAAAGCAGGTGCCTGGACTAGGGTCAAAAATTTGTAATTTATCACTCAACCAAAAACCTCCCGCAGGGGGGATTGAAACCAATATGAATCAAAACAGTCCGGATCTTCTCTCGAAGGCCCAATCAGGAACGGATGGCTTTGGGATCTACCAACGTATCACCCGCGAACAGGCAGATTGGGAGTTTCTCAATTTTGAGGCTCGTCGGATGCGCAAGGGCGAGACCTGGCAGCACAGTACCGGCGACAACGAATATGCCATCGTCCTCCTTGGTGGCAATTTTCGGGTCACGTCAGACAAGGGCACCTGGCAGACCGCCAATGGGCGACGGGACGTCTTCAGTGGAGTGGCACATACCCTCTATCTGCCCAGACATACCACCTTTGCACTGACGGCCGAAAGCGACATGCTGGATATTGGGGTCGGTTGGTGTGAGACAGACGAAGATCATCCACCCTACCTGAAACAGCCGGAGGAATGCGCGGTAGAGCTACGAGGCGGTGACAATGCCAATCGACAGATCAATAGCTTGCTGCAGCCCGGATTTGACTGCCACCGCCTGGTATGTGTGGAGGTATATACTCCCTCGGGAAACTGGAGCTCATTTCCAGCCCACAAGCACGATGAGCGGATCGTGGATGAGCAGGGCAATCTCGTGGAGGCACGCTTAGAGGAGGTCTATTTCTATAAGATCGATAAGCCTCAAGGCTATGCGATTCAACAGGTCTACACCGGTGACCGGAGTCTGGACGAGATCGTGCGGCCGAGAAATGACGATGCGGTGCTCGTACCCAAAGGCTATCACCCCGTCGTCGCCGGGCATGGCTACCATGTGTACTACCTCAACTTTCTGACCGGTAGCGACCAGTCGCTAGCTAACACCGATGACCCGGATCACAAGTGGATCTATGGCACCTGGAAGGGCCAGGACCCTAGGTTGCCATTGGTCACTGCCGATATGAACAACGCCTGATCGAAGCACCCATGGCAAAGAAGTATGACATCCTAACATTTGGGCGCACCTCCATTGACCTGTATTCCAATCAACTGGGCGCACCTTTTGAGGAGATCAAAGATCTCAGTGCCTATGTCGGTGGCTCATCCACCAACATTGCGGTGAGTAGTGGTCGCCTGGGACTACGCACGGCCTTACTCACGGCCGTCGGTGATGATCAGGTGGGCAAGTTCATCTTGCGATTCTTGGAGGATGAGGGGATCGAGACAAAGTTTATCCCCATCATGCCTGGTAGACGCAGTCCGGCCGTCATTCTCGGAGTAGAGCCCCCGGATCGATTCCCCCTGGTCTTCTATCGGGACAATGCCCCCGACCTGCAGATAGGCATCGATCATGTGCTCAATACCCACCTGGAGGATTTTCGAGCGGTGGTACTCTCGGGCAATGCGCTCAGCAGCGAACCCAGCAAGTCCTCCACTTTTTTCGCCGCGGAAAAGGCCGGCGCATTGGGTCTGGAC
Organism: Saprospiraceae bacterium; assembly: GCA_965223165.1. Classification (GTDB taxonomy): domain Bacteria; phylum Bacteroidota; class Bacteroidia; order Chitinophagales; family Saprospiraceae; genus JABDMH01. The sequence continues at coordinate 1,849,756 of CBDCVQ010000020.1, read as the reverse complement.
GTCTTTCTGGATCTGGATTTTCGAGCCGACCAGTGGTACGATCCACGTGCCTTTGGCGTCATGGTCAGAGCGTTGCTACGCAATGTGGACACGGCGATCGGCACCGAAGAAGAAGTGCTCGCCGCGAGCTTTGCGGACGAAGCCAGCCTTGCGGTCAAGCATCAGCAGGTATCTGCGCCAGAGATCGAGGGTGACATCCATGTCGCTATCGAGCGACTGCTGGAATGCGGTATCCGGACGCTGATCGTCAAACGTGGCGCCAAGGGTGCCTCCATTTTTCAAAAGAACAAGGCGGAAGTCGTCGTGCCCGGCTTTCCCGTAGAGGTACTTAACCTACTTGGTGCGGGAGATGCCTTTGCGGGGGGATTTCTTTATGGCTGCATGCAGGGATGGGATCACTACAAGTCCGTGCGAATGGGCAATGCCTGTGGTGCCATATTAGTGACCAAGCACGGCTGCGCCAATTTTATGCCAGATTTACAGACGGTCTATGACTTCACCAAAGGCTACGGTGGACTCTAAGAGCAGGTACACGAACACATGGGAGACTTAAAAGTCGGCCTTACGGGCCTCGGCAGAATCGGAAGAATTCATCTGCAAAACCTTGTACAGCAGATCTCCAATGTGGAGGTGGTGGCGGTCAGTGATATTGTGGAATCCGCAGAACAGGTGGCCAAGCAGTACGACATCCCCTTTCATACGGATTTTTCCCGCGTGCTTGACCATCCCACCGTAGAAGCTGTGGTGATCTGCTCTCCCACGGAGACACATCACCCCTTTATCGCTCAGGCCGCCCGGGCAGGCAAACACATATTCTGCGAGAAACCCCTTGAGGTCACAGCGCAGCGGATACGGGAGATTGAGCAAGTGGTGACGGATGCCAATGTCAAACTGCAGGTGGGGTTCAATCGGCGTTTTGATCCGGGCTTTGCGCGCATTCACGAGCGCACCAGGAAAGACATTGGTACCCTGCAATTGATCAACATCACCAGTCGCGATCCGGCCCCTCCCCCACTGACATACCTGCAAGGTTCCGGAGGCTTGTTTATGGATATGACCATCCATGATTTTGACATGGCTCGCTTTATCGCAGGGGCTGAAGTGATAGAGGTGTACGCCCATGGCTCCGCTATGCTGCATCCGGATATCCAGCGCATCGGCGATGTGGATACCGCCGTCGTCATACTGAAATTCGACAATGGGGCAACAGCCATCATCAATAATAGCCGCAGTTCATCCTATGGATATGACCAGCGGGTAGAGGTATTTGGGTCAAATGGTATGGCACAACTTGCCAACCATCACGAGGATCGCCACCAGTTTTATGATCGGGATGGAGGGCATCGTCCGCGAGCACTGGACTTCTTTCTGGAGCGCTATAAGGACGCCTATCGCATTGAGTTGCAGCAATTTGTCGATGCGATTCGACAGGGCCATGCCGTGCCCGTAGGTACCCGAGCTGCCTTCGAAGCCACCCGCATTGCCTTAGCTGCGCAAACCTCTCGCATCGAAAATCGACCCGTACAGATGAGCGAGATCAACTAAAGCACATGATACAATTCGTCAGCTTCTTAGCATTCACCGCCTTCGTAGCTTTCTATGCCACGTGGCAGTTGCGCAAGGCCAAACTCAACACACAGGAGGGCTATTTTCTCGGGGGTCGAAGCCTGACCGGTATCGTGATTGCAGGCTCGATGCTGCTGACCAACATCTCCACGGAGCACCTCATCGGCATGAATGGCTCGTCGTATGTGAACGGCGCCATCATCATCGCGTGGGAGGTGTCGTCGGCCATCGCGCTGGTGGTAGCGGCCATGTACTTTGTGCCAAAGTACCTCAAGATGGGCTTGACCACCATCCCGGAGTTTCTGGAGAAGCGCTTTGATGGACTGACCCGCACCTTGATTGCCCTGCTGCTCATTATATCCTTTGTGACCACCCTGCTGCCGATTGTGCTCTACACGGGAGCGATCAACATCGAGAGCATTTTTGAGATATCAGATGTGCTAGGGGTCACCCTCCAGCAAGGTCTTTGGATTACGGTGGTGGTAGTAGGGGTGATTGGAGCGATCTATGCCATTTTTGGTGGCCTCAAAATGGTGGCCCACACCGACACGCTCAATGGCTACGGTCTGCTACTCGCTGGTCTGGCTGTGCCTGTCCTGGCCCTTTGGGACATTGGAGATGGAAATGTATGGCAAGGGCTCACTAAAGTTTTCAACCATGCTCCTGAGAAGTTTAATGTGGTGAGTCGCGAACCCTCCATTGGTCAAGGATCCCGTACCGCCATTTTGCCCTTTAGCGTGCTCTTTACCGGGTTGATCATCAATCAGCTGTACTTCTGGACGATGCACCAGTCGATTATTCAACGGGCATTGGGCGCGGTCAGCCTCAAGGAGGCGCAGAAGGGATTGTTGTTTACCGGAGCCTTGAAGATCCTGATCCCGCTGGTGATCGTGTTGCCCGGCATCATTGGCTTCTACTATTTTGGAGACGCTCTGTACGATGCGCAAGACACCGTCTATCCCGAGCTGATCAAGCGGGTATTACCGGTATGGATGACAGGGTTTTTTGTAGCGGTAGTGATGGGAGCCATTCTCAGTACGTTTAACAGTGCGCTCAATAGTGCGGCGACCATTTTCAGTCTCGGCATTTACAAGCGATACATCAATCGTGACGCCGGGGAGGGCCGGGTGGTGTGGATCGGTAAGAGTTGCTCGGCCATTCTGGCCATTTTTGCGATCCTCGTGGCGCCCCTGGTGGCCAGTGCTCCGGAGGGACTGTACCAACTGTTGCAACAACTCAACGGGATATTTTTCATCCCGATGGCGACCGTGATTCTGGCTGGCTTCTTTTTTCCCCGGGTCTCGGCTATTGGTGCCAAAGTAGGCTTGACCTTTGGGCTCTTCTTTTACATTCTGATGTACTTCATTCTGGAGGTGGAGATGCACTTTGTCCATATCTGGGGGCTGGAGTTCTTGCTCAACGTGGTGGTGATGCACCTGGTATCCCATTTCTATCCTCGAAAAAATCCGTTTGTCATCGAAGATGTCGGCGCCGTAAACTTGGCGCAGTGGAAATATGCCAAGCCCATGAGTGTGGTGCTGGTGATCGTTACCCTGGGCATTTATGTGCTCTTGGGCAACGTGGGATGAGGCAATCTTGGGTGGCTTAGCTTATCTTACATCCACGCTTGACAATAAACATAAATCCAAGGGATATGCGCACGACCAGACTCACCGTCGGACAGGCCACCATCCGATTTTTGCAGCAGCAATATGTGATGCGTGACGGCATCGAGCAACGCTTTTTTGCCGGTTGCTTTGGCATCTTCGGACATGGCAATGTGGCCGGCATCGGCCAGGCATTGCATCAGTATCCAGATTTTCGATACTATCAATGTCGCAACGAGCAGGCCATGGTCCACACGGCCGTGGCCTACGCCAAAGTCAAAAACCGGCTGTCGACCTTTGTATGCACCACCTCGATTGGTCCTGGAGCTACGAATATGGTCACCGGGGCCGCCCTAGCCACGGTCAACCGATTGCCCGTGCTGCTAATCCCAGGGGACATTTTTGCCCACCGTCAGGTGGCCCCCGTGCTGCAACAGATCGAGTCCGCCTGGTCGCAAGACACCTCCGCCAATGACTGCTTTAAGCCCGTCTCCAAGTACTGGGACCGCATCAATCGTCCCGAACAGCTGATCACCGCGCTGCCTGAAGTGATGCGGGTGCTGACATCCCAGGCAGACACAGGGGCCGTCACGCTGTGCCTGCCCCAAGACGTCCAAGCCGAAGCCTACCATTTTCCGGAGGATCTCTTTGCCAAGCGCGTATGGTATGTGGCCAGACCCCGGCCGGACCAGGCCATTATCCGCAAAGCAGCAGAAGCGATTAGGCAGAGCAAAAAGCCCGTCATCATCGCAGGCGGAGGCACGATCTATAGCGGCGCCACAGACATCTTGCGCCAGATGGTGGATCGCACCGGGATACCGGTTGCTGAGACGTTTGCCGGCAAGGGGTCACTCCCCTATGACAATCCACACAACCTGGGAGCGGTCGGTGTCACGGGAACGCCGGGAGGGGTGCGCCTCCCCGCCGAAGCCGATCTCGTCATTGGTATCGGTACCAGATACAGTGATTTTACCACGGCCTCAAAGTCACTATTTCAGCATCCGGATGTCCGTTTCATCAACATCAACATCACCGAATTTGACGCCTTCAAACACTCGGCCATGCCGGTAGTGGCTGACGCCAAGGTCGCCTTGGAGGAATTAAATCTGCTGCTGGCGGACTACCAGGTACCCGCCGACTACCGGGCCGACGCGCGAGCGGCCCAGCGAGCATGGGACGCCCAGGTGAGCGCGATTTACACCAAGGAACATCATATGCTGACCCAGGGCGAGGTGATCGGTGCGGTCAACGAGCACTCCTCGCCCCAAGCCATCATGATCTGTGCGGCGGGCAGCATGCCAGGCGATCTGCACAAACTCTGGCGGGCCAGACATCCCAAAAATTTTCACCTGGAGTACGGCTATTCCTGCATGGGCTATGAAATTGCGGGTGGGCTGGGAGCCAAGATGGCCGCCCCCGATCGCGAAGTGTATGTCATGGTGGGAGACGGCAGCTACCTGATGCTTTCTCAAGAGATCATCACCTCCATTCAGGAGGGTTATAAACTGACGATCGTCCTGGTCAACAACCATGGTTTTGCCAGTATTGGAGGTCTCTCTCGATCATTGGGTACCGAGGGTTTTGGTACCCGATACCTGTTCCCAAAAGAAGAGGAGGACCGACTCGCCGGTGACGAGGTACCCGTCGAGGTCGCCCGTGGTCAGCGACTGCCGGTAGATCTAGCGGCCAATGCGGAGAGCTTGGGTGCCAAGGTGCTTCGGGCGACAGACCGCGACAGCCTGGCTGCCGCCATTCGACAAGCCAAAGACATCGCCCGGACGACCGTTATCTATGTGGAGACAGACCGCCATGAAGGGGTGGAGGGTTATTGCTGGTGGGACGTGCCTGTAGCCGAGGTATCGAGTACCCCGGACGTACAGGCGGTCTACGAGGACTACCAGCAGCATCGGAAGGCACAGACCTACTACCTCACGCCTCCCATCAACGCCGAGGACTGGGCAGACTGAGCAAGAGGTATGGATCCAAAGCAAATTCGTGTTGGCATTGCGCCGATCGGCTGGACCAATGATGACCTACCCGAGCTGGGAGGCGAGATCTCCTTTGAGCAGTGCATCCGAGAGATGGCGGAGGCTGGCTATGAGGGCTGCGAAGTGGGCAACAAGTTTCCGCGTGATCCGGCGGTGCTGAAGCAACAACTGGCGGTCCATCATTTGCAGATATGCAATCAGTGGTTCAGCTATGCGCTTACTACGACGCCGCTGGCGCAAAACCTGTCGCGTTTTGAGCGACATCTCGACTTTCTACAGGCGATGGGAGCCACCATCGTGGGGGGTGGCGAGACGGGCAATAGTTGTCAGGGAGCGATGGATGTTCCGGTCTTCGAAGGCAAGGGCATGTTGGATACGGCGGAGGACTGGAAGAAATATTGCGACGGCCTGAATCGCTTGGGCGAAGCGGCCCGAGCGCGGGGCATGCGACTGGCATTTCACCATCATATGGGCTCAGCTATTCAGAGTATGGCGGAGACCGAGCAGTTGATGAAAGGCACCGATCCGGCGCTGGTCTGGCTCAACTACGACTGTGGTCATTTCGCCTTTGCCGGAGACGATCCTGTGGCAGCGCTACGGCAGTTCCTGCCTCGTGTCGCCCACATTCACCTGAAGGATATTCGGCAGCCCATTCTCCAACGGACGAAATCTGAGCGATGGAGCTTCTTGCGGGCCGTGCAGGCAGGTGTCTTCACGGTGCCCGGTGATCCGGAGGGCAGTATTGCCTTCGACGATATTTTTGAGGTCTTGCGGGGGAGCGATTACAGCGGGTGGATGGTCATTGAGGCCGAGCAAGATCCGGCTAAGGCACCACCCTTCGCCTACGCCAAGATGGCGCGCACGTTCTTGAGAAATAAACTGGGCATTTAGGCGTCCGTGCCGGCGGCTCCGGAAGCACCGTCAGCCATTTATCACCGCAAAGGACGCTAAGGTTTCGCAAAGACCGCGGAGTCCATTTGGTCGGAGCCGTGGGAGCTGCATCTCTGCGGTTTTCATCGCAAGCCATATCCCGGTATTCACCGCAAAGGGACTCTAAGGTTTCGCAAAGACCGCGGAGCCTATTTGGTCGGAGCCGCGGGAGCTACATCTCCGCGGTTTTCATCGCAAGCCATATCCCGGTATTCACCGCAAAGGACGCTAAGGTTTCGCAAAGACCGCGGAGTCTATTAGGTCGGTAGCCGCGGGAGCTACATCTCTGCGGTTTTCATCGCAAGCCATATCCCGGTATTCACCGCAAAGGGACGCTAAGGTTTCGCAAAGACCGCGGAGTCTATTTGGTCGGAGCCGTGGGAGCTGCATCTCTGCAGTTTTCATCGCAAGCCATATCCCGGTATTCACCGCAAAGGGACGCTAAGGTTTCGCAAAGACCGTAGAGTCCATTTGGTCGGAGCCGGATAAGGTGAAATGTGACGCCTTGTGCTGGCTCAGCGTTTCATGTAGGCCTCGTCAAAATTGAAGAGGGAACTGGCCACCACCGTCAGGGCTGCGGTCTTGGTCACCGATAGATTAGGATCCAGGCCGGCCACGCCCGTTTGAAGAAGGTCGGCGGCCGCCGTGCGATCATCGGCAAATCGATCGTACGACGCCTGATACTGCTCTTGCAGCAGTCCCAGCTCGGTCTTCGAGGGTCGCCGGCCGCAGGCCAACCGAAAGCCCAGGATCAGTTGCTCGTCTATCGAAGGCCCACCGGTCCGTTGCATTCGTTGGGCCAGCACCTTGGCGGCCTCCACAAATTGGGGATCATTGAGCAGCACCAATGCCTGGATCGGCGAATTGGTGTTTTCTCTCCTCACCGTACAGACCGAACGCGGGGGTGCATCAAAGGCTACCATGGCCGGATGCGGTGAGGTGCGCCGTATATAGGTGTACATGCTCCGTCGATACTGCCCCCCGGTGGTATCTGCCTGATATCGACCCGACACCAGGCCGCCATAGTCCCAAATGCCTTCGGGTTGGTAAGGTTTGACACTGGGCCCTCCGACGGTGGGATTGAGGACACCCGCTGCTGCCAGGGCATTGTCCCGGATTAGCTCCGCCTGCCAGCGGTAGCTAGGTGCCCGGGCTAGCCATAGATTCTTGGGATCGGCCGCTTGATGATCCGGAGTAACCTCCGAAGCTTGTCGATACGTATAGCTCATCACCATCTTCTTGAGCAAGGCTCGAAGGTCCCAGCCCGATTGCTGAAAATCCAAGGCCAGCCAATCGAGCAGCTTTGGATGGGTGGGCAAAGCGCCCTGAGTACCAAAGTCGTGCGGCGTCTCCACCAGCCCTCGACCAAACAGCATCTGCCAGTAGCGATTGACCGTCACCCGGCTCGTCAGCGGATGCTCGGGTGATACCAGCCACTGGGCCAGACCCAAGCGGTTCTTGGGCAGATGCTCCGAAAATGGCAGGATGGCCGCGGGCGTGGCCGCATACACCTGCTCCGTGGGAGAATCGTATTGCCCCCGATCCAAGATGTAGGTGCTACGGCGTTGCTGCATCTCCTGCATGACCATCACCTCTGGAATCTGTCGGGTTAATTGGGTCCACTCATCCAATGCCTCCTTCAGCTGGGCACCGAGCAGCTGATAGCGGGGGTGATTTCGCAGGGCGTGATCCGCCGCCAGATCTCCCCAGTCCGCCTGGGCGTCGGTTTCGCCTGCCTCTTGTTGATAGAGCAGCGCCACATCCAGCGCAGATAATTCATGATCATAGAAATTGAGCTGATCGATGCTGCCGGTGAAGACCCCATTCTCACCCGTATGATATCGTCCGCTGCGGAAAACCATCAGCGGGCGTTCTGGCCAGGTACTGCTTGGTCGCCATCGACGCCGGATGGTACTGTACAGGTGATCGTTATCGACCAGCACCGGCACTTGCTGGCCGTCAATGTAGAGTCGCAGTCCCCTTGCCTGGCCGCTACCATCATAGCTGAAGACCACATGACTCCACTGATCGACCGGGAGCTGCGCCTCCGAGGTGACCTGCATATAGTTTTGAGGTAGCATGCTCACCAGCTTGATGGACAGGTGGTCTGAGGTATCTATGAAGAAGTCCCATCCCCGCCAGCCATTGCCCATCGCCCCGGATGACCCCACGATACTCTGAAATTCGCCCGTCTTCTCCGAGCGGATCCAGGCCGCCACGGTATAGGGATCGCCCACATCAAAATGGCCGACAGATTTCAAGAAGACCAAATCCATTTCGCCCGGTGACCGGAGGGCCGAGCCCACCTTTCCTGGCACGACCTCGAGCTCGCCACATGCCAGCGAGCGCCGATCACGATCGACCATCTTATCGACCGGTTGGTTGTTTTGAATGCGGTGCACGACCCCATGCTCCACGCGGGTCGGGCGCAGTTCGTCAAAGGCAAATGTTGCCACAGCCTGGGGGGGCCTTGTGGCTGGATGCGGCTTATGCGTCGGATCGACCTCCACCTGAAGGGTCGCCCGCTCGTCACGGAGGCGGGCAATAGTCTCTTTCAACCGGGCCACGGTTTTCTCCTGGGCAGAGTCCGGTAAAAGCAGCACCGGACCCGACGAATGCTTGGGCCCCAGACCGGAATCGTAGACACTCGACTCGTTGACCAGCCCCAACTCATTTAGGTTATTGAAGAAGGCCGACATCTGATAGTACTCCCGCTGACTGATCGGATCAAACTTGTGATCGTGGCAGGATGCGCATTCCATGGTCAGTCCGAGAAAGGCCGTAGCGGTGGTATTGGTGCGATCCTGCACATATTTCTGCCGAAATTCTTCATTGGCAACCCCCCCTTCCGAACTGATAGGATGATTGCGATGGAAAGCGGTAGCCAGGATCTGCTCCCGTTTGGGTTTGGGCAGCAGATCTCCCCCCATCTGCCAGATAATGAAGGTGTCATAGGGCATATTCTGATGAAACGCTTCGATGAGCCAATCTCGCCAAGGCCAATATCGTCGCTCTGCATCCATATGCAGCCCCTGGGTATCGCCATAGCGAGCCACGTCCAGCCATTCCAGTGCCAACCGTTCTGCCGAGGTCTCGGCCGCCAGGAGTCGATCGACCAGCTCTTCATAGGCCGAGGGCGACTCATCGGCTACGAATGCATCCACTTCGTCCAGTGTAGGAGGCAGCCCGGTCAGGTCCATGCTGACTCGTCGGATCAGTCTTTCTCTTCCAGCCGGCAACGAAGGCTGCAGTCCCTGCTCCGCCAGTTTTGCCTGAATGAACTGATCAATCTCATTATGGATCGTGGGCCCCTCTACGGGTGGCAGTGCTGGCGGGGTAGGCACTAGAAATGCCCAATGATCTTTCCACTCCGCCCCCTGCTCAATCCACCGGGCGATCAGGGCCTTCTCCCGGGCATCCAGCTTGAGATGTGAATCCGGAGGGGGCATCATATACTCGGGATCGTCCGAGGATATACGGGTCCAGACCGCGCTGCGACGCTTACTCCCAGGTACCAGCGCTCGTTTGCCCGAATCAGGCAACCGGTCAAAGGCGCCGTCTTTGAGATCCAGGCGAAGACCGGCTTCTCTTGTGTTGTCATCCGGGCCGTGACATTTGTAGCACCGGTCGCTCAGCAGAGGCCGGATGTGAAAATTGAAGTCCACCACCTCGGGCAGGGGTAAGTCCAGCTCACCTGCCAAGCTCGGACCGCGTTGGCAATCCCATAGAACCAGGCCTGCAGCAAGCCCAAACAGAAGGAGAATGACCCTTGCCTTCGTGAGATGGTCTAACATCAGAGTAGTTTGTACGAAAAGTAGAATTTTCCGGGCGGATAGCAGAAAGATCTCATCTTATGTCTAAAATAGGCCGATAGCCTTGTCTTATCTTGAAAAAGTTATCATGAAGAAATTTCTATTGTTATTGTATGAAGACATGCAGGCGATGCAATCGCTGTCTCCCAAGGAAATGGAAACGCTGACGCAAGCACACATGGCGTGGGCGCAAAAACTGGCCGAGGAGGGGCACTGGATATCCGGCGATGGGCTGGAGCCCGGTGGCAGACATATCGTAGGCAAAGACTGCGTCATCAAAGATGGTCCCTACTTGGAATCCAAAGAAATGATCGGTGGCTACTATCTGGTACAAGCGCAAAGTCTTGAAGCAGTCACGCAACTGGCAGAAGCGTGCCCCTGTCACCTGTGGGGCGGGACAACGGAGATTAGGCCACTGATGGACTACGAGTCGGCGTGACCAGGGCAGGCGGCGCGTCGGAGATAGAGCTCAACTATCGGCTCTTGTACGGTCGACTCTTTGCCCGTCTGCTGACCCGATTCGGACCTTCGCACATTCCAGCCATCGAAGACGCGCTGCAAAATGCCTTCTACAAGTCCATCCGGGCTTGGAAGCCGGGCTCGCGGCCCAATCATCCGGAAAGGTGGCTCTATACCGTCGCCAAGAATGACTTGCTCAATCAAATCAAGCGGGACGCGCAAAGGCGAAAAGCCAGCCCCCCAAGCACTCACGAATCCACAGACGTCCCCGATGTCCAGCATGATCTCAGGCTAAACACCATTATTCAATTTGCAGACATCGACCGGATTTCGTCCCGTGCGAAGATCCTCTTTCTGCTCAAAAACATCTTTGGGCTGAGCGTCAAGGAGATCAGCCAGTGCACGATCATGAGTCACGAGGCGGTCTACAAAATGCTGGCAAGAACGCGCAAGCAGCTGCGACCCACCGATTTTGAGACGGATGCGCTTTCGCCGATCCGCCCCACCACGCTTGCGGTGGTACATGAGCTACTTTACGCCATCTTTAACATTGGCTTCGATTCCTTTCGCCACGAAAAGCCCCAACTGGTGGACGATGACATCTGTATGGAGGCACTCGCCTTGGCAAAGAATCTGCACGAGGTGACCCGTGTAGGGACCACCCGAAACCTCATCGCCTTATTCTGCTTTCACCTGGCCCGGATATCCGGACGCACGAAAGACAACCGGCTCGTGTCTTTCTTCCAGCAAGAGCGATCGACCTGGAATACATCCTTGATTCATCTCGGTCTACATTTTCTTGAAAAACCGGCGCACCTAGACCCATATTATCTGGAAGCTATCATTGCAAGCAAGCACATGACTACCCAGCAATTTGATCTAGCTTACTGGCAAGAGATTATCGATTGCTATGAGCTGCTGACCCAACTGAAGAATTCTCCCATCATCAAGATCAACCTCGCCTATTGCCTCCACCAAGCCGGTCAGACGGCAGCGGCCCTAACCGTGCTGGAAGAAATCGAGTCTGCCTTGCCCCGGAAACATTTCTACTACTCCTTGGTCAAAGCCGAAGTATTGAAAGAGCAACGCCCCGAAGTATCCAAAGACATGCTTATGGAGGCCTTGCAGATGACGGACCAATCTATCCGACGAGAATACCTGAAAAGGAAGATGACCTAGGGGTGAGATCTAATTCCAAGGTTGGGACTGTGTAATCAGAATCATCGAGATACTTGAAAAAAAGATCAGCTAAGAAGGCCAGATACCGGAGGGATGTATAGTCGCCCAGAGCAGGCCTTGATTGCTGTCCAGTAGCTTGCCGGCCGCGAGGCTTGGGAACTTGCTCTTTGTGCCCGTTTTGTAAAACGCGGATCGTTGCCAATCATGCAGGACTCATAGTTTGGTGCACGTCTCTGTGCAATATCCTTGCACCATGCTTGGTTAGATTTGAAAAAAGTCGGAAATCCGTGCAAGAATGATTGAGAAACGGGAAGAACTTGTTTAAAGCGGGATAGAGGTATTGTGGGGAACAGTTACTATTGACTCTTCGTTGGTAAATCACCTAATTATGTACATTCAGCAACCCTATTTACGTAGTACACGCTCCTGGTTAAATAGGACTCGCACGGTGATCATAAGGAAGATGAAGCTATGGCAGAAGCACTAATATCTGGTGAACTTATCACCTGGGCACGCGAAAGGGCGGACTTGAGCATTCCAGGTCTGGCCACTTCTATGCGTATTCCTGCCGACAAGATATCCCGCTGGGAAACAGGCGAAAGTAATCCGACCCTGCATCAGGCACAGAAACTGGCAAGAAAGCTATCCATCCCATTTGGCTACCTATTTCTCAGTGAGCCTCCGCAGCTTAAACCTCAGATTGCTGACCTCAGAACGGTCGGGTCCGAGCAAAAGGATCGTTTCAGCATTGAGTTTGAAGAAGTGCTCAACGATTGCCTGAGAAAGCAAAACTGGTACCGAGATCAATTGCTAAAGGAGGGGTTTGAACCATTGGATTTTGTTGGTAAGTATTCCTTAGAGGACCGTCCGGAGGTTGTCGCCAAAGACATAAGAGACATCCTGCATCTAGACAATAGCTTCAGAAGGAGCTGTTCCAATTGGGAAGAGTTTCTTGTCAGGTTCATAGAGAAGGTAGAAGATACTGGCATGCTCGTTCTTCGTAACGGCGTGGTAAAAAACAACAATCGCAAGAAGCTGTCCGTAAAGGAGTTCAGAGGTTTTGTCCTTACTGACCCCATAGCGCCCTTAATATTCATCAACAATAATGATGCTCAAGCGGCCAAAATATTTACGCTGGCACATGAGCTTGCGCACCTTTGGATCGGAGTATCTGGTGTGACGAATAGCAATCCAGGAAGACAATCTCGTTTACAGGCGAATAGGATCGAGCGCTTTTGCAATAAGGTAGCTGCCGAACTGCTGGTTCCTAAAACGGCATTTCTAGATCAGTGGGACGAACGCCTCGCCATGAAAGACAATCTTGACCGCCTTACAAGAGAATTCCGCGTAAGTCCACTGGTCATCCTTATACGAGCCAAAACCTGCGGCAAAATTGACCACGAGGTTTTCTATGAAGAATATGCTAAGATTGTCACGCAATGGAAAGGGCGTAAAGGTGGGGGAGGAAATTCCATGAATACCTTCCCTGTCCGAAACAGCAAATTGTTCACACGAACCTTGCTCGCCTCCACTCTTGAAGGGGGTACTTTGCTCCGAGAAGCTGCACGGCTGTTGAATGTCAATGTATCCACCCTTCATTCCATGGCCCATAAGATGGAAATAAGATAGCGTCAAATGCCGTCGTTCATTCTTGACTCCAACATCTTCATTGAAGCTAAGAATCGATACTATCCCTTTGACATCTTTCCGGCCTTTTGGGACTGGATTGATGCAGAGACAAATAATGGAAACTTGTGTAGCTCCCGTTTTGTCTATCAGGAACTGGCGAGAGGTAGGGACGAACTCGCTGAATGGGTCAAGGACCGACAGGGCCCAGACATGTTTCCCGGGCCTAGTCCAGATGCTCAGGAGAGGTTTGGTGAGATATCCGATTTTGTGATGGCCAATTATGCCACCGCGAAGGCGGAGCATTTCTTAGATGGGGCTGATCCCTGGATCATTGCACAGGCTATGGATCTTGATGCATGTGTTGTCACTAGGGAGTCGTTGCTTGCAGCCAATGCCCATAAAGTTAGCATCCCAAATATTTGTGTGGCATTTGATGTAGATTGGTGCAATACATTTGACATGTTGAGAAAGCTTGGCGCAAGGTTCTAGGATCTTGTGACAGAGTATTTCTGATTTGCCATCTCTCCTGTACATCCATCAAACAAGTCCTACCTTGGCTGCATGGAAAAACTAAAGGTGGCCATTGTCGGTCTCGGTCGCTTAGGCAAAAACTATGCGATCAACCTGCATCGCCACGTCCCCAATGCCCAGTTGGTAGCTGCCGCCAGCGTGGTGCCAGCGGAGTTGCATTGGGTGGATGCGAATCTTGCCGGGGTGCGGACCTTCAGCCAGTACGAGGAGATGCTGAGGGCTCAGACCGCCCAGCTCATCTTTGTCCTTAGCTCCAGCAATTTGCATGTCGAGCATATGTCTATGGCGCTGGATGCCGGCATGCACGTCTTCTCGGAGAAACCGTTGGCCACCAGCAGCCAAGCGTGCTCGCACTTCGAACAAGTAGCGCAGCAGTTCCCGGGCCAAATGGCGGCGGTAGGATTTGTGCGGCGATTTGACGCCAGCTATCAATATGCCAAGGCCAAAGTCGAGGCGGGAGCCATCGGCCGTCCGTTTATGGTACGGTCGCAGACCGTGGATGTCAGCGCCACCGCTGGTTTCCAGTCCAGCTTCGTGAGTAGCAGTGGCGGCATCTTTCACGACTTTAATGTCCATGATATCGACCTGGCCAGATGGTTTCTACAGTCCGATGTGCGATCCGTGTATTCCGTGGGCGGTTCATTTAAGTTTCCAGGGTTTGCCGAGGCAGGTGACGCGGACAATGTCGTATCGACCTGCACATTTGACAATGGAGCCATGGCCATCATCGGCGCGAGCAGAACCGGCAGTCACGCGCACGACACGTACACGGAGATCACCGGTACGGAAGGGACCCTGCTGGTCGGCCGGCCTGCCGCCAAGAATCGAGTCGAGATCTATGATCGACATGGCGCTCGTCGCGAAGGCGTAGAAACATTCTGGCACCGCTTTAAAGATGCTTTTCTCACCATGACCCAGCACGTCGTCGACAAGGTACAGCAGGGAGCAAGACCCGATCTACAGCTGTCCGATGCCACCGCAGCTACCCGGGTGGCAGAAGCCTTTACGGAATCGTTTAAGTCCGGCCAACTGGTTCACCTTAAAAGTCAATGAAGTTGCACGCCATAAAACTGGTCATTTTTGATTGTGACGGCGTACTGGTCGACAGCGAGACCATTGGCAAGCGGGTTTTTGCCGAGGAGGTGGTCAAGCTGGGCGTTCCACTATCCACCACGGAGGCTGTCGAGCGATTTGCCGGCATTCAAATGGCAGAAGCCATTCGGCAAGTGGAGTCGATGCTGGGCTCATCGGTACCCGCCAATTTTGAGCAAAACTATCGTGCCCGCAGCTTTGATGCGTTTCGAGAAGAGCTGAAACCCATCGCTGGCGTGCACGATGTGCTGGATCAACTGGATCGACCCTTTTGTGTCGCCTCCAATGGGCCACGAAATAAAATCGAACTCAACCTGTCTATCACGGGACTGCTGCCGTACTTCCAGGACAGAATCTACAGTGCCTATGAAATAGGGGTGTGGAAGCCCGATCCCGGATTCTACCTTGGTGTGGTGCAAGATTTTGGGGTAGATGCGAGCGAGTGCATGGTCATCGATGATACCGTCTTCGGTGCCACCGCAGCTTTTCACGCAGGCATGCATGTGCTGGGTTATGCGGGCGGATCCGCTCGGCGCAGGCAAGACTTGGCACCGGTGTGCCATCAGACCATTGACAGCATGGGAGACCTTCTGGCGATGATCCCAGCCTAGTCCGGAACGGCTACCCAATCACGTGTCATTTAACTCGGAAAAAAGTGACATTTTGCATGCTCAACCAGCCAAGCACGGATGACAGCGCGCAAGCGAGACAAGAACCCAAAGAAGAAACGGTCTGTCAAACGAGATCCCACCCCTAAGAAGCCCAAGATCTCCAAGGATTGGGTGGCCATCGGTGTGCTCGCCCTCACACTGGCCATAGTACATGGCGGCTCCATCCTCGAGGGAGGCTTCTATCCGTCCGGCGATGTCATCGATGACATTGTCAACAACCAGCAAATTGACCTGTACCAGCAGGAGAGCGGTGAGATGGCTTATTGGAATCCTTACGTTTGGGGGGGCGTGCCCAATCTATTCTCCGAAGCCAAGAGTTTGATCAGTCCTGATTATTACTTGGGGTTGCTGGAGAGCTGGTTGGGACTACCCTTTGTGTTTTTCCTTCTCGGGGGGATCGGCATGTACTTGCTTCTGCGGCAGTGGAAGCTGGAGCCTCTACTGGCTTTTTTTGGAGCACTCCTATTTGTCTCGGCACCATACTATCAATCGCTTATCACGGTGGGCCACGACAACAAGTTTCAAGACATCATGTTGGCCCCCTGGGTACTGTGGTGCTTGTTTCTCGTGCTCGAAAAGGGCCGTTGGCTGCATGTCTTGCTCCTGGGGTTGGCCGTGGCATTGCAGATCAGAGCCGGTCACTTTCAGATTGTATTCTATACGGGTTTTGTCATGGTTTTTGTCGTGGCCTTTGAATGGGTGCGGCTGCTAAGGACCGGCCAAGCGCGGACGGCATTGTCCCTCCTGGGCAGACTCAGCGCTGCGGCTGTGATCAGCCTGTTGGTCTCTGCCCAGCCACTGCTGACTACGTCCACCTATGCCAAGCAATCGCTTCGTGGTCAAACTGTGACCAATCTGTCGGCGCCTAGGGACGAGGCCCAGGATGGTTATGGGGTAGGCAAAGCGTTCGTCAGACCCTGGTCCATGTACCCTCGGGAGCTCCTGTCCCTCGTGGTGCCACGAGCAGTCGGTGGCATTTCTCAAGAGGAAGTGATCGGCGCGCGTCGACATGGCTTCCCTTCGGAGCTGGTGGGCACCTACTGGGGCAATTCGTTTGAAAACTCATCGTACTACTACGCGGGCCTGGTGCTACTGGTGCTGATGGCGCTGGGGATAGTTTTTGCCCGCAAAGAACGCCACTTCTTACCTCTTTTGTTGGCTGCCATGCTCATGGTGGTCTGGGCCTTGGGCACATTTTCAGAGCCATTCTACAGTTTGTGCTATGCGATCGTCCCTTTCTTCAAAAACTTCCGGACTCCGCCCACCAGCCTGGCTTTATTGTATGTGGTTGCTCCCATACTCGCGGTACTGAGCCTGCAGGCACTCCGCAAAATTAAGCTACCAAAGCAGCGTGAAGCAAGTAGTAGCGTCCTGATCGTATTGGGTGCCTTTCTGGTGTTTGGGATCTTGCTGTTTGTGGTATCCGGAAGTATGTCCTATGAAAAGTTTGGCCAGCGCCTCGAGCCCAATCAGTTGGAAGCCATGATCGGCTTCAGAAGAGACATGTTTCAAACGGATCTCTATCTGTACGGTGCGATGCTACTGATCCTGAGTGCGAGCCTCTTTGGGTATTTGTACCGTAAGATCTCGTTTGACAATCTGGTCATCCTCCTGCTGGTGCTGGCATTTGCCGACTTTGCCCTGGTGAGCAGTCGCTATACTCGCACCAAGATCAGTGCGCAGACCTTCGTGGACAATTACCTACCGCCCTCCGAGGTAGCACGGTTTTTCCTGGGAGATCCCACCCTGTATCGGGTCGTGCCCTTTGACCAGCAGAATTATGGCCTGCCCTACTACGTGCAGACCTTTGGGGGTGGCGAAAATATGCAGATGTCCAAGTTGGCCTTTGAGGTCACCAAGTACAACCTCTACCAAAAGATTGATGGCAGATTGTCTCTAAACTGGAACACGCTAGACATGATGAACGTCAAGTACATCGTGTCGAGGAGAGAGCTGCCTGACAACCGACTCAACCTGGAGCATACGGATACGGAGCGTGGCTTGTTTACCTATCGATACAAATTTGACCGGCCCAGAGGATTTTTTGTGGACTATGTGGAAGAAATCACAAGCGACTATGATCGACTGGAGCGAATGAATGACCCCCAGTTGGATCTGCGGCGTATCGCGCTGCTGGAGGAGCCCGTCACGGAGACGATCGAACCCGCCTCACGTAGTGAGGTACAGGTGATTTCATTTTCGCCCAATGAAGTCGCCTATACCGTCAATGCCGAGCGTCAGGGACTATTTGTGATGTCTGAGATCTATGCTCCGGACATTCAGGAGGTATACTTGGATGGCGAGCCGGTAGACAAAGTCTACAAGACCAATCATCTGATCCAGGCAATCGTAGTGCCCGAGGGTCAGCATTCGGTCGAGATCAGGTACAAATCCTCGCTGTTTAAGCGGGCCAATTGGATCAGCAATATTTCGCTCCTCTTGCTGTACGTGGCTTTGGGTTGGCTCTGGTACAGGCATGACGACGGTGCCAGTTGGAGAAAGCTGCAGCGTCGCTTGGCCAGATCTAATGCTAGTTGAAGATCGATTCCAGATTGGCAGCCAGACCTAGCCGGACTCCAAAGTCCTCATACTTGAAATCGCGATAGGCGCTGACAAACTCAATCCGGAGAAAGCGGAATATGTAGTTGATGCCAAAGCCCACCTCAAAGTAGTGATCGGAGTCTGGCGTCTCCAGCCAATTGAGAAAGATGTTCTCCCGGATGCCAGTCAATCGCACCATGGGCATCTGGGTCAGCAAAAACTTTCTGAATTGATAGTGTCCGTGTACCTCGAGGTAGGACGACGCGGTGCTGTATCGATAGTAATCCAGCAGTCGAAAGGAGCTGATCGGATCGGTGATGTTGATGAAGGTCCGATTGCCGGCAAAGTGCTTGTACTCCGGAAAGGGCAAGCCGTCCGCATCGATCCAGGCGCCCGCAGTGACATCCAGCCCCAGGTTGCCGCGCACGCCTACTCTAAATTCGTGTCGATATCCGGCCTCGATCTGATGGGCTTGCAAATGGCCATCGTCCAAGTCGACATCCCTATAGGCATAGTGCAAATTGATGCTCGGCGAACTGCCATCAACCGATCTCAGTCGGTTATTTACGATTCGATATTTCAGCCAAGGACGCATGGTCCACGACAGTCCCACCCTGGTCACTTTGTAATCGTCAAAGCTCGATGGCCCCAACCCGCTTACGAAGGGCTCATTAGAGGTGTAGCCACGCTTCTTGGAGCCGAAAAGGACATAGGCCGTTTGATTGGCGAGTTGCCGCTTGGTATGGCGACTCAGGGTCGCCCTCAAACTGTACCGACGGCCAAGTTCCTGGTCAAACTGCAATTCGCCACCCTCCCTTTCATAGACTTTCAGATAATTTCGCTCGAATAGCAGACTATTGAGATCATTGATATAGGGATCGATCGGACGGTTGGCATTGATCTGCCCGATGCGCGTCCCGTAGAATATGGAGAGTTCACGCTTACTGCCTCGTCGCCCCCAGGCCAGGGACGTGCCAGCGCCGCCCGTCAAGACATCCCGTGCAAAGCTGTACTTGAGCTCAGGGTCCAGGCGCCAGCGCAATTTGCCCGATCGATTGAACAGGTAGGGTCTGAAGGTTACATGATAGCCTTCTACGGTGTTAAAGTGGGTATTGGCTAGAAATGACCGGAAGCCCAGGCGCCAATCTTCTCCCACCCGGTAGGTGCCTCCGCCTGCCAGCAAATGTAGCGGTCGAAATTTGCCCTTGGATGGTGCTGACGAGATGCTGGTCCCGTCGGAGCCGATGGTGATGCCTATACTGTCTGACTCACTCTGGGCCTGGGCCAGTGAGTCCGCCTCCGCCAGACTATCCATGACATGGTACCCCTTTAGTTCGTATCTGGTCAGCGGAATCGGCCTTAGCGCCGCCCAATAGAGCGAATCTCGCTCGTAGGCCATCGAGTCGACCTGGTGCTGATATACAGAGACCACCTCCGGCATGGTGTCATTTTGCAGAGCTTTGATCTCCTGCTTTTCATATTCGCGGAGGACCTTGCGGAGCTGTTTTCGACTGATTTCCTTGCCCTCGTTGAGGGTACTCAGTATCTCTTCTGTCTCTTGTCGTTTAAAAGATGCATCCGCACTTTGGGCAGCCTGTTTATCCAGCTTGTCATCTATAACCTCGGGCTCAAATGCCAGATCGGGATTGAGGGTGATGTCATAGTCTTTGATGTGCGCAAAGTATTTGTACTGCAGGTCGAAACCAAACAAGGATCCGGACACGTCAAACACCTGATTGACCGGCAGCCAGACCGTGGGCTGAATGGGTTCATAGATCTGACTGATATTAAAGCGAAAGCCCCAGACAAAGGTGAATAGGTCCAGACTGTGAATGCTCCACAGCTGATCGACGATATAGAGGACACCCTCAAAAACTTGGTCGCCACGGCTCCGCGGGGTCACCCGGATCTTGTTGATATTGTAGCCGCGGTCTGCGATAAATCCCAGGTACTCAAACTTGTAGTAGGCAAACGCCTTGGGCGAGAGTGGTGAGATGGCCGTATTGATCTTGGGTGCGTAGAAGCTGCTGTTGATGAATTCATTGGGGCTGGTGTTGTTGTCTTCGCCAACCTTGCGGACCGAGATCACTTTCTCGGTAAATTGGTTGGGACGCACATAGTGCAGCTCGTTGACCGACTCGGAGACAAAGGCAGTGGCCGTATCCATCCCTGATTTTCGCATCTCGCTTTCGATCTTCTTGCGGAAAAGTCGAGGCAGATCCCTTACGCGACCCGTACCCTTGATATAGGAGATCGCCCGGTATTCATCAATCTGCTGCGTGTGGTATTTGGCTTTGGCAATGGCCTTTCGCATAATCGTGTAGGCTGGATCCTCTCGATCCGAGGTGACATCGATCGTCTGCAATTGAGTCGGTTCGGGTTCCATTTGAAAGTCCAGGACCTGCCAGTCGCCCCCAATGTTGACACGCCTTACTTGCGAGTGGTATCCGAGAAACTGCACGGTCAACGTGTGCCTGCCTGTGGGCAATCGGAGCTGGTAGGAGCCATCTTCGTTGCTGGCTGTGCCTTTCTGCAGGTCGGTGACATAAATGGTCGCATAGGGCATCGGCTGACCATGTTCATCTCGGATCTCACCTTTGATACCTTGTGCGGCTGAGAGCAGGGGTGCAAACCACAGAACGTAGCTGAGTAGGTGCTTCATGTCTAAATCTATGCTTGCAATATCTAACAGTCAGACGTAAGTGACCCCATGAAAGGTACCAGCTCCCGACAATAACTCCTAGCTTCTAGACTGAGGACCCTTGGTGTGGGACGAAGGGGTGGCAGCGTCTAGGAGGCTGTTGAAATACTAACGCTGATTTGTTCGCTAGATCTTTTGCCATGCGCTCTTCCCTCCTTTCTTCCTGCTAGAAGAACAATCGCCGATCAAAACAGTAAGATTCCACGTCTAGAATCTTCACCTCTCCGAAGTCGGCATGCTTTGGATTGATTAGACAATTATATTCGCCCTGGACGACTGCCGAAGGTACACGCAGCACCAGCAGGGATCCGCTCCGGACAAATTCATCGCCGATCTGCTGCGTAAAGGGAGCGTATGGAAAGCTGTCCCAATCTGCCGGCAGATCGGCCCGTTCGATATTACCTACGGAATGCTGTGGAGCTTCAATGGCCACCATTTGATAGCCCTCCGGCAAATTGCCCAGAGGCAGGTGAACGGCCAACTCGGCTGTACAGAGCGCCCTGGATTCGGCAGTGTACAACAACCCCACTCCCCGACTATTCCAACGGCCTCCGGCAAGTTCTGCCCCTTTGCCCGATAAATCCCGGGCATGTCTGGCTCGGCATAGTCGAAAGACGATCATGCGAGGATGCCATGATCGATCCGGGTCAACGCATCTTTGACCAGCTCCATGCCAAATGAGCTGTCTAACAGCTCTTTGGGTCGGATCATGCCCAAGGCGACGTTTTGGGCCTTGAGCCACTCGTCAAATTTTTCGACGGTACCAAAGACCTCCGTGCCGTACTTAAACAGCATGATGACCTGGAGGATCTTCTCGGTCTGGATAGAGTCAAATCGCTTGCCTTCCTTGCGATACCGCTGCAGGCTCCGATCGGACAAATGGATGAACTGGGACCACTCTTGGAAGGAGATCGGATAGTGACTCACCAGCTGACGAAAGCGGGGGTAGCTCATACCATGCCGAATATGCCTGATGAGATGCAAGGCATTGCGGTCATCCAATGCCTGATAAGATATCTGCTCTTCTTGTACGCCAGAGAAATCACTCATACCATAAATGGAAATCTGTCGCCAAGATAGCGCCATTTGTCCAGATTGTCAAGCTTTCCTAACCACTGCCTTGCCCTTATCTGTCATGGGCAAGGATCGACAAAAGGCCTTTTAGCTGACAGCCACGGGGAACAGACCCTCATTTAGGGCCACCAGCGCATCCTTTTTATAGGCACTATTGACCAAAATGGACACGTTGTACTTGCTCCCACCAAAGGAGATCATCCGGATGGGTATGTCCTTTAGTGCAGCAAAGATGCGGGAGGCGTAGCCGGAGCGATGTACCGTGAAACTGCCGACGATACACACGATGGTCTGGTCGCGATCCACCTCGATTTGGCCATACCGCTTTAGCTCCTCCAGGATCTTGGGGAGGCGAGCATCATTGTCGATCGTCAACGAAACAGCGACCTCCGACGTGGTGATCATATCGATCGGCGTCTCGTATCGCTCGAATATCTCGAAGACCTTCTTGAGGAAGCCATACGCCATCAGCATTCGTCCCGACTTGATCTTGATCGCCGTGATATTGTCTTTGGCGGCAATGGCGGTAAGGTCTGCCGTACCATGCAGCGAGGAGATAATGGTGCCCGGAGACGAAGGGTCCATCGTATTCTTGAGGTAGATCGGAATATCCGCGCGCTGAGCCGGTAAGACACAAGAGGGGTGCAGAATCTTGGCTCCGAAATAGGCCAATTCGGCAGCCTCGTCGTAGGACAGATGCTGGATGGGAAATGTTTTGTCCACCACCCGAGGATCGTTGTTGTGCAGCCCGTCAATATCTGTCCAGATCTGGATGGCCTCCGCCTCCACCGCTTGACCCAGGATCGTAGCGGTATAATCGCTGCCCCCTCGCTTGAGATTATCGACGGCGCCGTCGGCATTTCGGCAGATGTAGCCCTGGGTGATGTAGATTGGACTAGCAGCGTCCTCCATTTCTTTGGACAGCATGGACTTGATGTAATATTCATCGGGTTCTTGGGCCCGGTCGATCCGCATAAAGTCAAGGGCAGGAAGGAGCACCGACGGCTGGCCTCTCTCCTCCAACAACCAGTGAAAAAGTTGCGTCGAAATGAGCTCTCCCTGCGCCAGGATTCGTTTATCCGCATCCGCCGGTCGCTCCGCCGAGCCACAACGCTCAATGAGCCGCATGCGATTGGCGATGAAATCGCTCGCCTGCAGCAGGTACTCCTTGGATTTGTAGAGGCCTGCGATGAATACTTCGTAGCGCTGACGCATCTGATGCAGCTGGCTGGCAAAGACCCGCATATTGCCCTGGCGGATGAGTTCATTTAACTCCACCAAAGCGTTGGTCTCGCCAGACACTGCGGATAACACGACCAACTTGCGCTGGTCGTCCGCACAGATCAGCTCGGCCACGCCAAACATCCGCTCCGGACTGCCCACCGAAGTGCCACCAAATTTCCAGACTTGCATGCTCATCGTTCTAATTTTTAGAGGGCTCAAAAGTACACAAACGGCAAAAGGGAAGTCGCCAAGATGCGGAGCTGAAACACATTCTTAACTTTGTGTTAAATAATTAACAATGAGCATTTCGGCGGCAGTCCAAGATCACGTACGGCAGCAGCCTTTTCTGGAAGAGGCCCTGTCAAGCGGCATTATCAACTATTCTGGTCTCGCCCGCCAGATCAAACCCATCTTGGAAGCTGATCTGGGGCAGCGCGTGACGGAAGGTGCCATCATCATGGCGCTCAAGCGGATGGCGCCTAGTCCGCAACTGCGTAGCACCGTTCGAATCCGCCACTTCTTTGCCCGGCTGGGAGATTTCACTGTACAGTCGAATATCAACAACTACACGTTTAGAAATTCGGAGACATTACTGCCCCGGCAGCGGCAGATCTTTGATCTAGTGGCCCAACGCAGCAAAGTTTTTTTCTCCTTTAGTCAGGGTATCTACGAGTCCACGATCGTGGCGAGCGATCTGCTCCATGGGTCCATCCTCGACCTCATGTCGGGAGAACGAATGATCGCCCATCAGCCCGATCTTTCTGCCATCTCCGTTATGCTCCCCCAGGACAACACGGAGGTCTCGGGCATCTACTACTTCATCTTCAAGCAGCTGGCCACCCACGACATCAATATTGTGGAGGTGATCTCGACCACCAATGAGTTTACAATTGTGGTGGCCGATGACGATCTCGAGCGGAGCTTTGCTCTTCTGCGCAGATTGGTCAAGGGGTGGTTGTGACGCAGGCGCTACCCTCGAGATCATTCTCGCGAAAGGGCATGACGCAGGCAGGGCAATGATCTCGGTTTGACCTCGTGGCAGTACTAGTCTTTCTCCTTGAGATTCTCGACTCGGGTCTCCAGATTCTGCATGATCCGGTCGCGCACGGCCTGGTATCGCTCTAGCTGACTCTTCAGCAGTTTGGTGCCTTCCTCACTGTCGCTTACCTTGATCGCCTTTTCGAGCTCAGCGATCTTATCTTCCACTCCTTTGAGCCGCTCCCGCTTTTTTTCGATGGTTTCTGCCTCATCCGCCTTGTCAAAGGCCAGGTCTTCCGGTCGATTTGACTGGACGTCGACCCCAGGGGCTTGCGAGACTTTCCGCTTGGGGATAAACACCGTATCGCCCACTGCTCGCTGGTTCATGAAGGTGGGAGAGACGATTTCGATCCTGGCCTCGTGCAGGGCGTCGATGACCTGACAGTTGAGCACGGACTGAGCAGTTAGGACTCCCTTGATCTCCGTCAGTAGACCATGCACTTTATAAACGACGGAAAAGTCACCCAACTCTGTCACATAAACGAAGGGGTCC
The DNA here is from genome assembly GCA_965223165.1 of Saprospiraceae bacterium. GTDB lineage: Bacteria > Bacteroidota > Bacteroidia > Chitinophagales > Saprospiraceae > JABDMH01. Next base: position 1,825,221 of record CBDCVQ010000020.1, on the reverse strand, counting down.
TTCAGGTCAGCTTTTTCTGCCGCAGAAAGCAATGCCTTTTCAATTTTTGCTCGGGACACATCATAGCCCAGCGAAACAGAGGCGGTAATGAAGGTCCCCGATTGACGTACCACCTTGACCGGATGGGTAGCCAAATAGAGATTGGGCAAGGTGGTCAGGTTTCTGTCGATCGTCTGGATTTCGGTATGAAAGAGGCCTCTTTCGGACACCCTGCCAAACTGGTTTTCGACGGTAATGAAGTCGCCGGGCTTAAAGTTGTTGATGGAGCGCAGCAAGATACCCGCCAGCATGTTGCCGATAAATGTCGCCGAGCTGAGGGCAAAGACGGCTGAAATGACAATGCCCATGAGGCTGGTGATCTGTCCGCGAAGGCTATCTCCCAAGGGCAGGGCAAGAATAATGGCGATCAGGCCAACCACCACCAGGAGAAAGAGGACAATCTGACGGATGATCGTTCTATCACCCAGTCCCTTCTGCTGTCGATCCAATATGGCTTTGACTGCTATATACAATGCGGCAAATACCAATAACGTGAAAAAGGCCGGGCCAAAGGCGGTCACCGCTTGCCAGACGGAGTCAATCCAGGACGTATCGTTCATAGCATTAAAAGTACGGGAAGAATTTCTATGAAGTCAATCACAACACGCAGCGGTGTGTGACATTATCGGACGGTAGGGAGCCATCTCCCTCTCCCAGAGGATCTAAGGATGGGAAAGGACAGTTTGATTGTGGACATTGTTGAAGTGTTGAGTGGATCATACACAGAGCACAAACCCTCAGGTACAAGGACTGGCTCAATCATTGGTACCCCCAGGACCGGGATTATTGATCTATGCTACTAATCCCCTGACTGCCCACCCTCTCCCAGCAGTTCGTCCAGCGTAGAAGTGAGCGCCTTGCTATGCAGATTCTTGGCCACAATGCGGCCGTCGGCGTCTACCAGCAGATTGTAGGGGACAAACGTGACATTGAAGATCGTCGCGTACTTCGATTGCCAGCCCTGCACGTCAGAGACCTGCGGCCAGGGTAGGGCATGTTCGGCAATGGCCTCCTTCCACTTGTCGGCCTTTGAATCAAAGGATACACTCAAAATCTCAAATCCCCGATCTCCATATCTGGTGTACGCCTCCTTGAGATCAGGAATTTGCAGAATGCACGGACCGCACCAAGACGCCCAAAAGTCGATGAGCGTATATGCCCCCTTGATATCGTCAAAGTCCAGCAGCTCGCCATTGGGCTTTTGCTCGACCAGCTTCGGAATCTGCGCTCCAATGGCTACTCGCTTGTATCGCTCCATCTTGTCCGTCATCACCTTGGTCATGGAGAGATCGGGATGTGCCAGTTGAAAGTTGGTGACAAGCTCTTCCAGCAAGGTGATCTCTTCATCGCCGGTCCAGCGCAGCACGGTACCAAATAGGGCCACCGAAGTACCGATATGCTCCTTGGTATACTCCAGGAGCTCTCGACGGTGCACTTTGCTGTTGGCTACATATTCCTCCACCGCCTTGATCTCTGCCTCGCCATCTCCTGCCTTAGTCGCTTCCCGCATTCGCTTGTAGGGCGGAGCGACCAGACGATCATAAGACTCCTGACGGAACGCCTCATAGTCCAGCAGTAGGCTGGCATCCGGAGAACCATTTAGCTCTACCTTGCCCTTTCGCTTGCCCTCCACATTCAACTGGATGTCTCGTTGACCCTCGTCGACCACAAAGGTTACCGTCTGCCGACCCGGAAAGCGCATCTGAAAAAGATCGGGCTCGGTCAAATCATAGGAGAGATCATAGCGACCCCGGCTGTCGAGAAAAGCGGTATCGATCGCCTGTTTGGCCTGGGAGATTGGGTCAAATCGTTGTAGGATGATTATGTTTTTGTCATCCAACTCCTGCACTTGCCCACTGATGTGGTACTTCGTGTCTGAATCCTGGCAAGCAAATAAGAGATAGGAAAGGATGATCAAGCAGGGTATAGTATTTTGCATGGCGCTTTCTGGCATGTTAAGAAAGACTGACGTTTGTCCCCTCGGTTTTATTGTTACGACTGGGCCAACTGTCGCCGGTCGGTCAACTCTTCGCCCCCAGCCTTCCCATGATTCGGGTCAACGAAAAGGCAGGGGTGACCGTCAGGATCTATACAAGTCCTCGATGACGTCTGCATATTTCTGGCGCAAGACACGCCGCTTGAGTTTCAGCGTGGGTGTAAGCTCGCCGGCAGCTCCGTTGGCCTGCACCGGCACCCAGACATCGCTTAGTAGTTTGAACTTCTTGATTTGCTCCACATGTGAGAAGTGCGGATTGATGCGCTCAATGATCTCTCCATACTTTTCGACAATCTGGGGTAGCTCAATGGCGGTCTGCAGATCGGACCACGGGATTCCCTTGTGCTGGCAGTAGTTGCGCAGGGGATCTTCGGCGGCGACTAGCAGGGCAGTGACAAACTTTCGCCCATCACCTACGACCATCGCCTGTTCCACCAGGATCTCCTCTTTCAGTCTGTTTTCGATCGGCGCGGGAGCCACATATTTGCCTCCGGACGTCTTCAGCAGCTCCTTCTTTCGATCGGTGATCTTCAGAAACTCGACCCCACTTGGCCCTTTGACAATCTTGCCGACATCTCCCGTACGCAGCCAGGTTCTACCGTCTATCTCCGGCAGTACACGCGCGGATTCCTCCGGCTTGTTGTAATAGCCTCGCATGATATTTGGTCCGGCTGCCAGGATCTCGCCCTCCCCGTCGGCATAAATGCCGTCCGACTCATCGATCCGGATATCTACTCCTGTGATGGTCGGCCCGACCGTCCCGAGCATAGCCATGCCCGGCTGGAAGCGGTTGATAGTGATCCCCGGCGACGACTCGGTCAGTCCGTAGCCCTCCCGGATGGGTATGCCGGCCGCCGAAAACACTTGCGCGATGCGCAACGGACAGGGGGCTGAACCCGTGATGATGCCTTGCACATGTCCACCCAGCGCAGCGCGCCACTTACTAAATATCAGCCTATCTGCGATGTCCCGCTTGATCCGGGCCAGGCCCCAGTAAGTCTTGTCGTAGCTATAGTCTTCGGTGAGGCGCATCGCCCAGAAGAACAGCCATCGCTTCAAGCCCGTCAGTTCCAAGCCCTTTTGGTAAATCTTCTCGTAGATTTTCTCCAGCAGGCGGGGCACACAGGTCAAGAAGTGGGGTTGAATCCTGCGCAGGTCGCCGTCCTCGCCCCCCAGATTATCCAGGCCCGTGTAGGTCACGGATGCACCGGTGTAGATGTTGGCAAATGACGCACTGCGCTCAAAAATGTGGCATAGCGGTAGAAAGCTGAGCACCCGCTGACCGGCGACCAACGGTGTCAGCTCGTTGACGGCTTTGACATTTTCTACGATGTTGCGGTGCGTGAGCATGACGCCCTTGGGGTGCCCGGTCGTACCAGAGGTGTAGATAATGGTGGCCAGATCGCTGCCACGAATGCCTCGATCCGTACTGCTCGATGCTTTGTTTGACCATATGGTCTCCCAAGAAGGATGTTCCGGATGATCGTCTAGGGCAAAGAGGAACTCCAGTGAGGGGACTTGGCTTTGGGCAGACTGTATCTTTTCGGCGAGATCTGCACCACCAAAAAAGATGGCTCGGCAAGAGGCGTCATTGAGAATATACGCATACTCCCGAGGACTGATGGTGGGGTATAAGGGCACGCTGATGAGTCCCGCCTTTTGTATGCCGAGGTCAAGTAGGGTAAACTCGACTCGGTTGCGGTAAAATCACGATGGCAACCTTGTCACCCGCACGCAGTCCCAGATCAAGCAATCCATGGGCAATCTGGTTGGATGTCTCCTGCACCTGCCCTATGCTATAGGTGCGCAGTCGGCCTTCAAATAGGTCGCAGAGGGCCTTGTCTTGTGGATACTTACTCAGCTGGTAGTCCACAAAATCAAATAGCCGTGTGACGTCCATGTGTGTTAGTGTTTTACTAAAGATAGGCAAAAATGGACCCGGCATGCCGAGGCCGTTGTTATCTTCACGGCAATCAAGAAATACACCATGCAACAGCTTATTTCCGCCCTGCTGCTCGTCCTGCTGGGGACTTTCGATACGGGGCATCTGTCAGCGCAGGATCGCTTTGTTCGATGGATGGATGACGAGCACTTTCTCCCTGGCTGTGCTGGCAGATGGACAGGAAGCGTATCACAAAGTTTCGCTCCGTACGGGCAAGTCCAAACCCCTTGCCGCCAGGCCTCCCTGGGTGCGGGAACCCATGGGCCAAGAAGGCGGCGCAGCGGTCTCGGATGGTAGGACCGTGTTGAGTCAAGGGGGGGACCTTTATCTCATTCATCCCGACGGATCCGAGCAGAGACTTACCCGGGACGAAGCCGTTGAAAGGAATCCCCATCGATCCCCTGATCTGTCCAAAGTAGCCTACACCAAGCAGCATGATCTATATGTATACGATCTGGATCAGATGAAGGAAGTACGACTTACGACAGACGGATCAGAGACCATCTACAATGGTTGGGCCTCCTGGGTATACTATGAAGAAATCTTGGGGCGCAGCTCGCAGTATGCCGCCTTCTGGTGGAGCCCGGACGGCGAGCACATTGCCTACCTACAGTTTGACGATGAGCCCGTTCCTTTGTTTCCCATTTTCCGATCTGCTGGGCAGCATGGAGACTTAGAAGTCATGCGTTATCCCAAAGCGGGCGATCGGCCGCCGCATGCCAAATTTGGGGTGGTGTCCCTCCGTACCCAGGCTACCACCTGGATCGAAGAGGACAGCGACAAGGATCAATTCTCCGCCTGGCCATTTTGGACGCCGGATGGCGAGCATCTACTATTCCAGGAGCTCAATCGAGGTCAGGACACCTTGCACCTGGTCAAAGCCAATCCACGTACCGGTCAGCGAGAGGTGATATATACGGAGATCCAACCCACTTGGGTGGAATTCTACGAGGAGATTGACTTTCTGCCCGATAATTCCTTCTTGATGCGCTCTAACCGGGACGGTTGGTACAACCTGTATCACCATGACATTAATGGCCATTTGATCAATCAACTTACCGACTTCGATTGGCGAGTGACATCCATCGATCGGATAGATATCCAAAACGAGCAGCTGTTCTTTTATGCCACAGGGGCCGATCGCTCGGCACGTCACTATTACCGCGTGAATCTGGACGGCAGCCAGCTGAAGCAGTTGACCTCCGCCAGCGGGTGGCACACTGTGCAGCTTTCGCCCAATGGGACCTACGTATACGATGAATATTCGAGCCTGCTGGATCCCGGCGGTGCGCAAATTACTTCGGTGAAGGATGGGCGCCGTGTATGGACGCAGCAGGCGCTGCCGGAAGACGACAACGCTGACGCCGGCGTCCGGGTCGAGCAACTCTCGATCAAGACTCCGGACGGCTTCGAGTTGCCCGGGTATTGGGTCTTGCCCAAGGGATTTGATCAGGACAGCAAGTATCCCGTCGTGTTTACAATATACGGGGGACCCGATGCGGGCACGGTGCGGAATAGCTACAGCAATTATTCCAATGATTTCTATGCCAACAACGGGATCATCCGCCTAGTGGTCGATCACCGTGCCAGTGGAAAATTTGGCAAGAGAGGCATGGATCATATGCACCGCAATCTGGGCAAGTGGGAGGTGGACGATCTCATCACTGCTGTCAAGTGGTTGCGCGAACTGCCATACATAGACGCGGAACGAATCGGTATCACGGGCGGCAGCTATGGGGGCTATGTCACTTGCATGGCCTTGACCTACGGCTCAGACTACTTTACCCATGGTATATCCCTGTATCCCGTCACTGATTGGAAGCTGTACGACAACATCTACACGGAGCGCTACATGGACACGCCGGCTGAAAATCCGGAGGGTTATGCCTTTGGTTCGGCGGCCACTCATGCGGAGCGATTTGAGGGTAAGCTACTGATCGTACATGGCATGATGGACGACAACGTGCATATGCAAAACACCATGCAGTTTGTCAGTAAGATGCAGGACCTGGGAAAGCAATTTGAGATGATGATGTACCCAGGCGAAAGACATGGGTGGGGAGGTCCGAAAAGGGCTCATCTCACTGATTTGACCCAGGACTTTTGGCATCGGCATTTTGTCGGGGCCATGGGACAGAAGGTCATGCGACCGTGAGTCAAAGCCCACCGGGCAAGCTAGAAAACCTGTTCATCTTCCATGCCCGGTTCTGTCCATGATGTCATGTCAAGAAGCAGAACTGGGTGAGTAGGTTGATGAGCAAAAAGAGAAGAAGCAGTCCGTACGCCACCTCGAGCACCATTTCTTTCGATTCCATGATCTGTGCGTTTGTCGATTGATGAGATAATTATTAGACGCACATGTGGCCTTGCCGTTTATCTAAGGATCTATTAACGGCAGGTTAAAATTTTGACAAAAGGGTTAACGCCTAAAGACGATACCCACCTTAAGAATGCCGCTGCTATGACGGATCCCTGCTTCGCCAAAGAGTCCAAGATGCTCGGAGAGGTACAGGTTGACAGCCGATGGCCACTGATATAGTCCGGTGAGACGCCGGAGGGCGCCGGTAGCATGGACTCGATCATCGCAGGTGGTATCCACTGCTTTGACATAACCTATGCCGACACTGCCATACATCTCAAAGGTTTGAGCGAGACAGAGATGTATGACGCCCTTTGCGTTCAACAAACCCTTCAAGCTTTCATATAGAAAATCGTCGTCGATAAATAGCCTGATGGATTAGTATTTACAGCCCGGCTGGGGAATCAAATATTAGTGAGCTGGCGTATATAGGGGACCGACTAGAGGCGTATGATTACTATCTATTGTTGAAGAATCTTAGTGCGGCAACGCGTTGAAGTGGAGCTGTTGAAGTGTTGAAGTGTGCAGCTGTTGAAGTTTGGCGTGCAAATTCCGCAGCCGTGAAAAATCCTTTCTCTACAACTTTCGGAACGTCAAGATCGATTAGGACAAGCCCTGGCAGCAAAATATCTCCTCCTTCTTTGCGTAGCGGAGAAGACAGGGTCGGGCACTCAGGCAACAGACCAGCTCCAGTCGCCAGCCTCCTCCGGAATGCGGAGGGGGATCCTCGTCCCTTTGATAGCACGCTTCAAAAACTACGCAAAGTCATGGATTGCACGGCACTATGGCAGACCGCCTCTTTAGCTTGGAATGGTGAGTATAACCGGATTTTCCAATGGGTCAATATCGCCAGATGATGCATCTCTGACCAATGCCAGTACGATGACCTAGAATGCTTGCCAGTTGCTCCTGACATTTCCTACCTTGAGCTACTGCTGCACAAACAGCCATCCCGATCTCCACCCAATCACCAGAGCATAGGATGGGACAGACCATGAATACACCATCTTCACATCTGTGGACCACCCCCCTATGCCAAAAAACAGTATCTCAAGCAATCTCAGCACATCCGCCTTCAAAATTTCCATCCCCCTGTCCAACCTGTTGCCATGGGTTACCATATAGCACCCACCTAAGTACATGACAAAAGTTTTAGATAGCATCGGATATCTGGGGTACTATTTGTACAAATGGCTCTTAGAAATTGATCAAATCCTAGCCTAAAAATACTCTTGGCCCTTCTACCATGTGATTTTTTTCTTAGCCGCCTGGGATATTTCCGGGCTGAGATCTTTCCGATTTTTATCATCCAAGTATAAGCAAGGGCCACCACAGCAAAGAGTGATTCCAAGCGCTGTGGGTTTTTGAGATGTGTGTCTTTGAGATTAAAGCCATTTGACTTGAGATCCTTAAACATGTTTTCTATGTACCATCGCTCACCATAGCGTTTGATGCCGTTGTGTGGATCATCATAGGAGATCACGATGAGATATTCCTCCTTGTGATTCTTGGTGTTGATTATCTTCTCTCCTTGCAGGTACACGTACACCCCATTGAGCAAGACCATCTTTTCTATAGTCCGCCGCTGTCCCAACTTGAGACGTTTAAACAGTTTATGCGCGCTCACTTCTCGACCTCGATAGCCTACCTTCAAGTTCTCCCGGATCCTTATGTCATAAGGGATACCGGCTTCATTGAGGTACCCAATCCATTGAGCCCCGATAAACTCACGATCGGCCAATAGGGTATGAACTTTACCCGGACCGAAGATAGCTATGAACTCCTTCATCAGCTCTATACGTTCCTTTTGGCTGCTATTGCCTTTCTTTGGAAGTAGCTTCCACATGAGCGGTACCGCCCAGTTGCCTCCTTTGACGCTCAGTACAAGAAAATTGATATCTACACAACCAAACTTCCAGTTCGTCCGATCCAACAATAGCGTATAAGGTGCACATACTCCGCTAAGCGAGATGATCAACGGTGATAGAACCCCGAAACCCAGACGAACCTCATGGATGTACCGCTGTATCCGCCTATAATTGCTTTGTTGGCTCACTTCCGTTTTTAGACCTGCTGCAACTTTGACCAGGTTTACCGTACCAACGCTACTCATCGCCTGAATTATCAAAAACAGCAGCTTCGATCGCCTCTTATCCAGCTTCGCAAAGAATGGGTGAAACCCATCATTAAAAATCTTATCTTCGCCTTTACGGGTCATATATGTGACAGTTAGATTAACTAATTGATTTTCAAATCACAATATATGACCTTTTTTATTTATGTCATGTACTTAGAGCACCCACAACTGGTAAGTATCTCGCTAAAACACTACCTTCCGCTCCCAATGGGTGTCCCTATAGAGACCATCAGGCCACCAGCGTTCTTGTCAACACCGCTTCGTTCCACTGTCATGGATCTGCGTCTGACACCAGCCTGAACCTGATCGTCTCGCCATAGTGACGCAGGCATTCCTGTGAGTTATCTCTAATGATTTGAAAACAGATTGCAAATATCTATATTTGTTAATGTTTAGTTTAAACTAAACTTTTGGCGCTATCTTTGCATTAAGGAAAATAGAGATTAAGGGAGCTATCCATCAATTCTATGCTCTGGTAAGAAATCATAAATGTCCGTACGATGACTTCTTGAAGGCTGCCAAGAAAAAATTTCACATCAGTGATGCCAAGAAATTAAGTCTGAAGGAGAACCTTGATGAAGTTGATGAGTTGGAAACTCTTATTGAAGAACTGTCGCTTGATAATGTTGTCCTCCCAAAATGCCATAAACCTCTAAAATCTGTTTCAAAGCAGATTCATTATCAAGCTCATGAAATCAGAACGAGAAGTTCAATGCTTCGAGTGTATTACATCAAGGAGAAGAATACAGGAAAGATAATAATATTGGGTCACATTAAGAGTAATGCGAAAGATCAGAACAAAGAATTACGAAGAGTAGTAGAGATAGCCAAACAATACTATCAGTATCAACTAAAGAACAAAGTAAAAATTACAAAATGAAAGAACTGAGAGAAAAAATATTTAGCCCAACCTATCACTTCGTTAAATTTCAGAATAAACTCTACGGTGAAATAAATAATTTTATCACAGACACAGAGGGAATGACACAATCAAGGTTGGCGGAGAAGCTGGGTGTGACAAAAGGATATATTTCCCAAATAATTAATAGCGGAGCGGATCACAAGCTGTCTAAGTTAATAAAGCTTTCCTTGGCAATAGGAAAGATTCCACAAATTGAACTGCTTGATCCCGAGAAATACGTGGAAGGTGAGATTAATCGTCGAAAAGACAAATTGCCTTTGGCTTTAGATGAATTGAAAGAAAATATATGCCAACATAGTGCGGAACTAGAAATAAGGAAGGATGATCAAGAGGAAGAATTGATATCGATTGCTAAAGCATATTCTGAATATTGATGAAATATAGAATTAAATATTTAAAGGAGCTGAGATTCGAATTTTCTAACCATGATCATGAGAAGATTAGAAATTCAAATATAATTTTGAATACTTCATTTAAAGAGAACTATGATGTTGAAGCGAAGGAGTTGTCGATTTTTCTCCACTGCGTTTATGGTATAAGGAAGGAGGATACTGGCAAGCAAATATTGCACAGTGATATAATTATTGGATTTGAATTCGACTCGATCCCTAAGTCGAAGAAGAAGAGGAATCAACTCTTGGTTGATCTATTCCCAAGTCTCTTGGGTATCACCATTTCCTCAATGAGGGGGATTATCTATTCTAGAACTAAGGGAGAGCCCATTAATGATTATATTCTTCCTGTTATGAACCCAACAAAGATGATCGAAGAAAGAGTCTCGAAGAAGCCACTACAGATAACAGGTGTTTAGAAGCCATATTAGCTACGCTGAGTTGGGGGGGTAATTGGAAGCGAAGAGATCATGACGAATGCGTGCAACCCTAGATGAGGTCAGGAATTATGTGCTGAAAAGAATGAAATTTAGTTCTTAACTGTTTGGCAAAGTTCAGTTGAGGCTAACTACAGCAGTTCGCGACCCGGATATTTTCTCCATCACTTCGACCCAGTACTGGTCCTCCAACGATAATTTGATAAAGTTAAGTCCAATATGGCTTGTAAAGTTACTCGAGCCTCTATCCCACCTAATGTTGAAAAACCAATGGACCTTGACTCTACTCTACCAGTACATAGCCTGCCCAATCACGAGGATCGGACTTCTTTCGAAGTTTCTTTTGCGTGGCCAGAAGCGCCGCACGGGGAGAGTGTCCCTTCAGTAGATTCTTGTAGTAGCGCTGCAGAAAGATCTGGTTGGCGGCATCCGACGTGCGCCACAGGGATAGCATGACCTTGTCTGCCCCGGCGTCCTTAAAAGACTTGACCAGGGTGTACACCGCCTCTCCATTATCTAGGTTATCTCTACCCGTCTCTATATTGCTCAAAATGACCAATCCGGTATTGGACAGATCCATCATGGACAGCTCAAAGCCGGTGAGGTATGCATCCTCGCCGCTGGAAGTGATAAAGCCCCCTTTCCAAGACTTGCTCGCAGAAGCCAGAACCAGGCCCGATTTGAGCATGGGATTACCCAGTGACTGCAGTCGCAGGCGGGTGTCCTCCTCGATCGTGGATGGTAACTCAGAAAATGGGTGGAAAAAGTACCCATGCGTCGCTAGGTGGATCAGTCCAGGCTTATCTCCTTGCAGACTCCGTTTGACCGCCGCCTCGGTGGCATCACCGCCCTTCAGCGCAGTAAAGCGCCATTTCTTTTTGCCCAGGGTCTTGGTCAACATGGCTTGCTCCTGGGCAGTCGTGCCCATTCCGTGGAAACTGATCGTATTTCGGACCGAATCACTGGCAATGGCATTGAGGTTCATCTGCATGATCATGGGATCCTGCACGTTGGTATCCGCCTCCGCTGCATAATCTACATCCGCTACCAGCAGGGCAGGACCGTTGATCCGGCGCTCCCTTCTCGTGTCTGACAAGTTAGCCGCTCTCGACAGCCTGACGATATCCACCTGGTCAGCTACATAGGAGCCGGCATTGTTGGGCATGGAGGCAAACGAGACCTTGTGCAGACCTTCGTCCGGGCAGATGTACACCGTCTTGGCGCCCGTCAGGATGGATTCCAATGGCTGCCACAGCTGCTGGTAGTAGGACAGCTGACTCCTGAGCTGATTGGTGCGGACTACATTTTGGTTCAGGTGTAAGGGCACCACCGTAGTATGCGCGGCACCCGGCTTGTTTACAAAAGCCAAGTAGGTCTTATCAGGAGCGTACGTGTCCGTGTCAAAATCATACAAGGGAACCGCAAAGAAGTCTATCAGCACCTCCCCCGGACGCAACTGCGATCGCAGGGCGGCAATCTTCGGCTGGTCTTGGGCTTTGCCGTTGGGCCGCAGCAGTTGCTGCTCCAACTCCGTCAGATCCTTTCGCAAAGCAGCTACATCCTGGGCATCGGCCCCTGCCGGTGCCCCTGCGATCTGACGGGCCAGGTTTTGCCATTGATTGAAACTTCTTGCGAATTCTGGCGTGCGTTTACTCTGTAGATTGGCTAGCGTAAACATGTTGGTCTGAATGGCTGCGCCCTTGTACGCAAGCGCCAGGTTCTGCAGTTTATCTGCTAGTTCCGGCCGTTCCGCCAGCCGTTGCAGACCATAGGAGATATAGCGATACACGTAGTCATCAAGCTCGTCCTTTAGCACAAGTCTTTCGGGCTCTGTCAGCAGGCCGTAGGTCTCATCTATTTGGTATAGGACATAGTCTAGCCCCTGATCCATATACAGATCCGTCTTCGCTTGGTCTTTGCCCATATAAAACGTAGCCAGCGTACGGACGATATCAAACACTTGCGCATGCTGTGGCCCGTATAAGTTTGACAGCAGCTCATAGGCCTGCACATAGTTTGCTTCTGCCTCATCATCGGAACCCATCGCCCGATGGATGCCGGCGATCTCGTACAGAGAAAGGGCAAACTCCGGCCGGTTGGGTCCAAGGGTCAATCGGATGATGTCGTTGGCGGATCTCTTCTGTTCGAGCGCCTGGGCGTAGTCACCGAGTTGGTAGTAGACTTCGCCAAGGTTGTCCTTCAGATACCCGACAGTCCAGCTGGTATCTCCAAAGACCGCGGGCGCATAGGTCAGCGCCCCTTGATAATAGCCTTCGGCCTCGGTATACTTTTCTTGCAACCGCAAGATTCTGGCCATGTTGCCCTGGGAAAGGATGTACTCGGGACTGACACGGTCGGCCCGAAGGGTGAATAGGATATTGGCCCGGTCGTACAGCTCGTGCGCTTTTTCGTAGTCGCCCAAGAGCTCGTAAAACGAGCCTACCTGGTCCATAGTCCGGGGAAACAATAGGTTGTCCTGCACTTCCGGATTGTTATCAAAAAAACTGAGGACCTCATCGTAGGCCTTTTCCGCGGCTTGATACTGTCCCAAGTTCTGATGCTCCCTGGCGGCTGCACTGCCGTAAAAGACGAGATTGAGGTTGTCATCCTCCAGATACGTTTTGGCCAGTTGGTAGGCTTGCAGGATCAGATTGGACGCACGTCTGCCCTGCCCCTTGCCCTGGTATACCTGTCCGAGCATATATAGGGCTCGGAAATAATATTCGGAATCGTTGCCAAATTTATCCTGCGCCTGCTGGAGCGCCTTTCGTCCATATTCTTCGGCGGCAGTGACATTGCTCTCGGCCAACTCAATCTCTACAATGCGTTGATACAAGCTCAGCAGGGTCTCCTCATTTCTGGGGGACTGCTGCTCGATGAAGGCACATGCCCGCTGCAACTGGGCACTGGCCTCAGATCGGCGGCCTAGCATGAGCTCGACCTCGGCGACATTGATCAGGACATCCCGATATAACGAATCCTGGATGGATGGATTTGCCTCGTACAGAGCGGCAGATTCTTTGAGGAAGGTAAGGGCCTCCTCATTGGACTGTTCGCTCAACTTCTTGACGCCTTGCCACATGCTGAAGACCGCCAGGGCTTGAGGATCCACCGGGCGCTGGGCCTTCTGGGTCTCATAGCCCTTGTCGATCATCAGGGCTGCCACCTGTAGCGCTCCGCCTTGGTACAGTACGGTGATGAGGCTGTCCTGCTGCTGCCAGGAATACCCATCAAACTCCTCCATAAACTGTGCACAAAGCGGCAACGTGGAGACCAGAGCCACGATCGCCAAAACACCTCGTAATCTCCTCATCTTCATAAAATTTGCACAAAATTAAAAAACGTCGCAGGAGCGCGAAATGATGGCTAATTCAACTGTGGCAACGCACCATTTTGCCAGCGGTAGAGGACGAATTGCCAGGGTGTTCACATCCCGCCATCGATGCCCCTGCCCATCTTTCCCGGCTATCACAGGCTCACGCCTACCCCGATGAAAGTGTGGAAGCCGCGCGATGCTTCGACGCCGCCTGACCTCCGCGCTGCCGCCAATAATCATTACCTTACTAGCGGCTGGGAGCCGCGCAACAGCTATCCGGCGTCAGCTTCAACTCTTTAACTATGGATCATCTCATGAAAGCTTTATTGACCTTTTGCCTTGCCCTAACTCTTGCCCTACCGGTCTTTGCTCAAGGGGACAAAGATTATGCAGAGGCATTTCACCTGATCGAAGTGTGGTTGGATGCGCAGGCAGACTACGAGAACCTACCTGGGCTGTCCGCCATTGTCGTGGAGGATCAAGAAGTGCTTTGGTCGGGAGCGGTGGGCTATGCCAATCCAAGTGCGGAAGTCGCTGCCTCGCCCTCCACGATCTACAGCATCTGCTCTATTTCAAAGCTCTTCACAGCGGTGGCCATCATGAAACTGTATGATGAAGGCAAGCTTCGGCTGGACGATCGCATCGAAGAGCTATTGCCCTGGTACAATCTGGAGCAGCGCTATCCCGGCAGCGGGCCGATCACGGTGAGAAGTCTGTTGACACATTCTTCCGGTCTGCCGAGGGAGTCGGATTATCCGTACTGGTCCGGTCCTGATTTTCCTTTTCCTGATCAAGCCGCTGTACGGGCCAAGTTGGGCGAACAAGAAACCCTCTATCGCGCCTCGGATCTATTTCAGTACAGTAATCTGGGCCTCACCCTGCTGGGCGAAATCGTGGAGGAGGTGTCCGGTCAAAAATATGAGGACTACGTGCGACAGCACATTCTGGCCCCGCTGCATCTGGTCGATACTCGCACGACCTTGCCCCAACCCCTGTATGGCACTCGGCTAGCGATCGGTCACAGTGCCATCACAAGATCGGGCGAGCGCCACCAGGTCAATCTCTTTCAGGCCAATGGCATCGCCGCTGCCGCGGGCTTTTCATCGACTGTCGAGGATCTGGGCAAGTTTGCCTCCTGGCAATTGCGGCTCCTGGAAGGCGATGCCAAGGAGGTCCTGCTGCCCTCCACGTTGGACTATATGCAACGGATCCATTGGACCAATCCGGACGGGGACCTGACCTGGGGTCTAGGCTTTGAGGTCTATAAGAATAGTGCGGGCGATATGATTGCCAGTCATGGCGGATCCTGTCCCGGCTACCGCTCCAGCTTGGCAGTCAATCCCTCCAAAAAGAGAGCAACCGCCGTCATGATCAATGCAAGCGGCACCAATCCGGGCAAGTACGCACGCGGTATGACCCAGATCATGAGCAAGGTCGAAACGACCGCTGACAAGCCAGACACCTTGGCCGATCTCTCCGACTACGTGGGCTACTACAGTGCACAGCCCTGGTGGAGCGAGCGCTACATATCCGCGTGGCAGGACAAGCTGGTGACGTTGAGCCTGCCCAGTGATAATCCCGGAGAGTCGATGACCTTCTACAAGCATCAGGAAGCAGATACCTTCCGGCGGCTCAGAGACGATGGCAAACTGGGAGAAGCCCTGGTCTTCGAGCGTGATGCAGACGGCAAGGTCATCAAGGTCTGGTCACATAGCAACTACAGCCGCAAGGTCGAACGGCCTTAGTGTTTGGTCTGCTAAGCGAATATCCAGCAAAGGTCAAAACGGGAAGATGTAGTGAATATCGGTCGGTCGCACCCCCCGATGTTTGAAGTCTCCAGACTTTCAAACAAATATCTAGCTCCCCATGACGATGTTTGAAGTCTCCAGACTTCAAATAAATATGGCGCCGCCGGTGATCTCCAAGGATATCGCTTGCAACAAGGGAGCCAACCGCCTGATAGTCATCGCCGTAGAACCCTCCGCCCATTCGGGCAAATGGTCTGGTAGTACCGGCACAGAGTTACTTAAGGAAGGGGACGACACTATCATTGGAATAAAGACCATTTGGTCAAGGTATTGGACCATGAGGATGTGCCGCAGAAAACTTACGAGATCTATCGCTGAAGTTGGGGCGCGCCGGTCATATGTACGTCCCCAATGCGGTAAGGCTTCTTGCCCCGCGACTCGGTCGGTCGCACCGTTGGAAACCCACATCATCCTTGAAAATCCCACATTTGATGTTGGATTTTCAAGTATCTTTGCTCCCATGGCTCTCGTTGAAAGACCGGATTATCAGACCGCTGCCATCGAATCACTCCATCGCAATGGTGTCACGGCAATCCTGGGACCGAGGCAATCTGGCAAATCAACCTTGGCCAGAATGATCGCAGAGGGCATCGAAAATGTTCACTGGTTCGATCTCGATATTGCCGCCGATGAAGAAGTATTATCGTCAAGTCCTCGCCAGGTCCTTTCAAACCTCAAGGGACTAATTGTCTTGGACGAGATACAGCGGTTGCCGGACTTATTCAGAGTGTTACGAGTATTAGTCGATGAGGATCCAGACAGGAGGTTTCTCATCTTGGGGAGCGCTTCACCGGATATCATTCGCGGGACTTCCGATACCCTAGCAGGCCGAATTGGCTTCGTGGATCTGATTGGATTTAACCTGGGAGAGGTGGGCCAAGAGAATTTGGAGAACCTCTGGATCAGAGGTGGGTTTCCTCGCTCTTTTCTTGCCGATACCCCAGAAGAAAGCTATCAATGGAGACAGGACTTCGCCAGAACATTTCTAGAGAGAGACCTCAGACAACTCGGCATCAATGTATCACCTGTAGCCATGCGGCGATTCTGGACCATGCTCGCGCATCTCCACGGGCATTTGTGGAATGGGGCTGTCATCGCCAGGTCCTTAGGCGTGTCAGAGCAGACAACCAGGCGATACTTGGATATGTTGACTGGTGCCTATATGATCCGCCAGATCCAGCCTTGGTTTGAAAATGTGAAGAAACGCCAAGTCAAGGCGCCCAAGATCTATTTCAGAGATAGTGGTCTCCTCCATGCCTTGCTCCAAATACAAGAGCAAGACTTCTGGAGTCACCCCACGATTGGCACATCATGGGAGGGATTTGTGATCGAGCAGTTGATTGCCAAGAGTACAAGACATAACGCTCAACACTATTTTTGGGCGACGCATGCCGGTGCCGAATTGGACTTGTTGATGATGGTAGAAGGCAATAGAATAGGATACGAAATCAAGCGATCTGAAAGGCCGAAAATTACGAAATCGATGCGCTCGGCTATGGAGACCTTAAAACTCGATAGACTGTATCTTATTTATCCCGGCGATCGCAGCTTAGAGCTGGATAGCAAGATTTTTCTCCTGCCTGCCAAAGAGATGCTGGCGAGACAGTTGTAGTCAGGTCAAAAGCCAGCAATGCAAAATGGGGGGTGCACCCCTACTGCAGCAGCGCCCCAATCGCCCCCCGCCCCCGATGTTTGAAGTCCCCCGATATCCCCCGATGTTTGAAGTCTCCAGACTTCAAATAAATATGGCGCCGCCGGTGATCTCAAAGGATATCGTTTGCAACAAGGGAGCCAACAGTCTGATAGTCATCGCCGTAGAACCCTCCGCTTATTCAGGCAAATGGTCTGGTAATACCGGAACCGAGTTACTTGGGGGAAGGGGACACTACCCCGATGTTTGAAGTCCCCGATGTTTGAAGTCCCCGATGTTTGAAGTCCCCGATGTTTGAAGTCCCCGATGTTTGAAGTCCCCGATGTTTGAAGTCCCCGATGTTTGAAGTCCCCGATGTTTGAAGTCCCCGATGTTTGAAGTCTCCAGACTTCAAATAAATATGGCGCCGCCGGTGATCTCAAAGGATATCGCTTGCAACCAGGAAGCCAACCGCTGATAGTCATCGCCGTAGAACCCTCCGCCTATGCGGGCAAATGGTCTGGTAATACCGGCACCGAGTTACTTGGGGGAAGGGGACGACACTATCATTGGAATAATGACCATTTGGTCAAGGTATTGGACCCTGAGGATGTGCCACAGAAAACCTACGAGATCTATCGCTGAAGTTGGGGCTCGCCGGTCATATGTACGTCCCGAATGCGGTAAGGCTTCTTGCCCCGCGACTCGGTCGGTCGCACCGTTGGAAACCCACATCGTCCTTGAAAATCCCACATTTAATGTTGGATTTTCAAGTATACCTGTCCGATAGCTCTGGGTGAAAGAAACTTGATAGTCAGGATTTGAATGGGGCGTTCTCGGAAGCAGCGTGGATTATTAAATATCTTTCCGAGGATTAATCTCCCAAATCATGACCCAGAAAAACGCCATCTTTTCGGCTTGTCTACTCGTCCAGATTACTGTCATATCTCTGTACTCACAACCACAAAGGGCCCTCAAGGTGGATGATCTCTTTAGTTTGGAAAAGGTAGGACATGCTACCTTTTCCCCAGATGAAAGCCTGATCGCTTTGGAAGTGGAGCGAGCCAAAGCGGACCAGAAAACCTTTGTCACGGATCGGGTCAAACTGAGATCAGACATTTGGCTTTACGACATAGCTGGAGATACAATGCGGCGGCTCACGAACGGTTGGGAGTCCGGTCAGGGATATTGGAATCCGCTATGGTCACCGGATGGGAGCTCGTTGGCACTATTGTCGACAGAGGGAGGTGATAATGTGAGGTTATACTGCTGGGATAGAGCGACCGACACTTTACATGCCCTGTCGAACTCGGGTATTAATCTGATCAATAGAATGGGTGCTAATCCAGCAGCATTCTACGATCCTTATGTCTGGTTAGATAATCATCACATTCTGTGTCAAGTCTTGGCGTCAGGTGCCCAGCCCATGGGATACAGGTTGCAAACCAAATCACGTCAAGTGGTCCTGGACACATGGCCCAAGGTCGCGAGTGGCTCCGAGGTGACTGCGAGTATCATCGATAGTGATCAAGGCAGAGTTTATCCTGGAGACTCCCTGGGCCAACTCCTGTTGATAGATGTCAGAAGTTGTGTTTCTAGGATCATCGATCGCGGCTTTTTCCGACATGGTTTGCTTTCTCCAGACGGAAAACGACTTGCCGTTGTCAAACGTAAAGGCGCAAAGGAACTTAGAGAGGACGTCTTGATACGACAGTCTAGAAATGATCATTTTGAGTTTGGTATTATCGATCTGGGTCTAGATGGAAAGGCACGATACTTCCCTGGTGTGACGACTCCGTCGCAGAACTATTGGCAGGCTCCTTTTCAGTGGTCGGCTGACAGCAGATACGTAGTCGTTGACCAAGAACCCTCTGAAGGGAATAGTTCCCGGCGATATAGTCTTGTCGAAGTCCATTTGGGAGATGTAACATCGTTGCCCGAAAGTGTGCACCAGGTACGGTGGTACGACGACGGAAATTTACTAGTGAAGAGTGAGGGGAGTTGGCATCTGTTTGACATCCCTTCGGCCAAGGTTCAGCCGGAATCTATCCATCTCGCTGAGCCACCAGCAAAGAAGCTAGTTTCCGCACCCACCGGCGGCCGCATATTAGCCAGGTCTGCCTCGTTGCTGCAAGTCCTGTACAGTCTGGACCTTGATACAGGCACTGAGTTGTGGATCTCGCGAGGCCATGAAGAGGAAAAAATTTGGCAGCTCAATACCCACCTAAGTGGAATCAAGCGGGGGAATGTCAAATTATTGCATTATCTCGGAGCGGATGCGGATAGTCTTCGTGCCCTCCTTTTACTTCCCACAAATTACGAGGCTGGAAGAAAATACCCCTTGGTCACCTGGATCTATCCCGGCAAGGTAATCCGCAAGATGCAGACCCATGAAATGTCAAAACACTCGGACTCGTACATCAATCTGCTACCCCTGGCTGGCCAAGGTTATGCCGTCCTGATCCCGAGTATGCCAAGACGCTCAACCGATGATTGCATGGAGATCGAAAAAGGAGTCCTGCCGGCAATTAATCAGAGCATTGATCTGGGATTTGTGGATGCACAACGTATTGCCGCAATGGGTCTGAGCTATGGAGGTTATGGCACATACTGTCTCATCACGCGGACAGATCGATTTCGTTGTGCCATTGCACTATCGGGTATGTCTAATCTGACAAGCCACTATGGCGCCTTCGACGTCAGATCTCGATATGAGGACTTCCCCTTCGAAAATGTCAACAGACTAAGAAATCCCGAGACCGGTCAGGGGGCTTTGAATCATACACTTTATCAAAATCCTTGGAAGTACATACGTAACAGCCCGGTGTTCTATGCTGATCGAATCGGGACCCCTTTGCTGATGATATACGGTGACCAGGACTTTGTCTCCATTCAACAGGGAGAAGAAATGTTTACTGCTCTATACAGGCAAGGAAAACCGGCTCGATTCGTACGCTATTGGGGTGAAGGGCACAATCTGATATCCCCCGCCAACATCAAACACATGTGGTCGGAAATATTTGGATGGTTGGAAAGATACCTTGGTTCCGATTCTGACTCTACCCATCGTTGATCTCTCCCTCAAGGATTCAAGCAGAAAGAGTGCGAATCCATGTTCCCCAATGTTTGAAGTCCCCGATGTTTGAAGTCTCCAGACTTCAAATAAATATGGCGCCGCCGGTGATCTCAAAAGATATCGTTTGCAACCAGGGAGCCAACCGCTGATTGTCATCGCCGTAGAACCCTCCGCCTATGCGGGCAAATGGTCTAGTAATACCGGCACCGAGTTACTTGGGGGAAGGGGAAACTACCCAATGTTTGAAGTCCCCCGATGTTTGAAGTCTCCAGACTTCAAATAAATATGGCGCCGCCGGTGATCTCAAAGGATATCGTTTGCAACCAGGGAGCCAACCGCTGATTGTCATCGCCGTAGAACCCTCCGCCCATTCAGGCAAATGGTCTGGTAATACCGGCACCGAGTTACTTGGGGGAAGGGGACGACACTATCATTGGAATAAAGACCATTTGGTCAAGGTATTGGACCCTGAGGATGTGCCACAGAAAACCTACGAGATCTATCGCTGAAGTTGGGGCGCGCCGGTCATATGTACGTCCCGAATGCGGTAAGGCTTCTTGCCCTGCGACTCATAATAGGTGCGCATCTGCAGCTCCACAAAAATGCCGAAAGTAATCAGCTGGATACCCGTGAGGACAAAGAGGATGCCCACCAGCATCAACGGTTTTCCCCAAATGTCTTGGCCTTGCAGCTTGAGCCAGAGCATGTAGATGTTGATCAGGATGCCAAGCACAAAGATGATCATCCCCAGATTGCCAAATAAGTGCATCGGGCGCTGAAAATACTTCTTGAAGAAGAGCATCAGGACCAGGTCGCTCATGACTTTGACCGTGCGGCCCATGCCATACTTCGACTCGCCGTGGGTCCGCTCGTGGTGGCGCACTTCCATCTGGGTGATTCGAGCACCCTCCAGGTTGGCAAGCACAGGAATGAAGCGATGCAACTCTCCGTAGATGCCAAGATCCTTGGCAATCTCTCGCTTAAACAGCTTGAGCGTACAGCCATAGTCTTTGATCGAGACCCCCGAGCTGCGTCGAATGATAAAGTTGGCAATCTTACTGGGCACCTTTCGGATCAGGACGTTGTCCTTCCGGTTCTTACGAATACCGGCCACCAAATCCCAATTCTCTTCTTGGCAAAGCTTCAACATCGCTGGAATGTCTGCCGGGTCATTTTGCAGATCTCCGTCCATGGTGACAATGTATCGCCCGCGAGCATGGTCGATGCCGGCGGAGAGCGCTGGGCTCTGCCCATAGTTGCGCCGAAACTCGACCACCTTGAGATGTGGGTGGCCCGACTGCTTTAACCGTGGCAAAGTGTCGTCGGTGGAGCCGTCGTCGACGTAGACAATTTCATAAGAATGATGCTCCAGGGCCTGGGTGATCTTGTCCAGCAGCGGCTGAATATTGTCCTCTTCATTGTAGACACAGACAACGACGGATATTTCCGGACTTTGTTGCATGACGCAAAGTTGCAAATTATCGTCATTCTCTGTACACATCGACGCTTGGTCTGGGAAAACCTAGCATGAAGCAAGGCAGCAGCAGGATGGTCAGACCCGTTTTACAATCGATTTCTTCATTCACAGACACGCCAAGTCAGGAAACCATCTACCTCTCTTTTCTGTTTCCCCCGGAATGTCCCAAAGCATCAAGCACATCCCGCGACTTTCGTTCGGGCTTCTTAAATCACATATAAGACCGCGTGCTAGGCGCTGCATTTGGCACCCAAGGATGGCCACGGTCTGGCAATATGTAAAGTAATGTCTCTGATACAATCAAAAATGCAGCGACCACTCGTGACTCCCCTCTTGGCTGTACTCGCTGCCTTGCTAATCTCAGATGTTCGGGCTCAACAGGTGGCTGCAGTGCCGGCAGAGGACTTGATTAGGCTTGCCTCCGACCAGCTCAAGCGTCTGGATCGAATAGCGTTTACCTATGAGCGAGAACTAGATTACCCCGACGAGGCATATTATTCCAAGATATCTGGACAGTGCGAGTACCATTTTGACCCACTGGACAGCATTTTGGGTGCGTACTATCAATTCGAGGATAGCCTGAGTTTAACCGTCTACAACGGTTCAGAATTCTTTCGCTGCGACAAGAAGAAGGGCACCATGGTAGTGGACACAGAGACGATGCTGCAGACGGTGGGTAGACAATATTTCCTTTACAATTCTCCCTATACATTTCGAAAGATGCTGGAGGTAATAGCCCGTGATACATCTGTCAAAAGGTCCGCTACATCCCGGGTCGTGAATGACGTCAATCATCCTGTATTAGCCCTGGAATTGCACCAGCGAACCATTCATGCGACCGGGCGATACTTTCCCCTTACGGAAGATCGGTGGATCAAGTACGAGATCTTACTGGACCCTCAAAATTACATGCCGTTGGAAGTGCTCCAGACAAACAATGTTGATCAGCACCTTGTGCGGACCACCTTTCGAGACATAAAAACAGGCCCTGAACAAGCAGATGAAGCGACCTGGTTTTTCTCCTCCTATCTGGATCAGTACCAATTGATCGACCCCAAGGATAAGGCCAAGGCTGTCATTGCGGTAGGAGAAGCTGCACCAAATTTCCGGCTCGAGGATTTCTTGACCGGAGAGACCTTCGAATTGGCCCAACAGGGTGGAGTGGTACTGATAGAATTTTGGATCTCGCACTGTGGAGGATGTCGTCTCTCGGTCCCGGACATGAACAAACTGGAAGATGCCTATGCGGACCATCCCAACTTTGAACTGATTTCCGTCAATCCACATGATTCCGAGGTGGTCTTACAGCGCTTCATAGACCAATTACAGCCGCGCTACCCCATGCTGCGAGAAGGAAAACAAGCGGTGGAAGACTATGGCACTCCTTACTATCCCTTCTCTGTCCTGGTAGAGGACGGCCGAGTGATTTACGCGGGTGGCTTTGACTATGAAAAGATTGACGGCATGATCAAAGAGCAGCTTGATTAGACATCGTCTCAAGAAATCCGGCGACCAACTTCCGTCCTTGGGAGCTAGTGGACTGTCAGGGCGCGGTCTTGATCAGGTAGGTGTACTCCTCGGACCGCCGCACTCTGATGGAGTCCAGCACATGATTTTCACGTATCAGGGTGCTGAATTTGGTCGGATTAACCAGGAGGTAGCTACCCGCGGGAGCATCTTCTCGAATGGGCAGCACGCGGCCTCGCTCCTTAGTGAGGTAAAAGCTCGCTTCGTATCGCATCGTATCTGATCGGTAGATGTAGAGGTCCTGATCCTTCCATTGCTGGCCGATTCTGAGTGCATCCGTACGGGTCAATGCCCCGGCGCTGTTGACCGCGCGAGCCGGCAGTACGATCAAACTAAATCCCAGCCGCGCGGCAAATAGAAAGGCACAGAAGAGGTATAGATAGTATGACCTGAAGCGGAGCATCAGGATCAACAGGACCGCCATCAGGCCCGCGGTCAGCCCCCATTTCCATAGGAGGCCCGGGACGGCACTGGTCTCCGGGTTGAAGATCAGGAGCACCGATCCCAGGGTCACCGCTGCACCCAGGGCAAAGAGTAGCCATTCGAAAAGGCGTTTGATCTTGCGGCTTCGGGTATGATGATAGAGGTGCATAGCCAGACCAAAGACCAGCGGCATCAACATAAACAAATAGCGGGGATAGACCTGCGGGGAGATCCAGTATATCCAGATATTGGCGGCAAAGACGATCAAAATCGCCCGCATAAAAGCATGATCCAGCAGCAGTTTGCGCAGATCGCGCACTAGCAGGAGAGAAAGGGCCAGCGACCAAGGCAGAAAATGGTAGATCATTTCCAGCGGAAACGAGATCATTTGCCGAAGGGTGTCGATCAGGCCGTATTCGATCGCCGTCCGCCGAGTCGATTCGTCGAGAAAAACAGCCAGCAGATCCTGGAGAGGATGGTACTGATGATAGGCGAGCAGGTAAAGCCCGATGACAGAAAGAAACGCGCCTATGCCGATCCCGTGCTGCCAGCTCAGT
Source organism: Saprospiraceae bacterium (assembly GCA_965223165.1). Taxonomy (GTDB): domain Bacteria; phylum Bacteroidota; class Bacteroidia; order Chitinophagales; family Saprospiraceae; genus JABDMH01. The sequence goes on along the minus strand of CBDCVQ010000020.1, from coordinate 1,801,183 downwards.
AGCTTCTTCCACGAGCGCCCCTGGATCTGTACGGCGAGTAAGGTGAACCCCAGAAACACGATCGCCGGCAAGGCCTTGAGCATAAATGCCAGCGCTGTCAGCAGGTATGCCCCCAGGTACAGTGCCAGATAGTTTTTTGACTTTTCCTTTTCGATGATCCAGACAAAGAGGAGAAAGACCACCCAGGAAAAGCAGATGTCAATCAGGGCGAGCATCGAATCCCAGAAGAGAATGCGACCACAGGTCAGAAAACAAAGCGCGGTGAGGGCCGCTTGATCGACCGACACATGACGTCGGAAGGACCAGAAAATGGACAGGGTAAAGGCGTATAAGCATACGAGCATCGGCAGACGGGCACCCCACTCATTGATCTGGCCGGTCAGCTTGAAGGACAGCAGCACGATCCAATTCCAAAGAGGTGGCTTTTTGTAGTAATACTCACCGTTGAGGGTGGGGGTGATCAAATTGCCTGACAGGTCCATTTCCAGGGCCACCAGGCTACGGATGCCCTCATCCTCAATGAAGGGCACCGCCCCGAGATTGATCATCAAGATCGGCACACTGGCTAGCAGTAGTAGGTAAAAAAGTCGGCTTCCGCTGGTGTTCGTTAGCACACTGACTATTTCGATGGCGCAAAGATGGCGTTTTCACGAACAAATTTACTGCTAGCCATAGCCTTACTGGCCGTAAGATGGATGGGGTCCTTGGCAGAACATAAAATTGGGTTAAATCGGTCACATCCCTTGAAAAGCTAGGTCAAATCCGCGATTTTATGGCACTGTGCAAAATCCTGTGTCGGCAAATTTCGGCTCGGTAGCCACCTCTCTCTTGGTGCTTGGGCTCCTCCTAGTCCCCTCTTTGTCCGTGGCGCAGATTGATACAGAATTCTGGTTTGCCGCGCCGAGTGTCACCGAAGGACACGGAGACAGACCCATCTTATTGCGGTTTACCTCCTTAGATGAGGCTGCTAATGTGCTGATCAGGCAGCCTGCCAGTCCCTCCTTTTCTGAGATGCGAGTGACCGTTCCAGCTGGGCAGAGCCGTACCATCGACCTTACAGCTCGCATCGGCCTTGTCGAAAATTTGCCCGCCCATCGGGTACTAAATAAGGGCTTGCATATCCAATCGGACGAGCCCATCACCGCTTATTACGAAGTCAACAACGAGCTCAATCCGGACATCTTTACGCTCAAGGGACGAAATGCGCTAGGCAAAGAATTTGTCATTCCTGCGCAGAACTATTGGTCACGGGTCGATTGGTACAACCCACCCGCCACCTCCGGCGCAGAGATCGTCGCCACCGAAAATGACACCAGGGTGACCATCGTGCCCTCGGTAAGGACCGGTAGCCATGCAGCTGGCACCCCCTTTGAGGTCGTATTAGACCGGGGGCAGACGTACTCGCTGACCAGCAGCGGATCACTGGCGCAGTACCAATTGACCGGGACGAGAATTACCGCGGATCAGTTCATCGCGGTCACGCTAAAGGATGACTCCAACCAAAATGGCCCCTGCCATGACCTGGGGGGAGACCAGCTAGTGCCGCTGGATGTGCTCGGGAGGGAGTACATTGCGGTCCGAGGCTTCTTGGGGGGAGGAGATCAGGTATTTGTGCAGGCCATCACCGACAATACCTCGGTAGTGATTGACGGCAATACGGGAGGCGCCATCCAGTTGGATGCTGGTGAGATGCGCCGATTTGACCTCCGGAGCAGAGCCATGCACATCGAGACCAGCGAACCCACCTACGTCCTGCACGCGACCGGATTTGGCTGCGAGATCGGCCTGGCCTTGTTACCCAAATTGACCTGTACCGGATCCCAAAGCGTGAGTGTTACCCGGTCTACCCCGGAGGAGTTTGGCCTGATCCTCATTGCCCGGGCGGGAGATGAAGGCGGATTTGTCGTCAATGGACGAACCGATCTTGTCACCGCTGCCGACTTTGCCCTCGTAGCCGGATCAGACAGCACTTATGTAGCCGCCCAAATCAACTTGACGGCCGAGATCACAGCGGGCAGCGTCCTACAAATCTCCAATGCGCTAGGTACGTTTCACCTGGGCACGATCAATGGCGGCGAGCGATCCGGATGTCGCTATGGGTATTTCTCTGACTTCAAGACCCTGAAGATCCTGACCGAGATCTCTAAGATCTGTCAAGGTTCTGAACTCCTGCTGGAGGCATCGGGAGCTGATAACTATCGCTGGTTTGGGGATGATATAGTGCAAGACCGTCAGGAGGATATGGTTACGGTCTCCCCAGATTCGGCCACCACGTACGGTGTGATCGGATTTGATGATTCAAATGGTTGTCTGGACACAGCCTACCTCAATGTGGAGGTCTTCGCTTGGCCCCGCCCATCCGTATCAATATCTCACACCTGTATCAATCAGGCGGTCCAGATCTCATATACCGGTGTAGAAGAGCTCGAACGAATCTCATGGATCCTGGACAGGGATACCTTTATGACGGGATGGCTTGACACCTTGGTCTTGGGCTGGTCGGAGCCGGGGCCGCAATCGCTGGAGGTACGGGCCGTCAATCCGGCTGGTTGTCAGTCTGACACGACATTCACGTTTACAGTGGGTGGGGCGATCGTTCATCTGGATTCCATTCAAAGCATCATCGGAGGAGAGCGGCAGGAGCAAGAGATTATCCTTGAGGGGGAGCCGGATCACTATCAGTACCAGTGGTCACCACCACAGGGCCTTTCCTGCTTTGACTGTCTGAGCCCCGAGATTTCTCCGCTCCAGGAGACGATATATCAGTTAATTGTCACGGACTCACTGGGCTGTGCCACCACCTTTCAAACCAAGGTTTTTGTTGACTCGCCGATCTTCGTGCCCAATGCCTTTACCCCCAATGGAGATGGCAAAAACGATGTACTTAAGGTCTTTGCGCAAAATGTCACGATCCAGCAGTTTACCATCTTCAATCGATGGGGGCAGGCGATCTATCGCCAGGAGGGAGCCATCCCTCAGTGGACGGGCCAGACCAATGGCCAAAAGGCTCCGCCCGGCACCTACGTATATGAGCTAAAGGGGGTGCACAACAGCAGTGGCAATACCTTCGAGAAGGCAGGGTCGCTTCATCTGATTCGGTGACGCCTATTCGTACAGGTCATCGTTGGCTGTCCGTGTCAGCTCAATCAGAAATCGGCTGAGCTTGTGAGTGATCGCCTCCAGATAAGCTTCTCCCTTGGCAGCAGTAGCCAGTTTGGGATCGCCCACCCCGGTATCCGCCGTCACCTTGGTCCATCGACGCTGCGAGGTGGCCCACCCTTCTTTGAATCCGGATATGCGGATGGTCTTGGCCTGCCCGGGTCCCGCCTCTCCTAGTGGCCGCACCAAGTCAGGGCGGATGTGCATGATGGCGCTGGTCTCCATCTCGCCGGCGTGATCACCGGGCTCATCAAAGTATTTCGTCCAGTCGACGATCTTATACCAATTGACCCATGTGACAAAAATGTCGGGAAACATGTGTGACATTTCCCGGATCATATTTTTAAAGTTGTTGCCGCCGTGTCCATTTAGGATGACCAGCTTTTCAATCCCATGGCGACCGAGCACATCGATCACATCTTTGAGGATGGCCATCTGGGTGCTCGGCAGAATGTTCATGCAAAATTTGACATCCAGCTGCCCAGTGTTGATGCCAAAGGGGATGCAAGGCAGGATCAGCACGTTGGTACCCTGCTCAAAGGCCAACTTTCCGGCTTGATGCGCGACAAAATCTGCCTGGATGTTGTCCGTGGCATAAGGCAAGTGGTAGTTGTGGGCCTCGGTGGCACCCCAGGGCAAGACGGCCACCTTGTAATCCGCGTCACGCACGGTCTTCCAGTTGGCCTCCGCCAGTAAGTAAGGTTGGTTGAGATCAGACATAATTACGATCGGTATTTCTTAGCGATTATATAAATCAATATAGCTCCCAGCAACATTAGTAAAGCGCCTCCTACACTGAGCCCCGGACCCGTCTCAATCGGTGACATGTCGCCAATTGGGATGAAGGTAGCCCAGTAATAAGGATGGGCAAAGACGGGGTCAGCTGCCGTGAGGTACTGTAGCTTGGCCCTTTGCAGAGCCACGTCTTTGCTTTCATCCTGCGCCAGTGCTTGGTAAAAGTACTGCATCACCTGCATCCCAGCAGCGTCCTCTACTTCCCAAAGTGAGGTGATCAGACTCTTGGCCCCCGCATAAGAAAACCCCTTGGCCAGGCTGGCGATGCCTTCGCCACTGAGGATGGGACCAGCATTGGTACGGCAGGCACTCAGTGTCACCAACTGCGCAGGTAGCTCCATATCGTAAAGTTCCTGCAGGTAGAGATGCTGTCCTTCGTCACCCTGACCCGCAAATGCCAGAAACGAATAGTCCGCTTGCTCCTCGTCGAGCACAGCATGCGTGGCAAAATGAAAAATGCCATAGCGCCGCGTATGCTCAAATAGGGCCGCACGGGTGGCGTCTGCACCGGAATGCACCACCCCTGGGAAGATGGCCTCGACCGCGTGGGCCTCTTCCACGTTGTGGAGCAGGGGTTGCAGCGTCACCTGGCATGTGGCCGTCGCTTCCGCTGCCCCTTCAAATGCGGGTGCCACAGCTAGCAATCGGGAAGGCAGGGCCCCGCCCTCTTCCCGCATTTCACTGGCCAGGGTACAGGAGTAGTTGTAGGAGATCGTCCGGTCTTTCTCCAGGTAGGGGTAGTCCTGCCAATCGGTCAGCTCCTGGGGTGCGCGAGTCAGCAGCGTACCAAAAGGCAAGTAATTCAGTGGCCCCCCGGGCACGATGGTCAACCGCCGCTGGCTGAAGGATATCAAAGGCTCCATCAGCATGTCGTATAGTCGTGTCGCCGCGTGCACATACTGCTGAATGCCTGATAGGTTGGTCGAATCCGTAGCCGGCAGGGCAGGTTGAAAATTGCTCAGACCGGATCTTAACTGTTCTATCCAGTAGCTGAGTGAGTCCACGCCGTCCAAACTAAAGACCTTGGCCCCTTGGCGATTGACTAGAAAGGCAAACAACTTTTCTCTGCCCTGGAAATAGGATAGCAAGGAAGCATCTGGCTCGAGCTCCGACTGTACGGAGCGAATCGTTTCAAAGTCGATATCGTACTTCGCGCGGTGAAAGCGAGGATACCTCCGCTCCAGATTGGACTTAAATCGGTCAAAGTCCAGCTGAACGCCGACATGCTCGGACTCCAGGGATCGCAACTTTGCGGAGTCTCCCTGCGTGCGTGCGCTGAGCATGCGCGCGCGCAAATGTCCAATACTATCCTGATAGGATCTTTCGCGAGCGAGCAGCTCCGCCGGCAAGCCACTTTGATGCAAGGCGTTTGCCTCCAGGAGATCCTCCAGGAGCGTCAAGGACTTGCTCTTTTCGCAGAGGAGAAACGCCCGCTCCAGGGCCGCGGTATCGCCGGAGGACCAGAATTTAGTCAGTTGCGCTTCGATGGCCCCTTCGTACAAGGGCAGATTTTGTGCGGAGTAAGCAAGCCGGGATTTCTTGTAAGTGGACTCAGTACGGTTTTTGGTGGCAAAGTGGTCTGCGAGATCAAAGAGTTCGATCGCGGCTGTCAGGTGTGGGTCTTGGCCACTCTGATGATACCACGCCAAGTAGGCGGATGCCTTCAGTTGACACAGCGTCTTGAGTGATTGATAGTTAGACGGGTCGTCTGGGGCCGGGTTGTCCTGTAAGTCCGTAGGGTCGATGCCGTCGATCGAAGCACTCATAGCGCGATGAAAGTACTGGACCGCTTCCTCATAGCGCTGTCGCCGCAAGGCATTTCGGCCCAGACCCAGGTAGTAGAACCGGATGCGCTTGTTCCCTGGAAAGTATTGCTGATGGAGCTCCACTGCCCGCGAGAAATGTCTCGCCGCCACCTCATGCAGATGCAAGGCCGTCTGGACCTTGGCCATGGTATTGTAAGAGGCTATGTGGAATCGTTTGTCTGGCTCCGGTAGGCCTTCAAATATGTCGATGGTTTCTCGAGCATATCGCTGGGCAAGCTCGATCTCACCATCTTCCAGCAGCTGTAAGGCGGCATTGTTGAGGACCCGCGCAAAGTCGTTGCTATGTCGACCATGCAAGGTCTCTCTGATCTCCAACGCCTTGGCAAAACTCCGCCGAGAAGCTTGCAGATCACCCAATGCTTTTTGATTGATGGCCAGGTCGTTGTAGCACGTCGCCACCTTGCTGCTGGCACTCCCATACACCTGCGCACAGTAGTCCGTGGCTCGTTTGATCAGATTGATCGCCTTGCTGTAGTCTCCCAACCGACGCAGTGCCTTGGCCCACTGAAGGCATATCATTCCGCTGAGATATGGGTCACTGGGATGGTCAGCCAGGGCTCGCTCACAATAGATGCTGGCAGAATCATGTTGCTCGGTCCGGAAGAAGAGGGCTGCCCGCTCGTAGTACAACTGGGCCTCGTAAGCACGTGCAAGGTGCTCGTCATCATCAAGAAGTTGAGCTGCCATCTCGATGGCCGACTGGCAAATGCTGTCTTGCGGGGCACTCGCCGCCCGTATCAATTGGGCTTCTATGTTCATCTGGGCTGAGGCCTGCGAGTCCCATCTACGCATCTCGTCCAGCAGCACCTGCGAGGTGGCATAGGCCGCATCAAACCTCTCCAAAACAATCTGCAGACGGCCTTGCTGGATGAGACAATCCATTGCACGGTCCGGTACTTGAGCCTCCACAAACAGTTGTCGGGCGCTGTCTAAGTGGGCTAAACCCTCGGCTGATGGAGGATGGCTGCTCAATGACATGGCCAAATGCCAGTGCCGGCCCGCCCGAGTCGTATCCTGACAAAACGAAGGATGGATCAGGCAGGCGAGCAGACACAGCATCAATAGAAGTCGCAAGCTTAAACGAAGTAGTGGCGATCGTCTGTGGCGGTGTGGCTCCAAGATTCTAGGCACTTTCGGTTGTAAACTGATAATGAGATGTTGATTACCCCTATCTTGAAGGAGGTAACTACGAGCATTCGATTTTAAGGTAAAAACAAAAGGTCATGTTGCAGGACAAAAGTAGACGCAGATTTATCGGACACTCGGGGGCTTTGGCTGTGGGGTCCATGGTGCTTCCATCGTTTTCGTATGTATCGACGTTGGGTCGATCAGATGAGGTGCACATCGCCCTCATCGGCTGCCGTGGCATGGGATGGGCTAATCTCACCTCCCTGCTCAAAAATGAAGGCACTCGCTGCGTGGCACTATGTGATGTAGACCAAAATGTACTCGACAAACGGTCTAAGGACTTTGAAGAGAAATACAATTACAAACCCAAGACCTATGGAGATTACCGGGATGTGCTGAGACAGGCCGATGTGGACGCTGTCATCGTAGCCACTCCCGATCATTGGCATTGCAAGATCCTGGTAGACGCCTGCGAGGCCGGCAAAGATGTCTATGTAGAAAAACCGATTGCCAACTCCATCGAGGAGTCTCGCATCATGAGCGCGGCGGTGCGAAAGACCCAGCGCATGGTGCAGGTGGGCCAATGGCAACGCAGCGCCCCCCACTTCATGAAAGCAATGGATTTTGTCTGGTCAGGTGAGCTGGGCAACATTAGGTTGGTCAAGACCTGGGCCTATCAAGGATGGATGAAAGCCGTACCTGTCAAGCCGGATGCCCCCGTACCCGAGGGGGTCGACTACAACATGTGGTTGGGGCCGGCCCCTGCCCGCCCATTTAACGAGAATCGGTTCCACTTTACGTTTCGGTGGTATTGGGACTATGCCGGCGGCCTGATGACAGATTGGGGCGTACATCTCGTGGACATCGCCTTGTGGGGCATGAAAGCCTCCGCACCAAAAACCATCTATGCTGCCGGCGGCAAGCTAGCCTATCCGGACGACGCTTCGGAGACACCCGATACCTTGCAGACACTCTATGAATATGGCGGATTTAACATGATCTGGGAGCATGGCACAGGGATAGATAGTGCCAACTTTGGACGGAACCACGGCATCGCTTTCATCGGCAATCACGGTACGCTCGTGGTCGACCGGGGCGGCTGGGAGGTGATCCCCGAAAAGGGCAAAATGGCTGCCGTCTCGCTGCAAGAGAAGGAGGGTAATGACCTGGACAGACATACAGCCAATTTCCTGGCATGCCTCCGCAGTCGCAACCACAATGCATTGAACTGCCCCATCGAGGTGGGTGAAGTTGCGGCGGTCAATTGCCATATGGGCAATGTAGCGTACAAGATGGGGGACAAGGTTACCTGGGATCAGGACAAGTTGGCCTTTACCAAAGGGCGCGCCAATCGCATCAGTCGACCGGCCTACCACAACGGCTGGAAGCTGCCACAGGTATAGCAGGCTGACTCCATCATCGACAGCGGGTGATCCCAGGGTTGATCCCATAAGGACCATCCAGCCCAGGGTACAAGCCTTTTCGAGATGGAGTGGCCCTGGCCGATGCACAATCTCCCCACCTATCCGGCCGTTGTAAAACCTTATCTTTGGCCATTCAAAAAATTTCATGGATCTATGACAGCATTGCAAGACCGTCGCTCCTTCTTGAAGCGTGCCGGCATCGTGGCAGGTGCCTTTTCGATCGTACCTCGACACGTGCTGGGAGGTAACGGGTATACGGCACCCAGCGATCAACTGACCAAGGGGATCATTGGTGTAGGTGTCATGGGTCGTGGACACTTTGACTACGAAGGCCGACTGGTCGCCATCTGCGACGTAGATACCAAGCATCTGGCGCAGGCCAAAGCCAAGGCGGACGGCACGGTAAATACGTATGCCGACTTTAGAGAACTACTGGCCCAGCCGGACATTGATGTGGTGCATATCGCGACGCCGCCCCACTGGCACGGGCTGATGGCTGTGGCCGCGGCAAAGGCGGGCAAGGACATTTGGTGCGAGAAACCGATGACCCGTACCATTGGCGAAGGAATCGCCGTGCAAAAGGCCGTCGAGGACCATCAACGCATTTTCCGTCTGAATACCTGGTTTCGCTTCGCCTCCAACTTTTACGGAATGGGTGTGCCGGTCAGTCCCATCAAAAAGCTCGTGGAAAATCGGGTCTTTGGATGGCCATTGACGATCACCTTGAGCGCCACCACGGGCTTCAACTGGAAGTTTTACTGGCGGGGCAAGACGAACCTGGAGCCTACTTTGATCCCCGAAGAGCTCGATTATGACATGTGGTTGGGCCCGGCACCCTTTAAGCCCTATCACCCCCATCGTGTCCATGCCAACTTCCGGGGCTATTGGGACTACGACGGTGGTGGCCTGGGAGACATGGGACAGCATTACATGGATCCTGCCCAATATCTACTGGAGAAGGACCATACCGGTCCCATTTCGATCGAGGTAGATGCGCCTCAGCAGCATCCGGACGCGGCCGGCACCTGGCGTCGGATCGAGTATACGTATGCGGATGGTTGCAAGATTGTCCTGGACGGGGAAAATCGAGATAAGGATGCCGCCTTTATTTCGGGCCCGGAAGGCAACTTGTATCCAGGCCTGCGATCTGATATCAAAAATCTCCCCGCCCTCATATCCGAATTAAAGGATCCAGCGCCGCAGCGCACCAGCTTTAGCGATTGTGTACGTACACGGGAAAAATTTGCCCTTAATGAGGCAAACGGACACCGATCTTGCACACTGATCAATCTAGGTGTGACCGCCCTTCGCTTGGGTCGCAATCTGACGTACAATCCCGACAAGCAGCAATTTGTAGATGACCCCACCGCCAACCGCATGATCGATCAACCGATGCGCGGCGCCTGGTCCATTTAAACTAACTAAGAGATCTTTCCTCCATGATACGTAGAATCCTACTCCTGATCCCAATCGTTGGACTGGCTTGCTCCCTCGCCGTTGTCGCACAGGAGTCTGCCGTAGATCAAATTCTAGATCAGTTGCCTGCCCGACATTTGGCACAGGGTCAGGAGCTCATGGCACAGCTCAGCGCACTGGGTGCCGATGGCATTGTCTCGGTCAGCCAAAAGCTGGGTACCGACAGCGACTTGGCGGCGCGGTATGCCCTCAGTGGTATCGCCAAGTACATTGGCAAAGCCCAGACCACGGAGGCCATCGAGACCGGCTTTATCCAGGCCATGGAGGCCTTGAATGACATTGATCATCAAGCCTTCCTGCTCGAACAGTGGCAGTTTTTTGCGACAAACCGATCCGTGCCTGCCCTGACACCTTATATCAAGACCATCTGCGAGCCGGTCATATACGTACTGGCAGAGATCGGCACTCCGCAGGCCCTCGAAGCGCTCATAGCTGCCCAGGCAGATACGCGAGGCTACTGTCAACATTCGCTGACCAAAGCGATCGGTACTTTTTCGAGCCCGGCGGCAGCCACGGCTCTCCAAAGCCTGGCTAACAGTAATGACGCGGATCTCAAGTCCATCGCCCTGCAGGGATTGGCAAACTCCTCCGAGCCCACGGTTGCCCCTCTGTTGCAGACCTTTGCGCAAGAAAACCCCGGCGAGGGCCAGCCCCTCCTGACCAAATACTACATCGGTCGCGCCGACGCCGGCCATGCCGAGGGCCTGATCCAACAATGTAACCAGTTGCTAGCCGCTGCAGACGCAGACGAGCCCACGCAGGCTCAGGCCGTGCACCTGCTAGCCAGCTATGGTGGAGCCGCAGCCAAGAAGCCACTCTTAAAGCTCCTGAAAAAAGGGGCGCCTCATCTGGCGTTGGCCGTTGCGCAGGCCCTGGGCTCGGCCGAAGCGCTGCCCATGAAATCCTTCTTCAAAACGATCAAGAAGGCGACACCAGACGTACAGGTCCAATTGCTCAACTCGGCTGCCAAGCGCCAATACACTCCGGGATTGAGCCTGGCTCAGTCCTATCTAAAAGCTACCGATCCCACAGTACAGGTAGCTGCGATCCGTGCTGTGTCCGCACTGGCCGGAGCCTCCGGACTCGATGCCCTCGTCGCCATCACCAGATCCAGCACAAACCGGCACGTCACCGATGCGGCCGTGGGCGAACTGGCCCAGCATCTGGATGCGTCCCGTCAAGGCACGATCGCTAGCGCGCTAACTGCTGCCTCTGATGCAGGCAAGTCATCGCTCATTCGACTGGCCCAGGCACGAGGCATGTCTCAGCTATGGCCACAAGTTTCTCCGCTGCTCGGCAGCAATGATGCCGAACTGCGGCGTCGCGCCTTTGCCTCGATGCCGCAATTGGCGGCACAGGAACCACTGAGCGCGTTGGCTGCGTCTGCTGGGCAGGCACAGACGGCGGAAGAAGAGAAAGCAGTAGTCCGCACGATTTTGGCAAAATCCACGGATCCTGGTCAGAAAAGTGACCTGGTTGCAGCGGTCATCGGGACATTTGGGCCGGATCATGCCGACATTCTGTACCAGATTCTTCCCTCTTTGGGTGGGGAGCAGGCACTGGGGCACGTCCGAGAGAAGCTTTCCAATGATCCTGGCAAGCTGGGGCAGGTCCTCGCGGGATGGCAGGGTCAGGAAGCTATTCCAGATCTGCTGGCAGCTCTCGCCAAAGACCAAGATAATCGATCTCTGAGCCGGCATTTGATTCGGCTGAGTAGCGGTCAGTCCGCGGAACAGCATCTGCTACAGATGCGGGAAGTGCTGGACATCGTCAAAGATCCTGATCAAATCATAGATGTGTTGAGCAGCTTGCGGCATACAAAGATCTACCCAGCCTTTGCACTGGCTTTTTCTTATCTGGGCGATGACGCGCTTGCTCCAACCGCCGCCAATAGCATGGTTCATATCGCCCTTCCGGGAGAGGAAGAGGACGTAGACGGCCTCACCGGCACGGAGGTAAGACAGGCGCTGGCACGTGCCGACTCCGTCTTGGCCGCCTCCGGTGATGACTATACGCGTTCGATTCTTGATGAGTATCTGCAATCCATGCCAGCGGCCCCGGGCTTCGTGTCTATGTTCAACGGCCGTGACCTGGAGGGTTGGCAAGGATTGTTGGAAAATCCGATTGCTCGGTCAGAGATGTTCTATCGAGACCGACGGATGAAGCAGGACAGTGTCAACAAAATCATGCATCAGAATTGGAGCGTGGTCGATGGCCAAATCAGTTTTACCGGCGAGGGATACGACAATTTGTGTTCCGTCAAGTCCTATCGGGACTTTGAGATGTTTGTCGACTGGAAGATCGAAAAGGACGGAGACAGTGGTGTCTATCTGCGCGGCAGCCCACAGGTCCAAATCTGGGATTTGGCCAGAACCGATGTCGGGGCGGAAGTCGGCTCGGGCGGATTGTACAACAATCAGGTCCACGAGAGCAAACCGCTCGTTGTCGCTGACAATCCGGTGGGCTCCTGGAATACTTTTCGGATCATCATGATCGACGACCGGGTCACGGTATATCTCAATGGGGTGAAAGTAACCGACCACACGGTGCTGGAAAACTATTGGGATCGGAGACTGCCCATTTTTCGAGAAGGTCCGATCGAGCTGCAGGCGCATGGCACAGATACGCGATTTAGAAATGTCTATGTGCGCGAAATCCAGGGCGGACCGGACTTGTCGCAGATTGAAATCAACGATGGCTATCGATCCCTATTTAACGGCGTCAATCTGGACGGATGGGTTGGCAACAAATCTGATTATCGTGCCGAGAACGGTGAAATAGTGATCTACCCCGGGTCGTCGGGAGGCAGCGGCAACCTTTACACCAAGGAAGAATACGACAATTTCAGCTTGCGCTTCGAGTTTAAGCTGACACCCGGTGCCAACAACGGACTGGGCATCCATGCGCCGCTGGAGGGAGATGCTGCCTATGAGGGCAAGGAAATACAGATTTTGGACAATACGGCCCCCAAGTACGCCGATCTGAAGCCCTACCAGTATCATGGATCCGTCTATGGTATCATCCCCGCTCGAAAAGGTGCCCTCAAGCCCGTCGGAGAATGGAATCGCCAAGAGGTCAACGTCCAAGGGACGCAAATCTCCGTCATGCTCAATGGGCGTCGCATTTTATTTGACGATATCGAGCATGCTACTCGAAATGGCACCCTGGATGGACGCGATCATCCGGGCCTGAAGCGGACGAAAGGGCACATCGGGTTTCTTGGTCACGGGTCCCAGGTACACTTTCGCAATATTCGGCTAAAACGCCTTGTCGACGATGCGGATGATGGCTCTTAGAAGTCGTGGCGCCTGCGGGCGAGATTCCAACGAACTCCCCCGCCTAGGTAAGTGGTACGATTATCTCGTGCCTGCAGTGCACTTTCCTTGCTACGAGTCTGGAAAATGAAATCCAGGTAGAGCCCATGGCGGACCTCGTAGCTGACGTCAAGAGCGATGAGATTGACATCCGCCTCTACCCCCTGCAAGAGGCGATTGCCATAGTCAGCCACACGCTCCTCGTTGGGCACAAGCACATTTCCACCAAAGTTTAGGCTGTCTCGATCTTCGCCAAAAGTCATTGCTATCGCACGCAGTCTCCATTGCCAATTTTTTGTCTGATACGTCAGCTTGACGATGCCCTCGCGAAAATTTGCACCGAGCGGATGTGCCAGCGGCTGGTTGTAGTGTGAATAATTGGCGATCCCCTCCGAATGCGAGTAGGTGTAGGGCCGCACCACATTGTACTCCACCTGCGCATCCAGATTCGAAATCCCGAAGAGATCCAGATATTTGGCTCCGAGCTGCAGTCCGTACTTGTTAGCCCACCATCCGTCTCCGGCTCCAATCTCGCTGATCTTAAACTCATCCAGGATGAACTGCCCGTACAAGGAGGCCCTTTGAAACAAATGCCATGTGACATCGATCCCCACCAGCACATTGTCGGGGCTACCAATCGCTCCCTCGACGGTGCGATACAAGATGATGGGATTCAGATATTGCAGCTCAAATTGGTTCTCGCGCGCGAAGACAACAGTCTCAAAGAGTCCCACCCGAAGATTGGAAGATAGATTTAAACCGAGGTAGTGGGCGGCAAAGTACTTCTTGGGTAGCAGCACATCTCCTCTACGCTCGCCGGGTCGCAGCAGCTCGCCAAAGATGTTCTGATACTGAAACTTCCAGACCTCGGTGTTGAGCTTGAGGTAGAAATAGTCCGTGCTGAAGTCTGACAAAAACAATGATCGCATGCCGTGGCCGATGAAGTGGCGCCCGTGGCCCAGTTCAATCTGCACGTGTTTGGATATGCTGGCTCCCAGGTATCCCTTGGCGAGCAGGTAATCTACGCCCCCGTCAAAGTCAAATAGCCGACTTCGGTAGGTCTTGAAAAAACCCGCTCCCGGTACGGCGGAGAATCTCTGCTGGAAAGAACGCACATAGTCGGGGTAGCGAGCTTGACTCTCCAGAATCTCCGTGTGGAAATACACCTTGCCGTCAATCCCTCCATGAAAGCGAATGCCCCGTTGGTTAAGAAAAAGCAGGCTATTGTCATCATTGGCCTTAGCCAGGCTAAAGTTGAGCAACGGATTGACCCGCAGGTAGAAGTCCTTGGTGTTGACCTCATAGAAGTGCGCTGGGGTCTTGTAGAAGTGCTTTAGCAAGGGCTGCCGACTGCGGGTGGACGAAAGGCCCCGGCGATCCGGCCCATCGGTCAGGGTATAGAAGGTTTTGGTGCTATCGACATAAGTCTTCGTCTGTACGCCTTGGTCTTTGATGGGGATCAGGTCGTTGTGTTGATCCGCCAGCCATTGGATGTACCTGCGGTCCTGGGGAGCGGGGATGGCCGTCGAATCGACGTAGATAATCAGATCGGCAATCGACCGCCGTGTGACCGGCTTGATCGCCAGGTGCATATTGGCGGGCGATCCATGTAAAATCGTGATGCGATCCAGCCAATCGTGATGTGCCGTCGAGAGCGGCTGCCGGGAGGTCTGGGACAAGCCCTCATCGACCAGGTGGGCCAGAAGCACCAGCATCAGACATCTGTAGATAAATTGCGAGCTGCTCATCACGCCTTGAAGTTGAGTAAGTAATCTTTAACCAGGCCCCTGAATTCACTTTCCCCGGAAAGAAAGGAGACGACGATAGGTAAGACAAAAATGGGCATTTGCTCGGATCGGATGTAGTCCCGGTGCCTTTCGAGTCTCACTGCATCTTTCTCTGTAGTCAGGATGATCTTATGCTCCGCCTCCATTTCGTCAAATTGTTTCTTCATCTGGGCTACCTCGTAGCGGGAAAACTGGTGATGATCCTCATATTCGATCGTGCGAATTTCTCCCAGCTGGGATTCCAGGTAAGCAAGCAAAAAGTTGGTCTTGGCAATCGCACTGACGACGATCGCATCCACATGGCGTTGCAATGCCCGGGTGACCGAAGGATAAAACAGATGATAGGGCTGGCCATACAAATATGTCGTAAAAAAGATACGCTGATGGGGCTGTAGCTTGATGCGCCGTATGACACGTTGGCGCTCACTCACAGGGAGCACGGTGGGGCACTTGGTGATGATGACAACATCCGCTCGTTTGTACCCTGAGCGCCACTCCCGCAGCCGCCCGACGGGCAGCAGAAAGTCATCGGTGAAAAGTGCCTCAAACTCCGTGAGCAAGATATTGAGTCCGGGATTGACCGCTCGATGTTGAAATGCATCATCCATCAATATGGTCTGGGCACTGGGTTGCAAACTTAAGATCTTGGGGATCCCCAGGACTCGACTCTCCGACACATAAACCCCGACCTGAGGAAATTTTCGCTTGTACTGGAGGGGTTCGTCACCCACCTGCTCCACCGAATGATGCGTTGCTACGGGCAAAAAGCCCTTGGTCTTTCGCTTGTAACCCCGACTCAGGATCGTGACATCGACGTATTCTTGGAGCCAACGAGCCAGGTACTCCACATGCGGAGTCTTGCCGGCTCCTCCGACGGTCAGGTTACCCACGCTGATGGTGGGAACGTCAAAGCTGACCCCTTTCAAAAATCCGATGCGATAAAAGAAGTTTCGCAGGGCCACCCCCGTACCGTACAGCAGTGCCAGCGGAGACATCAGGATCTGAAAGAGTACTTTCTGAATCATGGTGCTGCCTTGGAGTCACTCATGATGGCGTGGCCCACTGCACATTGCAGGCACTGCTTGGTGTCGCAATAGTGGCTTTTCAATTGTAGCAGAGCCTGGGTATCAAAGGCAGACTCAGCGGGAAAGTCCAGTTGCTTGTATTTACGGATGATGCCGTTACTCTCCGGTGGTGTGGAGGCCAACAGCTCCATCGCACGATCTTGCAGCCCTTCATCTTGGTGGACTTGGCCATAGTGAAATAGCATGGGTGCCACGGTGTTGATGATCAGTAGCTGGATCGATGCCCGGCCAAGCTTTTTGGATCGCTTGGTGGATGGCTCATCAAACATATAGTGCGTCCGCCAATACCACGATACCTCACTGCGAAACATCTGTTGGATCTCCCCCACATTCTTGGCACTTAGCATCTTGCTAAAGAGGTGCTCGGTGCGATAGAGGAGCACGGCAAACTGCGCCAGTCGAATGGTGGGGAAGTTGGCCGGTCGCATGCGGAGAAACCTCCATACTTGGGCCTGCAGTGGCACGAGCCCGTATTTGTTGGCCAGAAAGGTGTACTCCTGGGCCAGGTCGAGCGTGTACTCATCCCGGGGCTTCTCGGGTAGTAGGCCCGCTTGGCCAAACAAAAGTGCCTCCAGCTGCTTCAGACTGTCTCGATGCTTGAGCAAAAGTCTTCGTGGCAGGCGGTGCGCTAGTGCCTCGAAGGCATCCGCATTGACCTTAAATCCAAAATTACGCGCCAAGTACCGGTATAGTGTCTCCTCCCAGTCGTTTTCGGTGGCAGCTAAGGTCTCGCCTATCTGGTCCGTCTTGCGCATGAGTCGCTCTACCAAGAGGCGCTCGTACATAGCACGCAGTGCGATGGGCGTCACATCCCTTTGATTTGCTTCGCATGGGATCCATCGCTGCTCGGCGATCAGATGATCGTAGGATGCGATCGTCTGCTGTGGTATGCGTGCTGCCATCTCCAAGCAGGCCAAGTCTTCCCCACTGGACAGTTTGACCGGTCGATCATCCTCGTACACCACATGCAGTATTACACTGTCATAGGCCCTGTCCATATCATGTTCGTGCCGATACCAGTCACTGGCCTTGACGTGCATTTCTACATGCCCTACCCAGATTTTGTCGGCGATCTGAAGGCGCGCATTCAGAAAATCGGGGCCGGCGTCGGGATTGCGGTGACCTCTGTCCAGGACTCGGATCGGAAGGCCGGTGGTCGTCTCCAATCCATCATGGTCGAAGCGCTTGAGGTTCCAGATGTAATAAAGCAAATCCTCTTTCATTCCACCGGCCGTGTCGCTCCCTGACTTTTTTTTTCAAAAACTCGAAAGACGTATCTGTACTGGTTTTTTGCATCGGGTTGGTGTGCCTCTTCGGTGGAAAGAGACCATTCATCATCCAAAATTGGAAAAAAAGCGTCGGCATCCGGTACCGCAATATCCACTTGGGTAAGGTAGATCCGGTCCAAGAGAGGCATGCTCTGTCGGTAGATCTCCGCACCTCCAATAATAAAGGCTTCTTCCTCCCCATTGCGCTCCGCTATAACCAATGCCTCATCCAAAGAGTGAGCCACCAGGATGCCGTCGGCGACAAAAAAGGGATTTCGGGTGATGACAATATTGACCCTGTTTCTGAGGGGAGCACCGAGCGACTGAAAGGTCTTGCGCCCCATGATCACATGATGATTCCTAGTGGTCCGCACAAAGTGCTTCATATCAGCCGGCAGATGCCAGGGAAGTTGATTGTCCACACCGATCGCGCGGTCTTTGGCACATGCCGCAATGGCTGAAATGATCATCGGCCAAAATTACAAATCCGCCAGTAGATTGGCCTGTAGCATGCGATCCTCCAGCCAGATGCGTGAGGGGTCGATCTCTTGATGGAGGTACTTTTCCATGATCAAACTGGCAATGGGTGCGGCATAGGATCCACCCCAACCACCATTTTCAATAAAGACGGCGATGGCGATCTTGGGCTTCTCCCGGGGCGCAAACGCATAGAAGACCGAGTGATCCTTACCATGCGGATTTTCGGAGGTACCTGTCTTGCCACATACTCGCACCCGGGGTATCTGGGCGGCTCTGGAGGTACCATGGGTGACCGAGCGCTCCATGCCGTCAAGGACCGGATCAAAATGATGATCATCGATCTTGACCCGTTTAGGGGTCAGATAGGGTCGAGCGATCGACAAATCCGGGTCGGTAAATCCTTTGGCGATATGCGGTCGGTAGTAGTAGCCCCGATTGCCGATCACGGCTGCCAAGTTGGCCATCTGGAGGGTGGTCATCTCAATCTCACCTTGGCCGATCGCATTTGATATGATGTACGTACTACGCCAATCCCCTTTGCCCTCATAAAAATCATCATAGAAGTCACTATCCGGAATGAGACCTTCGTGCTCGCCCGGCAGGTCGATTTGCAAAGGAAAACCCAGGCCAAAGTCGTGCAGATGCTGCGACAAACGATTGAGTCCGATGCTGGGTTGATTGAACCCGGCTACATTGACCAGATCCTGGTATACCGTATAGAAGAAAGTGTTGCACGATTCCTCCAAGGCCGAGGTCACATTATTGATGCCGGGGGAAGCGTGACAACCCCAGCGATAGGTCTTATAGTAGTAGGCGCCTTCGCACCGAATGTATTGATCGCTGCGCAGTACCCCCTCTTGGAGGGCGATCAGGGCCAGGACTGGCTTGAAGATGGAGCCTGGCGGGTACTTAGCCTGCAGGGCTCGGTTGAAGAAGGGCTTGAGTGAATCCTGCTCCAGGGCCGTAAATGTCTCTTGCCGATCGGCACTGATGCTGAGCTGCTGCGGATGATAGGAGGGCGTGCTCAGGATGGTCAGCACTTCGCCAGAGCTGGGTTCGATAGCCACCACACTCCCAATCTTCCCCTCCATCAAGCGCTCCGCATAGCTCTGCAACTTAATGTCGAGGGAGGTGATGATGCCCAGGCCCGAGTGTGCGGTGGAGTCCCTGACGCCCCGATCGTAGGCGCCTACCTTGCGGCCGAAGTTGTCCTTGAGCTGGTACTCCATACCTTTGCTGCCGCGCAACAGCGCCTCATACTGCCCCTCCAGGCCGGTGACTCCATAGTAATCTCTTTTCTCGTACCACCCGGGATCCTGATCGAGCATCGCCTGGTCCACTTCATTGATATACCCCAGTACATGCGCAGCATTGGGGTAGTTGTATCCACGCACATTGCGCACTTGGGAGGTGAAACCCGGATACTCATGCAGGACCTCTTGCAACTGTGCAAAGGTGATGGGATCAATCTTGTCCTGGAAGAGAAACGGTACATTCTTTGAGTAGCGGATGTCGCTCCAGTCTCGTGCTATTTCCTGGTGAAATGTGGAGGCATCCATGTCCAGGATACGACACATCTTGTCTACATCCATGTCCGGATCAAGGAGATTGTAGGTGACGAATAGGTCGTAGATGGGTTGATTGAACACCAAAAGCTCCCCGTTGCGGTCAAAAATCAGCCCACGCGACGGCTTGATCACCTGACGCTCAATCGTGGCTGTCTCTGCCTGCACCTGATAGGACTCGTCCAGTAGCTGCAGATAGGCCAGTCGAAACAGCATCAAGATGCCCGTCACCACGATCATAGCCTTGATAATCAAACTCCTGGAATCCATGGATAGACAAGTTAGTACTTTGGGGTAAAGATTAACATGTAGATCACTATCAATAGCATAGACGCTACAAAGGCAAGAAATGTTTTCAAGAGAACGAACAAGATCTCTGACACCTGGAAGGCCTCGACCATAAAGTAGAGGAAGGAGTGAGCCGCCAGCAATATCCCGGCATAGCGGTAAAACCAATTAGACCCAAACTCGGCTAGCGTAGGTATAGCCTGCACCTTGTATCCACCTCGGGGCTCCATCGCATGGAGTACAAACGGGCGGATAAATGCGGTGAAAACAGCCGCGCTGCCATGCAAACCCGGCGTATCATAAAAGACATCAATCGACAAGCCCAGCAGCAGACCCAGCAGCAGCAGCCAACCCCGCCCCAAACTGATCGGGAGGAGAAAGAGAAACAGCGGATAAATAAAAATTTGGACATAATTGAATGAAGGCCCGCCCAGGCTGATCCGCTTCAGTATCAGTACCTGCAAAAGTAGGAGGAGGATGAATCTCCAGATATTTCTATTGACTGTTGGCCCCATCCGTACTGTCGGTTTCGATCAATAGTTGATCCTCTTTAAATAGGTTCTTGACCACGTAGACGTAGGCTATATTGGAGAGGTCGTTGATCAACTGTATGTCTATCTCGTAGTAATTGCTACCCTCTGCCAGCTGAAAGTCGGTTACGGTGCCAATAGGGAGACCGGCAGGAAAAATCGCACTGTAGCCGCTGGTCACAATCATGTCACCGATCCTGATATCGGCATGCTTGGGAATGTGACCCACCTTGGCAGCTCTGGGGTTGCCCCCCTCCCAGTAGAGGTTGCCAAAGAAGCCGTTGCGCTCGATCGCTGCACTGATGCGGGTCGACCGGTTGAGGATGGATATTCCCCGGGCATATCGGCCGTTGACATCTGTGATGATCCCCACGACCCCTTCATCGCCAATCACGCCCATGCCTCGGCGTATGTCTGCGTCCGATCCTTGATCAATCGTGAAGTAATTGTCGAGACCGGTATGTGCGTTGTTGATAATCTTGCAGGTGTACAACTCAAATTGCTGGCGATATACCGTGTCGAGGATGGAGTCGCTCTGATAGACAAAGGGTATTCGAAGGTTATGTTGCTGCTCCTTGAGTCGAGCGTTTTGCGAGGCCAGGTCCTTGGCAACCCGCGAGAGTTGAAAGAACTGCACGACCGACTCGTAGTTGTTTAGCACCCAGCCGGACACGGCCCCCGATGACCGGAGAAAAATCGTGCGCTGGTCCGGATTGTAGCGGACCACCAAGGTGAGACAAATGAATTCTAGCAGAACAAAAAGCAGTACGTATCCATAGCGATATAGAAAGTACAGTAGATTCTGCATGCAGCTTGTGTCAGCTTATACACTCTTGCGATCTATCAAGAAAGAAAACTTGTCGGTATTTCTCAATGCGAGCCCCGTACCTCGGACCACCGCCCGCAGAGGATCATCTGCCACCGACACTGGCAATTTGGTCTTGACCGACACTCGCTCTCGCAGGCCGCGCAACAATGCTCCTCCGCCCGTCAAATAAAGCCCGGTCTTGTAGATATCAGAAGCTAGCTCAGGTGGAGTGACCTCCAGGGCCTTTAAGATGGCCTCTTCGATTTTGCTGACCGAGTCATCGATGGCGGAGGCGATCTCCTGATAGGTGATGATCTCCTGTCGAGGAATACCGGTCAATAAGTCACGTCCATTGATGGCAAAAGGCTCTGGTCCATCCTTGAGGTTCTCGGAGGCTGAGCCCACATTGATCTTTAGGATCTCTGCCGTGCGCTCACCGATAAGCAGATTGTGCTGGCGACGCAAGTGATCGATAATATCGTTGGTAAACTCGTCACCGGCCGTGCGTATCGATTGCTCGCAGACGATACCGGACAAGGCGATCACCGCAATCTCCGTGGTACCACCTCCAATATCAATGATCATGTTGCCCACTGGCTCCTCAACATCTAGCCCGATACCCAGCGCCGCAGCCATGGGCTCATAGATGAGATATGTCTCCTTGGAATCCACATGATCTGCGGAGTCAAAGACGGCTCTTTTCTCCACCTCCGTGATACCAGACGGGATACAAATGACCATCTTCATGTGGGTGAAAAAACGGCGCTTCTGATCGATCATGCTGATCATGCCCTCGATCATACTTTCGGCAGCTTGAAAATCTGCGATCACACCATCTTTCAGTGGTCGCACCGTCTTAATGTGCTCATGCGTTTTCTCGTGCATCTGCATGGCGCGCGAGCCGACGGCAATGGTCTCGCCAGTCCTGCGGTCAATAGCGACGATCGAAGGCTCCTCTACCACGATCTCATCGTCCTGAATGATGAGCGTATTGGCAGTACCCAGATCGATGGCTAACTCTTGGGAAAAAAAATTGAAGAATTTCATTTCTAGCTCCGTTTCCGCTTAGTTCCAGCAAAGCACATACCAGCTTCGCAAAAGAAGACAAATTTATTTACATCCGAAAGAATTAATATGAGATGCGTCCTTAGTAGGAGCCTTGAATTATCAGGATTCGTTGCCTGTATGTCAATGGATTATGACCCTTGTCAGTGCGTCGGTCTGCAGGTACTTGATCGCCAATTGTTGCACTCTCTCCGCCGTCGTGCGCTTAATTCCTTCTAGCGTTTGGATGGCGCTGTCGACCGGCAGGCCCTTATGCACATGGCTGATCACTAGTTGTATCGTACGGAGAGGGCCATCCATGAGACTCACGACGTAGCCACTCAGGTAGTTCTTGACCATGTTTAGCTCATCGGGCGTGACCAATTCTTCTTGCAGCCGAATGATCTCCCGATCGATCTCTCGGAGCACTGGTTTTACATTGACACGGTCGGTCTCCAGGCTGATGCTGAAGTAGCCATCGTACTTCATTAATTCCATAGAGGACTCAATGCCGTAGGTCAGTCCCTTTTGCTCTCGGACATTGCGCATCAGTCGAGAGCCAAAGTAGCCACCCAATAGGGTATTGAGCACCAGCATGGCGGGAAAGTCCGGATGGCTTCGCCGAAAGAGGCGTCGGCCCACGCGGATCGCACTCTGTTGCTTGCCTCGATCCTCCTCCAGCCATTTGGACGGGTCCGCCTCCACGGAGAGCGAGGGTTCGCTCCGGGATCCCTTACCCTGCCATGCCCCAAAGTTGTCCTCCAACAAGGTGACCATGTCGGCGGGAGGTTGGCCCGCGACAAAGATGCTGGCATTTTGTGGGTTCAGGAGCCGCTGATGGTGTGCCAGTAGATCCGCTCGCGCCACCTCTTGATACCCGGCAGCAGTACTGTTGTAGCCATAGGGATGTGCGCTGCCAAAAAAGAGCTCTGTCGCCTTGCGATATGCCAGCACGTCATTGTGGGAGAGATCGACCGCCAGCCGCTGGACGGTGCGTTGCTTGTACAAGGCGAGTTCGTCTTCCGGAAAGGTAGGGTCGATAGCTACCTGAGACCAAATGGGCAAGGCCTCATGTACGTGCTTGGTCAGACAGTGCAACTGCAGGCGAATCACATCAAAGGAGAAGGGAGAGGAAAGGGATGCCCCCAGATGATCGATGGTCGAAGCTATGTCGTGCGCCTTGAGTTGGGTGGTGCCCTCTCGCAGCATGGCCGCACATGTGGTGGCCACGAGTCGCTTAGTTTCGTGGGGCCTGCCAGCATCAAAAACGACCTCCATCTTGACCACTGGATGCGACCCTCCGATCAGCAGGTAGACCGGCATACCATTAGACAAGAATAACTGTCTAACCTCCGGAAAATCAATGCTTGTCACTGGTAAAATTGCGGGACGGGGAGGTCGCCTGTCACTATTCACAAAGGTGCTCATGGCATGTGGAAAAATAGAATTGCTAAGTTTAAAAAATGAGTGGGAATCGTTTATTTTTGCTGAAGATTAATTCACTAGCCCAGCCCGGCTGTAACGAAACTTCCGAATGAAATTTAGTGTCTCCTCTGCCGACCTACTAAAGAAAATCCAGCTTGCCAATGGTGCAATTGGATCCAATGCAGTGGTGCCGATTTTGGAAGATTTTCTCTTTAGCGTAAAAGGCAACACGCTGACCATCTCAGCGACAGATCTGGAGACCTCCATCACCACCTCGCTGGAGGTGATCGCCGATGAAGACGGCTCCGTGGCCGTGCCGGGTAAGATCCTGGTTGATACACTCAAGGCCTTGCCGGAGCAACCCGTGACCATCGATGTGGATGAGGCAAAGCACAGCATTGAGATCACCTCTTCGTACGGAAAGTACAAGCTCTCCGGCGACAATGCGGAAGACTTTCCTACCATTCCCAAGGCAAGTAATACCGAGTCCGTTGGCCTGCGGTCACACCTCCTCAAGGAGGGTATAAACAAGTCGATCTTTGCCACTAGCAATGATGAGCTTAGACTGGCCATGACGGGGGTATTTTTTCAGATTGATTTTGCCAAAATCACCTTTGTCGCGACCGACGCCCACAAACTGGTCAAGTACACCTTTTCCGGCTTGGAGGGAGATGTCAATACCTCATTTATCATCCCAAAAAAGTCGCTGTCTCTGCTCCGCACCGCCCTCCCGGAAAATGGCGATGTGCAAATCGCATTTAACAAGTCCAACGCGTTTTTTACGTTTGATGAGCACCAGCTGGTGTGCCGACTCATAGATGCCCAGTACCCTAATTACAACGCTGTCATACCGGTCGACAACCCCAACTCCCTGACCGTCGTGCGGACCGATCTGCTTAACTCGCTCAAGCGTATCGCCATCTATGCCAACAAAACCACAAACCAAGTCATTCTCAATGTGGATGACGGCAGCTTGACGATCGAAGCGCAGGACTTGGACTTTTCCAACGAAGCCACCGAGCAGTTGACCTGCGAGTACCGTGGTGATCCCATCACCATTGGCTTCAATGCCAAGTTTCTGGTAGAAATGCTGGGGGTACTCGATACAGATGAAGTCGTCATTGAGCTATCTACGCCAAGCAAAGCGGGCATCATCCTGCCGGGTGAGCAGGCAGATGATGAAGATCTACTGATGCTCGTCATGCCGGTAATGCTAAGCCGATAGCACCACGCCTCCTATGAAAGTAGGACTCTTTTTTGGCTCGTTTAATCCGGTACATATTGGACACATGATCATCGCTAGCTCGGTGGTGGAATACTCTGATCTGGATCAAGTGTGGATGGTAGTGAGTCCACATAACCCACACAAAAAGAAGGAGAGCCTGGCCAACGATTATGATCGGCTGCATCTGGTCAACCTGGCGATCGGCGATCATACCAAGATCCGTTCGTCCAGCATCGAATTTGGCATGCCAAAGCCGTCCTACACGGTCGACACCCTGGCCTATCTCCGAGAGAAATACCCTGCGCTAGAATTTGTGCTGCTCATGGGAGGAGACAATCTGGCCTCCCTCCCCAAGTGGAAGAACTTTGAGATCATCATCGAGCATCATGCCATCTATGTCTACCGACGACCGGTGATAGACCTGAGCGAGTCCATCCAAAGTGCACAAATCACCGTGCTGGAGGATCTGCCCCTGATCCACCTGTCTTCGACGTATATCCGACGCTGCATCCGGGATGGCATATCGGTACAGTACTTGGTGCCCGACGCTGTATTTGAGTACCTGCAGGAGAGTACGTTGTACCGTACGTCCAAACGCGAAACATAACCCTGCCACCCATCGTTCACTATACATGCTTCGACTCCTCCTGCTATTCATCTTCATCATGGACACCGTGCTGGCCGGGGCTCAGTATGATCAGGGTATCGGACAGTGGAAATCCTATCTGCCGTACAAGTTTGGCTTGAGTGTGACGCAGAGCTCCGATGCCGTCTTCTATGGCACACAGTGGGCATTGCTCAAGATCAACAAGCAAGACCTCAGCATGGAGTTCTTCTCCAAGGTGGAAGGCCTGAGTGATATCGAGGTGGAGTCCGTGACCTACTCGGCGGAGCAGGAGGTGCTGATCATCACCTATCAAAACAGCAATATCGATCTGGTCTTTGAGGACGAGATAGTCAACCTAAATCAGATCCGGTCCAATACCCAGATCGTGACGGATCGCACCATCCATGATGTGTTCATTCAGTCGCCCTATGCCTACCTGGCCACCGGTTTTGGCCTGGTGCAGCTCGACATCGAGGCGCAGGAATTTGGCACCACCACGTTTACGGATCAGGTGGTACGGAGCGTGCGAGGACTCGGAGATCAACTCATTATCTCAACTGACGCAGGACTCTACACGGTGCCATCCGATGGCAGTATCAACCTGGCAGACTTTAGTGCCTGGACCAAATTGGGATTTGCCGAGGGCCTGCCAGAGACATATGGCACTCGCTTGGAGCTGACTGGAGGTAAGCTGTATGCGGGCATGGGGGAGGCCGTCTATGTGGAGCAGGATGGCCGATTTAGCCTCGTACACCGGGAGAATGGCTTTGAATTTGCCTATGCACTCCAGGTCGGTGCCGACCTACTGACGGGATGGATATGCCAATCGGGTTGTGCAGGCAAGCAGATTCGCATCCGGGAGAATGGGTCGAAAAGTGGTGTCTCCAATTGTGCCCACCGCTCCTCCGAAGCCGTCATGGACGAGGAGGGCCGGATCTGGTATGCCGACGCCAATATGGGCTTTAAGTACGCCGAAGGTCTCAGTGGAGATTGTATCACGGTCACGCCCGATCGACCTCCCACGCACAATACCAGCCAACTCGCTATACACGATCGCAGTCTCTATGTAGCTACCGGGGGTGTCACGGCTTCATACGGGTATCTCTTTCGCTCCGATGGCTTCTACACCAATGAGAGTGGCGACTGGGTCACTTTCAGTCGTCGAAATGTACCCGCCCTGGCAGAACGGCAGATGCATGATTTTCTCACCGTGGCCATCTCTCAGCAAGGAGAGGTCTACGTGGGTACCTTTTGGGATGGCCTGATCAAGTATGCAGCAGGAGAGATCAGCATCTTTGACAAAGACAATTCGAGCCTGCAAAACTCGGTGATCAATCCTAACCGTAATCGTATCACCGATTTGGCCTTTGACGACCAGCAAAACCTCTGGATCACCAATCACGACGCCCCTAGGCCGGTCTCCGTGCTTGCCTCCGATGGATCCTGGTATAGCTACCCGGTGCAGCCCACCAATCCCGAGCGCATTGCCGTGGACGCCTTGGGCTACAAATGGATAGCCATCGGAGGTATCGGCATTTATCTGCTGGATACAGGCACTGATCTCGCCTCGGAGGCAGATGACCAGTCGCGCACGATCACTGTCAACAACTCGGAGCTGACCGTCAACTCCGTCAATGATATCGCCGTGGACAAAGACGGAGCCGTCTGGGTAGGCACTACCGCGGGGGTGGTAGTCTTCGATTGTGGTGCGACCGCCTTTGAAGATGCGTGTCAGGGGCGCCGACCGCCCGTCGTCCAGAATGGCATCGCGGGACCGTTGCTTGGGGAAGAAAACGTGAACGCCATTGCCATAGACGGGGGAAATCGCAAGTGGTTTGGCACAGACAACGGCGTCTTTGTGCAGAGCGCCGACATCGAAACCCAAATTCACGCCTTCAATGAGAGCAATTCGCCTCTCTTTGACAACAGCATCATCGACATTGCCATTGACCCGGATGACGGGGAGGTATACATTGCCACCAACAAGGGCATCCAGTCATTTAAAGGAGAAGCCACGGAGGGAAGGCGGTTTCACAGCTCCGATGTCCTGGTTTTTCCCAATCCGGTCCGACCCGAATACGACGGGCTGATCGCCATTCGCGGTCTCGCCGAAAATGCCAACGTTAAGATCACCGATATTCAGGGATTACTGGTATACGAGACCCGTGCCATTGGTGGCCAGGCGATCTGGGACGGTCGCGATCTGTCGGGTCAGCGCGCTGCCTCCGGTGTGTACTTGGTCTTTAGTGCAGGTGTAGAGAATACCGCGAATCCAGACGCCGCGGTGACAAAGATCATGATGATCAATTGACGACCTTGATTCGGGCCGCCTCCATCACTTCTTCATAGTATTTCTCGTATTGGGGTAGGATGATATCAATGTTGAAGCGCTTCGCCTGGTTGATTGCGTTGGTCCGAAAGGTCTGCAACAGCTCAGGTGATTGTAGCAAGGTGATGGCTTTCTCAGCCATGTCATCCACATCACCTACCCGACTCAGAAATCCAGTCTCCCCATGGATGTTGACTTCCGGGATACCGCCGATGTCCGAGGAGATCACGGGCACTTCGCAGGCCATGGCCTCCAAGGCCGCCAGGCCAAAACTCTCGTTGCCCGATGGCAAGAGGAAGAGATCGGCCAGCGCCAATAGCTCTTCGATGGCGTCTTGCTTGCCCAGAAATCGGATGTCCCCACAGATACCCAGTGAACGGCAAAGCTCCTCACAGTTGACCCGCTCCGGGCCGTCGCCGATCATCAGCAACTTGGCCGGTACTTTCTGCACCACTTTGTTAAAGATCTGGATCACATCCTGGACCCGCTTGACCTTGCGAAAATTGGAGGTGTGGATCAGAATCTTCTCGCCGTGGGGAGCGATGGCTTTTCTGAAGTGGTCCTTGTTGCTCTTTTTAAATCGGTCGAAATCGATAAAGTTGTAGATGACCCGAATGTCTTTCTCGATGTCAAAATATTCTTCGGTCTTCTCCTTCAAAAACCGCGATACCGCGGTGATACCGTCACTCTTGTTGATGCTAAATTCGACGACCGGGGCAAAACTGCGGTCATTGCCCACCAACGTGATATCCGTGCCGTGCAGCGTGGTCACCACCGGTACGTATCGGCCCTCCTGGATCAAGATCTTTTTAGCCATATAAGCCACGGCGGCATGGGGTATGGCATAATGCACATGGAGGATATCCAGCCGCTCGTAGAGTACGACATCGACCAGCTTTGAGGTGAGGGCCGTGTCATAAGGTGTGTACTCGAACAAGGGATACTTGACATCGGACACCTCGTGAAAGTAGATGTTTTCATGAAAGACTGACAGACGGGCTGGACGCTTGTAGGTGACGAAATGCACCTGGTGTCCTTTCTGAGCCAAACCAAGTCCCAACTCGGTCGCGACAACTCCACTACCTCCGAAGGTAGGATAGCAAACAATGCCTATTTTCATGGTTTCTCCGATTGGCTAAGGAGCTTGGACTGCTCGCACAAATGGTATGATAGATTCGAACAAATATTGCCATTTTTAGTTTAATCTTTTAGCTTCTTGTCTCTGATGACAGGGCTACGCGGTGATATCAGAGACCGGGCATACCCATACATCAAAGATTGCTGTGAGCACTTAGACACGGCAGATCCGCTAAATATTTCAAAAATCGCGACTACGCTTTGGCAGTCTACTCCATAAAGGATCTTGAGGTTTTAACCGGTGTTAAGGCGCATACCATTCGGATCTGGGAAAAGCGGTATCACTTTCTCCAGCCCAAACGGACGAAGACCAATATCCGCTACTATGTGGACGACGACGTAAAAATCATGCTGAATGCGGCTCTGCTCAACCGCAACGGCTACAAGATCTCGCACATCGCTCAGATGACGCCCCTCGAGATGAAGGAGGCCGTGCTGAAAATTTCGCAGAAGGAGGACAATACGCAGGTGCAGAGCGATGCGCTGACGCTGGCCATGCTAGAGCTGGACGAAGAAAAATTTGACGCGGTGCTGACCAACAAGATCGCGGAGATTGGTTTTAAGGAGACCATGCTGCAGGTCATTTTTCCCTTTCTCAACCGACTCAGTGTCTTGTGGATGACAGGATCGGTCGCTCCCGTACAGGAGAACTACATCGCCGAGCTAATCCGTCAAAAGATCTATGTGGCCATCGACCGCCTGCCCCGTCCCGAGCAGGAGCTGCCCCGATTTGCCCTCTTTCTACCAGAAGGCGAAAATCAAGAACTGAGTTTACTCTTCTTGCACTACTTATTGCGTGAAAGTGGATTTGAAGTGATAAACCTGGGACACAATGTCAGTTTGGATGACCTGCGCACCGCCTATGAGATCAAACAACCCGACTATCTCTTTACTATGATCAATAATGGTCTGTTCCGCCAGTCCGTGCGGGAGTATGTGGACCAGTTGTCCCTCTATTTTCGCTCTTGCGAAATCTTGCTCTCGGGCATCCAGCTATCTAGAAATCATATCAAGTCCCACAAGAATTGTCGGATTTTTGATGGTCTGGATGAAATCTTGGGATATATCGCCCTAATTGGCCCCCATGCAGTGCCCGTATCCAAGCAGGCCCAAGGTTAGGACTTACCTCTTTCTCGCACGTCCTACCTAAGAGATAGTTTCTAATTTCATGGCAAAATTTCAGAAAGAATGAAAAATATACTATTCCCCGTCCTGACCATCGCCTTGCTCTTCACCGCTTGTCAGTCACGACCCGCCGGCCAAAAGGCCGCTACCACAGAGGCCGCCGGCCAGGCCGCCTCCACCCCCACCGGCGCCGAGACCTTCCAGATCACCACGGGTCAGATCAACTGGACAGCCACCAAGGTGGGCGGCCAACACCTGGGCACCGTCGACCTGGCTGGGGGCAGCATTTCGTCCAAGGGAAATGAGGTGGTCAGTGGCTCCTTTGAGGTGGATATGACCAGCATTGCCAACATTGACCTGGGTGAGGATCGAAAGGGCAAATTGGAGGGTCATCTGAAGTCCCCCGATTTCTTCAGTGTGGAAGAACATCCCAAGGCCTCTTTTACGATCACCGGAGCCAAACAAGTAAGTGATCAGGCGACCGTCACCCATGAGATCACCGGAGATCTCACGATCAAAGGAATTGTCAAGAGCATTACCATCCCTGCCAATATCTCTTTTGTCGGTGAGAAGTTGCTAGCTGCCACCCCGGCCTTCACCATCGATCGTACCGACTGGGATGTCAAATATGGTTCTGGCGTCATCGGGACCGCTGCGGACAAGATCATCCACGACGAGGTCTCCCTGGTCATCACGTTTGAGGCGGCCAAGTAAGCCTGCAGTTGGCCCTGCAGGCTCGTTGCCCTTGGAATAGCTCAATAACAGAACCTGGCCGTGTCAGGCGTCCTCGCCTGACACATGCTAGCAAGATTGCGCAAGGGAATAGTCGTCCTCAGTGTGTTCAACTACTAAATTAGGGCATCTTGCCAAGCCATTCTTTGGCCGTTGATAGATAAGTGCAAGATCCCATAATGCAATTACCCTCTTGGGGTCACAATGGCGTCACTCGCCCTGGGCACTGATTTCCGCCGAATGTCCTATATTTGCAGCCCATTTTAAATTATGACATTGTTAACATGAACCACTATGAGGTCACTTTCATCGTAGATCCAGTACTGTCGGGCGATGAAATTAATGCGACAGCTCAAACATATGTCGACCAATTGCAGAAGGAAGGATGCAAGATCGTACATGTGGATGAGATGGGGCTTAAGCAGCTCGCTTATCCCCTCAAAAAGAGAACGACCGGTGTCTATTATTGCATCGAGTTTAGTTCTCCCCACGGAAACATCATCGATAAGTTGGAATTGGCATTTCGACGCGATGAGCGTATCATGAGATTCTTGACGGTCAAGCTGGACAAGTACGGCGTCAAGTACAATGATGATAAGAGAAAAGGACTGATCGGCAAACGGAAAACGGAAGACAAGGCGAAAGAAGAACCCGCTGGCAAGTCCAGAGGCAGGTCGGGAGGCTCCCGATCCGCGCCGCGCCGCACCGAAAAGGCACCGGCTCCTACTCCTAGTCCGGCTCCGGCTCCGGAAGCTGCGGCTGCCGTGGCTGAAGAAAAGGCGCCGGCTCCTGCCGTGACAGAAGAGGAAGAATAATCATCATTCAAAAATCGACTAAACAGAAAGACAATGGCATCAAGAGATGATATCAAATTTCTGAGTAATCCAAAGATTGGAAGGCGTCAGAAGAAATACTGCAGATTCCGCAAATTTGGCATCAAGCATATTGACTACAAGGACCCTGACTTTCTCAAGCAGTTTATCAACGAGCAGGGCAAGATTCTACCGCGACGTATCACAGGAAATTCGCTCAAGTACCAAAAAAAGATAGCTACCGCTGTCAAGCGAGCACGGCACTTGGCCATGCTGCCTTACGTGGCCGACTTGCTTAAATAACTTTCCAAATCTTTATCAGTTATGGACATCATTCTGCTACAAGAAATCGAGAAGGTAGGGTTCAAGCATGAGATCGTCAGCGTGAAGCCCGGGTACGCGAGAAACTACCTCATACCCAAGGGGCTTGCATTGATTGCCAACAGTAGTAATCGCAAGCGTCTGGACGAGCTGAAGCGCGCTGAAGCAGCTAAGGAGGCCAAATTGACGGGATACTACCAGGAGATCGCCGACAAACTCAAAGATACGGTGCTCAAGGTGGGTGCCAAGGCCGGAACCAGTGGCAAAATATTTGGCAGTGTCACCACGCTGCAGATCGCGCAGATCCTTCGAGATCAGCTAGAGATAGAGGTGGATCGCCGCAAGATCGAGCTCGAAGAAGATATCAAGGAGCTAGGTACGTACTCCGCCAAGCTCAATCTGCATCCGGAGGTCGAAGCCGTCGTGCAGTTTGAGGTGATCCAAGAATAAAAAACCACGCTATAGGAGGTTTTCTTTTTGCCCAAGGTGATTGGGCAAAATGGTCTGAGGGCTGACATCCAGCCAGTCCTCTAAGATATTTGCATAGACATTTCTGAAATCTACCTGATAGCGGATGTCGCCATCGTCCAGATCAGATAGGTCCGGGGCTGCATTGTACATACCGGGCCGCCGGAGTCGGCCACCCATGACAAAGAGGTTGTTTGCTGCCCCGTGATCTGTACCGCGGCTGCCATTTTCTTTGACCCGACGGCCAAATTCTGAAAAAGTAAGGATCGCTGTATCCTGGAAAAGTCGATGTGACTTCAGATCCTGCACGAAGGCAGCTACCGCCTCCGCATACATCTTAAGCAAACGCTCTTGCCTGGCCTTCTGGTTGACGTGGGTATCAAAGCCGGGGAGACTGATGTAGTAGATTTTGGTCGCCGTATCCGCCATGATCAACTCGGCAATTTGCTTCAAGCCTCTGGCAAACTGATTGGACGGATACGTCTGGCTGGATCGTGTCCGCTTCGCCTGCTGGGACAAATAGTGGGCCGACTCCTGCACTTCGATCATGGTCTTGTACAGATAGTCGAGATTGTCATTGTCGCGGATGGTCTCGTGCTTTCGAGCCAACTGATGGTGCAGCGGATTGGCCGTGGCCTGTCTCAGCTTGGCGGCACTGCGCATGGCAAATCCGTCGCGGTATTGGCCCTTGAGTGCCAGACTCAAATTATCACCCAATTCGATCGCTTGATAGGGCTTTTCACAACCGCTGCACTCACTATCCAAGTACCGTCCCAGCCATCCCGTCTGGAGGTACGTCTCGCTGTCGCTGGCTGTCTGCCATATGTCCATCGATCGAAAGTGCGACCGGTCTGGATTGGGATAGCCCACCGCGTGCACGATCGACATCTCCCCCTGGTCGACCAAGGGCCGCAGCGCTCGCAATGCCGGATTCAGACCCGTTTGCTCATCCAGTGTGATGACCGATTGAGGGTCCAGGCGCAGTCCGGGCCTTAGGCGATGATAGATGTCATTTTGGACCGGTACGACGGTGTTGAGCCCGTCATTGCCTCCGGATAGCTGAATGACGACCAGTATCTGGCCCGACCTGGATCGCTCCGCTGAATCGACCTGGTCCAGCCGGAGAAACGATGGCACCCACAGATTGGCCGCTACCAATGATGACTGTTGAATAAATGATCTTCTTCTCATCGTCCCTAACACATTTGAAACTCTGGCATCGACAGGGTTCGAAGTATCAATCGCAATGGATAATCATACGATCGCTGGTCACGACCCGTACGGATGGCGGGGCTATCTTTCACTGCGAGGAGCGTCGACTTCACCTCTTCCTCCAGGTGCTGATGAGCCACGCCGGAAAAGTGGTGCAGCAGCGGCTCAGGATCACTACTGATCTGCAGATACTGCATGGCTTGGCTGGCATTCATAGCTTTCAGCGGGGTGGCTGACGCATGGTCAAATCGTCTGCGCTCATGGAGAAAGACGGATAGGTTGAGACGCAACATCAAGGTGGCATTGTTGATCCAGCTTCGCCCGCCCGGCCATCCGGCTACGTTGGGCGGATCCAGCAGCAATTGGCCCAGCCCCCTCTGCAGAAAGCTAAGGGCCTTGGCATCGTCAAACCTGATACGAAGCAACTTAATGACATGGACGATTAGTTCGATGGGTGACTTAATCCGGGTGCCAATATTGCGTGGATCAAAGAACCATGGGCTGTGGAGCATATACCGCATCGTCTGCGCGATATCGTAGTTGCTATCAAATAGCACCTGAGCCAGCTCGGACACGTGGTCCGCATTAGACTGCTCGTGCACAAAGTGGCGATACATTTTGTCTGCCACGAAGCTTGCCGTCTGCCGCTGGGATAAGATGATGTCGATAATGTCTTCTCCCCGCAAGCGCCCCCTTTTACCCATGAAATCTTTCACCCCAAAGTCGTGGATGACCCGTCGAAACACGTAGCGGCCAGACAGGTCACTGGACCATCCGGTAAAGGCACGGGCGGCCTCTTGTATGTCCTGCTCGGTATAGTGTCCCGGGCCCAAAGTGAATAGCTCCATCAACTCTCGCGCAAAGTTTTCGTTGGGCCGGTCCTTGCGATTCTGTTGATTGTTGAGAAAGCGGATCATGGCGGGCTCCTTGGCCACTGCGTGGAGCATCGCCCGAAAGTTGCCCAAGGCGTGCCTTTGAAGTGTGGCGATATAGGACCGAGCCACCGCGCTCGTCTTGCACTGACAGGCAAAATGGCCATGCCAGAACAGGGTCATCCTTTCGATGAAGGAAGAGGCTCGGTCAGACGCCATGCGATAGATCCAATCATTGCGCTCGGATCGCAGAAATTCTAGATCGGAGGTGCGGGCTTCCTCCTTCTCTGAGGGATCCATAAAGAGGAAAGACTTGCGAGGTGCCTCTGACGGCTCGTCGGTCGGCCGGTCTCGTAGCGACTCCGGTGATGCCGCAAGCAGATAGTCAATCAGCTCCGAGGTCTCCATTTGCCGTTGCCAATCTATGCTGTTGGGGCCAGGCCCAAAGCAGAGGCGATGCAATAAGTGCTTGTTCTTCTGGAGACTGTCCACTGTGTTTCTGTCCGAGTAACAATCAGATAGACTTCAAAGTTATAGAAAAGGTTTAACGGCTCGCTGCCGCTGAGCAGGTCGGGTCGAGGGATCGTTCGGGGAGCGACTCCATGAGATAGGTTGTATTTTTGCGGAGATCTATACGATTGTCCGATAGATCGGACGTTTGTTCTTAAAATAAGATAGATGAAGTTTGCCATTACCCTTACTGCTTGCCTTTTTATGTCGGCCCCAATGGCACTGGCCACGGGGATCGAATTCTTTCAGGGGACCTTTGCCGAAGCCAAAGAAGCCGCGGCCGCAGAAGGGAAGCTCATTTTTGTGGATGCGTATACGACTTGGTGCGGCCCCTGCAAGCGGATGTCAAAAAATGTCTTTACCCTCGAAGATGTGGGCGAGTATTACAATGAGACGTTTGTCAATGTAAAGCTGGATATGGAGAAGGGCGAGGGAAAGACCTTCCAGCGGGAGTACCGCGTGACGGCCTTTCCGACGCTACTTTTTCTGGATCCGATGGGCAAACTGGTGCACCGCAAGGTGGGAGGAATGGATGGTCCCAACTTTATCAAGCTGGGTAGATTTGCCGCCTCCAAATCCAATGTGACGTCCGATCTGGACCAGGAGTATGCCGATGGAGCGCGCGATCCCGCCTTCATGGCAAAGTATGTCAAGGCCCTGGCCAAAGCCAAGAGACCCCTACTCAAGATCACCAATGAGTACTTGAGCAGCCAGCCTGATCTGACCAGCAAAGACAACCTGACCGTGATCTTTTATGGTACTGTCGAGGCCGACTCAAGGATCTTCAATCTATTGGTCAAAAACCGCAAGGCGATCGAAGCACTGTTTGGTGCGGAGAAAGTGGCCGAGCGTATCGAAGATGCCGGATGGGCGACGGTGGCCAAAGCAATCCAGTATGACAACGCCGATCTCATGATGGAAGCCGTGGACAAGGTCAAGCGCTATGCCTCCGACCGGGCCAAGGCCTTTGAGCTCAAGGCCAAAATGTCCTTTTACGCGGCCCAAGATGATCCCAGTAGCTACCTGAAGAGCGCCAAGTCTTATGCCCGGATGGGTACGAAGGAGAAGGTCGAGGTCGTCAATTATATCGCCAAGAAGCTCTCTCACCAACCATCACTAATGTCACATGCCGAGCGATGGTCCCTGGAGGTGGCCAAGGAAGAACCGTCGGAGCTCCATTGTCTTACTGCCGCCCAGATACTCTATACCCTGGGTAAGTACGGTGAGGCTCGAAAGTATGCCACCGAGGCACTGGAGTACGCTACCCAAGACAACAGGCCGACGGCGAATCACATCAAGAAATTAGTGCATGCCATTGACAAAAAATTGGGTGCTTAGCCGAGCGACCTGCCTGCTGATAGGCCTCCTGGCGCTCTCCGGTGTGCAGGGACAGGGCATTGACTTCATCGACAATGATCTGGCCAAGGCACTGGACATCGCGGCCCGAAGTAACAAACCCATCTTCATAGATGCCTACACGACCTGGTGTGCCCCATGCAAGCAGATGGACAAAGAGGTATTTGTCGACAGTGCTGTCGGTCGTACCTTCAATCAGGAGTTTGTAAATCTCAAGCTGGATATGGAACAGGGCGATGGCCCGTCTATGGCACGTAGGTACCAGGTAGCCGGCTATCCGAGCTTTCTGTTTATTGACTCGTCCAAACGATTGCTGCACCGTGCCATTGGATTTCACACGCGCGATAGGCTTTTGGCCCTGGCCAAACAAGCCTTAAATCCAAAACGGCAGCTGGGCACCATGGAGGCCGCCTATAACAATGGGGATCGCTCCAAGCACCTGCTCTACCACTATGCGATGGCCCTGGCCAACAACGGCGATAAACGAGCAGGGCCCATCGGATCCGCATATCTCCAGGATGAAGCCAATTGGGCCACCAAAAAGAACATGGATTTGATCGTTCGGCTCATCCAGAAGTATGACGATCCCTACTACAACTTTCTGCTAGAAAAACGGTATCTCTTCTACAAGGAGTACGGGCAGGGACCTGTCAATAGCACCATCCGCCGAATGCTCGAAAGTCACCTGATCGCGCACATTGATGAGATTGATCTCAAGGAAACCAGAGAAATCTACCTTCGCTCTTTCCCCGCCTCGAAGGCCATCCCCTTCTACGATCTCTTTGCAGTCAACTATTATGATATCATCGGTGATAAAGCAAGCTATATCGCCCAGGCCAGGAGTTACATCAAGAAGTATCCCACGTTGTCCTGGAATATTCTAAATGAGATCTCCTGGAATTTTTATGAAAAGGTAGATGATGCCAAGGCATTGAAGTGGGCTACCAAGTGGGCGAAGAAGTCGGTCAGTCAAAACAGCAATCACTTTAACAATGACACCCTCGCCGCCTTGTATTATAAACAGGGCAATCGCAAGAAAGCGGAGAAATATGCTCTTCGGGCCGTCGAGCTCGCTAAGGCTGCCGGATCCCCGTTTGACGAGACGACCAAATTGCTGGAGCAGATCCGCGCACTGTAATCCCGACCTCTACCCCGACCAACTCTCTCGATCCAGACTGCGCAATTGGATCGCTTCGGCCAGGTGCTCGATCTTGATGTCATCACTGCCAGCCAGATCAGCCGCGGTTCGTGATACCTTCAGGATGCGGTCGTAGGCCCGTGCAGAGAGTTGCAGCTTTTCCATGGCCGTCTTTAATAGCGTTCGACCGGCCTGGCTAATCTGACAGATCTCATGCACCATCTTGCTGTTCATCTGCGCATTGGTGTAGACCCCTGGTACGGCTTCAAATCGCTGTCGCTGTCGTTCTCGTGCTTGCAGGACCCTGGCTATGATCGCCTGGCTACCTTCCTGGGGCGGTAGCCCTTCGCCAGCGAGCTGATCATAGGACACCGGTGTCACCTCGACGTGCAAGTCTATGCGGTCGAGAAGGGGGCCAGAGATCTTGCTTAGGTACCGCTGAATGACGCCGGGCGCACATACGCAGTCCTTCTCGGGATGATTGTAGTATCCGCAGGGGCAGGGATTCATCGAGGCTACCAGTATGAAGCTAGCGGGATAGTCCACCGTGATCCTGGCACGGGAGATGGTGACTCTGCGCTCCTCTAGGGGCTGACGCATGACCTCTAGCACGGTCCGCTTAAACTCGGGGAGCTCGTCGAGAAAGAGGACCCCATTGTGCGCCAGGGAGATCTCGCCTGGGCTGGGATTAGAACCGCCCCCGACCAGCGCCACATCGCTGATGGTATGATGGGGGGCTCGAAAGGGGCGAGTGGTGACCAAGGAGGCATCGGGCGGCAGTTGACCCGCTACCGATATGATCTTTGTCGTCTCCAAAGCCTCCCGCAGGTCCATCGGTGGCAGGATGGTGGGCAGGCGCCGGGCCAGCATCGTTTTGCCCGCTCCTGGCGGCCCGATTAGGATCACATTGTGGCCACCGGCGGCAGCCAGGGTCAGGGCCCGTTTGATATTTTCTTGGCCCTTCACATCCTGAAAGTCGACATCGTACTTGTTGCTATTTTCCTCGTACTCTTCGCGGGTATTCAACTCGACAGGCACGAGCGACTTGGTACCCTGGAAGAAGTCGATGGCCTCGGTCAGATTTTGGATGCCATAGACATCCAGATTGTTGACGATCGCTGCCTCGCGTGCATTTTCCTTGGGCACGATGATGCCACGGTATTTCTCTTTGCGTGCCTGGATGGCGATGGGCAAGGCTCCCCGTATGGGTCGCAGACCTCCATCCAGGGCCAATTCTCCCATGATGATGTAATTGGCAAGTTGATCCCCGTTCATTTGGCCCGTGCTCCCCAGCACGCCCAGCGCGATAGGAAGGTCGTAGGCCGACCCTTCCTTGCGGATGTCGGCCGGCGCCAGATTGACTACCAGCTTGATCCGGGGCATGCGGTAGCCATTGTTTTTTATGGCTGCTTCGATGCGTTGAAAGCCTTCCTTAACCGCCACATCCGGCAAACCCACCAGATGATAGAAATTGCCCTTCCCAGCTTGCACTGATCCTCCGGCGTTCACTTCCACAGTGATGGTACGAGCATCGACACCCTGCACGGCGCCGGCATAAGTCTTGACCAGCATGAAAAGAATTAGATGATTTTGTCCAATATAAAACAAAGTATTGTCCCTGACTCCCCTCGTGGCAATTCGCGTTAGATATGTTGACTAATTCTAATGAGGATTAGGGGCAGATGAACCGCAAGAGGCAGATATCCCGTGGACTCGGCATGGACGAGGCTTCACCCCGAAAGTAAGACTTAGTGCGAAGCCCCCCCAGACTAATCATAGAGGGTACTATATACCAAGTCAATAAATCGCTCGGACGAGATGAACCCCGAGCCCCAGGAGGCATCCATATCAGCGGTGGGGGGATCCGCCTGAATTTCCTCAAGCGATTTGCCTTGGGCCTTGGCGTGCGCGACACCATCTCGCACTTGCTTAAGGACATCCCGGTAGGCCTTTAGCTCAAACTTGTTGGACAGTGGGCCGTGCCCAGGAATGATCTTGGTATCGTCAGTGGTCAGAAATAGGGCGTGGTTGACGGCCTCGATCAGACCATCGATTGTACCCCCCGATGATTGATCAATGAAGGGATATCGACCCGCAAAGTAGGTGTCGCCCATATGCATCACATCCGACTCGGGAAAATAGATCAGCGCATCGCCATCCGTGTGGGCACTGTCCACATGGACCATCATGAGGTATTCGCCATTGCATCTGAGACTGAGCTGATCGTTGAAGGTGACCACGGGACGAGCCTCCTCGGGTGCCGGGGGGATCTCTCTGCTGAAGGCTTTCATGAGCTGGGTCTTGCTCATCCGCTCCCTCACATTGTCGTGTGCCACAATCATGGCTCCCATCTCGGCAAAGGGCTGATTGCCTCCGGAATGATCGCCATGCCAATGCGTATTGAGCAATAATTTGATGGGCTCGTCCGTGAGGGCTTCAATAGCTCGGCGGATCTTGTCACTGAGTGGGGCATACTGGCTGTCTATCATGAGTGCTCCGTCCTCGCCCACCGATACGCCAATGTTACCGCCTGAGCCTTCCAGCATATAGATATGGTCAGACACCTTGGTCGTCTTGATCTTGACCTCGTCAAAGTTCTGTCCAAGAAGGGGGGCAGATACGAGTCCTAGGAGTGCTAGCAGCGTCAATTTCTTCATGCTACAAGGAGATTTTGTGTAGCAGTAAATTAAGACAAAATAGGGGCCTGAAGAAACCCCGCATGGTAGTTACTGTATCGAGACCGCCGCGTGCGCTGCCTCTTTGGCTGCCTTCATGGGTATGCCGATACACTTCTTCTCCATATAATCCATCATCTTGGAGACGACATCCAGGGCATGATCATCCATCACTTCAAGGTCTTTGCGAAAGACCTCATCCATGGCCTTTTGCTTGATCTCCTTGATCTCCTCCGGAATCACCTGAAAGGCGAGCTCCACACGACGTTGATAGATGAGCTTTAGGAAAGTCTCGACGGCCTCATCCAAAATGATGTCGGCTTTTTCGATCTCCTTCTGCCGCAGCTTCATATTTTCCACCGCCAACGCCTTGAGTGACTGTACGCCGATGAAGTGATCATCAAAGTCCTGCTGCAACCGGGCCGAAATATCTGGAGGCACCCCCAGATCCACCCAGATCTTGTCGTGCATCTGATCCTGCGTGATCTGCTTGGCCAAGTCATACCGGATGATGGGAGAATGCGAACCGGTGCAAGCAATCAAACAATCAAAATGCTCCTTGTGCTCCGACAATTGATCCAAGGTGCCTACCTGAGCACCCATGGGCTTGCCAATCTTCTCGGCCTTAGCCAGGGTACGATTGTAGATCGTGAAATTGTGGTAACCCCTTTTTGTCAGATGCTTTAGCACCAACTGGATGGTCGATCCGGCCCCCACCAAGACAAACTTGGCGTCCTTACGCAGCTTAAAGTCCTGCAGTCGCTTCACGGCCAAGGAAACCACCGACACCAATCGGTCTCCGATACTGGTGCTAGCGTACACCTTCTTGGCACTTCGGATCATTTGCTCAACGCTGAGGCGTACGTAGTCTCCCGAGAGACCCCACTGAGACTGCTGGTCATACGCATCTCTAATCTGCCGTAAGATCTGGCGCTCACCTACCACCATGGAGTGAATAGAGGCAGCCACTTGAAATAGATGAAGCAAGGCCGATGCTCCGTGATAATGCAACCAGGGTCTAACCTGCTTTCCGGCGAAAGCCGAGATAAAGTCCTGGTCAACTTCTTTCATGGTTAGAAAGAAGAACATTACTCGATTGCACGTGTTGATATAAAAGAGCTCGTCGAGCTGCATCCGCTGCTTAAGGGCTTGTAGCTGGCCCCTGAGATCGTCTTCATTTTCACATGCGATAGCATACGCAGGCAACTTGTCTAAGCTGACCTCCTTGTGTGTCATCGTCAAAATGTGGAAATGCGAAAGCATGCAAATGCGCGATTTACCCAGCAAATATAATAGCTGGCATATCGG
This sequence comes from Saprospiraceae bacterium, assembly GCA_965223165.1. Classification (GTDB taxonomy): domain Bacteria; phylum Bacteroidota; class Bacteroidia; order Chitinophagales; family Saprospiraceae; genus JABDMH01. The sequence goes on along the minus strand of CBDCVQ010000020.1, from coordinate 1,759,954 downwards.
CAACTGTCATGGATTTGTCACTTACCGGAACCCTCCCGCAGGAGTCGGTACGCAAAAAGGGCACCCAAGACTGGTGCTCGGACGCCCCCTTCAGTTATATAAATCCGATAGGATGCCTTATCTCAGTTTCTTGACAGCCACATCGGCCATGGCCTGGGACTTTCCTTTCTTGCCACTGCGATAATCTTCGATGGTAGACTTTTTGGTAGACATCTCGATCTCCACCGGAATATCACAATCACAGGAGGTCAACTTGATTTGCAGCACGACCATTTCCTCGGGCTTCAGGGTCTTGAGGACATGCCCATACTCCAGGACATGCTCCTTCATGCTATCGACAAACTTGGGATACATCTCCTCGACGATCTTTTCGCGCTCTTCTTTGGAGACATCCTTGCGATCGATGGTCGGTAGTGTATAGCGATCATCGTCATGCACTCGACTAGAGTACACCTTGACATAATAAGTGACACCAAAATCGCTCATCCGCTCGTAGTACGGTCGATTGGACATATAATACGTGTCTGACAGATCCACCTCATAGAGTCGCTTGAGCATGGAGGCAAAGACCTCTAGCTGGGGCTCCAGGGAGACATCAACGACAGACTCGCTGATGACTACCTTCTCCTCTATTTGTGCTCGGGTGAGATTGCCCGCCTCATAGGCATCGAGGTCGGACTTGGTCACTTCCGCCCTCAGGCTACTCTTCCTTGGCTGCTTTTGGCCTCCGGCCAATATCGTGAAAGACCCGCGCCCCTTCGACTGATCCGTCTTGACCATGATCTTGTCGGCGGGTTTCAATTGATGAATGAGATTGCCATAATCCACGAGAAACTCGATGACCGTCGACTTCAGATCATCCATGGTCGCCTGAGCCTTCCCACCGACGCCCTTGCGCGTCGTCTCTCCCTCAATGATCAGGACTTCTGTATCATCAAAGTCGTCACTTGGCGCTCCGCTCAGCGAAAAGTTTGACACTATAAAGCGGTCAGACAGTCGAAAAACCACGCCGTAGTTCTCCAGATAGGAGCCCTCTACATTTCGGCTGTGGCCCCAGACACCGTGCTTTGATTTTTTGCTACTGATCAACGTTGCGAGAATGTTCTCCGCCACTTCGAGGTCTCGTTCCATCAGCGCTTCGTCGATCTTCTGACCATATGCCGTGCTCCCCAGTAGGCATAGGGCCAGCATCCATATTTGATACATTTGCTTCATTGTCTAATAATTTTGAATAGGATTGTTTACAAACTGTGCCAGATCATCCGAATTCAACTGGATGGCTTGCACCAGATTTTGAAGACCATCGTTTACCAGCTGGAGGTCTTCTCTTCTCTGCGTTTCTAAATACTGAACTAGTTCGTCTATCATGGATCGGGTGTATGCTTCTTGGTCCCGTTGCAACTGGTCAGATACTTGATAAAAGAGGTCGGAGTTTTGGGTATTCATGCTACGTGCCAGCGATGTCTGCAAGGCCTGCAATTGGTCCTGTGTAGCCAGCTGGGCAAGTTGGGGGCGTTCCAGACGATCCATTTTTTCGTTCATTTCAGATCTGAGGGATGCCACCGCTGCGAGCACTGCTTGATAGTTGTCTTGACTAGGCATCGTAGCTGGATTGACCTGCTCGGTTGGACCAAAAGACATCGTAAATTGTCGCTGGTCCATCTTGACCTGTATGCCTAGTAAGCGTCCGGCCACCAGCAACATCAACAAGGTAGCTGCCACGGCCCACCATCGTCCTATGGCTCGGCGCTTGGCAGGTAGGACGAGTACCGGAGCGGGACCTGGATCTACGTCCTTGCTCTGCGCCATAAACTTTCGGACCGCCCCCATTGCTGCTAGCTCCTGGCCATCTTCACTGCGGTCCAACTCCGACTTATACGCCTCTCTTTCGGAGGGGGACATCTCTCCGTAGAGGTAGTCCATCATCTTCTCCTTATTCATAGTACATCTCTTTGCTGAGCTTCTTGTGTATTAGTATTTTCTTCATGGCATCGAGTCCGTAGTACATTCTCGACTTAATGGTGTTTTCTGATTCGCCTAAGGCTTCTGCTATCTCTCTAAACTTCAGTCCTTCGTACTCCTTCATGATGATCACTCGTCTCTGCTCTGCTGGGATCCGCTGCAACACATCCATGACCAGCCCTTGCATTTCTTTTCGTTCGTAGCTGGTCGCCGGATTGAGGGGATCTCTAAAGGGACCGTCCTCTTCCAGCGAGACATATCCCAATCTCTTCTTCATGCGGCCCTCCGAGGCGCAGCAATTGCTCGCGATGCGGTAGAGCCAGGAGCGTAGTTTGGCCGGATCCTTCAGTTGGTCGATCTTCTCAAACATCTGGATGAAGGTCTTTTGCACCACCTCGTGGGCAAAATGTGCATCGTTGCCATAGCGGAGCGCATAGTTAAATATGCGCTTGTGCCAATGCTTGATCACAATTTGGAATGCGGCCTGTTCGCCATTTCGCATTCGCTCCACCAACGCTGCGGTCTTCAAAGGATCGAGGTCGCCGTTCATGTCAGGATTCAGAAGCTTCAGTACGCTGTCTTGCCTCTATGACGCCCTGTCCTTAAAAAAAGTTTTATGCGACGCGAGCAAATGCGCCTTTGAAGATACCCTGGCAGGTAACTGCGCCACGGAATAGGGCTCAAACGCAGGGACATCGAGGACCTATTGGGGTGCACCACATCAAATCAAGGGTAGCGCTCAGTCCGGCAGAATGGGCTCGGTGCGGTAGGCGCGGTCATGACCGATCTTGGAAAGGGAGACGGGTCATGGCAGCTTGTCATATTCTGTTATTTTTGCGCCATTTAACAGAGAAAATGTAGATACGGTATGTACCGTACACATACGTGTGGAGAGCTAAGGCTATCGGAGGTGGGGCAGACGGTCACCCTCAGCGGATGGGTCCAGGCCAGCCGCCAGTTTGGTGGCTTGACATTCATTGATCTGCGAGATCGATATGGCATCACCCAGTTGGTATTTGACATGGACGACGACGAGGATCTTTGCCGGCAGGCAGAGGATTTGGGTCGTGAGTTTGTCATCCAGGTAGAGGGTCTGGTGCGGGAGCGGAGCAATAAGAATCCCAATCGAGATACGGGCGATATTGAGATCGTCGCCGGCAAGCTCGCGGTGCTCAACCGGTCATCTGTGCCTCCATTCACGATCGAAGACGAAAGCGACGGAGGGGATGATCTGCGCATGAAGTATCGCTATCTCGACATGCGCCGTAGTCCGGTAAAAGACAAGGTGATTTTTCGCAGTAGAGTGGCGCTCGAGTCGCGAAAGTATCTAGACTCCCAGGGATTTGTGGAGATCGAGACACCCTGCCTGATCAAGAGCACACCCGAAGGTGCACGTGATTTTGTGGTGCCCAGCAGACTCAATCCGGGCCAGTTTTATGCTCTTCCTCAATCGCCCCAGACGTTTAAGCAAATTCTAATGGTGGCGGGCTTTGACCGCTACTTTCAGTTGGTCAAATGCTTCCGCGACGAGGACTTGCGCTCCGACCGCCAGCCGGAGTTTACACAGATCGACTGTGAAATGGCCTTCGTCAACATCGAGGACATCCTCTGCACGTTTGAGGGGTTGACCAAGGACCTATTTCAGGTATTGCTCGAGGTCGAGCTACCTGACTTCCCGCGCATGGCGTATGATGAAGCGATGTCGACCTATGGGTCGGACAAACCAGATCTGCGATTTGGCATGCCGCTGGTCGATTTGGGAGATTTAGCCCGGGGACATGGCTTTAATGTGTTTGACCGTGCCGAACTGGTGGTTGCCATCAACGCAGAAAAGCAGGCCGGTCAGTACTCCAACAAGGACATCAATAAGCTGACTGACTGGGTAAAGCGACCGCAGATCGGAGCCAAGGGCCTGGTCTATGTGAAGTGGAATGAGGACGGATCCTTTAAGTCCAGTGTGGGCAAGTTTTATGCAGACGAGCAATTGCAGTCCTGGGCCGAGCACTGTGGAGCCAAGCCGGGAGACATGTTATTGATCCTATCGGGTGAGCGGGACACCACCCTCAAGCAGATGGGCGAGTTGCGGCTGGAGATGGGCAAAAGCCTAGGTCTCATCGACCCATCGGACTTCAAGCCCCTGTGGGTACTCGACTTTCCGCTACTCGAATGGGATGAGGATTCCCAGCGTTTTCATGCGATGCACCATCCCTTTACCTCCCCCAAAAAGGAGGACATTGACAAGATGCAATCCAGTGATCATGCGGTACTAAAATCATTGAGAGCCGATGCCTACGATTTGGTGATCAACGGGGCGGAGATTGCTGGCGGTTCCATCAGAATCCATGATCGATCCCTGCAGGAGCGCAATTTCCGCCTCTTGGGTTTCAGTCAGGCAGAAGCAGAAGCGCAATTCGGGTTTCTACTGGGTGCCTTTGAATACGGTGCCCCTCCCCATGGCGGGATTGCCTTTGGTTTTGATCGCCTGTGCGCGGTCATGAAGGGCAGCACCTCCATCCGCGACTTCATTGCCTTCCCAAAGAACAACATGGGTCGAGATATGATGATCGATGCGCCATCTCCGGTAGATACCGACCAGCTGGACGAGTTGGGATTGGCTTTGAAGATCTAAGAGGCTGCTGCCATACCAATCTCATTGCTCTCAGCGAGCTACTGCTTTGTTGTCATCCACTTCCAGATCTCTTTGAAGCTGCCCCGCTTGCCATACATGAGAATGCCCGTGCGATAGATCCTGCCCGAGATCCATACGCAAAAGATGGCCGCTCCGATCAGCAGCAAAATGGACAATACGATCTGCCAAGCCGGCGGACCAAAGGCCAACCGTGCCGGCATAACAATGGGTGAGAAAAACGGAAAAATCGATGCCCACACTGCCAGTGAGCTATTAGGCACCCGAAGGGCGGCAAACATGATATAGAGCGCTAGTATCACCGGGATGGTCAGGGGCAAGGTCAATGCCTGGCTCTCGGCAAGATCGTCGCCAATCGCCGATCCGACACCGGCAAAGAGCGATGCGTAAATGATGTATCCTCCAAAGAAAAAGATCGCAAAACAAGGGGCGATCAGCCACCAATTGACAGCCCGCAGCTCGGCCATGACCTGCCCCATCATGGCATTCATATCATCCGGATCGATATCGACGGCCGACTCATCGATCATCACTTGCTGAGTATCAAACCCAAATAGCAGATTGGCCCCCATCGCAATGAGTGGAATGAGAATGGCCCAAATGAGGATCTGGGTAAAACCCACTCCTCCCACACCGATGATCTTGCCCATCATCAGGTAGAAAGGTCGCACGCTGCTGATCATCACTTCCACGACCCGATTCATCTTTTCCTCCATCACGCTGCGCATCACCATCATGCCGTTGATAAACACGATCATGTACATGACAAAACCCATGACGCCACCAATCGCTGCGGCCACCACGGAGGTGAAGGGACTCGGATTGTCCGAAGCCTCCTCGTCGTCGGCTGACTCGGTCAGTGGCTCGGGATCAAGTGTGATCTGGGTGTTGAGATTATCCAGTTGGTCTGCGTCGAGCTGCATCTCCCTGATCTTGTAGTCGCGGATCTTGTCGCGGATGGTCCGCTGCAAGGCATCCATGCCATCCAGATCCAGGCTTTCATCAGAGTGGTAGTATATGGTATGCTTTCGGGTGTCCAAGTCTTTGAGGGGAGGCACGACCAGTACGGCATCAAATGGTTCGCTGTCCTTGGAGGCAATCAATCCATCAAGATCCTTGTCAGTGAAGCGGAAGTAGAAGTTTCGCTGGTCCTTGATCTTCTTATCCAGGAGTCGTGCTTGGTCTATGATCACCACGTCCTTGGCATCGTCCCCCTGGTACGAAAAGATCAATCCGACGATCACCATCAGCAGAGCCACTGCCAGGGGAGCAAGCAGCGTGGTGAGTATAAATGACTTCTTTTTGACCCGCACCAAGTACTCCCGTTTAATGATCAGCCACAGTTTATTCATTGGTTTCGGTTACTTTCTTGATAAATATGTCATTGAGGGTCGGAAGAATCTCGCTGAAGGAGGTAATGATCACACCTTCATCCATCAGCGACCGCATAAAGGCGTTGGCCTCTTGGGAGCTGGGCAGATTGACCACCAGTGATCCATTGGATCGACCTTTGATCTCGGGCCGTTCGAGCATATGACCGGGCACCTCCCCCTGGCAAGTGAATCGAAACAGATGGTCCTTGTACTCTTCCTTAATATCCTGCACAAAGCCATCGAGAATGTTTTTTCCATCGTTGATCAATACGATCTCCTTACAGATCTCCTCTACTTGCTCCATGCGGTGGGTAGAGAAGATTACACTGGTGCCCTGCTCATTGAGCAAGCGTATTTGACTCTTAATCAGATTGGTATTGATAGGGTCAAGGCCGGAAAAGGGCTCGTCCAGAATGATCAGTTTGGGGCGATGCACGATCGTCGATACAAATTGCACCTTCTGCTGCATGCCTTTGGAAAGTTCTTCGATCTTCTTATTCCACCACCCATGCATATCAAACTTCTCCAGCCAATGATCGATCGCTCCCTTGGCAGCTGATCGCTCCAGACCCTTCAGTTGTGCCAGATAGAGTAGCTGCTCACCCACCTTCATCTTTTTGTACAACCCTCGCTCCTCGGGCAGGTAGCCCATCTGGGAGGGATGCTCGATGCTGAGCGGCTCACCATCAAATAAGACGGACCCGCTATCGGCCTTGGTGATGGTCGTGATGATCCTGATGAGACTGGTCTTGCCTGCGCCATTGGGCCCTAGCAACCCCAATATGGTTCCGCTGGACATCTCAAAGCTGACCCGGTCTACCGCTACATGATTGTAGTATTTTTTGACAACCTCGTTAATGTGTAGAATGGACATTCGAAATGGGTTTGGTGGTAAATCTGTCGTTTATCAGGATGAGTATCAAAATTGCCCGACCAGCAAGACAGATTTTTTGACTCATTGTCAAAATTTTGTCATGATCTGCAAAAACCACTGTAAACTAGGGAATTCGGGTTTCATTGTCTCCCAGAAAGATGTACTTTTGATTTGTTGATGTGATTTTTTTGCCAAAAAGGTGAATTTATCATATTATTAGGGCGTAGAAATGTTACATCAAAATAGAATCAGTTCTTTTTAGGCTGATTACTATCAAGAATAGATGGTTTTGGGGTGTAGGTGCGGCAAATCGAGTCTTCGAGGCGCCGCACTTTTTTTTCTGAAAGTCATTCGCTGCCCCAGGGCCCGGATTCATCTAATTTTGGCATAAGAAATAGCAAGAGAGTGTAATTTTTTCTTCGAGCTCTACGGCATCAACTGTTGGTACATGACGTCTGATGTCAGTTTTTTTTCCGGGGAGTTTAACCACCAAAAAAAGCCACGATCTTGTTTAGGACGTCTTTCTAAGTGCACTCAATTGTCTTTCCAACCTTTTGATTCTGCGCAATCTTCTAATCTCTAGGATTTTGGGGTCTGTAGTGTGAGGTTTGTAGGGCTGTTGATCACGAAGGACATGGTATGCAGCGGTCAAGATCTTATGCCCTATGGCAATGGTAGCCTTCTTCTTACCAATGCGTCGACTCAACATTCGATGTTTGGTGGCCAGTACAGGATTGTTCTTTGTCCTTGATGCAACCCAGGCAGCCTCAACCAATGTTGTCTTTAGATGCTTGTTGCCGTGGGTGATGCGAGATGAGTACATCTTTCCTGCACTTTCGTTGTTTCCAGGACAAATGCCAGCCCAAGATGCTAGGTGCCCGTGTGATGGGAAGTGGGTCATGTCATCTCCAATCTCGGCTAAAATGCCAGCGGCAATCTGTGTAGACACTCCTGGAATCGTTTTCAGCAGATCCACTTCGGTTTTCATCAAGTCTAGATACTTATCCATCTGAGCTTCTATCTGAGCTATTTGGTCGTTGATGTGTGAGATGGACTCAAGTATCAGCTTCAACATGAATCGATGATGGTCTGTTACTCTGCCTGTTAGTGCCTTTCGTAATTGATCCTTCTTATTTCTTAGAGACCCTTTTGCTAATTCACACAATACCTCAGGGTCCGTTTGCCCGCTAGATATGGCTTGTATCATCGACAAACCCGACACACCAAATACGTCACTGAGCACACTGCGTAATTTGATATTGGCTTGTTCCAACACATTTTGCAGTCGATTCTTCTGTGCCGTTCGCTGACCGATCAGCTTTCGACGGTGACGGTGCAATGCTCGCAATTCCCGTATCTCTTGGCCAGGAACAAAACTCCCCTTCAGAAGACCACTGAGTAACAGTTTGGCAATCCATTCTGAATCTTTCTTATCCGTCTTCTGCCCAGGAACATTCTTGATGTGACGGGCATTGACCAACAAAACCTCGAAGAATTCCTCCAGCATGTAGTACACCGGCTTCCAGTACACTCCCGTGCTCTCCATCGCAACATGCGTAACTCCATGGTTCTGAAGCCAACATATCATCTCTGTCAGATCGTCGCTAAACGTCTTAAATGTCGCTGTGGTTACCTCAATATCTGCCCCTCGAATTGTCGCAACAACCGTATCTTTGTGCACATCCATTCCACAACCACGCTCAACGATAATGGGAAATTGATCAACAGCCATAAGTCCATACGTTTAATTGGTACCAAGATACCGGGCTATAAGCCAAGACTTTCATGGCTGTTGGTGATTTCCTAAATCATGCATGTTTTTTTGCCCCCTAGTCACGTCAATCATTGGTGACTAGCTCAATATCGGTCCCGTCAAAGTCGCTTTTTGCCATTGTAAACCCCGTAGCGGGAGGTAGAAAATCTATGGTGGCATGGAACGCGGTCAAAGAGCGGCTTCTCGGTGCGCATTTTGCTTCCAGCGATATTCAAGAGGCGTATACCACGGCCTCCGGCCAGGCCACTAATCTCGTCAAGTCAGGTATCCGCGGGCACGCACATGTAGTCGCCGTGGGAGGAGATGGTACCAATAATGAGGTGGTCAATGGCTTGATGTCCCTGCCCGCTCACGTGCGGCGAAACATATCCTATGCCCTCCTGCCCTGCGGTACAGGCAATGATTTGGCTAAGCATTTTGGCATTCCGCATCGGCCCGACCCGTGGATCTCCATGTTCAAAAGCAATCGGACCATACCCATCGATATCGGACAGGTGGAGTGGCAAAGTCAGGGCCGGGACCAGTGTCGGTATTTTGTCAATGAGGCCAGCTTTGCCCTCAGTGCATATGTGGTAGCACAGCTGAGCAATCGTCATAGCGGTAGTAATCACAAGATGAGCTATCTGTGGCAAGCGGTTAAAGGTCTCTTCTCCTATGAAGAGGAAGGACTTCGGATCTCGTGCAAGTCAGGCCCGACTTATGAAGGGCAGGTGCTCACACTCAATATCGGCAATGGCCGATATGCCGGAGGAGGACTGCAACTGACCCCGTGGGCGTCTCCGCATGATGGACTGCTCGATGTGACATTGCTGGGCAAATTGCCACTGCGTATCGTACTGGCCCATCTGCCCAAGCTACTCACGGGAAGGATATATCGTGTGCGAAGTGTCCGGCACTGGAAAACTTCTTCGCTCACGGTCGAACCTATTGCTGATGAAAAACTGTTAGTAGAGGTGGACGGGGAACTTTGTGGCCAAGCCCCCTGCAAGATCACCCTTCGACAACAATCACTGAATTTTGTGGTGCCAACTAAATACAAGACTAAATAATCGAATATGAAATCTAAAGCAACATTACTAATCCTGCTGGGTGTGGCCCTGGCCATCGGATCACTCAGAGCCCAAGAAATCGAGGAGTCCGTGAGTGGCATGAGCGTCGGGAGCAACAACGGATTCTCCATAGAATTTCCTGATTACGACAGTAAGTTTCTCAACTCCGTGTGGAGAGACTATCTGAAGTCCTTTAAGGGCAAAACCAAGAAGGTCAAACGCAGCAAGGAATTCTTCACGGACGACGCCAATATTGGCTACATCTCAAGCAACACGGTCGACATCTATCATCTGGTCGAGAGCGCCGGATCGGGCAGCCGGCTTAGGGTGTGGATGGATCTGGGTGGCGCTTTTTTGGACTCCGAGAGTCATGCCGACGCCTATGAGGGCTTTGCCATGTTTGTGCAAGGGCTAGACAAGCAGCTCAATGTCGAAAACATCAAGCTGGAACTCAAGGACGAAGAAAGTGAACTAAAGTCACTGGAACGCAATCTGGCCAAGTTGCAAAAGTTGAACGACCGCTATCACAAGGAGATCGAGGACTGGAAGCGCAAGATTGAAGAAAATGAACAGAAGATCGAAACCAACATTACCGACCAGGCCGATGTCACCAACAGCATCGAGGCACAAAAGGAAAAGGTACGGTTGGTCGAAGTAAAACTGGCCAAGGCCGAAAGCTAGTAGCGCTGCTGCCAATGTTTGACAGACCGATTTAGGATTTCTGGGGTGCCTCGCGGCGCCCCTTTTTTTTGCGCTGCTTCGTCCCCATCTTGATGAGCATATCACTGCTTGGTGCCACCTCCAAATCTTTTCCACAAAGACATCTTTCTTTTCGGAGCGACATAGCCTCCCTCGGAGGCACGCTGATAGGGGGTGGTCAACGCTGAGACAGCATGATTTAAGGGTGCTAAAAGAAGTCCGACTTGGACACTCGATCCACCTCTCTTTTTATCCACAAATTATTAACACTCTCGGCAGTGCTTGTCAACACCCATGAAATAAATAATTAATACGTAGACCATATAATGTCTTACCTTTGACCCAGTACAACCACCCATAGATTTCCTTGTAAATGGCTGATCCTAAGAAAAATATAAAGGCAATGGGGTCCTCATATATGAAGACCGTCAAGGGAGATACGGATCTCTCCAGCCTCATGTATGGCAAGATTCAGCCACAGGCCATCCCGCTAGAGGAGGCTGTGCTCGGGGCCATCATGTTGGACAAGAACGCCTTGCCCACCGTCCTGGATATCCTGCAGCCAGACAGCTTTTATGTGGAAGCCCATCAACTGGTCTACAAGGCCATGCTCAATCTCTTTGAAAAAACCCATCCGATCGACATCCTGACGGTGCATGAAGAGCTGAAGACCCAGGGAGATATTGACCAGATCGGTGGCCCCAATTACCTGGTGGAGTTGAGCAACCGCGTCGCCTCTGCGGCCAATATCGAGTATCATGCCCGTATCATCTCCCAAAAACACATCCAGCGAGAACTGATCCGCGCTTCGACCACCATCATTCGTGACTCCTATGACGATACCAAGGACGTCTTTGAGCTGCTGGATGATGCCGAAAGAAATCTCTTTGACATAACGCAACAAAATCTCAATCGAGGTTTTGAATCCATCGGAACGCTCGCTCTTAAGGCCCAAAAACAACTCGAGGAGCTTGCCGACAAGGCAGAAGGGCTCACGGGGGTGCCTTCCGGCTTTACCGAGCTGGATCGGGTCACTTCAGGGTGGCAAGCCTCTGATCTGATCATCATCGCGGCCCGCCCCGGGATGGGTAAGACTGCGTTTACCCTCTCCCTGGCCAAAAATGCCGCGATGGACCATGGCAAAGCCGTCGCCATTTTCTCCTTGGAGATGTCAAACATTCAGTTGGTCCAGCGCCTCATATCCATGGAGGCCGAAATCTCCTCTCGAAAACTGCGCAATGGACAACTGGAGCCGCACGAGTGGCAACAACTACATACAGCCGTCGAAAAGCTCTCCACGGTGCCGATCTACATTGATGATACCCCAGCCATCAATAGCTTCGAACTACGAGCCAAGTGTCGTCGACTGAAGATGCAGCACGATGTCCAGTTGATCGTCATCGACTATCTGCAGCTGATGTCTGGCAATATCGACAACAAACGTACCGGCACGCGAGAGCAGGAGATCAGTTCGATTTCACGAGCGCTCAAGGGCATGGCCAAGGAGCTCAATGTGCCGGTGATCGCACTGTCCCAGTTGAGTCGAGCGGTGGAAACACGCGGGGGCGAAAAGAGGCCAATGCTCTCCGACCTTCGGGAGTCCGGGGCGATCGAGCAAGACGCCGATATCGTATCCTTTATCTACCGTCCCGAATACTACGACATCACCGAGAGCGAGGAGGGCTCGCTCAAGGGGATTGCAGAAATCATCGTAGCCAAGCACAGAAACGGTGCCCTGGAGACCATCAAGCTGCGATTTGTAGATCAGTTTGCCAAATTCACTAACCTGGACGAGTTCGACTTTAGCAGCCTGAAGAGCGATGATCCACTCAGCGGCACTGACAACATCATCACTCGCCCGTCCAGGATGAATGATGTGGACGATATTCCATTCTAGTAGAGTTTCGCATTAAATCTCGTAGCTTATTCTAATGTCTTTGGTCCGCATACTTCGTTGCAAAGCCTCGCCATAGCTACGGCTAGCCACCCACCCGCTTTCGCGGTTCCCTCACTTCTCGCATTGTCATGCTCGACGCTTCGAGATCGCCCGGTCATGCCTCGACTGCGAACAAAATCCTATTAGAATTATTCAACATATCTCATGCGAAACGCTACTAGGTAGCACGGGTCTCTTCAAATCTTATCATCTTGCACTCGTCCAGACCGGGTCTAAGCCAAAGCATCGATGAAGCGCAAGAAATCACGAGCACCGCGAAATCCTTTTCACGTCCCGCGATCCCCGCAGCCGGATCCGGAGCCGGTAGCCTTTCCCATGCGTCTCAACAAGTTTATCGCCAAAGCGGGTGTCTGCTCTCGTCGAAAGGCCGTGGATCTGGTCAAGGCCGGCCGCATAAAAGTCAATGGTCAAATAGTCCGCGAACCCTTCCACCTCGTAAAAGATGGCGATCAGGTCGAATATGAGGGACGGAAACTCGCGATCGAGACCACACGCGTCTACTACCTGCTCAACAAACCAAAAAATGTGATCACCACCACGGCCGATGAAAAGGGGAGAAAAACCGTGCTGGACCTTATTCAGGACAAGGGAGCATTGCGTCTTTTTCCGGTGGGACGGCTCGACCGCCAGACCACGGGTCTGCTGGTCATCACCAATGATGGGGATCTCGCCAAAAAACTAGCGCACCCATCGCATCAAGTGCGCAAACAATATCTGGTGCGGCTGGACAAGCCATTGGATCCTGATCACTTCGCTCAGATCTCTGCCGGACTGCAGCTGGCTGATGGACCCGCACCCATCAAAGAACTCGATCATCCCAAACCCGAGGATCGGTCCACGGTATCCATCACCCTATTCATCGGTCGCAATCGCATTGTCCGACGGATTTTTGAGCATATGGGATATCGGATCAAATCCCTCGATCGCATCCACTACGCCGGACTGACCAAGAAGAATCTGCCTCGCGGACGATATCGACCATTAACTCCGCGCGAAGTCATCATGCTGAAGCATTTTATTTGAATCCCTTGGGCCCCGGGTCCAACACGTGGTCAACAAGCACGATGACGGTGCCTAAAGACGAGATGGAGATGAAAGTGCGTTTGGAGGGGGATACTAGACTAGTGTTTCGTCTGACAAATAACTACACACCCTGGCTGGCTGTTTTGCACCTGCTCTTCATCATCCAAAGCCTTACATAGCCGGGGCTATCCGCGGTCTGGCTTCTAGTGTTTCGCATTAAATCTTGTGGTTAATTCTAATGTCTTTGGTCCGCATACTTCGTTGCAAAGCCTCGGCCGTAGCGACGGCTAGCCACCCACCCGCATTCGCGGTACCCTCACTTCTCGCATGGTCATGCTCGACTCTACGAGATCGTACGCGTCATGCCTCGTCTGCGAACAAAATCCTATTAGAATAATTCAACATATCTATTGCGAGACTAGACTAGTCTAGTTAGTAAGAAGAGCCATCCAGTGATCGCTGAAAGGCAAAACCAAAGGTCAAACTATTGCCGATCTGGGCGCTGAGCGTACCAAAGTACCAACTGTTGCTTACCGTCACCAGAAAAGTGTGCCCAGCCCCCCAGTTGCCTCCCAGATTTAGCCCCAGTTGAGAGGTCAGAAATCCGGCCTTTGAGTACTGGGCCAGCACCCATCCCACCGGTTTGTACTTGGCACAGATGCGTGCACCGTAGTTGGCGGAGTGGGCTTCAATCTGGTTCAACAACAACGCGGGCTCAATGACCACATGCTCCGATGCCGCTATAGACATGCCCGCCATCGCATACCACTGAAAGATGCGATCAAAGGACAGGGTGTTAAAGCGATTTTGAAAAGGAAAAAACCGGGCGACCGATCCCGATATGCGGAGTTGCACCGGCTCGGCGTACGTAGGCTCACCCGAGCTGTAGTCGATACCGACCGAGAAAGCCGGAGGTACCAGTCGGGTGCCGTCTACATCCGAGAGCAAGGCGTCACCCTCGTGGCTCGCAATAAAATGCGTTTGGTCAAACTTGATATGCATCAGCTTACCAGACATGCCCATGGCCAAGTAGTCGCCACGCGATAGGCCCAAGGGGACCTTATACGCATATCCCACGGACATACCCACCGTCGAAAATGGGCCAACACGCTCGGAGAACACGTGTGCGCCTAGGCCCATACGCTCATTCTCGAAGGGCAGCACAAAGCCAAGGTCCGCTTGAATGGGGCTGCTTTGCACATTCTGCCACTTTCGCGCATAGGACAGGCCGACGGTCATCGATTCCACCTGCCCGATGGCTGCAGGATTGACGGTGAAATTCAAGTAATCATTGAGTGGCCATTCCCTGACCGACTGCGCCTGCAGTGACCAGATACTGACTATTGTCCAAAGGTAAAGCTGTAGATGTTTTTGCATGGGTCAGTCTCTTACGATGGTGAGGTCACTGTCAAAATGAAATGCCCGATCGTCTAGTAGCAGTGTGATCATATAGAAGTAGACTCCTTCGGGTAGGTCCTCTCCGTCGGCATTACCTTGCCAGTCATTGTCGTACATCTTGTCTATATGAATCACCTGTCCTTGCTGATTAAAGATCTCCAATTGGATGGCTTTAAAGGTGTCGATGCCCTTGAAAAAGAGCTCGTCATTCATCCCGTCATTATTTGGTGTGATGACATTCACCAAGGGTGGGAAGATGTCTTGCAATGGTATGATATCTATCTGCACAGAATCTGTCCAGGCGCAACCCACATCATCGGTGTATGCCACCCTCGCTATCCCTGGCAACTCCGGCCGAATCACGGGGTCGGGACATTCTGGGCACTCCGCTTCATATCCTGTCTCCCAGGCCACCTCACTCGCCCCCTCCACAAAGAGCTGAAGGGGAGCGCCTTCAATGATCAACGTATCGGGAGTTACGGTGGTCTGGTCTTCGTATACCAACACGGCCACGGCCAGTGTATCATCAAAACACTGATTGAGTCCCACCACTTGGTAGGTGGCATCTTCGGAGGGACTGACTGTGGGTGCCGCGATGTCAGTCCGATCTATCGAAGGATCATCCGTCTGCCACGCATAGCGGTCCGCACCCTGCACCATGATCTGCAGGCTTAGCCCCGGACAAAGGTTCAGCTCCGTGGAGGCCGTGGTAAGTACCACCGGTTGTATCACCTCCATATCAATATCCTTGGTGATAAAGCATCCATGTACATTAGTCACCTTCAAGGTATAGCGACTGGAGAATGGAAAAGCGACCGCTGTGCCGACAGAGTCGTTGCTCCATTCGTATTGGAGAGCCGGATCCACCTGAGCGATCTCAAAATCCTCTCCCAGGCATATCGTATCGCTTGATGCTAGCTCTTGCACTGGTTTTTGATGCACCACCAGCGTAGTTTGGTCGTCCAATACACATTCCTCGTGATAGGTGACCACCACCTCATATTGTCCGGGTTGCGCGGTGATCAGTGTCGTGCTGGTTTCATCCAAAAGGGTGCCATCTCGGTACCACATGGTGCTGGGAGGTGAGGTTAGGCCAATGTCGAGCGTGGCCGGTTCGCTCTCGCAGATGGAGCTATTGTCTGCCAGTTCTGGTCGTTGATACTGATCGTCATAGGCCACCGCCATCACCACCGTGTCCGCGCAGTCCGCCTCATCCAACAGCACGAGCTGATACGATCCGCTGTCGACACCCTCAAATACCGGATCTGCCTGAAAATCACCTCCGATCGAGTACCGATAGGGAGCGATGCCCAGCGAGCCACTGAACTCGATGGTGCCGTTTTCTTGATAGCAGGATGCGGGATCCGTCGCAAATGCCAGCTGTGGGGCCGTGGATGGATCGATAGTCGTGGATGCGGTATCAAAGCACCGATGCACATCTACCACCTGCAACGTATAGAACCCTGGTGGCAATGCTTGTGCTTTTGCCTCGGGGATAGTGTCCCCATTGACCAGATACTGATAAGGACCCACGCCGTCCTGTACGCCCAGTTCAATTTGTCCATTGGGCAAACCGCAGCGAGTGTGCTGCTGGTCAAATCGGAGGATCGGATTTGTAGATGGAAGGACAGAAACTGTCATCTCTTCGATGCAGTCCTCGTCATCGCGGACCTTGAGCAGATAGTCGCCGGGGGCCAGCGCCTCGTAGATATATTGGGCATGAAATGTATCTGAAAGGGTGTAGGCAAGCACGCCTGTCCCACCCTCGGCAAGGATCTCAATGACTCCATTGTCCCGGCCGCAGGAGGTCATGTCCACCTGAGCATCCAGCAGAATAGCGTTGGATGAATCGATCCAGACAGAGTCTACCAACGTGCAGCCATCGGCATCCTCCACCCGGTAGGTGCGAAATCCGGCAGCCAATCCTTCAAACATGGTGTCACTCTGTAGCTGTTGATCCACCTGGTACGTAAACGGGCCGATGCCTTGGGTGGCACGCAAAGAGATCTGCCCGTTGGGATAACCACATCGCGTGGCCACGGTAGCCACTTGGGCAGCGACCGCTTCTGAAGTATCAATAGTGACAGATACCGAGTCTTCACATCCGGACGCGTCAACTACCCTTAGCATGTAGGATGCCGAGGGCAGGCCCTCAAAGGAGGGTTGTGCCTGCGCTTGACCGCCAATGCTGTATTGGTAGGGGGCAATCCCCCCCTGGACCCCGGCAGTGATCGTGCCATTGTCGAGGCCGCAATGTGTCCGATCCGACACCGGCTGCAGGGCGGGATTGGTCGAGGCACCAATGTTGGCTTGTTCGCTCACCTCACAACCTGCGGCATCTTTGATCGTGACGGTGGCGGTACCGGAAGGCAAGTCCGCAAACTCGGACTCATCCTTATATGCTCCATTGTTCAACTTGTACTGATAGGGGCCGGAGGTCCCTTCAATGGATATGCTTAAGGCGCCGTTGTCCAGACCACAGGTCGTCGTCTGTGCACTCAGGGTGGGCGTGAATGAAGACGAACTGGAGACAACCTCCTGCATGGATACCAAGCAGCTGGCCTCATCGCGAATACTGATCGTATAGGTGGCGGCGGCCAGATCGTCAAACTGATTGCTGAATTTGAAGCCTGCCCCAATGCTATAGCGCAGTCGCCCTACACCGCCATCTCCATCGATCGTGATTTCTCCATTGGGCAGACCGCACTCCGTACCAACTACCTCTGCAGAAATGGTGATAGCTGCTGAGCTATTGATTCTCACCGTCTCGTCGTCGACACATCCGTTGTTGTCGATGACTTCTGCGGTGTAGGTGCCCGGAGCCACGTTCTTAAATTGACCGTTGGGTGAAGACTGGTTGTCCAGCATGAACGTATAGGGTCCATCGCCGCCAGTGGCAGTGATGATGACTTCGCCATTGTCTTCGCCGCAACTGGTGTGGTCCAGGCTGGTACTGATCCGCGGTGGATCATCGGTAAATACGGAAGCACTCTTGGTGGCTTTACAACCATTGTCGTCGATGACCGTAGCCGTGTAGTTGCCCACCGAAAGATTGGTAAACACGGGGCTGGATTGGGTCTTGCTGCCCACTTTGTATGTATAAGGCGACTCCCCTCCTGAAGCAGATAATTCGATCACCCCATCGCTTTGCCCACACGTAGCATTGGTGACCGTCACAGACAAGCCTGGCGCGGTCGACTCCATGATGAGGTTGGCCGATTCGGTATCTGTACAGGATCCGCCGCTGCGCACCGTCACCACATAATTGCCAGGTGCCAAATTGTTGAAAAAGTTGCTGCTCTGCTGACCTTGTCCGATGTCGTACGTGACGCCGCTGGTCCCGCCTGACACGGACACGGTGATCTGTCCATTATTCTTGCCGCAAGTGGCATGGGCCACGTTGACATTGGAGATGCTGAGGTTGCAGCCGCCACCACCTCCACTACCGCAGGTGGGCAAGCAGGAAGCACTGGCTGCTCGATCGCGCATGAGCTGACCGGGCTCGGGACCAAAACCATTGTTGAAGCTGATCCCGGGATTGCCTCCCAGGTGGCAGTAGCTCATGATGGTGCCTTTTGCGGCGCCCGGGTCCGGACCCGGAGCACATCCCCCCTCGGTAGTGGCACAATCATCCAGCGCCGCATTGCCCTGCGGGCCCCATCGGCAGGCGTGGGTATGGGGGCTGCCGTAGTTGTGCCCCATCTCGTGTGCTACCACATTGACGGTCCAGCTGTAGGTAGGAAAGCTGGCATAGGAAGTGCCGATGTCGCTGTAGGCATAATTGCTGGATGAGCTGCATAGCACTCCGACCCAAGCCAGTCCACCATTACCATTGCCCGATAGGTCCAGTAGGTGACCAAGCGTGCCATTGAAATTTGGCCGGGTGTTCTGAAACGAACTCATTGCTGTGGATGAACTCGAATGGTTAAACGGATCACTACTGGTCCAGACGAAGATCTCAGAGATCTCCACATTCATATTGTCGTTGGAATAGATAGTCGAAACGACATTGAAGAGCCCCTGCACATAGCTCTGTACATTGCTAAAACTGCCCTTATTCTGAAATAGACTATAAGACGTTTCGAAATAGACCTGCACGCAGTTGGCGGCAGCGGATCGATCAAACTGCTTGGTGGCTTCCTCTTGGACGTCTTGCATTTGGGGTTCATCCGGGGTATGGCAGTTGAACATATTCTCGATCTTAAGATCTCGATCCTTATAGATGATGTGATCGGTGGACTCCGGGGCCCAACGGCCGACCACAATATTGCCGTAGCGCTCGCTCGAGATCACGCCGACCACCTCTCCGTCAAAGACGCTAATCGACGCGATAGACTGGACATCTCCCTGCAGGATGCCCCGATAGTGGGCGCCCCGCTCTTCGCTGACACGACCATCAGAACTTACCGCCCGATAGCCGTCGGATAAGGGATCCTGCTGAAAGAGCTCCAAGGTGAGTACCGTATCTTCCACGGGTATGGTCAGGTCCAGCAGTTCGGGTAGGTCCCTTCGAATGTTGGCAGACATCTTCTGGCGCACGGTCACCATGGTGGCACGCTCTACTACGCTGGCATTACGAGCATGAATGGACCGTTGCGGCTGCACGTCAAAAAGGTCAATGCGCTCAATGATGGAACTGCTGCGTTGGGCCTTTTTAGTGGCCAGTTGCTGGGCGATCCGATTCGGGGTCTGACCAGGCGAGGACACGGTAGACAGCATAAAGAGTAGACACAAGCACAGGGTAAAGCAAAGCTTCATGTAGATTCTCCAAGATTTATTCAACTGAATGCGACGGGGTGTGTCCTATAGCTCTCTAGAAGTCCGTCACACAAATAAACAGCAAAAAACAATATCTATTGCGATACCGTATGCGGTTTTTTACTCAACTGTGAATTGAACCTCCATGACGCTATCAATGAAAGAAGGGGTGGTGGTGCGCAGGCGTAGGGAAACCTTAAAATTAACCCGGTCCTGCTCCAGGTAGTCTGATAAATCCGTATCAAACGGCAATACTACCACATTTCTTCCTGCATTAAACGGCACGTCCTCTGTCAAAAAAGCAATCCTATCATCATCGGGATCGGTGTCGAAGACAGAAAGCTCTACCTCCTGCAAAAAGTCAAAATCCAAGCTCTGACCTAGCGAGGTAAGGATAGCGGAAGCGGGACGGATCACCAACTCTCCTCCTTCTGCTACCTCAAACTGTCTCTTCAACGCCTCTATGTTAGTAGGCACATTTCGTACCAAAATGAAGTGTTTGTCAAAGGGATTGAGTCCAGCGGGTATCTCAAAGGTCAACTGAAAAGGAACTTCAAAGAGGACGTCCGGCTGCTTGCTACAACCAAAAAGCAGGATGGACAGCAGAAAAGCCGCGTACAATATGATCTTCATTGCTAGCTAAAACGTCGGGGGAGAGCGGAACCATATGACGACGCATTC
This sequence comes from Saprospiraceae bacterium, assembly GCA_965223165.1. Classification (GTDB taxonomy): domain Bacteria; phylum Bacteroidota; class Bacteroidia; order Chitinophagales; family Saprospiraceae; genus JABDMH01. The sequence continues at coordinate 1,739,759 of CBDCVQ010000020.1, read as the reverse complement.
AAAATGTCAAGACGCTGCCCATGATCTGTCAGGGCGATCGCATGATCAAGGCTTTAGGGTGACAGCGAGCTGACGATGGCGTGTGGCGTGGACGCCAAACGCAGCCTGATCTGGGCAGTGTGGCCTTGGAGGCTAGGTGCCGTTTGGAATCACTCAACAACAGACACCCTGGCCGTGTCAGGCGTCCACTCTGACACATACTAGTAGAGTTTCGCATTAGATATGTTGAATAATTCTAATAGGATTTTGTTCGCAGACGAGGCATGACCGAACGATCTCGTAGAGTCGAGCATGACAATGCGAGAAGTGAGGGAACCGCGAAAGCGGATGGGTGGCTAGCCGTAGCTATGGCGAGGCTTTGCAACGAAGTATGCGGACCAAAGACATTAGAATTAGCTACAAGATTTAATGCGAAGCTCTACTAGCAAGATTACCCCAGGAGTAGTCGTCCCAACTGTGTTCAACTACTAAATTGGGGCATCTTGCCAGCCATGCTTTGGCCGTTGATGGATAAATGCAGCATCTCATCATCCGATTGCCCTGCATGCTCGGTACGACCCGCTATGCACTTGCAAAATTTTACCTACTTCTCCACGTTAATTCAGGCGTTGGTAATCAGCGCGATTATTTCTAACTTCTTTAATTGAAATCACTTTGAGCATGGGTGAACAGAAAGTACACTTACTGAAGGACCAAGAAGAAATGAGGGCCTTCATCCGGGCCTTGCTGGATGATGTGCGGGCTTTGGATCAGATGCTTAAAGAAAACTGGTTTGAAGACGATGTGATTCGCATAGGCGCGGAGCAGGAGATGGTCTTAGTCGACCTCAAGCACTTCAAGCCTTCGTTGGTTGCCCAGCAAGCGCTGGAAGATCTCAAAGAACACACCTGGCTGGAGTCCGAACTGGCCCAGTTTAATCTGGAGATTACGCTGACTCCCCAGCTTTTTACGGGATCGTGCTTGCGCAATCTGGAGCAGGAGACCATAGAGCGGCTCGCGGTCATTCGAGCATACCTGGCAAAGATGCATACGGCGCCACTCCTCACCGGGATTTTGCCTACACTACGCAAGTTTGATCTTTCACTGGACAATCTGACCCCCAAAGAGCGGTACCGGACCCTCATGAAGGCGATCAATGATCAACTGCTGGGACCCGAATACGAATTGCGCATTGCGGGGATTGACGAGTTGATCATCAAGCATGACTCTCCGATGTTGGAAGCTTGTAATACCAGCTTTCAAGTGCATCTACAGGTCGCTCCCAGAGACTTTGCTCGTCTCTACAACATTGCCCAGACGCTGGCTGCGCCGGTCATGTCCATTGCAGCCAACTCACCTTTGGTTTTTGGCCGACGGCTGTGGCACGAGACCCGAATCGCCATGTTTCAGCAGTCGATTGACACCCGATCGTCTCACAAGCACATGCGTGAGCGCACCGCCCGGGTCGATTTTGGCAATAGCTGGCTGAAAGATAGCATCCTGGAGATCTACCGAGATGACATTGCCCGTTTTCGGGTGCTCATGAGTAGCGATGCCAAAGAGGATTCCTTGGCCATGATCGAAAAAGGCCAAGTACCCAAGCTCAAGTCACTACAGGTACACAACTCGACGGTCTACCGGTGGAATCGTCCGTGCTATGGTATCAGTGACAACGGCAAGCCACATCTGCGCATCGAGAACCGAGTATTGCCATCTGGTCCCACGGTGCTGGATGAAGTGGCCAACGCTGCATTTTGGTTAGGTCTCATGCAGTCCTTTCACAAGACGTACGAAGATATTACGGAGCGACTCCTCTTTGCCGAAGCCAAGGACAACTTTATGAAGGCGGCTCGGTATGGCATTGACACCACCTTCAGCTGGCTAGACGATAAGAAGGTCAATGCCCGTGAGCTAATCCTGGAGGAGCTGCTCCCGATGGCTCGCCAGGGGCTGGAAGCTCGCCAGGTCGATCCGGCGGATATCGATCGCTACATGAATGTCATCGAAGGACGGGCCACCAGCCACACCAATGGATCGCGCTGGATGCTCCGCGGATACACCAAACTCCTCAAGGAGGTCGAGCGTGACGAAGCGCTAACCGTACTTACCGCAACCACGCTGCAGAACCAGATGCAAGAAAAACCCATTCATGAATGGCCGGCTCCCGATCTCAGCGACCTGCCCAACTACAAGCCATCTGCTCTCACGGTGGGCGAATGCATGACGACGGACCTCTTCACCGTGCGAAAGGAAGATATCGTGGAGCTGGTGGGAGAAATGATGGACTGGCGCCGGATCCGCTACATGCCCGTGGAAGATGAGAAGGCCAAGCTGGTAGGCCTGGTCACCCATCGCATGGTCATGCGTGAACTGCTCAAGAACAAGGAGGAAGGCAAACAGACTACCTCTGTGGGAGACATCATGATCAAGGAACCCATCAAAGTGGGCCCATCGACCACCGTCAAAGAAGCGATGTCGATCATGCGAGAAAATAAGGTGGGCTCCCTTCCCGTCGTCAACGAACAGGCGGAGTTGGTTGGCATCATCACCGAGATGGACTTTTTGCGGATCACCGCGCGGCTGCTTGATCGCTTGGAGGAAGAGGGGAAGTGATTCGGTCTTTGCAAAGCGTCAGATCTCCTCATGCTGAGTGCACAAGCCAAGCACCTAAATAGCTGCTCGGGAAAGGCGTCCTTGAAGGAACCAAAAAATGGCACACCCTTGCAGATCGACGCTGTCGCACATACCTTGCGTATCACGGCCGATATCCCGGCCAGTGAGGTGAGGCGATTTGAGACAAGAGTGACGGAGTTGATCCAGCATGAAATTGATGATATCTATCAGGCCGAAGTGGATATCTTGCTAAAGAATAACAAATTGCTAGAACTGAAGAGTTATGTGAAGTCCACTTGGGAAAACCTAAGCAAGAGCACCGACCCTAAATGGCTGAAGCGAAGGGCAGACTTTGTGGAGCAATTTAATGCCTATCTACAAACGGATAATATCAAAGGGATGAGTGACTTGATTTACTCGTGCGACAGCCGCAAATTGCTGGAGACCTTTGGACGAGACTTCAAGACCACAAAGGAGGCCAGGGCATTTATCATCGAAAAGTATTCCAAGACGCTGCTGGCAGATGGGGGCGTGCATTTGGATAAGGTGTGGAATACCGTTCTGGCAAAAGGAGATGCTATGATGGCCAAGTTAGAATTGGATCTCGATTATCTTGATCTCGCTAGGACACAGTTTAGGAAACTCATCGAGACAGGTGACGAAAGATTCTTTCAGTTCATTAAAGTAGACTAGACTAGTGCGCCCCTGACCAGCAAGGGTTTACGCTGTTCAGATAGGGACCACTTCTCTAGAAATGCATCTATTTTTCTTTTGATGTACAAAACTCCGTATGCAAGAAAGTAAGGGCGAAAATAAGGTATAAATGCAAGAAAGTAAAGGTAAACGGTCTCTTGATTGCGAAAAAGTAAAGGCCAAAACCTCACTGATTTGCAAAAAAGTAAAGGTGAACGAGCTAAACGGAAGTACTCATTTGGTACTGATAAACCAGTCGAGATACGGTCTAATCCATCCGCTGAGAAAATAGGGAAGATTGAGAAGTTTATACCTCTTTCCCTTTCTGGTTGTCAGCTCGTCAATTCGAAGTTTACCTCTATATATTCTCACTGCATAGTAATGATGGCATCGATCCATGAATTCATGCAGTGAGCGGAGGGTACCACTTGCTCCGGACTTGACCTCGATGGGGATCAACATGTTTTGGTGAGCAATGAGGATAGCCACTTCAGAAGACGTTCCTCTTTCTTCACGGACCCAGAAGGCATGCTGATGGTCCGGCAGATGCGTCTGGGCAAATATCTCCTGATTGACAAGTTGCCGCAATAATTTGCCCCTTGAAATCTGGTGCAGGTCCTGGATTCTGAGTAGTTCCTGGTGCAGGCCTAGCTGATGATTGATCAACCCAATATCCAGAAAATGCAATCGTGGCCTTTTTTTGAAATCAGGCACGATCGGAGGACTGGTCTGTGTAGTAGGATAGATAAGCTGAAGGAGTCGTGCCTTGGTCAAGGCAGCCATTGCTTCTTTAACTTCCCGGGTCCGAAAACTGGATGCTCCAAACCCATTTAATTTGATTCGAATTTTTGTTCGATTGCATAGGCAATTTATCTCCAAACTTGTCAGAATGCATAGGCAATTTTGGCTCGATTTTGTTCGATTGCATAGGCAAAACGGAAATTTTGCCCCTTTTTATGCCCATTTCCCCGGCAAAGGTGTAAGTGGAAACACGCCTCATTCCAGGGTATCCCAAGCATCCATGCTTGGTCTTCTGTCTATTGATCGTCTCTAGCATCTAGTCGAAAGAACCGTCTTGCCTGCCTACACGACATATCTGCTAAGATCAGGGACATTTGGTATAGCCAGGGGCCGAGACCTTCTCTAGTATTGAAGAACATCAAAACCATACATCTAAAATGACCTGGCGACACCCCCATAAAGTGTTCTATTGGACATTGCTTTGTACCCTCCCCGTTGCTTTCAGTCTGCATGGCTGTTCAAAGGATTGCGAGGGCGCTGATTGCGAAGAAGAGATCGAAAAGCCGATGCCCACACAGATCGAAGGCAACGCTATTCGAGCCACCTTTGCCGGCAAAATCGATCCTGATCACCTCCCCAACTATGCTAATCAGCCGGTGCCCTCGTATATCACGCGAGATAATGGTCGGGAAAACCCGATCACGGACCAGGGTGCAACCCTTGGCCGTGTCCTCTTCTATGACAAGCATCTGTCGATTGACAACACCATTTCCTGTGCCAGCTGCCACCAGCAGCAGTTTGCTTTTAGCGATACGGCGCTAGTCAGCCGTGGAGTACAAGGCGGAGTGACCGAACGCCACTCCATGCGGCTGATCAATGCCCGTTTTGGCGAGGAAAAGAAGTTTTTCTGGGATGAGCGTGCACCCACGCTGGAGGAGCAGACGACTATGCCCATTCAAGATCATCACGAACTGGGATTTAGCGGCGAAAGTGGCCGGCCCGATCTTCAGGACCTAATCGCAAAGCTGGAAGCCATAGACTACTACACGGAGTTGTTTACCATGGTGTACGGTGATCCCAAAATAACGGAGAGCAGAATGCAAATCGCGCTGGCCCAATTTGTCCGCAGCATACAGTCTTTTGATTCAAAATATGATGAGGGGTACGACCAGGACTTTGCCAACTTTACGGACTCAGAAATGAGAGGGCTACAGCTCTTTTCCGCAGATCCCAATATCAGCGGAGGTGTCCGGATCGGGCGTGGTGTCGGTTGCTTCAATTGTCATCGTCCACCCACCTTTGACATCAACCCGGGATCCGGCAATAACGGGGTGATCAGCGTCGCCAACAAGCCTGGCGAAATAGATCTAGACAATACGCGGGCACCCACCTTACGTGACCTCGCAAATCCACAAGGAGAGCTCAATGGACCACTAATGCACGACGGCTCGGTCAGCACCTTTAGTCAACTCATCAATAGGGTCTCCCTCATTGAGGTGAGCGAGTCAAACCCCAGAATTGATGACCTATTTAAGATGGCAGGCACCCCGCGGGTCAACCTAAACATGACAAAGAGCGAGTCAGATGACCTCATCGCCTTTCTAAAAACATTATCGGGCAAAAACGTCTATACAGATGAACGGTGGTCTGATCCCTTTGCGCAGTGAGGATTAAGAAGATCATGTATCAGCAATTGCGGCGTACGCCGAGGGGACGATTCCATACTTTTCTCGAAAACATCGAGTGAAATAGGATAGATTGTTAAAGCCGACGGCAAAGGCGATCTGCGAGACGTTGTCATGCTTGGCTTGTAGAAGTACGGCAGCTTGCTGCAACCGCAAATTGCGTACAAACTCCGTGGGCGTTTGTCCTGCAATGGAAGTCAGTTTACGATGTAGGTGGGACCTACTGAGGTTCATAGCTTGGGCAAATGAAGCGGTGTCAAAGGTGGGATCAGACAGCCGAGCCTGTACGGTATCCAATGCCTTTCTCAGAAATCGCTCATCGGCTGACTTGATCGCGAGGGTATCGTCATTCAGCGACAGGTGTACACGCCATCGCTCCTTCAGTTTATCTCGTAAGGCAAGCAGATTTCGGACCCGGAGCAACAACTCCTGACGGTTGAATGGCTTTGCAAGGTAATCTTCAGCGCCGCTCTCCAGACCTTCGAGACGGCTCTCGAGATCTGCCTTGGCTGTCAAGAGTATGGTAGGAATGTGCTCTGTCAGTGGGTCCCGCTTCAACTGCCTGCAAAACTCCACCCCATCCATGTCGGGCATCATGACATCAGAGATAATGAGGTCGGGGAGGTGTGCAAATGCCTGTTTCAGTCCATGATTGCCATCATGGGCCTCCCAAACGACATAGCTGGTCTCCAAGATACTCCGCAGGTAGGCGCGTACTTCCGGGCTGTCCTCCACCAAAAGGATCTGCGGTTTCTCCACTCGCTCCGCGGATCTTGGTTCGTCTGACGATCTGTCGGTACCTGGCAGGGGCAATAATCCAGGCGTATCCCAGATCACAGGAGGATCATCGGTTAGCCCTAGTGGCAGCATCAATCGGAATGTAGTGCCTTCCTCTACCTCACTGCTTGCATGGATGGTCCCACCCATCAGGCTGACAAGTTGCTTTGTGAGCGACAATCCTACGCCACTCCCCTGCCGATGCGCATTGGACGCCTGGTAGAACTCGTCGAAGATATACGCCAGCTCAGTATCAGGAATGAGCGATCCCTTGTTGTTGACCTGCAACGTTAGCTCCTCGGACTGTCGATCGTACTTGGCTCGCAGTTGGATTTCACCGCCTTGTGGCGAAAATTTAATGGCGTTAGACAGTAGATTGGTCACGATCTTTTCAAGGCTGTCGGGGTCAAATAACACTATGATTTTTTCTTGGGGCAACAGCAAGGTTAGCTCGACGCCAAGGTGCCTGGCCAGTGACTGAAATGCCGCCCCCTGGACGGCAAGAAATTGTGTCAGGTCACCCGGACGAGGTAAAATCTCAAACTTACCTACGTCTAGCCTAGAGAGGTCCAGGAGTTCGTTGATAAGCTTCAACATGCGGTCGGCTTGGATATCCATGGCCTGCAGTCTATCCCGCTCCATGGGATCCTCTTCCACCGCCAGTCGATCTGCGATCGGTCCTTTGATCAGGGTCAGCGGTGTACGAAATTCGTGGGAAATATTGGCAAAAAACTTAGAGCGCAGTGTGTTGAGCTCTTTCATTTTCTCCTTGTCCAGACGTTCTTTTCGCAGGCGGGTGCGTACCCTTGCAAAAGCCAAAACGACAAAGAACAATGCCGTGGCATACGCCAGTTTTGACCACCCATTCCACCACCAGGGAGCCCTAATCCGAATCATCAGTTGACGTTCCGAATGAGCCTGGCCCATCCAGCTGCGCACTCTCAGGAGATATCTCCCGGGACGGAGGCCGGTCAAACGCAGGGTTCTTTCGCTTCCTACATGCTGCCAATCATCATGATAGTTTTGCAAGAGATACGAATAGGTGACAGCATCAGGTGAGTCAAAGTTTAGTCCGGCGTAGCTAAGTGCAAGGTTGTTTTGATCGTGCCTAAGGTCAAGGTCCGTAAGATAGGTCACACTTGTATCGATGTGGCTAGCTGAATCGGCATTGGCCCCTTGCAGCTGATTGTTGATCCAAAGATCCGTAAGCACAGTCGGGGGAGCTTGCCACTGCTGGGACAGTTGCCGCGGATCAGCGGTGTAGATGCCTCCCTCGCCCGCAAACACAAGCTGATGATCCTCATTAAAGTCAGATCGCCCCGCCAGCCGTTGTGACATTTGAAAGCCGTAGCTCGGCCCAAAATACTGCCATGAAAATGTGTGGGTATCAAAGCGAACGATGCCAGTGGGAGAAGTCAACCACAGTAAGCCATCAGGGTCCTCAGCGATGTCCCAGATGTTGTCAATGGGCAGGGAAGCATCCTGTGTGCTGAATTGTCGAATCAGATGGTGGCCGTCGGGATCAAATAGCAAAAGTCCGTGCGACAAGGTACCAATCCAGAGGTGACCACTCCTGCCAATCTGCAAATCGTTGAGAAACGGAAAATCAGTAAGCATGCGACTGAAGTGATAGTCTCCCAAATCGTCGTCCCATTGTACACAGTAGAGGCCCCAGTAAGGTGAGCCAACCCAAATCCTGCCTTGCTTGTCGATCTCAGTGCACATCACAGAATTATCCAGGATCCAATGATCCTTCCGCTCATCAGGTAGGAATTGCTCAGAGCGACCACTGGCCAAGTGATATTTGACCAGACCCAGACCGTTGGATGCGATCCAGAAGTTGCCCTGATCGTCTTCACTTATGCCAGTGAGAAAATCAGATGCATCGGGAGGCGAGGTATCAGGCTCGCCTGTGCGGAGTGGCAGGTGCTGCTGCCGAAAGTGATCCTCATCCTTCTCGTATCGGTGCAAGGCACCAAACTCGGTGCAGGCCCATAGATCTCCCCTGGAATCCCGGTAAAGATCTGTGACATGTCTTGGATGTCCTCCCGGGCTAGCATCAAAGTAATGCTGATAGTCACCTTTCTCCTTGTCGTATCGCATTAGCCCGTTTCTCCAGGTGGCAATCCAAATCGATTTGCTGCCTTCCCAAAGCACGGTAGACACGGCGTTGTTTCCGTTGCGGCGGTACACCGGCAGCTCATGGTGACGAAATTGGTTGATCGTGCGCGGTATCTGGTAGATACCCATGTAGTTGCTCAGCACCCACAGGGTCCCATCACGATCTTCGAGAAACCCTTGAATATTGTTGCCCCCTATGGTGACATCTCCATGCTGAGCAAATGGGTAGCGCTTAAACTTACTGATGTGCTTGTGATTAGCATCGATGGTCAGGATGTCATTCTTTCTGATGAACTGTAATCCGTGGTCAGCGGGACCGTTCCAAAGATTACCGTCCCGGTCCTGATGTAAGTATCGGTAGTACAGGAGGCTATCCTGGGTGTTAGTATATTCGGTGAAGGTACGTGTCTCAGGATCTAGCTGCAGGATGACCCCCATATTCTTAGGCCCATTTTCTTGGTGATGTCGCGCCACCACCCAGAGGTTTCCATTACTTGCCTTGGAGATGTCTGATGGCCCAAAGTAGTCGGGCGGTTTATAAGGCTCAAATGGCGGCAAAACATAGCGAAACTTCACCAGTTGAGGCTTGCTCGTGTCAGGAATGACCAATTCGGTGAGGCTTGCTCCCGTCCCTAGCCAAGTGCTGCCGTTTTCGGCAGTGATCTGTGACCAGACCCAGTTGCCCGGCAACGTATCTGAAAGACGGTCAGGTACGCGTAGATTGGGATCATATGTACACGGATAGCGATGTACTGTAAATGAGTCAGGACCCGCTGGCAGCAGCCGGACAAGGCAATTGAAAGCCGTGCCTACACAGATTGCTCCCGTCTTATCTTGCACCAGCGAGATGATATCGTATCGGTTCTCTGGCTGTGTGGATCTCTCCTGGTAATAAAAGGACTGCTGTCTTTGGGTCCGCGGATCGTACCTGATCAGGTCTTGCTCAGTGCCCACCCAGATATACCCCTGGTCGTCCTCCATGAGGGCACCAATTTTACCCCCCATGACCAATCTAAATTGATAGCCATCATAGCGGAGCAGCCCATCATACGTGCCGATCCAGATATGGCCAAGACGATCCTGCATGATTCTTTCGGCTGCTTGGGTGGGTAGTCCATCCTTGAGCTGAAAGTGTCTCATTCTGAGGTCATTAATCGTGACGATCGTCTGAGAACTTGCCCCTAGGGAAGCCAGCAGGAGTAAGGTGGTCTGAATCGTTCTCCTTACCTGGAGATTAGATCTTACGACGATAGTGGTCAGATGAAATCTGAAGAACATCATATGGGGCGTACGAACTTTTGTGACCACTCAAGTTAGCATGCCTAGACTACATCCGATACTTAGACAGGGCAAATTTTGACCCTCTCGGCCATGGAGCATGGCCGATATGTCTCTTTGTTTGGCACAATGTCTCGACCCTGTCTATCCGCCGGAGCTGGCTCGTGATTTATTTAGGAAGATAAGCTCTGCTGAGTGCGTAAGGGCTCAGGACCCGCTAGTAGACAGGGGCGTGTCTCCACTTACGCAGCCCCAAAAATGCGCAGATAAGGCGTGAAGTGAAAGATCCGATTGCGCTGGTAGCCGGTCTGCTCCTCCAGGATATTCAGTCGCACAAAATCGCCGATCAACGTGTGTGCGGTCGGTGCGGTCACGCCAAGGTTGGCTTGCACGTCTCGTGTCCGCACCACGGGCATACGAAAGAGGTAGTGCAAGAGTTTTCTGGCATTGGTGGCTTTGCCCTTCAAGGAGGCGATCTTGACATCCAAATCCGATTGAAGGGCCAGCACATCATCAAAGGTCTTGATGGAAGACTGGCTGGTCTCAATCACGCCGACCATAAAAAAACGTAACCATTGATGCAATCGATGATCGACGCGCACCCGCTGTAGATTGTCATAATACAACAGCCGGTTTCGCTCGAAAAAGTCGGAAAGGTAGAGGGCCGGCTGGGGCAGCAGTCCCTGGTTGACCAGGTACAAGGTGATCATAAGCCGCCCGATCCGGCCATTGCCGTCCAAAAAGGGGTGGATCGTCTCAAACTGATAGTGGGCAATGCCAATTCTGACCAGCGCGGGGAGGTAGATGTCCTGATTGTGCAAAAACTTCTCCAGGTCACTGATCAGATCCGAAATGGCATGGGACGGCGGTGGAACAAATAGTGCATCTCGCAGGCTTGCGCCACCGATCCAATTTTGGCTCGTGCGAAAGGATCCGGGTTTCTTATTCTTCCCCCGTACCCCGCGCATCAATACCTTGTGCGTGCCGCGGATCAATCGGCTGGAGAGGGGCAATCCTTGCAGTAGCTTCCATGGCATAGTTCATGGCGGCGATGTAGTTCTGCACTTCATGCCAATCATCCCTTCGTTCGGGATCGACCCCCTTTTCGGTGAGAAAGGTCTCCACCACCTGGGTCTGCGTACCTTCGATCATACTTGATGTGGTAGCCTCCTTGGCCTTATGCATGTGGATGAAGTAGTCTACCGCAGGCAACAGATGGGCATAGGTCTTCAACTGACCCAAATGGACATGCGCCTCTGATACCAACTGATCAAGCTCAGGGTCATCCATCAGCCATTGATCATTGATCTGCGTGGGAAGGAAAGCTTTGTATCCTCCCTGTGACACCCAGGTGCCAGCATGGTATGTGGATAATTTAATCAAGGAATTCTATATTAAAGAATAATCGATCAAATTTAACTATATGGATTTGATAGTGCAATAGTGGCGCACATTTTTAATTACAGAGTCTCTTAAGTAAAGTCCATCTTCCGTCTCTATCCCGCTGCAACTAGATCGAAGTTCCTATTTTGCTATCTGAATAAAGCGATCCTACCATGACTCGATGCTTCCTCTATCTGTCTCTACTGTGTACCGCGCAATGGCTATCCGCCCAGTCTTACTCGTTAGATGAAATCCTTGGCGCTCCCTATTGTACCAACCTGGTCGCTTCGCCCGATGGCCACCAAATTGCCTGGCAAGTACAGGAGAAGGGAATCCGATCTCTGTATAAAGCTAGTGAGCCAAGCTGGGATCCGACCCTCCTCTATGCATCCCGGTCCGACGATGGGCAGGTCATGGGCAACCTCCAATTTGATCATCAGGGACAATATCTCTATTTCGTCAAGGGCAGTGCTCCCAACCGGGCCGGGGAGACCGCCAATCCGGCTTCCCTGGTCGACTATCCTGCCCGCAAATTGTATCGCACCCACCTTCTCTTTGGCACCGTAGATGAGATCGGTCCCTACAGCAACTACGTGATCCATCCGGATGGCCAGTCCGTGCTGGTCGCCTCCGGTCACAAACTTTTGCAAAAAAGGCCCGACCACCCGGAGCGTACGCTGGTCACCATGCGCGGCACCTTCTCGGACCTGGCTCTGGCCCCCAGCGCGGATCGAATCGCATTTACCAGTAATCGAGGAGACCATAGCTTCATTGGGACCTACATATTTGGCGAGGACCGCATACGATGGGTGGCACCATCCGTTTATCAGGATGCGCTGCCCCAATGGTCCCCGGACGGGCACTCGCTTGCTTTTATCCGCACACCTGGGCAGGCCCAGGGCGAACTGCGTGACATCACCGGCGGAAACCCTTTCTCCATCCTCATCCACGACCTCGGCTCGGCAGAGACCAGGACCATCTGGTCGTCCCCGGCCGATGACGGCGGCTTTGCGCAATATTACCACGCCGCTCCGCTCCGCTGGACCGCTTCGGGCAAACTGGTCTTCTACTCCGAACACGAAGGCTGGATGAAGATCTATCAGATGGAGCCCTCTGTAGAAGCAGCCCCTATCGCGCTGCTGGACGGTGCATGTGAGATCGAGCACAGCGCCGTGAACGCATCCGGAGATGCATTAATTTTTAGCACCAACTGCGGCGACATCGATCGACGCGACCTATACGTCTATGACCTGACCACCAACGAAGTAAGTCAGGTGACCGATGGAGATGAGATAGAGACAGACCCCGTCTTTGCCGGAGAGCACATTTTCTATCGCAAGGCCAGTCACGACTATCCGACGGGGATCGCTCTCTCGTCCGGGGGCAAGACCCGCTCGATCTTCCCCGTAACACCGCCTCCCGAATATCCCGGAAAACACCTGGTCAAGCCAGAGCAGGTCGTGATTAGCGCCCCAGACGGTACAAAAGTCCACTGCCAGCTCTTCACTCAAAGCAAATCGGGAGCACCAAAGCCCGGTGTCCTCTTCATGCATGGTGGACCGATCCGGCAAATGTTGCTTGGCTATCACTACAGCCAGTACTATGCCTTTGCCTATGCCATGAATCAATACTTGGCCAGCCGTGGTTATGTCGTCTTGAGTGTCAATTTCCGCGCCGGCATCGGATACGGCCGGGATTTTCGGCGGGCACGCGATCAGGGCCCACGAGGGGCGTCGGAGTACCAAGACATCAAAGCGGCAGGTCAATATCTACAGACGCTGGAGTATGTCGATCCCGAGCGGATCGGGCTTTGGGGCGGTAGCTATGGCGGCCTACTCACCGCACAGGGTCTGGCTCGTGACTCCGATCTCTTCAAGGCAGGTGTTGACTTTCATGGGGTGCATGATTGGAGCTGGCGCGGCCGCGACTTTAGCCGGGGTGGATTCTGGGGGATTACCGAAGATCTAATGTCGCAAGCATTTAGTGCATCACCGGTGGCCGATGTCGATCAATGGAGATCGCCCGTACTCATGATCCATGGAGACGATGATCGCAATGTCATGTTTGGACAGACGGTAGATCTGGCTCGGCGATTAGATGCTCTTGATGTCCACTACGAGATTCTTGTGCTACCTGATGAGGTGCATGGATTCTATCGCTACGATTCCTGGTTGCAATCTTATCTGGCTTCGGCCTCTTTTTTCGATCGATTCCTAAAAACGAAACAATAATCAACCTCGGAAGGCCCGGACCGACAAAGATCCGGCAACTTCCCGGCCCGCCCAACTTTCCATCCGGCCGCAGGATGGCGTTCCGATCCAATCCGCATCCAAGCGGCCCGCAAGGAGCTCTCCACAGCCAACTTTCGGGCACCCCTTTTGTTTCTTATGTGGTGGAAATGAGCACCTTAGTGGCCCGACCAAAAAGAGATAATATCTTATTTTGCGGACCCATTTGGCAACATCAAAATCAATAGCGCTATGGCATTCGATTTAGACATGATCCGATCCTTTTATGACAACCTACCAGGCAAGATTGAAGAGATCCGTACGGTCCTCGGCAGACCCCTGACACTGACCGAGAAGATTTTGTATTCGCATCTCCATGTCGAATCGCCGCTACAGGCTTACGAGCGTGGCAAGAACTACGTTTTCTTTGCCCCGGATCGCGTAGCTATGCAGGACGCTACTGCACAGATGGCTCTGCTCCAGTTTATGATGGCCGGCAAAGACAAAGTCGCGGTGCCCAGTACCGTACATTGCGACCATCTGATCCAAGCCAAAGTAGGTGCCGCCGCCGATCTGGAAACGGCCAATGATGTCAATGCCGAGGTGTACCAGTTTCTATCAGATGTGAGCAATAAGTATGGCATCGGTTTCTGGAAGCCCGGTGCCGGGATCATTCATCAGATTGTCTTGGAAAATTATGCCTTTCCGGGGGGCATGATGATCGGCACGGATTCGCATACGCCCAATGCGGGTGGTCTCGGCATGGTGGCCATCGGTGTGGGTGGCGCCGACGCGGTCGATGTGATGGCAGACATGCCCTGGGAGCTGAAAATGCCGAAGGTCATCGGCGTAAAGCTAACCGGACAAATGAGTGGATGGACATCGTCCAAGGATGTCATACTCAAGGTCGCCGGAATCTTGACCGTGAAAGGTGGCACGGGTGCCATCGTGGAGTACTTTGGCCCGGGGGCCGAATCCCTGTCTTGTACAGGCAAGGGCACGATCTGCAACATGGGTGCGGAGATTGGGGCCACGACTTCCACCTTTGGGTACGACCAATCGATGAGTCGCTATCTGCGCGCCACCGAGCGAGCCGACATCGCTGATATGGCGGACGCCGTAGCCGAGCATTTGACCGGTGACCCGGCGTGTTATGCGGATCCGGAAAAGTACTTTGACCGGGTCATTGAGATCGACCTGTCCACCTTAGAACCACACATTAATGGACCATACACGCCCGATCTGGCCTGGCCCATTTCCAAATTTGCGGCCGCGGTCAAAGACAATGACTATCCCGAAAAGCTGGAAGTCGGACTGATCGGCTCCTGCACCAATTCCTCCTATGAGGACCTGACCCGGGCAGCATCCTTGGCGCAGCAAGCGAAGGACAAAGGCCTATCCGTGCAGTCCGAATTTACTGTGACACCCGGCTCCGAGCAGATACGGTACACGGTCGAAAGAGACGGCGTCCTGCAAGTGTTTGAAGATATTGGGGGCGTGGTGCTGGCTAACGCCTGTGGCCCCTGTATCGGACAATGGGCGCGTCACACGGATGACCCCTCTCGAAAGAACTCGATCATTACGTCCTTCAACCGAAACTTCTCAAAGAGAAACGATGGCAATCCACAGACGCACGCATTCGTGGCCTCTCCTGAGATCGTGACCGCCATGGTCATGGGTGGATCACTGTCCTTTAACCCGCTCACCGATAGCCTGACCAATGACCAAGGCCAATCGGTCAAGCTGGAAGCACCGGAAGGCATCGAACTGCCACCCAACGGATTTGATGTCGAGGATGCCGGTTTTCAGGCACCCGCAGAGAACGGCCAAGACATAGAAGTCACCGTAGATCCAACCAGTAACCGACTGCAGTTGCTCACTCCCTTTAAGGTGATCACCGCCGATCAAGTGATGGGCATGCGGATCTTGCTGAAGGCAAAGGGCAAATGCACCACCGATCACATTTCCATGGCTGGACCCTGGCTCAAGTTTCGAGGCCACCTGGAAAACATCTCCAACAACTGCTTTATCGGCGCGATCAACTACTTCAATGAGGAGGCCAACAACGTGATCAACTACGTGGAGGACAAGTACATGCCCGTACCTGACTCCGCTCGGGCCTATCAGGCCGCAGGCATTGGCACGGTCGTGTTTGGCGAAGAAAACTACGGGGAAGGCTCGTCACGGGAGCATGCTGCCATGGAGCCACGGTTTCTGGGGGTCAAAGCGGTGATCGTCAAGAGTTTCGCGCGCATCCATGAGACGAACCTCAAAAAGCAAGGTATGCTGGCCCTCACCTTTGCCGATCCGGCCGACTACGACAAAGTGCGTCAAGACGACACGGTTGATATTGTCGATTTCGATCAGATGCAACGGGGAGTGCCATTGACCATCGTACTGCATCATTCCGACGGTACTACTGACACGTTCAAGGTCAATCACACATACAATCAGGCACAGATCGACTGGGTGAGAGCCGGAAGCGCACTGAATAAGATCCGCGAAGAAAACAAGTAACACCACTTGGCCATAACGGTTGATAGGGTCCGAGCGCGCCTATCCAAAGAGCTATCGGGTGTTGCCGCAGTCAGGATGTAGATCCTGCGGCTACCGACCTAATGGACTCGGCGGCCTTAGCGAAACCTTTGCGTCCTTTGCGGTGATAAATGGCTGGGTTATAGATTGCGTTGAAAACTGCAGTCGCACCCGGATGGCAAAAACTTGAATTCCTTATCTTACCAAGTAGGGTTTCGCATTAAATCTTGTAGCTAATTCTAATGCGAAGAAGCTCTACTACCAGTAAGAAACCAACTACACAAAATCTATGATCAAGGAATTCAAGGAATTTGCCATGAAGGGCAACATGCTCGATCTGGCCATTGGTTTTATTCTCGGTGCAGCCTTTGGCACCGTCGTCAAATCCCTAGTGGATGATATCGTAATGCCCATCGTCTCTTCGCTGTTGGGCAGCCCCGATTTTAGCAATCTATTTGTCGTGCTCAAGGAGCCGGCCGATACAGCCGGTGTCAACATGGCTTCTATCCAGGCGATAAGAGAAGCCGGAGGCATTGCGCTGGGTTATGGCCTATTTCTCAATGCCTTGATTGCCTTTTTAATTATGGCTTTTATGCTATTCTTGATCGTCAAAAACGTCAATAAGATCAAGAAGGCGCAAGAGGAAGAGGCCCCACCACCCGAGCCTGCTGGGCCTACCCAAGAAGAGTTATTGGTCGAGATCCGTGATCTCCTGAAGAAGAACTAGGCTTGGTAGCGTTTCGCATTAATTGTTGTTTTATTCTAATGTCTAATGCGAAGATCTACTAGGCTTCGGCATCGCTGCCGGACATTCGCCACCATCCGATCATGGCAATGGCAAGCAACACCAAGAAGGCCAGGATCACCTGCTGAAAGGGTATAAAGGTGATCGCGATAATGTGCGTGCGGTCTATTAGCCACATTAGCATAAGGATGGCGCCGATGATGAGCATCAGGCCGTGGATTTTACCAAACCCCGGCACTTGATCAAAAGACACATTTTTTCGAATCAGCAATAGTGTCACGATCATCGAAATAATGGGCAGCACCTGCGTCCAGATGTCCGCATCAAAGATGCTTTGACGCTCAAATAGGAAAAGATAGATATTAAGCGTGACGGCAAATATGCCCGGGATACAGATGAGATAGACGAGGGTCGAGTACAGGTATTTCCAGGGGCTAATATGACCATCTCCCCGGCCAAGCCAACTACTGAGCAAGGCAGTCAGTGGGCAGGCAATGAAGAAAAAGATCAAGATCTCGGGGTTAGCAGCCAGCAGATCAAAGAATTCTTTTAGTGTCATGGGTATTCAGCTGGTTTGAATTCGGTGACGTAGTTGGTTTTTGGTGGTGATGCGTTGGTTCAAATTATGAAAATCCGTCCGAAAGGTTCTGGCAGCACTCCCACACTTCTGCCAAAAAATTCAGAGATCCTTGTGTCGCTCCCAATAGTTCTGCTCTTCGATTTCTTCCAAGATTTTGAGATAGTTACTATACCGCAGATCGCTGACTTCACCGTTTTCGAGTGCGGTTTTGACGGCACAGTTGGGTTCGTTTCTATGGGTGCAATTGGGATAGCGGCAGTCACTGCTGAGCAAGAAGAACTCACGAAAATTGTGTGCCACATCCATCGGCTCGAGATTGTTGAAGGACAAAGTCTTGAAGCCAGGTGTGTCGATGATGTATCCGTCATCAAGGGCAAACATTTCGGCATAGGTGGTGGTGTGCTGACCCTTGCCTGTGTAGTCGGAGAGCTCCGCGGTGCGGAGATCGAGACCGGGCTGAATCGCGTTGATCAAGGTGGACTTTCCCACACCGCTTTGGCCACTGATCAAGGTGATCTTTGCCCGAAGGGCTTCCCTGACTTGGTCTACTCCCGTGCCGTCGATACTTGAGGTCAGGTAGACCGAGTACCCGATCGCCTCGTAGACGGCATCCAGGTACTCGTACAGTTCCAAGTCTTCCTCACGCAGCAGGTCCGCTTTGTTAAAGACGATCATCGTGGGGATGTCATGGGGCTCCGTCATGATTAAGAACCGGTCGATGACACCCTGCTTGAGGGTTGGCTCAACGATAGTCATCACTAGCATTGCCTGATCGATATTGCTGGCCAGCAGGTGCAGCTGATGGCGTTTGCGAGGAGACTGACGCACGACGTAGTTGCGACGGGGGAGAATTTCTTTAATCAGCGCACGACTTTCCGATTCATCCTCGACCTCAAATTTGACATGATCTCCGACGGCCACCGGGTTGGTCAGGTTGAGCTCGCCAAGCCGAAACTTACCGACGATGCGCGCCTCGTATTCTTTGCCCTCTCCGGACCGAATGCCATACCAACTACCGGTACTCTTGGTGACCATAGCTTCCTGCATCACTCAAAGCGGTATACGGGGGTGAACACCTCAAGTCGTCGATTAGTCGTGCCATCAATCGCGTGGGCAAATCTAACGCCCAGGGTGGCATTGGTGGCATTGACCAGGTTGAGGTCGAAAATCACCTCCACTCCAGTCGAAGATCTTCCGACGGACGATCCCGTCATCGTGGCGTAGGTGTAGTCGTAGAAGAGATTGGCCTGCACCCGGTAGATATAGAAGAGACCGGCAAAGCCCCAGTCGGGGTAGACCAAGGGTAAATGGTAGTTGGCGCTCAGTCGCCATATCTCGTCGGCGGGCACAACGCCCAGGCCTCGCTGACTCAGTCCGGCCGTAAAGGGATAGTCGCCATCTTCCAGATCCTTCTTATAGTCCGCATGCAGGATCAAGCTGTGATTGGGCCCCGCACCCGGCAAGGCCAGGGCAGACCTAAGCCGATACTGGCGGGCTTGAAAGGCATCCAGGGCTTCCGACAGACCGACCTCGATAAACTGCCCAAGGCGAGGAAAGAGGTTCTTGCGCGCCGTCAGCCTTTGATTGACAAATCGAAGCTGGGCAAATGCGGAGGTGAGTTTAGAGTCCACTTCGTCACCCTTGGCCAAGGTCCGTACCATGCCGACGGCGGGGATCAACTGTCGCCGATAGATGCCCGAGCTCAGGTTAAGGCGGCTGGCCATAGAAGCCACCACATTGGTCTCCCGCCACTTTCTCGGTATTCGCTCGATGACGGCCTTTCGGATCAGGGTATTGGCCTCCAGCGAGATCTCCGGATAAAAAGTGGATAGGGTCACCCGGGCAAACGGAGAGAATATTTCTGTGTCGTAGTTGTAATTGACCCCAGCCGACATCTCTACATTGTTGAGCACATTGTTGGACAAGGCACGCAAGGTCACCAACGGATCATCAAAGTCAAATCCCCAGGTGTGAAAATTGAAGACGTGAGCCAGCTCTGGGTAGCTCGTGGTGGTAAAGGTGCGATCTGGGATCTCTTGCACGATGTCTCGGCTATAGGATTTGGGCGTGGGAGCGCCACTAGTGCCTGCGGATCGCTGAGGTGCCGTGGCAGTGATTTGCTTGGTCTTGATGAAATGACCCATCGACGAGAAAGCGACATAATACAAGTCTTGCCCCGACACTGCCGGATTAAATGCTCCGTTGCCCTCAAACGTGACTTGCCTACTGAGTCCCGTGGTCTTATCGTAGCGAAAGATGTTTTCCACATCTCCCCCCGAAGCACTGTAGTAGATCGCGTCGTCGGTCACCCAAGGCGCCCCGATCAATACATTGGCAAAGGGGACCCGTACCGTCGGCTGGCCCGTTGTCACCGAGACCGATACGATGGCCATCTCAGACTGTCCGTTTCTTACCGCAGCGATGATCTCGTCCTCTGCCGGGCTCCATTTGGGAAAGGTATATACCCAGCGCTGGGGGTTAGCCAGCCTTTGCGACTCCGTACCGGACGCCACATCAATGATCACCAGATCACTTTGGGCCGACTCCCCCTGATGGACTGCCACGATGGCCGTGCCGGTACGATTGGGCTGGGGCGAGAAGTACTTGCCTTTTTTCGTGATTTTTCTGCGGCGTTGATTGCTCAAATCATAGAGGATGATGTTGCTGTAGTCTGTCTCAATCCAGCGAGGGTCGGTGGTCAGTTCGGCCCAAGCAAGGCGCCCCTGGTTATATCCGTAATAAAACTCAATCGACAAGCCTCTCTTGACCAACTCGGTGCGCTGATCCGTGCGGAGGTCGTATCGATAAAATGCTCCGATGCGGTCAAAACTCTGACTGAAATAGATCAGCTCATCGCCTTCCACCGGCACCGGATAGAGAAAATTGGTAAATGTACGCAGCGCTTGGGGAAAGACCTCCGTGGCATCAGGATCCGGGGTCGCCGCCGTCCATACTTCCCCTTCGCTTTTCATCACCTCGTCGTAGAATGCGGCCGTGGTCAAGCCAGATCGGGCCTTCATGGCCTGTGAAAAAGGATAGAAAAGACCCTTGAAGGAAGAGCCATCTGCCAATACCTCCTTCCAAAAGTTGGCACCATAGTTTTCATGGCCATGCTTGAGCATCAGATATCCGAGGCGATAGTGATCGGGCACATAGTCCTTGATGGAGCCATTTCTGGCCTTGCGATAGGGAAAGAGGTTGCCCTCCTGGGCCAGTGCCCGATAACCTTTTAGGAAGTTGGCAGTGCGACCGCGGCCTTGCTTTGACATGGTGGTCTCCACCCAGACGGCATCACCTTCTAGAAACCAGTCCGGCACCGATAGATTGGATGCGCCCGACCAGGTCTCCTGTCCAAATAGAAAGTATAACACCTTGGTGATCCCGCGACGCATGGTAGACAATTGCGTCACGTGCCGGTACTCGTGGATCGCCAGAAGATCCAGCCAAGGCACCGCTCCCAGCGCAAAGTTGTTTTGCAGCGGGGTGGTCAAAAAATGAGATTTCCACGGAGCCAGGGACACCGAGCCGTTGGCGATGGTAGATTGATTGTTGAGAACGATATCAATCTTAAACGATCGGTCTCCAATGTCATCCACCGTCTGCCCCCGGAGATAATGTACGGCATTAGCCACGCGTTGTGCCTCCGCGGTCAGCTCTTGGGGAAATATGATGCGACAGGTATCGGTGTTGATCTGACGCCAGTCAATTCCCGGGGCTAGGCCTCCAAATTGTTGGGCAAACCCCTGGCAGGCGCAAAGGCACAGCGTCAGAACAGTCAGTGTGAGACCCCTAAACAGGGGAGACAGAGTGAACGGCATCGGCGATTTCTTCAATTAATGTCTGGTCTTTCTCGATGGCATTGCCTACGACGATGATGTCTGCTCCGGCGCGAACGTCCACGAGGGCTTGCTCAGGGCTTTGTATGCCTCCACCCACAATCACAGGAAGGTCCACGGCTCCGCTTACCGCCTCAATCATGTCAGGTGATACCGGCCGATGGGCTCCACTACCTGCATCAAGGTACATGAGCTTGAGGCCCAGCATCTCGCCCGCTAGCGCGGTGCAGACGGCAATATCATCCTTGTCGTGAGGTATCGGGCGAGTATTGCTCATATACGAGACGGTGGTCGGCACTCCACCATCAATCAGCATATAGCCGCACGAGAGTACCTCCAGCGGAGATACCTTGAGGTAGGGGGCGGAAATAACATGCTTACCGATCAGCAACTCTGCATTGCGGCCGCTGATCAACGACAAAAACAAAATGGCGTCCGCCCGGTAAGAAAGCTGATAGGAATCGCCGGGGAACAGGATCAGGGGAATCTTGCATCGATCCTTGATATGCTCGAGGCAATGATCCAACAGATCGTTGACGATCAAGCTCCCACCCACCAGAAAGTAGTCGACCCTGGCGGCAACGGCCCGATCCACCAGTTCGTCCATCTGGTGCATCCGCACCTTGTCCGGGTCGATGAGCATGGCAAATTTCTTTGCGCCTTCCTGCTTAGCTACTATAATTGAGTCATGAATAGACACCTGTGGTCAGAGGATTTTCCGGTGGATTAAACTGGTCCCTCAAAGGCGACCGGGGTTTGCATCATGCGCTTTGGCGACACCATCATTTCAAATATAGCAATATTGATGTCCCTCCACTTGCCGTGCCTCGGACGGGTTCTTTGATTCAGCGTCGGGGTCGGATTTTCCGCAGAAACAGAAAGTAGAGTCCTGCCATAGATCGGCAAAATCGTGTGGTAGCCAGATGGCCCAAACGAGGCTTAGTCATACACTTAGGATGTCCCTCACCCGGCTTGCCAACTGGCCCAGCTCGTCCTGCGTCATCGGTACCTTGGGCTTGGAAAAATCCATGTCGCCAATCGCGTTAATGGGGATGAGATGTACATGGGCGTGCGGGACTTCCAGTCCTATGACGGTCACACCGATGCGCTCACATGGTACGACCTGCTCAATGGCTCGGGCGATGGGCCGGGCAAACTCCAAAATGCCGCTCAGCAGATCCTTGGGCAGATCAAAGAGATAATCGACCTCCATCTTTGGAATCACCAGGGCATGGCCCCGGCTCACCGGATTAATATCGAGAAATGCCAAGTAAGCCTCTGACTCCGCTAGCTTGTGACAGGGAATCTCTCCAGCTACGATACGCGAGAATATCGATGGCATCAGGTGAGGGAGATATTCATGATCTCAAATTCCATCGTGCCGGCAGGAGTTTGGATCTCCGCGATCTGGCCGACCTCCTTGCCCAATAGTCCTTCGCCGATGGGTGACTTGACCGATATCTTTTTAGCCTTCAGATCTGCTTCTGACTGTGCCACGAGCTGATAGGTCAACTCCTTGCCATTCTTGACATTTTTGATCGTCACCTTTGAAAGCACGGTGACCCGGGAGGTGTCCAGTTGTGAGGTGTCCAGGACCCGGGCATTGGCAAACATCTTTTCGAGCGAATTGATCTTGGCCTCCAATAGGCCCTGGGCATCCTTGGCAGCGTCGTACTCGGCGTTTTCTGAAAGGTCACCCTTCTCCCTTGCCTCGGCGATGGCCCTGGCGGCCTCTGCTCGACCTTCACTTTTCAGTTTTTCGAGCTCCTCCTTGAGATTGTCATAACCCTCCTGCGTCAAGTAAGTATATTCCGCCATAGGTTTTCATTTAGTAAAAAAAGAAAACAATGCAACTCCTGAATTTACAGGTCGTTAGCATTGATTTGTATGTATTCTTTAAAAGGGGTGGTTCGTCCTTCGAACCTGGCACCCTGATCCAGATGCCTACCTCTACAAAGGTATATTAATTAGCCTATATCGTAAACCGAATTGTTAGGTTGTGAGTTCCACTCCATGGATTGGTCACCCGATAGCCGTAGTCGATCGCAAACCGGGTATCATTGTCTGAGGAGAATGGGACCTCGATAGAAGCTCCTGCACTAAAGCCTGAATAGACATTGTTAATGATTTCATCGCTGCCCGAGCCAAGCTCGTGCTTGTACCCCGCACGCAGCATAAATACCTCATTAAATGCATACTCCAATCCACCGCCCAAGGCATCTCGCGAAAACGAGTTGGAGGTGAAGTTACCAAGCACCGTAAGACGATTTCGCACATCGATGTTGAAGTCATAAGAGGCACCAATATTGAGCACGGACGGCAACTCGAAACTAGCGGCTCGCTGATCAAAGGAAAGATCGTAGTTGATGAGTCCATCCGGATTGGTCGCGCGAAAGGACAATCCTTCTCCACCAAATCGCATGGGTGTACCCACGTTACGGAGCGAAATGCCAAATTTAAAGTTGTCCTGCTCCCCGGTCACGTACTGCACACCGGCATCCAGCGCCACGCCCTGCGCCGTCAGATCAGCGGTAGACTCAGAGATCGCCCGGATCGTGAAGCCTACGGACACTTTGTTTTCAAACAGGTGGGCATATGAGATGCCCAGGTGAAAAAAGTTGGGAGAAAAGGTCGCTCCCGTCCCCTCCGGCAGATCGGTGGTGGTCACCGGAATATCGCCAAAGTCCATCGCCATCAGACTGAGACCAAGCACCCCGCTCTTGCCAAGCTTTTGACCTATGCCGATCGCATTGAGGTTGACTCCCGTACCCACTAGATACCGGGTGTGTCCTACGAGCACTTGTGTCTTTGGTATACGTACCAGCCCGGCGACATTGATACGCATCGCCTCGACTCCGCCGATCATGGCGGTGGTCATCGAGTGGAGCCCTGCACTTCTAGCCCAGGGATTGAGCAGCAATTCGTAGGCACCTGCTTCGCCCTGCCGGTCGGGGTTGCCTGCGTACGACGTCGCCGAGAAAGCCACTGCAAGGAATATCGCCAGTACTGTTCGCATCATAAGCCGGAGGGATCAAATTTTCGATTCACACCAAACCACTTGATCGTTCGCTCGCCCAATTCATAACCATTGATATGGATGAGATAGACACCACTGGCTATGGGTATGCCCTTGCTATTCTTGAGATCCCATTCCAGATCCGGGGTCACCTGCGTGCGCAAAATTCCCGGGTTGGATCGACCGGTCTGCGCGATACCGCGCTCGTCCCGCTTGTACTGACGAATGAACTTGCCATCTAAGGAGAAGATGGTCACCACCGCCCGTGGGGGCAAGTTGGTCACCCTAATGATATTGGTAAACTGTGAGGTCTCATAGGCTGAAAAGGCCAAGTATGGATTGGGGACGACATTGACAGCGTCCAGTGCCGTCTGGTCGACCGCTTCGATGCGATCTTCGGCTTCCTGCCCCGTTATGCTAAACCGGTACTTGGGATGTCCATTGTTCTCGCCCGTGCCTTCAGCCACTTGGTAGGGGTTGCTCACGCGCAGTTTAATGGAGACATCATTGGGTATGAGGCCTTCCGCGTAGCTCAGTATGCCATTGACAATAGGCATGCCGGTCCAGGTGACGTCTCGCAGGGCATTGTATTTTCTGGTGAAGAGCACACCCGGATCCAATCTGGACCGCAGCTCCTCACACTCGTCATAGGGCTGGCGAGTGACATACACGTGATGCTGGCCACCGACATGGATTAGGGCGATACTCGGCGTGGTCAGATCGAGCACTAGGCGCTCATCAGGATTCCACATCATGTCGGCTCCGATGGCGCCGCTGCCGCCTTGTCTACTCAAGAAGTCTTCGTTGTAGACGGAGTTTTCACCAAAGAAGACATTGAGTCGCTGGCCGGTCTCCACATCGATGGCGTAGCCCGGAAACCAGCCCATGCCGATGCCATCTCCGTCCGGGTCGGGCAGTCCATCGCCATCACTATCTTCCTTGCCCACCGAGGGCGAGTTTCGCAAGTCGAAGCTCTTGCTATTCCCCACCGTCCGGAAGTCAGCCCCACCCAGGTTGCCCGGGTTAAAATAGAAGGGACTTGCCGTCTCGACGATGACGCACCGACTCCACTTGCTCTTGTCCGACGTGAAAACCAGATCCACATTGTTGAGATCGTCCATCCCTGTCTTTTTGCGCACGATCTGCATGCCGGCCGTGTTGTCGATCCAAGATGGCGACACATAGATGTTGTTTGGATCAAAGCGGAAGTTGGATAGAAAGAAGGGGATCATCCCCTGGTAGGAGGTGGTAAATAGCTGATTGGGATCAAATCGAAAATCAGGCTCATTGACGCCGGTCCGCGCGATGTCAAAGATATCAGGACCGTCTGGCACGAAGCTCAGCCACGGGTCGTTTGGATCCTCGAAAGTGATTTCCGCCCCGAGCACACCATTGGTCTCCGCGAAGAAATCTCCCGCTTCCTCGGTCTGTCCGATGGAGATGGAAAATCCGTATTGGCCCACGATCTGTTCATTGAGACGCTCGATGCTCGTCTCTGATTCAATGACACTTCCCGGATTGGCCAGATCGACCAGATTCCAGGTGGCGTCTACGTCTAGCGTGTCGTCATCCGGGCTAACATCCACAAAGGAAAGCTCAAAATCACCATCCTTCACGTCCAAGGGATTGTAGATATTGACATCTATTGGGCCGGCCCCATTCTCATAGGTGATCGTGCCGTCAAAACTCCCATCCAGGATCTGTTGAGTGGTCTCCTCACTGATCTGCAAAAAGTTGTTGCCGGCGCCTACACCATCCAGGCGGGTGATACTGGGCCCGTCTCCGTACGCTACCTTGAGATTTTGGTAGCTGATCGGACGTGGCGTCGGCACATAGATTTTGATGTTTCGTCGACCCTCAAGATAAGGACTGCGTTGCCCGGTATTGTTTTGCGTATCAAAGCCGTCGTAGTTATTGTAGGCGTAGGCAATGGTCGTGAAATAGTACTTCTTATGATTGATCAGGGTACGATCGGCCGTGGCAAACTGGTCTTCGGTGATGCGAAAGGTGTGTCGCACATCACTGTCCGCACCGACGACCTGCACCTCCGGCTCATAGAGCAGTTTGCCCGGCTCGGTGGGATGAGGCATCGCTCGCCAATTGACGATCTGAGAGACACCATTGCGTATGTCACACTGAAAGACCAATCGAGCCTTGTCCGGGTTATCTACCTCCGACGTATTGACCTCCGGACCATTGAGTTGGTAGACCTTGTAGCCCTCGAATTTGTACTGCTTTTCTTCTTCCGGCAGATCGGTCGGTGCCCGGAGGTCCAGCTCTTGATAAGTCTCGCCAAAGTTATTGGACTCCGCATCATTAGTCAGGATACCCACCAGCTCGCGATCGAGCTCGATGAAGTCCAGATCCGGGGCATCGGGACCATCGGTGATATCAAAGCAATTGTCAAACAAGGCCTGTGCTGTCTCATCGGCAAAGAGCAATGGGTCGAGACTGGGACAGGGGTAATCGGTGATGTCCGGCACCCACACCGCACCAATGATCAGCTCATTGACGGCACCCGGATCAAGTCTAAACGGTCCGGAAGCCTGGATGGTCCTCCGGTCACCAAAAGGCAGATTGGCCGTACACATCGACCAGCCCGTAGCATCGTTGGGTGCCTCGGTAAAGGCATAGTCAATGGGAGCTCCACCTACGTTAAAAGCGTCCCCGCCAAAGCTGAAAGGCGTACCGTCCTTCCAAGAGCCCGACATATAGTTGTAGTATTCCTGGGCAATATCCGGATCGGTCTGCGCATTGGGCCATTGACCCACCCCCGCATTATTGTAATAGGTAAAGGAAGACATGCCAATCTCCTGGCCAAATTCATCAAGAGGTCCTCTAAAATAGTCCACCCCCAGCATCGGGACATCCTGGCAGTAGGTCGGCGTGCCCTCACAGTCACAGCCGGTCACCCCGTCCGTGACATCTTCATTGTAGACATAGGCCAGGCTACGCATGGTATCGCACCCGATGTAGTCATCCTGGCTGCATCCCAGATCAGGATCGACCCACATGGCAAAGAAGGTACTGTCGATACTTTGGGTAGCCCGATTGATCAACTTGTACCGTTGGAAGGTCATGTCATTGATCTCATCGTTGGTCGCGTAGGCAAAAGCCTGCACCTGGACCTCCATCTGGATGGGATTACCCTGGGTTTGCGTATGAATTCCGCCGGCGTCATTGTAGATCCAAAAGATCATCTCGTCGGGATACTGGGGCGTGGGACAACCCCGGATCTCAATGATCGGATAGTCACCGGCGAGCGGATCGTAGCTGAAGTCTCCGTCATAATCAAAGAACCCGGCCAACCCTTGGGAGGTGTTGGGCAATTCGAAGCCATGGATATCGCTGAAGTATGGATTGCCTCTAGCCGGCCACCCCAAGACATCTTCGGGCACGTCCTTCTCGTCCAGTGTCTCGCCACTCTCCAGAGCCACATTAAAGTCTCGCTGGAACCGCCGTATGTTTTCACCCAGTACCCGGAAGTGCCTATCCCATTGGGCGCAGGTGTCGCGTTCGATCGTGCCATTGACCGGATCCAGGGGCCCCGGCCAGAAGTCGTTTTCATTAGCTGACCGAAACTGCTGCGCTGCCAGCTTGAGATTGCCCACCGGATCATATCCACCTAACCATACGGCCCCCGCAAAGATCGAGGACACTTCGGGCAGGCCCGATGCGGGTTCTACCTTAGGCACAATGTATTTGCCGACGGAGAGATCCCACCAGACATCACCCCCACCCAGCAGGCGAGCACGGACATTGTTGATCGACATGTCTGCCTCCGATCGTGAGGCCGCACAATCGGCCCGGTAGCCAAATTTGATCCCCTGCGGATCGATGACCTTGCGTCGAGGATTGTCGTAGCCCGGAGGATATTTGGCCCAGGCCGTACTGAGACCGGTACCGACCAGCGCCAGTACGAAGAATATCTGCCTTGTGTGCCGTCTCATCATCTAAAAATCAAATCGTAAGCCCAAAAATATTCTTCGCGGTAAATAGAAATTACCCGGACTCGCCTGCAGCCAGCCCAGGGCATCGATGTACGCCTGCTCATCACGGCCGGACTCCACGATCAGTTCACCTGTGTTGCGTACGTTGGCCAGGGTCGACTGACCATCTGAGGACAGCAGAAAGCCGCTGTCGTAGGGTGATCCAGACACCGAGTACACATTGCGGGTATTGATCGTATTGAGCACATTGAGGATACGCAAGGATAGATTCGCCACCAGGGGTTTGTCCTTTCTCGCCGTGGCTATTCGAAATCCCTTGTCGATCCGCATATCTATCGAAAACGTCCAGGGTTGCCTGGCTCCATTGATGGAACCAAAAAATCCGGTGCCGCCAAAGGGTTGCGGCCTGATTCTGCGGGTATAGGGCCGACCGGAAGTCATAAATGACTGAATGTTGACACCAAAGTCGGATAAGATGTTGCTATTGAAAAGTCTGGGTCCGTTGTATCTGCTGCCGGAGCCATAGCGGTAGTCCAGCGTGAGCTTAAAAGAGTGCCGCTCGTCGCGATCCAAGGGAAAGAGGGTACGCAGATTTCCTCGAGTGGTGAGGCCTGCTTGCGAGTTGACGTTCGACCCTGTACCATCTGCAAATTGAAGGGTATAATTAGCCTGAATGGTCGTATTGACACTCCTTCGAAGGTCATATTGAAACGTAAAGCCCTTGATGGTGCCAAAATCCACATTGCCAATCGTGACATAGTTATTGATGGGGGAGGGCAAGAACAGGTAGGTCTGCTGCTGCAGCATGTCACGAAGCTCCTTGTAGTAGGCATTGATCTTCAACGCCGAGGAGTTGGATAATTTTTGCTGAAATCCGACCTCGTAGTCGATCGTCCGCTCGGGCTTCAGATTGGAGTTGCTGAGTGGGCTGCCTGCGGTGTAGCGGTCATCCTCAAAATAGAACCAGGTAAAAGGGGTGGCGATGCTGTTGGATGGTGGTCGCTGTACCAGGACATCGTAGTGCGCAAAGAAGTTGGCGATGTCTGAGATCGGAAATGAAATGGCCAGACGTGGCATCCAATTGACTTGCGGCTCGTAGTCTTCAAAGGATTGCGTCGGGTCAAAGTCGTTGTTTTTGATATCGTTGATACGATCATCGTAGAGCTTGGGGTAGACAATCTCACCCCCAAAAATGACCGTGCCATCGTTGGCGGGGGTACCGTTGGCAAAGTACCATTGATCTCCCTTGCGAAAAGCCTTGACCGTCGTGCTCGTCTCTCCGTCCACATACACTTTGAAGTCGTCGGCCACATTGTTGGGTCGCTCTCCGCCAAAGCTGTTGTAAAAGTTTTGCGCATCCATCACCTCGTACAGCGAATAAGGATCCCTCAGCACCTTGGTATTGGCATCATAGCGATCGACTCGCAGCCCCACCCGGAAGATGATATCCCGAAAGCTGAACTTGTCCTGAATGTATGCCGCCTGGTAGATCGGCTTAAAAGGACCAATCGGAAAATCTCGCTTGCCGTCGGCTCCCACACTGGTAAAGAAGTCGTCAAAGTCGATACTGTTGCTCGTGCGATTGCCTAGATAATCATAGCCCCGGTAGGACACGATGCGCTGATCGGTCAGCTCCAGGGGTGAAAACAGATTTAGGCTGAGGTCATCCGGATGGATGCCATCGACATTGACATAGTCCGTCAGCTCCATGCCCAATTGGTCTCGGATCGTCTTGTAAAACTTGAGATCCGGATCCTCTGTGATTAGCTTTTGAAACTCCTCAAACGTGAACTGGGTCAAGACCTTACCCTGAAAACTGCCGACCACCTGGTTGGTATCTACGCCGATGATGTGCCGGTTGGCCTGCAGCCGTGCTACCTCCCATAGATTGAAGGGTGCCACACCCCACGAACGGCTGAATGTCTGCTCATGAAGTAACCCAAACTCGATCGAGTGTCGCCCGCGATCCGAGCCTCCGGGCACCAGATCAAAAGAGGCATTGGCCCCAAAGGTGATGCGATCGGTGTCAAACTTGTTAAAAGTGTTGTAGACACTACCTACGTTATTGTAAATGTTCCAAAGTGAGCTGACGGAGGTGGATTGAAACCCATTGAAGTTGCGGTAGTTTTCAAAGATCTCCTGATTGATGTTCTGATTGTAGTTGGCCAGCACCGGATTGTAATCGGATGGAGTAAAGGGGCCATTAAACACCCGCAAAAATCCGGCGTGCGCGATGCCGTTGATCGCATTGGAATGGTTGGACTCGCCCTCCGCTGCCATCCACATAAAGTCGAAGGTCCCCACGTGCCCATAGCGAAAGAGATTGTCCTGATGTCGCACATCTTCATTGCGTCCATCGGCTTTTTCGTAGCCGCCCTGCAACGTGTAGGAGGCATTCTGGATCAACCTTGCGCGTCGTCGATCGGTGTCGCTGGTGGTGGGCCGGCTTAACCGGTGTCGAAATCGCACATTGCCCCGGTAGCGATTGTCATAAGCGATGGGGTTATTCTGATAGTTGAGGAGTTGCCATGAGTTGAGAGAGCTGATCTGGCTTCCACCGGATATTTG
Organism: Saprospiraceae bacterium; assembly: GCA_965223165.1. Lineage (GTDB taxonomy): Bacteria > Bacteroidota > Bacteroidia > Chitinophagales > Saprospiraceae > JABDMH01. The sequence continues at coordinate 1,709,031 of CBDCVQ010000020.1, read as the reverse complement.
GCTCCGCCCAAACGGTGTAAAGTGATTCTGCTGATCTCGAAAGGACCCGCTAAAGGTCATGTCGATGGCCGGACTGAGCCTCGCATCGATCTTGGCTGTCAGGTCAATCGTCTGGTTGTCTTGGTTGGGGCGAGCCTCGACCGCACGTACATCACTGGTGTGCAGAAACTCGCCGGCAGAAAAAGATGAACCCCCCAGCTGACGGACTGGGTCGGACTCCAATTCGGAGACCACCTCTTGGGGAGCAACATACAGTGGTACTGCTGAGGGAGAATCATCTTCTCGCAGCACAAATCTCCCCGACAATCGGTAACCCAGCACTGACTTCCCTTGCTTGTTGCGCAGAATTGGTCCGGACAGATAGGTGTTGGCCTCATGATATCCGTAGGGGTCAAGATACTTCGAGGTCTCTAATTCGAGACCTGCACTAAACACATTTGATGGGCCTTTGGTGGTGATGGAGATAATCCCGCCGGTGACATCGCCGTAGCGAGCTTCAATACCTCCGGTGATCACCTGTAGCTGGTCAATCTCCGACTGCGGCAATAAGTTGCCAAAAACGCGGACACCATCTATATAGTAGTCCGTGGCATTGGATCGGGAGCCTCGTATCGCCACCGACTCCCCATCTCTGGATGAAATACCCGCTGTCGTGGCGGCTATCGTACTGATGCTCTTGCTCGGCAGATTACGGATCTGCTCCGAGGTGACGACCCCTCCCGAGGTGGTATTATCTTGCTCGATCAGAGGGACCTTGTAGTCGGTGACCACCACTTCCTCCAACACCACTCCCGGAGAGAGGGTGATGTCCGCCCGATTGACCTTTCCCGCCAGCACGAGTACGCCGGTGGTACGAAGCGTCTGATACCCGACATAACTTACCTCCAGATCATAGGTCCCCGGATCAATGTTAGAAAAGGAGTAGTTGCCGTCCAGGTCCGTCTCTGCGCCGAGGATCAATACGCCATTGTGGTAGAGCGCCACGTTGCAAAAGAGGATCGCTTCGCCACTTTCTGCATCCGTCACCTTGCCTTGTAGGGCAGTCTGGCTCATCGCCAGGTAGGGTATAGCGACAAGGAGAATGCTCTGCAGAACCCGTCTTTTGAACTCCTGCATATGACGTAATGCTACTTTCAAAGGGTCGATACTTAATTCTAAACGTCTGACGCCATGTTTTGCGGCTCGTCTCTTTGGTCTATCAATGCGATTTTTTGAACAAGCGTCTCCGCTATTTTCCGTTTTGATTCGATTGTCCACCCAGCCACATGGGGTGTCACAATCACTTGGTCAAATTGATATAGGCGTGAATATAGGCTTTTTTCAATGTGTGAAAATGTCTGCGGTTTTTCATTTTCGAAAACGTCGAGGCAGGCTCCAAGCACCCTCCCTTCCTCCAAGGCCCATACGAGATCCGGCGTATTGACTACCGCACCCCGAGAGGTGTTGATCAGTATGAATGGGTGCCTGCAAGCTTGGATAAATCGTCGGTCAACAAGATGGTGAGAAGTCTCATTAAGGGACACATGTAGGCTGATGATATCTGCCTGCTGCTGGAGCGTGACCAAATCCACTTCTTCGACGTAGTGATCGGGTGCGAGATAGTCCTCCTTAAAGCGATCATAGGCTAGGCATCGGACATCAAAGCCCCTTAGCTTATCTGCAAAGGCGGGGCCGGTATGACCATAGCCGATGATGCCCACCGTGCGACCTTTCAGCTCGATACCTCTATTTGCCTCGCGATGCCACTGAAAGTCTTTGACCTCCCGGTTGCCGCCTGGGATCTTGTTGCAAAGGCTCAGGAGCATCCCCAACGCATGCTCTCCCACCGCATTGCAATTGCCCTCGGGCGAGCTGATGACCTGAATGCCCAACTGTGCCGCGTAGGCCAAGTCGATGATGTCAAGCCCGGAGCCCAATCGGCCGATGAAACGTAGCCGCCTTGCTTTGTCCAGAAGGATCTTGTCTGTCCTGACTTTGGTATTGATGATCATGCCCTGGTACCCATGCACCATCTGATGCACCTGCTCAAGGGTGACCTGCGGGCGATAGTCACAGTCATATCCCAAGTCTTGCAGGCCCTCGATCAAGTAGGGATGTACATCATCGGTGATCAGTATGTGGCCTTTTCTCAACATCAGCGCAAAGTCGCTCAGCAAAAATACCGCTGTTCTTCCGTTTGGTCGGTGTGATTGACCCGGTGAAATCGTACGAGTTGTTTTGCCCGGGTACTTCGATGTCGGTTGACTCAAGCACTGGATTTTTGTGGTATGAATACCTTTTCAGCCAAATCCATATCTTTGCCGCCGATCAAAAAACGACTCACCTTTCCATGCCGAAAGATCCCTCTATAAAATCTGTCTTAATCATCGGCAGTGGCCCCATCATCATTGGACAAGCGTGCGAATTTGATTACTCCGGATCGCAGGCAGCGAGATCCCTCCGAGAAGAGGGAATCGAAGTCAGCCTGATCAACTCTAATCCGGCCACGATCATGACCGATCCGGTCACCGCCGATCACATTTATCTGCTGCCACTGACCGTAGAAAGCATCGAGCAGGTACTGCAAGAAAGACACATCGATGCCGTACTGCCGACGATGGGGGGCCAGACCGCCCTCAATCTGGCGATCGAAGCGGGTGATCAGGGCGTCTGGGAGCGACATAATGTGCGCCTCATCGGCGTGGATCTGGCAGCCATTGATCTGACAGAAAATCGAGAATCATTTCGAAAGCTGATGGGCCAGATCGGGATGAAAGTGGCACCTTCTTTCATCGCCAACTCCTTCCTCGAAGGGAAAGAAGCTGCCCAGAAGATCGGCTTCCCCCTCGTGATCAGACCTTCGTATACCTTGGGTGGCACAGGAGGCGGTTTTGTGATGGATCCCAAAGACTTTGACGAAGCGCTGCGGCATGGTCTCAATTCCTCGCCAACACACGAGGTGTTGGTGGAAAAAGCCGTATTCGGGTGGAAAGAATTTGAGCTTGAGCTACTGCGTGACAACAATGATAATGTGGTCATCATTTGCACCGTAGAAAATATGGACCCCATGGGCATCCACACCGGTGACAGCATTACCGTAGCTCCGGCCATGACTCTTTCGGATACGGCCTATCAGCAGATGCGGGATGACGCCATTCGCATGATGCGGTCGCTCGGCAACTTTGCCGGTGGTTGCAACGTGCAGTTTGCGCAGGATCCGGAGACGGAAGAACTGATTGCCATCGAGATCAATCCACGGGTCTCTCGCTCATCGGCACTGGCCAGCAAGGCTACCGGGTATCCCATTGCCAAGATCGCTGCCAAGCTGGCCATCGGATACAATCTGGATGAGCTCAAAAACCAGATCACAAAGACTACTTCGGCCTACTTCGAGCCTACCCTGGACTACGTGATCGTCAAGATGCCCCGCTGGAACTTCGACAAGTTTTACGGGTCGAGCCATCTGCTAGGACTGCAAATGAAGTCCGTGGGCGAAGTAATGGCCATTGGGCGCACCTTTCAGGAGGCACTGCAAAAGGCGTGTCAATCGCAAGAAAATAACCGAATGGGATTGGGCGCGGACAAGAAGGAGTGGATCAAGACCCAGGATATCATCGAGCGCCTGGAGCAGGTCAGCGATGACCGCATTTATCGGGTGAAGGATGCCTTGCGGCTGGGTGTACCACGCCGGTCGATCCAGAAGCTGACTAAAATTGATCCCTGGTTTATCAATCAGATCAAAGAACTGGTCGATCTGGAAAACACGCTCATGCGATATAATGTCCCGGAGGATATTCCCGAGGACTTTCTACGCACATTAAAGAAGGTCGGCTATTCGGATGCGCAGATCGCCTGGTTGATGCGCGTGTCCGAAAGAGACGTAACCCGATATCGCAAAAAACTGGGGATCCGTCGCACCTATAAGATGGTGGACACTTGTGCCGCCGAGTTTGAGGCCAAGACGCCTTATTTCTACAGCACCTTTGATGTAGAAAACGAGAGCATTCCCTCCGACAAGAAGAAGGTCATCGTGCTGGGCTCCGGACCCAATCGTATCGGTCAAGGCATTGAATTTGACTATTGCTGTGTGCATGGCGTGTTGGCCCTGCGTGAGTCGGGCTACGAGGCCATCATGATCAACTGCAATCCCGAGACCGTCTCTACAGACTTTGATATCGCCGACAAACTGTACTTCGAGCCCATCTTCTGGGAGCATATTGAGGAAATCCTGGAACTAGAAAAACCCGAGGGGGTCATCGTGCAACTGGGTGGACAGACCGCCCTCAAGCTGGCACAGAAATTTCACGAGAAAGGGATCAAGATCTTTGGCACATCCTTTAATGCCTTGGACCTGGCGGAAGATCGAGGCCGATTCTCCGATATGCTGAAAGAGTTAGACATTCCGTATCCCCGATACGGAGTGGCGGATGACGCGGACGAGGCACTGACGATTGCCAACGAAATCAACTACCCTGTGCTGGTGAGACCCTCGTATGTCTTGGGCGGCCAGCGCATGCGCATCGTCATCAACGACGAGGAGCTGGAACGCAGTGTCCTCTCCATATTCAAGCACCTACCTGACAATCGGGTGCTGATCGATCAGTTTCTAGAACGAGCCAAAGAGGCCGAAATCGATGCGATCTGCGATGGTGACGACGTCCACATCATGGGCATCATGGAACACATCGAGCCCGCCGGCGTGCACTCCGGAGATAGCTCTGCCGTACTGCCACCTTACAGTCTCTCCGATCAGGCGATCGAAAAGATGGTCGAATACACCAAGCGACTGGCCGCTGCCTTGCAGACGGTGGGCCTCATCAATATCCAGTTTGCCATCAAGGACGACAAGGTCTATGTCATAGAGGCTAACCCTCGAGCCTCGCGAACGACACCCTTCATCGCCAAGGCGTATCAAGTACCTTATCTGAAGATCGCTACCCAAGTGATGATCGGCGCCAAAAAGCTGAAGGACTTCGACATCCTCAAGAAGCTGGACGGATTTGCCATTAAGGTGCCGGTCTTTTCTTTCAACAAGTTTCCAAATGTGGACAAGGAGCTGGGTCCGGAGATGAAGAGCACCGGTGAGGCGATTCGGTTTATCAAAGACACTCAGGACCCATTCTTTCGCGAAATGGATAAAAGGAGGAATATGTACCTTGCACGGTAGCATATTCTCCGATGAAGACCAAGCAGCAAATCGTCGAAAACTGGCTCCCGCGCTATACCGGCACGGCCATGGAAGATTTCGGCGAATACATTATCCTCGTCAATTTTGGCTTATATGTAGAGATGTTTGCCCAGTGGCATTCCGTACCCATCCGTGGGCAAGGTCGAGCCATGAAGAGCGCCACGGCGGAAAATATCACCATCATCAACTTTGGTATGGGAAGCCCCAATGCGGGTACCATCGTGGACTTACTGACGGCGGTGCAACCCAAAGCCGCTGTCTTCTTGGGAAAATGTGGTGGTCTCAAGACCGGTAAGAACAAAGTTGGAGATCTCATTCTACCGATCGCGGCCATCCGGGGTGAGGGGACATCCAATGACTATCTACCTCCCGAGGTGCCAGCCCTACCGGCCTTCGCTCTACAAAAAGCCATCTCCACGACCATCCGAGAGTATGATCAGGACTACTGGACAGGGGTGGTGTACTCCACCAACAAGCGCGTCTGGGAGCATCGCGAAGATTTTAAGGAGTATCTGACATCCCTGCGTGCCATGGCCATTGACATGGAGACGGCCACCATCTTTGTGGCCGCATTCAAGAATCAGATACCTGCTGGCGCTTTACTCCTGGTCTCCGACATGCCCATGGTGCCAGATGGGGTCAAGACGGATGAGAGCGACCAAAAGGTCACGTCCGACTTCGTATCACTGCATCTCAAGATTGGGATCGACAGCCTGAGGCAATTGATCAATAAATCTTTGACGGTCAAGCACCTGCAGTTTTAGCACCGGTATGGCGCTTGCGCAGCAGCCTGCGACCTAGCACGCAATTACTGGAGATCTCTTTTCCGCACCATCAGATGGAGCTTCTTTACACCGAGCACCGGCTCAAAGCGCATGTGCTGATGGACGCGCACCTGGTGAGTACCAAGACGATCGAAGTAGGCATTTTCTTGTAGGACTACATGGAGCCGGCAAGCAGCACCCCTGCAGTCACCGTACCACCTTCCTTGTTTGTCAGCCAGGTCGATGGACAAGGTTTGAATGACCTCCTCTTTGTCCGGAAATACCGTTGCGATTTGCACATACAGGTTTTGGTGGGCATAGTCGGTGGTGTGGTCGATGTCCATCAGCAAGTCGTATCGACCTGCGGTATCGGCCATCGGTATGTCAAAAATGGCGGTGTCATTGTAGCTCCAACCATCGGTCGGCACAGGATACGTTTGGGAGAAGTGGTATCCTGCTTGGCAGCCCGTAAGCACACTCAACAGGCCAAGGAAAAGGAGTAGCCTCATCAAGAGTTGAAGTAGTCTTTCATCTTTTCAAAGAATCCCTTGTCGGACTTGCCTGGCTGAGGCTGGAAGTTAGCCGCCTCCCGGAGTTTCTCTAGGGCTGCTTTTTCCTCATTGGACAATTTTTTGGGGGTCCATACACTGACATGAATCAACTGATCGCCCTGCTGATAGCTCTGCACCACGGGTATGCCTTTGCCCTTGAGACGGAAGATCTTGCCGGACTGTGTGCCGGCCGGGATCTTAATCTTGACCTTACCGTCAATCGTGGGCACCTGCACGGAGGTGCCAAGTGCTGCATCGGCAAAGTTCAGATAGAGATCATGGATCACATTGGCTCCATCGCGCTTGAGAAACTCGTGTGGCTTCTCCTCAATATTGATCAGCAGGTTTCCAGCCGGACCACCGTTCTTTCCCGCATTGCCATGCCCTCGCATGCTCAGCTGCATGCCCTCCTCCACCCCGGCAGGAATTTCTACCTCAATGGTGTCGTGATCGTAGGTCCGTCCATCCCCCTTGCAGTTGGTGCACTTGGCCGTGATGACCTTGCCGCTCCCCGCGCAGTTGGGACAGGCGGTAGTGGTCTGCATTTGACCCAAAAAAGTGCTGCGCACCTGCCGCACGTATCCCGACCCCGCGCAAGTGCCACAGGTACCGACGGAGCCACTATCCTTGGCACCACTGCCGCTACATGTCTTACATCGCACCTGCTTTTTCACCTTCAACTTCTTGGTCGTGCCCTTTGCTATCTCCTCCAGGCTGAGACTCACTTTGATACGCAGGTTGGACCCTCGGGTGCCGGTCGAGCGAGTCCGGCCGCCGCCAGCACCTCCAAAGAAGGTGTCAAAAGGACTACCCCCAAAGATATCGCTGAACTGGTCCATGATATCTTCCATACTCATGCCACCACCGGTAAATCCGCCGTTGCCCGAGACTCCCGCATGGCCAAACCGATCGTAGCGTGCCCGCTTGTCGTCGTCACTGAGCACCTCGTAGGCTTCGGCAGCTTCCTTAAACTTCTCCTCGGCTGCCTTGTCGCCCGGATTCTTATCTGGGTGGTACTTTAGGGCCGTCTTGCGGTACGCTTTCTTGATGGTCGTGGCATCCGCTCCCTTCTCCACCCCCAGTATGTCATAGTAGTCCCTCTTTGCCATGATCTATATATTATTCGCCGATGACCACCTTTGCGTGCCGGATGATCTTATCGTTGAGGTAGTATCCCTTTTCGATATAATCGATGATCTTGCCTTTTAGTTTCTTATTAGGGGCTGGGATCTTGGTGATTGCCTCGTGCAGTTCCGGATCAAATTCGTTGTTGCTGGTGTCCATCGGCTTTAAGCCCTTATTTTTCAAGGTTGACTGTAGCTTCTGGTAGACCAACTCGACTCCCTCGCTAAATGCCTCGTTAGCATCCTTGCCTTCGGTATTCTTCTTTGCTCGATCAAAGTCATCGAGTACGGGTAGGAGGGCGATCACCAAATCCTGCGAGGCGGTCCGTATCAGATCGAGTCGCTCTCGGGCGGTGCGTTTCTTATAGTTGTCAAATTCTGCAAAGAGCCGCAGGTACTTGTCCTTTAATTGCTGCAGCTCCTCGGCCAGATCTTCCTGTTCGGATGTGGCCTCCTGGTCTCCCTCTGGCGCCTCCTCGGCAGACTCTACCGGGGTGCCTGTCTCCGGTTCCGCCGTGTTGTCCAGTACTTCTTCGGTTTTCTTTTTTCTTGCCATGTACAATTGCCTTCTTTCTGAGCTATTACCAGCTCAATTTACTTGCCATATTGCGATTTAGGTCATTTTGGCAGTAAAATGATCGCCGGAACGATCCCGATGTAGAATATTGGCAGCCCAGGGCTCGTATGCATGCCTTTTTTGGCTTATTCCGCTTGGTTGAGTTTCCGCTCTTTGCGCTCGCGCAGGACTCGACTTAGCCACTGCGGGATGATGATCACTCCCATGAGAAGAAAGAAGTAATAGGCCATGCCTCGCCAAATCGTGGCCACGACCAGGGCAATGCCGGCCGGCACATAGTCCGACAAGATATTTCCAAACAAGATCTCCGCCACGCCCGCCGCTCCGGGCACAGGACTGACGGCCATAATGACAAACATCGTCTGGATCCGAGCAAAGACCTCGAGCACGGAGGTGAAGTACATCGGGATGGATCTGGTCAGACCGATAATCAGACAAATGATAAGAAGAAAGCGACAGGACCAAGCGCTCACCGTGGTGGCAAAGACCTTGAGGTGATAGATCAGCGGCTTGCGATACAAGGCCCTAGAAGTGATCGTGATGTCCTCGCCTAGCCGCTCAAATTTCCGCTTGTAGCGACGCAAGAATCCTATTCTACTGATCCACAGGCAAAGCTTTCGCAAAGCATCGGGTCGATAGAAGAGACCGTAGGAAAAAAATGCTCCGTACAGCAACATGATGACGTAGGCGGTGATCAGCGTAAGCTCCCAGCCACCATAACCTTGAAAGTCCAAACGACCCGGCCCGATGATCTTCTGCCCAAAGATCAGGACCCAAAGGGGGATGCATAGCAGAAAGAAAAGCGTGTCCAGTACGATCGTATAGATCACGATGGTTGCCGTCTTGGCCGCGCCAATCTTCTCTTGGGAGATGACGAATAGTGCCACGGCACTGCCTCCCACATTGGTGGGTGATACCGTAGAGCTAAACTCCCAGATGAAAATGAGCTGGATACACCGAGCCCAGGTCAGACTATGGTCAGACAGAATCTTCAGGCGCCAAGCGTACAAGAGGATGCGCAGCAGCAGGAAGACCAAGGCCATGCCCAGCCAAAAGACCGTGATGCCAGACCAGTCTATCTTGGCAAATTCATCCGGATCAAAGTGCTGAAAGAACAAGTATGCGACGGCTGACAACCCAATAATGATAGGAACGATGATCCTCGAAAAGTGGAATCTCCTGAGGACTTCTTCCCGCTCCGATCTGGTAAGCTCCTTGCCCTGGGTATTGGCCATATATCATCAAGGTCAACTGCGCTAAAATAGTAATGCAAACCGGCCTTCGGTTTCGTTTGATGGGAAATTTCTACCTTTTGACATCATAAACTATCGACATGAGTGAATGGATTTACTTCTTGGTGATCGGTGCGATTGCCGGCTGGCTAGGATCCATCCTTTTCAAGGGATCCGGGTCCGGAATTTTCATCAACATTATCTTGGGTATTGTCGGAGCTGTCGTAGGTGGCTGGTTATTTGACCAGCTGAATATCTCCATGAACGGGCTACTCGGCGGCATCATCACCGCTGCCATCGGAGCCTTTGTCGTGCTCTGGGTATACAGCTTGATCGGGGGTGGGCGAAAACGATGACTCTGATGTTAGCTTACGTCGGCGCAAGCGATGGCGCATGGCATTGGGCGAAGTGGAGGAAGAGCCCCCCGACCAAGATCTGCTGGAGCCGGCGGACAAAAAGGTGGACAAGCTCCTTCATCGCCTGTATCGCTCAGATCGGCAAGGAGGGCTAGCACCTTCCAATCCTGTATCGGCTCGCTGGATGGGTGACATCCGCACCCTATTTCCTGCCCCCGTAGTCAGGATCCTTCAGAAGGACGCCCTCGATCGTTTTGGGATCAAGAAGCTATTGTCCCAGCCGGCATTCTTGGAAGAGGTCGAGCCGGACGTGGGATTGATCGCCAGCATTCTGAGCGTCAAAGATGCCCTGCCCGATGCGTCCCTGGCCACGGTGAGACAGCTCATTCGGAAGCTGGCCGACCGCGTCGACAACAAGATGAAGGTCCGTTTGATCGATCGCCTGACCGGTCGACGAGATACGCAAAAACGCATTCACTCGACTTGGCACCAGGACATCGACTGGCATGCCACCATCCGGCGAAACCTGAAGCACTATCAACCGTCCTTGCAGACCATCATCCCCGAGCAATTGGTTGGTCATACGCGCAAAAGTCGCTCACTCAAAAAAGTGATCTTGCTCGTGGACCAGAGCGCTTCGATGGGCGAATCACTGGTCTATTCTGCCATCCTGGGGGCGGTGGTAGCCAGCGTCCGCACCATCAAGACGCACTTTGTCGTGTTTGACACAGAGGTGGTCGATCTGACCAACTATCTGGATGATCCGGTCGAACTGCTTTTGCAAAGCCAACTGGGCGGAGGCACTAACATCTATCAAGCCCTGGTCTACGCCACCCAGCTGATAGAAGAAGATCCACTTGAAGCCACCGTGGTGCTCCTGTCCGACTTGTATGAAGGGGGTCCCGTAGACCTGCTGCTCCATCAAGCACAGACACTGATCAGAAAGGCCGCACAAGTGGTGGTGCTGCTGGCCCTCGACGACAAGGGCACCCCCGCCTATGACAAGGATGTAGGTGCCAAGCTGGCGGAGATCGGCCTGCTCAACTTCGCGGCCACGCCGGAGGTCTTCCCCGACCTCCTGGCCGCCGCCCTAAATCGCGAAGACCTGAGCCGCTTTCTGTCCTAGTAGAGCAGCAAGAATTGTTGACGCCCCTTAGTCCAAAAGTCCCAGTAGGTAGGCACCGTAGCCACTCTTGATATATTTCTGCCCGAGCCGACGTAGCTGATCCGCGTTGATGAAGCCCTTTTGATAGGCCACCTCCTCAATGCATCCTATTTTCAAGCCCTGGCGATCCTCGATCGCTTGAACAAACTGGCCCGCCTGGATCAGCGACTGATGGGTGCCGGTGTCCAGCCAGGCAATGCCGCGACTCAGCACGGACACCTTGAGCTTGCCCTGTGCGAGATAGTGCCGATTGACATCGGTGATCTCCAGCTCCCCTCGTCGGCTGGGACGAAGATTCTTGGCAATCTCCACCACTGCATTGTCATAGAAATACAGTCCGGGTATGGCAAAGTTCGACTTGGGATTGGCTGGCTTTTCTTCGATGGAGATGGCATGCTGATGCTCGTCAAACTCCACTACCCCGTATCGCTCGGGATCGGCCACCTGATAGGCAAAGACCAGCCCGCCGTCCGGTCCATAGGCAGCCTCGAGCTGACTGTCCAGTCCATGTCCATAGAAGATATTATCCCCCAGGATTAGTGCAGCACTATCTCCCCCGATGAAGGACTCGCCAATGATGAACGCTTCTGCCAGACCTCTCGGCTCTGCTTGCTCTGCATATTGAAAGTGGCATCCAAGAGCCGCACCATCGCCAAGGAGCTCCCGAAACAGGGGCAGATCATGCGGTGTAGATATGATGAGAATATCCCTGATCCCGGCAGTCATGAGGGTCGACAGCGGATAGTAGATCATCGGCTTGTCATAGACAGGCATCAACTGCTTACTGACGGCCAAGGTCAGTGGATACAATCGCGTGCCTAGACCGCCTGCCAAGATGATACCCTTCATTCTTCTGAGTCGTTGGTTGGTTGATCTCGATGGATGAATATGAACTGGGCTCCCAGCTCACTGATCACAAATAAACACAAATGGTGTTTGGGGTCCTTGTATATCCCTTGAAAATCTTCGAGTTTATCGGTGGTGATGACCTGCTTCATGGCAAACTCTTCCAGGGTGCTGGCATTGACAGACCAATTGCCTTTTACGGACTCGCGGATCACGATGGGGATGCCCAATTCTACCTGCTGCTGGTGCACCACCAGAATAGGATAACTCGATACCTCCTTTTCCATGATCGCATCCGAGGCCCGGGAGATAATGGGTAGATAGGGCTTGAGTTCTTGCTCAAGTTTGAGAAACTGTGCTCGATTTGCCTTTTTAGTCATCTTCTGCTCAATAGCGCCACGTTTTCGATATGGCTGGTGTGTGGAAACATGTCAACCGGCCGCATGCGGAGCACCTCGTATTGATCCTTTAGCAATGCGATGTCTCGAGCCTGCGTCGCCGGGTTGCAGCTGACGTACACGATGCGATCCGGTGCTGTCGCTAGCAGGTGCTGGACCACTCGCTCGTGCAGGCCGCCTCTGGGAGGGTCGACAACCACCACATCCGGGCTCCCGTGCCTCGCTATCAGCGGCTGGTCAAATACGTGCCTGACATCCCCCACGTAAAAATGGGCATTGCGGATGTCATTTGCTTGGGCATTCTCCCGGGCGTCCAGGATCGCATCCTCCACCTCTTCTACGCCTACCACTGTCTTCGCTTTCGCCGCCAGGTACAGTGCAATACTGCCCGTACCCGTATAGAGGTCATACACCCGCTCCTCACCTTGGAGGTCACAAAAGTCCGCCACGATGTCGTACAGCTTGACCGCTTGCACGGAGTTTGTCTGGAAAAACGACTTGGGCCGTATCTTGAGGCGGAGGTGTCCCAACTGCTCGATGAGGTGGTCCGCTCCACGGTAGCTGATGATGTCTTGATCAAACAGGGTGTCATTCTTCTTCTGATTAATGACGTACTGCAGGGATGTGATCTCGGGAAACTCCTGCGCCAGCCGATCGAGGAGGGCTTCTCGCTGCGCCTTGGACTCGTGCCCGAAGCTGATGATCACCATCCACTGATCCAGAGTGGTATTTCTAATGATGACATTGCGTAGAAAGCCGGTGTGCGCCAGTGGATCAAAGTAGGATAGACCATGCTCCTGGGCATAGGATCCAAGAAAATTTCGGATGGCATTGGAGGGCTCCTTTTGTAGCCAGCACTCTTCGAGCTGGACTACTTTATTGAAAAATCGAGGTGGATGCAGACCCAATGCTCCGAGGCCTTGAAGGACCTCATTCTTCTCTATCTCGGCCTTGGTCTTCCATCGATCACTACTAAAGGAAAACTCCATCTTATTGCGGTAGTGGTAGATGGGATCGGCACCCAGGATGGATTCAAAGCTTTCGGGTTCCACCTTGGCGATACGTCGCATCGTTTCTCGTACGATGGTCTCCTTTTCGCGTAGTTGCGCGGAGTAGGCCAGATGTTGCCACTTGCATCCGCCACAGTCTTCAAAATGCATGCAGGCCGGCGCTTGGCGATCTGCGGAGTACGAGATAAACGCCTCAGGCACACCTTGCCATGCACCTTTCTTCTTGCGCAGGAGCAGGACATCCAGCACATCTCCGGGCACCGCATCTTCGATAAAGACCACCCGGCCTTCCGGATCTCTGCCGACGGCCTTCCCTCGATCCGCCAGCCCGGTGACGGTCACTCCTTCCCAGATTTTCCTTCGTTTCATCTATTTGTTCGTGATGACAAATTCCGTTCTTCGGTTCTTCTGCCGGCCCTCTTCGGTGTCGTTGGGTGCCGTTGGCCTGGACTCGCCAAATCCTTGGTAGCCCAGTCGCGATGTATCGACCCCGCGATCGATCAAATAATCGTAGACGGCCTTGGCCCGTGCTTCGGATAGCACCCGATTGTCCTCGTCGGTCCCGACATCATCGGTATGCCCATGGATCTCCATGGACAATGTCTCATTCGTGCGGAGAAGATCCAAGAGTTTTTTCAACTCATACATGGATTCGGGCAAGAGCTCTGCTGCGCCTGATGCAAAGAATACATTGTGTAGCACCACCGGCTCCCGTTTTTCTGCTCGGGTGGTCTCCACCGGGAGTCGATGCAGCCTCACCTGAAAGTCAAAGGGATCCAGGCTCGATCGGATCGTATCCAGGCGAACGTGCTCTGAGTGCATCACATAGCCCGTCTTGGCGACATGGATGGCATAGTTGGTGCCGGCCCGGATGCAAGCCAGCAGCGCACCATCTTCATACGTCTGTGCCCTGGTGTGTGTTTGCTCGCTCTTCAGATCAAAGACATCTACGATGGCACGCAACGGTGCTTGAGTAGCGGCATCCACCACCGATATCGTCAGATAAGTACTAGGGTGGGGTCGAGCGCTCACCGGCAAGTCCATCTGATACAGGTTAAGATCGGAGCGGTCATGACCGGCCTCGGCCCGGGCAAAATATCCCGTGGTCCCGGCCGGATCTACGTAGAGGGCCCCCTCATCGCCTTTGCTGTTGACGGGCATCAACAGATTGCGGGGCGGCGACCACTTGTCACCCTGCTTTTGGGTCAAAAAGAGGTCTGTGCCACCATAGCCAGGATGTCCATCAGACATAAAGTAAAGCGTGCTATTGTCGTGGTGGATAAAGGGCGCCTGCTCGTCTTCGGGGGTATTGATGCTCGCCAGGTTTTGGGGCTTGGTCCAGCCGTCCTTGGTCCGTTTGGCCCACCACAGATCACGGCCTCCCTTGCCCCCTCGTTCGCTGGCAAAGTAGAGCGTGCGGCCGTCAGCCGAAATGGAAGGTTGCGAATCCCATGCTTTGGAGTTTATCTGATCCCCCAGATTGCGAGGACTCGACCAGCCCTTTTCTTTTCGGACACTGAAGTACAGATCGCAGCTACCTATCCGATCCGGTCTTTCGCAGGCCGTGAAGATCAGGAGCTTACCATCCGCGGACAGGGCATGCGCGCCCTCATTGCCATCGGTATTGAGATCACGCAGAGGAACAGCGGTGGACCATTCTCCGTCCTTCTTCTGACTGACAAAAAAGTCCTCCTGATTATTCCACCTTCGAGTAAAAACAAGCATATCCCCGCGCGCATCAAGCGCGGGCAGCGCCTCCGCATGGGGGCTATTGATGGTACTAGGCAGCTCCGCGACCGATAAGGACCCCTCGGTCGGATGCGCCAGGTGGAAGGTGGCGTCTCTGCGATACTTCTTGGCCCGTTTCTTTATGTTGGGGGCAAACCGGCGCATATCCCCGATCGAGTCTATGCAAGCCACCACCGACGGAAAATCATCTTCTATCCAGGCGATCTGAGCCAGCTTGTACCAGATCATCTGATGCTGATTGGCTTCCAGCTCCAACACCTCCATAAAGTACTTTTTGCTGGCGGACCACTCTTCAGCCTGGAAATGGATGCCCGCCAGGCGCATACGCGGCAGGACATAGTCCGGATAGATGTCGATACTCTTGAGATAGGCGGTTTTGGCGCGGTCGATATCGTCCTTGGCCAGCGCGTCATCCCCTCTCTTTACGTACTTCTCCGCGGCTTTCGTCTGGGTCAATCCCTGGGTAGCCGAGCAGGCGCAGAGCAGCATGGATGCCATCGAAAAGAGAAAAATGAATCCTCGCATAGCGTTTGAACGATCAAACCGTATTAAAACTGAAAATGTCTGTAATCTATTTCGCCGGGAGCGTACCAAAGGCTATCCCGAGATAGGCTCCGGGATCAGCGAGCCTCCAGGAGTTGTTTGGCTTTGGTAGAGCCAAGTTGCTTGGCCTGATTCCAGTCGGCGAGAAAGCCATTTTTGCCCGAGTGCTTGCGGGCAATGCCGCGATGTAGCAGGAGATCCGCCTCCTTCACGGATTCGCCCTCGTTTTCGATCTTGGCCGCTTGCTCCAGCGCCTCCAAGGCCTCCTCAAACTTCTCCATCTGCAGGAGGACCTTACCATGATTAAACAGTGTCTGCTTGCGGTAGGGATAGTTGGGGCTGTCCGACTTGAAGGCGCGTCGATTGAAAAAACGAAATTCGAATTCGGCCTCTTTCAGTTGTCCCAGTCGCATATGGCACTCTCCCTTCAGACGACGTACCGTCCAGTGGATGTCCTGCAGGGCTAGCGACGTCTTGATGGCCATGGTCAAGTCTTCAATCACTCCGTCCCAGTCTTCTCGGATCATTTTGATCCGTGCCCTACCATAGTAAGCAGGAGCGTTGCTTTTGTCCAGATTGATCGACTTGGTAAAATCGCGTTCCGCGTCGTGATATTTCTTCAGCAGATAGTTGACGTAGCCCCTTCGTTCGTATGCCTGTGCATGCTTGTTGTAGATCTCGATGGCCTTGGTTAGCGTCTTTTCTGCCTCCAATGTCCCTCCTTCCTCTAGTAGTTTTTTGCCTTTGAGAAAGTTTTGGACGACCGCTTTGTCACCCTCGGGTTCGATCCAGGCGTAGCGCAAGATCTTGCCTTCGGAAGTCATCCAGGCACCCACGTTGCCAGACACGGCAAACTGTGCCACGTACTGTAGTAGATCCACGGTATTCTTCCAGCTCTTGTCTGTGATGTTGGCCACCAGGCGGGGGATGATCAAGGCTTGGGTCTCGGGCTCGAAGACATCTTCTACCTTAAACAGGACGTCGCTCTTGTAGTAATTTTCCACCCGATGTTCGTACATCATCACTACCTTCTGGTAGCTTTTTTCGTTGCCGAATTGCAGGTTGCCCTGGAAAATACTTTTGAAAAACATCAAGACCTTTTGCTCATTTCGAGGAGTGGACTACTAAGGTCTATATATTTACTTACAAATCAAAGCTTTACCGATCGTTGCGGCAAGTGTCGGGTGTCTTGACCGGTGCAATTGTTCCCCTTTGCAAAGGTCGTCTATGCTACTATTTCCTTCCGCAGCAAACACCTAGTCGGTCTTTTGCCACCCTATTTTGGTAGGCTAAGTCAAGCCTTGGCCCACACGCTGCAGCCTTCGGTGCAATTGAGGCAGATGTCTACCGACCGTCGATCAGCGATCAGCTGGGCACGAAACTGCCGGTAAGCAGCCCCCCTCCATATATCTTGAAAGGACCGATCCCTCAGGCTACCTAACTGATGTGTGGCATCTTTGTCAAAGCAACAGGGCACGACCCGACCATCCCAAGTGATCACTGCACTGTGCCACATCTTCCAGCAGCTATCCTCCATCTTTTGCTTGGCTCGGTAGGTTCCGTCCGACTGCCGAATGTATCTGCTAAATCTTTCGTTGGAGGGGATCAGGGCGTTGCCCTGCTGGTAGTCGTAGATCTGGGCCGTCTTCAGTTTGACCTCATCTACGCCGATCTCCGCGGCCAAAGCCTCTACCGCCGGAATCTCGTGCTCATTGGGACGCACGACCAAGAACTGAAAGATCACATAGGGACTGGTACTGCCCAGTGTCCGTCTCCACTTTATCACCTTCTTGGCACCCGCAATCACCTGACTCAGCTGACCCTCCTTGCGATAGGCCTGATACGTCTCCTGGGTGGCACCATCGATCGAGATGATCAGACGCTTCAGCCCGGATCGCACCGTCCGCTCCGCCACCTGATCGTCAAGAAAGTGCCCGTTGGTAGAGGTCACCGTATAGAGCCCCTTGCGATCTGCATAATCCACCATGTCCAGAAACTGCGGATGGAGAAAGGGCTCTCCTTGAAAGTAAAATGTTAAGGAGAAGGTGGTCGGTGCCAGTTGATCGATCGTCTGTCGAAAGAAATCTCGCTCCAAGCTGCCCCTGGGTCGGGTAAAAGATCTCAGGCCACTCGGACACTCCGGACAGCGTAGATTGCAGGCGGTGGTGGGCTCGATCGAAATGCTGATGGGTGCTCCTAGATGCAGGTTTTTGCGGAGATATTTGCTGGCATAGTATGTGGCCAACAGCAGCCCGGCGTTCCAAAGTTTTCTCAGGGATGTCTTGGAGAGGAAATGTCTTATATCGGCAAGCCTGGCGCGCGTCACCCTCCAAAAGTAGCCAATATTCAGCGGCCATAGCATTGCACATGCCGGAGCTTGGGCACCCTCTTGCATCAAGCTCAAATCTGGGTTGGTCCTTTGTGCTTTCGATGGACCATATCTACTTGAAGTCTGGAGACTTCAAGTATCGGGGTATCGGGGTCGGGAGACTGCAAACATCGGGGGTGCCACAACCCAGATCAGGCCGCGCCTAGCCCCCCGCCAATCCCCATTGCTAGCTCGCTGTCACCCTGAAAACCTTGATAATGCGTTTGCCCTAGTTGGAATATAAAATCACACACATGACAAGAGCTTGGGCACCCTCTTGCATTGAGCTCAAATTTGGGTTGGTCCTTTGTGCTTTCGATGGACCATATCTACTTGAAGTCTGGAGACTTCAAGTATCGGGGACTTCAGGTATCGGGGGGCCACAACCCAGATCAGGCCGCGTTTGGCCCTCCCCGCCAATCCCCATTGTTGCATCGCCGGCGGATCCTCGACCAAGTTGGAATGATTACTTTCGTGCGTTGTTTATAATCTCGGTATGACTCAATCAAGCGATTATGCGACTGTTTTCGTGGATCAAGTCACTGCTGGCCAAACAAGACGACGTTGATCCAGCCATGAAGTTTTTGATCGTGGGTCTGGGTAATATGGGAGCGGACTATGACCATACGCGCCACAATGTGGGATTTGACGTCGTGGATGCAGTGGCGCAGGCCCATGATTGTACATTCAAGCACGAGCAGCTGGGAGATTTGTCTCAGTTTAAGTATCGGGGGAGGACCGTATACCTACTGAAGCCCTCCACCTTTATGAATCTGAGCGGTAAGGCCGTACGCTACTGGGTAAATAAACTCAAGATTCCCGCCACGAACCTGCTGGTCATCGTCGACGAATTTCAGTTTGATGTCGGTGTCTTCAAGCTTCTAAAGAAAGGCAACGCCGGAGGACACAATGGACTCGAAAGCATTCAATCCATGCTTCAGACCGCCCAATATCCCAGATTGCGCATTGGGATCGGCCACGAGTTTCACCGCGGCGAACAGGTGAAATACGTCTTGGGTCGATGGCGAGAAGATCAGTATACCATCATCAAACAACTGATGCCTCGGCTCGTGCAGCTGGTGGAGTCATTTGTAGCGATCGGTTTGGACCGTACCATGAATGCCTTCAACAAGAAGTCCGGGCCACCTTCTAAAGCCTGACTTCCTCCAGGGCCATGTCCAGCGCCGCCGAAGCGGGGACCGGTGGAGGTGCTTGCACTTTCCGCAGGTGATCAAAGCCGCTTTGCAGGTCCAATGCCCCTTGTCTTTGTATCAGGTAATAGGGTTTTGTCCCATGGCTTTGGGCGAGGTATTGTTGCTCCGGCTGGCGGGGTGTCGGGACCAGAATAGCTTTGGCGCCCAGGCGTTGCAGGTCCATCAGTGTACTGTAGCCGGATCTGGCTATCACGACCTGACTCCGACTGAGCAAAGGACCGAGCGCTTGGGTCGTCAGCGCATGGTAGATCCTTATCCCTTGCCTTTCGATCGGCTTTGCCTCCTGCTCGGTCTTGCCCAGGACGGCGACGGATCTCAGGCGCGTAGTTGCCAGTTGGCGAAGGACCTCCGCTTCAAACAGGGTCCGCTGAGGCTCCGGTCCCGACAGCACGGCACAGAGATCGACATCCTTGGTCACCGACACCGGCGCGAGCCGACTAAGCGGGCCGATCAGGCGTTTGGGTATGGGTATCTCAGGCGCACTCAGTGTACCACTTAGGCTGTGACTGCCCCCGACATCAGGTATCCAGCAAAACTGAAAGGGCCCCAGCCACCGACGCAGCTGCCTGTTGGCCACCTGCCGGTATAGCCATGGCAAGGGAAGGTCTAGCTGATGAGTGAGGAGGATGTTCTGGGTCGTGGGCGAGTAGATGCCATAACGATTATCCGAAAGAACGGTGGAAATCTGCTCGGCGGCAATGACCTGGCGAACGGCCTCCTGTTCTAGCCCGACGGCTCGCCGCACCTGGCGGGCTTGGATGAAGCGCTGGAGCAGCACGTGGCCTGGTTCGTACCGTATGCCGTAGGAGGGCAAATCATAATAAGTCAGCTGAGGAAACTCGGCCCGCAAAAGGTGTCCGGCACGCCCATCGGAGGACAAGACCACTCGATGTCCCCTCTCCAGCAGTTTTTGGATGATTGGCACGCACCGTGTGGCATGGCCCAAGCCCCAGTTGAGGCAAGCCACCAGTACGTTTTGCGCTGGCATGATTAGGTCAAGCGAATTTCATCGTTGCGTCCATCATAAAATCGGTACTGGTTGACGTGAAACTCTGCCTGCTCGTAGATCCTCACCCACCGACTGTATTTGCGGTACCAATTCATCTGCTTGCTGGGTAGCCCTCGTCTCAGGTACGCATAGATGAATGGATGCACATAGAGTTTGAGCTTGGACTTGGGTCGATTTTGAATGACATACTCCAGGTCGCGCTCAATCTCATCAATAATCAGAATGGAGGCGTTGACCTTGCCGGAGCCCTGGCATGTCGGGCACACCTCGGCCGTGTCGATCTTCACCTCCGGCCGCACCCGTTGCCGCGTGATCTGCATCAGCCCGAAGCGGCTCAGCGACAGAATGGTATGCTGCGCTCGATCGTTGGACATGTACTCGCGCATCTTTCGGACCAGCAGCTTCTTGTGGTCCGAATTGCGCATGTCGATGAAGTCAATGATGATCAGGCCACCGATATCCCGCAGTCTGAGCTGCCTGGAGATCTCGCGAGCGGATTCGAGATTGACATTGAGCACGGCCTCCTCCTGGTTTTTCTTGGCCATCTTGGGGCCGCTATTGACGTCGATAACATGCATGGCCTCCGTGTGCTCGATCACGATATACGCTCCGCTCGGCAAAGTGTAGGTCTTGCCAAAGGAGGACTTGATCTGCTTGGTGATGCCATGCACATCAAATAGTGGTCGCTTGGATCGATGCAGATGTACGATCTTGGCCTTTTCCGGCACATTGGAAGTGAGGTAGCTGCGAATCGAGTCGTACATATCCCGATCATTGACCACGATATTGTTGAAGTCATCGGTGAGCACGTCTCGGAGCATACTCGATGTCTTATCTAGCTCGCTCAAGAGCTTGAGCGGTGCTCTGGCATTCTTCAGCTGTCGATGTATACGCTTCCACTTGTTCTCCAGGTCCCTGATTTCCTCGTGGAGGTGCTGGACCTTCTTACCTTCCGCGGCCGTACGTACGATGATGCCAAAGTTCTTGGGCCGGATACTTTCGATGAGGACCTGCAATCGCTTTCGTTCCTCGGCCGAGGTGATCTTCTTGGAGACCGATACGATTTTGGAAAACGGGGTCAAGACAAGAAAACGCCCCGGCAAGGTGATCTCGCAGCTCAGGCGTGGGCCCTTGGTAGAGATCGGCTCCTTTAGTACTTGCACCAGGATGGGATATCGCCGATTGAGCACTTTGTCAATCTTGCCTGTCTTGATGATCTCTTTGCTGAGGTCAAACCGCCCCAGGCCATGATTTTTCGTCTCGCCATTGAGGGCCATATTGGTGAACCGGATGAGCGAGGGGAGCTTGGGGCCGAGGTCCGTATAATGAAGGAAGGCGTCCTTGGGGTGACCGATATCCACAAATGCCGCGTTGAGACCGGGCATGAGTTTCTTGATCCTACCCAAAAAGATATCACCCACCGTAAACCTCGAATTGGTCTTCTGCGTATGCAGTTCGACCAGTTTTGAGTCCTCGGAAAGCGCTATCTCGACCTCGGTAGGGGTCGAATTAATAATCAATTCCTTTTCCACTTGAAGCCAAGTATTATACTATGACTTGCAGCAGCAGAATTGTGAATGGGTCACAATGATGAGGCTTCGATAACAATCTTTGGGAATAGTGCTTGAGTGCTACGGGTTGACTATTCCTAAGAAACTAGGAGAATTTGGCGTTGCGAATGAGATTTGAATCTTCTTTGTTTCTGGGATTTTTTCCACATTTCCTATGCTGCCACTACCCACAGTATGGGTTATCTATTCTTTTTCTTATGTCTGTTCTTTCGCAGCCTTTTCTTTCGCTTGTGTGTAGCGATTTTATGACGTTTTCTTTTTTTACCGCAAGGCATAGACTATTCTTTAGAAGTTAATATTTCGCATTTCTCTCTCAGTTCCCTCGATCGGGGCAGATCACCTAATTGCTGATATGCCTCTGCCAGCAGGCAATTTACCGCTGGACGTTGGGGATCAATGGCAAGTGCTCTTTCGAGACGTGTGGCTGCTCTCTCATATTGTCCGGTCTTGATGGCCAACCGGCCTAGCGTCGTCAAGACGGCAATATTGTCAGGATGGTCTTCATTCAGCTTGAGCAACATCTGAATGCCTCTCATGGGATTGTCCGGGGGGGGATGTTCGGCATAGGCAAGCGCCAGGTTGACTCTATGTCCTACGGTCGATGGATCAATGCTAATTGCATTTTCAAGACTTCGAATCGCACCGCCAAAACAGCCCGATTTGACGGCCGGATCCGTGCTTCCTATCCCGGCTATGTATGTGGTCCCTGCAATGCCCCATGCAGTGTCTGTCTGCTGCCTTTCGGCGACCATCTCTGCATAGTGACCTGCCAGTAAGTACCGCTCCTGGCGATACCACCTTCCTGATAATGTCTTGAGATTGGCGATGATCTGCTCCGCTGGCTGATCTTCAAACTCAACCAATCTCTCCAGTTGTTCTATTTCTCTCAAATCTTCTGCTGTCAGGCTTTCCTTGGCAGCTTTGTTTATGACTTCTACATCAATTTTTGTTCCAGCTAGTGCCCTTTGATCAAGCTCGTCCCTTTGTGCTACCGACTTGGTGTCAAATCCAAAGTACAGCAGCAAGAAGAGGAGGACAGCTATACCTACAACAACCTTCTGGGCTTGGTTCATCTACTCGCCGCCATCATCGGGCAGCCTGTGCACGTTTTCCTTTACCTGATCGACAAAGATCTTGGCCGGCTTGAACGAAGGGATATAGTGCTCAGGTATCTCTATGGCGATGTTTTTCTTTATGTGTCGTCCAATCTTTTTGGCTCTCTTCTTAATCACAAATGATCCAAAACCACGGATGTACACGTTCTCACCAGCCGCCAAGCCATTCTTCACCTCCGTGAAGAAATACTCTAGAGTCACGAGCACGTCTACTTTGGGTACACCCGTCTTCTCTGATATGGCTGTTACTAAGTCAGCTTTTCTCATTACGTTTTGGTTTATAGCTAGTTATGTCGGAAATGCATCTATTTTCAGAGCGAGGCAAATCTCAGTAATTTATTTTAGAAAAAAAAACAAACCTCCCCCTTTTTGGGCCTCACGGTGGTTAAAATCGGATTTTCACCTCCTTGATTATCAGAAATTTGTATACGAACGGTCGAGCCAGACCCTCCGTGCCGCCCTCCCCAATTGACAGGGTAGCGACAGATCTCCTTTCACAAAAGCTATCTTTGAAAAAAAGACTATGTTACTTTCGATGACGAGCTATGGTCGCGCCACCGCATCCCTTGATAGCAAGAATGTGGCGATCGAACTCAAGACCCTCAACAGCAAGTTCGTCGACATACGGCTGAAAGTACCCCCAAACTTTCACGAGAAGGAGCTTTGGCTGCGAAAGTATCTGCAAGACAAACTGATCAGGGGCAAAATCGAAGTGGTCATCAGCTTTGAAAATGAGGGCGGTGGCGAAACCTATGCCATCAACCGGTCCATGTTTAGACAGTACTACGACCAGATCACGGATATCTCCGCCGAGCTAAACCTCTCAACGCCCGATCTGGTCAATACGGTCATCCGGCTACCTGAAGTCGTGGCCTCGTCTGAAGAGCCGATTCTGCCAGAAGATTGGCAGATCATCGTATCCACACTGGATGCCGCGGTGGATAGGTTGATGGGTCACCGATCAGAAGAGGGCCGCGCCATCGAGGAGGACCTGGAAAAGCACGTGCGTCAGATCTTGCGCCACTTGTCGGACATCACACCTTTTGAGGTAGCGAGGGTGGAAAAGGTCAGACAACGCATGGATCAAAATCTCAATGACTATCTAAAGCGGGACAACGTGGACGAGAACCGATTTGAGCAAGAGGTGCTCTTCTATCTCGAAAAGATGGACATCACCGAGGAAAAAGTGCGGCTCCAACAGCACTGCCAGTACTTTCTTGAAGAGATGGCGTCTACCGAGGCATCCAACGGACGCAAACTGATCTTTATCAGCCAGGAGATTGGTCGCGAGATCAACACGCTGGGCGCCAAAGGGTATTCTTCTGACATACAGAAGCTCGTCGTCTTGATGAAGGACGAGCTCGAAAAGATCAAAGAGCAGCTGGCCAATGTCGTCTGAGCAGCCGGGCAAAGTCATCCTCTTTACGGCACCCTCCGGGGCTGGCAAGACTACGATCGTACGACATCTGCTCGCCACCTATCCGGAGCTGGCCTTCTCCGTGTCAGCCACCAACCGGGCTCAGCGTCCGGCCGAGGTGCATGGCAAGGACTACTACTTCATGTCTGATGATACTTTCAAACAGCACATCGATGCAGGAGATTTCCTGGAGTGGGAAGAGGTCTATGCGGGACAATATTACGGCACCCTAACAAGTGAGATCGACCGGATCTGGGCTTTGGACAAGGTGATCATTTTTGACGTGGATGTTCAGGGAGCCCTGGCGATCAAGCAGACCTTTGGTGATCAGTGTTTGGCGGTATTCATCCGTCCGCCATCTTTGCAGACGCTGATCGAGAGGCTCAAAAAGCGAAGAACGGAGACCGCGTCTTCGCTCCGCACTCGCATTGCTAGAGTGAGGCATGAGCTCACGTACGAGCAGTCCTTTGACAAAGTACTGGTAAACGATGTGCTGGACGTCGCACTGAAGGAAGCAGCATTTTTTGTCGAAGAATTTATCTTTGCAGAGTTCAGACATTTCTAGTTTGGAAACACTGACCACCAATGGAATAAAGATCACCGTCTCGCCTCGATACGAGACCCAGCACTCCAATCCCCTTGATCATAAGTACCTGTACTCTTACCATATCATGATCGAAAATCTCAGTGAGCACACCGTGCAGCTGCTGCGTCGATACTGGCACATTCTCGATTCCAGTGGTGTCAAAAAGGAAGTGCGGGGCGACGGGGTCATTGGCAAGCAACCCATCTTACGTCCGGGTCAGATACACGAGTACAGCTCCTGGTGCCCACTTCTCACGGGTCTGGGCAAAATGCACGGACATTATCTCATGAAACGGCTGGACAGCAACGAGACGTTTCAGGTAGAGATCCCTACCTTCGAATTAATTGCTCCCTTTACTCTGAACTGAAGGCTTCCTATCCAAACATGGACATTTGGGTGTGATAGGCTTTGGGGTTTTCCAACTCGAGGAGCTTCATCTTTGTATCTAATCCATAGGCATAACCCGTAAGTTGCCCTTTCTGACCGATCACCCGATGACAGGGTATCACAATCGGCATGGGATTCTTACCATTGGCCTGTCCGACAGCTCGGGTCGCCTTGGGGTTACCCAGATAAATGGCGATCTGCTTGTAGGTCCGGGTGCGGCCAAACGGAATGGTGTATACCAACTTTAAGACGTCTCGCTGAAAGCTGGGCAGTCCCTCCCAGTCGATGGGCAGATCAAATTTTTGCCGCTTGCCCTCAAAGTATTCGCGCAGTTGATCAAGGTAGGGAGTGAGTTCCTGGGGCGGTACCGAGGCAAGCGCTTCCGGTGGCGTGTCCACAAATCCGATCTTGCGCAGCCCCTTCTCCGAGACCTCAATTAGCAAGGTGCCGATGAAGGTGGCGAGGTAACCAGTCTTGAGCATAAATCAAATATAAAAATTTTGGTTTTTGGCACGACCATTGACACGCTCTATGGTGTATCCCGTATTGGCAAAAAGAAATGTCTGAAGGCAATAAAAAAAGCCACACCATACACTGTGCGGCTTCTGTCCATTTTCAATGGTAAGTGGTACCTCCAGGAATCGAACCAGGGACACCAGGATTTTCAGTCCTGTGCTCTACCAACTGAGCTAAGGTACCAAAGCAAGCCCCCTGATTTTGAGGGGATTGCAAATTTAGACTCTTTTTCTAATACGCCAAAGAATTAGGAGTCAATTTTAGCCGTTACCCTTATGCAAATGGTACTGTCAAAATGGATTATGTTGCCACTGGCCACCCTCTTGGGTGCCGTGCTCCTGGTAAGCTATGTGCTGGGCTATCCCGAGTACTCTTACCTACTCATTCCGCTCATCGTACTCTTGGCCGTGACGTATGTGCTGCATCAAGACATCGATCGATGGTACGTGAAGAAGAAGCCGCGAAAGTTGCCGCAAGGGATGCTGCGATTCATCAGTGATCACATGCCATTTTATGCCCTGATGGATGCTGACCAAAAGGTGGCATTTCAGCATGCTACCAGCATCTTTCTCAAGACGGCGACCTTCATGCCCCAGGGTTTTGACAAGGTGCCTGAAGACCTGAAGGCCGTGGTAGCCGCCAATGCACATATGCTGTCCGCTTTCCGGCCTGCTTGGCATCAGAAGTTTGAAGCATTTGAGACGGTAGTCATCTACCGCCATCCCTTTCCGTCACCGCAGTTCAATCAGCACCTGCATTCGTCCGAACTGTATCTGGAAGACAAGGTGGTGTTGTTTTGTGCCGATCACTTCATGAAGGCCTTTCGATTCCCAGAGCAGTTTTTTAATACGGCTATGTACGAGTGGGCTAAGGTTCTGCTCCTAGGGCAAGGAGCAGATCTGCACGTTGATCCCAATGCCTTTGAAGCCATCAGCGGCTTTGCTAATGCTGATATCGTAGCATACATCGGTTTGCCAGAAGCCTATATCCACTGGGATGCGGTGGCCACCACCTATTTCTTCACCTTCCCGGTACGATATAGTATGTATATGGAGGACTCATACCCCCATATGGTAGCCTTTTATGGGGTGGATCCCATCGTTCGTTTCAACGCAAAATCATAAGCTTCTGTCGACTCATCTGGTGCCATCCACCCCAACTTGTGGTGGTAAATACTCGGAGCACGTAGGTGCCCGTGGCCAGGTCACTGACGTCCAGGGCCAACTCTGAAGACAGGATGGTCATTTGATCCATCATCAGCCGACCGAGAGCGTCCCTGATCTGGACACGGACCCGCTGGTCAACCGCCGTGGGACTAGCCACGATCACTTGATCCTGTGCGGGATTGGGGTAGAGCAGACAACTTTGAAAGGTGTGCTGGCGATCGGTCGAGAGGCAAAGGGGAAACTGGGGCATAACGCTGCTGTGCTTCTGGCTGAATGACCAGAGGTCCTCCCGGTAGTCAGACCAGTGACCTTCATCATCGCGCGCACGCACGGACCAGGGCATAATGCCGGCATAGCCGTTGTCCATCGCTTTCTGAGCAAGCTCTTGCGTCGAGAATCTCTTGTGCTGACCAAATTCGCTGACCAGCACTGGCTTGTCCAACTGTAAGGAAGCACACTTTTGCTTGAAGGGGGAGAGTATCTCGAGGGTCCACTTATAATAATGCACCGAGTAAAAGTCGAGGAATGCCAGCCCGCATTCCGGGGACTGGGCGTGCAGATCGGTGTCGTGCCAATAGTTGTCGGCCTTAAAGTAGATGTCATTTATAAATCGAAGCCCCGCTGACCCCACGGTGACCATGTGATCAGTCGTCTCATGCACTGCCTGGGCGCACATGGCCACGAAGCGCTGCATGTCTCCGGCCGGCAAGACATTGGAGGTCGTACCGGCAAAGGGTATGTCCATGGCCCATTCGGGTTCGTTG
Organism: Saprospiraceae bacterium; assembly: GCA_965223165.1. Lineage (GTDB taxonomy): Bacteria > Bacteroidota > Bacteroidia > Chitinophagales > Saprospiraceae > JABDMH01. The sequence continues at coordinate 1,681,436 of CBDCVQ010000020.1, read as the reverse complement.
ATCACCTCCCAGGCCAGAATATTACAATATTCGGCCGTCGCTTCCAGCAGGGGTCGCAGCGCTTTGTCGATATATGACTGGGTCTTTGCTGGGTCGGTAATTAAATCGGCCCGTCGTCGGTCTACCATCTCAAACGTCCACAGGACGGGTATGACCAGCAGCTCGTGTGCTTCCGCACGGTCGAGAAAGTCACGAAAATCTGCAATGAAGGTCGGCGGCAGACCCCGCACAGAGCCATCAGACATCATCAAAGGGGAGGCTCGTCCGTCACAGTGCAACCACATGCGGATCGTATTGACGCCGTGTGACTGGAGCTCTTCAAATAGTCGATCATAGAATGCTGGTTCATAAGCCCTGTTTCCACTCCCACCAAAGTCTTGACCAAAGTGACGCCAAGGGATGTTTATGCCATTGATAAAGATGTCGCGGTCTCCTACACGCAGCATCTGTGCCTCCGCCGGGAGGCTGACAAGCAGCAGGATCAGTAGCGCATAGCCGCGACCCCTGCCGCGGTACCGGGCCATTGCTCCCAGCCAGATACGCTTGTCTCCAAATAAATCTGTGATCTTTAGCACCTCTAACTTGCCAATCGTTGAAAAATAGTACTAACTCAAGAATTCAACCGTCGTGATCACAACAGTGATTGTCGTTGGGTCCGTGCTGGCTACGCTGGTAGCCGGTGGTTTCTGGATTCTCGGCTTCGGCAGGTTGCGTCACGTCAAGGCACTCCCCGTGATGCACAGTGGGCCGCCGGTCTCGGTGATTATCTGTGCGCACAACGAAGCCACCGCCCTGGGCGTCAACCTGCCCCAGATCTTGGCTCAGTCCTATGAGACCTTCGAGGTGGTGGTGGTCGATGATGCTTCCACGGACGAAACACCACTGGTGCTCGCGGAGCTAGCCAAGAAGCATCCTCGTCTCCAAGTGATCCGCCTGGAGCAGTCCGGTCCTGGCAAGCGGATGGCCCTGCAACGGGGCATCAAAGCCGCCTCTGCGGATGTGCTGCTACTCACAGACGCCGATTGTGCTCCGAGCTCGGAGGCCTGGATCGCTCATATGGTCACTCCCTTCGCCCATGCAAAGAATCTCGTGCTGGGCATGGCCCCGCAGAGATCCGCACCCGGATTGGTCCATAGCTTTGCTCGCTACGAGACCATGCTGACCGCCTTGCTTTATGGCTCATGGACCATGCTGGGCCGACCTTTTATGGGCGTTGGGCGTAATCTAGCCTATACTCGGATGCTGGCTGAGGCACATGATCACACGATGTACCATCACCTCACGGGTGGCGATGACGACTTGCTGGTCAATGACAGCAAAAAGCATTATGCCCCTTGGCTGGTCTCGTCGAGTCAAGCGCTCGCTGTTTCCGACACTCCCGCCAGTTGGGGTGACTACCTCCGGCAAAAGCGAAGGCATGTCTCCGTCGCCTGGCATTACGCCTGGCAGGACCGCATCACGCTGGCAGTATTTGCCGGTGCATGGTGGTTTCAGTTGGCGGGTGCGCTCCTGTTGCTATTGCTCGGGGCCTGGGTGTGGGGTTTGCTCATATATTTATCGCGGCTACTCATACTCCATTTGCTGCCGCCTCGCTTGCTGCCTTCGGCATTTCAGGTACGTCCTGTCCAAGCGCTTATGGCAGCTGATGCCCTGGTGCTGCTCTACTACCCTTGTATCTTTGTCCTGCTCATGCTCAAACCCTCCCCTCGATGGTAGATGATCCCCGCATTATTTGGAAGTACTTTCCCAGCGTTGACCCTTCCACTCAGCAGCGGATCCAGGCCTTGGCTGGTTTCTATGAAAAGTGGAACCGTCTGATCAATGTAATATCTCGCCAGGACATGGACCATTTCTACGAACGTCATGTCCTCCACAGCCTGGCTATCCACAGGGTCGCTCCCTTCTCCCCGGGTTCGGCAGTGCTTGACGCCGGTACCGGTGGCGGCTTCCCCGGCATACCGCTGGCCATTTTTCATCCTACCTGTCACTTTACCTTGGTCGACAGCATTGGCAAGAAGATCACCGTCCTGCAGGCCGCCAAGAGAGCACTCGCGTTGGAGAACGTGACTATTCTACAGTCCAGGCTGGAGGATCTTTCGGGCGCCTTCGACTATGTGACTAGCCGGGCCGTATCCAGGACCAGTAGACTGCTGGCCTGGACCCGGGGACTCAGGGGCCGAGGTTCGGGACTGACCTATCTGCTGCTCAAAGGCGGTGATTTGGGCGAGGAGCTGGCGGAAATCGATCATCCGGTGGAGCAATGGGCCCTGTCCGATTACTTTGAGGAGTCCTATTTCTCCTCCAAATGTCTGTTGAGGATCACGCTTTAAATGCACATCGGCACAAAGCGAAAGGTCTGGGCATCGAACAGTCCCTGGTCACTCAGCTTGAGTTGAGGGATCACCAGTAGAGCCAAAAAGGACAGCGTCATGAACGGCGCCGAAAGCTTACTACCCAATGTTTCGCGGGCGATCCTGTCCAGCTGGGCGTAGTGCCTGGCGACGGTCTGACCATCGGCATCGCTCATGAGTCCAGCGACAGGCAGTGGCAGCACCTGCGTAGTGGCACCATCTACGGCGCAAATTCCGCCTTTAGTCTCGACGAGGGCATTGACGGCTTGACTCAGCTCGACATCGTTTGTCCCCACCGCTATGATATTGTGCGAATCGTGTGCAACGGAAGATGCGATCGCGCCCCGCTGCAATCCCATCCCCTGTACCATCGCCACGGCCGGCGACGAGGATCGGTAGCGATTGTGGACGGCGATCTTCAGCAGATCGCGTTGAGGGTCCGCCTCAATGTAGTCGCGGTCTTGGGGGAGGCTGACTTGCCGGCGACCGGTAATCAGCGATCCGTCCTCTGCAACAATGACCTCCATGCACTCCGAGGTGGCGGGCAGAAGAAAATCCGCTGGCCGGGTGATCCGTGCGTCGAAGCGATTGATGGCTGCCACCAGCTCTGTTTCAAACTTGGCAGCTCCCAGGTGACCGACCAGCACACCTTCTATATATGTATGGGTGACCTTGAGCGTCTGCAGGTCCTCCACAATGATGAAATCTGCGGGATCGTCGGGTCTCAGTTGACCGACGTCCAGGCCATAATGCCTGACCGGGTGGCAGCAGGCTGCATTGAGCACATCAAAGAGGTCGTGGCCATGCTTGATCGCCCTGGCGGCAATGCCGTTGATGTGCCCAATCAGCAGATCGTCCGGATGCTTATCATCGGAGCAAAACATAACCTGCTTGGGAAATTCTCTGATCAATGGATGGAGGGCGTCAAAGTTCTTGGCGGCACTACCTTCTCGGATCAGAATATGCACCCCTGCTGCTGCTTTCTCCCGTGCTTCTTCCAGATCAAAGCATTCATGGTCTGTGCTGATTCCACTACCGAAATAAGCTAGCATGTCGTCCCCCCGCAAGCCCGGGGCATGGCCATCTACCGGCTTGCCCAGGCGTGCAGCCATCTGCAATTTCTCCATGACGGCTGGATCACGATGGATCACCCCCGGATAGTTCATCATTTCGGAGAGGTAAAGGACGTCCTTGCGTCGTAGGAGTAGTTCTATCTGCTGGGCGTCTATCCGGTCACCAGCGGTCTCAAAGGTGGTCGCCGGTACGCAAGATGGGGCTCCAAAGTGAAACTTCAACGGTACGGTTCGACCATTTTCCAACATAAATTTCACTCCATCCATCCCACACACATTGGCTATCTCGTGCGGATCGGACACGGTGGCCACGGTGCCATGCACGACGGCCAGCTTGGCAAATTCTGACGGCACCAGCATGGAGCTCTCGATGTGTACATGCGCATCGACAAACCCGGGTAGGATATAGTGATCGCTTTGGCCCGGTAGTGCTTTAATCGATCCGATTCGATTGCCAGCGACGTCGATGGCGCCATGAAAGATCTGGCGGGCTTGGAGATCTACGATATTGCCTATCACCTGCATTGTGACAATCTATATCTATTTTTGAAGTATTACCCAGAAGGCAAGAAGAAAAGGTCTCATGATTGATCTGCTGAACTCCGAATTTGTGTCGATTGGCACCTACTCCTTTACCTTTCGCCAGCTTTTCACTTTTGTCCTGGTCCTGACGCTGATCATCGCTGCGCGTCAGATCTTGATGCGGACCATTCTTCCCTGGTATTTCCAGCGAGAGGATGTCACCGAAAAGTGGCAGCGTAAGATCAAAAGCGCGGTCCATCGTATCCTGTGGGCCACGGTCGGAATCGCCGTCCTATGGTCCTTTGACCTGGATCAAGATCTGTATCAGATTGAAACCTATTCGGTGCGATACTCCAGTCTATTTGTCGCCTGGATCATCATTCAAGCCGCCCGGATTTTGGACTGGGTGGCGGCCAAGGTCCTGCTGCATCGCTACTACGTGCGACGTGGTCAGCGTACCACACAGCGGTCGGCCTCGCCCGTGGATATTGAGGAGAAGGCCAGCCGGACGGTTCAATACATTGTGTACACGCTATCGATCATCGTGATCATCGGCGTTTTCAACCTCAATCGAGAGCTCTTTCAGCTTCCCCTGGAGAATGGTACCTGGTCCTTTCGGGTGTCGAGCATATTCGTGGCCCTATTGATCTTCCTCTTTGCCCGGTTGACAGCCTGGGTCATCACGCAGCTTATCCTCTATTCCTACTACCATCGCAACGACATTGATGCCGGCCGGCGGTTTGCCATCAATCAGCTCGTCACCTACTTCATATATGTCATCGCGATCTTCATCATCGTAGAAAACCTGGGCATTGATCTTACGGTCTTGTGGGGAGGTATCGCGGCGCTGTTGGTGGGTATCGGCTTAGGCATGCAAGATGTATTTCGAGATTTGGTGGCGGGCGTCATCCTTCTGTCGGAAAGATCACTCGAGGTCGACGATGTGGTGAGTGTGGACAACACCATTGGCGTGATTCAAAAGATCGGATTGCGTACCTCGATCCTGTGGCGCCGCGATGAGACCATCTTGATCATTCCAAATTCGAAGCTGGTGTCGACCAATGTCATTAATTGGACGCACCAGCATCGGGAGGTACGATTTTCTGTCTCGGTCGGGATTGCCTACGACGCTGACGTGAAGCTGGCCATGGAGCTACTGCTGCGGGCTGCGGCTGAGCAGGAGGAGGTTCAGGCAGCACCTGCCCCCTTTGTGCGATTTAGCGACTTTGCGGATTCGGCCAAGCAGTTGGAGCTGTTCTTCTGGACCCTGCACTTACTTGACATAGAGGATGTCAACAGTAGACTGCGGGTGAAGATCGCGACCTTGTTTGAAGAAGAGGGTATTACCATCCCATTTCCACAGCGGGATGTGTGGATGCGGTCAGCGGCGCCCTGAGGTGGTAGCACTGCCGTTCCTCGATCCTTTCGATCAGCAGGCGCGTTAATTTCATTAAGCTTTGCGTTAAACCCACGTTAAAGAACCCGGCTTATTAGGTTCTACAGCATCTATAATCCATTGATAATGTAGACTTTGCACAAATATGGAAATTTTCCAACGTGATTTTTGACCGTAACCTCCGTCATCGTCATGGAGTCTTGTAGACGGAACGTGTGTTTTAATATTGTACTTTTGAATGCGCGATCCAATCTTGTTTAAAACATTGAAAATAAAGTAAGTATGAAAAAATCGGTTTGGTTATCTCTGATGCTTTTTCTGGGAGTTTCGGGATGGTCATACGCCCAAAAGATTGCTATTGTCGACATCGCTTATCTGCTGGACAATATGGATGAATATAAGCAGGCGCAAGAAGATCTCGACAAGATGGCCGAGACTTGGCGCCAGGAGATATCTGTCGAGCAAGACAAGATAAAGAGCATGTACAACAAATATCAGGCGGAGCTGGTCCTGCTGAGCGAAGACATGAAGAGGCAGAAGGAGGATGAGATCGTGGCCAAGGAACGCGAGGTACGTGCCTTGCAGAAAGGCAAGTTTGGTCCGGAGGGCGAATTGTTTCAGAAGAGGCAAGCCCTGGTTTCACCCATCCAGGAAAAAGTCTATGGTGCCATCCAAGCGTACGCCACCGAGAGAGGCTACGACATTATTCTGGACAAGGGTGGCAGTGTCGGCGTGATCTTCAGCAACGAACGATACGACAAGACCCAGGACGTCATGCGAGCACTAAAAAGCTAGTGGTCTGTCAACTAAAAGATGGTCGATAATTATGGCCCCTTTTCGCGAAATGCTACGTTGCAGAGCCTTGACAGGACTACGGCCCTGCCTGCGTTCTGACGCCTTGCCTTTCACGAAAATGACCACATACTTATTCGACAACTTCTAATGTGACATACCACTAGCGGACCAAAAATTTATAAAAAAACTATTTTTGTGCACCAAAATTTTGATCAAGGATGAAAATGAGTCAATTACTAAGATATCTGGTCGTGTGCTTGCTGTTGGTAGGTACGAGCACGATGGTATCTGCCCAGAAGATCGGATATGTTAACTCCGTCACCCTCCTTCAGGATATCCCTGAAGTGAAGCAAGCCAATGCCAACCTCGAGGCGCTGCAGACGCAGCTGCAAAAGAAGGGCGAGGGAATGGTACAAGAATTTCAGAAGAAGTACACGGAACTGCAGCGCAAAGAGCAGCAGGGTGAACTGTCACCAAAGCAGCTAGAAGAAGAAGGCAAGAAACTGAGTGACGAGCAGGCAAAAATCGGACAATACGAGCAGGAGATGCAGTCGCAGCTTGCGGAAAAGCAAAAGACCCTGCTCCAACCCATCCTGGATGACGTCAGTGCCAAAATCGCCGAGGTCGCCAAGGAAAACGGATTTACATACATCATTGACGATAGCGCCGGTCTGCTCCTCTACAAGGACGAGTCTTTTGACGTCACCGCATTGGTACGAAAGAAACTCGGACTGGACTAAGAAAGAGACCCCATACCGATAACATTTAAAAGGCTCTGCAACCCACCCGCAGGGCCTTTTTGCATGATAGTACTACCAGACTTTTGTCACGGCAGGGTTGGATATCCACTTGCTCCATGAGCGATTGTATCCATGTACTTTCTCAGTGGGTTGATCATTTGTATCGACCACCTCAAAGCCACGATTGACCCACTCAAAGATGCTCCCGTACAAGTTTCGCACATTGCGAAAGCCCGCCTCCTGCAGCTGCTCGGCAATCTTCTCACTGCGATAGCCGATGGAGCAGTAGACGACGATCGGATCGTCCTTGTCCAGATGATCAACGCTGCTTACGTCAAAGTCCTGATAACCCACATGAGCGGCCCCCTCAATGTGACTCACCTCATACTCCTCTTCTTCTCGCGCATCCAGCAGGATCACCTCTTCGCCCATCTCCCGGAGATCCTGGCAATTGATGACCGGCACGGTGAAGTCCAAGTACTTTCGAATGGTCTTGTCAAAAGCGGGATCCTGCACCAGGGCGCTTCGCTCGGTTTGGGCCTGACAGGCGGCCACTGCGGCTATTAGAATGTAGACTAGTGTGTGTGATCTGCTCATCTCATTCGATTTCGATGGGTCCTTCGCCAACCTGGTCGCTGATCCAAGATCCGTCTTGGCAATACGTGACCAATACACTGGTGATGAAACTCTCCACCTCCGCTTTGCAATGTCTGGGATACAATAGATGCACATTGGGCCCCGCGTCGAGGGTGAAGTAAACCGGCAATTGGGTGGTCTTTCTAAACTCTCTGACGAGGTCTATGATCTTGAGGGTATGGGGCTTAAACAGGACGTAGTACGGGTTGGAGCTCAGCATCATCGCATGCAACTGGAGGGCCTCGGTCTCGACAATCCGACCCAATTGATCATGGTCCCCATTCTGCAGGGCGGACAATATCTGATGCAAGTTTCTTCGGGCTTGTTCAAAGCGTTGGGTGGCGAAGGGGTGATTCTCCATTAAGCCATGTCCAGCAGTGCTGCTGATCGACTTGGCTCCGTGGTCGACGATGAGAATCGCATCCTGGTAGTTGATGAAGCTGCTGTCTATCCCACCTGAGAGGGCTATGGCATATTGATCGCTGGCGCCCTCAACAAGGCCGGTCTTGCCCCACAGTGCGAGGCGCGAATACACGGATCGACAGGCGCTGCCCGAACCTAGCCGTGCCAGCCAGGAGGCCTTGAGCCGGAAGGTCTCATCATCGGACAAGGACTGAAAAAGTTGATCCTCCAACGTGCACAGGCAAAGGGCCAGGGCGCTCAGACCGGAAGCGGAAGAGGCGATGCCTGCGGAGTGTGGAAAAGAATTCTTCGTGTGTATCTGTACATCCATCTGATCCAGAAAGGGTAGATAGCGACTGACTTTCTGTAGGTATTGCGCAATCCGATCTTGAAACCGAGCTTCCGGCCGACCGTCAAAGAGCAACGAGACCTCACGGTCCACCCCTTTTTTGGGGGCATACATCAGCGTAGTATCGGTGTGTGCGGCAGACAACGTGAAACTCAAGGATGGGTTTTGAGGCAGCTGATCGCCATGCTTACCCCAGTACTTGATCAAGGCGATGTTGGAGGGGCTGCGCCAAGACACTTTTCCCGGTTCAAAGGACGACCTTGTGGTGAGATTCGAGCCATCGGAAAAATCCATCGATGAGGAAATTTGACCGCGAAAAGTACAGCTTTATTGTCGATGCGTGATATCGAAGTCCTCCAGGACAATGTCCATTATGGCATCCTCGCCGACTACATAGCCCTTGCGGAGGTGATATCCGTATAGCTTGCCCGCGGTATTCCAATAGTTGGCTGTCACCCCGCCTTTAAGACCCTTGATCAGGTAGAACATGGGCTTGTCCAATTCCTTTTCGATCATGTGTACCAATATCTTTCCCTGGGTTTTGCTCAGTTTCTTGAGGGGGTCCTGAAATTCGTCCTTCAATTCACGCTGCAATCGACGAATGTGCTTACGCTTGTGCCGGCGCTTCATGCTGTGCGTGATCTCTTCCAGCTCACGAAAAATCCGAATGGCATCTACTGCGTATGGATACACTTTGTTGGCGTAGCGACGATAGCGCAGATAGAGGGCGTACTCTTCTTTGCTGTTAAACTTGCGCTTGGAGGTGATCCGGACATCTCCCAGTTCCGCGATGTACAGGGTGTCGCCCTCGGTGATAATGGCAGTGACGATCTCTCCGTCGACCTCCAACTTTTGAGGCAAACCGTTGTCCTGGCCCCTCAACGCCGAGAGTGAGAAAAGCCCAGCTAGCATGAATCCACCGATGATTGCCCCTTTTACCACTATGGTATCAACGTTTTTATGACAAGTAAATACATTATTTATCTACAAAAAAGACCCATGTAGAGTAATTAACTTAGGTGGCAGAAGTAAAATTCCATGCAAATGCCTGCAAATTTCTATTTTTGCTAGCGAATTTTATTAATTCATTCCTTCCATCGACTAAGGAACAGGTCAAGTTTCCCTTGATGGAGACTCCGACGTTCTTACACCACTTCTGGAACAAGTTTATTTTAGTTAAACAAACACAAAATGTTTAAGTACTATATTGTCGCGTCCTTATTGATGTGGTATGGTAAGGACTTGGATGATGCCAACCAGCGAATCGAAAAGCTGAATCCCCGCATCAATACCCAATACGACGAAATCAACCCGGTGGTCAGCCTCGATGGCCAGACCATGTATTTCACTCGTGTAGGTCATCCTTCCTTTGACAAAACGCTCAAAGTCAACGAGGATGACATTTCAAAGAGCCTCTCCTATCAAGAATACAGAGAGACCCTTCAGGAGATCTACACCTCGTTGGGCGAGTCTAAAGATGTCAATCCTGTCTCTTCGCTCTTCAATCAGGACATCTGGATTGCCGTGACTGATCAAGAGCCCTTTGACAAGATCGATCATCCCAAGTACCCGCTCAACAGTGCTCTTCCTAACAGCGTGTGCGCGGTCACCACCGATCCCGAGAAGGTGATTATCATCAATCAGTTCTTCAAGGACGGTAGTATGAGCAAGGGCTTTTCCTTCGCAAGTAAAAATGGGGATACCTGGCACTTTCCAGAGCCGCTCTTCATCTATGATTACTACAACCTGGAGGCGGATGTCAATCTCAATCTGAGCAAGGACAACGAGGTCATGGTGCTGTCGATGAATCGCAAGGATTCTCATGGCAAGAATGATCTCTACGTATCCTTCCGGGTGCATACCACGCTGTGGAGTGCGCCCGTGCATCTGGGATCAGATATCAATACCGCTGGAGAAGAAATCACGCCTTTCATATCCGATGACAAACGGTATTTGTTTTTCTCGTCAGAGCGGGAAGGCAACCAAGATATAATGGTATCCGAGCGGCTCGACGAGGGCTGGACCAAATGGTCTACCCCGCGCCCCCTGCCCAGGCCGATCAATTCTGATGCCCATGACTCACAGCCGTTTCTCAATGCTGCCACGGGATATCTCTACTTTACCAGTACCAGAGACGGGTCCAGCGACATCTACCGTGTCCCGTATACGGCACCGACACCGAAGGAGCGCAAGCTGGCCCGTGCCACGAAAAGTACACCGCCTTCGACAATCAAGTGCTACGTGGTCGACGCTACCTCGCAGGAGCCCATCGACGCCCAACTAGCTTTTGGTCCCGTATCGTCAGAGGAGTTTGCCTATGACACCCTGGTCTCTGATCGAGGTATCTCCCTCATAGAGGGCTCGGATCAGATCTTGAAGTTTCTACCACAGAAGACAGGTTATATCGGCCGCGAGATACGACTGGATCTTTCCCCAGAAGCTCTGCGCGGCACCAAAGTCATAAAGATCCCCATGGACCCCATCGTCGCCAACGGGCAGATTGCGCTGGACCCGATATTCTTCATGCGAGGCAAGGACCGCATCCTGTCTTCCTCTTACGGAGAGCTGGATCGGTTGAGCACCGTCTTGCGCCAACATCCGGGCCTCCAGATCCGGATCAATGGCCATACCGACAACGTGGGTGACAAAGACGCGCTCTACCAGCTCTCACAGAAAAGAGCATCGGCGGTCAAACAGTATCTGGTCAAGCGCGGTATTCAGTCGTTTCGGATCAAGACCCGGGGTTATGGTGCCGCTGCGCCCATCACAGACAATTCGACCGAAGCGCTGCGATCACAAAACCGAAGGGTCGAGGTTGTGATTACCAAAGTGTAGCTTTGCTGCGCAATGCCATTTATAGCTAGGGCGCTTTCCGGACTATTTCATCCGCTGCTGATTCTCACCCTGTGCTTGCTGCTCCTGCATCAGGTCGACCCCTTTTCTTTTGGTGTTACTTCGGCGGGCGAGAATCTGTATCTCATCCTGACCTGTGCGCTCTACACCTTCTTTTTCCCAGCGATCTCGCTGGTGATTATGGTGATGGTGGGCTTTGCCGATTCTTTATACTTAAGGCAGCGACAGGATCGAATCGGGCCCCTGATCGCCACGATCGTCTTTTACACGTGGTTTTATCTCAATGTGAGACACAATCCAGAGGTGCCTACGGCATTTGCGGTCGTCAGCCTGGGCAGTCTCATTGCGTTGTCGCTCAGCTTCCTCATCACCGTCTTCAGCAAGGTCAGCCTACACTTGGTGGGTATAGGCGGACTCTTGGCCTTCGTCGCCTTGCTACTCTGGGCCTTTGGCTATCACAGTGTGAGCATTGGCTCATGGTCCATGCACCTCTCGGTGCTCTTGACGGTGGTCATCCTGACTACCGGCCTGGTTGCGACGAGTCGCTTGTACTTAGGAGCCCATGAGCCAAGCCAAATCTACGGAGGTCTCCTGGTCGGCATCGTGGCTCAGGTGGTCGCTTGGCGCTTGCTTATCTAGATAGGACAGCAAAACCTCCAACCATGCATCCGGAAGATGATGGGCTGCAGGGTCGATCGCAAGAATATGATGATCTTAGGTGAAAAAACAAGATCATGAGTATTGGAGACCATTGTAGTCTGCCACTGAAAAGTGCACCCCTTGCCATGGGCGCAGATCGGCTTGGCCGATCAAACCATGTCAATATGATAGAAAAACAGCAGATCATTCTTGGGTACTTCAAGCAGGGGAAATCCAAAAAACTGCTTGCTCGGGAGCTGGGTATATCGCCTCATACGGTGGGCCATCTTTGAGGCGAATAAGCACTTTGTTTATGATGGATCCAATCGAAAGAGCCCCGATCTGAACGCTACTTAACATAATATTATACGCAATAAATTGATTATCAATTTATTATGCCCATAACTTACGTTATGTTAAGTAGGCTTGCCCTGGCCCGATACGGCTCTACGGCTAAACCTTTGGGTATAATGGAATGCCTCAAATTTCTCGAACAAGGTCCTCAAAAGTTATTTCATATCTGTAGTAGTAAGTTCTCCTGCACTTGTCATAAGAAATAGGCGCATTCATCTGCCTCAGTTGATCAATCAGCCGGTAAACTGTGCGAGGAGACAGCTCTAGCCTTAATGAAAGCGCGTTTGGTGGCCCAGTGGCCTTGGTTTTGATGAGGTTATGGACACGCTTGAGAAGCCTCAACTTCTCTGAGAGGTTTGTTCGGTGCATATGGCTTTGCAGTTAGTTTTCACAAACTGCGGATTGAGTGTATAGCGATGTTAAGATAAGTTGACACACGTAAATTACAAAGTAAGTATCTCTTCTCGCAAGTGTTAAAGTTTGAAACTGCCAAAATCTGGCAGTCTCATAATTGATATTCGCTAGAAACTAAATTCGATAGAAATGAAATTGATTAAGCACATTGCTTTAGTAGCACTTGCACTTGTCGTATTAGTGTCTTGTGAGAAAGACCCAGAGTACAATCAAGGGGGAGGAATCCTTCTTAAACAAGGCGAAACGGGAGAGGTTTCGATTGATGGGAACCATTTAGATCCCTCAACAAACAGCCATCTCCAAACTACACTTCTTGGCGGCCAATTTATTGACTACCTCCAATTCTATTTTGAGTCTGACGCACCAGATGTAGGAAAGGCTTTGAAAAAAAGGTACGGTCTTATTCAATGGAGCCAAGGAAGGGATCATTCGGTCTATCACGATGAAGGACAGGTTGCATTTATTCCCTTTATAAACAAGAAGGGGACAGAAGTTTCTTCAATTATGCTTGCATTCAAAGGAACGGAGTCCGACCTGACATTTCACATAGCCGAACGCAAAGATATAAGGAAGTACAATAAGAAAGAGAACGTAAAGAAGAATGCAATTGGTAAGTCTAGTGAATTCTCACGTGAATTTATTGGAGCACTTTTCTTGTTCTTTGATGACCGTATTTATGACAAAGTAGATTGCGACCTGCTAGAGTCTCTGAGTACCAGCAAGAGCCGCGATGTTGTCTGCGACATAACATGGTACGAGGTTACAGAATGCTATTGTAGCGAGGCCGGAGGTGTTGTGAGCTGCTATGATTGCAGTACAAGCATCACGTACGAAGAGGCTTGTGGGGGCGGCGCATCCGGTGGTCCTCACTTTGGTTCCACCAGTGGTGGAAGTTCTTCTACTCCAGGCGATTTTTACATACCACTTTGTAAGAAATCCTTCTCATTTGAGGTACCACCCGATGACCCAGATCTAAGAGTGGCAAAAATGTGGGGTCCAAACAGTCTTGATGCATTCCCTTATCCGTACTATTGTAGCAATGTCACGATAATTGAAATACCCACGACTCTTGGAGCAAACCCTGATATAGCCTTCACCGCGCATCAAGCTAGGTGGATAGCAGCCAGAGCCATAACGAATGTTCTAAGAGATGTTATCGGAGCAGACCTTGACTTGAGAAATTGTACGAAGACCAGGAGCGATTTAGGTACGATGTTGACCAGAGAGCTTCGAAGAGTTGCAGCAGATGAGAAGGGTATAACGCGTTCGCAGCAGAAGCAAGGGTGGTTAAACGGTCTACGAGCGATTGTCAAAAGCTATGGCCAGAAAGATGATTTATATCCAAGCATAGACCCAACCTACCCGAAGTGGGAGTTGGATTCATGCCTAAAAAACCATAACATGAATTAAAAGTGCCAAGATGCTGATCCAGGGAGATCCGTTAGATGAAAGAAGGTTTATCGAGAAAATCAGGAGTGATGCGCTTTCTTTTATAAGAGGGTGCAATCCAAGGTATAGTCTGGTAATCAAGACAATTTTGAGTACCGCCCACTTGAAACAACTCCGCAAGCGGAGGAAACATTGGATCAACATTATCGATGAGTGCAAGAAGAGGGCACCTGGGGAGCTCAGAAATGCTTCGAGAGAATCTGGGGCATGTTACACAATGCGATGTTATTGTCCTAACGAGACCTTGGTTATCTCTTTCAATCCATTTGCAGAGATAGCCATCAGTTTTATTCAGGACACTGCCGGATTCAGATTAGATACTAGTACGTATAGCGAGTTTGAGAAGGAGATTGTTGCTAAATGTGCTGAGAAGTTTGGAGGCTGTGATCTTCTTCCAAAGGAGTACTATGCGACCAGACTTCACGATTTTGGAGATACTTCAGTTCTTGATCTTGCATTCGAAAGCGAATCACTCGTCTATCAGGCTTGCTATTTAGATCGAGATGAATACACCTCCTCTCCAGTCTTAACTGGTGAGGAGGTAGACCGGATACCGACAGTGAAGAAGCTTGCGATATTTATTCGTAGCTACTCCGAGACATTGAAGGAATTTTCGGTCGATTATGATGTTGAGTACTTTGAAGACAAGTTGCTTGATTTCAAGGCTAAATGGCAGGAATTTAGGAAGAGCAAGCCCAACTACATCTTCGTCAGCCTGGATGACAGGAATGGCTATCTGGCTTGCTCGAGGCCCCAGCAAGGTGAACAGTTGTGCATCGCGGTCTCTCCATATCTACCCTATTGGATGCCTTTCTATAGACGCACCAGCTTAGATAAAGTGGAATATATTGAAGCGGGGAGAGGAGAAAGCATCAATGGTGTTGCTTCTTGGATAAACTACTTCTTTAATGGATATGAGCAAATTAGCCTCAAGCAAGCTGACCGCGGCTTGAAGAATTTACATGAAATAACAGTTGCGTCCGTTCTCTTTGGAGAGTTTGTGGGTAAAAGAATAAGGGATCATCGATAAACATTGGAGAAAACGGACAAGCGATCATTCTTGAGAACGCCGGATCTAAGCAGGATCCTAGGCAATGGTCGTAGTCCTCACACCCGTATCCGAGGATCTTGTGACAAAAGATCCCTTAGTGGCGCGAACCTGACCTCGTCAAAGCTGACTTCGGGGGGAGGCATGGCTGCCCAGCAACACGTCTTGTCAAATGGTGGACATGCTACAGATCACGTGCCTTTGCGACGCTCGCAGGGGTCATTGTGGGATTGCTATCCCTGTCAGGATGAGCCCTTATTTTCCGCAATCTATATTATCACATTTAGCCTAATAGGTGCGAAGTATGGTAATTGCTGCCCTTCCTGGGATAGTCTATTGCCAAAACAACCTATTAAAGAGAAGTGGAGATAAGAATGGACCAATATGTAGGATTAGATGTATCGTAGGATGTCACGCATGTTTGTGTTGTTGATCGTGATGGAAACAGGCTCTGGGAGGGTGATTGTGCCTCAACACAGGAAGCGATCGGTGAAACGGTAAAGACGCATGCGCCATATTCGGTGAAGAGTGGCCATTTATCGACGTGACACTGGCATGGCCTGCGAGATATGGAGCTTTCGGGCCGTCTGTATTGATGCGTATCATGCACATGGCGTTTTACCGGTTTCAGATGAACAAAGACCGACAAGAACGATGCTCACGGTATTGCCCAGATCATGCGTTGTGGCTGGTATTATATCAGTTCACTACCGCCCAGTGTGCCCATCTCAATACTGTGGTGAGGAAGCACTGGGGAATAGAAAACAAGCTCCATTGGACCCTCGACATTGCCTTTCGTGAAGATGAGTGTAAGATCAGAAAAGGGCATGGCCCAGAAAATATAGCTTTACTCAGGCATATCGCGCTCAATAAACTCAAGAACGAAACTACGCTAAAGTGTGGCATCAAGACTAGAAGGAAAAAGGCGGGTTGGTGCGACGACCATCATCAAAGTCTTAGTCACCTGATTCTTGCGATTGCCCTGTCATGGGCTGCAGGGTCGATGATGATCTTTAGGCACTTTAGTTTAACTTTGGCCGCCTACAAATACTGACCTGATGCAAGAACTAAAGTCCAACATCCTTGACGCCTGGGAGAACCGCGCACTACTGGCTGAATCCAAATACCAAGACGCCATCCGCGAGGTGATCGGCCTGCTGGACCGGGGCAAGCTCCGAGTGGCGGAACCTACCTCGCAGGGCGAGTGGCAAGTGAACCAATGGGTAAAGAAGGCAGTCGTCTTGTACTTTCCCATCCAGCAAATGGAGACCATTCACCTGGATCCGTTTGAATTTCATGATAAGGTCCCCCTCAAGCACAACTACGCCGACCAGGGCGTACGTGTAGTGCCCCATGCGATCGCCCGATTTGGCTCCTATCTCGAGAAGGGAGTGATCATGATGCCAAGCTTCGTCAATATCGGCGCCTGGGTAGGTGGCGGCACGATGGTAGATACCTGGGCTACAGTGGGCTCTTGTGCCCAGATCGGACGCAATGTCCACCTGAGTGGCGGTGTCGGTATCGGTGGGGTGCTGGAACCCTTGCAAGCCTCGCCGACGATCATCGAAGACAACTGCTTCATTGGGTCAAGGGCGATCGTGGTGGAGGGTGTGCGTATCGGTGCCGAGGCCGTACTAGGGGCCAACGTAGTGGTCACCAAGTCCACCCGAATCATCGATGTGACCGGTGATGAACCCGTCACATCCAGAGGATTCGTACCCCCTCGAAGCGTGGTCATCTCCGGATCATTCACCAAGTCCTTTCCCGCTGGTGACTTTCAAGTTTCCTGCGCCCTGATCATCGGTCAGCGCAAGGAAAGTACAGATAAAAAGGTCTCGCTCAATGATGCTCTACGCGAATATGACCTGGCCGTTTGATCAACCCGCAAGGCGATCGGGCGTTCCGCTTTCAGTGTTACCGTCCACTAGGCATTAATTGGGCGGCAAAATGCGTTGTAGAGCTTGGTCGTCGTCTTTGTTAAGCTATAAAACCACCCGTTCTTGATATGCATGTAAGATCCCTTTTGCCCACACTCTTCGGTCTGCTCCTAGGCTGTGGAACCGCCAAGCAGATGGCCAAGGTCCCAGCGGAGGACCAACCCGCTCCGCCGGTAGAAACGGAGATCCGACATCTCGATACATTGGTGGTCACGCCCGAGCCAGAACCGGCGCCGATAGAGACCCCAAATTATGATCTGCCAGTGTATTGGGCCTCAGCCACACGGAGGGTGGACTTGCTGCACACCTCGTTGGATCTGGCGTTTGATTGGCAAGAGGAAGCGGTCATCGGGCAGGCACACCTTACGCTGACGCCCTATTTCTACGCCGTCGATACCTTTGTGCTGGATGCCAAAGGCTTTGAGATCAATAGCGTTAAAGAAAGCCGTACCGGGCAGCCCCTCGACTACAAGTATGATGGCCGTGAGTTGAAGATAGCGCTGCAAACCCCACATGAGAAGGGAGACACCATCCAGCTCAGCATCGACTATGTAGCCCATCCGTCGACCGGTGAAAGTGCCAGCCGGGCCATTACCTCAGACAAAGGGTTGTTTTTTATAAACCCTCGCGGGGAAGAGGGTAGCAAACCCCAGCAGATTTGGACCCAAGGTGAGACCGATTTTAACTCCCGCTGGTTTCCGACCATTGATCATCCCAACGAGCGATGTACGCAGCAGATCCGGATGACGGTCGACAATCGGTTTACGACGTTGAGTAATGGTGTCCTGGTCAGCTCGGAGGCCGTGGAAGAAGGCAAACGGGCGGACCTATGGATCATGGACCTACCGCACGCTCCCTACCTCTTTATGGTGGCGGTGGGTGAGTTTGCCGTCGTCACCGAAACATGGAATGGTATCGACGTCTCCTATTACGTCGAGGAGAAATACGAAGAAGATGCCAAGGCGATCTTCGCCCATACTCGAGAAATGTTGGACTTCTTTTCCGAATACATGGGCCTAGATTATCCCTGGCAGAAATATGCTCAAATCGTAGTACGCGACTACGTGTCCGGCGCCATGGAAAACACCACAGCGGTGATCTTTGGTGACTTCGTGCAGCGGCACCAAAGGGAGTTGATCGATAATGGGAATGACTACATCGTAGCCCACGAACTGATCCATCATTGGTTTGGAGACTACGTCACTTGCGAATCTTGGTCCAATCTGACGCTGAACGAGGGATTTGCCAACTACGGGGAGTACCTATGGTTTGAGCACAAATATGGCGAGGACCGGGCCGACCACCACCGTCAGCAGGAGTTGCAGGGTTACTTGTACGAAGCCTCCAATCATACGCATCCGCTGATCGAATTTGGCTATGACGAGCATGAAGACATGTTTGATGCCCACAGCTACAACAAGGGCGGACTCGTCTTGCATATGTTGCGAAAATATGTGGGAGAGAAGGCCTTTAAGGTGGCACTAAATACCTATCTGAACGAGCATGCCTTCGATGCCGCTGAAGTACATGACCTCCGCCTTGCTTTTGAAGACGTGACCGGTGAAGACCTGAATTGGTTCTTTAATCAATGGTATCTGGACGAGGGCCACCCCGAGCTCGACTTTGCTTTTGAGTGGAAACCTGCACAGGGTGAACTTCAGCTGTCGTTTGAGCAGGTGCAAGATCCCGATGAACATGCAGCTGTGTTTGTACTGCCGACGGAGATTGAGATATATTATGTCGATGGTACACGCGAGCGACTCCCTGTTACCCTAAACGAGCGCAAGCAGGTTATGTCCATTGCGCTCGAAAAGGAGCCGGACTTTGTAGTGCTCGACCCCGGTCGAGATTTGCTGGCACAGATCTATTGTCAAGACTACAGCCCCAAAGATTATCACCGCATGTACCAGCCCGACAATGCACTGGCTGTACGTACGGCCGCGCTGCAGGCCATCTTCAGTCGAAGCGACTCGGCGAGCGTCGCCGTCAAGATGTCAGCTCTCCGTGATCCCTTTTGGTCTGTCAGAAGCTCGGTCCTGGACTATGTGCCTTGGGCGCAGTACCCCGACTATCATGATATGATTGTCGATGCGGCCAGACAGGATCCGCACAGTCAAGTACGAGCCAGTGCGATCAGGGCACTTGGTCACTTTGGCTCCGACCAAGACAAGGCGGTCATCGCCGAGAGTATCAACAGCTCGGAGGCCTATCCGGTGGTGGGGGCAGCCATTCGCACCCTACATCAGCTTGATCCAGTCAGATGCACCCAAGAGATTGCCGCCTTGCGAGACGAACAACAGGCTGATATCGTCGCCGCACTGTCCTCCATCTACAGTGAGAGTGGAGACACCACACATCTGACCTACTTTACCCACCACATGGCCTCTGTACAGGGACTTCCTGCGCTGGAGTTTTATACACACTTTGAAGAGATCCTGTCAATGACTTCAGACACGACCCAAGACCAGTGGCTGAGCATGAGTGGAGAGGTAGCATCAAATACCAGTTCCTCGCCATATACCAAGATTGCTGCCGTGCGCATGATGTGCTCCTTTCTTACTCAGTATAAGGGCGATCGAGCCCGACAGCTACGGGACAAGATCATGTCGATTGTAGCGTCGGAGTCCAATCAGCAGATCCGGGAGATCTATGCCTCGTTCTTGGGTACGTGACCGAGATATAGGAGGGCTCTGACTCGGGCAAGACACCTGCAAATTATCCTTAATTTAGGACCTGGTGACAGGTAAAATCAAGAGGGAGCTTCCCGCAATCATCCTACTGCCCTTGCTGGCGCTGGCCTGTCTTTGGGGGCGCTTTGGCGAGGTATTAAAGCATCCCAACGCCTTTCTCTTTGCCAACAGCGGCGATGGATTACAAAACTACTTTGTATTTGGATTTCACCTGAAGCATGGCGAGGGCCTGAGATTTGAAGGCATTAACCACCCCTATGGTGAGCACCTCTTTTTCGTCGACAGCCATCCGATCTATGTCTGGCTACTGCAGTGGATCGATGATCATGTACTCGCTCTGGGGTCTCACTCGGTCGGCATCCTCAATTTGTCCATGCTGCTAGCCATACCCTTGGCCGTCCTGGCCGTCTACTTTCTACTGCGCCACTACACCCTCCCCCCTTGGTATGCCGGCATAGTGGCACTCTGCGTGGTCTTCTTATCGCCCCAACTGCACCGCATGCATGGTCATCTGAGCCTGTCCTATCCGCTCATTTTGGCCCTATGGTGGCTATTGCTGCTCAAGATAGAAGACTCGCAAAAGAAATATCGGGACACCGTCGTCGGCGTGGCGGCCGGGATTCTGGCTGGCGGGGTGCATCTCTACTATCTGGCCATAGGAAGCGTGTTTGTGCTGGCCTATCTGCTAGTCAAACTCGTGCGTAGTCGCTCTCTGAGCAGGGTCGCCGTACGCTATTGGCATTTGCTAGTCATTGCGTCGGTGCCTATCCTGTTTTATCAAGGCTTGACTTTTTGGACCGATCCGGTCGTCGATCGGCCCACGGCTCCGTACGGCTTCTACAGCTACTACGCCACGATATCCAGCGTCTTGCTGCCGCACTTTTCTGCGGTGACTCAGGTCGTGATGGATTTGTTCAAGCCAAAAGTCATTTGGGAGGGGAGAGCATTTATCGGCACTCCGGCTTTGCTGGTGGTGGTATACTGGTTGATCGCGGGCGCGATGCGTTTGATGGGCTTGGAAAGACGCTGGCCAGATGAACTTCCTCACAAAGACTTCCTCATCGCCTCGGTCATTGTGCTGGCTTACTCCATGTGCCTGCCCTTTCGATGGGGTCTGCAGTTTCTCACCGACTGGGTGCCGGCGCTCAAGCAGTTTAGAGCCCTGGGGCGTTTTGCTTGGATCTTCTACTACGTCATAAACGTATATGCGGCTTATCAGATCTATCATCTCTACAAATTGCTACGGGAGGGCACCTGGCGCCGGCTGGCGACCGCAGGTCTCTTGATTTGCCTGCTCTTCTGGATCTTTGACGCAGCGGGCTACTATCGCCATCACACCAACGGGCTGCTAAAGAAGAATGACAAGCTGGAAAGCACCAGTGCCGAGTATCTGGGGCGGTTTGAGCAGGCAACTCAGAAGATCTCCGACTTTCAGGGAATCTTGGCATTACCGCTCGTGGCTAGCACCGACAAAATGCAACGAAAGGCCAACATGTCTGGCTACCACGAAAGTCTGAAATGTGCGTACCACACCGGTCTTCCCATCATCCAGTCAGCCGCGTCGCGTGCTTCGCTCTCTCAAAGTCATAGTAATCTGCAGCTCATTGCAGATCCACGTATTCGCAAGGAGCGCCTAAATGATATGGCCGAAGCGCCCCTGCTGCTGCTGGTGGCCAAGGGGGCCAAACTCTCCGTGGGAGAACAGCGATTGGTTGAGCGCGCGGCAACGTTTTGGGAGGATGATTATATCACGTTGTCGCGGCTCCCGCTGAGCGCCCTTGCTGACTCGGTATCCCCCGTATCGGTGACCTTGCCAGATGAGCGGCAGCAGCGCGGAGAAGTCTTGCGATGCGATGACTGCAACGGAGTGATCTACGATGGATTTGAAGACGCAAAGC
This sequence comes from Saprospiraceae bacterium, assembly GCA_965223165.1. GTDB lineage: Bacteria > Bacteroidota > Bacteroidia > Chitinophagales > Saprospiraceae > JABDMH01. The sequence continues at coordinate 1,659,890 of CBDCVQ010000020.1, read as the reverse complement.
ACGGCCAGCCGACCTTCTCGGGTGACGGTGCGGCATACCAGCGAAAGGGGCCCCTAACTGTCTTCTCCGGCTCCTTGCCTCAAGACGGCCGGCAGCGATCGGCTTCCTTCTGGGTTTATATCGATCCCACCTATGACGGCATGCCTATGGTGGAGTACCGACATGGTCCCAGCAGGGACGACTTATCTAGCGGGGAGAAGATCAGCATCCGCGAGATCCCCGACATTGTCGACGGCTGGGTGCGCGTGGAGATAGCCCTGGCCAGCGCTGCGTATCAGCAAATCACCCTGTTGGGCCGGCGCATCACGGTGGACAATCTCTTGATCAACCCGCATATAAATCGGGTAATGGTCACCTCCACCGATGGACAGCGCCTACTTGATAACTACCCTCTGCAGTGACCGCGACCTAGGCAGGTGTAGCCCGTTTTGCCGTGGCGCAGATCTCCATTTTGAGTAGTCCGGTCCCTGGTAATGAACCCGAAAAAATCGCGACATTTGTCCCCTAACCCAGAGATGCATGTTGCGATTTGAAGAGTACCTGCAGGAGTTTAACTCGACCGTCAACCTCACGGAGTTTCTGATCAACCTGGGCACGGCTGCCATCTTGGGCCTCCTACTTCGGTGGTTTTATATCCGGTTTGGCACCAGCATCTCCAATCGACGCAAATTCGCGCTAAATTTTATCCCGCTGGCGCTGACTACCTTTCTCATAATCACGGTGATCAAGTCTTCGCTGGCGCTGTCGCTGGGGCTTGTCGGTGCCTTGTCCATCGTGCGATTTCGGGCAGCCATCAAAGATCCCGAGGAGCTCACCTACCTATTTCTCACGATCGCCATTGGTCTGGTGACCGGTGCCAACAAGCCATTGCTAGCACTCCTGGCCGTGGCGTGCATCCTACCCTTGATCTACTTCAACCAGACCATCCGGGGACAATCTTTCAGGCTGGAGGACAAGATGTTTGTCAATGTCAACACCGACCGCATCGCATTGTCGCAGGTCAGCGAGATTCTAAAACGTCACTTCAAATACGTAGAGCTAAAAAGGATGGATCAAATCGAGGGCCGGTTGGATCTTTCGTACATCTGCAATGTCGATGATCTGAACAACCTGGAGCAGGCCCGGGCTTCGCTGGCCGAGCTGTCAGACTCGACGACCATCTCCTTTGTGGATAAGCCCGATCTTGTCATCTAGCATCGCTCAGCCACCAAGCTGATTATCAAGCAGATGAGTCAAAAAAGGCATGAACTCAAATACAGTCCGGGGTTGGTCACGTACCAGCAAAGCCTAGCAATCATACGTCAACATCCAGCCTCCTTTGTCCGGACGTATCCCGATCGCATCATCAACAACATCTATTTTGACAATGCCGCATATGATGCTTATCGTGAGACGGTGGCCGGGGTCTCCCACCGACGCAAACACCGCATCCGCTGGTACGGGGATGAGTGGTCTACCATCCGGCATCCCAAACTTGAGATCAAAATAAAGGAGAACCTTATCGGCCACAAGGTGAGTCACACCTTGCAGGATTTTGTCATGGCCAATCTCATCAATCAAATCCACGCGATCAAGAAAGATGGGACGCTGCCTGCCCCACTGCTGCCTGTCTCCTCCAACTCTTACCTACGCAGCTATTTTGCTACGTGGGATGGCCGATTTCGCATCACGATTGATCGCAATTTGGCCTATGGCGCTCAGACCGACCTCGGCAAGCAGCCCCTGCAGCGGGTCAGCACAATCATCTTGGAGCTGAAGTATAATGTCGAATACCACCAAGATGCTGACTGGATACGTCAGTTCCTGCCCTTTCGTCGCACTCGTTTCTCAAAATACGTCGAAGGCCTGCAAGTTTGTGGTAGCGGCCGCTAGACGACGTCTTACTATCAAAAGAATTACCTTAAAGGCTACTGCTCCACAATGACGGCATTTGCGGTGCAATCGGTTGCTTCATTGATTGAAAGAGTTTAACTTATCCCCTTGTTTTACCGTTTTTTACATAAGCGCGGCCTCATTTTCATTGTAAGTTATGTTAAACCTTTATCGCTAGAAAACCTTTCTAGGAGGCTATCGGTATGATTTAAGGTATAATTTTTGTGAACTCAAGATTGCCACTGCGATAATATGTCCCGAGCAAATTCAAGCTATCAAATCTTACTGGAGAAACTAGACCGGTTTACTCGCAAGTATTATGTTAATCAACTGATTCGAGGCAGTCTGTATACTGTTGGATTGTTGGTTCTGTGTTTTCTGGCATTTGCTTTGGCAGAGCACCTGTTTTACTTTGGTACGGGTGTACGCAAGCTTCTGTTCTTCTCCTTCCTGCTGATTTCGGCCGTGGCTCTGTTTCAGTGGATAGCCTTGCCGATCGTGCATTACTTCAAATTGGGTAAGATCATTTCGCATGAGAAAGCGGCAGAGATCATTGGCCTGCATTTCGAGGATGTCAAAGACAAGCTCATCAACATATTGCATCTGAACCGACAGGCCGATTCCGCCGCCTCGAGGGAGCTGGTTCTTGCCTCCATTGACCAGAAGACGGCCGAGATCCAACCGGTGCCTTTTCAGGCCGCCATCGATCTGCGCAATAACCGGAGGTACTTGCCATATGCCCTTCCACCACTGCTCCTACTTCTAGCACTGCTGATTGCCGCTCCCAGTCTCATCAAAGATCCGACCCATCGTATTCTGAAGAACAGCACCGCCTTTGAAAGAGAAGCTCCCTTCTACTTTCATGTGGAAAATGAATCCCTGGACGTACCTCAGTATGAAGATTTTCAACTCAGCGTCTCCATATCCGGAGAGTACTTGCCCGAGGAGGCCTTCGTGACGGTCAATGGCTTCCAATACCGTATGAAGCAGGAAGCTGCCGACCGCTACAGCTATGTATTTAACAATGTGCAGCAGGACATCTCTTTTAGCGTCGAGAGCTCCGGCGTTACATCCAAAGACTATAGCCTCCACGTGCTAAAGAAGCCCAATATCCTCAACTTTACCACGGAGCTTGATTACCCAGCCTATATCAACCGGCGTGACGAGCAGCTCTCCAATGTGGGAGATCTGGTCATACCGCAGGGTACCAAGGTGGATTGGATCTTCCAATCTGTCAACACCGAGCGACTGGACTTCGTGCTCGACGGTCAAGAGACCGAAGAAGCAGCTCGTCTTGGCACCGACAGTTATACCATCAGTAAGCGCATCTATCGCAACGGCCAATACAAATTGGTGATCGGCAATGAGCAATTGCCAAAGGGAGATTCGATCAGCTACACGATCAGCGTGATCCCTGATCTGCATCCGACGATTGGACTGAAGCAATTCGTCGACAGTGCAGACCAGAAGCTCCTGTACCTAGTAGGGGATGCGTCTGATGACTATGGTCTGACGCGGCTCACTTTTAACTATCATATCACCAATGAAGGGCAGTCGCAGTCGGAGCCAATCGTCATCGAACTGAACCAACCGACCAACAAGCGCATTGGGTTTGATCATGTCTTTGACGTCAACGGCCTGGAGTTGCGTCCGGGGGATCAGGTCAACTATTACTTTGAAGTATGGGATAATGATGGCGTATCAGGTAGAAAGAGCAGCCGCACCTCGGTCCTGAAATACGCCCAACCAACCAAGGAAGAGTTTGAAGAGAAAGAGGACTCGAATGAGGAAGAAATTAAAAGGAGTCTGGAGAAGGCGCATGCCGAATCGGAAAAGATCCGAAAAGAGTTTAAGCAGCTGCGGGAGAAGGCACTGCAACAAAAGTCCATGGACTGGCAGATGAAAAAGGAGCTGGAGGACCTACTCGATCGGCAGAAGTCGCTGGAAAATGAAATTCAGGAAGCGAAAGATCGATTTGACGAAAATCTTGAGAATCAGCCCGAATTTGAGGAGGTCAGCCCCGAGATGCAGGAAAAGCAGGAGCGCTTACAGGAGATGTTTGAAGAACTCGCTGACGAGGAGACGCGCGAATTGATGGAGAAGATCAGCGAACTCCTTGAAGAGCTGGAAAAAGATGAGGCGCTCAAGATGATGGAAGATATGGAGATGAATGAAGAAGAGCTGTCTATGGAATTGGAGCGGCTGAAAGAACTCTTTAAGCAATTGGAACTAGAACGAGACCTCCAGCAGGAAATCGAGAAGCTCCAGGAACTGGCGGAAGAACAAAAGGATCTCAGCGAGAAGACAGATCCCGAAAATCTGGAGGCACCCAAAGACGAGCAGGAGGAGGACGAGGCTGACAGTCAAGATAACGCCTCGGATGCCAACCAAGAGGAACAAGCAGAAGAGGAGAACCAGGGTGAGCAGCAATCTGACGCCGAAGAAGACCAAGAAGAAAGCAGCGAGCCACAGAGCGAGGACTCTGCACAGGACGAGGAGACTGAAAGCGATGAGGAGTCAAGTAAGTCACTGGAAGAGCAACAGCAAGACATCAACGAAGCCTTTGAGGAGATCAGAGAGAACTTAGAAGAGCTGCAAGAACGAAACGAGGAGCTGCAGGCGCCTAAAGAGATGGGCGACAATGAAGATGGCATGCAGGACATAGAGCAGGATCTCAATCAAAGTCTGCAACAACTGCAAAAGAATCAGAAGAAGAGTGCCAGCAAGTCGCAAAAGAATGCCAGCCAGAAGATGCAGCAGATGGCTGAACAGATGCAGCAGCAAATGGAGCAGGGTGACATGGAGCAGATGGAAGAGGACATGGCCGCTATGCGACAGCTCCTCGAAAACCTGGTGACCCTCTCGTTTGAGCAGGAAGATCTCATGGGCACCTTTAATCGCACCCATACGAGCACACCCAAGTATACCGATCTGGTCCAAAACCAACACAAGTTGGAGGATGACTTTCATCTGATCGAAGACAGTCTCACCGCTCTCAGCCAGCGTGTATATCAGATCGAGTCATTTGTACTGGAAAAAGTAGCCGAGGTCAAGGGTCACATGAAGAAGAGCATCAAGCTGCTGGAGGATCGAAAAAAGGCACAAGCCTCTGATAATCAGCAGCGTACCATGAAAAATGTGAATGATCTCGCTCTGATGTTTAGCGAGTCCATGAATCAGATGCAGCAGCAGATGGCGGCCATGATGTCCGGCTCGCAGATGTGTACCAAGCCCGGTGGTGGCAAGCCGAAGGATGGACAAGGACAAGTGCCGATGGACAAAATCTCAAAGGGTCAGCAGGAGCTCAACGGAGAAATGCAGAAGATGAAGGAGGGTATGGATAAAGGTGGCCAGGAAGGATCGAGCAAGGAATTTGCTACGATGGCAGCTAAGCAAGCGGCACTCCGGAAGGCGCTGCGGGACCTACAGCGGGAAAAGCAGTCGCAGGGCAAAGGATCCAAAGAACTGGAGCAGATTCTGGAACAAATGGATCACATTGAAACTGATTTGGTCAATAAACGGTTGACCAATGAGATGTTGAAACGACAACAGGACATCCTGACGCGCTTGCTTGAGTCAGAACGGGCAGAGCGAGAACGGGAGTACGAAAACAAGAGAGAATCCAAGACGGCAGAGGAGGAGGAAAGGCAACTGCCTCCGTCTGTAGAGGAGTATATAAAACAACGAGAGGCGCAGATTGAGCCCTTTAAAAAAGTTTCACCAGCGCTAAAGCCGTATTACAAGCAGCTGGTGGAAGAGTACTATAAATCGCTGAAAGAGAATTGATCATGCTGAAACTGGTATCTTGTCAAGATAGCATCTGCAAATTGGAGGACTTCGTCAAGCAGCTGTCGGAACAATACGACATCTGCCCGGAGAGGTACCCCGACATTCTGATCAGCCTGACAGAAGCTGTGAACAACGCCATTGTGCACGGCAATGGTGAAAATCGGTCCAAGAACGTCTTGGTGGCGCACAGCTATCAGGAAAGTAACGGCCTGACCTTTGAGGTCTCTGATGAAGGCTCTGGATTTGACTACCAGAGCATCCCAGATCCCACCCGAGTCGAAAATCTGGAGAAGTGTGGCGGCCGGGGCGTCTTCTTGATGAAACAACTCTCGGATCGCATCCACTTTGCCAATAACGGTCGCACGGTGGTCATCAACTTTAATGTGTGATAGAATTTGTGGATCCTTCCGCACGCGAGGGAGAAAGCAAAATCTCGTTTACTTCGCTGGATGTGGAGGTACCACAGGGTTTTGATCGGGCATCCGTGTCTGCATGGCTCCAGGAAGTGGCAGCGGCAGAAGGATTTCAGCTAGACCAACTCGCCTTCTATTTTTGCTCGGACGCACACCTGCTGCAGCTGAATCAGCAATACCTCCAACATGACACGCTGACCGATATCCTGACTTTCCCCTATGGTACGCAGCCGATCCAAGCAGACATCTACATCAGCGTAGATCGGATTCTAGAAAATGCGAGCCAGTTTTCCCCGGAGCAACCCTTACGCGAACTGTATCGGGTCATCGTCCATGGACTCCTCCACATGTGCGGACATACGGATGAGAATGAGCAAGCAAAAGCCTTGATGCGCGATCTGGAGAGCCACTACATCGCGATGCTACGCGTGTCACAGTGACTGCGAGAGCCCCCTGTTGACCTTGTCGGTAGCCTACGGGGCAAATTGCATTATGTTATTTTGCCCATTGCCCATCAACGGCCAAAGGGTGGCTGGCAAGATGCCCTATTCTAGTAGTTGACCACACTAAGTGGAGTTTCGCATTAAATCTTATGGTTAATTCTAATGCCTTTGGTCCGCATACTTCGTTGCAAAGCCTCGCCGTAGCCACCGCTATGGCTAGCCACCCACTCGCTTTCGCGGTTCCCTCACTTCTCCCATTGTCATGCGCGACTTTACGAGATCGTTCGGTCATGCCTCGTCTGCGTACAAAATCCTATTAGAAGTATTCAACATATCTAATGCGAAACTCTACTGGGACGACTGCTCCATGGCATAACCTTGCTAGCATGTGTCAGGCGAGGACGCCTGACACGGCCATGTTGCTATGGTTGCGTTAATTCCAGCGACAACCAGCCTCAGAGGCCACACCTCTCAGATCAGGCCACGTCTGGCGTCCTCGCCAAACACCTTTGCCAGCACGCTGTCACCCTGAAGCCTTGATATGGCGATTGCTCTATTGGCAGCCTGCCATCCAAAGTCACCTAATGCGCATTTTGGGTTATATTTGCCGGCGATTCGGTCAAGGCAACTTGACTTTATTGCTATAACGCTGATTGTCAACTAGATATGCATGTCATTAAGTTTGGAGGATCGTCCTTGGCAGATGCCTCCTGCATCAACAATGCCGCCGAGGTCATTCGACAGAAAGTGGAGGCCGGACAACCGCCTACCGCGGTCGTAGTATCCGCTTGTGGCAAGGCTACAGACATGCTTGAAAAGATGGCCGCCTTGGCAGCGCAAGGTGACCTAGCCTATCAAGAGGTATTTGAAGACTTCAAGTCCTACCATCACCAGATCCTGGCAGACCTATTTCAGGACAAGCCACCAGCCCAGGTCGCCGCCTTTCTCGAAGAGCTGCTCAAGACCCTCGATCGGCTACTTTACGGCGTATTTCTCGTGCTCGAAGCCACTCCAAGGACGCTCGATTATGTGCTTAGCTTTGGAGAGCGATTGAGTGCCAATATTGTCGCACACTACCTCAACAGCCAGTCCATAACAAGTGATTACGTAGACGCGCGGTCTATGATCAAGACCAACAAGCGATTTGGGGCAGCACAGGTGGATATACCGTTGACCTATGACAAAATCAGGGAGCATTTTGCGGAGCCACTCCCTGTGCAGATTGTCACCGGATTTATCAGCACGGCCAAGGGGGGTCTCACGACGACACTGGGTCGGGGTGGTTCGGACTACACGGCTGCTTTGCTAGGTGCCGCATTAGACGTGGATCGCATAGAGATCTGGACAGACGTAGATGGCGTTTTGACGGCCGATCCGACGATGGTCGACAAGGCCTTCACCATCTCCAAGATGAGCTATGCCGAGGCGGTTGAGATGTCACATTTTGGTGCCAAGGTAATCTATCCGCCCACCATTCATCCGGCCCTGGAGAAAAGCATCCCCATCTATATTAAAAACACGTTCAATCGCGAAGAGCCTGGCACGTACGTCAGCAAGGAGACCTCCGGCTATGACAAGGCGGTAAAGGGCATCTCCTCAATCAGTGACATCGCCCTGCTGACCCTGCAGGGTAGTGGACTCTTTGGTGTACCGGGCGTCGCAGCCCGACTCTTCAAAAGCCTCGCGAGTGCCGACATCAACATCATCTTAATCACCCAAGGCTCCTCGGAACATTCGATCAGTTTCGCTATCCAGCCTGCAGATGTAAAGCGGGCCAAGAGCCGAGTTGAAAAAGAGTTTGATCGGGAAATGAGCATTGGATCGGTCGAACCGCTAAAGATTGAGACCGACCTGGCAGTCATAGCGATTATTGGAGAAAATATGCGCTATACGCCGGGCATCGCGGGCAAGATGTTGACTGCTCTCGGCAACAATGGCGTGAATGCTGTCGCGATTGCGCAGGGATCAAGCGAGCTGAATATCTCCGTCGTCATCAGCTCAGCCGATGAAGCCAAAGCGTTGAACGTGTTGCATGAGGCATTTTTCCTATCGGATACAAAAGTCATACATCTATTTATGGTTGGCGTTGGCCTTATCGGTGGTACGCTACTGGAGCAGCTGCGGGAGCAGGCGCCCTTTTTAAAGGAAAAGCGCTCGCTGGAGATCAAAGTAGTGGGCCTAGCCAACACCAAAACGATGGTCTTTGATCCGGATGGAATCGATCTGGCAAACTGGAAAGATGTCCTTTTTTCTTCGCCGCTAGTCAGCGACATGGATGGCTACGTGGAAGCCGTCAAGACCCTTAATCTGTCCAACTCCGTTTTTGTTGACAATACAGCCGACCTCATGATTCCGGAACATTACAAGGCGATTCTGGAGTCCTCTGTGTCGATATCGACGCCCAACAAAGTGGCCACCTCCTCCAATATGGATCAGTATCGCGAGTTGCTGCGCCTGGCTGAGCTGCGCAATGTCTACTTTGGTTATGAGACAAACGTGGGGGCTGGCTTGCCCGTCATATCCACCTTGCGCAATCTGGTGGATAGTGGTGATCGCGTGCTCAAGATCGAAGGGGTATTGTCAGGCTCCCTGTCGTACATCTTTAACCATTTTGACGCCGACACCTCCTTTAGTGTAGCAGTGAAAAAGGCGGGAGAACTCGGATATACCGAACCGGATCCACGAATTGACTTGAGCGGTCAGGATGTGAAACGGAAGATCCTAATTCTGGCCCGCGAAGCAGGCATCGGTATGGAAGCCACTGAAGTGCAACTAAGTTCTATTTTGCCCGATTATTGTACGACAGCCTCCTTGGGGCCCGAGTTAGACAGTGCTTTGGAGAAGGCTGATGACCATTTTGAGTCGATTCGGCTTTCAGCAGAGGGGGAGGGCAAGCGCCTTCGCATGATTGCCAAACTCGAGAAGGGCAAGGCAAGTATCTCGTTGGAGGCGGTAGCCAAGGACAGCCCTTTCTACTTTCTCTCCGGCAGTGACAATATGATTGTCTTCACGACAGAGCGATATAAGGACCGACCGCTCGTGGTCCAGGGCCCGGGGGCAGGCGCTGAAGTGACCGCTGCCGGTGTATTTGCGGAGATCATCCACATCGGAAACCTACTATGAAAGCTGGAGTAAAAGTCTTTGCACCAGCCTCCGTGGCCAATGTAGGCTGTGGCTTTGATGTACTAGGTTTTGCCTTACAACGACCCGGTGATGAGATCATCGCTCGTCCGTCCGCCTCTGCAGGCCTTAAGATCGTAAAGATCACCGGCGACGATAAACAGTTGCCTTATGAGATTGAGCTCAATACTGCGGGCGTCGCCGCCCAGCGACTACTGGAGCACCTGGGGAGGCCCAATGAGAAGATAGAGCTCGAGATCCACAAGAAGATGCCCTTTTCCAGTGGGTTGGGGTCCTCAGCCGCGAGTGCCGCTGGTGCCGTGGTTGCTGTCAATGAGTTGCTGGGCCGTCCGCTGCCCAAGGCGAGTCTATTGCCTTTTGCCGTACTGGGCGAGCAAGTGGCTGATGGTGCCTTCCATGCCGACAATGTGGCTCCATCGCTACTGGGGGGTCTCATCCTCATACGTGACAACAAGACCCTTGATTTTCACCGCATTCCGGTACCGGGGGGTCTGAAGGTGGTGGTCATCCATCCCAAGATCAAGATCAAAACAAAGGATGCCCGGGACATTATCAAGCCCACCGTACCGCTAGCCAAAATGGTGGAGCAGACCGGAAACCTGGCTTCGTTGCTGTTGGGATTTATGCAATCCAATATCGAGTTGATTGGACGCTCTCTCAAGGATGTCGTGATAGAACCGCAGCGGGCAGCATTGATCCCTGGCTTCTATGAGGTCAAGGAGACAGCGATGAAGAACGGAGCACTGGGTTGTAGCATCTCGGGAGCAGGACCCTCGGTCTTTGCGCTCTTTCAAAATTCGATACAGGCGGAGCGCGGTGCCCATGATATGCAAGAAGTATTTAGGACACATCAGATTCCCTCCACCATCTACCTCTCAAACATCAACCAAGGAGGCACCGAACTCTTTTAATTGTTCCACGTGAAACTTTACAGTACGATTGGCCAGCAAGCGATCTACTCTGTGAAAGATGCAGTGCTAGGTGGCCTAGCTCCCGACGGCGGCCTCTTCATGCCGGCTCAGATCAATCCCTTACCACAGACCTTCTTTGATCGGCTCCATGATCTGACTCTGCCTGAAATCTGCTACCACGTAGCTCAAACCCTGCTCGGTGAGGAGATTCCGGAGCCTACGCTACGATCCATTGTAGAAGAGGCGATCTCCTTTGGAGCACCCGTCGTACCGCTGAGAGATGGCCTCCATGTGCAAGAGCTCTTTCATGGCCCTTCCTTGGCTTTCAAGGACTTTGGCGCTCAGTTCATGGCGAGGCTGATGAGCTATCTACATGGCACCAATACACAACAGAAGTTGATCATCCTGGTAGCCACCTCTGGTGATACGGGTGGTGCGGTAGCAGCCGGTTTTCATCGAGTGCCTGGTATAGAAGTCGTCATACTCTACCCCAAGAACAAGGTCAGTGCGCTCCAGGAGATGCAACTCACCACACTGGGTGACAATATCACGGCGATGGAAATAGAGGGCTCCTTCGACGATTGTCAGAAGCTCGTCAAGACTTGTTTTAGGGATGATAGGCTACGGCAGCATCTGCTCCTGACATCCGCCAATTCCATAAATATCTCGCGACTCATCCCTCAATCCTTCTACTACTTCGAAGGCTACAGGCAGGTCGCCACGTACCCCGAACCGATCATATACAGCGTGCCGAGCGGCAATTTTGGCAACCTGACCGCCGGTCTCATGGCCCGACGAATGGGTCTGCCCATACGAGAGTTTGTAGCCGCCACCAATGTCAACGATGTCGTCCCGCAGTATCTACTATCGGGAGACTATCAACCCAGAGCCTCGCAACCCACCCTCTCCAATGCCATGGACGTGGGTGATCCCTCCAATTTTGACCGTATTCAGGATCTCTATGGTTCCACGTGGAACGATATACGCCAAGACATCTATGGCTACAGCTTTACGGATGCCGCCACAGAAGAGGCCATGATCAAGGTTTGGAGCGAAGATCGATATCTACTTGATCCCCATGGGGCGGTGGCATATCTGGGCCTCAAGACGCATCGCCAGAACCACCCCTTTGACAAAGGCATATTTATGGAGACAGCACATCCGTCCAAGTTTAAAGCGGATGTCGATCGCATTATCAACTTTGACACTCCCCTCCATCCCACGCTCGCAGCCCTTGTGGACAAAGAGCCACAAAAGACCATGCTCCCAAATGATTACTCGAAGCTAAAGTCCTTTCTCCTCGATCGCTTTAACCGCTAGTTTCCCCTCACTCCTACGCATAGTACCCGCATACCTCCTATACGGGATGCCTAAAAGTGCCTCATCTCAATTATCTTAGGGCGCAACCAACCATCACAAACAATGTTACTGAGACCCCTTCTCCTTCTTCAAGCGGGACTATTCACCACAGCTTGCTTGGCCCAAAATCCCAACCTGAACTACAACAAGTTCAAGCAAATGACCGATGAATGGCCGACCCCAAACAGCTATCACAGCGCCAACGGTGCTCCCGGTCACGCTTACTGGCAGCAACAAGCCGATTATCGCATCGACCTGCAACTCAACGACGAGACACAGCAAATCCATGGAGAAGAAGTCATCACCTACCACAATAATTCGCCAGATGCACTGACCTATCTTTGGCTCCAATTGGACCAGAATGTTCGCGCGCAAGATTCAGACACCCATGCGTCCTCCACCTCCTCCATCCCACGTAGGAGCAGCCAGAGCCAGCTCCAGGATCTTTTTCCGGACTTTGATGGTGGCTTTAAGATCGACTGGGTCAAGGATTCACGCGGTCAGGACTTACCCTATACCATAGTAAAAACCATGATGCGCATCGATCTCGATGAGGCGCTACAACCCGGACAGACCTTCGAGTTTCAGATCAAATATTGGTACAATATCAATGACCGTCTCCAGATCGGCGGACGCTCGGGCTATGAGTATTTTCCCGAAGATGGAAACTACCTCTACACCATCGCTCAATTTCATCCGAGGATGTGTGTCTACAACGAGGTAGACGGATGGCAGAATAAGCAGTTCCTGGGACGCGGTGAATTCACCCTGTCCTTTGGAAACTACGAAGTGGCCATCACTGTACCTGCCGATCATCTCGTAGCAGCCACCGGCACCCTTCAAAACAAAGACAAGGTGCTCACCCGAGATCAACTGCAGCGCCTCAAACAGGCCGATCAAGCATTCGTCCAACCCGTGATCATCGCCACTCAAGACGAAGCCATCCAACGTGAAGGCGATCGAGTCCAAAGCACCAAAACCTGGCGATTCAAGGCGGAAAACGTCCGAGACTTTGCCTTCGCTACTTCTAGGAAGTTCATTTGGGACGCTATGGCCGTGAAGATCGGTGACCAGACATCCATGGCCATGTCCATGTACCCCAAAGAAGGCAATCCACTGTGGGAGCGCTTTTCGACAAAAGCCGTCGCACATACGCTAAAGTGGTATTCGCACTATTCCATCGATTATCCCTATCCCGTCGCCTGGAGCATCAATGCGGCCAAGATCGGCATGGAGTATCCCATGATCTGCTTCAATTTTGGCCGATGTGAAAAAGATGGCACCTACTCCAGAGCGACCAAGTACGGTATGATCTCCGTGATCATTCATGAAGTAGGCCACAACTTCTTTCCCATGATTGTCAACTCGGATGAACGCCAATGGACTTGGATGGACGAAGGGCTTAATTCCTTTCTCCAGTTTCTCACCGAGCAGCAGTGGGAACGCGAATATCCCTCCCGACGAGGCCCAGCCAACAAGATCGTGGACTATATGGCCGGGGACAAAAGTCGACTCACCCCCATCATGACCAATTCTGAGTCCATCTGGAGTTTCGGCAATAATGCCTATGCCAAGCCTGCGACCGGTCTAAATATCCTGCGTGAAACCATTATGGGTCGCGAGCTTTTCGACTACAGCTTTAAGGAGTACGCACGCCGATGGGCCTTCAAGCACCCCACACCCTATGATTTCTTTCGCACCATGGAGGATGCCAGCGGCATTGATCTGGATTGGTTCTGGCGCGGCTGGTTTTTTACCACCGATCACACCGACATATCACTCGCTGAGGTCAACTGGATGCGTTTGGATGACAAAGAGACCGCTACCTTCGCCGGCACATCCACCCCCAAAAGGGAGAACATCAGCTTCATCCGCAACCGTCAGATACCAAAAACCTACGATGAGATAGACACCACTCTCCGCGACTTCTATTCCACTTTTGATCCCGCGGAAGCCACAGTACTAGATGAGCAACAAAATCAGCGCTATCTACAAAGTCTCAACGCGGAGGAAAGAGACCTGCTCCATGCCGGATACCATTTCTACGAACTTAGCTTTGAAAACAAAGGTGGGTTGATCATGCCGATCATTCTGGAGTTTGAGTATACCGATGGTACCAAAGAGGTCGTGCGGGTCCCAGCAGAAATATGGCGTCTCAATAGTGATCGATGTACCAAGGTATTTCCGCGTAAGAAAGAAATAGAACGCATCACCTTAGATCCATTTTTGGAAACGGCCGATGTGGATCTCTCCAATAATTCCTTTCCCCCTCAGAAGACGTTCAGCAAGTTTGAACTATTCAAGTCTCGCACTTTCCCGAGAGAAAATGAGATGCAACGAGCAAAACGCATCAAGAAGCTGAAAGGTACTTAGTCACTTAATCCAGCCGCGCAGCACGCTCAAGCCTCTACCTTGGCCAAATGTTCTTCTAGTATCTGGTTGAAGATGGCAGGTCGCTCCAGCATCGGAGCATGCCCACACTCGTCCAGCATCTCCAGGTGCGAACCTTTGATCCGCTCATTAAACTGCTCGCCTACGAAGGAGGGTGTGATGGGATCCTGCAGGCCCCAGATTAGCAACGTAGGTACGGTCAGCTCGGGCAGTCGATCCTTCACATTATGCCGAATGGCAGACTTAGCCACCTTAATGATCCGGATGGCCGTCGCTCTGTTGTTGACCAAGCCAAACACTTCGTCCACCATTTCTTTTGTAGCGACGGCTGGGTCATAAAATGTCAACTGGACCTTCTTACGAATGTACTCGTAGTCCTCCCTGCGCGGAAAGCTGGTGCCAAAGGCACTCTCATACAGACCAGAACTGCCGGTCAAGATCAATGACTTCAGTGATTCTTGTCTCTCGAGGGCATAAAGTAGGCTCAGATGACCACCCAGAGAATTGCCCAACACATGAATCTGCCCCAACTCTTTAAAGGCAATAAACTTCTTTACATATTCAAATAGACCACCCAGAGAAACGGTCCTGATGGACATTTCGAAAATGGGCAAAATGGGCAACAACAATCGCCTCTTTTCCTGGAAGTGACTGATGATACAATCAAAATTGCTCGCCGTGCCAAACAGGCCATGTAACAGTAGCACCGGCACGGTATCCTTCGGACCAATGTCCAGAAACTTAAAGCCCCCCTCTTCCTGAATCGGGTATTCTGTCATGTGCTGGTATTAGGACAACGCTGAAAATAGTCTTTATAATTGATTTGCATCCATTTACTCCAAGACTTGCCCAAGCTCAGAAAAATAAATGAGATAAAGCACGATCGTCAACAAGATGATCGCAACTCCCTGATGCAGCACACCGGGTAAGACCGGTATGATGCCCACACTGCCTACCAGAACCCAGACACCCAGTAAACCTTGGATTACTAACATGGTTACTAACAGATAGGGAGCCACTAACAATCCCATCTCCTTCCAAGGCTTTCTCCCCTTCCATACGATGTATAATCCACTGATAATCAACATATAAGCCAAGGTACGATGTGCTACCTGTACCAGCGCAGGCATCAAGGCACTCCGATCGTACTGCACAATGTTTTCCACAGTCCACGCGTCTGCTACCCAGAGTACATCTGGCAATATCGAACCTTGGTAATCTGGAAACGTAGGAAACCAAAGCGACGCCTTCATGCCAGACATCAGGGCACCAAGCAGGATCTGTATAACCATCAATGTCACAAACCAGCGCAGTACACCCGATCGCCGAGTATAACGCACCCTGGGATAGGCCATCTTAAGGATCGTCCAAAACAGATACCCGTACAAGCTCAGGGCGATCCCCAAATGCAAAGCCAGCTTGTATGCATTCACCCAGGGTCGCTCGACCAAACCACTCGCTACCATGATCCAACCAAACACGGCAGCCGTGGCTGCCAGCAGAAAAATGACGATCAGCCTCCGTCCCAGTAGCTTTGGGATCCAGCCTCGACCTAGGAAATAAAGCAATGGTATGATAAACACAAAGCCCATACCCCGCGCCCAAAGGCGATGCAAGTACTCCCAGAAATAGATGCTCTTGAACTGCTTCATGCTCATCCCCTCATTGATCTGTGCATATTGCGGCGTCTCTTTGTAGAGGGCAAAGGCCTCTTCCCATTGCTCGGCATTTAGAGGTGGCACCGTACCAGTAACGATCTCCCATTTTGTGATAGATAGACCTGATCCAGTCAGTCGGGTCATTCCACCAATCACAATTTGCAGGTATACCAAAATCAACCCAGTGACCAGCCAAATGATCACTGATTTTTTAGTGTTCATATGCCAAACTCTGATAACACTTATGAAAAAAGAAAATTAAGAGAAACACCCCTCATCATCAGGGCTGTTTACTTGTAGAAAAACCACCGGCTAAATATATGGACAAATCATATATAACATTTTTGCATGGGATTACTGACAAGTTATGCTCATTATAATCAGCTGATATAAAGGTATTTAGATGATTTATTAACTATTTAAACATTTAATTGGATGTGGATAAATTTTCTTGGTTACAGGTGTGTAAACAGATGAGATTTCTTGTGGACTGATGGCAAAGAAAGTACTGAGTAATTCACAATTTTTGCTATCAATCTAAGCATCTGTGGAAAGAAGTGCATTAATGTGGAAATGCACGATACTTCTCCACATACAATACATATTTTCTTTAAACGTATATCACTATAATTGAGGAAGCTATAACTTACTATTTCTTTATATGTTTATAGCGCATTTGATTCTCATAACCGTGCAAACTCAAATTTGGATCGAGCTGCACACTATAGGTGCATAAACACATGCAGAAGTTTTCATCGATCATCCACAATGAAAAGCTTGAAGAGCTTTTCGGGATCATCAAGCTTACCAACACTATTTCCCACGTCTATTCTATAGGGCCCGGGGACAACGCTTCCATTGTCACAAACAAAGATGGTCAGATTCAACAGGCAGAGTGGGGTATGAGCAAGGGTGGATTTGCCATCTTGTATGCCGATTTCCAACGTGTACATGTCAAGTCAAGCTTTCGCATCCCTTTCCGATTCAACCGATGTATTGCCTTGGCTGATAGTTTTTATGCCTGGTCGATCAAAGATCAAGTACCGATCCGGGTATACAGAAAAGATGGATTGCCGCTCTTTATACCTGCTATCTATGTTGGGGAGGATGACCACGTACAGTTTACCATCATCACCAGAGGTGCCCGTCAGTCTCTGTCAACATTTGCCGACAAAGAGCCCATCTTGATGTCCAACAAAGAAGCGCTGCGATGGTTGGACGAAATCAGCGTCCAGGAAGCGATCACCACTCTACAGACGGTCCTGCAAGTACCCTTGGAGCACCATCATGTCTCAACCAAAGTGCTGGTTGCTGGATTCAGCGATAAGATTTTGCATCAGCAAGTAGACCAGACACCATCTTTATTCTGATATGCGAGCGGTAATCCAGCGGGCGAGTAGCGCTTCAGTTCTAATCTCTGGGGGCGATCTGCGGAAAATCGGCCACGGTCTGGTCATCTTACTAGGTATCGAGTCGGCCGACGACGAGTCAGACATCGAATGGCTGAGCAGGAAGATCCTGCAGATGCGCATCTTTGGTGATGAGCAGGGACGGATGAATCGATCCGTGCTTGACGTCCAGGGCGACATTTTGCTCGTGAGTCAGTTTACACTCCACGCAAGTACAAAGAAGGGCAATAGGCCGTCGTTCATCCGCGCAGCAAAACCCGAGCACTCCCTTCCCCTGTATGAAGCCATGAAAAGTGCACTGGAAGCAGGCCTGAGCAAGCAGGTTCGGACCGGTGAGTTTGGTGCCATGATGACGGTATCCCTCGACAATAATGGACCCGTGACGATTGTGATTGATTCAAAGCAAAGAGAATAAAATGTCCATCCAGCGCCTCCAACGTCAAGTAGACGAATGGATACAAGATTATGGAGTCAGGTACTTCGATCCACTCACCAATATGACCCTCCTCATGGAAGAAGTCGGCGAACTAGCCCGAATATTTGCACGAGAGTATGGTGAGCAATCATACAAATCGACCCCGACGCAACCCCTAAAACAGCGTCTCTCCGACGAGATGGCCGATGTCTTTTTTGTGCTCGTATGTCTCGCCAATCAGTGTGATATTGACCTGGACGAAGCCATGCGCCGTAACCTCCAAAAAAAGATGACCAGAGACGAGCAAAGGCATCGGGCAAATCCCAAACTACGCAGAGACGATTAAAATGTGCCAGTGACCTGTCGACAATAAATCATCGGATGTACGGTATCCGATAGTTGGCGTCTTCGATCTGCACAAAGAAGTCTCTAAGACAATCGAGCACCGAGATTCGCTCTGCCCTGGGCAGGTTTTTATATTCTTCAACGATAGCAAAGAGGGCTTCTTTCTTGCTTAAATAGTGCTTGAGCACCCTCGGCATGACGTCCGCATTTTTCTCATAGCCGAGGTACACACGATTGAACGGTTCTTCAGGATCAGGGAATGCATAAGGTGCTTGCACCAAATAGGAATAATCAAAATCATAAATGATCGGAGATAGTGTGCCCGCAGTGGCCAGCAGATCGACATTATGTCCGGTATTTAAATCGATGTCTCTATTGCCAATCATGTACTGAAAAAGTGCAATAAGTTCCGTCTGAAAAGCCTCCAGTGTATCTGGCGACGGCCCCTTGCAATCACAGATCTGTGCGCCCAACCTGCCTTCCAGGTCTTTACTGCCCTCGATCAAAAATGCGGTACTCCTGATCGTCTCTTGGCCGTTGGGATCGCGATAGGTTATCGGAAACTGAATAGCCCGATAACTATGATCGGTGAGCGTATTGAGCATTTGATAGACCAAGAATTCCTTGTGCAGGAGATGTTGTCCCAGCTTGTCGTCCAGACATTGGGTGACCAGCTTGTATTTATCAAACTTCTTGGCCAGACCCCATTTATCGAGCTCATCCTTTTGGAAGTCCAACTTAAGCGGTGGAAAGTCGCATTCCTTCTTGCGAAAATTGCCCCTAGCCGAAATCTTTAGATCAGTAATAAAAATATCGCGTTGATTACTGCGGGCGATGAGCTGCCCTTTAAATGGTTTCTCGTCGGTTTTGTGATAGATGACACTGTCGATGTCATAGGTGAGAATGATCTCGAGATCAGGGGCCTCGGTGAAGTAGTCGAAAAGGGTATTACGCGTGGTATTTGGTAGAAACGAAGCTTGCGAAAAGCCTGATTTTATTACCAACAATAGTCCGATCAGTCCAAAGGCTTTAAGGAAGGTTTGTAAGGACCAAATCATCCCAAGTGGTTAGAGATTATTATTTTCATCCCCGCTAAAGATACAGTGGCCAAGGTCTAATTGCATTTTATGAGACTAAAAATAATCTGTGCCTCAATCTGGATGACCCTAGGTTGTTCTCCGAGCCAGGTTATTACGAGTCCACCCGTTCCGGTAGCTGACTCCGCCGCCGGTCCCAAAAATATCATCCTTATGATCGGTGACGGCATGGGCCTGTCACAGATCACCGCAGGCATCTATTCGAGTCGTCGAAAATTGAACTTTGAGCGGTTTAAGAGCATCGGACTGCAAAAGACACATTGCAAAGACGAGCTTATCACCGACTCAGCCGCGAGTGCAGCGGCTATGGCACGAGGCATCAAAGCCGACTACAATACCTTTGGCACCTCCACTTCCGTCAAGGCTCCCCGCTCTATCATCGAGGAAGTCGACAAAAAGGGCTGGGCTACGGGTATTGCTGTCACTTCTTCCGTCACCCACGCCACTCCAGCAGCTTTCTATTCTTATCAGTTGTTTCGCAATCAATATGAGGATATCGCCAAGGATTTCATGGAGGTGGATGTCGATTACGTGGTAGGCGGAGGCAAGAAGTACTTTGATCGCCGCGAAAATGATGATCGCAACCTGATCGAGGAGATGACAGAGCGGGGATATCGGGTCCAAAGCTACCTGGATGGCGAATTGGAAGAGGTGAGCATCAATCGTCAGGAAAAATTTGCCTTCTTCACCGCAGACGCCGAACCCTTATCCCATACCGCAGGACGTACCTACTTTGTGACGGCCTGTCGGAGGGGAGCCGAGTACTTGAGCAAGCGGAGCGAAAAAGGATTCTTTTTCCTGATCGAAAGCTCGCAGATCGATTGGGGAGGCCATGCCAACGTGGGAGACATGATCATCGATGAGGTTTTGGAATTTGATCAGGCCATCGGAAGGATGCTTGACTTTGCCGATAAAGACGGCAATACCCTAGTGATCGTCACGGCTGATCATGAGACCGGTGGCTTTGCCATTGTACAAGAAGATCCAGATGGCGAGCTGGTCATCGGCTTCAATACCAAGACCCATACGGCTACGGCCGTGCCCGTATTTGCTTACGGCCCAGGTGCCGAGCTCTTTCAGGGCATTTATGACAACACGGAGCTCCACACCAAGATGCGCCAGGCTCTCCGTCTTTAAGGGACCGACCACAACTTTACCCACAGATACATGAGCTTTTCTCCTTTAGATACCACCGTCTTCTTTGGTTACTTACTGATCATGATTGGCATTGGGGTCTGGTTTTCCCGATCCAACAAAAACCAATCTACCCAGGACTATTTTCTGGCGAGCGGCTCCTTGCCCTGGTGGGCTGTCGGTGGCTCGCTTATCGCATCCAATATCTCAACAGAGCAGATACTCGGTATGAATGGCTCGGGCTTTGAGATTGGTCTGGCCATCGCATCGTACGAGTTGATGGCCGCCGTAACCCTGATCATTGTTGCCAAGTTCTTTCTGCCCGTATTTATTGAGAAAGGCATCTATACCATGCCCCAGTTTTTGGAGTCGAGATTCGACAATCGGGTTCGCACGGGGCTGGCCACGTTTTGGATCTTTCTGTTTGTCTTTGTCAACATTACCTCCGTCCTCTATCTCGGTGGCCTGGCGATACAAAACATCATGGGCATCAATCTGATCTGGGGCATCGTCGGTCTGGTTATTTATTCTGCTTCTTTCTCGATTTTCGGAGGACTCAAGGTGGTAGTCTGGACAGATGTCATCCAGGTGCTTGTGTTAGTCATTGGAGGATTCGCAGCGAGCTATACGGTGGTCAGTGCCGTAGGCGGTGGTGGCTATCTCGATGGGCTGAGTACATTGTTTCAGGAGGTGCCGGAGCGATTTAAGATGGTCTTCGACCAAGACGATACCTACACGGATATATCCACGGGCACCGTCAAGAGTGCTTACAGTCTACTCCCGGGCCTAAGTGTCTTACTCGGCGGAATGTGGATCGCCAATATCTACTACTGGGGCACCAACCAGTACATCATACAGCGTGCCCTGGCCTCCAAGTCTATCAAAGAAGCACAAACAGGTGTAGCGTTTGCTGCCCTGCTGAAGATATTAATGCCCCTGATCGTGGTGATACCAGGCATCGCAGCCTACCATCTCCATGCGGATATCGCCAAGGCAGATGAGGCCTTCCCATGGGTGCTCAACCGCTATGTGACGGTCGGCTTTAAGGGGCTCGTGTTTGCCGCCCTGGTTGCTGCCATCGGATCCTCCATCAGCTCGATGGTCAATAGTACGTCGACCATCTTCACCTTGGATATCTACAAGCAGCTGCGGAAGGATTCCACCGAAAAGCACCTGGTACTAGTGGGCAAGATTGCCGCTGCCGGCGCCTTGCTGATTGGGGCGCTGATCGCTCCGGGATTGTCCAGTCTTGGCCAAGTCTTCCAGTACATTCAAGAGTACACGGGCTTTATCAGTCCTGGCATCGTGGCAATATTCCTTTATGGACTCTTCTGGCGCAAGACCACGTCCACCGCTGCCACCGTGGTGGTGGTGCTCGCCATCCCGCTGTCTTGGGCCTTGCAGCAGTTCTACCCGGAGCTTCCCTTCATCGATCGCATGGGATTCTGCTTTCTTTTGTTGTCGGCCATATTGGTGATCTTGTCGATTACAGCTCAGCCCAAGGCGACCACTGATGGATCACAGAAAATGTATAAAGTGGGCATCCTGGTCGCGACGATTGCGATCTCCACGGTACCGGGGATCAAGATCCTGGTGCAAGATGGACCGGGCATGGTGATGGGCATCCTGTCCATTGCGGTGTCCATCATTGTAGGTATTCTCTTGCTTAGCGAGCGACGCGGCGACTATGTCAAGGCACTGCACTTTTCTCCCGACTTGTTCCGGACCTCATCACAGTTTCGCTGGATGACGCTGATTGTGATCATCGCGCTTTCGATCATCTACTATGCCTTCTGGTAGGCCATGCTCCATCCGAATCTATATCAGATAAATACGCGCCTGTGGATTCGGCAGTTTGGTTCAGGAGCCACCTTGGCCGATATACCAGATAGCTATTGGCAGGAACTGGCCGACAAGGGCATCGACTTCATCTGGCTCATGGGTGTCTGGGAGACGGCCCAAAGTTCGATCGAAGAGTACTGCTTTCACCCCGATCTGGTACAGCACTACGACGATATTGCGCCAGGCTGGAAAAGAGAAGATGTCACCGGCTCACCCTATGCCATCGATGCCTACATTCCCTCGCGATTGATCGGCTCAGTAGCCGACCTGCGCCAGGCACGGGACGCTATTCGAGGGGCTGGCATGAAATTGATCCTAGACTATGTGCCCAATCACTTCAATGCACATAGCCGGCTGATTATTGACCACCCCCAGTGCTTCCTGGCGGTGGACCATGCTCCGTCTGAGGATGCCGATTATTATCCATGGGCCGGGCGCACTTTTGCCCACGGGCGAGATCCGTACTTCCCATCGTGGTCGGACACGGTGCAAATTGACTACTTCAAGGCCGAGACGCATGAATTCATGCTTGCTCAACTCCTTGCGATAGCGCCACTGTGTGATGGAGTTCGCTGCGATATGGCCATGCTACTGCTACCCGAGATCTTTGAGCAGACCTGGCAAAAGCACCGTCCGGCGGAGGTCTATGGGGAGAGCTTCTGGCGCCCGACCATTGCGCGTGTGAAGGAGGATTTTCCTCAATTTACCTTTATCGCGGAGGCGTATTGGAATACGGGCGATCGTCTACATGGCGAGGGATTTGACTACGTATACGACAAGTACTTGTTGGATCTTTTGACCCACCAGTCAACAGCTGAGATCTATGGCCATCTACAGGCCTCGCTGTCGTACCAATCCAAAACCGTTCGATTCATCGAAAATCATGACGAGCCCAGATCACTACATACGATGGGCGAGTCCAAGTCACGAGCAGCCTCCGTAGCGTTTGCCACGCTGCCTGGGATGCGTCTGTTCTACGACGGCCAGTGGCAGGGCCACCGGATCAAGCCACCGGTGCAGCTCTCCCGCATGCCGGCCGAGCAGTCCTGTCCCTGCACGATAGCCGCTGCATTGCCCCGGGTTCCAGGCATCTATTGTGCCTGTCAGCACCAACACTATGCCTGCCTGCTGGATGCGGTGAAGGATCCCTTGTTTCAGACAGGGAATTGGACGCTATTGCCGCAGCACGGCGATTTGCTTGCCTGGCAGTGGCAGCGTGACAAAGACCATCGATTGGTCCTCATCAACTACTCCAGTCAAGATATCGATATGCGTCTGCCCATGGATTGGTTGCCTTCGACTGACAGCCCGATGGTAGATCTTCTCCAAGGAGATGGGGGAGACTTGCCCATCTCTCACCAGGCAGGTACATGGCGACTGAGGCTACCTGGTTTCAAGTCGTCGATCCTGGCTTTTTCAAAAAGGGAGGCATGATCAACCTGATCGCACGAGCTCCTGGCCACGGCCAGCGCACCGCAATCATCAGTGAGGGTCAAACGTATACCTACGTCACGCTCTTGGCCGAGGCACGCCAAGTGGCTGCCACGCTCCTGGCCGGCCGGCCGGATCTGCAGCAACGCCGAGTCTGTTTTCTCATCTCACCAGGCTTTGCGTATGTCGCCGTGCAGTGGGGCATCTGGTTGGCCGGTGGGGTAGGGGTACCCCTCAGTGACAAGTACCCCGTTGAAGCGATGCAATATGTCATAGACGACAGCCAGGCAGAGATATTGGTCTATGGACCTTCTTTTGCACAGGTAGTATCATCGATTGCTTGCCCGAGATATGTCAATGTGGCGGAGCGATCACAGGCAGCATCGACCTTACCCGATATAAAGCCGACACGCCGAGCCATGATTCTCTACACCAGCGGGACCACGGGTGCACCCAAAGGTGTCGTGACCACGCACCGCATTATTGAATCGCAAATCACCACCCTGGTTGATGCCTGGCGTTGGCGATCCGATGACCACATCCTAAATGTGTTGCCGATGCACCATGTGCATGGGATCATCAATATACTCTCCTGTGCCTTATGGTCTGGGGCGTGCTGTGAGTTTCTCCCCAAGTTTGAGCCCGAACGGGTGTGGCAGACCTTCGGTCGCAGCAAGGTGAATGTCTTCATGGCGGTTCCAACGATTTACTATCAGCTTATCGCCACCTACCGCAAGCTACCTGCATCGCATCAGGCGGAGCTGACGGACAAGTTGCAGAAGTTTCGCCTGATGGTCTCGGGCTCGGCGGCCCTGCCGATCTCCGTGCTGGAGGAGTGGAGAAGCATCAGTGGCCATACCCTCTTGGAGAGGTACGGCATGACAGAGATCGGCATGGCAATCAGCAATCCGTATGATGGCGAAAGAAAGCCCGGATCTATCGGGAGCCCTTTACCCGGGGTCTCTATTCGGTTGGTCGACGAGCATGACCACCTATGTGAAGAAGGTACACCCGGAGAGATCCAAATCAAAGGCAATGGTGTATTTGAGGCCTATTGGAATCGGCCCAAAGCCACCGCAGCTCAGTTTACCGAGGAAGGTTGGTTTAGATCCGGAGATATCGCCGTACGACAAGATGGCTACTACCGTATTCTTGGTCGCAACTCGGTGGACATCATCAAGTCAGGCGGTTACAAGATTTCCGCCCTCGAAATAGAAGAGATACTACGTCAGCACGAAGAAATCATGGATTGCGGTGTGGTGGGCATACCCGACGAGGAGTGGGGGGAGATCATTGCGGTGGCGCTAATCGTGCAAAACGTAGCCCCCGACGAGCGATCACTGACACAATGGCTTAAGGAGAGGCTGCCAAGCTACAAGGTCCCCCGCCGCTTTCTGGTACTTGATGACCTACCTAGAAATGCCATGGGGAAGGTGACCAAGAAACAATTGGTTCGGATCTTTCAGGGAGAACTTTGATGAGTGGAAATCGTTCGGTCATGCCTCGTCTGCGAACAAAATCCTATTAGAAATTAGTCAACCTATCTAATGCGAAGATCTATTAGGCGGCCGGTTTTTGCACCATTTTGCTGGCTAACAAGAAGAGCGCCCCACAGGCAATCCAAGCCGGTAGGGTGAGAAATGACAAGAACACATCAAATGCGATCGAAATGCCGTAGAAGACCGCAAAACTCACGGCCCACGCAAAGGCTACCGCGTAGTTTATAGAAAGGCTTGCTTGCTCTGCATAGTCCCGCACGATACCCGCCCGATCCGCAAAAAAATGCTGGAAGACAATGATCGCACCAAATGGCGCCAATACAAAGCCGTAAAAGGCGACAAATCCTAAGAGTTTCATAGCAATGGCCGGAAAGAGGCCTGCTAGCGTGGCCAGACCTCCCGCGATAATCGTAGTGGCAAAGGTCGACGACCGGGGACGGATGGCCTGAAAGGCCAGGCCTGCACGATAGATCGTAGGGTTGGCCGTGGTCCAGCCCGCCAAAATCACGGCGACGATACCAAAGATGCCGATCGCATTGTGCGCCAACGGTCCCGGAGCCACCGGCGGAGCCTCGTTGTTGGCCAGGAAGGACTGCGCTTCAGGTGACTGGAGGTAGACGGCATACAGCAGCGCAGCAGCGATCCACGCCATGTAGTGACCTACATACATACCGGCGGCTGTGGTCCAGCCACTGCGAGCCCGCTTGGCATAGCGGAACACGGTCAGATCGGACATGCCGATATGCATCGCCGCATTGCAGAACCAGGACCAGAGCACCACGTGCCAAAAAGTAAACTTGATCTGGCCGGGGAAGGGATCCGATCCATCTCCCCATATCTGCCAAAAATCGGAGAAACTGCCCACACCCAACTGGTTAAGAGCCACGATTCCACAGAGTATGAAAGCCAGCACGATCAGGGGAGCCATCCAGTTGGCCGCCCTGGCAACCATATTGTATCCGCGAGCAGCCACATAGGTGATGACGATGCCGATGGCCAGTACGACAATGACCCAGGTAGCGCTGTTGGGGGTGGTATCTGTCAGCTTGGGCATCTCCATATCAAAGGGCACGCCCACAGCCGTCGCAGACACGGTGATCATGGCCCCTGCCAGAAAGCAAAAAAGAACCCCATTGGCCAGGTTGTAGATCTTCACCAATCCCGATCCGCAGATTTTCTCCAGCTGGTAGTAGAGGGTGAGGCGGTTTTTGACGGCAATAGTAGCGGTCAGATAGCGCCAGCTGAGTACGGCCAAGAAGTTGCCGATCAGCAGTCCCACAATCAGATCAAATGCACTTACCCCGGCGGTCAAAAACAAGGGACCAATCATGAACTCGGTGCCAGCGGCATGTTCGCCGGCATACATGCCCAGAAAGCTTTTCCAGGACTTTAGGTGGCTTTCTGGTACTCGTTCTCGTTCGAACTCTTCTGTCCGGGCAGCTTGGGATCGATCATGGGCATCGTCGATCACGCTGGGTTGTCGGTGATATCGGCTACCGGCAGCCTTGGATGGGTAAGGACAAGCATGGTTATCCGCATTGCTACCCAGAAGATAAGCCTAAAATTCGAAACTGATCCCTTGTGCCAGGGGCAGCGCTTTGCCGTAGTTTATGGTGTTTGTCTGTCGCCGCATATATGCTTTCCAAGCATCCGATCCACTCTCTCGACCACCACCGGTTTCCTTCTCGCCTCCAAAGGCACCCCCGATTTCTGCCCCGCTGGTGCCAATGTTGACGTTGGCAATCCCACAGTCAGATCCGCCGGCGGACAAAAACAGCTCTGCTTCTTGCATGGAGTCCGTCATGATCGCAGAAGATAGGCCTTGTGGCACATCGTTCTGGATCGCAATGGCCTGCGAGAGATCTTCATACTCGATGAGATAGAGCAGCGGTGCGAAGGTTTCTTGCTGCACAATCGGGAGATCGTTTGTCACCTGTGCGATGGATGGGCGCACGTAGCAGCCACTTTCGTACCCATCGCCTTCCAGTTTACCGCCTTCTACGATCAGTTGGCCACCTTGGGCCTTCACCTGTGCGAGGGCGTGCAGATAGGTCTCCACCGCATCTTGGTCTATCAGTGGGCCCATATGATTATCTGCATCCAGCGGATCACCGATGCGCAATTGTGCATACGCCTTGACCAAGCGCTGCGCAAGGTTGGCCATCACGCTCTGGTGCACGATCAGCCGTCGGGTGGAGGTACAGCGTTGACCCGCTGTGCCTACCGCTCCAAAGACTGCTCCCCGCAACACCAGGTCCAGATCAGCCTGTGGCGTGACAATAATGGCATTGTTGCCCCCCAACTCCAAGAGCGAGCGACCCAACCGCTGCGCGACGGCGACACCCACGGCCCTACCCATACGCGTGCTGCCGGTGGCCGATATTAGGGGGATGCGCGCATCCTTGGTCAGAAATTCTCCAATCCGGTAGTCGCCATTGATGATGCAGGATACGCCTGCCGGAGCACCGTTTTGCTTGAGGACAGGTGCCAAGAGGTTTTGACAGGCCAGGGCAGACAGCGGTGCCTTTTCCGATGGTTTCCAGATACATACATCGCCGCAGACCAGCGCAATCATCGCATTCCAGGACCAGACGGCCACAGGAAAATTGAAGGCCGAAATGATACCGACGATGCCCAGTGGGTGCCACTGTTCGTACATACGGTGCTCCGGGCGCTCGGAGTGCATGGTCAAGCCATAGAGCTGGCGGGACAGTCCCACGGCAAAATCGCAGATGTCGATCATCTCCTGCACTTCACCCAGACCTTCCTGCAGGCTCTTGCCCATCTCATAGGAGACTAATGTACCGAGCGCCTCCTTATGGTCGCGCAGGACCTGACCGTACTGGCGCACTACTTCTCCCCGGTTTGGTGCTGGTATGCGTTTCCAGGTTTCAAAGGCCTGACCGGCTACCTCCATGACCTGTTCAAATTGTTCGTGGTTAGTCTCCGTGGTGGAGGCAATCAGCTGCCCGTCCACCGGAGACGACGAGCTCATGGTGATATCCGAGCTGAGTGAAAGATCGCCGATGCGGGTACCCCCATTGCTTGCTTCGATTCCTAACGTGCGCAAAAAATCTGGATTCATCCTTCTACGTTTAGGCTACAAAGGTTTGATTTTTTGCCGCGAAAGTAAAACGATCCTCCCTAAAGCGAATCAAGATTTCTAACAGCGGGGGGATTTGGTAAGATTTTCGCAGTGTAATCTTAGGCTAGCCGTACGCAATGCTCTATAAATCAGTACTTTTGGGCATATCTACTCTGCTCTCCTTGTGGGGTTTAGGATCATGGTATTATCCGCCATCGGATGAGGATAATCTAGTGCCAAATCCCAGCTTCGAGTCATTTTCCATACTACCCCATGGCTGGTTTTATCGGGGGTCGGATTTTTCTTCCCTGGTCAAGGACTGGAGTTCTGCCAGTGAGGCTTCTCCGGATGTCTATGGACCCAATATCACCGTACCTGACACCTGGCAGGACAAGGGATTTGGCAAAAAAGAGCCCCGCTCAGGCGAGTACATGGTGGGCATCACTTGCTTTGGGTGCGAGCAAGGCAAGCCCCACTGTCGCGAATATCTGCAGGTCAACCTAAAGGAGCCCTTGGTGCCCGGGCAAGCATATCACGTCGAGTTTTGGGCCTCTCCATTGCATACCGGCATGCACGCCAACAATCTCGGCATCTACTTTTCTGAGCGAAAGCTGCAGGAAAAAACCGATCGCCTCGTACCGAGAAACCCACAGGTGTTTAGCAAAAAGATCATTCCGGGCGACCAGTACCTTTGGCACAAAGTGCAGGGCGACTTTACCGCCGAAAAACCGTGCAAATTTCTGATCATTGGCAATTTTGAAAGCGATGACAGCACCCAGAGTCGATCGCACGCATTGAATACACAGCCCTTTGCCTACTATTATATCGATGATGTCAATGTGCACAAACGACCTCCGCTGGTCGAAGGCGTCGAGGACGAGTTTACGGATTGGTATCCGCTGGTAGAAGACAGAGTTATTCCCCTCAAAAATGTATTGTTTGACACCGACAAATCGACCATCAAGAAACAAGGCAGAAGCGACCTCGACAAGTTGATTCGATTGCTGCGGGAGTATCCGACGATGGAGGTAGAGGTCGGTGGCCACACAGATCACGATGGGGGATTTGAATACAATATCAGACTCTCCAACCGCCGGGCCAGAGCGGTGGTGCACTATCTCACCCAGCGAGGCATCGAGGAGAGCCGGCTCACATACATTGGGTACGGCACCACCAGACCGATTGCCACCAACCAGACCGAAGAGGGCAAGCAGCAAAATCGGCGGGTCGAATTTCGCATCCGTACCATTTGATCGGTCTCCGTCTGATGGACCAGCTCTTCTGCATCGTACCCATCGGAACTAGACCTAAGCCCCAGTACAATCGGAAATTTTGACCCACGCCAACCCTGACATGCATTAACTATATTCGCCATGTGTTACCGAGTCGATTGGATCCCACTGTACTGGAAGCCGGCTGTGATGAGGCCGGTCGTGGCTGTCTCGCAGGTCCGGTATATGCTGCCGCAGTGATTCTCCCTGTGGACTTTTCTCATCCGGATCTGGATGACTCCAAGCTTATTCTGTCTGCAGACAAGCGAGAAGAACTACGTGCGGTGATCGAGCGGGAAGCCCTGGACTATGCCGTGGCCTTCTGTCATCCGAAGACCATCGATCGAATTAACATTCTGAACGCCTCTTTTGAAGCCATGCACCATGCCATACGGCGCCTGAAAAAAACACCTGAACGCCTATTGATCGACGGCAACCGATTCAAGCCTTATGGTGATATCCCGTTTGAGTGTATCGTCAAGGGCGATGGCAAAATTGCCTCCATCGCAGCCGCATCGATCTTAGCCAAGACCTATCGGGATCGCTACATGGAAAAGAGGCACCGGCAATATCCGCAGTATGCCTGGGATACCAACAAGGGCTATCCCACGAAAGAACATCGGGAGGCCATCATCACCCACGGGATCACAGATTTGCATCGCCGTTCCTTTCAATTATATCCTCTCCCCGAGCAGGGTACGCTATTCTGATTGTAAAAAGGGGTTGGATATCCGCTCCTGACCGATGGTCGTCTGCGGACCGTGACCCGGATAAACGATCACGTCATCAGAGAGGGTCAAAAGCTGCGAGCGAATGCTGCTCAGCAGTGTCTGCATGCTGCCTCCGGGCAGATCGGTTCTGCCAATGCTACCGCTAAAGAGCACGTCCCCGGCGATCACATATTGATCTGCGGCACAATACATTGAAATGCTGGCTGGAGAATGACCAGGAGTAGCGCGGAGCTCTAAAGCGGTTTGACCAAAGCTCAGCGTCGTGCCAGCCACGAGAAAGTCCGATGGTTCAGGCGATGGCTCGGCGGCAAAGCCACACATGCTGGCAATTTGGGGCAGCGCCTGTAGCATTTGAAGTTCCTCCTCTGGTATCCACAGTGGAGCACCGTAGGTACGGACACAAAATGCGTTGCCAAAGACGTGATCGACATGGCAGTGCGTGTTTACAATGTACTGTACATCCAGCGCCTTAGATTGCACAAATGCCACCAGCTCTTGCTGCTCAGAGGCACTGTTGCAACCGGGATCGATAATAATCGCCGCGGAGGTCTCATCGTGGATGACGTAGGTGTTCTCTTGAAATTCGTTAAAAGTAAAGGAGGTAACGATACTCATGCTTTTGACGTTATATATTGGTATCTCCTGGGCTAATGTTGTAATTTGTTTCTTCTGTACCAGATTTGTACTACCTGCATGGGATGCAAGTTTACCAAATATTCCCTTCTACTTTGGACGGTATTGTGTGCGGTCCAGCTAGGCGCGCAGGTCGCTGAGGTAGAATATGGTAAGAACCGCATCCAGTACCACGATGACTTTGATCAGTGGCTGCTCTACGAGAGTGAAAACTTCATCACGTACTGGTATGGTAAGGCAAGAAACCACGGCGTCTCCACCGTCAAGCTGGCCGAGCAAGATCACGATGAGATACTAGATATCATAGAGCATCGCATCAATGACAAGATTGAGATCATCGTGTACAGCGATGTCTCGGACCTCAAGCAAAGCAATATCGGAAGCGAGGAGGTTTTTTACACGTCAGGAGGCAGGACGAAGATTGAGGGTAACAAGATATTTGTCTACTTCGAAGGGGACCATGAGGACCTGCG
Organism: Saprospiraceae bacterium; assembly: GCA_965223165.1. Taxonomy (GTDB): domain Bacteria; phylum Bacteroidota; class Bacteroidia; order Chitinophagales; family Saprospiraceae; genus JABDMH01. The sequence goes on along the minus strand of CBDCVQ010000020.1, from coordinate 1,628,548 downwards.
GGTGCAGATCAGGAAGGGCATTGCCACGGTCTTTCTCAATAATATGTTCTTTGGCTCTAATCTGCAGGAAGTGGTGCAAAATTCGGTGTCGGGTAGTGTGCCCATGTGGTTTAGAGATGGTTTGGCCGACTACGTAGGCAGCTTCTGGAACCCAAAGGATGATGCAGCCTTGCGAAATCTCTTTTTGACGGAGCGCCGCACTAATTTTAAGCGGATGAGTGGTTTTTACCCCACCATTGTCGGTCACTCCTTGTGGTACTACATCGGTCTGACCTACGGCAGATCGGAGATCTCCAATCTGCTCTATCTGACCCGGATCAATCGCAGTATCGATGATGCCTTCTTGTACGTGTTTGGTATCCCCTTTGCCGATATCACCGAGCAATGGGAGCTCTACTTCAAAGAACGGTATGAAGCTGAGAGTGAAGTATTCTCCACCATCGATCAAGAACGCCTGAACTTTAAGCGCCGAAAGCGAGTACCGATCACTATGCTACGCTACAGTCCGGATGGCTCGGCCCTGGCCATCGTGGACAACCAGATCGGTCGGACCCGCATCGTGCTCAAGGATCTGCGTACGGGAGAATCGCAGCGCATCTTTCGTCATGGATTTCGCAACAATGTACAAGCGACCGACTATACCTATCCCATGATATCCTGGCTGCCCGACGGCTCGGCCCTATACATCCTATATGAGTACCGCGACAAACTGACCTTGCAGCTCATAAACTTTAGCACCGGCGAGGTGCTTGAGCAAGTGCTGCCCGAGCGGTATGAGCGGGTATATGGCATGGATTGCCTCAGTGATCGAGAGCTGGTATTTTCCGCATTATCCGGGGGTATGGTAGACCTTTTTTATTACACGACCCACAATCGGCAGACCAATCAACTGACCCAGGATATCTATGATGACCTTGATATACGGAGAGCTACGATCGACGGGGTCAAGGGCATCATCTTTAGCTCCAATCGGCCGGATGTCGTTCATCAAAGCACGAACCTGGATACGGTACTTCCCTTCCTCAACTTCAAGCTGTTTCATCTAGCCTTTGAGGATGAAAGCCGGCCACAGCTCTACCAAGTGACGGACAACGAGACAGTCGATTATCGCCAACCGCTTTCCCTCTCGGACAATGCACTGGTATTTTTATCGGACGAGAATGGCATTGTCAACCGAAAGGAACTGAAGGTCGAGCGTGAGACAACACCCATGACTACGGTCAACTACACCGATGGCAGGTCGGTCACCATGGAGCCCGCCGCTGCTACGGCGATCCCCGACTCCCTGGTCGAGAGCCGCGAGGCTACCTCAGAGGTCAGTTATCTTTCGTCCAGCACCTTTCAGTCAAACCATCTGCGCAACATTGAGGCGTACGACGTGAGTAGCACGCTGGGGGTGGTGGCCGAGGTTTTTCAAATAAAAGATGATTACCACTTATACCAGAGCAGCTTAGGCGCTTCTTTTGAAAGTGCGGGCAGTAGCTTTCACAACCGCATGCTGGAGACTCGGCAGCCATCAAGACCCGATGCTGCTCCCAGCGCTCCGGTACCGGCCCAGCCCAGAGAGGAGATCATCCGTTCCGGTGATTCGGATGGGAAGCAATACCTCTTCCAATCCAGATTTGAGGACATGGTGGAAGACGAGGCGGAGGAGATCTTGGAAGAAGCCACCTCGCAGCAAGTAGCCTCTACGGCCGTCGCGCAATTGGACAGCCGGATCAGCCGTGACTCCCAGCCCATCAATCGCCTCCGGATCGTGCCGTATCAGCTCAAATTCAAAATGCATTCGCTGAGTACGACCATGGACAACAGTCTGCTCTTTGGCGGCCTGGACAGCTATGCGGCATTCAAAGAAGAGTACGAGCCGGTGCCTTTGGGCATCCTGATCAAGGCCAACTTTAAAGATCTTTTTGAGGACTACGTCTTTGAAGGTGGAGTGCGGATCCCCACGTCTTTCAATGGCACCGAGTTCTTTCTGGTGTTTGATGATAAAAAGAATCGTCTGGACAAGCGCTACGCCGTCTATCGCAAGTCGCTCAATGAGAATATTCTGCTTGGAGGCTCCGATCCTTCCCGCTCCCGCACGACGATACTGCTGGGCCAATTTGGGGTCAAATACCCATTGGACATCTACCAAAGCTTGCGAGCGACCGCCACATTGCGGCAGGATAAGATCACGTTTCTTGCTTCGGATCGCGGCTCCCTGGCAAACCCCGACCTGGAGGATCAGCGCTTTGGAGTGAGGCTCGAGTATGTATTTGATAACAGTCTCGACATTGATCTCAACATACGATCGGGCGCCAGGGTGAAGGTTTTTACCGAGGTGGTCAAGAAATTTGCATTTTCCATTGATCCCCTATCGCTGGAACTGGCCAAGGGATTCATGACGGTGGTGGGTACGGATTCTCGCTACTATCTCAATTTTGGTAAGCACAGCGTACTGGCTTCACGATTTGCCGCCGCAACCTCCTTTGGCTCGGAGCGAATACTGCATTTCCTCGGTGGCCAGGACAATTGGTTGATCCCCAAGTTTAACCAGGAAATCCCCCAACCTCAAGGAAACTTTGCCTATCAGACCATCGCCCCCAATCTGCGGGGTTTTGATTACAACATTCGCAATGGGTCGACCTACGCATTGATCAATACCGAGGTGCGAATACCGATCATGAAGTATCTGTTTCGCCGACCGATCAAGATCTCATTCTTTCGGCATCTGCAGGTCGTTGGCTTTGCAGATGTGGGAGCCGCCTGGGAAGGCATTTCTCCCTTTGACGAGGACAATCCGATCAACATCGTCCATGTCAGCAACCCACCGACCGTACGTGTCAAGGTCAACTACTATCGCGATCCCGTGGTGGTCGGCTACGGTGTCGGCCTGCGTACCATGCTGTTTGGGTATTTCCTCCGGCTGGACTACGGCTGGGGCATTGAAACCCGCGTCGTGCAAAAACCCAAACTGCATTTTGCGCTTGGGGTAGATTTCTGACCGTCACCTATGCAATTGACCCTTTATCAGATTGATGCCTTCACCGATCGTGTTTTTGGAGGCAATCCGGCGGCCATTGTACCGCTGGCCCAATGGCTCTCGGCCGAGTTGATGCAGTGCATTGCGCTGGAAAACAATCTATCGGAGACCGCCTTTTTTGTCAAAACACCCAGGGGTTATCATATCCGGTGGTTTACGCCCACGCACGAGGTCGATCTATGCGGCCATGCCACGCTAGCTACCGCTGCTGTGCTCTACGAACATCTCGGCGAGTCCGCAGAGAGCATTCACTTTGATGCTCGGCGGGGGCCGTTGAAAGTCAGTCGGGTGGGTGAAGCCTACCAATTGGATTTTCCCGTAGACACGATCAAGGCCGTGCCGGATCCTAATGGAGTCATTGCCAAAGCCATAGGAGTCACTCCGGAGGCGTGCTACCAGGGAGCCGATGATTATCTGGTCATACTTGGGGACGAGGCGCAGGTGCGCAGCTTGGAGCCTGATCTCTCCCTAGTCGCCACACTGACCGCCCGGGGCTTGCTCGTCAGCGCGCCGGGACATGAGCTAGATTTTGTCAGCCGGTGCTTCTTCCCCCAGTTTGGTATCGACGAAGATCCCGTCACGGGGTCGGCGCATACGACGATGGCACCTTATTGGTCCGATCGTTTGGGCAAAGAGATCCTGGAAGCCGCCCAGATCTCGGCCCGTGGTGGACGAATCACTTGTGAGATGCGTGGTGATAGAGTCCTGCTACGAGGCCAGTGTGTTTCTTATATGATAGGCACCATCTACGTCTGATAGTCATGGCATATTCAAAACATCGATATAAGAGTCGCCAGGAAAGGTTTGATCAGATCAAGCGAAACACCAAGCTCATCCTCATCTTCGCCGCGATCGCCCTCGGCATCTTGATCTATAAGAACCGGTACTATCTCTGGGACACAATTAAGTTATACTTCTGAAGCTCGGGTGCCCTCAGGATCCAGCCAACGCAAGATATCCTGGCGATCAAGGGCATAGACGGCAAGCAGATAGCTGAGGAGCAGGAGGGTATTGACAAATAATCGAAGGGCACGGCTACTGAGCAGGTCCGACAGAAAATAGCTTACCGCATAAATCAGCAAGGCCAGGACGATGTAGCGCATCATTTTACCTATGGGATAGTCGACCGGATAGTAGTATCGGCCGGTCACAAAACCTGCCAGTGCCATAAAGGCATAACAACCCAAGGCGGCCCATGCCATCGCGACCATGCCTACCGACCGGACCAAAAGGATAGCCACGGTCAACGTGATAGCCGCTCCGCCCAGACTGATCAAAGCTCCAATGTGGGTTTTGTCCTTGATCTTGTACCAGATGGAAAAATTGTAGTAGAGACCCAGACACCAATACGCCAGCAGCAAGATCGGGACCACATATACGCCCTCTCTATAATTTGCCCCTAACAACAGCTGGATGATGTCGAGATACAGGGTAATGCCGAGAAACCCGATACTAGCCACCAAAGCAAAGGCCTGTGCTACCTCCGCATAGGTGACTTTGGCGTTGCCCTCGCGGGCCTTTTTAAAGAAGAAAGGCTCGGCCGCATAGTTAAACGCCTGGGTAAACAGATTCATGAGGATGGCGAGCCGGGCAGCAGCAGCGTAGATGCCGGCCTGATTGAGATTTTCGGTAATGGAATCGGGCAATAGATACTTCAGCAAGGGCACGGCAAACGACTGATTGAAAACCCCTGCCAAGCCTACCACAATCAGAGGTAGGGCATACAGGATCATGGTGCGCAACAGCTGGCCGGAGAACACGAAGGACGTGCGGAAGAAATCAGGGATGAGCAGTAGGGACACCAATGCGCTGGCGCAGAGATTGGAAATAAATACCAGATCCAATCTCGTCTCATGGCTGTATATCGCACTAAAGCCATCATAGCCCTGCTCGATCAGCCAAGGGCAGCCCTCCAGCAAGAACAGCACCAGACCAATGTTAAACAGAACTTGAAATACCTTGATCAAGGCAAATCGAAGGGGCCGATTCTGCAGGCGGAGACGAGCAAAGGGTACCGCTACTACTGCGTCAAAGCCAATGATCAAAGCAAAATACACGACAAAGCGACTGTTGTCACCCGGATACTGGAGCCAGTCGCTGAAAAGGTCTTGGCCGACCAGCAAAATGGCGACGAGCACGAGGGTGGTGAGGGTCACGGATGAAAGGGCCGAGGTAAAAGCCTTTTGCTCCTGACCCGGATCGGAGCCGTATCGAAAGTACGCGGTCTCCATGCGGTGGGTGGAGAGGATCAATAGAAAGGCGGTATAGGCATAGAGGTCCCCATGGATACCATATAAGGACTGGCTCTGTGAAAACTCTCGGGTCAAATAGGCAGTGAGGATCAGAAAGTTTAAGACCCGGCCCAAAATGCTGCTTAGACCGTAGATGGCCGTCTCGCTCGCCAGTTGCTTGATGCTTGTCATATGGTCACTGCACCCTTCATCGGAGCGTTAAAGTAATACATTGTGAAGGGAGTACATATGGGCTAAATTGTTAATTGCAATGGGCAGAGGCCAAGTGGAGAATCGAACGGCCTGCTCCTCCATCCATGCTTGGTGAATAAAGAGGTCCCTGCCTATCTGAATGGGATCGCACTCGCACGATGCAATTCGCTGGCAGCATTGTGGGTTATACTCTCTACATTTGCCCCAGCCCCCTAACAATCCAGCTAACGTAGGTAGAACATGATCGAATTTGAATTGCTTCGCAAGATCTGCGAGACCCCCGGAGCTCCCGGTTTTGAAAAAAGAATACGTGATCTGGTGATCAAACATGTAACCCCCCTGGTCGATGAAGTCAAGATCGACGCCATGGGTAGTGTGATCGCCATTAAGAAAGGACAGACTGATCAGCCTTTTATGGTGGCGGCACACATGGACGAAATCAGCTTCATCGTGACGCACATAGATGAGGAAGGATTCATCAGGTTCCACACCTTGGGTGGATTTGATCCCAAGACCTTGACGGCCCAACGAGTGATCGTGCATGGCAAGCAAGATATCATCGGGGTGATGGGCTCTAAGCCGATACACCTGATGAAGGCGGAGGAGCGCAACAAAGCTCCCGAGATCAAGGACTACTTCATCGATACAGGCTTGACAGAGAAGGAAGTCAAAGACATGGTGCAAGTGGGAGACCCGATCACCCGAGAGCGATCGCTCATCCAGATGGGTCACTGTGTCAATGGCAAGTCCTTGGACAACCGCATCTCCGTGTTCATCTTGATAGAAGCGTTGAAAGCGCTGCAGGGACGCTCGCTGCCCCACGATGTGTATGCCGTCTTTTCGGTGCAGGAGGAAGTCGGTCTTCGTGGAGCGATGAACTCTGCAGGTCACATCAATCCGGCCTTTGGCCTGGGACTGGACGTGACCATTGCCTTTGATGTACCAGGCGCCCAGCCACATGAAATGGTGACCAAGATGGGGGGAGGCACGGCTATAAAAGTGATGGACGGATCGGCGATCTGTGATTATCGCATGGTGCAGTACCTCAAGGATGTGGCCAATAAACATGAGATCAAGTGGCAAGCGGAGATCTTGCCGGCAGGCGGGACCGATACGGCGGGCATACAACGATCAGGGAGGGATGGTGCGATCGCGGGAGCCATATCCATCCCACTGCGGCACATTCACCAGGTGATAGAGATGGCGCATGTGGAGGACGTCCAAAACTCCATACATCTACTTACCGAGGCTTTGTGTCTTGTCGATGATCATGATTGGTCATTTTGACCCTTGTCCGAAATGCAATAAAATGACAGACCCATGTGGATAGAAGAAGACAATCGACTCAAAAAGACCTTTACCTTCCAGGACTTCTCCCAGGCATTTTCTTTTATGACGCAAGTGGCCATCGCTGCCGAGAAGCAAAATCACCACCCTTGGTGGAGCAATGTGTACAGCTCCGTCAACATTGAGCTTTGTACCCATGATGCCGGTGATATCGTCACCGAGAAGGATCGAGCACTGGCTACCGCCATTGATGGTATTCATGCCACTTACGTGCAAGGATAAACGGCCATGATCGAATTGCGAAGTAAACTGCCCCACGTGGGTACGACCATTTTCACCGTGATGTCTGCCCTCGCCAAGGAGCACAACGCCATTAATCTTTCGCAGGGTTTTCCGGATTTTGATTGTGATGAGGAGCTGAAGAACCTGGTCACGGAGTATATGCGCAAGGGCTACAATCAGTACCCCCCTATGCGAGGCGTGGATCCACTGCTCATCGCGATCGGTCACAAGGTCAGCCAGCTCTATGGCTTGGCCATCGATCCGCTGGCTGAGGTGACGGTCACCAGCGGTGCGGCAGAAGGTCTCTTTTCGGCCGTCACGGCGCTGGTGCATCCGGGGGACGAGGTCATCTTGCTTGATCCGGCGTACGATCTATACAAACCAGCTATTGAGGTGAACGGCGGCATTCCGGTGGTTTACAAATTGGTCGGACCCGATTTCACCATTGATTGGCAAGCAGTACGATCCCTGATCACCAACAATACGCGGGCGATTATGATTAACTCGCCGCACAATCCGATCGGGCGAATCATGACCCAGGATGACATGGAGGCCTTGGAGCAGATCGTCGTGGACACCGGCATCTTCGTGATCAGCGACGAGGTCTATGAGCATTTGGTCTTTGATGGTCTGACGCATGAAAGCGTGCTCAAATATCCCGCTATTTATGACCGAAGCTTTGTCGTATTCTCCTTTGGCAAGACCTTTCATACGACCGGTTGGCGGGTCGGCTACACCATTGCGCCAAAGGCACTGACCGAAGAGTTTCGACGTGTCCATCAATTTAATGTCTTTACGGTAGTCACGCCGATACAGCATGCCTTTGCCGACTATCTTCAGGATGCCAGCCACTATGAGCACCTGCCCCAGTTCTTTCAGGCCAAGCGCGATCTACTATGCAAATCGCTCGCTGAGCGCACCGCCTTCAAGCCCTTGGTTAGCCACGGCAGTTACTTTCAGCTCTATGACTATTCCGCCCTCAGTGACACCGTCGATACCGAGTTTGCCAAAGAGCTGACCATCAAGCATGGGGTGGCAGTCATTCCTATCAGCGTTTTTTATTCGGATCCGGATCCTGATAGCAGGATCGTCCGACTCTGTTTTGGAAAGAAGGACGAGACACTGGAGCAGGCAGTGGAACGGCTGTTAGCGATCTAGTCTACTAGCTGCCTGGCACGGTCACTGTGCCATAGCGATGGTGACCATGGAGATAGTAACGCCGGGCAAGATGGCCAAGGCGTCTGCACAGGACTCGAGTGTGGCGCCGGTGGTAAGCACATCATCAACGAGCATGATATGTCTGTGTGATAGCTGGCCAGGACTGACAGCAGCAAAGGCCCCCTGCATACTTGCTACCCGCGCTTGCCGGTTTTTGCCTGTCTGGGTCTTGGTGGCCTTGATTCTTCGGAGCGCCTGCGCATCCAGGGACGCGGGCAATGCACTCGCCAGGCCAGCCGCAAAGTATGCGCTTTGATTGTATCCTCGCTGCCGCTGCCGACGTTTGTGCAGCGGTACCGGTACGATCAGATCGAGATCATGGAGCTGGGGTACCTCCCGCAGCATGCGGCCATATCTTTGGCCCAGTATCTTGGCGGCGTAGGTGTTGTTGCGGTATTTGATATGATGCACCAGCTCCTGCACTTTGCCACCGGGGTAAAAGCGAAACATAGCGCCGCCAAATCGCAGCTGGTGTACTTGAATACGGCGGGTAAATTCATTGTCGGGCTCCAGATGCATATCGGTCACTTCGACAGCTGCCTCACACCGCACGCAAAAGATGTCGTGACTATGGACGGCTTCTCCTTCGCAGGCCAGGCAGAGATTGGGATAGATCAGGTCGGACAAATCCCGACCCAAGCGCAGTAACGTATTCTTCAGGGACAATTTGCGAGGGGTGTTGTGTATTGGACCACAAAAAATAACTATACTCGGACAAAGTTGGAGACTCCGGGGATGGTCAAATCATCAGAAGAACTCAGTGAGATCGCGGACCGCATCATCAAATGGTCGTTGGCCCATCCTCGGCAACTACCCTGGAAGGCCACCAAGGACCCCTATCCGACCTGGGTTTCGGAGATTATTCTGCAGCAGACCCGGGTGCAGCAGGGACTGCCCTACTTCACTCGCTTTATGGAGGCCTTTCCCACCATACGTCATCTGGCACGTGCCAATCAAGACGAAGTCTATGCCGTCTGGTCTGGCCTGGGATATTATCGGCGTGCCAGGCACATGCATGAGGCCGCTAAGCAGATTGTCGAGGAGATGGCAGGCGAATTTCCAACCACCTATGCGGAGATTTTGACCCTCAAGGGCATAGGGCCCTACACGGCGGCGGCCATCGCCTCCTTTAGCTTTGATCTGCCGCATGCCGTAGTGGATGGCAATGTGATCCGGGTGCTGGCGCGACTCCTCGGCATGCGTGATCCGGTAGACAAGGGTCCTGGAGCGGATCAGATTCGGACCACTGCCCAATCGATGCTGCCTGCAGATCGAGCAGCGCTATTCAACCAGGCCATCATGGACTTTGGCGCACTCCAATGTCGGCCGTCTCGTCCCCACTGCGAGGCGTGCATTTTGCGAGATCACTGCCAAGCGTACGAAGATGAGCTGGTATCGGAGATTCCCGTGAAGACCAAGGCGAAGCCCCGCAGGCACCGACATTTTAATTACATCGTGCTGACGGAGGGCGATCACATCTATATGAGACGACGTGAGTCAGATGATATCTGGCAGGGACTATACGAATTCTTTTTGATCGAGTCCTCCGAGCCCTTGGGCTGGAACGACATTGCCAGCCGATACGGTCTGGCAGGTGAGGTCATCGGGATCTCCAAGATTTATCGACAGACCCTGTCCCATCAGGAGATTTCGGCCAGCTTTATCGTGCTGGCGTTGTCTGATCACTTTGATCACGCATGGGTGCATGGAGCAAAGCGGGTGGCCAAATCCCAAGCGTCGAGTCTGGCCTGTCCCAAGATCATCGATTGTTATTTAGGGGATAAATCAGTACCTTTGACATTGGGATTCTAAGCTGCACAACACTATGATTAACAAGGTGATTTTGATTGGTAATCTGGGTCGCGACCCGGAAATTCGCCATTTTGAAAGCGGGAGTATGGTCGGCAAATTTCCAGTCGCCACCAATGAGAGCTACCGAGACAAAAGTGGTGAGTGGCAAACCATCACCGAGTGGCACGACGTGGTTGTCTGGAGACAACTGGCCGAGCGTGCAGAAAAGATGCTCAAGAAGGGCTCCATGGTATACGTCGACGGCAAACTGACGCATCGTAAGTATCAGGACAAGGATGGCATTGATCGATACGTGACCGAGGTGGTGGCCAACACATTTAGAGTCTTGGACCGCAGAGAAAGCAGCGGTAGCGGATCATACGGCAGCAATTTTCCTTCGCCGGCAGAGTCCAAAGAGGTAACAGGCAGCAGCTTCGAGCTGAAAGAAGAAGAAACTAAGCCGGTCACGGGCAAGGTCGAGGAGGTAGAAGATGATCTTCCGTTCTGACCTGCTCCCCCAGCATGTCTTCTAAATCAAGTTGACCCTCTTGGAAAGCACTGAACCTCCTGATCCGGGATTATCCCTTTTCCTCGTACCAATCTTCGTTTCACAAATCTCTTACCCCGGATTGGCATTTGGGATCGTAGTCCTTTGCCTGCTCCTGGCACTCTCCGCACTGGTCTCGGGATCCGAAGTAGCCTATTTTTCACTCAGCCCCAATGACCTACGGGACATCGCCAATGATGAAAAGCCCAACGCCAAACGCATTCTCCGGCTGAGGGAGCATCCCAGACAACTACTGGCCACCATCCTGATCGCAAACAACTTTGTCAACATTGGCATCGTCATCCTCTCCGAGTACCTGATCCGTATGGTATTTGCGCCAGCCGTGTTTTTACAATGGGCAGAGGGTTTGGCTAATGTACCGCTGCTGGGTCTCGTCTCCCAATCCGGTCTGGCGGAGGCGATCAAATTCCTTCTGACCGTGGTAGCAGCCACCTTTCTCTTGGTACTGCTTGGAGAGGTGGCCCCCAAGATCTACTCCAATATCAACAACAAGCGGATGGCTATGCTTATGGCCACGCCCCTCACCTTTCTCAACACGTTTTTTCGTCCGCTGTCAGGCGTGCTCGTGCGTTGGTCGACGCAGTTGGAAAACAGACTGGGCCAGGAGGCGGGCTATGCCAAATCACGCAAAGATGATTTGGATAAAGCCATTGAGCTCACCGTGAGTCATGAACAGAACTCTGAAAAGGAGATCGACATCCTCAAGAGCATTGTCAAGTTTGGTGAAGTCACCGCCAAGCAGATTATGCGATCACGGGTCGACGTGGTGGCGGTAGATATCACCAGTAGCTTTCAAGAGCTGATGAAGATCGTCAAGGACTGTGGGTACTCACGCATACCCGTCTTCGAAGAGGACTTTGACAATATCCGGGGCATTCTTTATGTGAAGGACCTCCTAGTGCACCTCAATGACGGGGACAAAGATCTGAAGTGGCAAAAGCTCATTCGCACCGAGGTCAAATATGTGCCGGAAGCGAAGAAAATAAATGAGCTGCTCACGGAGTTTCAACAAGAACGGACTCATATTGCTATTGTGGTTGATGAATTTGGGGGTAGCGGAGGACTTGTGACACTGGAGGATGTGATGGAGGAAGTCATCGGCGAGATCCGAGATGAGTTTGATGACGAGGATGAGGTCGAATACGAAAAGCTCGACAACCATAATTTCATCTTTGAGGGCAAAACGCTACTCAATGACATGTGTCGCGTCGTAGGCATTGACACGGACTCCTTTGACGCGGTGAAGGGAGATGCGGACAGTGTGGCCGGTCTGCTACTGGAGATGATCGGCAAGATCCCCAAGAAGAATAGTGACATTCGCTACAAGCGGTATCGATTCAAGATCCTGGAAGTAAATGAAAAGAGGATATCAAGGATACAAATCACCATCCCATAGAGTGATCGCATTGGCGATCCTCCTGCTGGCCGCTGCCAGCTGCGGCACCGATGTCCAGCTGCCCAAGCCCCGGGCTTATCCCAAGATCGACTTTCCCAGCAAGCAGTACGTGCGCTTTGACAATGAGGTGTGCGATTTCACCTTTGAGATGCCGGCCTACGCGACCGTGGAAAAAGACTCATTTTCCCTGTCTGAAGAAGCGACGGATCCGTGCTGGTTTGACCTGTATTATCCCCAATTTGAATGCCGCATCCACTGCAGCTACTATCCGGTGTCGGACGATGCCCCGCTCGAAAAGCTCAACTCCGATGCCTTCCGGTTGGCCATGGAGCACAGTAAGAAGGCCAGCTTTATTGACGAAATAGCGATTTCTAAGCCCAACGGAGTCAGTGGTTTCATTTTTAACCTGGAAGGACAGGTAGCCACGCCTTTTCAATTTTACCTCACCGACAGTACTCAGCACTTCCTCAGAGGGGCGCTCTACTTTCGCACACAGATCCGACCGGACTCACTGGCACCGCTCTACGAGTTTGTCAAGCAAGACATCTCGCACCTGATCAACACCTTCGAATGGAAAGGTAAGGTGGACGTATCGAGCCCCTCAGGCTAATTGTCGACGGAGGCCTCTACGGGCACTTCGGCGGCGGCCGTTTTGCCCGTGATCTTTTCTTTGATCTTGCGTTCGATCTCCTCCGCTACCTCTGGATTGTCGCTGAGAAACTGCTTAGCGGCCTCTCGTCCCTGCGCAATCTTGGTTCCTTCATAGCTAAACCAGGATCCACTCTTCTTGACGATTTCGTAGTCGACACCCAGATCGATGATCTCTCCGTTTTTGCTGATGCCCTGACCGTACATGATGTCAAACATCGCAATGCGGAAGGGTGGAGCCAGCTTATTTTTCACCACTTTGACCTTGGTCGTGTTGCCGACCACATTGCCTTCGCGGTCCTTGATGGCCGCTCCGCTGCGCCGGATGTCCAGCCGCATCGAGGAGTAAAACTTGAGGGCGTTGCCGCCTGTGGTCGTCTCCGGGTTGCCAAACATGACGCCGATCTTCTCGCGCAGCTGATTGATAAAGATGCAGCAGCACCCGGTCCGGCCGATGGTACCGGTCAGCTTTCGCATGGCTTGGGACATCAAGCGGGCTTGCAGGCCTACTTTGGATTCTCCCATTTCTCCTTCGATCTCGGCCCGGGGCACCAAGGCGGCGACAGAGTCAATGACGATGATGTCAATCGCACCGGAGCGAATGAGGTTTTCCGCGATCTCAAGTGCCTGCTCTCCGTTGTCCGGCTGCGATATGAGTAGGTTTTCCGTGTCTACGCCCAGCGCTTCTGCATAGAAGCGGTCAAAGGCATGCTCCGCATCGATGAAGGCTGCGATACCGCCTTTCTTCTGGCATTCGGCAATGGCGTGTATGGCCAGTGTTGTCTTACCGGAAGACTCGGGGCCAAAAATCTCGATCACCCTTCCCTTGGGAAAACCGTTGATACCAAGGGCGATGTCCAGGCCAAGCGAGCCCGTCGATATGGTCTCTGCATCCACGACTTTCTGGTCGCCCAATCGCATGATCGCACCTTTACCGTAGGTCTTTTCCAGGCGGTCGACCGTCAACTTGAGTGCCTTGAGCTTCTCACTATTTTCCTTACTCATATTAATTGAATTAGAACAAACAAATATATGACATTGCGAGATATAAAAAGTGCTGTAATCCAAATATTACAGGCCACGGACGCACCTCTCTTCCGTGAGATTTCAAAGGAACGTAATCCTCATGCGCAGAACCATTGATGTGAGATCCCGCAGACGAAGGCAGAAGGTCGAATGTCAAGCCATGCCCAATAAGAAAGCCCTTAAGAAAGTCTATCCTTAAGGGCTTCCGACGATTCAGATCTCGTCCTTAGATCTCGACCGTGACAGCAGTTGCTTTGCTGTGACGTAAAATGCGTGCTACACTGGAGGACGAAGGAGCAAAACTGGCCTTGGGCAACTGTCGTGCTGCTGCGGTCAATTCCTCATATGCTTCTCGAAGTTTCCAGTCAGATTCCAAATCCTGCAGCAAATCATGTTGCTGGTAGCTAGGATCTTTGTAGACGAGGCGAATCAAGTCATTAAGTGTGTAGTTTTGCGTCATACAATAATCTTTGGTTAACTAACTAGACTATTAACCATACCCTCCGAAGAAATATTGCACGCATAAGGGGTGCTATGTGTTAAAATTTTGTCCAACTCACTCATATACAAAGGAATCGGCAGATGAACCGTCAGACGAAGCACTATATGTCGATGTCCTCTTGAGGTAGGTGTTGTGCCGGTATCCACAATCGCTGGTTGAAGTCGACTACGCGGTCGTTGACTACTTTCACCCCTTCTGCCTCCAGTCTCTGCTGCATGCTTGATGGCGGGTTGAAGTGATGCCGGCCACTTAATTCGCCTTTGCGATTGACCACACGGTGTGCCGGAATCTGTAGCTCGCCCGGCAGTTGCATCAAAGCCCACCCTACCATCCGGGCGGAGCCTAAGGCCAGGTAGTCGGCGATGTGTCCGTAGGTGGATACGCGCCCCTCCGGGATGCGCCGGGTCACCTCATACACCCACTCAAAGTACGTATGCTGCTTGGCCTTGACCATCCTAGATTTTCATAGTTTGCGACTCATGACAGACATCGCCATATCGGCTAGCAATATAGATAATCTAACCGATGCACGTTACTTTGCGGCCTACATGCCTACCTACCTGTGTATGCCCTTGGTGGATCAAGATATGGGAGAGACCATGCAGTTGCTGGAGGCCATTCGACCCTGGATATCGGGGGCTCGCTGGATCCTTGAAGTGCCTCCTGCCCTCGATCTGACCTTGGATGACCTGAGAGACCTACCCGTAGAGGGGCTGTTGGTGCATACGTTGGATTCTGCTATAAGACTGGCATCGACCGGTAGAGAGATGCTGTTGGAAATCTCGGAGGACGAGTGGGATCCGTCGGCTCAGCATAGCTGGGCAGCAGTGGACATCCTGATCTTGCCGGCCAAAGCTGTACATCACTGGGAGCTGCTGTCAGACGCCGTCTCTGATAAGGCTTGGATCCGGGTCGGCACCACAGACGAGTGCCGCCAGGTCATGGCCCTGTCCCCCGTACCGGCGGGGATTTTTCTGACTGGCTCCTCCGAAACCAAAACCGGCTTCAAGTCCTTTGAAGAGACGGACCGCCTGCTGGACATGGTCACCGGAGAAGGCTAGCCCGTTGAATTACAACAGCCTCCTGGTAGAGTTTTCGCATTAGAATTAACCACAAGATTTAATGCGAAAACGCTACGAGCTGCTTAAGATCTCCTTGACCAGCGAGGCTATAAGTTTGCCGTCGGCCTGTCCAGCTAGTTGTTTTGAGGCCGCCCCCATGACTTTGCCCATATCTTTCATACTTGTCGCGCCCATGCTGTCGATGATCCCACGCACCACCTCTTTGACTTGGGCGGGATCCATTTGGGCAGGCAGGTAAGTCTCAAGCACGCTGATTTCTTCGGCCTCGATACGAGCCAGGTCTGCTCGATTCTGCTTCTCATAGATGTCTAGCGACTCCCGGCGTGACTTCACCAGCTTTTGGAGCAATTTGATTTCCTCGGCCTCGTCAATGGGCTTGCCTGAGCCGTCGGTCTTTCGAACCAGGATAGCGGCTTTGATCGCCCGGATCGCGCGCAGGGCTGCCTGATCCTTGGCCTTCATCGCGGCCTTGAGGTCCGTCATTATGCGTTGTTCAAGCGACATGTCATGCTACTTTGATTGTCGCGAAGATATTAGTTTGACGGTTAGATCGACAAAGTTGGCCACGGTGAGTTGCTCGGGACGCTTGGTGGCATAGTCTCCAAAATCGGCTATTTCCGGCCAGAGACTCTTCAGGGAGTTTCGTAGCATCTTGCGACGCTGCCCAAATGCAGCCTTGACCACCTGACGAAATGGCTTCTCTTGCTCGTCGGCAATGGGTGGGTCATCTCTCCGCAAGAGGTGGATCACGGCCGAGTTTACCTTTGGCGGAGGCACAAAGGCCGATGGATCAATGGTAAAGCACAATTCAGCACGATAGAAGGCTTGACACAAGACGCTAAGTATCCCGTAAGATTTAGACCCGTGGTCGGAGACGATTCTTTGAGCGACTTCTAGTTGAAACATACCGACCATCTGCGGGATTTGCCACCGATGATCCAACATCTTGATCAATATCTGGCTCGAAATATTGTACGGAAAGTTGCCGATGAGCGAAAACGAAGGGGGCAGGAGCACGGCGGGATCAATCTGAAGAAAATTAGCGCGCAGGATGCGATCACGAAGATGGGGAAAGCGCTCTCGGAGAATAGGTATCATATCATGATCTATCTCCACCAGGTAAAGCTCTGCCGGGAGTTTGTCCAAGAACTGTGTCAACATGCCCTTGCCGGGACCCACCTCTAGGACGGCTGTGTTGTCGGGTAGGGGCACGAGGGCACTTGCCGTTCGTTGGGCAATGTCAGATTTGATCAGGAAGTGCTGGCCCAGACGCTTCTTGGCTCTCATCACAGTTGGTCGCAAAATACATAGTTTATCTATCTTAGCGCTCCTGTAAAATCACCTGGGAATGAACAAAGTAAGAGTAGGGATCAGTGTCGGCGATATCAATGGAGTGGGACCCGAAGTGATTATCAAGACGCTATCTGATGCCCGCATCCTCAAACAGTGCATCCCCATCATCTATGGTTCTGCCAAGGTGATCTCCTATCACAAGAATATTGTCAAACCCCGCGACTTCCTCTACCAGAGCTTGACCACGGCTGAGCGACCCAGCACCTCAAAGATCAACATTGTCAACTGCTGGACAGAAGATGTAGTCATCGCCCTGGGTACGCCCAATGAAAGCACTGGACGGTTTGCCTATACCTCGCTGGACCGAGCTGCCCAAGACCTGGAGGCGGGCCTCATTGACGCATTGGTGACCGCACCCTTCGACAAGCAGGTCATGTCGCAGGCCGGATTTCGATATCCTGGCCATACGGAGTATCTCACCAGCCGCTTTAAGGCCAACGAAAGCCTCATGATGATGGTGTCCAATGGCCTGCGGATCGGTGTGCTGACCAATCATCTGCCCATCTCAGAAGTAGCCGAAAGCATTACCCGAGAGCGGGTAACCAGAAAGCTAGAGATTTTTCACCAGTCCCTGAAAGTGGATTTTGGCATTGAACGACCGACCATTGCCGTGTTGGGACTCAATCCGCATGCAGGAGACGGCGGACTGGTCGGACACGAGGAAGTCGAAGTCATCAAACCCGCGATGATCGCCCTAAAGAAGAAGGGCATGGTTGTGAGCGGACCCTACTCGGCAGATGGCTTCTTCGGCACGGGCCAACATGTCAAGGTGGACGGCATCCTGGCCATGTATCATGACCAGGGACTCATTCCATTTAAGACACTGAGCTTTGGAGAAGGAGTCAATTATACGGCTGGCCTCAATATTGTCAGAACCTCTCCAGACCATGGAACGGGCGTCAAGATCGCGGGGCAAAACAAGGCCAATCCCGCGTCTTTCCGCAAAGCTCTCTTCCTGGCCATAGATCTACATAAAGCGAGGACCGCATACAAGGAGGCACACCAAAACCCATTGCGCAAGAAGAACATACGCGAAGAAACAGAGGCTGAATCGCTCGCCCAAGACGACATTATCGACGAAGCCGTCTAGCCCACACATGCCATCATGCTCTTTAGAAAAAATCAATAATTTTGCAATCACTTTTTTCGCACATAATACATGGCAGATGGACAAGGCAACGAAGAAAACCCGATACTCGGATAAGGAACTCAAGGAGTTTGAGGAGATCATTGATCAAAAGCTCTCCAAGGCCAAGGATCAATTAGGGTTTTACCTCAGGCAATTGGAAGAATTTGCCGAAAATCCGGACTCAAAGGTGAAGGGTCTGGATGACGGCGTCGGATCCATTGAAAGTGAACGACTAACCAACTTGGCGGTGCGGCAGCGCAACCTGATCCAGCACCTGGAGAATGCAAAGATCAGAATCAAGAACAAAGTCTATGGCGTATGTCGCGCGACGGGCAAGCTGATCTCAAAAGAACGGCTCCGGGCCGTACCGCACGCCACCTTGAGCATCGAAGCCAAACAGAACCGATAGTGGTGGCCGCCAAGGGCGCTGATACAATTCCTAAAACTACGGCACCGTATCTAATTGAGATTCACGACCGGACATAAGATTGCCCTACTGGTATTGGTCATTCTGATCCTGGATCAGGCGCTGAAAATCTGGGTGAAAACCAGCATGCAGTACGGGGAGCAGATCTCCATACTGGGCGCGGATTGGGCATATATACACTTTGTAGAAAACAACGGCATGGCCTTTGGCGTGTCGCTCGGTGGAAAGACGGGCAAGCTCTTCTTGAGTCTCTTCCGCATTGGGGCCGTCGCCTTTCTGGTCTACTACATCCGACGATTGATTGAGACGCAACAGAGCAAGGGAGTGATGCTATGCTTTGGCCTGATCCTGGCGGGCGCTATTGGCAATATACTGGACAGTGCTTTCTACGGCCTGATCTTCTCAGAGTCGCCTTATCACGGTGGTCTCGCCACCATGTTTCCCGAAGGGGGCGGCTACGCGGGTTTTCTCTATGGCAAGGTGGTTGACATGCTGTATTTCCCCATGATAGACACGCACCTGCCCGATTGGTTTCCCATCTCCGGGGGCCAACGATTTCAGTTCTTCAAGCCGGTGTTTAACATCGCTGATTCATCGATCAGCGTAGGTATCATCAGCTTGCTGGTGTTTCAGCGACAGTTTTTCAAGGACGCGCCAAAGCACGAGCAGCAGACGGAGGGTTTGTTGATAGACCAGACCGAGGCTTCAGGGGAAGAGGAGTAGAGATTAGCGCAACAAATTCGGGATTTAGGGACGGCCGTAAAAGTGGTCGATGGCGTTTTGGGCCACCTCTATCTTGTTGTAATCCAAGGTATAATGGATGAATTTTCCATTTCGCTCTGCATGGACCAACCCGGCCATTCGCAGGATTCTCAAGTGTTGAGAGGTGATCGACTGCTCGATCTTGAGCGTACCATAGATCTTGTTGACGTTGATACGTCGATGCTTGTCAATAAACTCCAGGATCTTTAATCTCAGTGGGTGAGCGAGTGCTCGCACGATTTCGCAGGACAATTGTAGTTTCTCATGGTTGAACGTAACCTTAGTTCTGTTCATAGCGTAGTTTTTCTTGATTTGAAAGCCTTAGTCCAGACAAATATGCATTAAAAAAAATTTATATACAAAAAAACACATAAAAAAATGCTGTAATACGTAAGTACCACAGCATCTTAAAATTTGTTTTTGGAACTCTCTTACAGTAAAACTGTAGATAAATTGTACAATTGCCTGATATAAAAGGTATTTCGTGACAAATTTAGACAGCTAGTTCTTCCACAAGTCGTGAAATTTGAGTAAGTCGATCTTTGTCGAGGGAGTAATAGATAAACTTACCCTGCCTCTCGGTCTTTACGACGCCGGCTCTTCTCAAAATCGCGAGATGCTGAGATGCAACAGATTGTTCCAATCTTAGTTTAATGTAAATGTCAGTTACAGTCATGGACTCACCTTCTTCCAAGAGGTCAATTATCCTTTGTCGTAGTTTGTGATTGACAGCTCTTAGTACGAGTACAGCTTTGCGCAATTCTGCATAATCGAGAAGGATATCTTTTTTGCCATGCTTGAGCGTAACATTTTCATTCTTCTGCTTTCTCATATCTAAGTGATTTTACAAATTTTGGAATCCTCCCAACTAATAGCTAAAACTGTACCAAAATTTGTAATACGAACTAGCTGTGGTGGCATACCTCTTCTCTCATTAGGCACAACGCGTCACAAAGTTCAATAAAATCATATATATAACTCGCAGATAATGTTTACTATACAACATTTTTTGGGGTCGTTATGTTGGGCGATTTAAGGTACATGGGGGCGAAGTATGTCAGATCGCAATATTGTTTTCTTTGCCATAGATCAGTGGCTGGTGCTATCATATGCTTCGCTGAACACACAACATCCGAGAAAATCAATTTGTTCCAACCCGCCTTGGAGCGCATCTTGAAGGCCCCATCTCCGGACAAAATCAGTGTCCTGTCCGTAGCGATCCGAGCTAGGCCCTCCTCATCCAATATCACGGCCTCCGGTGAGCGCTGCTCCCCGAGCCCAGCGTCATATAATGCCAGATATACCTCATTGCGTCGCGCGTCGATCATGGGGCAGTACCATGCGTTGGGATCATTTATGGCCTTGATCGAGCCATTGGCCAGTGCCGCGAGTGTGCCCACGGCCAGCAAGGGGCGATCCCAGGCAAAGCACAGACCTTTGGCCGCGGAAACGCCCACGCGCAGTCCCGTGAAGGAACCCGGTCCGTGACTCACCGCGATCGCATCCAGGGCTCTTGCCGAATAGCCCGCCTGCTCCAGACAGCGCGTGATCAAGACCGTGATCATCGCGGCATGCTTGTATTTCTCGGCCGACTCGTGTAGGGCTATAAGCTCGCCATCTCGCGCGAGGGCAACTGAGCAGACGTCAGTCGCCGTCTCTATACATATAAGTAGTGCCATCGGGCTGTGGTTGAGGCCTACGGAGTGCGCAGAAGGGCTGCGTATTTACCCGGATCCGCCAACGTCTCGATCGCGAGGCGGATCTCCTCATCATTTTGTAAAGACTTCTCGATCTTGCCCGTCTGATAGTGGTATCTGCTCACAATCTCGTTTTCGAGCAGAGCGACGATCGCATCGCGATGCTGCTGGAGATCATCTGCCTTCTCCTGTTCGATCCGGCTCCTGATCTCAGCAATGTGGTCACTGACAATGTCTGTCATCTGGTCGTCTTCCGCGGCTTTGGTCAGTTCTTCCAGTCTGCGTTCCGTCTTTGTCTTGAAGTCGATATCCTTATCGTTGACAAATGCTATGAAGTCGTCAAAGTCGTCAAAGGCAAAGGTCGCCGCCGATCCGATCTCGGCATGCTCCTGATGATACTTTGTCGCGTAGTGAAAGATGAGATTGTTCTCCAGTAGAAATTGGACGATGGATGACTGATGTTGGTTGCCGATGTTGAGATCCGGCATAATGCCCCCTCCGTCAAGTACCTCCCGGCCTCCCTCTGTCTTGAAGATAGCCTTTTGATCGTCTGGCACGTCGACGGGCTCACCCTCACTATAGCTCACACTTTGGATACAGCGACCACTAGGGATGTAGTATTTAGCGGTGGTCAGTTTTAGCTTGGCGTTGTAATCCAGATCAACCGTGTTTTGTACCAGTCCTTTGCCGTAGGTCTTTTGACCGATGATGACACCGCGATCATAGTCCTGCACCACGCCACTTACGATCTCAGACGCGGAGGCCGTCCACTTGTTGGTCAGGATGGCCAGCGGCAAGTCGGGCAGGAGTGGTTGTCCCATCGTGCGGTAGCTGCGATCTCGGTCCTTGACCTTGCCCTTGGTCGTCACGACCAGTGCGTCTTTTGGCACAAACAGATTGCTGATAGACACCGCTTCGCGCAGGTAGCCCCCGCCATTGTCCCGCAGATCGAAGACCAGACCCTTTATGCCGGGATTATCCGCTAGTAGGGATTTGATGGCTTCCGATACGTTGCGACCGGCATTGGCGGTGAAGGTGGTCAGCACCACGTATCCGATCGATTCATTGACCATACCATAGTAAGGCACATTCTTGACGGCTACTTCATCCCGCTTGACTACGACCCTTCGCGAATCCTGCTCGCCAGGCCGCTGGATGGTGATGGTCACCTCGGTACCGGGAAACCCTTTCAAGATGTCGTTTACTTCGTCGGTCTTCTTGCCCTTGGCATCTTTGCCTTCGACGGCCAGGATCATATCTCCCGCCCGCAGACCGGCATCCAGCGCGGGACCATTTTCATAAGGTTCCACAATGGTGACATAGTCCCCCATCTTTCTGACTCGAGCTCCAATGCCGTCGTACTTGCCCTCCGTCATATACCGATAGCTCTCGATATCGGCCTCCGATATATAGTTGGTATAGGGATCCAGCGTCTCGAGCATCGCTTCGATACCGATCCGCATGATGCCCGCCGGATCGATGTCGTCCACGTAGTGCGTATTCAGCTCCTTATAGATATTGGTAAAAATCTCCAGGTTCTTGCTGATCTCAAACTGTTTGCTGCCGCCATCCACAAAGGCGGATGTGACAAACACGGTCGCACATAGTATCCCAAGTCTGATTGTCTTCATGAATTCCACATTTTGTCTCTTTATAACGGTACTTCTTTTTCGGTTGTTTCCTGCAGCATGCCAATATCTCGGCACGGCATCGGCTGCCCCCTGAATCCTCGCCGGGCATCAAGGCTTATCCGTCCACAAAGTCGCGAACCGCCTGCAAGAAGGGGGCGGGGCTATCGGCATGGATCCAGTGACCGCTAGCTGCAATGGTCTGTATCTTGGCGCTAGGAAAATGACTACGGATGATGGGCTCGTGCTGTGGCAGGATATAGTCCGACTGACCGCCACGCAAGAAGAGCGTGGCACCCTCGAAGCTGGCGCCTGGGTCCGGCGCAGCTAAGCCCGCTTGATACTCCCGTCGGATCACCGGCAAATTCATTCGCCAGGTATACTTCTCCTTTTCTCGACGCAAGTTTTTGAGTAGAAATTGTACCACGCGCTCGTCTTGCAGCTGTGCAAGCATCTCCTCCGCCACCGAACCTCTGGAGTCGTGATCATCTAGTTTGATCGAAGACAGTACTTCGAGGATCAGATCATGCGAAGACGGGTATGAGATAGGGGCAATGTCGACCACGACCAGGTGTTGGACCAGATCCGGATAATCGAAGGCGAGCTGCATGGCGACCTTGCCTCCCATCGAATGCCCGATCACGATTGCTCCTTCAAACAGCCATTGCTCCTCCATAAATAGGCGCAAGTCTTCCACCATGGACCGATAGGAAAAGGCCTCGCTATGGGGCGACCGGCCATGATTGCGTAGGTCCACCGTAAAGACCAGGAATTGATCTGCCAGCGACCGGGCAATCGTACTCCAATTGTCCGACATGCCCAGCAGCCCATGCAGAATCACCACCGGTCTGCCTGAACCATACGTCTTAAAATGGAGTTTCAATGGCTGCATACGTATCATTGAATAATACCAAATTCTTTCCTTTATTTATCGGCTCCGATCGACCAGACACGTCGGCACATACAGACAAAATCAATGGCATTTAAACTCGTATCACCCTTTCAGCCCACCGGCGATCAGCCGCAGGCGATCGAGCAACTGGCCAGTGGTGTGGAGCAGGGTGATCTGGCACAGGTGCTCCTCGGTGTGACCGGTTCCGGCAAGACCTTTACTGTCGCCAATGTGATCGAGCGGGTCCAACGGCCCACCCTGGTACTGACCCATAATAAGACCCTGACGGCGCAGCTCTATAGCGAGTTTCTGTCTTTCTTTCCGGACAATGCGGTGGAGTACTTCGTCTCTTACTACGACTACTATCAGCCAGAAGCATACATGTCGGTGTCAGACACCTACATCGAGAAGGACCTTTCGATCAATGAGGAGGTCGACAAGCTGCGACTGAGAGCCACCTCGTCCCTGCTATCCGGACGACGTGATATCATCATTGTCGCATCGGTGTCCTGCATCTACGGCATGGGCAACCCCGAAGACTACAAGACGGGCATTGTCAGACTGTTTAAGGGGCAGATCATCTCGCGCAATCACCTGCTCCACCACCTGGTCGACAGTCTCTACTCCAGAACGGAGGCACGATTTGACCGGGCCACTTTTCGGGTACGAGGTGATACCGTGGACGTCAATCTCCCCTACGTGGAATATGGCTATCGGGTCGTCTTCTTTGGCGATGAGATTGAGGAGATCGCCCGCATCGACACCACGTCGGGAAAACGAATAGAATCATTGGAACACGCCGCAATCTTTCCCGCCAATCTGTATGTAGCGCCTAAGGATCGCATGAAACTCGTGCTCAATCAGATCGAGGACGAGCTACAGGAGCAGGAATCATACTTTGAGCGAGAGGCCCGGTACATTGAGGCCAAGCGCATCAAGGAGCGGGTCACCTTTGATCTCGAGATGATGCGCGAGCTGGGTTACTGCAATGGAGTGGAAAATTACTCGCGCTTCTTTGATGGCCGACAGCCTGGCACGAGGCCCTTTTGCCTGCTGGACTACTTCCCAGATGATTATCTCCTGGTGGTCGACGAAAGCCATGTGACCATCCCACAGGTGCGGGGTATGTGGGGCGGAGATCGAGCCCGCAAACTCAACCTCGTCAATTATGGATTTCGCCTGCCCTCGGCCATGGACAATCGCCCCCTGAGCTTCACCGAGTTTGAGGGACTCACAAATCAGGTGATCTACATCAGCGCCACACCTGGCGACTACGAGTTAGATCAAACCGGGGGGCTCATCGTGGAGCAGGTGGTGCGCCCCACCGGCCTGATCGATCCACCCATCGATGTACGGCCCAGCCTCAACCAGATCGATGACCTGCTCGAGGAGATCAATGGTAGGATCGAAGCAGGCGAAAGGACATTGGTCACCACCTTGACCAAGCGCATGGCAGAAGAGTTGACCAAGTACCTGACGCGTCTGGAGATCAAGTGTAGATACATACACTCCGAGGTGGATACCATGGAGCGGGTCGAGATCATTCAGCAGTTGCGCGAAGGTATCTTTGACGTATTGATCGGAGTCAATCTGCTGCGCGAAGGCCTGGACCTGCCGGAAGTGTCGCTGGTGGCGATCATCGATGCTGACAAAGAGGGCTTTCTGCGTAATGACCGTTCTCTGACCCAGACAGCTGGTCGGGCCGCTCGCAATGTCAATGGGCTGGTGATCTTTTACGCCGACAAGATCACGGAGTCCATGCAGCGTACGCTGGACGAGACCAATCGGCGCCGGGCCAAGCAGATGGCGTACAATGAGGAGCATGGCATCGTGCCGCAGTCCGTCAAGAAGGCCAAAGACGTAAAGTCGATTCTGGATATTCGGGGCAAAGAGACCAAGGCCTATGTCGAGCCCGACGAACCCAACATCGCCGCGGATCCGGTGGTGCAGTACATGGGCCGGGATCAGATCGAAAAACTTATGGAGGAGACCGAGCGCAAGATGAAAGTGGCAGCCAAGGAACTGGATTTCATCTCCGCCGCGCAGTATCGAGACGAACTGTTTGCCTTAAAAAAGCGATTGAAGACCATGTGATCCAGGGTGCTTATCAGTCTGACGAAGCACTAACCATCCGCCGTCAGTAGCACTGCCTCCCAAGGCCGCAAGACGCCGACATTCCCTTTATAGTTACCCAGCACTTTTCGCCATCCGGCCGTGGGGATATCGTGGGAGACCTCCTCGTCCGAAAAGTTGAGAAGCACCAGAAATCGACCATGGTCATCCATTCGCTCGTATGCGTAGAGCTGCAGATGATCGGGCACTAAGAGCTTGGTGTCGCCATAGACCAGGGTCGGATGCTGCTTACGTAGGGCGATCATCTTCTGGTAGAAGCGGTAGATGGACTGGCTGCTCGCCAAGTCAGTCTCGACATTGATATCGGTGTGATTGTCATTGACCCTGATCCAGGGTTCTCCCGTTGTGGAAGCCGGCATGCTTGCCCGATGACCATTGCATGGGTGTGCGGACATTGTCTCGCCCTTGGGTGTGCAGCAGGTCTAGAAAGTCCGCTTCGGAGCCGCCCCCCTGTCGATGCAGTTCGTAGAAGTTGAGGGCCTCCACGTCTCGGTAGTCCTCCATCGAGTCAAAGGACACATTGGTCATGCCAATCTCAGATCCAAAGTACACGCAAGGAGTGCCCCGCTGGGTAAGAATCAGCATGCAAAGTAACTGCGCAGAGGCTTGCCGATAGGCACCGTCGTTGCCAAAGCGGGATAGCATACGCGGAAAGTCATGATTGTCCAGAAAAAAGCTTTGCCAACCCTCTTGACCCATGGCCTGATCCCACCCGTGCAACAGCAGTTTTAGATCGGGCAAGGTGAAGGTAGTGCGATCAAACCTGCCGCCCGGGCCATGATCCAGTGCCATGTGATCCAGCTGAAAGATCATGTCGAGCTCTTGCCGATCGTGACCGACGTAGCGCAAGGCATGGGCTTGATTTATGCCGGGACCTTCGCCCACCGTCAGGATATCATACTTTGAGAAGATCCGGCTACCGATGTCCTGGAGATACTCATGTACACGCGGGCCGTTGGAATACACCTCTTCGATCACCCGGCCAAAGTCACTCAAGTCAGCATCGGGAAAATCCAGTCGCTTTGAGATCAGCGGAATGACATCCAGCCTAAATCCATCAATGCCCTTGTCCAGCCAAAAGGTGAGGATCTTGTCGACCTCGGCCCGTACCGGTGCATGCTCCCAGTTGAGATCTGGTTGTTTTTTGGAGAAAAGATGGAGATAGTACTGATATCGAGTGGGCTCATAGGTCCAGGCGGGCCCCCCGAAGAAGGATGGCCAATTGTTGGGCGGGCCACCCTCTTTTCCCGACCGCCAAAAGTAGTAGTCCGCAAACGCATTGTCCCGGTCCTGCTTGGACTGCATAAACCAAGGATGCTCGTCAGAGGTGTGGTTTATCACCACATCCATGATCAACCTCATTCCCCTCGCGTGCAAGGCATTCAGGAGCTCGTCAAACTCCGCCATGGTCCCATACTCGGCATGGATGCGGAAGTAATCGGAGATATCGTATCCATTATCATCATTGGGACTCTGATAGATCGGGTTGAGCCAGATGATGTCGACACCCAGGTCTTTGATGTAATCCAACCGGCTGAGGATACCCCGCAGATCACCGATCCCATCGCCATTGCTATCCATAAAACTACGCGGATAGATCTGATAGATGACACCCTCCTTCCACCATGTACGCTCCATACGCTTCCTTGCTACTTTGCCGCTACCCAAAGGGAGGAAAGGTAAAAAGAATCGCTAATTTTGACCCGCAAATCCAGCACACCGATGGCTACGCCAGGTACGGTTTCATTTCACACCTTGGGCTGCAAGTTGAACTTTGCAGAGACATCCACCATCCGGCGACAGTTTGAGGCCAAGGGCTTCGCTGTCCGGCCTTTTGCCGAGGCGGCGGATGTGTGCGTCATCAATACGTGCAGCGTCACCGACTTTGCCGATCGAAAATGCCGAAAGGCGGTGCGGGCAGCATTGCGTGCCAATCCGGAAGCCAAAGTGGTGGTGATCGGCTGCTATGCACAGCTGAAACCCACGGAGATTGCCGCCATTGAGGGGGTGGATTTGGTGCTCGGAGCCTCCGAGAAGTTTAAGGTGGTCGACTATATTGATCAACTACACCAGCAGCCCGAGAAAGGGTGGTCATCGGTGTCCGATGTCAGTGAAGTCAGTCGCTTTGAAGGGGCCTTCTCCTATGGTGATCGCACCCGCTCGTTTTTGAAGATCCAGGATGGCTGTGACTACAACTGTTCTTTTTGTACCATTCCGCAGGCTAGGGGCGCCAGTAGAAGCAGCACCTTAGCGAGGGTGGTGGATGAGGCGACCCGTATGGCGGAGCAAGGTATCCAGGAGATTGTGCTCACCGGCGTCAACATCGGAGATTTTGGTAAGCAGCCCGGTAGCCCCTCGGCCGCAAGGACGGAAAGGCTGATCGACCTGATCCGGGCACTGGACATACGGACTGATGTGCCTAGATATCGCATCTCATCGATAGAGCCCAATCTCTGTGGGGACGATATCATAGACTTTGTCGCAGCTAGTCGAGCCTTCATGCCACACTTTCACATGCCCTTGCAATCGGGCAATGATACACAGCTGCGGTGGATGCGCAGAAGATATGGGCGAGATCTATACCGTCAGCGGGTAGAGCGAATCAAGCAGCAAATACCGCATGCTTGCATTGGGGCGGATGTGATCGTGGGCTTTCCCGGGGAGACCAAAGCCGATTTCGAGGTGACTTGCGATTTCATAGAAAGCCTGGATGTGAGTTATCTACACGTCTTCACCTATTCTGAGCGCGACAATACGGCTGCCCTCCAGATCCAACCGGTGGTCCCCATGGGTGAGCGGAGGCGGCGCAATGCCGCGCTGCGGCAA
Source organism: Saprospiraceae bacterium (assembly GCA_965223165.1). Lineage (GTDB taxonomy): Bacteria > Bacteroidota > Bacteroidia > Chitinophagales > Saprospiraceae > JABDMH01. The sequence goes on along the minus strand of CBDCVQ010000020.1, from coordinate 1,600,432 downwards.
CTGTCTGATCGTAAAAAGCGACTTTTTGTCGAGCGATTTATCCACAGCGACAGATCCGTGCTGCTGGAGCGGGGTAAGAAATCCGGACAGCTATTGGGCTTTACCGATAACTATATCAAGGTGGAAGTCGCGGCCCCGGAACATCTAACTAATCAAATCCTTCCCATTCATCTGGTATCCCTGTCCGCGGACGGTCTGGCACTTGGCCGGCTCAAAAGCGCAAACCCACTGTTAGCAACATCATTAGAGGCTTTGAGTCGGTAGTATCTGGCTTGAAATCCGCCAGGCCGGGTTCGACAATCAAGTCAAGGACCACAAAAGACAGATCCACACCCATGCTGAAGTGCATACCAAAGTAGGCGTTGTTGATGTCATCAAAGCGAATGGCTCCCATCACATGGGTGACCAGGTTGAAGGCCGCGGCTGCTCCCAGCCGCCAGTTAAACCGGGGCAGGGTGACGAGTCTAGTCTCCAATCCACAGACCCCCTTAAACACATCAAATCCGTCCGTGACCTTGAAGAATTTGGTCTCCTTGGGATGCTCCTGTGGTTGCATGTGCAAGCGGGCATAATAGCCCCCAAGTTTAAAATAGGTGCGGTCCTCAGCGCCTAACAGCACATCAAGGCCCACGGCGTGACCCGCTTGGCTCATACTGAGAATCGAGCGACTGTCTCTTAGGAAATCATTGCAGACGAGCCCAAATTTGGCGACGGCGCCACTGGATTGGGCGGCGCTTAGCATGGGAGAGAGAACTAGAAGCAGAAAGGGCAAGATTCTCATCGTCACAAAAGTAGGTCAATCGACGACAAGTACTGGGACAAAAGAGGGGCCAAAAAAATAAGCGCCAGTTTCTTGCGATCTGGCGCCCATTCACCCTTACAACAAAATTTGATTATGATGAGTCAGAAATCTAAGATTCTAACCCTGTTTAATTTCTAACGTAAATTTTGTGTAAATAGGCTTTTTCTCCAACCCCATATTCATGGGGTGGGCTTAAGTTTGCGCACCTTTGGTAGGCGTCCCATCCGAATAATTCTATTTTTATCCCCCAGTATGTACCCAGATCTTTCTTACCTGTTCCATGACCTATTTGGCACTCCGGTGGACAATTGGCTGTCCCTGATCAAGACGTTTGGCTTCATGCTGGTCTTGGCCTTTCTGGCCAGTAGTTACTTCTTTGGCAAAGAGCTCAAACGCAAAGAAGCGCTGGGTCTATTGACTCCTCGTAAGGAAAAGATTAAGGTAGGTTATCCGGCCACTCCGCTGGAGATTCTGATCAATGCCCTTATCGGATTTGTCATCGGCTTCAAGGTAGTCTATCTCTTTAGTCACTTTAAGGAGATTGGCACTGATTTGTTTCCGTTTATCGCATCTACCCAGGGCAATTTCCTGGGTGGGCTGCTGGGTGCGGCCCTTTTTGGAGGCATGCATTGGTATGGCAAGGAGCGGGAGAAGACCGCCAAGCCGGGCATCAAGGATATTCAGGTATATCCGCATCAGCGCAACACCGACATCACCATTCGAGCTGCGATTTCGGGCATCATTGGCGCTAAGTTGTTTGCCATCTTTGAAAGCGTCGAGAACATCAAAGCCTTCGTGTCCGATCCACTGGGACAATTTTTCTCGGGCAGTGGTCTGGCGATCTACGGCGGTCTGATCGTGGCATTTGTCTACATCTTTTGGTATGTCCGCAAGCTCGGTATGAAGCCGATCCATGTGATGGACGCTGTTGCACCCGCCCTCATCATGGGCTACGCCGTCGGTCGAGTAGGTTGCCAGCTATCGGGTGACGGTGATTGGGGCATCGTCAACACCCTGGCGCAGCCGTCTTGGTGGTTCTTGCCCGATTGGATGTGGGCGTATGACTATCCGCACAATGTCCTGGAAAAGGGCATACCCATCGAAGGCTGTGAAGGCATCTATTGCAACCGACTGGCCGAGCCGGTCTTTCCGACGCCGTTTTACGAGGTCGTGGCGAGCCTGGTCATCTTTGCCATCTTATGGGCCCTGCGAAAGCGTATCACCATCCCCGGCATGTTGTTTTTTATCTACGTGATCCTCAACGGATTTGAGCGCTTTTGGATTGAGAAGATCCGTGTCAATGACAAGATTCCCATGTTTGGCCTCAATCCCTCACAGGCAGAGATCATCTCATTCTTGCTCTTCTTTATTGGCATCATCGGATGCCTCGTCGTCTACCGAAGGCATCGTGCTAAGACTACCACAGCTCCTTCATGACATCATAGGTCTGGCGAGCGGCGAGATCCCAGTCGAACATCTTTGCGCGCGTTGGGCCTTTGCTTGCTAGTGCTTGGGCGTAGTTTTCATCCGTATACAATGCCGTCATGCCATCCGTGATGTCTTGGACCTCTTCGGGGTTGACCAGGTGAGCGGCCTCACCGCCGATCTCGGCCATCGATGATCGATCGCTGGTGATCACCGGACAGCCCAGCGACATTGCCTCCACAATAGGGAGTCCAAATCCCTCCAATAGCGAGACATAGACCAGGGCCAGGCAGTTTTGCATCAACTGCCTCAACTGCCAATCATCCACATATCCCAAGAATTTGATGTCATCTTGGTAGGGGCTGCTTGCCAACGCTTCCTCCACCTCTCGTGTCTGCCACGCTTTTCGACCGGCAATCACTAAGTCTACGTCCTCCGATTTCGTTTGGGCACGAAAACGATCAAACGCTTGGATGAGTCTGCCCACATTCTTGCGCGGATGGATGGCACCCAGGTGCAAGAAGTATTTTCTACCAGGGTCCTGTGCGGGGCGCGCCGCACCCTCGGCCGGGATGGGCCATTGTCGCGTGCCGTTATACACCACCCGGCACTTGCCAGCCGCTTGGGGGAAGTGTGCTTCCATATCGGCCGCTGTCGCTTGCGATACCGCGATCAGTCGATCGGCATGAAGCATCACCCTTGGCATCTGGGTCTGATAGTACCTCCGCATAGCCCACCCAACCTGATCGGGAAAATGGAGGTAGGCAAGGTCGTGTACCACTACCACCTGCCGGTCTACCCGAGAGCGATATGTAGCAAAGCCGTCCGGCGAAAAGAACAGATCCGCTCCCAAGCGTCGATACAACCGAGGGATAACGACCTGAAACCACCAGAGGAATAAAAGAGGGTGCCTTGCCGCCGGCCTGGCCACGACCGGCGTCACATTGGGGCCATAGATAAAACGGTCATCGTAGGGGCGATCAAAGCACAGGACAAATTCGTCCTCGGGATGATCGCGTACTAGCCGCGAGACAATCTCGTGGGTATACAGTCCAATACCTTCCAGCCTGTCCTTGAGAAGAAATCGGGCGTTGATTAAAATTCGCACGCGGTCTGATTCGAATGTCCTAAAGATACTCGCATCACCGAGAAGCGCATGGCCGGGTGCCACCCCGTCATAAGGAGGGGCAGTGAAAAAGCTGGCCCTTTTTCTAATTTTGAAATCACTAAAACCACAATGGTGCAACAGACCGATATTCTGGTAATAGGCGCAGGGGTAGCCGGGCTGACCTTTGCCATAAAAATGGCTGAAAAGAGACCGGATCTACAGATCACCGTCATCACCAAAGCGCGTCAAGGGGAGACCAACACGCGGTATGCCCAGGGTGGGGTGGCAGCCGTCTGGGATAGGCAGGTGGATTCTTTTGATAAGCACATCGCAGACACGCTAGATGCCGGGGATGGGCTATGTGACACACGTATCGTCGATCTGGTCGTCAAAGAGGGACCCACGCGGGTCAAAGAATTGATCACGTGGGGCGCCCGGTTTGACAAGAAGGGTCAGGACTACGATCTCGGTATGGAAGGAGGCCACTCCGAGCATCGCATCCTTCACTATAAAGACCTTACCGGCTGGGAAATCCAACGCACCCTGCTCAACAAGGCCAAAGAGCTGGACAACATCGAGCTCAAGGAGCAGATGTATGCGATCGATTTGATCACCCAGCACCATCTGGGTTACAATGTCACTCGAGTGACGCCCGGCATCTGCTGCTACGGAGCATACATATTGGACAAGAAGAGCAATGATATCCAAAAGATCACCGCTCGAGTGACTGTCTTGGCCGCTGGGGGTGCGGGTCAGATCTATCGTAATACCACCAATCCCACGATTGCCACAGGTGATGGTATTGCCATGGTGTACCGGGCCAAAGGGCGCCTCGAGAACATGGAGTTTGTACAGTTTCATCCGACGGCGCTCTACAATCCCGCCGGTCAGAATCCAGACTTTCTGGTGTCGGAGGCCGTTCGTGGATTTGGTGGGATTCTCAAGACAGCCGATGGCAAGACCTTCATGGAGAATTACGATGAGCGCAAGTCACTTGCCCCCAGGGACATCGTGGCTCGAGCCATCGACAATGAGATGAAGATCCGCGGAGATGATTACGTGGTATTGGACTGCCGTCACCTGGATAAGGACGAATTTCTCGCCCACTTTCCGACGATATATAATAAGTGTCTGTCTATTGGTATAGATGCGATGGTAGACATGATCCCGGTGGTACCGGCCTGTCACTACATGTGTGGCGGCGTCAAAGTGGACGCGGTGGGGAAGAGTTCCATCTTAAATTTATATGCCGCCGGTGAGTGCACCAGCACGGGCCTGCACGGGGCCAATCGACTGGCTTCCAACAGTCTGCTGGAGGGCTTGGTATTCGCCCACGAAATCGTCGAAGACATCGTAGATCGCATCGATGCAATCGAGCATCCGGCCGGCATACCCGACTGGGACGCCGAGGGGACCACCGATCCCAAGGAAATGGTCTTGATCACCCAAAGCTGGAAAGAGCTGAAGGAAATCATGAGTAGCTATGTAGGTATTGTGCGCAACAATATCCGACTGAAGCGAGCTTCAAAGCGCCTGCACCTACTCTACCAAGAGACCGAAGAACTGTATCAGACCACGACCCTATCGCCTCAGTTGTTTGAGCTGCGCAACCTCATCACCATAGGTCATCTCGTGACTCGGTCGGCCAGCATGCGCAGGGAGAGTCGGGGACTACACTATACCACCGACTACCCAGACAAATTGAAGTTCTTGGATGTGACGATCCTTTGAGGCAAGATCAGTTCACTGAGGATGCGGGACTTGAAGTCTCTGACCAGATCTCAAAAACTGGTCATCGTTATCTCTGGCAAAGAAGTCCTGAGGGCAGAAGTCAAAGAAATTGTACATGATGCGGATGAGAAGCTACCTGAGGGCTGACTTCTCCCATGGAGGTGAGCTAGCCCTCATCAGGACGTTGAAGGCTCGTATGGACATTTGCAATCCCCTGATTTGGCATTTTCTATCGTTAATCTTTCCCCCACAGAAACGGCACTCGCTGAGCTTGATCCAGCTTATATCTCAAATATGACCTGCGGTCTTAAGGAGGAAAAGACGGATGCTCCCTATCAGCACATTGAGAGGCCACGCAAGCGAAGCGCGTCGCGATAAGGTCATCGACGTGCTATATTTGTATACGTCCAAAGCACAAAACACAGGATTGAATCCCTCGTCAGTGGCGAACGCAATCAATAGCCAATTGTATCAGATCGATGTGGGAAGTGGCATCTATCCCACTGTGAAGTTCCGCAAAGCCGGAGTGGCAGCTCTCAAAGGTGGAGTTATTGAGGAGATACCGGGCTTCATCTTCCGAGATGTCGATGCTTTACCTGTCAAGTCAGCTTCAAAAAAACTAAGGACCCAATATAATGCTGATATAGTGGTTGTGTTAACAGACGCCAACTATACCAACAAGGGCGGGATTATTTATGGAATTGCCAAAGATGTTGAAGTATCAGTGGCTGATGCTTACTGTATAGCTGAGATTGAAACGGCAACTATGGATTTTACCACTGCACATGAGATAGGTCATCTGATCGGGGGCAGACATGGTACGGATGCCACCTCCAGCACAGCTCACGCCCACACATTCACATTCACCAGTCCTTATGGGTCCTTCCCCAAGGCCACAGTTATGGCCAGTGGCGGAACGTCACAGACGCACAGTATCATAGGGTATTGGTCAACACCGCTGAAATCTTTTGCGGGTGGCTACCCTTTGGGTGTTGTTGCATATAGTGATATGGCTAAGAAGACACTAGATAGGGCATGTGCCATCTCCGATTTTAGCAAGAACCTTTCGCTAAGGCTGGAGCCACAATCAATTCATGCCCTAGGAACAGGAACTGGATCACCAGATCCGGGTAAGGAAGTCTTGTTGTCCCCCAATCCCGTTAGGGACAGGCTTGCACTCGATGTCGACTTAAGCCCTCTATCGATCTCAATCTACTCTACTGAGGGCCACTTAGTGAAGTTCCTAGATCCATTGAAGACAACCCATGACGTATCGTCGCTGAGACCCGGCAACTATTTTGTGATTGCAGTGACGGCTGAAACGACCCATGTCCGGCAAATCTTAAAGCTATGAAACTGACACTCTTGTTGGTGCCCATGTTGATTGCCCTGGCATGTACACGATCGGATGAAGCAATTATGGCTGACCAAGTTCCTTGTACGGAGGACACTGTTTCCATGAGATTTAACGGGCTGTTGCGAGGCGAGAATTATTACATTCAGACTCACCTTGATTCCACTGCAACGGATGGGACGATTGATGGTATTGTGACCGTATCAATAAACATTGAAGTTCTTTGGAAACCATATGAAAACTTAAGTGAGTTGTATGAAGTATTGATTTTTGATGAAGTACCCTTAGAGAAAACAACCATAAATCTTGCTGAAATATCCCGCCGCGACATGCCATATGATTACCACGGATTGTATGGACATGTTATTCTTGAAGACATTCTTGGGAATGTCTATGAGCCGCTGCCGCAAGTGGAGAGCACGCTGACAGTCTCCCACGTGGACACTGTAAAAAGAAGGATCCAGGGCACCTTTGAGGCTCACTTTCAACTCAGAAGGCCAGCAGGTCAAGCATATCCCTTTCCCGAGGAGGTGCATTTCACAGAGGGTTGGTTCTGTGCTGGCTACTAGTTAGTAGAGTTTCGCATTAAATCTTGTGGTTAATTCTAATGTCTTTGGCCCGCATACTTCGTTGCAAAGCCTCGCCATAGCTACGGCTATGTCTAGCCACCCACCCGCTTTCGCGGTTCCCTCACTTCTCGCATTGTCATGCTCGACTCTTCGAGATCGCTCGGTCATGCCTCGTCTGCGAACAAAATCCTATTAGAATTATTCAACATATCTAATGCGAAACGCTACTAGGTCCAAGACTATGAAGTTGCTTCAGTTGTCGCTGCCGATACCGATTGCCCTGCTGGCATGTACATAATCGGATGAAGCAATTATGCCGGACCCTATCCCTTGCACGAAGGGATGACGTTTCCTTCATGTTCAATAGCCAAATGAGAGGGGAAAACTATCAGATTAGAACCTTCTTGGATTCCACTACAACAGACGGGACAATCCATAAATCTAGCGGATACCTCTCGTCGAGATATGCCCTGTGGGCCACATAGTATTTACGGACATGTCATTCTCGCAGTCATTCTTGGGAATGTCTATGAGCCGCTGCCGCAAGTGGAGAGCACGCTGTCTCCCATGTGGACACTCTAGAAAGAAGGATCCAGGGCACCTTTGAAGCACACTTTCGACTAAGAAGGCCAGCAGGTCAAGCATATCACCTTTTCCTGAAGAGGTGCATTTCGCAGAAGGTTGGTTCTGAGTTGGTTACTAAGAAGGCCAGAGAGACTGCCTCCTTTGCTAATCCTCTCACACACCCTACCAAAAAACTCACCCGGAATCGTCACTCAGGATCAGGATGGCTTTCTACCCCCATCCAAGAAGTCTTGATACTCGCGCAATTTGTCCCACTCACCGGCGGCAGCCATCTCAGCTTGCTTAGGCCAGGTACTGGGATTGTGCATTCGATAGCGATCTCCTGCATCCTCCAGGATCGATTGCAGTTTTGCTACGGTGGCCTCAGCCAGGGTGCTCCAGGTATCTATGCCACTCTCCTTCAGTAGTCCCTGGATCTTGGGGCCGATGCCTTCTATCACCGTCAGGTCATTGGGCTCGATCTTGCGGCCCATCACATACAGTGCTTCCGAGCCTGCGGGCGACACGGGAGGAGGAATTTCGCTGGGCTCTACCCCGCCCACCAGATAGTCCTGATACTCCCGGAGCTTGATCCATTCGCCATCCGCGGCCATACGAGCCTGCTTGGGCCAGGTGCCTGGATTGAGCAGTTGAAACCGATCACCGGCAGTGTTGAGAATGTTTTGTAGTTGAGGGACGGCCGTATTTCCTAGTTGCCGCCAGGTATGTATGCTCGAGTTGTTGAGCAACGTAGCTGTCTTGGGGCCAATGCCCTCAATGACTTGCATATCGTCCTCCCGGATGACCCTACCAAATACGGCTTTGGCCAACTCCGCATCAAAGCCACTTGTGCCGGAGCCAGCAATGTCCGAGGCAAGTCCACTTACGATGGCTTCGTCAAGGATTTGGTCATGCTCCACCACATCTGTCTCCGCACCGACTTCCACCTCGATGTCTGCATCTCCCGCCGCCACGGCTTTTCGCAGCCTGGCCAGCTTGGTGGAGAGGGCGGCATTTTCTCCTTTGATGTTGATGATGGCACCATTGCAGCTCTCGAGATCTCCCTCGAGATCGCCGATGCGAGTACGGGCGCTCTTTAGATTTCCCTCCAATTGACGGATGGTCGCCAAGTGGCGGCTGCAATAGATGAGGTGATGTAAAAACCAGCCCAAGAGGAAAGAGACTGCGCAGATAAGCAAGATCTCGAAACTGTGCGAAGTGAAGCTCCCTACACCTGGGCTCGTGACTGGACTTTGAAGTTGTAATGCGATGAACATGTAGGTCATTTTTAAATCGTCTTTATGAAATGATGGTTATCTCCACTCTTCGGTTTTGCCGCCTTCCCTCCCCGGTTTTGTTAGAGGCAATCGGCTCGTCTTCTCCCTTGGACTGCACCAGGATGCGACTGGCGGAGAGACCTTTGGCCACCAAAATGTCCTTGATAGCATTAGCCCGCATCATACCGAGTCGCATATTGCGCTCGGCACTGGCCGAGTCGTCCGTATGTCCGACCAGTTGCACTTTTTCTTCCGTGCGCTTTAACCGCTCGACCAGGTCATCCAGGTAGCGGTTGACCCGGGGATTTTCATGCATTTCATCAGAGGCATGGGGAAAATTAATGACAGTGCGCCCGGCTATCTCCTTGATGTCCTCATTGTTCACAATGCGACGAAAACGAGCAGCCAAAAACGGACCGGATCGTGCCTTATCGGCAGCTTGAGTCGCTAGGTTGCTGCCCAGCTGAATCCGGGTGTCGGGCAGATTGGGGAAGAGCTGACGTAGGGCATTGGCACGCGCCAATCCAAGGTCGGCAAAGGAGCTTTCATTGGTTTCGTCGGAGAAATAGTCGGCCACAATCTCCAAGAGATCTGCATCCTCCAACGTGCCAAGTAGCGAATCTCGAAAGGCTGGAAAAGCTGCGGACGTCGTCGGCGAAGCAGAAGACCAGTGGAATAGCGGATATCCGTGTCGAAATCGTGAGAGCATGGCCGGGTCAAGGCGCTCCAGTGTGGCCTCGAGTGAAGCCCCATCGGTAGCCTCCAAACCGTTGCTTTCCTCCTCATCCCGGGAGGTGACGCCATCGGAACGGTCGGCCGGATTCTCACGCTCGACCATACTTATCTCGCCCTGGGCATACTTGCCAAACGGGCATACCTTTTTGTGCGGACAAACATACCACCACCAGGAGAGTAAAAACCACACGATGGTCGCAACCCAAAGAAGTGCTTTCATAATCTGGAACTGCTTAGATGCAAAAACATAAAATAACAAAAACTGCGCTGACTGTCAGCAATTTGCGATATCAGCTAACCGGTATTGGCGGCGATCGAACTCGGTTTTTGTGATGAGACGTAGGACCGGATAAATGGCCATTTGTTCGACCACCTCATTATGGGGACGATTAGGAAATCACAGAAACACAAGAAGAAATCAAAGGATGAAAGGTCGTTAGCCAATTAATTATTTAAATTAATGCCCTTCCCGTATGAAATTATGAAGGCAGCGTGTACCTAGAAACAGTCTGTAGTCTCGCTCGCCCTTCGTGAGATTTGAAAATTTCTGACTAACCACAACTAGACGATGCAAATTAAGGAGCAACCCACAGAATATGACGTCTGTATCGTAGGATCAGGCGCTGGTGGAGGCATGGCTGCCCATCGACTGAGCGAAGCCGGCCTGAAAGTAGCCCTACTGGAGGCAGGGCCTTACTTCGATCCGGCAAAACCCGAATATCAGACCCAACTAAAGTGGCCCTGGGAATCACCACGCCGAGGGGCCGGCAGCACCCGTGCGTTTGGCGACTTTGATGCCGCGCTGGGTGGCTGGGAGATCGATGGCGAGCCGTACACACGCAAGGACGGGACCAAGTTTGATTGGTTTCGATCACGCATGCTGGGCGGGCGTACCAATCATTGGGGGAGGATATCCCTGCGTTTTGGCCCCCGGGATTTCAAGCGCAAGAGTATCGACGGGCTTGGCGAAAACTGGCCCATCGGCTATGAAGACGTAGCTCCTTATTACGACCGTGTTGACAAGATGTTGGGTGTCTTCGGCACCAAGGAGAACCTGCCCAATGAACCGGATGGGTACTTTCTTCCGCCTCCTAAGCCCCGCCTGCATGAGTTGCATTATATCAAAGGTGCTCGCAAGGTGGGCGTGCCCACGATACCAGCCAGGCTGTCTATACTGACCCGCCCGATCAACAAGAAAAGAGGCGTCTGCTTCTTCTGCAAACAATGCGGTCGGGCCTGCCGGGTGTATGCCGACTTTTCGTCCAGTAGTTGTCTCGTGATCCCAGCCATGGAGACGGGCAATGTAGACTTGTTTGTCAATGCCATGGCCCGATCGGTCACCACCGACGAAAACGGCAGGGCGACCGGTGTGTCGTATATCAGCAAAGACGATCGGCAGGAGTATAAGGTCAAGAGCAAGATTGTCGTGTTGGCGGCCAGTGCCTGCAGCTCTACACGTATCCTATTTAATTCGAAGAGTGCTCAACATCCCAATGGCCTCGGCAACAGCAGCAATGTCCTGGGCAAGTACCTGCATGATAGTACGGGAGCCAGCCGCATGGGCTTCATGCCTTCCTTGATGAATCGCCAGCGCTACAACGAGGATGGTGTGGGAGGCATGCACATCTATTCGCCGTGGTGGCTTGACAACAAAAATCTCGACTTTCCACGCGGATATCACATTGAGGTTTGGGGAGGCATGGGTATGCCTGCCTATGGTTTTGGCTTCGGTGTCAGTCAGATGAATCGGTTTGTCAAGGATGCCACCGGAAACTCCACCGGAGGCTATGGCAGCAAACTGAAAGAAGATGCGCGACGATTTTATGGTTCGATCGTCGGCATGAGCGGCCGCGGAGAATGCATCGCTCGCGAAGACAACTATTGCGAGCTGGATCCGGATGTGGTGGATGAATACGGCATTCCGGTACTCCGATTTAACTACACCTGGTCCGAGCATGAGGTGAAGCAGGCCAAACATATGCAAGATACTTTTGAAGAGATCTTGACGGCGATGGGGGCCGAGATTATCGGCGACAAGCCGGGCCCCGAGTCAGACTACGGCTTGGCAGCCCCGGGTCGGATCATCCATGAGGTGGGGACGACGCGCATGGGCGACGATCCCAAGAGCTCCGTGACCAATCAATACTCGCAGCTCCACGATGTCGATAATGTGTTTGTGGTAGATGGGGGACCATTTGTGTCGCAGGCCGATAAGAATCCAACCTGGACCATACTGGCCCTGTCCTGGCGTACGTCCGACTACATTGTGGATCAGCTGAAGAAAATGAATATCTAAATCACCATCAAAGGGAACAATATCATGGATCGAAGAGAATCATTAAAGTCGTTGTTGGTCGGTGGAGTGGCCGGAGGACTCATCCTGCAGGGGTGCAAAGTCGAAGGAACAACCGACACTGCCGATGCTACAGATGAGATACCCGGCGGTGGTTACGGACGTGTACCGGAGGAAATCGAGCGGGACAAACGCCTGCACGCAGAGCAGTTTTTTACCGAGCATGAGATGGCCACGATCACCATACTCTGCGACATTATACTTCCGGCAGATGATCGGTCTGGCTCAGCTTCGGATGCAGGTGTGCCGGACTTCATCGAGTTTATTGTCAAGGACATGCCGCCCCATCAGCTACCGCTCCGCGGAGGTCTGATGTGGTTGGATCATGAGTCAAATACGCGGTTTGAGCAGACCTTTGCGGGTAGCTCAGCGTCCCAGCGCATCGAGATTGTGGACGACATTGCCTATCCCGATGAGGCTCGGCCGGAGATGAGCCAGGGAGTCAAGTTTTTTAGCCTCATGCGAGATCTCACCATGACGGGCTTCTATACGACGCGTATTGGCATTGATGACCTGGGCTATAAGGGCAATACCCCCAACAATTGGGATGGGGTGCCTGACGAAGTACTCAAGGAGCAGGGACTGGCCTATGATGAAGAATGGTTGGACAAATTTGTCGATCACAGCATGGATAAGACCAAGCTGCCTGAGTGGGATGACGATGGCAACCTAATTGGCTAGTCTACTTTTCAAAGCAAAGGCCACATAAGCATCACCGGAAGCCACGCCCAGCTTGCCGCCCCCGCAGGCTTGCACGATGTACTGTGTGCCATCGACAGCATAGATCGAAGGCGTAGAAAAGCCGGATGTCGGCAGAGCGTGCTCCCAAAGCAGGGCTCCGTCCGCCTGGTCAAAGGCCCGAATCTTGGAGTCGACCGTCCCGGCGATAAAGACGAGACCACCAGCGGTGGATACCGGTCCGCCATAGTTTTCGCTGCCCGTGTTGGCCAAGCCGGCTTCGACCAGCTCCGGGTGTTCACCCAGGGTCACCTTCCATTTGATGGTTCCTTCGTTGAGGTCGATCGCATTCAGCGTGCCCCAGGGCGGGGTCAGTGCGGGATAACCCTCATGGTCTTTGAAGCGCACGTAGCCACTCATGAAGTAGGGATACTGCCATTCGTCCCGACGGGTCACTTCATCATCCGGATCAATCTTTTCGCGGCTGCCCGTCAGAAATGCCACAATCGCCTGGACCGTACCATCGGACAGATTTTGAAAAGAGGGCATCATGCCTTTGCCATTTCTGATCGTGTGGGTGATCTCTTCCGTAGTCAATCGCGAGGTCAGGCCCTCCAGTGAAGGCACGGTATAGATGCTGGCTCCCTTAAGGTCTGCTCCATGACAGAGCTGGCAATGGGTGCCGTAGAGATTTTTGCCACGGGTAGCCAGCAGGCCATCATCTACCGGTTGATATTTAATCATCTTAATGATCCAGGGCATTTCACTGGCGTTGATATACATGATTCCGTTGGGATCTACCGAGGCACCACCCCATTCGCCTCCGCCATCAAAGCCCGGCAGTAGGATGGTCCCCTCCTCGGAGGGCGGTATAAACTCCTTGCCTTTGCGCAGGCTTTGCCAGATTGCCCGCACGAAGGCATGCGCCTCCGGCGTCCGCTGGGTGAGGTCATTCTCTTCAAAAGAACCGCGGGAGAATCTCGGTGGGCGAGTTGGTACGGGTTGGCTGGGCCAGGTGCTTTCACCCTCCAGGTCAGAAGGATCGGCAGCGACCTCCCGGATAGGAAATAGAGGTTGGCCACTTTCTCGGTCAAAAAGGAAGACGTATCCTGCTTTGGTGATCTGCGCCACGGCGTCTATCTGCCTACCATCATGCTGCACCGTGACGAGATTGGGTGGTGCGGGGAGATCCCGATCCCACACATCATGGCGGATAGTCTGAAAATGCCAGATGCGTTTGCCCGACCTGGCATCGAGAGCCAGTAGGCAATTGGCAAATAGATTCTCCCCATGTCTATCGCCACCATAGAAGTCGTAAGCGGCCGAGCCGGTGGGCACAAACACAATGCCCCGAGTGTGATCGACGCTCATACCACTCCACGCATTGGCTCCACCCATGGTGCCGATGCTCTCACTCGGCCAGGTATCATAACCTTCTTCTCCCTCCAAAGGGATGGTGTGAAACGTCCAGACCAATGCGCCCGTGCGTACGTCCAGTGCACGGACGTAGCCAGGGGCGGCACCCATGGCCTCGTTGACACGAGTACCGAGAATCAGGAGGTCTTCAAAGATGACCCCGGGGGTGTTGGCCAGGACAAAGAGATCTTGCGCCCAATCTCCCAAACCGAGGTGGAGATCGACCTTGCCTTCGGCACCAAACGCCCGGTCGGCCGTGCCGGTCCGAAGATCTACCGAGTGGAGGTAAGATCCAGCCCCGTAGAAGATTCTTTCCTCTTCGCCGTCGGACCAATAGGCCAGGCCACGGTTTACGCCCATCCCGGCCAAACGGGCGGCATCGATGCTGGGATCGTAGACCCACAACTCTTCGCCGGTACGTGCATCCAAGGCGAATAGTTTGAGGGAAGGAGAGGTACCATACAGCACACCACCCACAATCAAAGGATTGCATTGTATCTGCAAAATGGCAGATGAATCCAGATCCCCCGAGTGGTACGTCCAGGCAATTTCCAGCTCCGCTACATTATCCCTGGTGACCTGACCCAGCGGGCTGTATTGATTGGATCCCGGATCACCCTGGTAATGCGGCCAATCTACTTGCTGGGTCAGTGTATGCTCAGAAGAACAGCCCATCCAGAGCAGGACAGTGCCAATCATGCCGAAGGATTGCCATAAGTGCATCGGATCAAAGTTTGCCTTGTTGAATTTCGTATTTTTCTTCGAGCTCAATGCAATTGTAAAATGGATAGCAATAAGTCAATACTGAGTACTCGTCGAAGATTCTTACAGCGATCTGCCACCGTCATGTCCGGCATCATGATTGTGCCGCGCGCCGTGCTGGGGGGGCCGGGATATGTGGCGCCGAGCGACCGCGTGGGGCTGGCGTTCGTCGGTACGGGTAAACAGGCCCGTGGTCTGGCCAACCGCTTCAGTGAGCAGAAGCTGGCGCAGATCGTTGCCGGCTGCGACGTGGACAGTCAAAAATTGAATCGGTTCAAGCAGCACGTAGCTGAGGTGACGCAAAAGAATGCGGGGAGCAAAGTGACCATTGTTACCGATGCCTCCTATCAGTCTGTCGTGCAGCGATCGGATGTGGACGCCGTGATCGTCGCAACACCCGATCATTGGCACGCGATCATCTCTATCGCCGCCATGAAGGCGGGTAAGGACGTCTTTTGCGAAAAACCGCTGGCCCATACGGTCCAGGAGGGGAGACGAATGGCCGATGCCGTCAAGAAATATGGACGTGTCTTGCAGACCGGCAGCATGCAGCGATCCCGCCAGAGCTTTCGCCATGCCGTGGAGCTGGTGAGAAATGGCTATTTGGGCGATGTCAGGAAGGTCTTGGTCAATGTGGGTGATCCCGCCAAGAAATGTGATTTGCCAGCGGAGAAAGTCCCCGACGGTCTGGATTGGGATGCCTGGGTCGGGCCGGCGCAGATGCGGCCATACAGCCCCGTACTCGCCCCTCCGCTGGAGGACGATCGTTGGGCCAGGTGGCGGGACTACGAGGAGTTTGGCGGAGGGATTCTTGCAGACTGGGGAGCGCATATGTTTGACATCGCCCAGTGGGGACTGGGCATGGATGGATCCGGACCGGTATTGTTTGTGCCTCCTTCGGAGCCCAATGCCAAGCGCGGGCTTTCGATGATCTACGACAGTGGCATCGAGATGGTCCACGAGGACTTTGGCCGGGGTTTTGGTGTGCGATTCATCGGGACCGAGGGCACATTGGATGTCAGTCGCAAATTCTTGGATTCAAAACCGGGCCATATCGTCTCGGCCGTCATCAAGGATGGTGAGGAGCGTGTCTATCAGAGTGATGATCACTATCTCGATTGGTTGCAAGCGATCCAAAAGCGAACTCAGCCCATTTGCGACGTCGAAACCGGGCACCGATCTTCCAGCGTGTGTAATCTCGCCAACATCGCCTACCAGATGCGAAGACCCATTCGGTGGGATCCGGTGAAAGAGAAATTTGCTAAAAACAAGGAGGCCAATAAACCCCTGACCAAGAAGTACCGCAGGCCCTATAAATTGATCCGGTAGGGCCCCGTCTAAATTCGTATTTTTCCTAGACTGATTAGTCGGTCTATGCAATCCAGCAGACAAAAGATTGTTCAAGCAGCCATTGCACTCGGTGCGGATTTAGGCTTAGAACACGCGGCTACAGCCAAGATCGCCCGGCAAGCGCAAGTGGCCACAGGCACGTTGTTTCACCATTTCAAAAGTAAGAAGGATCTGGTTGAGGAGGCTTATCTCACCGTACAAGAAGAGTTCGCCTGGCAATTGGTCGGCCTTTTTGACTATCCCAAAAAGGACGTGGGCAAGCGTATCCGCAAGTGTTTTCGCACGGCCGTAGATTATTGGTTGTCTCATCCCCATCAATTCTCCTTTTATTGCCAGGTGGTCGAATCGCACTATTACTCCCAAGAGTTGGGATCAAAGACGGGTTATTTGTTCAGTCGAATTGAGGCAGGGCTCGAATTGGGCATCGCCCAAGGTGTACTGCGCAAGGGAGATCCGCATTTGTTCCGGCATTGGTTATTCTCGACGGCCAGATCTACCGCGGCTTTGATCAACTCCACTGAAAAGGAGGCAGAGAAGATGGGTCATCGCAAGGAGGGGCAAACTTTCTTTTGGAACGGTATCCGTGCCCAATAGAGCTTCGCATTACATCTTGTTGTTGATTCTAATGCGGAACGCTACTAAAACCTGCGCAGGTCCGGGGGATAGGATTGCAGGTCAAGATCCCATAGCAAGGGGAAGAGGTAGTACATGAAGAGGGATATCACGATGATGGCGATAATATTAAGCAAGAAGCCTGCCCGAGCCATATCCGACACCGAGATCAGTCCGCTGCCAAACACCACCGCATTGGGTGCCGTGGCGACGGGTAACATAAAGGCACACGAGGAGGCAATGCAAGTGCCCACCATGAGGCCAAAAGGGTGAGCATCGAGCACGCCGGATAGGGCGGCCATGATGGGCATCATTAGGGTGCAAGTGGCCATGTTCTGTGTGATTTCCGTGAGGTAGTTGACGACCACAACGACCACGGTGAGCACGACCCAAAACGGAACATTGCGCAGGCCGGAGAGTCGATCACCGATCCACTGCGTGAGCCCCGTCACCTCAAAGCTCTCTGCCACGGCAAAGGCACCGCCAAAGAGCAAGAGTACCCCCCAAGGCAGTCGCAGGGCGGTCTTCCAGTCCATGAGGGCCTCCTGCTTGGCAGACCCGGGGATCACAAACAGACTCACGGCACCGACGAGAGCAATGGTCGTATCATTGACCCTGGGCATCAGCGGTGCGATCAAATATTGACGGGTGATCCAGGCGAGGGCGACGAGACAGAATACAACAAGTACTCTTTTTTCTTCTTTACTCATCGGCCCCAGGCCTTTCAGTTGCTGCTGAATGATCTGACCTCCACCAGGTACAGGCGCCTTATCCAATTGGAAGTGAAAGGTGGAGAGGTGCATATAGAGACAGAGCATCATGATACACGAAATGGGAAACCCGACCAGCATCCACCGGTCAAAGGCAATTTCTTGGGCAAACAGGTCCTGCACCGCGTCGGCAAAGATGAGATTAGTGGGCGTGCCCACCAGCGTAGCGATACCACCAATAGAGGCTGCATAGGCCAGCGATAGTACTAAGGCCAGCCCAAAACGACGGTCCGCACCAGTATCAAAGTGCTCAAACTGGTGGATGATGGAGAGGGCGATGGGCAACATCATCACCGTGGTGGCCGTGTTGCTGATCCACATGGAGAGAAACCAGGTGGCTACAATAAAACCCAATAGTACCGTCCGCTTATTGGTACCGACGGCAGCTATGATTGTGAGGGCGATACGTCGATGCAAATTCCACTTCTCCATGGCCAGTGCCACGATAAACCCACCGATAAAGAGAAATATGATAGGGCGAGCGTAGGGCTCTGACGTTTCGCCCATGGTCATCACGCCGGCCAGCGGAAACAGGATGAGGGGCAAGAGAGCGGTGACGGCGATTGGTACCGCTTCGGTCAGCCACCAGCATGCGATCCAGCTCGTGATGGCTAGTGCGGCAAAAGCGCTGGGCTGCATGTCCTCCGGCGCCCCCAGGAGGAGCAGTGCGGTGCAGATCAAGGGTCCGAGCAGAATCAGTCCTAGTCGGCCAATCTTCATGTGGAAAAAATAGGCAAAATTGGGACTACAGGGCCCTCCCTGCCATTCGTCAAAATTGCGAAGGAGTAAGGGCGTTTGGCCTCCCCGCCAAGCGCGGCCTGATCGGGGCTGTGTGGCCATGGAGGCTCGTTGCCCATGGAAAATGGCACAATAACGGAACCTGGCCGTATCAGGCGTCCTCGCCTGACACATACTGGCATGGATGCGCCATGGAGTAGTGGTCCTAAGAGAGTTCAGCTAGTAAAAGGGGCATCTTGCCCGTCATGCTCTGGGCATTGATTGATCAGTGCAGAATCCCATAGTGCAATTGCCCCATAACCGCTGATTAGGGCAATCATATTATGAGGCTTCAGGTTGACAGCGAGCTAGCAATGGCGTTTGGCGTCCCCGCCAAGCGCTGGCTGATCGGGGCTGTGTGGTCATGGAGGCTCGTTGCCCATGGAAAATAGCACAATAACGGAACCTGGCCGTGTCAGGCGTCCTCGCCTGACACCTACTGGCATGGGATGCGCCATGGAGTGGTGGTCCTACGAGAGTTCAGCTAGTAAAAGGGGCATCTTACGAGCCATGCTTTGGCCATCGATTGATCAGCGCAGAATCCCACAATGCAATTGCCCTGAGTGCGTCCCGAATAGTTTGTCGCTCTTGTCACTGGATGACCCAACGCGTCCAACACCACCCACTCCGACAAGAGCCAGTCTGGTCCAGACAAGGTTGTCGGCAAGTGTTCCGGCGGCTGGATTTGGACTGCATCGTTTTGACCCCAAAGTGAATGCCCAGGGCAGCTCGTCAGATAGCCTGGACATCAAACCATATCCCTGATTTTGGCCGCAGCGTGATCATGGGCATGAGCTCGATGTTTTGGTCTTTCGAAAGCTGAAAGTCGAAGTACCTGACCAGATGGCAAAGTATCAGCTGCATCTCCATCATGGCAAAGTTGTTGCCAATGCATAATCTGGGGCCACCGCCAAAAGGCACGTAGGCAAAGGCAGGCACCTGCTCATCTCGCTCGTTTCCAAATCGTTCGGGTCTAAAGGTTTCTGGATCCTCCCAAATCTTGGGATTATGGTGGGCGCCGTAGATGTAGAGGATAACCAGGCTATTCTTGGGAATCAGCACCCCTTGGCATTGATCACCTTCCTTAGCTACGCGGTCGATCACCCAGGCAGGCGGATAAAGGCGCATGGCTTCCTCGATGACTTGCCGCGTCAGCTGGAGCTCCGGCAGACCCTCAAATGTGATGGGGGAGGGTTGCACCACCAACTCTTCGCGCAACCGCTGTACGTAGACCGGATGCTGCGAAAGTAGATAGGAGGTCCAAGTCAAGGCATTGGCAGACGTCTCATGTCCGGCCACAAACAATATGAGGCATTCGTCCAGTAGCTGCTCCAGGTTCATCATTTCGCCGGTGTCCTCGTACCTGGCCTCAATCAGCATTTGCAGAAGGTCATCTTTTTGCATGCCAGATCGAAGGCGATGGGAGATCAACTCCATCAGCACCCCTCGCGTCCGCCGTGCCAGACGTTTGTGTGCTTTGACCTGACCTGACCAGCGAAACCAGGGCCTGAGATAGGGTTGACGGATCAGTCGTATGACAAAAGATTGAATGGTCGTGATCAGATCACTGAGTTCTACCAAGCGTTCTTCGGACAGGCTCGTGCTGAAGATGGTCTTGGCCACAATCCGGAAGGCGAGGCGGTGCATTTCTGCATACATGTTGACTTTGGGCTCGACCTCGATCCTTGATTGGAGGGCTGAGACAAAGTCAGCGATCTCCTGGTTCATCAGATCCACTAGTTTGGCCAGGCGCTCACGATGAAATCCCGGCTGAATCAACCTCCGCTGCCGCAGCCAGAAGGCGCCTTCAGAGGTCAGTAGACCCTGACCTACGTACTGTGCAAGGATGTCGGTCTGGAGCTTGGATTTTCGATAGTTGCGATGGTTCTTTTGTAGGACATGCTGGATGATCTCGGGCTCGACGGTCACGATGCCCTTTTCCACCCCGCCTACATGAAAGGTGTAGGACGATCCGTACTTCCGCAAATTGTCATCGAGGATCGGAATTGGATTTGCTACAAATCGGAAAGCCCTGACAAAGGATAACCAGCGGGGAACGATAGGCGGCAGCGTAGGCTTGGGATCCGGCATAAGACGAAGATCGACAATACTTATAGATCAAGAACAAGCGAAAAGCCCCGGTGGTTGCCTTACATCCGAAGCAGCCGGACCGGGTAAGTGTTGCCCGAAAACCACTGGGGTACATAGAGGTTTTCATCGTCATCCAGGCAGACATCATGGGGGTTCATAAATGTGTTGCCGTCATAGGAGACCTCCACCAGGCCCTCACGACAGTCGTTGACCTCTTGTCCTCCCGGCGCCGAGATCAGCTGATAGTCCTCATCAAAGATCAGGACCAGGCCATCATACTCCCACCAGGACTTGGTGCGGATCACGGCAAAGTACAGCTGCTTGCGGTGGATGACCGGTCGACAAATGCTGCAACCTGGCACATCGATACTTTCTAAGAATTCGCCTTCGAGGGTGAAGCGCTTAAATGACTGACTGTTTTGCGAGCTGACCAGCAGACACGGATGGTCGGGATCCCGGTCATCAATGGTGATGCCATGGCAGCAATCAAATTGGGCTTCTCCCTGGCCGTGACCGCCAAAATGGTACTTGTATCGGCCATTTTGATCGTATACGACGATAAAGTTCTTGCCATAACCATCGGCCACATAGAGATCCCCATTGGGACCGATGGCTACCTCCGTGGGATGATATTCTGAGGAGATGCTGTAGGCGCCCGATTCCGCGGGATAGTCCAGAGTCATGAGAATCCGGCCACTGAGGGTAGTCTTGAAGACCTGATGCCGATCCGTATCGGTGATAAACAGACATTCTTCCAGGCCGTCATCACAGATTGTCAATCCATGGGCTCCGGGAAACTCGGTGCCCCAAGTATCCAGTACACGGCCAGTCTTGCCGTAGATGATAATATTGTTTTTCGTGTGGTTGGTCAGCAGAAAGAGTCTACCCCGTCGATCCTTCACCATTTCATGGCAGTTCTTCACGGGGATGTACGAAGGATCTTGGATGCCCCAGTTCTTGTCCACCCGATACCTGAAGTCTCCGTGGCCAACCACCTCTCCGACGAGTTCCTTCTTGTGGTGAATGGCGAATGCAGCGTGCGGAAGCGCCGTGAGGCCAAGAGCCCACTGGGTAGTTTTCTGCATGAATCGCCTGCGCGAGGGTCGGTCTTCCATCTGGTCCACCACTGTCAAGCGTATGGGTCGAGCCCCTACTCAACAGTGTCTAGGTTATCAATTCTCAATTGAAAGCTAAAGACCTTGATCTGCCCGCGCAGCAGATGTAGGACAAAACCTACGTGCTGCCAGCACCGTTTTGTGCTCGTACCTATGGTGACCTGCAGCCCGCTAATTGGCCGCCTGGACAACATTGTATCCGAGCACTACCTCTACATCCGGCAAGTTGGCATTTAGTGCTGCAGCTCCCTCTTCACCAAAGTCGGTCTGCCACACAAAAAGCCGCTTCAAACTCTTCAACTTAGAGATTTCGGGTGCACAAATATCCGTAATTTTTGTCTTATAGAGGTTTAGGGACTCCAGATGACTCAATGAGGTCAGGTGTTTTACACCCTCATCGGTGATCGGATTGTCTTCCAGACGCACGCGTACGAGATTCGTCAGCTTGCCAACGGTGCGCAACATATCGTCCGTCACATTGGAGTGGCCAATGTCTAGCCATGCGATCTGCTCGGCCGCGCCCTCCAGTGCCGGAATGGCCTCAGCCAGGGAGACAGAGTCCATGCTTTTCCATTTGACATCGACAAAGTTGGTATTCATCGAGATCGGCCGAATGGAGAAGCCTGCTTCGGCGATATCGTTCATCACTTTCTCGCTGACCTCATCCACCGTCGTCTTTTCCAGAAACGATTTGGGCTTGGTGTCGAGCTGATGTCGACTCATTAAGATGTCCTTGATCTCCTGCGGGGTTTCGACCTCCACGACGGTCTGATCAAAGGGTGCGCCCATATCCAGCCACCACTCCAGCATCTTGATCTCTTGATAACTTAGTGCTACGCCTTTTGGAGGCATGTATTTTCTGCTGTTGGGGTCCATCACCACGCGCTTAAAGAGCTCGCTGTTTTCGGCCGTACCTTCGATGACATCCCCGTTCCTGCCCCCTTCAAGTAGGGCTTCTTCGGTCGACATATCCAAGCCTCCCTTTTGCAGCGACCCATTGTGGCAGGTCCAACACTTCTTTTCAAAGACGGGCTCAAGCAGGTCGCGGTAGACATACGTCGAATCCGGGTCGTTGATCACCGGATGCTTGGCAGGATCTTCATAGTTGAAGATGTTCTTGACAAAACCGGGGGCCTTTTCCAGGAGATAGCTGTCTCCATGCGTCAGCTCGCCGCCCAGGTGACCGGTAAACATCAGGCCTAGAAAAAGAGCCAGCGCTCCCCAGGCCAGCTGCCGCTTGTTACTGTTAGGTTTGCGATAGTACCACCACAACACGAAGGCCAGCACGGCCATGCCTATGCCCAGCCATCGATGCCAGAAAATGGTACTTGCCTGGTATCCCCCTTCTTTAGCCAGCACCCATCCGGCAAATGCGGCAAACGCGGCCGAAATAAAGCCAATGAAGTAGATGGTCCTCGTGGCGGCCACCAGGTTGAGCGAAGGTTTCCGTACATCGAGGTAATGAAAGATCGCTCCCAATACCAATATCCCAATGGGAAAATGTACTACTGCCGGATGAAAGCGGCCAAGCCACGTAATGAAGTCCATAAAGTCAAGTCAATTTTACAAAGAGTGTCTAAGCTAATATTTCATGAGCGACATTGCCAAATACATCTGTCAATCTGAAGTCTCGTCCTTGAAAATGGTAGGTGAGACGCTCGTGATCCAGACCTAAGCAATGCAAGATGGTCGCCTGCAAATCATGCACGTCCATTCGATCCCTGACCCCGTAGTAGCCGATCTCATCGGTCTCGCCGTAGGTCAGGCCTCCCTTGATCCCGCCACCAGCGACCCACACGGTGAAGGCGTCTATGTGGTGATCCCGACCTACGTACGGATTGGTCACCCCACCTCTGTTTTCCATCATGGGCGTCCGGCCAAATTCTCCACCCCATACCACCAAGGTCTCCTCCAGGAGTCCCCGCTGCTTGAGATCCTTGATCAGCGCGGTCATGGGTTTGTCCACTTCTCGGCAGCGATCCAAAAATCCGTGATTGAGGGCCTCGGCTTTGCCTGCTCCGTGACTATCCCAACCCCAATGGAAGAGCTGGATAAAGCGCACGCCCTCCTCAGCCATGCGGCGAGCCAGCAGACAGTTATTGGCAAAAGAGGCCTTGCCGGGTTCCGTCCCATACATCTCGTGGATGTAGTCGGGTTCCCGCTCGATGTCCATCACGTCAGGGACCGACATTTGCATCTTGAAGGCCATCTCATATTGAGAGATACGCGTGAGAATCTCGGGATCACCCACCTCATCGTACTCTCGCCGGTTGATCTGATTGATGGCGTCGATCGACGCTCTGCGCAGGTCTCTGCTGACGCCCTCGGGGTTGCTGAGGTACAGCACGGGATCACCCTTTGATCGGCACTGTACTCCCTGATAGACCGAGGGCAAAAATCCATTTCCCCATACACTTTTTCCTGCACTGGGCGTTAGCCCGCCGGAGATCAATACTACGAAGCCAGGCAAATTTTCATTTTCCGAGCCCAAACCATAAGTCACCCAGGAGCCCATCGATGGCCGGCCCAGTCGAGGGCTACCGGAGTATAACATCAACTGTGCCGGAGCATGGTTAAATTGGTCCGTGTGCATGGCCTTGAGAAAGGTCACATCATCCGCCACCGCTGAAAAGTGGGGAAGATGACTGGAGATCCATGCCCCGGATTCTCCGTGCTGTGCAAACTCGGCCTGGTGACCCAGCATTTTTGGTACGCCACTGATAAAGGCAAACTTTTTACCGGCCAGCAACTCTGCTGGGCAGGGCTGATCGTGCAGCTTGTTGAGTACAGGCTTGTAGTCAAAGAGCTCGAGTTGCGACGGTGAGCCAGCCATATGCAGGTAGATCACTCGCTTGGCCTTGCCGATATGATGTCCTTGCGGTAGAGTCAGGCCATCGGAGCCGGCAGTGAATCCCATTAGTGAGCCCAGCGCCATGGCGCCCAGGCCGGTCGTACAGGTGCGCAGGAAGTGTCTGCGTGTATTGGCCTGATGGTGCCTAAACTGCCATTCTTTTTGTAGCGTCATCGGCTCAACTTTTGGTGAGAAATGCGTCCAAATTCATGATGGCATTGGCCACGATCACCATCGGCGCCGGCGCCTTGGTCTCATCGCTTGCAGCAGGGGTGAGCTGCTCACCGGCGGTATCAAGAAGATCCATCAACGTGCGCAGCGTTTCCGGGTCGGGTTTTTCCAACAATGCTTTTTCGTATCCATGGACGACGGCTGCTGTCAGGTCGTCAGGGTGTTGGTCTTGCATCCAGGCTGCCAGGCCAGACGCTGCCTCGATGTAGACGGTATCATTTAGGGTCACCAAGGCCTGTAGTGGCGTATTGGTGGGAATGCGCCGGGAGACACAAAATTCGCGACTCGGGCTGTCAAACGCCACCATAGAGGGATAAGGAGTAGTCCTTTTCCAGTAGGTATAGAGGCCTCGCCGATACTTGTCTGCCTGATTGTCCTCGTACCATTTGGCATTGCTATATACTACTTGCCATACCCCCTCCGGCTGGGGCGGCATGACGCTCGCTCCGCCGACCATGGGATTGAGCAACTCTCCGATGGCGAGCGCCTGATCTCTGATTTGTTCGGCGCTCAATCGCTTGCGCACGCCTCGGCTGTAATATTTGTTGTAGGGGTCACCTTCAATTTTTTGCGGGGTCACTTCGGAAGATTGACGATAGGTAGCCGAGCAAACGATGTAGGTGAGCAGCTGCTTGATACTCCATCCAAAGTCGTGCGAAAAGCGATACGCCAGATGATCAAGCAACGCCCGATGGGTGGGCGGAATGCCCTGCGTCCCAAAATCTTCGGAGGTCTCGACGATACCATGTCCAAAGACCATGGCCCAGATCCGATTGGCGATGACCCTTGCCGTCAGCGGGTTGTCTTCACTGACCAGCCATTGGGCCAGCTCGAGCCGGTTTTGCACGCTGCGACCGGATCCATTGAGTATGGTGGGCAGTCCCGGCTCCACCTGCTTGCCGGGGACCAGATAGTTGCCTCGCTCATGTACAAAGGTCTGGCGAGCTAACAGCGCAGATCGCTCTTTCATGATCGGGGTACGGGTGCCGTTACGATACATGGACAGCAGCCGATCTTGCTTTTTGCGCAGCTGCGGACCGATGGGCTCATCGGGAATGGTGAGCTCGATCTCGCGGAGATGGACAACGCCATTGCGAAAGTCGCCCGTCGTGTTGATAAAGTGGAAAATCAAATCATGCCTGCCGTCCACCGGTTCGGACTTAGCGCTTGTCCATTGCCAATCCTTGGACTTCTGCATCTGATGGGTGGAGATCACAGGTCCGTCGATGCTGTCCAGTCGTACTTGTATCTGCGCATCGCTGCCGTGCGATCGATATCGATAGCGAAAACCCTCCAGCCCAGTCAGGTCACAATTGCGAAAGATCAGGTAGTACTTCTTGTGCTTTTGGTTATTGGCGTTGTAGGAAGAGTTGCTAAAAGTGGTGGAGCCCACGAGTACGTCTTGAAAGTCGTCGGAGAGATCGGCAAAGAGCCGCGGCCACATGAGCGCTCTGATCTGGGGGCCGGAGACTTGCTGATGGCCTTCGCGCGGTCGATCGGTTTGCGCACTGATCCATTGGGCGATCGCTTGGATATGCTCCAACGAATCCTGGACCTCCAACAGAAATGGAAACTCGTTGTCCAGGTCGGCGTCTTGGGTGTTGTTGAATAGCGCATAGAGTCCAAAGTACTCTTCCTGGGTGAAGGGATCATAGGGATGCGAATGACACTGCACGCAAGAGATGGTGGTGCCCTGCCATATCTCAAAGGTGCTATTGACACGATCCACCACCGCCGCCGTACGATATTCTTCGTCCTCGGTGCCCCCCTCTGCATTGGTCATCGTGTTGCGGTGAAAGGCGGTCGCGATCAGTTGTTCCTTCGTAGGATTGGGCACCAGGTCTCCGGCGAGTTGATCGATCGTAAACTGATCAAAGGGCAAGTCCCGATTAAATGCGTCGATGAGCCAGTCACGGTAGCGCCAGATATCCCGGTGGGCATCCTTCTCGTACCCCTGCGAATCTGCGTATCGGGCCAGATCCAACCACATCGACGCCATCTGCTCGCCGTAGTGAGGCGACGCAAGTAAGTCATTGACCAGCTGGCGGTACTGCTCCATGGTGGGGTCCCGCAGATAGTCAGCCGCGAGCTCGATATCAGCAGGCAAGCCCAGCAAGTCAAAGCTCAACCTCCGGGCCAGTGCGGGCGGAGGCGCGGCTTCGTTGGGTTGGAGGCTCATAGTGGCTAGCTCGTCAACGACAAAATGATCCAAGTCTGTGAGGGCGAACGGCCCACTGGTCGATGGAATCTCCGGATCGACTAACGGAGTGTAGGACCAGTGGTCATCCCACTCCGCCCCCTGATCGATCCATCGCTCCAGCAAGCGGATCTCATGGTCTTCCAGTGGATCATCATCTTGCGGCATACGTAGCTCGGGGTCGTGCGACTTGATGCGCTGTATCATCTCGCTAGCCGAAGACTTGCCTGCCACAATGGCGGGCAGACCAGACTCGGTCTCACCAAAGGCCTCTTCTCGAAAGAGGAAACTCAATCCGCCGTTGGCTTTAATGCCTCCATGACAGCGCAGACACTTCTTGTTGAGAATGGGCTTAATGTCTTGGCTATAACTCACCTGACGTCGCTGGGTCAAACAACCTAGGATGATCAAGGCGGCGAATGCGAGGACGGTATGTATGAGGCGAGCGCTCACTAGGCGAGAATGTGCTTTACCACGTGTCCATGCACGTCCGTCAACCGAAAGCGGCGCCCCTGAAACTTGTACGTCAACTCCTCGTGATCGACCCCTAGCAGATGCAAAATGGTGGCCTGCAGATCATGGATGTGCACGCCGTTTTCGGCGACATTGTAGCCAAAGTCGTCCGTTTTGCCAAAGGAAAATCCCGGTTTGACACCACCACCGGCCATCCAGATGGTGAAGCAGCCGGGGTGATGATCTCGGCCAAAGCGCTCAGGAGTCAGCTGACCTTGGGAATAGTTAGTCCGTCCAAATTCGCCACCCCAGATGACCAACGTGTCCTCCAGCAAGCCGCGTTGCGACAGATCCTTGATCAGTGCCGCGGAAGCCTGGTCGGTCTCTTTGCACTGCTGCGTGATACCTCCCTTGAGGTTGCCATGTTGATCCCAGCCTTGGTGATATAGCTGGATAAACTTGACGCCCCGCTCGGCGAGCCTGCGGGCCAGCAGACAATTGGCTGCATAGGTGCCTGGTTTGCGAGAATCCTCCCCATACATATCGTAGATGTAGTCAGGTTCCTGATCCGTGCTCATGATCTCTGGCACGGAGGTCTGCATCCGAAAGGCCATTTCGTATTGGGCAATCCTGGCGGTGATCTCCGGATCTTCCATTTCGTTGTGCTGGATTTCCTGGAGCTTTCGCAGGTCATCTAGCTGGTCGCGCCTCCGCTGCGCAGAGATGCCGGGAGGGTTTTCGAGGTACAGCACCGGATTCTTGCCGGCGCGAAACTGTACTCCCTGGTGCTCAGAAGGAAGAAAGCCATTGCCCCACGAGCGCGAATACAAGGGCTGTCCAAATTTGTCCTTTGTCACCAAGACTACGAAGGCGGGTAGGTTTTCATTGTCTGACCCCAGGCCATAGCTGACCCAGGCACCCATCGAAGGCCGTCCGGGAAACTGTGAGCCGGTCTGGATAAAGGTGACGGCCGGATCGTGATTGATCGCCTCCGTGTACATCGATTTGACAAAGCAGAGTTCATCCACCACTTCGCTCGTATAGGGCAGGAGATCACTTACCCACCGATTGGACTGTCCATACTGGGCAAAAGAGAATGGCGTGCCCACCAGGGGAAATGAACTCTGACCGGCGGTCATGCCCGTCAGACGCTGTCCGCCCCGTACCGATTCCGGCAATTCCTGGCCATGCATCTGCTGGAGCAGGGGCTTATGGTCAAACAGATCTATCTGCGAAGGGGCCCCACTCTGAAAGAGATAGATGATTCGCTTAGCGCGGGGCGTGGCATGGGGTCGGGGTCCAACGGCGCCCGATGTACTTGGGGAGGAGAATCCCGAAAATGCCAATGCTCCCAGACCTAGAGATGTCTTGGTCAGGAAGTCACGGCGGCTCAAAAAATCATTCGTCTTCTGACAAAGCATGCCGTAAGATTCCAATTAATTTGTAAGAGTGAGGGTTTGCCAAGAATCAGCACAGTAAATTACTAAAAATTCAATGATCGGACTTTTCTTTCGAGAAATCCTTAATCACTGAGCCTCAGTGGCTAAGTGCAAGAGTACGATCGTTCCGCCCCCCAATCGGGCCTATTCCATAAACAAAGCCCTTTGGCACGAGCACCAGCAGACCAATTCCAGTCCATCAGCAAGGCTACCTCTTCATATATGCCTCGTCGAGATTGAGTAGGGTGCTAGCGACCACTGTCATGGCGGCCAGCCTTTTTGCTGGCACAGTAGCACCCACCTTTGACTCGCCGACGGCCAGCAAATTCTTAGCCGCGGAAGCCTCCGTGCCGTACGTCTCCAACTCACGCACATACATTTCTGCGAGGATACCAATCTCGTCTTGACTTGGTGATCGGCCCGTGACAGCCCGAAAGCCATAGACCACTTGGCTGTCCGTATCCCCTTCTTTCTGCAGCATTTCACTCGCCAGTACCCGCGCACATTCGACAAAGAGCGGCTCATTGAGCAAAATGAGGGCTTGCAGCGGCGTGTTGGTAGATTCACGGGAGACATGACAGACATCCCGGCTAGGTACGTCGAAGGTGGTCATGACGGGATGTGGAGAGGTGCGCTTGATAAAGGTATAGAGACTACGCCGGTATAGATCGTCTCCGCTGTCAACCTCGTAGCGCAGCAGCTTATGAGAAAAGTTGCCCTTTTCGATCCACAATCCTTCCGGTTGGTACGGCTTGACACTGGGGCCACCGACCTTTCTCACCAGCAAGCCGCTGGCGGCCAGTGCATTGTCGCGAATCAGTTCGGCCGGCCATCGGTAGGATGGAGAGACGGACAAATAAATGTTTTCTGGGTCCAGTTCCTTTTGCTGGCTGGTCGCCCCGGAGGCTTGACGATAGGTGGCGGAGGTCACCATTTCTTTCAATAAGGCCTTGATATCCCAACCCGACTTTTGCAGGTCGAGCGCCAGCCAATCCAGGAGTGCGGGATGGGATGGGAGCGATCCTTGATTGCCAAAGTCCTGGACCGTCTTGACCAGGCCTCGTCCAAAGATCATCTGCCAATACCGATTGACCGTGACCCGGGCAGTCAATGGATGGTCCGGATGAAACAGCCACTGGGCCAGACCCAATCGATTGGTGGGATAATCTGCGGGAAAGGCCAGAATCTCCTCGGGGGTTGCCGGTGCGACCTCTTCTTGCGGTGAATCGTATTGGCCGCGATTGAGCACGAAGGTGGCACGAGGTTGCGGCAGCTCCTCCATCACCATGATCTCGTCGATGGTGTCCATGGCTGCGATATACTTCTTTAAGGCATCGGCCCGCTCCGTCTGCAAGCGTTGCAGCATAGGTGCCTGCAGCAGGTGATGGTGCTTAATAGCGTCCGGTGGGATCTGTTCATCCGGCAGCATCGCCAACTGAGCCACCTCCCAGCCACTGAGGGCACGTTGGTACAGACGCACCTCGTCAATCCAGCCGAGGAAGATGCCATTATCTCCCGTAAAGCCCCGATAGCTCTTGCCGATCCGCAGGGCGCGATTAATCTCGTTGTTTGCCCCGGACGAGATGGTTCGAATGTTTTTGTACAGTCGGTCATATTCCACCGAGATCTCCTGTGCCTGCCCGTTGATGTAGAGCTGACTTCCGGACGCCTGTGCCGAGCCATCATAGCTGAAGGCCACATGGGTCCATTCGTCCAGTGGTACGGAGGTCTCCGTTTTCACATGGAGATAATTGTGCGGCAGCGAGTGGATCAGTCGGAGCGACAAGGTGTTTTGGTCGTCCAGATAGAAATCCCATCCGCGCCAAAAATTGTTTTTGTCGCCGGCATTGCCCATGAGCACCTGCGTCTTACCTTCTTTCTTTTTGGTGGTCTTGATCCAGAGCGCTCCGGCAAAGGCATCTTGCACATCAAAGTTTCCTTTTCCCTCCAGATAGAGCTCGTCAAATCCTGTTTCTAGTTGGATACTCTTGCCGATCTTTCCTTCGGACAGTGCTCGCTCGGCCGAGGTCGTGTAAGATCGGTGACCGTCCAATTCAAATACCGTGCGCTGGTCCCGCTGACTGGACCGTATCCTCTCCAGCGGCAGATGGGCATGCAGTCCACGATCGAGGGAGCCCGTCGACAGATCGGTCGAGGAGGCCTCTTGCAGTCGTGCCGAGGTTTGCTCAATCTCATCGTCCAGCGCCGCCACATCACCTGCCAGATCTGACAGGAGTTGCTCCGTGTCCGAGGAGATCAGTTTGAGCATGGGACCGTAGTCTCCATCATCACCCGTCATTCCCAGCTCCTTGACATTGTTGAAGAAGGCGCTTAGTTGGTAGTATTGCTTTTGCGAAATCGGGTCAAACTTGTGGTCATGGCACTTGGCACATTCCATCGTCATACCCATGAAGGCGGTAGCGGTGGTATTGGTGCGATCGGCCACATATTCGAGTCGGTACTCTTCGTCAATGGCCCCTCCTTCTGCCGTCATCGGATGATTGCGGTGAAAAGCGGTGGCCAAAATATCCTCCCTATGGGCATCGGGCAAGAGGTCCCCGGCCAGTTGCTTGGTGACAAACTCGTCGTACGACATGTTGTCCTTGAAAGCATCTATTACCCAATCTCTCCAAGGCCACATCCGACGCCAGCCGTCTGCGTGAAGTCCGTGAGAATCCGCGTATCGGGCTACGTCCATCCATTCTAAGGTGAGGCGCTCTGCGCAGGCGTCGGACGCCAATAGACGATCCACCACCTGCTCATACGCGTCGGGGTCGCTACTTTGGAGGAAGGCATCTTGCTCCGCCACGGTTGGGGGGAGCCCGGTCAGGTCCATGTAGACCCGCTTGAGTTGCCGCTCCTTGGCTGCTCGATCGGCGGGCTCGAGTTGCCGGAGCAACATTTGGTTGATCACAAAGGCATCGATCTCATTGGCTACTTCATAGTCGGAGGGTACTTCGGGCACCGTGGTTGGAGTGGGCGGGATAAAGGACCAGTGCTTTTCGAAGACTGCTCCTTGCTCGATCCACTTTACCAACATGGCTTTTTCGCGATGGGTGAGTGTCAACTTGGAGTCTGCCGGTGGCATCCTGTACTCCTCGTCGGAGGACAAGATGCGATCGCATAGGGAGCTCCGACCGGGCTGTCCAGGCTGGATGGCCCGGCGATTGTCCTTCAGTTTTGCCTTCGCCTGCGCTTCCAGATCGAGACGGAGGTCTGCCTTACGCGCTTTCTCGTCGGGTCCGTGGCAGCTATAGCAGCGATCAGATAAGATGGGCTTGATGTGAAAGTTGTAGTTGATCTTGTCCGGGAGATGCGCCCATTCTGCCGCCACTTCGGGCGGCACGTCTGACCCACAGCTCCAAAGGAGTCCGACCAAAGCGAGGATGATGGAAAGATGTCTGATCTGCATGGCAAAATTTGGAAGCTTTGAAATTACAGAATTCCAAAAATTCGTGAGCAGATGTTGGTGAAGTGCTATTTTGCGGAGGGTGTAAGTGGGTACCTTCAATCAGTTTTCTTCTGTGCAAATCTTGATCTGCATCAGTACGCTTTGCCTGGCCATCTCCTTGAGCTGCCGCGACAAGATTACGCAAGTGATCGAGGGAGAGGCTTCGTACTACGCTGACTTTTTCCATGGAGGAACAACCGCGTCTGGGGAGATCTACGATTCGACGGCACTGACCGCCGCGCACCTTACCCTGCCCTTTGGCACTCGCACTCGCATCACAAATCTATCCAATGACCATCAGACTACCGTGGTCATCAATGACCGTGGGCCCTACTACGGGGATCGGATCATCGATCTCTCCAAAGCGGCCGCTCGCCAGCTCGATATGCTCGAGGCGGGGGTAGTCAAGGTACGGATAGAGGTGCTGGCAGACTGAGCGTCTATCTGCTTGAGCAATCCGGGTGGCGAGATCGTCGGTACTCCACAGCATAGATCGCAGACGGCTTGGTGAATGCTCCTTGTTTGACCGGATGGTTTTTGAGAAAAGCCTAAATTTGAAACAAACCCAAGATCATGCTTTGTGGCAGAGGCCAAGGCCTTTTGGCCCTTATCGCGGTTATCTTTCCCTCTCTCGTATATGTGCAGCCGATTGGTCACAAGGAGATCATCTTTCAACTAGATCATCAAGGGACGTTGGAGGAAGTGCTGTCGAGCTCCAGAGAGCTACGCCAATTCACCCAAACCCGGTGCCTTAGTCGGATGCTCAATATTTACCTCGGCACATTTGGCGAGGACATGGACTATCACTCCGCCTCCGCATTGTTGAGCAGACTGCCGGGCGTATTGAACACACAGCCGAATTATCGATTTGAAGCAAGAAAGACTCCCGACGACCCAAGGTTTGTGGAGCAGTGGAATCTCGCTAGCATTGGTGTCAGTGAAATCTGGCCTGAGACCACCGGTGGCGTCACTTATGGCGGAGATACGATTGTCATCGGGGTCATGGAATCGGGCATTGACCTCGATCACGAAGAGTTTGGCGATCTGCTATGGAAGAACAGGTCCGAAGTGCCCGACAACGACTTCGATGACGACCAAAATGGATATGTAGATGATTTCGCAGGTATCAGCCTTGACCATGGAAAGGACAGGCATGCCCAGGACCCGGCAGGGCATGGGACTGGCGTAATTGGAGTTTTGGGCGCCATGACCAATAACGGTCTTGGTATGGCAAGTGTCAACTGGTCGGTCAAAATCGCGCTAGCCTCGACATTGGACTTGTCGTTAGCCAATGCGATCCAGGCTCACTCCTACTTCATGGAGCTTAGGCGCAGGTACAACGAGACCCGTGGTGCCCAAGGCGCCTTTATTGTTGCGGTCAATCTCTCCTACGGATATGAGGGCTTATTTGAGAAGGACGCCCCGGCCTTTTGCAACGTGATTGACCGGATGGGTGAGCAAGGGATTATTGCCGTGGGTGCTGCTGCAAACAATCAAGCGAATGCCGACCTCTTTGGTGACTTGCCGGCCCAATGCACAAGTGGCCATCTGATTATTGTAACCAATACTGATCGTGAGGACCATCTCGCTGTGGCAGGGTTTGGAAAGACAACGGTGGACTTGTCGGCACCGGGTGAAGCGATTCTAACCACGGTGATCAATGGTGGATACGGCACGATAAGAGGCACCTCATATGCCACGCCCCATGTCTCCGCGGCGATTGCGTTGCTTTACAGTCACCCCTCACAAATCTTCTACGAAGAGGTGCTTACGTCGCCAACGGCGAGCACACAATTTTTGAAGGGAATTCTCTTGGACCATGTGACCCCGGTGGCGGACCTGAGGGGTAGGACCGTGAGTGGAGGGAGATTAGATCTCGCCAAAGCATACGAGGCGATCCGGATGGCTTATCCACGTGTACCCACGGCGGCACAGGAGCTGATGATCTACCCCAATCCCGTCTACGGTGTGGCCGGGATACACTTTGAAACGCCCGTAGCAAACTTCTCCATTTCGATCTTCGATATATCCGGTAAAAAGATGGCGGGGACCTCGATTGCCCAAGCGGTTACTTGGTGGGAAGTTGATCTGACTGGTCTTGCCGCGGGGGTGTACTTTGTCGTGTTGAAAGACGGAGCCGAAACGAGCAGAGCACAGTTTGTCAAGTTTTAGGCTCCACTTCTTGTCGTTTCCAGCCCATCCGGCCATTAATCTGAAGCGATTTCTTGAGTACACGGCCTCTCCCGTATTTGGAAATTTGGTTATGGAAAGCAATTGCAGCAACGCAATTATCCATTTCTTTATGCTATGACAATCGACCAGTTTAGGGAGACGCTGACGGAGACGCAATCCCCGACGACCAATATCTATCTCAAAGCTCTCTGGTTAGACGGCAAGGGCGACTGGCACGGTGCCCATAATCAGGTCGACAACCTTTCGGGGGAGAAAGCGGCTTGGGTGCACGCGTACTTGCATCGCAAGGAGGGGGATCGGTGGAATGCCAACTACTGGTACAATCGGGCCGGCAGGCCCATGCCAGACTACGCGCTAGAACAGGAGTGGGAGGAGTTGGTCGAGGTTTTTCTAGATAATCTGCCCGCTGGCGAGTAACTTTAGTGACCTGAGGCCCGCTGAGTGGCCCTGTCAACAAATCACTTTTTTATGATGAAGCGAAGAGATGCAATAAGAAATATTTCGATGGCAGCCGGCATCATGGCGGTCAACAAGAAGGCCTGGTGTGCAGAAGACGGCACTGATCTGGTCGGGGGTGGCATTCAACATTCGGCCTGCCGCTGGTGCTACAACGGCATCCCCCTCGAACAACTCTGTGAGGCCGCGCAGGAGATCGGTATCAAATCGATTGAAATCGTATCGCCCAAAGATTGGCCCACCCTGAAAAACTATTCCTTGGACTGTGCGGTCGGCACCGACAGTTTTGCCAGCATCCCCAATGGGTGGAATGATCCCCAAAATCACGCGCACTTGCGTGACAACTACAAAGGCCTCGTCACCGCAGCGGCGGACCACGGCGTGCCCAACGTGATCGTCTTCTCTGGCAATCGACGTGGTATGGACGATATGGTCGGGCTAGAAAACTGTGCGGTGGGGCTTGAGCCTCTCGTCAAGCAAGCGGAGGATGCCGGCGTGATGATCGTGATGGAGCTGCTCAACAGCAAGGTCAACCACAAAGACTATATGTGCGATCTCACCTCTTGGGGAGTCCAACTGGTTGAAAAGCTAGGCTCACCCAACTTCAAGCTGCTGTACGATATCTATCATATGCAGATCATGGAGGGGGACATTATTGCCACGATCCGGGACAATCAGCAGTACATCGCACACTATCACACCGGAGGTGTGCCGGGTCGCAATGAGATCGACGAGACGCAAGAATTGTTTTACCCGGCGATCATCAAGGCGATTCAGGACACCGGCTACCAAGGATATCTGGGTCAGGAGTTTGTGCCCAAACGGGAAGATAAACTTGCCAGCCTTAAGCAGGGCGTCGAAATCTGCAGTGTCTAGGTGTATTTGATACGTGTCCACATGCGTGCGCCGGGTATAGCAGCAACCCTCTTGCTCGGATGCCTCCTGCTGCTCCCCAGCTGCTCCACCGAGCATAGGGTCACCTTTGAAGCCGATCCGCAACCGGTAGAGAAGACCGAAGTTGTGCCACTTCCGATTGGAGCGGAGGCGCCGGAGTTTAACCTACCCGGCGTGGACGGAAAGTATTATACGCTGGATGATTTTGCCGATGCAAAGCTTCTGCTTGTCATATTTACCTGCAATCATTGTCCGACGGCCCAGGCCTACGAGGATCGCATCAGCCAGATTGCGCAGGACTACGCTAGCAAAGATCTGCAAGTGGTATGCATCTCGCCCAATAGCCCGATCTCGCTGCTGTACGAAGAGCTGGGATATAGCGATCTCAATGATGATTTCGAAGCGATGGTCATCCGTGCGGAACATAAGAACTTTACCTTTCCTTATCTCTACGATGGCGATACCCATGAGGCATCGCTGCAATACGGCCCGGCGACGACACCCCACGCCTATCTTTTTGATCAAGAAAGAAAACTCCGGTATCGGGGCATGATCGACGGTTCAGAAAAACCTGGGACGGCCAATGCCGAGATCTTGCGCACCGCCATCAATGCGGTGATGGCCAATCGCGAGATCATCCGCCCCGAGACCAAGACCTTTGGCTGCTCGGTAAAGTGGGCCTGGAAGACCGAGTACAAGGATCGAGTAAACCAAGAATGGTCTGACAAGCCCGTCACCTTGGAGGTCGTGGATCTGGACTCGCTCAAGACTGTCCTCACCAATCTGTCCAACAAGATCCGGCTGGTCAATTTCTGGGCCACTTGGTGTGGTCCCTGCAAGTTGGAGTTTCCAGAGTTTCTCAAGATGCAACGGATGTACGGGCAGCGACCCTTCGAATTTGTGTCGGTATCGCTGGACAACATCGAAAAAAAGGAGGAGGCACTCATGTTCTTACAGGGCATACACTCCCCCGTAGCCAATTATTTATGCAATGAGAAGGACAAGCAGGCGCTCATCGACAAGGTGCACCCGGAGTGGCAGGGGGATCTTCCTTTCACCATGTTGATCGACCCCCTGGGGGCGGTGGTGAAGGCCTGGCATGGCACGGTGGATCCCCTGGATGTGAAACGGACCATCGTGGAGCATCGCTTTATTGGGCGGTATTATTGATTCCTTTTCTGGAAAGATGGGCATCCGGCCTTACCGATTGACAGGTTTAAGCCCAGCCCCTTGACCAGCCTGTACGGC
The DNA here is from genome assembly GCA_965223165.1 of Saprospiraceae bacterium. GTDB lineage: Bacteria > Bacteroidota > Bacteroidia > Chitinophagales > Saprospiraceae > JABDMH01. The sequence goes on along the minus strand of CBDCVQ010000020.1, from coordinate 1,563,530 downwards.
GGGATGTGCGGTTCTGCCTCATCGATTTGGCAGGAAATCATAGGGTTCCATGGCATGCTCTTGTCACTGTTATAGTCCACTAGCGGATTACCTCTTATCTTCCCGTATGAAAAAGATACTATCTGCCCTAGCAATAGCCACTATGCTGGCCGCCCCCCAGGCCACACCTGCCCAGGTCAAGTCCGATGAGCAGGAAGAGCTACTGCACGGACTGAAATACCGCTCGGTGGGGCCCAGCCGGGGAGGACGAGTGACTACTGTTTGCGGCGTGGCCGGTGAGATCCACACCTTTTATATGGGGTCGACCGGGGGAGGCGTCTGGAAGACGACGGATGCTGGCACCACTTGGGAAAATATTAGCGACGAGTATTTTGACGTGGGTTCGATAGGTGCGGTAGCGGTCGCGCCATCTGATCCAAACGTGGTCTATGTCGGGACCGGCTCCGGCTGTCCCCGAGGAAATATTTCGATTGGCAAAGGACTGTACAAGTCAACGGACAAAGGTGCCTCCTGGCAGAAGATGGGGCTGGAAGCCACCGGGATGATCGGCAAATTGGAAATCCATCCTACCGATCCGGACATCGTGTACGCGGCAGCCCTGGGTAATCCCTTCAAGCCCAATGAAGAACGCGGCGTCTACAAGACCGAAGATGGTGGTGTCACCTGGCAAAAGGTATTGCATGTCTCCGATCGGACCGGGGCGGTCGACGTGGAAATGGATCCTTCGAATCCGAGGATCCTCTATGCGGCGATGTGGACGGTCGAAAGAAAACCCTGGACGCTGATCGACGGAAGCACCGAAGGCGGTATTTGGAGATCGAAGGACAGCGGGACTACCTGGACCAAATTGACCGAGGGTCTGCCGGATGGTGAGGTAGGTCGAGCCGGCATCACCATCTCCCCGGCCAATCCGCAAAAGATCTGGATCATCCAGGAGGCGGCCGAGGAGAAGAAGGGTGGATTGTACCACTCGGCCGATGGGGGCAAGACCTGGAATCGCATCAACCGTGAGCACAATCTGCGTCAGCGAGCCTGGTATTACAATCACGTGGAGGCGCACCCGACGGACGAGAACACCCTGTTCATCATGAATGTGCGGTTTCACAAGTCCATCGACGGGGGCAAGAATTTCTCCACCATCTCCACGCCGCATGGCGACAATCACGCCCTCTGGATCAATCCGGAGCATCCGGAGATCATGATCGAAGGCAATGACGGGGGTGCCAATGTGACGCTCAATGGGGGCAAAACTTGGAGTTCGATCTACAACCAGCCCACCGCAGAGTTTTACCGGGTGTCGGTGGACAACCAATATCCCTATCGGCTGTACGGGGCCCAGCAGGACAACTCGACCATCTCCGTATCCAGTCGGCCCCATGCTCGTTTGGATCCACGCCAAGATTGGTATCCCGTGGGCGGCGGAGAAAGCGGCCACATCGCCGTCGATCCAAACAATCCCGACTTGATCTATGCCGGCACCTACATTGGCCAGATCACGCGCAAGGATCGCAAGCGAGACCATATCAGAGATGTGGTCGCTTATCCGCAGATGCATGACGGCACCGCTGGTCGTGACATCAAATATCGATTTCAGTGGAATGCACCGATCCGGTTGTCACCCCATGACCCGAGCAAACTATATCACTGCTCCCAGTACGTCCATCTTTCGCAGGATGGGGGGCAAAGCTGGGAGGTGATCAGCCCTGATTTGACGACCGACAAGGATGAGTATCAGGATATACCGGGTGGACCCATCCAGCATGACCATACGGGTGTGGAGCTCTACACTACTATATTTTCCTTTGAGGAGTCGCCCATCAATCCCGGCGAACTTTGGGCGGGTAGCGACGATGGTCTCCTACATCTCTCACGCGATGCAGGGGGGACGTGGACCAACATTACTCCCCCGAACATGCCGGTGGAAGGGACCATCAACACCATTGATCTGTCCGTGCATGCGTCTGGTCGCGCGGTGATCTCGGTGTTTAAGTACCGCGAAGGGGATTTTCGTCCCTATGTTTTTCTTACCAACGACCACGGCAAGAGCTGGCAGTCGTTGACTGATGGCACGAACGGTATTCCCGATGACCACTTTGTACGGGTGGTGCGCGAAGATCCCAATCGCCGGGGCTTGTTCTATGCGGGCACCGAGTTTGGCATGTACATTTCCTTTGATGACGGCGCCCATTGGCAGTCTTTCCAGCAGAACCTGCCGGTCACTCCAATCACGGATCTGCAGGTGCACCAGGGAGATCTGGTGGTGGCTACGCAGGGGCGATCCTTCTGGATCATGGATGACTTATCCCCATTGAGCCGATGGTCGCCACAGGAGGCTGACCAGGTGGTCCTGTTTGCCTCTACCGGCGCGGTGCGGACCCAGGTGGGGAGCCGAAGAAGCTTGGGTGGCATCGACGCAGCCCCCAATGGAGCGCTGATCTATTATTATTTGCCCGAGAAACCGGACACCAGTCAGTCTATTAAGCTGCTGATCAAGGATCGCAGCGGTGTCGTCCGCCGCACGTTCTCCACCGATCCGGACAAAGAAGCCAAGGAGGAAAAATTGGAGGTCAAGAAAGGCCTCAACCGACACACTTGGAATCTCCGGTACGAATCTCCTGAGGTACAAAAGGGAGCCTTCTTCTCCCTGGCCAGTATGTCGGGTATCCATGCTCCTCCCGGCACGCACCAAGTCACCTTGCAGGTCGGCCAAGAAGAACACACCCAGGACCTGGAGGTCGGCATTGATCCGAGATGGGATCAGACCCCGGAAGATCTGATGCAACAGTATGAACTGACCCTAAAGGCTAGAAATTCCTTAGAGGAGACGCATGCCAGTATCGGCGATCTGCGTACCATGAGAGACGAGTTGAAACGGTTATTAAAACGTGCGGATCTCAGTGACACCGCCCTGACTAGCGATCTCAGGTCTTTGCAAGAGGACATCACTGCCCTGGAGGCGCAACTGATCCAGACAAAGAACGAAAGCGGGCAGGACCCGATCAACTATCCCTCTATGATCGATGACCAGATTGCCTATTTGTACTCCGTGCTCAATGGCCAAGACGCGGCGCCTACCGAAGGGGCCTATCAACGTCTACAGGATCTGGAGCAAGAATTACAACCGCTTTTTGGCCGAGTGGATCAAATTCGAGGTCGGGCAAGCGAGCTTAACCTGCGGCTGAAACAGATAGATCTGCCCGCCATCTCCGCGAAAAAGCGGGAGGGCAAGCCGTAAGGTGGCCAAGGACGTCAAGAGCAAGGTCTAAATGGGCCGGCGAACCCTACTACGTCTTAGTCACCTTGCGCACAACCACCTGCTGGTTTACTGCGAGAACGCAGAAAATACAGCCCTGAGCTTAGATCCGCGACTAGAGATTTCGGCGAATATAGATTCGCCTATATCGGCCTTGGATGAGAGTTGTGCATTCTGCTGCGCGGGCCCGAGTTTGGCGTCCTCGCCAAACACATTCTTTCGCCGGAGCTGCATCGAGGGAGCCGCAAGCAAGGCACAATCCCTGCTGCTAAGCCCCCATCCCATTGGACTTATGGATCCTTTTCTTGAATCGCCTGGACCATTTCAGCCAGGTTCTCCCGGTGTCGCTTAGCTTTCTTCTCCATGGCCAGCGTCTTGGTCAGCTTGGCGCCGCCGGCGTAATACCGATAGAACCAAGGTACCACAGATAGGACGGCATCAAAAAAGCTCAACCGGTTGGCGGTGTGGATAAAAAGGGCAGCCAGCCCTCCGTTGAGCAAGAGCGAATTCAGGCTCTCCTTGACGTCTCCAAGCAGGATCTGGCCAGAGCCGGGCAGAATGTAGCTCATGGTCTGGTAAAACTTGGGATTCAACGTTTCGATTCGCCGGGCCTTTGCTAGGTGTTTGCTTAGCATCTCAGACGTCAGGAGTCCGTCAAAGGCCCCGGCAGCAGCCTCGAAATCCCGTAGCATGTATTGGCAATAGCCCTCGTACAACAGTGCCCGCTCTTGTGCGTACGAATCATCCAGCTGATACACCTCGGCCAGGGCCCGCTGCCATTGGTTGGTTTGCAGGTAGATCTGGACCCGGCGAATTTGATAGTCAAACTGCCTTTGCTCGTCGGTCGTCAGGTAGTACGCTTGGTCCAAATAATTGAGCGCTTCGGTCAGCTCACCTTTTTTTTCGGATAGGTAGGCCAGTGCCTCTACACAACGCGCCCGGTGCCGTGCCTGTCGGTCGAAGAAGATCACGCGCTTGAAGGCCTTCTCGGCAGCATGGTCCTCCCCAGCCGCCAATTGCTGCTCGGCAAAGGCAAAGGTCTCGTCCAGCGTCTGGCCCTCCCCGGGGCAGACAGCCAGACTAGTAGCGGCTATCAATAATGCGATCCACCTCTTCATGAATGTCTGCAAGTTGTCTGCGATTGTAGTTCTTGGCTGATTGCTGCGCACCGTAGATGTTGCCAACGTAGAAACCCAGCCCCAGCCCACCGTAGATCCAGCCGGTGGCGCTTTTGGTACCCTGCTTGTCAAAGCCGCGATAGCTCTGATAGGCCATGGCTGCGACAAACAAAAAACTGGTGATCCCCTCCTTTACATTCTTGGCGTAGATCTTTCCGCTCCCAGGGATCACCACGGACATGGCCGAAGCCAGCCAGGGCTTCTTCGGGCCAAAAGCCAGCACGCGCTCGGTAGTCTCCGAGTACACGTCCTTCCATCGGCTGGGCGCTGCTTCTGCTAGGTTGTGTCGAGCCTGCAGCCAATCCCGGTTGACCATGGCAAACTCGATCTGCATCCGTAGCTGCTCCTCCGGGCCAAGGTGCCGGACGTGGCCTAAGCTCTCCGTAAAACCGCCCGTGGGACCTTGGAAAAGCTGCGTGGCCAGATACTCGCGCTCGAGCGCAGCGGTGGACAACATCGGCGGTTGTCCCCGGTGCAGTTGAAACAATTGCTTAGCCAACGGATACTTGCCCTGACTCCGATAGATCTGAGATAACCGCTGCAGCACCGTATCGTCATTGGGTGTCATGAATAGTAGTCGCGCATACTCGTCGGCGGCCAGCGTCCAGTCACCCTTGGTAAAGAGGTAGTTGGCAAAGGCGCGGGTAGATTCCAGGGAATAAAGATCTCGCGCCTGCCCCTGCACCGAGCCGGGCAGGATCAAACAACACAGGGCAAGCAGGGTTGCATATCGCCAATGGTCTTTTATCTGCCTGACCATCCGACACTAGCGTTTGGCATGGTCGATTGCGATCACCGGATCGATCAACTGACCGGTGGAGAGGTCGATTTCATAGTTTTCAGGACTCAGACCATTGCATCGTGAGAGGCGGTCGAAGGCTCCCATCAGTCCTAGTACGACACCCCTTTGTTGAATAGCGTGGATGCAGTAGGTCGAGCAGGAAGGCCTGAAGGAGCAGTGACGATTGTCCTGCGACGACAGGAAATGCTTATAGAAGACGAACAGGAACTGAGCCCCCAGCTTGATCTCGTTGGTTTCGGTCTTATCCAGTCGATAGGTCGGCTCCACCTTCTCCCCTTGGAGGTTTGCCTTTAAAAAGGTAAGGTCCCGAGTCAGATCCTGACCTTGCAGCAGACCTGACATGGCCATCAAGACAAGTAGCAAACAAAAGTGCATAATACTAGTACTGGTAAACGGTAACACTGAAAGCGGCACCCCCATCGCCTGCTTTCCCACTAGTGGCTTTCAACCCCCTCCGCAAATGTACGCTCGTACAGATCATTGTGCTGGGTATCGTTGACCACAATATTATCAAACGACAAGATACGCTTGATCTCCTTGTCCCCTTTTTGAATGATATGTGACATTTCGGTGGGGACCGGGAGCCCGTCTACGATCTGATAGTCGCGCAGCTGCTGCCGAAACATCATATTGCCGTCGGGTTCGTAGTAGATGACCCCTTTGAGTTTCTTCTTTTGCTTGATCAACACCAGTGATCCCAGGACGTGATCAAACTTGTCGGGGGGCTTGTAGGTGACGTACACATCCCCGTCTATTTTGCGCACTTTTTGGATCTCGTATCCACTCTTTAGCATGCCAAACTCGGAAAAGGTCTGCTCCAAGAGCATGCGAAAAATATTGTGCTCGGTGATCGGCGGTACGGCGGATTTTTCGACGACCACATCATCCTTGAGGGTGTAGATAAAGGAATCTTGAATGATCCACTGCTGCTCCTCCGGAAAAGTGAGCTGATAGGTGAGTTGGTCTACGTTTTTGTCATAGTAGCAGGAGCCTATGATCAGTCTTCTTTCCAGACTATCGTTGAGTGTGGAGATCTCCTTCAATGAGAAATCTGCTTTGAACCGGAAGAAGTCCTGACCCAGCAAGACACCGCAAACGCCAAAAAGGAAAAGCAGCAAGACGCCGCTTCTCCTTCCGTTTATCCTATCTACTATCCGCAGAGCGATATCTTAAATGACGGCAAAGCTGGCAAAGAACAAGATCCAGAACAGCAGGGCAACGCCGACCCAGATCAATGCACCAATAAGGGCGTTCTTGGTTTCCTCTTTTCGGTCCGGAGAGTCTTCCATGAGGATGTAGACCAGCAGTATACCCAGTAAACCGAGGCAGAATCCCCACCAGAAGCCAGGGATGCCCAGCGGAAGATCGTCTGCACCCGCCACGGCGACCAGTGCGCTCTTTACATCTGCCTGAAGGGATAAGGAGGAGACCGTCTCCGCATTCAGATCAGCAAACGTCAGATCGTCGGCCTTTACCCGCTGCTCCAGATCATTGAGCGACTGAAATTCGGCTTCCAGTAGTTGCTGATCGGCCGATAGTGTTTCGGCAATGTCTTCTACGTTTGGTGTGTAAGGAGCGTCATCAGCAGCATGGCTGACAAAACTGAAAGAACAAGTTAGGAGGGCTAGGAGCACTATTTGCTTCATGAGGTAAGATTTAGGAGTTAACTTCTGCAGGCAAGTTAGTGCTTTTTTCCCAAAAGTTCATTCCGCACCGACGGGCAAAAGACGCTTTCGAAGTGTTAAAAAGGGTCCCATCCTACTGGCAGACCGTCGGCGTTCCAACACCATTTTTACCCTCGGAGACTGGTATGGGGCAGGCCAAGGACCAGGTCATCCAAACGCTGACGTCGTACAAGACGAGTCACATCATAAGGGAGTGCAGCAATGAGTACGCCGTGCTGCGTAGAGTCAGCAAGTGCTGGAAAGCCAGTGCAGGCTTCATTTGCCATGTTCTCCTGGTGCGACGTCTCATGGATGTTTAAAACCGACGCGTTTAAATCGCGAAGCCCTATGGTACGCTAGAGGGAAGGCGCAAAATACCGGCATGGTCGCAGGTGTTAGATCGGGTCGATGGGGAGGCAATGGAAATAGCTATCTTGTTTCACTCGAAAAACGGATGGCCATGGCACGACCGACCATACTGGTTTCATACGCGGTGCCCCGAGAGGGGCTTTCCGAGCTCTTTGATCGGTATGAGGTGCACTACCCACAGGGCAGCACCTTCTCCGAGCAGGAGCTGCGGCACAAGATTGTCCAGGCGGATGGTCTCTTATCGGTGCACATGAAGGTCGGACCTGCGCTGCTTGACCTGGCTCCGCGCTTGAAGATTATCTCGCATTATGGGGTGGGGTACGACGATATCGATGTGGCTGCGGCCAGTGCGCGCAATATTGTGGTGGCCAATGCCCCCAACTCTGTCACCGAATCCACGGCTGAGATGAGCCTGGCCTTGATGTTGGCGCTCGGCAGACGGATTGTGGAGTTGAACCAACGCATCAAGTCGCCCGCAGGTCTGTCCTGGGGGCTGATGCAAAATCTGGGCACTTCGCTGGTAGGACGCAAGCTTGGGATCATCGGCTTGGGTCGCATCGGCAAGGCATTGGCCCGGCGTGCCCGCGCCTTGGGCATGGAGATTCTTTATCACAATCGGCGACCGCTGCCCTCTGAGGAGGAAACAGCTTATGGTGCAAAATACTGTTCCCTCGAAGCATTGCTCACTAGCGCTGACTTTGTCAGCGTGCATGCCCCCTTGACAGAGAGCTCGCACCATTTGCTCAATGCCGCTGCCTTCCGTACCATGAAGAAGACCGCCTTTTTGGTCAACACCTCTCGAGGTGCCGTATTGGATCAGGAAGCCCTGATCCGCGCCCTGCAGGACGGGGAGATTGCCGGTGCCGCCTTGGACGTGCTGGATGGGGAGCCCCATGTCCCTGAAGTCCTGAAGAGGCTCGACAATGTGATCTTGACGCCACACATGGGCTCTGGTACATATGACACGCGGATCGCCATGGCGCGCGAGGCGGAGCAGAGCTTCCTGCAATTCTTTGCCGGTGAAACGGTTACCAATCAGGTGAATGGATGAGCAGGCTGTCGAAGGCGACATGCTGTGACACTTTCGCCCTTTTCATTTTTGATTTATTTTGGCCATCGGATTCTATGAGGCAGATGTCGCGGGTTGCGAAAAAGCTCAACTATCTTTCTTATTTGGGCGCATGGAAGAGGAAGCATAGCTATGATCAAGGTCTTCATTAGTAGTGTACAGTCCGAGTTCAGCGAGGAAAGGCAGGCACTTGCCCATTATCTTCGTTCAGATCCGGTGCTAGGCAAGTTCTTCGAACCCTTCATCTTTGAGGAGCTACCAGCTACGGATCAGGCAGCAGACCAAATATATCTTGATGAGGTGGAGAAGTGTGACGTTTACCTTCTTCTGGTTGGATGGCAATACGGAAGCGAGAACCAAGATGGCACTTCTCCCACGGAAAGAGAGTTTGATCATGCCAGCAGGAATCACAAGACAAGGTTTGCATTCTTGACTGGTCACAAGGCGGAAGAGAGGGACTCAAGAATCAATGCATTTATTCACCGGATTGAGAAGGAGGTGGTCAGAAAGAGATTTACGGGTATTTCAGCTCTACTAAGTGCTGTTTATCACAGCCTTACTCGTTACCTGGAAGAACATGGTTATATACAATTCGGGCCGTTTGACGCGAGATTGCATTTAAGTGCTACTATTGAAGATTTGGACCCAAAGCGGGTCCGCCGATTTGTTCGGTTGGCGCGAGCCAAGAGAGGATTCGCGTTAAGTGAAGATACGGCTATCCGAGAGGTCTTGCATCATCTACATTTGATGGAAGGGGATCGGTGTACACTTGCTTCCTTACTATTGTTCGGCAGAGTTCCTCAGAAATTTGTTAGGAGTTCTCATGTGAAATGTGCAGTTTTTCACGGTCGGGAGATTAGTAAGCCCATTCCCTCCTACAAGATTTTTGAGGGAGATGTATTTGAATTGGTAGACCAAGCTGTGGAATTTGTAATGTCTAAGCTGGACTATCGGGTGGGGACTCGGAGTGAATCGACAGTTGCTCCTGGTCAATATGAGATACCTCGTGAGATTGTTGCTGAGGCGATCGTCAATGCTGTGGCTCATCGGGATTATGCAAGCCATTCCAGTGTACAGGTAATGCTATTTAGGGATCGTCTCGAGATATCTAATCCAGGCAACTTGCCGCTAGGCTGGACAACTGACCGGCTAAAGCAATTACATCAGTCAGTGCCTCATAATCCCCTCTTAGCCCATCCTATGTTTTTGGCCGGTTACATAGAGCAACTGGGCACCGGTACTGCCGATATCATGCGCAGGGCAAAGGAAGTTGGGCTGCCCGAGCCTGATTTTGTGCAAGAGCAAGATTTTCGAGTGATAGTATATCGGGTGAGTCCTGATAATCGAACTTTTGTTATCGATCCAGTTACTGGGGAAGCTACTGGGGAAGCTACTGGGGAAGCTACTGGGGAAGCTACTGGGGAAGCTACTGGGGAAGTTACTGGGGAAGTTACTGGGGAAGTTACTGGGGAAGTTACTGGGGAAGTTACTGGGGAAGCTACTGGGGAAGTTACTGGGGAAGTTCTTCGAAGCAGCCCTGAACTTTTAAAGATGATCACTGTGCTCGAAGGCGAAATGAAGCGCAAAGAAATCCAGCAACACCTAGGGCTCAAGCATGATGACCACTTCAGGACCGAATACATTCAACCTGCCTTGGCTGCAGGACTCATTGAAATGACCTATCCCGAGACTCCGAAGCATCCCAGACAGAAGTATCGTTTGACACTCAAGGGTCAAGAATTCAAGAGAGAACTGCAACAATAAGGGCCTAGATGGGCAGAGTCAGCACGAAAGCTCTTGTAGTTTTTACCAAGGTTACCAATCAGGTGAATGGGTGAAATACTAAAGACCCCACTCCACGCCGACAAATATTCTACCCCGATTCCGAAATTGCCCAAAGAGGCCCTTATTGCTGCCGTAGAAGATGTCCGATCCCGCCATGATCTTGAGATTGCTCTGTGCATAATAGCTCACTTTGGGGCGAATCATGCCATCCCAGTGGTTGAGGTTGTGTACGAGCAGTAGCTCTAACTTCAAGATATCATTAAAGAGTTCTTGCGATGCTAAGAAGGAAACATGGGATTCGTAGCGTCGTCGATTGTAAGCCCCAACATCACTCATCAAGATGTCGTGGAAAGACTGAACGCTCAACATCGTTTCATTAAAAAGCCAGTCAGCCCCCAAGGCAAACATCACCTGGTCACTCCGCACGGTGCCATCGGAATTTTCTGCGGCAGTCATAAAATGGCGATGGATATGATAGGCCAACTCACCCCTAAGCGTGATCGGTCCCAGCGCATTATTAAAGGTGCCTCCCAATGTGTGCATCCGCCGGTATTGCGGCTGCACACTGATGGAAGGTGTGCCCTCCGGAGTCACACCGGTCTTGCGGAAAAGCACGGGCAGATCATCATAGTGATATAGATAGTTGAGGGTGAGATCCCATCCGTTGACAAAGGCGGATATTTTGGTCCCGATGTCGGAGTCCGCGATTATCCGGTTCGGTTTCCGAGTGGGCAGCATATGGATTGCCACATTTTCGGGCATGCGCGGGATGAGGGCCGATGGGAAAAAACTGGAGGCCAACCCAGGCAAATCGTGTGCACTCATATCTGGTATCCAGACCAACTCCACATTGAGACCTTTCAGTGGGAATTCTGCCTTGACAGACCACTGAGGTATACGTGATTCGTCAAAGTCCTCCAAAATAAATTCTCTAAAATTCTGAGGGTTGACCACATCCAAAAGCTTAAGGCCATCCGTTTCGCCCCAGACGATCTGCTGTTTGCCCAGTCTTAGCGTGCTCCTTGATCCGACGTACCAATCCACATAAAATTCACGCAATTCAAATTCAAATCGGTCTCCGACGAGCCATCTCTTCGAAGCACGCGAAACACCATCTTGGGTGGGAAAACCGGGTTCAAGATGGTCCAGCAGGTCTCCCTGCAATCTCGCGATTCCTGTAAATCGCAGGTTCTTGTGCAGCTTCACCCGGAGCTCCGGCCTGGTGGTCAGTTTTAGCATTTGGAATTTGCGATCGTCGGCCTCATAGGCTGTGAAGAGCTGAGATACGATGCTTGTCCTGACATTTTTCTTCCAGAATTCCTGAAATTTATTGCCTTCCTCCGCCTGGCCAAAAAGCATCTGAGGAAAGAGGGCAACCACAACCAATACCAATCGATAAGCTGGGTTTTTCATGATATTTATTTTTATAGGCCCCTTACGAGTGCCTGCTCAGTGAATACTTCGTCCTCTAATGGACTTTGGTAGTCCGTGTTGTCAAAAAGGAAATTCGTTTTGTGCCCCGTCTTGTGGTTGACCACCCGTAACGCATGTGCAGTCCATATGCCATCGATTTGGATGATGTCTCTCACCGACACCGTCTTGAGTTTATTACCCCCGATATCCCAGAATTCACCTTTTCTCACCATCCATTTATCCGCATCTACCCAGGCCTTGAGTTTACTATAGCCCAGCTCCTTTGCCGTCTTGTCATCGATAGGGACCGACTCAATAATGTAACAGGCATGTCCGTCGACCTCCTCCTGTCCGGTGGTGGTGTGGACATAATCCACATCGCTCAACTTGGGACCCAGCTTAATATCCTCATAAGTGAGGTCGGTGCCGAGAAAATAATCACCCCGGTTGGCGGCGGATATCCTGCGGGTTTTTCTTAAAGCGGGCAGGTACAACCATTGATCATCATCCTTGTCCGGCTCGGGATAATCATAGACCAGGAAGCTCGTGCCGGCGACATTGCTGGGTTGGGTATAATAGATCGCTTGTCTGCGCTCCTTGCCGTAATATTTTCGCATGACCTTTGTCGTCTGTGATCGGACCTTGCCATTTTTGCTAATCAGCTCCAGCGTCATGTCCTGCGTCACAAATGCACCATCGTCCCGCTCCTGGGTCTGCTTGACAATGTGGTTAGCATCTGGTAATTCCTGGCCATGCAAGGCTATCGAAGCGGTAGCCATTATGGCGGCTAAAATTTTCACTAGATTTTTCATAACAATTGATTTTAAGAGAGTGAACAATTATTGATTAGGAGGCGATATTTTCTATGAGCGGTTCGAAGGTTTTCTCAACGCTTATTCTTGGCTGCAAGAATTTTGGCTTGAGTACCTTGACCAGCACCGGCAATAATGTGAGGCTGGCAAGGAAGCTTACTGAAACCATCGTCATGACGAGCAGTCCGAACGTTGCCCATGGCGGCACCGAGCTGACCATATTGGTGCCAAAGCCCAGGGCCAGAGCCAGCAGGTTAAAGAGCAGCGCTCTCCCCGTATTTGGGTATAATTGAGGCAGGGCTTGATCGATCGTAAATCCTTTCTGCTGGGTCAAGAACAACAGGCGGTCTATGGTGTGCACGGAGAAGTCGACGGCCACGCCCACAGCTATGGCTACGGTAATGGAGGTGGAGACCTTCAACCAGATCCCGGTAAATCCCATGACGGCGTAGTTTAGGAAGACGGCGACCAGGACGGGTATCATCGCCAATAATCCCGCGTAGAGTGATCCAAAACTGATCGAGGAAATTAGGGTGACCACGATCAGGGCGAGAATCACGCCGAGAAAATGGCTAAAGCTGATATTGCCGATCCAGTGATCGATGACATTGAGCCATCCAGATACTTCGCCAGTCATACCGTCCGTATTAAAGTTGGCCGCTAAATATTCTCGCGTATTTCTCAGCACTGGATGGATGCTCTGATATTGTCCGTTGTCCATCATGACGCGGACATTTGCCAACTGATATTCACTGTCCACATATTGCTCCAGGTCCGTGGGCGAGCTGCTCGCAGTGTAGAGCAAAAAATATTGCGCGATCATATCATCGGTTTCAGGCAGACGGTATTCGCCGGCTACGCCATCTCGAATGGATCGATTCATTTGCTTCATGATATCGACGATGGAGGTCGTGCCCTTCACGTGGGGCTGCTCTTCGAGAAATTTTTGAAGATTTTCGATTGCCTTGAGACGATCCACAACAAACAGACCCTCTTGCTCCTGGGTTTCTACCACCACATCAAAGAAGTTGGTGCCATTTAATTTCTTGTTGATCAGTTTGTCGGCCAGGTAGATATTTTCCTTTTGGTTGAAATATTCCACCATCGTGTCATTTAACTTCATCCTGGTCATGCCCACGATCCCCATCACCATAATGACCGCCGAAATTGCAATGGTGACATAGGGCCTTTGTAGTACGATGCTTCCTAATTGCATCATCGCCTGACCAAATTGATCCACTTGGTTTCCGCGCCTACTAATGAATGCTCTCGAAGGTTTGAGATCGACCCTGGCCATGACCGATGGGAGGATGAAAAATGAAAAGAGCAATGCACAGACAACACCGACAGACGAATACAATCCCACCGCCCGCATGGGAGGCATGTCGGAGGAATATCCCATCGCGATAAACCCTACAATATTGGTGATCGAGGTGACGATGATGGGACGCCACATTTCCGTCATGGTCTTTATCGTCAGCTCTTTTTTGTCAAGCTCGGGATGATGGGCTTTCTGCTCGTAAAAATGACCCAGAATGTGGATGGAATCAGCGACCGAAATGGCAATGATGATCACCGGGATTATGTTGGATATGAGGTAAAAGGGTACCCCGCTGGCAACCATAATACCCATGGCGATCAGGAGCGATCCTACAATGACCAGATTGGACAGCAGTAGACCTCCTATGGTACGATAAGCCAGAAACAATATGATGGTAATGACCAAAAAGGCCAAGGGCGTCATTAACTTCGCATCGTCCTGCACATATTTGCCGAGGTGTTCTACTACGGCTCCTTCGCCGGCGACATAAAGTCTCTCCTCGCCTTGCAGGGGCTCAATGACCTTGAGGAGATCATTGTAGACCTGGGCGCCATATCTTTGCTTGTCCAGGAGCTCCACCACGATGAGCGTGACCGTGCCGTCCTCACTGACCAGATTTCCTAGATAAAGGGGAAAATCCTCCACCGCTTTGCGGATATCTTCCACGTTGGAAATATCCTCCAGGAAAGACTCGATGATCATCCCCTCATCATCCCCCCGGATATTATTTTCGGTGGCAATGCTGACAACCCGGTCAGGATCTGCGCCTTCCATCATTTGGATAGTGTCGGTCAGGTGCTGAATGAGTCGAAGGGTATGTTCATTATAAATGCCCTGTGCCCCCTCATTTTCTATGGCCACAATGATCGGATCGGACAATCCGAAGGTTTCCTTCAATGTATTCCTGCTGACCAGTGAGGGATGATCGGGCTTGATAAAGGCCTCGACAGAGGTGTCTATTTTAATATTGGGGATAAAGGTGGCCATGGTGATACTCACCATGGCACCCACAATGATGAAGACCCAGCCATAGTTAATTACCTGTTCGAAAAATCGATAGGCTTTTGTCTTCGTCTGGCGATTGGCTTGCATTGATCGTTTCATGTCTTGCAGATTTTGAATTAGCACTGACACAAAGCAACGACCCAGAGCACCCCAGTGCATTGCTCAGAAATTCATCGAAATGACTCAGAGAGTCAGAATGGATGTAGAGGGAGGGAAAGCTATGATCCTTCGAGCGCCCCAGCCGTCACCCGCCGGTGGTAGTAGAGGGGTGACTCGCCAAACTTGTCCTTGAATGCTCGGCTGAAGTGGGAGGTGTCTTCAAAGCCACTGTCAAACGCCACCTGCGTGACCGTGGCATTGGCCTGGTGCAGCAGTACGGCGGCGCGGTCCAGACGCTTTGCGAGCAACCACTTGCCGGGCGTGGTGTTGTACAGCTTTTTGAAGTCTCTACGGAAGGAGGAGAGAGATCGATGGCATAATTTGGCCATCTCCTCCAGCGAAAGGTTGTAGCAGTAGTTGTGCTCCATGATGTACGAGAGAGAAGAGTGTTCCTGATCTGTCAGTGACGTAAAGTAATGTGCCAAGCCAACATTCTTTGGATCGGATATGATGCTAATGAGCAGCTCCTTGAATTTCAACTCCAGTAGCGATTGCATCGGTGCCACCTGCCCCTCAAAGTAATGGAGCATGGTCTGAAGATAGGAGGACAGGACCGATGTAGTACCGATCCGGGTGACCTGTGGACTCTCGAAGTCTTCCCCCCTGGGCAGCCGCAATTTATCTTTGACCTCACCGATGGTTGTCCGGATGAAATCGTCCGTTAGAAAGAAACCAAGCATGCAGAAGTCCTCTTGGAAGAACTGTCGGACGATGGACCCGCCTTTCTTGACGTACATAATGTCGCCGGCGCCAGCGGTGGTGGTGCCCTCTGTGGTCTTCCAGGACTTCTTGCCGCTCAAGACATAGATGATATAATCCCTCTGTGACCACACCCCAAAGTCTTCCTCTGCCAGTGGGCATGTGTATTCGACGAAGAGGAGCTCTTCCAGTTGGAACTTCTTGAACTCAAGCACATCTCGTAATGTCTCAAAGAAGTTTTGCATCAAACTAAAGTTAGTGACATTGGGTTAGGCTACCAACGATAATCGCCACAACTACAAGGGCTTTCGCTGTGCGTGCCGCCGATGAGCGGAACAGGAATTTGTCGCGGATATCACGGGAATCATGGCATCACCTGAGGCATCGGCAGGTTTAGTTTATCCATGAATTGCTTGAAGCGGGGATCTCTTAGGACCGCTTCACTCTTCACACCATGTCTGAGCCACGGAAGCGTCGCAAAGGCAGGTTCGTCGTTGGCGTATTCAAAGAATTGCTCTGTACTATCATGGTCAGCATAGGCCCCGGCCAACACCCAGGAGGTGAAGCCACCCGGTGGCATTCTTTCCTTGGCTTCGTGTATCAGCTGTAGGCTCCGCTCCCACTGGCCGGCGTTTTGCAGGTGGCGGCGATAATGAATGTATCTGACAAAGGGCTGTAACTTCATGGCTTGTTGTAAGCTTGCTTCCGCCGAGTCCATCTTGCCCTCCTGCGAGTACGTTTCACCGAGGAGAGCGTGGGCCATAAATGCAGTGGAATCCATGTTGATCGCTTTCCGCAACTCTCTCTTAGCGTTGGCCAGGTCGCCTTTGCGCAGATATAGCCCCCCAAGCCAGAAGGTATGCACAGGGGCAAAAGGGTCTAATTGTTGTGCAATCTTGTGCTCCTCGATGGCCTTGTCCAAGCTGTCCAGCAGATATAGATGCCACGCATAGTGGTAATGACTAAAAGCCATGTTGGGATTTAGGGCATGGGCTTTCTGGTAGGCGGCCAGCGCACCTTCGTAGTCGTATTCAAAATAGGTCTTGGTATGAGCGAGCGCTGCCCAGGCCTCCGCATTGACCGAATCCAGCTGCAAAGCCCTGACCGCGGCCGACTTGGCCTTGTGCCAGGCCCAGGGCGGGCCGGTAGGAGTGTGCCCCAACCAGACGTATCCCTCTGCCAACCCCGCCCAAGCTCTGGCATCGGCAGGACTGCGACTGGTCGCCTGCTCAAGCAAGGCTATACCCTTGGGAAACTGAGCGAGATTGTATCGACCTAAAATGTGCATGCCCTGCAGGTAAAGGCGATAGGTCTCCGGATCGACGTTTTGAATCTCCGCGATAGCACCTGGGTCGGGCTCGTTGCGATCGCTCAGGGCCTGTGCGATGGCGCCCGCTAGATGGGCAATCATGTTGGGAAGGTGTGCCTCGTCATGGCTGTCGTTGCCCGACCACACGGTCTGAGCAGATCGATCATCGACAGAAACGGCCAGATCGATACGGTTCTCTCTCTTCGCGTACTCTCCCCGGACAAAATGTGTAGGAATGCTCATTTCTTCTGCCAGGCCCTGGTCAAACGGATTAATGGAGCTACGGTATTGGAAAGAAGATTTCGGATTAAGAATCAGGAGGCCGGTATGTCGGCCCAGATTCCGAATCAGTTCTTCGGGCAGAGCCTGCTGCAGGTAGAGATCACTGGTATCACCTTGCGTTTGGGTGAAGGGCAAGACGGCAATGGCAGGGGACGTCGCCTGGTCATTCCATCGGGTGACAAAAACAACAAGAAGGATCAGGAATAATATGGAAGCAAGCATCCGCAGCGGCTTGCTCACCCGCCATCTTTGTGGCGGCGCCGGACTGACTCCCTCTCTGAGCCCTAAGACCCGATAGCAGTCGATCGGATCCTCGATATGCTTGAGCTGCTGAGGGCCTACCGGTTCAGTGAGGATGTCACCGGTGCTTTTGATCGCTTGATGGATCGATGCAGAGACGTAGATGGAGCCAGGCTCAGCGATAGATTCGATGCGAGCGGCAATATTCACGCCATCACCAAAGATGTCGCCGTTTTCTTCGGTGATGTCACCCAGATGGATGCCGATGCGGATTGCTTGTCGCAGGGCTGTTGGTGCGTTGGATTGTATTTCGATCGCGCACGCCACGGCATCCTGCGCACTTTGGAATCTGGCAAGCATACCGTCTCCCATTTCCTTGACGAAAGAACCATATCTTCTGATGATGGGTCTTTGGAGTTGTCGATTGGCCTCCAGCATAGAAAGGGCACCGCCTTCGTCCGTGCTAGCCAGCCGTGAATAGCCTGCTAGGTCGGTAAACATGATAGCAGCGAGATATCTACGCGTTTTCATTTGGTGTCGGATAGCGTCACTTATAAGATAGCAACAATCGTGGTCAAATGTGCTTTCGTGACGGATGGGGAGGAGCACTATTGAGCGAGTCGCACCCTCATCTCGCGCGGGTGCCGTGGAAGGCCCGGTGTCACCATGTGCACTGAATGACCCGGCGCTCTACCCCAGGTTGAGTGGAACGGACCTGCTGGCTGGTGGCTCGGTATGGCAGGTCCCGGTGGCGTGATGGGCTCGGGCATGCCCTACGCTCGATCCGAGACATGACCATTGTCGAGACGAAGAATATTTGTTGTAATATTGCTGCTATGCTCATCCGTGCTTTTATTTGTGACCTACCCCTGTAGTATACGTTGGTATGACGCCTAGGGAAAGATGCATCCGGGTACTGCTGAAAGTGCTGGCAGATCCTTACCGGTATACGATTTCCGAGCTCTCGCAGCAGCTTGATCAGGCCAGCCAGGAGGGCGTCAAGAGTGACCTTGGCGCATTGAAGGCTTGCGGACTGACGGTGGAGTACAAGATCCGGGATGGATACCGCTACGCTATCTTGCCGGATGCGGGATTTCGAGAGCTGACTTACCTGCAGCCGTTGTCGGCAGCAGACCGGGCTAAGATCAGTCGGGCGTTGGACTACCTCAGTAGCAAGGATAACATATACCTGCAAAGAAAGCTGGAAAGTCTCTATGACTTCCAGCAGCTGGGTTTGCGTGCCCTCCGGCGTCCGGCGTTGGATCGCATCGACCGGCTGGAGACGGCCCGCAAACAGCGACGCCTCGCGGTCTTGGAAAACTATCGGAGCAACAGTGGCACCGTGCGAGACCGGGAGGTAGAGCCCTTCTTTGTAGATGCGGAGTTGGATACCCTACAAGCCTACGATGTCGAGGAGGAGAGCACCAGGCACTTTCTGCTCAGCCGGATCGACCGGGTGCGGATCTTGGATCTCCCGTGGTCACATGAAGAAGATCATCGCTTTCAAAAGACCGACGTTTTTCGCATAGCCAATAACCGCCAAGTCTTGGTGCAGCTTAAGCTCGATGTCTACGCCTACAATGCACTGGTCGGGGCCTACCCCAAAGCCCTCAGTGAGATCGAGCCGGGTGGCCAGCCCCTCACCTATGAGTTTCAGAGTATGGTCAACGAAGACTTTGTCGGCTTGTCCAATTTCATCCTGGGCAATGCGGCCATGAGTGCCATCGAAATTGTGGGACCGGATCGCCTGCGGACGCATATTCAGACGTTGGCCCAAAGAATCATCGAAAAAAATGAGAAAAAAAACGAGCTGGTATGAAAACGACCCTAGCGGCCATCCATCTTTGACTTTAACATAGACAATGAAGTAATCACTACCACCATGAGAATCTATCTTCACCTCACCCCCAATCGGGAGCCAGTACCCTTTGACTACCAGCCTTTCTTGGTGGGCGCTTTTCACAAGTGGCTGGGCGAAAATGAACTGCACGATGATATCAGTTTGTACTCGCTGTCATGGCTCACGCACGGTCAAGCCACCAAAAGAGGATTGGACTTTCCCAATGGCAGCACTTTCTACGTCAGTAGTTTCTCAGACGATCTGCTGGCCGCTTTGGTCCGGGGCGTTTTTAAGGGCCACCAGATCCGCTGGGGTATGGAGGTACGGGAGGTGGTCATACAGCGCACCCCGGCTTTTGGCAGTGAGCAACGTTTTCTGGCTCAGAGTCCCATCCTGGTGAAGCGAAAACCGGAAGGGGCCAAGCACCATACCTACTACTTTCCTGGTGATGAAAAGGTAGATGACTACCTGACCGATACCCTGCGTAACAAACTGCAAAGGGCAAACCTCGATCACAAGGTGTCCGTCCGGTTTGATCCTGCCTACCCAAACCCCAGAATAAAGAAGAACACATATAATGGCATTGACATCAAAGCCGCCTTGTGTCCGGTCATTGTCACAGGTCATCCGCGGGCGGTGCAATTTGCCTGGGAGGTGGGGGTAGGGAATAGTACGGGCATTGGGTTTGGAGCTTTGAGGTGAGGCTCTAATCGGTAGATTTACACATATATATATGAGATTTATAGTACACATACGACTTTGCGACATTGAAGACCCGGTCATCTGGAGAAAGGTCGCTATACCCATGAAGGTCACTTTTCACTCTCTGCATTTGATCTTTCAGGCAGCGATGGGCTGGGAGAACGAGCACCTGTACAGTTTTAAGGAGAGCAAGCAATCCCGGTATTTCAATGTAGTGAGTCCATACACAGAGGAATCTGGCATCAAGGCGAGCCGGGTGTCGGCTACCGATGTGTTGTTGAGCTATCTAAATCAATTTCCACCTCCCGAGCTACCCCGTGATAAGTTTTATTACCAATACGACTATGGTGACTACTGGTGGCATGAGGTGGATGTGATCGACTTTGATCGCAGCAACCGTGTCAGTGCCGAGTTATTGGATGGTGCGGGGGCGTGCCCACCGGAAAATTGTGGGGGAGTGTCGGGATATGCCCGGGTAAAGAAGTACCTCGCCGGCCAAATGCCTCGCAAAGAATATTACAACTGGGTCACCGCTCCCGATGCCGAGAAACTTGATGTGCACGCGTTCGACTTGGATCAGATGCGGGTGCATGTGAAGGGTTGGCAGTTGTTGCGAAGGTAAATTATAAATTATTTTATGGCGATTATATTAATTGATACATGACATACTACGTGGTAAAATATACGGGTCCATTTGGCTTTATCAAGCCATGGACAGCTGTTAGAGATGGAGAGACATTTTCTCAACAATTCTTGACGCCATCCATTGTCGAGGGCATGGAAAAAAAATTGTTTCCAGAACTATTGGAAACTACTGGCATCCAAAAAATTAAACGACATCGCTTGAATTATATGGGAATTGATATTCAGCAGGAAAGAACGTGGTCGAAAGGTGGTTTTAAGGCCAATAAAGAGAAGGGTACTTGGAAAACGAACCTTTCCATGTTGAATCGTGGAGTCATGCTCGAACCGCATCTTTATCTAGCATTTTGGAAAGATCAAGATGCTCAAAAAGCGATGAGCGAACATCTTTGTCTTTGTAGAAATGAGGATGTGTTACTTCCCCGCGAAATACTGAGAATGAATGATGAAGACTTCGACACTATCGACGGATTTGAATTGCTTTTTGATGGTGATGAAAATGCAATGTTCAAGGTTGGTCACAATCGCTATGATGATGCGAAAGAGATGCTCGGACAACTAAAGGTATTTGGGAATCCCATTCGTCCACGCTTGATCTAAAGGCGCTTATGAAGCCACTGCAGGAAATATTAGCCAAGAGCGCTGACAGAGGAGGAACCACGCTTCTAGACCACACGGGTCACGTAGTATCGGCGATCAAAGTGTTTGCTGAAAAGTATCGATTTGATTTTGATAAAGACATCGCTATAGAAGCCGCTGTCTTGCACGATTTAGGCAAAGCACATATTCATTTTCAGCACAAAATTAGTAGGAAGAACGATTACAAATCAATGATGGAGGAAAGGGAATGGCAATACACCCATCGCCATGAGCTATCTTCTCTTGGTTTCTTGCCGGTTTTTCCGAAAGAAAAGTGGAATGCAATAATCGACTTGGTTGTGGCTCATCACAAGTCCATTGAGAATGATAAGCGCTTGAGAGGCATATTGGATTTAGAGGAGAATGAAAGGAAGTGGATAGAGAATCATCTAATCGATTGGGAAGATTGGTCGCCGTACGGATTGCGAATTTTGGAACATTTTAGCATTAAGACTCGTGTAATCTTGAAAACGGAAGCAGAGGATGCATTGAAGTATGCGGTGGAATATTGTGAGGGAAAGAGTTGGGGCTGGTCTCCTCTACGAGGCCTATTGATGTCAGCCGATCATTTTGCCTCGGCGTTTATTGATAGCACAACAGATAAATTAAAGGATTTATTTGTCGTTCCAGACTTA
This sequence comes from Saprospiraceae bacterium, assembly GCA_965223165.1. GTDB lineage: Bacteria > Bacteroidota > Bacteroidia > Chitinophagales > Saprospiraceae > JABDMH01. The sequence continues at coordinate 1,541,712 of CBDCVQ010000020.1, read as the reverse complement.
AGTTTTTATGGAAATAGAGGCAAGAGCAATCTCTATCCACTTTCGCAGATCGACGTGGAAAATGATAAGCCACATACAATAGTCGTTGCACCTACAGGTGCGGGGAAAACGGATTTCCTATTAAGGCGATGTACAGGTCGGGTGTTCTACACCTTACCATTCCAAGCTTCTATTAACGCGATGTATGAGCGCATTAAGGATGATATCAAACATGATAATGAAAATGTAGATGTAAAAGTTCGGGTGCTACATTCGACCTCGGCATTGTTGGTCAAGGGCAATAAGGAGGCAGAAATTTTGCAGCATTTTGGTGGAGCAGCAGTCAAAGTTTTGACACCTCATCAACTTGCGGCAGTCGTATTTGGAACGGCCGGCTATGAAGCTATCATGTTGGATTTGCAAGACGCCGATGTCATTCTGGACGAAATACATACTTATTCAGATGTTGGCCGTTCAATGGTTTTGGAAATAGTCCGGACACTTTTGCGTCTAGATTGCCGCATTCACATTGGCACAGCTACCATGCCTTCACTTTTGTACGATCGGGTATTGAATTTATTGAGGCAGTACGGGGATGTTTATGAGGTCAAACTACCTAACGAGATCCTAGACAAGTTTGACCGACATATTGTTTACAAGATGGATAATTCAACAATGCTAGACAAGGTGCTACAAGTAGCTATTGGTCAGAAGGAAAAGGTCTTGATAATCTTCAATACGGTGAAGAGGGCACAGCAGGAGTATAAACGCCTCTCGGAACTATTTCGGGAAGTTCCATCAATGCTAGTTCACAGCCGATTTCGACGAGGCGACAGGGTGGAGCTGGAAAAACGACTGAGATCTGAATTTAACGGTGATGGCTCAGCGCAGTTTGGTGATGGATTAAAACCGTGTTTCGTGATATCTACCCAAGTTGTTGAGGTAAGTTTGGACATTAGTTTTGACAGGATGATTACAGAAGTTGCACCTTTGGATGCACTGATACAGAGATTCGGGCGCATCAATCGTAGACGAACTCGTGACACAATTGGCAAATATAAACCGGTCCATGTCATGCAATCGAATGGCTCTGCCCTGCCGTACAAGGCAGAAACTTTAAAAGCAAGCTACGAGCAGTTGGGCGACAACGCATTATTAAAGGAGCGAGACCTGCAGGCTAAGATCGATGCAGTCTATTCAAAATTAGATACTAGGGAAATTGATGTGCATTTAATATATCGCCATGGAAAATACCGAATCAGGGAGCTTTGCAATAAACCCAATGCAATCATAGTAGATGCGCTGAACATAGAAAGTGCAACTTGTATATTGGAAGCTGATAGAGAAAAATATGAAACCGCTCGCTGGGAGGAGCGGATTGCTTTAGAGATCCCTGTGAATTTCGCAACCATTGCAAGATATAGGAACCAATACGTCCAGCTTGAAACAGGAGCATATCCGTTTGTCATCCCACAATCCGAGGAGGAGCATCAAAAATACGGATTGAAATTGGTCGAACTCGAAAACATCTGGTGATATGTATACAAGCTATATCGGGAACATATTTCTAAAACTGTATCGGCAGAAGAAGAATGTTGCTGAGGATTATACAGCTCGACAGTTTTATGACGATGTTCTGTTTCCGTTGCTTTTTGACAATGAAAGGCATTTGATGCATGTTCATGGATCGAGTTTTTTCCAAAAAGTTCCTCAGAGATATTTGATAGCAGGTAAAACAAAATCTCAAGTTCAATTGGAAAGGCTGCATCGTGATATTGAAAATGCCAAGATTAGTGGCTCGACTTATGTTGGCTACGCAGCGGAGAAGGCAGACGCTACCTCGTCAGGTCAAGTAACTTCGATGCCATTGACAGTTGAGAGTGAAGAGATGTATATGTCTTGGATTGGTCAGGCACTTGCGATCGGTGTGAGTGGTGGCTTGGCAATTCAAATTGACCGAGCCGAAGTACTTTGGCGAGTGTTCGAAGGTTGGCTGTTCTACAGAAAATACCTAGATCAAACCCCGAAGCTAAAGGACAAACAGATTGAGACATGGAATGGGCATTGGCTTTGTCATCTTTCGAGCCCAAACTATGATGAAAGAGATGTTTGGGCAGGTTTTGATCTCAGACCAGAAATGGTTCTTGGGAAATTGGCTATTCCTACTATCGATTGGATTAAGGTAGTGTTTGCCCTTACGCGAAAGTATCCAGACCACGTGCTAACCACGTACGTATACAATCTTTCGCAGACCAATACGACTCTTGGCTTTATTAACCTATATCTGCCGGAGGTCAGTAGAATGATCAGGCTGAAAGAGCACCTCTATACGTTTGCAGGGGATAGTAGAAGTGACAAAAATTTTGAAGAAATGTATAGAACATTCTTCACGTTTAAGCATGCATGCATGCTGGGCACCATTGGACTAAAAGCATTAGAACCTGCTAAACTCAGGGATTTTATGCCGAAAGGCTCAGTTAAGTATGCAAGAGGTAATGAGTATAGATTTACACGTATCGATTTCAAACCAAAGAAAAATGAGGATAGGCAAGTGTTCGAAGATCGTCTTGACAAAGCGAAAATGAAGTCTCGCAAAGAGATCATAAGTTATAAAATCTTTAAAATTTGGATAGTAGCCATGCTAAATAAAACGCAACTATTGAAACTTGCCTCTGAAACAGCGGATGTATTACTCGACCTGGAATCAAAGGACGAACGAGGGAAGAAAGTATTTTCGCAGAAATCTCAGGATGTACGTGACAGTAAGCACTTGAGAGCATTTATACAGAACTTGACTGAAATCCTACCTCATATCAAAGAGAAAGTGGATGTACTTAAAGATATAGTCGAAGAAGTTCTCCGCATGCCTACAGATAATTTTCCATTATTTATTACCCTCATACGTTTTGAATATAATTATCAAAAATTCAAGAGATAATAGTTATGTCTTCACCATTTATTTATTTGCGAGGATTACGACATGCTGAGCATACTGTGTTTTCAGTGAACGATGGACAAAAATTTTATTATGATCCACAGTTCGGATACAAGATTGCTTATGCAAGTGGTCAGCAGGTTAAGCGCTCAATTATTGAGCGGCTGGAACTGCCGTTTGCAGCGATTACTTTTAATTGGGAAATAGACAAGAGAGAGAACAAGGCTAGCCAAAAGGAACCTCATTCTCCTTGTGATCCAACATTTGCTGATCAGCTTCTTGGGGGTTATATGAAAGCAGAATCCGGAGAGATGACGGTGAAGCGTAGGAGCCCGTTGTCGATTTCTGCGATGCGACCACTTCACCCTCTGCTGGGGGGGATTGAGAACCCCAGTGAGAACTTATCTTTTGACAGAACCTCCCACCCGGAACACCATCAGGTTGATGTACATTGGTTTGATGGCAAAAAGAGAGGTGAAAAATTGACCGCCGACGAGTTAAACGAATGGCTTACTTCTAATAAGCGTTCTTTACCAAATAGGGCCTTCATACAGGGACAGACAAGGGCCTCTGGCCTATTTGTGTATGACATTGCGATCGATTTACGCACCTTGTTCTGTGTCTCGACAAATCGCTTAGAGCCGGAGCTTTTTCCGGAAGTCGAACAGAAGTTAAAAGAAGCAGATTGGGTTGAGGGCAAGAATGTTTTTGGGGCCTGTCTAATTTGCCCTCAGGAGCAAAGACAGCGAATCATAAAGAGACTAGCTCATGCCCTTATAAATTGGCGGATCACTTCCAACCAATCTAGAACTTTCAGCCCTATGGAGACCCTCGCTCTTGCCATTAGTGATAATGCAAATCAAATTACATATGCGATCCGAGGGGAACTAAGGGATGATACTGAGAGGCCGACTGCGGTGCCCAGGTTGGATGAGACGGCAAGAGCTGATCTTTTTGTTTCTCCAGTGGCTAACGCATACATTCAGGGTGCTGTCGGAAGTGCAGAAGCTTTGGAGAATGCGGAAAGGAAGTTGGTAGAACTAATGTCTGCATTTGACTATGAAAATCAATAAAAAGGCAAATTTTGTTGATGGCAGAAGCCACATGTTAGCTTAGGCCGTGAGTACTCCACCACTACCACACCACTCCCAGGCAGCTACCGTAAAAACATCTATACCGTCAATGACTTCTCGCCCGCTCTCTTCGGCGGTGATAATGATCCCCTGGGGGCTCTGGACGGCCTTGCAGGCCCGCAGCAGACTGCGTATTTCGCGGCGTCGGGTATCCGGATCTTGCAGACTCCAGCACACCTGGACTGGCAGGGGAGGGGCATTTGGCTGGAGTACGATGAAATCACATTCACCAGACGGATCTTTGTAGTAGAAAATTTGCTCCTCAAGTAGATTGCCGTATACCCGGTATAACTGCCAGAAGACGGCGTTTTCCAGTAGAGCACCATAATCGCTCGAAAACCCTGCCTTGACCGCATTGAGCAAGCCATTATCGACAAAGTAGGCTTTCTTTTCCGAGTTTTCTCGCTTGATCAGGGAGGCATCGTATCGGCTGATTCGCCGGTAGATATATACAGCCTCGGCCAGATCAGCCATTTCGTACAGTTTGTCTTTACCGACCCGGTATCCCTGGCTTTTCAGTTCGAGATAGATTTTGTGTAGGGCTATGTTTTTGCCCGTGTTGGCTGCGATCCGGTGCAGCAGATAGCGCAGGTATCGATACGATGCGGGCTGATGTCGATCGAGAATGTCGCGGTAGAGCATGGTGTTGAAATACTCCTGCAGCACCGGTCGCCGGAGGCGTGCTGGCAGCAGGACCACCTCCGGAAACCCACCTTCGACCACAAAATCCCTGAATGCTGCCAGCACCGTAGATTTGCCGGCACCGCTGGTTTCAAACGGGATGCCTCGAAAGCTCAGGTACTCCGCAAAGGAAAGTGGCAACAACTCAATGGCCAAGCCGCGGCCGCGCAACACGGACGCTACCTCCGTGTGCAGGGTGCGGCTGTTGCTACCCGTGATGACTATGTGGCGGCTGACTTGCTCATAGATTCGATTGACAAACTGCTCCCAATCGGGTAGGTATTGGATTTCATCGAGAAAGAAAAAAACATCTGTTAAGACTGCACGTCCGGGATAAAGTTCGCGAAAGGCCTGCAGGATCATGTCCGGAGCAAAGGTGTCGGAGCGCAGCCGCTCATCTTCTAGAGGCACATAGCAAATCTGGCTCCAGCCGACTTCCTGATTCAGCAGGTCAGAAATGGCTAGACGAAGCAGGGACGATTTGCCGGCCCGCCGTGGTCCCACGATCGTTTGTACCTTAGGTATCCCTGCATCCAAAGTCAAACGCCGGGGTCTGATCTCGGTCTTTAACCGGCTCTTTTGCTCAATGAGTATGTCTTTGAGAAGATCTCTCACGATCACAAGATAGAAATTTCCTTATGAAAAGGAAAGTTAATTACTAAAATTTCCTTATCATAAGGAAAGTATATCAATACTAAGAAACGGAAGGCTCTGCCGGATGATGGAGGGCAGATATGCGATGTTAGTTCTGAATCTTTGTTGAAACAAGGTTAACTTTAAGGCAAAACAGCTATCTGATGTGATCGGGCGTTATCACATGCCTTGGCTGATAGATCGGTGACACCCACCGCCACGCATATTGCCTATTACCACCTCTGCCACCGGAAGTTATGGCTGGCTTGCCACCACGTGCGCTTGGAAAACACAACAGATAATACCTATGTGGAGACAGGCAAACTGATCAGCGAAACCACCTATGCTCGTAGACCGAAGAAGTGGCGCGAGCTCTCCCTGCCAGGCATCAAGATCGATCACTTTGACCCACAGACTCGTACCGTGCGGGAAGTAAAGAAAAGTCGCAAATTAGAACATGCGCACATGGCACAGGTACAGTATTATCTATTCCGGCTGGAGAAAGCAGGAGTGCAAGATCCGAAAGGTCTATTGGAATATCCCAAAGCTAAAAAGACGGTTGCAGTACGTTTGGAGGAGGGCACAAGAAAAGAAATCGAAGTGTGGATCACGGATATTGAGAAGATCGCCACTGCACCCTTCTGTCCCGCGGTCATCAAGAAATCCTATTGCCGGAAATGTGCGTATAGAGACTTTTGCTATGTGTGAGGTTCGATCATGAAAAAAGCCTACTACCTCTTTAACCCTGGACGGATGAGCCGTAAAGATCAGACCCTATGTTTTGATCCGACCGGCACAGAGGAAGATCCGGCGCCCAAGCGTCGCTACCTTCCGGTGAAAGGGGTCAGTGCTTTGTATATGTTTGGCAGCGTGGACGCCAATAGTGCCATGTACAATTTTCTCGGTCAGAATCAGATCCCGGTACATTTTTTTGACTACTACGATCACTACACGGGCAGTTTTCAACCCAGAGTACATCTGCTGGCCGGCCAAATGATCATTGCCCAAGCCAAGGCCTACTTGTCAAAGAAGAAACGGCTTGACATCGCCCGCAAATTGGTCGATGCAGCCACGTTCAACATGTTGAAAAATCTGCGGTATTATCAGAATCGCGGTCGGGGCATAGCCGTGCAAATAGAGACCATCGAGAGCTTGAGGAAAGGAATCGGCGACACGACCGGGATCGAATCCCTGATGGGTATCGAGGGAAACTGTCGACAGACCTACTACAGCGCATTTGACGAGATCATCGAGGGTTTTGCCTGGGAAGGTCGGAGAAAGCGGCCGCCCCAAAATGAGCTGAATGCCCTGGTGAGTTTTGGCAATGCGCTGTGCTATACCGCCTGTCTGGATGGCCTCTACAACTCGCAGCTCGATCCGACGATCAGTTTTTTGCATGAGCCGGGCTATCGCCGCTTCAGCTTGGCCCTGGACGTAGCGGAGATCTTCAAACCCATTCTGGTTGACCGGTTGATCTTTAAACTATGCAACCGCAAGATGCTGCAAGCCCGGCATTTTGATTTTATTGATGACGCCTGCTTTTTGGCCGATACCGGGCGCAAGGTGGTGGTCAAGTCGTGGGAAGAGCGCCTGCAGCAGACCATTCAGCATCGCACGCTCAACCGAAGGGTAAGTTACCGGCATCTGATACGGTTGGAGTGCTATAAATTATCTAAATTCTTGTTGGGTATGGAGGCGGAATACCGTCCCTTTAAAATTTGGTGGTGAGCATGTATGTCATTGCGGTATATGATGTGGAAAGCAAACGCACGGTCAAGATGTTAAAGCTCTGTCGCCAGTACTTGCACTGGATTCAAAACTCGGTCTTTGAGGGAGAAATTACGGAGGTAAAACTCCAGGAACTAATGATCAGGAGCAAAGAGATCATGGATGAAAGCCATGACAGTTTCATCATTTTTCAAAACCCGCACGGAAATTGGCTCACCAAGCAGATTATAGGCAAGGAGAAATCCAGCCTGGATCAGTTGCTGTAGTCGTCGAAGCAAGTAGCTCACGCCGCGAAGACTGCACAAGTTCTTTGACATACGAAGCTAAATATTTGACAATGAGCTTTTTAGCCAAGTCGTCGCTCACCGGTCGTTTTTGCACTATAGCCGATGTGACCCGCTTATCGGCAAATCATTTAACTTTGGTCGGTATGCGTCCTGTTGAAAGCCAGTATTTTATACATTTGGCTGATCGGGCCTTCAATTGCACCTACTGGAATTGAAATCAGCTTTAGTCCCTTTCCTTAAAAATGATCTTCTGTTCCTTCAATTGCACCTACTGGAATTGAAATCCTGACCAATCATCTGGTTTCTTACCTAAGTTGCCAGCCTTCAATTGCACCTACTGGAATTGAAATTTGAATCCAAATCCTGGTGATTTCCACATCGATAATCCTTCAATTGCACCTACTGGAATTGAAATACATTGTACCCTAATAGTACAGTGATCTTAGCACTGCCTTCAATTGCACCTACTGGAATTGAAATTTCTATGAATCCACTCTCTGTAATCAGTGTCCGGCACCTTCAATTGCACCTACTGGAATTGAAATATTTCTTTTGTTTCAGTCCAATGTGTTTAATATATGGCCTTCAATTGCACCTACTGGAATTGAAATTCAAGAGAATGTAGAGTCTTCCCTTTACCGATCTCCCCTTCAATTGCACCTACTGGAATTGAAATCAGCATGCAAAGCCTCATGAGCTATAACACCTACACACCTTCAATTGCACCTACTGGAATTGAAATGGAGATATATGACCCTACTGGTGACTTGATTGGGCCTTCAATTGCACCTACTGGAATTGAAATTCTTCAGTGATTGTGGTATCGGTTTCGGGGAACCTCCTTCAATTGCACCTACTGGAATTGAAATCTGAAGCAGCTAGGGAGTTGCTGTCTGAAGTCTCAGCCTTCAATTGCACCTACTGGAATTGAAATGTAATTTGAGTGGAATTACCATTTAAATCTATATACCTTCAATTGCACCTACTGGAATTGAAATATGTTAGATCTAGTGCCATCAGCTTATAGACATCCTACCTTCAATTGCACCTACTGGAATTGAAATACTTAAACGAGAACTTCTAGACGCTTTGACTGCTGCCTTCAATTGCACCTACTGGAATTGAAATCGTCCTTCTTTGGTGGGTCTGTGGGTAGCTCTTACCCTTCAATTGCACCTACTGGAATTGAAATTGCTTACGGTACTCAGGAGCGCAGATATCATGATAACCTTCAATTGCACCTACTGGAATTGAAATGCATAAGCAGTAAGAAAATCAAACTCTAATCTAACCTTCAATTGCACCTACTGGAATTGAAATACAGTTTTATTACAGACTGACGCGTCAGATGAACAACCTTCAATTGCACCTACTGGAATTGAAATGTATTAGCTCGCTGGGGTTGCCGTAGGCTGATGCTACCTTCAATTGCACCTACTGGAATTGAAATCTCTTGGTTGCTATAGGTGCTCTTGCGGTACTTGGCCTTCAATTGCACCTACTGGAATTGAAATCGTGGACGGTGCCACCAGGATCGATATGCTGCTACCTTCAATTGCACCTACTGGAATTGAAATCTCGTTATCAAGAACAATTGTGTCGTTGCAGGGGCGCCTTCAATTGCACCTACTGGAATTGAAATGGATATAAAAGGGTAAATGGGGTTTGTCAACCAGAACCTTCAATTGCACCTACTGGAATTGAAATTTTGGTACATCGGGTCAAATAGTAAATTTAGGATTTCCTTCAATTGCACCTACTGGAATTGAAATATATATTTGGAAGGTCGTACTCGTGAAAGTTTAGACCTTCAATTGCACCTACTGGAATTGAAATCTTCGCCAACCATCATTTTATAATTAAAGTGATTACCTTCAATTGCACCTACTGGAATTGAAATATTCAAATGTATGACTAAGGTCAATGCGATGTTTCCACCTTCAATTGCACCTACTGGAATTGAAATGTCTGAGATGGTTGAACTTAGAAGTCGCATAAGAGGCCCTTCAATTGCACCTACTGGAATTGAAATAGTTTGTAATCATGAGCTGTAAGGTCGTCGTTGGATCCTTCAATTGCACCTACTGGAATTGAAATTCTTGGAAAGAGTTTATTAAGCATTATGACCATGTTTGCCTTCAATTGCACCTACTGGAATTGAAATCTCGTGAGATAAAAGCGCTTTTAATGCGTTTATTTTCCTTCAATTGCACCTACTGGAATTGAAATTTTGCAATAAAGCTCGGCCATGAACAGATTTAAAACCTTCAATTGCACCTACTGGAATTGAAATAAAACTTGCGGAGAATCAAATCCCTCAATTCCCGAATCCTTCAATTGCACCTACTGGAATTGAAATTAATATCTCCTATCATAGGACTATCTGGAATCTCTTCCTTCAATTGCACCTACTGGAATTGAAATTTTTCTTCGTAATCTTCTGTTCCCCATACAGCTAAGCCTTCAATTGCACCTACTGGAATTGAAATCCTTAGAGGGAGGTATGTTGAAAATTATGAATGTTATGAACTACACCTTCAATTGCACCTACTGGAATTGAAATTGATTATTGCACGTCGAGGGTCTTTTTATTGCACTACCTTCAATTGCACCTACTGGAATTGAAATTCCACATAATCTCCTTCTTCTATCCAAGGAGTGTCACCTTCAATTGCACCTACTGGAATTGAAATATAATTCAAATTGATTTTTCGTTATTTTTCTATCTAGCCTTCAATTGCACCTACTGGAATTGAAATCAGGAGCAGAGTATCTTGTACAATCAGACTCAGTCCAACCTTCAATTGCACCTACTGGAATTGAAATTTGGTTTATAAGTTTTGCCAACAACCCCCAAGGGAGACCTTCAATTGCACCTACTGGAATTGAAATCCAGGTCGTCGGTTCGAGTCCGGCCCCCGCTACATAGCCTTCAATTGCACCTACTGGAATTGAAATTCTTTACCTACAAGAAGAAAGGCAATGGCGAGCATCGCCTTCAATTGCACCTACTGGAATTGAAATGTTGGACTGATCCTCCTGGCTGATCCTCTCGTACGCCTTCAATTGCACCTACTGGAATTGAAATCTCGGGGAAAAGGGCCTCACCTATCCGGCGCTTATCACCTTCAATTGCACCTACTGGAATTGAAATCCAACAATCTGAGGGAGTCACAGCTTTTGCTACGTCAGCCTTCAATTGCACCTACTGGAATTGAAATACATGAGCCCGCTAGCATCGGTGCGTACCGCACAGGCCTTCAATTGCACCTACTGGAATTGAAATCATCGATAACATTTCGATTAGCAAGCAGGATCTTGTCCTTCAATTGCACCTACTGGAATTGAAATACGGTATCTGGACCTGTGCAGAGCTAAGTTTGATGACGCCTTCAATTGCACCTACTGGAATTGAAATCTGGTTAGATCCCAACACGTGGGAGTTCAATTCCGACCTTCAATTGCACCTACTGGAATTGAAATTCTGACTGTCGAGTTAGGTTTATGATGGCTGTGGTGCCTTCAATTGCACCTACTGGAATTGAAATGCCCTTTTATAGACTGCCCCAGCTGCTTGAATCCTTCCTTCAATTGCACCTACTGGAATTGAAATCGGGTGGGCATCCCTTCACTACGTTGCTTAGTAGCTGCCTTCAATTGCACCTACTGGAATTGAAATATGTCACTAGCCGAATGGATAGCCTGGCGTTGGTGCCTTCAATTGCACCTACTGGAATTGAAATTACCCAGGTGGGCGGCGGAAAACTGTTCCGGTTCTCCCTTCAATTGCACCTACTGGAATTGAAATCTTTCACTATGATGAGCATAATCACTACGATCAGCCTTCAATTGCACCTACTGGAATTGAAATTCCGCCGTCGTTGGACTGATCGATGAAGTCGTTTTGGCCTTCAATTGCACCTACTGGAATTGAAATTCGATTCCCTGACGCCGTCACCTTCACCATGAATCGCCTTCAATTGCACCTACTGGAATTGAAATTTGGTCCAGATCCCATGTCCTGACTGAGTCCGGAAACCTTCAATTGCACCTACTGGAATTGAAATCCCGATTTGCAGCCAAGCACGCAGCCATAGCGGCCCCTTCAATTGCACCTACTGGAATTGAAATCCAACTCCCTTAGACTATATCCTCATAAAGAAGGATCCTTCAATTGCACCTACTGGAATTGAAATCCCCAGGGGCCTCAACATTAAAACTTTACAAATCACTACCTTCAATTGCACCTACTGGAATTGAAATTGTGGGTATAGGTCGCGAAGCCCTGACCAACCTTCAGCCTTCAATTGCACCTACTGGAATTGAAATGGTGCCCCGCTGGCACATTGAAATCTGAAGGGCTGGCCTTCAATTGCACCTACTGGAATTGAAATCCTTGGCGGGACGTATAGCGATGGTTGATGCCATCAACCTTCAATTGCACCTACTGGAATTGAAATAGAAGCGTAGCGCGACGGAAGGCACGAGCGAAACCACCTTCAATTGCACCTACTGGAATTGAAATTCGATTGATACGGTCACTGCCTCAGTATCCACCGGATCCCTTCAATTGCACCTACTGGAATTGAAATCAAGTTGGGCACGTTCCACCAGGAACCTTCGTATCACCTTCAATTGCACCTACTGGAATTGAAATCTGATGCGACCGGATGATGCGACCCTCGGCGAGGTTACCTTCAATTGCACCTACTGGAATTGAAATCTGGCCAACGCCTTCGAAATAGCCAAGGCTCTCCAGCCTTCAATTGCACCTACTGGAATTGAAATGTGTCTATGGTGACCGTGTATTGGGAGATCGTTTGCCTTCAATTGCACCTACTGGAATTGAAATATGTGATGCAAAACGTGCTGCTGAATCGATACGACAGCCTTCAATTGCACCTACTGGAATTGAAATATCATTGAGCGTCGGCTCAAAATATGGGTTTTCATCCTTCAATTGCACCTACTGGAATTGAAATCCAGGAACCTTCGTATCATCTTCTCCTTGAGCGGACCTTCAATTGCACCTACTGGAATTGAAATCTTTCGATTCACGCCCGACGAGGGCAATTGCTTCAGCGCCCTTCAATTGCACCTACTGGAATTGAAATAGAAGAGGCGCTACAATGGGGATTGCCGGATCTCAACCTTCAATTGCACCTACTGGAATTGAAATAGGAGACCATCTCACGCATGTACGCCCTTGGTATCGCCTTCAATTGCACCTACTGGAATTGAAATGGACTTCGAGCAGGCGCAGTATCACAGGAGCAAGAGGCCCCCTTCAATTGCACCTACTGGAATTGAAATATGACGTGACCAAGTGGGCCGAGGAGCCCTGGTTCAACCTTCAATTGCACCTACTGGAATTGAAATTCGGCATCCGATCCTCCTCAGAATCCGTTTATTTTTCCTTCAATTGCACCTACTGGAATTGAAATTTTCAACTTTACCCCTGTTGAAATAGCGACGATCACCTTCAATTGCACCTACTGGAATTGAAATCCTACTTTTGGGTGCGCCAGGTCGATGGCATGGGCACCTTCAATTGCACCTACTGGAATTGAAATCTCCATGTCACGCATGGCGCCCTTCTTGAGGTTGGGCCTTCAATTGCACCTACTGGAATTGAAATACCTTCAGACAGGCGAGGGCAATGTAGCTCTTGGCACCTTCAATTGCACCTACTGGAATTGAAATCAAGAGAGGCACGTTTCGGAGTGCCGTTTTTGACCTCCTTCAATTGCACCTACTGGAATTGAAATAGGTTATTGCACATATAGGCTTGAGAAGCCAATGATCCTTCAATTGCACCTACTGGAATTGAAATCGGCACTTTGTGAATTAATCATGAGGGCGATAACACCTTCAATTGCACCTACTGGAATTGAAATGAGAGACACCATTATGCTGTCCGAAGAGTTGGCAAACCTTCAATTGCACCTACTGGAATTGAAATGCACAGTAATAAGCTACTATGATGGTACCCAAGGCTGCCTTCAATTGCACCTACTGGAATTGAAATCCCACACCGGCCGACGGTCGATGGTATGCAATCTGTACCTTCAATTGCACCTACTGGAATTGAAATAGACGCACATGCAAGGGGATGAGTTCGTCGTAGCAGCCTTCAATTGCACCTACTGGAATTGAAATGATAAAATACCAGTATACACTCTCTATAGCGCAAGACCTTCAATTGCACCTACTGGAATTGAAATCGCTTGGTGGTCGGCGGGATTATAATCGACCTGTCTACCTTCAATTGCACCTACTGGAATTGAAATCTGCCAAGAACCTCCGGGCCGAAGGCGTTGTAATACATGCCTTCAATTGCACCTACTGGAATTGAAATTCGTCCTGGAACTCGATCTCTGTTTGTCCGGTATGGCCCTTCAATTGCACCTACTGGAATTGAAATTCCTAGTCATGTTGGGATGGACGGCGAATGCACACCTTCAATTGCACCTACTGGAATTGAAATTGGGGGTATAGCCATCAAGGAGGATCCAAGGTACCCCCTTCAATTGCACCTACTGGAATTGAAATGTTCGATGAATATCAAGGGTCAAGCTATCGTGCTAACCTTCAATTGCACCTACTGGAATTGAAATTACATCTTTCCCACATTCCGCAGATGAGTGGCGATCGCCTTCAATTGCACCTACTGGAATTGAAATCTACTTTCGGTTCGCGCCAGACGACGGAACCTGCTTCCTTCAATTGCACCTACTGGAATTGAAATCGCCACTGCAGGATCTATCCTATAGTACCTCCACGCGTGCCTTCAATTGCACCTACTGGAATTGAAATTACGTGCTGTCCCACACTGCAAGGGCACTGTCTCCAACCTTCAATTGCACCTACTGGAATTGAAATGTGAGGGGATCAGTCCAGACAAAGCGGTGAGGTTCGCCTTCAATTGCACCTACTGGAATTGAAATATAGCAGATAATCCCGCCCTGGTGCCCCAAAATACATCCTTCAATTGCACCTACTGGAATTGAAATCCCACCGACAACCCATGGTTGAAGGGCACCTTTGACCTTCAATTGCACCTACTGGAATTGAAATATCCTGAAACTGTAATCTCGTCCTTCGTTTCTGCTTCCTTCAATTGCACCTACTGGAATTGAAATTCAGGATTGTAGTACGCCTTGCGCTTCTTGATCAGGACCTTCAATTGCACCTACTGGAATTGAAATTCGGTTGGTGCTGGGCGTTGCGTTGTCACGCTGAAATACCTTCAATTGCACCTACTGGAATTGAAATTCAGGCAAGCTCTCATCAATGAGATGCGCACGCTGAGCCTTCAATTGCACCTACTGGAATTGAAATCACCTGAAACCAAAGCCCTCACACATCGCTCACGCAACCTTCAATTGCACCTACTGGAATTGAAATATGTTCGCCAGAATGCTGAGCTCTGTGGTCATGAGATCCTTCAATTGCACCTACTGGAATTGAAATTGTGTTGGGCCGGTGTGCTTCATTGGGCCACAGCCCCTTCAATTGCACCTACTGGAATTGAAATCCCACCGACAACCCATGGTTGAAGGGCACCTTTGACCTTCAATTGCACCTACTGGAATTGAAATCAGATTGGGTTTTGGTCGGTCCATCGGATGGCCTCGCCTTCAATTGCACCTACTGGAATTGAAATTTATGTATGCCCAACTTTCCTCCGTCCTGAAAGACGCCTTCAATTGCACCTACTGGAATTGAAATTCACGCACGTGGTGCCCTTTGGGAGCGAACGCTTTGCCTTCAATTGCACCTACTGGAATTGAAATTTATTGTAGTACCACACTGTGTCCGTGGCGATAATACCTTCAATTGCACCTACTGGAATTGAAATCCCTCGAGAACGAGTACATGTTTGACTCGGCCACAAGAGCCTTCAATTGCACCTACTGGAATTGAAATATTGAGCAAATCTTCCTTGTAAGCGTAGATGCCCCCTTCAATTGCACCTACTGGAATTGAAATTCTTTACCTACAAGAAGAAAGGCAATGGCGAGCATCGCCTTCAATTGCACCTACTGGAATTGAAATCGGGAGAAGGACAAGTGGCCGCCAAGCTCTATTCAACCTTCAATTGCACCTACTGGAATTGAAATTCCGGGGATCCAGGAGAGATGATCACCCGGTACTTCGCCCTTCAATTGCACCTACTGGAATTGAAATATCAGATTGAGCTGCAGCAGCTCCCTGCCGGATCGGACCTTCAATTGCACCTACTGGAATTGAAATTTCTCCATTCATCCTCTTGGCCCTGAACATGTAATGCCTTCAATTGCACCTACTGGAATTGAAATTGGGTTTCTTATCGAGGCTACAGGGTATGAAGCTATACCTTCAATTGCACCTACTGGAATTGAAATGAAAATCTTCACCCAGTCGACCTCTGGCCACCGTAGCAGCCTTCAATTGCACCTACTGGAATTGAAATAGTAGGTTGCTAGAAAAGAGGGATCCTCCTACCGACCTTCAATTGCACCTACTGGAATTGAAATAGGTCCTTTGGCCCCACGAGATCGAGAATCAAACGCCTTCAATTGCACCTACTGGAATTGAAATCCCCCTTTCTACTATCCTCGAAGCAGAGTCTCCTGCCTTCAATTGCACCTACTGGAATTGAAATTGACAAAGTTCCATGTGGAACCTGTACGGTTGAGCCCTTCAATTGCACCTACTGGAATTGAAATAAGATGGTCGTATTGTCCGCCGCACCCTTGAGGATGCCTTCAATTGCACCTACTGGAATTGAAATGAAGAAGACCGGGACCTGCCATCGATGCGAGGCCAAACCTTCAATTGCACCTACTGGAATTGAAATTTGTCGTAATACCAAACGGTATCGCTAGCAATCACCCTTCAATTGCACCTACTGGAATTGAAATTCGTTGTCGGCTGTGTCCGACAGCTGCCCGTTATCCTTCAATTGCACCTACTGGAATTGAAATTGCCGATCGGTAAAGTGCGGCGACAGCTCAAGTTAACCTTCAATTGCACCTACTGGAATTGAAATCCGTCAACGAGATGTTCACCGACGCCAACTTCACCGCCTTCAATTGCACCTACTGGAATTGAAATTTGGCGAAGTGATACACTTTGTGGGGTCCTGCTCTCCCTTCAATTGCACCTACTGGAATTGAAATTGGATTACCCATGAAGATGAGATGTGGCGCAAGACAGCCTTCAATTGCACCTACTGGAATTGAAATTCACGCACGTGGTGCCCTTTGGGAGCGAACGCTTTGCCTTCAATTGCACCTACTGGAATTGAAATTGATTGCCTAATGCAAACTTGTTGCCTTTCGGTGCCCTTCAATTGCACCTACTGGAATTGAAATCTCCTGGGTCAAGGCAAAGTCACCCTTACCAAGTACCCTTCAATTGCACCTACTGGAATTGAAATCATACACGCTTGGTAACGAAGTGTGCGGGGCTACGCACCTTCAATTGCACCTACTGGAATTGAAATCCGTCCCTTTGGACAGTGTGTGACTTCGACTTTGCCCTTCAATTGCACCTACTGGAATTGAAATACATGATCTTCGATTCCATTGCAGACTCGAATCACCCTTCAATTGCACCTACTGGAATTGAAATCCGTCCCTTTGGACAGTGTGTGACTTCGACTTTGCCCTTCAATTGCACCTACTGGAATTGAAATACATGATCTTCGATTCCATTGCAGACTCGAATCACCCTTCAATTGCACCTACTGGAATTGAAATTCGATTCGATCGGGAGCGTAGTCATTGAGGACTAGCCTTCAATTGCACCTACTGGAATTGAAATTCGAGCGTCTTACCCCAGTTGCTACGAGGCAGTTTGACCTTCAATTGCACCTACTGGAATTGAAATTTACTTTGGCTGTTCGGGCTTGCTGTCGCCAGCAAACCCTTCAATTGCACCTACTGGAATTGAAATGCTGCTACGACGAACTCATCCCCTTGCATGTGCGTCCTTCAATTGCACCTACTGGAATTGAAATCGAACTTCCTGAAGACGTTGGCGGAGACTGAGCCTGACCTTCAATTGCACCTACTGGAATTGAAATATGGTAACGCCGTTGTGATGCCTGTGGAAGTAGCCCCTTCAATTGCACCTACTGGAATTGAAATCCAATAATCAGTTGAGTAGCAAGTACGTCAACGACGCCTTCAATTGCACCTACTGGAATTGAAATTGGACAACGAGCTATGGATAGAGAACTCAAGCGCCCTTCAATTGCACCTACTGGAATTGAAATCAGGCATCACAACGGTGTGACCATAGGTGACTCTGCCTTCAATTGCACCTACTGGAATTGAAATCGGTACTACCAGGCACGGGCTCAACGCCTGTCCTGCCCTTCAATTGCACCTACTGGAATTGAAATCAGCAGTACTCATGATCGCTCAGCTCAAGTCGATTGCCTTCAATTGCACCTACTGGAATTGAAATTGACAAAGTTCCATGTGGAACCTGTACGGTTGAGCCCTTCAATTGCACCTACTGGAATTGAAATAAGATGGTCGTATTGTCCGCCGCACCCTTGAGGATGCCTTCAATTGCACCTACTGGAATTGAAATGAAGAAGACCGGGACCTGCCATCGATGCGAGGCCAAACCTTCAATTGCACCTACTGGAATTGAAATTTGTCGTAATACCAAACGGTATCGCTAGCAATCACCCTTCAATTGCACCTACTGGAATTGAAATTCGTTGTCGGCTGTGTCCGACAGCTGCCCGTTATCCTTCAATTGCACCTACTGGAATTGAAATTGCCGATCGGTAAAGTGCGGCGACAGCTCAAGTTAACCTTCAATTGCACCTACTGGAATTGAAATCCGTCAACGAGATGTTCACCGACGCCAACTTCACCGCCTTCAATTGCACCTACTGGAATTGAAATCGCTCGAGTACGATATCGATGATGCTGGCGTATGGCCTTCAATTGCACCTACTGGAATTGAAATTGGTGGTATAGCCATCAAGGAGGATCCAAGGTACCCCCTTCAATTGCACCTACTGGAATTGAAATTCAACGATTCCGCATGGTGGCTACGAGTGCCGAAGTCCTTCAATTGCACCTACTGGAATTGAAATCCCGTGTTCAGATCGATGGGCAAACCCGCATAGGCCTTCAATTGCACCTACTGGAATTGAAATTCGATCCACAGGACCCCATGTTTTTCAAGATCCGACCTTCAATTGCACCTACTGGAATTGAAATCTTGAACGACGGGTCCGCCTGGATTTCTTTGTAGCCTTCAATTGCACCTACTGGAATTGAAATTCGCGAAGCTGAATCGGGCCTTAGAGTCAAAGCCGCCTTCAATTGCACCTACTGGAATTGAAATATACTGATCTGCTGGGCTGCAGACATCGAGCTGCACCTTCAATTGCACCTACTGGAATTGAAATACACCTCCCGGGACTCCCTGATAATCTAACATTATCCTTCAATTGCACCTACTGGAATTGAAATATCGCCAAGCGCAGGCTGTCTGTGTCCCAGAAAAAACCTTCAATTGCACCTACTGGAATTGAAATTGAGAAGGTGATCGGCCATGAGGGCGTTGAGTTCATCCTTCAATTGCACCTACTGGAATTGAAATGGTATCAGCGTCTCGTACAGCGTCGGACCGCCAGCCTTCAATTGCACCTACTGGAATTGAAATCCGAACTGGGTGAAATCAAGTTCGAGCTATCCGAGACCTTCAATTGCACCTACTGGAATTGAAATCCGTGAGATCAAATAGGCCTTGTTCTTTAGAAACTGCCTTCAATTGCACCTACTGGAATTGAAATTGGTGTAACTTTGGCGAAACGGCTCGGCTTATTGCTTCCTTCAATTGCACCTACTGGAATTGAAATTTACCATATGGGCCCATGAACAAATTTATTCTTTTCCCCTTCAATTGCACCTACTGGAATTGAAATCCGTATGTAGGTGCTGATCAAGGACATTACAAGGGCCTTCAATTGCACCTACTGGAATTGAAATGTGTAAAAAGCAAGTATCGACGCCTCACGCAAACCATCCTTCAATTGCACCTACTGGAATTGAAATTACGACGTGCTTGCATGTCTTACCAAATACGACCCCCCTTCAATTGCACCTACTGGAATTGAAATTAAAATGCAGCACCTCGCTAGCTGGTAGCATCTTGTCCTTCAATTGCACCTACTGGAATTGAAATATGCCTATGGAGTCTACATTGCCAATCGCGTGGGTTCCCTTCAATTGCACCTACTGGAATTGAAATTCCTCTACGGGGCTTCACCTGATGATGATCCTTTTGCCTTCAATTGCACCTACTGGAATTGAAATACTCCAACGATGTTGGTCATCTGTGTCAGCGTCAGCCTTCAATTGCACCTACTGGAATTGAAATATGCCTCACAGCTGTGTCGCTGACAATACGCTGCTTCCTTCAATTGCACCTACTGGAATTGAAATTGAAGTCGAATAGCTGCCGGAGCTTACGCTCGGCTCCTTCAATTGCACCTACTGGAATTGAAATCTAGAATATGTGCCTTTGGTTGGTACACAATCATGACCTTCAATTGCACCTACTGGAATTGAAATTGTTTTTCAAGATCCGAGCGGACCTGCTGGTGAATGCCTTCAATTGCACCTACTGGAATTGAAATGAAGAGGTTATACAGGTCGTTGTCCAGCTCTCCAAAGCCTTCAATTGCACCTACTGGAATTGAAATTTGCGGGAGAACTTGATGCAGCCTCTTGTAGGCATGCCCTTCAATTGCACCTACTGGAATTGAAATTTACCAGCAGCAGCAGCTATAGCAGCAGGTTCAACCCTTCAATTGCACCTACTGGAATTGAAATGAGGTATTAGCATGTGCATAAGGACCAGAGGTATTAGCCTTCAATTGCACCTACTGGAATTGAAATATCTCATCATTACTTGCGTCCTTCCGCGAAAAATACCTTCAATTGCACCTACTGGAATTGAAATGTGATTCATGTGACTTCGTGCAGTCTTTATCATGAGGCCTTCAATTGCACCTACTGGAATTGAAATGAATCTAAAGTCAAACCGAACAATTTGAGCACTGAATCCTTCAATTGCACCTACTGGAATTGAAATCGGATGAAGGTGGCCGATTCGCTGGGGCCCTACTGGCCTTCAATTGCACCTACTGGAATTGAAATACACTCGTATCCAGGTTGGATCATTCGGGTTAATCCCTTCAATTGCACCTACTGGAATTGAAATAGGATGTAAGCCCAGCAGAGGCAAAAGAAGACTATGCCTTCAATTGCACCTACTGGAATTGAAATCGGATTCAGGGTTTATCCAGTTTCCGGAGAAGATGCCTTCAATTGCACCTACTGGAATTGAAATTGTACTGTCCGTTTGCGCGAATCCGATCTGCGATATGCCTTCAATTGCACCTACTGGAATTGAAATCCTACAGTGTCCACGTGAAAAACGCAAAGGCAAAGTCCTTCAATTGCACCTACTGGAATTGAAATGCAGGACATCATTGGCGAAGACCTCGAAGACCTGGAGTCCTTCAATTGCACCTACTGGAATTGAAATTTTATTTGCGGCGCCGTTCCTTGCCACTTGGCGGCCGCCTTCAATTGCACCTACTGGAATTGAAATTAGAATCTCGGATTTATTGTACCCTTCTTGTTCCTACCTTCAATTGCACCTACTGGAATTGAAATCTGATCCACTCGACATCTCGAATGCATGTATCTGACCTTCAATTGCACCTACTGGAATTGAAATGGTTTGGATTTCTCGGTATCCCAGATCCCGGTACAGACCTTCAATGGCACCTACTGGAATTGAAATAGATTACGTATACTGTTTAGTATATCCTCCTGACTAACCTTCAATTGCACCTACTGGAATTGAAATCCTACAGCGGCGGTTTGCTGCCATACAAAAAGGATACCTTCAATTGCACCTACTGGAATTGAAATTTGTGGAATAGTCTTTAAGGATGACGATGATGGGGCCTTCAATTGCACCTACTGGAATTGAAATCTAGCTTCACCTTCTGTGGCGAATGCGTTCGATCTGCCTTCAATTGCACCTACTGGAATTGAAATTTGTGGTAGGGTAATCCGCCGCCCTCCCGTGCCCGCCTTCAATTGCACCTACTGGAATTGAAATCGGATTCAGGGTTTATACAGTTTCCGGAGAAGATGCCTTCAATTGCACCTACTGGAATTGAAATTGTACTGTCCGTTTGCGCGAATCCGATCTGCGATATGCCTTCAATTGCACCTACTGGAATTGAAATCCTACAGTGTCCACGTCAAAAACGCAAAGGCAAAGTCCTTCAATTGCACCTACTGGAATTGAAATGCAGGACATCATTGGCGAAGACCTCGAAGACCTGGAGTCCTTCAATTGCACCTACTGGAATTGAAATTTTATTTGCGGCGCCGTTCCTTGCCACTTGGCGGCCGCCTTCAATTGCACCTACTGGAATTGAAATTAGAATCTCGGATTTATTGTACCCTTCTTGTTCCTACCTTCAATTGCACCTACTGGAATTGAAATCTGATCCACTCGACATCTCGAATGCATGTATCTGACCTTCAATGGCACCTACTGGAATTGAAATAGATTACGTATACTGTTTAGTATATCCTCCTGACTAACCTTCAATTGCACCTACTGGAATTGAAATCCTACAGCGGCGGTTTGCTGCCATACAAAAAGGATACCTTCAATTGCACCTACTGGAATTGAAATTTGTGGAATAGTCTTTAAGGATGACGATGATGGGGCCTTCAATTGCACCTACTGGAATTGAAATCTAGCTTCACCTTCTGTGGCGAATGCGTTCGATCTGCCTTCAATTGCACCTACTGGAATTGAAATTTGTGGTAGGGTAATCCGCCGCCCTCCCGTGCCCGCCTTCAATTGCACCTACTGGAATTGAAATGATACGATACCAGTGTCTAGATACGATTTGATACTAACCTTCAATTGCACCTACTGGAATTGAAATTTGAGTTTTTTGATGCCATCGAAATCGCCCGCATCGCCTTCAATTGCACCTACTGGAATTGAAATTCACAATTTGAGGTAAATGCTCCTGCTGGGGCAAGTCCTTCAATTGCACCTACTGGAATTGAAATCTATTACTCAGACTTCAGCCAATCAGTTCATTGTATCCTTCAATTGCACCTACTGGAATTGAAATCGATCTACGCCGATGTTCCCCCCAGCTACAAAGGGCCTTCAATTGCACCTACTGGAATTGAAGTAAATGCGCACAGGAAGGCCCAGGATATCTTATATTTGAAATGCCCCTTTGCATCTAACGGCTTTGTTTCTACATCAGCTAAAAGTGCATTATGAGGCATCTACCATACCTTATCCTCTCCCTGATCTTCCTATTCCTTTCTCCATCCCTACATGCGCAACGCAACTGCGGGACGATGGATGTGTTGGAGCAACAACTCCAGCAAGATCCTGACCTCCAACGCCGGATGGATCAGATCGAGCAGTTGACCCAGGACTACATTCGGAGGGCACCCCACAAGCGAGCTGCAGTGGGTGTGGTCACCATTCCTGTGGTCGTACACATAGTGTACAACACTGCGGCAGAAAATCTCAGCGACGCCCAGATTGTGTCGCAAATTCAAGTGTTGAATGAGGATTTTCGCCGTACCAATGCCGATGCATCCAACACGCCGTCCGATTTTATGGGCATCGCCGCGGATGTGGAAGTGGAGTTTTGCCTGGCGACCCGTGATCCAAACGGCAATGCGACCAACGGGATCACACGTACCGCCACCAGCCGTACGTCTTTTAGCAGCAATGACGATGTCAAGTTTACCTCCACGGGTGGACAGGATGCTTGGCCCGGCGGGGATTATTTGAATATCTGGGTCTGTGATCTAAGCAACAATCTCCTGGGCTACGCACAGTTTCCCGGGGGGAGTGCCGCCACCGATGGCGTCGTCTGCAATTATCTGGCTTTCGGGAGGGGCCCCTACAATTTTCTAAGTGGCTTTGACCTAGGTCGTACCACCACTCATGAAGTAGGACACTGGCTAAATCTACGACACATCTGGGGAGACGGGCCCTGCCGGTTTGACGATTTGGTGGCTGATACGCCCCCGGCCAGCAGAGCCAACTATACGGACTTGCCGTGTACTTACCCGGGACCTAATTCCTGCAAGCAGGACAACCTGTTTGACATGTTCCAAAACTATATGGACTACTCCGATGATGTCTGCATGAATCTGTTTACCCAGGGTCAAACGGATCGCATGCGTGCACTCTTTGATGCCGGGGGAGCACGAGAAAGCCTGACGTCCTCCGATGGTTGTGGCATGGGCATACCCGCTGAGATATGTGACAACCTAGTAGATGATGACGGTGATGGGCTGACGGACTGTGCCGATTCCGATTGTGCGAGTTCTCCTGCCTGCGGCACCCCTGTTGAAATTTGTGACAACGCAATGGATGACGACGGCGATGGGTTGATTGATTGTGCGGATCCTGATTGTACGGCAGATCCCCACTGCCAGACCTCCACCTGTGATAAGCCGGAGGACCTGGCCACCACCATTCGCAAGGGTGGGAAAGAAGCCATCTTGAGCTGGGAGGCTGTGAGCGGAGCACAGATTATACGGTTACGCTGACCAACATCACTTCGCCAGAAACGACGGTGGGGACCTTCGAAAGCACCTCCGCTACGGCGACCAACCTGACTCGTAATGACCAGTACGAATGGTGTGTGGTCGCCAACTGCAGCTCCGGACCGAGTATCGAAAACTGCCAATCTTTTACGGCAGCACCCGGGGGCAGATTGGCGCAAGGGTCGGGCGAGATGCTTCAGCTCTATCCCAACCCCGCATCGGATTGGGTAAATGTGCGATTTAATCTAGAAGGTGTCGAGGGGCTGCCCACGCAAGTGCAAGTCCATGATCTAAGCGGGCGCCTGATGCATGGTAGGCCCGTGGAGGCTGAGATAGATTACCTCGAAATGGATGTTTCGCACTTGCCCAATGCCGTCTATGTCGTCCGAGTGCTAGGCGCAGACGGAAATTTGGAAGCCGCCAAGAAGCTGTTGATTAGCCGATGAAACTAGGGCGCGGACGGGTAGGTGGTGGTCGTGCCTGCGGTCCCTAGTCCGCATCATTCACCTCCCTGGCCGCCCGGACGCCTGAGCGGAGAGCACCTTCCATCAAAGCTCTCAAAATGGAAGTATGCTCACCGGCAAAATGTACTTTTCCATGGGGCCGTTGCAGGTCTTGCAGATAAGCGGAGACCTCGCCGAGTCTGGGCCAAGAATAGGCCGAAAGAGAAAACGGATCCCTGCTCCAGGCCTTCACGTGTCCTCCCTCCCGGTATCGAGGCAGATCGGGAAAGACCTTTGATATCTGTTTGACGGTGAAATCGATTAGCTCCGACTTGTCCATAGCCGCATGCCGCTTCGCTTGAGATCCCCTGACATGACTCTCCATGATGGCTCTCTTGGACGCGTCAATCTTCATGGAGTAGGGTTGGCGGGTGATGTCTTGCACGGGCAGATCGGTAAAAGCAGAGCCGGCGATTCCATCATTAACCCAAAAAGCCTGCTTGACCTGAACATAAGTTCTGGTCGTGTCTAGGTAGGAAATGGAATTTATAGCATTGCTCTTTGCCTGATCGAGGGCAGGACTAAAATCGATACTCCTCAACACGGGGGCGGGTAAGGTGCAGATGGCGCGATCGCCTTCGATGGTCTCCATTCTGCCACCACGGTAGGCAGTCACCCGGACTTTATCTCCCCTTTGGTCAACCGCAGCGACTCGAAGACCGTAGTGGATCTCCTCCCGGAGCCGATCAGCCATGGCCATGGGTAGCCGGTCATTGCCCCCGTCTAATAAAAAGAATTTGGCGCCGGTGAAGAAGAAAAAGAGATCCGCCACCAGCGATGATAGTGCCGACCCTTGGTCAATCGTGCTACCGAAATACTGTGTTTGCTTGATCAACTCCAGGGCGCCAGGTGAAGCTCCGTGCCTGCGCATGTACGCACCAAGGGTGAGCTGGTCCAGGTCCTTGAGCACCGGGGATGATGACCAGGAGTCGTAGTCGCTGATCTGGGTTGGGAGCGTATCAAGCAGATACTTTTTTATGATTCCAAAGGGGCCCAGTTTATTTTCTTCCTCCGTTACGCCATAAGGCCATTGCAGAGCACTGCCATCCAACACGATGTGTCGGCCATCGAGAAAGTAGTGCGGCTTCAGGTTTGGCACGTCATAGTCCAAGCGCTGAAGACCAAACTGATCGATGTACTTATTTGCCACCGTATAGTTAGATGCGTAGATCACGGCACCTCCTTCGGCGTGTAAGCCGTCAGAAAAGGGATGCCGGAGGGTGTACACTCTCCCTCCGGGGCGGGTTCTCCCTTCGAGTATCACTACTTCGTGGCCAGCGGCCTTTAGTTCTAAACCCGCGGCGAGTCCGGCGAGCCCAGCCCCGATAATGATGATGCGTCTTGGTGCCAGTGATTTTCTCGTCCATGAGGTTGCAGGGTAGGCCAGGAGATTGGGCAACGTACCACTGCCCAGTGCTGCGGCACCTATACCACACTGCTGGAGAAATCTTCTGCGGTGTAGCAGAGAATCAAATCGAGTCATTGTCTTAAGGGGTTACGTCTGCTAGAAGTTAACAAAAATCCACTGATTGACGTTAGGCGACGCCCCCCGTGCGTGGGTTATCGCAGGCCGATCGTGTACCGTTTCCTGAGACCGAGCTGGACAGATGCTTCTTTCTATGGGTCAGCGCTAGACGGGCGCTCCGGAGCACTTCTTCCCGTAGATTTGTAGTGCTCCAATTGTGACTTCAATTTATCCACGACCTCCGGATGTCTGCGGTAGAGGTTGATCCGTTCGCCGGGATCTGCTCGCAAGTCATATAGCTGTCCCGGGGCCTCGGGGTCCGTCTCAGGCAAGGCGTACGCCTTCATACCCCATGGCCCTTCGCGTTCGTAGTTGTTGCCTCCGGAGCCCTGGTGATCCAGGTATTTCCACCGGCCCTCCCGGATGGATAGGTCCAATGAGATCGTCTGTTGGAGCAGGTATTGCCTGACCGGCCTTCCACCGGCGGTCTCCAGTAATGCAGGTAGCATATTGTAGCTGTCTTCGGCCGCCGCGGCAGGCAAGGACGTACCCACGATAGCTGCACAGGTAGCCATAACGTCGGTGAGACTGATCAGTTGATCGCTGACGGAGTGGGCTCGTACCTGGCCGGGCCAACGCACGATCAGCGGTGTGCGGTGACCGCCTTCCCATTGGTCACGCTTGACCCCGCGCCAGGGATAGGCACCGTCATGACCGTACGCGGCACGCATGTCCAACACGGTTGGTACTTCGGGGCCGTTGTCGCTGGCAAAGATCACCAGGGTGTTTTCGGCCACCCCCAATCGATCCAGGGCATCCATCAGCTCGCCCACGATGTGGTCCATCTCAAAGATGAAATCTCCGTGCGGCCCGTGGTCGGTCTTGCCCTTGAAGGGGTCGGCAGCAAAGGATGGAAGGTGTACGGCCTGCATGGAGTGATAAAGAAAAAAGGGGCGATCCGGATAATCCCGTCTGTGGCGCACGAGAAAGTCCAGACTCTTTTCCAGGAATACGAGATCAACCTCTTCGTGATCAAAATCGGGCGCCACCCGGCCTGGCCGACAGTCGTTGGCATAGGGGTGCTGGGGTAGCTGACTGCGGTCGAGCAAATCGGTGGGAGGGATGGGTATCCGGTCACCGTCGATATAGGCATACAGCCAGTCTGTAGTGGGACAACAAGCCGTCCCGAAGAAATGGTCAAATCCCCGATGGAGGGGTCCGTCAGGGATCGATCGCGAATAGTCGATTTGCTCCACCCCCTCCACGCCTCGGGCCTCAATGGGCTGGCCCTGAGCATCAAGAAAAGTCATGCCCACATGCCACTTTCCAATGCAGGCGGTGCGGTACCCCTGGTCACGCAACATAGCAGGCAAGGTCAGGCGACTTGCTTCGATGAGGCAGGGCCCTCCCACGCCGGCAAACACCCCGCGCATACCGGTCCGAAAGGCCATCCGGCCGGTCAGGATGCTATATCGGGTTGGCGTACACACCGTCGAGGGGCTGTGGGCATCGGTGAATCGCATGCCCTCGGACGCCAATCGGTCGAGATGAGGGGTAGGGATTTTTGAGCGGGCATGATAGCAGGCGACATCTCCATAGCCGAGGTCGTCGGCTAGGATGAAGAGGATATTTGGCAGGCGCGCATCATCGGTATCGTCGGCTGACGGACAGCCGGCGGCTACCATCAGCACCAGGACCCAGGTCCAGTAGCGATTATGTGTGGAGACGATCATGCATCAAGTATCAAAAACCGTCGGCCGCGACGCCGAGCAACCATAAGATAGCTAATTGAGGAGGAGTATTTGCCCGCCCGCAGAGGGACAGACAGAGTCAGCCGCAATTCGTAACTTAAGAGAGTACCTCTTCCGGCATGTTGGATTCAAGCTGAATTTTGACGCCGAGCCATCGGACCCATATTTGGCAGAAAATCACGAAAAACCAACATGAAGCACTTAACGCCGTACCTATTTGCCCTGCTGGTGATGCTGAGTTGCCAGCGGGCCAACCCTCCCGGATGGATTGATACTTCTCGATTGCTGGACAGACAAGCCGGCGAATGGCTGTCGCTGGGAGGCAATTTTGAGCAGCAGCAATATTCTCCGCTGGATCAGATCAACGAGGATAACGTCGCCCAGCTTGGATTTGCCTGGGAATATCAAGCGCGTTCGCCCATCGGAAGAGTGCCGCGGGGCCTGGAAGCGACGCCTTTTGTGGTCGACGGGGTCATGTACACGTCCGGGGCCTGGGGCTTTGTCTATGCGGTAGATGCAAGCACCGGCGAGGAGATCTGGAAGTTTAATCCCGGCGTCGACGCCAGCTACAATCGAAGGGCTTGTTGTGATGTGGTCAATCGTGGCGTGGCCGTCTGGAAGGGCAAGGTGTATGTGGGTACACTGGATGGCTACATGGTCTGTCTAGATGCGAGCAGTGGCAAGGAACTGTGGCGTGCCGACACCTTTATAGATCGCAGCGTGTCCTACACGATCACGGGCCCTGCACAGGTGGCCGGCAACGTGGTCATCATTGGCAACTCCGGTGCCGAATTTGGCGTCAGAGGGTACATTTCCGCTTACGATCTGGACAGTGGTGAGCTGGCCTGGCGTTTCTTTACGGTCCCGGGTGATCCGGCGGACGGATACGAGCACCCGGAGCTCGAAATGGCGGCCAAAACTTGGGATCCCAATTCGCACTGGGAGGCGGGCGGTGGAGGCACCGTGTGGGGCCAGGCCGCCTATGATCCGGAGCTCAATCTGCTGTACGTGGGTACGGGCAATTCGTCCCCCTATCCCATCTGGTTTCGCAGTCCGGCCGGTGGAGACAACCTGTTTCTGGTCTCGATCCTGGCGATCAATCCGGATGAGGGACGGTTGGTCTGGCACTATCAGACCACGCCCGGTGAGATCTGGGACTATACGGCCACCCAAAATCTTGTCCTGGCCGATCTCGACATAGCTGGCGAGACCAGGCAAGTGATCATGCAGGCACCCAAAAATGGATTCTTCTACGTGCTGGACCGGGCCACGGGCGAATTGCTTTCGGCCGAGAAGTTTACCAGCGTCAATTGGGCCAGTCACGTAGATCTGACCACGGGCCGGCCGGTCAAGACCGAGCAAGGCTGGTACAAAGACGAGCCAAAGTTGGTCGTGCCTTCCTTGCCCGGGGGACACAATTGGCAACCGATGTCATACAGCCCAAGTACCGGGCTGGTCTATATCCCTACCATCATCCTACCCTGGGTCTACCAATCGGACGAGTCGTTTTCCTTCACCAAGAAAAAGTGGGGTACCGGCATCCTTTATGCGGGAAGCGAGCCTCCCTTTAATGAAACGACAAAACCCTACACGGTAGGCCATGCGGACACGCTCGAGCGAAATATCCTCAAGGCCTGGGACCCGATCAGACAGGCCGTCGTCTGGGAAGTCGAAAACGAGATTCCGAAAGGGAACGGGGGCATCCTTTCCACCGCGGGAAATCTGGTTTTTCAGGGGACCAACACCGGACAACTGCACATCTACGATGCCCGCACCGGCCAGCGTCTAAAGAGTATCGATACAGGTACGGGGATCATGGCAGCCCCTATGTCTTACGAGATCGATGGCGAGCAGTACGTGGCCGTAATGGCAGGCTACGGAGGCAATAGCTTGAGCTTTGGACCCATTGAGGAGGAAGCAGCCATTCACAACTACCAGAATTATGGGCGCATACTGGCCTTCAAGCTGGACGGCGGAGAGACTCCTCTTCCTTCGGAGGCGGCCAAGATTCCGGTCCCCAAGCCACCGGATATGGCGCTTAGTCCCTCCTTGGTAGCGCAGGGAGGCGATCTCTTTGGGGAGTACTGCTCCCTCTGTCACCAGGCGGGAGATCCGGCCGAAGTAGGTTACTTTTCGCAGTATCCAAATCTAGCGCTGATGCAAGAAGGTATCCGCGACATCTTCAAGGAGATCGTCCTCGATGGTGTGTATGCGCCTAGTGGGATGGCCTCGTTTTCCGACCTGCTGGACGAGGAAGACGTGCAGGCGATCTATCACTACGTCGTGGATAAGCAGACGGCATGGTATCGCAGCGAAACGGAGGCCATTTTGAATTGACAGTAACGCAAAAAAAGCTCTCCTTGTCCAAGTGAGAGCTTTGAAAGGCCTTCCTTCGGATTTAGCCGGGAAGCTAGGTCAGTCGGCTGCGATTTGTGCGGCGAGGCCGTGGGCATCCCAGTATTCGCTCCAGGAGGCGAGCTTACCATCGGCGTTCACATTGCCGAGGGCAAACCATTTTACGCCGATCTCTTTGCCGCTCTCACTGTGTGTGGCTGTCCAGGTGCCGTACATGCGTACGTTGTTGCCGCCACTCTGGGCGGACGCCTGAGGGAACACCGAGCCTGACCACATGCCATTGACTGTCCTGTCGTGGAGGACAATGCCCTCCTCATAGGTGATGTCTTCGTAGTCGTTGTGGTAGCCCTGCACCGCGGCTATGAAGTCGTCTTTGCCGAGCCACGCATTGCCATTGTAGACCGGAGGGCTCCAACGCATGGTATCTGCCATCATGGATGTCATCAAATCAATGTTCTCGTCGCAATGGGCCTGAATGACCGATCGGAGGATCTCCACATTCTTCTCGAATCCAGCATAGTCGGGTCCCTCGGCCTCTTCGGTCGGGGCACTCGCATTGCAGGACATTAAGACGAGCAGAAGGCTTAAGGGCAGGACGCTTGCTAATAGGTTTTTCATCGTGTCAAGTTTTTTTCATGAATTAATTTCTGGCACCAACCACGGGTACAATAGCAGTCGGTGGTCCAGTCTGCAGAAAATGGTAGGATCTCTTCTGATTTGGTGTTCATCACGGCCTTGGCCACCATGTGTTTAGCGGTGGCTCATTTCATCATCCTTTTCGATAGTAGGGTGGTCAGATAGCAGTGGGTAGCTTGGAGGGAGTGTCCTCTATCGTACTGGCTTGAAGCGCCGATAGAGCGGGACTACGTCCTTTTAAGATAGCAATTTATTGGCAGCTCACATAACGGAAAAAACGCCAGGCCCCAGGAATTGCTTGTGCATATTTAAGCTGACTGAAAATCCGTACGACATGAGATCTCTTCTTATTCCAGCGGCACTCCTTTTTGCCGTCTGTGCTTCCGTCCCTGGCCAAAGCCTCTACGACCTCCGTTGGCAGAGTGACGGGGGTTGACTACACCGGCTTTGTGGTATTCTTTGAGGAGGAGGATATCTACATGCGGGTGAGTTATTCTCTAAATGGTGCCTACATCGTTATTCACAGTGAATACAATTATAGTGTCGACGACCAGACCAACGACTTCGTCATGATGGAGGGGCTGGAAAGTCATTTCATTTTAGATCAATCGAACACTGCCTACCAGGACTTTCACTTTTTGTGGGTGTTGGAAGGGCAAGAGTGGATTGGACCGATTGCAGCCACAGGAGACCAGATCCTTCGTGAGGATACGGATAATATGGCGTTTGTCGCATTTGCGGAGTTGGATCCCACGCAGTAATTGACGGAGGAATATTTGCAACAGTTCTACACTCCACAGGATGAAGATTATTATTTATTGCTGAATATTAATCAGCCCCAGGCCTACGAGCCTCCTGCCGAGACTGCTGACCAAGCCTTGGCCATGCATCTTGTGGTGGCTGCCAATACGGCGATCGCAGACATAAGGGCTTGCACCCAGGTCGATCTGCAAAATCTGACAAGTGAATTTGAAGGGATTGCCACCGCCCTAAATATGACGTGCCATAAGAACATCGTAGCGGGAGATAGCTTTACGAAGGATGGACTAATGAGCGCGGTTCAGGCAGCTCAACCGGGCCCCAAAGATATTATCGTGTTTTTATACTCTGGACACGGATTTCGATTTGACGGTCAGACGGAGAGATTTCCCATGGTGGATATGCGCAAGAGTCTATGCATCCAGTCGTCAGATAGACCTATGTCAATCTGCGTGAAATCCACGATTTGATCCAAGCAAAAAGGGCTCGACTAAATATTGTATTGGGTGATTGTTGCAACGAAAATATTGGGACACCCAAAATATCCGGTAGTAGCTTCATTGCCGCTCGTTCGACCATTAATCCGAATGCCCAGAATTGGGCAAATTATTTTTGCAGTCCAGCGGCAATATTGTTGGTGCCGGGGCCATTGGAGGAGAATTTGCCATCGGCAATAATGCGATCGGCGGATATTTTACAAGTTCTTTTATTTCATCGATTAGGGAAGAAACGAACAGACTGCGGCAAAAATGAAAATCCGAGTTGCATAAATATTCTCG
The DNA here is from genome assembly GCA_965223165.1 of Saprospiraceae bacterium. Classification (GTDB taxonomy): domain Bacteria; phylum Bacteroidota; class Bacteroidia; order Chitinophagales; family Saprospiraceae; genus JABDMH01. The sequence goes on along the minus strand of CBDCVQ010000020.1, from coordinate 1,509,445 downwards.
ATAAAACCGTCAAAGCTACCCTGAAAAATGTCACATCTGTCAGACCTGTAAGCCTCAGAATGCTTTTTCCTTTGAGTCCGTCAATTGACCCACGCCGTCGACATCACGGAGGCAGCAATGCCCCCGCCAGGGCCTGCAATTGGATTTCGACGTATTTCATATTGTACGTGGTCTGAATGAGACGATCCTTGGCCTGAATCTCTCGTAGGACGGCCTCTCTCACCTCAAAATTGGTGTTTCTGCCTTGTAAGTACAGCTCGTTGGCCAGCGTAGTATTTTGCTCAGCCACGACAATATTTTTCTGTTCGGCCTGTTGGAGGTCGGCCAGATTGGCATAGTTGGCATATAGATCCGAAATGGCGGATTCGATCTCCCAGCGTAGACGGTCCTCGTCGGTTTTTAGATTCTCTCGTATGAGCTTAATATTGGCTAATTCTTTTTTGATATTCCTTCCGCTAAATAGGTCGTAGGTGACGGAGGCTCTGGCGGTGGGACCAAAGGTTCGGTTGGAGAGTAGAAAACCCACATCTGCCCGAGAGAAATTATAGTTGTAAGCTGCAGTCAAATCTAGTTTGGGAAACAATACGCTCTTGACCTCTTTGATTTGCCAGGCAGTTGCCAGTTGATTTAGCTGGGCCAAGAGCAGATTGGGGTTGCGCTGACTCGCCTCGCTCAGCAGCGCTTCCTTGGCCGGCAGCCCCTGCATGGAGACCGCGGTGTCTACGACAAAATCTTGGTCCACGGCTTGGTTGATCAGCTGATTAAACGAAATCTTGCCTCGACGGAGGTTGCCTTCTTGAGAGATCAACAGGACGGAGTCGGCATTGAGCTGGCCTTGGGCCTGCAATACCTCGGCCTGACTTCCTACCCCGATCTGCTGTTTTTGCCGGGCCAAGCTCAGTATGGAGGCATTGAGATTGATGGAATGTCGGGTCAGTTGGATCTGTCGCTGGATCTGAGCCAGTTGATAGTACGAAAGATGAATTTCTTCCAGCAGTTGCAGTGCTTCGATGCGGGTCTGCTCGGACGCCCGCTGCTCATCCAGGGCCAAGCCTTGGCGGACGGCCTCCCTTCTAAATCCGTCAAAGACGGTCCAGTTGGCCGTCAGTGAGGCATTGGCGCTCCGACTACCGGCGGCATTGGCAGAGCGGGAGTCCCCGTTGAAAAACTCTTGCTTGGTATTGGTACTGGTGAAGCCGTAGCCACCATTGGCACTGACGGTGGGGAGAAAATCGGCATTGGCTGCATTGTTGCTGTTTTGCGCAATCATCTCATTGGCCCGCAGGATCAGGAGCTGGTGATTGTTAGCCAGGGCCATGTCTGTGGCCTGCTCCAGACGCAGCAGGGATTGTGCGGGTGCTTCGATCAAGGATGCCAGGCAAATGGCGGTCAGCACATATCTCCACATCTCTATGTACCGCGGTGTCTTCATTTGCTTTTCTTTTTATCCTTTTTCTTCTTTTTCTTTTTGCCGCGCCCGTTTTTGGAGGTTTTTTTCTCCTTGTCTGGCTTGTCCCGCATAGGACTTTTATCCATCACCGCCACCTCTGACTCGGCGGATGGTGGGATGTACTGTTGGAGATAGGCCCGCGGATACCCTTGAGAGCTCAGCATGGCATCTGCCGCTGGATCGGCCTCGGAGGGTGGCAGCGCAGTGGACTCGGCGATATACTCAAGGGAGGGATGGGCTGCGGATGCATAGCTATCGTAGCGCAGCGAGGGACTATGGATTTCGTCTTCTACTCTGGGTAGATCACCATTGGTTTCGGCCAACGCCACCTCTGGCCCTTCCTCCGTGCGTTTGGGCCGATTGCGATTGAAAAAGGTGAAGATGGCCGGTATGACATAGAGCGTCAACAGGAGCGAAAAAAGGAGCCCCCCGATGATGGCAATGCCCATCGGAATACGACTGGTCGCTGCCGATCCCAAGGCCAGGGCGATGGGGGTGACACCCAGCACGGTGGCCATGCTTGTCATCAGGATGGGTCGCATACGCAGGGTGGAGGCTTCGATCACCGCATCCTTGACCGTATGTCCGGACTGCATATGCTGATTGGCAAATTCGACAATGAGAATTCCGTTTTTCGTGACGATACCGATCAGTACGATGATGCCGATCTGACTAAAGATATTGATCGTGTGTCCGCCTAGATAAAGGGCAAATAAGGCACCGGCAAGTGCCAGTGGCACGGTAAACATGATCACTAGTGGATCGAGAAAGCTCTCAAACTGTGCGGCCAAGGTCAGGTAGATCAAGATCAATGCAAGGATGAAGGCGAAATACAAGCCTCCTGAACTTTCCTCAAAGTCTTTGGACGCGCCGCCCAGCGCTGTGCTAAAGGTGGGATCGAGTACCTGATCTCCGATCGCTCGCATGGCAGCAATGCCCTGCCCCATGGTGTAACCATCGGACAGACCGGCAGACACGGTCGCTGATATGTAGCGATTGTATCGATAGAGGGCCGGTGGATTGGATTCTTCTCTTACCTGCACCAGATTGCTCAGCTGGATGATCTCCCCGCCGTTATTTCGCACGTATAGCTTACTCAGATCACCGGGTTCGTCTCGGTTCAGACGGTTGGCCTCCCCAATGACTTCGTACTGCTTGCCGTCGCGTATGAAGTAGCCAAATCGCTGACCGCCAAAGTAGAATTGCAATGTTTCAGCCACATCCCGCACCGTCACACCCAGGCTGAGCGCTCGCTCGCGGTCGATTTCTACATGCAGCTCTGGCTTGTTGAACTTCAGATCAAGGTCCGCCACCGAGAAGGTGGGATCCTGCTCGACCTTGGCCATGAACAGAGGGATCGCCTCCTTTAGCTTGTCAAAATTGGGGGCTTGAATAATAAACTGGATCGGCAGACCCCGCAGGCTGCGACTGACACTGATGGTCTGCTCCTGTGCCATGAAAGATCGGGCATAATTTAGCGCTCCGATCTTGGGATAAAGCGATTTGACAATGGCATCTTGACTACGCGTGCGTTGCTCCGGCTGTACCAGCGAGAGAAACACAAAGGCAGAGTTGGCGGCGGTAGAAGAGGCAAAACCCGGCGATGTCACTGATATATAGGCCTGCTTTTCCGGCAGCGTGTCCAAAATGGCCAAGACATCTCGCACGTAGTCATCCATCACCTCAAAGGAGGTCCCCTCCGGAGCGGTCGAAATCACCCGAAAGCCGCTCTTGTCTTCCATGGGAGCCAACTCGGTGGGAAGCTGGGTGCTAAGCCAATAGATGCCGTAAAAGGCACCGATCGTAATCAGGAAGGCCATCCAGCGTACTTTCATGAAGGCCCGTAGCGATCGATTGTAGAGTTTAGTAAGTCCCACAAAAAATCCCTCGGTAGACCGGTATAGGAGATTTTGCCTTTCCCGGTTTTTGAGAAAGCGTGACGACATCATTGGGGTCAGAGACAGCGACACCAGGGTGGATATCACTACCGCTCCCGCCACCACGATGCCAAACTCCCGAAAAAGGCGGCCGGTCAGGCCTTGGAGGAAGATGATGGGAAGGAAGACTGCCACCAGCGTCACCGTCGTCGCGATGATGGCAAAGTATATCTCCTTGGACCCATTGTGTGCGGCCTTGATCGGATGGACACCCCTTTCTACTCGTCGATAGATATTCTCCATGACGACGATGGCATCGTCTACCACCAGACCCGTGGCCAGCACAATGGCCAAGAGTGTGAGAATATTGATGGAGAAATCAAAGATGTACATGACAAAGAACGACCCGATCAGGGAGATGGGAATGGCCAATACCGGGATCAGTGTCGTACGCCAGTCGCGTAGGAAGAGAAAGATGACCAGCAGCACGAGCGAAAAGGCAATGAGGATGGTATCCTGCACCTCCGCCACGGCTTTGCGAATGGAGATGGTGCGGTCAAAGGCATAGCCGATCCGTAGGTCCGGAGGTAGTTCGGCGCGGATTTGGTCCACCCGTTTGTATACCTCCTCCGCGATATCGATGTAGTTGGATCCCGGTAGCGGGGTGATGGCACAGCCGACCATGGGCAGAATGCCATTGCCGCGCAAGAGTGTGGTCATATTTTGGGGACCGTAGGCTACCTCCGCCACATCCTTGAGGAGCACGGTGACCCCATCGAGCTCCCGCACCACCATATTGTCAAATTCTTCCGGGGTATTAAGGCGGCCAAAGGTGCGGATGGTCAGCTCGGTGCGGAGGCCTTCGATCTTGCCTGAGGGTAGCTCCAGGTTTTGCTGATTGAGGGCGTTGCGAATGTCCAGGGGCGTGAGTTGGTAGGCCGACAGCTTGGCCGGATCCATATCGATGCGAATCGCGTATTTCTTTTCACCCCACACACTGATCCGTGACACTCCGGGGATGGTCTGCAGCCGTTCTTTGACGATGTTTCGAGCAATCTCGGTGAGACCCAGCAGGTCGCGTTTGTCGCTCTGGATGGTGATACCCATGAGAAAGGAGGCATCGGCATCGGCTTTGGTCACCACTGGGGGCTCGGCATCGGGCGGCAAGAGTCGCTGGGCAAGCGATACTTTGTCTCGCACGTCATTGGCCGCGGCTTCGAGGTCAATGCCCACCTCAAACTCGACGGTGATCGTACTGCGGCCATCGGTACTGGTCGAGGTGAGTGAGGCCACCCCGGCGATCCCATTTAGATTTTCTTCCAGCGGCTCCGTGATCTGCGACTCGATGACGTTGGAGTTGGCCCCCACATAGTTGGTACGCACGGAGATGACCGGGGGATCGACGCTGGGATAATCGCGCAAGCCCAGAAAAGTATAACCGATGGCACCGAAGAGCATGATCGTGATCGAGATCACGGTGGCCAGTACAGGACGATCGATGCTAATGGACGAGAGAGACATATCAGTTTAGGTGCTTATCGTACGCCACCATCTGGGAGATTTGTATGGGCATGCCGGCGGAGACAGCTAGGAGACCACTGACGATCACGGTATCCAGAGGCTGGACGCCGGACAAGATTTGGATCATAATGCCTTCGCGTACGCCGGTCTCGACCATGCGTTCTTCCACTTTGCCTCCGGTGGCTACAAATACCTTCTGGCCTTCGATCACCGGAATCACCGCATCGCTCGGCAGCATCACGGCATTTTCGTCTACCCCGGTGACCACTTCCACCTTGGCAAAATTGCCTGGCTTCAGCAGCCGATTGGGGTTGGAACAGCGGGCACGTACTTTAAATGTGCGGGTCGTGGGTGTGATATTGACCGCGGTCGCATAGATCGTCGCCACAAAGGGATCGTCAAATCCAACAATGTCAAAGGTCACCTTCTGTCCTTTGGCAATGTCCTGGAGGTAGCGCTCCGGCACATCAAATTCGACCTTGAGCGGATTGATCTGTTGCAGTTGGACAATGGACTGCGAGGGGCTGACATGGGCGCCCAGACTGACATTGCGCAGTCCGATGATGCCGGAGAAGGGTGCGTACACCGATGTCTTGGCGATCTGTACCTCTGTCAGCGCGATGTCCGCCTCAATTTGGTCGACCGCGTTTTCCAGTCGTTCCAACTCATCCTGCGGAATGGCCTCGATCTTGCGCAGTTCTCGGCCTCGCTCGGCCTCGCGTTCGGCCATGCGGACTTGGATCTGTAGCTTGTTCAGTTGAGCCTTCAGTTCCTCGTCATCGATCTTTGCCAGCAGGGCCCCTTTCCGCACCAAGGAGCTCTCCTCAAAGTGCAGGCTCTCTAGCTGGCCAGCCCGTTCCGGCGTGATCTCCACGACCTCGTTGGGCAGTAGGGTGCCGGTTGCGTGCACGATGCTCTCCAGTCGCTGGGCCTGGGCCACAAAGCCTTCGACCGCCATCGCCGGGCGAGCGCTAGCGGCACCATTGGCAGGCGCGGCCTGGGTGGTCTCTGTGCCATTGCAGGCCATGCTAAGCCCGATCAAGGGCAATAGGCAGAGATATAGCAACTTCTTCATGGGTTGCGATTGAACCTGTTTTGCAATAAGGGTACCCTGCATGCTACGCATAAACTATTCCAATCATATTAGATGGACAGAAAAACTACGGCACAGAGGACCGAAGTTAGCTTATTAGAGGAAAACAAATCCTGAGAATTTCAGGAAGGGGTGCCAGAGCAAGCACGTATCCAAGAGTTCTGCGAGGCTTATCGGCGCCGGGTGGAGCTCCCCGCACGCAATCATCTGTTCCTCCCTTCCTTGCGCAATTGGTGCACCAAGTACGGCACCAATGAGGTCATCGAAAAGCTAGAATCCATCTCAGGATACGTGCGCAAGGCACAGCCCAACGCAAAGATCAATTACATGCAAACAGCGATCTACAAAGCGTTTGACAGCAGCAACGACAATGAGAAAGCCACCTAAGATCATCTACACCATAGACGTCCAAGGAGTAAGAGCCCTTCGCATTATCAGGTCCGATTCTTTGACAGGCATAAAGACTTTCACCTATTTAGACTTGATCGACACAAGTCTGCACTATCATAGTTCAGGATAGAGAGGGATGGAGAGCCATGCCATCAAATACCACATTTCCAAAAATCCTTGGCTAGATTCTTATTGTTTCATATACCAAAAACATCTATAAATATTATGAAGAATCTTAGCGGAATCATCATGATTGTAAGCCTTCTTCTTGGATGCTCGCAGTCCTCGGATGAACTATCCATTGCTCAGAATTCAAACGAACTTAATGTTGATATTAAGTTGGCACATGACCAGTACTGTATTCTTATTCGTGATTCGATCCTATCTTGGAGGGAAACTCAGAGTCTTGAGGAAGATAGGATTGGCCAGGTATGGCATTTGATTCAGCCAGAACTTGCTAAGACACTTGGAACCGACGTTGGCGCAATTAAAAAGAAATTTGCTGCCCTGCAAATCGATGAATCCAATTGGACTGAAATCCGTACGGAAAAATACAATTTATTACCTCGCGATTATCAGTTGTTTGTGGATGATCTAAGGAATGTATTTATGGAGAACCTGTCTGCATCGGATGAGGAACTAATGCTCATCTTTGAGGAAAAGAAGACCGTATGGAGCACCTTATCTAACCCTCAGGTAGTTAATTCGACAATTGAAGTGGCTAAAAGCTCCTTCGTTTTCTGGAGGAATAACTTTGCTAGCGTAGATCATAATGGATATGCAAGGAAGTCATGTTGGACATGCATCGGTAAGCTAGCCACTGGTGATGTTGTCGGTGGTGCGTGGGGAGGACTAACCGCGGGCCCAGCTGGAGCATTGCTAGGGGCGGTAGGTGGTACTTTAAGTGCCACAATATCTGGAACTATCTTCGGCTTTGAGTAGATCACCCTCAAAAACATTGTAGATAAATGTCATTATTAGGTAAGGACTATGTGTATAAACACCCGATCAGAGCGGCATTCGTCATTTTTTTCTGTGTTGAGATGACATACTTTCTGCTATTAGACCGGAAGAGATACACGAATCTTCTACATGATGATCCTCTCCTGTTTGTGGGAGCCCTTTTTCTGAAGCTATTGGTGTACGTGGGTGTTGCGTATTTAATTAGGGAATTCCGCGTTACCATCAAAAGACGTGGCAAACAGTGACAATTCCCTGAGAGTGGTTACACCAGAATTCAAGGGGGAGGCTAGTAGAGTTTCGCATTAGATATGTTGAATAATTCTAATAGGATTTTGTTCGCAGACGAGGCATGACCGAACGATCTCGTAGAGTCAAGCATGACAATGCGAGAAGTGAGGGAACCGCGAAAGCGGGTGGGTGGCTAGGCATAGCTGTAGCTATGGCGAGGCTTTGCAACGAAGTATGCGGACCAAAGACATTAGAATTAACCACAAGATTTAATGCGAAGCTCTACTAGGTGATTGGCTCTGGAACAAGATGATGGAAGCAAGCAAGGGATGCGATGGAGGACACCTTGCTTGCTTCATCGCTTTGGCTTTTTGCACACTAGAGTGGTAAGTGTCTCGATCATTTTGACACAGTTTCCATGAGTATGTAATAACGCCGTTGATAGGTCATTCCTGACAAATTCTCCTAAGAGTAGTGGTTCATTAGCTTCCCTGCTTTTCGCCTTCTGTACACCAGAGGTGGAATCTTGACCCGGCCGGTGGCAGTGATTCTGCCCGAATCTTTCAAGAACGGCAGATTTATGCGCTCTCTCGTCCAGCTCATCATCGAAGTTGGTATCAAGACACACCCAGCTCAACGAGAGAGTGCAGACACCGGCTTATGGGAAAGCACTACTCAATTGATCCCGCCAGGGCGAAGTGAAGCGAAGCCCCAGCAGGGGCAATTCCTGTTCTGTACACTGGAAGGGGAAAGTGCCATATGTCAAAAGAGTGTGGGAAGGTCACGCCGCTGATGTAAGACCCTTTGGACCACGATATCTCCACTGTCCAGGATATCGTAGAAGATGATATAGCTACTCACGGGAAGACTTCGTATACCTGCGGCAATCTCGTCTCTTGCCCGGCCAATAAACGGACTTGCCGCCAAGGTTGAGCAAGTGCTCTCAATTTCGTCGATCAACTTGTCAGCCCGCTGGTCCGAAGCTCTTTCAGCAATGTAAAGCCAAATTTCAACAAGGTCACGCCGGGCATGCGGACTAATCTGAAACATCAGTGTGCTCTATCCTCTCGTAGCTTCCTGCCCTGCTGTTTTATAGCGTCTGCATCAAAGGATAAGGGTTCGCCGGATCTTCCGGCTTCAATGTCTTTCCTCAACTGAAACAAGCGCGCCTGATACATCTCATCCCGCTCTTCAAGCAGCCGCAGGGCCTCCCGGAACACTTCACTGGCGTTTTTGTAACGCCCGGCTTCCAGCTTCTTATGAACAAAATTCTCCCAATGTGGGGTTAATGACACATGCATACCTAATCCTCCTAACTAATAATCAAGAATACCACAAGATACAATATTTATCAATATTTATCAATTCTTGTATGGTGGGTTCCGGTTCTGTACACCAGAAGGAGAAATCGGTCACAATCTGTGATCGGTTAATGACTGCACGTAAAAGTGCTTGTTTCGCAACACACAACATGGTATCATTGTTGGTATAAGGTGAAAGGGCATGATACTGGACTTTTCCTGTAAGGAAACCGAGACGATTTGGAACGGCAGGTATTCAAGGAAATTCCCTGGAGAAATCCAGGACCTGGCCCTTCGCAAGTTACGTCAGTTGGATGCGGCGCTGACAACGGATGATCTTAAGAATCCGCCCGGCAACAAGCTGGAGGCCCTTAAGGGGGATCGCTCCGGGCAAATGAGTATCGGGATAAACCAGAGGTGGCGTATCTGCTTCCGATGGGAGGATGGTAACGCAGCGGACGTGCATATTGTGGATTATCACTAGAAGGAAAGAGACATGGCAAAGAAACTGACAAACCCCCATCCCGGCGTGATCCTGAAAGAGGAGTTTCTGGATGAAATCGGACTGTCCATGAGCAAACTTGCCAGGGACATCGGTGTGCCGCGGGATCGCATTCATCACATTGTAAAGGGTACACGGGGTATTTCGGCGGATACTGATCTGCGGCTATCGCGGTATTTCGGATTATCTGAAGGATACTGGCTGAGGTTGCAGAACCGGTATGATTTGATGCAAGCCAAACGGGAAGGGGGATCGTTTGGGAAGATCAAGCCGTACCAATACGGGAAAGCATCGGGTCTGGAGGAGGCCCGGCCATGAAGTTTGTGCAAAGGGCAAGAGATGCCCGCCAGAAGAAAAAAGCATACGGCACAACAGCGGCGCAGAGCGGGCCAGGGGGTGGGGGAAGGATCGTATAGGCCACTCTCGCAGTCTGTAATCGCTGTAAATACCTAGATTTGGCCTGATTAGTAAGTCCGGCCCCAGAAGACCTTGATATCGGGCACTTTTGCCAATACTTCAAGCGCAAAGCACGGCTGCATAAGGAGATCGGCGGAGGCCAGTCAGTCTAGCTAATCCTCGAGACGGATGGCGAAGCCATCGAAGGTAGTAGGATGCCGGGTGCAAGTGGGTCCATCCCATGCCTTTGCGGCACAGGATGGATTTTACTTGCACAGACTACCGTTCTGCTTGTTTTGTCAGGATACCGTTCTACCAGGGTCGAGCGGTCCCGTGAATGTGTAATGGGCTCAGTAGCCCTGATTTTGCACCAGGAAGCCCTCGATATTGGATGCTCCGTCGATCGCGCTTTGAGGGATCGGAAACAACCGCCTGCTGGGGTCAGTGCTTGTCTTTTCGGTCCAGGTGTCTTCGTACTTGCCAAAGCGGATTTGATCGCCGCGGCGGAACCCTTCCCAATATAGCTCAAAGCCCCGCTCACGAAACATGATGTCGAGATCGATGCTGCTCAGGGCTGGCGGGGTTTGATCCGGTCGCGCCGTACGCGATGCCCGTACCGTATTGACATCCTGCAGGGCCCCGGCATTGTCTCCGTTCCGGAGCTTGGCCTCTGCCCGCATGAGATATATTTCTGCCAGTCGCATCATCACCAGATCGACACTGCTGAAGTTGTTGCCGTTGGGTGAAGTGCGGCTAAACTGGTACTTGGACACCCGATAGCCCGCGTGGTGTAGCCGGCCCTCGTTGCTATAATCGATAAACAGGGTGAGATTGACGTAGCCTACATCTTTGTCCGGGCCATTGCCTTTGATTTGCTTCACCGGGTAGATGCGCACGCCTCCATCACAGGTGATGAATTTGCCGTCGCTGCCCTTCCGTGGTCCCCAGGGGATACCTCGGATGATGCCCCGATCGATTTCAAACTCTTCCGGTACGACGCAGTAGAAATTATCCTCGTCATTGAGTGGGGATAGTCCCTCTAGATTTTGGATTTCCTCAGGCACCTCCACATTCTGCTGGAAGAATCGAGCATCCGCCTCAGCAGGATCGGTATCGCCATAGGCATCGACCCAGGTCTGATAGAAGTCTGAGGTGATCGCGGGTCCGTCCGTGCCGTCCGCACTGGGAAACTCCGGCCGGGGAAAGAGCGATCCGGGCATGGACCAGTATGCCCACCGGCTATGTTCTCTACGCAAGACGCCTCTTTGATCCAAGGCAAAAATCAACTCAGGGTTGGAGTTATTTTCGTCATTAAATAGATCAAAGTATTCAGGGGACAATTGAAATTGGCCCGAGTTGATGATATTGTCTGTATACTCGATGACCTTGTTCATGTCCTCCTGGCTGAAATTGGGGGTACCATACGGATCGCGATAAACGGCTGCATTCAGATGTAGCCTCGCCAGAAAGCCCCAGACCGCCGCTTGGGTAAGTCGACCAGGTGCTTTGTCCGTATTGATGCGATCGACCACCGATAGTAGTTCGTCTCGGATATTGGCAATCGCATCTTCCCCCCTCAGGATAACTGAGAGCTCATCCGAACTCTCCTTATTAAATACCATGCCCCAACTCTCCAACGTCAACATATTCAAGTAAGCCCGGAGCGCATGCATTTCATACAGGGCGCCCTCGGCCTCCCTGTCGCCGGCTTCGGCCAACGGTGTGAGTACCTCAATGGCGGACAACGTTCTGGAAATATTTTTCGTCAGTTCGTTCCATGAGCTTCCGACCAGGTCGTTCCCCGACGTGATGGAATGTCGGTGTACATCCAAAAACTTTCCGCCGTCAAACCAATCCGTTCCTCCGCGGAAGGGAAGGATTCCCTCATCGGAGGCGATCAGTTGCAGTCCAAAATAATTGGTATGTCTCCATGTCCAAGACACTTGCCCATAGGCCGGTGCAATAGTGCCGCTGACCGTCTCAGCCAGTCCCGCACCAGAAAGGGATTCGTCAAGTACATCTTCTTCGAGCTCGGTACAACTCCAGCTAAATAGTGCTAGGTAAAGGCCGATGATAGTTATGATCTTCTTTTTCATGATACGAAATTTAGAATGCGACATTTAATCCCAATAAAATGGTTCGGGCTGCCGGGTAGGTGAAGCGATCAATGCCGAAGGTTTGAACCCCGCCGATAGAACTACCGGTATTTACTTCCGGATCAAAACCCGAATAGTCGGTGATCGTAAACAGGTTTTGTCCCGTCAAGGAAATCTTTATACTGGAGAACCAGTCACCAATACCGATGTCTGTCGGAAGGACCGTGTAAGATAAGGTGGCATTATTTAGGCGTAAATAGCTTCCCTTCTCCAGATACCGTGTGGAGACTTCATTGGAGTTGGTGATGGCTTCATTATCAAAGGCTGTGGCAAAAGCCGTCGTATTAAAAGATGATGCCAGATTGCCCCGATTGAAGATGGTCATCGCCGTGTGGTTGTAAATGTCATTGCCTGCCACACCATTGAAGTTTAATTGCAGATCAAACTTCTTATAGCCTAGATTGGCATAAAATGCATATAATAAATCTGGGAGTGCACTTCCCACGACCAGCCGGTCATTTTCTAATACTTGACCATCGCCATTCTGATCTACGAAGCGGTTCAGGCCATCCTCGCCGATCCCGGCAAATTCCTTCATGTAAAAAGCACCTATGGCCTCGCCGTTGAGGTAACCGTTGATGGTGGCGCCGGTCTGACCCGCCCCTTGGGCAGCGCCCGTAGTCAGTACTGCGAAAGGAGAATTTTCAACTTCGTTTTTGGTGTACGCTAAGTTGCCTCCAATATTATAGGAGAAACTACGGGTATCTCCACTGGTATAATCCAGGCTCAATTCAAATCCTGAATTTTTGATCACCATATCGGGAACATTGGTCCAAAACGTGGCTGTGGGTTGGATGGGATCCGCCGGTACGACCTCAAGCAGCACATTTTCAGACTGCTTGTTGAAGTAGTCTAGGGTTCCTGTCAATTTATAATCGAACAATCCAAAATCGATACCAATATTGGTTTGGGTGGAAACCTCCCACTGAATATCCGGATTGGCCAATCGAGTAAAGATGGATCCAAATGGGTAGTCGTCCAGCGTATTTGCCGATGGATCTAATGGATATGTATCGTTATTCGATTTGCTTTCGATAAAACTTGCTTGGGTAATTTTGGACGGGATTTCCTGATTTCCGGTTTGACCCCAGCTGGCCCGCAGTTTTAAATTGCTAAATACGGAGCCATCCATAAAATCTTCGTTGGTAATATTCCATCCTGCTGCGAGTGACGGGAAGTATCCGTATTTATTGTTTTCACCAAATTTAGACGAGCCGTCCGCACGTAGTGTGAGCGTCAACAAATACTTGTCAGCATAGCCGTAATTTACCCTGCCAAAAAAGGATTGCAATTCGTTTTCAATGGCAAACGTGTTGAAATTCGTTGGCTGATCCTGTGTACTTATCTGATCTTGATAGACCGGTTCAATACCGTTGTCGGCAAAACTGGTTAGCTCAAACCGCTTCTGGTGTTCAAATGTTTTCTGATAGGAATGACCGGCCAGAAAAATAAATCCATGGACGCCTCGCTCCAGATTATAGGTGAGGGTATTTTCCACCAACCGATTATTATTTCTGGCGGTGATGGAAGTCAATTCGCCCAGTTCAAAACCTTCGAGCAAGGCATAAGGCTCAAATTGCACTATACGGTCGGTCGTAGAATAATCCACACCAAGGTTGAGCTTGTAGTTTAGCCCATCGATGATCTCTATGGTGGGAGAAATATTAGCCAGCAGTCGATTATTGATCGCTTCATCGGTGTAGATGTCCTGTCTGACGAAAGGATTTAATATTTCGTCCAGCAGTGTGGGGTTGCCGTTGGTCCTGACCGGAATGGTGGGATTAAGGCGGAGCATCTCTAGGGTCATCGCTCGGGCATCGGGCCGATTATTGACCGTGCGTGCACCGGTGAGGTTATATTCGATATTGAGTCTGCCGTCGAGGGCTTTTTGACTGAGGTTGACCCGGCCCGAAGCACGCTCCAGGCTACTGTTGTTGAAAATACCCTCCTGATCGTCATAGCCTGCCGAGATAAAATAGGCGAATTTGTCGCTGGCGGCACCGCTCATGGATAAATGAACCCGATTGGATACGCCTGTTTGCGTCAATTCGTCTTGCCAATCCGTATTTCCGCCGGCGTCAAAGAGGGTGCCGCCGATGGCATTTACCTGTCGTCGAAATTCGTCGGCACTAAATACGTCCATCTCATTGGCCATCGAAGACCAGGCCGTGGATAAAGAAAGATTCATCTCGGTCTTGCCGGATTGCCCTTTCTTGGTGGTGATCACGACGACCCCGTTTGCTGCTCTTGCCCCGTACAAGGCAGTAGCCGAAGCATCTTTGAGCACGTTGATCGATTGGATGTCTTGCGGACTGATAAAGTTTAGCGGATTGGTGGCGACCCCCGTGGAGGCATTATCAATCACAAAACCATCAATGACATACAGCGGAGTTGTACCTGAGCGCAAACTACCTACTCCGCGGATGATCACGTTTTGCGCGGCACCGGGCTCACCGCTGACGGCCGACACATTTACGCCCGCGACCTTTCCCTGGAGCAGTTGTCCCGGATTGGCGACCACACCCTGGTTGAAGTCTTCACTATTGAGCGAGCCGATCGCACCGGTGACATCTTCTCGCTTTTGCGCACCATAGGCGATAACCACCACATCTTCCAGCACAGCAGCATCCTGTGTCAACTGGATTTGAATGTCGGTTTGATCACCGACGGCTATCTCTTGCGTGAGATAACCAAGATAAGAGACGACCAGCACGGCTCCTTCTTCTACTGCCAAGGAAAAACTACCGTCGAAGTCGGTGGTGGTACCACTGGACGTGCCCTTGATCAGGATCGTGGCGCCCGAAAGGGGTTGCCCCTCCTCGTCACGGACCGTACCGGTGATGTCTACCTTTAGTTTCTGCTGATAGGCGGTGCGAATAATGCCCTGCAGATGCACCTTGGGATTTTTGTGCGCCCGGTTGATACTGATGCGATTATCTTCCTCAAGTTTTTGAAGCTGATTGATTTTTCGTTTGACTTTCTTGAGTCGCCGCTGCCCCTTGCGAGAGTCGTCATAGATGACACAAAACTTGTCATTCAAGCGCTCATATTGCAAGTCCACATTCTTGAGCAGCCGGTTGACGGCATGGTCGAGATCCTCGCCCTCTTGCAATGCAAAATCGACTCGGAGGTCCATGAGTAGATCGGCATCATAGGTAAAGAAGACCTCGTATTTTTCACTCAACTCTTCTAATGCCTCGGATAGATGGCGTAGCGCAGTCTCGTCGTCGAGGGAGTGAGCACTCGCCAGGGACGGATACAACCCCAGAGCGAAACTGCATAATACGGTCAGGGCCAGGTTCTTAGGTAGATGTAATACGCTAAGTCTCATACGTTTCTATGATTTGAATATTAGTACTGTGTAAGTTAGCAGGGATCGACCCAGGTCTCCTGTCGATCAATCCTGAATTACCATGTTGCTCGGCAACCGGAGCTCAGTAGAGCTTCCACATATCTAATGCGGAGATCTACTACTCTAGTTATATCCGGGTGCCATTACTGGATAATCAAGCGTTCTCCGTCGCTCGCTATCTGTATTCCCAACGCCTTCTCAAGAGCGAGCTTTGCCAGCTCCATGTCTTGGACAGGCAGTCCCGTCGTTATCTTCCTTTGGAGCAGGTTGTCGTCCAGGATTTGAATCTCGACGCCATAGATGACTTCCAGCTCTTGTATCGCGATTTTCAACGGGGTGTCTTTTAGCCGTAGTACGCCATCCTTCCACGAGGCTTGTGTTTCAATGGGTACGTTTTGCTGTGTATTCAGATGATGGGTCTTGGCAGCGTACACCGCCAAATCTCCAGGCTTCAAGACCACTTGATCTTGGGCTTGGTGGTCCAACAGCAGCTCGACCGTACCCTCTTCCAAGAAGACCAATGTGCTGTCTTGACGACTGCGTACGTTAAATGAAGTGCCGCGAACCTCCACGGTCAGATCATGGGTAATGACCGAAAACTTGGAGCTTTCGATGGGCTGCTTCATCACCTTAAAAAAGGCCTCTCCTTCTAACCAAACTGTTCGGTCTTCACCATTGCTCCACCTCGGGGCATACGACAATGTAGAATTAGCGTTAAGCTGTACCTCCGAACCGTCTGACAGGACGATAGATTGTTGTTCGCCGAAGCCACTGGTGATGGTGGTCAGTTGCGTCCTATGAGACATGCTATACCAAGTCACACCTGCTAACACCAACACGGCAATCGTCGCTGCCACCCATCGAAGCGGGCGACGCAGTCTACGCGGCTGCTTGGACAGGTCTGCCTCCTTTCTCCGGTCTGCCTCCTGCCATACGCGCTTCAGCTTGTCTTCGATGTGGCCGGCCGTCTCCTGAGGCACCGCGAAGTAGTTGCCCATGCCAAGCAGGACCTGCCTGGCACTTTCCAGCTCCTCTCTTTTCTCCGGGTGATGTTCGATGAATGACATCCAGAGATCATCCCCTTCGGGAGTGGGAGCGTGCACCCATGCTCTAAATCTTTCGTCAGCAAGGAAGTCCTCCATGCCGTAAACCGCCAATCGCCTAAGTTCTTTTTCGATGTCCATATGCTTTCGGACCTTCTCTCGTAGAAGGTTGTCATCTCTAAAGATAGATGCCTATAGCGTGGGAGATGTAACTCTCTACGGGAATATTTTTTTGCCGGCATAGCACGTTGCCTACCGAGGGACTGGTACCGGGAAGCAGCGGCGACGCCAGATTGGGTCCGTGGGGTCCACCTTTTGTCTGCGGAAGATCTATCGCTTTATCCCACGGTAGACTTGGTGCAGATGCCTACTACCAGCTGCCGAGAAGGACGGACTTGAATTCTATATATTTGAACGAGGAACTCGGTGAAGATTCAACATTGGAAGAACAACCCTACAAAAGACTGGACGTCAAGGATGTGGAGCCGTCATCCGTTGAGATTGCGGCTGGGGATAACGAGGCTTTGGACACCCTCTTCCGCTCCTACTACCCTAGATTGCTTCACTACGGATTATTGATTCGACGCGACAAAGAGATTGTCGAGGATGTCATTCAGGAGCTCTTTATCTGGATGATCCTGCATCCAAGCGAAACGAGTAAGGTAAAGGATCTCCGTGCCTACCTTTTTCGAGCAGTCAAAAAGAATCTGCATTCGAGACTCTCCAAGATGGAGCGATCTCGCCTGGTCTTCAATCGATTTCTCGAAGCACCCCATATCACCACGGTCGATTCGTGGGAATATGAGATCGTCCGAAAGGAAACCCAGGATGAATTGCAACAAGACCTGCATCGAGAGTTGGAACGATTACCCCCCTATTTGCGAGAAGTCATCTACCTAAAATATTTCGAGGGATTTGATGATCAGGAGATTGCGCAAGTATTGTCCGTCAATCATCAGGTCGCAAGAAATTATGCAAGCAAGGCGATCAAGCGCTTGCGGGTTTGCCTTCGCAGGTCGTAGCTGCAATGGTGGATCAGCACACTTGCGTCATCGCACGTTTGATGGTGGGAAGGTCAAAATCCTTCCCGGAGGAAATAACGGGTTAGTTCACTGACGCTTCCTTCTTCAGACTCATGACAAAATCGATCAGATCCGTATCCGCGTAGGTGCCGTAGGAGCTGCTCAGGCAACCTTTGGTGCCGTCGCCACAACTGATCAAGAAAAGGATGGATTGGTCGGATGGGTCGCTAAGTCCTTCGTGCACACAGTACTCGACTAGGGTACATTCGTCCCTTTCGTATCGCTTGCGGTTGTTTCGGCCGATGAGCGCAGATTCCTGGAATATAAATTCTTCGTCATACCCACTGCGCTTGGCGAATGCGATGTCTTCGAGAAGGGTTCTACTGTTGGACAATATCATAGCTTACCTTTTTTGAGTTTTTTGGCCGTCGATGGCCCGCGGTCCCCGAAGGGTCTACCGCATCAGCTCAATCAACGCGTCTATAATCTAACAGTCCCTGGGTCGAGAGGTTTAGTTAAAAATGAGACGCAGGCCGCTAAGAATTGTTTGGCTCATAGAGTACGTTTCCTCAAGATGTTTCTAAAAGGGTCTGGTTCTTATTTGGCCCCTAAGTGCTGGAAAACCACTAAAGCCAAGAGGTCAAGTGCCATCTTACCCGATTGTCAACGAAGGCCCCTTTTATGCTCCTCCCCATGGTGGTTCCTCCGCTTTTTGATTATCATGCGGGAAGTAAAACACGGTGTTCTAAATGGAAGGAACGAACAAATTAACGGGCAAAACTTTCATCATCACGGGCGCCACCAGCGGCATGGGGGAGGCGACGGCTCGACTGTTTGCCGCGCAGTCGGCCCAATTGGTGCTCAGTGGTCGCTCCAGGGAGCGGGGAGATCAACTGCTGGAAGAATTGAAATCATCAAACCCTAATGTAGTGATCCATTATGGGGACATTGCCGAGGAAGCAACCAATCAACGATTGGTGGAGCTGGCGTCGGAATCCTTTGGTCGACTCGATGGCTTTCTTTGCCATGCGGGGGTGCTGGGGCTAGGCGCTATCGCGGAGCTACGTCCGCACACCTGGCGGCAAACATTGGCCACGAACCTAGATGCGGTTTTCTACCTGGCGCACCATGCCTTGCCGGTGATGCAGGAGGGAGGCACGATCATTCTCAATGCCTCGATCGCGGCGACCAAATCATTTCCCAATCATCCGGCCTATTGTACCTCCAAAGCCGGATTGGTAGCTTTTGGTCGCCAGATGGCCATGGACTATAGCCCGAAGATTCGGGTCAACGTCATCTGTCCAGGGCCGGTCGATACGCCCCTCATCTGGTCGTCTGCGGCCGCTTTTCCTGATCCAAACCAGGCCGTAGCTGACGCCGCTGCAAACACCTTGCTGGGAAGACTGGGAAAACCCGAAGATGTCGCCAACTTGTGCCTGTTTCTCTCGACGGCTGCGTCGGCTTGGATCACCGGTGCGGTCGTGACGATAGACGGGGGGATCACGGTGAAGTGAGGATTTTCATTACCAATTTATGGAAGCCGGGGTGTCGAGATTCTATCGCCACAGGAGGAAATTTTATGCCGTGTGCCAGGTATTCCCTGGATTATCTTCTTGTAATAATTTGCATTCTCATGCCACTAAAGGACTTCGTCATGGGTTTTAGTTCTGCCTGAGTCCTGCTAGGGGATATGGCCCACTGATTGGATCCTGATGACCGTTTTATTCCTAGTAAGCCTTATGAAACTGGATTATATGTGCAAGGTAATGTGTCCGACTCGGAGATCATCGCCTTAGCCGACGGAGCAGAGACCATTCTGCTGGCCAAGAATAATGACTTGCTCCAGTTAGTTGAAATTAATTGAGGTAGGTTGCGATGTAGCGCGTTTGGGTGGGGAGAGAAATACGTAAAAAAATGAAGCTAAATCAAGGGGATTAAGTGGAATTCGACTAAAATTCTGTTTCGGTTTTGGACACGAGCGCCAGCCTTTTTTGGCGTACGGTCGAGATGAGCTTTCCGAAGGTCAGGTCTATTCTAAAGCACATTTCGTGTCCATTCATCCTGGATTTCTGGTGCCCGTTGTTTGAAGTCTCCAGACTTCAAGCCAATATCTACTCTTTCAACTACTATTGAGGTCGGGAGCGGATTGGCTGGCGCCCATCCTGGAGGAGGGAGCTGCAATAGCATCAAGGGCTCCTTGCAGTCGCTTTTTTCCGTGCACTTGTTCCCTCGCTCAAGCGTGGCTTGCTCGGTCTCGTGCACCAAAAACATCCATGATTAGGAAATCACCAACAGCCATGAATGAATGTAGGTGTCACACCAGACTCAACTTGAGGACGGAGGATGTGATTTTCCACTGGCATGGGTGACCTGGCCACCATTTCTTTCACTAATACTGACATCGTCATTTCTTAACTCAAAATCATAATAAAAATGAAGTCTAGAGAAGAGGCCTCCTCCAACCGTGTCAGAGTCTCACTACCCGCCTCAGTTGCAGCAGATATTGGCAGCTACAAAAAGGCCGTTGCCAGCATACTGGATCGCCTAGGTTGTCCAGCCTGCTGTTCAGGCTTTGATCTCCACTTTGAGCTACAGAGAAATGTGGTAGTGCCAAAACACTTGGGTGATGATCCCATTGTTGCGGTTCCGAAAGCTGTCAAATCTCTCAGAGGCGGCAGGCAAAACGAGCTGCGAGTCGGGATAAAACCTGAACTCGTCAACAACCTGGATGGTGTATTTGAAGCAATCGAAAGAATTGCCGAGCTCTCCGGACACGTGGCCTGTGCTACAGGGTGTGATATGTTCCTCGAACATGAACGCTACTTTGTTGTCAATCATAACCTTGATGTAGCCGAACAGTGGATGACCCTTGGCCGTGGTTGACATAAAAGTACCCAGGCTTGGGGTGGGGATGGTGTTTTCGGCAGCACTATGGCCTTTTCTAAAACAAAGGCCCGCTGCCCTGGACCTGCTCGAGATCGAACCCCAAACGCAGTGGTTGGCAGATCATCCCTTCAAGGGTCCATTCTTCGAATTTACTCCGGGTATTGATGCCGTTGCTAAACTACCTGGACACAAGCTTGTCCACTCCGTGGGAGTGCCCTTGGGTGGTACGCGTGCGCCAGACAGAGCGCAGATGGCACTGCTAGCGCAAACGGCAGCGAAGCTTGACAGCCCTTGGGTCAGTGAGCATCTCAGTGTTGCCGGCACGCCTCACCACGCTGCAGGTTTTCTACTTCCACCGTTGCAGACGGACGAGGGGGTAGAAACTGCTGCGCGCAACATTAGGCTCTTTGCCCAAGGAGTTTGCAGACCCGTGGCCGTTGAGACTGGTGTCGCGTACTTCAAGCGAAAGTCGTTCGAAATGAATGACGGGGCTTTCGTGGCGAGCGTAGCCGAAGAGGCCGATTGCGGTATCCTACTGGATCTGCACAACCTGTATTGCAATCAGAAGAATGGTCGCATCAAGATTGAAGAGTTTCTGGAGCACATACCGCTAGACCGCGTCTGGGAGATTCATCTGGCCGGAGGTGTAGAGCGCGAAGGGTACTGGCTTGATTCGCATAGCGGTCCGATGCCCCCCGAGCTATTTGACTTGGCCATCGCCATCGTGAAGAAATTACCAAACCTTGGTGCCGTAAATTTTGAAATCTACGACACATTTCTTCAAACACTCGATCTGGACACTTTTGACCAAATCGTTGAAGATATGCGTGCGGTGTGGGCAGTGGCAGGCACAGATACCGATAGATCAAACACCATCCGACAAAGTATCTCCTTGCCACCTCCACAAGCAAATATCACCGAATGGGAACATACCACGACAGAAGCTGTTTGGAAAGGCGATTCTTCGTTGCATCCATGGGCCGCAGACCAGAAACCTCTAAAGCTATACGCATGGCTGGCCAGGAGCTTCCGAGGCTCCATGCTGACAAGAGGCCTTCCAAGGGCCATGCGTTACCTGCTGCTCCGCGACCGCGAAGACGTAGACTCCCTGCTGGCCAAATACTATGCTCAAGTGGCTCCGCAACTCTACACGCCCCTTGAGGCTCATAGCTTTAGTGATTGGCTTCGAGCCATGGGTCAGGAAGATCCGCTACTTATCTCACTGTTGGACTACGACCTTGCTTTCATAGACATTATCCGGTATGGTGAAGCCCGTGTCGTCACCTTTCCTGGCAATCCTGCCTCCGTTTTCGAAGACCTGGCGAATGCAAGACTCCCAAATATGCCACCACCGCCCACATGGGATATAGAGCTCCTGCCAGATAGCTACACCATCAAAGACTTCACTGGCAACGTGGGGTTAAGCTAAACTTAGGGAGGGGAAGAATCTCCCCTTTTAGGTCCGGGGGCTACGCAGTGACTTCTTTCAACCAGCAAAATGCCAGGACGTAGCAAACACGTTTCAACTCAGTGGAATGAGACCAGGTGGGTGGCCGAGGACGTGGTCGTTCAGGATCGGTGAAGTGATAACTTTCAATATGGATAAACCTAGCATCGACACCAGGCATCGCTGATAAGAATGAATAACATTCTTCGTATGACCAGCTGAACAAGAAGAAAACGGAATATTCCTTGGAGGAAGAAGCTATCATGACTTTGATCATCCACGGAAACCCTCAGCAGATCACCATTTTCCCTGAGACCCTTAAGTGACATCATAGACCTTTATGACACAGGAACCAATGCATTGAAGGCTGATTTGTTCATTCTTGGTAGGTCGTTCTAAAACACTTTCCATGATATCACCTCGGTTTTGCTCTGCAATGTAAAGAACAAACGAAATAAACGAAACACTTGTTCCATGTTGTTTAGGGGCTCGTATTGCTCAACTCTTTTCTAGCGATTACACTGCGGTCTGCAAGCGTGGCTTGCACCTTGGTAATCACAAAAAAAGGTCCATCACTGTCGTGATGAGCCAACTACTTTGAGGTCGGGAGCGGACCTAAGCGGACCTCCTTATAATTGTTTAACTATTTGATATACAGAAACATACAATGTCCTAAAGTAATTGAGTTACAAATGTGGGGACACATATTCTTAGAGAAAACGACATTTATGGAGATTGAATAGGGATGCCTCATACAGTTTCATGTTTTCCTATTTTGCACAACAAAAGGAGAAAAGCAAATATGGCTCTCAATTATTGACACCATCGTTGCATGAATGCTTGTCTCATTCATGTTTCAGGGACTTTACCGGCTCAACCACCGCTGCCTTGACACTCTCATAGGTAACGGTCAATAAAGTGAGGACCACAATGATCAACACTGAGAATGCAAATACTGGCCAGCCTATCTCTATCCGATAGACAAAATCTTGCAACCAATCTTGCATCAAATAGTATCCTATCGGCAGGGCAATGAGGCAGGCAATTAAAATCATCTTGAGAAAATCTGATACCAGCATCAGCACGATTTGCGGGACCGTAGCTCCCAACACTTTTCGCACTCCAATTTCCTTGGTTTTTTGTTCGGCAGTATACGAGGCCAATCCGTACAAACCTAGACAGGCAATGAACACAGCCAGTATAGAGAAGAGTCGCACGAGCTTGGTCAATTTTAACTCGGCACGGTACATCCTACCGAATTCTTCACTAAGAAACCAATAACCAAATGGAACACCGGGTAGCGTTGATTTCCAAATACGCTCCACATCGGCCAGCTTTCTGGACATATCTCGGGCGGGTAATTTCACATATAAAATCCGACTGAATCGGTGTACTTTCCCTTGGATGACCATTGGTTTAATGTTGTGATGGATTGATTCGAACGGAAAATCCTTTACCACGCCAATAATTTTACCAGACTCACGAGTTTTAGCATCCAGAAGATTCCGTCCGATAATTTCTTCAGGAAGCATATTCAGGTTACGAACCGCCGCCTCGTTGATTACATAATTGCTGGAATCATTCGAGTTCTGTATATCAAAACTTCTCCCGGCTACCAGCTCCATGTCGAATACATCGGGAAAGTGATAATCTCCTCGCAAATGCTTCCAGTCGTATTCTTCGTCACCACTAATGTCCGGGAGAACAAAAGAAGTCAGCATTGGACCAAAATTATCTCTTCGGGGCAGATGCACCGCCAGGGTTACTTCACTAATTTCAGGATCACGCAGCAGCTCATTTCTTAGTGCTCCATAGCGCTCCAAAGGGGCCACACCAAGGCTATATCGTACCGATAAAATTTGGTCGGCTTGGTCATAAAGCTTGGCACAGCTTTAAGCAAGTCGTTGTCAAGCAAGAAAAGACTCAATCACGGCGTCTGAAACGGCTAGTTCCGATGCTCTTAATCGGTACGTGCTTTATCTTAGCAGTAAGTCATTTGCAGCAGCCAAGTGTCGAAAGGACTACTAAGAAAACATTTGACCCCCCACGAATTGACGGACCAGTGCAGTTTGAAGCTTCGAAGACAGTTGCCGAGGGTGTCCCAAATACGGTAGTCTTTACTTATGATCTATCCCACGTTGAAGCTGACTCCTTTTACATTCAGCAGTCCTGGAATCCCAATAATCGCTTCGCTATTGACCCAGCCGGCAATGCAGTGACGAGCATCTATTACGAATCAGGTTTTCATCGAGCAAGGCTCATCGCCAATGATTCGGTTATCGCTCGGCAGCCCATCCACATCGTTAGTAGTGGTTGGGAGTCACACCTCTACTACCGGGATGCAGTTAGCCCCATCGACCTCCAGAATGAAACTCAGATTCTTGACGGCAAATTGATTATAGACAGTACTTTGCTGGTCGAACGTGGAATAGATCTTTCGCGGCGATTTTCAACCCGGATTACAAATAGCCAGCCCTTTGAAGTTCATTCCGATAATTTCAAACTTTCGTCCCGACTCAGGGTGGACGTCATACACAACAAAATGTGTGCTTGGATGGGTTTGCTCATCGTAACTGAGGTGCATATATTTAGCGTCATTCTTCAGGATCTCGGATGTGAAAAACATGTCTCATATAAGTTGGGAGAAATCTCCAAGAATGGAAGTAATCATGACCTGTCCTCTTTGGGTTGCGATGTGAGTTCCTGGCAGGATTTAGAAATATTGGTTCAGGACAAGCATGCGTCTATTTTATTGAATGGAGAAGTTACCTACGATGAGATCTTCGCCGAAGACCTAGGTATGATCAAGGGTTTAGTATACGTCTTCGATGGTATGGGTAGTATCGCCTATACCAAGCTTGAGGGAAGTCAAGGCCAGACTGCTTTTGAGGATACTTTTAATCAATAAAATCAATAAGAACAGTATATTTCTTGGCTTCGGATGAGATTTCATAATTTATTTCCCAATTTTTCCTTTTATACCCTACGGAACAAGAAAGCAATAATGTCCATTAATGGACAAATGAGGTGTCTTTGTGTCTATTGCGGTCAAATCGTGCCGCTCATTTCGGTCAAATGGTGCCACTGCGAGTTGAAGTTAAATAATTAAATATAATAGTTTCCAAGCTCACTTTAGAGCATGGTCTAATACCAAAAATGTAATCATAAACAGAACTAGTAGAGTTTCGCATTAGATATGTTGGATAATTCTAATAGGATTTTGTTTGCAGACGAGGCGCAAAACACAGGCATAGCCGTGGCTACGGCGAGGCTTTGCAACGAAGTATGCGGACCAAAGACATTAGAATTAACAACAAGATTTAATGCGAAACTCTACTAGGGCCGGGAGTAAGATAAGATCTATCTGAAAGCCCACATTGATTGCATAGTTTTGAAGCCAAGGAGAAAGCGTAGCTTTGATGTCTATTTTCTTCCATGGCTGTCCTCATGATCACCTTAAGACACTTTATTTGGCGACCGACGGTATTTAAGCTGTAATTTTTGTGATTGAAGAAATCAATGAAAGTATCATAAAAGACGCTATCAATTTCATTGAACTTAAATTTCCGATTGTGATTCCGTTCAAATTCTTGAACTTGATTAAGAAAGCCCTTGTAGTTCTTAATAGTACCCGGATAATATCGAGTTTGGTGACGAGTCAGGCGATCCCCTGATTCCATTTTCGAAATATACTTTACAATGAAGTCAGTGAATTTTGACGACCGGACAGCAGTGCGGAGAATGCCAATCTTTTTCTTTGAGATAGGACTTCCGTTTTAGATGGAATTTCACTCTAGCACGATTCATATGATAAAGTTGAAGATAATCAAGCTTGGGCACAGAATTGGTTTATGCATACCGTGATGAGCCAACTACTTTGAGGTCGGGAGCGGATTACCTTCGGTGATCCGGTATGGGGGGCGCTTCAACCTTGTCGAGGCAGCTCCCTTGCGGTCGCAGCTTTTTTTGGCAAGACCCTTCGCTCAAGCAGCGCTTGGCTCTGGCCTCGCACAAAAAAAGGCCCAGCACGATGTGCTGAGCCTCGACAAGGTTGAGGTCGGGAGCGGATTCGAACCGCCGTACAAGGTTTTGCAGACCTCTGCCTAACCGCTCGGCCACCCGACCTTATTCCTGCAAAGTCAAATCATATGCAAACTTCTTGCCATGTCTCTCCTTGACCTTGCATTTGGGGACCGCAAATATACGGCATTTCCTGCAACCGTGGCTGCTCAGGGCGCACCCGGCCTGGCCCAGTCAGGCCGGTCAGACACGCAAGCACGCGACAAAGCACGCTGCATTGGAACATTGCGTTGTGCTGATTTTACCTCCAGAAAATCGCTTAAGCCTTCAAGGACCACAACTTACATACCGGAGATGGCATGACCGAGGAGCACGTGGCCAAGTATCGCACCGATCCGCAACTGCCGCGGGGGTTGGGTTGTTATACTCATGTGACATCCCTAACCAATATGGCACCGACAGTCGCCCCATATGAGCGACTCGTCGACTGGACTGGCGTCCGGGCCATCTACAAGCGCCTGAGTGACGAGTTTCATGTGCTGACCGGTGCGTTTAACATTACGCTCCCCTTGGAGCAGAAGTATCGACTCGATGTACTGTTGGCGGGTATTGACTGCGTAGATCGCACGCTCGATGCGCTCGAGGCTAAAGAAGATCGGGATGCCTTAACGGAGGCCATGTTGAGCTACCTGGAAGGCGAGCGCGACCACTTGGCAAGCCCGCACGCTAGTGCAGAGCTGTCCACCCGACTAAATGCGATCCGACAGATCGTCGGGCAAACCGGGATCAGCGAGCCCTTCATGCAGGCCGCCCGCATCATCTTTGATCAAACCGAAAAGAAGCGACATACCCAAGAAGCCGGCGTGATGCTTGACATGGTGGAGCGCGAGGGGGCCGCGACGGCGCAGCTACCCCTTTCCGTCATGCGATCTGCCGGCAGTCCCGACTTCCGCCGATTCTTTCAAGATCTCTGCCAAATGATGGGCCTGGCTGACCTGCTGTTGGACGCCCGTGAAGACTATCGCACGGGCCAAATGCGGGTCCGGCCGACCGTCTCACTATATATCCGAATCCTGTGGCGACTGACGTGTGGGGGCTGGAAGGTACAGAAGTCGTTTCCTCAACCTTGGGCGTTCATCCGCTACTGCCTCCGTTTTCTTCGCGCGCTGCTGGCCGAGGGTGGATAGTGATCTCGGTTGCGCTCCTCCCCTCCCGGGGCTATGCCACGCAGAAGGCGGGCAAAAGACAAAAGAGCAAGCGAGCAAATTGAGCCTGCGGATTTCATCAGCCTCCTTAGGCTTCTTGCCGCAAATCTATACCTTGTCACGGCAGCAACGCCAGACCGGTGAAAAAGACCCTAGCCAGCAATGTATTTCAGTCGCGCACGACCGCTGCGATGACGATGATCGGTGTGGCGGTCGGCCTTGGCAACGTCTGGCGATTTCCCTACATGATGGGAAGTTATGGGGGCAGTGCTTTCCTGATCGTCTATCTGGCCTTCACGTTGTTTTTTGCGGTGCCGGCCCTGATGGCAGAGATGGCGCTGGGTCGCGCCTATCGAAAGGGTACCTTGCGAGCCTTCCAGGCCTCCCTGGGTCCGAAGTGGGGCAGCTACATTGGCGGCTTACTGCTGTTGACCGTGACGGTGGCCGGCTCTTACTACGCCGTGGTGGTGGGTCAGGTGTTCTACAGCACCTTTTTCGCGATCAGCCAGGGTTTTGCAGAAGCAAATCTTCGAGCTTATCATATCCAATTGGAGACCGGCGGCCACCAGTATATGTGGGCGGCCTTGCTCATTATCATCGCGCTCCTGATAGTCTATCGTGGATTGCGCGATGGCATCGAGCGGGTGAGTCGGCTGTTCATGCCCTTTTTTCTTCTCTCTATGCTGTACTTAGTCGTGCACATCTTGTCTTCGGGGGATGCCAGAGGCCATCTTTGGTCCTTTCTCACCCCTGATTTTGGTGCGATGGGGAGTAAGGACATTTTTGCCGCGCTCGGACAAGCATTCTTCTCCGTAGGACTGGGCGGCACCTTCGTCGTGGTGTACAGTCGATATCTGGATGAGCACGAAAGGCTGGATCGGATGGCGGCCCTAACGGCGCTTGGGGATGTGGGTGCTTCGCTGCTGGTCAGCCTCTTTCTTGTGCCTGCGATTCTGCTGTACGGGCTAGACATGACCGCCGGTCCGGGTTTGTTGTTTGACACGATACCGCATCTTTTTCAGTCCATGCCGGGTGGTAGACTCATCAGTATACTTTTTCTTCTATCCCTTTCCATGGTGGCCATGCTTTCTTTGATCGCTGCCTACGAGGTCGTCTTTGGCAGTGCGGGGATGCGGTGGTTCGATCGCCTGGATAGGGGCACCAAGATCGGTCTGATCGGAGTGATACAACTGGCGCTGGCCTTGCCCAGTTGCTTAGACGCAGACCTGATTGGGACGTTGGATCTGATCTTTGGTTCTGGCATGCAAGTATTGGGCAGTGCGCTTAGTGCTTTTGCCCTGGCCTGGGGACTGGGCAGGGTGGTGGCCAAGCAGCAACTATCCGTTTCTCAGCGCCCCTGGACCCAAGGCCTGTTCCTCTGGATCAAGTGGATCATTCCCTTGACGCTACTGGCCGTGCTCCTGGGGTACATTTGGGATTCGATGTGAAATGGTGCATGATGAGAGTGGCCACGGTATTAGCAAATCAGCGATCTAAGTAGGCCAACAAGATGAGCTGGGCGGACGTGAGAGAGACATGCTCCTAAATGTGTTAGATTAGCTTGGGTCTAACCAGGTATCCGGATCAGTAAGCGACTCTCTCAACCTAGCAACCTATGAGCAAGCAAGAAGATGGCATCAAAGCGCTAAACCAAGACTTTAGCCGATACGATCAAGTAGAAAAAAAGCAAGCCTATCATCTCGTCGAAAACAAAGATGCCGATCAATTTGACGAGGACTACGAGATCCCGGAATGCGACTTTGGCCTCTTCCGATCCGGCGGGATGGCAGGACGGGAAGCCTTTTCACAGCAGCTGGGAGAGGCACTGGCAGGCATCGGATTTGCAGTGTTGGTCAATCATGGAGTGGATGTGTCGCTCTATGACACTGCCTACGACAAGGTGCGGGAGATCTTTGAGCAAACCACGTTGGAGCAGCGTATGCGCTACGAGGCGTCGCGAGTGGGCTCCGTCAATCAAGGCTACTTTCCTATACGTCAGACGACGATCATCCATCCGGATCTGGTGGAGGGCTGGGTATTCTGTCGCCGGGCATTTGATCTGAACGGAGATCCTTCGTACGACGAAGCGGCCTTTTGGCCCACCCCAGGCCTGGAGCCGGTCTTTCGGCGGGTGGTCGAAGCGCATGAGCAACTGATACACCCGATCATGCAAAGCATCCTGCGCTATCTTCACTGTGATCCTCACCTCTATGACGAGCGATTGAGCAAGACCAACTTTGGCTTTCGACTCAACTACTATCCACCGATCAGTGCTGAAGATGATGCCTCTGGCGCCGGAAGAATGCTGGGCCACGAAGATGTCGACCTGTTCACCATTCTTCCTGCCCAGGAGGTGGAGGGTCTTCAGGTGTACAATCAAAAAAATGGCAAGTGGATACGCCTCAACGCACCCGAGGGATCGATCATCCTCAATACGGGCGACTATATGCAGCGAATCACAAATGATATTCTCCCATCAACCACCCACCGGGTGAGTAAGCCCCAAGCTTCGGCACTGTACGGTCGACCCCGTATTTCTATCCCGATGGCCATCTATGTCTGGGAAGATGAGATCCTGGAGGTCCTCCCGGGATTACGCCCCGTCAAGTATCCGCCGATCTCCGCCTTGAAGTTTCATACCAACATCACGAGCAAGTACTACGGCGATGACTATGCCGTAGACGAGTAGCGGGGGCACGAAGCGGACTACGATGTCAGGCCTTAATCAAATCACCCAGGGTGATCTGATTCAAGTAGGGATCTAGAAAATCCAATTCTTCAAAGCTATTGATATCTGCGATCAGGGCTTCGTCACGCTGATAGTAGACCTCAACAAAGAAAGAATCGATGGCGTATAACTTGATTATGTACGCCTTGTACCTACGCTCGGCCAAAAAGACACCGTAATGCCAGACGGCAAATGCCTTGCCGCGATTGTCCATGTCAATAAACTCATAGTGGTCCATGTACAGCCCGTATATCAGAAATCGCGCCAAACGATCGCCCTCTTCAGCTAAAATGAATGGGCTCATTGCACATCCGCACCAACGAGATCTCTTCACATATGGACCGATCCTCATCCGTATAACCTATCGTGTTCCAAACGTGGTCATTCTCACTATAGGTGGTAGACACCATTTACTGTGTCTAGTCGATCATTCGTTGAGTCTACTCCCTCAAGTGACCTTCTGACAATATCTTGACACTCGCCCCAACCAATGGTCGGCACACCTCCGACCAGATTCCGCATCGAGAACTCAGCGCAATACCATCTGTTGTTTGGAGTTGCTTTCCACAACACCTCAACACCTCAACACCTCAACACCACAACGCCACAACACCAAAGCACCACAACACCAAAGCACCACAACACCACAACACCACAACACCACAACACCACAACACCACAACACCACAACACCACAACACCACAACACCACAACACCACAACACCACAACACCACAACACCAACCCATAAGCCTGCTCTGGGTGAATTGGCTATCTTCGAGCCTCACAGCCAATCAAGAAGTCAGATGAAAAAACTGAGAAGCCAGGAGTGGTTTGGAAAGACCGGAAAAATTGGATTTATCTACCGGGCATGGATGAAAAATCAAGGCATCCCTGACGATGAGTTTCGCCACAAACCGGTCATTGGTATCTGCAACACCTGGTCAGAATTGACGCCCTGCAATGCGCACTTTCGCGAGCTTGCCGAGTCCGTAAAGCGGGGGGTTTTGCAGGCCGGGGGATTCCCCGTGGAGTTTCCGGTCATGTCGCTGGGCGAGACACTGATCAAACCCACCGCTATGCTCTATCGCAATCTCATGAGCATGACCGTGGAGGAGTCGATCCGAGCCAATCCGATGGATGGGGTGGTACTCTTGTGCGGTTGTGACAAGACGACGCCGGCCTCGGTGATGGGTGCCTGCAGTGTGGACCTGCCCACCATCGTAGTCTCGGGGGGTCCGATGCTCACCGGCAAGTATCAGGGACGGGACGTGGCCACCTCCGACATCTGGCGGTTGGCTGCCGAAGTGGCTAAGGGGACGGTCGACGAGGAGGAACTGCGAGAAGTGGAGGCATGCATGTGCCGGAGTCGGGGCCATTGTGCGGTGATGGGTACCGCCTCTACCATGGCCTGTATGGTGGAGTCGCTGGGCCTCACCTTGCCCGGCAATGCCGCCATCCCGGCAGCAGACTCGCGCCGCAAGGTCTTGGCGCAACTATCCGGACGGCGTATTGTCCAGATGGTGCAAGAAGACCTAACGCTGTCCAAAATCCTGACGCGCAACGCCTTTGAAAATTCAATCAAGGTCAATGCCGCCATTGGTGGATCGACTAATTTCATATTGCATCTGCTCGCCATTGCCGGGCGCATGGAGGTACCACTCCAATTGCAAGACTTTGATGACCTGGGTAGCCAGGTACCACTGTTGGCCAACCTACAACCCTCAGGCAAGTACTTCATGGAGGATTTCTACTATGCGGGTGGCCTGCCTGCGGTGGTCAACACGATGCGTGACCAGCTCTCCGAGGACGTCATGACCGTCAATGGCCAGTCGCTCACGGCCAATGCGAGCGAGGCCAAGAGCTACAGTAAGGAAGTGATTGCCTCTCTGGACCAGCCGTTTCAGCAAGAGTCCGGCATCACCGTCGTGCGGGGCAATCTGGCCGAAAAAGGGGCGATCATCAAGCCTTCGGCGGCGACCAAGTCCCTGCTGTCTCACCGCGGCCGCGCCGTGGTCTTCGAAGATATTGAGGACTATAAGGCCCGTATCCATTCCGACGATCTGGACGTGGATGCCTCCTGCGTGTTGGTCCTGAAGAATGCGGGTCCCAAGGGATATCCTGGCATGCCGGAAGTGGGCAACATGACCATTCCGAAGAAGCTGCTAGCCCAAGGCGTGACGGACATGGTGCGGATCTCGGATGGACGTATGAGCGGCACGGCCTTTGGCACCGTGTACCTGCACGTAGCTCCTGAATCGGCCGAGGGTGGGATGCTCGCCCTGGTGCAAAACGGCGATATGATCGAGACCGATGTCTACAAAAAGCGGATCCACCTGGACGTCTCTGAGGAAGAACTACAGCGTCGGCGAGCAAACTGGGTGGCCCCCGATTTGGGCTTTAATCGGGGATATATCGGTCACTACATCAAGCATGTGCAGCAGGCTGACTTGGGAGCCGATCTCGACTTCCTGGTAGGCCGATCGGGCAGCGAGGTGAAAAGGGACTCGCACTAGTCGCCTCACCACACTGCCGCTTTCTGAGTCAAGTTTGAAATAAGGGCTCGTAGAGCGGTGCCAGCCGAGGGAAAGTGTACTGCTCGACCTTCCTTCGCAAGGTATCTACCGCTGACGGCCGTGCGTCCCAATCAGCTATCAGGTCTTGCAACTTCCGGTATAAGTCTTGATCGTCCTTGTATAGGCATTGGGGCCGTAGGCCTTCTGGGATATGCTCCGGAAAGGCGAGCCGATCAGGCAACATGGGAAAGCAATGGCAGTACATCGCCTCGACGACGCTGATACCAAAGAAATCCTGGTGAGAAGTGGAGACCACGATATCAGCTTTCCACAACCACTGGTAGTACTCCTGCTCCGGCACGTACCCGAAAGCCAACAAATGATCAGCGAGTCTGACCTCTGCCTCTTCAAAGATGGCGGGAGAGCGCTCGTATTGGGCTCCCAGTACCACCAGGTCAAACGCGCTACCTTCTACTGCCAGTCGTACCAGCACCTCAAAAAAGCTCTCTGGATTCTTGTCGTACTCCCAACGGTGATTCCAAAGGATGATCGGTCGATGGTTAGACGTCCGGATCCGATGCTTGTCCAGTTTGTGTCCATCAAAGCCCGGTTGGATCACTACACTCTTGTCCCACAGTGGCGGTACTTGCAGCTCTTTGGTTTCGTCGGGATATCGCTTCAAGAATCGGGGCAGCGCCTCCAAGAACACCTGCCGGTGATAATGCGAATTGAAGATGACCTGGTCGGCGGCCAGTGCATTGGCATAGTTGATGAAGGCATAGTGATTGTCCCACTTGTGGGCCGCGTCTCGATCAAAGGAGGAGATGGGATAGGTGAGCTGATTCTCATGAAAGTAGAGCAGAAATCGGCACGCTCGCAGTCGGTGGCGTTGGAGCGCAATAAATACGTTTAGATCCAACATATCGGAGGCGATGACGATGTCGGGCGTCCAGGATAGCTGGTCAGATTGGCGGGCCAAGGTGACGGCCGCACCATGCATGCGCCACTTCCAAAATTGGGCTTTCATGGTGAGGGCCTGCACCTCGTGCGGAAGGTGTTCGACAAGCCCGTTTACCCACTGGGTATGGCTGTCTGTCAAATAGGGTTCGAGAATCAGTATTTTCATTCACGGTGGGTGGGCTGAACGAAGTATTTAGCTAAATTTAACCCAAATCGCCTAACCGTACGGGCGCGCCCTAAAGGATCGGGGGTATGGAGGAAAAAACACTTGCGAAGTATATGTATCCGCAGATTGAGCAACTAGAGTTGGAGCTTCACAACAAGCAGACTCAGCTCAACTTTTTGATGCGTATCACGCAGGCGATCAATGCCAACATGTCTGCCCACGATTTGTTTGAAATGTACAGCCAATTTCTGGAGCGTGAGCTGGGCGTCCGACGAATGGCCATGCTCTTTCGCGAGGGAGAAAGGTGGGTCTGCAAGAAGGCCATCGACTACCAACCCCAGGATGTCAGTGGGTTGGCCAAGGTGCTGGTCAAACGGTTCAAGGACTTTTCGCGGGTCGGCGAGCTCAGTGACGAGCTGGTCAAAGACTTTGATATGGTCATCCCGGTGTTTCACAAGGATGATCCCATCGCCTATGTGCTGATCGGCCAGGTCGAGCACGCTGAAGATGCGTATGACCGCTTCAAATTTATCATCACCATTACCAATGTGGTGGCGGTCGCTATCGAAAACAAACGGCTCTTCAACAGACAGATCGAACAGGAAGCCTACAACAAGGAGCTGGAGCTGGCCAAGCAGGTGCAGCAGATGATGATCCCCTCGGAGTTGCCCGAGAATCCGGATGTCGAGCTATCATCGATCTACCGACCACACTCTAACATCGGTGGTGACTACTTCGACTACTGCCAATTGGACAACGGTCACTACGTCATTTGTCTGGCCGATGTATCGGGCAAGGGTATCCCTGCGGCGCTACTGATGGCCAACTTTCAGGCGACGCTGCGATCGGCGCTTATGCTGCACGATCGGCTGGACGATCTGGTGGAGTATATCAATCGCACCTTGGTGGATATCACCAAGAGCGAGCGTATAGTCACCTTTTTCATCCTTAAGTTTGACCCGGTACAGCGCAAGATTCGATATGTCAATGCCGGGCACAATCCACCGATCCTCGTCAATGGACATGAACATACCATGTTGTCTGCTGGTTGTACCATCTTGGGGGCGGTCGAACATCTGGACCCGATCGAAGTGGGGGAGATTCAGCTGGAGAGCGATGCCTCCCTGTTGGTATTATACACGGACGGGCTCACTGACTTACGCAATGGGCAAGGTCAGTATTTTGATGAGGAGCAGATTACGCAGTTTGCGCTGGCACATCGGCAAGACAGTGCCACGACGTTTAATAAGAAGTTGCTCAAGGCCCTGGAGGCCTTCAAAGGCACGCAGGCCTATCCCGATGATATCGCTGTGCTGACTTGCAAGATCAAGGCGGCGATAGGCTAGACGGAAGATGAAAAGACTAGATGAAGAATAAAAATGTAGCCGCTTTATTGGCCATTGCAGGTGGAATCTTTGGTATCCACCGATTCTACCTGGGTCAGGTGGGACTTGGAATTCTATACAGTCTTTTGTCCTTCGCGATGGGTTTCTCTATCGTCCTAGGCATTCTTGATGGAATCCTCTTCCTAATGATGGATCAGGAGACTTTTGATGCCAAGTACAATCGCCGCTACGCAGGCTCAGCCCGTCGTCCGCGGCGTCGACGGGACACCGATTTTGAAAGGCGGCCCCGAGAGCAGATGCGCCGCGAGCGACGACCACGACCCCGTCCTACGACTACCCCAACCCAGCCGCGCCGCCGGGCCACCAATAGTCGTCGCACGCGTCGAGTCAAAAACAACCCCTTCAAGCAAGCGGGCATTAAGAAGTTTAAGGAGTTTGATGTCGAGGCGGCGATTGAAGATTTTAAGCAAGCACTCAAGATCGACCCCAACGACTTGAGTATTCACTTCAACCTTGCCTGCGCGTACTCCCAGACCGAGCAGGCTGAATTGGCCTACGAGCATCTCAGCAGAGCCGTAGAGATGGGTTTTAACGACTACAATCGGATCGATACCCACGATGCGCTGGCTTATGTGCGGATTCAGCCGCAATGGGAGTCCTTTAAGGCAGGAGGCTACACCCTGCGCAAACGACTGGACGCGCCAAAGGAGGACCTCCTGGACAATGATTTGCTGCTACAACAATTAAAAAAACTAAACGAGCTCAAAGACAAAGGACTCATCACCGAGGAGGAATTTGCCGAACAAAGAGGCAAGCTGATCAAAAAGGAATAACTACTAAAACCCGGGTCTCAAAATGAATGCTACACACTTAATCTCGCATGATATCATTGCGCTCAAGACGTCCAGTACGGGTAATGAGGCGCTAGAGCTGATGAATGAGTACTATGTGCAGCACCTGCCCATTGTCAATAACGAGCAGTTTCTTGGTTTGATCGGGGAAGAAGACATCCTTCAGCATGACGTCGATGAGGCCATCGGATCCTACCACCTATCCCTCAAACGCCCCTTTGTGCGCGCCGGTGATCACGTCTTTGATGTCTTGGCCCAGGTGGCCAAATTGGGATTGACCGTCGTACCGGTCACCGATGAAGAAGAGAATTATCTCGGAGTGATCAGCCAACACAGCCTATTGGCATTTTTCTCCACCAGTTTTTCCTTTGCGGAGCTGGGTAGCATCCTCGTATTGGAGATGAGTAAGCCGGACTATGTGCTCTCTGAGCTGGCCCGCTTGCTAGAGTCCGAAGGGGTCACCGTCCTCGCTTCCTTTATCACCTCGGAGGCCAACTCTAACCAGATTTTGGTACATCTGAAGACAAACAAACAAGATCTGCATAGGGCAATCGCCGTATTAGAGCGTTATGAGTATGTGATCAAAGCGATGTACTCAGAAACAGGGGACGGAGAGATCTTGAAAGAACGCTTTGAATCACTGATGCATTACCTTAATGTCTAATTGAAATCTCTTTGCTCATTATGGCATGGACGAAGCCAAAAAGAATCACTTGTCGTTGGTTTCTGCTTCCTGCCTTTTGCCTCACCCTAGCCCAGGGACTTTCCAGTGAGTTCGTTTATGTAGAGTCTATCGGCATCACCGGCAATAAAAAGACCAAGTCCGATCTCATCCTGCGAGAGATTGACTTTCGTGCCGGTGACTCCTTACGCATCAACGAGCTGACACTTCGTCTGGATCGCAACGAGCAGCTGCTGATGAATACCGGGCTCTTCAACGCAGTCGAAATCAACATCGAACAGTGGGACGAGTCGGCCAAGAGCATTCATCTGGTGCTGGCAGTCACCGAATCCTGGTACATCTTTCCGCTCCCCATCTTCAATCTGGCCGATCGAAATTTTAACGTGTGGTGGACCGAGCAAGATCGCAGTCTCAAGCGAGTCAACTACGGCGTACGCTTGATCTACTACAACTTTAGCGGCAATAAGGACAAGCTCAAGCTCACTTTTCAAGCCGGCTACAAACGCAAGGTATTACTGCAGTACGATCGGCCGTACCTCAATCGAAAGAAGACCATGGGTGTCACGGGTCGGGTGTTTATTGACCATCGGCGAGAGTTCCCGTTCGAGACTCGATTTAACAAACGTCAGTTTTACGAGGACGAGAGTCAGATCACCTCCAAGAGTTTTAAGGCCATTTTTTCCTTTCACTACCGCCCCCGGGTGGAGAGCTTTCACGAGGTCTTTCTGAAGTACGAGAACAATAATATCACGGACGAGATCTTCGACCTCAACACGAACTACTTCAACGGGGCTACCCGCCTTCGATTTTACGAGCTATCGTACTTCTTTCGCCGGGAGCGCAGAGATAGTCGGTTTTATGCCTTGGCGGGCAATTATATCCAGGCAGAAGCCAAGAA
This sequence comes from Saprospiraceae bacterium, assembly GCA_965223165.1. Taxonomy (GTDB): domain Bacteria; phylum Bacteroidota; class Bacteroidia; order Chitinophagales; family Saprospiraceae; genus JABDMH01. The sequence continues at coordinate 1,472,446 of CBDCVQ010000020.1, read as the reverse complement.
GACGGGACTGGGCATCCACAATCAAGTGGACAAACTGACCACCAGCCTTCTTTATGCCCACTATGTGCCGATCACCCAGGGAGTCAATATCGAAGCGAGAGTCAAGGGACAGGTCGAGTGGACAGGCAATGCACACCCCTACTACGGCTTTGAGGCGCTGGGCTTTGGTGAGGACTACATCCGAGGCTACGAGCTATATGTGGTGGATGGCACAGACTTTTTTCTCACCCGAAACTCGCTGCGATTTAAGCTTCTCAACAAGTCCATTGACCTAAAGCGCAAGATGCCCCTGCATAATTATCGGATTCTGCCCATCATGCTGTGGTTTACGGTCAATGCGGATGCAGGTATTGTCGACAATACGCTGTTTAACGAAGACAATCCTTTCAACAATCGGTGGCTGTACGGCGGAGGCATCGGACTGGACATTATCCTCTATCAGAAGTACGTATTTCAGGTGGAATACAGCATGAATCATCTCCGTGAAAAAGGTCTATTTTTGCACATCAGGACCGACCTATAAATGCAATTATTAGTCTACGGAAAAACGGTAAGGGAGGATCAACTTCCCGCGATTAAGCTGTTATTTGACATTCTAAAAAAGGAGGGGGTTGGGGTCTATGTGTACCAGCCCTATTGGGAGCTTCTCAAGAGCTCGCTCTCGCACCTTCCTGAGGTGGCATTGATCAGTCATCATCGCGACCTGCTGGACAAGGACATTCAGTTTGTGCTCACCCTGGGTGGAGACGGTACGATCCTCAATGCCGTCACGCTGATCCGGGATTCTGGCATTCCGATCATGGGTATCAATCTGGGTAGGCTGGGTTTTCTCGCGAGCATTGAGCAAAAGTATATCGACAAGGCCCTGGACCTGCTCCAGCAGGGACGCTACGCTCTGGAGCATCGCACGATGCTTTATCTGGACTCCTCGCCCGAGATATTTGGAGAGACCCCCTTTGCACTCAACGACTTTTCGATTCTCAAGCGGGACAATTCGTCCATGATCGTCATCCATGCTTATCTGGACGGCGAGTTTCTAAATTCGTACTGGGCAGATGGCCTCATCGTCTCCACCCCGACCGGCTCTACGGGGTATTCGCTCAGTTGTGGAGGCCCCATCGTATATCCGCAGTCTGACTCCATCATCATCACACCAGTGGCGCCCCACAATCTCAATGTCCGTCCTCTCGTCGTGGCAGACAACTCCCGCATCACCTTTGAGGTAGAAGGACGTACCGAAAACTTCTTGTGTACCCTGGATTCCCGCTTTGAGCTGATCAACAGCTCCTTTAAGCTGGGTGTGCGCAAATGTGATTTTGGCATTGACCTGGTCCAATTGCCGGATATGTCTTTTTCAAAGACGATGCGCAATAAGCTCATGTGGGGCCATGACACAAGAAAGCACTATTGATTCCTCCACCCTGGACATTGTGATGTAGAAACTTTAAATTGGATGAAATTCGTCTAGCGTGAGCCGATCCTTCGATACGTATCCTAACGACATCTACTCGCGCTTTTGTAGCATCGATGAGTCTTCGTATCGGGAGATTATCAACTTCTACGAGCAACATCTGGACCAGTTTCTGCCCCTCGAGTACGAGGATCATCTGGACATTCGAGTGACGTATGGTGCCGCCCTGTTTGAGGTGGGCCGATACGACGATTTTATCTTGCTTGCCGATGATCTGATAGAGTCCGTCATCTATCAAAATATCAAGTACCTCAACGGGGAGGACATCTTTGAAAAATTGCTGTTTAAGAAGGCTGCAGCCCACTACCAGCTCATGGAGTTGGATCAGGCGGAAAAGATTCTGTGGGAGCTGCTCAAAATGGACCCCACCAATTCTGCGGCCACGTACTTGCTAAAGCGCTGCAAGATCAAACGTCAGCCGGGCTACATGAAGAGCATCAAGGCCATCAGCATTTTTCTGTTCCTGCTCGCGGCCTTTGTGATCGCCGTAGAGCTGCTTATTATCCGACCTTTTTTCGCCGGTCATTCCGATCAAGTGGAGATGATTCGCACAGGCATCTTTGTATGTGGTGTCTGCCTGCTCTTGGCGGCGGACGGATGGCACCGGGTGCGCAGTTTTCACGAAGTCAATCGGGTCACCGACAGTCTGCGGACGACGAGATCACGCAAGGTGCTGCGACATCAGGAGTCCGATAGTTGAATTCGCTTTCTTCTAGTTCTGCCCCCAATTTGTTTGCTGTCGCCGATGGTTTGGTGGATGCTAGGTGGATAGTAGGTGGATAGTAGGTGGATACTAGGTGGATACTAGGTGGATACTAGGTGGATACTAAGTGGATGGTAGGTGGATGGTAGGTGGATAGAAGGTGGATAGAAGGTGGATGCTAGGTGGATACAGGTGGATAGTAGGTGGATAGAAGGTGGATGCTAGGTGGATACTGGGTGGATGCTAGGTGGATACTAGGTGGATGCTAGGTGGATGCTAGGTGGATACTAGGTGGATACTAGGTGGATACTAGGTGGATACAGGTGGATGCTAGGTGGATGCTAGGTGGATACTAAGTGGATGCTAGGTGGATACTAGGTGGATGGTAGGTGGATAGAAGGTGGATGCTAGGTAGATACTGGGTGGATAGAAGGTGGATAGTAGGTGGATACTGGGTGGATAGTAGGTGGATACTAAGTGGATAGTAGGTGGATAGTAGGTGGATGCTAGGTGGATACTAAGTGGATACTAAGTGGATAGTAGGTGGATGCTAGGTGGATGCTAGGTCGATGCTAAGTGGAGTTTGGGGGCTCCATGAGAGATCAGTTCAACAACTCCTCAATTAAACGATTCAACTTTCACTATAAGTCCCGGAAATGGGACAACTTGAGCACTAATCAGCGGCTCCGAAGACTCCTGCCTCATGAATTGGCATGACTATTGATCTGTCATCATATAATGGAAATGAAGATGTTTTGGTGATCGGCCAGATCGCTGTATTCACCGGACTTCCTCGATTAAAAAAGAGATAATTAGTCACTCCATGTTTGTAAACACACACATCGAAGCCCACGAAGAAACCATTGAGAAACAGGAAAAATTTTTGATCGTCCCCATATTCTTTAGGCGACAGATCGAGGCCTTGTTGGAGAACGGATCCTCCCCAACCAACTTTGGTTTCTTTTTTGGCGAGGAGCAGGAGAAATTTTCGATTATCAAGAAGATCTGGTCAGCTAGTGAGGTGCCCGCCACCTCCGACCGCAGCTTCTATTTGAGTATAGCCCAGCAAATTGCCCTAGAGTCTGGGCTCAAGCTGCTAGGTAGCTTTGCTGCATCCAACAATGATCCGGGACTACTCGATCTCCAACTCCACGAAGAAGGCACACTGTCGAATATCCAGCTCATCATTGAAAATGGTGTGACGCAAGATTGGATACCACTGCAGCGTCCAGACTGGCCATACACCGTCGTCGAGCAGAAGATCATCCTCTGATCCCGAAGCGACCCAATCGCACATCGGAATGATGTACCTTTGCCCTGGCCGAAGCGCAGGGCATGCCAGACAATCATACACTTAGCAAGGAGGAGCTACAGCGGTACAGCCGTCATCTCCTCATTCCAGAGTTTAACGTTGCGGGACAAAGGAAGCTGAAGTCGGCCCGCGTGCTGGTCATCGGTGCCGGCGGACTAGGCTGTCCGGCACTCTTGTACCTGGCCGCTGCCGGGGTAGGCACGATCGGCATCGTAGATGACGATGTAGTGGATCAGACCAATCTGCAGCGCCAAGTCCTTTACGATGTGCACGTACTTGGTCAGCCCAAAGCGCAGGCCGCACAGACACGTCTACAGGCCTTGAATCCGTATGTGTCGATCGAGCGGCATGAAGTGCGCCTGACCGCAGCCAACGCAATGGAGGTCCTGCAAGACTACGATGTGATCCTGGACGGTACCGACAACTTTCCGACCCGCTATCTGGTCAACGATGCCTGCCTACTGCTCGATAAGCCGCTGGTATACGGATCGATCTTCCAGTTTGAAGGACAGGTGTCGGTATTCAATCTGCCTGATGGCAGTGGTGGTCGAGGACCCAACTATCGAGACCTCTTTCCCACCCCCCCTCCACCCGGTATGGTACCGAGTTGTGCCGAGGGCGGCGTGCTTGGTGTCCTCCCGGGCATCATTGGATCCTTGCAGGCCAACGAAGTGATCAAGATCATCACAGGTATTGGGCAGACCTTGTCCGGCAGGCTGCACATTTTTGATGCGCTGACCTTTCACTCCGTTACCTTAAACGTACAGCCCTCGGATCCGCCCGTGGTCGTTACGGCATTGATCGACTACGACGAATTTTGTGGCATTGGCTCCCAAAAAGAGGTATTCACAGGCCCGGAAATCTCGGTCCAAGAGCTGCGACGCTGGCAGCAAGAGCAGCGGGACTTTCAGCTGATCGATGTACGTCGGGGCTCGGAGTACGACATTGCCAATCTGCAGGGAGTCCTGATACCGCTGGACACACTCCGAGAGCAAGTCTCCCAGATCGATCGTGACCGGCCCGTCGTGGTGCACTGTCGGAGCGGGCAGCGCAGCCGGCAAGCGCAGGAAATCCTGATCAAGGAATTTGGTCATGACAACATTTACAATCTAGCTGGGGGCATCCTGGCGTACGCCGATGAGATTGATACCAGTCTCGTAAAGTACTAACTGACTAGACTTACTAATCTAGCGCACCAGCGTGACCGTCCCCGAGCGGGTGGTAGTGCTGCCGTCGGCCTGGTCAACGATGATCACATAGGCGTAGACGCCCGGTTCCAGGAGTCGTCCATCCACCCGACCGTTCCAGCCCTCCTCAAAGTTACTGGTCTCAAACAGTGTCCCGCCCCAACGGTCGAAAATCGTCATTTGGTACTGGCGGATATTGCCAGGGAAGGCAAATCCCGGTTTGAAGGTGCTGTTCAATCCGCGAGGGGCAAAGGCGTTGGGCACATACATTTCCACCATTTGCACGGTGCAGGCCACGTTGGAGCGGGAGGTACGCATGTCTCCACCCCCTGTATCTTGGTGCGTTGCTTTGATCACATAGCATACGTCTCCGGCAGGTTGGTCAGACGAGATCACCTCCCGGAAAGCGCGGGGCGCGGTAGCCGGTATGCGTCCGAGCTCCACCTCCATGCCTCCCGATAGGCGGCATACCACGTACTCAACTAGCGTGCGACCAGGGATGAAGAGCGGTGACCACTGCAACATGTTCTCACCTCCACTGCCGGTACTGACTGCCGCATGGACGGTGGAAAAATCATAGGAGAACTCCGTTGAATCGCAGTCGTCGATGGCCAGGAGGCGATAGACATACACTTGTGATTGCACGTCGGCGGCCGGGTCGACAAACTGATTGATATCGCTGCTAGGTGGGGCACCAATATTCGGATCAATGGCTACCAGGGTTGCTGTATCCTCGCTCCGGTAGAGTTCGATCAAGCGTACATCCGCTTCAGCATTGTAGCACCAGTCGATCACGACCTCGTCCGTAGGTGTGACGGTGACATTTTTGATATCCAGCGTTTCCACTGGTCTCAGCACGTCGCTCACCTCGCAGATCACGTTGCTCCAAGACGCTATGCCCGTACCCGTTTGCTCAGCCCGTATAGCCATGCAATATTCCCGCTCATCGTGTATGCCCGTCAGGTAAAAAAGCTCTTGAACGGCGGGCTGTCGGTGCTCGAAGGCCAGGGGAGTACCATCTATACCCCACCAAATCTGATTATTATCAATGCCACCGTCCCAACCTTCGTACAGTGTCCAATTCAGCTCGACGAATCTAGCACAAAAGTCAAAATCCAAGGTAAGATGTACAGTGGTGTGAGGCGAGGTATCAAAGGCATTGCGCAGACCGCATGCGTCTAAGCCACGTACAAAGTAAGATTCGGGCCGCGCCATCGGAGTGCCGGTCGTGTCCAGATAGGAAAGCCCACCAAACACCGTATCCAGTGGTACCGTGCCGATCGACCGGATGCCGTAGATGATGTAGCCAATCGTTTGCGGTGCTCCGTTGTCCAGCCAGGTGATCTCGACATCATTGTCGATGACCGTGACCCGCTCGATCTTGGTGACAAGCTGCCCAAACTGGTTGTCCAGGGTATCGGAGGAGGTCGGCATCTGTCCCGGGCAGTCATGGCGCACTTGGAGGTAGTAGTATTGCGGACTTTGATTTGCCGTAAAGTACGAGGTCACCGTCGAATCGGTGATCGAAGCCAATATGGCGTAGGGACCCGATCGAAGATTGCTCGCGTAGATGTCGGTGGCGATGAAGGGCCCGCAATTGTTTACCGCCGGTACCCAATGCAGTGAATCGTTACTGACGCAGGTCAACTGCGGAGCCATGATTTGGGCTCCAATCCCCTGCGCAAGCACCCAAAAGAATAAGAAGACAAAAGTTCGTCTAAGTGTGGTCATATGCTGCACGTACCGCAAATAATACATACCTAACGTCAAAAAACTGTCATTATGGCTTACACCGGACGAAAATTGTGGCATGGTATGATATGTGTGCAGACCATATCACTGCCCGGTGCCAAGAGGGTATAATACGTATCTTTGCAATACATATCGAAATCTATAATATATGCTTAAGGTATTCACCAAAATCTTCGGGACCAAGTTTGACCGAGACGTAAAAAAGTACTCCCCGGTGGTCGAGGAGATACTAGACATCGGCGAGGGTCTCAAGGAGATAAGTAGTGATGCATTGCGTGGTAAAACGCATGAATTTCGTGCCAAAATAGCGGATCATCTAGCCGGGATTAACGAAGATATCGGTCTGCTCGAGCAGGAGGCTCGTGACTCCGATGACTTTGGAGTGAAGGAGGACATCTTCAATCAGATCGACGAGTTGAAGAAAGAAAAGGACAAGCACCTGGAGGATATCCTGCGAGAAATACTACCTGAGGCCTTCGCTGTAGTCAAAGAGACGGCACGCCGATTTAAGGACCAGGATCGATTGGAGGTGACCGCCACCGACCACGATCGAGATCTGGCGGCCAGTAGATCATACGTCACCGTGGAGGGAGACCAGGCCAAGTGGTCCAATTCGTGGGTAGCCGCCGGCGGGGACATCACTTGGAATATGGTGCACTACGACGTGCAATTGATCGGTGGCATGGTGTTGCACGACGGGGTCATCGCCGAGATGGCTACCGGTGAGGGCAAGACGCTCGTCGCCACCCTGCCAGCCTATCTCAATGGACTCTCCGGCGAGGGCGTGCATCTCATCACCGTCAACGATTACCTGGCCCGACGTGACTGCGAGTGGGTCGGCCCCATCTACGAGTTTCTCTTTCTGACCGTCGATTGCATCGACAAGTATCGACCCCACTCCCCGGAGCGCAAGAAAGCCTACCGCTGTGACATCACCTATGGCACCAACAGCGAATACGGCTTTGACTATCTGAGAGATAACATGGTGCGCTCGCCCAGCGAGTTGGTGCAGCGCAAGCATCATTTTGCCATGATTGACGAGGTGGACTCGGTATTGATCGATGATGCCCGAACGCCCCTCATCATCTCGGGCCCGGTGCCCAAAGGCGCCGAAGATCAGGAATATATCGAATTGCGGTCGCCGGTGGAACGACTGATGAACGTGCAGCGCAAGCTGGCTACCGAATACCTGGCAAATGCCAAGAAGATGATCGCAGAGGGTGTCACGGGGTACAATGAGGATGAGGGAGGGATGGCGCTGCTTCGTACGTATCGAGCACTACCCAAGTACCGGCCGCTGACCAAGTTTCTGAGTGAGGAGGGTGTACGAGTCTCTCTCCAAAAGGCAGAGAACTACTATATGCAGGAGCAGAACAAAAACATGCATATCGTGGATGAGCCCCTCTACTTTGTGATCGATGAAAAGAACCGTACCGTCGACCTCACCGAGCGGGGCTCTGAGTTTTTGGCACGAGGCGGGGATGATCCCAGTTTCTTCGTATTGCCTGATATCGGTACCGAGATACTCAATATCGAGGAGAACGAGGAGCTGTCCGAAAAGGAGCAGCAGGAGCAGAAGCAGAATGTGATCCAGGACTACAGTGTCAAGTCGCGTAGGTTGCACGCGGTCAGTCAATTGCTCAAGGCATACACCCTTTTTGAGCGAGACGAAGAGTATGTGGTGCTCGATGGTCAGGTCAAAATCGTGGATGAGCAGACCGGCCGGATGATGGAAGGGCGCCGATACTCCGATGGGCTCCATCAGGCATTGGAAGCCAAAGAAAATGTCAAGGTGGGTGAATTGACCCAAACTTATGCCACCGTGACCTTGCAAAACTACTTCCGCATGTATCACAAGCTGGCAGGCATGACCGGTACCGCGGAGACAGAGGCCAACGAGTTTTGGGAGATATACAAATTGGACGTCGTCGTCATACCCACCAACAAGCCGATCATCCGCGATGATCGCGAGGATCTTGTGTACAAGACGGCGCGGGAGAAGTTTAATGCGATCATCGATCAGATCGTCGAGCTCAGCCAGGCCGGTCGACCGGTGCTGGTTGGTACCACCTCGGTAGATGTCTCGGAGAAGCTCAGCAGGATGCTTAAGCTGCGTAGTATCGACCACAATGTGCTCAATGCCAAGCAACACCAGCGAGAGGCCGAGATCGTGACCGAAGCAGGGAAGCCCGGCAAAGTGACCATTGCGACCAACATGGCCGGTCGGGGTACGGATATCAAGATCAGCCAAGCGGTAAAGGACGCCGGAGGTTTGGCCATCATCGGCACCGAGCGTCATGATAGTCGCCGGGTAGATAGGCAGCTGCGCGGCCGATCCGGCCGTCAGGGAGATCCTGGATCCTCCCAGTTCTTCGTGTCGCTGGAGGACAACCTGATGCGACTCTTCCGGTCCGAGCGCATTGCCAAGCTGATGGACAGGATGGGTCACAAAGAGGGGGAAGTCATTCAGCACTCGATGGTGACCAAATCTATCGAACGCGCCCAAAAGAAGGTCGAGGAAAACAACTTTGGTATACGAAAGCGCTTGCTCGAATATGACGATGTCATGAACATCCAGCGCGAGGCCATCTACGAAAAACGGCGAAACGCACTCTCAGGCGAGCGACTGTCGGTGGATCTTAATCAGATGTTTGAAGCACTGACCGAAAATATGGTCTTGCACTATGCACAGTCCGACGACTACGATGCTTTTCGAAAGGAGTCGCTGCAGACTTTGGGTATGGATCCGGCTATGGATCCGGCTTTCTTTCGAGAGGCGGGTACCCAGGAGGTCATGGCCACTTTCCAGCAGCAGTTTTTTGACTTCTATGCGGAAAAAGGGTCTCGCATGGCCGATTCACTATATCCGGTCGTCAAGCAGGTGTTTGAAAACGAAGGACATCGCTACAAATACATTGCCCTGCCCATCACCGATGGCAGCAACCGCCAGCTTCCGATTTCTGCCCATCTCGAAGATGCGGTCAACAGCGAGGGCAAGTCCATAATCACGGACATTGAAAAGGCAGTGAGCCTGGCTTTGATCGATGACAATTGGAAAGAGCATCTGCGCTCCATGGACGAGCTCAAGGACTCCGTGCAAGGGGCTTCATTCGAGCAGAAAGATCCCTTGGTGATCTACAAGATGGAAGCCTACGACCTGTTTGAGCAGTTGGTGCATAAAGTAAATACGGCGGTGACCTCCTTCTTGTCTAAGGGCAAACTGCTGATCAAGGAGCCTGACCAGGTGCGGGAGGCCAAGTCCCAGCGTACAGACCTCAGCCGGGTTAGCGCCAATCGAGGGGGCGGTGGAGCCGCAGCTGCCCGTGCCGCAGCCGAATCCGTCAGCCGTAAGCCCAAGCCCGAGACGTTTAAACGTACCGAGCGCAAGGTGGGCCGCAACGAACCTTGCCCCTGCGGCAGCGGCAAGAAGTTTAAGCATTGTCATGGAAGAAAGTAATAGGAGGCGATGAGGAGCATATCCCGGTATATAGTGATGCTTTTGGTGGTCGGACTGACCTACGAAGGCCAGGCCCAACATACGATCGATGAGGACCCATTGGTCAGGCAAATGATGGAGCGCTTTGCCGAACGCAATAAAAGTCGCGAGACCGTCAAAGCCTGGCGCATTCAGACGGCCGCCCTCAGCGACCGGCGCTCAATGGAAAACGAGAAGATCAGGTTTGAGAACTTATTTCCCCATCTCCGCCTTGAGTGGATCCATGACAACCCTTACTATATCTTGAAAATCCGGGATGCGGCCTATCGTGACAAGGTCGATGCGCTATACCTGTTGCACCGCATCAAACGCCGGTACCCATCCGCCATCCTGGTTCTGGATGATGTCAAACCCGAGGACTTACTGAACAGTCGCCGGCTATAGATGGCTTATCGCAGGGTCAACTCGCCAAAGAAGAGCATAGACTGGGTCACCTTTTCCCTGTACCTCAGTCTCGTCTTTATTGGTTGGTTGATGATCTTTGCTGCAGAATACCAAGAGGGAGTACCTCTGATCAGCTTTTCCACCCCGATCGGCAAGCAGACCATCTTTATTGCCGTCGCCTTTGTGTTGCTTCTGATCATCCAAAACATAGACTGGAAGTTTTGGCGAAATTTCGCCTTCGTCGTCTATGCAGTGGCCATCGTGGCCCTGATCGCGGTGCTTTTCTTTGGCATCGAGGTGAAAGGAGCCCGATCTTGGTTTAGTCTGTTTGGATTCACCTTCCAGCCCGCGGAGTTGGCCAAATTTGCCACCTGCCTGGCCGTGGCGAGCTTCTTGTCGGGACCCACCCCCAAGCTTAGGAATATTAAGGAGATCGCTACGGTTGTGGGACTCTTCATCCTGCCCATGATCTTGATCCTCTTTCAGCCTGATGCCGGGTCGGCCCTGGTCTTCTTCTCGTTTTTCATCCTTCTCTTCCGAGAGGGACTTTCTGCCATACCGTACATATTTGGCCTGATGGGCGCGGCGATCTTTGTCCTCTCACTGCTGTTCAATCCGATGGTGGTGATCATCCTACTCAGCCTCGCTGCGCTGCTGCTACTGGTGCAAAATCTGGAGCATCGGTTGTATTGGAACCTAAGTGTCCTATTGCTGGGGGTGGCTTCCGTGGTGTGTATCACGCAGGGTCTGGATCGGCAGATTCTGATTGTCAATGCCATACTGGTCGCCTCGTTTATTCTGTTTCAATGGTCCAAAGGCAAGTGGCAATTGGCCACCTGGGTGCTGGCGACCTTTCTGCTATGCACGCTCACCTCGCTTGGCACCGAGTACGCCTTCTCCAATCTCCTAGAGCCACATCAGCAAGACCGTATCAATGTCTGGCTGCATCCGGAGAAGTGTGATCCACATGGCCCCCTTTACAACGTGCTGCTATCTAAGATGGCGATTGGATCCGGCGGGCTGGCGGGCAAAGGCTATTTGGATGGTACCCTGACTAAGCTGAACTATGTGCCTGAGCAGTCCACGGACTTCATCTTCTGCACGGTGGGCGAAGAGCAAGGTTTTGTGGGATCGATTGCTATCCTGGGCCTCTTCGTGCTGCTTATGCTACGCATCGTGACCATCGCGGAGCGTCAGCGTCTTAACTTATTTCGGCAGTATGCCTATGGTGTGGTGGGTATCTTGTTTTTTCACTTTGCTGTCAACATTGGGATGACCATGGGACTACTGCCGATCATCGGTATACCACTCCCATTCATCAGCTATGGTGGCTCCTCGCTACTTGGCTTTACCCTGATGATCGGGGTCTTGCTCAAGTTTGACAGCGAGCGATACCTCAATTAGATCGGGATGTTTAGCCTGCTACACACCTCCGCCCATAGCCGGGCGCGTTGCGGAATGCTGCAGACAGATCACGGTCCGATCGAGACGCCGGTGTTTATGCCGGTGGGCACCGTAGGCACCGTAAAGGCCCTGCGCGTGGATCAGCTACTGGACGAGGTCAATGCGCAGATCATATTGGGCAATACCTATCACTTGTATCTCCGCCCGGGCATGGAGATCCTGGAGGAGGCGGGAGGCCTCCATGGGTTTGCCACCTGGCCCAGGCCTATGCTCACCGACAGCGGTGGCTATCAAGTGTACTCGCTCAGCACTAGACGCAAGATCAAGGAGGAAGGGGTCACGTTTGCTTCCCACATAGATGGCTCCAAGCACTTTTTTTCACCGGAGTCGGTCATGACGATTCAGCGTCAGATCGGAGCCGATATTATCATGGCCTTTGACGAATGCACCCCGTTCCCCTGCGAATACCGCTATGCCAAAGACTCGATGGAGATGACCCATCGCTGGCTGGCCAGGTGTGAAGATCAACATAAATCTTCCCAGCCCATCTATGGCCACCGCCAGATGCTGGCACCCATCGTGCAAGGCAGCACCTATCGTGACCTACGCGTCAAATCTGCAGAGTACATTGCTACCTTTGACAAGGAGGTCAATGCCATCGGAGGCTTGTCTGTGGGGGAGCCTGCCGAGCAACTGTACGAGATGACGGGCGTGGTCTGTGACATTCTGCCGAAAAGCAAAGCCCGATATCTCATGGGGGTGGGCACGCCGGCGAATATCCTGGAGTGCATTGCCCTGGGGGTAGACATGTTTGACTGTGTGCTCCCTACGCGCAATGCGAGGCACGGGCTGATCTACACCTCCCAGGGACTGGTCAATATCAAAAATCGAAAGTGGGCAAATTCGCTGGAGCCGATCGATCCGGCGGGAGGGGAGTTTTCAAGAAGGCATAGTAAGGCGTATCTCCGTCATCTCATGGTGAGCAAGGAGCTACTGGGCGCGCATCTGGCTTCGTTGCAGAATCTGCAGTTTTACCAGCAGATGATGAGCGATGCCCGAGCAGCGATCAAAGAAGATCGCTTCGAAACATGGAAGAAAGAGCGGTTGCAAATCGTTACTCATAGACGATGAGGCGGATCAAGATTCTGGATTGGTATATCATTAAGCAGTATTTGAAGACCTTTTTCTTCACGGCGATGATCTTTTCGCTGATTGCGGTGGTCATCAATATCAGTGATCACCTGGATAAGTTGATTACCCAGGGCGTCTCGGCCCGAGCGGTGATCTTCGATTACTACATCCACTTCATTGCTTTCATCAATGGGGCACTCTGGCCACTGTTTGTCTTGATCAGCGTCATTTTTTTCACCTCACGCCTGGCCAAGAACTCGGAGATCATCACGGTATTTAATGCCGGCATACCATTTTTTCGACTGATGATGCCCTATTTGGCAGCGGCCACATTCGTTTTTGGCCTGCATCTGCTGGCACGCCACTACTTGATCCCCATGGGGAGCAAGATTAGAATACCATTTGAAAATGCCCACATCTGGAAAAACGTCGATCGCTCACGGGTGCGGGACATACACTTGATGCTTGACCCCAATACCAAGCTCTATATACGCAACTACCGAGCAAGAGATACCACCGCCCTTGATCTGCGGATCGAAACCTACAATGAGCAAGCGGAGTTGGTCGGCTTTGTCGAGGCCAAACGAGCCAAATGGCAAGAGATGCCAAACCGATGGCAATTGAGGGACTACGTCACACGCTCCTTCGATGGGCTCGACGAGCAACTGGCGGTCAATGCCATGGGCCGCGAGCTGGATACGACGATCAACATTACACCGGCTGACCTCACTCGGGTCAAGAATCAACAGCAGGTGCTCACGTCTTCAGAGCTGCGCCAGTTTTTGAGGAAACTGCGTGCGAGGGGCATTGGAGGTACCCGCATCTTTGAGACAGAACTGTACATCCGCACGTCGGAGCCTGTCTCCATCTTTATCCTCACCATTATTGGGATGGCGGTGGCTAGTCGAAAGGTCCGGGGAGGCCTGGGCATTCATCTCGCGGTGGGCATCACATTGGGGGCCCTATTTGTACTCCTCTCCAAGTTTACCATCACCTTCACGAATTCAGAGACATTGGGCCCGATCCTAGGGGTCTGGCTGCCCAATATCATCTTCGCGATCGTAGCGTTGGTGCTGGTCCGGCTTGCACAGAAGTAATTTCAAAAGTTTTTGAAAATTGTCTAAGGACATTAATAGACTGAATATCAGCTAGTTAAGATTCTTTGTTTGTTAACTAAATCTTAAATCTGCCCAAATGGGATAATTTTGTTCAACGATTTATTGACAATAGTTAGACAAAGACATATATTGCAGCGGAATCTAAATATAAAAACCATGTCCACAGTAGATTTTCAAGATAAGTTCGGCCAGCTAACGACCGTGCTCAATACGTTTGCTTACAACCTGACCAAGAATGTAGAAGACGCAAAGGATCTCTTTCAGGAGACGGCCTTTAGAGCGTTGAGCAACAAAGATAAATTCAGGCCCGGTACCAACTTCAAAGCGTGGTTGCTGACCATTATGAAGAACATCTTCATCAACAACTATCGCAAAAAGATGAAGGCCAACACGATCACCGATTCGACAGACAACATGTTCTATCTGAACTCGGGATCAAAGGTCATCACCAATGAGGCAGACTCCAATATTATGCTGGGTGAGCTTCATGATATGCTGGATAGTCTGGATGACAGCCTGAAGATTCCCTTCGTGATGCACTATGAGGGATTCAAGTACCAGGAGATTGCAGACCATCTCGAGCTGCCGCTGGGCACAGTGAAAAGCAGAATATTCTTCGCTCGCAAGGAGCTGAAGCAAATGATTCATGCCCGCTACAACAAGCTCTTCATACACCGTGACAAGGCCTCGTAGAGGAGTGGCGGTGCACAAGAAACAGAACCAGGGTCGTAAGCTTTTTACGGCCCTTTTTAGTTCGCTATCATTAGCACACGGGTTGCCTTGTCTGCTAGTCCGCCGTTTGCCTGCATTGGTCGATTTAACACTTTTAGCTGCAACCATTTGGGGCTGCCATCGATCTTTGTCTATAGAGCATGGCACGCACCGACTAGATGACACAAAAGCAACCTTATCAGACCGGCAGATTGGTGCCCATTTCGGGTAATAGTTCTAAATTGAGGACGATGGGAGGGATGCAAGAGCCTGATACTTCGACTAACCGATATCTTGCTGCTGTCATGTTTGTAGACATCGTGGGATTTACCGCCATGATGCAAGAGGACGAAGACAAGACCCTCGCCAAGCTCTCCACCTATAAGACGCTACTCGAAGACCTGCATAGCCAATACAATGGTCGGATTATCCAATATTATGGCGATGGTGCCCTGAGCGTCTTCCAAAGTGCCTATCATGCCGCTACCTGTGCGGTGCAGCTCCAGTTGGAGTTGCGAGCCAAGGGCGACCTTCCGGTACGGATTGGCCTACATCTGGGTGATATCGTGGAAAAGGAGGGGGCGATATACGGTGATGGCGTCAATGTGGCTTCACGGATTGAATCCATTGCGGTGGCTAACTCCATTTTGCTCTCTGAGGACATATACCGGCACCTTCACAATCACTCCGAGTTTTCTTTCAAGGGCCTGGGTAATGTGCGCTTCAAGAATGTGCAATACCCGGTAGAGGTCTACGCATTGGATCTACCTGGCTTTGCCGTGCCTACCAGCAAGCAGCTGGAGGGCAAGCTGAGCACGCGCATGCGGGTCAAGCCGGCCTACGCCAACCGTGTTATGTGGTCTGTGCTGGTACTGCTTTCTATCGCCACGGTCTATACCTATGTCAGCTCACAGCGTGCCCTGGCCCTATCGGAGGCCGATCGACTGGCTACACTCGGTGTATTGCCGTTCGATTTTGAGCAACTGCAGGGGGATGACGAGATCCTTGCCAGCGGCATTTCAGACAATGTCATTGAAGATCTGGCTACGATGCAAGATATGCGCGTCTTATCGTCAGAGGCATCCCAATACCTGAAAGAGGAGGAAGAACAGAATTTCTTCAAGAATGCCCAGGAAATGGGCTTGACGCACTTGCTCAAGGGCAAGGTGGACAAAGTAGACGACTCCGTCAAGCTAGACCTGTCACTCACCGACGCCAAGACCGGCAAAGACATGTGGACCAAGACCTTTACGCGGCCGGCTGATGAAATCCTGGCGCTGCAGCGCGATGTAGCCGCACATGTGGCCCAGCGTTTTGACGCTCGCAGCAACTCATTTAGGGCAGAACCCACGGTCCAGCACGTCGATTTTAAAGTCAAAAAACTCTACAAGATGGCGCGAGCGGCCGCCAATGAGCGGACCGATGAGGGCTTGCAAAGAGCCGTCGAGCACTTGAAGCACAGCATCCAGTTGGACAGTACTTTTGCACTGGGTTATGCATGGCTATCCCAATGCTATTCGCTGATGAAGGTGTATGGATTCATGGATGTGGATTCGGCCTTGTTTCATGCGATGGAGAATGTCGGCAAGGCCTTTACGCTCGATCGTCAACTGGCGGAGGCATATACCGCCCATGCCTTGATGGACTACAGTTTTTATCGATCCGATCCGCAGGAGGTGATGCAGCTTTGCCAGCAGGCCATCCAACTCAAGCCCAGCTATGACTACGCGTATCATCTGATCGGCAAGTTGCATTTTGACCAGGGAGACTTCGAGACCGCACGACCTTATTTCGAATCTGCCATTAAGCTCAATCCATACGAGTACGTCTACCAGCGAATGCTGGCAGCTGCCATGATGAAGACGGGGGACCAGGAGCAGGCGGAGGAAAACTATCATACGCTGGCTAAGCGGTTTCCAGAAAGTCCGGATGCCCAGAGTGCTTTGGCCCAGTTCTACATGCACACAGGTGATCAAGAGAGTTGTGCGGACCACGTCGAAAAGATCAACGATGACTTTGCCAAGCTTTCCACCCAGCTGTATATGCACACCTACCAAGAAGACATGGCCGCTTCCAAAGCCATTCTCGAGGAAATACGCAGACGATATCCTCACCAGCCGATCCGCGATCTGGAAGTCAGCTACTATGATCGTGTAGGTGATGTCGATACGGTCCTGCAAATCCTGGCGGAGTCCGCCGCCAAGAAGGAAGACTGGTTACATAATCTGCACAACATGGACCTGAGCCCGGCCACGCGCAATCACGAGGACTACCTCCGGCTCGTAGAGGAGATCAAGCTCATCACCAGAGATACTCCACTGTAGTCCTTAGTCACAATATTCCTCCGATAAGGTTTTTCTCCCAGCTACAGGCAGGCACATAAAAAAACGCCTGCCAAATTAGTCATTGACAGGCGCATCAAAACAAAACGAAAAACCAACTTAAACTTTATGCGCTATCGCACTTTAATCCGCTTTTAGTCGTACATCTATCACTCGCTTTCGACCCTCCCGCATGAGCGTCACAGCCACTTGATCCCCAATCTTTCTCTGTGAGAGAAGATCGGCCACCACCTCGGGTGAACGGGCTGCTTCATCATCTATCTTTATGATAACGTCTCCGGGGATGATTCCCGCATACTGGGCAGCCCCACGATCCTCGACTTTAGTCACTACGACGCCTCGATCGATGCCCAGATCTATCTCCTCGCTCTCCTCGTAGTCGGCGATCGCTGCTATGCTCAGTCCGATCCTACCTCTCGGTCCGCCGTGATCAATGATATTGTCGATCACGGGCTGTACCATATTGGACGGGATGGCAAAGGAATAGCCGGCATAATATCCGGTGGCGGTCGCAATGGCCGTGTTGACGCCAATCAGCTTGCCTTCGGCATTGACCAGAGCCCCGCCACTATTGCCGGGATTGACGACCGCGTCCGTCTGAATGAAGTCTTCGATGGCGTCGTTGCGCCGGATGATATTATCTCGCCCTTTAGCGCTGACAATGCCAGCCGTGACAGTGGAGGTCAAATCAAACGGATTGCCCACCGCGAGCACCCACTCGCCCACCTCGATCTCGTCAGAGTCACCATAGCTCAAGTGTGGCAGGCCTTGAGCATCTACCTTGATCACGGCGAGATCCGTACGTGGATCTTGTCCGATCATGACGGCCTTGTATTTTCGATTGTCATGGAGGGTCACTTCAAACTCATCCGCGAAGTCGATCACGTGATTATTGGTGATGATGTATCCGTCGGATGAGATGATGACACCTGAGCCCTTGCCCGCTCGGGTCCTGGGGCCGCCAAAAAACCCCTCGTCTCCAAAGAAGAAGCTGAACGGATCCCTGGATCGTTGCTGGCTGCGGTTGCGCGCCATCGCCACACTTTCTGACGCCGAAATATGCACGACGGCCGGCATGGCATGTTGAGCGGCTTGAACGAAGTCTTCGGAGGTACCCCGAAGCATCGTCTCCAGATGGGCAAATTGTGCGTCGGTACGCTTGTTGGTCGGTAGCTTGGTATCATCCATCAAGATGATACCCACAAGTACTATAAGACCCCCTGCAAAGCCTGAGATGATCAAGGAAAATACTTGCTTCATGTCTAGAGTTTCTGATTAGTCCTCAGTAATCAAGATAACGACTTGGTAAAGTCGTAGTTTTCGATGATTTTTACTTTAACATTAAATTAACCAACCCGGCCAAACCACCGATATTTAATAGCTTTTCATGCGATTGGCACTGATCACGGATTTGCACACTGGGATGGCAGAAGAACATCCTTTTGACATCGATTTACGGCAAAATTTTCTGGACATTTTGGGGGCGGTAAGACAAAGTGGAGCGGAGCATCTGCTCATACTGGGAGACCTTTGTCTTAAAGACGGAAATGCGGAGGTGTACCGTTGGCAAAAGACCTATTTGGATGAGCTGGGCATGCCATATTCTATCATTCCCGGCAATCACGATGATGCGCAGGTCCTGGCTTATGTGTTTCCCCAGGTAGCATCGCAATCGACGGGCGAGCTGTACTTTGATCATCGTTTTGGTGGACACAACTGCCTCATGCTTGATACCTCTCGGGGCTACACCTCCTCCCAGCAGAAGGCCTGGCTCAAACAGCGGATCAAGGCGGCCAATGACTATCTGCTGATCTGCATGCATCATCCTCCCACCCTGATCAACGTGCCCCATATGGACCTCAAGCACTATCTGCATGACAAAGATGAGACGATGGAGATCCTCCGGAGTAGCGAGGTGCCCATCTACATCTTCTGTGGCCACTACCACGTCGAAAAAGTGATCCATCTAGCCCATCTACACATTCATGTCACTCCCTCGTGCTACTTCCAGCTGGACGGCTACATCGAAGACTTTAAGGTGGATCACAAGCGAATAGCCTATCGGATCATCGAGCTGGCCGACATGGGAATCGAGACCTCCGTACACTATCTGGACGGCAATCTGGTACCGGCGGCTGCCCTGGGTTAGTCCAACAAGAGAGAGCTGCCAGAGAAGAGAATTTGACTGGCAAATTGAGTCTAAAACGAAGGCTGCTTGAAGCTCAGCGTATACATGCGGCGCTGCTTCTCGTCGTGATGCTCGTCAAATAGTAGAAGGGTGTGCATCAATCCATGTTCTTCATGAAAGATCGTCACCAGGCGTGCATAATACCGCTCGGTCAAGGATCGCTTGGGGACAAAGTCAGCATAGGCTGCCCAATCTGCATGAAAGTACTCCTCCGCCTCCTCCTCGGCAAAGAAGTGCATCTTGATATCAAAGTGCTCGTCGTTGGAAGCCAGTGAGTTGGCCAGCGTAAAGCAAGAAATGTGCGGCGCGTTGAGCTGATACTTGGGTTGGAGGGAGAATCGCATCTCCATGGCATAGTCCTCCGAGTGAATCACCAAGTCATACCTCATGTAGGCATCCTTACGAAGCATCTTCACTTTGTAAAATCCCTCCACGGGCTCGATGAATTCTCCCGCCATGCGCTGTAGCTTCTTTGTAAAGTGATGGGAGTAGTGAATCTGGGCGGGCGCCAATAAGACGCTTCCTCCAAGCAAGCCAAGCATCAAGAGATATCGTAGGGTTCTCCAGTCCATATCTCCGAAATTATTCTTTTTCTAAATTAGGTGCCCCCTGATGTACACCATCGGAACATAAAGCAACCCACTATGTGCGGCAGATCGTCACTGACCAAGACCGAGCGGGAGTTGGAGCATCGGTTTAGAGTAAAGTTCTACCGGGAGGGTCTCCAGATGTATGAGCCCTTGCCCAACTACAATGTGGCGCCCACGCATGTCATGCCCATCGTATGCAATAAATATCCGGACGAGTTTCGGCCGATGCGCTGGGGTCTCCTTCCCTTTTGGGCCAAGGACATCCGTATCGGGGCCAAGATGATCAATGCCCGTATCGAGTCCGTACTGGAGAAGTCGGCCTTCAAGCAGGCGGTCGCTCAGCGTAGGTGCTTGGTACCGATGGACGGATACTACGAATGGAAAAAACACGGAGGCCAGAAGACTCCCTATCGCATCAAGCTCAGGGATCAGGAGATCTTTGCGGCCGCCGGGCTATGGGCTACCTGGAAGTCTCCGGAGGGCGAGTGGATTAAATCATTCACCATCCTGACCCAGGAGCCGAGTCCGGCGATTGCCCACATTCATGACCGTATGCCTGCCATCTTGCAACGCGATCAGGAAGCGGCTTGGTTGGACATGAATATACCCCCTACGGATGCACTGGCGATGCTCGCTCCGTACCCCGATGATCTGCTTCACGCCTATGTGGTGTCGGCACGCGTGGGCAAGGTGACCGAGAATGACGAAGGGCTGATCGACCCCGTCGAAGCAGGGGAACAAGAAGGCCAACAGGCGTTGTTTTAGCGTTTCGTCTGATAAGAGAAGTGTACGATCTGGCTGCATGACACCCATGGAATGCCTCGGATCCAGGGATTAAGATTTTAGTCCGGTGATCCCGCCAAATGGGTTGCTGCAAAGAAGGCATTGCGCACAAGTTCATCCAGGTGAATACGTTCACCGCGATGCCGGATCAATAGGGTCTGACAAATGCATGGTTTACCTCTGCTTTCGTATTACGGATCTGTAACACGAAACAAGATGCCACAAAACAGCCTGCTTGCGTGCCAAAAGAGAAAGGAAGAGTGCAGTAGGGGCTTGTTCCCTTTCGCCTTCTGAACACCGGAAGCGGAAATCACCTCTCCATTTTGACACAGTACTCCAAGAGTAATGTCTCAATCAGCGACTTGAGAGCGGCTTAATCGCCCTGTTTACGGGTGCGGTCACTCACCCCTTTTGACACACTATTGGCTATTCTGTGCCACAGACAATCTGCTGTGGTCTATATGTGATGGTTCGCATCCAAAAGTGTTAAAATTTGGCTTGCACCCAATATATGTAATCACATAACTGTACATTGTTATACCGCAGGGAGGATATCCCGAAACTCCCTGATCAAGAAGTAGGGACAGTCCAAAATCAACTAAGAATGAAGAAGCTTGTTGCCCTTACCGCAATTCTTGCAGTGGCAATTCTTGCATGCGAGAAAGATGTTAATCTAGATGCTGATCTCCGTAACCGCTCAACCACCTTGCAGGGTGCACAAATAGGCTCGACAGGTACTGAATCAGCACCTGTTTCCCACGAAAGGAGCGAGGCTGAGATTAATCGGCTTTATGAACTGCTCACCCAAGTGCAAGAGGACATTTATTCTCAAAAGAAGGAAAGAAACGGGTTCAAAAGACAACTGAAGCGCAAATTTGGTGACGAGGCTTGGTCGCAGATTGTTGCAATTGACAACGTTGTGGTAATTCCTTATGTAAAAATAGAGGGTGACAATGTGGAGTTCACTGGCATGCTCTATGCGGTAAAGTCGAAAGGGAAGTTTAAGTACAAGATGCTCAGTCGGAAGGATGTCCTCAAACAGAAGAATAAAGGGACAAAGATGAACTTGTACAATTTGGGTCTAGTTCACCTGTTCGAGAGCAATATCCTGAATGAGATAGATTGTGACGTGGCAGAAATGCTTGCCTCTGAAATAGAGGAACAATTTGGCGAAGAGGTGCAGGTCAAATCCCATGCAAGAGATGTAATTATTGACTGTTACGAAATTGTAGCCTACTACCAAGATTGTATATCCTTTGGGAGTTCAACAGTATGCGGTCCGGTTTATAGTGAGCCTGTGGCGACCTATTGCAATTCCTATAGCATCAATATAGGGGGTGGTTCATCGGGAGACGGTACTTACACCCCTCCAGATCCCGAGGAATATGATCCTTGCTGGGACATGGACTGCTTTGTTGAACCGTGCTGGAGAAGGGTTCTGGGTGAGAGAACAGATCAAAAGCAAAGACTTTCAACGACTTCTGTGATCACTATGAATTCCAGACAATTGGTGATCTTCGGGATAACAGTATTTCGTGGATGCAAAAAATCACGATGCAAAACGCCTTAATTGATGATGAGTATCGTTATGTTGTTGATCCGGTTAACCCCAGCTACGTAATTGACATGAGACATCTGCTTTTTGTTGGCGTCTATTTGGGGAGAGGAGTAGGTGCGATAATTGAAGAGGGACAAGCAATAATGGATGACCCATCAGCAAGAAAATGGCAAGACTACTGGTCCAATGCCCTGGGTGATGAGTTTCGCAGATACATGGTTAAGAAGAGCAGGCATTATGCCTTCAACAAGAACGACATACCCATAATTGATCTCTGCTTATATCTTCAGAGTTCACAATCCTACAAATTACGACCTCGCGGTGGCAACTGTTAAAAAATGAAACTCCGAAGGTTGGCAATTTGGTTGGTGCCACTGCTCGCTGTTACCATATTCGTGTTGCTATTGTCTGAGCAAAGGAAAGTAAATAGTGTGATGTATGGCATGCTCGATATAGAAGAGGGGATGAATGAAGATCAGGTCATGGACTTACTGGGGGATAAGCCAAGTGCGAGGCAGGGCGGCGATACGGTCAAGGTTCTAAAATTTAATTTGTCGGTTTTTCTCTTTACGCCTTATCTGTATATCAAGTTTGAAGACGGGAAGGTTTCCAATGTGTCTGTAGTTGGGTCTTGAATCCGGCAGGTTTGAACATCTCTTGATACTTGATAATTGCTACGATATTGGAACAGCGTTAAAAGTGAATTTTCTCATCTTCCTGGATCTTCACTAAAGGCTCATGGTCAAAACTCGAAGCAGTGATTTCCGCCAGTCGTTTAACACACTATTGCCCATTCTGTGTCATTTTCCGTCGTTTCCACAAGACCGAGGTGTGGTAATAACGCTGTTGGAAGGTCATTCCTGACACAATTCTCCTAGGAGTAGTGGTTCATTAGCGTCCCTGCTTTCCGCTTCTGTACACCATAAGGCGAAATCATCCTTCCCATTTGACACACTAATGGCTATTCTGTGCCGCAGTGCTTGAAGTGCACCCTTCGATGTCGAACCCGCTCCCTGATGTGAATGTGAAAATGGCTTCCGAAGATTTGTCATATCTTCTGTGGATCGTGGGTTTACCTGATTTATTCTTCCAAAGAGGGAGTAAACCCCGAAGACTCCAGATCGAGGATTGGAGGATCCAACCTTTGTGATCAATGCTGGCACTCAAGCCATTGTTCGAAGATCACAGGATTGGTAGGCGGTTTTCGATGGCTCTGGCGGTTGCAAGAAAAAGTGAATCGGTGCGCGGCCGCAAGACTGTTGTACCATCCTAAAGTGCCTATTTAACAATCACATTAAAACCTTGAGTACATCTCATCTCGATGCGATACTTTTTGTCATTCTGGCCCTCAACAACCGGCATGGCACCCCGGATGAACTGAATTTCACAATAAGCGTTTTCGGGTAACCAATCAAACACATCACGGCTCAGGGTGATTTCACCCGTATCGTCTAACCTAGTGGCTCTGATCTTGATCTCCGATCTATTGGCCGGATCGAGCTGATTCTCACTGACCTGCATTCCCTGGTAGATAATGACCATGACGATACCATTTACATTTTGCGAATCCTCGTTCCAGCTAATGTGGAATGAGTTTCTGTCCACCGCATAGTATGTGTTGGAGCCCGAAGCCTGAGATTGGCCATGTATATGAGCATTGAGGTCTCGAGGCATATAGACAGCCTGGCTAAATACTGTTTGGCCTCCCTCTTTATACTGAAAGTTGACTTCCCTGCCTAGGTAGGGTGCTATCTCCGTGAAGTCGCATTGGCACTTGGCATTAACGTGATCATATCCTTCCGGGCAATTTGTGATGTACGTTCCGCCAAAATCGTTGATGGCCTCGCGTGGGGCAAACTCAAGGTCTTCAATATAGTATGTACCCTTTGCCGAAGGTGCTATCGATTCGTCCACAAGGATGGCTTGGTATCCGCTTTCAATGTGACCACTAGGCGATTTGTCAATCTGGAATCCCAGCACTCCCACGGGCTCAGGATCAAAGAAATTTGCATACTCTCCCAGGTGTTCCCGTGCTTCCTCGATGCTTGAAAATCCGAACAGTGAAGGACTGGCGTAAGGGATATCTTCTTTCTGACAGCCTATCAGGAGAATGACGACTGCGAGAATTAATGTCTTTTCCATTTCGATTACATTTTTTGTCAAAAGTTCACTAGCTCTCCTCATTGGATTGGCATCCATATCCGTCTGGATCCGTTATACAGGGAGGTGCATCTTCCCATCTTATTTGATGAGAAATCGCTTGGCCCGCTTGCTCAAAGTCTAGAAGCTGTTGACCCCTGAAAGTTGCCCCTTTGCGAAACCAATCCCCCATCTTCACAAGGTTCTGCCATGTTCCCATCCATGAGGCTCAGATTATGCAGGCAGTCGCTGCTCTTTCTTGATCTGCTTGTGACCAGTCCCTGTATGGCGGCTCTTGCTGGAGTGTTTCTAAAAGTTTCTGGGTCATCGCCATCTATCTAAAACAACCGGGTCAATTTTGCAACAAAAAATGTGAGCGGTCATACTTGAATGCCATCGGTGTTTATTTCGGCTCCTCTTTGTATCCATCCTGATCCAGTTCTTGCTCGATATCTTCAATGGTTGGAAGGCTTGATTTTAGGTCATCCGGGATTGCGTCTGTGATCGTAAATCCACTAACTCCTATCGGCTTATTGATGTCTTTGAGGGCATAGTCGATCTCAGTGATCTTGCCTTTTTCATCCTTACACAGGATAATGCCGATCGATGGATTGTCATTCTGAAGACGGGCAAAACTAATGAAGACGATGTCGACACTGAGGACACGATGCCACAATCATCACAGACATTGAAGTCAACGAAGAGATAGCACTGCTCGAAATAGTTCAAAATGGACCATCGGAGTGGAGTGTCGTTTCAAAACCTTCAGGATCGAAGGGCCCATCTATTCAATTGGCCTCATTATCCGTGTAAGCACGTCGCTGAAGGCGGAGCATCGATTTCCATCTCGCTACGCAGGCAAAAGAACAAGCGAATAGATTGGGAGTGAGTATTTCAACGGCCTCCTAGATCTGTCAGCGCACGTCGCCCATCCACCGCTGCATCAAGGGGCTTATCAGCAGGAAGATGAGACCACCGCCAATGCCGGTCCACACCATGGTCATAAATAGATCGGGGATTTGCTCAATCGCCTCCGGATTAAAGCGCCCTGCCACCAATCCGGCCACCAGGTTACCCAGTGCGGTGCCGACAAACCACATACCCATCATTTGTCCCACATAGCGCTTAGGGGCTAGTTTGGTGGTGGTACTGAGGCCGACCGGACTCAAGCATAGCTCCCCGACCGTATGTAGGAAGTAGGTGAAGATCAAAAAGAACATGGACGCTTTAGGGCCACCGGTGACCAACTTGGCGGCAAAAAACATCACCAAGAATCCCAGGCCCAAAAAGATAAGGCCCAAGGCAAACTTGATGGGCGTACGCGGATTCATGTTTCGGCGAGCGAGGTTGATCCAGAGCGCCCCAAAGAAGGGTGCCAAGGTGATGATAAAGAATGAATTGACCGACTGCAACCAACTGGCCGGCATTTCCCAGCCCCCAATCAGCCGCTGCGTGTAGGTCTCGGCAAACAAGTTGAGCGCGGAACCGGCTTGTTCAAATCCGGACCAGAAGATGGCCGCGGCAATCACCAGGAGAAAAATGACAAATACGCGCTTGCGTTCTTGCTCGGTCAGGCCGCCCGAGATCATCACATAGGCAAAGTACAGCACCACGACCACGGCTATGACGTAAAAGACCGCCTGTGCCAGCCCCTCTGCCGTAAACAGATCAATCGCTCCCAAGACCTGCAGCAAGGCCAGTAGGCCCACGGTGATGATCGCGAAGAGGATCGCCAGGCGGTTGTTGCCACCGCTGCTGCCGGCCTCATCCATTTTGATGTTGGGCTCCATGCCCAGCTCGCCCAGATGGCTGCCCGTGAGGCGATACTGAATCAGCCCCAGGACCATCCCGATACCGGCGAGGGCAAAGCCGAGGTGCCAATTGACCGTTTCGGCAAAGTATCCACACAGAAGGGGCCCCAGAAAGGCTCCCAAGTTGATACCCATGTAGAAGACACTAAACCCGGCATCCCGTCTGGCCCCGCCCTCGGGGTAGAGTTCGCCCACGATGGTGCTGATGTTGGGTTTGAGCAAGCCTGTACCGCAGACGATAAAGAGCAGACCTATGTAAAAGGTCGACTCGTTGGGGATGGCCAAGATGAAGTGCCCCATCGCAATGATGATGCCTCCGTACCAGATGGCTTTGCGCTGCCCCACGATGCGGTCTGCGTACCAACCGCCAGGCAGGGTTAAGAGATAGACTCCGCAGGTGTACAGGCCATAGATCGCGGCGGCTTTAGCCACGGAAAACTCCAACCCTCCCTCGGCAGCGGCAGCTGTCATGAAGAGGATCAGGAGCGCACGCATACCATAGTAGCTGAAGCGCTCCCACATCTCGGTGAAAAATAGGGTGGAGAGGCCCTTGGGGTGTCCGAAGAACCCGGAGCTCTTGGTAGGATCGACTTGACTCATACGTAGTTTTTAGCCGGCTGGGGATGTGTTCAGCCATGTGATTACCGGTCTAAAATAGGCGTTTTCGCCAGAATTGGTTGTACAGCAACCGGAGAGTGCCTATCACATGAGGCACCGACGTTCGCAAATGTGTGCCGAGCCCTGGGGGGCAAACGCTGATGTCATATGGAGAAAGGACTAATCGGGCAGCTCGACCGTTGATGGTGTCGGACTGGCGGCCGGATCCGCTATCTGCAACGTCCATCCTGACCCTTCTACCAGAAACCGAAGCACGTCCAGGACTTCTTGACCCTGTGCCTCCGCCTGCGTCATCAGATCCGATTGCCTCGCTACCTCCTCAATGTAGGACTTGGCCTGATCGTTGAGCCGGTTTAAGTCAGCTTCAGAAAAAGAGTTGAATGTGCCCTCTGAGAGATCATAATAGTCCAGATCATGATCCACACTCAAGATCTGTACCTCCGGTAGAGCACTCAGGCGCACCGTCTTTGTCTCACTATCTGTCGCTACGTTGATCGAGCTCAGATCGTAGCCCGCCGAGACTTTGGCCTTGACTCGGATCAAAGCTTTCTTGCGAAAGATCTTCCAGTCATAGCCGTAATAATCCTTGTAGTCGTAGACCTCAGAAAAGTACCCATCAACGGTGATCAGTTTGGTGACCTGCTCAATCTTATTTAGGATGGTGACGGCCTCTTGCTGCGCTACTTTGTCCATCGAGGGCAGCCATTGCATACGGGAGAACCACAAGCCGGCCAAAAAAGCACCAACGGCCAGCACGATCACCAAATATTTCTTCATACCAACATGCTTCGCTACCTAAGATAAAGCAGATCAGGGGAAGGCCGCATCAAAAGGAAGCCGGATACTTCAGACCTTTGTGCTCGCGGAGTACGGCCCGCACCTTTCCCACGGAAATGGGAGATTCAATCATCAGGGGTATGCGATTCTCGTCGTTGGACACCCAGATGTTCATGCCGTCATTGTCCTTAAAGACGTTTCCTACGACCAGTTCTGGTTTAAACAGGAGGGTGTTGGTCTGCCCCAATCCCTTGATCCTTTTCTGCTCATTGACGCCCTCGTACACGATCTTGAGGTCATAGATCTTGCGATCGATGTAGATGTTAAATGGAACCTTCGTGCCGGTGGGTATGTCCCCAAAGTCCAGATTTCGCATCGTGTAGATGCTTGAGAGAATGTCGTGGGTGCACCCATTCAGGGCGATTTCCTCCAGTTGGGCCTCGGCTTTCGACTTACCTTTGTTGGAGAGCGCAATTGCGTCTTGATGTTGGTAGCGCACATCGTCGTACAGTCGGTACTTACCCTCGTGCACCTTTCGCACGGTCCGTGTAGGGCGCAGGGTAGATTTTTCGATAAAGCTGTCGTAGTAATCGCGGACCTTGAAGATCCAATCGTAGGACTTCAGGGTGCGACCACTGGCAGTGATGTGATAATGATCGCCCTTATCCTTGACCTCAAAGACGACTTTGCCGGCAGCGATCCAGACAAAGCTCAGCGTATAGTAGACCTTGTATACGATGCGCTCGCCATGCTCAAAAACATCATTGGTGGCGCTGCAGGTCTCGATGCTCTCCACGTCCCAGGACTCGACCCAAACATTGTTGGCCTGCACCCCGGCGGCCAGGACAAATAACACGAGGACAAACCATTTCAGCGGCTTCATGATTGATGGATCGTCAAGATGTTTTGCTTTAGGACTACTATCATGCCGACTAACGAAGGCACCAGTACATTTATTACCCACAAGGAATAACTGGCCGCGACGACGCTAAGTTCATTTGCCCCCGAGAAATTCCATGCCAATAGGGCCATTTCTCCCCTGGCCAACAAGGCGACCATGGGCGGAATAGGTATGCTCATTTGCATGAAATAGTTGACGAAAATGGCGGCGAGCATGGTGACCGCGCCGGCTTGAACACCAAAGAATCTGGCCATGAGGTAGTATTGCACGGCGTAGATCAAGACCCGTGCTATGGTGAGCAGCAAGATCGTAGCGAGTTGACCTCGTTTATACTGAGTGACGAAAGTCACCTGCGTCAGCAGCCTGGCCAGGCGGCGGGGTAGCGCACGATCCTGGAGCCAGGATATGATCGCTCCAACCTTGAAATAGCCGAAGATGGATAGTACGACCCCTAGCAGCGTGAGAGCGAGTAGCCCATCCCTTAACCAGATGATATCCAGCTGTACGGAAAGGTGAGCCATGGCCGCTAGGCCAAATAGGGCGATGATGCTCATCTGAATCCAGCTGCCCAACATCAGCCCTGCCGCTGCCTTCCAGCGGTGGCCCCGCGGCGACATAAACACGCGGCCGGCATACTCACCAATACGATTGGGCGTGAACAGCGATGCTGCCAGACCGACAAGCACCGCCTTTATCGATTGCGTAAGGGCAATGGGTATGATGGGTCGGTGCAGTTTTTGCCACTTGACGGCCTCCACCCACCAGTTCACTGGCATGATTAAGAGGACCGCTAGGAGATAGGGTAGCTGATGGACGCCCAGTTGGTCCGCAAACGTGCTGTAGATATCAGCCATGTCCTTGCGCGCTGTGATTGTCTGGTAGAGCAGGTAGCCGAAAAGCAATGCCATGACAGTCTTCAGGAGGGTGTTCCAGCGTTTCAGGTGAGGATGATTGGTGATGCTGGTGACTTGTTTCTTAAGTTTTGCCAATTGATTGAGCGCTTTTTTGGTCTTAATCAAGGCGCAGAAGGTGACCGAGCAAAGCTCACATAGTCGAGCGCTGCACTACCGAGCAAGGGTAAAAATGGCCAAAATAAACGGCAATAAGTTTATGAATCCGGCCACAGAGATGGAGGAAAACATCTGTCCAAGGTGCGCGCTTAAAATGAGACAAGGGCGGAAACTACAGGGGAGGTGCTCCTCATGGTGCACCTCCCCACAGATTTGAGTGTTTGAACTGCTTATCAGCTTAAACAGCTACAAATATAGGCAAGCGCCCACTGTCTAACAAATGTTTTACTCACATATATGAAGCATGGCAGGCCATTAGGAATCTATATGCGGCGATAATTTAATATCTTGGCCATAGTTTACTGTATATGAGGATATTAGGAATAGACCCTGGCACTAATGTATTGGGCTTTGCCGTCGTCGAAGCGGATGCCTCCCGCCTGAAAGTGCTTGAGCTAGACGTGTTTAGACTACCAAAGCACTTGGCACATCATGATAAGCTCCATCGCATCTTTGTGCGCATCCAGCAGATTATTGACCAATACCAGCCTCGCGAGATGGCGATCGAGGCACCTTTCTATGGCAAGAATGTGCAGTCCATGCTGAAGCTAGGTCGTGCGCAGGGAGTGGCCATCGCCGCCGCTCTGCAGAAGAGCATCGAGGTCCAGGAGTACTCTCCCAAAAAGATAAAGGTGGCGGTGACGGGCAATGGCAATGCCTCCAAAGAGCAGGTGGCCGCAATGGTCCGTCAGTTGATCGTCGACGTCGACATCGACTTAAGCCTCTTGGATGCGACGGATGCTCTGGCTACCGCCATTTGTCATCATTTTCAGCGCAAATCTCCGATCAAGGGTGGCGACTACAAGGACTGGTCGGCATTCTTGCGGGCAAATCCGGGCAGACTCGCCTAGTCCATCGCCCAGCTAGTCCTCGTGAATGCTGGTGCCAGCGAGACCCTCACCCCAGGCTGGACTTTCTCGGATCAGTTGGTTTGGTTCAGATCCTGACCGGCGTAGTAGCCAGCGTCCATGTCTCGATGCGCCTTGAGAAAGTAGGTCATCTGACCCACGTGATAGGAAAAATGTTCTGTCACGTGTATGAGGATGGCCACCCCATTTTCCTGGAATCCCTGCACGTTGTAGCGCCTCAACAACTGTTCAGGCGGACAGTCGGCTAGGATCTGGTCTGCGGCTTGCATCAGATCAACCAGCATGGATTTCAGCTGGGCCTTGGGTAGGGGACCTTGCTCGTCAAATTCCTTTTGCCGCTCACGAATATCTTTCTGTCCTCCCAGCGTAGAAAAAAGCCATTGACGGACATTGCCGCAAAGATGCAATACGAGATTACCCACACTGTTGCTATGCTCGTTGGGCCGGTGCCAGATCTCCTCCTCGGTCAAGATCTCCAGGCACTTGAGCGTGCGTTCCTGGCATTCGCCGATCAGCCGTCTTCGGATCTCTTCGATGAGCTGCCGGTGGTAAGTTTCTAATGCTTTCATATCCTTCATCTTTTGCACGGGTTCATAGTCAAACTTTGGGGCAGGGTCATCGTCAAGTCGTGAATGCCCAACAAGCCAAAGCTCATCTTCCATATCTGCCAAAAGGACAGGGTAGGTTTCTCTTTCATTGGGGTCTCCATGGCCAGCATCCAGTCCCTTCCGGGCGTAAACCGCCAGCCGCCACACTTTCTTTCTCCAAAATAATAAAGTAATAGCGCCAGAGTCCTACCTTTGGGCCGGAGACAAGGTCCCATAGCTCAGTTGGTTAGAGCACCTGACTCATAATCAGGGGGTCCAAGGTTCGAGCCCTTGTGGGACCACTTGAAAATTAGTCCTTGCCGAAGTGCGGCAGGGACTTTTTTGATTCAAGGATGCCAGTGGGCGAGAAGTTTACCCCGATCGCAGCGCAGCGAACCTCGCCGCAGTGCTGGCCGAGCGCAGCGAGTGTCAGTACCTTGTGGGACCACTAAAGCATGTCGTTGCCTATTTGGACAGCGACATTTTTGCTTGGATGAATCTCAGGGCGAGAAGCCTGCCCCGATCGCAGCGCAGGGGAGCATCGGGCCATGGTGCTGACCGAGCGAAGCGAGTGTCAGTACCTTGTGGGACCACAGAAAACTAGGCCGAAGTGCGGCAGGGACTTTTTTGATTCAAGGATGCCAGTGGGCGAGAAGTTTACCCCGATCGCAGCGCAGCGAAGCATCGGGCCATGGTGCTGACCGAGCAAAGCGAGTGTCAGTACCTTGTGGGACCACTTGAAAATTAGTCCTTGCCGAAGTGCGGCAGGGACTTTTTTGATTCAAGGATGCCAGTGGGCAAGAAGTTTACCCCGATCGCAGCGCAGCGGAGCATCGCCGCATGATGTCCTCAGTATGAGGAGCTGGTCTTTCAAGGCCGGATTGCGTAACTTTAGAACAAACCTCATCCGCGATGTCATCTTCTAGACGTCTTGCCGCAATCATGTTTACTGATATCGCCGGATTCACCCAGTTATCGTCTGAAGATGAGAAAGCAGCTTTGCACTTGCTTGACAGCCAACGCATGCTGCTTCAGCCCATTGTAAGGCAGCATGATGGTACATGGCTGAAAGAAATGGGTGACGGACTCTTGATCAGTTTTCCCAGTTCGACTAGTGCGGTACAGTGCGCCGTAAAAATCCAGAAATCAGTACAAGCACACTCGAAACTGAACCTCCGCATTGGTATTCACCAGGGAGATGTCATCGTGCAAGGAAATGATGTGTTCGGAGATGACGTGAACATTGCAGCTCGAATCGAGGCTATTGCTCCGGTTGGGGGCATTGCCATCTCACACAAAGTGCAAGGGGATATTTCGGGCAGCCCTGAATTTAAGACAAAGTATGTAGGTCAGCCCAAACTCAAGGGTGTGAAGCAGAAAGTCGAAATCTATTTCATGACGTCTCATGGACTTCCTTTCACGCTTTCCGGCCAAGCAAAAAGGATAGTGGACCGACATAAATATCCTCGGTCTATAATAATATCAATGTTGGTTGTTCTGCTATCAGTGGGATGGTATTTTCTAGATAATCGCGCGGATCAGACAGAGCGCATCGCCGTTTTGCCTCTTAGGAATCTTTCGGGCGACTCAACTCAAGAGTACCTCTCAAATGGAATTACGAGAGACCTGATAAAGATGTTGTCCTCCTACAAACCTCTTCAAATCATTCAGCCTCACTCCAGCATGCAATATAAAGATTCCAGCAACTTTACCTCCATTTCGAAAGAACTCAATGCAGAGCACTTAATTGATGGCAACTTTGCCATGAAGGATGATGAGATTCAAATGAATGTACGATTGATACAGGCAGATGGGAAGGAGACAACTTGGAGCCAAGATTTTGAAGGGAAGTTATCTGGGTTGATGCCTCTGTATGGAGAAGTAGCCAAGAGTATTGTGCAGCAAATCAAGTCAAAGTTAGTCAAGGCGACTGAAAATTCGGATCGGCAAACGCAAGTGGATCCGAAGGCCTATGAAGCTTACTATAGAGGACGTGTCGCGTGGAATGAATTTGGACCTCAAGGATTTGCCCGCTCCGTTAAACATTTTGAGAAAGCCATTGAGATTGAACCAAATTGGGCCCCACCATATGTGGGCTTAGCTGATGCCATTGGCATGAAAGCACACGGGGGCCGGGCGGATCCAGGTGATGTTTTTCCTATTGTTCTCGAAAAGCTTAATCACGCCCTCGAACTTGATGAGAACTTAGCGGAAGCACATGACCTAATGGCAAGAATCAATTGGGCTTACTTCTGGTCTCCCGTTACGGCAGAAAGGGGATTCCTAAAGGCCATTGACCTCGATCCTAGCTGGAGCGATGTACGCATTGTTTATTCCCAGCTATTGTGCGCGCTGGGTCGGCATGAGGAAGCAGTTTTGCAGGCTCGAAAAGCTGTAGAACTAGATCCTTTGAATTATCATGCGTCTACTCAATTGGCACATCGGTTGGCAGCATCCGGCAAGATAGATGAAGCCATTGAAATGATGACTGATGCGCTTGAAAAGGAACCCAATTTCCGTCTAATCCACGGATCATTAATGGGTTTGTATCGCAACAAAGGAGATTTTAGCAAAGCCTTGCACCATGCCCAGCGGTCGTTTGAGCTTCGGGGAAATCATCAGTTTGCTACTGCCTTGGCAGATAAAAGACCAGATGAAGATTATCATTCGGTGATGAAGCGTTTGGCCGAATTGTATGTGGCAGGGGCTGATTCGATGTATGTCTCTCCACTGCGAGCAGCCGGTCTGTATGGAGCTGCCGGTGAGGTCGAAAGCACATTACAGTGGTTAGAAAAAGCACTGGAAATTCGCGAGACCAGAATTGTTTATATAATGATGCCACTGGGTCCTTATGAACACCTGAAGTCAAATGAACGATTCTTGAATATCATCCGAAAGACAAACATGATTCAATAATCGATCTCGTCCAATCATTATCAGGAGAAAGTTGGCACATAAAACCCACCTTTTGTGTAACCGTAGGAAGATTGATCCGGTGAAATAATGAAAAAGGACCGTTTCATGCACACAGGCATAGGCGATCTGATCTCAATGCATTGGGGTAACTTGAGATCAAGAGTGGATACGATGAAAAGAGAATTGACTCAATCAATAACTCAATAACTAATGTGGTAAAGACATGCTGCTACCTTTCATAGTAGACGATCTCATCCACTTCCGTCAAGCACCGCACCCCTGGCATCGCCTCTTTTACATCGGCCACGATTTCACTAGCAGTCCTAGGATCTATATGTGTCGCCATGATCTGCCTGGGATTAATCAACTCCTCGACCTTCAGCGTCGACGTCTTCTGCACCAACATCCAGTAAGGCAAGATGGCAAGGTCAATCATCGAGTCACCCAATCCCAACCTCTGAAGGGCTTTGGTCGCCAGATCCCAATCCGTATCTCCGACATGCAGCACGGCAAAGCCGTTCATGTGAACTAAGTAGGCTATATTCTTAATCTCCTTGTGCCTCGCTTGATAAGTGTGATCACATCTAATGGCTTGTACCCTTATTCCCTGGTGATCGACTTCATGTACGCCAAAATCAAACGCTACCACTTCTATTCTATCCGCTAGCTGCTCATCCTCCTCGGCGGCACTTTTCCTGACCCCATCTCTGATTTGATCCGATCCCATAGTGATCGACGCACGATTTCTCCGGAGAAATTCCAGGCATAACTCGGGGTCAAAATGATCCCCATGCTTATGCGTGACCAGATTGACCTCAATGGGGCTAAAATCTTGATATTTACCGTTGATTAAATGCTCAACCGCCTCATCGGTGGGGAACAAATAGGCAGGTTTATATTCACTATGCAATCCATCAATCAAAGCCGTCTTATTCGCACTCTCGATCAGCACGCCCATATTTCCAATGTAAGCCAATCTCAATTGACCCTCTTTGGTATTTGAGACTGGAATCACCTGGGTTGCTGCCTCCTCATCCTTTGCAGGACCGTCCTTCCCCTGTTTCCACGCAGGCTGACAGCCCCCAAGCACGGCGAAAGAAGTAAATACTATAAACACTAGTTTATTCATATGATCCAGGTTCTACGTTTGATAGTCGCCTAAGCAGGGAGTCACGGTGCCAGGACCAAATCCGCTGCAGATCTGAACGTCCTTTGACAACCCAAGCAATCTCACCAATTGCCCACAAAAATCCTCGGTTGCTCAGCATTCCTGGTATCATAACGTCAATAGTACGAATCGCATTTTTAGGTGTTGCGCAACCACGATCCTGCCATCCCAGGTGGGGTCAGCGCACAGATTGGAACTTACGGCGGCGGGCCCGTGGTCGATTTGGGCGTCTTAGAGGAGATTTCTGATGAGGAGAGCGAATGTAGGGATATCAATGCCGCCATATTGCTTTCGCCAGCTGTCCCGTAGGTGTCGACGTCAAACAGGGAGTTCCTGACGCATCGCCAAGAAATTGCTGCGGTCAGGCGAATCCAGGCATTAGTAAACTCAGGACCACAAAAGAGAAATTCTTGCCAGTAGGGCAAGGACTTCTTCGTTACGGGTTAATAGTGCAAATCGTCAAAATTCTGAAGATAATGACAAGAGGCTCCAGAAATGTTGTGCCACAAGATTTGCTTGGCCATACTGCCTATCAGGTGACTATGCTCGATGCTACTCCTGCGAGCGATAGACGCATGAGATCCGGTCCCTTTACCAATGGTTATTCCTCCCTCAGACTTATGACCGGACTTGTCAGCGCCGCTTTGGAAGACTGGAAAGCTACGGTTGACATGGCAATGAGCAAGAGCAACACCAGGGGCATAATGAAGATCACAGCGCTCATGTCAATTCGGTGAGCGTAATTGTTTAGCCATCGATTACCGCTCCACCAAGCGAGCGGAATGCCTAGGACGGCTGCGATCAGTATCAACGAAATAAATTGCTTTCCCAGAAGCAAGAGGATCTGAAGCACGGATGCTCCTAAGACCTTTCTGATGCCAATTTCCTTGGTGCGGCGTGCAGTGACGTAGGAGATCAGGCCAAGTAGACCCAGGCAAGCTACGAAGATGGTCAAGCCTGTGAAGAGGCTAAAGACTTGACCGAATTGCTGATCTGCCTGGTATTGCTCATCAAAGTAATCATCGAGAAAGAAGTGTTCAAAGGGACTGCTTGGAAATAGCAGTTGGAAAGCCTTTTGTACGCGGCCGACGGTTTGCGCCACATTTTGGGTTTTGACTTTGATAGTGTAGTAGTCAAATGGGTGCGTGGGTGCGTAGAAGAAGGCAAACGGCATCTGCTCGTATGCAAGTGACCTGTGATTGATGTCTTTTACTACGCCTACGACATTCACTTCCTGCCAGTTCCTCATTTTTCTGGTGATCGCTCGACCCAGGGCCTCCTCAGAGGTACCAAATCCCAGCTGTTCCACGGCCTTTGCACTCAGGATGACTGCATTTTCGTCGATTCCCCGGTCCTTGGAGAAATTGCGGCCGGTTACGAGATGAAGTCCATAAGTCGGCAGATAATGCTCGTCCGTAAATTGATAGGTGACGAAGAAGCTCTCCGCAGTGCTTTGCTCTTTTCTCTTGATGGAATTGACATTCTGAAAAAAGTGACCTGGAATGTCGGAGGAAGCGGTGACATCGAGAACCTGAGGTTCTTGCATCAATCGTTCTTGGAATACCCGAAATTCTTCCGAACGGGTGGAGTCAATAATTGAAGGCGCCTTCACAATGAGTAGCTGATCGATGTTGAACCCCAGATCATGACTACGTAGGAAGGACATTTGCTTGTAGACGATGATGGTACCTGCAATCATGAGGATGCTGATGAGAAATTGGAAAATCACCATGATATGCCTGAAATGGACCTTACTTTCCGATCGGAAGAGTCTTCCTTTTATGGTCCTGACCGGCTGAAATGAGGAGAGGACGAGGGCGGGATACAAACCGGCTAGAAAGGTTCCGCCCAAGAACAACAAGGTCACAATCTTCCAATTGAGCGTTTGATCCCAGATTTGTGCCATGGGTCTCTCACCCAGGACTGGGCTTCCGGTTAGCTGATTGAAGAAGGGTGTGACCATGAGGATCAGGAGGACAGCCACCAGGATGGCCAGTAGATTCAAGAGGGCAGATTCCATGAAAAATTGGCCGATGATATCTCCCTTGCTGGCGCCGATCACCTTGCGAATCCCCACCTCGGTCGAGCGTTCGGTCGAGCGCGAGGTGGATAAGTTGACAAAATTGATCCATGCTATGACAAGCACCATCAGAGCGAGTAGCACAAGGAACGAAACGGTCCTTTGGTTGCCGTTTTCCTTTGCTTCCTTGAGCAGATTGCCACCCAAATGAATATCGCGGACTGGCTGGAGCGTCAGTTTTTCTTCAATGCCAAACTCCCGCATAACCTCTCCGAGATATCTATCGACAAATGCACCGAAGTGATTCTCAAGCTCCTCCGATCGCGCATCACGCGAGAGTTTTACATAGGTGTGAAACTCTGGGTAAATCCAGGTGTTGTTCAACTCGTCTGAAAAGTTGGTGGATGAGAAGAGGGCGCCGATTTCCAGGTGAGAATTCTCCGGCAGATCTTGGAGCACACCAGTCACGTTGACTTCAAGCTGCCCGTTTAGTGATAGGGTTTTTCCCATGGGTGCTTCATCCCCAAAGTACTTCTTTGCCATGCTTTCGGTGATGACAACATTGGCTTGGCTAGCTAAAGCCGTGTGCGGATTCCCCTCAATAAGTGGATAACCAAACATCGTAAGAATGGCGGGATCGGCTAGGTAGAGATCGTCTTCATAGAAGATGCGAGGTTCTTTTCCGTCTTCGTGATAGCTCATGATGGACGCTCCGTACAAGACCGATGCATCCACCAGGCGGGCAACATCCTCTACCTCCTGAAAGTCCCGCTTGAGGGCCGGGCCCGCTGCCGGGTGATTAGTGGCCAGAAATCCAAATGCTGGGTCGCTGGTATTCTTTATTCCCAGATTGACTCGGTATAGCCTTGACAGGTCGGGATGGAAGTTGTCGTAGCTTTTCTCGTAATTGACATATTGCAAAATGAGAAGACAGGACGCCATACCTATGGACAAACCTAGTATGTTGAGTAGAGAGAATTTTTTGCGCTTATAAATGTTGCGCCATGCCGATTTCAAGTAATTAAAGAACATATTGTATGAATCAATTGGAGGTTAATGCCATCGAGCCTGGTATATGGATTTTCCCCGGACACTAAGCGATCAAGGGCGCTTGGCTAATGCTTAAGGAGATCTCGTGGAGCCGCGGAAGCCTGAGATATCGGGCCTGTTTGGTGTCACTTTATCTGTGACACTTGTCTCTGAACCGGGTGTGGACCAAAGTGCTTCGACAACATGGCCGCTTGCCAACTCTGACAACCTTGGTCAGATGGGTAGTTCGCGGCCGACCATTCTTTGTGAAACGCGGCGTAAGCAAATTAGGCCAATGAAACAATCTTGTGCTGTCGTCGAGCTTTCTGGCAGGTTGGTGGAAAGCCGAATTTCCATCAGCCTAGTGATTGGCGATAGTATCACGCTTGCTTAGGTGACCTAGGTGTTTGAGGACGATTTCTCCCCGATGAAGCTTGACCACCCCCTTTTTCTCAAAGTTTTTCAGCAGTCTTGATATCACAACCCTGGTGGTCCCCAATTCGTTTGCCAATTTTTTATGCGTGAGTAATACCTTTTCATCTCCCTGTCTGTGATGATACTGGATGAAGTAGTTGTACAGTCTCTCTTCGATATTTCTAAAGCTCAGATCATTGATGGTATTGAGTAATTCTGTATATCGGGCTAGGAACGTTTGAATGATAAATCGATTCCACTGGGGAAATTTGATTTGCCATTCGCGTACTTTGCCGATGGGGATCAGCAGCAATCTTGATTCACGTTCTGTATGTGCATTGACTTGACTTTGTAGGTTGGCAAAGCTGGCGACTAGGGACATCATGCAGGTCTGTCCAGCGGAGATATAGTATAGTAATATCTCCCTATCAAGATCATCGTCGTTTCGGTAAACCCTTATGGAGCCCTGCAGGACAAGGGGAATCACTTTCATATATTTTCCGGATTCCGCAAGAACGACGTTCTTGGCGACGGTTACCGATTGGCAATTGGCACCGATCTCTTCTTTGAGATCATTTTCAAAGGGCAGGTCAGATATCTTCATATGATCTTCAGTGCATTGAAATAGTGAGTAAATCAC
Organism: Saprospiraceae bacterium; assembly: GCA_965223165.1. Lineage (GTDB taxonomy): Bacteria > Bacteroidota > Bacteroidia > Chitinophagales > Saprospiraceae > JABDMH01. The sequence goes on along the minus strand of CBDCVQ010000020.1, from coordinate 1,433,357 downwards.
TTGAACGCGCTGAAGTTAAGTCTTTGGATGGTGACCTTTCCCTCACTTTGAAGCAAGTCGTTAAACCAGTCTGCAGGTATGGGCAACTTCGATGGTCGCATGCTTCCAACAGTGTCGTGCGGCCGGAGCATGGCAACCACTATACTTCACGCATGATCGATCTCATTTTGTCCACGATTTCCTCAGTCACAGTCTTGATGCCATGGGCAGAATTTGCATGTTCCGCAGCCAATCGCAATACTTCATCTTCGGTCTTGGCTCTGATGACTCCTTCACAATCAAAACCCATGTCTCGGCAGCGAAGTACTTTTTCCATTCTTTTAGGATTAATGTTTCAATTGATACCGGCACTTACTAAGATAGGTAATAGCGAAGGGCAAAACGGTATCTTTTGATACAGACTGATGTTAAATGCGGGAGCTGCCCTCCTGCTGGTGGGCTAGGAAGAAGGATCGTCGAGGGCGCACGGAGCGAAAGGTGAGCACGGACTGAGGGTGGTTACTTTGCCTCGGCATTCGGCACATCGACCTGGAAATGCCATCATTTTTAGGCTGACAAATATTTGCGAGATTTGATGCTTTCGGAGGTGGCGGTGGCTACCCATAGAGGCGGGAAGCGGCAAGAGACTTCGCATTCCTGTTGTCTGAGTCCTGGCATAATTTAACGTTCAAAGTCTTAAATATGGCCAAGTATTACTTCTTATACCTGCTACTCTTTTCGGCCCTTGCTGGCCAATCCCAGGATATGGGACTACCCAACATAATTTTCATTACCGTGGATGACTTGGGATGGGCCGATCTGGGATGTTACGGAGCTGACTTGCACGAGACACCAAACATTGATTCCTTGGCGAGCACCTCCCTATTGTTTACGAATAGTTACGCAGCCGCCCCGGTATGCTCTCCCACCCGAGCGTCGCTCATGACCGGGAAGACACCGGCACAGCTGCAACTGACGATTTGGATCGAGGCCGCTGGGCACGAACGCAAAGCGCGGGAAGATCAAAAATTCGCCACGCCACGGACGGTGGAGAATTTGCCATTGGAAGAGGTGACGCTGGCAGAATTGCTGAAGCAAAGGGGATACCTGACCGCTCACATCGGCAAATGGCACCTGGGAGATCTCATGCATTTTCCCGAGACGCAGGGATTTGATATCAGTTTCGCGGCCAGCCAACGAGGAGCCCCACCCACGTTCTTCTATCCTTACCGAGGTCATGCCTTCGGCGAATATCGATTTGTTACGGACATGGCCACGGACGCCGACAATCAATATTTTTCAGACCGAGAGGGAGAATATTTGACAGACCGCCTTACGGATGAGGCGATCAAGATCATGCGTGATGCCGGGCAGAGGCCATTTTTCCTCAATCTATCTTATTATTCTGTGCACACCCCCATCGAAGCCAAAGCAGAGGATGTGCAATATTTTGGTGAAAAGAAGAAGGAGGCATTCTATCATCAAAACGAGACCTACGCAGCCATGGTCAAGAACATAGACGACAATGTGGGCCGCATAATTTCTCATTTGAGGTCACTCGACATTTTTGACAATACACTGCTTATTTTGCTTTCGGACAACGGGGGATTTATTAATAATTATCGCGGCGTCAAGGTTACCGATAATGCACCCTTGCGGTCGGGGAAGGGCAGCCTTTATGAAGGCGGAATTCGGATACCTACGATTATTTCTGCGCCATTTTTAGAGGTCGAGGCTGCGGAAGTACATGTGCCGATTAGCACTATAGATTATCTCCCCACGATTTGCGAGTGGTTGGCTATGGAGGTGCCGGAGGGAGTTGAGGGGAGGAGTTTCTTGGGCGCACTGACGGGAGGAGAGGATAAACAACTGGCGGACCGTCCTTTATTTTGGCATTATCCCCATTACTATCCAACCACTAATCCGGTAAGCGCCATTCGCCAGCTCGATTGGAAACTTGTTGAGTTTCTCGGGGAGGAAAAGGTGGAGCTCTATCACCTAGGGGAGGACCAGAGTGAGCGGCATGATGTAGCAGATAAGCACCGCCAAAAATCCTCCGAGCTCCTGCAATTGTTGCGTGACTGGAAAAAACACGTACATGCCGGAGAGGTCAGCATTAATAAGGACCACAAAGCGCACTAATGATCGGAGCTCAACCAGCGGGTAGCCGATTGGGCCCGCTGCCGGATAATAGCAGACTCAGGGTCTTCATACCAGCAGAACAGCCATCCGACCAGCTGTACGCCTTGGACCTCCCCTACATATTTTTGCAACCCCATCTACGGGACTTCAAAGGATGATCCTCGACATATAGTCCCGATGCAACAGACGGATCTGTCAACGGATTAGGGTAGGATCATCGGACGATCTCCTGCAATCAAATCAGAAATTAGCTCGGCATACCCGTACTTTATCCGTGCCCACCACCCATGATGGTACTTCCTCAGTCGCCCACGCGCTCCCTAAGCAAAAGACTGCCAGCCCACAGCAGCAGCAGCAAGGCCAGCACGACCAAGCCCCAGCCCATGCCTGTCATCACACCTGACACCGTGAAATAGATGTAGAGAGGTAAGGATACAAGGTTGGCAATGACAATCATGATAAGTATGGCGCGCCGTCCATAAGAAAGACTTGCCTTTGTAGCTGCTAGTAGACCGGCTCCAAAACCAATAAGTAAGGAGCCGTATCCACGGTCTACCACAGCCAGCGCGTCACTCATCCCCGCCCAATTTTCGATGTACATCTGACCCAGGAGGGAAGGTTTGACCAATAGTAGGACTCCAAAAATGAGTACCACAATTCCATTGAAAATGAATAAGTTTTTATGGTTCATGTCAGTGATATTAGATACGATCTCGAGCTTATGGTATTAGTAAATTAATATAAATTAGTAATGCTAGCGAAGTGAAGGACACTCTTCTCCAACACCGGATGATTCCTGCCGTGTCTCAGGGATGTGGCAAGTAGGCACAACAGTGGGTGGAATGACAGTGGGAATCAAGTCCCTAAACGACGAGTATGTCCGGGCGACCGCTGGTCCTGAGGATTTCATTGAGTAGAATTGTGATCGCATGCCACGATTGGCTCCTTCCAGTTAATGATAATCAGAGCCCTTGATAGTCCTTGGTACTCTCGTTGCAATCTGTGGTACTTTGGTTGCATTCCAATTGCCTAGCTGTCGATCTCGATCCTTTCTTCGCTCTAGCAGGCTTGATGGTGTCGTTCCCATGATCCGTTTAAATACTTTGGTGAAGTAACTCTGATCCTTATATCCCAATTTATGTGCGATTTCCCCCACTGAATAATCAGACGAGGTTAAAAGCAATTTGGCTCTGGCCATTTTCAATTCTTGCACGATTTGGGTAAACGACTTTCCGGTGGCTACTTTCAGCTTTCGATGGAGATGGGATCGGCTTAAATGCAGGGCTCCGGCGATTTGCTGGACACTCAGATCGTCAGAACCAAGTCGAGCCTCCAACAATCGGAGAAAGGTGCTCAAAAAGGTATTTGGTTCTGAAAGTGTCTTCCCGCCCCAAGCGTCTACCCCTTCCGAGGGCCTTGTTAGCTTGTTCCTCGAAGCATGGTGACTGACGCTGTCAGTAGAATCACTTGCTCGCGCAATCATGTGGATAGGAGTGTCTATCCAAATTTAGGTCCTTTTGTCCGGATGTGTAGTAGAATGTCGATAAGATCGAAATCGGCATCATTATCCTCAGATCGTGTTCTGCAAATCCCCTTTTTGAGATCTAGATGTACACCCACTCCGAATGCGAATGCCACTTAGTCTACGATGCCCTTAGTTTTGATGAAGTCTACTTTGGTGGACAGCAGTAACCGCTAGCACGCATGCCAGGTGAAATCGGAAACTGAAATCGTAAGGTGCTCTCAATTTCTTCCTGGGGACTTCCCTAAAACCAGACCGATAGGTTTTTCTGTGATCTGTGAACTGTTGATTTTCTCTTCAGAATCAGGTCGCTGGCAAACTGTTGCATGTGCTCAAAATTGACGGCTCATCGTCATAATTGCCAATGTGCAGCATCTGAATACTTCTGAAGAATGTAATCATTGCGTATGCGTTTTGAGTGCCTGCCACTTCCCATACGTCAAAGACCGCCAGATCCATTCCATGGGCCCAAAGCGGAAAAACTTGAGCCACCAGTGAGAAAAGAGCAACTGGAATATATAGATGCCAATGGCTAGCAATACGCCGTCGAGAATGTTAAGTCTCCCGTATAGCCCCAAACCGTAATCGTGAAATACCATACTCAGTATGACTGACAGCGCCAAATAGTGGGTCAATGACATCCTTCCCAAACTGGCCAGTGGATATAACAAGCGCTTCCAACTAGTTTTTTGCATCAGCAAGGTGATGGCGGTGGCGTAAAACAGGGCACCGGCCGCCTTGCTGATATCATCCACGATCAGCCGTGCTGTACCAATCAGTGGTTCTGGCCCGGGTGGCGCATGCAGTCCCTCAAATACCCCGGCCATGAAATATCCAATGATGGCCAAAACCAGGGTACCCCACTTCACCTTCCTGATGTGCGGGACATACGATGGAAGCCTTTCAAAAATCCGCCACCGTCCCACGTAAAATCCCAAGAGGATCATCAAGAACTCCTCACCCAACAGGGCCAAATTGCTCTGCATCGAGAGACGCCAGGACAGAAAGTTCTTGGCGGTGTATCGCATGACCTCTCCCCAGGTTCCCTCTGAACGAATGTAGGTGGTCTCGGCCTCTGCTGCTTCCTCAGCAAGGGCCCTTTCCTCCGCCCGTTGCTCGAGCACGACGGGATCGACAGGATAGAAATCGCGAAAGCCCGTAGAGACGAAATAATAAACATGTGACAGCAACAAGCTGGCGATGGCCACCCAAAGGAGCGATCGATCCGACCATCGTCGGAGGAGGAATAGCAAGAATCCAAACTGCGCAAATAAAGCCAGGATGTCATTGCTCCATAGCAGCAGGCCGTGTATCACCCCAAAGATCAACAGGATGGCTAGTCGGCGGAGGTAGATCGGGCCACAGGCGGCCCCACGCGCCTGGAGATGCTGCATCTGTAGGACAAAGCCCAACCCAAACAAGAAGGCAAAGAGGCGATAGAATCGACCTCCGATAAAGGTAGTGTAGATCCATTCCGTCCACTGCTCGGCAGGGGCGCCCAAGTTGTCCCACGGTATCATCGATTGGGCGTTGACCAGTACGACTCCGAAAAGGGCAAATCCTCGCAAAATATCGATGGTCGCTATGCGCTCCAGCGGGCCAGCTGGGCCAACGACAGCGTCAGGGACCAATGGTGGCTGGGGCACAGGAGAAGAGCTCGCATCCATGGGTCGGTCCGGCTAGGGTTACTCCTGAAAATAGGAAAATCCAGGTGAGCGACCGATACTAGGAAGCATCTAGGAGGCCCTTCAACTCTTCTAAAAGTGCGTAGGATTTCTGGATTCGTTGCCCCCGGCCCCTGCGTTCTCCGCTGTGCTTCGACACGGAGGGAACGTCTGGTGCGGCGCTGTGTCCAGGTGGTGTCATCCCCCAGAACTGTAGCAAAATGGAAGATTTTGACAGTTCTTGCCCCCTTCGAAGGGGGCCTTTGGAGATGATTGTCCAGACAGGATTTGTGGATTCGTTGTCGCCAGCCCGTGCGTTCAGCGCTGTTGCTTCGACACGCTGGGAACGTCTGGTGTGGTGCTGTGTCCAGGGGTGTCATCCCCCAGAACTGTAGCAAAATCGAAGATTTTGACAGTTCTTGCCCCCTTCGAAGGGGGCTTTGGGTTGGCTGGCGTGCGTTGTGCAGCTCATTTGGCAAGGCCTAGAGCGATTTGACTAGCATGAGGAGTCCCGGAGGGACGACCGGACAAGGGCTCGTGTGCCAACGCGAGCCCCGAGTAGCGATGGTTTTTTCGAGCCCTGTAGGGGCGGTCTGGTGCGGTGCTGTGAGCAAGTTGCCTGGATCAAAGGTCAGATGATTGTCCAGGCAAGATTTGTGGATTCGTTGTCGCCAGCCCGTGCGTTCAGCGCTGTTGCTTCGACACGCCGGGAACGTCTGGTGTGTGGTGCTGTGTCCAGGGGTGTCATCCCCCAGAACCGTAGCAAAATCGAAGATTTTGACAGTTCTTGCCCCCTTCAAAGGGGGCTTTGGGTTGGCTGGCGTGCGTTGTGCAGCACATTTGGCAATGTCGAGAGCGATTTGACTAGCATGAGGAGTCCCGGAGGGACGACCGGACAAGGGCTCGTGTGCCAACGCGAGCCCTGGGGAGGGAGGCGAGTTGAGCCCTGTAGGGGCGATCTGGTGCGGCTGTGAGCAAGTTGCCACGATCAAAGGTCAGATGATTGTCCGGGTAGGATTTCTAGATTCGTTGCCGCCGGCACCTGTGTTCAGTGTTGTGCTTCGACACGCTGGGAACGTCTGGTGCGGCGCTGTGTCCAGGTGGTGTCATCCCCCAGAACTGTAGCAAAATGGAAGATTTTGACAGTTCTTGCCCCCTTCAAAGGGGGCCATTGGAGATGATTGCCGGGTAGGATTTCTGGATTCGTTGCCCCCTGCCCGTGCGTTCAGCGCTGTGCTTTGACACGCCGGGAACGTCTGGTGCGGTGCTGTGTCCAGGGGTGTCATCCCCCAGAACTGTAGCAAAATCGAAGATTTTGACAGTTCTTGCCCCCTTCAAAGGGGGCTTTTTGGTGGCTTGCGAGCGTTGTGCAGCTCATTTGGCAATGTCGAGAGCGATTTTACTAGCATGAGGAGTCCCGGAGGGACGACCGGACAAGGGCTCGTGTGCCAACGCGAGCCCTGGGGTGGGAGGCGAGTTGAGCCCTGTAGGGGCGGTCTGGTGTGGTGCTGTGAGCAAGTTGCCTCGATCAAAGGTCAGATGATTGTCCGGGTAGGATTTCTAGATCGTTGTCCCCGGCCCGTGCGTTCAGGGCTGTGCTTCGACACGCCGGGAACGTCTGGTGCGGCGCTGTGTCCAGGTGGTGTCATCCCCCAGAACTGTAGCAAAATCGAAGATTTTGACAGTTCTTGCCCCCTTCAAAGGGGGCTTTTTGGAGATGATTGCCGGGTAGGATTTCTAGATTCGTTGCCCCCTGCCCGTGCGTTCAGTGTTGTGCTTCGACACGCCGGGAACGTCTGGTGCGGTGCTGTGTCCAGGTGGTGTCATCCCCCAGAACTGTAGCAAAATCGAAGATTTTGACAGTTCTTGCCCCCTTCAAAGGGGGCCTTTGGAGATGATTGCCCGGGTAGGATTTCTAGATCGTTGTCCCCGGCCCGTGCGTTCAGCGCTGTGCTTCGACATGCCGGGAACGTCTGGTGCGGTGCTGTGTCCAGGTGGTGTCATCCCCCAGAACCGTAGCAAAATCGAAGATTTTGACAGTTCTTGCCCCCTTCAAAGGGGGCTTTTTGGTGACTCGCGTGCGTTGTGCAGCTCATTTGGCAATGTCGAGAGCGATTTGTCTAGCATGAGGAGACCCATAGGGGCGATCTGGTGCGGATGTGAGTAGGGTGGTTTCCATCAAAAGGCAGAAGTTGTCCGAGCAGGGTTCTGGACTTTTTGCCCGAAGCCCCGCCCGCTGCGTTCTCCGCTTTGCTTCGAAACGCCGGGGAGATATCCGTGTAGCTGTGAGAGAGTCCCGTAGGGACGACCCGTCCAGGGCCTGCGTGCCAAGCGCGGGCCCCGAGTAGCGCTTGTTTTTTCGAGCCCTGTAGGGGCGGTCTGGTGCGGATGCTAGGTAGGTATTTCCATTAAAATTCAGAAGTTGCCCGAAGCCCCCGCCCGCTGCGTTCTCCCGAAACGCGGGGAGACATCTGTCTAGCTGGGAGAGAGTCCCAAGACACGGGCTTGGAGACAAGTTATTGATGGGCAAAGTCGTACATTTTGATGTCCATGATTAGAATCGGCATCATTGCGCTCTTATTTCCCTTGTGTTCGGCGGCACAGAGCCAATATGTGGCCAATGGTGCTGCCATCAACCTGGGAGATGGATGCTATCAGTTTCAGGCGGATGAACGTTATCGGGCGGGCACCGTCTGGGACAAACGACAATTGAGCTTCGCCGACACCTTTGACATTGCCCTCGAGTTTATTCCGGATTGCTCTGGGGGCATGGACGGGATGGCCATTATTTTCCAGTCGCTGGGCGCGGCAGCAGGTTCGCTCAATGACCGGCTGGGATACAAGGGCATGACATCCAGCTTGGCCATTGAGGTCGACTTGTTTGCCGACCTAGAGGACAACGATCCGTCTTACCAGCACATGGCCATCGTGGTCGATGGTATATTGGATCATAAACACCCGAATCAGTTTGGACAACCTGTGCGGCTGATCCCCGGCGAGGACGTATTGTCCGATTGCGTGGGGGGCACGGTGCGCGTCTTCTGGGATCCGGTCACGCGTACCCTGCGGGTCTACTTTGACTGCGAGCTGCGCCTCGAGCAGGTGATCCCGGCAGATTTTCCCCTGCTGCAGTCCCGGGTCTTCTGGGGCTATGGCGCTAGCCTCAAGGCGTTTACCCCTTTTTTTAGAGTATGCAAGGATCTCCGCAGATTTATGGACAGCATACCGGAGCAATCGGTTTGTCCCGGCGAGGTGGTATCATTGACGGCTCCACTGCCTGACAGGACTTATGTATGGCGTCCGGGTCATTTGGTCAATGACTCGCTTGCCTATCAGGTGATCGCCAAGATCGATAGCGCTACTGTGCTGCGGGTCCAGATGCGAGATACCTGCGGCATGATCTTCGAGGAGGAGATCGCCATCTCCATGCGGTCCATCGCCGATCAGGTAGATTTGGGTCCGGCAGATACGTTGCTGTGCCTGGGCGATTCTATGCTGCTGGCTACGGGCGTGCTGGAGGATGCTCGGTACCGGTGGTCTGACGGTTTGACCGGTCATCAGCGCTGGATCCATGCGGAGGGGCAATATCTCGTGCGAGTAGATCAAGGGCTTTGCTATGCCAGTGATTCTATCGAAGTCTTGGCCCAATGGACGAGTGACCTTGATCTGACCGCCGACACCGTCCTCTGCCAAGGCTCGGTGTGGCAAGTCGATGTGGGCCTACCCAATGGCTATGAGATCTCGTGGGATGATGGCACGTCGGGCAGCATCTATCCGATCAGCGCACCGGGCAACTATTTTTTCCGGGCGACCAGCCCCTGCGGCGACCTGGCCCATGCGATTGAGGTGGAGTTTATCGATTGCAAGCCTGTGTATATTCCCAACGCATTTAGTCCCAACGGGGATGGTAAAAACGACCTCTTCAAGCCGATGGGCGCTGTGCCATCGATGATGGTCCAGCAATTCGTTGTTGCTGATCGATGGGGAAATCTGGTGTACAGTGAGACGGGCAAGTCACTGGGTAACCTAATCGGGTGGGATGGAAATGTCGCGGGGGAGTCGGCCGATGGTACCTTTATGTATTGGTTTGATTTTACCACACTGGATGGCAAAAGAGAGCAAATACATGGGACGATTCACGTACTCCGGTAGAGGAACGCGAAGAAATGAATCGCCATACTTTCAATCAAGCAAATTATGAAGAAGAAAAATATTTATTGGATCCTGGCCCTGCATTTTATTTGGACAAATGCAATGAGCCAACATCCCTCAGAAAAGATGACTTTCGAGCAATATGTCCGTCAAAATATTCCCACCACGGAAGAAATTGATGTTTTTCTCCATGATCGGTCCTGGGTGCAATTCGATGGGGAAGTGGGTTATATCCTGGGTGATTATATGCCCCAAGACGGTGTTGACGGCAGCCTGACCATTTCTACCGTGGAGGCCAGCGGAGCACGTACCTCCTTTATGTACAAGGATCAGCCCTGCCGGATCAACACCTACGGCAACAGCTTTACCGCGGGCAATCAGGTGAGTGATGGCGAGACCTGGCAAGAGTACTTGGCGGCTCATCTCGGTGAGCCCATCCGAAACTTTGGTGTGGGTGGTTTTGGTGTGTATCAGTCCTACCGGCGTATGATCAGGGAAGAGCGTACCGGTCATGCCGCCGACTACAATATTTTATACATCTGGGGTGACGACCACTTTCGAAGCTTGCTCCGCAGCCGATATATGGTCACGACCGCCTGGAATGACGGACAAGATGAAAGGGAGGGGGTAGGAAAAATGTTCCATGGCAATTTCTGGTCGAATGTCGAAATGGATCTCCACAGCGGCCAATTTGTGGAAAAGGAAAATCTATTGCCCACACCGGAATCCCTGTATAACATGTGCGACAGCGCCTGGATGGTCGAAAATCTCAGAGATGACTGGGCACTGCACATACGACTGTATCTGGATCATCGGATTGACACCATCGATGTCGGCGCCATGACAAGACTCGCTGAGTGGCTGGGACATGAGCTGGGCCGTGTAGATGGGCCCGATTTCAGAGCGTCTTTGGATTATTTGTTGGATAAATATTCGTATGCGGCCACCAAATATATTTTGGGCAAAGCAAAAGGCTTCGCCGAGATGCACGGCAAAAAACTATTGGTGGTTTTATTTGATCCTTACGGTACGATGAGACAGATGCTAGCTGGAGAGGATCGGGGAGATCAGGAAATTGTTGATTTTCTGGAGGCACACGGGTTTGTGTATTTCGACATGAACCTCGTGCATATCGAGGATTTCAAAGATTTTAATCTGACGACTGACCAGTATTTTCGCCGATATTTTATTGGACACTATAATCCCACGGGCAGTCACTTCTTTGCGCATGCCATTAAGCAGAAGATGGTGCAGTGGCTGGATCCCAAGCCGGTCCCGTATCTGGGGATTACGGGAAAATCGATCAATTTTGAAGGCTACCTCAAGGGGTATAAGCGTGGTGAGCACTAAATTTTGGCTCACGACAAAGGCGAATCTACATTCGCCGCCCCCCGCACACCTGACGCTGCCCCTCGCGCGTGATGCCGCCTCCCTGCGCCAGATGTCGTCGCTCCTAGATGGAGACGTGGGGGATGGGTGACACCAAGGGTGGTAAGAGACACGCAGGATATAGATTCTGCGCTACCGTCCAGGTGCTGATACCTACACCATATGGTCACATCAGCTCACGACAAAGGCGAATCTACATTCGCCGCCCCACCACGCTGTCTGACGCCGCCCCGCACACGTGACGCCGCCCCCCACACCTGGCGCCGCCCCGCACACCTGGCGCCGCCCCCCGCCGCCCCTCGCGCGTGATGCCGCCTCCCTACGCCAGATGTCGTCGCTCAGAGACACGCAGGATATAGATTCTGCACTATCGTCCAGGTGCTGATACCTACACCATATCGTCACATCAGCTCACGACAAAGGCGAATCTACATTCGCCGACCCACTGCGCAGTCGTCCTGTGCATGCCTTTGCCGAAGGTGCTGATCACCTACGCCATCTGGTGACATTGGCTCACGATAGCAAAATCTTACTTTGATTCCGCTATCTTGTCTACGTCCTTAGGTATCATTTTATCACAGCAAAAGACGCTGCATGTACACCATTTTATTAGCCACGCTCTTAAGCTGTGTGAATGCAAGATCTGTATCACCTCGAGCGGAAGCTTGCCGGGGAGCTGCCTTAGAGACCCTTGCCGTCCGTATTTGGGACGAGCACGATCAGCCCACGGCGGCTCGGATGCGATTCACCGACATGCAGGGAAAGTATTTTGCCCCCGAGGGGCATGCAGCAGATTTTCCCGTCACCTTCAGCGCGGACCAGGTGGCGGTAGAAAAGGACGTCATGCTGGCAGATGATCGGCGATTTGCCTACGTGGAGGGCGCATTTGAGATCTCACTGCCCGGGGAGGAGATCCGGGTAGAGGTCGTCAAGGGCTATCGCTACGTGATGATCGACGATACCATCCGGGTGCGGGACTTCGCTGGGGGTCTGGATATCCACCTGCGCGAGGCATTTGAGCTGCCCGACGACCGCTGGTACGGCGGAGATGTTCATGTACATCATATCAATCCCGAGTCGGCTTTGCTTGAGATGAAGGCCGAGGATCTAAACGTGTGCAATATTCTGATATCCGATTTTACACGGGATCATCACCTATATCGGGGCTCGATCGAACCGATCTCTGATGACACACACTTGATTTTCTTGGCCCAAGAATATCGAGAAGATCAGCTCGGCCATGTCAATCTGCTCAACTTGAAGGAGGGCTTGGTACAACCAGCCAAAGAAATGCGTGCGCATCAATACCCGTTAAACCTGGCGGCTAGCGATTTTGTGCGGGCGCAGGGGGGACATATCTCCTGGGCGCACTTTGCGGCTTGGCCCGGACTGGAGGGCCCTCTGGGTGTGGTGCTGAAGAAAGTGGATGCGGTGGAGCTGCTATGTACGATTGATCCTTTTCACGAGCCCATCTTCGTGACGGACGTGGTGCCGGAGATCAGGATGAATTCAGGCCTGAAGCTCTGGTACCGTCTGCTCAATTGCGGCCTGCGGATCCCTGCCACGGCGGGCACCGATAAGATGGGCAATCTCGTCACGGTCGGGGCCAATCGTGTCTATGCCCGGGTCGATTCCACTTTTGACTATGACCACTGGATCGATGCCATCAATCAGGGTCGATCCTTTGTCACCAACTCCCCTTTTCTCACCCTTGCCGTGGATGATAGCGACATAGGTGCTACCCTTGATGCCAAGGCCGGAGAGACCTTCGAGGTGACAGCCCAGGTGTGGAGTCAATTTCCCCTGGACCGATTGGAGATCGTCGCCAACGGCCAGTTGGTGGCGGAGGTGCAGATACCGCAAGGCGCCCGAGAGGCGACCCTCGAATTTTCGTACCGACCGGGAGAGAGTGCCTGGATTGCCGCGAGGGCGTATCGCCTCACCACTCGCTACACCCGGCAGGGATTGAGTCTGGCGCAACGTAGAAATTTAGCTAGTCCCTCCACCTCACTCAACCAGTACTTTGGCACCCTGCGGCCGGAAGTAGCCTTTGCCCACACGAATCCGGTCTACATCTTACTGGAAGACCAGCCCATTCGCTCTGCCGACGATGCCAATTATTTTGTGCAGTATTTAGACAATGTGGTGACTTGGCTCCAGAGCCACGGAAGTTTCCCTTCGCAGCAAGCAAAGATGGAGGTGATCTCAGCGTTCGAGCGAGGCAAGCAGTCGTTTGCTGCGTTGGGCCGTTGACAGGGCTGCCTCCGCTGGGTGCAGGTTTCCGTGCATTATTTATTTGCTATAAGGTCGAAAAGGGGGTGTTTTGAAGAATATTCTTACATAGGCAGTGCACCTTGCCAAGTCCCTTGGAGCTGTTCCAAACTCCGCCATTTTGATAGCATCTGAAATTGGCTATTGCCTTGGCGCCGGCCATGCACCACTTTTGGCTAGATACGTTCAGCCCGTCTTGCATCCTTAACGTATTCCCAGCGATCAGGAAACGTTGGTGTCAGGCGCCCCGTCTATTTTTATCGCATTTTTAGGACGGTTCTAGTTTCCATCGCTCCGTCTTTGTATTGAATAGCAACGAAAAGGATGGGTTGGTCTAGAAGGGATAAATCCACAGACCCAGCACTCACTTCCGCCTTGGTTGCCGACTTGATCTGTCGGCCGGAGAGATCGAATAAGTCTATCTTCTCAATTCTTCTTGTCGTAGTTGTCACAGAAATCCGATCAGTAGCAGGGTTCGGATAAATCGCGAGGTCTGAGTGTACACGCGCATTGTGCACCGACGTGCTAAGACCGTCCAAGCTGACAGAATACAGCTCTCTGCCATGCGACGGGTGAAAAGCGGTGAAGAGAAGCCGATTTGCGCTTTTGAAGTGAAAAAATTGTGCCGGAGATGAAGCCGCGGACCCTGGTGCGATGTCGGCAAGCAGTCGGGTACTCTCGATGCTTCCATGCGTGATCCACAGTTCTTCACCGCTTGCTCCATCATTGGCTGTCAGGAATGCGGTTGTATCGATCACAATAATATCACCGGGTGTCGATGACCCCGGCCCTGTCCATATATCCCCGATCATTTCTGTGCCATCTGGCGTGCCATCTGAAAACCAAAGTTCATGGCCGTGATTACCATTGTCTGCCGCAAAAAGAACACCACCGCGAAACGCTCGAACGGTTCCAATAAGGGGAGATCCGGCGGCAGTGAACTCACTAAGTTGACTCGTATTTTCGGTTGTACCCTGGGTTACCCATAGCTCCGAGCCAGATTCTGCGGTCTCGGCCACAAAAAACAGCTTGTCTCCTGAGGCCGTCAAATGGGACTGGCGGGCCTGCAGATTGCTGCTGAGATCGACAACCTTCTTAGTCGTCTCTAAGGAGCCCTGCGACACAAAGATCTCGTACTCGTCGTTTTCATCCTGTGCTGAAAAATAGAGCTTGTCTCCAACTGCTGTCAGCAGCGTCGGAGAAGATGAGCCTTGCCCTTCACGCAAATCGATGACCTGCGTGGATAGACCATCAGTCGTACATAGTTCAAGCCCCTCGTTTTCAGTGGCTCCTGCGAAGAATGCCATGCTTCCAACCACTACATAGTCGCTAGAGAGAGTGAGACGGCTGCCTTCGGGTGCGAGTGGTTGCAGTTCATGATCAGAAGTCGATAGACTCCAAGGTGTGATACCAAAGCCAGGGTGATTGGCTTTTAATAGAATTCTTGCCCCCAATTCTACAAATCCCCACGCTGAACTGATCGGGAGCGAATCATAGGGCAGATCAAGGATGGTGGGATCCGAACCTTGCAAATATGAAAGGGATGGGGTTGAGAGCGAGTCCGCGGAGTTAAAATATAGGGCATTATTGCTACTGATTAGATCAATAAGTTCGCTCGAAATCAATGACTTGATCACCGGAGCCGGGCTAGGATCTATCACAGCATTTCCGTCGATCCTCCATAAGTCTTGACCGCCACCGCCATCGGCCAAAAAATATACATGATCATTATGCTCGACCATTTTCCATATCGATAGCGAAGCATTGCTTTGGAGAAGGGGACCCACAGAATAGAACACATTTTGTGAGGGATCATACTTCCAAAGTCCACGGATGCCTGCTTGCCACGCATTGAGGTATAAATCATCTTTCTGGCCGGCTAGAAATCTAGGTGAACCCAGACTCGGCGTGACGAGGTGTGTTCCCTCAACCGTTCCGTCAGATGTGCTCACACGATTAAAGTTATTCCAGAACACCAGTGAGCTAGTCGCAAAACTGTTCATTGGTAGATCGCCACTGTTGACGTCCGTCAGGATGTGGGTTTGCTTGTCAAAGCTGACAATTTTGAAATTTGAGTGAGGAGTAATGCCAAAGACAAGGACGTGGGTGTTACTTTGTCCTACCACGAAGACGTTCAGTATAGCCGTAGACGACACTTCTAAGGGAATGGTATCGATACTCGATGGGGTGGTCAAGAGCAAGTTGGCCGACGACGCAAAATTCTTGACTGCCAGCACGGTGGAGTCATAGCTAGCAAATTTTTCCCTATCGTGAAGAGTGGAAACATCATAAAGAAATTCCACAATTTCTCCATCCGTACGCCATAAGTGGTCATTGATCACTAGATACAGATGCTTATCTGTTGCCATGGTCTGCGAAATTTCACCATTGACCGGGCCAATACCTTCTACCCCTGATTTGAACTGATGGAAAATCTCCGTGCCTTCTGATGTTCCATCTGTCCGCCACCATTCCAATCCGGTTTCGCCGTCGTTGGCGAGGAAATAAAGGAAACCTCCCCACGCCTTCAGCAGCTGGGCGTCTGAAGAACCATTGGGATTTATGTCCTTCAGTAGCTGTACACTGCCCGGATTGCCTTCGGTGTGCCACAACTCAAGGCCATTCGAACCATCGGCCACAAAGAAAAGGCGGTCGTCAAACACTTCAAACTCGCGTGCAATAGGACGTGCCAAGTTACCGTCCGTCAAGTCCGTCAATGGCTCGACAGTCAAGTCCTTGTGTAGAATCCAAAGTTCTGAACCATCCTCGCCATCATTTGCTAGAAAGATCAAGTCGTCGCCCAAGGGCTGGCAGATTTGCTCCAACGATACGCTAGCACGACCCCACGGCGGCAGATTGCTCCTTCCGGGGTAAATGTCCTTTACCAGCGTAAGTCCCTCCCCTTCATCATAGGTAAATAATTCAATCCCATGGCTTGGATGATCGATCAACAAAAGAAGCTTATCATGGAAGGTTTTGACAGACAGCACATTGATGCTTTGATCGCCGGTCTTGAGATCTCCCAGAAAATGGACGTCTTGTGAGAGTACGGTTGATGTGAATAATAAATAGAAGCACAACGAAACGTGTGCGATTTTCAGATGACTCATAGAGAAGATTTGTGGTTGTAATGTTGCGAAGTCCAATTGGACGTTCACAGATGGATGATCTGGGGCTCCAAATGTAAGAATATTGCACTTGGTTCCCCAACATTTTGCTTGCCAATGCATTTGATGTCCAGGTGGAAAAAATGGAAATTGTATCCGATTCAAATAATACATTCACCAGATAATATCTCCTCTAGTCTCAACCCCCGGCTTTTCCCAATAAAATGTAAATGAGCAGGGTGGCAATCACTAGCACGGCACTGACCAGCCGGGTATAGCGCCAAGGCTCGAGCGGAACGGCACCGATGTCCGTGATCGAAAATGCCTTGAGGCGGGGGTACAGCAGCGAAACGAAATGCATGACCCCCACGTTGAGCAAAAACTCAATACCCATGATATGGACAAAATGCATCTCCACCTGCAACACATAATACGTGACAATATAAAAGGCAAGTCCAAAGAGCAGACCGGCCTTTGCACCCACGATCGAGACCCGGGGAAAGAAAAATACGGCCAGAATAACGGAGGCAATGGGTATCACAAAGATAGCATTAAGCTGCTGCAGGAGTTGATAGAGACCGGCTGGTGCATTGGCAACAAATGGTGCGACGGATATCGCCATGACAGCGAGGAAAAAGGATACCCATTTACCTGAGCGGACGGTGGCAGCCTCCGAAGCGTGCGGCTGCATGTATTTTTTATAAATACCAAAACTAAACAGCGTTGCGGTGCTGTTAAGCACACTATTGAAGGTGCTTAGGATGGCACCGATGATGACGGCTACAAAAAATCCGGTCAGCCAGAAGGGGAGTACTTTCTTCACGAGCTCGGGATATATCTCATCGGGGTTATCATAAAATTGATCCCCGAAATAGTAGAATCCGATAATTCCCGGCAGCACGACCACTAGGGGTATCAATAGTTTGAATATGCCGGTCAGCAGTACGCCCTTCTGCGCTTCTTTCAGGCTAGCGGCGCCCAGGGCACGTTGGATAAACGATTGATGCATGGCCCAGAAATATAGCTGAAAAACAATCATGCCCGTAAAGAGTACGGCAAAGGGCAAAATGGCCTCCCGCGAACCGGGTCCTATGGATGGCTCTGGACTGATCACGCGAAATTTCTCGGGGGCATGCTGGAATACTTTGGTGAGGCCCTCCAGCGGATTGCCCTCACCGATGGCCCACAATGCGAGTAGGGGGATCAACAGCCCGGCAATCAGCAATCCAAATCCGTTGATGGTATCCGTGTAGGCGACCATCTTCAGCCCGCCAAAAATGGCATAGACCGCACCGATGCTGCCTACCACCACCACGGTGATCCAAATCCCTTGTTGCGTGGTGACACCCAGCAAAGTGGAAATGTCGAATATGCTCTCCACATTGATGGCACCGGTGTAAAGCACTATGGGCAAATGCGTGGTCACAAAATAGACCATCAGCAATATGTCGACCATTGTCCGCGTAATGCCATCGAAGCGTTTCTCCAGTAGCTCCGGGATCGTGGTCAATCCCATTTTGAGGTATCGCGGCATAAAATAGAGGGCCATGACCACTAGGGCAAGGGCAGCCGTCACCTCAAAGGCCACGATGATCGCTCCATTGCGATATGAGGAGCCATTCATGCCGATCAAGTGCTCTGTGGAGATATTGGTCAAAAGCATTGATCCGGCAATGACGACCCCGGTCAGACTGCGGCCGGCGAGGAAGTAACCATCCTGCGTGCTTAGCCGGTCTTTGCGCAGCTTCCAGGTGGCGTACCCCGCTACAAAAGCAGTGAAGAGTAGGAAGGACGCGAATTGCCACAACATGGGAGGAGTTGTTTTTAGATGTAATTTACCGGCCTACAACACACGATTTGGGATTAATTTTTTCAGTTTTTATAAGATAGGTAATATTGCCAGTACAGCTAGACACCGCAAGAAATGGTCTCATCACTTCAAGGCGCTATTAGATATCTCATTCTAGGCAGCCTAACCTTGTATGCAGACTTGGGGCTTTGTCAATTGCAGCATGTGCCCGAGGCTTTTGCCCGATTGAGCGCTGAACCTGAGGTTATTATCCTGCGCAATGCCCTCTGGGTGCCCAAAGCTCGCGGCCACCTGCAGGGCATACAGGTCGTCAGCAGAAAACGGACACAGAAGATTTTTCTGTCAGGAAGTTCGCGACGGAGAGCGTACATCTTACAAGCTGACCTGGTGCAAGGCCGCACGGACCAACTCATCACTTTGATGAAGGATCCCTATCGACATGCGGGTGGCATTCAAAGCGATGACACCCACCTCGTGGTCGGAATCGAAGATAATATCGCTAGGACCTCGTCAAAGGTATGCGTGTACGATGCGCGAAAGACTGATTTTGACCAAGCGAAACCAGTACTGACGATTGATCGCGTCGGTGAGAAGGAGCGGTACACAGCCGGAGCCACGGGTATGCTACCTTTATCCGACACAAGTCATTTGCTCGTAGTTGGCAACTGGGATAGTCGACAATGGGATTTCTATCTGGTCGATGTGCACCACGCAACGAATACGTTCTTATCAAGTTTTGACGCTCCAGACCATTGGGGCAGCTATCAATCGATCAATCTCCTCTCGGACAAAGCACATATTTATGCCATTGGCCTTTATGGGGAGCAACAAAAGGGCAGAGCGGACCTAATCTTGGTCAGTACACTGCCTGAATTTTCGTTGCTCATGCAGCATGTCGATTCCAAGGATTTCCATTGTGACGGGACGGAGTTTAGTGCTGCTGCTGGCCTGCAGGTTGATCAAAAAGGAGCGCTTCATATATGGTCTGCACAGCGTACCGCCAGCCGGCAAATTGTATTAAATAAATTTTCTCAGGAGTAGTCGTCCGGTCGCTTATCTGCACTAAAGACGATTCATCGATTCCTGTTGGAGCCATCTCAACCATTTATCTTCTAAACAATTAAAACCGCTAATCAAATTGCGGGATGTCCATGGCTTCTCCAGCTCTTAAGGCGGATTGATGGGCGATGACGCCCGGCATCGTGTAGGCGAGCGCCTCATAAATGTCTATGGTGGGAGTGCGACCGGCGATGCAAGCGTCCACAAATTCGTGCGTGATAAATGTATGTGAACCATGATGGCCGCTATTATGCCTCAACGGCTCCGGCAGCAAGTCGGTATTCCACCATTCCGGTTGGTCGTAGACTTCTCGTCGGGCATCCGAGCGGACGAAACCCGCATCGTCTTTGCCCAGCATTTCGGTGGAGTGAACAATGACGGGTGCCAGACCTCTCGGATCGGCCGCGTAGAAACTCATATCCTTGCCGATCCATTGGGCACGTTCGCAGCCAAGGTGGGCGCCTTTCCACCAGACATTTACGCGGAAGGGTATGCCCGCCCGAGTGGTAAATAGCGCGGAGGCATTCCAAAACGGGTTGTCATAGTCATTGTCCTGCAGAATGGGATCGTCGTCACCCCACCCTTGGCACGTCACCTTGACCAGCCGATCACCGGTCACGCCAATGAGATGAGCGGTGCAATGCGTAGGATAATGCATCGGTGCCACTCCATGCCGCCACGTGCGTTTGCCATTTTCAAAATAGAGTTCCTCCAATCCGTCGTGTTGATATTCGGACTCACAGTAAAATATCTCACCGAATTTTCCCTCTTCGTAAAATTTGCGCGCAGAAATCGTAAACTGTTGATAATAGCTAGTCTCGGCCATCATGTAGGTGAGGCCTGATTTTTTGACGGCCTCATGCAGTTCGTATCCTTCCTCCACGGAGCCCCAAATGGCGGGGACGGCACAAAGCACATGTTTGCCGTGCTTCAGACATTCCAGCACGTGGCGGACGTGATTGGGACCTTCGGTAAACACACCGACGGCATCGATCTGCGGGTCCTTGACCAATGCTTCCAACGATGGGTAGGATTTGCTGCATCGATAGGTTTGCATCAGTCGCTTGCGGCGCTCCGGACGCAGGTCGCTCACTGCTTCCACGACGCAATCCGGATGTTCATGAAATTGAAATGAACAACCAAACCTGCCCCCGACAATACCCACTCGGAGCTTGTTGGGAGCGGCAAAAGCGGGCAAGGGGTTTCGGAACGGTAAAGCAGCGGCCATCGCGGCCATACTTCCGTCTTTCACAAACTGTCTTCGAGAGGCATGAGCCTGCGGGCTGGGTGACTTGATTTTGTCTATCATGGTGCTCGATCTGTTGACATCCAGTACGGCGACCGGATCGAAATTGTCGCATTCAAATTAGCCTTTTCTTGCGGGAGCTGCGATGGGAGTGTGGTCGTTCTAGGCGAAGTCGAAGCGCATGGGACAAGGACAAGCGGAGCAAGATGTCTTCCCGGCGTTTCGGAGCGCCAGCGGAGAACGCAGGGGTCGGGGGCAACGGGACCATTCCAACCTCCTGCACGGAGAGCTGCACAACGCACGCCAGCCAACCCAAAGGCCCCCTTTGAAGGGGGCAAGAAACGTCAAAATCTTCGATTTTGCTACGGTTCTGGGGGATGACACCACCTGGACACAGCGCCGCACCAGACGTTCCCGGCGTGTCGAAGCAAAGCGCTGAACGGACGGGCCGGCCGCGACGAATCTAGAAATCGTACCCGGAAATCATCTGACTTTTTCAATGCAGCAACCTTCTAGCATCCGCAGCAGGCCGCCCCTATGGGGCTCTATAGCACCCTCGCTCTTTTGGGGCGCGCGCTTGGCGCGCGAGCCCTGGCCGGGTCGTCCCTACGGGACTCGCTCCCAGTTAGGCAATCCTATCACAGCGGTTCCAAGGCGGAGGGGCGGGAACAAGCGGACCAAGATGTCTCCCCGGCGTTTCGGAGCGCCAGCGGAGAACGCAGGGGTCGGGGGCAACGGGACCATTCCCACCTCCTGCACGGAGAGCATCTGACTTTTTCACGGCAACAACCTTCTAACATCCGCACCAGGCCGCCCCTATAGGGCTCTTTAACACCCTCGCTCTTTGGGGGCGCGCGTTGGCACGCGAGCCCTGGCCGGATCGTCCCTACGGGACTCGCTCCCGGCTAGGCAATCATCCCCGGGGTTCCAGGCGAAGGGGAGGGAACTAGCGGAGCAAGCCGTCTCCCCGGCGTTTCGCAGCACCAGCGGAGAACGCAGGGGCGGGGGCAACGGGACCATTCCAACCTCCTGCACGGACAATCATCTGACTTTTCACGGCAACAACCTTCTAGCATCCGCACCAGGCCGCCCCTATGGGGCTCTTTAGCACCCTCGCTCTTTTGAGGCGCGCGCTTGGCGCGCGAGCCCTGGCCAGGTCGTCCCTACGGGACTCGCTCCCAGCTAGGCAATCATCCCCAGGGTTCTAGGCGGAGGGGCGGGAACAAGGGGAGCAAGATGTCTCCCCGGCGTTTCGCAGCGCCAGCGGAGAACGCAGGGGTCGGGGGCAACGGGACCATTCCAACCTCCTGCACGGAGCACATCTGACTTTTTCACGGCAGCAAGCTTCTAGCATTCGCACCAGGCCGCCCCTATGGGGCTCATTAGCACCCTCGCTCTTTGGGGCGCGAGCCCTGGCCGGGTCGTCCCTACGGGACTCGCTCCCGGCAAGACAATCCTATCACAGCGGTTCCAGGCGAGGGACAAGGACAAGCGGAGCAAGATGTCTTCCCGGCGTTTCGGAGCGCCAGCGGAGAACGCAGGGGCGGGGGCAACGGGACCATTCCAACCTCCTGCACGGAGCACATCTGACTTTTTCACGGCAGCAAGCTTCTAGCATTCGCACCAGGCCGCCCCTATGGGGCTCATTAGCACCCTCGCTCTTTGGGGCGCGAGCCCTGGCCGGGTCGTCCCTACGGGACTCGCTCCCGGCAAGACAATCCTATCACAGCGGTTCCAGGCGAGGGACAAGGACAAGCGGAGCAAGATGTCTTCCCGGCGTTTCGGAGCGCCAGCGGAGAACGCAGGGGCGGGGGCAACGGGACCATTCCAACCTCCTGCACGGAGCACATCTGACTTTTTCACGGCAGCAAGCTTCTAGCATTCGCAGCAGGCCGCCCCTATGGGGCTCATTAGCACCCTCGCTCTTTGGGGCGCGCGCTTGGCGCGCGAGCCCGAGCCGGGTCGGCCCTACGGGACTCACTCCTGGCTAGGCAAACATCCCCAGGGTTCTAGGCGAAGGGGCGGGAACAAGCGGAGCAAGATGTCTCCCCGGCGTTTCGGAGCGCCAGCGGAGAACGCAGGGGTCGGGGGCAACGGGACCATTCCCACCTCCTGCACGGAGAGCATCTGACTTTTTCACGGCAACAACCTTCTAACATCCGCACCAGGCCGCCCCTATAGGGCTCTTTAACACCCTCGCTCTTTGGGGGCGCGCGTTGGCACGCGAGCCCTGGCCGGATCGTCCCTACGGGACTCGCTCCCGGCTAGGCAATCATCCCCGGGGTTCCAGGCGAAGGGGAGGGAACTAGCGGAGCAAGCCGTCTCCCCGGCGTTTCGGAGCGCAAGCGGAGAACGCAGGGGTCGGGGGCAACGGGACCATTCCAACCTCCTGCACGGAGCACATCTGACTTTTTCACGGCAACAACCTTCTAACATCCGCACCAGGCCGCCCCTATAGGGCTCTATAGCACCCTCGCTCTTTGGGGCCCGCGCTTGGCGCGCGAGCCCTGGCCGGGTCGTCCCTACGGGACTCGCTCCCGGCTAGGCAATCATCCCCAGGGTTCCAGGCAAAGGGGAGGGAACTAGCGGAGCAAGCCGTCCCCCCGGCGTTTCGGAGCGCCAGCGGAGAACGCAGGGGTCGGGGGCAACGGGACCATTCCAACCTCCTGCACGGAGCACATCTGACTTTTTCACGGCAGCAACCTTCTAGCATCCGCACCAGGCCGCCCCTACGGGGGCTCTTTAGCACCCTCGCTCTTTGGGGCCCGCGCTTGGCGCGCGCGCCCTGGCCGGGTCGTCCCTACGGGACTCGCTCCCAGCTAGGCAATCATCCCCAGGGTTCCAGGCAAAGGGGAGGGAACTAGCGGAGCAAGCCGTCCCCCCGGCGTTTCGGAGCGCCAGCGGAGAACGCAGGGGCGGGGGCAACGGGCAACCGATGAGCCGACCCTTGCTGGCTTGCGGCACGGATCGCGATATGTAACCGATGTACTTTACACTCGCCCTGGTCTCACTGGTCGTGGTTTGGCAAAGCACACGCTGGGCAAATGCACAGCCTGTGCAATATCTGAAGGAGGCGCGGTAGTCTTGCCAGGAGGTTTCGCTGGCAATATTTTAGGAAGGACGTAGGTTATTATTTCGCGGGGATTACAATGCTCCGGACACATGAGACCATCTCCCAGTTCTTATTTCCATGCAGACAATGTCATGGGCTTTCAGCGGCAAAGTCACCCATCAAAAATACACAGCCATGCATCCTAAAGAGCTCGTCAAGGTGAGCAATTTGATTGGTACCATTTCGATTGCACTTCTGATATATTGGATCTTTTCCTTCATGTTGATCGAGGTTTTTGGGCTCAAAATATTTGGCGAAAACATCACCCAAATCTTTTACATGAGTGTGTTGGGGATACTGGCCTTGATGGCTGGAGCCCTCATGATCAATATCATGTTCAACTTGACCCGGCTGGCAGACAGAGATATGACTGGCCTGCCTCGAAAGGTGCCGGGGCGTCGATGGCTGTGGACATTAGGCGCCGTTTTTCCGTTATTAGCGATCGTATTTTTTACCGGTGATTATCTGACACAGCGGGAGAAGGAGAAACACCTCGTCCGGTCTGCCTCGTCTATGATCGGGACGATGATGGAGGCCAATCACGAAATCATGGAATATCAATTTACCAGCGATTGGATAGATCAAACCCGAGAGTCACTGGCGATTTTATCGCGTACAGATCATACTTTTCCGCAGGTAGCGATACTGGTTCGGGATACTATTGGAGGTACACCGGTTTTCTTGGGGTTTTCGGAATATATCCGACGTCCGGCCGAGGAGGAGGAACCATATAGGAAACTAGACTTTATCCATCGCACCACAGATCCGGAAAGAGATTATTTGCATCGCGTTTTTGCTCAAGGTGCTACGGAGTATCGGTATTCAGCGCACGACGGCACCTACGAGATTTTCTATCCTTATGTAGAAGGGGAGAATCGCATAGTGCTCTATTTCTCCCAGCATAAGAGATATGGAAAGATTGGTAGTTAGTTGCGGACCTGCCTGCTAGAGAGGCTGTTGCAAGCCACGGTCAGTCCGGAGAGATTGGCCATGGATCCCAACCTTCCCTTGGCAGAGGCGTATTAGCGGTGGAATTCTATATTTAGGTCCTTGGTGGTGGAGCGAACCTATAGAAATATCATCTTCGATGCCGGCAATGTGCTGGTGGATTTGGATATTCCCAAGGCCGAGCGGCTTTTCCAGGAGTGGATGAATTTGACGTTTTTAGATGCCAATGGCCAGGATCTCCAAACCTTTCATGCGCTGGAGACCGGCCATATCGATGCGGACGCATTCATTCGCTACTTCATCCAGCGGTCGAAAGTGCCTATCCAGGCAGCACAAATCCGCGCGGCATGGAATGCGATGCTGGTAGACATACCGTTGCAACGGCTAGAGATGCTGATGCAACTGAGAAAGAATCACCGGGTTTTTATCCTGAGCAATACCAACGAAATTCACTTAGCATGGGTCGCTTCCCACCTACAGCAGCTTTGTGGCAAGACTGACTTTGGCCAATTTGTGGATCGAGCCTTCTATTCCTGTCGCATGGGAATGCGCAAGCCCGATCCCAATATTTACCTTAAGATGCTAACCGACGGAAATATTAATCCCGCGGAGAGCATCTTCTTTGACGATCACTTGGAGAATATTGAGGCAGCTAACTCGGTGGGGTTGCATGGTATTTTGGTCGATCCCCGCGAGGAAATAATAGAGCTGGTCCCGAAATATCTAACCTGATGCCGGCAAAAAAGCCATTGACCAAACAGGAGGCCCTGGCACGAATGCAGCGGTACTGTGCCTATCAGGATCGATGCCACCACGAGGCGAGATACAAATTAGTGGCCTTGGGGCAGCGCGGCGATGATATCGAGGATATTTTGACCGACCTCATCCAGGCGGGGTTTCTCGACGAGGAACGATTTGCACGTGCCTATGTACGAGGAAAATTTCGCAACAATGTTTGGGGATGGAATAAAATTGTCCAGGGCCTTCGGGCAAAAAGGATCAGCGAATATTTAATTAATAAAGCCAAACAGGAAATCGACGAAGACGCCTACCGGGAGCAACTCCGTACCCTTCTCACGGCCAAAATGGCTCGCCTGCCAGATACCAAGGATCGATATCAAAAGCTCTTTCGGTATGCTTATGGCAAAGGGTACGAGTCAGAGCTGGTGGCAGGGATCATTGCAAAAATCATAGATTAAATGTGCAAAATGGGCCTGGGCAAGCAGGGCTATCGCATGATCGAGGCTTCAAGGTAGCAGCGAGCTAGCAATGGCGTTTGGCGGGGGGGGCCAAACGGGCCCTGATCTGCGGTGTGTGGCCTTTGAGGCTAGATAACTTGACTAGAGCAACCTGGCCGTGTCAGGCGTCCTCGCCTGACACATACTAGCAAGATTATGCTCTGGAGTAGTCGTCCTCAGTGTGTTCAACTACCGAGGGAGAGCATCTTGCCAGCAATGCCTTGGCTGTTGATAGCATTAACCGGTGACATAGCAGTTTCCGGCGTTCTCCCCTTTTTGCCTGTTTGCTTTAACATACATTAACAATGTAAGCTCCTGGCAAAAACCGTAAAATATGTTTATCATTGGAGCGCCCCTGATCTTTTTTTGACCCAAAATCATCTAAAAGTCATGATTGCACCTTATCCCAATATCATCCACAGCGTCTCTCCTGCGCGTAGGCTTCTTCGCTTCCGAACGAGATAAATTTCCTCGATTCTTTGTTCCAGTGCATTTATGGGTACTCGTTGGAAGTCTTTTCCTTTTTATCGGCAACTTGATTCGATGGACTGTGGTCCGACTTGCTTACGTATGGTAGCTAAGTACCACGGGAGGTCTTATTCGTTGCCCTTTCTTCGAGAACAGTGCTACATTGACCGAGCAGGGGTGAGTCTACGTGGCATCTGCGAAGCAGCAGAGCAGATTGGATTGCGATCCCTGGCAGTGAAGATCCCCTTTTGGGACAAGAAAGACAATCCCAGCCTGCGGGAGGCCCCTTTACCGGCCATCTTACATTGGAAGCAGAATCACTTCGTGGTCGCCTATAGGCTAAACAAGAAACATGTCTGGATTTCCGATCCTGGCTCTGGCAAGCATAAAGTCAAAGTGTCAGACTTCAAGAGATCATGGTTATCGGCAGAGGATCAGGGCGTGGCCTTGCTCCTGGAGCCTACTCCAGTTTCTACCAGCTAGAAGGGCTAAAGAACTTGTCCAGGGGATTCGGCTTTCTTCTTCATTACCTTCGACCACATCGTAGATTGATCTTACAGGTCCTATTAGGGTTGCTCTTGGGATCACTGTTTCAACTGATATTCCCGTTCCTTACCCAGAGTCTGGTAGACATCGGTATCGATACCCAGAATCTCCAATTCGTATACATCGTCCTCATAGGTCAACTGATGTTATTTGTGGGGCAGACCACGGTTCGATTCATTCAGAGTTGGATTTTGTTGCATGTGAGTGTCAGAATGAATGTGAGTCTGATAGCAGATTTCCTAATCAAATTGATGCGCTTACCCTTGGGGTTCTTTGACTCAAAGCACACAGGAGACCTGCTGCAACGTATCGGAGATCACAGGCGCATCGAGCAATTTCTCACTCAATCCTCGCTGTCAATCCTATTGTCTGTGATCAATTTGATTGTGTTTTGCATGGTCTTATTGGTCTATTCGGTGCCGATATTCCTGATCTTCTTTGTGTCTGCCCTGTTGTACGTTGGTTGGATCTTGCTCTTCCTGCAGAAGCGGCGAGAGGTGGATTACCAAGCATTTCAGCACCTCTCCGACAATCAGGATTCTCTGATTGAGATCATCCAGGGCATGGCCGAGATCAAGCTACAAGGTAGTGAGCTGCGACGGCGTTGGAAGTGGGCTGGTATTCAGGCAAGATACTTTCGAACCCAAATGAAGGGATTGGCCATTGCTCAGTACCAGGATGCAGGAGCATTGTCTGTGTCTCATCTCAAGGATATCTTGATCACCTTCTTTGCCGCCAAGGCTGTCCTGGACGGCCAGATTACACTGGGGATGATGCTGGCTATACAATATATTATTGGCCATCTGAATGCACCCCTTCAGCAACTGATAAACTTCATTCGCGCAGCTCAAGACGCAAAAATCAGCCTGGAGCGTCTATCGGAAATCCATGAATCAGCTGACGAGGAGCCTGCTGAGATAATAAAGGTGAATGCCGTCACCCATGATGACATTGTAATTGAAAATCTCTCTTTCAGATATACGCCCATTTCCGAATTCGTACTTGATGATGTTTCGTGCACTATACCCCAAGGCAAGACCACAGCGATAGTTGGTATGAGCGGGAGTGGGAAGACAACCCTGATCAAGTTACTGCTTGGATTCTATCCTCCCTCCCGAGGCAAAATATTGGTCGGAAGGCATCCTCTGTCGGCCCTCTATCAGAAGAGCTGGAAGAGTCTGTGCGGGGTGGTGCTACAGGATGGTTTTGTCTTTTCAGATACGATCGCGAGAAACATCGCAGAGAGTGAGGATGCCATCGATATGGCCCGAGTCATGCACGCAGCTGAGGTAGCTAATCTGATGGACTTGGTAGACCGTCTTCCGCTTGGACTTCAAACGATGGTGGGAGCCAGAGGCAACGGCCTGAGTCAGGGGCAAAAGCAGCGACTCCTTATCGCTCGTGCTGTATATAAGAACCCGGACTTCATTTTTTTTGACGAAGCCACTAATGCGCTAGACGCAAACAATGAGAGCCGAATACTTAATAATCTGAGTCTATTTCTCGATGGCAAGACAACAGTCATTGTAGCCCATCGACTTAGTACCGTGCAGCATGCCGATCAGATCATTGTTCTGCATCATGGTAGGGCCGTCGAAAGAGGAAATCACGAGAATCTCATCAGAGAAAAAGGTACATATTATCAATTGGTTAAAAATCAGTTACAACTTGGACAATAACACAATGGATGGAGCAACAGTGCCATCTAACTATGAGTTGCATTCTGTATCAGAGGTGGATCATAGCACAATAGCTACAAGACATGGCGAAATTGATGATCTGATAGGAACTCCCCCTGGCCGGCTCCTGCGGTCGGGGATCACGATGCTATTTTTGGCGTTTTCCCTTCTAGTTTCAATGGCATTTGTACTTCGTTATCCAGATAAGATCTATGCTCCAGCCGTGATCACATCCGAAGAGCCTCCCATCGATGTTTTGATCCCACTGAGTGCAAGATTAGATACCTTGTTGACGGTCAACGGTGCATTGGTCGACGAGGATCAAATCTTAGCCTATATGGAAAGCACCGCAAAGAGATGGGATTTGCGAGAATTAGAGGAATTTTCGACCAGGCTTCTTCAAGCCGATGATCAGTCATGCTTGTCCATGTTTACTCTACCGGAACGTCGATGGAATCTGGGTGACCTACAGCCAGCTGGTGAGCAATTGCTACAACTAGTGCGAGAGCACTGCCTGATAACATCGAAGATCAATCCCTCAATACAGATTGCGAGTATCGATCACGAGCTAGATAATTTGGAAGCCCTCGCAAGGCATATGAGGAGCGAACAGCGCCTTCTTAACGCTGAACTGCTTCTGATTACAAGGGATGTCAAACGTTATGGCACCCTACTCCAGGCTGGGGTGATAAGTGAGCGGGAATACGAACTCAAACTGAGTGACTCGCTCTCATTGGCAAAGCAATACCACACCGTTGCTGGTAGTCAAATTAGGAATGACATTCGTATTAGTCAGCTCAGGGCGCTTAGAGTTGAGAAGTCAGAACAATACCAAGACATACTTATTACAAAATGGCTGGAGATCCTAGATCAAGCCTCGGAGATCCGTGCGCTGATAACGTCTTGGGATTTTGGACACGCCATCCGTGCTTCTGTTGCCGGCAAGGTTATTTTGCCTCTAGGTACTGAGGAGCGGCAGTTGAGATCTGAAGGAGACTACTTCTGCTCCATAGTTCCAGTGCGTAAATCAAATCTGATTGCAAGAGCGAGGTTACCAAGTTACAATCGAGGTAAATTAATTCGTGGCAACAAGGTTTTATTGCGTCTTGATGCTTATCCTTACAAAGAGTATGGGAGCGTCACAACGGCCTTGAGCTATCTCTCCCCTTTGCCTCGAAGGGACGAACAGCTGGGCACAACTTATGAAGCAAGAATTGATTTACCAGGGGAATTAGTGACTGACAATGGCTTTGAAGTACCTTATCACCCCAACATGGTAGCCGAATTGGTGTGTATAACTGAAGATCGCTCACTAGCAAAGCGGGTGTTAGCGCAGTTTGTGACCCTTGTAAAGTAGTAAGTCCTTTTTTTTTAACGAGTTAGTTGTGAAATATTTTTGTAAAGAGAGATGCTCGGATAACAAGGTTAGAGGGTATCCCAGTAAAATCCAGCGCTTGCTGGACTTGTCGTACACGCTTGCAGTTCTTTTGTTTGTTCTTCAGTGTTTGAGTTGCCGCATTGAACAATCATATTATCCAGAGAAAACTCCTGATATGTCAATGGCCACTTTCACGAAGTATTCACTGAAACTTGACAGCGCATATGCCAGTGGCGATCGGTTTCAAATTGCTATTCAACTTGCCAACTTGGATGCTAATGCTGGTATCATTTTTGAGTACTTGGAGGAGGGCATTCGCGAGAATCCAGACGTGTGCTCGTCAATCTATCAATGGTATAACCTCTTCAGGGAGCATAATTTTCAAGTAAATCTAGTCAGAGCTGACACAACCTTATATAAAAAGTGCTACGATCTCTGTCAGCAGGTCGTAGGCAGTGATGAGCTTTCAAGATATGCTCAAGTCACGGAAAAGGAACATCGTTGGTCGGTTAAGAGCCGGCCAAAGTTAGACTCAACTCAATTCAATCCGCGTCTCATTGCTATACTTGATAACATCAAAGGCTCTGATCAAAGTATTCGTCGCCGATTAGCTTCAGCACGCCTTTCGGGATCGGCAGAAAAAATTTTGTTGGATTCGATGTTGATTCGAGATTCAGTGAATTTATCAAAGATAGAGCTAGTCTTGCAAGAATTTGGATACCCGAAGGTGCAAGAGGTAGGCTATGAGCACGCAAGGACGGTCTGGCTCGTTCTCCATCACCAAAGAGACTTAAAGGTAAGGGAGAAATATCTTCCTCTGATAGAGGCTCACGCTGCCAAGGGCTTAATAACTACTTTCAAGCTGCGAACCGCACAATTGAGATTAGATGGTATTCCTGATAAAGTCCGAGGCGAAGATGACTTTCATTGAGAAGATCAAGGTAATCGAGAGGGTGGACAGGCTGATAAGTTTGAAAGCCACTGGGACCGCCTGCGAGCTTTCCCACAAGCTGGGGCTTTCCAGGAGAGCAGTTTTTGATCTGCTTAATCTCATGAAGGAAATGGGCGCCCCGATAAAGTTCTGCAATTCACGTAGGAGCTACTTCTATACTAGCCCATGTACGTTCGTCGCTGAATTCATCGAAGATGAAGGATAGTTTTGTCATCTGCTGCGTATTCCGGAGTATTGACCCCCCCCCTGTGGATAACATGCGAGTTTCAAAGTGTTAAGATATGTGTTTAGAAGGTTTGCGAAGACTTTTTCCTTTCAATTCTATGCAATGAGCTTTGGGGACGATCCTGTCAAAAATGGCGTCAGCAATAGTGGGTTCATCAAAGTACTGGTGCCATTTGCCGACTGGCAGTTGGGAACAGATGAGTATGGATGACCTTTCATACCTGTCCTCCAATATCTGTAGGAGGATGAGCTTGACGGCGTGATTGATGGGTTGAAGACCGAAGTCGTCCAGGATTGTGTAATTCGGAGCAAAGTGTGCCATTGATTTCGGAGCAAAGTGTGCCACTGCGGTAAGCGTCCGGCCGTCAGGGTCTCATTGGATGGGATGATAGCCGAAGCCTAAGGTTGGCGGCTACTGAAAGTCGAAGTTCTTATCGGGAATGAGTTGATGGATTTTATTGATGGGATGGTGGTCGACCCGCCTGATGATTTGCTGAATGACCATTTGAGGATCGTGTCCATGTTGTAAGCTGGTGGCAATAATGGAGTATATTATGGCAGCGACTTTGGCGGCCTGATGAGAGCCACAGAACAGATAATTCTTTCGGCCCAGTGCCAAGGGGCGGATTTTATTCTCCAGCAGATTAGTATCTAGCTTGAGGGCGCCATCACCTAAAAACCGGGTTAAGGGGATCCATCTTTTCAATGTATAGCTAAGTGCAGTTTGAAAAGGATCCGAGTAGCCACCGCTGAAGTAATTTGATTGTAAGCGTACGGGCGTGAGCATATTGCAATAATTGGCTGCTAGACGGATCTTGTGTTGCAAAAAGATGAGGCGAGACAAAGAGCAGATGTATCCAGTGGTAGCGGCATATGAGCAAGGTAAGAAAAGTAGGCAGGAATTGTGCATAGAGCACGAGCTAGGCGAGGGTACATTTTGGTATTGGGTGCGCAAGTATCGAGAGGAGAAAGTAGATCAGGGGTTTGTGGAGTTGGTAGCAGAGGACCAAGGCCCTGGGGCAGGTCAAGTAGAAGTGTTACTGGGAGGGGGAATGATTCGCTTTGACTCCGTTCCTGCGGCATCTTATCTGCGCGAGCTAGTTGTAGGATGCTAGGTCTGAGCGGAATTAAGCGATTCTATTTGTACCGCCCAGCGGTGGACATGCGCAAGAGTTTTCGCGGTTTATGCGGAATAGTCAACAACGAGCTTGGCCAAGATCCAATGAGTGGCGAGGGCTATGTGTTTGTCAACAAACGCAGAACGTTGCTGAAAATATTAGTATGGGATCGCACCGGTTATCTGATTTACTACAAGAGACTGGAACGAGGGACCATCGAGTTGCCATCCGAGCAACACGGAGACCTGTCGGTGAGCACATTGATGATGATGCTGGAGGGCATCGAACTAAAGGGCATAAGGAGGCGAAAAAGATATAGACCTCCTCCTCCAATCAGGGCTTAGAAATAGAAAGAGAATCAAGGGAGATACATGTTAAAAAATCATGATATATCCAGATGAAATTGGTATCTTAGGATATGCCTACACAGGATATTTCCAAGGAAGAATTGCTGAGAAAGAATCAGGAATTACGTCAAGAAAATATCCATTTAAAGGCAGAGAATGCTGAGCTATTAAGATTGATCCGGGGGGTTAAATCCGAACGGTTTATTAGTGCGGATTCTCCCAAAAATAAGCTAGAGGAAAATGCACTTTTTCCTACACCCTCCTCGCCAACAGATGTCACTGATAAAAAAAAGGACAAACAAAAAAAGCCCTCCGGTCACAGACGCCAGCAGATACCTGTACACCTCCCACGACAGGAAAGAATCTTGGAGCCCCCCATTGATACCAGCCAAATGGTTAAGATGGGTGAAGTAGTCACTGAACAGTATGGCATTGAGATAAATCTGTATGTGGACCGGATCGTTCGTCCCAAATATGTCGATAGCGACTCCACTATCCACATTGCTCCCTACGATTGCCTGTTTGCTAAAAGTAATATCGGTGCAAGCCTGGCCAGCCACATCGTGGTCAGTAAGTACATCGACCATTTGCCTATGTACAGGCAAAGCAAGAAGTATGCCCGTGATCATGTAGACTTACCCAGGTCAACATTGTTGGATGCGGTCAAACGAGTAGCCGCTCGACTAGAGCCTCTCTACGAGGTGGCGGCCAAACAAGTGCTCAACGTCGATTATTTAATGGCTGACGAATCCAGCATCCCCGTACTATGCCAGGACCACCCCGGAGCCACCCTTAAAGGACAAATGCTGGTCAAAGTGGCTCCTGAGAAAGGGCTGGTAGTCTTTGACTATATCAAGACCAAAGAGAAAATCAATATCCTGGAAGGTCTGGAAGGGTTTGAAGGTTATCTACAGACGGACGGAAATGTGAGCTACTGTAGCAAGGGAGCAGAAGACAAGGTGACTCACCTGAATTGCCTGGTGCATGCTAGACGTAAGTTTGATGCCGCTCTAGACTATGACTATAAGCGAGCAAGCGCTGTGCTGGAAATCATCCAAAAGATCTACGCGATTGAAAGACAAATGAAACAGTCTGGCCTTGACCATGACCAAATCGTGCTCACCAGAAATAAAAAAATCAACCCCTTACTCGAACAACTGCATAAATCGCTGGTTGAGCAATATCGGCCTGATCTGACCTCCAACCCCTTTAATCGGGCCGTCAACTACACCCTTAAGCGATGGACCCAATTGACTGAATTTCTCAACGATGGCCGCTTACATCCCGACACCAATCTTCTGGAAAGGCAAATACGACCCCTCGCTCTTGGGCGAAAGAACTACCTATTCGCCGGGTCTCACAATGGTGCCAAAATGGCTGCCATATTCTACTCCTTCTTCGCCATGTGCCACCTAAATAACATCCAACCACGTGCGTGGCTATCCGATGTCTTGCACAGAATCACTGAACACAAAGTCAATCGACTAGCCGAGTTGATTCCCCTCAAAGACTATCAATTCCTCAATGATCACCCTGAAGTACCACCGCCCGTGGACTCTTCATAGATGCTCGTGCCCGTACGCTTACATTTGATTTACAGTAGTTGTATATTTTTCGCAGGATTGGCTTAGTGTAGCGTTTCCGATAACATTTAATTTGAAATGCTGTATAGTTTCTTTGGGTCATGATTTTTTCGATGATATACCTTTGACAGCAGATCCAGCACCACACTAGTCCGAGTATTGTCAAAATCCTTTGCCTTGGCAAAATACCTGCGGGCATGCACCCAGCAGTTCATCAGGGTGATTGCATTACCCACTTGTAGCGCTTCATAGCTGACGTTGCCGTCTACTTGCAGATGCCCCTTGAAGGGTTGCAGGGTCCGGACAATATTAACCTTGTGCTTGGTTTGGATATAGTCAAATACGATCAAGCCCTGCTCAATTGCATGCATAGCCAACATACAACCCTTCAGGGTGCTGCCGGGCTTGTCTTTGGTGAGCACCGGTATGCTGGACTCGTCGGCCATCAGGTAATTACTCTGGAGTGCATTTTTCAGCATCGCTTTATGGACGATTTCCAATTTGCGGCCCATACGCATCACCATGTCTGACAGTGTGGATCTGGCTAATTTGACACCGGCTTGCTCAAATATCTTGACCTGAGGGTACCTCCGGAAACCTTATGAAATTTCTTAATTTGTAGTGAGCAAAGAATGCGAGATGAAATCTACATTATTTGATGAGGAATTTCGGTTGGAAGAGCTTTCAAAAATGGGAGATCCATTGGAGAAGTTGGCTAAGTACAGTGATTTTGAGAGCTATAGAGAGCTGGTTGAGAGCGTATTTAGGAAGAAGGACCCTAAGAAGGGAGGCAGGCCGTCATTTGACAAGGTAATGATGCTAAAGGCATTGATTCTGCGATCAATGTATGATCTGTCTTTTGAGAAGCTGGAGTTTCACATTAAGGACAGGCTTAGTTTTCAGCGGTTTTTGGGCATTGGCCTTGGAGATAAAGTTCCAGATGCAAATACGTTTTGGGATTTCAACGAGGCGGTGGTGCAGGCAGGGGTGATCGATCAGATATTCATCAGGCTTAGAGATGAACTCGGGAAACAGGGATTGATAATGAATAACGGATCGATAGTGGATGCCAGCATAGTAGATGCACCCAAACAGCGTAATAGTCGAGATGAGAATGCTCGGATCAAGGCTGGCAAGAAACCGGAAGAGTGGTCGGTGAATAAGTCTCGTCAAAAGGACACCGATGCAAGCTGGACTAATAAGGATAAGCAGAGTCGCTTTGGGTACAAGAATCATATCAAGGTGGACAAGGGCAGTAAACTGATCACGAACTTCGAAGTAAGCGCGGCGAGCGTGCACGACTCTCAGATGTTGGATCATCTGCTTGAGGACAGTGACAGCGGCCATGAGTTATATGCTGACTCTGCCTATCGCAGTAAAAAGACAGAAGAGAAGCTAAAACGTAAAAAGATAACGAGCAGAGTTCATCTCAAGGGATATCGTAATAAACCGCTGACCGAAAAGGACAAAGACATCAATACAAGGAAATCAAAGATACGTGCTCGTGTAGAACACGTATTTGGCGATATGCATCAGCAAATGGGGCGGGTGATGGTCCATCAAATAGGAATGATTCGAAACACCGCAGCAATCACGATGATGAACATCTGCTATAACCTGCGTAGAAGAGTATATCTACAATCCATGTCGGGATAGAAAGGTTGAAAACAGATGAAAAATCAGCAAAAAAAGAATATTCTACAGCTAGAGAATCAAAAAATTATGCGATCTGTCTTGCCCTCATTCATCAATCACCTGGCAATGCCTTTAGGTAGGCCCCTGCTAAGTTTCCCGAAATATAGGCTTTACTCATTTTTTTAGCATAAGACAGGTTGTCGGAGGTTCCCCTGACGGTGTAGCGGAAGATGATGCTGATACTTATTGGTGACAATATGTGCTGCCAAGCAAGGTGCTATGTTACATTTGGGAAGTGGATCATCATATGGGGCTATGTGCATGTTGCCATGGCTATCTACGTACTTGGGGCGTTCGATGCGATGGACCACAAACTTGGAGGGTATGAACTTCAGCTTCTCATGCACCACCACTTCTAGCAGTTGCATATCGCTGGTATCTACTTGTGGTTCGAGTCGGGTGGTTGTCTTGGCAGGTCCTTGGGTAGAGGCTGGCGACGATTGGCTTTTCGGGTCTTGGGCTTATCTGCCTTGACGGGTGTTTGCTGTTTTTGTTCTTCTCCGGGTCGGTATATCTCGCCGAATATATTGATTTGATCTGGAGGGGCTTGTTGGGGTTTATTGTTCTTCTCCGAGCGATGACCCATAATGGCCTGTTCCAGATTAGAGAGCTGCCGCTCAAGCATGGCGATACGCTTGTCTCTAGCCTCAATTTCTCGATCTCTCCTCAAGATCTCCTGACCCAATTCCTCCTTGCTATATTCCTCTATTGACACACATTAAATTAATAAATATGCGTGACATTACGGAACATTTTAGGCCAAAATTATGCCCTATTTTTTGCCCTTCCAAGTCTTTTGCGCTGACGAATACTATCGATTTTGATACCCTCCAATATCAACATCAGCAGCGTCACCGTTAGCTCTTTACCCTCCAGTTGGGGGAATTCGAAGGTCCCCCGATCCAGCCGCTTCTGATAGATCACAAATCCACTCCTATCCCAAATAAGAATCTTGAGCATCGTCTGCCGGCGATTGATAAATACAAATCCATCCCCACTGCGAACATTCCACTTATGGTGCGCATTCACAAGGCCCGCTAAGCCATTGTAACTCTTGCGCATGTCCGTTGGCGTTTGACACAAATAGTAGCGACGCCCATCAGATAGACTCAGCACCGACTAGCTTTCTTATCTGACCCATATCAATATCTCCCCGAATCAATATGCGACCATCGCCCAAATAGATCTCCATCTCCGTTCGTGAAATCTCGTGCCCCTCTTTCAATTCTATGAAACTAATCTCTTCTCTCTGTTCGGTGCGATACTTGCGCAACCAGTACCAAAAGGTACCCTGACTCATGCCTGTGTCCATACATACCTCCGCCCGGCTAGCTTCTTTTCCCTCATATCGCTCCAGCAGTGGATAAATCAATTCCTTGCTATATTTCATGCACCAAAGATCCGCCCCGCAACTCAGATTACAAATACCCTGTTCCCCGGACGCTTACCCACTGCGAGAGTGCCATCTTAGGGATCAAAAGATCCTCAGATGGCGACCAAAAGCAAGGATAGTATGCAAATCAGGTCAAATAAATTCGTAGAGCCAACACTATTTTATTATCAGCTCTTTCTTAGCTCGTTACTTAGTAGATCGTGTAGTGCCCTTTGTGGTGGAACCCCACTATGCGCGTAAATAATTCTACCTTCCTTATTGAAAATTATCGTTACAGGAAAGCTCCACAAGGAATGGAAAGTCTCTCTGAATGTCTTAAGTCCGTCAGCAACGTGTTCGAACTTAAACTCGGTGTTAGCTAAGAAGGATATAATCTCTTGCCGATTATCCATGGCTACTGCGATGTACTTCACATGCTGATGGCCATATGTCTCCGCCAATTTGTTTAGTTTTGGGATCTCACGGCGGCATGGTTCACAAGCGGTAAACCAAAAACTGAGAATTCCAATTTTGCCGAAGCAATTTTCACGACTAATAACCTTGTTGTCAATTGATGTTAAGGTAAAGTTAGGCAACCTGCACCCTATTATGCAATCTATAGGGACAAAGTAGGATGTTGTAAATTCACTTTCTCCGACTGTACGGAATCTTATGCTGTCCAGGTCCAGTCTACATTCCGATATCCTCTTTGCGTATTGCCCACTCTGCTCATGATGAGGTAGATTCTTGCAAGAAACCGTGACCATTATCAGAGCGTGACAGACGAGATATCTTACATGATGCTGCATCAGCCGAGGTAGCTGTCCATAATTTGTAACTTCAGGGGATTGGATGACCAGTTCTCCCATCGACCAGAATACGGATCATAGCCACACTTCAATGGCTTACTACCGGTATCACTTGGATCTTCTACGTATGCCCGACAGTCAGTGCAGACGTATCTAAATTCACAATCTTGACAGACGGCGATCATGTCTTTTGTGACTTGCCAATACTTTCGAAAGGCCTTGTTTCCAATCGCCTCGGTCAGAGTGTTCTCATAGATATTTCCAAAAGACTCAGTCATGGCCGGACAGTTCTTTATGTTACCCTTAACGTCAATTGACACCTTTCTGTTGAGGCAACTATTGTAATTCAACGACTCGGTGTAGGTCTTTGTATTGATCGTGAAAAATTCTGGAAGAACTATACCACAGTCATGATGAGAATGTATATTGCCTTCAACATATTTGATATGTCCAAATGTGCTAGTTCTGGGCTTGATATGACGATTTGATCTAGAGCTGAATAGGTGAATGCTAAAGATATAAGGGAATGTATTACAGAGATCTTGCAGTGTTCTTGCATCGAGTGATGTGTGAAAGGGAATTACCAACTCTAAAGATGAGAGGCCCGTGATAACTAGGCTTTCCAGTAGCTGAACAACGGCACTGAGAGGTGCGCTCTTATAAATTCTCACTTGTATGTTTTCCACGGGAACGTCACCTATACATCGAACGATTAGGGGTAGTGTCTCGTCAACGAAGTTTAAGTCGATTATCATATTGGTTATGTCGTAGGGATGATCCCACTCATCGGATAAATCGGGAAATTGCATTGGTGTGTCCGTGAAGAAGATCAGCTCTTCTTCTATCAAGAAATGGAAATATTCGGTGAGGACAACACTATTTTCACTTCCGTAGTGCTCAAGTAGAGCTCCAAAGGACTCGCTCTGCCTTTCTTCTAGGAGCTCGCATAGTGTCAAGGGAATGGGGTACATGCGATTTCGTTGCAGATCAAATAGGACTCCTCTAGTATGACCACGGACCAATTTGCATGATGCAAACAGTTTGAAGACCTTATCTGTCGGGATTCTCATAGCATATGATCTTTGAAATAACCTTATAAAAGGGTCTTGGTGAATAGTTTGAGGTCTGATGGAAAGTTGAACGAAAACTGGGTTCTGTGACCTGCTTCTCTTCTTCGGAGATAGGCTCAGATTTCATCATCTGATAGTAGATTGGAAGTCTTTCAAGTTTCATACTTAATTATATAATCAGCGATTTCACGTTCAAGGAAGTAGTTGCAATCTCGAGATAACCAACCAAACTGACCTGTTGGATTGACCTCTAGGAAGTAGTATTTGTGCTCTGGTGTCATGATCAGATCAATTGATCCCGTCGTGAGACCGATTTGATCAATGTAGGACAGTATTTTACTGTTGACATTGGAAGGGAGGATGTAGGGGACTGTCCGGTTTGGACGAGCACGATTATAGTTGCGAAAATCGAATCGAGTCTGCTGATCTAGTTGCGAGAATATTGCCATAGGATATAACTTCCCGTTTAGAAAGAATATCCTTATTTCTATTTCTTTCTCAATATATTGCTGGAATAGCGAAGGGGCGAAGCTGGGAGCCAATTGCTCAAGAAACTCGTCTGTTAGAGGAACTGTTCCTTGGCATGTAAAAAGATCGTTGTCTTTAGTATATGAGAAGTAGCCATTATGAATGGGCTTGGTGACGATATTCTCATAATTTCGTTTAAAGTTGATGACTGATTGCTTCTCAGAGCTGACAAGTGTGTCGGGAATGTCCAGGCCACACGACTTTGCAAGTAAGATATTTGAGAGCCGATTGTTGTGGATTTCCTTGAAATGACTGCCTAGACAAAGGGAATAGTCATACAAGAATTCCCTCAGATAGATCAGTTCTCTTTCTAAGTGATTCCTTGCTCTAGGATGTAGGTCGGCCATTTCGAGAGGAAGAGCAAAAGAAAGGTTACCCCTCCGGAACCAGCCTAGGGTTTCTGGTGGTGTGGGCCAAGTGACGGTGCTTCCATCGTTGGATTGCAGATGAACATAGGAATCGCTGGTAGATATCTTGATTAAGATTTTCTGAACCGGGACCTCGGAATTGATGCGTTGTATCGTTCTCGTCTCACGGGCTCGCCTAAGGTAGGATAATACAATATCGGTAGTCCTATCATGTGAAACTGTAAATATCTGAAGCATTTCAAACTGTCTCGGTGCTGCCGGATGAATTTATTGGTGTTATTGATTATTTGGTGAAAACTGAGAGCAAATTAAGGAAAAAGGGGCCATACAAGCCCCCCATGCGATTCTATTCCACTGCATCTGCCTTCAAACTCGTGTACTTCCTTCCGTTGTCTAGGATGGTTTCACCGCAGTCATTAACGAAGTCGGTTCCGGACGATTCTTTAGTTTCGTAGTCGGTCCTAGACGCTCCCCCGATCAAGCATCTTAGCTTTGTTTGAGATAACGCATACCCTTGGAAGTCGTTTAAACTTAATTTTGCTAATTTCATTCTGATTGAATTTTATTTATTGGTTTAGAATCAGTACGGTCGCAGGCTAGGAAGCTCTGCAGCATTTACTTTTCTTGCCATATCTATTTGCTTTTCAGAGTTCATCAGATGCCTCCGGTTAATATACCGTGCCTGCTGTAGCTAGACATTAGGCGACAGCCTCACAGGATGCGTCACTTACTGAGGTGCAATCGCTAAAATGAGTCATTTCCTTGTCATCAATGAAATCCGTGCACGAGTTATCGTTTGAGCAGCTTGTGTCATCGGCACCCCCACATAGCGAGCGTAAGGTGGAATTGGGTAGAGCAAATTCCTCAAATAGCGAAAGATTTAACTTGGAAAGCTTTTTTTGCGTTGTACCATTTTTAGAAAACATAATAAAAATTAGTTTTGATTTACTTCAAATCTAGACTGTCACACTGCAAGAAACCTGCACTGGAGTGGTTAATCTTTCTAGATTACAGGACTTGTAACTATTGAGCAGGGATGAGGACGCTATTTAGGTTTGCGAGGGCATCGCAGGGATGAGTCTTTGTTTGATGGTAGAGTCCACGATAGTACGCAAGATAGCAAACCCTGGTTGATACACTCCAAGATCGGAAGGTGCTTACAGGGCAATCGCATTTTAATTAGCGGTTAGGACTTGATCACCGAACATTTCGGGCCATCGATCGAAGCCGAGGTTTGTGGTGATGATGGTAGTCCTGTCTAGCCTTGTCCTATTCATCTCTTAACAAATGTGTTTTCGCCTTGAGCAATATCAAATCAATATCCTCTCCAGGCACTTCTAAGGACCGATCAAGGATCGAATCAGCCAGTGGAAGATATCGGGGATCAGATATCAGATATTCTATTTCATACGACGTCGCCTTGCATTGCTGCGAATAGAGAGTCGAATGCCATAAGATCATTGAGAGTAATACTAAACTAACTCTAGCTGGCGGTATGAGGATCATCTAAAGACACTTTGCAAAGAATCTGATCAGGTGGAACTCCCACTCAACGGCCTAATATCAATGGGTCAAGTAAGTTCAAAATTGTCAAACTTGCAAGGCAGCAGCAGAGCCCTCACATACTCCAAGCCGCACCACCCGCCTCATACGGCACACACCCCTCATACGACCCTGGGATCTGATCGTGCACCAATACCTGGGTAGCACCGATCTCACTGGTGAAAAAACCCATCAGAGTCAGCTGTTTGATGCCGCTGAAAAACTCGCCGGGCTTTAGGGCTCCGCCGGCCGCTTCGCCTTCGTTGGCCAGCTCGCTGGCTCGGTCTTCGTCGGAGGTCATCTCTGGCGCGACGTTCAGGGTCCGCAGGACGGCGTCTTTGTCTTCGTCGGACAGCTTGAGAAAGGCCTTGCCAAATTGGTCCTTAGCTAACTCTTCGACCTCCTCCAGGCCGGCGGCAAATTTCAATTGATCTTCCGGCTCTACACAGTCTTTTAGGTAGACATCGATGAAGCGGTGGACCAGCGCATCTTTGGCGCCGGGGGTATCCGTGCGTGGGATGATGCGTTCGCTGATTTCGGCGACGAGCTCTGCTTGGCCTTGGGTTAGATATCCCGGGGTCCAATCGGGATCGGTGGGCGCTTGGCAGCCGGACATGACGGCAGCTACGGCTGTGGCCGATAGGGCACCTCCCATGAGGATGGAGGTTCTTCGGATCGCTTCTCTTCGGTTGATTTGCATAGCCATCAAAGATTAAATGTTCTGCTTATTGAGTTCCTTGACCGCGTGATCGGCCGCCCGTGCCGTTAGCGCCATATACGTCAGGGAGGGATTGACGCACGACGCCGAGGTCATGCAGGCACCGTCGGTGACATAGACATTCTTACAATTCCAAACCTGGTTGTACTTGTTGAGGACGGAGTTCTTAGGGCTCGTGCCCATGCGGGCCGTGCCCATCTCGTGGATGCCCAGGCCGGGGCCGCCGGCATCGTCGTAGATATTCACTTTCTTCAGACCGGCTGCTTCAAGCATCTCGGCGGCCTGCTCGCCCATGTCTTTCCGCATTTTCAGCTCATTCTCTTTGAACTCGCAATCAAAGGTCAGGGTCTTCTGACCGTAGATGTCTCGCACCTCATCATTGAGGTAGACCTTGTTGTCGTGGTTGGGCAACATTTCGCCGAAGCCGGTCATGCCAAACCGCCATTTGCCGGGCTCGCGTAGGGCCTCCTTGAGTCCGGTGCCAAAGCCCAGCTCCTGCACATTGCGCTGCCAGGAATAACGGTTGCCACCACCCTGATAGCCATAGCCGCGGACAAAGTCCTTCATCTTGGTTCTACTATCGACGTTGCGGTAGCGGGGTATGTAGATACCATTGGGTCGGCGGCCCTTCACATATTTGTCGGTGAATCCATCATACTCTCCGGACGCCCCGACGCGGAAGTGATGATCCATCAGATTATGGCCCAATTCTCCGCATTCGTTGCCCAAGCCGTTGGGATTGGCTTCGTCGGTGGAATTGAGTAGTATAAACGTGCTGCCCAAGGCGCTGGCACAGAGGAAGACAATCTTTGCGTAAAACTCATGGGTTTCTTTCGTCTCCGCGTCAATCACTCGGACGCCTTCGGCTTGCTGCGTGTCTTTGTTATATATAATGGAATTGACGATCGAAAAGGGTCGCAAGGTTGTATTTCCGCTGGCATACGCCGCGGGCAAGGTGCTAGCGTTACTGCTGAAGTAGGCGCCATAGGGACACCCACGGATGCAACGATTTCTAAATTGACATTTGCCCCGACCTTTGTGTGGCACCGTGAGGTTGGCCACCCGGCCGATCGTCATGATACGATCGTCAAAATTGCTGGCAATGCGGTCTTTGATATGTGCTTCCAGGCAGCTAAACTCCATCGCCGGAAGGAATTTTCCGTCGGGCAGTTGGGACAGTCCCTCGGCTTGTCCGCTGATCCCAGCAAATTCTTCCACGTGATCGTACCAGGGTGCAATGTCCTTGTATCGTATGGGCCAGTCGGTGCCGTGGCCGTCTTTGGCATTTGCTTCAAAGTCCAGGTCGCTAAATCGGTAACTCTGCCGTCCCCATAGTAGCGATCGACCACCCACGTGGTAGCCCCGGATCCAATCAAACCGCTTCACTTCTGAGTAAGGATTCTCCAGGTCATTGACCCACCAATGCTTGGTAGACTCCCGGATGGTGTATCCCGTCCGCATCTGCTTATGAAACTTCTTAGCCTCCTCTACCGGAAGTCGATCGCGATGAGGGAAGTCCCAGGAATTGAGCGTAGCGGTCGGGTAGGCCCCATGCTTGACATCCCGGCCCCGCTCCAGGACCAGCGTCTTCAGACCCTTTTCCGACAGTTCCTTGGCAGCCCAGCCTCCGCTGATCCCCGATCCCACCACAATGGCGTCGTAGGTCACCTCCTGCTTGCCTTGCGAATTAAATAGCATGAAATCCAGATTTGTTAAAACGGAAAGTGCGAAAAAACAAAAAAAACCATAAATAAAGTGCGACCCATCAAACGACTGAGCGCTTTTATTTGGTATTTGACAAAGTGATGACTCCGCAGCGCTCCTGGACTGTCAAACCCATGTGCTGCCAAGTCCTTTCTACGATTTCGGATATTGTATTGGGAAGGCCTATGTATTAGAGGCTCTAGCATCTTGCCGGTAAGTGTCAGGCGAGGACGCCTGACACGGCCAGTAAAATGCTTTGGGTTCCTGGACGAGAAACCTAACTTTCAACGGCTAGCGTAAATAGGATGCTCTGGCTTAGCTTCAGGATGTAGCTGGTAGGGATAGGTCATGCTTGTCAGCGATCTCCCTCAGGGCTTCTTCCCCCTCGAGCAATTGCGTCCTGTCTCCTTCACACTCCTCAATGCGCCGCCCAAGGATCTCCATCTGTTCCGGGGTTGGCCCAGTGTCCTCTAGTGAAGCACCAATAAGGTGACGAAAGCGTTTTTGCTCCTCCGGGCATAGCTCTTGATAAGCCTGAATTAGATCGT
Source organism: Saprospiraceae bacterium (assembly GCA_965223165.1). Lineage (GTDB taxonomy): Bacteria > Bacteroidota > Bacteroidia > Chitinophagales > Saprospiraceae > JABDMH01. The sequence continues at coordinate 1,389,068 of CBDCVQ010000020.1, read as the reverse complement.
TCAGTGACATGGTTAATCTGCTACCCTTAAAGATGCGCAAAATCCTGTGCGGTCGTTGCGTCGCTCAACCCAAATCAAATCAAGCGACAGAGCGCTTTTATTTGGTATTTGACAAAGTGATGGCCAGTAAATGCTCTAGGTGTTTCAGATCGAGACAATCTTAGGCAGATCTGACCGGTAAGCATATGCGATTGGCGGCCCGTGTTGGGGTAGGCTGTCGTCACATGCAGTGTTCTTTCCCGTTCATTCGACGTAGGTTCTTCGTATGATGGTTTTGATTTCTGTGATTTCCTTAGTGCTTAACCGATTTCCACTAGTTACAATTCGTTGCTTGTCAATTGTTCGAATCTGATCAAGGGCGATTCGGCTTATGCGGCCCTCGACATTGACCTTGGTTCGAGTCGGGTAGTTTCGCTTCGTCGATGTTAGTGGAGCAACGACCACAGTTCTGAGGTTGTGGTTCATCTCGTCGGGAGATACGATCACGCAAGGTCGAGTCTTCTTGATTTCCTGGCCGATTGTTGGATCCAAATTGACGACTACCACTTGGTATTGATTCAGGTCCATTCTTCAAGATCTTCGTCATCAAAGACATCGTCGATCAAAAGTTCATCATCTCCCATCTTACTCATCCGCTGGAATTGCTCGGCCCAACCTTCTCTGGGATTCGCTATCGGCTTGAGAAGGATTCCATCATCCTTCAGAATCAGTTCCACTCGATCCTTGATTGCATATTTCTCAAGTAGCAGCTTGCTGAGCCGCAAACCCTTAGAGTTGCCAACTCGAATGATTCGTACTTGCATTAGCCATTGATTGCGTGATTACAAAGTAAGTACTATTTTGCCAATGATGCAAGTGTGATTCAATGCGAGAGACTCACTTGTATCGTCGGCCGTGCTTGATGATCAGGTCGACGTCCTGCAAGAGACTGATGTACCGCAAGACATCTCCCCTGACGGCAATTATGTCCGCATATTTGCCTTCGGAGATGGTGCCGACCTCATCGTCGACACCCATCAGTACAGAGGGCCAATAGGTGGCTGCCTTGATGGCATACATTGGGTCCGCGCCAAACTCATTGACCCACACATCCAGCTCGTGCCAGGTGCTCTGGCTATGGAACTTCATCGGGATACCACTGTCTGTGCCGACCACCAGCACTAGGCCGGCTTCCCTAAGTTGATTAAACTTGGTCTTCAAGGTCGGCTTGCGTGTGGGCGTGATTTGGAAATAGGGGAGACGTCCGGGGTACCGAATGGACTGCTTGATATCCTGAATAATGGAATCGGGCAGGCCCAGGTGCCAGGAGTCGTTATCCAACATCTCCGGGTTGTCGCGGGTGTATTCGTAATTGTAAAGGCCCTCGACGGTGGGGCACCAAAACATGGGCCCGAGATTCATCTGTGCCGTTCGCTCCTGGATCATTTCCATCACATCGTCGGGGTAGCGTGGAGCGGACGACAAGCCCGTATGCTCAAAGCAGTCCACCCCGGCCAGGATGCCGCGCCGGATTTCTTCCGGTCGGTGGCTATGTGCGACGACCGTCAAATTGTGCTTGTGCGCCTCTTCGACGACGGCCTGTACCTCCTCCATGGTCATCTGATCCTGATCGATCAGCTTGATGCAATCGACGCCGGCTTGTGCCAAAGATCGCACTTTGGCTCGGGCGTCATCGGCTCCATCTACCCCCCAACGAAAGGCCTCCGTGCCGGGGTAGGGCTTGTGTTGAATGAAGGGTCCGGACATGTACATCGTCGGTCCGGGAATTTCTCCGGCATTGATGGCGTCTCTCACCGCCAGGCTTTCTTGGAGGGGACCTCCCAGGTCACGGGCGCTGGTCACCCCTGCCATCAGCAGTTGATGGGCAGAGGCAGGCATGATCACATCTTCAAACAGGGGAGGATACTTCTTGTCCCAATAGCTATAATTAGCGTGCCCGTTGATCATCAGATGTACATGCATGTCCCAGAGTCCTGGGAGCACACTCATACCCTCGGTCGAGATCACCCTGGCGTCGGCGGGAATATCGATCTCACCCATAGACCCCACAGCTGCGATGCGGTCGCCCTCGATGATGACCACGCTATTTTGGATCGGCGTACCCCCAAACCCGTCGATCAACGTGCCACCAACGAGTGCTTTGGTCTGTGACTGAAGTATTGGAGCGAAAGAAACAAGAAGAAATATGAAAGAGAGGCATCGAGTCATGCTGTGAGCTTATTTCGCGATTGAATCGGACGGTATCGGAACAAAAATACTTGAAAGCACAATAATCTTTGAGGAGCTGTGGTTTATCTGTCGCGTCACATGAAAAGTAGTATGTCAAAGCTATTATTGACTCTGGACAGAGATATTTTGAAGACCTATGCCTTTTGGACCACGGTCCTATTTGCCATGTTGGGCATCTACTATCTGGTAGCCCTGCCACCGGAGGGTTTCTTTCGATCGGTTCACATCGCTACCGTGCAGGCCTATGGGATGATGCTTTTTGTCTTGGTACTGATCAGTACCGTGGTTGGCATGATCTTTCACCACTTGATCAACCCGGAGCAGCGAGCACGCAATACGTTCGCTTTCATTTTTAGCGTCAGCAGCCTTAAGTTTTTGGCGAGTTGGCTGGTGTTTGACGTGTACCTATTCTAAGTACAGGCAGATCAAACAACAGGTCAGCGAGCCCGCCAAGCCTCCTTTCTGATCTCCTGCCACCGATTTCAGCGTTTTCATGACCCGGACCTTTGACGAATAGCGTCCTTGGTACAAGGTCTATCTCCGTGCTCACTACCAGGCACGAGTATCGATCGGCAGCAAAAGGGCCTCCCGTAGCCCGGATGTCACGCCAAAAAAATTACCTTTAGTTTAAGCGCTGTGCTCCTGGTATGAAGTGCACGAGTCTGTCTCAGTAGAGCAGAAGGCCATGCCAGCGATCAGGCCGAGACTGTTCATCATTGATCTAAATACCTCATCTTGTTATGCGCTCAAAGATCTATCCGACTACCGCCTGGTTGACCCTTCTCCTGGCTCTGTACTCGCATGCTCAACCGACCGACCAGCAACTGCTCCAAGCTTTCCAGTGGCGCAATATCGGTCCGGCCAATCAGGGTGGGCGTGTGGTCGACATCGAGGCATTGGACGCCGACTTTACTCATGTTCTGATGGCCACCGGCTCCGGCGGAGTTTGGAAGTCAGACAATGCCGGCACCACTTGGACGCCGATTTTTGACCACTACAGTACCGCGTCTATTGGGGACATTGCCGTCAACCAGCAGGATCCGAACATGATCTGGGTTGGAACCGGCGAGGCCAACAATCGCAATAGTGTGTCGTGGGGGGATGGCGTATTTAAGAGCACCGACGGCGGAGCCACGTTTACCAATGTGGGGCTTAACAGCACCCATCAGATTGCTCGGGTGGTCTTGCACCCCGAAGATCCGGACCTGGCCTACGTAGCGGCTATTGGGCATCTATGGGGCTACTCGGGAGATCGAGGTCTCTTCTTGACCAAAGACGGTGGCGAGACTTGGGAGAAGCTGACTAATGGCCTGCCCGATGACGGAAAGACCGGCTGCATCGATCTAATCATGGACCCAAACGATCCCAAGACCCTCTACGCCGCCTTCTACCAGCGTCTGCGACAGCCCTGGCATTTCCACAGCGGGGGCCCCAATGGAGGCATATTCAAGTCAACGAACGGAGGACGTACCTGGAAGAAACTGACCCGGGGCCTGCCAGAAGGGGAGACTGGCCGCATCGGCCTGGCCATCTATCGCAAAGATCCCCGCATACTTATGGCCATCGTTGAAGCCAAGCAATCAGACAACCTGGAGACACCTGGTTCTGGCATCTATCGCTCGGAAGACGCCGGTCAGTCCTGGCAGTATGTCAACACTTACAACAACCGACCATTTTACTACTCACAGATCCGGATCAATCCCCACGACGATCAGCGAGTCTATGTGCTCACCACTCGATTTATGGTGTCTACGGACGGGGGAAAGACGCTGACCAACGGCAGCGAAGATCAGGAGGTGCACGGTGATTTTCACGCCCTCTGGTCTGATCCGACCCATGCCGATCGCTACTATCTGGGCGCCGACAAGGGACTGAGTATAACGCACGATCACGGAGAGAGCTTTCGACTGATCGACAACCTGTCTATTGCCCAGTTTTACCGGATCAACGTGGACATGCGTGATCCTTACTACGTGTATGGCGGTTTGCAGGACAATGGGATGTATGGCATGGCCAGCTTTGCCCGAGATGCCCGCGGGATACTGAGTGACCACAACTGGAAGTTGCACTGGGGCGATGGTCAGTTTATCAATGCTGACCCGGGCGATTGGCGCAAAGTGCTGACCTCCATGGAAAATGGAAGTGTCTTCACCTATGATGCCGCGACCTACGATATGCATCGAATCTCACCCACCCAAGCTACGGTGACCAACTATGACGAGGAGGTGCCTGATAGCCTGCAAGGAACCTCGCGAGCATTTCGCTTCAATTGGACCGCTCCGATGCTGCGGTCTCCCCACGACCCGGATGTGATTTATCTGGCGGGCAATCACGTATTCAAGTCTGTGGACATGGGGGCGCACTGGGAGATCATCAGCCCTGATCTAAGCACCAATGATGCGATCAAACGCAGAAAAGGCGTGAGCGGAGGCCTGACCCTCGACAACTCCGGCGCCGAGACCCATTGTGCGGTATACACGATGTCGCTGTCTCCGATTGACCCCCGTCTGATTTGGGTGGGGACGGATGACGGACAGGTACAGATCACGCGTGACGGAGGACAGCACTGGACCAACGTGCGTGCCCACATTTCCGGGGTGCCAGATGGTATTTGGGTCTCCCGCATTGAGGCGTCGCATCATGACCCCAGTGTAGCCTACATCACCTTTGACGGTCATCGAAGCGACCAAAACCAGCCGTGGGTGTTCAAGACGGATGACTACGGCCATAGCTGGCTGGACATCAGCGCAAATATACCGGCCAATGAGGTCTTGCGGGTCGTGCGAGAAGATCGAGTCAACTCCAATCTACTCTTCGTGGGATCGGAGACGGGGATTTTTGCCTCGCTCAATGGTGGCGCCTCCTGGCATCGGTTTATGGCCGGTATGCCCACGGTATCGGTATACGATTTGGTGACCCATCCTCGAGATCAGGACTTGGTCGCAGGATCGCATGGCCGAGGCATCTGGATCGCTGACGACATCGCCCCGTTGCAACAGCTGGATCCGGTCGTCCTGTCTAGTGAAGCCTGGCTCTTCGAGCCACCGACAGCCACCATCTGGGCCAACACCAGCCGAGGAGGACAACGGGGACATTTTCTCTTTGCCGGCAGCAACCCACCCACGATCGAAAACACCTCAAGTGTCCCACGAGCGGAGTTTCGCAGCAAAGCGGTGATCAACTATATGATCGCACACCCGTTTGACGATGCACCGGAGCTGGAGATTAGCACGGTCGATGGCCGGCATCGACTCGTCGCCATGCTGGAGAATACCCCGGGATTACATCGGTTCTATTGGGATCTTGAATTTGATAGTGAGTGGTTTACCAGCGAGCAAAAGGCCAAGGTGGAGGAGCTCTTTGCCCAGCTCTTGGAGCAGTATTCTTTTTCGTCCTTGCGGCGGGCATCTGCCGCTTTTCAGGCAGCCGATACGCCGAGAAAACAGCGGGCAGCCGTGCAGATCCTGCGATCCGGATATTTGAGCTTTGACCTCGATGATTCGTACGGGATTCCACAGGCTGGGCCTGGGGCGTACGTTGTCACCCTGCGAGCAGGTGGCCAGGAATATCTGCGCCGACTGATCGTCCGGGCGGATCCATTGGCTGATGACTAGTAGAGTTTCGCATTGGATATGTTGAATAATTCTAATAGGATTTTGTTCGCAGACGAGGCATGACCGATCGATCTCCAAGAGTCGAGCATGACAATGCGAGAAGTGAGGGAACCGCGAAAGCGGGTGGGTGGCTAGCCGTAGCTATGGCGAGGCTTTGCAACGAAGTATGCGGACCAAAGACATTAGAATTAGCTACAAGATTTAATGCGAAAGCCTACTAGGGGTAGCGGTGTTTGGCTGCATTGGCCTGGACGGGAGCGCCGTATTCGAATGCTTGAGCATATTTAGATGTAATGCGATCGGAAGGACATACACGGTTGATTAAAATCCATCGAGGGCAGATTTTTTTGACGCCTCAGGCCATGCTGCCGCTCAGTAAGACAAACCTGCCTGCATCGCTGTCCTTCCGAGATCGAGAGGCCTTCTTTTGGCAGGTCGAGCTAATCCGGTTCGAACGCTCAATCGGCCGGTTAATCATCAAAGTGTCCAACTATAAGCCCGTTGATACCACGCCATTTCAAAGCCAAGCGAGCAGACATCCGGTGGATCGAATGGAATTTGAGCCGATGTCTTGGCAGGAGCTGGAGCCTTTTCTCAGCGCCTACCGCAAATCAGATCTCGTTGATCTCCTTTTGCCAGAGTCCACGACTGACCAGCCCGTTGCCGATGCGCTAAGTATTGCCTTCCGGCACAAAGTAGCGATCAAGGATCTCACCTTTGGCCTGGGTTGTGTGACCTACCACGCCTATTTTCCTACTCCGGGGCATGATGTGGAGGTCAGCATTGCCAACCCTCATGTCATACCTGAGTTTGACTTGATCAAGCCCTTTTTTTCCAAAGCCCTCCGGAGGAAAACGATTGAAACCGCCGGCGAACTAACCTTGAAAGGGAATGAAGTGGCCGCGGCGAAGGCGACTTCCAAGGAGATCGATCGGATAGACAATCGTATGATCACCACACTGAAGTATCAACAAATTCAGCAACTGAAAAAGCCACTGGTCAAGGTCGTCGATAAAAGCCTCTTCACAGCGGACGAAGCATTTGATCTCCAGGTGACAGAGGGTCACGTCCTGCACCAGGATGTCAGAGATATCCTTCAATCGATCGTCGAATTTGGCGGTGTGCGCAACCGAAAGCAATTACAATATCTCGCCGGCAGACGGCATGCCGCGGACCATCCCATTCTATTGACGCTGCAGCCGGTCTTTGGATTCCTATTTCTGATCGAGGGGGCCAGTATGTGGCACTATTGCTGGGAGCTCCTCAATACCAACGCTACCTATCTATGGAGCTTTGACAAGCAGCAAGGCTTCGATTTTGAAAGGATTCAGGGTCGGATGGAGCGTATCATACAGCAGATTCGAGACCACGGCCGCAGGGAGTATAAAAGGGCATACGCGCAGGGAACGGTTGGCTCGGATGTAAGCTTTCAGACGATCATCCATCAAGCGGCCGATTCTTCGATGATCGATGCATTTCCCCGGTGGCGGGCTCGCCTGGAGGAAAAACTTCTGTAGCATCTGAGATCCCTTCTGATCATTCAGGCGTGTATCGAGCTAAGGGGCCGATAAAAAATAAGTTTCCCTTTTCAGGCGACGTTGTTTTGGATTTAGACAAGGCAAAAAGATTGAGCATAGCATGGGCTATGTGATGTTTTTTTAACGCAGAATAAATTCAAAACAACAAGCATCAAATCGGAAAGTTGTTTTTTACCGGCCCCTAAGCGCACTGTCGCGGGAGGTAGGAGATCGGTGGAACCATCTACCTCTATGGATTCTACCATATTGGTGTCAAAGCGTGTGCTGCTGTCCGAGGCACCAGTGGTGTTGGGCACGCCCAGCGTCAAAAGGATGACAAGACTGATGGACTTTGGCAGGTAGTGGATAATCAGATAGGTCAGCATGGCACAATTAATCTAGGTGATCAAAAAGAAGTAACACCCATTAATATGCCAGATGGTAAAAGGTTACCAGTCGGGACGCAAGATCATCCTAATTGCGATAGTCTAAGGGCGGCTTTCGATCGCCGACCAAGCTCTCGTATTTGAAATCCGTCCCACGACGGCGCTCAAACTCCTCCCACGATTTCTCGATGATCGCTCCGTCACTGAAGATATCTCCTGCCGTCATGGCCATCGTCTTGGCCGCTACCATCATGCCTTTGGTTCCGATCGAGGTACCTCCGGCAGCTACCGCCTGCCAGCTATGTGCCGATGTACCTGGTACCCAGGTCGCGGCGCGCATGCCTGCGGTCGGTACCACCCAGCTCACGTCCCCGACATCCGTCGATCCTCCGGTTCCACGCTCTTGCAGGCGAAACGGGGCCACGGCCCGGGCGGACTCTATGGAGAATGGGATGTCCTGGTAGCTCTCCGATAGGGTCTTGGCAAATGCCGTTTCTTCATCATCATAGTAGACCCCGCCCACCTTGCGGAGGTTGGTATGCATGACCCTGGACAGCGATTCATTGGGAAGCACATTGTAAAGCCCATGGATCACTTCGTACTCCATCTTCGTTTGTGTGCCCATCGCGGCTCCTTCGGCAGCTTGGACGATCCATTCAAAATTTTTCTTGACCTGGGCCGGTTCGGGATGGCGGCAATAGTAGAAGACCTCGGCAAAAGCGGGGACAACGTTTGGGGCTTCGCCTCCGCGAGTGATCACATAGTGGATGCGGGATTCGGCAGATACGTGCTCGCGCATCATGTTGACCATCATGTTCATCGCTTCTACGCCATCCAAGCCGGACCGACCCCGCTCGGGCGCGCCGGCAGCATGCGATGCCTGGCCGTGAAATCGAAATTTGGCTGATTTGTTGGACAAGGAGGATGACGCATCAGCACTATTGGCGGCAGAAGGGTGCCAGTGCAATACGATGTCCACATCGTCAAATAGGCCGGCTTTGACCATGTACACTTTGCCACCACCGCCTTCTTCGGCGGGCGTGCCATACACCCGGACTGTGCCCGCCGTACCGGTCTCCGCAAGCCAGTTTTTGACGGCCATACCCGCAGCCATAGATCCCACCCCAAAGAGATGGTGGCCGCAGCCATGGCCTGCCCCAAGCTCCTCCAAGGGGGCTCGCCTCGGCACCGCTGCCTGGGACAGGCCGGGCAGCGCATCAAACTCGGCCAGAATTGCTACCACCGGCTTACCCGACCCATACGAAGCAATAAAGGCCGTTGGGATTTCGGCCACGCCTACCTCCAATGCAAAATCCTGCTCGCGAAGCGCCTGCTGAAGGAGCGCAGAGCTTTTTTCCTCCTGATACCCCAGCTCGGCCAGATCCCAGATTTGCTTGGCCATCGAGGCATAGGTTGCCTGGTGCTGCTCCAGATAGTGCTGTAAGGATTGATCGCGATCGTTCTTGAGGTTGCTCTGTGCATCGAGGGTGCTGGCACTTAGCGCCAGCATCCATAGGAATAGGGTATAAGGTAGATGATTCATGCTGTCAAATAGAATGTTATGTCGGAATATAGTGATTTGGTGCTTCGGCGCCGACGTGATTTTTGTCATTTGTTACTTCTCATTTTGTCGATACCTGTCTCGATCTGATCTCGACAGAAGTAGATCACGGCGCCTCTGGCCTCACAAAGCACGCAGATGGTTATTGGGGTAATATAATGTCCTATTTTTATGTTCCTTATTTGCTAAACTGGTCGTCTAATGTTCTGCAGATTGCTCCTACTGTTGTTGGCGCTGTGCTTCAGCACAACACGCAGCAGTGCCCAGCTAATGCCATTGGAGCCATATTCGGTCTTTCTGTTAGGCAACTTTTCGCAGGTCAAGCACGTGCTGCAATACACAGGCACGATCGGTCCCATGCTGGACAATTGCGATTCGGATTGGACCCTGGTGTTAAATGGTGATCTGGTCGACAACAGCGTCAATTTTCAAGTGGCCACCACACGCATTGACTCGTTTTTGTCATTCTTGTCAGGGAAGGAACGCGGACAAGTAGTCATTGTGCCCGGAGAAGGTGACTGGGCCGATGGCGGCCGCCAAGGCCTGGAGCGGGTGCGGCTGCTACAGGAGTTTGTCAAAGAAAAGAATTACGACCGGGTGTACTTTCCTCTGCGCAAGGGATGTCCGGGACCGGTGCTTTTTCCCGTGCGCGAAGACATCAAGCTCCTGACCATCAACACGCAGTGGCAGAATCACCGCTATACCAAACCCACCAGCGAATCCGCCGAGTGCGACCTGGCAGACGAGGCGAGCATCCTTGAGGAAGTGGAAGATTATATTGAGGATCACAGCGATGGCAACCTCATGGTGGTGGGTCATCATCCCGTGTTATCCAATGGCAGATATGGCGGCTCTTTTCCGGTGACGGATTGGCTCCTGCCGGTGCCGGGCATTTCGTTCTTCCTGACCTCCTTCAAGCAAAACATCGGCACGCCGGTCCATTTGGTGAATGCCTACTTTGACGAGTTTCGTCAAGACCTAAGAGCACTGATGTCCGATCAGTTTTCCCTGATCTATGCGGCCGGTCATGAGTCCAATTTGGAGGTCATTCGCGACTATGAAAATGTCTTTATCAATAGTGGCGCGCCTCTCCATGGAGGCTACGTGCGAAATACCAAGGCGACCGTCTTTAGCAGCAAGAAGCCTGGCCTGATTGGTGTGCGGTATTATCCCGATGGACGGGTGGAATCGCTGGCATACCAGCTCAAGGACGGCGACTATGTGGAGGTGGATCGGGCCACGCTATTTCAAGCTCCCTGCCTCCTGCCGGAGCCCGATATCCCCGTCAACAAGCGACTGGTGCCCTGCGTGATCGAAGGAGAAACACCCACCATGTCCAGTCTGGCTCACCCCGAGCGGATCACGATTACGGCCAATCCAAACTACAAGGGCAAGAAGTCAACGATCAAGTGGCTTGGGCAGCACTATCGCGACAGTTGGACCACACCGATTGAGGCGGATGTGCTTGACTTGGATTCCTTTGCAGGGGGTCTTACGCCGCTGGAGATCGGGGGAGGTCGTCAGACGCTCTCGCTCAAGTTTAGTGCACGGGACTCTTTGGAGTACGTCTTCCGCTCCGTAGACAAGGACCCTAGCAAGGCGCTCTCCCGGGATCTTCGCACGACGATCATATCGTTGCTACTGCGAGATCAAACGACGACCCAGCAGCCCTATGGAGCACTGACGGCCAGCCACTTGCTGGACAAGATCGACATACTTCATGCCAAGCCTCGTCTCTTTGCCATGCCCAACGACGAAAAGCTAGGTCCCTTTGGCTCCACTTTTGGCGGAATGCTGGGCATGATCGAAGAGCGGCCCACGGACCCCAAGGATGGAAAGTCTTTTGCCGACACCGATGATGTAAAGCGGACACTCAACTTGTTCCGGCGTATGTTTCAGGATCGGGATAACACGATCGATGTGCCCGAGTTTGTGCGGGCGCGCGTTTTTGACATGCTCGTTGGCGATTGGGGCAAGCATGAGGACAATTGGAAGTGGGCGGGTTACCGCCATGCCGGTGGGGTACATTATCGACCTATACCCAGGGATCGGGATCACGTCTTTTCGCGGTGGGATGGCATTCTGCCCTGGCTGGCTGATCGCGAATGGGCCAAGCCCTCGGGGGAAGACTTTGGGTATAAGATCAAAGGCCTCCGGAGTCTGATGTGGCAGGCCAGACACATGGATCGATTCGTTGCTGCAGAGGCAGATCGAGACCAGTGGCTGACAGCAGCCCAAGCCATCCAACGCCAAATCTCCGATGCAGATATCACTGAGGCGGTGGCCAAAATGCCACCCGAAGTGGTAGCGAGCGATGGCGTCGAGATAGAAAAGAAACTGATCCGGCGGAAGGCTGACCTGGAGGAGTACGCGGACCGCTACTACCGGATCCTGGCTAAAGAAGTGGACGTCGTGGGATCCAATAAGCACGAGCTATTTGAAGTAGACAGGCAGGCCGATGGCGATGTCCAGGTGCGTATGTTTAAGATCAGGAAGGGTATAAAGAACGAACTATTCTATGAGCGGCTCTTCAAACCCTCAGAGACCAGGGAGATCCGCTTGTTTGGCCTGGATGGCGATGATCGTTTCCTCGTCAGGGGCGATGCCAAGAAGTCGATCCTTTTACGAATCGTACCTGGCGAAGGGCTCAATTATATCTCTGACTCCTCGCGTGTCAAGGGTCTGAGCCGGCGGACGCTGTTGTATCGATCGACGGGAGACAATGTCAAGGCCCTTGGCGAATTGCGCACGATGCAGAGCGCCGATCCTGCGGCTTACCAATATCGACGGACGGCCTTCGCATACAACACCTATTTTCCGCTGGTCTACCTGGGCTTTAGTTCCGACTATGGATTTAGTGTCAATGGCGGAGTCACATTCACCAATCAGCGCTATGGCAAGCCCGACTTTAGCTCGATCCACAAATTGGGTGTGGGACTCTCGACGATTGGCAATGTCCAGTTTAATTATGACGGCAACTGGAGGCATGTCCTTGGGGTGCTGGATCTCATCGCCGGGGCCTCGGTAGAAAAGCGGCGGCGCTATCGGTACTTCTTTGGCTACGGCAATGAGACCACCTTTGACCCCGACCTGCTGCAAGATGACTTCTACACGCTGCAATATACCTCCGCCCAGGCCTACGTCGGATTACAACGATCATTTTGGAAGCATAGCTACCTCAATTTCAGATTCAACTACGAAATAAATAGCCGACAGACACTCGAAAACAACATCCTGGAGGAAATCGATCTGCTGGGAGAGGATCGGCTGAACATCGGCAAATGGGTGCTGGAGCTGGACTTTGATTTTCGTGACCGCAAAAGTCTGCCCGAGCGTGGAGCTCGTTTTCATATGGAGCACCGGCTGGGTATGCTGTCGACAGAGCGAGCCAAGACCTATCTGACCGGCGTGTTTTCCGGTGAGTACTTTGCCACGGCCATGCCATTTACGTTGGGCGTACGCGGGGGCGTCATGTACAGCCACAATGAGGTACCCTATTACGATCTGCCTACCGTCGGCCAAAACCGCTATCTGCGTGGATTCCGTCGCAACCGTTTCACCGGTACGACGGGCGTCTACCTCAATTCGGATCTGCGGTTGCAGCTGGCCGATCGGATGGGAGCGTTGATCCCCCACAAGTTTGGGCTGCGCTTCTTCTATGACCAGGCACAGGTCCGCATTAAAGAGGAGAAATCAAATAAGTGGCACGCCGGCTATGGGGCGGGCTTTTACTTCGTCCCGCTCCGTGAAGCGTATAGCCTGCACTTGTCGCTGGCCTTTTCTAGCGAGGAAAGCGCACTGGTGCTCTTCGGTTTTGGCAGCTCGTTTTAAGCGGAAGGGACCAGCTAAACCTCAGGCTGCACTGCCACGCCTGCACAATGCAACCTTTCTGGGCTTTCTCGGTTTCTGTATTTTTGTCATCCGCATGAATCGATACGACGTCATTATCATCGGAGGGGGTCCCATCGGACTGGCCTGTGCTATTGCAGCTCGCAAGGCTGGACTGCGATATTTGGTCATCGAAAAGGGCGTGCTTGTCAATTCGATCTTCCACTTTCCTACCAACATGACGTTCTTTTCGACGTCCAACTATCTGGAGATTGGAGAGGTGCCCTTTATTTCACATTCTGACAAGCCGACACGGAGAGAGGCGCTGGAATACTACCGGCGCGTTTGGCAAAGTTGGGAGCTTGACGTCCATCTTTATGAGGAGGTCTTGGATGTCAATGCCGTCGCCGGCGGCGGTTACGAGGTGATCAGCAGCAAGGATCGGTACCAAACGACTCATCTCATTGTGGCGACCGGGTTTTTTGGCAAGTCGGTGCAGATGGGCGTGCCTGGGGAAGAACTACCCAAGGTACAGCACTACTATACCGAGGCGCATCCGTATGTCGGCCAGAAAGTACTGGTCGTGGGGGCGGCCAATTCTGCCTGTGACGTGGCATTGGAGACCTATCTAAAAGGCTCAGAAGTGACCATGGCGATTCGAGAAGATCGCATTTATAAGGGGGTCAAATACTGGATTCGACCCAATATCGAAAATCGCATCAAGGAAGGCTCGATCAAAGCGTACTTCAATACGACGGTCCAGGAGATCCGCGATGATGAAGTAGATCTGCTGACCCCTGACGGCCCGGTGACAATCGCAAATGACTTTGTACTGGCCATGACAGGCTATCGTCCCGATTATACCCTCTTGGAGAAGATCGGTATCGCCTGCCTGGACGATGAGTATCGATCACCGGTCTACGACGAAGAGACCCTGGAGACGAATCTGCCCGGCGTCTATCTTGCCGGGGTGATCTGCGGTGGCCTGAAGACCAACAAGCTAATCATCGAGAATAGTCGCGTCCACGCCGAGATGATTATCCGGCACATCTGCGCAAAGAGGTCAATGCCCGCTAGCTAATCCGGATCGCCACAGGCGCGACCGGGTGGTGTTCACCTGCAACCCTTGCCTCCCTACGGCCGTCTATTGGAGGCGACTGATTATGTTTTTGAAGTAGGATGTAACTTTTGTGCCACCAGCACGTACTACAAGCGAATGAAGGCAGCCGAATACAACCAATGTGTGCATGAGTATGCAGACCGACTCTACCGGTTTGCCCTAAAGATGCTCTCAGACACTATGGATGCGGAGGATGTCGTGCAGCTAGTCTTCGAGCGATTGTGGCGAAGGCACGAGGAGGTGCAGGTGGGAGCGGTGAAATCTTATCTCTTCACCAGCGTGCATCGGGCCTGTATCGATCAGTTTAGAAAGAGGCAGACGAGGAAGAAGGTGTCAGAGGAAATGCCACTACCAAGCCCATCGGTCAGCCACGACGACCTAGAGAACAGACAGCTGATCGAAGAGGGCTTAAAAAGACTACGGCCTGATCAGAAAACACTGATCTTGCTGCGAGATTACGAGGGCTATTCCTACAAGGAGATTGCCGAGATCACAGCACAGTCAGAGTCGCAGGTAAAGATCAAACTGTTTCGGGCCAGGAAGAAGCTGCAATTTTTTTTAACTAAGCGTCTGCAGGTAACATGAAATATTCACGGGAAAATTATGAGAGGTATGTCCTCGATTTTTTTGAGGGAAATATGTCTGCTGATGAAAGGGCAGCATTCGAGGGATTTCTAATTCTGCACCCGGATATCCGACAAGAGCTGGACAATTTTCAGCTAGTGACTATTACTGCAGATCCGAATATTGCATATGCTCGTAAAGAAGCTTTATTGAAGGACACCGACGAGGATAATCGATACCTCTTTTTCCGCCGAAGATATCTAGCCGTAGCAGCGGCCCTTTTAGTGCTGGTGGCCGTGGCGTCGTTTCTTTTTGTCCACCCTAGAAATATCGCCAGTGAGGTGGTGCAGCAGCCTATACCGGAGGCGACGACTACACCGTCGACTACACCGGTGCCAGTAGAGCAAAAGACAGCGGAGCTGGCCGCAATGAAGGAGTCTATAGTTCCATCAGATAAGCGAGTGGTGAAGGCGACAGATATTCGGGAGAGCCCCATCGTTGAGATGACCGAAGTGGAGAAAATCGAGCCCGAGCAAACTGCTCATGAGGAGGTAGCGGTGGTGTCGGCAGTGACAGCTGATCAGACGTCTCTCAGCCACGTGCGACCGACAAATCCGGTGGTATTTATTCAGCCCATTATCACGCGTAACTTTTTGCCTTTTTCACCACATACATATTCATTGGACGAGATCGATTTGCCACTCATGCTCGATGTCGAAATTATGTCGAAGGAAAGATCGAAAATTGGGAGATTTTTAGCAAAGGTAAATCTGATTCCGGAGGCCATAGAAGAAACGGCGGACGGAGGTTTGAAGGAAAAGCTGCTGCCTGAATCATTTTCAGGATTAAAATAGAAATTATGAGAATTATTTTTTACACGATTTGTTTGGTGTTTGGCGGTAGCTTGTTCGCCCAGGAGGACACCACAATTAATCGGTACGAGACCAAATATGAAAAGCGACGTTATCATCGCACGGTCACCACGCGATATGGGCTAGTGGATTATGGTACCAGCGGTTTGCGTAAAGAGGAAAATTATCGGCTGGAAAATGGCATCGACCCTTTTGAGCTCCGTATCTGGAAGTCTACCAATTTCAATATTCATTTTATTCAGCAACGCTTCAGTCTGATCAGCGGGCACCTGAATTTCGTCTACGGGCTGACGCTGGAAAACCACCGATATTTTTTCGACAATCCCATCGTATTGGTGGAAGACGCAGCCCAAGCTACGTTTGAATTTGTCGAGGGCGTAAATTTCAAGAAGAATCGACTGAATTACTCCTTCCTGACGGTGCCATTCATGCTAAATATAAAATCAAATCCCCGACGGTCTTGGCGCTCCTTGCACCTCAGTGCGGGAGGATATGCCGGTGTCCTGCTGGGTGCCAATTTCAAGACAAAGACCAAAGGGGATAAGGTCAAGACGAGAGATAACTTTGGACTCAACACCTGGCGCTACGGCCTACGAGCGGAGGTGGGCTACGGGCCGCTGATCTTCTACGGTACCTTTGCCCTCAGTGAGCTGTTTGAGGAGGACAAAAACGGTGGCTATGAATTAAATCCGTATTCTATCGGATTGGTGATCTGGCCTTTCTAGTTCGGAGGCTAAGGCTAAGGCTAAGGCTAAGGCTAAGGCTAAGGTTAAGGCTAAGGCGGAGGCTAAGGCTAAGGTCAGAGGAGGAGCATGCCATCCTTGTCGCGAGCTCGCATAAAACTCTAGTCACTCAAGTTCACTTTAGCTCACTCAAGTCACTCCAAACTCAAGTCACTCCAAACTCAAGTCACTTCAAACTCAAGCTCACTCAAGTCACTCCGAAAAAGGCTAAGGCAAAGGAAGATTTGACAATAGGTCGCGAGCTCGCATAAAACTCTAGTCACTCAAGTTCACTTTAGCGCACTCAAGCTCACTCCAAACTCAAGCTCACTCCAAACTCAAGCTCACTCCAAACTCAAGCTCACTCCAAACTCAAGCTCACTCCAAACTCAAGCTCACTCCAAACTCAAGTTCACTCAAGTCACTCCAAACTCAAGCTCACTCCAAACTGCACCTCACTTCCACTTAATGTTACATCCTGCACTGGGCCTTTGCAACGCAGGTACAGGTCTTTTAGCCAGAATAGCGTCGAGCGCCTGGCGAAGGTCCACACCAGTCAGCGGTACCTGATTCCCCGGCCGGGACCCATCCAACTGGCCGCGATAGACAAGCTTTTGATCCGCATCGAAGACATAGAAGTCGGGCGTGCACGCCGCGTCGTAGTCTTTGGCGATATTCTGACTCTCGTCGTAGAGGTAGGGGAAGGGATAGTCCTTTTCCTCCGCCAATGCTTTCATCGCTACCGGACCATCCTGGGGATAGTGGACGACATCATTGGAGCTGATGGCGACGAAGGAAACGCCTTTTGCCATGTACTGACGTGCCAAGTCAAGGACCTCATCGGTCACGTGGATGACATAGGGACAGTGATTGCACCAAAACATGACGACGGTGGCTACCTCGGAGGAAAGGTCGGTGAGGGAGGTATTTTCTCCCGTGACCACATTTGGAAGATCAAAATAGGGAGCCTCGGTGCCGAGGTCGAGCATATTGGATTCTGTGAGAGCCATAGTTTTCGATTTAAGTTGGCCAAAAATACAAATTGATCGAACGCCTTGTCAACTGCCCACAGGCTAGGGCCTTTGACGACGGCATGGATGGTTGCAAAGCCCGGAGAAGCACGCCAAGATCCTGGCTGGGCCGGTTGCAACGGATGTACGGGGGTACCCTCAACAATTAAACACTTAAACGACTCCACGACTACACTTGCAGAGGCTATTGGCAATCCGTGTGGATGCCGCCAATGTAGTTAGCGACCGCGCCAATCTCGACGGCCTCTTCTGCTCCCAGGAAGCCCTGAATGTGCTCGTCTTTGAGCCGATCCAGGGCCATGTCCGTCAAAATACGCGAGACCGGAAAGTACGACCAGTGCCATTTTTCCTCTTCATAACCAGTGGCACGTTCGATCCCTTTGGCCGAATATGGTTGGCAGAATCCAAAATACTCGGCATGGGTCCGGAGCCATTGGTACAGCCGGAGGCCCTCTCCCTGCTCAAAGTAGCGGTTGTTGAAGGCATTGAGATCAAAATCGGTACCCCAGTGATGCCGAGACGTGCCCGGCATGGAGCTATAGAGAAGGATCTCCAGGGCTCGGGCTTTGGTCTCTGCGATGTCGGCAGCGCTCTGACCGGACGACAAGATGGTCTGTCCCGTCCACTTACGCTCCCAGATCTCTTTCTGCCGATCAAAGTTGCGCGTGGCGGACCGTATCACCAGTTGGATGCCGGCTGCTTGGGCGGAGTCGTACATCCGTCGAAAGGCCCGGTACGCGTCTTGGCGCAAGTACATACCTGGGCCATCACAATGTATGGGGTCAAGGAGCACAAAGTCGGGATGCGTCGCGGGATCAAATCGGCCGGTCAAATATTCCAGCGAGGTATCCAGGCCGAGCGAATCAGCCGGCGACTCCAGGGTTGACCTCTCTGACGGTGCCCCAGCGCTCTGTGGATTCTCTTCAGCAGTCCTTTGAGGGTCAGCATTCATGCAGGCCACGTAGCACAACGTGTAGGCGAAGATCCCTCCGACGAGGGTTGATCGAAGATGGAATCGAAGGGTAGGCATGTTACTCAGGTAGTCCAGCAGTTTGGTCAATGTCATCAAAGCATTTGCTCGGGTCCAAATCTAATCAATTGGAGCCGCCAAACGGAAGACGAACGTGCGCTGAGCTGCCCGATCTTGGGTCTCCAGGGCACGGTGCAGGCAGTTAAAAACGTAGTTCAGACGACATTTGCGAGCCAGCCGGGCTGCCCTGATCTAAGGAAGAAGTGCATTGATCGATAATATCCAACCCCACCTGAATACGTACCTAAATTTCCACGTCGTAATTATCCAGTAATTAAAACAAATAGATTATGAGAAAACTTCTTGCACTAGCGTTTGCTATCACCCTATTTGCTGCCCATTTACCCGCACAGTCGCTATCTACGCCACCCAGTGGCGACAATCAGAAGAGTATCGTTACACAGTACATCGGTTCGCTGGTACACGTCAGCGTCAAATACAACAGCCCGGATGTCACCTCCCCTTCCGGCGAGGATCGTACCGGGAAGATCTGGGGCCAATTAGTGCCTTATGGCTTGACCAACTTGGGTTTTGGCAATGGTAATCCCGGACCCTGGAGAGCGGGTGCCAACGAGAATACCGTCATCAAGTTTAGTCACGATGTAATGGTCGAAGGCGAGCCCGTCAAGGCCGGCAAGTACGGATTGCATCTCATTACGCAGGAGGAGGGCCCTTGGACCTGGATACTATCGAAGAATACCAGCCAATGGGGTAGTTACTTCTACGATGAAGCCGACGATGTCCTACGCGTGGACGTCACCCCCCAAGAATGCGAGTTTACAGAATGGCTGACCTACGAGTTTGTCGATCGAGGCAATGAAGATGCCACCTTAGCGCTCAAGTGGGAGAAGAAGATGATACCCATGCACATCCAGGTCAGCGACATCCATGATCTCTACGTCAACACGTTTAAGGCGGAGCTGCAGGGGGCTGCCGGCTTCACGTATCAAAATTGGGTGGCAGCCTCGCAGTATTGCGCCAACAATGATACGCATCTCGAGCAAGGACTGGAGTGGGCCGAGGCGGCCATCAATGCTCCCTTTGTCGGCGTCGAAAACTTCAGCACCCTGCAAAACAAGGCACAGTTGCTGATGAAGCTCAAAAAGGTGAGTGAGGCCGAAGAGACCCTGATGGCCGCTGTCGAGCATGCCACGGCGACACCACTCCAAATCCACGGTCTGGGAAGACAGCTGATCGGCATGGGCAAAAAGGACAAGGCCCTGGAAATCTTCACGTACAACTATGATCGATTTAAGGCAGCCTGGCCCACCAATGTAGGTATGGCCAGGGGGTTGGCCGCCGTAGGTCGGTATGACGAGGCACTCAAGTATGCAGAATTGGCGGCCCAAGAGGCACCAGACCAGCTGAATAAGGACAGCATGAAGGCCGCTGTCGAAAAGCTGAAGAACAAGCAAGACATTAACTAGACTAGGTTTCTGCCCCGATCGGCAAGTTTCAGAAGAGACGGTAGGAGTTACAGTTTCTCAGGTGTGGCTGCGTACGACGTGGCTGCACCTTCTTTTTTTGCGCATTCTCTTGGGGCATCCTCCGTTTTTAGTGCCGCGTTCTTCAGGCAGCAAGAATGCTACTTCCCTACAGCGACGGGCTTCTGCATTGATGTCATCCTCCCCTGACGAGGGACTAGCAGCATGGGCACGAGCGGGCATCCATCCTTGTCATGTAGTGACCATTGCTTGTCTGGCCAATATTGCGGTATTTTGTACCGTTTTACGCAGTGCGAAAAGGAATGAGTAACACCCTCGCAGATATCATACGCCAGCGCATTTTGGTCATGGACGGAGCCATGGGCACAATGATCCAGTCCTATGGACTGAAGGAGGCAGATTTTCGTGGCACCCGATTTCTCGACCACCCCTGCGATCTGCAGGGCAACAATGACCTTTTGTCCATCACGCGTCCCGATGTGATTAAAGAAATCCATCTGGCGTATCTGGAAGCTGGGGCCGATATCATCGAGACCAACACCTTTAATGCTCAGGCGATCTCCCAGGCCGATTATCAGCTGGGCGTCAGCTATGACATCAATCTGGCGGCGGCGCGGGTGGCACGCGAGGCCGTCGAGACCTTCGAAAAAGATCATCCAGGCAAACCGCGCTTTGTCGCCGGAGCTATGGGCCCGACGACCCGGAGTGCTTCCTTGTCTCCCGATGTCAATCAGCCCGGCCTGCGGGCCGTCAACTTTGACCAACTGCGAGATGCCTACTATGAGCAGGCCCGGGGTCTGCTGGATGGCGGCGTAGATCTGCTGGTGGTGGAGACGGTCTTTGATACCTTAAACTGCAAGGCAGCCCTTTTTGCCATTCAGACCCTCTTTGACGAACGCGCTGCCAGGGTGCCGATCATTGTGTCCGGCACCATCACCGATGCCAGCGGTCGCACCTTGTCAGGACAGACCGTGGAGGCCTTTTGGATCTCTATCCAGCATATGGATCTTTTTGCAGTGGGCCTCAACTGCGCCTTGGGGGCAAAGGAAATGCGCCCGCACATCGAGGATCTGGCTCAAGTGGCAGATTGCTGGGTCAGTGCTTATCCCAATGCCGGACTGCCCAATGAGTTTGGAGAGTATGATCAGAGTCCGGAGGAGATGCGAGCCTACGTCCGAGACTTTGCCAGCAGCGGATTTGTCAACATCATTGGTGGATGTTGTGGTACCAGCCCGGATCACATCCGTCTGATGGTCGAGGCGGTGGAACAGATACCCCCGAGACAGCCGGCACCCACCTCGGCGCTCACCTCCTTGAGTGGTATGGAGCCGTTGATCCTCCGTCCCGATTCCAATTTTGTGAATATCGGCGAACGCACCAACGTGACCGGATCCCGAAAGTTTGCCCGTCTGATCCAGGCAGAAAAATATCAAGAAGCCCTGGAGGTGGCTCGGCAGCAGGTGGAGGGAGGTGCCCAGATACTCGATGTCAATATGGATGAGGGAATGTTGGACTCCGAGGCAGCCATGACCCTCTTCCTCAATCTCATTGCGTCAGAGCCGGAAGTGGCGCGCCTGCCCATCATGGTCGATTCGTCAAAGTTCAGTGTGATCGAGGCGGGCTTGAAGTGCCTCCAGGGCAAGGGCGTGGTCAACTCCCTCTCTTTGAAAGAGGGAGAAGAGGCGTTCTTGGAGCAGGCCAATCTGGTCCGTCGATATGGGGCCGCAGCCGTGATCATGGCCTTTGACGAACAGGGTCAGGCAGAGACCATCGAGCGCAAAGTCGAGATCTGCAAGCGAGCCTATGATCTGCTGACCGGCGTAGTCGGCATGGCACCCCAGGATATCATCTTTGACCCCAATATCTTTGCAGTGGCCACCGGCATCGAGGAGCACAACCGATATGCCATCAATTTTATCGAAGCCACCCGACAGATCAAAGAACTATGCCCAGGCGCCAAGGTGAGTGGCGGGGTAAGCAATATTTCTTTTTCATTTCGAGGGAATAACCAGGTGCGGGAAGCGATGCACTCGTCCTTTCTCTATCACGCCGTGCAAGCCGGAATGGATATGGGCATCGTCAATGCAGGTATGATCGAAATCTACGAAGAGGTGCCCAAGGATCTGATGACCCTGGTGGAGGACGTGCTGTTTGACCGGAGAGCGGATGCGACCGATGCGCTCACCAGCTACGCCGCCACGGTCAAGGGCAAGGGCAAGCAATTGGAGCGGGATCTGACCTGGCGCCAGGGTACGGTCGAAGAGCGCATATCGCACGCACTGGTCAAGGGCATTACTGAATTCATCGAAGAAGATACAGAGGAGGCCCGGCAAAAGTATCCGACGGCCTTGCAAGTGATCGAAGGCCCGCTCATGGACGGTATGAATGTCGTGGGCGATCTATTTGGTTCGGGCAAAATGTTCTTGCCCCAGGTAGTCAAGAGCGCTCGGGTGATGAAGACTTCGGTCGCATATCTAACCCCATATATCGAGGCTGAAAAGTCCAAGGATCAAGCGTCACGGGGCAAGATCTTGCTGGCGACGGTCAAAGGTGATGTGCATGACATTGGTAAGAACATCGTGGGGGTGGTATTGGGATGCAACAATTACGACATCGTCGATCTGGGGGTGATGGTACCCGCCGACAAGATCCTGGATACGGCTATAGCCGAAGGCGTCGACATCGTGGGGCTGAGCGGCTTGATCACACCCTCACTGGATGAGATGGTCCATGTGGCCAAGGAGATGGAGCGACGGGCGATGAAGATGCCCCTGCTGATCGGTGGTGCGACCACATCCAAAGTCCATACGGCCGTCAAGATAGAGCCTCGGTATTCTGGAGTGACCGTGCACGTATTGGACGCTTCGCGCAGTGTGGGCGTCGTGGGTCAATTGCTCTCGCAAAATGAAGATCAGCGATCGGATTTTATCCTCGATGTCAAGGCCGGATATGAAGAGATGCGCCAACGCAGACAAAAACAGCAAGGCGTCAAGCAATACGTGCCGCTGGAGGTGGCCCGAGCAAACCAGCAGCAGGTAGATTTTACGGCACCGCTGCCCACCCCTACTTTTCAAGGGGTCAAACAATGGACCAACTACGATCTGGCCGAGATACGACCATATATCGACTGGACACCCTTCTTTTCTACCTGGCAATTGGCCGGGAAGTATCCGGCTATTCTTGAGGACGAGGTAGTGGGCACAGAGGCTACGAAGCTCTATGCCGATGCGCAGGAGATGCTGGATCGGATCATCGCAGAAAAATGGCTGGGGGCCCAGGGAGCACTGGGCATCTTTCCCGCCAACCGTAAAGGGGCCGATGATGTAGAGCTCTATGTAGATGATACCCGCCAACAGACCTCGGCTACGCTCCACTTTTTGCGACAGCAGCGGCAAAAAGCCAATGGTCAGCCCAATTATTGCCTGGCAGACCTCGTGGCGCCGAATGATCCGGATTATGTCGGTGCTTTTGCGGTCACCACCGGTATAGGCATTGCATCCAGGGTCCAACGGTTTGAAGCCGCCCATGATGACTATAGTGCGATACTGCTCAAAGCCCTGGCCGATCGGCTGGCAGAAGCCTTTGCCGAGCTCCTTCATGCGCGATTGCGGAAGGAATTTTGGGGGTATGCCCCGTCCGAATCGTTGTCGGCGGAAGATCTGATCCGGGAGCGCTACCAGGGCATTCGACCGGCGCCCGGCTATCCGGCTTGTCCCGAGCACACCGAAAAGTCGACCCTGTTTCAGCTGCTGGAGATCCAGGATTCGCTGCAGATCGGACTGACGGAGCACTTCGCCATGACACCCGCCGCCTCGGTCGCGGGCTGGTACTTTGCCCGCCCGGAGAGCAAGTATTTTGGATTGGGGTATATTAGCAAAGATCAGGTGGCGGACTACGCAAGTAGAAAGGGTATGTCCATCGCAGAGGCAGAAAGATGGATGGCGCCTTTTATCAATTATGATCCAAGTACATGAATGCACCTTCCGACGCAGAGCGGTACGACGACGAGATCACGTTAAAAGAACTGATTTTAAAGATCAAGGAGTTTTGGGCCGAGTTGTGGCGCCACTGGATACTCATTGGCCTTATCTGCATCCCCTTTCTCGCCTATAAGTTTTACCAGGCCTGGTCGGCACCCACGACCTACCCAGCTCGTCTCACCTTTATGGTAGATCAGGACGAGGGCCAAAGTCTCGGGGGCATGGCCAGCATACTGGGCCAGTTTGGCTTGGGTGGCATGCGACCGGGGAAGTACAATCTGGACAAGATTCTGGAGATATCAAAGTCTCGTCGTGTGCTGCAGATGGCCCTGTTTGCCAAGGTCGACATCGAAGGTCAGCAGGACTTCTTGGCCAATCACCTCATCCATTACTTTGCGCTGGATAAGGAGTGGCGCGATGATACCACCGGACTGAAGGACTTTCGCTTTACCCGCAGTGATGTGTCAGACTTTGGATTGACAGAAAAAAAGGTGCTGAAGTCTCTGCAGGGGTTGCTGGTGGGAGGAGAGAAGACGCCGGGAGTCTATACCACAAGCTACAACGAAGACACGGGTATCATGACCCTGGGTCTGGATGCCCCCCAGCAGGACCTCTCGATCATGTTTACCGACACCGTCTTTGCCCGATTGCGGGACTACTATATCGAAAAGTCGATCGAAAAATCACGCGCCTCGTACCAGGTGATCAAAGAAAAAACAGATTCATTGGCACAGGCCCTGTCCGCCGCCGAGTACAGCCTGGCCGAGTTTATGGATCGCAATCAAAACGTATTCTCCGCCCGGGAGGGCACCCTGCGACGTACCCGGCTGTCATCCCAAGTCCAGAAGCTTCAGATCATCCATGGAGAAGCGTTGAAAAACCAGCAAATCGCCGAACTGGCGCTCAAGAATCGGACCCCTTTTATTACCTTGATCGACAATCCGCTTGCCCCCATCAAGCCACAAAAGGAGTCCTTGATCAAGGCCCTTCTCATCGGCCTCATCCTGGGAGGCATGATAGGCACGGCATTTGTATTCCTACGGAAGATCTATCGCGATGCGATGGCCACCTAGGCCACCTCTCTTTTGATTGCAAACTTTGCCGAAATTGAGTAACATTGTTACTCGTTTTATGATTGAGACGCTGATTTCTTCAAAGACTCGGATTAAGTTGTTGCTTAAGTTCTTCTTAAACAGCAATACCACCTCCTATCTGAGAGGCTTAGAATCGGAGTTTGGAGAATCCAGCAACGCGATCCGTCTAGAGTTAAACCGCCTGGAGAGTGCCGGTATGCTTTCATCTGAGGTGAAAGGCAACAAGAAGTTTTTTAGGGCCAACACCGGGCATCCCCTCTTTCGAGAAGTGCACAACATCATGCTCAAGCACGTCGGCTTGGACAAGATCGTCGTGAACGTGATCGAGCGATTGGGTGATGTACGGCAAGTGTACCTGGCCGGGAGCTTTAGCCGAGGTATTGACAGTCAAGTAATTGACTTGATTTTTATCGGCAATATCGACATCAACTACCTAGTGCAGTTGATCGATAAGGTGGAGACCATGATCAAGCGAAAGATCAGGTATTTGATTTACGAACCCCATGAGAAGGGTGACATCAGCTGGGAGAGTTTTGCCCAGGAGCCACTCCTTTTATGGAACGACGAACAACGCAAAGAACTCACATAAAATGAAGATTTATCAGCCTCTACTAGAAAAAAACAAACAGATCGCCGTGGTAGGCCTCGGCTATGTTGGATTGCCGCTCGCCCTGGCGCTCGGGAAGAAATTTAAGGTCCTGGGATTTGATATCAGTGAAGAACGGGTGGACATGATGCGCAAGCAGGTCGATCCCTCCGAGGAATTGGAAGCGACTGCCTTTGAGGGCAGCGATATTAGCTTCACCGCCAATGCTTCGGACCTGGCAGCAGCCAATTTCTACATTGTAGCCGTGCCGACGCCGGTAGACCAGCACCGCACACCCGACCTAGGGCCTGTGAAAGCGGCCTCCCAGTCGGTCGGTAAAGCCCTCAAAAAGGGGGATTACGTCATCTTTGAAAGCACTGTCTATCCGGGATGCACAGAGGAAGATTGCCTGCCCATCCTGGAGGAAGAATCCGGATTGAAGCTGGGAGAAGACTTTAAACTGGGCTACTCACCCGAGCGCATTAACCCGGGCGACAAGGTTCGCACCATCGAAAAAATTACTAAGATTGTCTCGGGGAGCGACGATCAGGCACTACAGGAGATTTCGCAAGTCTATGGCGCGGTCATCGAGGCCGGCATCTACGAAGCCCCCACCATCAAGGTGGCGGAGGCTGCCAAGGTCATCGAAAATACGCAGCGGGATCTCAATATCTCGTTTGTCAATGAGCTGGCGATTATTTTCGACCGTATGGGCGTCAACACCAGGGATGTGCTGGCGGCGGCCGGTACCAAATGGAACTTTCTCCAGTATCATCCCGGATTGGTGGGCGGCCATTGTATCGGCGTTGATCCGTACTATCTGGTGCACAAGGCCAAGCAGCTGGGGTATGATCCACAGGTGATCCTGAGTGGTCGCCGGGTCAACGATGGTATCCCCGGATTTATCGCGGCTAAGCTGGTCAAAATGCTGATCGCCAATGACAAGAGTCCCCGGGAGTGCAAAGTGGCCGTATTGGGGGTGACCTTTAAAGAAAATGTGGCCGACATTCGAAATTCTAAAGTGGCGGATCTGATCGATGAGCTCATGCAGTATGCCATCCATGTGCATATCCATGATCCCCATGCCTCGGCCAACGAGGTCTCCAAGGAGTACAAATATTCGCTCACGGCCAATCTGGATACTGACTACGACGCCGTGATCGTAGCGGTCAACCACGCGGCCTACGGGGCGTTTGATGCCGACTATTTTCGGTCAATTATGAAAGACAAACCTATTCTCTTTGATATCAAAGGCATGTACGACTTCAGTATGGAGTCGGACCTGACCTATTGGAGCCTGTAGATGACAAGCAAAACCATAGTAGAAAATCACCTTTCCGATCAGCAGCCCAAATGGTTTGCGGTCTATACCCGCTTCAAAGCGGAAAAGGAAGTGGTGAGACGCCTGCAGGGGCGTGGCATTGAGGCGTATGTACCACTCAGCCGGGTGGTACGCCAATATGTGCGCAAGCGCCGCGTCGTCGAGAAGCCGCTCATCAACTGCTATGTTTTTACCAAGATCACCAAGCCACAATATGTGCGGGTCTTGGAGACTGCCAACGTGATAAAATTTGTCAAGTTTTCCCAAAATCTGGTCTCGATCCCAGACGCCGAAATCGACCTGCTCAAGCGTATTTGCCAGGAGCAGATGGAGGTAGAGGCCTTGCCGACCGAGTTTGTCAAGGGCCAACCGGTGGAGATCATTGGTGGTGGCCTGACCGGCATTCACGGCAAATTGGTGGAAGATCGAGGAAAGAACTTTGTCGTCCAGCTGGAGCACATCGGATTTGGTTTGCACATGGAGCTGGACCCGAGTCTGCTGCGTGCCATCGGCCCGAGAGTGGAGGAAGAAGAAGAGGTGATGGTGAAGAAATACTGGTAGTCAGCGATTGCTGTCTATCCATTTAGGAGGTAGTGTCCTGCGACACATCAAGGGCGAAGCCGTGCTTAAACTCCAACCGCGGCACAGACGATGAGACTACTGCAAGGCGGATCAAAAAGCACTCTACATCTAAAAAGCCGGCGTAGCCACAAATGAACATTGCTGTCATAGGCACGGGATACGTGGGTCTGGTGACCGGTACCTGCTTTGCGGAGACGGGCAATCATGTCATTTGCGTAGATGTGGATGCGGACAAGGTGCAGCGCTTGCGGGCGGGGGAAATCCCCATCTACGAGCCTGGGCTGCAACCCCTTTTTGAGCGAAATACCAAGCAACAGCGTCTCCAATTTACTACGGATCTGGCCGCCGCAGTGCCATCGGCGGAGATCGTCTTTTTAGCCTTGCCCACGCCACCCGGAGAGGATGGTTCGGCCGATCTGTCTTACATCCTAGGCGTGGCCGGCCAATTGGCGACGTTGATCAAGGACTACAAGGTCATCGTCCACAAGAGTACGGTGCCAGTGGGCACCGGCGAGCAGGTAGCGGAGATCTTGGGGCAGACCCTGGAGCCGCATCGGTTTGACGTGGTTTCAAATCCCGAATTTCTCCGTGAGGGGGCAGCGATTAGCGATTTCCTCAAACCGGATCGGGTGATCGTAGGCACGGACAGTCAGCGGGCGCAGCAAAAGATGCGACAGCTCTATGCCCCTTTTGTCCGCCAGGGCAACCCCATCCTGTTTATGGATCGACGATCAGCGGAGATGACCAAATATGCGGCCAATGCCTACCTGGCGACCCGCATCACCTTTATGAATGAGGTGGCCAACCTCTGCGAACGCGTCGGTGCCGACGTGGACTTTGTCAGAAGGGGTATAGGCGCGGATCATCGCATTGGCAAGCGCTTTCTGTTTCCGGGCATCGGCTACGGCGGGAGTTGTTTTCCCAAGGATGTGAAGGCACTGGACAAGATTGCCACGGATGCTGATTATCCGTTTCAGCTACTGCAATCGGTGATGCGGGTCAACAAACGGCAGAAGCGCTTGTTGGTGGATAAGTTAGAAGCTTACTTCGATGATTCCTTAGCCGGTCGCAAGATTGCCGTCTGGGGAGTAGCATTTAAGCCCAACACCGACGACATACGAGAAGCACCTTCCCTCAATATTATTGAAGAATTGCTGGATCGACGGGTGGAGATTCGAGCCTTTGACCCGGAAGCGATGGACAACCTTCGCCGTCATTTTGGCGACCGGATCACCTACTGCGAAAATCAGTATGAGGCGGTGCGTGATGCAGATGCGCTGACCATCCTGACCGAATGGAGCGTATTTCGCACCCCGGATTTTGATAAAGTAAAAAGCTTGATGGCAAGGCCCGTCATATTCGACGGCCGCAATGTGTATGATCTCCCCCAGATGGAAGATCAAGGGTTTTATTATCAAAGTATTGGACGGCGTACCGTCTGCAACGGCTGAGCATGACCGATAACCAAGAACAAAAAGAGTCGCACTGGAGAAGTATCCTCAAGGGCTTTACCTGGCGAATTTTGGCCACCACGACCACCATTGTGATCGCCTATTTTATCACCGGTGAAATCGGCGATGCGCTGGCCATCGGAGGGACGGAATTTGTCGGCAAACTGCTGATTTATTATTTGCATGAGCGCGCGTGGCAAATGGTACCTCGTGGGGCCATCCGCCGGCTGATGCGGATGGGATCACGCTAGCTACGAGATGGGCGACAGGTTGATGGAGCAGCGTACCAAGCATATTTATCCCATCGGGGATCAACTGCTTTCCCGTACCGAGCGAGAGCACTTTCTTGGGCAGCGGAGCAGAGTCTTTTGGTTGACCGGACTTAGTGGGTCGGGCAAAAGTACTATTGCGGTGGGATTGGAGCGGGCCCTGTTTAAGGCTGGATATTTTGCGCAAATATTAGATGGCGACAATATTCGGGCCGGGATAAATAATAACCTAGGTTTTTCGCTGGAAGATCGTCAAGAGAATATTCGACGGATTGCGGAGATCGCCAAACTCTATTGTCACTCGGGCGTTGTCACGATTTGCTCCTTTATTTCACCTACCAGAGAAATTCGGCGGATGGCCAAGAATATTATTGGGGCGGCGGATTTCTTGGAAATATTTATTGACACCCCGCTGGAGCTGTGTGAGCGCCGAGATGTCAAGGGGCTCTATGCCAAAGCCAGGGCCGGCGAAATCAAAGGATTTACGGGGATCGATAGTCCCTATGAACCACCGACGGAGCCCTCGCTGTCGATTCAGACCGCAGGCAAGGAAGTGTCCGCATCGGTCGAAGAGCTCCTGGCCTTTGCCCTACAAGAAGTAAGCACCCAAAATAAGAACACGAACATAAACGAAGAAAAGCAGCGGCTGAAGCCATGAATTACCAAATGAGCCATATACGCGAGCTGGAATCGGAGTCCATATTTGTACTACGAGAGGTGGCATCGCAATTTGAGAATCCGGTCATTATGTTTTCGGGAGGTAAAGATTCGATTCTGATGACCTATTTGGCTGTCAAGGCCTTTTACCCGGCACGAGTACCCTTTCCGCTCTTGCATATTGATACGGGCCACAATTTTCCCGAGACATTACAGTTTCGCGACCAACTGGTGGCGCAGTACCATCTGAAGTTGAAGGTGGGGTTGGTGCAGGACGCGATCGACAAAGGGCTGGTGACCGAAGAAAAGGGATACAACGCCAGTCGCAATCTGTTGCAGACATTTACCCTGCTGGACGAGCTGGAGAAGGGTCAGTACGATGCCGCCATGGGCGGCGGGCGGCGGGACGAAGAAAAAGCACGCGCCAAAGAGCGGTTTTTCTCCCACCGCGACGAATTTGGTCAGTGGGATCCAAAAAACCAACGCCCGGAGCTGTGGAATTTATTCAATGGCCGAAAACACATGGGCGAACATTTTCGGGTCTTTCCCATTTCCAACTGGACCGAGCTGGATGTCTGGCAATATTTGGCCGAGGAAGAAGTACCCTTGCCCAGTTTGTATTTCGCGCACAAGCGTGCGGTCTTTGAGCGAGAAGGCACCCTACTGGCAGATTGCGACTACATCACCAAGCGACCCGACGAGGAAGTATTCGAGGCCATGGTGCGATGCCGCACCATCGGTGATATGACCTGTACCGGTGTCTGGGCGTCCAATGCCACCACGGTCGAAGACATTATTGAGGAGGTTGCCACCACTCGCCTCACGGAGCGGGGCGGCCGCACGGATGATAAGCGCAGCGAGTCGGCGATGGAGGACCGGAAAAAGGAGGGATATTTTTAATGAGGTTTAGGAGTTTGCGGTTTAGAGGTTTAGGGTGGTCATCCCCCACAACGAGGGCGAAATCAAAGATTTCGATCGTTGTTGCCCCCTTCAAAGGGGGCTGTATTCACGCTATGGAGGGTGCTAGGAGCTGACAGAATCCATGATCGTGCTACGGTGCTGGGTGACGATCGATCTTTGCCGCAGGATGTGATGCCGTCCAATTACCACTACAACAAGCGATTGAGGCCATTGGCCAGAGAGCTTCGAAATAATCCGACCAAGGCAGAGCGAAGAATGTGGTACGAATTACTTTCCGGACGCCAGTTTGGCGGATATCAATTTCTCAGGCAAAGAATCATCGATCAATATATTGTTGATTTTTTCTGTAAAGAGCTGAGACTGGTCATTGAGATCGATGGGAAGACGCATGATTTTGATGACGTGAGGCAGAACGACGTCGTACGGGAGAAAAGGCTGCAATCTCTTGGTTATTCAGTAGTGCGATTCAGTGATTGGGAAGTGCTGAATAATTTGGGAGAGGTAGCAGAGATGCTGTCTACTAAGATAGCACAGGTGAAGACCCCAGCCCGAGTTTGGAAAGCTGAAGAATAAATCCTAGCCGGTCGGAGCCCCACTAAGGGGGCTGTATTCACACTATGGAGGGTCCTAGGAGCTGGCAGAATCCATGACAGTCTGAGGTGTCTGGCGACGATCGATCTTTGCCGCAGGATGTGATGCCGTCCAATTACCACTACAACAAGCGATTGAGGCCATTGGCCCGAGAGCTTCGAAATAATCCGACCAAAGCAGAGCGAAGGATATGGTACGAATTACTTTCTGGACGCCAGTTTGGCGGATATCAATTTCTCAGGCAAAGAATCATCGATCAATATATTGTTGATTTTTTCTGTAAAGAGCTGAGACTGGTCATGAGATCGATGGGAAGACGCATGAATTTGAAGACGTGAAGCAGAATGACGTCGTCGATAGGAAAGGCTGCAATCTCTTGGTTATTCAGTAGTGCGATTCAGTGATTGGGAAGTGCTAAATAATTTGGGAGAGGTAGCAGAGATGCTGTCTGCTAAGATAGCACAGATGAGCCCCAGCCCGAGTTTGGAAAGCTGAAGAACAAATCCTAGCCGGTCGGAGCCCCATTGAGGGGGCTGTATTCACACTATGGAGGGTCCTAGGAGCTGGCAGAATCCATGACAGTCTGAGGTGTCTGGCGACGATCGATCTTTGCCACAGGATGTGATGCCATCCAATTACCACTACAACAAGCGATTGAGGCCATTGGCCAGGGAGCTTCGAAATAATCCGACCAAGGCAGAGCGAAGAATGTGGTACGAATTACTTTCCGGATGACAGTTTGGCGGATATCAATTTCTCAGGCAAAGAATCATCGATCAATATATTGTTGATTTTTTCTGTAAAGAGCTGAGACTGGTCATTGAGATCGATGGGAAGACGCATGAATTTGAAGACGTGAGGCAGAACGACGTCGTACGGGAGAAAAGGCTGCAATCTCTTGGCTATTCAGTAGTTCGATTCAGTGATTGGGAAGTGCTGAATAATTTGGGAGAGGTCGCAGAATTGCTGTCTGCTAGGATAGCACAGATGAAGCTCCAGCCCGAGTTTGGAAAGCTGAAGAATAAATCCTAGCCGGTCGGAGCCCCACTAAGGGGGCTGTATTCACACTATGGAGGGTGCTAGGAGCTGACAGAATCTATGATCGTGCTACGGTGTCTGGCGACGATCGATCTTTGCCGCAGGATGTGATGCCATCCAATTACCACTACAACAAGCGATGGAGGCCATTGGCCAGAGAGCTTCGAAATAATCCGACCAAGGCAGAGCGAAGAATGTGGTACGAATTACTTTCCGGACGCCAGTTTGGCGGATATCAATTTCTCAGACAAAGAATCATCGATCAATATATTGTTGATTTTTTCTGTAAAGAGCTGAGACTGGTCATTGAGATCGATGGGAAGACGCATGAATTTGAAGACGTGAAGCAGAATGCCGTCGTCGATAGGAAAGGCTGCAAATCTCTTGGCTATTCAGTAGTTCGATTCAGTGATTGGGAAGTGCTGAATAATTTGGGAGAGGTAGCAGAGATGCTGTCTGCTAAGATAGCACAGGTGAAGCTCCAGCCCGAGTTTGGAAAGCTGAAGAATAAATCCTAGCCGGTCGGAGCCCCACTAAGGGGGCTGTATTCACACTATGGAGGGTGCTAGGAGCTGACAGAATCTATGATCGTGCTACGGTGTCTGGCGACGATCGATCTTTGCCGCAGGATGTGATGCCATCCAATTACCACTACAACAAGCGATGGAGGCCATTGGCCAGAGAGCTTCGAAATAATCCGACCAAGGCAGAGCGAAGAATGTGGTACGAATTACTTTCCGGACGCCAGTTTGGCGGATATCAATTTCTCAGACAAAGAATCATCGATCAATATATTGTTGATTTTTTCTGTAAAGAGCTGAGACTGGTCATTGAGATCGATGGGAAGACGCATGAATTTGAAGACGTGAAGCAGAATGCCGTCGTCGATAGGAAAGGCTGCAAATCTCTTGGCTATTCAGTAGTTCGATTCAGTGATTGGGAAGTGCTGAATAATTTGGGAGAGGTAGCAGAGATGCTGTCTGCTAAGATAGCACAGGTGAAGACCCCAGCCCGAGTTTGGAAAGCTGAAGAATAAATCCTAGCCGGTCGGAGCCCCATTGAGGGGGCTGTATTCACACTATGGAGGGTCCTAGGAGCTGGCAGAATCCATGACAGTCTGAGGTGTCTGGCGACGATCGATGTTTGCCGCAGGATGTGATGCCATCCAATTACCACTACAACAAGCGATTGAGGCCATTGGCCCGAGAGCTTCGAAATAATCCGACCAAAGCAGAGCGAAGGATATGGTACGAATTACTTTCTGGACGCCAGTTTGGCGGATATCAATTTCTCAGACAAAGAATCATCGATCAATATATTGTTGATTTTTTCTGTAAAGAGCTGAGACTGGTCATTGAGATCGATGGGAAGACGCATGAATTTGAAGACGTGAAGCAGAATGACGTCGTACGGGAGAAAAGGCTGCAATCTCTTGGTTATTCAGTAGTGCGATTTAGTGATTGGGAAGTGCTGAATAATTTGGGAGAG
Organism: Saprospiraceae bacterium; assembly: GCA_965223165.1. Lineage (GTDB taxonomy): Bacteria > Bacteroidota > Bacteroidia > Chitinophagales > Saprospiraceae > JABDMH01. Next base: position 1,355,171 of record CBDCVQ010000020.1, on the reverse strand, counting down.
GTCGCAGAATTGCTAACCGCAGAGATTGAACATCTACGGAAAAATTAAGGCCCCCTTTGAAGGGGGCAAGAACTGTCAAAATCTATGATTTTGCAACAGTTCTGGGGGATGACAAACAACCCCTAAGCCAAACAACCAAACAATGAGCAACCAAACAACATACAAACATCCGGTCACCGAGCTATTACGATTCACCACGGCCGGCTCCGTGGACGACGGAAAATCTACATTGATCGGCAGACTGCTGTACGATAGTAAAAGCATTTTTCAGGATCAGTATCAAGCGATCGAGCGCGTGAGCGAGCGACGTGGCGAAGAAGGGGTCAACCTAGCCTTGCTGACCGACGGTCTTCGTGCTGAGCGGGAGCAGGGCATTACCATCGATGTGGCCTACCGCTATTTTTCCACGCCGAAGCGTAAATTCATCATCGCGGATACGCCGGGGCATATCCAGTATACCCGCAATATGGTGACGGGCGCCTCCACCGCCAATGTCGCCCTGCTACTGGTCGATGCCAGGCATGGTGTCGTAGAGCAGACGCGGCGCCATGCGATCATTGCCTCCCTCCTGCAGATCCCTCATGTGGTGGTCTGCATCAACAAGATGGATCTGGTGGAGTATAAGGAGGAGGTATACGAGAAAATCCACGATGATTTTGAATCATTTGCGGCTAAACTGGATATCAAGGACTTTCATTTTATTCCTATTTCGGCGCTGCTGGGAGACAACGTGGTGCACCGCAGTGAAAATACCCCTTGGTACGAGGGCCCGACCTTGATGTATTATTTGGAAAATGTGCACATCGCGAGCGACTACAATTTTATCGACTGCCGATTTCCGGTGCAGTTTGTCATCCGACCCTACCAGGATGAATTTCACGATTATCGGGGGTACGCGGGCCGCTTGGCGGGAGGCATTTTCAAAAAAGGCGATGAGGTCATGGTGTTGCCATCGGGTTTTACCTCACGCATAGCCAAGATCGACTCCTTTGACGGAGAGCTGCAAGAGGCTTTTCCGCCGATGTCGGTGACGATCCTCCTCGAGGACGACATCGACGTCAGCCGCGGCGACATGATCGTACGCGTCAACAATCAGCCGGATATCACGCAGGACTTAGAAGTGATGCTCTGCTGGTTTGACCACAGCAAGCCCCTGCAGATGCGGGGGAAATATACGATCCGCCATACCAGCCAGGACGCCCGCTGCATCGTCAAAGACATCCGGTATAAATTAGACATCAATACCCTGCATCGCAATCTGGAAGACACCACCCTCCGCATGAACGACATCGGCCGCGTGGTGCTCCGCACGACCAAACCACTCTTCCAAGACGCTTACCGGCAGAATCGGATCACCGGATCAGTGATTCTCGTCGACGAAGCGACGAATAATACGGTGGGGGCGGGGATGATAATATGAATGGTGCTGTGGTATTCTGGTGTTTTGGTTTTGTAGTTCTTCGCGAGGGAATTCAAACGCAGTTGCATGGGTGATTTCACGGAGCTGAAGGTTTGGCAGAAGTCGAAGGACCTTGCGGTCAAGATCTACAGAGTTACCCAAGATGATGGTTTTGCGAGGGATTTCAGGTTTAGGGATCAGCTGCGGGCCGCTGCGGTGTCTGTGCCTTCTAACATAGCGGAAGGAGATGAATTGGGTACAAATAAGCAAAGTATCAGGCACTTCTATATAGCCAAGGGATCTGTTGCTGAGATCATCACGCAGTTGGTAATTGCCTCTGAAATCGGCTACCTCTCTGATGACAGCTTGAATAAATTCCGGTCCGAATATCAGTACGTGTCGCATATGCTGGCAAAGTTGATCAAAGCCCGATCAATGAATGACCATAAAACCATAAAACCATAAAACCAAAACACCACAAAGTCTTCATCACCGGCTCCGCCGGCTTCATTGGATATCACGTAACCAAGCGATTGCTATTGGACGGTCACGAGGTGGTCGGCTTGGATTCGCTGAGTGATTATTACAATCCGCAGCTGAAACTGGATCGGCTGGCGGAGTTGGGCGTGTCACTGACCTTTCGCGATTGGCGGGTGATGACGGTGAGTGAAAAATATCCGGACTTTCGATTTATTCGAGCCAAGTTGTCGGAGAAGAAAATATTGCAGGAATTATTTAGGGAAGAGCAATTTGATATCGTGATCCATCTGGCGGCCCAGCCAGGTGTGCGTTATAGCTTGAAATATCCGGAGGCGTATATTGAGAGCAATGTGATGGGGTTTCTCAATGTTCTGGAATCGTGTCGACATTATCCGGTCAAGCATTTGGTCTATGCCAGCAGTAGCAGTGTGTACGGGCTGAATGAAAAAATGCCGCTTTCTACCGCGGACAATGTCGATCATCCGGCCTCACTATATGCCGCTACGAAGAAGAGCAACGAACTCATGGCGCATACCTATAGCCATTTATTTCAAGTGCCGACGACCGGCCTGCGATTTTTCACGGTCTACGGACCCTGGGGGCGTCCGGACATGGCCACACATCTTTTTGCCACGGCGATAGCCATGGGAGAAGAGATCAGCGTATTTAATCATGGTCAACTCAGTCGCGATTTTACCTATGTGGATGATATTGTCGAAGGGGTGATCCGGGTAGCACAGCAACCACCGGCTGGTGAACCAGGCTGGACAGATGCGGATGGACCCGCGCAGGCAAGAGCTCCGTACCGCATCTACAATATCGGTAATCATCAGCCGGTGAAGTTGATGCATTTTATCGAAACCTTGGAGCAGGTAATGGGCCGGGAGGCCAAGAAGAAATTCTTGCCGATGCAACCGGGGGATGTCAAAGATACCTTTGCTGATGTGTCCGATCTGGCGGTTGACTTTGGCTATCGGCCGGAGACGTCCTTGCGAGAAGGACTGACGAACTTTGTAGCATGGTTTGAGCGATACTATGCATTGGGCACACTGGTCACTGAGTAGTGGGATGACCAGTGCGTTGACACAATTATCGGGGCGGCTCTTCTGGGATGTCGACGTAGATAAATTGGATCGCGATAAAAGCCGGGCCTTGATCATTTCGAGGGTCTTAGAGCGTGGATCCATGCAGGATTGGCATTTCCTTCGTAGGATGTATGACGACGAGGAGCTTCGGGAAGTGACTACGACCATGAAATATTTGCATCCCAAGTCGCTGGCATTTATGAGTTTGTATCTGGGTGTGCCCAAAGAGCAGTTTCGATGCCACAAAGAAAAGTCCTCGACGCGGGGACATTGGATATCGACACAAGTGAAGAACTACCTGGAGTCATCGAAACAATGACAGTGCAGCGCGACGGCAAATCCTATAAATTCCCATTAGACAAATCCGAGTTCCGAATGGGCAAGATGGAGAACCGATCGAAGGAATATGCCAAGGAGCGAAAATACTGGTTGTCCAAGACGCCCATAGAGCGTTTGAATGCGGCCTGGTTCCTCATTTGCCAGGCATACAACCTGGATCCCAGCGTTCAGCATAAAGTGGACCGGACCGTATTCTCCAGGCGGAAGCGATCTTGAATAATATTTTCCATGAAGACTTCGGAGATTTTGTGGTTGCTCTACAGTAGAAGGGTGTCAGATATCTCCTGGTGGGAGGATACGCGGTGATCTTGCATGGCTACAATAGAACCACGGGGGATCTTGATATATGGGTTGAGCCGACGGCCAAGAATTATGCTAAGCTGATGGCAGCCTTTGCAGCGTTTGACTTGCCGACAAATCTGATTACTGAAGAGATCTTTTTGGACACAGCAAAGAACGATGTGTTCACCTTCGGCAGATCTCCAAACAGCATTGATATCATGACGGCAGTGAAGGGATTAAATTTTGCTGAGTGCCTGGATAAGTCTATCTTATTTCCGATCGAACCGGAGCTGAATATTCGCCTGATAGGCCTGGATCATTTGATCAAGGCGAAAAGGGCATCCGGCAGGCATCGAGATCTAGACGATATCGAGCATCTACTTGGCGAAGAATAGTGATATGTCAAATACTCGTAGCGAAAACCATAACACCATAACACCATAACACCATAACACCACAATACCACAATACCGATCAGAAAAAATTCGCCTTGATTGGAGCCGCCGGTTATATCGCGCCGCGGCATATGAAAGCGATTAAAGACTGCGGTCACCAACTGGTCGCAGCGATAGACAAGAGTGATTCCGTCGGGATTATTGATAGCTATTTTCCGGAGGCCTCCTTTTTCACAGAATTCGAACGCTTTGATCGACACATCGATAAGCTAAAACGGCGGGGCCAGGAGATCGACTATATCAGCATCTGTAGTCCAAATTACCTGCATGATGCCCATATCCGTTTTGCCCTGCGCTATGGGGCGGATGCCATCTGTGAAAAACCCTTGGTCTTGAATCCGTGGAATATCGACGGACTGGCACAGATGGAACGTGAATTTGGCAAATCCGTGTTTACGATTTTGCAGTTGCGTCTACATGACAGCGTGATCGCCCTGAAGAAAAAAGTGGATGAGGGGCCATCGGATAAGGTCTACGATATAGACCTCACCTATCTCACCTCGCGCGGCCGATGGTACTACGCCAGTTGGAAAGGAGATAAATATAAATCAGGGGGAATTGCCACCAATATTGGGGTGCATTTTTACGACATGCTCAATTGGATCTTTGGGGAGGTGCAGGAGAATGTGGTCCACGTCCACACGCATGACCGGGCGGCCGGCTATCTGCGTCTGGACCGCGCGCGCATCCGTTGGTTTTTAAGCATCAACGAAAAATGCCTGCCCGCGGACATACGTGAGCGGGGACTGCGCACCTACCGCTCCTTAAAAATTGAGGGCGAAGAATTTGAATTCAGCGGTGGATTTACGGAGCTACACACTAGGAGCTACCAGGCGATCCTGGAAGGGCGGGGATTTCCACTCGAAAGCTCCCGCACGGCCATTCAGATGGTACACGATATCCGCTCGCAGCGCCCGCTGGGACTGGTGGGGGATTATCATCCCTTGGCCGAGTTGCCTTTGGAGAAGCATCCGTTTGAGAGCTCACAAGTAGTTTCCAAGTGACCTATTCGGCCCTACAGACGAATGCGCCTTATCTAAAGCAGGTCTTACGTGATAATTTCACCACCGCCGTCCGCAGTCGAGGTAAATATTTGCATGAAGGCGGTGCGGTGCAGAACCTGATCATCGAAGATGAAGTAGTGTTTAGTCAGGTGATGGGCAGTGCGCTGTATGTGGTCCAATTTGATTTTGTGAAGGGAGCCATTAGGCATGGGAGTTGCACCTGTCCCTTTGAGGGCTTTTGCAAACACATGGTGGCGACTATCCATCGGCTCATCGAGCTTGATGGCAGGGAAAGGCCCATGGGCGTGAATGCCAATGTCGAGATTTCTCAAAAGAAATGGTACGCTGACCAGTACCGCCCGTTACCCAAAGCGGATGAGGTACCCACCTACGAGATGCTGGTTGCGCTTAAGCCACATCGCCTACGGTGGAACTCCTACCTGACCATAGAGCATTATCTGGCGTCGGCAGATCTTATCGAGAGTGTAATCAGTGGAGACTACTCTTGGAGGCAGGAAGAGGTCCAAAAGGTCACCCTACGAAGACAAGGCGGTCATGTGGAGGTAAGGTGTCAGGCCTGTGCTATGCATTCGCAGCGTCTTTGCCCACATCAATACCGCGTCTTAGAAGATTTGTCTCGTAGCCTGATTGGATTGGCCTGGATGGAGCATCGCCATGACTGCGAGGCAGACATTCGGGAGATGGCCGAGAAGCATCAGATGAGTGTTGAAAATTTTACGAGCGCATTTGCCATTTTGATTGGAGAGGGGCGGTACGAGATAGAGCCTAAGATCGAGGGAGTGCTTATGCACATGGCATCAACCGATCTGACCGCCATGTTGTATGATGGGCTTGGTGTTCCGAAGGTGTTGGGAAGTGAGGACAGACTCCAACAAATCGAAAGGGAATTGACATTCCAAAATGCATTTGTGTGGTTTCACATGCTAGATAGGCAGCGCGGCGGACTGTTTACCATCATTGAGGGTAGAGCCAATCGAGATCGAACCAAGCTGACTGCTTATATCAAAGAGGTTGATCAGCCACGGTACCTCGCCGCACCGGAGTTGGAGCTTTATAAGCGACTGTCCGACGCGTGTCGGCAGGCTACCCGCCAGGTTGATCAGGCAGCGCAAGTTTTACCGATCCTCCAGGCTGAAGGGGCGCTCTTGTCCGATGTACTCCATTATCGATACCCTTATGAATTCCTTCGACACTATAACGTGGAGATTCGTAAGAAGGACCTGCAAGCGTTTCGATTTCAAGAGGCCCGAGCGGATGTCCGGATCAGCGCCAGGGTCGAGAATGACCTTTACGTCATTGAGGCAACAATGATTATTGGAGATCAAAAGGTGGACTTTGATGAGCTCAGTTTTTACAATCATGTTTTGGTCTGTGATCAAAGAAACAAAGGCTACCTACTGGCCGACGAAGCTGCAGGCAAAGCGCTGCGTTTTTTCAGAGAGAAAAGCAAGCTCCTATTCTTCCTTGACGAAAGGGCTAAGTTTCTGTCTTTTCTCCAGCAATTGCGCAAGCATTTTCAGGTGGAGATCGATCTACCTTTTGTCAAAGAGAAGATCGTCTATAAGGTCAAGAAAAAGATATACCTAAAGGAACTCAATAATCACCTGCTCTTCGAACCAGTCATTAGCCATGATGAAGTCCAATTTCGAGACCTTGATCCCCTGGTGACACAGACAGCAAAGGGTCACATGACCGTTTATCGATTGCCACCGGGGGTTATGCATGACTTTCTGGAGCAACTTCGAAGCCTGCACCCATCCTGGTCTGACCGAGATGCATCCAAGCCTTTTGCCCTTCCGACGGGCGCACTCATGAAGGATTTCTGGTTCTTAAATTTTTATGACAAATGCAGAGAACTGGGCATCGAAGTATTTGGACAGGAGGATCTCAGCAAATTTAAATACAGTCCGCATCGAGCCACGGTGAGCACACGGATAAAGTCAAATATTGATTGGTTTGATTTGGAGGTGGAGATCAAGTTTGGTGAGGAAACTTTGGCAGCCAAGGACTGGCTGTCAGCGATTCAAAATAAGACCAGATATGTGCTACTCAGCGATGGGTCAATCGGAGTTTTGCCCCAGGCGTGGGTCGAAAAACTGGAAAAGCTTAGCAAGGCAGTCGTAGTCGAGCAAAATGACTTGAAAATTTCCAAGCTTGGCTTCAACCTGGTAGATGAGCTGTTTGAAGAGAGAGATTTTGATGCACAAGTGCGGGCAGAGGTGGAGGAGCGAAAGAAAAAATTACGCGCGTTTTCTGAGCAAGCTGAGTATGCACTTCCGACAGCACTGACAGCCACCCTACGCAACTATCAGGAAGCCGGATTCCAGTGGTTGAAATTTCTACAACAATTTGGATTTGGGGGTTGCCTGGCTGACGACATGGGCCTGGGCAAAACGCTGCAGGCGATTTGTGTGCTCGCCGATAGGGACGGGGATAGCCAGGAGCCAAGCCTGGTGGTGGCACCGCGGACCTTGCTCTTTAACTGGGCGGCGGAGTTGGAAAAATTCTGCCCGGATCTGACGTACGCGATCTATCACGGTCCGGGTCGGGCCAAGATCTACAAGGAATTGGACCGTCAAGATGTGGTCATAAGTACCTACGATACCATCGCCTCAGACATCAAGAAATTTACCGACAGGCAGTGGCGTTACGTCATCCTGGACGAATCTCAGGCGATCAAAAACCCCAGTTCCAAAAGGTATAAGGCCATGTGTCTCCTACAGGCCAAGCACCGGCTGGTCATGACGGGTACGCCCATCGAAAACAGCACCTTTGATCTGTACGCACAGATGAGTTTTGCCAATCCCGGGCTCCTGGGCAACATGACCTCCTTCAAGCGGAACTACGTGACACCCATTGAACGGCACGGCGATGAAAAAACAAGCGAGCTGCTGCAGAAATTGATCCATCCATTTGTGCTGCGCCGTACGAAAGGTCAAGTGGCGCAGGATCTGCCGGAAAAGACGGAGAGTGTCTTGTACTGTGAGATGGAGAGCGACCAGCGGCGGCAATATGAAGCGTTGCGTCAGCAGCTCAGGAAGCAGATCAAAGAGAAGATCGCCCGGGAAGGGGTGGCCAAGTCCAAGTTTATGGTGCTGGAGGGGCTGCTGCGCCTACGGCAAATGTGCAATTCGCCGCTGTTGCTGGATGAAGCACTTGACAGCCCTCAAGCCAAGTCCGTAAAATTGGATATGCTGGTCGAAAGGCTAAACGAGGAATTAGCGGATCATCATGTGCTCGTCTTTTCCCAGTTTGTGGGCATGCTCAAATTGATCAGAGAGCGGCTGGATGAGACGAGTATCCCATACGCGTACTTGGACGGATCTACCCGTGATCGCGAGCAGGCCGTGCGGGAGTTTACCGATGAGGATGATCGACAGGTATTTCTCCTCAGCCTCAAAGCGGCAAATACAGGTCTTAACCTGATCAAGGCAGACTATGTATTCTTGGTAGATCCCTGGTGGAACCCCGCAGTCGAGGCGCAGGCGATTGATCGTACCCATCGCATCGGCCAGGACAAGCACATTTTTGCCTACAAGATGATCTGCAAGGATACCATTGAAGAGAAGATTCTTGACCTCCAGCAGAAGAAGAAAAAACTGGCTGGTGACCTCATCCAGACGGATGCCAATGTCTTTAAATCCCTCAAAAAGGATGAATTGATCGCGTTGTTTGACTGAGATAGCTGCGAGCAAATATCACAGCAGTATCCTGTGGACAAAGACTTAACGAATCGTGGCAAAATTAGTAATCCATAAGACCAACGATCCCGAAGCTCGGGACCATGAGCGAGCCCGACGGTTTGCCGCACTGTCGACATCCGAAAAGATGCAGGAACTATGTTACCTGATCGAGCTGACGACGCTATTAGGGGGCAACAAGCCACTCAAGTCTCCTGAGGGCAAAGGATTGATCATTCGAAAGCCTCCCAAGTCCTAAAATTTTGGATTTATACAATGATGAATTCCTTCGTGTCATTAGAGCATTTGATCGGTGGCAGGTGAGATATATTATTGTAGGTGGCTTTGCCACGAATTTTCATGGGTACAAGAGAGCCACTGGGGATATCGATTTCTGGATGGAGGATACGATCGAAAACAGGAAAAATTTGATCCTGGCAGTCGAGGGTCTTGGCTTTGGCAGATTTGATGAATTGTTACATCTTCCTCTCCTGGCAGGATATTGTGAAATTATGTTAGACAATGGCATTTATGCAGATTTGATGGGCTCTATTCTTGGCTTTGAGAAGGAGGATTTTGACGGATGCTACAAGCTGTCTATAGTAAGCGAAGTGGATGGTGTTCCTCTTAGGTTCTTGCATCTGAATCATTTGCTCAAATCCAAGTCCGGCTCGCATCGACCTAAGGACCAGTTGGATGCCGAGCAATTGAAGCGATTGAAAGGGGAGGATGGATAGCGCGGATTCCTATATCCGCGGCGGTCACCGGGATTTTTTTCGAATGGGGTCGGCGAAATTCCGATGGGGTCGGCGAAATTCTAATGGGGTCGGCGAAAAAGGATTCGCCTCTACCCTTTGCCAGCATGGGACGATGGCGCGGAACCCTATATCCGCGGCGGTCTCTGAGATTTTTTTCGAATGGGTTGGCGAATATCCCATGGGCTGGCGAAATTCCGATGGGGTCGGCGAAAAAGGATTCGCCTCTACCCCTTGCCAGCATGGGACGATGGCGCGGAACTCTATATCCGGGTGGTCTCTGAGATTTTTTTCGAATGGGTCGGCGAAATTCCAATGGGGTCGGCGAAAAAGGATTCGCCTCTATCCCTTGCCAGCATGGGACGATGGCGCGGAACCCTATATCCGGGGGGTCTCTGAGATTTTTTTCGAATGGGTCGGCGAATATCCCATGGGCTGGCGAAATTCCAATGGGGTCGGCGAAAAAGGATTCGCCTCTACCCTTTGCCAGCATGCGACCATGGCGCGGAACCCTATATCCGGGTGGTCTCTGAGATTTTTTTCGAATGGGTCGGCGAAATTCCAATGGGGTCGGCGAAAAAGGATTCGCCTGTGCCCCTTGCCATGGGACGATAGCGCGGATTCCTATATCCGCGGCGGTCTGTTGGGCTCGATGTTGAATCGTGATATCCGGTGGGTCGGCGAAATTCTAATGGGGTCGGCGAAAAAGGATTCGCCTCTACCCTTTGCCAGCATACGACGATAGCGCGGATTCCTATATCCGCGTGGTCTGTTGGGCTCGATGTTGAATCGTGATATCCGGTGGGTCGGCGAAATTCCAATGGGCCGGCGAAATAGGATTCGCCTGTGCCATTGCCGCCAGGGTGACGATAGCGCGGGGATTTCTATATCCGCGTGGTCTCTGGGTTAAAAAAAATAGTTTGTTCGTCTGACGATCATCATAGCCGGGAATAAGATCAATGCGACTCGTTTTTGACACTCAGGAAAACTTAAAGAGAGAAAGAGAGAAAGCCTTTCTCCAGATGAAACCAGGAGCACGGTTCGAGTGCTTTCTCAAATTGATAGCTGAGCTTGAGATTTTTCAGCAGCAACCCAGAAGCCGATCCAATCACTTTATTCTGAAACGCGATTGACGTTTGATCGAAAAATCATTGAGTTTTTACGATGCTGTCACCTTCATGGGGTGCGCATGATACTGGTTGGCGGGGGCGCAGTAAATTTTCATGGGTACCAAAGGCATTCCGCAGATGTGGATTTTTGGATTGAACTCTCCGAGGTGAACTTGACTCGATTGCAACGAGCGCTACATGATTTGGGATATCATTTTGATCAGTACCCTGAAGAAGTGAAGAAAGGTCTACAGAATATTTCTGTGAAAATTTCACCTGTGGTGGATATCGAGTTGATCGGTCGGTTTGATCCGGGCAAAGCATTCGAGGAGGTCTACCAAACGAGCGAGCGGGTAGTCTTGGAGGAGCACCCGGAAGTCACGTATCACGTATTGACCTATGCTGATCTGGTCGAGTCAAAGATTCGCTCAGGAAGGCCGAAGGACCTGCTAGATATTCAGGAGCTGCAACGACTGAAAAAGGATGAGGCTGAGTGATCCTGGCGAACGCGCTGTGCTCGATGTCGGGATTTTTGTGAATGGAGCCGGAGAGAATCCAGAGGGCTGGCGAAATTCCAATGGGCCCGGCGAAAAAGGATTCGCCTGTGCCCCTTGCCGCCAGGGGGACGATAGCGCGGATTCCTATATCCGCGGCGGTCTCTGAGATTTTTTTTGAATGGGTCGGCGAAATTCTAATGGGCCCGGCGAAATAGGATTCGCCTCTCACCTTGCTAACAATCACCGATAGCGCGGATTCCTATATCCGCGGCGGTCTCTGGGATAGATGTTGAATCATGAGATTTTTTTCCAATGGGCTGGCGAAATTCTAATGGGCCCGGCGAAATAGGATTCGCCTCTCACCTTGCTAACAATCACCGATAGCGCGGATTCTTATATCCGCGTGTTCCCCCGTGATCGATGTTGAAAGGCGCTAGATATTATGTGCGATTTTTTCGAATGGGTCGGCGAATATCCCATGGGCCGGCGAAATTCTAATGGGCCCGGCGAAAAAGGATTAGCCTGTGTCCTTGCCACCAGGTGACGATAGCGCGGATTCCTATATCCGCGGCGGTCTCTGACATTTTTTTTTGAATGGGTCGGCGAATATCCCAAGGGCTGGCGAAATTCCAATGGGCCCGGCGAAAGAGGATTTGCCTGTGCCCTTGCCAGCATGTGACGATAGCTCGGATTCCTATATCCGCGGCGGTCTCTGAGATTTTTTTTGAATGGATCGGCGAATATCCCATGGGCTGGCGAAATTCCGATGGGGTCGGCGAAAAAGGATTCGCCTCTACCCCTTGCCATCATGCGACGATAGCGCGGATTCCTATATCCGCGGCGGGCTCTGGGATTGATGTTGAATCGTGATAGATATTATGTTCGATTTTTTTCCAATGGGTCGGCGAATATCCCATGGGCTGGCGAAATGCCAATGGGCCCGGCGAAAGAGGATTTGCCTGTGCCCTTGCCATCATGCGACGATAGCGCGGATTCCTATATCCGCGGCGGTCTGTTGGGATTGATGTTGAATCGTGATATCCGGTGGCCCGACGAAAAAGGATTCGCCTGTGTCAGTGATGACAGGTAGACGATAGTATGCAATTCGTGAAGATTATATCAGTAGTAGGTGCCCGCCCCAATTTTATGAAGGTGGGGCCGTTGCATCGTGCTTTTTTGGAGGATGATCGCATCCAGTCGGTCATCGTACATACCGGCCAGCACTACGATGAGCGCATGTCCCAGGTCTTTTTTGATCAACTGGGATTGCCTAAACCCGATCATTATTTGGGGATCGGGGGCGGTACGCACACCCAGCAGACGGCCAAGATCATGTTGGCCTTTGAAGAGGTGGTGGAGCAGGAGCAGCCAGATCTGGTGGTCGTGGTTGGCGACGTCAACTCGACGGTCGCCTGCGCCCTGGTAGCAGTCAAGAAAGGTATTAAGGTGGCCCACGTGGAGGCGGGACTGCGCAGCGGCGACCGATCCATGCCCGAAGAAATTAACCGCATTGTCACGGATTCGATCTCCGACCTCTTATTTGTCAGTGAGCAGAGCGGCATCGACAATTTGCAAGCCGAGGGGATCGCTCCTGCCAAGATCCACTTCGTGGGCAATGTCATGATCGATTCCCTGGTCTATTTTCTCCCGCAAGCCGACCAGCTGGACATCTCGACCATTCTAATGAATAACACCCTAGACTCCGCGCCTCCGCGTGAACCTTTGGACTCCGCGAGCTCCGCGCCTCCGCGTGAAACCTTGGACTCTGCGAGCTCCGCGCCTCCGCGTGAAACCTTGGACTCTGCGATCTCCGCGTCTCCGCGTGAAACCTTAGACTCTGCGATCTCTGCGTCTCCGCGTGAAACCCCCAGGCATATCCTGATGACCATGCACCGTCCTTCGAATGTAGATCACGAGGAGGGCCTGTCCAGCATCCTTTCGATCATACAAAGGCTGGCGGACAAGCACCCGGTCATCTTTGCCGTGCACCCGCGCACACGCAAAAACCTGGAGAAATTTGGCATGTGGGAGACCCTGGCCCGTCAATCCAACCTACATCTCACCGCCCCGCTGGGCTACCTCGAGTTTGTCAAATTGATGAAAGAGGCCTCCCTAGTTGTGACCGACTCGGGCGGTATCCAGGAGGAGACGACCTACCTGCAGGTGCCTTGCATCACCTTCCGCAGTAGCACGGAGCGGCCCAGCACGGTGGAGGTGGGCAGCAATCGGTTGATCAGCGAGCTGGATGTGGAGACCGTGCGGCAGCAAAGCGAGGAGCTGCTGGATGGCACGCGTAGGAAATCGGGTATCCCGGAGTTGTGGGATGGGCAGGCGGCCGGCCGGATCAGAGACCTGATTGTTCAGCGCCTTTCGGAAGAAGCAGGGCATGCCAGTTGAATATTTTATACCATGTGGTGTAATACCAATGAGTATAATACCGATGAGTAAAGCTTGAATGATCTGGAGGATTTCTATCAGGCATTCTTGGATGCCTCTGGTAAGGGTGATCCATTGACAGAGCTAAAGATGGGCGATCTCTAAGTCAACATGAGAATTTCAGCAGCACAACAGGAAGTTCTTACAAAGGCCGTGAGGAGTCTGCGTCCGGATGCTGAAATATATCTATTTGGCAGCAGAACAAACGATGAAGGCCGTGGAGGCGATATAGATATTCTAATTCTTTGCAAGCCCAAGATGACGCTGCAGGAAAAATGGAAGGTAGAATTAACCTTTCATCGAGCTTTTGGCGAGCAGAAGATTGATTTACTATCATTCGAGCCGGACGAGGACCAGCCGATGAAAAGGATTGCCCTGCGAAATGCCATACCTCTATGAGGAACTTTGACCAGGACATATTAGCACTGTTGCAGGGACACTTGGCGATGCTGGACAAATCCGTTGCGCATTTGCAGTACACCTTTGCCAAATGCAAAGACATTTCCTTGGACGAAGACCTGGATGATAATCAGTTGGAATTGCTTGACTCCCTAGCTTCAAGATTTGCACGCACGTCCGAACTATTGACCAAGCAAGTTATTCGCACAATATTCCAATTACTTGAGGAGTATCCCAAGGTGGTGATTGATCAGGTAAATCGTGCCGAGGCCCTGAACCTCATAAGCTCAGCAGATGAAATCTTGAAAATTCGTAAGGTAAGAAATCAGGTGGTGCATGAATACACGGAGGAGGAATGGATCTCCCTCTATAATGAGATCAAGCTTCTGGTGCCAAGGCTGTTGGTTTCTGTAGAATTAACCAAAGCCTTCGTCGATGCAACATTTGATCGAAACCCCAGCTGACATGAACCCCAATAATCCGAACGGCCAATAGCGCGCATTCCTGTATCCGCGTCGGCCCCGGACGGGATGTTGCATAGTGATAGATATTATGTCCGATTTTTCGAGTGGGTCGGCGACAATCCAATGTGTCGGCGAAATAGGATTCGCCTGTGCGGTATAGGCGGATCAGCCGATAGCGCGGATTTCTATATCCGCGGCGGTCACCGGGATCGATGTCGAATAGTGATAGATATTATGTGCGATTTTTTTGATGGGTGGACGAAGATCTGATGGTCCGGCGAAAAGGATTCGCCTGTGCCCCTTGCCGCCAGGGGGACGATAGTGCGGATTCCTATATCCGCGTCTTCCCCCGGGCTCGATGGTGAATCGTGACAGATATTATGTGCGATTTTTTTGGTGGGCTGGGGAAGATCTAATGGGTCGGCGAAAAAGGATTCGCCTGTGCCCTTGCCATCATGGGACGATAGTGCGGATTCCTATATCCGCGTGTTCCCCCGGGCTCGATGGTGAATCGTGATAGATATTATGTGCGATTTTTTTGGTGGGCTGGCGAAGATCTGATGGGCCGGCGAAAAAGGATTCGCCTGTGCCCCTTGCCGCCAGGGGGACGATAGTGCGGATTCCTATATCCGCGTGTTCCCCCGTGATCGATGTTGAATAGTGATAGATATTATGTGCGATTTTTTCCAATGGGCCGGCGAAAAAGGATTCGCCTGTGTGCTTGCCATCATGCGACGATAGCGCGGATTCCTATATCCGCGTCAGCCCACCTGGGATAGTGTCGAATCGTGATCGTTAATATGTGCGATTTTTTCAATGTGCCGGCAAAATTCCAATGGGCCGGCGAAAAAGGATTCGCCTGTGCCCTTGCCACCAGGTGACGATAGCGCGGATTCCTATATCCGCGTGGTCCCCCGGGCTCGATGGTGAATCGTGATATCCAATGGGCCGGCGAAAAAGGATTCGCCTGTGCCTTTGCCACCAGGCGACGATAGCGCGGATTCCTATATCCGCGGCGGTCACCGGGATCGATGTCGAATGGTGATAGATATTATGTGCGATTTTTTTGGTGGGCTGGCGAAGATCTGATGGGCCGGCGAAAAAGGATTCGCCTGTGCCCTTGCCACCAGGTGACGATAGCGCGAATTCCTATATCCGCAGCGGTCACCGGGCTCGATGTTGAATGGTAGTTATTATGTGCGATTTTTTTGGTGGGCTGGCGAAGATCCAATGGGCCGGCGAAAAAGGATTCGCCTGTGCCCTTGCCACCAGGTGACGATAGCGCGAATTCCTATATCCGCGGCGGTCACCGGGCTCGATGTTGAATGGTAGTTATTATGTGCGATTTTTTTGGTGGGCTGGCGAAGATCCAATGGGCCGGCGAAAAAGGATTCGCCTGGGCCCCTTGCCGCCAGGGGGACGATAGCGCGGATTCCTATATCCGCGTGTTCCCCCGGGCTCGATGGTGAATGGTGATAGACATTATATGCGATTTTTTTGGTGTGCTGGCGAAATTCCAGTGGGCCGGCGAAAAAGGATTCGCCTGTGCCCTTGCCACCAGGTGACGATAGCGCGAATTCCTATATCCGCGGCGGTCACCGGGCTCGATGTTGAATGGTAGTTATTATGTGCGATTTTTTTGGTGGGCTGGCGAAGATCCAATGGGCCGGCGAAAAAGGATTCGCCTGGGCCCCTTGCCGCCAGGGGGACGATAGTGCGGATTCCTATATCCGCGTGTTCCCCCGGGCTCGATGGTGAATGGTGATAGACATTATATGCGATTTTTTTGGTGTGCCGGCGAAATTCCAGTGGGCCGGCGAAAAAGGATTCGCCTGTGTGCTTGCCATCGTGTGACGATAGCGCGGATTCCTATATCCGCGTCAGCCCACCTGGGATCGATGTTGAATCGTGATCATTAATATGTGCGATTTTTTCCAATGTGCTGGCGAAATTCCAGTGGGTCGGCGAAAAAGGATTCGCCTGTGCCCCTGCCACCATGTGACGATAGCGCGGATTCCTATATCCGCGGCGGTCTGGGGAGAGATGTTGAATCGTGTTTATCCGCGTCAGCCCCAGAAACCATGAGAACACCGCAACTATGAATGTCATCGCCAAGCAAAAGCAAATAGTATCCTTGCTGGACAGCGTGCAGGGTTCGGGGCAATTTGTCACCTCCGGGTCATATAAGTTTATTCGCCCTGGACTGGTTATCGAAGGAATGGGGGAAATGGGTTTTCCCGTGCACCCCATTATGGCCAAGGAGCTTATCCGGCTCGCTAAGCGTGCTCCATTTGGAAGGGGCTCCAAAACGATCACCGATACCACCGTGCGAAATGCTTGGGAAATCGATGCATCCATGCTTTCCTTTGATCACACCACTTGGCCATCGTTCCTGGGAAGGATGGTGAAAAAGGTCAGGAAAAACTTGGGGGTAAAGCATAAAATCAAAGCTTCACTCTATAAGCTTTTGGTGTATGAAGAAGGGGGCTTTTTTCTACCGCACCAAGATTCAGAGAAGGAAGCCGGTATGTTTGGCACGCTGGTAATTGGCCTGCCGTCTCATTATACGGGAGGGGAGTTGCTGGTACGGTTTAGTAATGTTGAGAAAGAGATTGATCTGGCTCAGCAGGCGGGAGACAGTCGGATTACGTACGCGGCATTTTATGCAGATTGCGAGCACGAGGTAAAGCCGGTTACGGCCGGATATCGGATCAACTTGGTTTATAATTTGATACTCCAGGATCCGTCTGCATCTGCCGAAACTCCTGAGTACTCCACAGAAATTGGGGAGATGACTCGGCTGTTGGCGGACTGGAAGGACCACTTTCAGGACCAACCCAAGGCGATTTTGCTTAGTCACCAATACACGCCGACTAATTTCGCCTTCGATCGCTTGAAGGGTCATGACCTGCCCAGGGCCAATGTTGTTTTAGAGGCCGCCCAGGCTGCCGGGTATTTTTGTGAACCGGCATTAGTGACGCACTATCAATCCGGCGATGGAGAACCAGATTACTACTACGACAGGCGTCGATTCGTAGACGACGATGTGGAGATGGTGGAAGTCCATGAAGAATATTCAACGGTGGAGCATTGGAGTCCAACGCGCGTTCCAGCTCTGGGCCAGTTAAGCCTGGACGATCAGGATATTATTTCCGATTTGAAACTAGGTGATGGAGATCCTACGGAAAAGGTTTCGGGTGGTTATACCGGAAATGAGGGAGTGACCGTCGAGTACTGGTATCATTACGGTGCGCTCGTACTATGGCCGAAAGAGATACATGAAACGGTGTTGGCCAACCAATGGCCCGAAGCGCAGTTGGACTGGATAAAATATTATCTACACCATTGGGACGACCCGGAGTTGAATTCGAAACAGCTTACAAGATCAGTAACAAGAGCACTCTCTGAATGGAGCACACAGGCAAGTTGGAGAAATTTGGAGAAGTTGAACTATGACGCGTTGGCACAGGCAATCATGCAAATAAATACGCCATTAACCCGCCATTATGAAGACTTCTTCTCAAGGGTTTTTGTCAATATTAGCCCCAAACAGTGGATAGAACTACTAACCTATTTTTCACCCATTGGAGCTTTTAATGATGTAATAGCCCGAGCTGTGAGCGTTCCCAGGCCGCAAGCCGTACTGCATCTATTGGAGGTGCTAAAGGTGCTGCAAGATGATCAGGGCAAAACATGTCAAAGGATTTTGGTCCACCACTTGGAGGAGTTACCGAGCTACCTGTCAGAGGTCCGCATACTGGATTGTCCAGAGGACAACGGCGACTGGTACGAGCTCTCCTTGGATGCTGATAATGATTGTGTGCGAATAGCACAAGACATTATCAAAAGCACATTGGCGCTCAGTGGACTTAAAGAAACGAAGAAAAGATGGATAGATAAATTATATGAAGCTCTTACAAAAGCATGGAGCAGAAAATATACCAATGAAGTGTTGCACCCCATATTAACTGCCAGGGAGTGGAGGGATCGCCAGCTGTTTCGAATGCTGCTGGATGCATGCCGCAGCCGGATGGCTGAGCGAACGAAGAACAAACCTCAACCACCTCCTACCTGGAAACGGGATATGCCCACAGACATCCCCGGATATTACAAAAAAGAGTGGAGAATATTGCGTCCATTTATGGAGTCGCCGCACCGGTCAGACTTTGATTATACGAAGCGTCTCGAATTAAGGAAAGATCTAGAAAATGCGATCAGGAACGTCGAAATAGACCTTAAAACCGAAACGATCAGGAAGGGCAGTCCCCACACGCTGAGAATTACCAAGACCATGGCCTCCTATGAAAAGGCATTGGCGAAATGGAAAGAAGACACAAAGCTTTTGAAGCAATTGGACTTCTGATTTGAGTAACTTGACTTGGGAATTCGATTTCACTTGTACTTTCAACGCTGGTCTGCACTTCAAATAGGCCCAAGACGTGCGTATTTAGGCCATGTTCATGCGGATTTGGCTACTAGAACTACCAAATTGGTACACAATTGGTGATTAGGAATGAAGGACCCCAAGGTCAAGTGCGCACCATAAACACGATGTATGTCTGACAAATCGACCAACAGACTGCCCACAAGCATCCCAAAGTCCGTCCTCCTCACCGGGGGGGCCGGCTTTATCGGTAGCCATATCCTCGAGGCATTGCTAGCCGACGATCGGATCGCCAGGGTCCGCGTGCTGGACAATCTCTCTACCGGCACCCGCAAGAACATTGAGCCCTACCTCACCCATCCAAAGTTCGAATTTGAGTGGGGCGATATTCGGGAGTACACCACCTGCCTCGACGTCTGCCAAGACATGGACTTGGTCTGCCATCAGGCAGCGTTGGGATCCGTACCCCGCAGCATCAAGTACCCCACCACCACCAACAACGTCAACATCACCGGCACCCTCAACATCTTCACCGCCGCCAAAGAGTCGGGCATCCGGCGGGTGGTCTACGCCGCCAGCTCCTCCACCTACGGCGACAGCCAGGAGCTGCCCAAGCGCGAAGAAAATATCGGCACCCCCATCTCCCCCTACGCCGTCACCAAACTGGTCAATGAGCTCTACGCGCGGGTCTACGGCAAGCTCTACGACATGGAGTTTATCGGCCTGCGCTACTTTAATGTCTTTGGTCCCAGACAAGATCCCAATGGTGCATATGCGGCGGTGATTCCGCTGTTTTTTGAGGCTGCCATTCTGGGAGAGGCTCCGACGATCTACGGCGACGGTGAGCAGACACGAGATTTCACGTATGTAGAGAATGTCGTGCAAGCAAATAAGCTCGCCATTTTTAGCGAGAATGCTAAGGCCATGGGCCAGGTCTATAATGTGGCTTGCGGAGAGCAGACCTCCTTAAATAGGCTCTGGCAATTCATTCAAGAAATTGTCGGTATGGATTTACGAGCGAAGTATGCTACAGGCAGATTAGGCGATGTGCAGCATAGCCTGGGAGATATCAGTAAGATCAGCTACTATTTGGGGTATGGGCCACCGATTACTATCCAGGCCGGATTGAAATCGACGCACCATTGGTTCGCTAGAGCTGGAGCATCGTGATTAAGGATCACAATGAGTAGAGTCTTTGTCGTCGCGGAGGTGGGCCAGGCCCATGACGGGAGTCTCGGGATTTTGCATTCATATATAGACGCCCTGGCCTCCACTGGTGTTGACGCTGTCAAGTTTCAGATCCACATAGCTGAAGCAGAGAGTAGTCCACAGGAAACCTGGCGTGTGGCCTTCAGCTATCAAGACCGAACCCGAATGGATTACTGGCATCGAATGTCATTTACTACCTCGGAATGGAAGGAAGTGAAGGCACATTGCTCGGACGTGGGGCTTGAGTTCATGGCTAGTCCTTTCTCGCTTGCTGCTGTCGACCTCCTATCTGAGGTGGGAGTTAAGAGATACAAGATCGGTTCTGGAGAAGTGACAAACTATCTCATGCTCGAGAAGATAGCCAGGACCGGCAAGCCGATTGTACTATCATCAGGTATGTCTTCGTACGAGGAGCTTGATCAAGCCATCGAGTTTCTCAGACCATTTGGCAATGATTTGACGATAGTGCAGTGCACGACGAGTTATCCGACCTCCGCCGAGAATCTAGGTCTAAATGTCATTGGAGAGCTGAAGGCTCGTTATCCTGATCTAAAAGTGGGACTATCCGAGCACACGGGAAAGATCTACGCGGGCTTAGCGGGCACGGCGTTAGGCATCGATCTGCTGGAGTTTCATGTGGTTTTTGATCGACGTATGTTTGGTCCTGATGCAAGTTCCTCCCTTACGATAGACGAAGTGAAGACGTTGATTGATGGAATCAGAATGATCGAAACATCGCTGGATAATCCAGTAGATAAAACTCAAGTCGCTCGTTTTGCAGCTGTCAAAGAGCTGTTTGAGAAGTCACTGGCGATCAACAAGAATCTTCCAAAGGGCCATATACTCGCGTTTCAAGATCTTGAGTCGAAAAAACCTGCCAATCAGGGGATTCCAGCCTCAAAATTCCGATCCGTTATCGGAAGAGCGCTCAACAAATCTATGACGAGATATAGTTTCCTAAAACAATCGGATTTGGATGCGTAGGATCTGTGTGGTAGTGACTGCACGTCCATCTTATAGTCGCATAAAGACGGCACTTCGGGCGATGGCCAAACATCCTCAGATTGAACTCCAATTGGTCGTTGCGGCTTCTGCCCTGCTTGAGCGCTATGGAACCGCCGTGGATTATATCGAGAATGATGGATTTGAGATTGCGGCTCGGGTCTTCAATGTGCTCGAGGGCGAGAATTTGACGGCTCAGGCAAAGACCACGGGTCTAGGTATCTTGGAGCTCTCGACGGTATTTGAAAGATTGCAACCCGACGCCGTGGTGACGATAGCTGATCGCTTCGAAACGATGGCCACTGCGGTGGCTGCCTCTTACATGAATATTCCTCTGGTCCACGTGCAAGGAGGTGAGGTGACAGGTAATATTGACGAGAAAGTCCGCCATGCCATCACCAAACTTGCTGACTTGCACCTCGTCGCCACTGAGAAGGCGCGTGATCGTGTGATACGAATGGGTGAAGATCCGAATCGGGTCATTGTCACCGGCTGCCCATCAGTGGATTTGGCTGCACAAATAAATCAAAGTAGTCAATTAGATTTTGATCCCTTTGAGAAGTATGGCGGTGTAGGGGTGGAGGTAGATCTTGATGATGGCTACCTTGTCGTCATGCAACATCCAGTAACGACTGAATATCATCGAGCACGAGACCAGGTTGAACAGACTCTCCATGCGATCCGGGAATTGGCCATCCCCACCCTATGGTTTTGGCCCAACGTGGATGCTGGCTCTGACGGAACATCCAAGGGCATCCGCTCGTTTCGTGAACACCACCAATTGTCGCATGTACATTTTTTCAAGAATATGGAGCCAGTGGATTTTCTGGGACTTCTCAGGCAATCAGACTGCCTGATAGGCAATAGCAGCGTAGGCATCAGAGAATGCGCTTACTTGGGGGTTCCAGTGGTGAATATAGGGACCCGTCAGATTGGTCGCGAGCGAGCAACCAATGTGATTGACGTACAACACAATCAGGGAGAGATCAAAGAGGCTATTCTGCGGCAAAGAGTCAATGGACCCTATCCTAAGAGTACGATCTACGGCGATGGCGAAGCCGGAGTAAAAATCGCCGAGCTAATTCATCATTTGCCTTTGCATTACACAAAGGTTCTGCAATACTAGATAGCCTTGGCTTTACCGGTAATCAGATTGGCTGAGAGTCAGGATTTTTCACCTCGCGTGCTTTCGCTATTGCAAAAGGACTTTGTGGTAGATCTGAGTCCTGTAAAGGCCGATGATCTTCCTGCAGCCATGCAGACTTGCGATGTATTTTGGTTTCGGCTAGGCTTTCGTTTAGACGCTTCCGTACTTACAAAAGATCAAAGGTGTCGCGTCTTGGCCACACCGGTGACTGGCATCGACCACATCGATGAAGACTTGTGTGAATCCTATGGAATCAAGATTGTCTGCCTAGGAGGAGAGCTCGAGTTTCTAAGGGAAATCAGGGCAACTGCTGAACATACCCTTCTATTGGCGATGAGTTTGATGCGTAGGCTTGTGCCGGCTGCCAAGGATGTAGAGGGTTACCACTGGCGGCGCGATGTCTTCAGAGGTCATGAACTCTATCAGAAGAATGTTGGCATTGTAGGTTTTGGAAGACTGGGACAAATAGTTGCAAATTACTTCCATTGCCTAGGCTGTCAGATCCACGTATACGATATCGCAGACAAGCAAATCCCCACACATTACACACGCCATACCTCTCTCGAGCAATTGATCAGAGCATCAGAGATTGTCACCTTGCATATCCCATACAATGACCGCAATCATCATTTCATAGATGACGAAGCGTTGGCCAATTTTGACAAGGACAAAATACTCATAAACACAAGTCGAGGAGGTGTGATCGATGAGCAAGCGCTGGTCGAAATGTTGGTAACGGGACGACTGGCAGGGGTGGCAATGGACGTGCTTGAAGGGGAGCCGTTTATCGCCGAGAATAAACTGGTCGAACTGAGCCATTCGGATGATAGAGTTCTGATAACACCCCATATTGGAGGTAACACCTATGAGTCATTTGAAAAAACAGAGGAATTTTTGGCCAAAAAAATTGCTAAGCTATTTCAGCGAAGGCTAGAATATTAGGTATCGTTCCGGCACGGGCAGGCTCTAAGCGCATTCCCAATAAGAATAAGAAGAAACTTGGAGGTAGGGAAATCGTGCGATACGCGATAGAAGCAGCACTAGACTCGACGTTGCTCAGCAAGATCGTGGTCACATCCGATGATGAAGAAATCCTTGACATCGCTGGAGAGTACCCTGGGGTCGAGGCCATTCGACGACCTGGCGAGATTTCGGCAGATCACTCACCTGCCATAGAGTATACAATGCACGCCTTGGATATGATGGAAGATACCTACGATGCTGTCGCTATCATACAACCAAGTTCGCCTTTTACGAAGGGTCGGGATATCGACGGGACCATAAATCTGATGTTTGAGAAAGAAGCGGATTCCGCAGTATCAGTAGTGAAATTGGACCATGCCATCCATCCGGCCAAGCTAAAAGTGATGAAGGATGACTACTTGGTCGCTTATTTGGAGGAGGAACACGGACGAATGTCAAGCGAGCAACTTTCAGAGATCTTTGTGCGAAACGGGTCCGTTTATGTCACTACGGTAGATGTTATTAGTAGGGGCAAAATTATTGCAGACAACTGTGTGGGATACATCATGTCTCGCGAGCGATCCATAGACATTAATGATCCCATAGATTTCGAATTTGCTCAGTTTCTCCACAACAGCACACTTAAGAATGGGTAGACGAGATGGAAGTTTTGAAGAGTGGGACGCCGTATGGAATAAACAGGCAGACAAGAATTTGCTCAATCCTCATTTTACGCTGGGCCAGCCAACAACAATTTTTCAGTTTTGGCAAAGTGCATATGCAACAGACTTGCTAAGAACAATTGAAGATAGAAACTATCATACCTTTTGCGAATTAGGTGCGGGCAGAGGAACCACATCCATGTACTTGACGCAGGCTGGGTACGAAGATATTACGATGGTCGACCTATCTGAAAGAGGTTTTGAGGTTGCAGAATATAGTTTTGAACACTATGATCTAAGGAAGCCAAAGATGCTTTTGGGAAATATTGAAGATACAGGGCTTCCGGATGAATCATTTGACTGTATTTACAATATCGGTGTATTGGAGCATTTTGACGACCCAGGCCCTTCACTCCGGGAAGCTTACCGGCTTCTTAAGCCCGGAGGGCTGATTTTCATGCCAGTTATTCCGCTGCAGCACTGGATCAAGAGCCTTCCCCATCTTCTTTTCTTGAATCCAGTGGGCTTAGCAAAGAGGATCCTTAAAGACATCTTGCAAATAGATCAATCAACTGGAGCAGTGCATAGGACCAGGTATCAAGGCGATAAGTATCTCGAGATATGCAAAAATATAGGTTATGCAAATAGTCGAGCCATTTGTTACAATCCATATTGGAAAGTAAACCGAGATGGCTGGTTTGAGCAGAGAATCACTTTGCCCCTTTACAAGCATATTAACAACTTCTTTAAAGACAAAAGGAGCTTAACTCTTGAGACCGGCAGGTTTTTTAACATCTGTGTACTCCTGTTGGCGGAGAAAGATGGGATTTGACATAGCTTATATCGTTTCGCACGGCTTTGCTGCACGAATGGTCACGCAGACAGATTTGCTTGGCAAGCTCGTGAAGGCCGGCAAGAAGGTTGCTCTAATTGCTCCGGATGCAAAGGACGAGAATCTTACCAGATACTGTCAATCAAGTGACGTGGAGTTATTTGAGTTCAATGTGGATTCGAAGTTCTGGTCCAGCCAATACCAAGATGCTAGAAAATACTTTCTCGAAGATATAAGGGCGAATCCGGCGCTCTGGGAAAAACATATTTATGCGACGAAGTACAATAAATCGAAAAACCCGTGGTCCCACGTCAGGCCTCGGCTGCTTCTGCTCGTGCATAAACTGGTCAAGCAGATGCCGCAACTTCGTAGTTGGTACTTAAAGAGGGAAAGGCGGCATTTGAGGTCTGCCAGAGCGGTAGCTTTACTTGACAAGATTGATCCAAAGGTTGTTGTGGCCACTTATCCTGTGGATTTCAGAGAGGCAATGTTGCTACTGGCTGCAAAAGACTCTGGGAGAAAGACTGTGATTCACCTGCTTAGCTGGGACAATATTACTTGCAAGGGCCGTTTCCCCGTCTTGGCCGATGAATACATTGCATGGGGTCCAACCATGAAGGCGGAACTAATGCAGTATTATGGTGTTGAACGTGACAGTATTCGTACCTGTGGTGTACCTCATTTCGATCTACACCTAAGGGCATTGAAGAGCCCCCGGACAAAACGCTATTTACAGATACTGGGGCTAGATCCCGAAGCACCATATCTACTATTTGCGATGAGTTCACCCAGATTTGCCCCTAGGGAAATCGACATTGTTGAATGGCTGACGGCAGGTGTTGAGCAAGACATGTATGGTTCTAGCATGCAATTAGTAATCCGGCCACACCCACAAAACGTGTGTGGGAACATGGCAGATGAGAGCTGGCTTCCAAGACTAAGGTCTTTGGTGTCGGGACGTATTGCCGTGGACATTCCTCTATTTTCAGCCAGCAAGATGCTGTGGAGCATGCAGAAGGAGGATATGATACGTTTGTCTCACCTTCTGGTGGGATGCAGTCTGAACTTAAATTCAGGAAGCACCATTTCAATTGAAGCACTTATTTGCAACAAGCCTGTAGTCTTGACGTCCTTCGATGGCAGTGCAGATCTAGGTTTTTGGAGATCAGCCAGAAGATTGGTTGAATATTTTCATTTGAAAAAACTTGTCGATATGAAAGGTGTGAGTGTTGCAACCAGCTATTTGGAGTTGGAGCTACAGATTGGAGAATACTTGAAAGATGGAACATTGAATCAGGAGGATAGGAATATGACTCTGAGGAAGCAGGTCGAGAGTTTTAATTCCGGGGCAACAGCAGCGGCTGTTCAGTCGCTGATTCGGATGCATCCGCACAACGAAGGGAGCTAGTTTCTGTGAAGCAAGAAACAACCACAGGCATAAAGTGGAATACAATCTCCCAAATTGGCGGCGTGCTCACCACATTTGTTGTTTCTACCATTTTGGCACGATTGCTACTCCCGGAGGATTTTGGTTTGATTGCAATGATCCTGGTCATAACTAGTATGTCGGAAATTTTCATCGACTCTGGCTTTAAGAGCGCGCTGATCCAATCTAAGCAGGTTGATGATCGAGATTTTTCATCTGTATTTTCATTCAATTTGTGCATTGGTGGCATCTTGACACTGATCATATTTCAAAGCGCAGAAGCAATTTCAGATTTATATGACAACCACCATCTCCGCGATTTAACACGGGTCATATCTGTAATATATATTTTGAAGTCACTAAGCCTAGTCCATGAAGCAAAACTGATCAGGGCGCTGGACTTTAAGCGCTATGCGATCATCCAACTAGGTGCTCTTGCGGGTGCAGGTACAATTGGCATTGCATTGGCTCTCAACGATTTTGGGGTCTGGAGTCTTGTTCTCCAAATCCTCTCTAAAAGTGTTATTACCGCGATACTGCTGTACTTGGCGGTGAATTGGATGCCCACGTTGATTTTCGACCTTGCGTCGATCAGGAAATTTTGGAAATTCTCATCTTTCATGTTGGGGAATAGACTGCTGCAGCAGATTGTTATGAAATTGGACATTTTCATTGTGGCCCGAATGTTCCAGCCAGCATCGTTGGGGTTGTATCAGAAGGCCAAATCGCTGAATCAGATGCCTTCTACTGTCGCCGGTGGCATTGTATCGAGGACATTTTTTCCCATATTTTCAAAGATGCAGGACGATCAGAAGAAGGTTGAGCACCTGTATGGCCGAGTTAATGAATTAATTTGTTTTACGATTATTCCCACATTTGCTTTACTGTATCTAGTCTCCGAAGATTTGATCGTTGCGTTGTTCACCAGCAAGTGGGTGGAAATGGTTCCCTACTTCAAACTGTTCTGCCTTGCAGGGTTTCTCTGGCCGATAAATGCCATGAAGATAAATGTGGTGAATGCTCTGGGCTTTAGTAAGTACACTTTTGGTCATTCTGTTACGATATCTTGCGTCAGGTTGGCAATGCTGCTTGGCGTTCTCCTGCACTTCACAACAGTTCCCATTGAGTACTTGATTTACGTTTATATTGTGACATTTTATCTGGGTTTCTTGGCTGCATGCTACCTAATGTACATACTTCTTGGTGTGGGCATAGTCAAACAAGTTGTTCAACTAGTTCTGCCATTAGTCTTATCATCATTTGTTGTCTTTCTGGTTACGTTTCTTGATTGGTGTCTGCCAATTGGCTCTAGACTTGGAAGATTACTTGTGGACATATTCTTATTCATTGGAGTGTATGCTTCAATGATTTGGCTTGTTGCTAGATCGGTTTGGCTGACAATGGTTGAGCTTCTGGCTAAGCTAGTTAATCAATAATGTAAGGCATGACAATTGAGGCAGTCCGAAAGCTCGACTTTCCCAAAATTTTGGATAACCGCGGAAACCTATCATTTATTGAGGGAGGCATCCATGTGCCCTTCGAGATTGTAAGAGCGTATTGGATTTATGATGTCCCAGGTGGGCAGCTGCGAGGAGGACATGCGTATAAGCAATTGTCGGAGGTGATCGTAGCGTTATCTGGGAGTTTTGATGTGGTGCTATCGGATGGGTCCAAAACCAGGAGTTATTCGCTGAATCGGTCTTACTATGGGCTGTTTATACCCAAAGGCGTATGGCGACATTTGGAGAACTTTTCGACAAACTCTCTTTGCCTGATTCTTGCTGACAGGCCTTATGAGGTTGATGACTATATCCGAGATTTTGATTCTTTTTGCAAGATCTTAGGAGCTTGATCCGAAAGCTAAATGTTTTTGATTGTGCCCTGATCCATTTGCCAAGGATTGGAGATCGGGCTGGAAATCTGACTCCGGTGCATTCGGCACGAGAGATTCCATTTGAAATCAGTAGAGTCTTTTACCTTTACGACATCCCGGGTGGAGAGTCCAGGGGAGCCCACGCACACATATTATGTCATCAGTTTTTGATTGCGGCAAGTGGTTCTTTCGAAGTATTACTTGATGATGGAAGTATTAAGAGGCAGGTTTTATTAAATAGGCCTTACTATGGCCTGCATGTTCCACCAGGAATCTGGGTATCGGAGAACAATTTTTCTTCTGGCTCGGTATGCCTCGTTTTTGCTTCGCATAGATATGATCCAGAGGATTACATCAGAGAATATGGACAATATTTAGAGTATATTAATGATACATTCAACAGCTGAAGTGCAGACCAGGAAAATTGGTCGGGGGACCCTCATATGGCAGTATTCTGTGATTCTGAGAAACGCCCAGATTGGCTGCGATTGCAATATTAATTGCCATACTTTTATTGAGAATGATGTCATAATCGGCGACAATGTCACCGTGAAGAGTGGAGTTTACATTTGGGACGGCCTTAGGATAGAAAACGACGTCTTTATCGGACCAAATGTAACTTTCACGAACGACTTGTATCCCCGTAGCAAAAAGAGGAGAAAGTCAATCCGCACAGTTCTCGGTCAAGGTGCTTCTATAGGAGCCAACTCCAGTGTGCTTGCCGGGGTAAGAATCGGACAGTATGCAATGGTAGGAATGGGATCTGTTGTGACAAAAGATGTCCCGGACCATGCATTGGTTTATGGTTGCCCAGCCGAGATACGGGGTTGGGTCGATGAGGGTGGAAATAGATTGACTAGGGCTGATGGAGATATATGGAGGTCTGAGATGGGCCAAACGTTTAAGATCGTGAACAGTAAATTGTCAAAACTGGCTCCATGAAAGTGCCTTTTATATCTTTCGATGCAAGGAATGAATGTGTGAGGGCTGAAGCAATAGAGACATTCCAAAATTTCTTTGATAGTAAGTGGTATGTGCTTGGCTCCTATACCAGGGAATTTGAGGAGAATTATGCTAGCTTCATTGGAACCAAATACTGTGTTGGAGTAAGCACTGGGCTGGATGCCCTGCATTTGGCATTGAAAGCGCTTGGTGTGGGAATTGGAGATGAAGTTATTGTTCCCTCAAACACTTACATCGCTTCGGTCTTGGCAATCTCCTTCACAGGGGCAACCCCAGTGTTTGTCGAACCCCGGAAGCACACATTTAACATCGATGTAGATCTTATCGAGGAGGCTGTTACTGCAAGGACTAAAGTCATTATGCCAGTCCACTTATACGGACAAGCATGTGAAATGGGAGGCATAATGGACTTGGCTTCCAAGTACCAGTTGAAGATAGTTGAAGATAATGCTCAAGCACATGGAGCTAGATTTCAGGGTCGATTGACAGGCAGTTTTGGAGACATAAATGCTGTAAGCTTTTATCCAACGAAGAATCTTGGAGCCTTGGGTGAAGCTGGTGCTATAACCACGGATAATAGAGACTATGCAGAGAAGATTAGATTGCTCAGAAATTATGGATCTGAGAGCAGGTACAGCTGCAGCTTAATTGGCTACAACAATAGAATTGATGAATTTGAGGCTGCCTATCTAAATCTCTCATTGAGGTATCTGGAACGGTGGAATAAGTGTAGAGGAGAGATTGCATCATTGTACAAGCAAAGCTTAGCCGATCTAGATAAGGTAATCTTACCTAGGGTTGCTGATGGAGCGACAACGGTAAATCACCAATTCGTTGTCCGGGCGGTTAGAAGAAATGAGCTTAAGGCTTATCTTGAGCGTCGGGGAGTGGCTACAACTATCCACTATCCAGTTCCTCCACATCTGCAAGAGTGCTATCGATACCTTGGTTACAAGAAGGGGGATTTCCCAATTGCAGAACAACTTGCTAATACCTGTCTGAGCCTTCCGATGTATGTCGGCTTGTCAAAGGAGAGTGTGGAATATGTATCAGGGACGATTCACGAATTCTATCATAAATTCATGTAGGGACCTGGAGATTCACAGCAATACTCTGTGTTTGGAATAATGCCTAACGGCCGTTGCGCGATATTTGTGTCTGGGTGCAGTTTTGGCAAGGAAGAGAGACACCTGCATAATTTCACTAGTTGTTGGCAAACCTGAAGTGATATGGTTTATGGATATTAGATCTATTACTGTGATTACTCTCATTTACAACACTGGCAACTATGTTGTGCAGGCCTTGGAATCACTGAGAAAGCAGACGTACTTTCACTTAGTTGAAAATATCATTGTGGATGATGGTTCCCAGGATAATTCCGTGCGTGTGGTTAAGGACTGGATAAGTGCGAATGATCATGATTGCAGGTTAATTTGCAATAGCCAAAACATGGGAATTCCTTATTCAATAAATCAAGCCTTGAAGGAGTCGGGATGTAAATACTATACATTTCTGTGCGATGATGTTTGGCAACCTGGTTATTTGGAAAGCCAGGTACAGGTGCTGGAAGCATGCAGTGACCAAGTCGCCCTTGTATTTTCCGATGCAGAGGAAATTGACCAATTCGGGAGTATCGTCGCAAGTTCCTTCTTGAGAAAACGGGGATTTGATACTCGGCAGATTGGTAGGGGAAACGTATTCGAGGACATATTAGAGTGGAGTTATATTCCCGCAATTAGTACCCTCATTAGGAGGCAGGTTCTGGAGGAAGTCGGATACTATGATGAACGTTTGGTTTCAGAAGATTACGATATGTGGCTACGGATAACGAATAAATTCGACGTCAAGTTCAATCCTCAGACTCTTGTTCAATATCGACGGCATCCAAGCTCGATAACCATGTCTGGAGGAGTAGCCGCCATTGCTAAATCCAAACTACTGATCCTTGAGAAGCACTGGGGTAAGAGTGCGAGAACTAATAATATAATTCTTATGAAAGCATTGCCGCTTATCCATCCTTGCTACAGGAATGGGGACAAGGTCTTGGCTCTCAGTTGGGCAAAGAGAATTGTTTCCAAAGCCAAGCCAAGTTATGGATTCAGGCTGGTTCATATGCTGCAGCGATTTGGCTTTCCTTTGATTGCCATCAACATGATCTATCGAGTGCTAATAAGGACTAATTTGATCACAGCGCAACCGACTTTGAATGAATAATGTACTGAATAACTTATTGGTAACTGGATCCTCAGGCCTCATTGGCTCCGAGGTGGTACGCTATTTTGCCAGAAGGGGCTGGACCGTGTATGGAGTTGACAACAACATGCGGGCCGATTTCTTTGGTGCCAAGGGCGACACTCGGTGGAATCAGCAGAAGCTCATTGAGGGTTTCGACAGCTACCAGCACGTGGAGCTGGACATCCGCGATAGAGCAGGAATCAATGATCTCTTTGCCACTCTTAGACCCACGCATGTCGTGCATGCAGCTGCACAGCCCAGCCATGATCTGGCAGCTTCAAGGCCATTTGATGACTTTGATGTCAATGCTGTGGGCACACTTAACTTGCTTGAGGCTGCTCGACGGCATTGCAGGGATAGCCCGTTTGTGCATATGAGCACAAATAAGGTTTATGGGGACGCTCCCAATGACCTGCATCTGGTAGAACATGAAACTAGGTGGGACTACGGTGAGCAAGAGTATTATGGCGGAATCGATGAGAGCTTTCCGATCGACCAGTCTAAGCATTCGCTCTTCGGGGCTTCAAAGGTAGCTGCAGACATAATGGTGCAAGAATATGGCAGATATTTTGGGATGCCTACTTGTGCTTTAAGAGGTGGCTGTCTCACTGGCCCGAATCACTCAGGCGTGGCATTGCACGGATTTCTGAGTTACCTCATAAAGGTGAACCTATACGAGGAGAAATACACAGTGTTCGGCTACAAGGGCAAACAAGTTCGGGACAATATTCATGCGTTTGATGTGGCACGCTTCATTGAGATGTTTTTTGATTCTCCTCGCTGTGGCGAAGTATACAACATTGGGGGAGGACGAGCAAATTCAACTTCAATTTTGGAGGCTTTTAGTAGGATAGAGGATATCTCAGGTAAGAGGATGCGATATGACTACACTGAAAAACACCGTGAGGGCGACCACATATGTTACATATCAGATGTTTCTAAGATTAAGAGGGACTACCCGGAGTGGGAGATTACAAAAAACCTGCAGATGGTTTTCGCGGAGATAGCTGAAGGTTGGCTTTCTAGGATCTAGATGGGACGATCAAGAAAGTTATGTCTAGTAAGCGTTGGCGTCTACCCAGGGACAGGAGGGTCAGTAATCATCGTCAACAACATTGCCAGAACTTTTTCTAAGGAAGACATGGTCATTATTGGCCAAAGGCAAGCCAGGACTGTACGGAGACCTTGGTCACCTGAGTTCCCTAAGTTGTACTATTTGGATGTGTTCGAACTACCGAAGAGGAGGGGCCACAGATATACTAGGTGGTTCTCTGCTCGTTCACTAAAAAAGCAAATTAGGAAGATAGTGCTGGATGAGCAATGTGATTGCATTTTGGCCATCTTTCCGGATGAGCTATTTATGTACTGTGCCTACAGCGTTAGCCAAGATCTTGGTCTACCTTTTTTCACTTGGTTTCACAATACATATTTAGATAATAGGCGTGGTGTCCTTAAATTACTTGCCCATTTCTTGCAACCAAAGTTCTTTTTGTCCGCGACTTGCAATTTCGTCATAAGTGATGGGCTAAGGCGATTCTATGAAGGTAGATATCCCTCTACCGATTTCGTTACTCTACTTCATGGCTTTGATGTACCGAAGAGGAATTTTATTCCATATGAACTACCGAGTGAGAAAGTGAGATTTCTCTTTTCGGGCACATTGAATCACTCTTGCCTGGATGCCGCTCTGAGGCTATTTGAAGCTATTGTCAAAGGCAAGAACCACGAACTGCACATTTTTACAGGTGACCTGTCCTTTTTTCGCAGGCATGATTTCGGCGGGGAAAATGTATTTTTTCACAACTTCCTGCCACTGGATGAGTTTGTTGCGAAATTGACGAGTTTCGATGTTCTACTATTACCTCATGGTTTCGAGGGAGACAGGAGCGAGGCAGAGTACAGGACCATATTTCCGACTAGGACCATCCCGCTTTTATACTCCAATAGGCCGATTCTAGTGCACTCTCCTCGAGACTGTTTCCTCACAAGGTTCTTTATTGAGAATAACTGTGGTGTCGTAGTGACCGAGAAGAGCGAGCAGCAGCTGGTACAGGCAATAGATGTTTTGAAGACTGATGCTGTTAAGAGCCACGAAGTGGTCAAGAACGCTCTGGCGGTCTCTAAACTATTTGAAGTTTCCCATGTCAGAACTGAGATTATGAACAGGGTACTTAGGTTAGATCCTTCAAGGTGGTCATAACTAGAGAGAGAACGACAAGAGTGCTGTTCGTCGGCTTGTGTCTCATAGTCTTCATGAATCTCAACGGAGTGGCGAAGCTGGCACTAGATTTCAATGCACCGTTTTCCTATCTTCTATTGCCAATCTGCTTAGCAATTATTCTTTCGAATGTCCGCCATCTGTACGGAGATGCTGTGCTGGGATTGTTCTTTCTTTCTTTTTCGGCGTACATTCTCTTTAGTATTGTAAGTGCAGGCCTAGGCATAACAAGACTGCCTGCGGATGATTTTCTAGGGCATTTGAGGAAATATCTCCCAACCATTATTATGGTTGCAGCGGTGTATCTTGCAGTAAGATCTGCCCTTCATGCTGGGAGATTTTTTCCCTACTTAAGAATTCTTTTTTATTGTAGTTTGCTTACATCTATCATAACCGCCTTCAGCGAAGAATTGGGATTAGCCCAAAACTATTTTGACAACGTCAGTTATGATATTCAGAATGGTTTTAGGGATGGAGGCTTGTTCATAAATCCTAATCAGGCTGGTTTTCATTCAAACCTTACTCTAGTCGTGGCATGTTTTCTCTTTGTCCGGGACCCGAGCAAGATCATTTCATTAATTTCCCTCTTGTCACTTCCAGTCATTATCTATTCTGTGATCGTAACGTTTTCTAAATCGGCCATGCTTACGACCACTGTAATAATGGTGTTGTTCTTGCTATTCTGCGCGGGATCGCTCATTAGGCATTATCGCTACCATGGGAGGATTTGGTTGATGATGTCACTTCTGGTCATTTCAGTAATCTATATCGCTAGTAAGGGGTACGATTATGCAGACTCTTTGACACCTGGTCAGATGGACAGGATATCAGACATGATGCTAATTTCACAGGGGGTTCTGACCTCGAAGACCACCACATTGAGATCAAATGCTTGGCAATTAGGATGGGACAAGATAAAGGCTAGGCCATTTTTGGGTTCGGGTCTTGGGAGTTTCCATAGTTTTGATGAGATTCATGGTATTGGAGTACACAATGTGTATCTAATGATATGGGGAGAAGCTGGATTTATGCCATTTTTCCTGATGGTTGCGACTATCATGATGTTGTATGCAATGACTTTCCATAGGTTTGATGATAGGGCTTGGATTGTTCTTGTGAGTGGTCTCCTTCTTGTAACGACAGTTCAGCTATACGGATCTGGCCACACGGGCTTGCGGAATCAAGAGGCAAATGGAGTCATTGGTCTGGTGCTCGCGTTGCTTTCCGGTAAATCTGGGAAATGGTCATGAGAAATTTTGCCAGGAGATGTCTGGCAAGCCTCTGGTATTGGCGGTGGAAGCTGTTCAATCTAAGGCAGCCATTTTATCGATATTATGAACAGAGAGTGATATCCAAGACGGCTAAGCATCCTCATCCAACTCTCGGTAGCGAGATCTCTGACGAACATCGTTTTGCCAAGACTGCGGAGATAGAGTTCAACTTTCTATGTAGGCAAGGCATGGCGAGAGACTCACGAGTACTGGATTACGGATGCGGAGGCCTTAGGCTCGGTGCGTTACTGATCGAGTTCCTTGATGAAGGCAACTATGTGGGCGCGGACGTGACAGATGGATTTGTCAGAATTGGTAGGAATAGAATTAGTGATTTGGTTGCAGAGAAGAAGCCGACGTTTTTTGACATTGGAGGATCTATCGACGCTCTACTTGATTGCAAACCTTTCGACTTCATCGTATCGACCGCTGTTCTTTACCATATACCTGACCAGGAGTTGAATCTTTACTTAGAGAACATGAGCCGTATCATGTCGCATGGCACTCGAGCATATATCGATTTCACGGCTTCGGCTGCTCAAATGATACGGACTGGAGAAATGACTTGGCACTACAGTATCTCGCGAGTTCTCTCGAAGCTTCCAAATCAGGTTCAAGGAGTTGTAATTGATACTCCGTTCGATAGGACAGATATGGAGCTATATCCGAAGAACCACAAGATCCTCGAGCTTCGGAAATGCTATGATTAGTCCATTGTTCTATATCGGAGTTAACCGATGCGGAACTACCTGGCTGGGAAATATATTGATAAGGCAATTCGATATTCCTGGAGCTTATCACAAGCTTCATTACGGAGCTAAGGAGAATTATATGTGCGCGAACAGTAGATTCTGGGGGCCATTTGATTCATTGGATCGGTATTTGGCTTTTTTGTCTATCTACGCTGAGACCGATTTTTTTCGAATGCTGCATCTAGATAAAACAGATTACATGAACAAGAAATATCGAAATTTCTATCACTTCTTTTTTGAACTTATGGACCACTATGCTGAAGGCAGAGGACATAAGACATGGGTGACTAAATTTGATCTTGACCTGTTCTTGCATAGAGAGGAGTTGAGACTCTTTGCAGCGGAGTTGGACGCTCGATACGAAAGAGTGAGGTTTATAAATATCGGAAGAGCATTTAGGCCATATATAACTTCATACGCAAGCATGATAGGCAGGGGAGCCCAGAGGAGAACTGCGCCTGCAGGAGTTCCTTTTGTATTGATAATGGGGCTCTTGTACTACCACTTCTTTAATGATTGTATATTGAAATTTCTACAAAACAAGGAAGCTATCAGAATTGAATTTGAGACATTGACGAAAAATCATTCGTCGGTAATGGAACGGATATCGACTTTTCTGTCTTACCCCGTCAGTACCGTCCAAGATCTTCCAGCCAGAAATTCATCAGTTGAGTACTCTAATCGCCCATATATTCCGCAATTGGTGCTTTGGGGCGATCGATTGATGTGCAGAATACCAGTATTAGCGAGAATTCTCATTTGGCTTAGGCGCAGATTGAAGTCGGAGGCGAGAAGACTGCCTAATCATTGGCGCATACTTAAATCTGAATATTTTGAAAGTGAGTTGCGCGAGGAACTTGAATCCGAAAGACAATTTGCCCTGGTGGAGGTTCTAGAGATTGAAGGAAACGATTAACTTTTTAGCAATCTGGCTGATTGCTTGGCTGTTCTTATATGCCTGCAGTCAACAGGGAAGATACATCTCGCTTGCGGAAGGTGATATGGATGGTGGACTGAGACCTTCTTTGGAACATTCTATGGCCGACAGTGCTAGCATCGTGATCAATAAGCAGAGTTATCAGGATTGGAGCCAGATACAATTCGGCCAGTCAGGTATTCGGAGCTACTATATTGAACCTGATGATTACAGGGCATGGGGAGTGTTAAGACTTAGTGGAATCAAGGAAGGCGAGATACGGATCTTGGCACGAACGAAGGATGGATCGGCAATCATTCCGAACTACGAGCTGGGGGTACGTGATTCTGTTGGTGGTGTGATTATAGAGGCCGTGGATATTTCAAACTGCACAGATGTAGTCCTTCAAGGTGTGACTATCAGTGGCATGTCACATAGAACAGCTGAGGGAGAGGTGTGGGGCGCTCCCAATTTTATTCGAAATTATTCGAAGGACATCACACTCGTTCACTGCTTGCTTGAAAGAGTATACCATAGGAATGTCTTATCAATACAATTCTCAGATAGATGTAGGATTTACTCCTGTGTTATAAGGGATGCAAGAAGGATTCCGGGAGCTGATAATGTGGGAATTGCGATTTCGGGCCAGAGGGAGGACGCAATCTTCAATGAGGTGCATTCCTGTGAAATTTATGATTGCACTGATGGTATTCAATTGGTTTATAGTCCAAGGTATGGAATGAGAGGGGACCTTTCAGGTACTCGGATCTACAATAATGATATATATGTTACTGACCGATATCAGGTTAGAGGTAAATTCGGTAGAATGTCCTGCGCTGAGAATGCTATTGATGTCAAGATTGGGGCTTACACTAAAGCTGCAAAGAATGTGGTACGGATTGAGAACAATCGAATTTGGGGGTTTTTCAACAACGATAGAACGTGTGGAGGTAGCGGAGGCTGGGGAAGCGGTATTGTCTTGCATCAGAAGGCAAATAATATTGTAGTTAGAAATAATATTATCTTTGATTGTTCTAATGGTATAAACACATCTCTGGGCTCTGTTGAAGAGCCTAATATTCTGGTTGAGAACAATATTATTTGGAGGATAAAAAGGAATTCAATTTATGATAAGGAAGCATATGGAATTAGCGGTTTGGGGTTGAGGATGAGGGGAAATGTGATTGTGGATTCGGATCATGGATACGAAGATGTGGGAGTTGATGATAGTAATCAAAGTCTATTGATCGGCTCAAGAGGTAGTGAGAGTGACATGGTCCGTCTAAGAAGAATCAGGCGATCACTAAGGGCTCTTAACATCAAAATAAGGAGGTTGACCAATGCGGGACCGCTCGTTATACCCTAGGAGATCTCGGATTATGCTTCTGTGTAATTCTCTTAACGGTGGTGGTGCCGAGAGAATGATGGTATACATCGCAAATGGTTTGGCCGATAAAGGCTTTGAGGTGGATCTTGTAGTATTGAGGCTCCAGGGACCCTATGTGAGTTTAGTGTCTCCAAGTGTAAATCTGATCGAATTAAAGTACAATCGGGCCAGGAAGAACCTCCTCCGCCTCAGAGGGGTGATTGATTCTAGGAAGCCTTTAGCTCTTATAAGTACTCAGGATCATATATCTGAATTGGCTTGCCTTGCCAAGATTGTAACCAAGCATGACTTCAAATTAATTGTCCGGGAGGCTAGTGTCCCGAGTTTGAGAAGAGCCAAGGGCTTTGCCGGGATTCTTAGAGATGCTGTGTTCAAGAGGGCAGATCATTACGTTGCTGTGTCCAGCTACGTTCGGGAGGACCTATCTAATTATTTGGGAATCGAAAAGTCTCGAATTACGGTAGTGTATAACCCTGTATATCATGAGTCAATTCCCGGTTTGGCTCTGCAACCCGTGTCACATAGATTTTTTGTCGAGGGAAATGATATTATTGTTGGCATGGGTAGGATATCGCGTGAGAAGGATTTTGGAACTCTGATTATGGCTTTCCAAAAGGTGTATGCCCAGCGTCCTTCCGCAAGGCTGCTGATTCTAGGTGATTGTCCAGCTACGTGTCAGGAAAAGGAGAAGCTCATTGGACTCATAGAGGATAATGGCCTTTCGGAAGTTGCAGACCTAGCGGGTTTTGTTTTGAATCCGTTCTCATTTTTGTCGAAGGCGAATGTCTTTGTCCTAACATCTCTGTATGAAGGACTGCCTGGCAGCTTGATACAAGCCATGGCCAGTGGTTGCCCAGTGGTCAGCACAGATGCACCTGGAGGGGTCTCAGAGATACTGGACGGGGGTAAGTTGGGGCCCATATTGCCGGTTGGCAACTGTACCGCGATCGCAGGTGCTATACTTGCAGTTCTCGATGAGGAAGTCAATAGGTCGGACTTGATTGCAAGGGCTGAGGACTTTGGCCTTGAGAAAGCGATTGAAGGATATTTGCGGGTGTTACAATCATAGTGGTAGAACCTAGAAGTTTACTAGGTAATCCGATTATTTTCGTGGGAGTCGGTAGATCTGGTTCGTCGATCATATCTGAGTGTGTGATGCATCACAGGGACATTGCATTTCTTTCGAACCATGGATCACGACTGTACAGGCATCCCGAGGTTAGCATACTTCGACTGCTATTCTCAAATCGATTCTGGCATCGAAATAGGCAGAAGGAAAGGACCAGCACTTGCTTGGTTGATCGAATAGCATTTTTGCCTGTGGAAGATTATCGTTTGTGGGATCATCTTGTGCACCCGATGAACTTCTCAAGAAATTTCCTGATTTCGGAGACCCTTGGGGACAGGAAGATTGATGAAATCAGAAGATACTTTTCCAAAGTTGTTCGCTATCAATCAAAGAAGAGACTTGGACTGAAGATTACAGGCCCGACGAGAATATGCTTCCTCAGGCAAAT
This sequence comes from Saprospiraceae bacterium, assembly GCA_965223165.1. Classification (GTDB taxonomy): domain Bacteria; phylum Bacteroidota; class Bacteroidia; order Chitinophagales; family Saprospiraceae; genus JABDMH01. The sequence continues at coordinate 1,316,009 of CBDCVQ010000020.1, read as the reverse complement.
ATTTCCTGATGCCAAATTCATCTACCTAGAGCGTGATGTGTACTCGGTAGTGCACTCATTCATGAATGTTGACTTCTGGCGACACAGACTTAAGCAGGATGTTTGGTGGCAGGGTGCTTATTCAAACGAGGAGAAGGCCGTCCTTGATAGATTTGCTCATAATGATGCTGTCAGGACAGCTCTTCAAATTCAGAAAATCAGAGAGGTCTTTCAACGGGAGAAAGAGCACGGGGACTCGGATATTCTATGTACAACGTATGAGGATTTTGTGGCTGACCCATTTACGATCGTCTCGGGCATTTATGACCATTTGAACTTGGAATATGATGTGGAGTGGCTAGCTGGCTACTTAAGGTCTAGGAATATTGTTAATAGAAATATTGACCCTACGTCAGTTTTCAACAGTAGCACAGTATCTCTGATTCGTCAAATATCTTCTGACGGAATCTTGTCATTGGCACGCTAATGAAAGGTAGGAAATACCTCCTCGTCGGTCCAAGAGCAAGAAACGGCCTGGGAGGCGCAACTATATTGTTTGAGAACCAAGTCAAGTTTTTTCTACTCAGAGATATTGGGCACGAAGTAATTGATACTCATAGGTGTACATATCCACTATGGAATCTCTTACGAATCCTGTTGGTACTACTCTGGTATTTGCCCCATGCCAATATCATTGTGGTCAATGTGAGTCAAAGGGGAACTAAATATCTTTTCCCAGCCATATTTTGCATTGCTCGCTTATTTCGAAGAAAGGTCATTTATCGGGTTTTTGGAGGCAGTTTAGTCGGTGAGTATCGATCTTATGGTAGACTGCAGAGGCTGCTATTTGAAAGGACAAATCTGAAAGCCGACTTGTTTGCTGTGGAAACCAAAGCGATAAGCCGCTTTTTTGAAAGATTCCGGCGAGATGTATATTGGTTTCCCAATTGTCGGTTTTCTGCTGAAGGCCCCACTAAAGGGAGGAGAAGATATGCATACAGATTCGTGTTTATTGGTCAGATCAAAGAATCAAAGGGGGTTGGGATAATTCTGGAGGCTTTAAAAACTTTGCCGGAGAAGTATACTGTAGATTTGTATGGTCCAGTGACTGACAGTACTTATTGTGATATCGGAGCTAGTCCCAATTATCAGGGTGTGATCAGACCGGAAGAATTGAATGATGTTCTGAATCTGTATGATGTACTAGTGTTGCCGAGCCACTATGAGGGCGAGGGTTATCCGGGAGTGATTATTGAGGCTTTTTCTATGGGAATACCTGTGATTACGACTAAATGGAGTGCGATTCCTGAACTTGTGGTAGACGGTGAAACTGGTTATCTCATTGATATAAGATCTTCGGATCAGTTGATCGCAGCAATGTATAAGATCAATTCCGTGAATTATCCAGATATGTCACGAAATGCAACTACCGTTTTTGAGAAATACTTTGAAGCCGACAAAGTGCATCAGGCTTTCATAGATACTATAGATCAGCTTGAATGCTGAAATTCATTCATACATTGCGCCATCTGAGGCTGATACAACTCTATCATCTGATTTTGTACCGGATAGGGAGGAAATTGTTCGCTGGTGTTTGGGATGTGAGTGCCCCTGTTGAGATGGAGAGGACGGAGTCTGCTGGGGCGCCAGAGATCCCATATTTTACATTCTTCTTTCTCAATAGGGCAAGGACCTATTGTGGCGGTATTCACTGGAATGATTTGTCCAATGGATTGCTGTGGACCTATCATCTGAACTACTTCGAATACTTGAATGGAGAGGCTTTTTGTAGGGAACGTGGATTGTTTTTGTTGGAGTGCTTTGCTGCAAAGTATTTGGCGATTAGCGTGGGTAAGGAACCCTATCCCACTTCCATTCGCATTATTAATTGGATTAAGTTCTTGCGAGACCATGGGATCGAGAAAGCCGAGTTCGCTGAAATTCTTCGTCAGGATGTTCAACGGCTGCTTCGAAATCTAGAATTTCATCTTTTGGCTAATCACCTGTTGGAGAACGCATTAGCCCTGCTCTTTGCTTCTCTGTATTTTGAGGATGTCTTACTCAAAAGAAAGGCATGGAAGCTCTTGCGCAAGGAGTTGGGTGAACAGATCTTGCCAGACGGAGGGCATTTTGAATTGTCGCCGATGTATCACCAAATCATACTGCAGCACCTGTTGGACGCTATTGAATTAATGCAGACGGCGGAATGGAGAGCTCACAGGGACGAGGTGAAATTCTTGTCCAACAAGGCTGGATTAATGCTGATGTGGCTACGAAATATATCATTTAGCAATGGAGACGTTCCCCTGGTCAATGATGCCGCAAATGACATTGCGCCAACAAGTAAGGCTTTATATGCCCAAGGAGAGCGTCTAGGGATCATTGGATCCAATCAGTCTCTTACTTCCAGCGGCTATCGAATGGTACGCAGAGCTAGCTACGAACTTCTTTTAGACGTAGGTAAGATTGGACCTGATTACCAACCTGGCCATGCGCATGCCGATACCTTCAACTTCATTTTGCATGTTGCAGGAAGGCCCATTATTGTGGATACCGGTACGTCAACCTATGAAGCCGGTGCCATCCGCAACTACGAACGTTCCACTGCAGCGCACAATACAGTCGTTGTCGCAGGAAAAAACAGTAGTGAAGTCTGGGGTAGCTTTCGGGTCGCCCGGAGGGCATATGTAGAAGATCTCGAGGAGCGCTCAGGCTTTCTAGCGGCATCCCACACGGGATATCGGCGCATCGGTACGACGCATCGTCGGTCGTGGCAATGGACGGATGATCAGATTACAATTTGTGATTATCTCACCGGTCGACATGAGAGGGGCGTGGCCTATCTACATTTTCATCCGGATGTTAAGGCAGACCAGGCCGATGCATCGACGATAACCACACGCTTTGGTGTGATTGCATTTGAAGGACATTGCGACCTCAGGATTTCATCCTATCAATTTGCGGTCGGTTTCAATGTGCGAAAAGAGGCGCCGGTGGCAGAAATCACGTTCGATAATACACTTGTGACTCGAATAAACTTGCAGGCTGCTTGAAGATTCTCTTCCTCTCCGATAATTTTCCACCAGAAGTGAACGCTCCCGCGGTCCGCACCTTTGGCCATTGCCGCGAATGGGTAAAGCAAGGCCACATCGTGACGGTGATTACTTCCTTCCCAAATTTTCCAGCGGGCAAGATATTTCCAGGATATAAGAATCGCCTTTGGCAACGCGAAGTGATTGAAGGTGTCGAAGTGATCCGTATCTGGACCTATATAGCCAGAAATCAGGGGACCATCAGGAGAATCGTTGACTACCTAAGTTTTGCCATTTCCTCATTTGTCGTGGGTCTGTCCCGGCGCTTTGATATTGTCGTAGCTACTTCACCACAGTTTTTCACCGCCGTCAGTGGCCGATTTTTGTCCCTGCTAAAGCGAAGGCCCTGGATCATGGAGGTACGGGACCTATGGCCAGCCTCCATTGCGGCGGTGGGTGCCATTCGGAGCCCTCGCATCATTAGTCGATTGCATCGCTTGGAACTGAGACTGTATCGGAGTGCGGCAAGAATCGTCGTTGTGACAGATGCCTTTAAGAAAGACCTCGTGCAGAGAGGAATTAATCCGGGCAAAATATTCGTTATCAAGAACGGCGTGGATCCGCTTTTTGGCATGCATAGCAGAGTGGCCCCTGAGCATGTGTCGATCCTCGAAGCCTTGGCTGGTGATCGGTTTGTTGTAGGCTATGTGGGCACCCATGGGATGGCGCACGGCCTGGATCTAGTGCTAAGAGCTGCTAAGGACGCTGATCCTTCGATTCAATTTGTGCTGGTGGGCGACGGGGCAGAGAAGGCGCGACTTGTGCGAAGTGCAAGTGAGCAAAATCTTGATAATGTGCACTTTTTTCCGCAAGTACCGCGAGAGCATCTTCCTGCCTACCTGGAATATATTGATGCAGCCATAGTGCCATTGAAAAACGATGCACTTTTTGCCACGGTCATTCCCTCGAAGATTTTCGAGATTGCGGCCAGCGGGACCCCCATTCTCCTGGGAGTACGAGGGGAGGCAAAGGAGTTGATCGAGCACTATGGAGCGGGGATCAGCTTCGAGCCTGAGAATGCAGCACAATTGCTGGAAGCGATCGAGGTGCTAAGATCCGATCGCAGCCGCTACGATTCCTTGCAACAAGGTTGCTCTAGGTTGGCAGCAGATTTCAGTAGAGAAAAACAGGCAAAACGCATGCTCGACGTCATCAGCGGATGACGGCATTGGCATGTCTGCAGCAAGGATAATGGGTCTCCTCCGCACCCTAGTCGATCTCCTCATAAACCCCATCCACATCCTCTGGATGCTGATACTGGCCACGGTCATACTCTACTTCCGCAAGCGCTATCGATGGAGCCAACGAACGGCCTGGGGTTTTCTGGTTTATTTTCTGCTGACGTCGACCCGTCTACTGCCCAATGCGATGATCCACGGGTTGGAGCGGCAATACGATCCGTGGACCGACGAGCAGTCAATGTCAAGCCTCACAAACGCAAATATCTTAGTGCTGGGCAGTGGGCATGTGATTGATCCGGACCTGCCTGCTTCGGGTCAATTGTCTAGTACGGCTCTTGGACGGCTGACCGAAGGCTTGCGGTTGCTGGAAGCACTGCCGGGTAGTAGGCTCATTGTGTCTGGCTACGGTGGCACGTCGGCGCATTCGCAGGCGGCCGTGTTGAGAGAGGCGGCCCTGGACTTAGGTGCCGAGTCGGGAGAGGTGAAGATGATGGAAGAGCCGACCAATACTGCCGGGGAAGCTAACGCCTACCAGGAGCGATTTGGGGTGGAGAGCTCGTTGATCCTGGTGACCAGCGCTGTACATATGCCCAGAGCCATGGCGCACTTCCAGCGGCAAGGGCTCCAACCTCAGGCGGCACCCACCGACTTCTTGCTCAAGGAAGAGCCTGGTGTACACATGGACTGGATCAGTTATGATAATTTTCGCAAGGTGCATGTGGCCCTGCATGAGTATGTGGGGATGTGGTGGATGAAGATGGGAGGGAAGTAAGCGATGGTATTGTGGTATTGCGGTTTTGTGGTGCTATGGTTGTTCGTGTGGTGGATCAGTTAGCAAAGAGACTTGGGGGAGGTTGGGTATGAAGCCAAGTGCCCACTACTAACGGACAAAAGTGTATTTTTGTACTGAACACTGGTGCAGCTCATGTTGGCGGGAGATATCAGACACATTGTGAAGTCACAAGAAGAGCAGTTGGTCCGTGTGGACCATTTGCTGCCAAGAACCAGTGTCGAGACTATGGAGCTCTTGCCGGGGTTCGCCACGATTATTTCTGGCGTTCGCCGATCCGGCAAAAGTAGTCTCTTGCGCATGGTGTATCAAGGTGATCCGGCCAACTACACCTATTTGCATTTCGATGACCCAAGGTTGCTCGAATTCGCGCTCGACGATTTTACTAAGTTGCATGAGATGTTTCCTGGGACCACATTCATGTTGGACGAGGTGCATCGTGTATTTCAATGGGAAGCTCAGATTAGGCATCTGACGGAGCAGCGCCGGGCTCTATACGTGACCGGATCCAATGCTTCCATGTTGAGCAGTGAGATGGCTAGTTTGCTATCGGGTCGGCATCTCTCCTACGAGTTGTTTCCCTTTAGTTTTGCTGAGTTTCTTGTCTTCACGGAGCACGAAGCAGATGCATCGGCGCTGAAAGAATACCTTCGCCTGGGCGGATTTGCCGAGTTTCTCCGGCATCGAAATCCCCTTATCCTGCAGTCACTTTTCACTGATATTCTAGAGCGAGACATCGTCGCAAGATATCAGATTAGGTCAGCATTCACTTTCAAGCAACTAGCGCTATATCTGATTAACAACATCGCCCGGCCATATAGCCTGAGAAAGCTGACCAAGCTCTTGGGGGTAGGCTCCCCTACCACCGTTGCATCATTTTTGCATTACCTAGAGGATGCCTATTTATTCTTTTCCGTGCCAAAGTTTACCCACAGCTTCAAGAAACAATTGGTCAATCCCAAGAAGATCTACGGCATAGATAATGGACTTATCCTTGCCAATACAAGTAAAGTGCAGGAGGACAAGGGTCGATTGCTCGAGAACGCGATTTTCTTAACGTTGAGAAGGAGATCAAAAGAGATCTTCTACCACCAGCAATCGGGCGAATGTGATTTCGTGGTCCGCAATGCAGATCAAACCCTGTCCTGCTACCAAGTATGTTATGAACTCCATCATGACAATTACCAACGTGAGGTCGATGGTCTTCTGGATGCATTAAACCATCTCAACCTTGCCAAAGGCTACTTAATCTCCTTCGCCGAGCGGGATCAAATCGTGGTCGAAGACAAGGTCCTCGAGATAGTGCCAGCTCTTGCATTCTTTTTATCGCACTGAAGGACGCGGGTTTTTGGATGTATCGCAACTTTGTCTCACGCAGAGGCGCAGCGATCGAATCCAAACTTGCTGGGGACTTACCGGCAAATTGTCTGAATCAGAATTTTCAGGATTAACGGAATGTGCAGGATTGATTTCGTCCAAAGTTTGAAGTCCAAACCATTGTCTATAGGTGAAAACGGGTATCAAGCTAATCCTGCTCATCCTGCAAATTCAGTGAATTCTGATTCTGACAAAAAATAATCTGAATCAGAATTTTCAGGATTAACGGAATGTGCGGGATTGATTTCGTCTTAGATTCAGGATTCGTCCCATTTTCAACAGGTGGATCGTGGCATCAAGCTAATCCTGCAAATCCAGCGAATGCTGATTCTGACAAATGTAGTCTGAATCGGAATTTTCAGGATGATGGTATGACCAAAGTTTGGAGTGTTGGCGTTATCGCGCGGGACCCTGCACATTCATGACCTGCATTTGCAGCATCTCGTCCATCTGGTTCCCAGGTATACCTCAATCACATCAATATTCGAGTGATCCAGATACTCCAATACCATTACATTCATGGAAATAGCGAGAACATCATTGTCGTGTCAAATTATAAGCTAGGATGTGATAATGCACGGATAAAGAGATTTTTTCGTGTAAAATAGCAAATAAGATGTAAATTTACACGGATGCATGTGGCTCGAAACATAACGCCGGTGGTTCAGCAAGCCTTGACCAAAGTACCGGCTGTGGCGATACTCGGACCACGCCAGGTGGGAAAGACCACACTGGCCCGACGCCTGATAGATGAGGGAATAGGCACAATCTATCTCGACTTGGAGCGACCAAGCGATCTGCGAAAGCTCAGCGACGCTGAGATATATCTGCAGGCCCATGTGGAGGAGCGGGTCATCATCGATGAGGTGCAGCGCAAGCTGGATCTGTTTCCCTTGCTTCGCGCATTGATCGATGCACAACGCGTGCCGGGACGATTCGTATTATTGGGATCAGCCTCGCATCGCCTCATTGCTTCTGCCTCAGAATCGTTGGCAGGCCGGGTGCGTTATTTTGACCTGGAACCCTTTAATATGCTGGAAGTATCGGATGTGCAAAAGCTCTGGCTGCAAGGGGGCTTCCCGGAAGCCTTTTTGGAGGATGTCCAGGACGGTTTTGAATGGCTGGGGGCTTTCGTACGGTCCTACATCGAGCGTGAGTTGGCTATGGTCAATCTGAGGATAAATCCAGCAGCTTTTGAGCGATTTATTCAAATCGTAGCCTCCGTGCATGGACAACCGGTGAATTACAATGCCCTCGGACGCGCAACCGGTCTGTCGCATCAGACGGTAAGAAACTATTTGGATTTTGTAAACCAATCATATCTTATCCGAACCATTCATCCATATTTCACCAACGTAAAGAAACGCCTGGTGAAAAGTCCCAAAATTTACGTTCGCGATACGGGTATCCTTCACCATTTGCGAGGCATCACCACTATGGAGGCCCTGCAGGGTGATATGTTGAAAGGCGCTTCATGGGAAGGTTTTGTCATCCAGCAAATAATCTCCATGTTGGATGCCGGAAATAAACCCTACTACTATCGGACGTCTCACGGCGCGGAATTGGACTTGGTGGTCACCCGGGCCAATCAAGTGATGGCCACGTTCGAGATTAAGTATAGCAATAGTCCATCTACGTCCAAAGGCTTGCTCTCAGCAGTGGCTGACCTAGGTGCAACAGATAACTTTGTGGTCACGCCATACGCAGATGAGTATCCGATCCGGGAGAATATTTTGGTGATACCCATCGCCCGGCTGTACCACCACTTGAAGAGGATGGGACTGACCTTGTATTGATTTGCTTTGGAACCCACAGCAGCCAGTCCGGACCCCGCTTTGATGATCAACAATTGTGGAAGTGTGCAAGCGTGCAACTGTTGAACTGTGGAATTGTTGTCCAGGTCGGAATTTCATGACGGAATGACTAGAATCTGGTGATTGAAATAGCGCTTTTTTTCCAAACACTAACACCTAAACACCTACGGTGCTCGTTGCTAATGAACACTAGGGCATGTACATGTGGGAGGAGGGATCAAGGCAATTGACAGATAGAAGTTTATGACAGAGCGAAGCATCACGGAATTTTCACCGCACCTGTTTTGGGACGTTGACCCTGCAGGCCTAGATATTGAGAAGAGAGCTGCTTACATCATCGAACGGGTACTCTCATATGGCCTGTTAAGTGACTGGAAGCAAATCAAAGAAATCTATGGACTTCAAAAAATCGAAGAGGTTTCGCTGACGATCCGGTCGTTGGACCCGGTCACCCTTTCGTTTTTAAGCACCATTTTCAAAATTAACCCATCGGCGTTTAGGTGTTACATCGAAGCACAGTCGAATCCAACACTCTGGAACTCCTAGAATTACTGATGTCCCAGCAGATACTGAGGGACTTTGTTTTGGTAGGTGGAACAGCATTGGCATTGCAACTTGGTCACAGGAGGTCGATCGATCTCGATCTGTTTGGTAGCGGGGACATCCACGTGGTCGATCACCATCTTATGAACAGTTCGATCTACCCGAATATCAATGTCATCAGCAGATCTCCCAGCATTTTGATCTTTCAAATCAATGGAATAAAAGTGGATTTTGTCAATTATCCATTTGCATGGCTGAGGCCATGGATCACGCGAGAGGACATTCGCATGGCCGCCAAGGAGGACATTGCAGCCATGAAGATTGAGGCGATTACAGGGAGAGGCAGCCGGAAAGATTTTGTCGATCTTTTTTTCCTTTTAGATTTTTTTTCGCTTGATGAAATTATGGCGTTCCATAAGGAGAAATTCCCAAGAAGTTCACAATTTCTGGCCCTGAAGAGTCTAGTATATTTTAATGATGCTGAACAGCAGGACATGCCGATCATGTATTCGTCGACAGCGTGGGATGATATCAAGGAGACAATCATCGAGAAGCACGCCAAGCTGGTGTAGCAAATGAAAGGACTGTTGACATGAAAAGAGCCTTAATCACCGGCATCACCGGCCAGGACGGAGCGTACTTATCTGAGCTCCTATTGCACAAAGGATATGAAGTGCATGGCATCAAGCGACGCAGTTCGCTATTTAATACCCAGCGGATCGATCATCTGTATGAAGACCCGCACGTCGATGACCGACGCTTTATCTTGCATTATGGCGATCTCTCCGATTCGACCAATATTATTCGGATCATTCAGGAGGTACAGCCGGACGAGATCTACAACCTCGGGGCCATGTCCCACGTGAAGGTGAGCTTTGACGCACCGGAATATGCCGCCGACGTCGATGGAATAGGTACGCTTCGTATCCTGGAAGCTGTCCGATTGCTTGGTCTTGCGAAGAAAACCCGCATCTACCAAGCATCTACCTCCGAGCTCTACGGTCTGGTACAGGAGGTGCCTCAAAACGAGCAAACCCCCTTTTATCCTCGCTCTCCCTACGGGGTTGCCAAGCTCTATGGGTACTGGATCACGGTCAACTACCGGGAGGCCTATGACATGTATGCTTGCAACGGGATCCTATTTAACCACGAGAGCCCCCTCCGCGGCGAAACCTTTGTCACGCGAAAGATCACCCGGGCCGCCGCCAAGATCGCGCTGGGACTGCAGGACACATTACACATCGGAAATCTAAACGCGGAGCGAGATTGGGGCCACGCCAAGGACTATGTCGAAGCCATGTGGCTGATGCTTCAGCAGGAGCAACCCGAAGATTTTGTCATTGCCACGGGGGTGACCACCTCCGTGCGTGACTTCGTCCAGATGGCTTTTGAAGAGCTAGGTATCCATATCGGCTTTTCCGGTTCGGGTGTCTCAGAGACGGGTAAGATCATAGCACTCGACCATGATATTGAGCATCTTGAAGTGGGTCAACAGCTAGTACGGGTTGACCCCGACTATTTTCGACCGACGGAGGTAGATATGCTCATCGGAGATGCCTCGAAAGCCAAAGAAAAGCTGGATTGGGAACCCACCTATACAGTCAAGGACCTGGTGCGTGAGATGGTAACCGCGGACCTGGAGCTCTTCAAACGTGAATTGGCGCTGAAGGATGCAGGCTTTCAGGTGAAGAATGAATTTGAGTAGCTGTCTGAATCAGAATTACCAGGATTACCAGAATTAGCAGGATTGCCAAGGTATTATGCGACCAATTCGAATCTTGCAAATCCAAATCATTAAGACTCTTTATACCACCATATACCATTTATGTCGCGAACTTCAATATCGGATCCCCTTACTTACAAAATCATAGGATGTGCCCTTGAAGTGCACAATACGCTCGGCAACGGATTTCAGGAAGTGATTTACCAGCGATGTTTGGCTCTGGAACTGGAAAAACAAGGGCTGAGTTTTGTCCGAGAGGATGAGATCCCTCTATACTACAAAGGCACTGAAGTGGGTTCCCGACGAGCGGACTTCGTTGTCGAAAGCAGAGTGCTCGTGGAGCTCAAAGCCATGCTAAGATTAGAGGACGTGCATTTGGCACAGGGACTTAACTATCTGGTAGCATACCAGCTTCCCAAGGGATTGCTCATCAACTTTGGTGGAAAAAGTCTGCAATACAAACTCCTGTTCAATAAGCAGATGCAGGGCAAAGATTAATCCTGTTCATCCTGTAAATTCTGCAAATCCAGATTCAGACAACTACGTGAAACAATCCAGTAAAATATACATCGCCGGCCACAACGGCATGGTCGGCTCCGCCATCACCCGCAAACTGCGAGCGGAGGGCCACGATCACCTCCTGCTGCGATCATCCAGGGACCTAGACCTCAGGGATCAGCGGGCCGTGTCGGAATTCTTCGAGGCGGAAAGACCGGAATACGTCTTTCTAGCCGCAGCTAAGGTGGGAGGAATATTGGCGAATAATCGCTACCGGGCCGAATTTTTGTACGACAATCTGATGATCGAGACCAATGTCATTCACGCTAGCTACCGGGCGGGTACGAAAAAATTGCTATTCCTCGGATCCTCCTGTATTTATCCCAAACATGCGCCCCAACCGCTGCAGGAAGAATCGCTGCTGGCCGGTCCGCTGGAAATCACAAACGAACCCTATGCCATCGCCAAAATTGCCGGCATCAAATTGTGCGAGTCGTACCGGTCGCAGTATGGAGCCAATTTCATCTCCGCTATGCCGACCAATCTGTATGGTCCCGGAGACAATTATGACTTGGAGGTGTCGCATGTATTACCAGCATTGATCCGAAAGTTTCATGAAGCAAAAAAGCAAGGCCAACCCGAAGTGGTGCTTTGGGGCACCGGTACACCTCGTCGGGAGTTTCTGCATGTCGATGATTTGGCAGAGGCCTGCTACTTCCTAATGCAGCAATACGACGGGCCGGACTTTGTCAATGTCGGCGTCGGCGAAGACCTGCCGATTCTGGAGTTAGCCCAGTTGATCAAGGATATTGTCGGCTATGAGGGTACCATCACGCATGATCTGACTAAACCAGACGGCACTCCCCGGAAACTTATGGATGTCTCTCGAATGACACGCCTAGGGTGGCGTGCTCGCATAGGATTGGAGGAAGGGATACGAAGTGTCTATCAGGCGTGCCAAAGTGAGCCCTGGTACTAGTTGGAGTACGCGGGTTCACGGAGTTCACTGAGCTTTTACAAATAAGAATCCTGAGCATTCTGCCCATCCTGAAGATCCAGATGCAGACAATAGAGGCGGCATGATTTCACAGAGAGACACATATGGGTCCACCCCGGCGTTCCGCAGGACGCAGGGGCCGGGGGCTGCTTCACGCAGAGACATCCTGCGAATCCTGAAAATCCAGATTCAGACAATAGAGGCGGCATGATTTTACACGGAGACATATATGGGTCCACCCCGGCGTTCCGCAGGACGCAGGGGCCGGGGGCTGCTTCACACGGAGACATATATGGGTCCACCCCGGCGTTCCGCAGGACGCAGGGGCCGGGGGTTGTTTCACGCGGAGACAGGGAGCTCGCAGAGAATTTATTTGACATCCTGAGCATCCTGCGAACCCTGAAAATCCAGATTCAGACAAAAAGATCTGACAAATGAGTCCTACGACCAACACCATCGTGACGATGCTTGATACCATCCATCAGACCATAACTGATATCCGGAGGGACGACTTACTTACTCCCGCGCAATTGACCAGAACGGCACTTCTTGCAGCAGATGACTATGCCCTGCTGAGCCAAAGTGCAACATCGGTCAAGGTTGCAGTGGGGGGAGGCGCAATGGAGGAGACCATCACGCTGGTCTTTGACAATGAAGGCATCCTCCCGTACAAAGAGGAGAAGCCATGTGAATGGGATGAATTCTCCTTTGCGGCACTCCTGTTGTGCAGAGAACACGCGGCCTGGAGGGAGCCAACACTGCCCGGACGAAAGTATACGCGAGAAGGTATGATCCGACGAGTCATGTCCGAGCGGAGAGAAAAAGCGCTTCAAGCAAAATATAAGGTAAGGCTGGCGGACAATATTTATGGCGAGCATTTGATCACAAACGAGAAAGGCCGGACGGCGCGTGTGACCCTTTGGGATTTTGAGGCAGAGACAGGGTATATTGATAATATCGACTGGCGCACCAATAAGCTTGGTACAACCAAACATATCATGTATCTCTTTCAGTATTTGAAAGATCGTCCAAGGATCTTCAAGAAACTGAAGAAGAAATATCCGTTTGTTGATATTTCGCTCGATCCGCTCAACGAGTACAGAATATCTTGGCGCTATCCGCATAAGTTGAAAGCGAGTACGGAGCGGCTTATTAGAAAATATTTTGGTAGCAAAACTTACATTGACAACGAGAAGATCGCGCAGTTCTGGCGTTTTATCCAAGAAGCCCGAGACATCGATTCTATTGTGATCCGGCCTGAAGTGCTGGATAAGATCGACCGGTATTTTGGCAATAAAACAGCGCAGGATATGTACGATGGTGCTGAGCTGGACTATTCGGTCATCAAGGTGGAACTGTATCCCTATCAAAAACAAGGAGTGCAATTTGTGGTGCCAAAGGCGGGAGCGATCATAGCCGACGAGATGGGACTCGGGAAGACGCTGCAAGCCATTTGTATCTCTGTGCTGAAGAAGCAGGTATTCGGCTTCTCAAAAACCCTGGTGATCTGTCCTGCCTCCATCAAGCATCAATGGAAGACGGAGATCGAAAAATTTACTGATGAACGGGCAATGGTGGTCGAGGGGTTTCCGGAGGTGAGGGCAGAAATGTATCAGATGGATGGCGATATATTCATCATCAACTATGAGACCGTACTTCGTGATCTCAGGGCCATCAATGAAGCCGATTTTGATCTGGTTATTTTGGATGAAGCCCAAAAGATCAAGAACTTTAAGACCAAGACGGCTGTCGCCATCAAGAATATTAGAAAGCAACACGGGCTGGTCATTACCGGCACGCCGATAGAAAATAAATTAGTAGATCTCTATTCTATTTCGCAGTTTGTTGATCCTCACCTGTTTGCGCCGCTGTGGGAGTTTTCTTATCAGCATTGTCTCTTTGACCCTTCGTCTAAGAATAGGATTACGGGCTATTATAATTTGGCGGCATTGAAAGAGCGTCTGGCAAGTGTGCTGCTGCGTAGGGAAAAAAGAAAAGTCATTGATCAGCTTCCCAATATTAGTGAGAAGAATGTTTATGTCCATCTACATGAAGAGCAGGAGCTAATCCATGCTTCCGCTACCAGGGGTGTCGCAAAGATACTTCAGAAGAAATTCAAAACGAATTATGATTGGCAGAAGCTAATGCATCTTCTGACTACTATGAGGATGGCCTGCGATAGTACCTATCTTGTAGACAAGAAATCCAATTATTCTAGCAAGCTTGTAGAGCTAGAGGACATCCTCATAAATCAACTTGATCTGCTCAATAATAATAGGAAGACCATTGTCTTTTCCGAATGGATTGGCATGCACCATCTGATAGGGGAAATGTTGAAGGAGATTGGTTTGGGCTTTGTCATGCTCACCGGCAAAGTTGCGGTAAAGAAGAGAGGGCGATTGATTAGGGAGTTTGAAGAGAACGATGACTGCCGCATTTTTTTATCTACCGAGTCAGGAGGATCTGGTCTTAACCTTCAGATGGCGGATATTGTCATCAATTTTGAGTTGCCGTGGAATCCAGCAAGGAAAAGTCAGAGGATAGGGAGGATTGATCGACTAGGACAGGTAAGCAATAAGCTCACGGTAATAAACTTAGTGTCCATCGATTCAATCGAATCCAAGATTGCAGCTGGTCTCTTGCTCAAGCAGAATCTTTTTGATGGCGTACTGAGTGCAGAAAAGGATATTGATACGGTTGATTTTTCCGCAGAGGGTCGAGCACAATTTATCCAGCAGTTAGAGGAAGTTATAGACGACCTTCAGTTACAAAGATTTGAAGATCCGGAACAAATGGCGGAATGGGATCTAGAGGAGCCGGAACCGGAGTTAGTGTCCGAGTATGGACAGGATGAGACCGGGGGGTCGGCTATGCCTACCTCTGCTACAGAGGAAAATGAGGAAAAATTTGAGGAATTAGAGCAGATACTCAATAAGGGCATGGACTTCCTCGCCGGTATCTACAAGATGACTTCGGGCCAAGAGTTACATGGGGACAATGACCAAAGCATCAGCGTTGACCGCAAAACGGGGGAGGTGACCATGAAATTTAAGGTTAGGTTCTGACAGTCGTGGGAAATTGGGCTAGAGCGCGATTTACGAGATGGGCGGATATACGACATGTTGCGGGGGATGCGCAATCGGGTGACAATGAGATTAGGATTTGGAGCAATATCCTATTCGTGCTAACTTAGATTCTTTGGAAAATACGACATCATGGCTAAGATAACCACTGCCAACACCAAGGCCCAAATTCTGCAGGCCTACGAGGAGATTCTAAAGGAAGTCAAACGGGAACGCAGCCAAAATACTGCTCTCCAGCGCGAGCTCAGCAAGAAGGAGAAGCTCGTGGAGGAAGCAAGGGCCCATTCCAAACAGGGGGCTGGCCGCACCATCAAAATGCTTCGAGAAACCTTCAATGAGCAGATTGACAAAATCGAACAGGGACTGGAGCAAGAGCAGCAGAAATTTCTATCACTGCAAGAGGCGATAGAGCTGGAGAAGAAGACGTTACAGGAGTCGTATGACATCAGAGCCGAGATGGATAGTCTGGAAGCGCTATCCCTAACACATAGACAAGCAAAGGAGAAGTTTGAGGCTGACATGAAGGAGAGGCGTGCGGCCCTGGAGGAGGAAATGTCTTCCACGAAAAGGATCTGGGAAAGAGAGAAAGAGGCCTATGAGTTTAATCTGATGGTGCAAAGGAGGAACGAAAGCGACACCTATCAGCAGGAAAGGGCAAAGCTGGAGAAAGAACTCAAAGAAAGGAAGGAGCAATTTGACAAGAAGACCGAGGAACGGGAAAAGGTGCTAGCCGAACGAGAAGGCGAGTGGAAACAACTCCAGAAAGATGTGGCAGCGTTCGAGAAGAGATTGAGCGATGAGCTGGCCAAGAGAGAAGAAGAGGTGAAGACAAGAGTCACCCGCGACTTGGAGTATAAATACCATATCGAATCCAAAGATCTCGAGGCGGAACTGAAATTGGCCAAGCAAGAAATTGCCATCCTGAAGACGAATCTGGCCGATCAGCAGAGTTTGTTAGAAGCGCTCCAGGCAAAGATAGACAGTGCAGGTGGGCAAGTAAGGGATATTGCCCTAAAAGCCATTGAAAACGCTGGAATCAAGAGTGTAAATTTTCCCACTGATAGATCGAAGGAGGATAGTAAGTCGACCTAGAAATCTGGAGCTCGCAGCGGCAATGTCAGCATCAGAATTTAGAGAATGGATAGGATTAGCAGGAATTAGCTGCGGAAGCAGTTTTGTCATTTTAGGCAATTGAATAAGAATCCTGAGCATCCTGCCAATCCTGAAAATCCAGATTCAGACAATAGAAGCGGCATGATTTCACACGGAGACATATATGGGTCCACCCCGGCGTTCCGCAGGACGCAGGGGCCGGGGGTTTTTTCACGCGGAGGCGCGGAGCTCGCAGCGGCAATGTCAGCATCAGAATTTAGAGAATGGATAGGATTAGCAGGAATTAGCTGCGGAAGCAATTCTACGATTTTGGGCATCTGTCACTCCCTGAGAGCCCAGATCCCTAGCAATTGAATAAGAATCCTGAGCATCCTGCCCATCCTGAAAATCCAGATTCAGACAATAGAGGCGGCATGATTTCACGCGGAGACATACATGGGTTCACCCCGGCGTTCCACAGGACGCAGGGGCCAGAGGCTGCTTCACTCAGAGACATACATGGGTCCACCCCGGCGTTCCGCAGGACGCAGGGGCCGGGGGCTGCTTCACGCGGAGACGTACATGGGTCCACCCCGGCGTTCCGCAGGATGCAGGGGCCGGGGGCTGCTTCACGCAGAGACATCCTGCCAATCTTGAAAATCCAGATGCAGACAAATGACGCAGACAAAAAATAACGCAGCGTGAGTGCAGCTACCAATAATTACGTCATCATCATGGCTGGTGGAGTGGGGTCACGCTTCTGGCCGGCGAGCCGGGAGTCTCGGCCGAAGCAGTTTTTGGATATGCTGGGGGTGGGCCGATCGCTCTTGCAGATGACCTACGATCGTTTTCTGCGAGTCACACGCAAGGAGAATATATTCATACTGACGAATGAGCGTTATCGGGACCTGGTCAAAGAACAACTGCCTGAACTGAGCGATGGACAGATCATGGCCGAGCCCTCCCGCAACAACACCGGCCCGGCCGTGGCGTATGCTGCTTATCGGATCCAAGCGATTGATCCGCAGGCGAGCCTGGTGGTGGCCCCATCCGATCACTTTATAGCGCAGGAGGCTGATTTTGCAGCGGTGATGCAAGAGGGCCTGCACTTTGTGGCGGCCGGAGACCGTATCCTTACCCTGGGCATGACCCCGCATCGGCCCGACACCGGGTATGGTTATATCGAACTGGGGGCAGACGCCACCGACTCTACGACCATACGGCGAGCGGCGGCCTTCAGAGAAAAACCGGATCTGGCCACGGCACAGGCCTATCTGGAGGCAGGCTCATTTGTGTGGAACAGTGGCATCTTTCTCTTTTCGGTACCCACCATTTTGAAGGCCTTTGGTCGGTATGCGCCCCAAGTGGCAGCTATCTTGGCGGAGGGCGAGGGTCTATACAATACGGCCGACGAAGCGCGTTTTCTCCAAGAGCGATATCCTACCACACCCAACATCTCGATCGACTATGCGATCATGGAAAAGGCGGACAACGTCTACTGCCGGCCCTCGGATTTTGGTTGGTCGGACTTGGGTACCTGGGCCAGCCTGCATCACTTCACAGAGACCGAAGGTGACGATAATGTGGCCATTGGTTGTAGGGTGCATGGAATCGACAGCTCTGGCAATCTGGTGCGATGCCATCAAGACAAGCTGATCATCCTCAAAGATGTCAAGGACTACATGATCGTAGAAGAAGAGGATATTTTATTAATATACCCGCTGAAAGATGAGCAGGAGATCAAGAAGGTCTCTGAGATTGCGAAGGACTTGATGACGGATGCATAAATGCCCGATCGATTGAAAATAGCACTGGTCGCCAACACTACCTGGAACATCTACAACTTCCGCCTGAACCTGATCAAAGCGTTGGTGCGGCGGGGCTATGAGGTGATCGTCATCGCACCGGTGGACGAGTATATACACTATCTGAATTCGCTGGAGGGAGTCACGCACCTGACCCTTGAGGGTCTGTATCGCAAGAATCTCAACCCCATCGAAGATTTCAAACTATTGCTCAAGCTTAAGCGTATCTACCGGGCGGTCAAGCCGGACCTGGTCATCCACTATACGATCAAACCAAACATCTATGGTTCGCTGGCGGCGCGATGGCAGCGGTGCAAGTCGATCGGTGTAGTGACCGGCCTCGGGTACACCTTTCTACATCCAGGCCTGATCCAGCATATTACCAAGACATTGTATCGATTTGCTTTTCGGTTTACCGAGCGGGTGCTCTTTGAAAATGGCGAGGACAAGCAGCTTTTTTTGGATTTAGGCTTAGTCAAGTCCGAGCAAGCGACACATGTCGCGGGCTGCGGGGTGGACGTGCAATACTATGCTCCCCGCCCAAGAACATATCAAGGCCCGCGGCGGGTATTCACCTTCATCGGCCGACTATTATACGACAAGGGTATCGTCGAGTTTGTTGCCGCCGCAGAAAATATCAAGAAGCAATTTCCGGATGCGGAGTTTTGGGTGATTGGCGAGATAGACGAAGGCAATCCTTCATTTATCAAAAAGAATAAACTCGTCGAATGGATCGAGAATAAGACCATTCGTTATCTCGGGGTGACGAATCATATCCGGGACTATTTTGAGCACACAGACTGTGTGGTGCTACCGTCCTATCGCGAGGGACTGTCCAAGGTACTGTTGGAGTCATTGGCCATGGGCAAACCCATTATCACCACCGATACGCCTGGATGTCGGGAAACCGTGAAGCATGGAGAAAATGGATTTCTGGTGCCAACCAAAGATGCGGACGCCCTCGCACTGGCGATGGAGACCTTCCTGGGGATGCCCCACGAAGAGGTCAAGGCCATGCAGTCGGTAAGCAGAACCATGGCGCTGGAAAAATACAACGATCAACTCGTCAGCGAGCAATACCTGGAGATCATCCGGTCCACCTTGTCTCTACCTGTTAAAGACGTAGTCGTCGATCACGATCATACCTAAGGTCGATCGAATATTATTCATTTCCTATTACTTCCCACCACTTGGCACGGTCGCTTCCCAGCGCAATGAAAACCTGGCCAAACATTTCTCTTCCCACAGCAACAATTGCCAGATCTACACCAGTAAATATCACTATGTAAGACGCAAGCCCAACCCAAACCCGACCTTTGTAGTCAAGTCGATACCTAATTTAGACTATCGATTATTCAGTGCTCTATTGTCCAGATTGATCTCCGGATCGGGAGCAAAAGAAGGTCGACGGGAATCGATTCAGTGGCGAAAGATCAAAGATAGTTTTCCCACCAATCTGCTATTTGATGAAGGTGGACTGATCTACATTTTCGGAATTATTGCCCGCATTTTATGGTCGAGGCCGAAGCCAAATACATTATTGATTTCGACCTACCGGCCAGCGGCAGATCACCTGGCTGCCTTTGTCCTCAAACGGTTATTTCCCCGAAGATTTTATTGGATTGCGGACTATGGCGATCTACCCGTTGATCCTACCTTTCAGCACGTCTATCGGGCCAATTGGCAGCGGCGGATCTGGGGACGAATCTTGGCCAGGGCAGATTTGATCTCCACAGTATCGGAGGGTTTGGCCAAGCATCTTGGCGCCCACAATAGTAATACGGCCGTGATATACAATGGACTCCCCGAGGATACGGCGGTCAAAGTCGCGGAACCTCCCCGGGGTTTTCGCTTGTCATACACGGGTTCGCTCTATGGCCCTAGAGACATCGGTCCGATCCTGCAGGCCATTCGAGATTTGCTGGCAGGTGGGGCCATGGACAAGAATGATCTCCGGCTCGTCTACGCCGGCGCACATCCCAACCGTTGGATGCAGTTCGTCCGTAAGTACCAACTGACCTCCTTTGCCACCCATAGGGGTACGGTGTCCCTGGCGGAGGCACAAGAAATCCAGCGAGAGTCAGCCATCAATCTGCTTGCCTCGTGGAGCAACGAGGGTCAGGAGGGCTGGCTGACTTATAAATTATTTGATTACCTGGCCGCGGGCCGTCCCATCCTGGCCTGGGTGCAGGGAGGCCAGGACAAGGAACTAGCGGAAATTATTCGAACATATAATCGTGGCGGTTCCTTCTCATCGGAAGATGATTCGGCGGATGTGCAGGATTTTATTATCGATGTATACCGTCGGTGGAAATCCGGAGACCCACTGTATTTCTTGCATGAAGAGGCCGGGGTCAAATTCAACTGGAAAAACGGAGTCGATGCAGCTATGCGGCGGGTTCTTGCCCCATGAAGAGTCGACGATAGATTTTTTCCGACACAGCGCCGCCCGGACGCAACGGATCAAAGCTACTATTGTGAAAATTAAACGTGATCGCAGTATTTCGTTTGTTCTTTTCCAGAAAATCGAACAACAATTGATCTGCCGCTACACCGGTGGCTCGGGATTCACTCACTAAGGCTACGTCCATGACGACCATGGGATTCTCAAGGAAGGTATAAGGCTGTTCTTTTGAAAAATTATAGAGGTGAAAAGGGAAGCCAGTTCCACACCTAAATCCGATCAGGTGTTGATAACCCAGCGAGCTGTCTTCCGATACGGATAATTGCTCAATAATCTCACAGGTATCGGGAAAATCAAAGTGTAAAAAATGCTGCCGGGTGTGTCGTATTTGATCCCCGATAATATTTTCCAAGGTTTGTTTTTCTTTGGCCCAAAGGTTGGCATTTCGCCAGGTGAGATAACTGGGATGCAAGCCAATTTGATAATTTCGTTCACGTGCCAGGGCAATGATCTTCCGCACCTCAGGGCTGTCCACATTATAAAATCCCTCATACCTAGTGTGGCCACCAGCCATCAAAAAAATAACCTTGTCCATGACAGCCCTCGTTAGCAGCCACTCGAAGGTATCGTAGGGATCTATGCCACCTCGCAGAACTTGCACGTAATCCCGGATGTATCGCGGCACCAACGACCAGCGCCCTTCCAAAAAAAGCAGCCGGGCCAGACCCCGTAGGAATTTCGTGGGGCTGGGATATTTCCGAATCGCGTCGATATCATGGGTCAGGCGATACTCGGTCTGGCGGCTGGGCACCTCCACATCCAGTGCAGCCAGAATCTCCGTCACGAGATGATCAACCACGGGTAACTGATGGAGCTCGTGACGGACGAGTAGGTGATGCTTTTCTTCGAGCATACCGTGCTTGTCCTTTTGTGCATCGGTAGCGTGCACTTCCTCCCATCGACTGATATGGAAAAACAGCGTTTCGAAAATGTCAAAGGAGAAACGTCGGTCTTGGAGCAAAGGGACGTGTTTATGGCGGCCAACTTCGACCGCATAGACTGTATGGGTCTTGCCCGCATACGCATTCATGCCAAAGGGTGCGACTACGCCGGGCTCTGACGTAAAAAACAACTGTTGCGCGGGTACTTGAAAGGTGCGGTCAGCGACCTCGTGGTTGGTCGGCCCATAGATCAACCGGATAGCTGCCTGCGGCGCTTGACATTGGAATCTTATATGGGTGGGTTTTAGGGGATGCTGATCTAGAAAATCCACTACATATTGTAGACGGGCAAAAATGATCGATGCTCGGTTGTCTACGGAGATGATGATATTAGAAGCCCTGGAATTCATTAGTTTCCTGACCAGATGGTGAAAATAGCAATTATCGGATACGGCTATTGGGGCCCCAATCTCGCCCGAAATGTCAAGTATGCGGCGGGCGGCACACTGGCAGCTATCGTGGATCCGGACGAGGACCAGCGAGGCCGCGCGCAGCGGGATTTTCCCGAGGTACCTGTGCTGGAAGATTGGTCGGCAGTCTTGAACATGTCAGTCGATGCGGTTTGCATCGCGACCCCGGCCTCAAGCCATTTTGAGATCGCTCGCACGGCCCTGGAGTTGGGAAAGCATGTGCTGGTCGAGAAGCCGATGACGAGTAGACTGGCCGAAGCCCAACAGCTGGTGCATCTCGCACAGGATCTGGACCGGGTGCTGATGGTGGATCATGTCTATCTCTACACGCCCGCCATCCGGACACTCAAGGCTATGGTGGAGTCGGGAGATCTGGGTCGCCTTCGCTTTTTGGACAGTACAAGGATTAACTTAGGGCTATTTCAGTCGGACATTGATGTACTGTGGGATCTCGGGCCCCATGATATCTCCATTGCCAATCATCTATTTACCACCCAGCCCATCGCGGTGCAGACGACCGGATTTGCAGATAATCCGCTGGGCTTGGCCAGTACGGCCTATCTCACGATCTACTATCCGCACAACCGACGGGCGCATGTGCGACTGTCGTGGGAATCCCCGGTCAAGATTCGTCAGATGCTCGTCAGCGGCGACGAGAAGATGGTCATCTACAATGATCTGGAGGCGACCGAAAAAATCAAGGTCTACGATGCGGGCTATGAAATTCTTAATTCGAGTGACCGCAATCGGTGGCTCGTCGACTATCGGACGGGGGATATTTTTATTCCTAAATTGGCGCAAACCGAGGGACTCAGCCATTTGATCAATGACTTTGTGCGTTGCATCACCACCGGCGCGCAGCCCCTCAGCGACGGAAGGCAAGGCCTCGATATTGTCAAAATACTCACGGCCGCCACGACGTCCATGCAACAGCAGGGCGAAAAAGTGTCTCTAGAGCAGCTATGAAAACCCTCAATATCAATTCGGCCAAGCAAACCTTACGCGAGGTGAAGGTAGGCGAAGGTGTGCGTATCTATGATTTTGTCAATGCCTATGAATGCACCATTGGGAGTGGTACCCAGGTCGGGGCATTTGTTGAAATTCAAAAGAACGTCGTGATTGGACAGAAATGCAAAATCTCCAGTCATAGCTTTCTGTGCGAGGGGGTGCACCTGGGCGACGGAGTTTTCGTCGGTCATGGAGTGGTCTTTGTCAACGATAAGTATCCTCGCGCCCTAAATGACCAAGGCGAGCTGCAGTCGGAGGACCAGTGGCAGAAACTGGATGTCCTGGTGGAAGACGGCGCCTCGATCGGGTCGGGATCAGTGATACTGGGTGGCGTGCGGATCGGTCGCGATGCCATGGTGGGAGCCGGCAGTGTCGTGACCAAGGATGTATTGCCCGGTACCATCGTGGTGGGCAATCCGGCGAGACCCGTTAGATCATTTTGACGGACTCCGTAGGCTCAGAGGTTCCTCTGACTGACTTTGGCCAGTACCTTGTACAGGTAATTCGCGCCCTTGCTTACTTCCAGAAAAGGAGTCAGGTGCGGATTGAAGTCTCGAAACATCGAAAAGATGGAGGGAATGGTACTCCCCTCAAAGTCAAAGGTTAGTCCCTTGGCGGCAGCCAGTTCGATGGCCTTCCAAAGCAGCCACTGCACCGCACCACTGCTACGCAAATTGGGGTCTGCACCCAGGACCAAATTGTACAGGAAGGCATCGTCCCAGACCAGCAGTTGGCCGGCATGACATCGACCCTGACGGTCCCAGGCAAATTGGAGCAGACCCTGATTTCTTGGCACAGACCTTTCAACAATCCCAGCGAGAAAACCGGGGTCATAGGGCACTTCTTCTTGCTGATGCGCAAAGGTCTTTCTCATCAGCGAATAGAGCAAAGAGCTGTCCCCTTGATCATTGATGGAGAGCGCTGATCGTGCCTTCTGTATCTTGTTTCTCACATTGCCTTGAAGGCTCGCATAAGTGCTCGTCGGATCTGCCCCTTGTGCAATGGTGAGCGTATAGCGCGTGCTGTAGTCTAGGTCCGGCATCAGCAGGGACTGCGATTGGCTGGGATGAAAATGCTGATAATAGAATTTTGCCGGAGGAAGTTGCCTGATGAGATGCCGATGGATAGAAGCGATCTCTTGGGTATCCATGGATGCACGATCCGGTATCCATATGCCCAGGTAGGGAGTGAGTCGAGGCATTTTGATCACCGCAAGACGTCGGTACTGGCTTAGGTAGTAGACCAGGACCCCATCGATGTGACCGCTTTTCTCAGAAATACAGACGTTCCAAGTGCCTTGATCGCAAACGGTGTCTAGCCAAAAGGGTTGGAAAAAGACCGGCAAATGAGCTTGCGTACGGCTCCAGTCAATATAGCGGCTACGATCGATCACCTGGGCAAGATAGGTTTTCTTTCAAGGGCGACGACAGGGGCTATTTCTTCAGATAGACGACGAAATCCCTGTGCACCTCTTTTTTGTAGTCACCTCTCTGATTGAGGTCTTGCTGGAGATCGCTAGTCTGGTGCAGCACGACCGCCTCATAGGGAGAGTCTCCCCACGGTGCGTAGTCGACACTTGCCTGCTGTGCCATCGAAATATCAATGGCCTGGCCTTGAATGAGCGCGTGATATTGCAGAATGGGCTTCATCACTTCATGGTCGAGATAGCAGGTCCTGACGTCATTGCGCACGAGCTCCTCGGCCACATGGTGCAAGGAGGCCAGACGGCCTTCTGCCCCGATTGACGTGGATCTTGTCCTAAACTGAAAGGAGTATCCCAGACCTAGCACTACGCAAATGACCACCGTGATGGGCACTCGCATGGTTCTCACAGGTGTTTGATTAAGCAACCAGGCCACGAGGATAAGCCACGGCACGATCAGGTAGATAAACAGGCGAGACGGCAGAAGCATTTGCTGTATCAGGGTAAAGATCAGGGGACTGCACAAAGCCACTAGACAGTAAAGAGGCAGGCGTTTTCTCTTCCGAGTCAAGATGACCACTAGGGCCAGCAACACCACCGCATAATAGACCCAATCCAAGTACGATCCCACTAGAAAACGGGTGACCATATTAAAGTGCTGTACCACTGCCGCCACATCCAGTTCCTCCAGACCGAAGAGTGATCGATTGCGTGCGAGAGCGGGGCCGATGGCAGAGGTCATGATCATGGGACTGTACAGCAATAGGACTCCGAGGGATATCAGCGCATGGCTCCGTACCCAAGGCCAGATGGATTGTCGGCGGTATAAGATATCTAGAACCAGCATGACGCTTAGGGGGATGAGTGCATAAATGAAGACGGGCACACTGTAGCAGCCTAGTATGCCTGCAAACACGAACAGTTGTCCCAATTTTCTTCTAACAAACACGGCGTAGAGCAGGAGCAGGAAAAATAGAATGGACAACATGTAACCTCGCCCGAGCAACATATACTGACTGATGGGAAGTGAAAAAGCAAAAAGGGTGCTGACCACCAGAGAGGGAGCCTGTGCGAATTGCTGACTCAGGAAGTGGTAAAAGAGGAGAATGCTCCCTAGTCCGAAAATCAGGACCGGCAACCTCAATGCTAGCCAGGGTGGAGTGATGGGATCGAGTAAGGAAGAGAAAATCGACAGGAGAACATGGTTGTTGGTCGATGGGTACGTACATGCAGCAATAAGCGGTCCCTTGGACGAGAAGTTAATGTAGGTCCAACATTCATCGTAGATAAGGGGAAATGTCATCTGCATGCGGACGGATCGGATGGCCACTACCAGGAGCAGTGCTATCAGGGCGAGTCCGGCAGGCCTACGCGGATCAAGGAGTGCGGCTGTCTCCGATACCATATGCTTGAGAAAGGAGATTAAGCTTCGTGGCCAAGTCAGCAGCTTGGAACGCTGCCACCAGCCTACGATCAGCAGCACCGCACTTGCTCCCGTCAGGACCCAACGCATCCACCGAAACCTATCCGCGGAGAGATATTGACTTTCCACTAGCGATCGCTTGTCCATCTGCTGCATGCGGATCAGGAAAAAATCCAGTATATCGTTGTGGCTTGATGACCAGACTACTACATTGATCGCCACAATCATGAGTACAATCGCACCAGAGATCAATGCGACAGGCATGTTGGTGGTGAAAGGCGATTGCTTACTCACAAATGACGCAACTTGGCAGGACCAAAACTAATGAAAATCCCTAGCCACCAGATCCCATTGCTGGTGCTGCAGGTTGTCTTCTTGTTATCCGTGGCAATCGTAAACCCTTTGGGTGATTTTCCCCTCAATGACGATTTTCAATATGCTTATCCTGTCAAGAGTTTGATTGAAAAGGGCACTTTTGAGCTGGCGCACCGATTTGCCCCTAATATTTTTCTCCAGGTGCTATGGGGTTATCTGTGTTGTCTAGTCGCTGGCGGATTTAGTTATACCGTGCTGCGCTTTTCTACGCTTATTACGGCGCTGTTGGCGCTAACACTTTTTTACAAGACGGCCAACCTGTTGGCCCGAGATCACAAGGTGGCATGGCAGCTTACGGCTATTTTTGCTTTCACCCCCATCTTCTTTTTGTCCTCCTTTTCTTTCATGACCGAAGTGCCGTTTATGGCCTTGGTATTGGGGTCCATCTATCACTATCTAAAATATAGCCATGCTGGGCTCCGACGAGATCGACTGCTGGGTTTCGGGTTGGCTTTGGCGGCGTTCTTGATTCGACAGCCGGGGATTTTGATCGTAGTGGCATTTGAAGGACTTTGGTTGTGGCGGTCCCGGGGCCAGTCTTATCAAGGTGCGTTTGGATTTCTTCTTTTAGCCACCTTGGCTTACCTGGGCATCGAAAAGGTTCTAAAGCCCATGCTGGGCACAGCAGATATGTACCAGTCCGTGACGACGTCCTATCTACAGACGATGACCCAACAGCCCGACGTATTCTTTTATCGCCAACTGAAATACAATACCTATGCCCTGGTCATGATGGGGTTTTATTGCCTACCGCTCTTGGGAGCACTGTGGCACAACTTTCGTGATAGCGGCCACCTGCGAAGAAAACAGATAATGGTGCTGCTGACTATGTCGGTCGCCATCGTCATGGCGATGGATCTACTGGGGCATCATTTTCCTTTTAATGGATCTATTTTCCGCAATTTTACTTTAGGGGTCAATTTGCTGATCGACTACAACTGGTCTTTTCAGACTATACCGCGACTGCCTTCGCACGTCTGGATGCTCGTGGCTGTGCTGGCCTCCTGCTGTGCGGCATTAATTATTGGGTATTTCTGGAAGAATCGGAATACCTTTGCCCTCCAGTTCCTGTTGGGATTGTGGTTGATTTATCAGGCGGCAATGACCATCTTTAGTTACACGGATCGCTATCTCATCCTGCCGCTCGCCCTGGTACTGCTGGGACTTTCGACGCTCAGGATTAGGTGGAATCTGGGATATGTGCTGCCCTTGGGGTTGTTTATATTTGTTTCAATGGCAGGGACGAAGGATTACTTGCGTTGGAACCGCGTAGTCAAAGATCGGTATCTGGAAATGCAGAGCGATGGTATCGGCGGCGGTGAAATCGATGCGGGCTCACCGATTAATTCGCACTTTAGCGGAATTCATCCATGGAATGAAGGCGCCCAATATTTATTTTCCTTCACCAAGAATGACCAATTTCAGGTGCGAGATAGCATAGCATTTTATCGGTATATGTCCCTGCAGGTGGATCATATCTATGTGCTGACGCCCAAGCACGACAAAACCCTACAGAAGCAATGAGCCGTACACGGAGTGCGAGAGGGGAGAGACGTCTTGCACTGTTCCTATCCGGTGGGATAGGCGATGCCGTGCAGGTATTGCCTCTAGTGAGACAGTTGGTAGCTGCGGGTAGGACGGTCGATATCTTGCACCTGGGTCGATGGGGGGGGCATCATTTTTATGAGATGTTGGATCTGCCTGGCACCCGAGTGCTTGACCAGGGCAGGAGGATCAATCGGCTCTTCAGGGATTTTCAGGGCTATGACGAGATCTACGTCGATCGCGCTTCTGCTTCTTGGCGCAACATCTTGCTGGGAGCCTGGAAAGGCAGGCAGGCCCATATTCTACGTAGCCTTGGATCGATCCATCGTTTGGGGCCTTGTCGATTTCATGGCCTTCGGCCGAATGTCCACTTTCTCCACCAAAACCTGACCTTGTGGCCAGCGTCTCAGCCGTTGGATTTGGATCGGGACTTCTATAGTGTACTGTCTGTTCTGCCTTCACTTGGCCGCTTTGATCTTCCCTCTCGGTATGTCGTGGTGCAACCGGGATCGGCCAACATGCTGGTGAAATACAAGAATTGGCCCATTAGCTACTGGCGGGACTTGTTGGTAGAGGTCAAGGGTCACTATCCCGGGCTTCCCTTTGTGATCTTGGGTGACTCCAACGAAACATCCTTGGGCAGAAGTCTGGAAGATCCGAATCTGGGTAGCATCAACCTGGTCGGCAAGACTACCCTCAAGGAAGCTATTGCACTCATCGCCGGTGCTGATGCCTATCTGGGCCAGGACAGTGGATTGATGCACGTGGCTGCAGCCCTGGGGCGACCTACCTTTACGATTTGGGGCGCCTCCGATCCTGGGACCATTGGCTACGAGGTGCTCAATCCGGATCACCATGTCGATATCCGCTTGCCCGTCCGTTGTGCACCCTGTTATTCCCTAAGTAATCCAAATAAGAGTCGGGTGACGGATGCGAAAAGGTGTCCGGATTATCGCTGTTTGACGGACCTGGAGCCTAAGATAGTTTTGGGTCACTTTGAGGATTTTGCACGAAGGCCAAGTCTTTCTAGTTAGATTGCAGACGTATCCCATATGGGGTAGGAAAGACGGCAACCTCTGGCTGAGTTAGCCAATACGGAGGGTTATGGGAAGATCCAAGTCGTTTTCATCTGGTATGTCCATCTACTAAATATGAATGTCGATTGCGGCACTGCCACTCAGGTGAAATAATCAGTTAAATGCCAATCTTTAAGAGGAAGGATAAGGAAATATACTTGTTCACCAATTACAAGGTAATGTATTCCACCCTCAGTAGCCAGGAGAATCTTCTCTCGATACTCGGAACGGACAGACTCTTCCTCAAGGTTCTACGGAGAAGGGTCATGTCGAGAGGCTCAAAGTGTTATTTGCTGGTCCGAAACCCCTATGATCGGGTGGCATCCTTTTTTAGAGACAAGTTCCGTCAGGCCGTAGAAGTAAGTAGGCAAAGGGGAAGATGGCAGAACTGTCAGAAAATCTTCTTCCCACCACTTGGAATAGGCATATCCGGAGACCCATCGTCAGTAGCTAGCGTCATGTCGAATACCCCATTTAGCAAGTTTGTATCCATGCTGCCGGAGGTGTATAGGTTTGACGGGCACTTACAACCTCAGATATGGAAGGAAAACTTACCGTGGCCTGGGAAAATTCCTCCATGGCAAATGGCGGTGAGATTCGAAAGAACATACAAAATGGAGGCAGCACAGGACTTGTTGGAAATGGCTGATCTATTTGACATAGACATTAGAAATAAACATAATTCTACTGACGCATCACAGGGCCAGATTATTTGGTCACCGCATGACAGGAGAATTGTTGAAAAGATATATCGTGCTGATTTCTTGAGGTATGATTATCAATTTACATCAGAAGGCCACTATCTCGATGCCAGACTACAGCTCGGAGAGTAGGTTACTCTCTCCGTCCATCCGACGATTTCCCTGTGCATTGCATATCTCCTCGTGAACGAATGGCCACCAAGATCCGATACATCTTTTGCATAAATACGGGAAGATCTGGTTCACACTACCTTGCCCAAGTATTAAATGAGTTTGAAGGCATTGTGGCCCTCCATGAGCCGAGGCCTGTGTTGAATGGCGGGGAGATGGTCAACTTCCTCAGCGGGGACTCGGCCGCGATGGAGGGCCGAATGGAGGAGAAATTGGATGCCATCAAAGAGGCCTTGCGAGACAAGGAGTGTTACATAGAAACAAACCATACATTCATTAAGGGATTTGGATGGTTGATTCCCTTTTACCTTCCTCATGAGGAACTGGGTGTGATCGTGCTCAAACGCAATAAACAAGAAATAGTCGATAGCCTCCTAAGGATCAATTGTACTCCGTTGACCATGGATGGGCTAATGTGGCTGATGACTCCACTGATGAAAGATCCTATTAATCCTCTAGGTATTTGGGATAAGAGATGCTTCAGGCTAGTGCTTAGACTAGATCGAATTTTGATGCGTTTGCGAGGGAGACTGGGCAGTAAGATGATCCGGCGGTGGGTATTCGGCAGATTTGATCGGAGGTTGTTGGAGTGGTACGTGGAAGAAACATACGCACAGGCCAAACGCTTTGCCAGAAAGTTTCCGAATATCAGAATGTATGAAACTGAACTCGATAAGGTGAACGATATCCGGGGAATTCAAGAAATGCTTGGTTATTTTGGTCTGAAGAATTCTCCCAAAAAATCGGTCTTGAAACTACTGGGTGTTAGGACGAATCTCAAAGTGCAACACCGTGAGAAGGGATAGTGCACTACCAAGTCAAAATATTCAGTATCGAAGTCGATAGTATGACTGTCTGACAGAGGGGGCAACCCTGTCTATGATCCCTTTCGCTTTCGTCATGCCGTAGGCATAATTCTTGAAGCCCAGTACAGAGACCATCAGGGCATGCAGGAGACCAATTTCATTTTGCTTGGAGGGCCATGGTCGATATCCTGCAGGCAGGTGCTTCAACAGCAAGCTGTTGGCCTTGGCAACGTTCCGAGTGGAGATCGAATACACAACCTCATAGATTTTATCATTTAGAAAATCTAAGTTCTTGGAAAACCATGCTGGTCGATGCTCGCCCAACCACTCGTACCAGGAGAGTAGTAGTTTTAATTTTAGTCCCGCTACCTCTCCCCAATCAGTAAATGAAATCTGTCCCGTCATCCGTCGGCAGATTATCGTTAGCGGCTCTTTGTCCAGGTGGAACTGAGCTCCGTGACAAAGCAATCTGAACAATAAGTCGTACTCCTGTGAAGATGTCAGCTCTTCCTTCCAGCCACCGATCTCGACTAAGCGGTCTCTCTTCCACAGTATGGCTGAGGTGGAGGCGAGCCTGCCCATGATCAAACTAGTAAACGGATCTCCGGGCCTTGGAGCAAAGTACCGACTGCGTCCGTTTAGGTATCGATATGTATATGCGCCAATTAGAACGTCAAAGCCAGGGTATTTACGGATTATGTCAAGGCAAATTGAGATTTTCTGAGGCCTTATCCAGTCGTCTGCATCTAGGAATTGGACCCAAGGGGTAGTCGCGTGAGCAAGTCCTTTATTTCTGGCCGAGGGGGCGCCTTGGTTCTTTTCGGAAAGTACCTGAATCAGCGCTGGGAACCGGTCGGCATAGTCGGTCAATAGGTCAAGAGTGCCATCGGTGGAATTGTTGTCGACGAGCAGAAGCTGCTTGGGCGGGGTCTCCTGTCGAAGCACCGACTCGATGGCAGTCCCGACATATCGGACTACATTGTAGCAAGGGATGATCACAGCTACTTCCATCTTGTCTCGCTATCAAAACCCTCTTTGACAAAGGTGGTCAGAAGACCCAGGTTAAACAAGATTGATCGAGTGCTATCGATCAAAAAATTCTGCCAATAGTAATCGGAACTAGATAGGACCTTGTATGCATTTTTGGGCACATGCCTCAAGATGGTGGCTATGATGGAGCGGGGCAGACAGGTGATTAGTGTCCAAATCCTTCTTCTGGGTTCCACTAAGGGCCAACCCGCCTTGCCTAGGGCAAAGGAGGCTTTAAGATGCCAGGACACCTTGTACTTATGTGCTAAGACCCAATGGTCGAGATACAAATGTGGGAAAAATCCAATCTCATATCCCAGCTCCCTAACGCTATCCTGCACGTAATTTTCTTCTCCGTAACCCACCGTTCCGCCCTTCATTCCCCTATTCACCGGAAATCCTCCCACCTCTAGCAAAAGATCTCGCCGAATGATAAAGTTGCCACCTGATAGGTGCCCTTGCTCAAGAGCACCAGCATCGGATCTCGGCCATTCCTTATGACCAAAAGAAGGCGATAACCATTTCGGTTTTTCAGTCTTGTAGATAGGGTAGTAGGGCCCTCCAAAGCATTGGAATTCAGATCCTGAGATTATATCTAGCACCCACATTAAGTAATCTTCGGGCAATAGCACATCATCATCGAGATAGATTAACCACTCACCCGTAGCAATTTTCGCACCGCTGTTGCGCGCTAGACTGAGCCCTGCTTCTTGTTCAACCTGAATTCTGAGATTGGATAATCCCTGGTAGGATCTTAGGAAATCAATTGTTCTTGCATGACATCCATTGGGTACTACAACCACTTCGCAGTTGCCACAACTTTGTTTTTGAATCGACGACAGACAGTCTACTAAAGTCTCAAGGCGATTACGTGTGCAGACGATGATTGATAGCTTACCGGTCCTACTGTGGCTCATATATCTCAAGTCCTGATTCGACCTTCACATTCCCATCGTTTGTCGACCAAGTAGCTATTATGGTTGGAATGTCCTCCGCAAAGATATCTAAAAAATGTCAACACCATTGGTCACTTTCCGAAATTTGGGCTGTATGCTCCACCAGAAGTGCATACACTGGATCAGAGGCAAGCCCTAAAGAAAGCAATTAATTCTGTCAATATTGTTGAACTTTAGCAGCCAATGATGTTGTATTTTGCTTGGAGTTGGCATCACCGCTAGGCCATATGCTGATGCTATTTTTTTGCACATGTCTAGAATCAAATGGCAGGAAGGGATCGTCAATAAAATTTTGGTAGTTAACTCAATTAGGGAAAATTGATT
Source organism: Saprospiraceae bacterium (assembly GCA_965223165.1). GTDB lineage: Bacteria > Bacteroidota > Bacteroidia > Chitinophagales > Saprospiraceae > JABDMH01. The sequence goes on along the minus strand of CBDCVQ010000020.1, from coordinate 1,283,383 downwards.
AAATCAACCATTTGTGCGGTCTTGTTTAAGATTGTAACTAGGATTAAATACTATCGGGGACAGGTAGAGTTGACAGATTGGAGAAACACAGCTCAGGCCCTGGCTTGGAAGAATCGTGAGGTAGAACTTGCAAATATATGTAGAAGTAGAATAGAGTTTAAGGAGCTGGAGTTGACTTTTGAGGAAGGTCGTTTTAAGTTTTTTATGGAGGGTTATCATCTAGCATTGCGATTGAAGGCCGTCGCTGATTGTAAGTTTCAAGTGCGGGATGATATTCTCATAGTAAAGATTGGGGAATGCAACTTTGCAATTGAAACCCTAGAGGAGCTCTATATAATCAATGAGATATTTGTAGAGGATGTATACGAATTCAAAATTAGCTCGGCCATAGTTTTGGATATTGGCGGAAATGTTGGTATTTCAGCTGTGTACTTTGCTTCCCTGGTGAATGTGCGCAAGGTTATAGTTTATGAACCCGTCCCTCAGTCAGTGAGTAGGTTTAATGTGAATCTGTCTCTGAACCCCAAATGGTCTGACAAGATTCTGATGAACAATTTTGGCTTGGGTGGCTATGATCAGATGGTCGAAGTTTACTATGACCCTTTGCAGTCTGGTAAAACGTCAATGTTCTTTAAATCTCGGTGGTTATCTGTGCATGCAAAGAAAATCAAGATTAGTATAAGGGATTGCGTTCCTGAATTTTCAAGAGTTGCAGACGTATACTCAGGCTATAATATAATCGCCAAGGTAGACTGTGAGGGTGCCGAGTACGAAATTGTACAAAGACTTGTTGAAGGGGGCATGAGTAATATAGTTTCGTTGTATATTATAGAGTATCATAATGACGGGCATGAGGAACTCGTGAAGGAGTTGCGTGACTTCAGAGTTAGCGTTCACAGCGGGGATCAGGCGAACGGACTATTGTATGCAAGGCGAAAATTGATCAGGTGAGCCCTTTTTTTTCGATAATACTAGCGACTCATAATCGCGTTGACATGGTCTGTTCGGCAGTGGAGAGTGTGATCGGACAAAGTGTCTCATGCTGGGAATTAATCATCGTCGATGATGGGTCCGATGATGGAACTGATGCTGTCATATCGAATTATCTATCGGATAAAAGGATCAGGTACAAGTGGATTGATCACCGCGAGCGAAGTGCTGCCAGGAACTGCGGTATAGAAATGGCAAGAGGAGAATACATTTGTTTCTTGGACAGTGACGATTACTACTTGCCAAATCATTTGAAGGTGTTGCGAGATGAGATTGCGCGGGCGGATGAGGAGATGATGTTCGTGACCTTGGGTAAGGTGCAGGATGGCGACCAGGTGACAGAAAGATGTCCGTTTGATGGCAATGTTTTGAATCAGGTACTAAGAGTTTGGCATAGAAGGGGATTTCCTATTGGCTGTGTGTGCGTAAAGAGAGATGTGCTGCAGGTGGATAGATTTGACAATCGCTTCTTTGTGTGGGAGGACTACCATTTGTGGTTTCGGATTCTTTCAAGGGAGGATGCCAGATTCATCAATAGACATACGTATGTGGAGGTGGAGCATGAGGGTAGATCATTTCGTCTTCTTGAAAGGTCCATTGATGAGAAGTTTGTCGAGACTTTTGAAAGTTGTGTGCTCGATCTCTTTAGTATGGATATAGCTGCAGTGCATTTGATTGGACGGAGGCAGATGAAGCTATTTCTATTTGGCAAGATTCTACACTTTTACTGCTTGGCGCTCCCGATCAATCGGAATGCGAGTGTTGAAATCTTAAGGCGATTGGGACGATATGTCTATGATATGTATTCATTGATGTCATATGGCAAGCAATGCCTAAAATTGGCATTCAGATCATTGAGATAGTACTAGTCCTGATGAAGGATTGGAGCAATGGTGATTTGCATCTGGCGGGTCCCTTACCGGGATCTTTTCTTTGCTCCAAGATCAAAGTTGGACCGCAGGAATATTCTAAGAGTTTGCATGAGGTATCTCGACTTTACTCGAATGTTTGAGCCTTTACGGGTCGCCTGGGTGCTTGCGGCATTGCGCAATGGCGTCTTGAATGAAATGGAGAAATCCTCCAGGATTCGCCTGTCAGTCACGACTCTAGAACCGACATCCTCGGCATTTTCCACATTATCTTCATGGATCGTCTGCATCCAAATCCTTTTTCTCAACGTAAGTATGTTGGCATGTCTTGACCATTGGAAATGCATATACCGTAGTATAGTTTCCGCGTCTTGGATATCTTCAATAAGGGTGGTAAAGGGATTCAGGATTTCGCGTTTCTTTCTGACATAGGGAGTTTCAGCGTCCTTAAGAACAAGCTGGTATCCATATGGGAAATCAATCACTGTCTTGCTTTGTGAGTCAAAGTGTTTTTGAATTGTCTGAATGAAGTCTTTATGCAAAAGGTCATCGTTGTCAAGTCTTGTTGTTACTAGGTGCGTCGTGGAGACACTGCGCAGCTTGGCCACGGTATCAAGCAGCAGTGCTTGATGACCATCGTAGCCTCGTGAGAACAGCAGATACATATTTGCATGCGATGAAACAAAGTCGGTCATATTTTTGATAAGCCATCGCGGTGAATCACTATCGACAAATATTATCCACTTAAAATTTTGGTTCGTTTGAGCTTGAACGGAGGGTACTGACAAGTTGTGAAAGAGGGCTGTTCTTTTTCTAAGCCATTTCTCTGACAGAGCAAAGGGGATTCCGTCAGAGTCCTTCCAGCGTTTAGTCGCAAGATTAAATCGTGTCAGGACTAAATGTAGGAACTGATCGTTCAAAATGCTATCGGAGTATGGCTATTTTGCCTAGCCCTTTTTCAAAAAAGGCGGATCTTGAAGCCGCGATCTTTTGTTTGAAATCCGAAGTGATTACTTTATAGAGATAGATGCCGTTGGCCAACTTATCGCCATAGGTGTCGGTCCCGTCCCATTGAAAATCGGTGAGGTGTGTGCCTGGACTTAGGGGCCCCAGCTCCTCGCTTGTTATTTCCTTGACAATGGTACCATCCAGTGCCATGATTCTAATTGAGAGGTTTGGTACGGTGAAACTAGTGTTAAGGGTGTAGCTGAATCTACATGACGTTGTGAAAGGATTGGGAAAAGGGTAAATATCGCTAAAGGTCTTTTCGTCAGAAATGGAGAAATTGACGATATAATCCAATTTGCCGGCAGGATTTCCATTGTTATCTCTACCATTCACATGAAATTCATAGTCACCGAGTTCAGAAAAAACAGGAAAATAGTCGACTTTTAGTTCGTTTGCAGAATCAAGAACAGTCTCGTACTGCAATAAGGGAGAATCGGCATCTACCTTGATTTTGGCCCCGCCCGGTGTGAAATAATAAATATCGACACTATTACTGTCGGTAAGGGGCGAGTTGTTGTTTTCGTCCCGTAGCCTGATGCTGACATGTGGTTGAGCGGATATAATTTCTCCGTCGAGTATTCTTCTTCCGTCAAACGTGACGTCGATTATCGGATTAATGACATCTTCCGATTTGAAGTAACACTTTGTGAGGAGATTATTGTTTTGGTACAACTCAGACTGCAGCCCCCTTGGATTTATGACCGAGATCAGGGTGATCTTACCTCGCAATTGATCGATGTCAAATTCTGCCGAGGTGGTCGAGTATTCTCCTGAGGCCAATGGGGCAATGGTTCTGTGATGTCGTATTTCTTGATTTTGCTCATCGCGGAGCACTATTTCCAGGAATATGGAGTCAGACCACGAGTCAGGCGACGGGTTATGAATTGGGAGATTCAGTTGGATTTTTTGGCCGACTTCTAGCGTGTCACAGGCAACCCCCACGGTGTGATCGAAGGAGTATGAGAGATCAGGGAACCCCTCGAAATACACGCGCCAGTTCCCTAGATCGGGAGCGGTCTGATTAGTCATATCCTGTAGAAAGAGATCAAGACTGAGATAGGGATATTCATCTGAGGAGATATGGCGTATATCGAAGAGATCTGGTATAGATTCGCCTATCAAGGCTTCGTCTCTGCCCAGGGGTCTTCTGCCAAATAGCTTTAGACTGGAAGAATCTCCATGGGACCGCGCAATGTTGACATCAATATTGTGCCACTCAGAGGCCGGACCTATCGGAACAGACCTCATCAAGCCTGTAGAGGATGCTTTGGGCAAGCTGTACTTTAGATCTGCAAGTCCATCGGGACCTGTTGCGATCATTTCTGCAACCAGGCCATGACCTTTGCGAAAAGCAAAAACATACGGTTTTGCCCCATTTTCTAGTTCCCTGACTCGGGAGGCACCGAGACCTTCCAGGATATTAAACAGGTTCCTGCCGTCCAGAGAAAGCGAGTCCGAGGCCCAATCTTGAACGGAAAGTGTAAGGTCCTGCTGCGCCTGCGTGGTGTACATGAATACGAGTTGCCCGGGTTCCAGATGTTTCTCCAGGAAGTCTATGATGAGAGTTCTATCCTCGATCGTTTTGGTAGTGAAAGGAAAGGAGGCAATGCGGGCTGCCGTGTTATTGACGCTTCCATATTGGCCTGGGCGAGTATTAAACTTGAAGCCAGACCTACTATTGGGATCATTGATTATAAAAGTCAGACCCTCCGTCACCTCCCAACGAAAGAAGTCACTCCAGGAGCTCCCATTGACAAAAACGCCCGCGCTAGATGTGCCGCTTCTGCTAGCCACATTCTTGATCTGAAAGTCATTAAAACTTGGAGCAAAAGTGATCCTCCTTGTTACACTGTCAATATTTAGATTGGTAGTGCTATTGGCAAGAAACTGATAATAATGGGATTGATTAAACCCGTTTCGACCTCCAGGCTGATATAAAAAGGAACTGGAGTACCATATCGATGATTCGTCGGAGTCTAATCTACGTACTCGCCAATAATAGACCTGACCCTCTAGTTCTTCGACCGGTGGCAACCAGTTCACTATACCTCTCGTCTCCTCCGTGATGTGCTCGCGTAGCAGCGGCGAATCGAATAAGGCCGTTGTGTCTACCTGCAACTGATATTTTGCCAGCGGGGCAAGGGGGGCTGAAGTGATCGCCGTCAACGTAATTGTGTCACTCGTGTGAATGCCAAAGTTGACTGGGAAGCTAGGGACAATGCCAGCCTCATAGATCACAAAATTGACACCTTTCCTTCCATCTGGACTTATCAACTCATTATTCATTTCCCCTCCGGGTGAGGCCTCACGTATCAGGTTTTCAGGGTCTAGTTCCACTAAGATTCGATTGAGACCTACCATATTTTCCAACTTGCGCAACGGCAATCTAATGGATGCCTGACTTCTAAATTGTTGGGCATGAAGACGGTGCACTCCAAGATCAACCTCCTCCTCTGCAGGTGTGATCTGCTTGATCGTCAGGCTCAAGGTATCCCCCAGCTGGAGACCAAGGTTTAGTATTTCAAAGGATAAAAGGAAAGAATCTTGTTCGGATTCAATCACATCAGGGTCAAGTCTAACCGTTGTCGCATCGATCAGATAGTCTGGAGCATCTGCTTTGGAGATCCTGAAGGCGGGGTCACCATGTAACACCAGTTGCTGCATGAGGGTCCGAATAGGGATCGACAGATTTTGATCGTGCTTTGAGATCGTGGACTTAATACTACCGCCCAATGACTTCTCAAAGAAATCTGAGCTTAACTCATCATACCAGTCCTTGCCGAAAATGTCCAGTGCTGACAGGAATCCCAAGCCAGATGTCGCAATGTAGGCGATGGCTCCCTTTGACTCTGTCAGAACATTTGATTCGCCCAGGCTGATCGCATTGGTGAATACATTACCGGTGTGGCAACCCAGGGCTAGCATAAGCGGATACTTGCCCTCATTGTTTAGGAAAAAAGGATCCTCGTAGCCTTGAAATTGTGTGGTTGTGACCGCCCCATGCCCGAAGTATGACTTGATCATGATCCCATCGTTGATTAGGCGCAGTGTTTTCTCATTCACCGACCCTTCGATGATATCGTTCGATTGACGAGATACCGTGGTGACCTCCATCCCCAGATCGCCTGCCTCGAGAATGTTTGCCATCTCGTTCATCTTGGCGAGTATGATGTTTTGCTCGTTGGGACTGTCACCAGCAGACAGATGAAGGGCCCTTTTCATCCATGCTCTACTGGCGATGCTTTGAGGAGCATTTGCTATCTGGTCTTCCATGATCTTGATTTTATCAAGATAAATCCCGATTTGATTCGGTTCACTTACGGCCAACCGTCCTACTGGTAAGAGTGGTGTGCTGCTCGACCCCCTGCTTGTAAGCAAATTGTCCGACCCTGGCTGTCCATAGACTGGCAGATATTCATAGGGCTTGATCGCATGCCGGGCGTCGCCGTAGTTGAGTCCCTTGCCTATCAACAATAGGAATTGGGGTCGTGTCCAATTTCTTGTAATGTAATTCACAAAATTCTTTACGCTGAGTGGGTGCATATCTACCCCATATGCGAACTGATCGATCAATTGATAGACGTCAACCACCTGAACGGCATGACCACCGCCGATGGTGGTAGACCGATACGCGGCGTATTCCTGCACCCAGTTTGTGCCCTGCTCGTCCTGATAGAGTTTGGGATTAGAAACAATTAGATAACTGGCATTCGAGGCGTCCAGGCGCTCCAAATTGACATTCCTCAAGTCGGTGACCTGCTGCATCTGGGGCTCAGGCAGGATGACGAGCTCACGCTGGTTAGGGCCCGGCGGCAGGTTGACCTTGCCGATACCATTGTCGAAGGTTAACGGTAGCCGAAAGCCACTGCTTAGATCAAAGACGATGTGAGAAACTTGGGCATTCAGGCCGGCCAGCTCGAGGTAAGCCCCGTCTCGTGCATCGCCTATCGACAGCGAGAACTGACGATCCGAGGAAAACGCAAAGTGCCTCGGATAGCTAAGGGCAATCGTGCCAAAGCGGATACGATCCATCTCACCCGAACTAGCGGCCGAAAACTGGTTCGTAGCCTGTAGCCGGTCCCGACTCAGTGTCACACTAGTGTCGATCAAGGGTGCACCGCCTCGGCCGTTCGAACCCGGAAAGGAGTGATGAAATATCATCTGATTGTTCCAGGTGATGGTAGCTGCGTGCAGCTGGGTGTTGCCCGTCATACGAAAGTGCAGGGACGGTTCGGGTCCGGTTGGTGCCAGGTCCGCGACGGCCAGATCAAACGTATGATTGGTGCCTTCTCGGCTGGCAAACCCCTCCCCTTCTAAGTAGTGTGAGAACCTGACCCCCTGACTATTTAGCAGCGGCTTGAAGTGACTTTCTGATAGCACCAACTGCTCGGTATGCAGATACCAATCTCGTTTGGCCGGCAGCGTGCCACCAAGGTCATTCTCCAATGTCTCGAAACGGGGGTGTGATCCTTCGCTCCAGGAGAGATAGTAGCTGGAGGTATCGGAGTGTAGACTGTACTCCGGGTTGAGCATTTCCTCCCCGGGATTCTCAAACAGAAACCGATCCAACTCCGATCGATTTCGCCTCCCGTAAAACTCGAGGTAGTCGCCAGGGCCAAGCGTGCCGGTGGTTGTGACATGGATAGGTTGCTCACGCCCCATCCACCATAGTTCCAGATCAGCTGCGCGTATGCTAGCCAGGGGTACCCCTGCCGAGCTCAAAACCTCATAGGAAATGCGGTACATCCCATCCTCGACGACGGATATCTTGAAGTAGGACTGATCATAATTGATCCACTCATTGCCAAACAACGTGTCCCCCTGCACCACCATTTGAGCGGAGAGGCAGGTGCAGACGACAAAGGCGAAGATGGGAGGTAGGGTATATCTTAGTATGTTCATCCTCAATACATTAAACAAGCAAAATTACGTCTAATCGAATGCATGTACTTGTATCAACGTCTAATATCAGGCATATTGTCCGATTAGTAGCACATTTTGAGCCACAATTGAGATCGCCTGTTTTACGGCCACGCTGGCCGTCGCCGCTATGGCCGGGAAGTGCGGAATTCCCTATATCTTCGCGCCAAAGCAGCCTGCATGGAATACCGGAACCTGAAGAAGAAAGCAGCGAAATACCTGGCCCTCCTTGCCAAGACCAGCCAGTATCGGACCGAGTGGAAGGAGAGTCTGCGAGAGATGATCCGCGGTCAGTTACAACGGGTGATCGATGAGACCGGACTCCCGGGCGAGGTGGAAGTCAAGGACGAATTGCAAAATCTGGAAGCCATCGTATTGACATTGGGTCAGGTAGAAAGTGGCATCAGCGAGACCATCGGCAAGGCGCAGCGGCATCTGATCAAATCCAATGGGATGCTGATCTACCAGCAGCTGTTCAATGGCAAAGTCATGGTGTCGATCGTATTGCCCTTTATCGAGAGTCTGGGTAAGCCCCAACCGCCCAAATCGGTGGAGATTTTGCGGCCCGAAGAACTGAAGCCACCCTTCATCCTGCGTCATGCAGAGGAGTTTCTCAAGGAGATTATCGCTTGGGAGGATTACGATGACAATGTTCCGCAAGCCATTGGATTTCAAACCGGCGTGGGCAGAGCAGGCATGCTTCAGCCCAACAAAAAATAGGTGGATGCGATGAAGAGACTAGGCCTTCTGTCAATCGTCATTGCCGTGATGTATTGGAATTGTGGTACGGCGCCAGGCGGCCATGCCGGGTCCAGCGCGCTGTTTCAAATCACGGTCTCCAATGATGGTCTGGACAGCGTAAAGCAGTTTGGGGTAGACGTCGACCTTTTGGCCACGTCAACCGCTTTTGAGATTCGCGATGATGCGACGGTCATACCCGTCCAATTGGAGGATCGAAACAGCAATGACATTCCCGACAAGATGTACTTTCAAGTGGATCTGGCGCCGGGCGCATACAAGGTCTTGACGGCGGAACCCACGGACGGATTCACCCAGGCGTCTAGCCAGGGCGTGCAGGTGATCACCCGGGGTACGGACGGAGCTTCCATCGAGCAATTTTCCTTCACCGGAGCCAATCCGTTTGCGCTTGGCGGTGTCATCATAGAAAATGACTTTATCGCGTATCGGTCGGTGCTGAACGCGCCCTTTGGCTTTGACATCATTGGCAAGAACACCGCCGCGCTGCTCCTGGATACGGTCCAGGCGCCCCTCAGCCCATTGGCCCGATGGGGGGGTGACATCCTGGATGAAGGCAGTGGCCTTGGTGTCGGGGGGCCGGCCTTGTACGACCAGAGTGAGATCATCCGATTCAACACCTTTGACGAGCGATCGTACGAGGTGATTGCTGATGGTCCATTGCGAGCGGAAGTGCATATACGGATACTGGGCATCCCGGTACGAGATGAGAAGGTAGACATACTCTTGAAGTGGCAGATGACGGCCGGCCAGCACTGGGCGCAGGTGGACATGGAGCTGATCAATCCCACCGATCTCAATCTTCAGATGGCCTTTGGTCTGCCCAGACATCCGGAAGCCTCGGACTTTACCCAGGGCAAAAATGGCGGCACCCACTTTGGCTATACCTACGGGCTACAATCTGCCGATGGGGATCAGCTGGGGATGGCGCTGTTGGTGCACGACAAGTACGAGGTGGACCACTATCGAGAGGACGAGCAAGACTTCTTCTATCTGGCCACGCCCATTGATGGAGCGGTGCAGTACCGCTTCTTGGCCGCCTGGGTGGGTGGTAGACGGCTGATCTTTGAAGAATCGCAGTTTATCGGATTTGTCCGTCATTATGCCATGGCCTATGACCAACCTCCCTCGGTCCAGGTGCAGTGGGCACAGCACTAGACCGATGACGGATAGGTGGCCTTGTCCTAAGGAGCCCGGATTTCAACAGCCTCCTACGGGGTGAGTACCTTCTTTTTGCTCCACTTGGATAGGCTGGCACACTTTTGGAGCAGGCCCGGATTGACCTCCACGAAGGTGGACTGCACCTTGTCATCCAACCATTCATTGAGATACTCCGACTTAGAGGCTTGAATGGCAGCTTCTTTGATCTTCGTGTAGTCTTGCTGCAAGTTGGCCTGATGCGGATCGGTCCTCGACTGCAGCAGGACAATGCGATAGGCGATATCTCCTGTGGGTTTCGCAAATTCGATGGGCCGCGTGATCTCGCCAATGTCCAGCGTATCAATGGCAAAGAAGATGTCCGGATCCAACTCAGCGGTCTCAAAGAAGGTATTACCTGTGGCAGGATTGATCATCCGGCCTCCATTATTGTAGCTCTGGAGATCCTCATCCGAATAGATTTTGACCATGCCCTCAAAGCTGATGGTGTCGTCAAGAAATGCCGTCCGGACCGAGTCGAGGTAGACCCTGGCCTTGAGCAGATCATCATCGGTGATGTTGGGTTTGATCAGGATATGTCGGGTGTGGATGAGATTACCCCGACGCTCGATCATCTCGATGAGATGAAAGCCAAATTCGGTCTCCACGATTTCGCTTAGCTCACCTTCTTCCAGGTTGTACGCAGCCGCCTCAAACTCGGGCACAAACTTACCTCTTTGCTGCAGCCCCAGATCTCCTCCGATGCGAGCAGAGCCCAAGTCATCGGAGTGTTTGGTGGCCAGGGAGGCAAAGTCAGCGCCCGCCAAGATCTGATCTCGAAGGTCCTGCAATTTGGTCAGCGCTTTCTCGCGCTCGACCGCATTGACCTTGGGATTGACCACGATTTCGCCAATCTCGACTTCGGAGCTGAAATACGGCAGGCTATCTTTTGGGATACGATCAAAGTAGGCCTTGACCTCCGAAGGGGTGATCCGTACATTTTCGATCACCGAGGCCTGCATCCGTTCGGCGGTGATCTGACCGCGCATATCCTCCCGCATCTCGTTGCGCACCGCAGCCACACTCTTGCCGTAGTACTCTTCAAATTGGGTGATGTCGTTGTTCATCAGCCCCAGGATATAGTCAATCCGGGAGGACAGTTGCTGCTCCACTACATCCTCCTCTACGATGACACTGTCCAACTTGGCTTGGTTGACCAGCAGCTTTTGAATCATGATGCCTTCGAGGATGTTGCACTTGGCATCTTCTGGCAGAAATCCCCGTCGCTCAGCATCGTAGGCAAATTGCTCTTCGACATCGGATAGCAAGATGACCTCGTCACCCACCGTGGCCACAATCTGATCAATGATGGCCCGCTCCTGACCCGTCAGCAGGCTGGACGTCAGACATAGTGCTAGTACATAGATGTGTCTCATTCTGTAAACAGTTTTACCAGGTTGCGGGATGCCGCACGTTCATACAGGTCGTTCTTTAGCTTTTCCAAGAGCGCGATTTTTCGCTCATGCAAAATCACCTGCGAAGCCTGATCCCGAATATAGGTTAACGGTGCCACTTCCTTTTTGTCCTTGATATCCAGGATTTTAAGAAAATAATAATAATCGTCGTTGCTGAGCTCAAATACCTTGTTGTTTCGAATCACATGCTCATTGATGGCTCCCTGTGGCATCTCTTTGCTGATCTGATTCAGCTCGTACCACAGACTATCACTCAAGAAGTACGCGGTAGCGTAGAGATTTGCCAGGCCCATGAGCGTGTCCATATCTGCCTCGTCGGTGCTTTCCCACAGGGCTTCCACCTTCTCCACCGCCTCGATCGGGCACTCGTAGGGCAGCTTCAACAGCCTACACTGGACGATAATCGACTCCAGGAGATACTGTGATTTGTTGGCTTGGTAATAATCGACCAGCTCCGGCTCGCCGATTACGGTATCGAGCAGTGACTCTACCATCAGCTTCTCGTATTGGTGCATGATGAGCGACGATTTGTAGTCTTTGACCAGCTCGTCGATCTCCAGATCGGCAGGGATACTTCGCTCCGCCTCATGCATCATCAGGCTCTCCTTGATCCAGCGCTCGATGTAGGCATTGAGCACCAGGATGCTATCTTCCGCAGTGCTTTGCGTCGGAATGATCTCCCTTACTTCCGACAGATAGAGCCGCTTGTCGAATACCCGGGCGAGCAAGACGTCGTTTGGCTCCTTGCCGTCTATCTGGCATCCCCCCAGTATTCCAGCCAGACTCGCCAGCAGTACGGCGAGGCAAGCCACGACCCTACTTGACGATGGAAGAGAGCACATCTTGATTGACAACCACCTCATAATCATTCATCAGTTCATCCACCCAGGCTTTTTCGAGATGATCTTGGTAGTCGGCAATGATATAGCCCCGGGCTTCATCCATCGTCTTGCGCTTGGGAGGGATGATTTGAGCTACCCGCTTGACGACCGTCGACCCTTGGTCGGCTGCCGGCATGGGGGTTGACGTGGCATATTTTTCCAGGGAAAGTCCCTCCTCCAGCTGATCCTCATCGACCAGCCGGCTTTGGATCCGGACTACTTCTTCCTTTCGGTTAAATTTCTTGAGCAGTTTCTGCCCGGACCACTTGGACAAGCGCTTGGACACTTTGGCCACCTGGCCGGCATCTCCGCTGTTGATGGTGATGGTCTCGACGAGGGCTCGAGCAGGCCATCGATATCGATCTGGATGAGATCGGTAAAACGACTTTAGACCGACCGTATCGCTGGAAGCCTTGTCCCAGACTTTCATCTTGGTGGCTTCAAACAGGAGAATGCCCTCCCGATATTCGCGCATCAAAGCTTTAAACTCCGGAAATTTCTCCTCCAACTGGTCCTCTTCAAATTGGGTGATCCCCTCCACAATAAACTCATCCACCAGTTCTTCTAGCGCGGGTAGGGCTTGTTGCGAGCGATTTAGCCGCAGTCGGGTAGCTGTATTCTTCGAGAGGTATTGCACCAGATCGTCGGTGGTGCCATATCGGTCACCGATGCGGTAGATGGGTTGGACGGTCACGTGCTCGGGAGCCTTCCATTTGTAGGTCAGAAAGTCGCCACCGATCTCTGCCAAGAACTTTGACTTGTCCCAGTCCAACGCTTCATATCCATTTTCGTCCTTCACTTTGTCGAGCAGGGATGCTTCTGCAATGGCAAATCTGCCGTCTTCTTTCACCTTGGCTTCCAGGCTTCTGCGCACTTCTTCATAAGCCAGCTTGGGCTTGACACTGAGGCGCTTAATGATGTGCCATCCAATGCTTGTCTTGATCGGCCGGCTGATGGCTCCGTCTTCTCGCAGTCGAAAAGCGGTGTTTTCAAATATGCTCTCGTATTTGTTGATACCAAAAAAGCCCAGGTACCCTCCCCGGCTTGCCGTCTGCTTGTCTTCAGAGTACTGTCGTGCCACCTCTTCAAAGTTGGCGCCGTCCATGATCAGTTGGTGCAGGGAGTCAATCCGGGCTTTTGAGTTCTTGCCTCGACCTGATCGGATCAATATTTGGGCTACTTCGATCTCGCCTCTTGCCGCACGCTTGGAGTTTACCTTGACGATGTGATATCCCAGCTTGCTACGCACCGGTCGGGAGTAGGTACCCCCCGGCAGGGTGTAGAGGGTGTTCTCCAGCTCGTAGAAGCCATCGGGCAGCATGGCGGTGACATAACCCACTTGCCCCCGGTTTTTCTTGGCAGATTCGTCTTCCGATACCTCCGTGGCCACCGTGGCGAAGTCCTCCCCGGCGCGCAGGCGTTCCAAGACGGATAGTGCACGTTCGTACACTTGTGTTTCGAGGCTCTCGGAGGCAGCGGCCGGCACCTTAAACAGGATGTGGCTGAAGCTTACATCTTGCTGCATCCGGTCATAGGCCTCGCGAGTGAGATCGCCCAAGACTTCCCGATCCGAAAGATAGGAGTTGGCAAGTTGCTTGCGATAGCCCGCCAGCTCGTCTTGCAAGGCCTGGATCGTGTCCAGTTGCATCTCCCGCGCCTTGTACACCTTCAGCTTAAACTTCTTGTAGAGGTCGAGATATTCCTGCACCGATGCCTCCGAAAAATCGGCATCGTCGCGATTGGTTTTCTCGTAGATGTACAAGAACTCATCAAGCATCACCGGCTCATCCTCTACGGTAAAGAGCACGCGATCCTGACCCGTCGCATTGAGGCTCAGCGACAGGAGAAGACTAACGCTAAGAGACTTTAAGAGCTTCATAATTAGTGCTTTACTAGACGGTGAATTTGGGGCACAAAAATACAAATTTGGCTACATTAATCCATTGGAGTACTCCGCTCAATCGTTGACATACACCCGTTTTACGCGCTGGCCTATCCTGGTAAAAACTTCGTAGGGAATGGTGCCGGCTGCCTCGGCCAACTGACCGATGGTCGGACGATTGCCAAAGACAATCACGGGATCTCCAATGCGGACATCTGGTAGGCCGGTCACATCAATCATAGTCATGTCCATGCAGATATTTCCGACGATCGGTGCGCGATGTCCGTTTACAACAAGAGCATAACGACGATTGCCGGCTTTTCGTATCAATCCGTCTGCGTATCCGATGCTCACCGTGGCGATCACTCGATCGCGGTCCAATCTTTCCGCTCTTCCGTAGCCGATCGTGGCTCCTTTGGGCACCTGCCTGATTTGCGAAATCGAAGACCGTAATTGGTGTACAGACTCCAGCGCCAATCGATCAGGCATCCCGATACCGTACATGCCAATGCCCAGACGCACCATGTCAAAATGGGCCTCGGGATAGTGCACGATGGCCTGTGAGTTTGCTAGGTGACGCATCGGTTGGTAGGAGAGTCCGTCCATCAGCTGTTGCGATAGCTCATCAAAGCGCTGGATCTGGGACTGGGTAAACGCCCGCTCGGCCACGTCATCGCTGGCGGCCAGATGGCTGAAGATCGTGCGTACATGGACATCGCCATGGTCCCGGAGGAGGGCAGACAGGTCCGACACCTCAGAAGCGGTAAAGCCCAATCGGTGCATGCCCGTCTCCAGCTTGATGTGGATCGCAATCTGCTGCTGGGTCATACGCGCATGTTCGATCACTTGCTGGAGCTGAGCCAGCGAAAACACCTCCGGCTCCAGCTCGTATCGCGTGAGTAGTGGCAAGCTCTGCGGCTCCGTATTGAGCACCATGATAGGCAGATCGATGCCGGCCCTTCGTAGCTCGGCGCCCTCATCCGCGTACGCCACGGCCAGATAATCCACGCTGCGGGAGGCTAGAAAGCGTACCAGGCTGATGGAGCCGCTACCATACGCCGCTGCCTTGACCATGGCCATCGTCTTGACCTCCGGCCTCAACAGCGCCTGGATCTTCTTGATGTTGCGGGCCAGGGCGCCCAGATGTACTTCAAGCACCGTGCGATGCTGCTGCTTGCTAAGCCGGTCGGTCACGCGCTCCAGGCCAAACGAGCGGGCACCCTTGACGAGGACCAATTCATCGGAAAACGCGATGCCTGGCAAGGCATCCAATAGGGCGTCCGTATCCGGGTAAAAGAGCTGCTCGATGGAGGGGTCCAAATGATCGCGTACCTGCGTGATGACGGACCCGACACCGATCAGCCGTCGTACGCCAAAGCTCTCCAGCATATCCGCCACTTGTCGATAGAGCAAAGAAGGATCGAGTGACTGCTGGAGCAGATCAGACAGTACAATGGTGGTTTGCCCATGAGAGGCCTGCTGACGAGCAAAACTCAGGGATGCTGCCAGTGACTCCAGATCGGCATTGTACACATCGTTGATGATCTCGCACCGTCCCAGGCCCGCTCGTAGCTCGAGGCGCATCCGGACCGGGGGTAAGGAGGCAAACTGTGTCGCCATCTCCATCGGATCTAGGCCCAGTACGATCAGCATGGCCAGGCAATGCAGGGCATTCTCTATAGATGCGCTGTCGGCAAAGGGGATCGAGACCTGCCCGGTGACACCCTCTTGGCGGTACCATATATCGGCTCCTTTTTCGTGTCTGTCTACGCTGGCGCGGAGATCTGCCGTGTCGTCCTGTCGAGACCAGGAAAACGCAGGGATCGATGCATCCACCAGCAAGTCATGAATCATCGGGTGGTCCCGGCAGTAGATCACACGCTCGCAATCACGGAAGAGCTTGCCTTTCTCCTGTCCCTTGGTGCGGCGGGAGGCAAATCCCTCATCGTGTGCCGAACCCAGATTGCTAAAAATGCCATATGTGGGCTGAATCATCGATGCCAGCCGGGCCATCTCGTCAGGCAGGGAGATACCCGCTTCAAAAAGACCCAGGGTGCTCTCCGCACTCAGTAGCCACAGGGAGAGCGGTACGCCAATTTGGGAGTTGTAGCTCTTTGGGCTTTTGGCAATCATAAAGGTATCGGCCAACAAATGAGCGAGCCACTCCTTGATCACGGTCTTGCCATTGCTCCCGGTGATTCCTACCACCGGTAGCGCAAACTGAGACCGATGGTGTCGGGCCAATTGCTGCAAGGCATCCAGCACATCTGGGACCAGCAGTAGGTTGGCCTCCGGAAAGGCGGTGTAATCAGCGTCCTGGGACACGACAAAACATCGCACCCCAGCTCCGTAGAGCTGCTCGATGTACTGGTGACCATCCTGTTTGTGTCCCCTGAATGCAAAGAAGAGCGTGGGTTTTGGCAGATGGAGTTGACGGCTATCCACCAGCAGATGTTTGATGACATGGTGACGATCCGGGCATTGCAGAAAGGTGCCTCCACAGATGTCTTGGATGGCCCCGACATCGTATGTCTTGCCACTAGTACTAGTGGTCTGATTCATAACCTATGGCCCTTTGTTTTGGTCATTTTTGTCCTTACTCTACGTTGCAACGTCTCGCCGTAGTGCCTACTAGCTCTGGCGGTTGCCTCGCTTCTCGCGCTGTCATGCACGACTTTGCGAGGTCGCTCGCTCATGTTCTGCACCTTGATTAGGACCAAAATGCGCTTCAAGATTGACTTGGCAAGAGTCAAGAAGCAGGCCACTAGATGAGGTCGAGCCCAATGTCCCGCCGGTGATATTGTCCCTCAAAATGAATCTTCTGAGCATCCGCGTTGGCTTTGGCCAGTGCCGCCTTGAGATCGCTGCCTTGACAACATACAGCGACCACGCGTCCGCCGTTGCTTACAATGTGCTCCCCATCTCGCCGGGTGCCGGCATGAAAGATGAGGGTATCATGGGCGACCTGGTCCATCCCTTGGAGGGCCTTCCCCTTTTCATACGAGCCGGGATAACCTCCGGATACCAGGACGATGGACACGACCGATTGATCGTCCAGTTCCAGGGTCGTGTGTTTTAGCTGGTCCTGACAGGTCGCCACGCAAGCAGCGAGCAGGTCGCTCTTGAGACGGGGCAAGACCGACTGAGTCTCCGGATCTCCCATCCGGCAATTGTATTCTATCACATAGGGACTGCCATCCACGTTGATCAGACCAAAGAAGATAAAGCCCCGGTAGCGCATCCCCTCCTGCTTAAGACCCGTGATGGTTGGCCGGATGACTTGATCTTCCACTTTTTCCCACAGCGCCGCATCCACAAAAGGTACGGGAGATACCGAGCCCATACCACCGGTGTTGGGACCCGTGTCACCCTCCCCAATCCGCTTATAGTCTTTGGCGATGGGCAAGACTTGGTAGCTGCTGCCGTCGGTGAGGACAAAGACCGAAAATTCGATGCCATCCAGGAAGGATTCGACCACCACCTTGGTACTCGCCGCACCAAACTTGCCCCCCAGCATATCCCTAAACTCGCCCTCTGCTTCTGCGACCGATTGACAAATGACGACCCCTTTGCCTGCCGCCAGGCCGTCTGCTTTCAGCACGATAGGCAAGGCATGACCGCGTAGGTAGGCTAGCCCGGCTTCCAGGTCTTCACCGGTAAACTCTGCATACGCGGCGGTAGGTATCCCATATTTGTCCATGAACTCCTTGGCAAAAGCTTTGGACCCCTCCAGCCTGGCTCCACTGGCGGTCGGACCCACCACCATCAGGTCCGGATGCTTTGCTTCCAGTACATCGACAATTCCCTGGACCAGGGGCACTTCCGGACCCACGATCACCAGTGCAATGTCATGGTCCTTGACGGCCTGATCAATGGCTTCAAAGTCGTCCACCTGTACGGCCAAGTTTTCCCCATGCTCCGCAGTGCCAGCGTTGCCGGGCGCAATGTAGAGCCTAGTCAGCAATGGACTTTGGGTAAGCTTCCAGGCCAGGGCGTGTTCCCTGCCGCCACTTCCCAGGAGAAGGACATTCATAGTGCGGTACTTTGCTGGCAAAGATAGATTCCTTTGGCATGATCCAAAACCACGAACGGGAACTACACATTAAAAAATTTACGGATGTAAATAAGCTTATAAATCAATTATTTAAAAATAATGATAAATCGTAATTGGTACAGATTTTGATAGGTAATCAGGAGAGTATCATTTGGTAACGAAAGATTGTCATGATCGCATACCTGAAGGGTAGTATCACGTATAAGAATCCGGCCTTTGTATACGTGGAGGTGGGAGGCATCGGCTACCATGTCAACATTACATTACACACGTATGCTCACATTGAAAAGGAGGAGAGCATCAAGCTATTGACCTATCTACATGTGAAGGAAGATAGTCACACGTTGTTTGGCTTCTTTGAGGCGGAAGAGCGCGAACTATTCATTCATCTGTTGTCGGTCAGTGGCATTGGTCCCAATACGGCCAGAATTATCCTTTCCTCCATGACACCGCAGGAGGCTAGCCATGCCATCCTGGCTGAAAATGAGGCCGTCTTTAGGCAGGTGAAGGGGATTGGCTCCAAGACAGCTAAACAGATCATCCTGGATCTGAAGAACAAGTTGGCCAAAACCAGTCTGGGGCAGGTCACGCTACCTACCGTAGACAATACTTTGCAGACCGAGGCGTTATCTGCATTGTTGGCTTTAGGCTTCAATAAAAATAGGGTGATGAAGGTGATCTCTGAAGTGTCTAAAGCAGAATCAAACTTGGTCAGCGTCGAAGCCCTGATCAAGGCCTCCTTAAAACAACTATCCTCTTAATTCGGGTGTGTGATTTAAGTACTTTCGCCGAGAAAGAAAATGGGGAATATTTCGTTTAAGGACCATAGTTACGAACCATAGCTCCAACTGCATCTGTGTTGATGAATAGAAGAGGAACTGTTTTTTTCATACTGTTTTGCGTCTTGTCCTGGTGGTCCGCCCTGGGTAGCGTGCAATCCAGCAGAAATCTAGCAGATCCGTACGAGACCAGCGTCAGCCGGAGCGATACGATCCCGGCGCTCGAAGACCGCAAAGGGGCCTTTACCGACAAGAAGGATCGAAACCCCTTCGACCTGAGAGATCCCAATATCGTCGACAAGTCTATCGAGTATGACCCGGAGACCTCCGACTTTCTGATTACCGAGCGTATCGGGGAGGACTATTTCCGGAGTCCCACCTACATGTCCTTTGACGAGTATCTGGACTACAAAGCCAAAGAGCAAGAGCGGAGCTATTTTCAGCGATTGGCTGGTATCAGCTCGGCCGGCGGTGAGGTAGGTGCCGATGTCGATCCGATCAAGAAATTTGACATCTCCAATAGTCTGATCGATCGCCTGTTTGGGGGCACCGAAGTGGACCTCAATCCCAAGGGCAATATCGACCTCACCTTTGGGTATGATTATCAGAACGTGCAAAATCCAGTCCTGCTGGAGCGTCAGCAGCGCAACGGAGGGTTTGACTTTGACATGGGTATCCGGATGAATATGGATGGCCAGATCGGCGAAAAGCTGAAACTCAATGCCAACTACAATACCCAGGCTGCCTTTGATTTTGACCGCCAGTTGAAGCTGGAGTATGACAGCGAAGCCTTCAGCGAGGATGAGATTTTGAAAAAGATTGAGGCTGGAAATGTCAGCTTGCCCCTGAAGAGCTCCCTGATCCAAGGAAACCAAAGTCTCTTCGGCCTGAAGACCGATCTACAGTTTGGTCGATTGCGGCTGACCACGATCATCTCGCAGCAAAACTCCGAGCAAAAGGACCTGCAAATCGAGAAGGGGGCTCAGCTCCAAGAGTTTGACATCAGCGTCGAGGACTACGACGAAAACAGACACTTTTTCCTCTCGCACTACAATCGGGACATCTTTGAGCCCGGACTCAGAAATCTACCCCAAATCAGTAGCTTATTTACCATCACCAAGGTGGAGGTCTGGGTGACCAACGATCGCCGGGAGACCCAAAATACCCGAAACATCATAGCGCTGGCAGACCTGGGGGAGTCGGATCGCATGACGACGGACAACCCCGACTTGCAGCCTTCCCCGGGCATGCCCCGCAATCCGGATATATCGGGCACCAAGGAGCTGCCAGACAATGAGGCAAACCCCATCTATGACCGGCTCGTCAAAGACCCCAATGCCCGGGATGTCGTCTCATCGGTGAGCACCCTGCAATCCTCCGCATACCGCATGGTGGCGTCTAAGGATTTTGAGAAAGTACGGGCCCGTCAATTGCGTGCCTCGGAATATACGCTGAATACGCAGCTGGGATTTATCTCGATCAATACCAGCCTGCAGCCCGATCAGGTGCTGGGTATCGCCTATGAGTATACTTATAATGGCAAGAAATTTCAGGTGGGGGAGCTGTCAACCGATTTTCCTTCGGAGACGGAGAACGAATCGGTGCTGTACGTCAAGATGCTCAAGAGCACGACGCCCAGGGTGGACGTGCCAGCCTGGGACCTGATGATGAAAAATGTCTACTCCATCGGAGCATTTCAGGTGAGTAGCGAGGACTTCTACCTGGACATATTCTATGAGGATCCGGGCAAGGGCGAAAAGCGCTTTTTGCCGGAAGGCAGTCTCGCCAGCCGGCCGCTGCTGCGACTCTTCAACCTGGACAATCTAAATCAGTTGGGCGATCCGCAGCCGGACGGGGCCTTTGACTTTGTGCCCGGTGTCACGATCTTCTTAAATACGGGCAAAGTGATGTTTCCCGTCCTAGAGCCTTTTGGCACGTCACTGGCCAGGCAGTTTGCCACGCCGGAGGAGGCGGAAGACTATACCTTCCAACAATTGTACGATAGCACGATCACCCGAGCGCGAGAATTTCGGGACCTAAACCGGTTTACCATCCGGGCGCGCTTCAAATCCAGCGCGACCAATGAGTACTCGCTGGGTGCCTTCAATGTGCCACAGGGATCCGTGCGTGTACAGGCTGGCGGTCAGTTGTTGGTGGAGGGCAGGGACTACGACGTAGACTACAATCTGGGTAAGGTCCGGATCATCAATGAGGCCTACATCAATAGTAGTGTGCCGATACGGGTGTCTTTCGAGGACAATGCGCTCTTCAGCTTCAATCGGAAGACGATGTTGGGGCTGCGGGCAGACTATGAGGTGAGTAAGCACCTCAATATGGGATTCACCTACATGCACCTCTTCGAGCGGCCATATACCCAGAAGGTGAATATCGGCGAAGACCCCATCAACAACCGCATCATCGGTCTGGATCTCAACTATAGCAAGGAAGCGCCCTGGCTCACCCGCCTGGTAGACAAGATCCCATTGATCAATACGAAGGAGCCGTCCAACATTACTTTTGCTGCCGAGGCAGCCGTCTTGAAGCCGGGTCACTCCCGCGCCATCAACAGTGAGAATGACAAGGATGGCAATCTATACATCGATGACTTTGAGGGTAGTGCCATCGGCATTGACCTGCGTACGCCCACGACAGAATGGGTGATGTCCAGCGTACCTCAAAATGACAATCTGAATCGCAATACCTTATTTCCCGAGGCAAGACTCAACAACAACCGCCTATCCGGGGTCAATCGAGCGCTGCTCAACTGGTATCGCATCGAGACCAATATACGCAGTGATGCGGACGCCGGAGATCCCTATGCGGCACGTATCGACCAGCAGGACGTCTTTCCTAATCGCGCGCAGCAGTTTGGCATCAATAACAACATTCAGACCTTTGATATTACGTTTCATCCCAGTACCCGTGGTCCCTACAACTTTGACGTACCGGGGGGTACCACCTACAGTGCCGGGCTCGACAATGAGGGATCGCTGCTGGAGCCGGAGACCCGCTGGGCAGGAATCATGCGCGACATACGCAATACCGACTTTGAGTCTGCCAACATCGAGTACATCGAATTTTGGATGATGAATCCCTTCCAGGTCCGGGGTGACGGAACCAGCCTGATGGATGAGGGCAAGATGTACATCAATCTGGGCAACATTTCAGAGGATATCCTGAGCGACTCGCGGTTGGCCTACGAAAACGGCCTCCCCTCTCCGGGCAACATAGCGCCGGTGGATACGACCGCATGGGGAGTCGTGCCCATCGTGCAAGACATCACGGGCGCCTTTGGCGTCAATGAGGAAGATCGACTGGCCCAAGATGTAGGCCTGGACGGCTTGGACGATGACGGAGAACGTGCCTTTTTTGCCGACTACCTGGCTGCCACGCAGAGCCTAAATGCAGAAGCCCGCATGGCGATCGAAGCGGATCCAGCCAATGACAACTTTAGACACTACCGAGATTACCCGGCGTCGGACGGGGTCTTTACGCGCTATGCCAAGTTTAATAATCAGCAAGGCAACTCCCGTACCTCTACCGGCAACACATTGGAGTCCAGCACAAACTTTCCGGATCGCGAGGATCTCAACGACGACAATACACTCAACGAATCGGAGGCCTACTATCAGTACGAGATACCGATCGCCCCGGACGGGCTAGGGGGCATGGCGCTCAACGAGTTTATCACTGACACCATCCTGGGGCTGCGCACAAACAGTGTGTGGTATCGCTTTCTCATACCCATCGAGCAGTTTACTACCCGCGTGGGCAGTATTCAAAACTTTCGCTCGATCCGCTTTATCCGCTTATACTTCACCGATTTTGATCAACGGGTCACCTTCCGCTTTGCCAAGTTTGACCTGGTGCGAAACCAATGGCGAAAGTATACCCGAGGCCTGCAATCTCCGGGCCCTAAAGAACCGGACAATACGCCAAGCAATCTCGAGTTTGACGTCAGCTCGGTCAACATCGAAGAGAACAGTCGAAAATTTCCGTTCAACTATATTCTGCCCCCGGGCATCCAACGCGAGCGGGCCGTGGGCACCTATGCCAACTTGCTGCGCAACGAACAGTCTCTCGCGCTCAACATCTGCAACCTGGATGACGGCGATGCGGCGGCCATCTGGAAGAACCTCAACGAAGATTTTAGAAACTACGAACGGCTACGCATGTTTGTCCATGCGGAGGCCGTCGACAATGATCAGATATTACCCGGCCAGACCTCCATTTTTCTCCGGCTGGGTAGCGACTACTCGCGCAACTACTACGAGTACGAAATCCCGCTCGAGATGTCCGATGCCGAGATCTCTGCGGACTCGCTGGCCAACAATCTGGCCAATATCGTCTGGATGGAAAGAAATCACTTCGATTTTCCACTCGAGCTGTTGAAGAATGTCAAGGTAGAACGCAACAATGCAGGGGCCTCGCTGACCCTGCCCTTTGAGATGGCCGATCCCGAGGCTACGGCAAACAAGGTGCGGGTGGTCGGAGCGCCCAACTTGGGCTTGGTCAAAGGGATCATGGTCGGCGTGCGAAATGTGCAGGACGATGGTTTGGACAAATGCTTGGAGGTGTGGATCAATGAGCTGCGACTGACGGGACTCAATGAAAAGGGGGGTACGGCCGCCTTGGCCAGGTTGGACCTCCAACTTGCCGACTTTGGAAGACTTTCTTTTAGTGGCAATTACAGTAGTATCGGCTGGGGCTCCCTGGACCAAAAACTGGCGGAGCGGAGCTTGGAAGAAGTGATCCAGTACGATGTAGCGGCCAATCTGGAACTGGGTAAGTTTTTTGGAGAGCGCTCCGGCTTGCGCATCCCATTTTATGCACAGTACTCGGCCACCATGCGCAATCCGCAATACGACCCCTACGATCGGGATATCGAGCTCAAGGACAAGCTGGATGCGGCTCCGGATAAGACCACACGCGATTCGCTGCGTAAGCAGGCGATCGATTTTACCTCCATCAAGAGCTTCAACTTTACCAATGTGCGCAAGGAGCGGACCAATCCCGGCCAGCGCAAACCCAAGCCCTGGGACATTGCCAACTTCAGTGTGACCTATGCTCAGTCAGAGACAAGGCGCCATGATCCCATCATCGAAAATGATCAGACGGATGAGTACCGTGGAGCCATAGATTACTCCTATAGTGCGAAGCCTCTCTACATTCAGCCCCTAAAGAATGTGGCCAAAGAGAGCAAGCTGATCAAGTGGCTCACCGAATTCAATTTCAATCCGATCCCAAACTCATTTTCAGCTAATTCTTCCCTGTCTCGCATCAAGACGGAGCGCTCGTATCGGTTTGCGGAGCCAGAGTTTAGGACTTGGTATACCAAGCGCTTTCTCTGGGATCGGAGCTACGATCTCAATTGGGACTTTTCCAAGTCCTTGAAGTTCCGATTTAATGCCATGCAGCAGTCGGTGATCGACGAGCTCAACGAGCGTGATCCGGACTTCACCGAGCAGAAGAATAGAGACCTGATTTGGCAGGGCCTGGAGAATTTCGGGCGCCCCAAAAACTATGATCACAGTATCAACCTGAGCTACAATGTGCCCTTGCAGCATTTTCCCGTATTAAACTTTGCCCAGGTGCGCGCGCAAGTCGGTGCGACCTATACCTGGAGTGCAGCCGCCCTCAACGTGGACTCCCTGGGCAATGTGATTCAAAATACCCAGACGCGGCAGATCACGGGAGATTTCAACTTTGAAAAGCTATACAACGGTATTCCGTATCTCCGCAAGATCAATCAGGGCAGCCGTCCGTCTGCCAGTCGGGGCAGGACTGCTCGTCCCTTGCCATCGAGAGGCGGCAATAGCGGCGACCAAAAGAAAGAGTCGCGGGATCCCGGTGCCATCGAAAAAGTGTTGATTCGGCCGCTGATGACCCTGCGCAGGGCCAAGTTTTCCTACTCGGAGAATCTGGGAGCGGTGATACCCGGATTCCAACCGCGCAGCCGACTGTTTGGCCTCGATCGGACATGGTCTGCCCCGGGATACGAGTACATCTTGGGCTTTCAGCCGGACGATGCCTGGTTTGAAGATGCCATCAAGCCGGAAAATGATTGGATTACCAGCAACGTGTATCTCAACCAAGAGGTTTTTCTCAATAAGACCAAAAAATGGAATGCCAGCCTCAGCCTGGAGCCCTTCCGGGATTTTCGGGTAGAAGTCAATTGGGACTATAGTTTTACAGAAAACCACAGCGAGTTTTTCAAAAAGACATCCCCGACAGCCGAGTTTGCTCGGCTCACACCCCGTGAGGTAGGCTCTTTTAACATCTCCTACTATACCTTGAATACGCTGTTTGAAGATGACATTGAGAAGCTCTTCTATCAGTTTAGCGCCACTCGGCAGGTGATTTCGCAGCGGGTGGGCGACGAGACGACGACGCATGCCTTTGATGGGGGTGAGTACACGGAGGGTTATGGCAAGTATCAGCGAGACGTGCTCATACCGGCCTTTATCTCCTCCTATGCCGATATCGATCCAAGCGAGGTGAAGCTGGATGTCTTTGACCTAAATCCTAAACCCAACTGGCAACTGACCTACAATGGCCTGTCCAAAGTACCCATGTTTAAAGACATCTTCTCGAGTGTCAGCTTGACTCATGGCTACCGATCCAGTCTATCGGTCAATAGCTACAACACGGATTTTGATTATGTACCGGTCACCCAGCCCGTGGAAGAACGCCTAAATGAGGTGACGGGCGACTTTTACAGCCGATATGAGATACCAGCCATCGTGATCTCGGAGCAGTTTTCGCCCCTGCTGGGCCTCAATGTGAAGACACGCAGTGACGTGAGCCTCAATGTCAACTGGAATAAAACCCGAAATCTCAATTTGAGCTTTACCGACAATCAGCTCAACGAGACCAAACGGACCGACTATGTGGTAGGATTTGGGTATCGGATCAAAAACGTCAACATTCCCTTCTTACAGCCCAAGAAAAACCGCCGATCCCGGACCCGTCGAAGCCAGCAAGAACAGGAAAAGGCAGACCCCAATGGGACACAGCCCGCAGGCACGCAGCAGAAAGGTAATGCCATGGAGATCAAGTTTGATCTCTCGTTTAGCGACAATGTGACTCTGTTGCATCGCTTTGATACCACTCAAGAGGCTCAGCCCTCCCGGGGCACCAAGCAGATTCGGATAAGCCCCTCGGTAGACTATGAGGTAAGTGAGACGCTAACGCTACGATTCTTCTTCGACTACAACAAGACGGAGCCAAAGACCTCCAGATCGTTTCCCATCACCAACATCAACTCCGGGATCACGGTACAGTTCTCCCTGCAGTAGGCCTAGATGGGAGAACGTGCCGCCTAGATCTTCTTGATTTCGATTTCTCTTTTTGGCTTGATCGAAGAAAGCTGTGCCGGCAGCGAGAGTAACTCCTCGCCTCTGCGAATGTCGATCACCACCTCATCCGCTTGGGTATGTGATTGTACTACCTGGACGAGACGCTCCACGGAGTCGATATCTTGATCATCCACCGACAGGATAATATCGCCCTCCTTTATGCCTGCTTTCTCTGCCGCAGATCCGGGCACTACCTCAGAGACCATGACGCCGGCCTGATTCTCTTGCTCGACCACTCGTACGCCCAGTTTAGGCTTGGACGCGCCCTCCATGTCACCAAAAGGCGACCATCGCTCAGAGAAGGACCAGTTATCCGGACCAAACATCTGGAAGTCTCCCATGCCCAGCGAGTCGAAGAAGGATCTAAAATCGCCAAAATTGAAGTCCTGACCATCCCCAAAGAATTTGAACTCTTGCTGCCGGGGATAGCGGCCCTCCGCCAGGGCATCGATGTCAATGGCATCGGCTTCCGCACCTTCCTTTTCGATGCGCTGCACGGTCTTATTGCCGTCCGCATCATAACTTTCTTTGATAATCGTCACCTTGGTGGGCTTCTTGTGTTGGGCCAATGCTGCACTGGCATCATAGAGCACAGCCAGACCGAGGATCAATAGAAATCGGCTCAATGACTTGAAAATCCGCATGATAGATCGTTAGAATTATGTGTGCGGACAAAGTTAGTGCATCCGCCTGGCATAAAAGTTAAAACCTAGTTAAAGCAAAAATTGCTGACCTTTGTCCAGGTTACTTTTGTTGTTACTGGTGTCTCGGTTTGGCGAAAGCAGGTATACATGAAGCGGAATTTTATCTGGTTATCGGTGTTTCTCATGGCCGTGGCTGTCTTGGGCATCATCTACATGCAGAGCACGCAGATCAAGCTCAGTATCAATCTCAATGAGGAGAAATTTAACAAGGAAGTCTACTCCGCACTCAATCATGTAGAGAAGGATCTGGCCGCCAGCGAGGGAAGTCTGGACATCGGCTTGCTCTCCCAAGACCTTACCGTTACCAATTCTCGATCCAAGCTGGACTTCTACTACCGCCAGGGTTTGGTAGACAGTACGCTTCTGGCAGACGATGCCGCATCCCTGCTCAATGGCAATCGATCCAACTTTCAGCAGCGACTCAAGATACTGGAGCGCATGCAAGTGTCACAGCTGCTCCACTCTAGAGATCTGGCCGACCGGGTGGACATCAAGAAGCTGACTGCCTACTTGCGAAAGCATTTAGTTAGGCGATTTATCAATGCTAAATATCATTTTGGCGTATATGATAATAAGAGCGAGAGCTTTATCATACTCGACGGCAGCTATGTCGTAGAGGAGGAAGGGACCCAGTTTAGCAATAGCGGTGTGAATCGCAGTCTGCTGAGCTCGCCTTATAAGATCAACCTCTTTGAAACCGAAAATGAAGTACCAGGTGTATTGTACATCGATTTTCCCAGCCGAAAGAGCATTTTGATGAAGGATATCTGGCCAACCATCCTCGGGTCGATCATATTTACCATCATCATATTGTCCTGTTTTGCTTACACGATCAATGTCATCTTTCGCCAAAAGAAGCTGTCGGAGATGCGCACGGACTTTATCAACAATATGACCCACGAGTTTAAGACGCCCATCGCCACGATCAACCTGGCAGCAGACTCGATCACCAGCCCCATGGTGGCCAACTCTACCGAAAAGGTGGGGCGCTTTGCCAAGATCATCAAGCAGGAGAATGCCCGAATGCTCAAGCAGGTGGAGAAGGTGCTTCAAATGGCCCTCCTGGACAAGCGGGACTTCAAGCTCAAGCTGACCGAGGTCAACGTGCACGAACTAATCGTACAAGCCGTGCAAAACGCCAACCTGCAGGTCGAGAAGAAGGGCGGCCATGTCAAAGCGGATCTGGCCGCAGCCAAACCGCAGATTATGGCCGACCAAACCCATGTGTCCAATATTATCCATAACTTATTGGATAACGCGAACAAGTACTCACCCGAGAATCCCGAGATCACCGTCTCCACTGCCAACCACAATGGTGGCGTGCGCATTATCGTCAGTGATCAGGGGATCGGCATGAGCCGGGAGCAGCGCAAACATATCTTCGATAAGTTTTATCGAGTTCCCACCGGCAACCTGCATGATGTCAAAGGATTTGGTCTTGGGCTAAGCTATGTCAAGGCCATGGTGACCGCACATAAAGGCTCCATTGCCGTCGAAAGTGAGGTGGGTCAGGGCAGCAGTTTCATTTTGGACTTCCCCTTTGACGGGGGACAAGAAAAAAAGAAGAATGGCGTTAGTTAGTAATGTGAAGTCTCAATACAACAAGTCTTATTTAACTATATGCATAACGGACAAACCATGATAGCGCAAAAACAAAGGATTTTGCTGGTCGAAGACGACCAAAACTTTGGGGATGTGTTGCGTTCATATTTGGAAATGCATGAATATGATGTCACGCTGGAGTCGGATGGCGAAGCTGGGTTGATGTCATATAAAAAGGGAGAATTTGATCTCTGCATTTTTGATGTCATGATGCCTAAAAAGGACGGATTTACCCTGGCCCGGGAGATCAGAGAGCGCGATGGCGAAATGCCCATCATCTTTCTGACCGCCAAGGCCATGAAGGATGATGTCCTGGAGGGTTTTAAGATTGGCGCCGACGATTACATCACCAAGCCCTTCAACTCCGAAGAGCTACTATTGCGCATCCAGGCCATCTTGAAGAGGAGTCAGCAAAAGCCGGATCCCACAGACGAAATCAAGGAATTTGAGATTGGAAAATTCCATTTTAACTACCCGCTGCGGATTCTGACCTTCCGGGGCGGAGCGGAGGAGAGCAAGGAGAAGTTGTCGCCCAAGGAGGCTCACCTGCTACGTATGTTCTGCCTACGCAAAAATGATGTGCTCCCACGGTCCGAAGCACTGACCCGGATTTGGGGAGAGGATAACTACTTCACTGCCCGGAGCATGGATGTATTTGTCACCAAGCTTCGTAAGTATCTTAAACTGGATCCAAACATAGAGATAGTCAACATTCATGGCAATGGTTTTCAATTGCTGGTCGTGGATGAGGTAGAAAAATAGCGTGTGGCGGCAAACCGCTGTGCGATCTGACGCTATTGGTCATGGCAGCTCGTAAAACCACCTGATCGATAGAAGAAAACCACTTTTGAAGGGAAAGGGCACCGAAACGTGCCCTTTTTCTTTCTTGCTTAGCACGGCCGTTCTGGAAAAATCAGGCAGGGCAACCGCATTGTCAAGGCTTCAGGGTAATAGCGAGCTAGCAATGGCGTTTGGCGCGGATGCCCAACCGCGGCCTGCCGCTAGTGGCCGTTGGAATAACTCAACAAGAGTCACCTGGCCGTGTCAGGCGTGCTCGCCTAACACATACTAGCGAGGAGCTGTCATGCAGCAAATGGCCTTGGCCTTTGATAAGTAGGTGCAGCACACCATAATGCGACAGCCGTGAGGCATCTGACTTGGCACGGGGTGCCAGCTAGCTTTAGCCTATCTATTCAGTGGCTTTGGATTCGTCCGTCTTCTCCTCCTTGGCGGGCAGGCCATTCACCGGGAGCGTGTCATCGCTGCTGCGCTCTGCCTCCGTGGCATCTTCAAAGGGCCGAGGACCGATGAGTTTTTCTACATCCGACTTGAGTAGCACCTCTTTTTCCAGCAGATGTTCTGCCAAGATATTGAGCTCTTTCCGGTGCTTGAGCAGCAGCTCCTGAGCCCGCTTGTATTGAGACTCTACTACCTTGCGTACCTCATCATCGATGAGCGTGGCGGTATCGTCGGAGTAAGGTTTCTGAAACTGGTCCTGCGACATGCCGTAGAACGAGACATTGCCTACCTTCTTGTTCATACCGTAGATCGCGACCATGCTGTAGGCCATCTTGGTGACCTGATCCAGGTCGTTCTGTGCACCCGTCGAGATCTTGTTGAATACGATCTTCTCTGCGGCTCTGCCTCCAAACGTCATACACATCCGATCGAGCAGTTGCTCGGTACGTGTGATGTATTCTTCCTTTGGTAGGTACTGGGCGTAGCCCAGCGTACCAATACCTCGGGGTACGATCGTCACTTTTACGAGGGGAGAAGCGTGCTCCAGAAACCAGCCGCAGATAGCATGGCCAGCCTCGTGGTAGGCAATGATCTCCTTCTCATGTGGGCTGATGAGTTTGTTCTTTTTCTCGAGGCCGCCAATGACCCGATCGAGCGCGTAGTTGAAGTCCTCCATGCCGACCGCCTTCTTCTCGTGCCTGGCAGCCACGAGAGCCGCCTCATTGCAGATGTTTGCGATGTCAGCACCCGCAAACCCGGGCGTCATTTCAGCCAGGATTTCGGGCTTGACCTCCTCGGCGATCTTGATATTCTTGAGGTGAACGCGAAAGATCTGCTCGCGCCCCTTGAGATCCGGACGATCGATGCCTATCTGGCGGTCGAAGCGGCCCGGTCGCAGCAGGGCGGTATCCAGGACGTCGGGACGGTTGGTGGCGGCCATCAGGATGACCCCTGAATCCGTGCTAAAGCCATCCATCTCCACCAGCAGTTGATTGAGCGTGTTCTCCCGTTCATCGTTGCCACCGGGTACGTTATTGCGACCCCGGGCACGGCCAATGGCGTCGATCTCATCGATAAAGATGATACAGGGAGCCTTTTCGCGGGCTTGCCTAAAGAGATCTCGCACACGCGATGCGCCCACCCCGACAAACATCTCGACGAAGTCTGACCCGGAGATTGAGAAGAATGGCACCCCGGCCTCTCCCGCCACCGCCTTGGCGAGTAGCGTCTTACCGGTACCGGGAGGGCCCACCAGCAGCACTCCCTTAGGGATCTTGCCACCCAGTGCCTGATATTTCTTCGGATTTTTGAGAAAATCGACGACCTCCATCACTTCTTCCTTGGCCTCATCCAGGCCTGCCACATCTTCAAAGGTCACATTGACCTTGGTATTAGTGTTGTCAAATAGTGTAGCCTTGGACTTGCCGATATTAAAAATCTGCGCTCCGGGACCACCGGCTCCGCCACTCATCCTACGCATGATAAAGAGCCAGATGACGACAATCAGGAAAATGGGCAGCAACCAGCCAAGCATATTGCCCCAGAAGTTTACCTTCTCCTCGTAAGTCACATACACCCGGTCCTCCGCGCTCAGTGACTCATTGAGTTCTTTGAGGTTTCGCTCAAAGGTCTCGACAGATCCAATGTTGAATTTATAATGGGGGCTGCTGAGGCTAAATTTGTTGTCGTTGGCATTGCTATGACGAGCATCACTTAGACGATCACTCTTGATAAAGACGTTGGCGTACTTGCCATTGACGACTTGGACGGACTTGACATCCCCTTGTTGGACAAACTGGGCAAAGTCGTTGAAAGAAATGGGCTCATTCGAGCTAAAAGTGCTGTCGAAAAATAGCTGGGAGGCCAGCAGAATTAAGGCTATGAGCCCATAAATCCAAAATGAATTGAATTTGTTAAACCGCTTATCCGGTTTGTTATCGTCCGATCGCTTCTTGTCCATTACTGATTACCCACTTTGTCTGTTATAGCGCCTCGTAAGACGTGACTCCCGCATCGCTCCACAAATCTTCAAGTTCATAAAATGCTCGAGTGTCGGGATAGAAAATGTGGACCACCGTCGAAAAATAATCTACCAAGATCCACTTTGAGTGTCCCATACCCTCCATATGATTGGGTCTCATACCCGTCTCTTCTTTGACTCGGCGACAAACATGGTCTGCTAGCGACCGGATCTGCGTCGTTGAATGCCCCTCACATATGATAAAGTAGTCCGTGGGAGCGTCATCCAAAGCCCGCAAATCCAACTTTACGATCTTCTTACCTTTAATGTCACGAATAGAGTCTACAATCAAATCGTTCAGCTCAAGGGTGTCGATGTTAGCGGCAAGGGCCTGACTCTTTAATTCCAAATTTTGTTTTTAAGCGCTGTGAATAGTCTGAACACGTACTATTTAACGAGTAAAGCTACTTAAATAAATTGAGTAAAAGTCATAACAGCCCTGTGGTGGGAAAGGTTCTCCTGCGGCACCACCGACTCCCCTCCACCAACGAATTTGCCCTGCAAATGCTGGGGCAAGGGGACGTCAAGGAGGGTACGGTTATTCTCGCCGCCTTTCAGACGGCGGGCAGGGGGCAGATGGGCACCACCTGGCAGAGCGATGAGGGACAGAATCTCACCCTTTCGATTATCCTAAAACCGAGCTTTCTTTCGGCACAAGATCAGTTTCAGCTCAACAAGGCGATATCTATCGGCGTCTGCCAGACGGTCCAGGCGCTGCTGCTGCAATCGACGCGTATAAAGTGGCCGAATGACATCTACGTAGGAGATCAGAAGGTAGCGGGTATCTTGATCCAAAACGTCCTGCAGGGCCAGACGATCGAAGCGGCAGTGGTGGGCATCGGACTGAACGTAAACCAGGTCGATTTTGACCCAGCGCTGCCCAATCCCACCTCGCTGGCACAGCTGTCCCGAACGACATATGATCTGGAAGAGGTACGAACCACGCTCTTTGCCCATTTGGATCAGACCTACCATATGCTTGCCCATGAGCCCCGACGCCTCCATGATGTCTACCAGCAGTTGCTCTACCGGCGGCACCAGCGCACCGGCTTCCTCCTTGACACGGGACAGTCCGTCCAAGGATACATTCAGGGTGTCAACGATCATGGCCAGCTGGAAGTGATGCTGGACGGCGGTCGCAAGCGATGGTTTTCGCTCAAGGAAATATCGCTGGCATAGCCCCCTCCGATTGCCGCATTTATTGGTATTTTGCTCGCCTTTGCAACCATAGATCATCAGCACATGAAGGCCGTCATACTGACCATCGGAGATGAGATTCTTATCGGACAGATCGTGGATACCAACGCGGCCTGGATCGCCTCTGAGCTTGCCAGTATTGGTGCTGAAGTCACCCTTAAGATGACAGCCCCAGATGAGTTGTCGAGCATCCTCGAGAGTCTTGCCTTTGCCTTTGCCCATGGCGAGGTGGTGATCATGACCGGGGGACTGGGACCGACCAAGGACGATGTGACCAAAAAAGCGTTGGCCCATTACTACGATTGTGGATTTACCTTTTCGGAGGAGACCTATGAACGCGTACGCAAGATCTTTGAGAAGCGAAATATTCCGCTCTCAGAAGTCCATCGTGAGCAGTGCAATTTGCCCAAGGCAGCCACGCTGTTACACAATGGTCTGGGTACGGCCCCAGGCATGTGGTTTGAGCGAGCAGGTACCTATCTGGCATCCATGCCGGGTGTGCCACATGAGATGAAGTATGTCATGACGCACGGGGTGCTGCCCAGACTCCGGGACATGAATGCCAGGATTTATCGACAAAAGACGATACGCACGGCGGGTATCGGTGAGTCCATGCTTGCCGATCAAATCGAACCGGTCCTCGAAGGGCATCCGGTCAAGACCGCCTATTTGCCGTCCCAAGGTCAAGTGCGAATCAGATTATCCCATACCGGTGACGACGTACAACGTGTGGAGGCAGAACTTGCCGATGCAGTCAAGGAGGTAGCCACCGAAGTCCGGCAGTACGTGTTTGGTTATGATGATGTCACGTTAGAGAGTGCGGTAGGTCAGGTACTTCGAGAGCAGGGTCTCACCTTGGGGGCCGCCGAAAGTTGTACAGGGGGCTACTTCTCCCATATGATCACTAGTATACCCGGCTCGAGCGACTACTTCCTGGGATCTATTATTTCTTATGCCAACGAGGTCAAGCAAGATCTGCTGGGCGTGCCGGCAGAGGTGCTTGAAGCCCACGGAGCGGTGAGTGAAGAGACGGCGAAACACATGGCGCAGGGCGCATTGGCACGGCTAGCATGTGATGTAGCCGTAGCCGTGACCGGTATCGCCGGCCCCGGCGGAGGCACGGAAGAGAAGCCGGTAGGCACAGTCTGGATAGCGGTAGGAGACGCACACAATATCAGGGCACGAAAATTGCTCTTCACCAAGAGCCGGGTTCTAAACATCAAGTACACAGCCATTTACGCGCTCATTATGCTGCGCAGCCTGCTATTGGCAAGATAATTTGATGTACTTTTGTCCTGGCTTAAACTGGCTGAGATGGAAGACTTTGAACTGGTGATGCCTAAGATGGGAGAGAGCATTATGGAGGCGACGATCCTCAAATGGATCAAGCAGGAGGGAGATGCCATCGATGTCGACGAGACCATCTTAGAGATTGCTACGGACAAGGTAGATAGTGAGATCCCATCGCCGGTCAAGGGCGTACTTAAGCAGATCCTATTTGCAGAAAACGATGTGGTGGAGGTCGGTGCGCCGATCGCCTATATCGCTGTGGAAGCGGGCCAATCTGATCGGGCTCCGCAAAACGGGGCATCCAATGGCAGTGCTAGTACGGTCGAGTCCGCTCCACCCGAGACGGCGGCTGTACAGGCATCTGTACAAATGCCGGTCGCCCAACGCAAGGTGGATCATATCCCACCGACCGACGGAGATCGATTTTACTCGCCGCTGGTCCGAAATATTGCCAAGCAGGAAGGCATCACGTTGGATGAGCTGCGCACCATTGGTGGTAGCGGCCTGGGGGGTCGAGTGACCAAGAAGGACATTTTGGCCTATGTCGAGGGTCGAAAGGTGGCCACGGACACGGTGCTCACCGCCCATTCGGAAGATGCAGACACCAGCACACCGGCGGTGTCGGTCACCGAGCCCACGACACCACCACCGGCCACCCAGCCACAAGAACTTCCCAAGCCCCGACCAGTAGTTTCGGGAGAGACGGAGGTGATCCAAATGGATCGCATGCGCAAGCTGATTGCGACCCATATGGTAGAGTCAAAGCGCATCTCTGCACATGTGACAAGCTTTGTTGAGGTCGATGTCACTGATCTGGTAGAATGGCGAGAAGGGGTGAAGGATCGTTTTCTCCAGGATCACGGCACCAAATTGACCTATACGCCGATCTTTGTGCAAGCGGTCGCCAAGGCCATCCGAGATTTTCCGAGGATCAATGTGTCCGTCGTTGATGATCAGATCATCATGAAGCGGGATATCCATATTGGCATGGCTACGGCCCTCCCTTCCGGCAATCTGATTGTCCCCGTCATTCGTCATGCGGACGAGTATAATATGGTGGGTTTGGCCAGGCAGGTAAACGACCTGGCAGACCGAGCCCGCGCCAACCAGCTCCGGCCAGAAGAGACGCAGGGTGGCACCTTCACCTTGACCAATGTCGGGACCTTTGGTAATGTCATGGGTACCCCGATCATCAATCAGCCGCAAGTGGCTATCCTCGCTGCAGGAGCCATCCGCAAAAAACCCGCTGTCGTCGAGACCAGTTACGGAGATTTGATTGCTGTACGGCAAATGATGTTCTTATCGCTATCGTACGACCATCGCGTGGTGGACGGAGCGCTGGGAGGCTCTTTTCTCCGCAAAGTCGCAGATTACTTAGAACAGTTTGGGGATGAAGATATCACCGACTAGGAGAATTCCGTCTTTGCGAATGCTCCCGTGGTTGTACTGTGCGCTGGCGCTCTGCTACGGTGCGCCACTCAGCCATGCGCAATCGAGGAGTGCCAAGAAGCAGGCCATGCAGCTCCAGGACCAGCATCAGCACTGCGCTTCCATCGCTGTACTTGAATCATATCTGTCCAGCCGCCCCTCCGATGCAGAAGCTATTTACCTACTGGCCAAGGCCGAGTTTGAATGCAATCAGCTGGAGAAAGCTGTTTCACATCTGACGACCCTCATAGCGAGCAACAAGAAGCAAGATCCCACCCATGTGCGGCTACTGGCCAGGTGTTATCAACACCAACATCTGTTTGCCTTGGCGATCAGCCAGTACAAGCAGTACTTGAGAATATCCGAAGCCAAGCGGGATCCTACTCGCTCCTGGGTGGTGAACGAGATCAAGCGATGTGCGTCCGGGCTGGCACATCTGCGTAGTAGAGAAAACCTAATCGTAGAAAACATGGGGACTTACGTCAATTCCCCCTACGATGATTTTGGGCCCGTTGAGAGTCCTAATGTACCTGGCCGGGTGTACTTCAGCACCATGCGGCAGGGGAAGGTCAAGGATCGCTTTGATCAAAATGGCCAGTTGGTGGCCAGCCATCAGAGTCACGACAGTGATATGATGTCTACAGAGGTAGTCAGCGGGGCCTGGTCAACTGCGTCTGCCCTAAACGAGGCGCTCAATACCAGCCAAAACGAGCTCTTGGCCGACTTTAGCCGTGATGGAGCAGTCGCCATTTTTCAACGGGGAGCCGGACTGGACGATCTCCGTTTTCATGTTGACACTTTTGCCTCAGATACCCAGGAACCGGAGGGCACCGCTTGGCAGCATAGCCCCTTTCTGGCAGACGAACACGTGCGAGGTGTCCATTTGTTTACCGATTCTGTGATGATTTTCGCCTCTGACCGATCGGGGGGCTACGGCGGGTATGATCTCTACCTGGCCATTCGAGCCGGGCAGGGCTGGCAGCAGGTAGAAAACCTAGGGCCTGCCATCAACTCGCCATATGACGAGATCACACCGTTTCTCACCGCCAATGGTCGGACACTTTATTGGAGCAACAATGGGCTGGGTAGTATGGGTGGCTTTGACATCTTTTGCTCGACTTTTGACGAGCAAGCCCTCGGCTGGGCTCCCGCAGCCAACCTGGGTCGGCCGATCAATTCTGCCGCCGACGACATCTACTACCGGCTATCGACAGACGGGCTGCGAGCATACTTCAGCAGTAGTCGCAAGGTGGGCAAGGGTGGTCAGGATCTATATGCCAGCTATTTTGGGCAGGCCAAGTCGTCTCAACTCGAGCGTCCGGTCCCATCCATATTCTATGAGATTGGAGACTTTCAGCTGTTTAGCGAAGGGATGGTGGATCCTCAGCGACAAGGCGAGCAGGTGTCGGAAGACCTGGCTCAGTTCGAAGTGCCCTCTCTTATCTACCGTGCAGATGAAGTGGTTATCACGCCACAAAACGAGAAAAAACTCGAGAAGATCGTCGGATTTCTCAAGACCTATCCACATGTCTCACTAGAGATTCTCAGTCACTCTGACCAGTCCCTCGTCTCAAATTTTGACCTCTTCTTCAGCATGAAGCGGGCCGAGCAAGTGGCGCAATACCTGATCGAGGATGGAGTGAAGCCCAGCTCCCTCTACCTGAAGGGATACGGGGGCAGCTATCCATACGCCAAGAATGCGATCGATGGACGAGAGAATGAGACGGGTCGATTCTTCAACCGGCGGATCGACTTCCGCGTGCATCAGTCTGACCTGGTGCCGATCGAGGTCACGTACGATCTACCCGAGATAAGCCCAGCGCATGCGGACGTGGCATGGCCTGCGTTTCACCAATTGCGTTCGGGCTTGTACTACCGCGTACAATTTGTATCATTGGACCAGCTCTACAAGGGAGACTTGATAGGAAGATATCCGGATCCCAGCATAGAGAAGGAACCGGAATCCTCCGAGTACCACTACCTATCAGGGGCCTTCAAAATATTTGAGGAGGCACTCCATCATTTGGGGCAGGTCAAGAAAGAAGGATTCGACCACGCCAGGATCATTCCTTATCTGGATGGACTGCGAATAGATAAAACTGCCATCACTCAAGAACTGGTCACGAATCATCCGGACTTAAAAAACTTTGTGTTGTACTCGAACTAGTAGAGCTTCGCATTGGAATAAACAACAAGATTTAGGGGCGAAACTCTAACTAGTTGGACGGCAGGCCAGCATGATGCTGGATGTCGCTTGACAAAACGGAAGATCTATGACCAAAATGGAATTCTTCAAGGAAGGTCTGAAGAACCTAAAGACCGTCGGTACCATCACCCGCAGTTCCAAATTCTTGTGTACAAAAATAGTGGGCATGTCGCAGCTCGAGGGTACGACATGTGTCGTGGAACTGGGAGCCGGTGACGGCATCATGACGGAGCATATTCTCCGAGCGCTACCCGAGGACGCCCGGCTCTTCGCCTTTGAGATCAATCCAAACTTTTGCCGGCTACTTCAGCAGATCGATGATCCGCGATTGATCGTGGTCGAAGATTCGGCAGAGCACCTGAAGCAATACACGGCGGACCATGGCTTTGATCAGATCGACGTGGTGTTTTCGGCACTCCCACTTGTGGTGCTGCCTGACGAGGTGGCCCAACAGATTGTTCAGACGTGCTATGATTCACTCAAGCCCCGGGGGCAGTATTTTCAAGTGCACTACTCACTCTTGGAGCGCAAACGATACAAGCGCGTCTTTGGCAATGTCAATGTGCGATTTCAACTGCTCAATCTGCCGCCTGCCTTCATCTTGACCTGCAACAAGCGAGCCTAAGGGCTGACTTCAAGCATTTGGAATGGCAGCTCAGGGGGCTGCTCACTCGTCCGTCGCTGATACAGGAGAAAGTAGCCGCCACCGCCAGCGCCACATAATTTCATGGCAAGATCGTCCGTGGTCAGCGTCTCTGCCCACCACGTACGCATCGACGCAGGGATCAGCACTTGAAGAGATTCAAACTGTAGCCGACTGATGCTCTTGACCTGTTCAAATAAGGTTTGCCCCGACCGATAGGCATCTACACAGTCCTGCGTCAGATCCTTGAGCCGCATCATCGATCGGGCAAACTCGGGGTCGACCAATTGTGCCTTAAACCACTTGACCAAGGGTGCGGTAGATCGCTGCGTCTCCGTGCCGATCAAAAAGAGTCTGGCATCTTGCATCGCCCCTCCCACTAGCAGCTGTGGCTGGCTCTGGTCAAATAAGACCGGCTGTCCGGATAGGCTCACCAAGGCATCAATGCCGGAACTGCGACCGTGAAAATGACTTTCCATCGTCGCCAGATCGCCGGTCACTGCCGCCAATTGTGCTAGGTCGGGGTCGGCCAGCAGCTCATAAGCGGCCGCACAGAGCGCAGCAGAGCTTCCCAAGCCCTGGCCCACGGGGATGTTGGACTGCAGGTGCCATCCCTCGGCCCGCATCGCATCCATACGCCGCACATCCAGTGGAAAGTGGAGCGTGCCGGCTATGTGGCGAAGGTGCTCAATAAAGGCGTCTCCCCCAGGCGGCCTCTGCCCTTGCTGAGACCAGCCCATCGAAAAACCGCGATAAGGCACGGCAAGGGCAGCACTGCCCATCAGCACGGTGTACTCGCCAAAGAGAAGAACCTTAGAAGGATATTGTTTTGCGAGAAGGGGGTGGCTTGGGCTATGTGAAGGACCTTCCATTGCGGACGAAAATAGGAGCAATTTTTTTAAAGTGGAAGGGGCAAACCTATCCTCCAAAATTGCTCTATATTTGGCGCCGTGGAAAATCTACAGCTGCTGCTCAGCAAGTATGCTGATGATGAGCGGAGCAAGGCAGTAGCAGAAACTCTACAATCGGACCGACCCACCAATCTACATCTATCCGGAATGGTGGGCGCACAGGAGTCCTTTGTCCTGTCCGGTCTGTTTGTCCATGCACCACGTCAGATCGTGTACGTCGCCAATACCAAAGAGGAAGCGGCCTATACCTACCACAATCTTGTCAATCTGCTGGAAAAGAAACCGATCTGGTTTTTTCCTGATTCGTGCAAAAAGCCGGGCAAATACACTGACCTGAACAAGACTCAGGTGTTGCAGCGGGCCGAGACGGTCAACAA
The DNA here is from genome assembly GCA_965223165.1 of Saprospiraceae bacterium. Taxonomy (GTDB): domain Bacteria; phylum Bacteroidota; class Bacteroidia; order Chitinophagales; family Saprospiraceae; genus JABDMH01. The sequence goes on along the minus strand of CBDCVQ010000020.1, from coordinate 1,243,657 downwards.
AATCACCTCGACGGAGGCCGCCGCTCATCTGGTGGTCACCTATCCCGAGGCGCTGGCAGAGAGGGTCGTTGCTCCCCAGATCCTAGACAAGAATCGCATCAACCTGAAGATAAACGAACAGGTGGATGTCGACTTTTTGATCGAAGTGCTGATCGAATATGGCTTTGAAAATGTTGACTTCGTGTACGAGCCGGGCCAGTTCTCCGTGCGGGGAGGCATCATCGACATCTTCTCTTTTGGCAACAAGTGGCCTTATCGTCTAGAGTTGTTTGACGATGAGATAGAAAGCATCCGCACATTTAATCCTATCGATCAGCTGTCTATCAAGAACATTGCCTCGCTGTCGATCGTGCCCAATCTCAACACCCGATTTGAAGCAGAGGAGCAGGTGAGCCTCTTTGAGATCTTGCCCGAGCGAACCCTCGTGTGGGTATCCAATGAAGCGTTTTTACTCGATCGCTTGCAGCAATGCTTTGACAGCTATCGGGAGGCGTCGGAGCAGCCCATACCGGAGCATGAGGAGGTCGAGCGTCCGACCATGGTGACACCGGCAGAGGTGATGGAGCGTCTCAAGCAACATCATCGGGTGCATATCGAGCCGCCGCCGCACATGGAGATCGACCAGACCATCGAATGGCGGTCTAACCCCCAGCCCTCATTTAATAAGAACTTTACCCTACTGATAGAGGATGTAGAGCGCTTGCAGAAAGATGGATACCAATGCTACCTCTTCACCGACAATGCTCGGCAGATCCAGCGCTTCCAGTCAATCTTTGAAGACCTGGAAGCCAACGTCGTGCTGCATCCCGTACTGAAGTCGATCGACAAAGGGTTTATTGACCCCGATCATCGCATAGCTTGCTACACGGATCACCAGATCTTTCAGCGATTTCACAAGTACAATCTCCGACGAGGTTTTACACGTGATCAGGCCATGACGCTCAAGTTCCTGCGCGAGCTGCAGCCGGGCGATTTTGTGACGCATATCGATCATGGCGTGGGTAGATATTCCGGCTTGGAGAAGATTGAGATCAACGGCCATACTCAGGAGTCCGTGCGATTGATCTATCGCAACAATGATATCCTCTACGTCGGCATTCAGTCCTTGCACAAGATCTCGCGCTATGTGGGTAAGGAGGGCACCGCTCCCGCATTGAGCAAGTTGGGCTCCGACGCCTGGAAGACCCTCAAGCGCAGGACCAAGCGCAAAGTAAAGGACATCGCCGGAGCGCTGATCAAGCTGTACGCAAAGAGGAAGGCCTCCGTGGGTCATAAGTATCCGCCAGACGGCTATCTCCAAAATGAGCTAGAGGCCTCCTTCTTCTACGAGGACACGCCTGACCAGGTCAAGGCCACGATCGATGTCAAGGCGGATATGGAAAAACCTCATCCGATGGATCGACTGATCTGTGGTGATGTGGGATTTGGCAAGACCGAAGTGGCCATCCGGGCAGCATTTAAGGCGGTCTGCGACGGCAAGCAGGTGGCTATCCTGGTGCCGACCACCATTTTGGCCCTGCAGCACTACAAGACCATCACAGAGCGATTGGGTGATTTTGGGGTGACCGTCGATTACCTCAATCGATTCAAAAGCACCAAACAGCGCAATGAGATTTTTGCCAAGTTGGAGCGGGGGGAGCTCGAGATCATTGTAGGCACACATGGACTGCTCAATAAGAAAGTGGCCTTCAAAGATCTGGGCTTGCTGATCATCGACGAGGAGCAAAAATTTGGTGTTGCTGCCAAGGAGAAGTTGCGCAACCTGCAGGTCAATGTGGACACGCTTACCCTGACCGCCACCCCCATACCCAGGACCCTTCAGTTCTCGTTGATGGCGGCCAGAGATCTGTCCATCATCCGCACGCCACCTCCCAATCGCCAACCCATCTACACGGAGACGCGGGTGTTTAATGATGAGCTGATCAAAGACGCCATCTACTTTGAGGTCAATCGGGGCGGCCAAGTCTTTTTCGTCCACAATCGGGTCAAAAATCTGACCGAGATGATGGTCATGCTCAAGCGGCTCTGTCCCGACGTGGATCTCACCATGGCCCATGGCCAGATGGAGTCCAAAGATCTCGAGCGCACACTGGTAGATTTCATCGATGGGAAGTATGATGTGCTCTTGTGCACCAATATCATCGAGACCGGTTTGGACATTCCCAATGCCAATACGATCATCATCAACAACGCCCATCAGTTTGGCATGAGTGACCTCCATCAGCTCCGGGGCCGGGTAGGGCGGTCTAATCGCAAGGCCTTCTGCTATCTGTTTAGTCCTCCCTTGTCCACCCTCACCACCGAAGCCCGCAAGCGACTGAAGACGCTGGAGGAGTTTTCTGATCTCGGCAGCGGCTTTAACATCGCCATGCGAGACTTGGACATCCGAGGAGCGGGCAACCTGCTGGGGGGCGAGCAAAGCGGTTTCATCACCGAGATTGGCTTCGAGACCTACACCAAGATCCTCGAAGAAGCTGTGCAGGAACTGAAGGAAAACGAGTTCAAAGAACTTTTCCAAGAGGAGTTGGATCAGCGGAGTTTTGTCAAAGACGTGCAGATCGAGACGGATGCCGAGATGCTCATACCCGATTCGTATGTGAATGTGATTCAGGAGCGGCTAAATTTATATACGGAACTGGACGGCTTGGCCGATGAGACGGAGCTGCAGCACTTTACCCAGCGCATGATCGACCGCTTTGGGCCCCTGCCGGAGCAGGTAGATACGCTCTTTGATACCTTGCGACTACGATGGATTTGCAAAGACTTGGGCTTTGAGCGATGCATACTAAAGAACGCCAAACTACAATGCTTCTTTGTCCTCAACCCTCAGTCCAGCTTTTATGAGAGTAGTTTTTTTAATCAGTTTTTGGCCTTCATCAGCTCCCGTGGCGAGAAAATGGGCCTTCGGCTCAAGCAAAGCAGCCAATACCTGATCCTGGTCAAAGATCGTATACCAAACCTTCAGCAAGCCATGGAGCTGCTCACAGAGATAAAAACCGAGCTTTCGCTAGCAGAGAGTAGTGTCAATGTCTAAGGAACTGTTTGAAAATGATCCGATTGATCTCTCTGCGCTACCCCCTGCCGAGAGCCCACACTTTGTGCCGATTCAGCGTGCCTATGCCAAGGTGCTGTACGTCTCCAACCTGATCTTTTTTCTGATGCTGTTGCTTCCCATCTTGGTGTTTGGCCTGCTGCGGTTTGGCCTTTTGCACTGGCTGACTTATACTCTATTGATCGCCTGGTTTTTGGCGCTGATGGGCATGCTTTTTTTCTCTTCGGTCAGCGTAAAGTACAAGTCTTTTGCCTTGCGACAGCGTGACATCAGTTATCAGACCGGAGTTTTCTTCAAGAAATGGATCACCATACCTTTTAGCCGGGTGCAGCATTGTGAGATCTCCAAGGGCGTGCTGGATCGTGCCTTTGGCGTGGCTGAGCTAAAAGTATTTACAGCGGGTGGTTCCAGTAGCGATATTTCCATACCCGGCTTAGACCCCGAGGATGCGGAGCGTGTGAAGGAGCAGATCATCGAGAAGATCAGAGACCGCTATGACGAAGAAGAGTGAAGCGATGTGGCACAGCCTGCCCACGCGCCAGGCCCCCATCGCGATTGTTCTCATCATCTTCAACATTGTCAAATCGCTGATTCGCACCTGGTGGCCACTGATCCTCATCCTGATATTTCGGTCCAACGTGTTGGGCCCATCGATGGCGCTGACCCTGAGTATCGTGGTCACCCTACTGGTCATTGTATTCTCCATCTTACAATATTTCCGATTTCACTTCTTTCTGCGAGGCGACAAACTCCATGTACAGAAAGGCGTCTTCCGCAAGGTCAAACTAGATATTCCCTTTGATCGGATCCAGTCGATATCGTTTGAGCAGAATGTGGTTCACCAGATGTTTGATGTGGCCAGGCTCAAGATCGATACGGCAGGCTCCTCCAAGGAAGAATTTGAATTTGCAGCGCTCGCGCTGAATAAAGCAGAGGAGTTGCGGGCATTCATCTTTGCCAACAAGGGAGGTACCGAAGAGGTGGATGGCTCGACCGAGGCACAACAGCAGTTGATTTTGTCTCTGACGCCGCTGGACTTGCTCAAGGTGGGCATCAGTCAAAACCACCTGCGCACGGCGGGCATCATATTCGCCTTTCTGCTGGGGCTGAGAGACCGGATCAGTGAGTCCCTTGGGGCCAACTATGTGGAAAAGTTTGATGCAGTCACCGAAAACATCTATACCAATGCCCTGACCTATGGCGTGGTCCTGTTTGTGGGATTGCTCATCGCTGCTTTTTTTGGCACGCTCGTTTATACATTATTGCGCTACTACAATCTGCATGTGTGGAAGACCCGAGACGGTTACAAAGTCGAGGGCGGATTGCTGAATCGTCGTGAACAAGCCGCATTGGATTCCAAAATTCAAATCCTGCGATGGGTCAAAAATCCGTTGCGAGACCTCTTTGGTATCGTATTTCTTCGGATGTACCAAGCGCGCAGTAGTGGCCGTGGCAGTGCCATGATTTCGATTCCGGGTTGTCCCTTTGATAAGCTGGAGCAACTGAGGTCCATCTATTTTGGCGTCAGTCATGGAGACCCGGTTACCCCCCATCCGATTGACTGGCGCCTGTTCTACCGCAGGCTACTTTTTATCTCGATCCTACCGGCACTGGCCTTGGCGGGTGCCCACTATTTTACCATGGAACCGGGTCTGGCCGTAGCGGCAGCCGTGTGGTTGCTACTGTCGGGGATCTACCAGTATTTCTATTGTCGCCGATGGAGATACTACATCAGTCGCAACCTTGTGCGGACCCGTTCGGGCGTAATCGAACGGGTATTCAAAGCACTGCACCTATACAAAGTGCAGGCGGTACAGATCAAGCAATCTCCTTACCAGCAGCGGGTAGGTCTGGCTACCCTCGTGCTTCATACGGCCAGTGGAGACATTCGCATCCCATATATCGCTGTGGACCGGGCCAGAGAACTCAAGCGGTATGTGCTCTACAAGGTGCAAAGCAGTCGGCAGCCGTGGATGTAGCGGCTTAGTTCAATATGCCTGGGCGGGTAAATGACTTGATGTTGGTCGAGAGACCCAGATGATGTGTGCTCCCGCCAAAATGTACTTTGGACAGCGAGTAATCCAGATTAAATTTTTTGACCTTAAATCCGATGCCGATACTGAAGCCGGTCAACGTACGCAGATTGCTGACGGATAGCTCCTGCTTGCGCTGATGATCATATCCCAGGCGTATACGTACCACCTCGGCCTTGCCCAAAAACATTTCGCCGCTAAATACGACGTGTCGGAAGAAATTGTCAACGTCCGAAGGCTCGGAAGTCACCGGCTGGAAGCCTCCCAAGAAGCCCCCTTCCTCATTATTAGGATCATCGTACAATAGATTCCACTGATTTAAATGGTGGAATATGATCGAAAACTGAAAAGGCAGGTACCGCAAGCGCTTGGTCAGACCCAGCTGTACATCCAGTGGCAGGTCCTCCCGGGTCGACTCGTAGGTGCTGATCTGGGCGCCCCCGTTCTTGATCATGAGCCCGGCCGTAAATGCGGCGGCCGTGTCTGTATAGATGGCTCCCACATCAATGGCTATGGCCGACGAGCGGTACACATCCAGCGAAGAATTGGCCAACTTGAGATTGGCTCCGATGCGCAATTTGTCGTAGACTTGGTAGGAAGCACCTAGCACCAGCGCGACCTCGCTCCCCTTAAACTCTCCGAGTACATTGCCAAAAGCATCGGTTTGGTCAAAGGTGCCAAACAAGATGTACTTGAAGCCCGCATGGGCCATGATCTTCTTCGACTCTAGCCACTTGCCAAAGCCAGCGTAGCCCGTCTGGATACCCGCCAGCAAAAATTGATGTTGGAAGCTGAGCTGCTGGTCCATGTCGGCATGGATCAGTGCCGGATTCTCATAGCCCAGTGATATATCCCCTTCCGGGGCACTAATCAGCTTGCCGCCGAGTCCACTGACACGTGATGAGGAGGGAAGGGACAGATAGCTAAAGACATGATTACCTCCGATCTGGCCCCAGCCACTCGAGGAAGCCGCTAGCACCAGGGTGACAGCCAAGATCCAGGAGCACCTACTCCGAAGGCTCGGCGATCGTGTAGCACACACCCTCGTTGCATTGCATTGTGCGTTCAAGCTGTCCGTTTTCATCATATAACTTCAGGATGCCATGCTCGTTATCGCCGTGAAGATAGTTTCCTTCCGCTTTTAAGTGGCCATTTTCATGATACTCAACGAAGGGCCCATTTTCTTCGTTGTCATGCATCTCGACGATCTCCATCAATTGTCCGGATGGGTAGTACTTCTTCCAGGGCCCTTCCATACGGCCGTGGTGGTATTGCCCGTCCTGCTCCACTTGTTCGTTTTCATGAAAGGTCTGATACAAGCCGTGAAACGTACCATGTGCATAGGTTTCCAAGACTTCCAAGGTGCCGGATGGGTAGAAGAGCTTTCGAAACCCATGGATGGTGTCATTTCGATATTGGATTTGCTCCACGGTCACGCCATCCGAAAATCGCTCGTACAGCCCGTTTTTGAGATTGGTCTCCCGCTCGACCTCAAAGCGCTCGAGCACATTGCCGGCATCGTCCAAAATTTCTCGGATCTCCACGCGTCGTTGACAGGAGACAAGGATCACGATATAGAGCAGGAGCAGACAGGTGCCTGTGGTCCAGGGCTGGGTGGCAAAGGTCTTAGAAAAGCTATGGTTCATACGGTCGGTCGGTACCCTTCCTCAGCAAAACGTTGATTTGCGAGTGATAGTGTGCCTGGCAGCTTGGGTCCCGATCAAACTCGGACAAGGGGGACCACACACTTTCACATCTATTCCAAGATGACGTTAGGTTAGGCCAAGACTGACAAGGGCCAGGTAGACTTGACTACTTCTAGTAGTATCTAGACCTACTATCCACGATGTCCGCCTTCTCGCGCAGGCTCTGCATCAGCCCGGCCTTGGCTTGGTTGGCCAGCTGAGAGGTATAGGACTGCCTCAGCGAGGGAATGTTGGGAGGATTGGCCTCGGTGCGATTGAACGGTTGAATGAGGTAGACACCCCGGGCTCCTTCGATCGGCTGGGATACTTCATTCAACGGCACTTTGATCGCATGGGCGGCTACAGCTGGCTCCTCACCCAAGTTGGCAATAAAGTCTGTCAGGAAATTGACGCCCCGGGCCGTGTCGACCGTGACATCGTAGGTGGTCGCCACCGTGGCCAGATCGGATTTGCCTGCCAATTCTTCCAGCAAGAGTTCCGCCTTCTTTTGGTTTTTGACCAGTCCTTCGATCGTGGGTCGGACCGATTCTAGTGACGCCGGACCCTCGGGATTGATTTCACTCAAGGTCGCGACGACATAGCGGCTATTGTAGTAGAGCTGCGGATTCTGGTAGATATAGACCTCTGGTGAGACGTCACCGACCTCATTGCCACGCTCGAAGGCCCAACGAATAATGTCCCTGGAGGTCTGACCGCTACCCAATGTGGTAAGGGTAAAGTCATTTTCCTTCACCGGAGCCGCAGCCTGCAGGTTGAGGTCTGGTCGGCTTGCGATCGCAGCCTGCAGGTCTGTGGCGGTGCGATTGGTACCATTGAACTCGATCACTTCATCATAGAGGTTGTTTTGTGTATCCTCTGAGGGCACAATCGGTACATTCAGGTAGGCCAATTGTACGCCTTCCTCCCGATCGATGTAGGTGCGACCTAGCACCTCTACCACATGGACCCCAAACTCCGTGATGACGGTATAGGGCTTGTTGAGCTCAGCATCATAAAATACCAAGTCATTAAAAGGCTTGACAAAACCACCCAAGGCGGTATTGCCCAGATCACCGCCATTAAACGTGACAGATGTCGATCCCTGGTTAAAGTTGAGCGCCAGCGAGTCAAAGGTCTGTTCTCCACTCTCCAGCAAGGCCACCAGGCTGTCGCACGTCTTTTGTGCTGCTTGATACTCCGGCAAGGTCTGTGCCCGGCGTAGGATGTGCCGCACGTGAGCGGAGTCGGCCACGGTCATTCGATCCCGGATTTTGACCGCTTTAAAGGCGCCGGCTTCTTCATAGGGTCCTATGACCGTGCCGACCGGCAATTGAAAAACAGAATCAGCAATCAGCGGACTGACGAGATCCTTTTTGACGTAGGCAAAGTCGATCGAACCGTAGTTGTTCTCCACAAAAAGCGTATCGTTGGGGGCCGTCTTAAAGCTGGCTATTTGCTCCAAGATGTCGTTGCGCAGGTTGGTGGTATCTTCACTGGTCGCAATGACATCAAAAGAAAGAAATTGCACCACACGAGTCTCTTCGGGTTGTTCGTACTCTGCTTGATGAGCGTCCAAATACCTGCGCAGATCGGCATCACTGACGCTGACATCACCTTCAGGAACGGCCTCATAGGGTACTCGCACATAGGTAAAATCGGTGCGAATAGTCTGATCTTCGTTGGTTCGCTCCACCATCCAGGTCGGGGTATAGAGCCCCTTTCCGACCAGGTTGACCAGTTTGTTCGTTAGACGCTCGTTGATGATTTCGTGCTCTTGATGGGCCCATAGCTCTCGGAGATTAGGGTTGTTTTGGATCGTTCCTTGATCAATGCTTTGCTTGATGGAAGCGAGCTGGGTCCGGTCGACCTGCCCGGTAGCCGGGTCGGCAAATCTCTGTTGGATCAAGGAGCTGAGGTTGTTGCCAAACTGAAGGTCCATCAGCTCCGTCTTGGAGACGCGAAGGCCATTTTGATCAGCCTCCTCCGTGATGATTTCCCGATCGACGAAATAGTTGTACAGATAGTTGCGACGGCTAAAGACATCTACTTCTGAACCCGAATACAAGATGCGCTCTGCATTCTGAAATTCCATGTAGTCGACTTTGCTACCATCGACCTCCACAAGTGTCATAGATTGACCCCCTCCGGGTCCGCTTTGACCCGTCATATCCATGATCACAAAAGCGGCCAGGGCCAAGCCTATGACAACCACTAGCAGCCAACTATTTTTTCTAATCTTGCCGATTAAAGCCATAAAGCAGCGAAAATTTGTATTCCTAACGTCGAGGCCTTTTGGTTTCTTGTCTTGCCGCTCGGCATCTGCCGCCTCCCAATAAGAGGATAAATCGCTGACAGACAGTCCTTTGAATATCTGCTTGCAGCACCAGAAGTCCCGCTGTTATAAAAGTGTTGCAAAAGTAAGCTAATGCCTTGGAATATCAAACCAGCTTGGAGGCCTCTAAGCGCCACCTCTCAGTCAAATCCGGGCTCGGGCTGGTGAGCATCGGGGAGATCTCGTGCCACCTCGTCCAGGGTGTCAAAGAAGGCCTGACCAAAACGACGGATAATGGCCTCTCGCACATAGCGATACACGGGCATTTGCTCTTCCTGGCCCTTTTGACAGGCCGCGGCACAAATATCCCAGTCATCATAGTTAAGCGCTCTGAATGACTCCCCTTCTTCCTCGTAGCGCAGGGGATACAGTTGACACGAGATCGGTTTTCTGAAGTCCACCGCTCCGTCGGCGTACGCGTTTTCAATACCGCAGGCCCCCACGTCATGTTCGTCAAAGGTCAGGTAGGCACAAGCGCCGTCGGGCATGAGCGGAGTCCCGTGCTTCTTTGGTTGGGCGTAGTAGCTGGATGTGCCCTGCTCGTCGATGACCTGGTTGCCTCCTTCTGTCAGAAAGGGTCGTAGATCCTCCCGGATCATCTCCAGTATTTCGAGTTCGTCCGGATCCAGTGGCGCACCCCAGTCACCCTCCCAGCAACATGCCCCCCGGCAGGCGCTCAATTGACAGGCAAATTTGCGCTTGATTACCTCGCTGCTTACTAGGATATCTTGGATGAGAATCATGCGATCAACTGAACACTGAGGGCCAAAAAGGAGTTATCAAAATGTGTATATTTACAGCCCTTCAAAAGGGACCATAACAGTCAAAGATATAGACTGCTCTAATTACTGCTCTTCATGGATCTGTTAAAAGAAAAATTCTTCGAGGTTTCGTCATCCGTTAGAAAAGATCTGCGTGCTCTGGTGAAGGAAAATGCCAGGACGATTGTAGATCAAGTGGCTGTGGGACAGGTCTTTGGAGGCATGCGAGGGGTAAAGAGCATGATCTGGGAGACTTCTAATCTGGACCCGATCGAAGGCATCAAGTTTAGGGGTCATAATATTCCGCACCTCAAGGAGCAACTGCCCAGGCTCAATGGTAGCACCGAGCCGCTCCCAGAGGGTCTGTTCTGGCTCATGCTCGTGGGCGAAATGCCGACCGAAGAGCAGGTCGCTTGGTTGGCCGATGAATGGGAGCGGCGGCGTATCATTCCGGACCATACCTTTGCCATGTTGGAGACGCTCGATCCGGACACCCATCCGATGACCCAATTTAGTATGGGCATCTTGTCGCTGCAGACGGAGAGCGTATTTGCCCAGCAATATGCTGATGGCGTGCACAAGTCGGAGTATTGGGATGCCACCTATGAGGACTCAATGAATCTGATCGCGCGGCTGCCCCGGTTGGCCGCTTACATCTACCGCCGCTCGTTTCACGGCAATGATCAGATCGAACCCAACGACGATTTGGACTGGGGTGCCAGCTTTGCACATATGCTGGGCAACGACAGTGAGAGCTTTCGCAACTTCATGCGCCTGTATTTGACCGTACATGCGGATCACGAGGGCGGCAATGCCTCTGCACACGCAACCCATTTGGTGGGATCGACGCTTTCGGACGCCTACTATGCCTTTTCCGGAGGAATGAATGCCTTGGCTGGCCCGCTGCATGGGTTGGCCAATCAAGAGGTGATCAAATGGATCTTTGAAATGCTGGAGGATCTGGGTACCGATGACCCGGACCAGGACCAGATCGCTGATTTTGTGCAAAGGACGCTGGATGCCGGCAAGGTGATCCCGGGCTATGGACATGCCGTCTTGCGCCAACCCGATCCCCGATTTACGGCGCAGAAACGATTTGCTGAGGAGCACCTGAGCGATTCCAAGATTGTCAATGTAGTCTGGAAACTCTTTGAAGTGGTTCCTCCCATCTTGCAGGGCTTGGGCAAGGTCAAGAATCCATGGCCCAACGTCGATGCACATTCTGGTGCCATCCTGGTACACTATGGCATGAAGGAATTCAGGTACTACACGGTTTTGTTTGGTGTGTCCCGCGCCCTGGGGGTACTTGCGGCACTCTGTTGGAGCCGAGCCTTAGGATTTCCGCTGGAAAGGCCAAAATCTGTCACGTCTCAGTGGCTGCAGGAATTTATCGAAAGCAAAAACTAGGTCATGAATCTACCCGAAGGCTTAAAATATTCAGCGGAACACGAGTGGGTCCGCTTGGAAGAGCAGCAAGAAGGAGGAGCTACGATCGCCACGGTCGGGATTACGGATTTTGCCCAGGGGGAGCTAGGCGAGTTGGTCTACGTGGAGGTAGAGTCCGTCGGGGAGAGCCTGGGCAAGGATGAGGTATTTGGCACAGTCGAAGCCGTCAAGACGACATCGGATCTATTCATGCCGATCGCGGGGAAGGTGATCGCCTTTAACCCTCAACTGGACGAAAGTGAGGGCGACAATCCGGGCCTCATCAATGAGGACCCCTATGGAGAGGGGTGGATCGTGCAAATCGAAGTGGACGATGCCTCCCAGCTCGAAGAACTAATGGACGCGGAGGCCTATGCAGGCCTTATCTCATAGGGTGGTTGTCCTGCTGGAAAGTGGGATGCACCAAAAAATCACAAACCAACATCTTTAAAGTGTTCACGTGCAGGTGAAGCGATACGCACCGGCTATCGGATGGGCGATATTAATTTTTGTCCTGTCTGTGCTTCCGGGTCGGAAGCTTCCAAAAGTGGGTCTTAACTGGATCGAATTTGACAAGGTGGCCCATTTTGGCGTGTACTTTTTGTTGGCTGTGGCGATTGGATGGAGTCTGAAGAGAGGAAGGATATTAAAGGCCGGCCAGGTGGTATGGATCATCTTGATATGTACCGGGTACGGTGTATTGTTGGAGGTATTTCAACATTCATTTTTGTCTGACCGATACTTTGAACTGCCAGATATGGTTGCCAATGCCGCCGGCTCAATCCTAGGAGGGCTATTTGTTTACTTCTTATTCAAGAAAAATGTAATACAATGAACTTTGACATAGCACTGGACGGACAGACCGTCGTGTGGTCCCTCGTAGGAATCGCCGCGCTAGTGGTTGCGACCATCTTCTTCTTCCGTCACCATCTAAGACAACACATTGAAAACCCCGATCATCCAAAGGACCGAAAACCCCGATCGCCACTGGAAGGCAGAGTCAAGTATCTGGCTGTCGATGGCTTCCGATTGAGTGGCCCGATCTTTCACTTTGGCCTGACCATTGCCCTGGGAGTCACCCTCCTGGCCTTTAGCTGGACAAAGACGGACGGCGAAGTCTTCATCCCGGACGGGGCCTTAGAGCTGGAGAATGAGATACTGCTTGAACCTCCGCGAACAGCTGAACCACCGCCTCCGCCACCACCCCCACCGCCACCGGTGATCGAAGAGGTGCCGGATGAGGATCTGACCGATGAAGAGGAACCCGAGTTTATCGATCAATCAGTAGAGGAAGAGTCCTTTGTAGAGGCGCCCCCGGTCCCGGAAGCGCCCCCGCCCCCGCCACCACCACCCCCGCCGCCACCAGAGCCGGAAGTCGAAGAAATCTTCAAGGTAGTCGAGGAGATGCCGCGGTTCCCAGGTTGCGAGGATGAGGCAGGTGATCAAGCGGCCAAGAAAGCCTGTGCGGAGAAGAAGCTGTTGCAGTTTCTCTACAAAAACATAAAGTACCCTGCGCTGGCCCGAGAAAATGGGGTGGAAGGCTCCTGTTCGGTTCGCTTTGTCGTCGAAAAGGACGGCAGCATTACCGATGCCGAGCTCCTGCGGGACATCGGCGCCGGATGTGGGGCCGAGGCCATGCGCGTGATCAATCTGATGAATGATACCGGAGTGCGATGGACACCCGGCAAGCAGCGTGGCCGGCCGGTGCGGGTTCAGTTTAACCTGCCTATCAAGTTTCAATTGCAGTAATACACCTTTGACCAGCAAGATTTATAAGCCTCACCTAATGAACCAATTGTCAGAGCCACGCTTTGATATTGTATAGATAATTGCTAATATTATTGGCTCGATTTAGGTGAGGCGCATTTAATTTTTTGACCAAAATCAGGACATTATGAATTTCGATCTTGCGGTCAATGGACAAACACTAGTTCTTGCTCTAGCGGGGATCTTGCTGCTTGTCATGGCCATTATTTTTCTCTTTCGCTATCTGCTGGGCAGACAATCCGCAGAAGAGCTCGGAGAGAAGTACAGTGGTAAGGCCTGGTCCTCCCCGCTTAAGGGTAGGGTGAAGTATCCCGATGTAGATGTATTTAATTTCAGTGGTCCGCTTTTCAACTTTGGATTGGCGGCTGCCTTGGGATTGACGCTGCTGGCCTTTAGCTGGACGCAGGTAGAAGACGAGGTCTTCATACCCGAAGATGCGCTCGAGTTGGAGGATGACATCGAGATAGAACCGCCCCGCACGGCGGAACCTCCGCCACCACCTCCTCCGCCACCACCTCCCGTGATCGAGGAAGTGCCCGAGGAGGAAATCGAAGATGAGGAAGAACCAGTGTTTCTGGATCAGTCCGTAGAAGAAGAATCCATTGTTGAAGCTCCACCGGAGCCAGAGGCACCCCCACCACCACCCCCACCACCGCCGCCACCACCAGAGCCAGAAGTGGAGGAAATCTTCAAGGTGGTTGAGCAGATGCCGAGATTCCCCGGGTGTGAAAATGAGGCGGGAGATAATGCGGCCAAGAAGGCTTGCGCCGACAAGAAGATGCTAGAATTCATCTACAAGAACATTAAGTATCCTGCCATCGCCCGAGAAAATGGTGTGGAAGGAATGTGCGTGGTGCGCTTTGTGGTCGAAAAGGACGGCAGCATTACCGATTCGCAAGTAGTGCGTGATATCGGTGCCGGCTGCGGCGATGAGGCCCTTCGCGTTGTCAACCTGATGAATGGCATGGGTGCCAAGTGGACACCCGGTAAGCAGCGGGGTCGTGCCGTACGAGTACAGTTTAACCTACCCGTGAAGTTTCAGCTCGAATAAAAGAACTTTGTTTGGAAAATATTTGCGAGGGTGTGTCGATTCGATACACCCTTTTTTGTGGGCTATATCCATCCTGCGGTCGACGCACAAACCCAAAAGGCCTTGATTAGCGTTATATTGGAGTTATAGGCACTTAGTCTCATGAAAGTAATCCGATTTGCACTGGAAATCACAATGCTAATCCAACTTGTTGCCTGTAAACGAAGCTATGTCGTATCAGAATATCAGGACCTAGAAGAAGCAAAGACTGTGAATTTCTGCAACCTAGATGAATCGCAAAATGGTGACCTAGTAAGTATGGCGGCCACATACTCTGGGGTGGAAGAATATTGGGGACTCCGTGTACTGACGGGCTGCGATCTTAATCAGCAGGTGTACCTAAACACAGACGAACTAGTTGAAAAAAAACGTAATGCTGGGTTAAGCCGCAAATTGCAACGACTTCAACGAAATTATGATCGCTATTCACTGCACCTGCTCATAATCGGCGTCTATGAAACCTCCTCGGCAGAATCGGCCTTTGGGCATCTCGGACTTCAGAAGAAACAAATAAAGTCCAAGAAAATTCAAGTGCTCGGGAGAGAACCACACAAACTGGAGAACTGAGAACAACACGAACTAGAAGAAATGCCTATCATGACATGCCTGAATTTGACAATCACGGTGAACACAGAGCACCAGCTATGCGGATAAACAAGATGAAGATTAAAATCACTTCAACGGCACGTCAGATAGACTGACCTGTTAGCAGAGATTCTGATATGAAATACTTGCTTCTTACGACACTACTCACACTGACGGTAGCCACCCTACCTGCCTACGGACAGGCCTCTCGGCTCGCCATCCAATACTTTGAGACCGGCGAGTTTGAAAAGGCCGCCGCCCTGTTCAAAGAACTGTATGAAAAGGACAAACGTAGCAACTTCTACTTTGATAAGTACATCGAGAGCTTGCTGGCTATGGACAACTACAAGGTGCCGGAGAAGGTGGTCCGGGCTCGGTTAAAGCGGGAGCCGGATAACCTCGCGCTCTATGTGACCCAAGGCAAGATCCTGGAAGCGCAATATCGGGAGGATGAGGCCGAAAAGTTGTATCAAGAGGCCATCAAGAAACTTCCCGCCGATCGATTGGATGTCGTGAAGCTCGGCAACGAATTTGTCAAGATGAACAAATTTGATCTGGCGATCAAGGCGTACGAACGAGGGATCAAATTGCTCAAGGACGAGATCATCTTCTCCTACAATCTGGGAGATCTCTACCGACGCAAACACGACACGGAGAAGATGATCTACTACTTCCTCAACGCCATGGAAAATGAAATGGCGCGGATTGATAATGTCAAGCTGCTGTTGCAGCGGTATCTCACCGAGGAAGATTGGACCGAGCTGCAGCTACAATTGTATGACCGCCTGCAACGCAAGCAGGACAATGTACTGTACACGGAGTTGCTGGCCTGGGTCTTCATACAAAACAAAGACTACCGAAATGCCCTGCGTCAAGTCAAGGCACTAGATCGGCGACTCAAGGAGAACGGAGCCCGGGTTTTTGAGCTGGGCAAAATGGCGGTCAATGCCAAAGACTACGATGTGGCCATCTCTGCCTTTGATCACCTTGTAGAGAGCAAGGATCAGCGTTCACCTTTTTATCTCGATGCCAAGCGTGAACTGCTGCAGACCAAGCGACAGAAGATCACCTTGGGCTATGACTACACGCCCGAGGATCTGCACAGCCTCAAAGAGGAGTACAACCAGTTTTTACAGGAGTTTGGTCAAAACAAGAACACGGCCAATATCCTCTTGGATCTGGCCTCTCTGCATGCTTTCTATCTGGATGACTTGTACGAGGCCATCGCCCTGTTGCAGGAGATGATTGAGATGCCGGGAGTCAACAAATATCTCCGTGCTCGTGGCAAGATTCAACTAGCTGATTATTACCTCATGAAGAGTGAGCAGTGGGATGCCACGCTGCTCTACTCACAGGTGGACAAGGAGTTTAAGGACGATCTCTTGGGGCAGCAGGCCAGATTTAAAAATGCCAAGTTGTCCTATTTCATGGGCGATTTTCAGTGGGCACAAACCCAGTTTGACGTCCTGAAGGCCTCCACCTCCAAGCTGATCGCCAATGATGCATTGGATCTAAGCGTCTTCATCATGGACAATCTGGGATTGGACACCACCTCCGCCCCCATGGAGATGTATGCACGCTCGGAGTTACTGGTCTTTCAAAACAAGTTTGGAGAGGCCGAAGATATCTGGTCAGACATCGAAAGTACGTACAGCGGTCACGCACTCACCGACGACATCCTATATCTCAAAGCACAGATCTTGGAGAAGAGAAGGATGTATCAGGAGGCCGCCGTGACCTATCAGCGCATTGTCGACGAGTTTCCGGAGGAGATCCGAGCGGACAATTCCCTCTTTGCCCTGGCGTCCTTGTACGATCATCAACTGGCGGATGACGACCGGGCAAAAGAACTTTATGAAAGGCTTTTTATCGACTATAGCAATTCCACACTAGCCGTCGAAGCCAGGAAGCGATTTCGCATACTCCGAGGCGATTTTGAGGAAAAGTCGGAAGAGCCAAATCAATAGTACCCATGGTATTTGAGTTGACAGAGGAGCAGCTGGCCGTACGGCAGGCTGCCGCCGATTTTGCCCGAGCCGAGCTCTTGCCAGGGGTGATTGAGCGCGATCGGGACATGGTATTTCCCAAGACGCAGGTGGAGCGAATGGGAGCTCTGGGCTTTCTGGGCATCCAGACCAATCAACGGTATGGGGGAGGGGGTATGGACTACCTGTCTTATGTACTCGCGCTGGAAGAAATCGCCAAAGTCGATGCCTCGGCGGCAGTCATTATGTCTGTCAATTGCTCGCTCGTATGCTGGGGCTTGGAGACCTATGGCACCGATCAGCAAAAAGAAAAATACCTGACCAAGGTGTGTACCGGCGAATGGCTGGGGGCATTTTGCCTGTCGGAACCGGAAGCAGGCAGCGATGCCACAAGTCAACGGACGAGTGCCGTCGATCGGGGAGACCACTACCTGCTCAACGGCACCAAAAACTGGATCACCAACGGCTCCAGCAGTCAAATCCATTTGGTGGTGGCTCAGAGCAATCCCGCAATGAAGCATCGCGGCATCAATGCCTTTATCGTGGAGACAAATTGGCCTGGTGTGGAGATCGGGGCCAAGGAAGACAAGATGGGCATTCGGTCGTCCGATACAACTTCGGTGACCTACAACAATGTGAAAGTTCCGAAGGAAAACCGCATTGGGGAAGACGGATTTGGCTTTACGTTTGCCATGAGGACCCTAGCCGGGGGCCGCATCGGCATTGCGGCACAGGCCTTGGGCATCGCCACGGGGGCCTACGAGCTCGCTGCTCGATATGCCCAGCAGCGACACGCATTTGGCAAACCCATCGCAAAGCATCAGGGTATCTCCTTCAAGCTGGCGGATATGGCCACCGAGATTGAAGCCGCCCGCCTGATGATCTATCATGCCGCCCGACTCAAAGAAGCCGGCAAGGACTATGATCTGGCCGGGTCCATGGCCAAGCTGTTTGCTTCTGAGGTAGCCATGAAGCACACCGTGCAAGCCGTGCAGATCCATGGCGGCTATGGTTTTGTCAAAGAATATCACGTCGAGCGTATGATGCGCGACGCCAAGATCACCGAAATCTACGAGGGCACTTCCGAGATTCAGCGTCTAGTGATTTCCAGAAATATCATCAAGGGGATCTTATACCCCGAGATATTTGTTACATAGGCAAATGCTAGGTCGCGCTTTTCACATCGTCACGATTGCAGACATACCGATTCGGGTCCACTGGACCTTTGGCTTCTTCTTTCTGTGGATAGCCTATGTCGGGAGGCAAACGGGTATGGACATGACCGGTGTCCTGTGGTTTAGCCTTTTTGCTATTGTGCTATTTGTCTGTGTGGTCATGCACGAGTATGGACATGCACTGACGGCGAGGCGATTTGGAGTGAAGACGAAGGACATTATCATATCCCCGATTGGGGGCATCGCGCGGCTGCTGACTATGCCCAAGAAGCCGAGCGAGGAGCTGAAAATTGCTATCGCAGGACCCCTGGTCAATCTGCTGATCGCCCTGGTCTTGGGGATAGGGCTTTATTTCCTCTCGCCCCGTGGCATCTTTCCCGCGGTGGGAGATCCTGCCAAGGTCTTCAATGATCCCGCCAACTTTCTGCCCATGTTGCTTGTGCTCAATATGGCCCTCATTGTCTTCAATCTGATCCCTGCCTTTCCCATGGATGGGGGTAGGATACTGCGGGCGCTCCTTTCGATGCGCTGGAGTCGCACCACGGCCACCAGGATCGCCTCCTTACTGGGGCAGCTGTTGGCTGGTGCATTCCTTGTGATCGGCGTGTGGCGGGGCGACTTTGTGCTCGCCTTCATCGGCGTGTTTGTCTTTTTTTCGGCGGCCAATGAGTTTCGGATGGTACAGGCAGAGGCCTTGATGTCTGATAACCGTGTATCCGATGTCTATCGATCCAAATTCACGCCCTTGTACCTATCTGACCGAATGGGCAAAGTCATTGCCCTGCTGGAGACGGGCCAGGAGCGAGATTTCTTGGTCATTGATGATTGGGGCGGCATCCAGGGCGTCATGCACGAGGAGTTTATCAGGGAGGCTGCCAAGAATAATGATCACCAGGCCTCCGTGCAACAGTACATCAGCCCTCAATTTGAATATGTAGATTCCAGTCTATCGCTAAAGCAGCTCTATAAACTATTTCAAAAAAAGGGCTATTCGATCATACCGGTCCACCAGATTGGTCAAATGATTGGCGTAGTCGATCGCCAGGCATTAAATAACTATCTTAGAAGGAACACCGGATTGTGGAAAAACTGGACTAGGTAGTCATGTCATTCAAACCACGCAGGCTGCACCTCCTGACCCTCTTTCTGCTGTGTTGTACTTGTTTCAGACTGACTGGGCAAGCGGATCGTCAGAGTCTATTTGACTATTTGCAGACCTATGACTCAATCCACATCCTGATCAAGACGGACTTTCGCGCGCTTCTCAAGAAAAAGGATAAGTACCAGCCGGCCACCTTGACGATTACTTCCGGTGACGAATTGGTCATGGCCTATGAGGGAGAGATTCGGACCCGAGGCAATGCCCGCAAGAGCATTTGCTTCATGCCACCCACCAAGCTTCGATTTGCTAAGGATGATCTGCGCGAGATGGGCCTGTCGGAGTACCCCACGCTCAAGGTGGTCAACACCTGCGCCCTATCAGAGCGAGATGAGACGTATGTGCAGACGGAGCACCTCATGTATCAACTCAACGCGGCGGTGACGGACAAGTGCTTCCGCACACTATTGGTACATCTCGCCTATGAGGACACCATGGGCAAGCGCAAGCCCGTGGCATTTGCCGGCTTCCTCATTGAACATGAAGACCAAATGGCATCCCGGCTCCAGGGCAGGGTCTACAATCCGCCTTTCTTCAAGAAGGAACTGTTGGATCGGGATACCTATGTAAACTTTGCCATGTTTCAGTATATGATTGGCAACACGGATTGGAAGATCCTCAACAAACACAATCTGCGAGTCGTGGCGGTAGCCTCCCAGAAGAAGGTCTATCCCATCGCCTACGACTTTGACTACGCAGGGCTCGTGTCGACACACTACGCGGTGCCGCATGACAAGCTACCCATAGAGCACGTGAAGGAACGCCTATACCTGGGACCTTGCCAGACCGACGAAGAGGTGGAGCGACATCGGCTGCATTTCTTGGGCTGTCGGGAGACCATCACTCAGCTGGTCATGGAGTCAGCCCTACCCGAAAAGCGCAAAGCCAATGTCAGCCGCTATCTGGACCAGTTCTTCAAGGTGCTAGATGATCCACGCAGAGCAGCCGTGGTATTTTCCGATTGCATCGACTACTGACCGGGAGCTCATAGTCCTTCGTGATGACCGTTGCGGTCTTGATACCCATAGTGGAGTCTCCCACTAAATCTTTGTTGTTAATCTTATGGGTGAAATTCCACCAACTAGTCTAGTCGGCAATGGATCCAGCTGCGTTGATGTCGAAGAGTTCATCGAGATAATAGGATCTGGTCTGAGGGTTGTAGCCGTCTCGACAGCAGCAAGTTCCGGAGCGCATGATGCTCACACAGATTCCCGTGCCCAGGGCCTCGTCCAGATGACCACGGGAGAGATAGCAGTGGCCGAGCTCATGAAAAACCACCATCTCCCGAAAGTTGGATCCCGAGCGGTTCCAAAAGCTGCGGTCAATGATGATTTCTCTGGGGTTGCTAAACCTTCCGTAGCTACACTGACCGACCACACCGTCGTCGGCAATGGGCTCAATGGTTGCCACGATGTTACTTCTGGTCAAGTCGATGGAAAGTCCGCGTGCGGCTCCAGCTACCTCAAAGGCTTGGAAGTAAGGCCAAAGTGCCTGGTCTACTCCCGGGTAGGTGGGGGCGACCATTTCGATGGGTTCATCTTGTTGACAGCCTAGTATTAGGGCGACTGCTAGGGCGAGAAGCACATACCTGATCATTTGCATACCTGTTTGGGTTTTGCGCAATTGGAATTGCCGATGAAAAAATCAGGTAATGATCCGGACAGATTGATGGTGACTTATTCTGGAGATAAACCCAGCGAGAGCTTCTTTGCGTGTGCGTTAGAAACTAGATAAGGATTCTTTAACGTGTGCTTGCTAATATATGGTGGAGATCAACCGCGCACTGGGAGCGTCCGAAGTTTGGAAAAATCACCAGGCGATCTCTTCTTCACGCTGATGGGTGTTGAACAGCAATGACCTTCTTCTGCGGTCGGGCAGCTCAATATGAATGATGTTGCGTTGATTGGCAAATTTGTCGACGAAGATGCTGTCTCGGACCTTGATGCGTACGATCTCCGAGGGAGGTACGGCGTCTTTGACCTTAAAGGTGACAAAGATGGTCAGCTCTTCGATCTTCACCTTGTCCACCTCTAGTGCTACCGGTCTGTCATTGAGTGTGATCTCCAGGTGGTCTGCCACATAGGACTTGACGGATGCCTTGGTAGGAGCGACCAGCATCGACTGACCCAGGGGTCCGGATGGAGGCAGCTGACCTTGGACATCCAGAAAGTCATCCAAAAACATGCGCAAGTCGACCTGGTAGCGACCTTTCTTCAAGTCGTATCCGAGATTGGTCACACTCATCTTTAGGGGATGATCATCCGCCCTCGCCGAGAGGAGGGGTAGCGTAAGCAGCCACAGGCTGAGAAAACCTACCCGGCGAAGAGCGCTTCCAGGATCATGATCAGCGATACGCCAGCACCGGCACCAGATATAAAGATTTTCCAATCGCGATGGACTATTGAGAAAATGCTATCGAGCACAAAGTATAACGCAAAAAAGAGCACAACTATGATGATCTGGCCAAGCTCCAGACCTACATTAAATGCAAATAGCTCAAGCACGATACTCTCCCCGCCCGTCAGCGCACGGAAGAAATTGGAAAAACCCATGCCGTGAATAAAGCCAAAAAACAAGGCAATCCAATAGTTGGAGCTCACGCCCTTGGATCCCCCAGTAGGGGAGGGATTCCTGACATTGTGGATGGCGGTCAGAAAGATGGTGATGGGAATCGCCGTCTCCACCCACTGCTGCGGGAGCCGCAGGATGTCAAAGGCCGACAAGGCCAGTGTGATCGAATGTCCAATGGTAAAGGCCGTGACCAGAATGAGAATCTTCTTCCAAGACCGCCAATCGTAGAATGCACAAAGCGTGATGATAAAGAGCATGTGGTCATAGCCCTCGAAATCCGAAATGTGCTCGAAGCCTAACTGTAGATAAACGTAAAACTGATCCATGCCCAAATATGCAATTTATCCGCCTTCAAGTTTGTTACCTTTTCGAGAATCTGCTGAGATGATTGCTCGGGCCATTTTACTTTCAGTCTTTCTCCTGCACACGACATTGCTGGCCGCGCAATGGCGCTTGGCGACGGTCACGGACCAGGGCCACCTGCAGACCCAGCCCATCCAGTCGCCTCGACCCGCGGCTCATCGGCAAGCTGTCGCGTCGATCGACATTATGGATGGGTTTCCACTCGTCTTTCCCGCAGATGAGATTCAGAAAAACTTTCGCAATGTCACCTTGGTAGAGCTGGACGACGCCCCGGGCCAGGAGATCGTAGTGGGCATCTTGAATCAGGTGTACGCCATGTCCGGCAGTCGTGTGCTATGGTCCAATCCCCTGCTGGGCTGGGCTCGTTTTCCTGCCGCTACCGGTGATATAGATGGAGACGGCCACATCGATATCGTGCTACTGACGGGTTATATAGCCGGTCAGGGTGCTGTGTATGTCTTTGAAGCAGATGGACGGATCAAGGAGGGTTGGCCCAAGACCTTTGGTGGCACCTGGATGTTGTCTTCTCCGTCGCTGGCCGACCTGGACGGTGATGGAACCCTGGAGATCATATGCGGTGGGGTACACCCTACCCAGGGGGGCAGCCTATACGTGTTGCGGGCGGATGGCAGCACTTTCAGTGAGCACTGGCCGGTCAACCTGCCCAATACACCGGCCGTAACGCCCAGTATCGGCGATGTCGATGCCGATGGTCAGCCGGAGATTGTGATCCATACCACGCGGGAGATCTATGTGCTGGATACCGCTGCCGCCGTCGAGCCCGGCTGGCCTTTTGGTAATGGCCAGACCCGCTATAGTTTTCAATCACCCCTGCTGGTGGACTTTGATGGCGATATGGATCTCGAGATTGTGGGAGCCGGACACTGGACCCGTCCAGAGTTTTTTGTGATGGACGCGCAAGGACAATACTGGCCCGGCTGGCCGGTGCCTGTCAAGGATAATCTGGGTACCTTCCAAGCGCCGACCGTCGTGTCTCTCGATGGAGAATTTCATCTCTTGTCAGGCAAACCGGGTCTTTCCTCGCTAGATTCGGATGAAATCGTCTACAATCGTCGGCCCGATGGTACCCTGCGAGAAGGATTTCCCATACGAAAATTTGGCGGCCTGGAAGGTTTGATCACCGTGGCAGATCTGGATGACGACAGGGAGCCAGAGATGTTGTTCTCCTCTAATCTTTTCGATCCGGACGGGCGAGGCTATATCCACGCATACGAAATGGACGGGACTGGTGAGCTGCCAGGCTACCCCTTGCGTATGCATGGATACACATTCACCAATGGAGCCAATGTTGGAGACGTCAATGGCGACGGCCTGATGGATCTGGTCGTCTTGTCCTATACCGCCAATGCTGTAGAGCTATCAGACAGCACACTCCTGTACGTATACGAGCTGCAAGTGCCCTATGCCGAAGATCGAGTGTGGTTTAGCACGTACAAAGGGGATAACAGTCGCAATGGGCTGGTCAGCGATCCCCTCATCAACCGCACCGGCATCACAGAGTTTCCAAATGTACGTGTCTATCCCAATCCGGCGACGGATCGCATCTGCATCAAATTTGCGCAGTCACCTTCGGATCAAATCACCCTGGAGATATTTGACAACCAGGGTCGCCAACGGCACTACTCGAGGGGACCCAAGGGGGCGTCTCAATTGCAGATCTCGACCTATGGGTTTGCCGCCGGCGTCTACACCTTGGTGCTGCGAGCCGGCGATAGGGCCCTATCCAAGCGATTGGTTGTCATGCCATACTAAGCCCGGCTCCTAACATCACGGTAACTAATCGACCCAAAGACTTAACGCTTCTTTAAGATCATTTGGGCGGCGATCCCCCTCTTCCTAGAAAACCAAATAATCATGAAAGCTATCACTATTGTCATTGTTGCGCTGACCATCGGCGCCTGTGCATCGGTCGACAAGATGATCGTTACCGGAAACTTTGATGCCGCCATCAGCAAGTCGTCTCGCAAGATCAGTGGGAAGGACAAGCTCAAACGCAAGCATGTGGTAGCCCTGGAGGAGGCCTTTGCCAAGGCCACCCAGCGTGACATCGCCCGCGTCAAATCACTTTCTAGTTCCGAAGATTCGCGTGATTGGCGGGAGACGATCTCTATCTATGATAAGATGGCCCGTCGCCAGGAAAGGCTCCGATCGCTCCTGCCCATTCGTGCAAAGGACGGCTATAAGGCTACATTCTCCTTTGTCAAGGTGGCCGAGTTGCGGTCCGATGCCGTAGATACATACAGCCACTGGTTATATACCGAAGCTAGCGCCATGCTGGAAAGAGCCGAAGCAGGCCAGGACAAACCCCTGTACCGCAAGGTCCATCAGCATCTGGACGATCTTTGGGCATTCCATACCGAATATAAGGAGGCACGTAGCCTACAGAGGGAGGCGCGGGAGAAGGGCATCAGTCATGTCCGGGTCCGAGCGGAGGATCAGACCGGAGCGGACCTGCCTGACGCAATGATCGACCAGCTCTTGTTGGATCAGTTTAGAGATCGGACATGGGTTCACTTTCATTTTGCATCCAGGGCACAGGTGGATCACGAGGTCTCGGTCGTGCTGGAAGAGGTGGCCGTTTCACCCGAGCATATTCGCGAGCGAAGATTTGGCGAAAGCAAAAAGATCGAAGATGGATTTGAGTACGTGCTCGACGACCGTGGCAACGTCATGAAAGACAGCTTGGGCAACGACATCAAGCAACCGTTGATCAAAAAGATCAGAGCCCGTGTCCGAGAGTTTCAACAGCACAAGTCGGCTTGGCTGAATGGACACGTGGTCTGGCTGGACGTCCGGTCAGAGCGAGTGGAGCATCAGCCCTTTGATGCGGAGGTGGTATTTGAGCATCGCACCGCTACCTTCCGAGGTGATGAGCGTGCATTGCAGCCACAGACCCGCAGATTGTTGGATGCCGGTCCATTGCCATTTCCCCGGGACGAACAAATGATCCACGACCTAATCGCTTCGCTGGGAGAGATCATCACCAAGAAGGTGGATTATCGCGACTTTCTGTAGCCTTACTACCGTGACAGAATACAGGGATCTGCTATGCTCTTCGGTCAGAGGGTGAGCTCGCAGCTCACGGGGATTGGTTCGGAGCAATAATAAATTCCGCCCCTGCGGAGTTGTATATCTTTGCGCGATCGGCGGACTTTCCCAGGTCGGTCGAGCGGTGTCAGCCACCAGTCTTTGACCATGCTGATTGCTGACATTGATTCACCTTAACAACAAAAGCTAAAGTGCTACAACTTAAAGGATTATTGGCGGTCGCAGGCCTGGCACTGCTGGGTTGCGCTGCATCAGACAATGAGGGCTCAGGCGAATGGCAGGAGCTCTTCAATGGGGTGGACCTCACCGGCTGGCAAAGGCTGAATGGCGACGCGGAGTTCGTCGTCGAGGAGGGCGTGATCGTGGGCACCAGCAAACGCAATACGCCAAACACCTTTCTGGCCACCAAACGCAAGTACCGGGATTTTATCCTTGAATTTGAGTTTCAGATCGACCCATTTCTCAATTCGGGCGTGCAGATCCGCAGCAATAGTACAGACTACCAGAATGGCCGGGTGCATGGTTACCAGGTGGAAATTGATCCGTCGGAGCGGGGATGGTCTGGCGGCATCTATGACGAGTCTCGCCGGGGCTGGTTGCATCCGCTCGGGATGAATCCCGAGGCCGCGAAGGCCTATCGCAAGGATGACTGGAACCAGATCTATGTCGAGGCCATCGGACCAGAAATACGCACGTGGCTAAACGGTCAGCCGGCTGCCTATCTGATTGATGACCTCACGCCAGCGGGCTTTGTCGCTCTGCAGATACACTCCATCAATCGCCCTGAGCTGGTAGGCAGGAAGATCAGATGGCGCAATATTAGAATTAAGACGGGTCAGTTGGAACGCCGGGACGCGGACTTTCCCTTCATCGCCAATCACATACCCAACAACCTCTCGGAAGCAGAGCAGCAAATGGGATGGATGGCCCTCTTTGACGGGGTTAAGACCAGCCAATGGCGGGGTGCTCATCAAGAGGAATTTCCCACCAGAGGGTGGAAGGTGCAAGATGGAGAGCTCAAAGTGCTACCAGGGGATGGCGCAGAATCGCAAAATGGCGGAGACATCGTCACGCGGGATCAGTTTGGCGCTTTTGATATGCAGCTCGAGTTTAAGCTGGACCGGGGTGCCAACAGTGGCATCAAGTACTTTGTCACCGAAGGGTATGGACAGGACAATGCCTCAGCCATCGGTCTGGAGTACCAATTGATTGATGATGGTGCATACTCAGAGGAAGACCTGGGGCCGGACGGCGACAGAACGTTGGCATCGCTTTATGATTTGATCAAGCCTGAGATCCCAGACCGGTTTGTCAATCCGCCCGGCCAATGGAATCACGCCCGAATTCGCGTGGACAAGGACAACACGGTTTCGCACTGGTTGAATTACATCAAGGTGCTCGAATATAAGCGGGGCTCCAGAGATTTTAATCGGCGGGTCCGGGAGAGTAAGTACAAAGACTGGAAGGGATTTGGCATGGCCGAACAAGGCCACCTACTGCTCCAGGATCACGGGCATGGCGTCAGCTTTCGCAGCATCAAGGTGCGCAACCTCTAAGGAGCAATTTGAGGCCCATCCGGACGTAGTCACAATAAGGCCGGATCGGTCAGGATCTCTAGTACGGCCGGACCGTGGTGGTTAAATAGTGCTTTCATTTGCTCGTAGACGGCTCGCTTAGACTTGGCCTGAAGCCCCACGGCACCACAGGAGCGAGCGAAGGCCGCGAAGTCGGGATTGGTCAGACTCGTTTTCCATACGGGGTAGTCCGAGGCTCGCTGCTCTTTGGAGATTTTGCCCAATTCAAAATTATTCATGATGATGAGCTTCACATCCATCTGGTATTTGACCAGGGTGGTGATCTCCGCTAAATATTGGGCCAGGCCACCATCCCCGGCCACCGCCACCACCGGGCGCTGCCCTTTGACCGCCGTCCACGCCCCGATCGAGGCCGGCAAGGCAAAGCCAATGGATCCCAGGTAGCCGGACATGAGAAAAGAATGTTTCCTGCTTTCGAAGTAGCGTCCAAATGCATAAGCGTTGTTGCCCACATCGACGCACATCACGGCATCGTGGGGTGCAAATCTGTTAAGGGCGTCAAAGACGGTGATCGAGGGGACACCCTTGCGACGAGTTTCCTTCAGGCGTTTCTTTTTTTCTGCCCGCCACAGCTTCCATCGTGCTCGGATCAGGGGTCGCTGGTCATGCTCCCCTGCGTGATCGGCCAAGGCGGATTTCAGGCGTTCCACCGTGATCGAGATCTCACCCCACAGCGGGATGTCAATCCGATGATGCTTGGCCAGTGCCATCTGATCGAAGTCCACCTGAATCGTGGGTTTCTTTGGTGTAATGCCGGTGTGCTTGGAGAAGGAGGCTCCGAGGACCAGTAGGAGATTACTTTCGTTCATCAACCAGGAAGCGATCGGTGTACCGCTCCTGCCCAGCACCCCACCGGCTAGTGGGTGATCATCCGAGATGAGTCCTTTGCCCTTGAAAGTCGTGATCACCGCCGCATTGAGGTGCTCGGCCAGGGCAGTGATCGCCTCCATATGAAAGCGAGCCCCGTGACCAACAATGATGAGGGGTTGGCGACTGGCTCGGATCAGATCGACCGCTGCTGCGAAAGCCTGTGGAGCGGGCGTAATCTGCAGGTCCGGCATGCGCTGGGCGGGACTGCCAGCTCTACCTCGGTGGTCGGGAAGGACCTGGATCTCATCGGGGAAGGTGAGGTGGGAGACATCCCGCTTCAGCGTGGCATGCTTAATGGCCAGGGACATCAACTCAGTGTGACGACTCTTGACCTGCACGCGGTGATTGAAGTCGGCCACAGTTTGAAAAGCACGAACCAGATCCAGCTCTTGAAAATTTTCAGTACCTAAGACCTGGGTCGCGACCTGGCCCGTCAGTGCCAACAGCGGTGCCCGATCGACCTTGGCATCCCACATGCCCGTATACAAATTGGTCGCTCCGGGGCCTGCGATAGCAAAGCAAGCCGCCGGTCTACCGGTCAGTTTGCCATACGCTGAGGCGGCAAAGGAGGCGGCTCCCTCATGGCGTATACCATAGTACTGCAGTTTGCCTGCCTCTTCGGCCTTTCGCATGGCATCTGCCAGTCCGAGATTGGAGTGGCCCACCATGCCAAATACCGTATCGACGCCCCAATTGGTCATGGTCTCCACCATGGCGTCTGAGATGGTTCGGGGAGTAGGTTGCTCCTTTTGCACTTGGATGTACACAGCGCCCTTCTGAACTTTGGTCGGAAAGCTCTCCACACCGTCATCGTACATCGGTACCTTGCCGGTACACGGATCAAAATCCCAACCATGCCACGGACATCGCAACAACCCGTTTTCGATAGAGCCTTCGCCCAGGGGCCCTCCCTGATGCGGGCACTTGTTCTCCAATGCACAAAATTTGCCCTGGTGCCGGGCCAGGCAATAGTCATGATGATTGGCGGTTACCGTCATCACCCTTCCTTCAGCCAGATCTTCTTTGTTGTCCAGCACCTTGATCCACTGTTTCCTTGCCATGCGTCTCCAAGATATTATCTATGATAAAATAGGAAAAATCGTATGTCCTGGAGAGGTGGTGGCGCGAGCTCAGGCGGTTGAGGCTGAGGCTAAGGCTGAGGAGCCCTTGCAGTTGCGATCTCGTTATGTAACTCTAGGCTAAGGCTAAGGCTGAGGAGCCCTTGCGGTCGCGAGCTCGTCCCGTCACTCTAAGGCTAAGGCTAAGGAGTATGACAAGCTCTCGACCGCTGATATTGCTTCAGCCGCGAGCTCGACTAACTCTAGCTCACTCTAGGCACTTTAGGTCACTTTAGTCACTTAGAACTCAAGCTCACTCAGAACTCCAGCTCACTCAGAACTCCAGCTCACTCAGAACTCCAGCTCACTCAGAACTAACATAGCTATCGATGCTGCGCAGAAATTCGATCTCCGCTACGGTCTTGGGAATGGCGGGGCCCAGCAGATCCGCGCCCTCGTCAGTAATCACGTAATTATCCTCGATGCGGATGCCACCTAGGTCACGAAAAGGGGCAAGGGCCGAATAGTTGATAAACTGCGCTAAGTGTCGGCTGGCTTGCCATTGGTCGATGAGGGCTGGGATAAAGTAGAGGCCCGGCTCCACGGTCAGTACATAGCCGGACTCCAGGGTCTTGCCGAGCCGGAGCGCTCGCAGACCAAATTGTGGGCTTCGCGTGGTGTCCTGATCGTATCCCACCAGGTCTTCACCGAGATCCTCCATTTCATGTACGTCCAATCCGAGCATATGTCCGAGTCCATGCGGGAAGAACAGGGCATGGGCTCCAGCGGCCACCGCTTCCTCCACATCGCCGGACATCAGTCCCAGGTCTTTGAGGCCCGCAGTCATCGTCCGAGCGGCTGACAGATGCACATCACGGTAGGTGACGCCGGGTCTCAAAGCATGGATGGCTGTCTCCATAGCGTCGAGTACGAGTTGGTAAATGTCTTTTTGAGCCGTCGTAAAGGACGACGAAACCGGTAGGGTGCGCGTGATGTCGCTCGCGTAATACATGGGAGACTCGGCACCAAAATCGCCCAGCAGAAGTTGCCCTGCTTGCATGACCTGATGGTGGTGATGGTTGTGCAGGGTCTCGCCGTTGACGGTCAGGATCACCGGATACGCGGTGTCTACATTGGCTCGGTGGGCTACCTCCAGCAGCTTGGCAACCATGTCCGATTCTCGCAGGCCGGGTCGGGCGCCGTACATCACCTGGAGGTGCATCTCCTTGGTGATGGCCAGGGCCTCCTCGATTTGAGCCAGTTCTTGAGCTTCTTTGACGGACCGCTGGCGCATAATGGCCGAGATCAGGGCGGCAGAGGCATTGGCAGGCACCTGGTTCACTCGTAGACCAAGGACGCTGGAGAGCCAGATCTGATTGTCAGCCCGGTATGGTGGGAGGAAATGGATCGGTCGGGCTTTGGCCTGGGCATCTTGTACCCGCTCTTCGAGGGCCGCGAGCGTCAACGTTCCTTGAGCGCCGATGGCGGCCGCGAGGTCAGACAGGGTGGCTTGTGGTCCGGTCCAGATAATGTCCTCTAGATCGGCATCGTCACCGCACAGGTAGGTCTTGTTCTCCTCCGCATCGATCAGCAGCGCGCAGTCGGGCCGGCTTATGCCCCCATAGTAGAGGAAGTGACTGTCCTGACGAAAATGATAGTAGTTGTCTTTGTAGTTCTTGGGACTGTCGCGGTTGCCCGGGAGCCAGATCAGACCACGTCCGACCGCTTGTGCTAAGGCTGAGCGACGATGTAGGTAGGTTTGTGCATCAAAGAGTTTCATACGCCCAACCCTAGATCATGTCTTCGGGACGGACCCATTTATCAAATTCTTCACTGGTGAGGTACCCCAGCTTGATGGCAGCCTCTTTCAGCGTTGTCCCTTCCTTGTAGGCCTTCTTGGCAATGTCAGCGGCCTTGTCGTAGCCGATCTTGGTGTTGAGGGCGGTCACCAGCATCAGCGAGTTAAAAAGATTTTCGCGGATTCTATCGTAGTTGGGTTCAATGCCTCGCGCACAGTTGTCGGTGAAGCTGCGGCAGGCATCGGCGATCAAGCGTGCCGACATCAGGAAGTTGTAGATCATCATAGGCTTGAAGACATTGAGCTGAAACTGTCCACTTAGCCCACCCACATTCACGGCGACATCGTTGCCCATCACTTGCGCCATCACCATGGTCAGGGCTTCGGCTTGGGTGGGGTTCACTTTGCCGGGCATGATGGAGGATCCGGGCTCGTTGGCCGGGATAAGTATCTCGCCGATGCCGCTACGTGGTCCCGAGGCCAACATGCGAATGTCGTTGCCGATCTTCATGAGCGACACCGCTACCGTCTTCAGTGCACCGTGAGCTTCGACGATGCCATCGTGGGCAGCCATGGCTTCAAACTTGTTTTTGGCGGTGACAAAGGGATGACCGCTGATGGCCGCAATCTTCTTGGCCACAAGCCGAGCGTATCCCTTCGGGGTGTTGAGCCCGGTGCCCACAGCGGTGCCTCCCAGTGCTAGTTCGGCTAGGTGGGGCAGGGCATTTTTTATGGTCCGGATCCCGTGATCTAGCTGCGATACGTAGCCAGAGAGCTCCTGACCCAGGGTTACCGGCGTGGCGTCCATGAAGTGGGTACGGCCGATCTTGACCACCTTCTTGAAGGCGGTTGCTTTCGCATGCAACTCGTCTCGTAGGTATTGTAGTGCTGGTATCGTCTCGCGCACCACGTAGTCGTAGGCGGCGATATGCATGGCGGTAGGAAATGTATCGTTGCTGCTCTGCGATTTGTTGACGTCGTCGTTGGGATGGAGGGCTTTTTTGGTATCGGTCAGACGGCCGCCCTTCAGCACATGGCCCCGATTGGCAATGACTTCATTGACGTTCATGTTGGTCTGCGTACCTGATCCGGTCTGCCACACTACTAGGGGAAACTGGTCGTCGTGCTCGCCTTTGAGGATCTCATTGCACACGCGCTCGATCAGCCGTGCCTTCGTCTTTGGGAGCACCTTCAATTCTGCGTTGGTTTGAGCAGCGGCTTTCTTAAGGATGGCGAATGCGCGAATAACTTCGATGGGCATTTGCTGCCCTCCAATCCTAAAATTCTGGATGGAGCGCTGGGTCTGCGCGGCCCAATACTTGTCGTCGGGCACCTGCACGAGACCGAGGCTGTCTTTTTCTTTGCGATACTTGATCTTGGTTGCCATTGGCTTGATTATCGATTATCTTGATCGGGTCAAAAATACCAATAAAGAGGATGAAGTTGAGGATCAAGGGAGACTCCCTGAGACTGCGTCTGAGCCGCACCGAGGTGCGAGATTTTGCTACTGCTGGGCAGATACGATCTCAGACTTCCTTTCCGGCCGGCCGGCCTTTCGTCTACGGGCTGGCGCACAGTGAGTCGCCCCGCGTCGAGGTCCGGTTTGACGACTCCGCCCTCTTGATCAACGTGCCCAAATCGATCGCCGATGTTTGGGCATCTACCGACCAGGTGAGCATCCGCGAACAGGTACCCCTTGCCAACGGGTCCCATCTCGTGATATTGGTGGAGAAAGACTTTAAGTGTCTATCGGCACGTGTCGGAGAGGACGAGGGAGATCTTTTTGAAAATCCGCTGGCCCCAGAAAGCATATGAGCGTCTCGCATAAGGACACCAATGCGGTCGAAGTCACCAGGTTTCATCGGGGCGTCTCCTCGCAGGAGGTCGATCAGGTGATCATCGAGCAACCCCTGGCGATCGGAGTACGGCATGGACCCCTGGACCAACGCACGCTATTTACACTTGCAGTCACGATGCGGACGCCGGGAGCAGATGAAGACTTGATTCGAGGGTTTCTTTTTTCGGAGCAGGTCATTAGTCAAGCCTCGGATCTGGTGCATATGGAGCGAGTCTCCGAAGACTCGGTGGTGGCGGAACTTTCCGCCGCTGTCCAAGTCGATGTCGCGAGCGTCAAGCGAGATACCTTCACCTCCTCCAGCTGCGGTGCGTGTGGCAAGACGAGCCTGGAGCAGGTAGACCTGACCATACCCTATCTCTTGCCCCGGGGCCTGCCGCGGGTCACGGCGGCCGAGATTAGCATGTGGCCGGATCTGCTGCGAGCCGAGCAACGTCTCTTTAGTGTGACGGGTGGCAACCATGCGGTGGGATTTGTGGAGGCAGGGCGAGTGGTGTTGGCCTTTGAGGATGTCGGTCGGCACAATGCGATGGACAAGCTCATCGGCCGGCTGCTCCGGGAGGGGCGTCCACCTTTTGCCGGCGGCGCGGTAGTGGTGAGTGGCCGAGCCAGTTTCGAGTTGGTACAAAAGGCGCTGATGGCAGGTATTCCGATCCTTGCAGCCGTCGGTGCCCCTTCGAGTCTGGCCGTGGATCTGGCGCAAGACCGAGGCATGACATTGATCGGCTTTGTCCAGCAGAATCGCTTTAACGTGTACGCAGGTGCCGAAAGGATCTCCTTTGACGGCGACTAAATAAGCATCGTTAGGGGCGAACTTATTATCTTTATGGCTGTTACCTTCAATGAGTCGGCTCGACTCGAAGATTCAAATTTCAACCAGTAAAATTTATCAAGACATCATGGCTTTCACCTTACCAGATCTACCATACGCAGCAGACGCATTAGAACCGCACATTGACGCCCGAACGATGACGATCCATCACGGCAAACACCATAATGGATACACGACTAAGCTGAACGCAGCCATCGAAGGCACGGCTTTGGAGGGCAAGTCGATCGAAGAGATCCTAAGTGGCGTCTCCAACCATAGTGGCGGCGTGCGAAACAATGGCGGCGGCTACTACAATCACTGCCTGTTTTGGGAGGTCATGTCGCCGGATGGCGGTGGAGAGCCCACCGGTGAATTGGCCGATGCGATCAACCACAGATTTGGTTCATTCGCCGATTTTAAAGATGCCTTTTCCCGGGCGGCGGCTACGCAGTTTGGTTCAGGCTGGGCTTGGCTGTTGGTAGATGGAGCAGGTCACCTGGCAGTGACCAACACACCTAACCAAGATAATCCGGTCATGGATGTAGTGAATGTCCAGGGTACACCAATCCTAGGCTTGGACGTTTGGGAGCACGCGTACTACCTAAACTATCAGAACCGCAGGCCCGATTACATCAGTGCATTCTTCAACGTGATCAACTGGGGCGAAGTAGCACGCAGATACGAGGCCGCCAAGTAGGATTCCAAGACGAAATTTCAAAATTGACCGGGCCAAGGCAGTGGGATTGCTCCTGTGCCCGGTGCTTTTATCTTGCCTCTTTCGCTATCTGATAAAGCCTTTGTATTTGCTCCTCCGTGAAGCTGCCGATCATACCTGCCTGAAACAAGTATTCATTGTCTCCCTGAAGCTTGAAGTGTCGAAAGTCGTAGTTGATCAGTGAGTCAATCTCCAGGCTGAAGACAAACCCATCGGGATCTTCCTGGGTGATTTCTCGGAAGTAGGGATTATTCACGGCTTCCTGCACATACTGCGCCTTCAAATCAGCAAGATTGTGAATGGTGGCCCTTGAACTAAATATCTGCAGCTTGTACCAGTTGCTGTCACTTACGGTAATATCCCTTTGAAAGCCCCAGTCCATCGTCTTGAT
This sequence comes from Saprospiraceae bacterium, assembly GCA_965223165.1. Lineage (GTDB taxonomy): Bacteria > Bacteroidota > Bacteroidia > Chitinophagales > Saprospiraceae > JABDMH01. Next base: position 1,209,512 of record CBDCVQ010000020.1, on the reverse strand, counting down.
GTCCGCGTCCACGGGTGCCTGGATGGTGATGGGAATGCCATAGCTCAATAGATCCTTCTCCTCCAGGACGACCGCATCGGAGGCTCCTTGACAGCCGAATAACCCGGCGATCAGGCACAAAAGGATACCTTTGAGACTATTCGATCTAATCATTGGATCAAGATATACAAAATGCCCAATAGCGGGATATTGCTTGAGATTGCCGCACACAGCTTGACCTCCGCTAATGCGGCAAGGGAGGGCGGAGCCGATCGCATTGAGTTGTGCGCTGCCCTGCAGACGGGAGGCTTGACCCCGGGACCGGGCCTATTGGAGCTGGTGACTGAGCAGGTGGATCTGCCCGTCCATGTCCTCATACGACCCCGACTCGGAGACTTTGTCTATTCTGACGAAGAGATCAAAACGATGTGCACATCCATCAAATGGATGAAGCAGTTGCGAGCAGATGGAGTGGTCATCGGATGTCTCAACGACCATCGAGAGATCAACCAGCACCAACTTGCGACCTTGGTACAGGCGGCCGAGGGACTGGACCTCACCTTTCATCGATGCTTTGACCTATTGCGGGATCCTTTACGCACTACGGAGACGCTGATAGCGATGGGCATTGATCGCATTCTGACCTCCGGCCAGGCGGCCAGTGCATGGCGCGGTCAGTCGTTGATCAGGGATCTCGTACGTGAGTTTGGCGGAGAGATCACCATCATGCCCGGTGCTGGTGTCAAGAGTTCCAATGTAAAGGCCCTCTTACAATTCACCGGCTGTACCGAAGTTCATGCGTCTGCCAAGCAAGTCACGCAGCCGATCCATGAGGACGCGCTTGGCATCACCACGGTCAACGCTACTGTGTCTCAGCAACGCTGGGACAGTGATGTCAATGAAGTGTCTCTGCTCAGAAAGCAACTAGGCCCAGTCAGCAGATAGTGGTCATTCGCCGAAAGAGTGTCCAGAAATATGGTCCTTTTGGCGAAATATTGGGATCTAAAAGCCAATCATTCTGGAAAGCAATCGACTATTCACTTAAATCACCTCGGATTCGTGTCAGATATCGAGTCTACATTGCATGGACGTAAGATTGTCCTCTTACTAAATGGTGGCAACAAATCAACTCAGCAAACCGATATCAAGAAGGCACAAACTTTATGGGAGATCTATAAATCGGAGAGAAATGACAAAAATTAATGTAACAAAATTCGATATAGCAGAATACCTGGATGACGATGAGGTGGTTGTCGAATATCTAAACTCTGCTTTGGAAGAGGGAGAGGTTGAGGTTCTTATCGTAGCAATCGGACATGTTGCAAAAGCACGGGGAATGTCCAAGATAGCTGCTGATACAGGAATGAGCAGACCTAGTTTGTACAAAGCACTGTCAAAAGGATCAAAACCACAATTCGAGACTATCATGAAAGTCATTAAAGCGCTTGGTGGCAACCTAACGGTCAAATTTGGATAATCCGATCACGCCTTAGAACCTTGTGCAGCACGTCAAAGCCAGGCACTGGTGCATCTGATTGGGCTCTTTTGTGCCTGATCGAAGAAAGCCAAACCGCGACTAGCCCATCCTCTGAATCCACAGGCCAGGGTTGGGTGATTACAAGCGTCGCCCAAGAATAGAGCGGGGTTGGGTAGTTGTTTGTCTGACTAGACTTAGCACTAGTCCCGGACGTCCCTACCCTTGCTTGCGATATTTGATCCCACAGCCAATCGCTTTGGTCGTCTGCGGATCTGGATCCGCCCCCTGTTGGATCGCTTCAATCGCGCTGGCCACATAGTTGGTCTTCACGGCACTGGCATTTTGGGGATTGTCGTCGATACCGCCTACATAGCGCAGCTTCATTTCTCCATCAATGAGAAATACGTGGGGTGTGCGAGTCGCCCCAAATTTTGGAAAGACTTCTTGTGCCTCATCAAAGACATAGGGAAAGGGGAAGCTCTTTTCCTCCGCACGGGCTTGCATTTTCTCAAAGCTATCGCCAGGTTTCATCGAGGGGTCATTGGGATTTATGGCCAGCACGGGATATCCCTGCTCAGCGTACGTATTGTGCATGTCGATGATGCGATCTTCATATAGCTGGGCATAGGGACAGGTGTTGCAGGTGAAGATGATGATTGCACCCTTCTCTCCCATGTAGGTCGAAAGTTGGATATCGGCGCCATCGACGTTGGTCAGGGTGAAATCTTCCACCACGTCGTTGATGCCATAGCTGGAGGTCTTCGCTATCGGATTGACAAATGCGAGTATGGCTACCGCGCATACGAGGATTCCGGCCATCCGAGTCAAATTCTTCATTGTTTAGGTTTTTTTGATGAATGATTGAATGATCTCTTGCAGTTCTGAGTAGTCTTCCAGTTCGCGCTCATAGAACCGCCTGGAAGATCCCTGATACACCAAGGTGCCCGGTAGAGAGCCCGACCAGTCCTTGTGCACTAGGTCGATCCAGGCATTGGGATTCGGTGCATCCAGCACGACCACTTCGGGACTGAGGGCATGCTTTTGTAGGAAGGGGATAAGTTTGGATTCTATCTGGTGGCTAAAGTCGAGGCTGACCAAGAGGAAGTGCACGGGCTGACCCTGGTACTCCTGATATGCTCGCTCAAAATGAGGCAACTCCTTGACGCAGGGTTTGCACCAGGTAGCCCAAAAGTTGATCACGTAGGTCGTGTCCGAATGGCCCTCCAGACGGGGTTGAAATTCTTCAAAATTCAAGATCTCAGGACGGTCCGGGGGTTGTGCCGGTAGGGTCACAGCGACCATCATCCAACCAAATAGAAGTACATATCGGAGCATCCTGCTGTAGTGGCTACCAGACTATAACGGGATCGAGCCCTAATTTAATTTGTAGGGTACACCGATTTTGTCCAGCTCCTGGACGAAGTGGCTGTCGGCCTGGACCTTGGTCTTCTCTGCCAGGAAGTTCATCAGGATCTCGTTGTGCTCATCGTAGATGACCATGCGGAGGTGATGCCGACCCTTGTGTGCCGTGCAGACCTCTTCCAACGTCTGCTGAAACTCCGAGGTGATCTGCTGCACCGGGATCTTCAGCGTGATGGACCGGGTGAGTTCGTCACCGACGGTCGAGAGTAACTTGATGATCTGAGGATTGAAATACAATTCATCGGACTGGTAGCGAGCTTTAAATACGCCCTCCAGATAGATCACGAGGCCCTCTTCGATCAGGCCCTTGTACTTGTGATAGGTATCCTGGCTCAGATATAATTCGACCGAGCCGTTGTAGTCTTGCAGGGTGAATCGGCAATAACCGTTTCCCCGTTTGTTGGTGCCGTGCATGGCCTTGGTGATGATACCTGCGATCTTGAGCTGCCGGCCATTGGCCTTGACCCGGTCAAAGTGGATCAATTCGCAATTGACGAAGTGCTCTAGCTCCAGCTTGTAGGTATCGAGGGGGTGGCCGCTGACATAGATGCCGATGATTTCCTTTTCGCGGTTGAGCTTGTGCATGAGTGACCAGGGCTCAGACGTAGGTGCCGACGGCTCCGGGATCAAGACATCGTCCGTGCCTCCAAAAAGGCTGGTCGCACTTTCGGCTTTCTGCTGTTGGTAGGCCTGTCCATACCTCAACCCGTGCTCGATGAAGGTGTCAAACTTATCGGAGCGGGTAAAGTATTGCGAGCGGGTGTATTCGCTGAAGCAATCCAGTGCTCCACCCATCACCAGATTCTCCATGCACTTCTTGTTGGTGTACCTGAGATTCAGACGCCGCATCATATCAAAGAAGGACTGGTAGGCGCCATGTTCAGTACGCTCACGGATGATCTCTTCGACCGCTGCTTCGCCCACGTTCTTCATCGCAGACAGGCCGATCCGGATTTGTCCCTTCTTGTTGACCTTAAAGTTGATGCCGCTCTCATTGACATCTGGAATGAGTACGTCCAGGGCCAGCTTTTTGCATTCTCGGAGAAAGAAATTGAGCTTGGTGATGTCACTCTTATTGTGGGTCAGCACAGAGGCCATAAACTCTGCCGGGTAGTGCGCTTTGAGGTAGGCGGTCTGGAAGGCTACAAAGGCGTAGCAAGTCGAGTGAGACTTGTTAAAAGCATAGGAGGCAAAGGCTTGCCAATCATTCCAGATCTTGTCGATCGCCTCTTGTGGGTGTCCGTTGGCCTGACAGCCCTCCACAAAAAGTGGGTACAGCTCATCAATGATCTTTTTCTTCTTCTTGCCCATGCCCTTACGCAGCGCGTCCGCTTGGCCCTTGCTAAAGCCGGCCAGTTTTTGCGACAGCAGCATCACCTGCTCTTGGTACACCGTGATGCCGTAGGTCTCTGCAAGAATCTCCTCCATCACGGGCAGATCGTATCGGATGGCTTCCTTTCCGTGCTTTCGAGCTATGAAGTTGGGTATGTACTGTAGGGGTCCCGGGCGGTACAGGGCATTCATGGCGATCAGATCCTCAAACTTGTTGGGCTTGAGGTTTTTCAAGTGTTTCTGCATCCCCGGTGACTCGTACTGGAAGATGCCGATCGTGTCGCCCCGGTGAAAGAGCTCGAAGGTCTTTTGATCATCCAGCGGGACCTCATCCATGTCCAGTCGCAGGTCATGCCGTTCTTGAATCATCTCCACCGCATCCTTGATGATACTCAGCGTCTTCAGACCGAGGAAGTCCATCTTGAGCAAGCCGGCATCTTCCACGACACTGTTGTCAAACTGGGTGACGAGCAGATCCGTATCCTTGGCGGTGGCGACCGGGATGATGTCCCGGATGTCGCTGGGTGTGATGATCACCCCGCAAGCGTGCAGCCCCGTATTGCGGATATTGCCTTCCAATTCTTTGGCGGTACGCAGGGTCAGACCCACCAGATCGTCCTGCTGAGACATCTTGATGATCTGTTCAGCGCGCTCCACATCCTCGGCATTCATGCTTTGTCGTAGGCCCTTGTCCAGCCCACCATTGGCCAATACTTTCTGCAGGCTCGCACCCAGCTGCAAAGGGTAGGACTTGGAGATCCGATCGACTTCCTTGAGATCCAGATCCAGCACTCGACCGACATCCCGGATGGACATCTTGGCGGCCATGGAGCCGTAGGTGATGATCTGTGCCACCTGATGCTGGCCGTATTTTTCTACGACATAGTCGATCACCTTGGAGCGGCCTTCATCGTCGAAATCGATGTCGATATCGGGCATGGATATACGCTCCGGATTGAGAAAACGCTCAAACAGGAGATCGTACTTGATGGGATCGATGTTGGTGATACCCAGGCAGTAGGCGACGGCTGAGCCTGCCGCTGATCCGCGGCCGGGGCCCACGCTGACACCCATCTTTCGAGCGGAGCTGGTCAGGTCGTAGACGATCAAAAAGTAGCCTGGATAGCCCGACTGCCGAATGACTTGCAATTCAAAGTTGAGCCGCTCTTCGATTTCGGCCGTGACTTGGCCATATCGGTCCTTGGCCCCCTCAAAGGTCAAGTGCCGAAGGTAGTCATCCTGGGTGGCGAACCCCTCAGGCAATGGGAAGGCGGGGAGTAAGACGTCACGGGCCAGATCGAGGTGGTCAATTTTATCGTAGATCTCCAAGGTGTTGTCGAGAGCCATCGGTAGGTCCTCAAACACCTGAGCCATCTCTGTCTTCGACTTGAAAAAGTAATCAGAGCTGCTAAACTTAAAGCGCTTTTCGTCCTCCAGTTTGCTGCCGGTGTTGATACACAGGAGGATATCATGCGGTTTCCAATCGTCTTCTTCTACATAGTGGGCATCGTTGGTGGCGATGACCTTGACATTATGCCGCTGGGCAAATTGTAGCAGCACCTGATTTACCTCCTCCTGGCTCTTGCCCGAACCATCAATGTCTTCCAACCCTCGATGTCGCTGCAGTTCAATGTAGTAGTCCTCGCCAAACAGATCCAGCCACCACTTCAGCAGTTTTTCTGCCTCTTCTACATCGCCTTTCATAATGGTGGCCGGTATCTCGGCTGCGAGACAGCAGCTGGTAGCGATCAGCCCCTCGTGGTATTGTTCAAGTAGCTCCTTGTCAATCCGGGGATACTCCCCATAGAGCCCCTCGATGAATCCCAGGGAGCAGAGCTTGGACAGGTTTTGGTAGCCTTTCTCATTTTTGGCCAACAATAGTTGGTGAAAGCGCCGATCTCGCTCCCCCTGCTTTCTCGAAAAGGATCGCTTGTGACGGTCGGCGACCAAGTAAAATTCGCAGCCGACAATGGGTTTTAGGTTCCGCTTTTTGGCCTCATTGACAAACTTGAAGGCCCCGTACATGTTGCCGTGATCCGTAATGGCCGCTCCCTTGTGCCCGTCCTGCACGGCTTTGTCCAGCATGGTCTCTATGCGAGAGGCTCCATCCAGCAGTGAGTATTGCGTATGACAGTGCAAGTGGAGAAAATCAGGCATAGGAAGCGGTACTTGTTTGTGTAGAAAAGGCAAGGTACAACGGAAAAGGGAGGCACGGAAATATATAGATCTGTTTTGATATGAGGAGGAAGCGTCTAATTGTGGAAGTGTTGAATGGTGGAGATGTTGACCGGAACCGTTGGTTGATTTACAGATTGTGTTTCCCTTTGAAGATACTTTGAGTTTGCCTTCCGGGATCGAACAGACGAGCAAGACACCTTAGTTATTTGCTCACATGGAATTAAAAAGAAAAGGCAGAAGTTGGATAGAATGGAAATGGAGAAGGCGCAAAGAGCTAGAATGGAATTTTTTGAGTCTAAAGAATCCGATTAGAAATGAAGGATATACCATTTGAGGAAATAAAAGACAAATACATCGGCAAAATCGGATCGCCCGAGAGGCAACAGTACGAATTTGAACTGCAATTGGAGTTGATTGGAGAGACCATCAAACAGATCCGGAGGAGTCGGAATCTCACCCAGTCACAACTGGGCGAACTAATTGGAGTGAAGAAAGCACAAATCTCCAAACTTGAAAACAATCGCAAGAATGTCACACTCGAAACATTGATCAAGGTTTTTCATGCCATGAGAGCGAAGATAGATTTCAAAGTAGAGCTTCTCAATGAAACCTAGCCGGTTCACAGCCTTCCCGTCCAGCTGCTGCATCGTGATGGAGTAATGTGAAATCGATCGGGAAATTGCTATTCAAGTAGGTGTGTATCTACCTCCATTTTTTGGTGCAACATTCTATCGATTAGAATTTAGAATGACTCCCTCCGGTCTCCTGCAAATCAGCCTGGGCGCTTCGCGATAGCTTCCATTTAGCCACCTGAACCTAGATGATCCGCTTCCAGTTGCTTGCGGTGGCTCTCCCAATCGAAATGATCCAGATAGCCGCTGTCCCTGCCCTGTTGCAAAGCTTTTTGGAGTGCTTTGATCTTCTTCTGGCGCTCAGCCAGAAGGGTTAGTCCGGCATTTATCACCTGTTCCGGTGTATCAAATTCGCCACTGGCCAGTTGGGCGGCGATGGCCTCCTCCATGGCTTGGTCCACTTTGATCTTCGTACTCCCCATTTCCTCAAAGATATCTCCTTGGCCTGAGGCCTGCAACGACGGAGTTGCTGTGATCCCATAGCTGAAAATCGCTATTTGTCCGTCTCGAAGGCTGGAGGCATTACACTTGTTCTACCTCAACTTCCAGCCGTACATCCGATACAGTACGCTTTGGCTTAATCCTCTCACCAGAAGAAAAAGAAGCATGGCTATCCATAGGCCATGGTTGCCGTAGTGGGCTTTGAGCGAAAAGTGTAACACGAGGAACGCGATGAGCGAAAACAACATCGCATTGCGCATGGTTCTCGACGCGGTGAGGCCAATGTAGATGCCATCCCAGATGTAAGAGAGAAAGCCCAACAGGGGGAATAGGATCATATAGATCATAAACGGTACGCTGGCGGCAATCACCTCCTCCTGATCCGTAAAGATGGAGAACACCTCCTGGCCCCAGAGGGCATACAGCAAAGCAAAGGACGCCGCCAAGCCCAAGCCCCAGACCATGCTGAGGGAGATCGTCTTATTGAGCTTGTCCAGATCCTGTCTGCCTTTGTACTTGCCCACCAGGCTCTCCGCCGCAAAAGCAAAGCCATCCACACCATATGACATCCAATTGACCATCTGTAAGAGCACCACATTGACCGCTAGGACGAGGGGGCCGCTGGCAGAGGACTCGCTATAGAAGAAGGCAAAAACAAAAGTCAGGCAGAGGGTACGCAAGAAGAGATCGACGTTGAGCCGGAAGAAATTGCGCATCGGTGCCAACTCCCGTAGCAGCGCGAGACGAATGGCCCGGAGGTAGGGTCGGTACCGGCCGGCCAGCATCGATACCCCAACGATCAGGCCTACGTACTGAGCAATCACCGTGCCCCAAGCTACTCCTGCGATGCCCATATTAAATCGGATAATCAGGAGGAAGCTGAGACCAATGTTGACCACATTCACCACAATGGTGAGGTAGAGCGGATAGAGCGCGTTTTGCATGCCAAAGAGCCAGCCCAGGACCACATAAGACAGGAGACTAGCCGGTGCGGCCCAGATCCGGATGCGAAAATATTCACTCACCAATCCGGTCTGTCCCGCATCTACCTGCAGCAGCTGGAGGCTGGCCCATTCCAACGGCCACTGGCACAGCCAAAGCAGCAGCCCTAGCCCCATGGCAACCAGGGCCGACCGGCCCAGCGTGGATCCGATGGCTGTGTCGTCGGCAGCGCCAAATGCTTGGGCGGTGAGCCCGGTGGTGCCCATACGCAGAAAGCCAAAATTCCAGTAGATGAAGTTGAAGATCATCGAGCCGATGCCCACCGCTCCCAGGTGTGCTTGGGAGAGATGGCCCATCAAAGCAGTATCTACCGTACTAAGCAAGGGTACGGATACGTTGCTTATGATGTTTGGTATCGCCAGTCTTAAGATCTCCCGATTGATGGGCATAGATGTAGTGATTTGCGCGCCAAAGGTATGATCTATCTCAAAAAGCCTGTACTATCTGTGTCCCTCGGATGGCAGGTCAATGATCCACTCCGATCACACGGTAATGATCAGAAAATGTGATTAATAAACATTATGACTAAATTTCATATTTGTCCTAAATATTAGATTTACCTTTGGGTGCCCGAAATGCACAATAGTTGTTGGATTGAGCAATGATCTGGAGAAACCTTGGACTCATCGCGCTGTTTCTGATCGGCTGTCTATTGCTGAGTATGCTGTGGCTACGGCTGTACACCCATCACGGCCAGGCCCTGGTCCTTCCGGACTACACGGACGTACCCATTCAAGAGGCCAGGCAGGACGCCAAAAAGAACTCCTTTCAGATAGTGGTGATAGACTCGGCCTTCATCGTGGGCAAGGATGGCGGGATCATCATTGATCAGAATCCGCCGGGTGAAAGCCGGGTCAAACAAAAGCGAAAGATATACGTCACCGTGACAAAATACCTGGCTGATCAAATTCCATTGCGCAGACTGCCGATCATGTACGGCAAGAGTTTTGAGCGCAAACGGCGAGAGCTGAAGCAAGGATTTGAGATTAACGCGAAGATCATTGGACGAAAGTTTGACTCGGGTGCGCCGGATCACATCCTGGAGGTGGTGTACGATGGCGAGACCATCGTCAATGCCGACCGAAGGAAGGACAATACGTTGATTGACAAGGGCGGCACTCTCGAGATGATTGTATCCAAGCCCACCGGCGCCTCTTTGAGCATGCCTGATTTGGCTTGTAAGACGATCGATGAAGCCGTGTTCCTCGTGCGCTCATTGCAGCTGGTGGTAGGCGAGAAGAATGCGGACGAGACCGTGCTGGATGAAGGCAGTGCCTTTGTGTGGCGGCAATATCCAGACCCCAGCAGTCGTGTATATACTGGAGATACCGTGACCTTGTACCTGACCCGCGAAGAACCCTTGGATTGCCCGGATTAACCTTCTTTGCATAGCTAATTACATGGCCCGAACACTGATTCTATTGACTGCTAGCCTGCTCCTGGGCGGGACACTATTTGCCCAACCGGTAGAGACGCCCCTTCGAACCAATCTGATCTTGACGGGCCCAGCTGATCACGCACGCAGCCTGGATCGCATCGTGATCAACGTATACGTACCGGTGAATGGTGATGCTCGATTTTGCGCCTCCTCCTCCCTGCTCGGCGAGATCCTGGATTCCGTGCATTTTGAGGCATGTAGCGGTCTGGAGGTGGGAGCCTTCGAGGTGCAGGACACCTGTGTCACCTTTCAAAACAACGGAGTGCTTGGCCAGGATGCCATTTGTCTATCGGCCTGCGATACCAATGACGCATGTTTGGATTTTGAACTGCGTTTTATCGCTGCGGGTTACGTCGACTTGCCCTTTGTCGATGACTTTGCCTATGATGGCCCCTATCCCCGCACGGATATCTGGCTGGACCGAAACATTTTTGTCAACTACACTTTATCCCGAGATCCGCTCACGGTGGGCGTGGCCACATTTGATGGCCTGGATGAGACCGGCACTCCCTACCCCGGAGGTATTGGATTCTCAGACGAGCTGACCTCCGGGTTCATGGATTTGAGCGATGGCCGAGAACGATATCTCAGCTTCTACAGCCAGCCCAAGGGATTTGGCATCAAGCCGCGCACCGAGGATTCGCTCACAGTCGATTTCCGTAGCGCCGACGGCCAATGGATTCGCGTCTGGCAGCACGAAGGCCTCTCCAAGGATGTCGCCACCAGTGCGCCATCGCCGGATTTTGCGTACCAACGGCTGACCATCGACAGCGCATTCCGGCATGATGCCTTTCAGTTCCGATTTAGAAATCGCTCGAAGAACGAAGGACTCCAGGAGCTATGGCACGTAGATTATGTGCGGCTAGGTAGCGATGAAGAGACGAGTGAGCCCTTTAGGGATATCGCTTTCACGTACCCGCCCCGATCCGTGCTGTCGCCGTATAGCCATATGCCTTCGAGTCACTTTGAGCCGGGCGAGGTGCGGACCAATGTGATCAGTAGCGTCAACAACATTGACCAAGTGGTCCTCACCATGAACGACCCCACGATACGGGTCTTTTATGGACAACAAGAACTCATGGCCCGGACCTTTATTGAGCCCGTGCAAAACTGGACGCTGCGACCGGGTAGAGTGTCCTATGATTTTCAACTGAACGACGGAGGGTCCATGAACTATGAGCGCCTGCAAGACGCATTGACGGCCATTGTTCAGCCGCAGGGCCGCTACGAGATCATCACTACCCTGGATTTTCGGCGAGAAGACGAGATCATCAAGGCCGACCAAAACAATATCGTCACCGGCATCACCCATTTTGACAATTACTTTGCCTACGATGACGGCTCGGCCGAGTCGGCCATCATTGACAATGGTGTGGGAGATCAACGCACCACCTTGGCCCTCGAGTTTCACACCAACATGGATGACCAGCTGCAGGGGCTGCAGATACATATCCCTCATATCGAGGGTGACATCAGTACCCAGCACTTTAATCTCAAGGTGTGGATCGACAGTCTGGACGACGAGCCGGAGTTTGTCCAGGAGCTGGTCAAGCCCTACTATGCAGACGCTTTTTTTGACACCCTGCAGGGTTTTACCACCTACGATCTCCGGGATTCAGCCGATCAAAAGACGTCGTTCCGCATTCCCAAGGGGCGATTCTTTATCGGATGGGAGCAGGTACGCCTCAACAGCTTGAAGATTCCCGTAGGGTATGATATAAACTCGCCCGACGCAGCGCGATTTCTCTTTTTCAATGCCGGCCTGGGTTGGATCAATGTGGGGGAGAGCGGCTTGCTGCGGCCTGGCGCACTGATGATCCGTCCGATCATGGGCAATGAACCCGTAATCTCCACCCCGCTACGTGACTTTGAGGAGCAGGAGATGGTGGTGTACCCGGTCCCTTCGCGCGGCACCATCTTTATCGAGCATGGATTGGACCGGACAGCTGGTTGGGAGGTGGAAGTATTCAGTATGCAAGGACAAAGGTTATACACCGGTCCGCTGGCGGAGCGCCTCGATCTGGCCGACCTCGCTCCCGGCACGTACTTGATGAAGGTCCTTCATGCCGGTCTGCGCAAACAAGCGCTGAACAAAATTGTTATTTCAAGATAATCCGACAGTTATCTTCAGGCAGCATGAAGAAAAGATGAAATTGAATATCGAACAAGGATTAACGAACGTCGATTTGAGAAGCTTTTAGCTGGCAGAATGAACATGTTTGATTTAGAAGAAATGATTGATTGAGTTTTCAGTGTCGCTCAATTACGGCGAAGCACAAAATGGTGAATCAAGGAAAGACTGACTTTTACATAAGATGAAGATCGTGCTGAGAATTACGGGAAACGTTATCTGTTTGAAAGTTCATCGATCAAAAATAGTTCTGAAATCGTTAATCGGTGTTCCTTGTTCTTACATCAAAACCGGACGAAGAATTCCAGAAGATAACAAAGATATGAAGCCATTGTCCCGAGGGTCGTACAGGCTCATATGAAAACCGTTCAACACGCATGAGCAAAGACATAGACGTCACCGAACTGAAATCCAAACTAGACGCAGGAGAAGACTTCCTCCTCATCGATGTACGCGAGCCCCACGAACATCAGGAGTTTAATGTAGGCGGTCAGTTAATCCCCCTTGGCAACATTCCCGCCTCTGTCGAAGAGCTGTACCCACACAAGGACAAAGAAATCGTGCTCTACTGCCGCTCCGGCAATCGCAGCGGCCAGGCCAAGATGTTTCTCCAGCAGTTTGGCTTCACCAACCTTAGAAATCTGGAAGGCGGGATGCTGAGCTGGCAAGAGACCTTTCCTACCTAAAACTCATTTTTCCACATCATCGACTCGACCGGCTTGATCGTGCGCTGGTTGTATTTGGCGTTGCGTTTTTTGTTGTAAAAGTTTTCGATGTCGCCTTCGACGGTGAAGTAGATGAGCTGTCCGATGGGCATGCCGGCGTAGACTTTGACGGGTTGGACGCAGGAGATCTCCAGGGTCCAAGTGTTGCAAAAACCGACATCGCCTTTGCCGGCGGTGGCGTGGATGTCGATGCCCAGGCGGCCGATGCTGGATTTGCCTTCGAGGAAGGGGACAGTGGTGTGGGTCTCGGTGTATTCCTGGGTGACGCCCAGGTAGAGTTTGCCGGGCTGGAGCACATAGCCCTCGTCGGGGATGACAATCTCGCTGATGTGATTGTGCTTCTTGGCATCGAGCACATCATCGACGTAGACGGCCAGGTATTTGCCGAGGTGCACGTCGTATGAATTCGTGCCTAGGCAGGTGCGGTCAAAGGGTTCGATGACAATGTCGCCGGTGGCGATTTTGCGCAAGATCTCTTTGTCAGATAGTATCATGCAGGATGCACTTGATTGATGCGCGTAAGATATGCAAATGTCTAAGCATATGAGGTCTCAGAAGTCACATCTAGGAGGGCACTAGTAAGGGAGCCGATGACGACTGTTGTATGGTGCTCAAGGGGCGGGTTACGGCTGTTCATATTCGATTTGCCATCGTATCAGGGTTCGGTCGTCACTGGCACTCACCAGGACTTTGCCGTCGGGCGACCAGGTGAGATCATTCACCGAATTGATATGACTCTCCGGCAGCTTATTGTCCAATACCTTGAGCAGGGTAAAGTCCGGCATGCGCCACAATCGGATGGTCTTGTCTCTACTGGCACTAGCCAGCAGCCTGCCTGTCGGATCCAGCGCCAGGGCATTGATCGTAAACCAGTGGGCAGACAGGTCTTGCACCAGCGAAAAGCCGTCGGCCAGATTCCAACACTTTAGGTGGGCATCGCGGCCACCACTGATGAGCTGCTGACCATCTGCACTAAAGGTCAATCCAAACACCGAGCTGTCATGGGCGTCCTCGATCACGTCGATCAGCTTCCATGTTTCGGTGTGAAACAAATAGATGTTTTTATCGCTGGATCCGATGGCCAGTACCTTCTGATCGGGGGAGAAGGCCAGACTGCGCAGCCGATCATGCGAGATCCGAATGGTCTGCTCGGGCTTTCGGGTAGCCAGATTCCAAAGGACGAGTTTGCCATCTCCTCCCGCGGTGATCAGGCGATCTCGGTTGGGCAGAATGGCAAAGATACCTCGTTGGTGTACCACTACATTGGCCACCTCTTCGGGACGATCCAGGTCCACAAAGAACAGATGGCCATCCATGGTGCCTGCTACAAGCACACGACTATCAGGCACACACGCCAATGAAAAAACCTGCTGTCCTACCTCCGCTGCCAACTTTCCGTCCGGCGAACCAAGCCAAGGCCAGCGTACGATCCAGCCTTCGCCCCCGGCAGAGTAAAAGCCATCCTGCTGCGATGGATCTGCCGCGAGGGCATAGATGCTGCCGTTATGCCCGGCTAATCGTTCAGGCGTGATCGTGATACGGTCGGTGGCCACAGTGACAAAGTTGGTTGCAGAACGTACGGAAATCTTCTCGCTGTGACGACTAAACGACGGTCCTTTTTTTGACTTTGTACGGATCGGATATAAAGACGGCTATTGTTGGGCACATGAGTATCTTTGGCCAAAGCGATCACTTGCCCCTCATTGAAAAAAGAACATTGGAATCCGGTGCTGTCCTGGGCATCTGGAAGATTGCGGAGCCCCCGGAATACTTTGAGGGTTTACTCGAACTGACCCAGGCGGAGGAGGCAGAAAAGGCCCAAATCAAGGGTCGAAGGCAGCTGGAATGGCTGGCTAGTCGGTGGCTGCTGCACGTAGTCTCCGAGCGGAGGCAGCGGGGTGAAGTGCTGAAGGACAGGTACGGCAAGCCCCGCTTGGCCGGTAGCCGGTGGGAGATATCCATCAGCCACACAAGGGACTACGCGGCGGTCTTGATTGGCCCCACACGGCTGGGCATCGACATCCAGACTCCTGTCGCCAAGATCCAACGGATAGCCCACAAGTTTCTGAGTACGGATGAGCAGTCCAATGTCGCCATCCACCGATCGCAGGAGTTCCTCCACGTCTATTGGGGTGCCAAGGAGAGCCTCTATAAGGCATACGGTCGTCGGTCCCTGGATTTTCGGCAGAACATTCGCATCGATCCATTTAATCTGGAGCAGGGTGCTACCACGGGGTCCGTGGTCCGGGATGTACATCTGGCTTTTGACATCCGCTTTGAGATCAGCCAGGCGTATGTGCTCGTCTATGCCACCGAGGTGACTCTGTAGAGAGTGCCTAGAAAATGCAGTTCGTAGTGACTGGAGTTGCCAGTGACCTGGAGTGGCTTTGCGAGCTCGCGGCTCTGCGGACCATGCACAATGGATCGAGCGGTCCCCGGCGTTTCGGAGAGCAGCGGAGAACGCAGGAGCCGTGCGGGCCCGGAGCAAAAGCACCTCCCGGGTCTTGCATAGCGGAGCGGGTAACCTGGGGTGACCAGCCCCCGGCCCCTGCGTCCTTCGGAACGCCGGGGTGGACCCGAGTGCGGCGATGTTGAGCTGTTCCAATTGTTGCATCGAGACAGGTGTCTCCCCGTCGTTTCGGAGCGCAGCGGAGAACGCAGGGGTGGACCCGAGTGCGGCGATGTTGAGCTGTTGTACTTGTTGCATCGAGACAGGTGTCTCCCCGGCGTTTGGGAGCGCAGCGGAGAACGCAGGGGCGGGGGCCACCCTAGCAAGATGTCTCCGCTGCGCAGCGGAGCAGCAAACCTGGGATGACCAGCCCCCGACGCCTGCGTCCTTGGGAACGCCGGGGTGGACCCGAATGCGGCGATGTTGAGCTGTTCCGATTGTTGCATCGAGACCGGTGTCTCCCCGGCGTTAAGGAGCGCAGCGAAGAACGCAGGGGCGGGGGCTAAGGTCGCTCCCGTCGCTGGCTAAGAAAGGTCAGTGCCATACCGGAGATCATTAGCGCCAGCGCTCCATAAAATGGATTGTCAATGTTGGCCAGATGAATCATGTCTAATAGGTCCAGAATAGCGATTCCAGCCCCGATAATAAACAGCAGTAATCCCGTGATTCGGAGTGCCTTCATGTCTCTCAATTAGGGAGGGTGATTTCACCACACCACATTGCTAGTAGTTTCCAAAAAGATCTCGACAGTAGGGTGCACCTTAGGTGTCCTAGCATACCTAAAATGACCGTGCGCTGATACTACGGTTTCTAAGCGTCGTTCTCGCCAAGATCGCATCACTCGGCGGTAATCTCACGCCTTGAATGTTGCGGTGGCACAATGCCTTGATCATTGCATTGCTAAAACAATTGCAATCGGTCAGTTTTTGACCAAACCCGGTTTATCGTGTATTACGTATTGCTTCGGTCACCAAACCAGTGCCAGCAGATGGTTTCTTCACCTGTCAGCAAAGGACGTAACAAATGAGGTAACAATTGTAACAGATGAATTCGGGATCAGGATTTTGTGCCAATCCTAGCGCCAATATAGTCTAAATTGGCAAAAACAAGGTAATTAATGGACTTCAAATCCGATCTAATAGTACTGACTGTTAATCAGATATGATTTCACATATTCCTTTATACCATCTTCGAGTGATGTAAATGTCTGAACGTAACCCGTCGCATGCAGTTTGCCCATGGACGCTCGGGTGTAGTATTGGTATGATTCACGGATGTCTTCCGGCGTATCAATATAGCCGATGCGAGGGGCAAGCCCCAGCGCCTGAAATGTGGCCGTAGCCAAGTCCAGAAATGTGCGTGCCTTGCCGGTGCCGGCATTGTACAGGCCATTGGTCACCCGATTTTGCAAGAAGTGAAGGCAGATAGACGTGATGTCCTCCACATAGATGAAATCTCGCATCTGATGACCATCCGCATATTCGGGACGGTGTGAGCGAAAGAGTTTCATCTCGCCGGTACGCTGGATCTGCAAAAACGTATGGTAGATCACGCTGGCCATGCGACCTTTGTGGTACTCATTGGGCCCATACACGTTAAAAAATTTTAGACCGGCCCACTGGGGCGGGCTTTGGCCTTGCCGCAGAGCCCATGCGTCAAAATCATTCTTGGACTGCCCATAGGGATTGAGCGGACGGAACTCTGGGACCAGGTCGTGGCGATCCTCATACCCCTTATCACCGCGCCCATACGTAGCTGCGCTTGAGGCATACAGCAAGGGAATACCGTAATCGACGCTGCGCTGCCAGACGGCTTGGCTATAATGGAGGTTTAGCTCATCAAAGATGGCGGTGTCCTGCTCGGTCGTATCCGTACGGGCACCCAAGTGAAAGATGTAGTCGACGCGCCGATGATGGTCATCCAACCAGGCCAGGAAGTGATCCCGATGTACCATACCCAGCACCGATTTGTTGGCCAAGTTCTTGATCTTATCGGGTGCGCCAAACGCGTCTACGAGCAGGATATCGTCAAATCCCTCCCGGTTTAGCCGCCCGACGAGGCAGCTTCCAATGAACCCTGCAGCACCCGTGACTACTAGCATGCTTTCTACCGATCTTCTTCTAGGTACGCTTCGATCGGCGGGCACGTGCAGACCAGGGTGCGATCTCCATAGGCATTGTCCACCCGACGTACCGGCGACCAAAATTTGTGGCCCCTGCGCAGCCACGGCAGAGGGTAAGCCGCCTTTTCGCGAGGATAGGGATAGGTCCAGGTGTCACTGGTGAGGCACTCGATCGTGTGGGGGGCGTGCACAAGTACATTGGACGTTGCGCTGTACTCTCCTCGACTCACCTCTTCGATCTCCTGCTTTATCTGGATCATGGCATCGCAAAAGCGGTCCAGCTCCTCCTTGTCCTCACTCTCGGTAGGCTCCACCATCAGCGTGCCCGCCACGGGGAAGGACAGGGTGGGCGCATGAAAGCCATAATCAATCAATCGCTTGGCCACATCTTCGGCCCCAATGCCAGAGGATTTGAAGTGACGCAGATCCAGAATCAATTCATGCGCACAATGTCCGTGTGTACCCAGGTAGAGCACGGGGTAGTAGGGCGACAGGCGGGCGCGAATGTAGTTGGCGTTGACGATGGCTATCTCCGTGGATCGGCGCAGGCCCTCCGCACCTAGCATCTTGATATAACCGTAGGAGATCAGCAGTATACTGGCACTACCAAAAGGCGCCGATGATACGGCGCCCGAAGGGTTGGAATCTCCATCCTTGGCATAGAGGTGTCCGGCCAAATGCGGAGTCAATCGGGCATTGACGCAGATCGGCCCCATACCGGGTCCGCCCCCACCATGAGGGATGGCAAAAGTCTTGTGCAGATTGAGGTGGCAGACGTCCGCACCGATCCGCGCCGGATTGGTTAATCCAACCTGGGCGTTCATATTGGCGCCATCCATATAGACCAGGCCACCACGGTCGTGGATGATGTCGCAGATATCGACAATGGCCTCTTCAAAAACACCATGGGTAGAGGGGTATGTGATCATGAGGGCTGCTAGCGAGTCCTGATGTTCGGTAGCCTTTTGTCTGAGGTCATCTACGTCGATATTACCCTGATCGTCACAAGCTACGATGACCACCTTCATCCCGGCCATGACCGCACTGGCTGGATTTGTGCCATGCGCTGACGAAGGGATCAATGTGATATCCCGGTGCGTGTCTCCCTGTGCCAAGTGATAGCTGCGTATGGCCATCAGCCCGGCAAACTCTCCCTGGGCTCCCGAGTTGGGCTGAAACGAACACGCTTCAAAGCCCGTTATCTCGCACAGGTCCTTAGCCAGCGCTGTCAGAATCTCCTGATAGCCCCTGGTCTGATTGGCGGGAGCAAAGGGATGAATGTGGGCAAAATTCTTCCACGACACCGGGATCAACTGGGTGGCGGCGTTGAGCTTCATGGTGCAGGATCCCAGGGGGATCATGGCGTGGGTGAGCGACAGATCCTTGTTTTCCAAGGACTTGATATATCGCATCAGCCGGGTCTCTGTCTGATGGTCGTGAAAGACCGGATGACTAAGGTAGGTGCTCTCCCGCTTGAGCGCTGGCGGTATGGAGAGAGCATCGGTCTGACTGGGTTGTAGACCCAATACTTCAAATAGGATCTGGAGATCTTTTTCCGAGGTCGTCTCATCTACGGTGATCTGTAGACCTTCCTCCGTGCGAAATAGATTAGCTCGTCGCTCTTCGGCCTCGCGTACGAGCCGGTCTGCGGTGGGTGCATCCGTACGGATGGCTATCGTGTCAAAAAAATGATCGTGCTTGGTGTCATAACCTGCCGATCGCAACGCTAGCGACAAGCGATGGGCTTTCATCCCGATCTCAGTGGCAATCTGCTTGAGGCCCTCGGGACCGTGGTAGACGGCATACATGCCCGCCATAATGGCCAGGAGGGCCTGCGCCGTGCAGATGTTGGAGGTGGCCTTCTCCCGGCGGATGTGTTGCTCGCGCGTCTGTAGAGCCATCCGAAAGGCCTGGTCTCCATTGGCATCGACGGAGACACCAATGATCCTGCCCGGGATTTGTCGTTTGAATTTTTCACGGGTGGAAAAATACGCGGCATGCGGACCTCCGTATCCCATGGGTATACCCAGGCGTTGGGTCGATCCCACGACGGCATCTGCTCCCCACTCTCCGGGCGGGGTCAGCAGAGTGAGCGCAAGGATGTCGGCGGCCGCGATGACGTAGGCTCCAGCATCATGTGCTGCCTGCGCCACCTGGCGATAGTCTTCGATCAACCCCTGGGCATTGGGATATTGAAGCAGCACCGCAAATACACCTTCGGAGCCGGCGTATTGCTTCCAATCATCCACTACGACCGTAATACCCAGCGGGTTGGCACGGGTTTTTACCACTTCAATCGTCTGCGGAAAAACGTGATGGTCAACAAAAAGTACATGCGCACCCCCACCTGCATTGCGCTTGTTTCTGAGCGCATGAAACATGGCCATGGCCTCTGCCGCTGCGGTGCCCTCATCGAGTAGGGAGGCGTTGGCAATGGGCAGGGCGGTCAGATCCGCGACGACCGTCTGAAAATTAAGCAAGGCCTCCAGTCGGCCCTGGGCTATTTCGGCCTGGTAAGGGGTGTACTGCGTATACCAGCCTGGGTTTTGAAAAATGTTGCGGAGGATAGGAGCCGGCGTGATCGTACCATAGTATCCCTGACCGATGTATGACTTTTGGCAGATATTGCGATCAGCCACATATTTTAAGGCCTTGAGGTACTCATACTCTGTCATGCCGGCCTCAATGTTGAGGGGACGATCTAGCCGGATATGCCCGGGAACGGTCTGCTCGATAAGCTCATCGACGGAGTCCACGCCAATCAAATCCAACATGCCCGCCACATCGGCCCTGGTCGGCCCAATATGTCTGTCGGTAAATAGCTTCACAAAGAGATTTTATTGCGTAAAGGATGGGCAAATTATGCTCGCCCAAATATATTGAAATCGGCAAGATTTGGCGAGGATTTGGAGGTGGCAAGACGGGTCGTGCGGGTGTTTCGCCCTAGGTCGGATAGAGGTGCATGTTCACCTAGGCAAAGGCCTTTTTGATCTTGTCCACCATGTCGGTCTTCTCCCAGGTGAAGGTTTCGATTTCCTTCACTTTCGTCCGCCCATTCAGGCCGATCCGTATCTTCTTCTTTTGAGGTTTTCGACCCATATGACCATAGGCGGCCGTCTCAAAATAGATGGGATTTTTTAGACCATATCGTCGGATGATGGCGGCCGGTCTGAGGTCAAAGAGATCAGCCAGTTTTTCGGCAATCTGATCATCGCTGAGACCCTCCTTTTTGCACGTGCCATAGGTATTGACATACAGTCCGACCGGTTCGGCAACCCCGATGGCGTATGCTACCTGGACCAGGCACTTCTCTGCCAGTCCAGCGGCTACTACATTCTTGGCCATATGGCGGGTGGCATAGGCAGCAGATCGATCGACCTTGGAGGGGTCTTTACCGGAGAATGCGCCTCCACCATGGGCACCTTTACCCCCGTAGGTGTCTACGATGATTTTTCTCCCCGTGAGGCCGGTGTCACCATGCGGACCACCGATGACAAACTTGCCCGTGGGGTTGACGAAGAGTTTGTAGCTGGCATCAAACAGTTTGCGCAGTTTGGCCGGTAGCTTTTTCATCACCCGAGGGATGAGTACCGTCTGGACGTCCTTCTTGATCCGGCTCAGCATCTTGGCTTCGCTCGCAAAGTCATCGTGCTGGGTGGAGAGGACGATCGTCTCAATGCCGATAGGCCGATGGTCGTCGCTATATCTGACGGTGACCTGAGACTTGGCGTCCGGTCGTAGGTAGGTCATCTGCCGACCTGCCTTGCGGATAGCGGCCAATTCTCGCAGCAGTCGGTGGGAAAGCTCGATGCCCAGGGGCATATAGTTGGGCGTCTCATTGGTGGCGTAGCCAAACATCATCCCTTGATCGCCGGCACCTTGTTCTTTTTTTGCATCAGCATCGACCCCCATGGCTATGTCGGGACTCTGCTCATGTATGGTGGAAATCACCCCGCAAGAGTCGGCGTCAAACTGATACTCAGAGCGGTCATATCCGATCTTTTTGATGACCTCCCGAGCGGTCTTCTGGACGTCTACATATGCTTTTGAACTTACCTCCCCCGAGATCACCGTCAGCCCTGTGGTCACAAGCGTTTCACACGCTACCCGAGCGTTGGGGTCCTGCTGCAAAAAAGCGTCCAGAATGGCATCCGAGATTTGATCGGCGACCTTGTCAGGATGTCCTTCAGATACGGACTCAGAAGTAAAAAGGTAAGACATTATGTTATCGGATAATTAAGTCTGGAAGAATTTCGGGCAAAGTTAATTTTTCTGCCCTAATCGGAATGGCCCCGGCTCACTTGATTTCGCAGCTCAGCATCTGTTTGCCCTCTATGTAGCCCTCCAAGAGATCTCCGATCTGGACCGGGCCCACGCCGGAGGGAGTGCCTGTGTATATCAGATCCCCCGCCTGCAGCATGAAGTACTGCGAGATAAAGCTGATCAGATAATCGAAGGAGAAGATCAGGTCTGAGGTATCACCCTGCTGAACGACCTCGTCGTTCTTGTGCAGCTCAAATCGAATGCGCTTTCGGTCGAGCGTATCTAAGGGGATGAACGGGCTCAGTGCGGCAGAAAAGTCAAAGGCTTTGGCAAGCTCCCACGGATGGCCCTTGGACTTCAAGGTCCTCTGTACGTCGCGGGCGGTAAAGTCAATGCCCAATGCGACCTGATCGTAGTAGGGAGGGGCATACTCCAGATCCACATGGCGTCCATTTTTGCAAACACGCAGGACAATTTCGGCCTCGTAATGCAGCTCTTTGGTGAATGCGGGATAAAACAGCGGTTTGTTGTTGACCAGCAGCGCCGACGGGGGCTTCATAAAGATCAGGGGCAGCTTGGGGACCGGATTTTGAAGTTCCGCCGCATGTGCCCGGTAGTTTCGACCTATGCAGATTATCTTCATCGGGAGCACATGGGTCTACAATCGCAGGCCATTTAGACCGACCAACTCCTTTACCTCGGTGATGGTCTGTTGCGCCTTTCCCCGGATCTCTTGGGAGGCCGCCCGTATTTGTGATTTCAAGGCTCGCTTGTCGGCCAGGATTTCCTTTTTACACTCCCGGATCGGCTCGGTCAGCCGTACGAGCGCGTCGCCTACCTCGTGCTTCAGATCCCCGTAGCCCAGTGTACCTGCCTGATAGCTTTCCAGGAGCGTTTGGTACGCCTCCTCAGAGCCCGACGCTTTGAGGAGACGAAAGAGGTTTGCCACCCCCGGGCTCATCTCCGCACCACCTCCCTGTCCGGTGTCTGTGACGGCTGACCGGATCTGCTTGCGAATTCGCTCGGGCTCCGCAAAGACGTCGATATTATGTTTATCTCCCAGGCTGGCACTCATTTTCCGGGTCGGGTCCGCCGTAGACATCACCTTGGGTATCTCCGTGAAGAGGGGATCCGGCAGCTTGAAGTAGTCCCTTCCGACCTGATTGTTAAAGCGTTGGGCGATGTTTCTAGTCAGTTCCAGGTGTTGCTCCTGATCTTTGCCGACCGGTACGTAGTCCGCATGATAGATGAGTATGTCGGCCGCCTGTAGTACCGGATAGGTAAAAAGACCGCTGGAGATAAACGTATCTTTTTCGCGCTCCTTGACCTGGGCACTCTTGTCCTTAAACTGGGTCATCCGCGAAAGCTCCCCGTAGCTGGTCATCGTATTAAATATCCACGACAGCTCCGCATGTTCCGGTACGAGTGACTGGATGAATATCCGTTCCGGCTCCAATCCGCATGCGACGAGATTGGCTGCCAGTTCCCAGGTTGCCGGAATCAACTTCTTGCGATCGTAAGGCATGGTCATGGCGTGATAATTGACGATGCCGTAGATGCAATCGTACGTCGATTGGAGTTGCACCCAATTGGCGATGGCGCCAAAATATCTGCCCAAATGGAGCTTTCCGGTGGGTTGAATGCAGGAAAGGACGGTCTTGTGTTCAGTCATGATCTAGTCGAGGTTGGCGATGGCAGATATCTCGATGTTGACAAACTTGGGCAGGTTGCTCACTTCTACCAATTCGCGAGCCGGGGCCGTCTCCTCTTGGAAGTAAGAGGCATAGATCGCGTTGATGCGGCCATACAAATGCATGTCTTTGACAAAAACAGAACATTTGACCACATGCTCGAAGGTAGCTCCGGCCGCAGCCAGAATATTTTTTAGATTTTGCATGACACGGTGTGTCTCCGCTTCGATATCGGTGGTGATGAGGTCACCAGTGGCCGGGTCGATCGCAATCTGTCCGGAGATATACAAGGTACTGCCGTGCTGGACGGCTTGACTATAGGGCCCGACGGGTGACGGGGCTTGGTCGCTATAAATTATCTTCTTCATATCGATCGCTGCTCGCTGGGCCAAATGTAAAACTATCGCGGTCACATAAACAAAAACTCTTTCCCCCACGTAGAGGAAAGAGTCCAGTCAATAATTTTTCTTTAGGTTGGATGCTCGGCCTGAACGAGTCAGTCTTCGTCCTCATCCAGTTGGGTCAACAGCTTGCCCTTGTAGTACAGGTTGCCGTCCACTTCATAGGCTCGGTGATATTGATGCGCCTCACCCGTCGTTTTGCAGATAGCATAGTGGGGGGCCTCAATCTTCTTATGAGTCCTTCTTTTTCGCTTGCGGGATTTGGAAATCCTACTCTTAGGATGTGCCATAACAGCTTGTTTTTTCTTATTGCAATTTTAGTCTCTTCAGTTCGTCCCAGGCAGACGAACCTTCGTTCGTCTCTTCTGTCTGACGGAGTCGATTCAAGACCTCTTGATTGCACGGAGGCACCTCTTCAAGATGGCAATCATAGGTCTTGACCATTGGCAGGGTGAGGCTGACCACTTCATCGATCATGGGTGCCAGATCCAGCACTCCATGGTCTCGCTGAAGATATACCACCTCGTCTTCCTTCTTTGGCACGTCGACGACCTTTACCAAGATCTCTCCCGAGCCTTTGACGGGTAGCTTGATGGCCTCCAGGCATCGATCGCAAGCGGTCGCGATGTATCCCTCGTGCTGCAATTTGACCACGATCACATCTGCGCCGACTTCCAAGGTTGCCCTTGCCTCCAATTGGCCCTCTTTGATCAACGGGTTCTCGCGAGAGGCGAAGAATGCACTATCGATGTCAAATCGGTATTCGTGACTCCCGAGATCCAGATTCGTTAAGGGTAGTTGGAACCTGCTCAACTCCTTCATTTCCAAAGAACTTCTGAAAGTGGCGCAAAGATAAAGAAATTGAAAAAGTATGCAAGGGGTGACCGAGCCGTGCACAGGGCAATCGCATGATCAAGGCTTCTGGGTGACAGCGAGCTAGCCATGGCGTGTGGCAGGGACGCCAAACGCGGCCTGATCGGGGCAGTGTGGCCTTTGAGGCTAGCTGCCGTTGAAATATAACTCAACAAGAGAAAAACTTGCCGTCTCAGGCGTCCTCGCCTGACTCATACTGGTCTAGTGCTTCACTACCTGGTGCGTCTTAGATTGGCGGCCAGACCTGATCGTAATCAAATAAGCACCCGTCGGCAGGTCAGCGGTGGATACTTGATGGGTCCCTTGGTGCAGTCTCCAGGATTTCAAAGTCCGACCTTGGAGATCAGCCAGAATTGCCGTCCAACGACCATCTTCAGCAGCTGAAGGCAACTCTATCTGCAGGCGATCAATGACTGGATTGGGATGCATCGAGACCGAGATTGCTTTTGCTCCTGCTGGCAGTGCCGTGGTCTGGTCCCTTTCGATAGTCCACTGCAGGACAGAGAGGTTCCCAAGGTTGTGCGGGCTGGTGGGATCATCATCGCGGATCAGTGCGGTGGTGTCACTGATGTGCACCTCCAGCTGGTGAATGCCTGGTGTCACTCCCGCTGCCTCCAGAGCCAGGCTGCTTGAGCTGGCCTCGATGAGCTCGCCGTCGAGCCACCACTCGGCCCTGAGCGTGTTGGGCTGGGGAGTGAGTAAGGTGAGCGCAAATTGAATCGTGTCATCTGTAAGTTGCAGGGACGTTTCTACCGGAGCCCATGCCATGACGGGATTGACCAGGCTAATGATGCGCTTGGCGATTGCCTCCCGGCAGACCGGACAAAAGGGAGGATTCAGCACCCGCATTTTGCAGTTTTGGTGCGGCCTGAACCACGTAGTATTCTCGGCGTGGGGATAGATGTCGACCTGCGAAAAGCCCAGCCATTGGGACCACCGGTTGAGGGTGCGGTCACGCTCTTTGGTCATATTGGGCCTCTCTGCCGCAAACTGCTGGCCGGCCCAGTATTCGTCAGCCAGGTTGGCAAAGGAATGGCCGATCTCGTGCAGGGCAATTTCCGGGGCATGGGTATTCGTCGAGGTCGTGGCTAGCCACCCGCCACTCCCACCGTACTTGTCATCGTTGGCGATAAGCACGGCTTGGTCAAAGAGTGGATACTGATCAAAGAGAATGTCCTGAGCGCGGGAGGAGCGAGTAGCGACCAGCAGCCGATCGATGTCTGCAAAATTGTAGGTGGTACCAAAGTAGTTGTCGATCAGAGCATTGGGATCACGGGCCGCGCCGGACACATTCGAAGGCACTTCGATAGCTACGATATTGAAGTAGTCGACATATTCGAGGAAGGGAGTTTCGCTAAAGAAGTGCGATACCACCTTCAAAACGTCTTCCCGGTATTTG
The DNA here is from genome assembly GCA_965223165.1 of Saprospiraceae bacterium. Lineage (GTDB taxonomy): Bacteria > Bacteroidota > Bacteroidia > Chitinophagales > Saprospiraceae > JABDMH01. Next base: position 1,183,557 of record CBDCVQ010000020.1, on the reverse strand, counting down.
GACATTTCATGCGCCTGATAGCCATCGCCGAAGACCACCAGATCAATCCGGTCCGAGGAAGACCCGGTCCATCGAATGGTGTCGACTGGCCACGGCTGCGCGCCAAGGGGAAGGACGACACCGCAGCTACCAAGCAGGCTAAGACAGACGCTAGTGGAGCTCGAGCGGAAGCAGCTCCACAAACGCATAATTGTTGTCCACACCATAGTCGATCCTTAGGTATTTGATCTGGGCAGAATGTTGCGACCGCAACAGCACCGAACTCTCCTGCACCTCCGTGCGCACACGCTTCATCTGCCCGTCTTCCTCATATTCATGGTACTGTACCAGCGGGTTCTGGAGGATCTTCTCAAACAGGATGCGCTTTTGCAAATCCAGATACTGTATCCGCATGGATTCGGGCTGTCCGAGAGACTCTGATAAGCCTTGGAAGGTACCCTCTACCACTTTAGCATTTCTCAAGGTGGCCGTGGTCGGTGTGAGTGCGATCTGCAGGATCAGCACACGGTCTTTCAGGAAAGATACGGGTTCTAGGAGTAGATCAGACGAGTCTGTTTTGCTTGATTTGGACGCCGAACAGGCGCTTAAGACGACGATTAGAACATATAAGGGCAAGTAGCCTAGGCTACTCATTGATCTTTCTTGGCACTCTCCGCTTTTTGCTGCTCCTCGATCTCCCGCATTCCATCCTTCAATTCGGATTCGATGGTAGCTCGGGCGTTGTTAAACTCCCGGATACCCTTGCCCATACCTCGCATCAACTCTGGAATCTTCTTTCCACCAAACAATAACAGTATGGCAAAAAGGATTATGATCACCTCAGGTCCTCCCAGTGAAAACAACAACATGAAACTATACATCATCAATATTTGTATTTAGATATAGAGTATGAAATTACGACAAAATTCGATTACTATCTCCAACACCCGTACCTAGAACTTGGTTGCAAATGATGCCCATTGCTGCCCCTGTCGCTCATCCACTTGCCTCCTACCGGTGCGTTGATATAGTACATTAAATGATTTACCTTCGGAACCCCATTAGGCCTACATTTTCTTCATCTTATATAATTAGTTAATATGAACCTATTAGATTTACTGCAAGGCCAGATGAGTGATGGTGTTGTAGAACAGCTAAGTAAGACCATCCGGGCTGATAAGGAGACCACTTCGGCCGCTGCACAGGGTGTTTTTGCGACCATGGTCAATGCTCTCTCTCGCAACGCTGCCAAGCCCGAACGAGGAAATGCCCTACTAAAGGCCTTGGACCGTGATCACGACGGTAGCATCCTGTCGGATATGATGGGGTTAATGTCCGGACGAAGCCAACAGACCAGCCGATCAACGAATGGTATGGGCATCCTAGACCATATGCTGGGAGGCAATGTCAATAATGTAATTCAGATGGTGAGTAAGTCTAGCGGACTGGACTTTCTGAAGACGGGTGAGCTGATGAAACTGTTGGCCCCGATCGTGATGGGTACGCTGGGAAAGACAAAGAAAAAGCAGGGTCTGGACCTGGGTGGCTTGACCAATATCCTGTCAGGCACCGTACAACAAGCATCAGAGCGCGGCCAAGACATGGGTCTGATCTCAAAGGTGCTGGATGCCGACGGTGATGGCAATGTGGTCGATGATCTCGCCGGTATGGGCATGAAGTTGCTGGGAGGCTTTCTGCGCAGGTAAGACTTCAGATTTTTTGGCGGGGTTTATACTTTGACTCCGCCAAGATTTTTTGCCCATCGTCCATCTCCAGCAGTGCTGTGAGCGTCACTTGCGGATGGCGCTCCATGAAAGCCTGAACGATGCGATAGCCCATCCAGTTGGCCACCCGACCGGGAGCTTCCGGAGGCATGTTTGGCGCATTGGGGCTGGGAGTGATCAGCTTTTGAAACTGTCGGTAGTTGGTACTGTACAGGAGCTCTTCGCCGAGTAGATGCGCCCAAATGGCAGATTCATTGTCCTCGAGCCATTCTAGCTGGGCGGCGGTGAATTCATGCACGATCTCGTCCGGCGCATGGGGCAGCAATTGCCGCTTGATGTAGAGCGCTCTCCCATTTCTCAACATGTAATCCAACAATCTATTTCCGCGCGTCTCACCCACATAGTTGGCGATCAACGCCTGCATGCTCTTGGCGACCAGGTAGTCCGGGGTCATCGTGCGCCGGATATAGTCGGGAAAGAGGCCGGTCGGGTACTGGCTGTAGTCCTGCCCCAAGAAGAAGTCCAATCCTACCCCAAGGATGTCGTCGCCGATGGTGAAGGCACCCACCTCAAATCCGGAAATACACGTGTATATGGTCGGGATGGGGAAGGCCGGAAAGTAAAATTTGAAATACTGGAGCGCCTCCTCCAGTTCTTGCGCATAGGGTTGAAAATCTGGCAGTCGTACATGTGCAGAATCGTGGAGCGCACGGATGTATTGATCTGATACAAAGCGCTGAGCCGACGGCACAGCACTCTGCTCTTGAGGCCGGCCGCTGACGATCTGATAAAAGAATACTTCGGCAAACTCGCGATGCTGATCGATCAGCCCGGGTAGCTCGACAGCTGCTTGCAGGGTATCGGCGTCCATGAGGAGTTGGTCAAATCGAATCACCGTCGGTCGCACGTCGATATGAGAGACATCGGGCGTGTCTGGCTGTGATCCGCAGGCGATCAGCAAGAGCAGACAAAGGAGCCATGAGGTACGTACCGCATCAAAAAAAGTAGTCATAAAGGGATAACTGATATATCTTTAAACCCATACACTTCAATAAGTTTCATGCCATTTTTTCACATATTATGAAAATATTCATATCTCTCGTCTGTGCGATCTGGTCTATTGGCCTTCTCACGGCCCAGGAAGGGCAAACCCGGTTGGGCTTTCAGATTAGCCCGACCATATCGTGGCTCTCCAGCGACGACAACTTAATAAACGGCAATGCGGTGAAGCTCGGTATGAAGCTGGGTGCTGTTGGCGATCACTACGTGAAGGACTGGCTCATCTGGCATAGTAGTTTTGGCTACGGTTTGTCCCAGGGAGGCACCCTACTGCACAAGGTGGGCGGGAATCTGCTCCCCAAGTCAGAGTTGAGTGATCCGCAATACAATCGTGGGGAGAAGCCACTCCCTGACAATGTGGATATCACTTATACCCTGCAGACCTTTGAGATCGAGACCGGGTTGAAGTATTTGATACCTGTGTCCTCAGCAAACCTGGACATATTAGCGGCTTTTCCCCTTTTCAACTTGAGCATTATCAGCAAGGTCAAGGGCAATGTGCAGGCGACCGGTGTCAACTTGAGCAATGAGAATCTGGGCAAGGATGTGAATCCATTCAATTTTTCTTGGGGATTTGGTCTGGGTATTCAGCGACCGACAGCAGGTGGGCAGGAGATGATGCTGGGCTTGTATTATCAAAAGGGACTGGCCGATCTCACCCGGGACGATGGCACGCAGGTAGGCACAAATCCCAATGGCACCTTTACCAGCAGGTTGGAAGACTCCAAGGGCACACTGAATGCCTTAATTTTTAAATTCGCACTTCTTTTTTAAAAAAAAATCGAAGGCACAAATGATTGATCCCAAGCAGATTGAGCAGTTTATCATAGACGGGCTGGCAGAAGACGTGGGAGGAGGTGACCACACCTCCAATGCCTGCATCGACGAGGACGGCCGATCTACCGCCCGCCTGCTGGTCAAAGACACTGGGGTCGTAGCGGGGGTCGAGCTGGCCAAGATGATCTTCATGCATGTGGATCCGGCTTGTCAATTCGATCAGCGGATCGAGGACGGCCAGGACATCCAGGAGGGCGATGAAGTCTTCTACGTGCACTGCAACACCCGCGCTCTGCTGCGAGCCGAGCGCCTCGTGCTCAATGCCATGCAGCGGATGAGTGGGATCGCGACCCTCTGTAGCCGCTTTGCACTGGAGGTCGAGGGAGGTACAACGCAGATACTAGACACGCGCAAGACTACTCCGCTGATCCGCTTTATCGAGAAGTGGGCGGTGGATATCGGAGGCTGTACCAACTATCGCAATGGACTGTATGATTGGATTATGATCAAGGACAACCACATCGATGCTTGTGGTAGCATCGCCGGGGCCATCGACCGGGTGCACACTTATCTGGAGGAGCACCGACTGGATCTGGGTATCACTGTCGAAGTGCGAAATCTCGTCGAACTACACGAGGTGCTGGAGAAAGGAGGAATCACCAGAATTATGTTTGACAACTTTGAGATACCGCTGCTCCGGGAGGCAGTAGCCACCGTAGCCGGACGGTTTGAGACAGAGGCCTCCGGTGGCATCACACTCCAATGTGTGGGAGCCTATGCCCAGACTGGGGTGGATTTTATTTCCGTTGGTGCATTAACTCATTCGGCGGGGTCTATTGACTTGAGCTTGAAGATCGTCAAATAGGGGCCCGAACAACAAATGCGAGAAAGATGATCATCAACACGATGACGATCCAGATCCGAAAGTCTGCAAAATACGATCTAGTCTCATTCTTCTCCATGGTCTGATTCTAAAAAATAGTAATAGTGTGTTTTTCTTAATACTACGTTTGCTCAGGGGGGAGTACCTGATGCCTGAAAAACAAACAAAAAGGATGCCATAGCGCTTAATGCTAATATCACGCGGGACCCCTCTAAAATCAGCTACTTGGCCAGTGCCCGCTTGATATCCTTGATCAGCTTTGGACCCTCGTAGATCAGACCGGTATAGATCTGGATCAGGTCAGCGCCAGCCTCCAGTTTGGCCAGCGCCTCCTCAGCGGTATGTATACCTCCGACACCGATGATGGTGAAATGCTGCGGTACGCGCTCTCTGATATACCGGATGACCTCGGTGGCTCGTCCTGCCACGGGTGCTCCACTCAACCCTCCCGGACCAATCTTCTCGAGCAGAGATGACGGCGTGCGCAGCTGGGATCGGTCCAACGAAGTGTTGGTCGCAATGATGCCATCAATGCGATGGTGCAACACCACTTCGATCACTTCCTCCAACTGGGCAAAGGTGAGATCGGGAGCTATCTTGAGAAGCAAAGGCTTGGGGCTGGCTTGCGCCCGATTGCGTTTTTGCAGGCTCCCGAGCAGTCGGTCCAGGGGCTCGCGGTCCTGCAGTTTTCTGAGGCCGGGGGTGTTGGGTGAGCTGACGTTGACGACGAAGTAGTCCACATGCGGAAACAACTTATCAAAGCTGGCCAGATAGTCCTCTTCCGCCCGTTCTTGCGGGGTGTCCTTGTTCTTGCCAATATTGCCACCTACGATCACGTCACCCTGGTCGAGGGTTGACAATTGATGCTCCAGACTTTCCAGCCCTTCGTTATTAAAGCCCATTCGGTTGATCAATGCGCGATCGTTAGGCAGGCGAAAGAGGCGTGGTCGTGGATTGCCCTCCTGGGCCAAGGGCGTCACCGTACCTACCTCAATGAAGCCAAATCCCAGGGCTGACATTTCGCGAACCCACTTGCCATTCTTGTCAAACCCAGCGGCCAGGCCGATTGGATTCTTAAATGACAGGCCCATTTTGCGTACCGCAAGGGCTGAAGATTCCCAGCGCCACCAGCGTGTTAGTAAAAATCGTGTTAGACGAAATCGATAAAGCTGTTGGAGCACGCCGACCGTAAAATAGTGGGCCTTTTCCGGAGGAAGGAGGAATAAGAGAGGCTTAATGAAGTACTTGTACAATGGTTTGATCTGCTAGAAAAGCAAATCTAACCATTTGACTCCAAGAGCAGCTTTTCTTTATTGCGGATCAGCAATCTACGGCGGTCAAACTTGATCAGGTCTTTGGCACGAAGCTCATTTAGAACGGTGGTTACGGTCTGGCGGCTGGTCGCTGTCAGATTGGCGATTTCCTGATGGGTCAGAAATTTACGCACAACCACCTCATAGCCGACCCGCTCGCCACGCTTGTTGGTCAGCTCAATCAGGTAATCGACGATCCGGCTTCGAGAATCCTTAAAAACGAGGCTCTCCAGGCGGTTTTCAATCTCGAGAATTCGCGATCCAAAGAGATTGAGGAAATAGTTCTGCAGACCTGTCCGCTCCTTAAACAAAGTGTTGATGTCCCGTTTGTGTACGATGCAGACCTCCGTTTCTTCCATGGCCTTGGCAAACTCTTTTCGTCCACCCTCGGAGATGATGGCCATCTCGCCAAAGACCTCTCCCACACCGAGGATCGCCTTAATGATCTCCTTATCTCCATCGCCAAACAAGCCGATTTTGACACGGCCACGATGAATGAAGTAGATCTTATCACTGTGATCTTCTGGGATATAAATGAATTCTCCCTTTTTGTAGAGCTTCTGACTATGCTTGTCAGGGCTGGACCTCACCTTATCCCGACAAAACACCCCGGTGACGTCCACATTTTGCAAGTACCAGTAACCTGTTTCCTCCATCGGTTGTGCAATTTCTTTGATTAACAGACAAAGCAGACAATTGTTGGATAGTCCCGGAATTTCCGGACAGGATGCGGGGATGATTGATGCCCGGTGCGGGCTGGGCCATACGATATTATGCGTCCGAATCCAGTTTCAGTCCAAACTTCTGACGAAATGCCTTGAACTGCGGATTTATATCGCACAGATGCTCAAATTTCTCTTTCGTCGTGAGGATTTTCTTGGTCGGTATATTTTCAAGTGCCGCGTGATCGATCTCGATCTTGATCGTGAGCTTGGGTAGCCCCAGCTCTGCTCGCAGTCGCTCCATCAAGCCAGTCTCCTGCAGGATGACGGTCTTGGAGATCGGCGAGGCTACCAGCGCAACGATATTATTCTGCTTGACATCGAGGGTGGCTCGCTCCAGCACTGCTCGCACCGTCTTGGAGGGCTGATTGGCGGCATAGTCCTTCCAGATGGCTTCTACCTGATCGAGCGACACTACCTGCGAGGCGAGTTCGTGATGTCCGGCAAATCGCTCCTCTGCGGCTTTCACCAGTTGGCCTAAGGACCCGATGGCCGCGGAGGGCGCCGGGTTTTGCAGACGGAAGGCCGGTGCGGGAGATTTGGGTGAGGCAGCAGGGTCATCGATGTCTGATTTGGCCTCTGCCGGCATCGTTTCGCCGGCCGGAACCATTTCGTCTGTGCGGGCAGGTGTCTCCAATGGTTCGTTGTCAGGAGGGGGCGTATCATCGCTTAGGACAAAGGCGGATCCTTCGTTTGTGTGCTCATCTGCCTTGGGATCCTCTCTCGAGGCGGTTTCTTCCCCCGCACTCAGCTGATCAGGTTTTTTTTTTGCGATCTCCTCAGGGGTGGATGCCACCTTGCGATAGCCCAGGTAGTTCATTTTGATTAGTGCCAGCTCGACATGCAGCCGTTTGTTCTTGGCCATCTTATAGTCCACGTCGGCCGTGTTGCAGATGTCGAGGGCGCCCAAGAGGAAATTTTCCCGGGTCAGTGCCGATTGGGTCTGGTATTGAGCCTTGAGTTGTTCTCCTAGATCCAGCAGATGGTGGATCGATTGATGCTTGCACACCAGCAGGTTACGAAAGTGATCGGCCAGCCCGAGCAGAAAAATATCTCCGTCAAAGCCCTTGCGTTGGATCTGGTCAAATATGCTCAGGATCTGGCCTACCTCGCCCGCCAGCATGGCGTCGGTGATCTTGAAGAAATACTCGTAGTCGAGTATGTTCAGATTGGATATCACATCGGCATAGGTGATCTCGTTGCTGGCAAAACTGGCCACCTTGTCAAAAATGGACAACGCGTCACGTAGCGCTCCGTCCGACTTGGAGGCAATCATATGCAAGGCCTCTTGCTCGGCCTGAATCCCCTCGGAGGCACAAATTTCCTGCAACTGAGACACCATGTCTGACACCTGGATCCTGCGAAAGTCAAAGATCTGGCAGCGCGACAGAATCGTCGGGATGATCTTGTGTTTCTCGGTGGTGGCGAGGATGAAAATCGCGTAGGGAGGAGGCTCCTCCAGGGTCTTCAAAAAAGCGTTGAAAGCTTGCTGCGAGAGCATATGCACCTCGTCTATGATAAACACCTTGTAGTCGCCCTCTTGGGGTTGAAACCGCACCTGCTCATTGAGGGAGCGGATGTGCTCCACACTGTTGTTGGAGGCAGCGTCCAGCTCCAAGATGTTGAGCGAGGCATTTTTATCAAAGGATCGGCAGGAGTCACAGGTGCCACAGGGCTCCGTTTCTTCCGACACATTCTGGCAATTGAGCACTTTGGCCAGTATCCGGGCGCAAGTGGTCTTGCCCACCCCGCGCGGACCACAGAAGAGAAAGGCATGGGCCAATGTGTCCTGCCGGATAGCATTCTTCAGCGTCTGCGTGACATGCTGCTGACCCACCACATCGTCAAACTTCAGTGGTCGATACTTCCTGGCCGAAACGATAAATTGACTCATCTAGGATTGCCTCTCATGATTGCCCGGTAAAACTACGAAAAGGAGCGGTGGCAATAGCAATGTCAATAGCAATGTCAATAGCAATGTCAATGGCAATAGTAATTCGAATGGCAATGGGAATGTCAATGTCAATAGCAATAACAATGTCAGTTACAATAGGATGTCAATGGCAATGTCAAATGTCAAAAGGGAATGTCAATAGCAATAACAATGTCTGTTGCGATGGGATGTCAATGGCAATGTCAAATGTCAAAAGGGAATGTCCACATCCTGCTCAGCAATTCGACAGCAGCCGCGCCACGATTACAGGTCCTTTTACCAGGATAACCCTCTGTGAACCAGGTTGCGCTCCGAAACGCCGGTGAGACATCTTGCTCCACTTGTCCCCCGCCCCTTGCGTTCTCCCCTTCGTCTTGTAACCCTGAGAGACGATTGTCAGGCTGTGAGCGAGTCCCATAGGGACGGCCCGTCCAGGGCTTGCGTGCTGAAGAGCCCCATAGGGGCGAACTGGTGCGGCCGCTAGTAAGTGCTGCAGTAAAAAGTCAGATGTTCTCCGAGGCAGGATCGTGGACTCGCTTGCTCTTGCCCCTGGGCGCCCTCCGCTGTGCTCGGGAAGGCCGGGGGATGCTTTTTGCTCGAAGCCCCCGCCCCTTGCGTCCTCCCTTTCGCTGCTTGAACGCCAGTGATCCCCCAGTGGTGCCGATCGGTCATGCGCACCTTACCAGCATTCGCAAAATTTCGTGATTTTTGCAGCTCAATAAGCTACACCTATGCGTATCGCGCTGGCACAGTTGAACTACCTCATCGGAGACTTTGAGGGCAACCTGCACAAAATGCTGGCAGCGACCGAACAGGCCATGGCCGACGGGGCGGACATCGTCTGCTTTGGCGAACTGGCCGTCTGCGGCTATCCACCCCGTGACTTCTTGGAGTTTAATGACTTTATCGAGCAAGCCCAGGACTCGCTGCAAAAGCTAAAGGCCGCTTCTGACGGGATCTGCATCATTGTGGGATGTCCTACGCCAAATCCGGTTGTTGAGGGGAAAGACCTTTTCAACGCTGCCTTTGTCCTAGCCGGTGGCGAGATCATCCACACCAGCCACAAAGCCTTGCTGCCTACCTACGATATCTTTGATGAATACCGCTACTTTGAGCCGGCCACTTCTTTCGAAGTATTTACTTACAAAGGCAAGCGTATTGCCCTGACCATCTGTGAGGACATTTGGAATATTGGCAATGAAAATCCACTCTACACCATCTGCCCCATGGACGAGCTGATCAAGCAGTCGCCAGACCTGATGATCAACATTTCTGCCTCCCCATTCAGTCATGATCACGCGGAAGACAGGATCAATGTCGTGCGTGAGAATGCCCTGCGCTATGGGCTTCCGGTCTTTTATAACAACAACGTAGGTGCCCAGACCGAATTAATCTTTGACGGAGGCTCCCTGGTCATCGGCCCCAGCGGGGATATCTATCGCGAGCTACCCTACTTTCGGGAGTGCGTGGAGATCTTTGCGCTGGATGAGGTGCTGGCCGGCGGTCAGACCGATCCTCAGTCCAAGGACAAAATGCCCCTGATCCATGACGCACTGCTCATGGGCATTCGGGATTACTTTGGCAAGCTGGGATTTAACAAGGCCATATTGGGCCTGTCCGGGGGTATCGATTCGGCTGTGACCGCGGTGCTGGCTAGCCAAGCGCTGGGGCCCGAGCATGTGCGGGTGGTGCTGATGCCGTCCAAATTCTCGTCGGACCACTCCGTCAATGACGCTCGACAACTAGCGGAAAATCTGGGCGTCCACTATGACATCATTTCGATCGAACAGCCCTATACCGCCTTTACCGATGTGCTGGATCCAGTCTTTGGGGACTTGCCATTTAACATCGCCGAGGAAAATATCCAGGCCAGGAGCAGGGCTGTGATACTCATGGCATTGTCAAATAAGTTTGGTCACATACTGCTCAATACCTCCAACAAGAGTGAGGCGGCTGTGGGGTACGGTACCCTGTATGGCGATATGGCCGGCGGTCTCAGTGTGATCGGCGACCTCTACAAGACGGAGGTATATGCCTTGGCCAGATACCTCAATCGTGATCAGGAGATCATTCCGGTTCATACGATTGACAAGCCACCCAGTGCTGAGCTGCGACCCAACCAAAAGGATTCGGACAGCTTGCCCGAATACGACATTCTGGATCAGATACTCTACCAGTACATTGAAAATGAATTGGGGCCCAAGGAGATCATTGCTAAGGGTTTTGATGAGCAACTGGTGCGGCGCATCCTTCGGCTCGTGAACATCAACGAGTTCAAGCGTTTTCAGACCGGCCCGGTGCTACGCGTGTCTTCCAAGGCATTTGGCATGGGCCGCCGACTACCCATCGTCGGCAAGTATCTCAGCTAGTGGATGTGTTGAATAATTCATAGTAGGATTTTGTTCGCAGAAGAGGCGCAATTTGATGCGAAGCTCCACTAGCCTTCTCCGCCGAGCACCCTTTATCAAAAAATCAAAGATGTCCATCGGTGGTGGGCCCGAGGCTTGACGCTATGTCGCCATACCTAGTTCCAATAGCACATTCAGAAGATGATATGGCCCAGCTTAATCCAGCGCCGCATCCTTCCTTTTTTGTGTGTCTGATCCAATGAAAATTTGGGTATGCACCACCCTAACATTGGTCGAATAGGTGGCCCTGGTTTTTGTGCCGGCAGAGTGGGGCTTTCCGGGGTCGACAACTCATCCAAAAAAGCCAGCCCAACATTTCTTAAAGACCGGTAAAATCATACCTTTGTGGCGAATTTTTAGGACGGTCTAAATTGTACATGGGCATGCGTAAAATATTCTTGCAAGTCGCCATCCCTTTAGGGTTGATTTTCACTGGTTTTGGAGAATTGCAAGGGCAGCACCACGATCATGACGATCACAGCACAGCAGCGCATGCGGACCACCATGACGATCACAGCAATCCCTGTGATCACGTGGGCCACCACAGTGATGAGTTTGATCCCGCAGCCACGGCCTTCCACCACATTGCGGATCCCAATGTCTTCTCCATTGGACCGTTCAATTTTCCCTTACCCTGCATCCTTTACTCGCACGACGCGGGACTGGAGGTCTTCATGTCTAGCAAGTTTGCCTTTGATCTGCGTGGCCATGGTGAGGGACACAAAGCCTACAATCGCTATGTATTGGACGGGGGGACGGTCAAGCGAGTGGTCGACCAGAATTTCCCTACGGGTTCTGTCGAGATCGACGGTGTAGCACACGTCGGGGAGGTCGCCTTTGTCTGCGTCGATGGCACATCCTACGAGCTGGATGCCAAGCGCACGATGGATTTTGGCTTTTTGGGCGGGGACACGGATTCCTCCTTCTATGACTTTTCGCTTTCCAAGAATGTCGTGGGTCTGATCCTGATGGCTATTCTGTTGGGATGGCTATTTCTCAGCATTGCCCGAGCCTATAAGGTACGAGATGGCAAGGCCCCCAAAGGGGTGCAGTCCTTCATCGAGCCCATTTTTGTCTTTATTCAGGATGAGGTAGCCAAGCCGTTTCTCGGCGACAAATGGATGAAGTACAACTCCCTCCTGATGGCACTGTTTTTCTTCATCCTTGGCCTGAACTTGATCGGCCAGATCCCCTTCTTGGGAGGCATCAACGTGACGGGCAATCTGGCATTTACGATGGCACTGGCCATCATCGCCTTTCTGGTCACCAATTTTAGCGGCAAGAAGGCGTATTGGCAGCATGTACTCTGGATGCCAGGGGTGCCGGCCATGGTCAAGGCCGCGATCATCACGCCGGTAGAAATCCTCGGCCTCTTTATCAAGCCGTTGACCCTCATGCTGCGATTGTTTGCCAATATCACGGCCGGTCACATTGTCGTCCTCAGCTTTGTGGGGCTCATATTCATCTTTGGTCAGTCTGGGCAGAGCATTGGAGGCACGGCGGTAGGCATTGGTATCTCGGTACCGTTGACGCTCTTTATGATGGCCATTGAGCTGTTGGTAGCCTTCATCCAAGCATTTGTATTTACCATTTTGACCGCTTCGTATATCGGGGCGGCGATAGAAGACGATCATCATTGAATTAATTAACTACTTATAAACTTTCAATTAATTATGACAGGTTCATTAGCCGCGTTGGGAGCAGGACTGGCCGTAATCGGTGCCGGAATCGGCATTGGTCAGATCGGAGCAAAGGCCATGGAGGCCATCGCCCGTCAGCCGGAAGCCGTCGGTGATATTCGTGCGAATATGATCTTGATGGCTGCCCTGGTAGAGGGTGCTGCTCTGATTGCCATCATTCTGGCTTTCTTCGCGTAAAACGAACAAATCGGTGGGACCAGTCAACGGTTGGTTGCCTGGTCCCGCACATTGATTGATGAAACGTATAAGAGTACTATGATATATCTAGCAGATTTTAGTGTGATCAAGCCGGACTTCGGTCTGTTTGCCTGGTCATGTGTCATCTTTCTCCTTTTCTGGTTTCTGATCGGCCGTTTTGCCTTTAGGCCCATTGCTCAAGCATTGGCCAAGCGCGAGTCTGACATCCAGGATGCCCTGGACGAGTCTGCCAAAGCGCGCGAAGAAATGGCCCAAATGAAGGCCCAAAACGAGGCGCTTCTGGCCGAGGCCCGCGAGGAGCGTAGCAAGATGCTCCGTGAGGCCAAGGAGACGAAGAACAACATTATTAAAGAGGCCAAAGAAGGGGCCAAGGAGGAGGCCAGCAAGATCTTGGCCAATGCGCAAAAGGAGATCGAGAACCAGAAGGTCCAAGCCATTCGGGAAGTCAAAAACCAGGCGGGTCTGATGGCACTGGACATCACCGAAAAGCTGCTGCGCGAGCAACTGAAAGACCGCGATAGTCAAAAGAAGCTGGTCGACTCACTCCTCAAGGAAATCAACCTGTCGTAGCCTATGTCAGCCAAGAGAATTGCCACTCGCTATGCCAAGTCGCTGCTCCAACTGGCTATAGAGCGTGATGAGCTCGAGCAAGTCGTGGCAGACCTGCAGGTGGTCAAGCAGAGTCTTTCCGCACGTGAGCTCTACCTATTGATCAAGAGCCCCATCATCAAAGGAAGCAAGAAGAAAGCGATCTTCAAGCGACTCTTTGAAGACCAACTAAGCTCCACGACAAACAGTTTTTTTGACATCATGATCCGCAAGGGCCGCGAAGATATTCTGCCCGAGATCGTGGAGTCGTTTCAGACACAGTACAACAACTATAAGCAGATTTCGCGGGTGGTCTTGCGTACAGCGCAGCCGCTGGATGACGAGGCGATTGAGCTGATCAAGCAAAAGCTATCCGAGACTGCAGAGACCAAGTCCAACATCGACTTGGTTGTCGAGGTAGACCCCGCTCTGATTGGAGGGTTCACCCTGCAATTTGAAGATAAACAATATGATTCCAGCATAGCATATCAGCTGGAAAAGCTGCGCAAACAGTTTTCATAAACCAGAAATTCTAAGGACAAAAGCATAGACAAATGGCGGATGTAAAACCTGATGAAATATCAGCGATATTAAAGCAAGAACTATCCGGATTCAAAACCGAAGCCGAGCTGGAAGAGATCGGTACCGTCCTTGAGGTAGGAGACGGGATTGCCCGCATCTATGGGTTGACCCAAGTGCAAGCCGGTGAGCTCGTGGAGTTTGAGAATAACACCCAAGCCATTGCGCTCAACCTGGAAGAGGACAACGTCGGTGTCGTATTGCTAGGCACGGGCGACGGCATCAAAGAAGGATCTTCGGTCAAGCGAACCGGTGAGATCGCATCCCTGCAGGTTGGGGAGGGCTTTGTGGGTCGAGTGGTCAATCCTCTGGGAGAGCCGATCGACGGCAAAGGAGCGATTGAAGGTACCACCTATGCGATGCCACTGGAGCGCAAGGCACCCGGTGTGATCTACCGACAGCCGGTGAGCGAGCCGCTACAGACGGGTATCAAAGCGATCGACTCGATGATTCCGATCGGAAGGGGGCAGCGCGAGTTGATCATTGGTGACAGACAGACTGGAAAGACGGCAATCGCCATCGATACCATCATCAACCAGAAAGAATTCTACGATCGGGGAGAGCCGGTCTATTGCATCTATGTGGCCTCGGGTCAGAAGGCATCGACGGTCGCGCAGGTGGCCAAGGTGTTGGAAGAAAATGGAGCCATGGCGTATACCATTATTGTTTCGGCTTCCGCGTCTGATCCCGCGCCGCTGCAGTTTTACGCTCCCTTTGCCGGTGCCTCTATCGGAGAGTACTTCAGAGATACCGGTCGACCGGCCGTGATCATCTACGACGATCTCTCCAAGCAGGCGGTCGCCTATCGCGAGGTGTCATTGCTGCTGAGACGACCTCCTGGTCGCGAAGCCTATCCGGGAGACGTATTCTATCTGCACTCTCGCCTCTTGGAGCGCGCAGCCAAGATCATCGACAATGATGATATCGCTCGCAATATGAATGATCTGCCCGAGAGTCTGGTGGCAGGCAGGGATGAACAGGGCCAACCGCTGGTCAGGGGAGGAGGCTCCCTCACGGCTTTGCCCATCATCGAGACGCAGGCAGGAGACGTGTCGGCCTATATCCCTACCAATGTGATTTCGATCACCGACGGACAAATCTTCTTGGAGTCCAATCTTTTCAACGCTGGTATTCGTCCTGCGATCAACGTGGGTATCTCCGTATCACGGGTAGGGGGATCGGCCCAGATAAAGTCCATGAAAAAAGTAGCGGGTACGCTCAAACTGGACCAGGCCCAATACCGCGAGTTGGAAGCCTTTTCAAAGTTTGGTTCGGATCTGGATGCCGCCACACAAGCTACCCTGGACAAGGGGGCACGCAATGTGGAAATCCTCAAGCAGGCACAGTATAGCCCGGTACCGGTTGAAAAGCAAGTAGCGATCATCTACTTGGGTACCAAGGGACTTCTGCGGAATATTCCCATTGAAAAGGTGCAGGAATTTGAAGAAGAGTTTATTGGAGCACTCGAGCAAAGCAATCCGGAAACGTTGAAGACCTTCAAGGCCGGAAAGCTGAGTGAGGATGCCACCAAGGCCCTGGAGACAGTGGCGGCCGACGTAGCCAAGCGCTACGCTTAAACCATAGCAGTAGATGGGAGCAAATCTAAAGGAAGTAAGAGAACGGATTAAGTCGGTGATCTCCACCCAGCAGATCACCAAGGCCATGAAGATGGTATCCGCGGCCAAGCTACGCCGCGCGCAGGATGCCATCGTTCGGCTCCGGCCCTATGCGGAGAAGCAGAATGAGATCGCCGTACACATCTTATCCAATACCGACGGGGATGTGGTGAAGACCTACGGGGAGAAGCGAGAAGTGCGCAAGGTGCTCATTGTGGTCATCACTTCCAGCCGCGGATTGTGCGGTGCGTTCAACACCAATATCATTAAGCAGGCATTGCATCTAATGGGCGGCAGGTACAAAGCCCAGTTTGACAACGGCCAGGGCCACGTGCTCTGCATCGGTAAAAAAGGCTTCGATCAGTTGAAGAAGCAGGTCGATCAAGAGAATATCAACAGCGATCACCTCGCGCTTTTCAACGATCTGTCGTTTGACGCCATCGTAGGGGTGCCCGATAGTATCATGGAGGCCTACAAAGCCGAAGAGTACGATGCCGTAGAGGTCTGCTTTGGGCGCTTTAAAAACGCCGCTGTGCAGTATGCCGAGGCGGTGCAGTACCTGCCCATCCGCATACCTAAGGTCGAAAAATCGAAGAAGGGCAAGAAAGCGGACTACATTTTTGAGCCCTCCAAAGAAGAGCTGCTGCAGAGCCTGCTACCGAGCATCCTGCAGACCCAGTTTCACAGCTATTTGCTCGACACACATGCCTCAGAGCATGGAGCTCGCATGACAGCGATGGACAATGCCACAGAAAACGCCAATGAGCTGCTGAGAGAACTGCGTATCAGCTACAACAAGGCTCGTCAGGAGGCGATCACCTCCGAAATCTCAGAGATCGTCGGTGGCGCAGCTGCCCTCGAAGGCTAGCCGGTACGGCCGGCCGTGCGCTCATCCGCCTGTTGACGACCTAGAGTATACCCACTTGACTCACCGGCACGTGCACCGTGCGCAGATCGCTGGTGCGCCGGCCGATATCTACCGAGCCGTTTTCTAATTTCAAGACACCTCTGGGACAAACAGCAGCACAAATCCCACAGCCTACACAGGAGGCCCGCACGATGTTCTGACCGCGCTGGGCATATGATCGCACGTCGATCCCCATCTCACAGTAGGCCGAGCAATTGCCACAGGAGATGCATTGTCCCCCATTGGTGGTGATGCGGAAGCGACTGAAAAACTTTTGCTGCAGTCCCAGTATCGCAGCCATGGGGCAACCAAAGCGACACCACACCCTGCTGCCCATGAGTGGGTAGAAGCCGACCCCCACTACACCAGAGAATGCGGCACCAATAAGAAATCCATACCACTCCCTCACCTTATAACTGTCCATAAACAGCACTTGCGAATTGCCGGTCACATAGGTAATGATCACCATAGCCGTCATGATCACGGCAAAGACCAGCACACCATGAATCAACCATCGTTCAATCTTCCAGGCCCGCAAGGACTTGTCCGAGAGATGCCGAAAGGGGTCTCCCGCAGTCTCGGCCAGACCACCACAGCCACATACCCAACTGCAGTACCAGCGCTTGCCATAGAGATAAGTCAGCAAGGGCGAAATCAGGAGAATCAGGGCCACTCCCCACACAAAGAGGAAAATGCCAACATTGCCTCCCTGCAGGAGCTTGTCCAGATTCCAATCAAAAAAGAAATAGTAGTTGAGCGGCCACATATTCTTAAGATCCATGCTCGGCTGATTCATCCGCTCAAGAAACTCCGGGAGCAAGAATGCGATGCAGAGTTGAAAGAACATGACCGATATGGTCCGAAGGATTTGGTAGCGATTGTGCCTATACTTGAGGATAAACTTGAATCCGAATACCAAGATGGCTAATGTATAGAGCGTGCCGTAGACGAACCACTGAGAGGAGGGTTGACCCTTTAGTGCGTAACTCAGGGGATCAAAGAAAGCCACCAGACCGGTATGATTGCCATCAGACTGCAGTCCGACCAAGTGGGGATACCAGTAGAGACATACATAAAAGAAGGTGATCACCAACCCGGCCATCCAGGCCCAAAGTCCGCGGTTGGTCAGCGAGGCAAACCATACGCCATTATTCTTGATCCCGAGCGGCAGGTTTTGATATTGACGCCATGCAAAGAGGCTGACGCCCACTCCCATGAAAAGTAAGCTCAGCCAAAACAGTCCGGCGGACGCAAACTGCGTCTGGCCAGCCCAGTTGAGCAGCAGTAAAGCCATGCCCAGTGCCGCCACCGCGGCGGCCACCTTTTGCCCCACATCGACCAAGGGAGGATGCGGATTGGACAATGACATGCTGGGATTGATCTGATCAGCCATCTAAATGCGCTTTAAAAACTTGTACACCGGATTGTAGCCCCTGACCTCACGGGTTTGGATACGGCTACCCGTCTGCTTGTTGTACGCCTGTACCACATGCGGGTGGTATTGCTCAAAAAACTCCGGATCAAAGTTTGCCAGGGCAAGGTTTTCCAATACCTCCTGAATGGAAGCCTGGTCGGCGATCCACCGCTCGCAGACCTCATGCCGGAATCGGATGCCCATCAGGTTGAAGCCCAGCACCCGGCTACTGTTGCGATCATACACGATACGCACGCTCTTGTGCTCACTCGGATGTTGCCACAGCAGGCTCACATGCTCCTCCGGAGGGGAAGGCAGGACTGTGCCATATACCTGATACTCGATATCAAAAAACTTAGCGGAGTTAAACCAGATGCCCGGATCATAGGGTACTTGGCGACCGCAGAGATTGTTTGCCAGCGTCTCACCCATCATTCGGCCGGTATACCAGACGGCCTCGATCGGACGGCGACCTGCCTTGGGGGAGCGCACTTGGGCACAGTCGCCAATCGCATACACATCGGGCATATTGGTGGCGAGATGCTCATCGACGAGGATGCCTCGATCCATCTCCAGGCCGCTCTCCTTGAGCCAGCGGATATTGGGATGCACACCCGCCGTGAGCCCGACAAACTGACAGTCGATCTCTTCACCTTGGTTGGTCTTTACACCGATGGCTTCGCCCGCCTCATTGCCCAGGATCTCCTCCAGTTCGGTAGCCAGGCGGAGGTCGATGCCGTGCTCGACTATGTGTAGGCCGATCATTTCGGACTCTTCGCGAGGCAATACAATGTCCCAGTAAGTCTTTTCCCGCACGAGCATGGTGACCGGAATGTGACGGGAGTGAAACATCTCTGCCATCTCGATCCCGATCAGACCGCCTCCCACGATGACGGCCCGCTTAATCCCGTGCGACGCAGTCTCCATGCTTTGCAGATCCTGGTACTGGTAGAGACCTTGCACACGCTTCAGATCCTGCCCTGGCCATCCAAATTTATTGGGTGCAGATCCCAGGGCCAGCACGAGCTTGTCATAAGACACAGCGGCGGGCGGGGCTCCGAGTTGGGAGTCAGTCGACGGTACCGGGCTGAGTTGCAATTGTTTGGCGCTGAAGTCGATTGCAGTCACTTTGCCCCGGACGAGATCGATGCGATTCTTCTTCCAAAACCAGGGCTCATAAGGCTGCGTGTCTTTGAAGCGCAGGTGGCCCATGTAGATGTACATCAAGGCTGTGCGTGAGAAGAAGTAGTCCGACTCCTTGGAGATCACCGTGATGCGATGATCGGACAATTTGCGGATGTAGCGTGCGGCTGTAATTCCGCTAATACCATTTCCTAGGATGACAATGTGCATGTGAATAATAAAGGGAAGAGTCGACTTAAAACGTGAAAGAAAGGTAAAAAATCGTAGAGAAGGTCGATGGAATTTGTGGCATGGTCTTTTCGATTACACTTGCAGCACAGCAAGCGTTAGGCAAAAGTTAAAGTGGTTATGATGAGAGCTTATATGTGTCAAATCCGCTATTTTGCTTATTCGAGAGAACATGCTCCGGATGTTTCTAAACAGCACGTTATTGGATGAAGCAACTTTTACTTTCGACTCTTCTAATATGTACGTTTGCGCAGATTCGGGCACAGTCGTCGTTGACCCTTCAGCCCGACGTGGTCGAGCTGGATGTCGATAGGACACAGTTTGAGACGGTGGCTCACTCCTGGGTGACCAACACTTCTGATACCGTCAAGACCTTCCGCTGGACAAGATCCATTGAATCCATGACCGAAGGATGGGCCAACGCCATCTGTGATCGCAATGCATGTTACTCCACAGACACAGACTCTACCCCAGATGCCTTTCTGCTTGAACTGGCCGCGGGTGATTCGAGCATGATTGACGTGCACATCCGCCCCAACGGCATTGAGGGGCAGGCGGTGGTCAAGGTGACCGTGTTTGAGGTCGACGATCCCGACAATCGTGTGGAAGGCACCTATCGATTCAATCAGACAACACCCACCTCAGACGTAAATCTGGACGTGATCAAGCTATTTCCCAATCCGACCACAGAGTACTTTGAGCTCAGTGAGGCATACGACGTAGCGCGCGTCATCGTCTATAACCTGGGCGGCCGACAGATGAAGAGCTTCATTTCGTATCCGGGGGCGAAATTTATGGTGGCAGAGTTGCCGCGAGGCATGTATCTGGTGCGACTGATAGATCGACAGCGCGGAGTCCTCAAGACGCTGCGGCTCACTAAGCGCTAGCCAAGGGCGTCCGTCCTACGGGGCATTCAAGCCGGATATTCCACGTAGTTTCTTGGTGTTTCAAAGAGGCGGACGGTCAGATCGTACTTGCTATCCAAGTGCGCACGCAAGATCTGCCAGATCACGAAGCAGATGTTTTCAGCCGTCGGGTTTAGGGTCTTGAATTCGTCCACATCTAGGTTTAGATTCTTGTGGTCAAATCGATTCTCAATCTGCTCCTTGATCAGATCAGACAACTCCTTTAGATTAATCACCATACCGGTCTCGGGATCTACCTCACCCACCACCTTGACCTCCAATTCGTAGTTGTGCCCATGAAAATTGGGACTTGTACACACGCCAAAGATCTCCACGTTCTTATCGTAGGGCCAGTCGGGGTTGTATAGGCGATGCGCGGCATTAAAATGGGCCCTTCGAAATATGGCGATCCTCATAATCTGTCTTGTCTTTCGGTCCTTGGTACAACAAAGATAGAAAGGAAAAGATGCCTGCATTTTGAAAACCAACCGTCGATTTTTCTACTTTTACCAGGGAGATCCATTCATCCGGACTTACAGGAGGTGAAGGGGTCAGACATCCAGTGCAGATAGGTGCCAAGGATTTTGAAGGTGCACTAGGTGATTGATAATCAAGATATTTTGAATCATCACAGCTAGAATTAAAGGGATATTCTGTGATGAGAAGTGATAAAAAGGCTACAAAATTAAACCGGGCTCCCCAACCATCGTGCCCGTATTGGTGTTAGCCTACCCTGGAGCCCTAATGGGGTTTCTTAGCCTCCTGAGGTCTTAGATGTTTGGTGGCAATTCGTCCAAGCATGCAACTGAGATCGGTTCTCGGACAAGTTGAGATCAAGAACTATCTGACCGATGCGATCAGCAAGGATCGGCTGCCGCATGCCTTACTTTTCCTGGGCCAAAGTGGATACGGCACCTTGCCGATGGCATTGGCGACGGCTCAATTTCTTATGTGCGAGCAGCGGGAGGCCAAAGATTCTTGCGGCACTTGCCCCAGCTGTCACAAGAGCAGTCGATGGATCCATCCCGACATACACTTCACCTTTCCGACGATCGGGAGCAAGATGACCAGCCTAGACTTTCTCAAGCCATGGCGGTCCTTTCTGGAGCTTACTCCCTATGGCAATGCCAAAGACTGGCTCGGTCACATCGGCGGAGAAAATAAGCAGGGGAACATCACCAAGGATGAATGCAACCGCATTTTGAAAGCACTTAGCCTTAAGACTTTTGAAGGACGGTACAAAGTGCACATACTTTGGCTGCCCGAGTATTTGGGGGCACAGGGCAACCGACTGCTCAAGATCATCGAAGAACCCCCTGAGAATACCATCTTCCTGCTGGTGGCCGTACAACAACAAGACATCCTGAACACCATCGTGTCCAGGTGCCAGGTGGTGTCATTTGCTCCCTTATCAGATGACGAACTCACCGGATACCTCCAGGAGAACCATCGGCTGGATAGCGCCAGGGCCGAGGAGCTGGCATACATGGCATCAGGCAGCCTGGGCGAAGCGCTATCTGTCCTCGCCGCAGATGACCAGGCCACAGCCAGCGGCTGGATCCAGTGGATGCGGATATGCTATAAAGGCAATGCGGTCGAAATGATCAGCTGGGTCGACCAGTTTGCCAAGAAGGATCGGGAGGCACAAAAGAACTTTTTCTTTTTTGGCTTACACTTTCTGCGGGAGATGGTGGTGTCAAGTCTCGATCCGGCGCACATGATCCGGTTGCTTGATGTGCAAAGGGGATCGATGACCAAGTTGAGTAGTCTGGTAACGCTGGCAGACATCCGGGCGATGATTGACTTGGCCGAGGAAAGCATCGGACACCTGGAGCGAAATGCCAGCACAAAGATCATGATGCTAGACAATAGCATTCAATTGAGTCACATATTTAGGGCCGGTCGACAAACCAGCAAGCCAGCCAAGGCCCTTCATAAATAGAAAGATATGAGCTGCTCGAATTGTAATAGTACGGATGGTGGCAAACCCAAGGGGTGTAATAACAACGGAGGATGCTCGACAGGCGGGTGCAACCGGCTCAATACCTACGACTGGCTGGCCAATCTGGAGCTCGACGAGCCACCCGAGGGCCAACTGGTCGAGGTAAGCTTCAAGCATGGCGCGCGTAAAGACTTCTATAAGATGCCGGCGCACATCCAGGCAGTGTCTGGCGATATGGTGGTGGTGAGCACCGGGAGTGGCTATGATATCGGCCGATTGAGCTTGACCGGTCAGCTGGTCACACTACAGATGAAAAAGAAGCGGGCGTCACCTGATCGGATTATGAATTCGGTGGTGCGGAGGGCCGGCTACCGAGATTTGGAGAAGTTGGAGGAGGCGAGACAGCTTGATCAGAAGACACTGGTCCGAGCACGTGCGATCGCCCGGATGTTGGATCTGGAAATGAAGATTGGCGATGTCGAATATCAAGGAGATAAGCGCAAGGCCACCTTCTACTTTACGGCCCGGGGCAGAGTAGATTTTCGGGAGTTGATCCGGCACTACGCCCAAGAGTTTCGGGTGAAGATCGAGATGCGCCAGATCGGTTCTCGGCAAGAGTCCGCTCGCATCGGTGGGATCGGCTCCTGTGGCCGGGAGCTCTGCTGCTCGACCTGGCTCACGGCTTTCAAGAGCGTGTCCACCAAGGTGGCTCGCTATCAAAACTTGAGCATCAATCAGTCCAAGCTCTCGGGGCAGTGTGGACGCCTCAAGTGTTGCCTCAACTACGAACTGGATTTGTACGCCGAGGCCCTCGATCAGTTTCCGATGGATGCTGACAAGCTCCGGACCAAGGCAGGCTATGCCAATCTGATCAAGATTGACATATTTAAGCAGTTGATGTACTATGCCGCACCCGACAAAAGCGGCAGGGTACGAATCATCCCGCTCTCGATCGATCGAGTGCGCTACGTGCGCAGTGAAAACAAGAAGGGCAACGAGCCCGATGAACTGCAAGAGCGGCAGGAGTTTGCCGAGGTAGAGGTCGATTTTGCTGATGTGACCGGAGGCATCGAGCTCAAGGAGATGCCTCGTCGTCGCAAGCGGGGACGTGGCAACAAGCGGAGAAATCGCTCCCGGGGCTCCAGGCGCAAGAAATCATAGAAAACCAACCAAATGAAGTACGACCTAACGGTGATCGGTTCGGGACCCGGGGGCTATGTGGCGGCCATCCGAGCCGCCCAACTGGGGATGAAGACAGTGATCATAGAGCGGTATGCCGTGCTAGGAGGCACCTGCCTGAATGTCGGATGCATTCCCTCCAAGGCACTGCTTGACTCTTCTGAGCATTATCACAACGCCAAGGACCGATTTGGCAGTCACGGGATCAAAGTGTCGGGCCTGGAGGTAGATCTGAAGCAAATGATCAAGCGCAAGGATGAGGTCGTCAGCCAGACGACGCAGGGCATCGATTTTTTGATGAAGAAGAATAAGATCGACGTCGTACATGGGCACGCTTCATTTTTGGATGCCCATCGGATTCAGGTGGCGAAAAATGATGGTACCAGCGTAGAGATCGAGACGGCCAAAACCATTATTGCCACCGGCTCGAAGCCCATCGTACCAGCCGCTTTCAACTATGACAAGAAGCGGGTGATCACCTCCACCGAGGCGCTAGATATTAAGAAGGTGCCCAAGAAAATGCTGATTGTCGGCGGAGGTGTGATCGGTCTGGAGCTGGGTTCGGTCTTTGCCCGGCTCGGTACTGAGGTGGAAGTGGTCGAATTTCTCGATCGGATTATTGCCGGCATGGATCGCGACTGTAGCCGAGAATTGATGCGGTCGTTGAAGAAACTCGGCATCCAATTTCATCTCAAGCATATGGTGATCGGTACAAAGAGCGGTCGATCAAATGTCAAGGTGGAGGTGCAAAAGAGGAACAGCGATGAGATATTTACCGTGTCGGCTGACTATTGCCTGGTGGCGATCGGTCGCCGACCCTATACGGATGGTCTGGGTCTGGAGAATACCAAGGTCGGCACCGACGAGAAAGGGCGGATCACGGTAGATGATCACTTGCGCACGACCGAGCCAGATATCTACGCCATTGGCGACGTCGTGCGCGGAGCTATGCTCGCCCACAAGGCGGAAGATGAGGGGATCTTGGTAGCCGAGCTGCTGGCGGGCGAAAAGCCACATATAGACTACAACCTCATCCCAAATGTGGTGTACACCTGGCCGGAGGTCGCCTCTGTCGGACAGACCGAAGATCAGCTCAAGGAGCGCAACATCGCCTACAATGTGGGCAAGTTTCCCTTTAAGGCCTTGGGTAGAGCGCGGGCCAGCATGGACACGGAGGGAATGATCAAGATACTCGCAGACCAGTCGACCGACGAGGTGCTAGGGGTCCACATGGTGGGCGCACGGGTGGCAGATATCATTGCCGAGGCCGTAGCCTTGATGGAGTTTAGAGCGTCGGCCGAGGACATTGCCCGCATTAGTCATGCGCACCCTACCTATACGGAGGCCGTGCGCGATGCGGCCATGATGGCGACCGGAAATCGGGCCATCCATATTTAGTCTCTTTACAAGTGGGATGGTTGACAATCTAGCGATGTCCTCCGCTAAGGCCAATTCCGCTGCGGGCCGGGGTTAGCCCGATGTCCGATTTCCCTCCACGACGATCACAATCTCGCCTCGGATCTTTCCTTTGGCTTCTGCCCACCGATGCAGATCGGACAGGGGTCCTCGGACGACCTCTTCATGCAGCTTGGTCAGCTCCCGGCACACGCAAGCCTGGCGGCCTGCTCCACAGTGGGTGATCAACTCGTGTAGACAGCGAGCCACGCGGTGGGGCGACTCATACAGGATGAAGGTGTCAGCCAGCGTGCAGAGATGCGCGAGCCGGGTCCGTCGGCCTTTTTTGTGGGGCAAAAAGCCCTCAAAGTGAAAGCGATGAGCAGGCAGTCCCGACACGACCAGTGCAGGTACGAAGGCGGTTGGGCCCGGCAGGCATTCGACGGGGAGTCCGGCATCAATACATCTGCGGACGAGCAGAAAGCCTGGATCCGAGATCCCCGGTGTACCTGCATCCGATATCAGGGCCACGTGATGCCCTGCCTGGATTTCTTCCACGATCTGGTCGGCTATCTGATGCTCATTGTGCGCATGATAGCTCCGCATGGGCGTTTCGATCTGATAGTGTCCCAGCAGTTTGGCAGAGACCCGGGTGTCTTCTGCCAAGATCAGCGCTGCCTTTTGCAGTACTTCCACGGCCCGGTAACTCAGATCTTTGAGATGGCCGATGGGTGTGGGCACCACAGACAATTGACCACAGGGATCAGACATGATCCGAGCTAATTTTAGCTGGGAAAAAGGAGAATTTGACCAGTGAAAGGAAGATGTACAGCACAATAGCCAAGGCGATCGCGGCCAATCCCAATACGGCGAAGAGCACAATCACCAGCCCCAGGTATATCCACTGGACTTCCTGCCCCGCCCATCCGACTCGCTGTACCTTCAAGCTGAAGTGAGGGACGTTGGAGACCATGAGGGTGCTGATCAGCGCCAGGCTGATCAGTAGTGAATATGGGTTGAGCATGATGGTCGTGCAGGCCGCACAGTCGGGTGCCACGTGGAGCCAGTAGAGTCCGGTCACGAATAGCGCCGCTGCCGGGATGGGCAGACCGAAGAAGTGATCTGCCTTGCGGTTGTCCAGATTGAATCTCGCCAGTCGGAGCGCTCCGAACACAGTGAAGGCAAAGCCGGCATAGGGCAACACGGATCCAAGCGGCATGCCAGCCCACACCTGATCGGACAACATTACATAGTACATGCAGCCGGATAGCGCGCCAAAGGAGACTACATCGGCCAAACTGTCCAGCTCCCTTCCGATCGGATTGACCTTGCCAAGCAAGCGGGCCGAGAGACCGTCCAGAAAATCAAAAAGTAAGCTCAAGCCTACACATAGGACTGCGTAGATGTGATGCTCGCCAAAGATGAGCGCCATGCCTACACATCCGGATAGCAGATTCGCCAGTGTCAGTATGTTGGGTAGTGAAAACATGATACCGCACGGCAAGAATCCACTTTTTTCATCTGAATTCCGAATCTTGCCTCTCTTATCTGGCGTGCGCTGGTGCGAGCGCCGCCAAAATCGCTCCATCTGCCGGCCAACGAAATGCAGCGATAGGGCGTCATCTATTATGCGGGGTATGGTGCTCTCCGGTGAGAAGGGTGGCGATGATGCCGGCAAGGCTCTGCGCGACGGCATTGATGTCAAAGCCTTGGACAGACGTCTTAGAATAGACACATATCAGACACACTTTAATTATACGTTAAGGACTGGATTGTGGTGAAGAATAATTTAGGGGTCGATCGTTATATTGAGGCCCTTTTTGGGGAGCCTATGAAGCATATCATACTCATTTGTCTGGTGAGCACGACCTGCCATCTGTGGGCACAACCCGCCAATGACGAATGCGTCAATGCCACGCTGATCTCAAATGTGGATAACTGGTGCTCAGCCGTGGGCGAGTATAACAATGTTGGAGCTACGACGTCCGGTCAGACCTCTGGACGGTGCCAATTGACGGGAAATGCCGGCCCTGATGTTTGGTTTTCTTTTTTGGCCGTTGGTACCGACCTCAACGTCCGCGTCGTAGGTGCCGTCGAAATGATGGCTGGCGGCACCTTGACCAATCCTGAGCTGGTCGTCTATGGTGGCGATTGCGGTAGCCTCGCCGAGCTGGGTTGTGGATCGGATGCCTTTACAGATGGCATTGTCGAGTTGCTTCTTGACCAACTCACCCCTGGCAGTAACTACTTCATACGGGTCTCAGGTCGTTCGGGTTCAGTCGGTTCCTTTCAGCTGTGTGTCAACTCATTTAATGGAGTCCCCGACCCCAATGCGGACTGCCCCACGGGCGTAGTGCTGTGCGACAAGTCCTCTTTTGTGGTGCAGCAGTTAAGCGGATCTGGTGAGATCAAGGATGAGGCCAGCAATTCCTGCCTTGGCGAGAATGGGGGGTCGGAGAGCAGCTCCTCTTGGTACAAATGGGTAGCGGGAACGGACGGTTCACTTTCCTTCACGCTCACACCCAGCAATCCGGCCGATGACCTAGACTTTGCGGTGTATGAGCTGCCCAATGGTCTGGATGACTGCAGTGACAAGATCCTGTTGCGGTGTATGGCATCGGGTGAGCAAGGAGGCTGTGATCCAGTCGTGTGGGCACCTTGTACCGGACCTACGGGTCTACGGGCCTCATCGACCGACATTAGCGAGTCACCTGGTTGCAATGTGAATGATCCTTGCGTGTTCAGGCCCACGGGTCAAGACGATGACAACTGGGTATCAGATATTCAGATGGAGGCCGGTAAAGTCTATGCACTCATCGTCAACAACTTCAGTCGGTCCGGCAGCGGCTTTACCATAGAGTTTGGCGGATCCGGTGAGTTTCTCGGCCCGCAGGCAGAGTTTATCATCGACGACTTTGACGGGACCATCTGTTATGGCCAACCGGTCGGCTTCTTTGATCAGTCATCCTTTGGCAATCTATCGCTGGTCGACTGGCAGTGGAACTTTGGCGAAGGCGCGGTGCCGCAGACCCTTACCGGGCCGGGCCCTCATCAGGTACGATATAGTACGACCGGTATGAAGACGATCGCGCTGACGGTCGAGAGTGAGACGGGTTGTCTCATCACAGATATCGGTTCGCTCATCGTAGAAGAGCCATTTGACATACAGGCCGCCATCGATGCCCAGAGTTGCGCAGAAAACAGAGATGGGCGGATCGAACTCACCATTCAAAGCGGTAGTAACGTCACAGGGATCCAGTGGATGCACGGGCCGACCGGTCGCATCTTGGATAGTCTGGTGGCGGGAGACTACGTGGCGACCATTCGAAATTTTAACGGGTGCGACACGACCGTACAGTTTACAGTGGACGGTCCTCAGCCCCTCGAGATCGAGAGTGTACTGACGCGGCCCAGTTGCGGCGGAGGCAGCAACGGAGGTTTTACCCTGGTGGTCTCTGGTCAGGCCCCTCCATTCTTGTACGACTTTGGAGACGGCAATGGATTCGTAGCCTCAAACAGCATCGACAATCTCGCCGCCGGCATTTATCCCGTGACGATTTTGGACAACAAAGGTTGTACCACAGTGACCTCTGTACTATTAGGCGAGATTAATGTCGAAATCGACAGCGCCTTCGATGCGATTACACCACCCACCTGCTTTGGGTTTAACAATGGCCGCATTGATGTGCGGATCATCGGAGGCGATCCGCCCTTTGCCTATGACTTTGGTGCCAACGGTAGTTTTCAGCGAGACAGTTTTGACACGAGGATCAGTGCCGGCACCAATGTTGTAGCCATACGCGATGGAAATTTTTGCCTCGGCTTTATCGCCTATGAAGTGCCGGAGCCGCCAGCCTTGATTGTCGGTATAGACACGACGCACATCTCTTGTTTTGGTGAGGTGGACGGGACCCTGGCTCCCCTCGTATCCGGGGGTACCCCCGGATATCGTTTTCAGTGGAGCAACGGTGGTATGGACTCATTGATCACAGCACTGGACTCCGGGCAGTACAACGTGACGGTGACTGACGCGCAAGATTGCCGGACGGTGGCAGGGGGCTACATCGTCGAACCCCCTTTTCTGAGTGTGGCCGTAGACAGTACCCGTGATGTCGTCTGTTTTGGCGACCGGACGGGGGTGATCTATGTGAGCGGCGAGGGGGGCAGTCCGCCCTTTCAGTATGCGGTAGACGGTTCGTCCTTTCAGGATAGCTTGTTTTTTACCGGATTGGGTGGAGGGTCACACACCGTGACGATCCGGGATGATCGTGGTTGTACCAATACGGTGATGGCCCAGATACTACAGCCGGAAGAGCTGATCGTGGATGCCGGCCGGGATACCTCGGTCGACCTGGGTTTTGCCGCGCAGTTGCTGGCGACACACTCACCGCCCAATAATCCGGTAGGATTTCAGTGGTTTGGGGGGCCGGTCGATTGTCTGGATTGCCCAGCGGTGAACGCTACCCCCCTCCGTACCAGCACGTATGTGGTGATGGTGACCGATCAGGACAATTGTATGGCAAGTGATAGTGTCCGCGTCTTCATCTTTCGGAATCGACCTATCTTTGTGCCCAACAGCATCACGCCAAACGGAGATGGATACAACGACCGTCTGGCACTCTATGGAGGCAATGCAGCGATGACGGTTCTCAAGATCCAAATCTTTGATCGTTGGGGTGCATTGGTATATGAAGGGATTAACCAAGCATTGAATGACGAAAACCAAGGTTGGGATGGTACGCACCAGGGGCAATTGCTCAATCCGGGTGTCTTTGTTTATGTGGCTGAGGTACAGTTTATCGATGATTCTGTCCTACAGTTTGAGGGAGATATCACATTGATCCGATGAGACGCCCAATATTCTTCGTGCTCTGCCTGAGCTTCTTACTGGCTTGCGAAAACGACCTGGATGAGGTCAACAAGCTATTTGAAGAGCTGCAACCGGGCACAGAGGTCGCTCGAGAGGTGGAAATCTTGTACAGTGATTCGGCTCAGGTGCGGGTGGTCATTGTCAGTCCGGTCATGGAGCGCTACCTGGATAAGGTCAAACCCCGAGATGAGTTTCCTGAGGGGCTGCATGTTGATTTTCTCGACGGAGACGGTTCGGTGGAGAGTACCCTGGACGCCCGACACGGCCTCCGCTTTCCAAGGGACAAAAAGATCATCGTTCGGGACTCCGTCATCCTGCGTTCGACCCAGTTTCAGACGCTGGAGACCAGCGAATTGATCTGGGATGAAGCAACGGCCGAGGTATACACAGACAAATTTGTCAAGATCACCCAAGGAGAAGAGATTATCTTTGCCTATGGGTTCAGGTCCAACCAAGATTTTACCGACTGGACGTTGCTCTCTGTGCGTGGCAAGTACAAGATAGATGAACTGCAGAGGGAGTTTAAAAACTGATCCCGCATACGATGGGATAGATGATTTCGCTGATTTTCTTCATTTTGCTGTTCTTGGTCCTCTCGGCCTTCTTTTCGGGGTCGGAGATCGCCTTTATTTCCGCCAACAAGATTCGCATTGAGCTGCTCAAGGAGCAGGGCAAACGGAGAGGTCGCATCCTTACCCGATTCTATGACAAGCCCAAGGACTTCTTGGGTACCATGCTGATCGGCAACAATATTGCCCTGGTGGTATTCACCGCGTTGATGACCAAGTTGATTCAGCCCTATCTGATTCCTTTGGTCGGTGAGGGTGTTGCATTTTTGATCCTGACGACCCTCATCATCACAATTGTCGTATTACTCTTTGGCGAGTTTCTGCCCAAGACCATCTTTCGGGTCTATGCCAACCGCATGATCAGTTTTTTTGCTTACCCCCTACAGTTTTTCAAGTGGTTGCTCACGATTCCCACCTGGATGATGACCCAGTTGTCATCTCTTCTTCTGCGCACGTTTTTTAAGGTCGGCTCCGAGCAGACAATCCAGACCTTTACGCGAGTAGACCTGGAGCACTTCATTCAGGACAGTTTTGAGGGCGATGCGGAGGATGAGATCGATACGGACATTTTTAAGAATGCACTCCGTTTGAAAGATATCAAGGTGCGCGATTGCATGGTACCGCGCAATGAGATTGTGGCTATCGATCAGAGTGCAAGCATCGCCAAGCTCATCAAGCTATTTAACAAGACTAAGCTGTCTCGTATCCTGACTTATCGCAAGGATATCGACAATGTCACCGGCTATATCCACCATCAGCAACTACTCAAAAAACCCAAACGACTCAAGTCGGCCAGGCTGGACATTCCCTTTGTGCCCGAAGCCATGAATGTGCAGGATGTGATGAATCGGTTCTTTAAGGACGAGAAGAATATTGCCTGCGTGGTGGATGAATTTGGTGGGACCGCCGGCGTGATCACGCTCGAGGATATCCTGGAGGAGATCTTTGGTGAGATTGAGGATGAGCACGATCAGGAGAAAGGTATTGAGGTGCAAGTGGGGGAGTACGAATGGCTGTTGTCCGGGCGTATGGAGATCAGCTACCTCAACGAAAAGTATCGGTCCCTGACCTTGCCCGAGGGGGAGTACAATACCTTGTCCGGCTACATCGTCATGACAACCGCCAACATTCCCGAGGAAGGGGACGTCGTGGTGCTGGACGGCTACGAATTTCACCTCGTCAAGATGAGCGATACCAAGATCGAGACAGTGCGAGTCGTCAAAGTGTCGGAACGCAACGCCTAGCGAGGACAGGCCCCCTAGCTAGACCCGCGTCGAATGGTCGCGGTTGATCTGATCCCAGATAGCCAAAAACTCGTTCAATATCATGGCCGTGGCTCCCCAGACTTTTTTCTCCTGCACGTCGAAGTAGGGTACATTGTGAAGGACGAGTCCTTGTGGCATGGTCAGGGTCTTCTGCTTTCTAGCTGCACGATCCGTCAGCTTGGTGATGGGAGCCTGCAGAATACCCTGTACCTCCGCGGGCTGTAGCATGAACTCAGGGGTCTGCCAGGTGGTGGCGACGATCGGCGTGACGAGATAGTTGCTGACGGGTATGTACAGGGAGGTCAGTCGGCCCAGCACGTCAAGGGATGGAGCCGGTACACCCACTTCCTCCTCCGCCTCACGCAGGGCGCATGCCTCTAAATCGCTATCCGAGGGATCCCGCCGGCCCCCGGGAAACGAGATCTGACCGCTGTGACGATCCTGGGCATGGTGAACCCGCTCGATAAAGAGCGTCGAAGGACTGCCGCTGGCATCCGGATAGAGCAACACCAATACGGCGGCCTCAACAGCATCGGCTCCGGGCTTGAAGTGCAAACGCTTGTCGTAGGCTGCCATCTCCAGCTGTGCTTGCCTGCCAGGCAGCTTGCCGGCGAGTCGGTGCTTGAGCTGGGACCGGTACGTTTCGATGGTAGAAATTAGCTGGAAGCTAGTTTTTGCGAGCGGCCAGAATGTACTTTTCCAGTGCCATAGTCATCGACGGAGTCTCCGGTGCCGGAGCTTTGATGTTGATCGTCAGGCCCCGTTCCTCGACAGCGGCGCTGGTACGATTGCCAAAGACAGCGATCCGTGTATCATTTTGCTTGAAGTCGGGAAAGTTGTCATACAAGGACTTGATCCCCAGTGGGCTGAAAAAGACCAGTACGTCATAAGTGATGTCACGTAGGTCAGACAGATCGCTGCTCACCGTGCGGTACATCATGGCTTCTTTAAACGCAAAATCGCCTTCTTGCAGATAGCGCACGACGGGAGGGCTGCCCAGGTTGCTGCAGGGCAGCAGAAACTTCTCCTTGGCCTTGTGCTTATTCAGATAGTTGGACAAGTCCTCGATATGGCGCTTGCCGATGAAGACTTTGCGCTTGCGATAGATGATGAACTTCTGTAGATAATGAGCCACGGCTTCTGAGAGGCAGAAGTACTTCATATCCTGAGAGACCTTGATGCGCATCTCTTCATTGATCCGAAAGTAGTGCTCGATGGCATTCTTGCTCGTGAAAATCACCGCACTGTACTCATCGGGACGGATCCGAGTCTTACGAAACTCTTTTTCCGTCACGCCTTCTACGTGGATAAAGGGTCGGAAGTCAATCTTGAGACCGTATTTGCGCTCCAGTTGGAAGTATGGCGAACGTTCCGGCTTGGGTTGCGATATGAGTATGGTCTTGACGTTCTTGATCTTTACTTCTGCTTTCGATGCCAACATTCAAGTGTTTTTGAATGAAACAAACTCATTGGAAGCCAAACTTACCCAGCGCTAGTTTACCAATGATTAGCAAGGGTGCGATTTCGGAGGTGCAAAGATACATAAAAAAATGGAACTGATACTGTACCAGGAACCTCCCGGAGATGAACAATCCCTTGAGTTGACGGAACAAATAGAGCAGTACCACGGCGGCCAAACCAAACCATACAGCGGCCTCTGATACGATGGGAGGCGAGAAGGCAATCACCAGGTTGACAGGGGTCAAAACGACCCCAAGCAGAATGTTAATGAGCATGGTGACGAAGCCATACAAATTTGCTTCCTTTTCCACTGGAAAGGATCCCCCCACGATGTTTAGATTGATGTGCTTGACCAGATAGACCAAGGTCACCCCCCCAATGCAGGTCAGCAATAGTATTAGCGTACCTTTTTCTACGAGAGAGAAGTGCGCCAGGGCCTGGAAGATCAACAAGCCCGCATTAATAAAGAAGAAGGCATAGAAGAGCCAGTAGAACCAGGGCAGGGCCTTGTACTCTCGAAACAAGAACCGTAGGTAATTGTCATTGGCTATGGCTCGATAGGCTTTCTTTAGCAGATCGCGATTGAGGGCCAGCAGCAGGGCCAAAAACAGGAGGATCAGCACGATGGAGCCCAGCATCAAGTTTTGGTTGGAGATACGGTCTAGCTCCTCAATATTGCCTAAGCTCTCCAGGCGATCGAGTAGGGGGTGACTGGTGTCTTCTCGCAAAACAGACGTATCGTCAGGTCCCGGATCGTCTCCTGCGGTTGGTACCTCTGCGGTCGTAGCTTCAAAGGGATTGGCCGTAGCGTTCGTACTCGTATCTGAGACATCTTCGACTTGTTCTGGCAGCTCCTCGGTGGAGTCCGGGGCAGGTAAGGTATCGGGCTGACTGGGTGATGGTGGGGGTTCTACTTCCACCTTCTGGGCAGGGATGCTATCGGTTATGCTGGTATCCTGTAGCCTACTTTGTATCTCAAAGGGATTCGGTTGGGCCTGGCCGTACAGGGCTACCAGGGACAGGCTCCAAAGCATCATCATGAACCACCTCTTGCGCATGGACTCGTTTCAAATAATTATCGGCCGGGCAAAGATACCGATAAGCCGTATGCTCGCAAAATGCCCGCTCGCTGGAAGTTGGGTGGAGGCTAAGTGGGTACATGGTATTTTTGATGCAGAAAGAGGCTCCGCCACTGTTTGCCGGAGCCTCTTGGTACTTGCAAGGGTGGTTTGATCAGGTCAGGTGATGCTGACGGTGCCTTTGATTTTCAAAATGATGGGCTCTTCCTCCAAGTTGGTTTGCACGGTGACCGTCTTGGTAAACGGACCCTTGGCCTTGGCATTGTAGGTGGCCTCGATCTCGGTAGACTCGCCTGGCTGGATGGGATCCTGCGAGTAAGAAGTGGCCGTGCAACCACACGATCCCTTGACCTTCTTCAGCACCATCGGCTGATCGGATAGATTGGTCAGTGTGAAGATGGTGGTCTGCGGTTGTCCTTGGGCGATGGTGCCAAAGTCGTGTTCCATCTTGTCAGCTTTGACCAGCTTGCCGATGTCATCGGTGGCCAGCGCGGGACTGGACATGAGGCCAACTGTCAGGGCGCAAATGAGCATTCTTAAATAAATCATAGTTTAAAGTTTTTGAATTAATCCCCGCTAATAGGAATTAGGATTTAACAATGATGCAAACCTATAGCACCTCCGTCAGCCATCCAGTTAATGAGTTTGCAACAATTGTTAATGAGTTGTTAATGCCTGGTTTTTAGGGACTTAGAAGGCATATTTTCGCCTCCAACAGCCGACGGTACATGCGAAATGCATCCATTTGGAAGGTTATTATCTCTGCCGCTCTAGCGCTCATTGGTATCATCATCGTCCAGGGGTATTGGCTCAAGAAGAGCTTTGACCATACCGAGAAAGCCTTTGAGGAGAAAGTGCACATCTGTCTGCGCAATGTGGCACTGCAGCTCTCTGCCCTGGGCCAAGTACAACTGCCTTCGTACAATCTGGTCAATCAAATCGCGCAAGACTACTATGTGGTTAACATTCGCGACGCCATCGATGCCAACAATCTGGAATTCTACCTACAGAAGGAATTTGAGGCCGTCTCCCTGAACACCGACTTTGAATACGGCATCTACGACTGTGCCACCGATCAGATGGTCTATGGCAACTACATCAATATCAACGAGGACCAACCGCCGAAAGCCCGATCGACCAGTCTACCCACCTATGACGAGTTTGTGTATTACTTCGGCGTGCGTTTTCCCAATCGCAAAGGGTATATCCTGACCAATCAGTGGATCCCGATTCTCTTCACGGGCATATTGGTCCTGGCGATCCTCTTTTTCCTATACGCTACCTTCGAGATCCTCCGGCAGAAAAAGCTGTCTGACCTGCAGAAAGACTTCATCAACAATATGACCCATGAATTTAAGACCCCCCTCTCCAGCATTAAGGTGAGTGCGGAGGTCTTTATGCAGGAGCCTGTCATTGCCGATCAGCCTCGACTGCAGCGTTATGCCAGCATCATCCATGAGCAGGCAGCGCGACTCAACAAGCAGGTGGAGCGAGTACTGGACACCGCCGGGATGCAGAAGAAAGGCATTCAGCTACAAAAGCAGGCCTTGGACCTCAACGAGCTGGTACACGAGGTGTCCGATCAACTCCGCAGTCGAATTGAGAAGGTCGACGGTCATGTCACCCTTGATCTGACAGAGGCATCCAGCGAGATCACTGCCGACCGGCTACATCTGGCCAACATACTTTTTAACCTGGTGGACAATGCCATCAAGTACAGTGAGTCCTCCCCGGTGATCGCCATCCGCACCGCGCGGGACAAACATCGTCTTTCCCTGACTGTGGCGGATCAAGGGGTGGGTATCAATAGCAAATACCTGTCTCGTATCGGGCAGAAGTTCTTTCGCGTGCCCACTGGAGATGTGCACAATGCCAAGGGCTTTGGGCTAGGACTGCACTATGTGTCGCGTGTCGCCAAGGCGCATGGCTGGAAGATGGACATTGACAGCGAGCCCGGCCAAGGCACCGCCGTCACGCTCACTATGCGATCAAACAGCACCGCAGCATGAACCCAGCATCCACAGCGCCACACTTGCTCTACGTCGAAGATGACGAAACCCTCAGCTTTGTCACCATGGACAATCTTGAGAAGGCCGGGTATCGAGTGACCCATTTCAGTAATGGCAAGGACGCGCTGGACGCCATCCACTCCTTGTCTTTTGATCTGGCTGTACTAGATATCATGCTGCCACAGCTAGACGGTTTTGCCCTGGCCAGCGAAATACGCAAACACAGTCAGCAGTTGCCCATTCTGTTTCTCAGCGCGAAGTCCCTCAAGGAGGATCGACTGAAGGGATTTGAATTGGGAGCAGATGACTACATCACCAAGCCCTTTAGCATCGAAGAATTGATCTATAAAATCCAGGTCTTCTTACGTCGCCGCACCGTGGTGGGTCCGGATCGAAGGAGTCAATTTCGTTTTGGCTCCTTTGATTTCGATCACAAAAATCTGCTGCTGAAGCATCCGACTACGTCACGCACGTTGACTCAAAAAGAGGCGGATGTCTTAAAGTTGCTGCTGGAGCAGGAAAATCAGATCTGCGAGCGCAGCGTCATCCTGCGCAGGATCTGGGGTGAAGACGATTACTTTATGGGTCGAAGCTTGGATGTATTCATCAGCCGACTGCGAAAGTACGTGGCACCCGATCCACTGGTCAGCATTGAAAATGTCCACGGAGTGGGTTTTAAGCTGACGATTGCCGCCACTTAGTCCGGCCGGGCCGGTCCATCATAGGGCTTGGCACCAAAGGTCTGACCTGTCCGGGGTTGTACCGAGATCAACGCGGGATCATCTGCCTCGGGAGGCAGGATAAACCCGTGATAACGCCCCATCCAGTAGTCTCTGATGAAGTGATTGGGCTCCATCACTCGGCGGCTTCCCGCCCCACCGTCATATCTCATGGCATATCGACTGTTGCGTTGCACGGATATTTCGCGGGGTGAGATGGCGCGGGAGCCAAACTCATAGGCGCGATACCCGCGTGGTGTGATCAGGTCATCGCGGTAGGAATTGGTGTAGTTGTGTTCGATACAATCCAGCTGCCACTCGCGCAGGTGCTTGACTGCCTGTTCGACCTCGCAGTCATTGCCGGTGATGGCCCCATAGGCAAAATTGTACCAGGGTATCTGTTCTACCCGCTTGATCTCCCAGGTGCGCTCCAGGCTGCGCAGGTAGTCCGACTTGATTTTGGGATCGCTCGTGTATCGGAGCAGCGTGTAATATGATCGGTAGGCAAGGTTATCATCCCACGGGGCGATGTTAGACGGAGGAAACGTATTCTTCTGACGAATGGCATATTTGTTATAGCCCCACTCGATCAATTGTTGAAAACCATCCTCAAATGCTTGATCGCCCGTCACCGCATGGGCGGCGCGCATAAAAGCTTGGGCCTCCAGGCCGTTGACACCCTTATCCCAGTAGCCGTAGGGTCGGAGCAGGTACTCGGGATTCCATCGCCCCCAGCGGGTAGGTTTGCCATCCATCCCGATCAGCTGAAAGCCATTGTCCATAATGTATCTAGCGATCTTAGCCAGGTGATCGCGCGCCATGTCCTTTACCTTGCCCTTGGCTGCCAGATCATGAAAGACCGACACCGCATAAAAGTGGGCGATGATCTCGTCGCTGGAGGTGTCCCCTTTCCAATACCACTTGCCATCCTCAGATAGGTGCCACTTGGCTGGCAGGCCGCCGGATCCATGCCTGCCCATGCCGCCCTTGTCGTGTCCGGGCGCGAAGATGGACCGGGCCACATAGCCGTCGATCGGCGTGATCTGCTCCATCCAGCGCATGGCCATGAAGGCATTGAGGGCCTCGTCGTAAGCCTCCGGGTCCCCGGTCACGGCATACTTGAAGCTCATAGCCACGAGAAATGGGGAGGTGTGGCCGCCGTCATTGTCGCTGATCTCGCGGATCCATTCGCCATCATGCTTATAGATCGTGTGGATGAATCCCATGCGCTTATGTCCCCACTCTTCCAAATGACGTTCGTAGTACGCGGCCTTCTTGCGTAAGGTGTAGGGCTCGTAGCTGATCCGGGCCAGCCCAGCGTCCGTGGCTACGTACACCATACGATCATCGACGGCGACATCATGGACATGATTACCCGGCAACCAATGGTCGGCGGCAAAATAGTGCCAATCTTCTCGTGTCTTTCGAATGACTCCCTTGGTGGTGCCGATCCAGATATCTTGCGCAAATCCTGCCTCCAGGCAGGTGGTATTCTTATATGGGAGCCCGTCTTCTCCGCCCAGGGTGTAGAGTGACGCACCGCGCAGCATGCAAAGCCCTCGATCGGTAGTGATATACAGTTTGCTCCCTTGGCTCAGCATGTCTCGGGTGTTGGAGGAGGGCAGGGTACCCCAGTCGATAAAGTCGCGATCCACGGTCAGGCCGTCAAATAGGACCAGTTGGCCAGGACGTAGCACATAGAGCGTGCCGCTATAAGAAGCGATACGATCGATGGGGCCGAGACGCACCGGATCTGCGTGTAGCTGGGTGCCGTCTTCCATCACCATGGTGATGTCACTGGAGTAGTAGCCGCCGGCGGGTTTCAGGCTGACCAGCTGACCGTCTTCCCAGCGATAGATCTCCTCCCGGGTCGCCAGGTGCAATTGGCCGGCATGCATGGTCATACTTACGATATGCCTGTCGCTGACTTGTCGCCAGGCTGATCCACTTAATTGGTATAGCCCTTCGGATGTCAGTGCCCACAATTTGTCGGCGATGACCACCAGCTCGGTGGCTTGAGCCGGAGCGCCTTCGTCGGGCAAAAGGACGTCATCTTGTAGTCGATGGATCCGATCCTGCATCAACACGTAGCAGGTGCCCTGGTGTGCCGCTACGGACTGGATTGCGTGCGCTGTGGGCAGTTTCCAAGCCACTTCCTGCAGATAGACCTCGTCTTTGACCGGCTGCCACAGCGGGTGGGCATGTTGGTAGATTTGTTGGCCGGCAAGTGTGCCCATAGTAGCGACCACCAGCGTCCAAGTACATAGGATGTAAGCAATTCTCATAGGATACATCATTTTGCCAAAGCACAAATTACTAGCAATCTGTTGGTAGCGGCCACCAGAAATTTGGCTTTCTGCGATGGTATTATTGCGGAAGTACCGGTCTCATGAGGGGTGCTCGTGTTATTCAGGTCATGAGCGACTGGGAAGCCGCGGGACGACAGGCAGGCAGACAAAATAGAAGGACATTGTTGATATTTGCTGTTTCATTCTGATGGGTCGGCGAGTGTCTGGCGTTGGAATACCAAGAATGTCGTTGGATATGAAACTTTGGAAGAAGGGAAATCTGAGATCACTGCTGCAGGCTGCTTGCCTGGGGCTCGCTGCGATCGTACTTCTGCCCTCGTGTGTCCAGGACGAGGTACGACTGGGCACGGAGGATCTAAAACTGGTCGACTCCCTCTTCATCCAGCAGCGGAATATTTGGGCAGAGCAGCTGAAGGATACCTGTCAGGTGTACCGCGAGATGCATTTGGAGACTTGGATCGATTCGATCCGCGAGGTTCGTCTCCGGGAGATAGAAATGTTGATCCAATGATGCGATGGCTCTTGATCGGCGCCCTCTTGCACCTCGGGGCTTGTACCCAGGACCGAGAGCCGCTCGTCCAAGAGTTGGTGGAGGAAGAGGTGGCACGGAAGCTGGCCGACTTTATTGCGACCGAAAAGGCCAAGTGCTTGCAAGAGGTGATGGAAGAGGCCAGCATGGCCACGGATAGTATTTTGCGAGCAAATCCCATCCTGATCCGACTCGATTCGCTGGATAAGCCATCCCGACCGGAAAAACCCGGCGTACCTCCCATGGAGAAGCCACCCGATTCTATTCAAATCGCACCGATACCCAAGGAACATTAGCAACGGGCGTGCATCCGCATCACTCTTGCCTTGCTCACCGACCGGGCCGGGCCCTGACATGGTAGTGTTCTAGCTTGCGGTTGAGTTTGGCCATGACCTGATCCAGGTCGCGCCAGGCGTACTTGGCCTTGCCGATGAAGGCATCAAAGAAGCTGGACATGCGGGTGATGCGCACATAGTACGGAAACGGTCGTTGCAGCACATTGCGATGGGCGTCCATGATGACCAGCGCATCGGCGCCGCTTTCGGTCGGTCGGCGCTGAAGGAAGAACCGCGGAGTGGGCCACTCGGGAGGCGCACCTGCGGCGCTATCCGGTTGGCCGGTGCGACTACTCCTCAGATCGCTATCATACACAAAATCGAATAGGCCAAAGTGGTATTGCTGCTCTACGGCTTGTCTTAATGCCACCTGAAAGCTATCCCGCTCGGCCACAGCAAAGTCGTATAGTCCCTGCAGCTTTTGCTTGCGCACTTGTGACGGAGCCTCCTCGATTTGCCGCTCCAATGCCCAAAGCTTCTGTTGATAGGTCGGCAGTACTACCAGCAAGGTACCCCGATGCAGGTCTCGTATCGCTTCGTAAGGTGGAGTGACCAGGCTATCACGAGCGATCAGCGTACCAGGGATTGAGCCGGACAGGCTTACGCCTATAGTGCAAGTCAGTAGCGAGATGGTTAAAAGTTCGTTAAAGCGCTGGGCGGCACTCATCCCGGCAGCCTTGATCACCTTAATTTGCTCGATTATTAAGTAAAACCCAAAGCATGCAATAGACTTTCTGCTGCAAGGCCACATTGCCCACCATCTCTGGCGGTCCTCGGTTTTCCGTGCTTCATCATATGGACGCATATGTCTCCAGTACTCAAAGCTGCGGGACACCAGATCTAATGGGCACGCTGGCTTTTCGCTACGAAACCTTATTACAAGATTTGGGTAAAAATTAGCAATTTTGTCCCCCCTGATTGACATCACTTTTCTACACATTTTGCAACAAATCTGATGAGCATGCAACCTGCCCTTGATATCGAAGCGCTCAATCAACAAATATATATTGAAAGCGCCTTTGTCGATACGCTCTTTGCAGAGACCTCCAAGGTGATCGTTGGACAGGATCGAATGATGGAGCGACTGTTGCTGGGATTGCTGACCAAAGGCCACGTGCTGTTGGAGGGTCTCCCAGGGTTGGCCAAGACGCTGGCCATTAAGACACTCGCCTCTGCCGTACAGGCCAAGTTTAGCCGTATCCAATTTACCCCGGACCTGCTGCCGGCTGACATCATCGGGACCCTGATCTACAATCCCAGCGAGGCGGCCTTTGCCGTACGCAAGGGGCCCATCTTTGCCAACTTCATTCTGGCTGATGAGATCAATCGTGCGCCGGCCAAGGTGCAGAGCGCACTGCTGGAGGCCATGCAAGAACGACAAGTCACCATCGGCGATCAGAGCTATGGCCTGGACGAGCCCTTTTTGGTCCTTGCGACGCAAAATCCCATAGAACAAGAGGGGACCTATCCCTTGCCGGAGGCCCAGGTCGACCGCTTTATGCTTAAGGTCAAAATCGACTATCCCAGCAAAGAGGAGGAGCGAGAGATCATTCGACGCAATCTCGGTGACGCAGACTTTGGACGTATTGAGAAGGTGGTGTCTCCTGAGGAGGTGGTAGGTGCTCGCCGCACGGTGCGAAAGGTCTACATGGATGACAAAATCGAGCAGTACATCCTTGATATCGTATTTGCCACACGCGATCCCAAGTCCTATGAGCTATCGGACTTGGATTTACTCATTCAGTACGGAGCCAGCCCCAGGGCCAGCATCAATCTTGCGTTGGCCTCCAAAGCCTATGCTTTCCTGAAGCGCAGGGGCTTTGTCATCCCCGAAGACGTGCGGGCGGTATGCCACGACATCATGCGTCATCGCATCGGATTGACCTACGAGGCAGAGGCAGAAAATGTCACACAGGAAGATATCATCAATCAAGTATTGAGCGTGGTGGAGGTACCATAGGGTGAATACATCAAAATGGAGACCAGCGAGCTTCTTAAGAAAGTCCGAAAGATAGAACTGAAGACCAAGGGGATCAGCAAAGAGTTGTTCTCCGGCGAATACCATAGTGCCTTTAAGGGACGAGGCATGTCGTTTAGTGAGGTACGCGACTACCAGTATGGTGATGATGTTCGAAATATCGAGTGGAATGTCACTGCGCGTACCGGCATCCCGCACGTAAAGGTTTTTGAGGAGGAACGTGAACTGACCGTCATGCTCCTGGTAGATGTCAGCCCATCGTCTTTCTTTGGCACGCATGTGCAGTTTAGGAAAGATCTGATGACGGAGATCTGTGCCGTGGTCGCCTTCTCTGCGATCAACAATAATGACAAGGTGGGGCTGATCCTATTCTCTGATGTGGTAAACCTCTACATACCGCCCAAGAAGGGTAAGAAGCACATCCTTCGCATCATCCGAGAGCTGATCGCCAAAGAGTCATATGGCAAGAGTACCAACATTGTGGAGGCGCTACAATATTTCAACAACGTCGTCAAGAAGAAGAGTATCTGCTTTCTGCTCAGTGACTTTTTTGCCGATGGCTTTGAGTCTGCCCTGCAGGTGGCGGCGCGGAGGCACGACTTGATTGGGATGCATCTGTACGATCCTTTTGAGAAGGAACTGCCCCGAGCCAGCTTGATCCGGGCCCGGGATGTGGAGACGGGTCGGGAGTACCTGATTGATACCCAGGACAAACGTACCCGCGAGCGGCACGCCCGTCGCTTTGAGGACAAAACCCAACGGCTGGTCCGGGTCTTCAGTCGCAATGGGGCGGACCTCATCCACCTCGAGACGCGTGAATCATACATCCTGGCCCTGCACCGTTTTTTTAAGAAACGAGCTCGTTGATGATCAGATACGGGGGGACCATAATCGCGCTGCTACTGGCGCTCGGCCTGGAGGCACAAGTCGAGGTCAGATGCACCGTGGACAGCAATCGCTTACTGATCGGCGACCAACGCACCTTGCGAGTGCAGGTCCAAAGCAGGGAGCCCATTTCGGTGGATAGTCTCTCCTTTGGCTCCTGGCAGGATCTGGGTGTGGAGATGCTCGAGCCACAGACCTGGCAGGGGACATCGACCCACCATCAGAAAGCACTACGATTTGCCGTATTTGACACGGGATATATCAAGCTGCCCTCGTTGCCACTGGTGTATCAGACGGCCGCCGGTGCGGATACCGCATACTCCGACGATCTGGCGCTGGAAGTCAGCGCCATTGTGGTAGACTCGACCGGATTGGCGCCGATCAAGTCGATTATTAGGGAGCCATTAAAGCTGCGCGATTTCCTACCTTATCTATTGGCCTTGGCAGGGGTGGGCTTGATCATTGCCCTCATTCTAATGCGGAAAAGGAGAAACCTCGAAGAGGAGATCGTCATCGAGGTCCCCATTCCTCCACATGAGATTGCCCTGAGAGCCCTGGGCAAGTTAAAAGACAAAAAGCTCTGGCAAGCCGGCCAGATCAAGCAGTACCAGTCGGAGCTGACCCACATCATCAGGAGTTATCTCGAACAGCGCTATGATACGCCGGCATTGGAGTCGACGACCTCCGAGATTTTGACCGCCATGAAGGGCAAAGGATTGCATGAATCCCTGCTGGCCGACCTGGATCAGATACTTAACATGGCCGATCTCATCAAATTTGCCAAGGCGAAACCAGAGGTGGATATTCATGCGGCCTTTATGGACAAGGCAGCATCCTTTGTACACCAGACGAAAGAGATAACGGTGGAGCCAGTATCATGATCGACTACCTGTCCAATATCGAGTTTCAGAATCCTTGGCTGCTGGGCCTTTTGGTGCTGGTGCCAGCGATGGCATACTTCCACTTTGGTTTTCGTCAAAGACAACTGCCCACTTTCCGGGTGTCCAGTTTGGCTGGATTGGACTTGGGGGCGTCCTGGAGGGTTCGGTTGGTCCAGGCGCTTCCTATTTTTCAGGTACTGGCCCTTACTTTCTTTATCCTGGCTCTTGCCAGACCTCAGTTGGCCCTCAAGGAGGAGGAGGTGACGGCGGAAGGGATAGATATTATTCTCTCGATGGATCTGTCCAGCAGCATGCTGGCTCAGGACTTTAAACCGGATCGACTGGAGGTAAGTAAACGCGTAGCCGCTGCCTTCGTAGACAAGCGTAGCACGGACCGCATTGGCGTGGTGGTATTCTCGGGAGAGAGTTTTACCCAGTGCCCACTGACCTCGGATCATCGCATTGTCAAGCGTTTTATCTCGGAGTTGCAGTGTGGCTTTCTGGAGGAGGGGACGGCGATCGGGATGGGATTGGCGACGGCCGTCAACCGCATTAAGGACAGTGACGCCAAGAGCAAAGTGATCATCCTGCTGACCGATGGAGACAACAACACCGGCTATATCAAGCCTCTGACAGCAGCAGAAATGGCCCGAGAGCTGGACCTCACGGTCTACACCATCGGCGTGGGAAGTAAGGGGATGGCCCTGACACCCCAGGGCAAGCGCAGTGAC
The DNA here is from genome assembly GCA_965223165.1 of Saprospiraceae bacterium. Taxonomy (GTDB): domain Bacteria; phylum Bacteroidota; class Bacteroidia; order Chitinophagales; family Saprospiraceae; genus JABDMH01. The sequence continues at coordinate 1,139,345 of CBDCVQ010000020.1, read as the reverse complement.
GGAAGCTACGTCTACGACTACGCACGGGTGATGATAAACGAACCACTGCTACAGCAGATCGCCGAGATCACCGGGGGACGATATTTTCGAGCGACCTCGGAGCAGAGCCTGGAGCAAGTGTACAACGAGATTGATCAGTTAGAAAAGACCGAGCGAGAGGTGACCACGTTCAAGCGGTACAGCGATGAGTTTGCTCCTTTTTTGCGGCTGGGCATTATCAGTTTTTTGCTACACCTTTTACTGAGCATGACGCTCCTGAGAGTGTATCCTTAAAGGCATAGGCACATGTTTCGATTTGAACACGAATCTCATTTGTACCTCCTATTGGGTCTCGTGCCATTGTGCCTCCTACTCCTGCTCGGCAGGCATCTCTACCGCCGGCAAGCGATGCAGCTGGGAGAAGGATCTTTAGTAAGCCAATTGACAAACCATGATCTCAGCAGGCGAAGGAAGTGGTTGCTTGCCTTGACGCTGTTTGTGTTTGCTTGCCTGATCATATCCTGGTCCAATCCACAGTGGGGTGCCAAGCGGGAGAAAGTCAAAACTCGATCGTCGGACATCTTTATTGCGCTGGATATCTCCAACAGTATGTACTGCGAAGACGTGGCCCCAAGTCGACTCGACCGCGCCAAGCGCTTTGCTTTACAACTCACCGAGCGCTTGCGAGGAGAGCGCATCGGGCTGATTCTTTTTGCGGGCAATGCGTACCTGCAGATGCCTTTGACCACCGACTATGCAGCGGCCCAGATATTTATCAAGTCAGCGACGCCGGCTTTGGCAGCGTCTCAGGGTACGGCCATGGGCGAGGCCATCCGCAAATCTCAGGAGAGTTTTCGGCAGGACAATAGATTTCACAAATCTCTCGTCATCATCTCCGATGGGGAGGATCACGATGCCGATGCCATCGAGACGGCTGGATTGGCCAACGATGAGGGCTTGATCATCTTTACCGTGGGGGTAGGCACAGCCAAAGGGTCCTTCATACCCATTCAGGTCCGGGGTAATCAGGACTGGAAGCGGGATGCCGAGGGACAGCCCGTGCGCACTCGACTCAATGAAACGTTGATGGCAGAGGTGGCCAATGCCGGCGGCGGCGAATACTTTTACCTGAACGGAACTCAGGACATATTGGATGCCATTGATAAAAAAGTTGATAGCTTGGAAAAGCAGGAATTTGAAGAGCGATCGTTTACGGAGTATGAAAGCTATTTTCAGGTCTTTCTAGGCTTGGGCATTCTGGGCTTCTTGCTTCAATGGCTCTTGGCAAATAATATCATCCCAAAAAGAAAGAGCATATGAAGTCATTGGCAATATTGGTGGTCTTGCTGGCACTATCACCGGTGGTCGCGTCTGCCCAGTCTAAAGGGAAGGCCCACGACCTGCGCAGGAGCGCCGACAAGCAATACGAGCGTCAGGAATACGACCAGGCTGAGGAGGAGTATCGCCGAGCGACCATCCTCGATCCCAATGAGAAGGGCATATTTAATCTGGGCAACGCCATCTTCAACCAGAGTCGCTATGACGAGGCCGCCAAACAATATGAAAAGGCGGCCGAGCTGATCCAAGATGATGCGGCAAGAGCACGGGCCTATTACAATCTAGGCAATGCCCACTACCTCAATGGCAAGTACGATCAGAGTGTGGATGCATATAAGCATGCACTCCGCGCCGATCCCGACGACCTTGAGGCTAAGCAAAATCTGCTCATGGCACTGCGCGAATTGCAGCAGCAGCAACAGCAGCAGAATCAACAAAATGATCAGCAGGACAACAACCAGGAGGATCAGCCGGAAGAGCAACAACCTCAGCAGCAGGAGCAAGAGCAAGATCCGCAACAGCAGCCCCAGCAGTCCGAAGACGACGACATGCCACAGGAGGAGTTGGAGCAGAAACTTTCCAAAGAACAGGCCATGCAGCTATTGGACATTATAGAGGAGGAGGATCAAAAGGTGCAGGAAAAGCTGCGACGTAAAGAAGCAGATCAGACGAAAAGAGCAAAAGATTGGTAATCAGAAAACGATCAAGTATGAAACGCCTACTTATAGCCATACTCTGCCTGAGCATATCTCCTCTGCTACATAGTCAAGAGGACGATGACCAAAGCTTTACGGTGGAGATAAGTACCGACAGCGTACTTCTCGGCAATTACCTGGAGGTCCGGTTTTCGGCGGTGAACCTTAAAGGACAAATCGAACTGCCCCGGTTCGAAGGATTTGATATTGTCAGTGGCCCCAATCAGCAATCTAGTATGCAGATGACAAACGGGGCGGTGACCAGCTCGATGAGCTATAGCCTTCTGCTGCGTCCCCAGGAGGTAGGGACGGCTTATATCGCTCCGGCATACATCGTGGGGTCCACCGAATCCTACGAAACCACGCCCATCGAGATCACCACGCATCCCAATCCGGATGGAATAATCACTGAGTCCCGCCTGAAGGACACCCAGAGCATGGAGTTTCCTCGATGGTTTGGGGGAGAGCTGCCGGTCAAAAAGAAGAAAAAGAAGCTGAAAGAGACCAAGATCTGACAGAGCTATGAAGTGGCAGCTAGGACTCCTGTGGTGTCTGATCAGTTGGCAATTTGCCCTGGCACAAAATGTGCAGTTTGAGGCGCGCGCGGATGCCAACCGCGTGGCAGTGGGCCAGACTTTTTCCGTATTCTTTACCTTGAAGAATGCCGATCCGAGCAACTTTCAAGCACCGGACTTCAAAGGTTTTCGATTGATCAGTGGACCATCCCAGTCCTATCGCACCAGTATCATCAATGGCCGCACCAGTAAGGAGGTCAGTTTTAGCTACACCCTGCAGCCGACGAAGGTAGGCACCTACACGATCGGACCCGCCTCCGTCACGGTGAACAATCGACGGCATCGCTCCAATCAGCTCAAAGTACAGGTGACCAAGCAAGTCAATCCGCTGGAAGCCGGGGAGGGCGAGGTCAAATTCTTCGTCCGGGCACGAGTGGATACCAATCGGGCCTATATCGGCCAGCAGGTGCAGATCGAATACAAGATCTACACGCTGGTAAACATTGAAAACTACAATGTGCTATCCGAGAGCAACTACGATGGCTGCTATTCCGTCGTTCTGGATGCACATAAGGAGCCCGTGCGAAAGGAGAACATCAATGGCATCGAATACAGCACCAAGGTGCTCCGCAAAGTGTCCGTCTTTCCCCAGCAGAGTGGCAAGATCGACATTGAGCCACTGGTGGTGCGGGTGGGCGTGCCTTCAGGGGGTCGGCGAAGCTTCTTTTCGTCCTTCAATCTGAAGACCCACAATCTCAGTTCGAACGCATTGAGCTTAATCGTCGAGTCGCCCTACGACGACGCGCCGCATGATTTCTCCGGAGCGGTGGGCAGCTTTCAGACGCAGTACACCATCCACCCTACCCAAGCGACCACCGACGATGCCATCGCTGTGGAACTGCGCATCGTGGGCAATGGTGACATCAAGACGGTGAAGGTGCCGACCCTGGAGCTTCCGGGCGGTTTTGACAGCTACGATCCCAAGGTCAAGGACGAAAAGATGATCAATGCCACCGACTCGGTGCGAGGGGAGAAGATCATCGAATATCTGATCATGGGCCAGCAGCCGGGCAAATACGTTCTGCGACCTTCTTTCACTTATTTTGATAATGAAACTCGCCAGTACAAGCGACTGGTGGACAGCTTTGACATCTCTATCACCCAAGGTGCTGGGCTCAGCTCCACACAGGCCGACAATCAGCTGCTGACCACCCAGAATCGTGCGCTTCGGCCGATCATGTTTGACACGGCCTTGCGGCAGGTACGCCGGCCCATGTATCTTCGACCGGGGTATTGGGCGGCCTTTTCTGTACCGCTTTTGAGTTTTGTCTTCTTTGTCTGGCGAGCGAAGCGGGAAGAGCAGCAGGCCCTGCAGACCGAGGTCGATCATCAGGCCGAAGCCAAGGCACGATTGCAGCAGGCACACGCTCATCTGGAGGCCGGTGAAGCGGGTCCCTTTTTCGAGGAGGTGGCCCTCAGCGTCAAGAACTACATTGCCCACGTTTATGACATTCCCGCAGAGGATCTAAGCAAGGCCCACATACAGCGCACCCTTGCGCAGGGCGGCCTAGCCGAGACGGAGATTCAACGCGTGTCCGATCTTCTGGATCGCTGCGATCTGGCCCTGTATGGAGGCCTGACGGATCCGGCCAAGATGCAAGACACGTATGCGCAGGCACTGGAGGTTCTTTCGATGGAGCTGGGAGGAGGGAGTGGGGAGTGAACCTGCATTCCGAGTGCCTAGAAGTGCGCTAGAGTGGCCTAGAATGCCTCCTTAGCCTTATCCTTAGCCTCCGCCTTATCCTCAACCTCCGCCTTATCCCTATCCTCAGCCTCAGCCTCAGCCTTCCTCCGCCTTATCCTCCGCCTTATCCTCCGCCTCAGACTTATCCTCAGCCTCAGCCTTATCCTCAGCCTCAGCCTTATCCCTATCCTCAGCCTCAGCCTCAGCCTCAGCCTCAGCCTTATCCTCAGCCTCAGCCTTATCCTCAGCCTCAGCCTCAGCCTTATCCTCAGCCTCAGCCTTATCCTCAGCCTCAGCCTCAGCCTCAGCCTCAGCCTCAGCCTCAGCCTTATCCTCAGCCTCAGCCTTATCCTCAGCCTCAGCCTTATCCTCAGCCTCCGCCTCAACCTTATCCTCAGCCTTATCCTCAGCCTCCGCCTAATATGCCAAAATCCAAACTATTTCTAATTTCGCGGGTTCAAGCCAAATTGACCTGCGTTATGTCTGTGAAGCATCGAGAGATCGCATCCGTGCTGCGTGAGCAGCCCGTAGAAGAGGAGTTCTGGGTGAAAGGGTGGGTGCGGACCTTCCGCAACAATCAGTTCATTGCGTTGAATGACGGAACGTCGTTGAAGACGCTCCAGGTGGTGGTCGACAAGGACACGCTGGATGCGCAGGTGCTTAAGCGGATCACAACGGGTGCGGCGATTGGTGCCTTTGGGCAGTTGGTGTCCTCACAGGGTCGGGGGCAAGATGTGGAGCTGAAGGCAAGCGAGGTGGTCATCTACGGGGACGCAGATCCTGAGGTCTACCCCTTGCAGCCCAAGCGGCATAGCTTGGAGTTTCTGAGGGAGATCGCCCATTTGCGCTTCCGGACCAACACCTTTGGCGCCGTCTTTAGAGTCCGACATGCCCTGTCCTATGCCATCCACAAGTTTTTTAACGATCGAGGGTTCATCTACCTGCATACACCCATCGTGACCGCCTCGGATGCAGAGGGGGCCGGGGAGATGTTTCGGGTGACCACCTTGGATCTGGACCACCTGCCCAAGACCGACGAAGGGGGGATCGACTATCGCCAAGACTTCTTTGAGCGCGAAACAAACCTGACGGTATCCGGCCAACTGGAAGCGGAGTTGGGGGCGCTAGCATTGTCCAAGGTTTACACCTTTGGACCGACCTTCCGTGCAGAGAACTCCAACACCTCGCGTCATCTGGCCGAATTCTGGATGATCGAACCCGAGGTCGCATTTGCCGATCTCCATGACAATATGGATCTGGCCGAGGAGATGCTAAAATATGTCATCGGCTACGCCCTCGAGCATTGTATGGAGGATCTGCAGTTTTTGGAGGAGCGCCTGACCAAAGAGGAATCGCAGAAACCCAAGGACCAGCGATCTGCTATGACGCTGCTGGAGAAGCTCAAATTTGTGATCGCAAATGATTTTGAGCGCATCTCTTACACCGAGGCCATCCGCATCCTGATGAACTCCAAGCCCAACAAGAAGGGGCGTTTCTCCTTTGTGATCAAGGAGTGGGGAGCCGATCTGCAGTCGGAGCACGAAAGGTACCTGGTGGAAAAGCATTTCAAGAAGCCTGTAATCCTTAGTGACTATCCCAAGGAGATCAAGTCCTTTTACATGCGTCTGAATGACGACGACAAGACCGTGGGAGCGATGGACATCTTATTTCCGGGGATCGGAGAGATCGTGGGGGGGTCACAGCGCGAAGAACGCCTAGACGTATTGGAAGCCCGTATGCAGGACATGGGTATTCCCCAGGACGAATTGTACTGGTATTTGCAGACCCGCCAATTTGGTACCTGCCCGCACGCCGGTTATGGCTTGGGCTTTGAGCGCTTGGTCCAATTTGTCACTGGTATGGCCAATATCCGCGACGTCATCCCTTTTCCGCGAACGCCGGGACAAGCCAATTTCTAGTCCCCAATAAGGCTAACTAATATCGCAGACAAGGTGGTGCACCGCTGTTAAGCGGGTGTTCTTTTAAGGGCCAGACCTTCTACAAATCAAAAGCCCCCTGGTCTTGGATATGTCATAGATATGAGATCATAGTTCTATGGGATATTTTATCCGTCCAGAGGGCTCCATGCGATTCATGGGAATGCTACAAATGTAAATTTTTATTATATCTAATGGGGACGGTGCAAATAAAAATTTCCGATTTAACATATGTTAAACCGGCATGCAACCGGCGCTCAGCCAGCCAGGTAGTAGCAGGTGTGTTCTCCACCAATGATGGGTGGGTCGTTTCGTGCGCCAGCTCAAGACTCCGTGGTCAAGACGGATTGGGCGTAGCGCCGATTTAGGCGTGCGATATTGGTGACTGAAATCTCCTTGGGGCACTCCGCCTCGCAGGCATAGGTATTTGAGCAGTTGCCAAATCCTTCCTTGTCCATTTGCTGCACCATCGATACCACCCGGGTGGCGTCCTCTATCTCACCCTGCGGCAGGAGGCCGAGATGAGAGACCTTTGCCGATACAAAGAGCATGGCCGAAGCATTTGGGCAGGCGGCCACGCAGGCACCACAGCCGATGCACGCTGCCGCATCCATGGCTTCCTCTGCCGTATCCCGCTCGACAGGAATTGCATTGCCGTCTTGCGCCTGTCCGGTGTTGACGGAGATGAAGCCACCGGACTGAATGATGCGATCAAAAGAGGCACGATCGACAACCAGATCCTTGATCACCGGGAAGGCCGCTGCGCGAAACGGCTCAATGGTAATCGTGTCACCGTCATTGAAGAATCGCATGTGCAACTGACAGGTGGTGGTGCCCTCGAGTGGTCCATGCGGCCGGCCGTTTATCACCATGCTGCAGGCCCCGCAGATGCCCTCCCGACAGTCATGCTCGAATGCGACCGGATCCCCACCCGACTCGATGAGGTCTTGATTGAGCACATCCAACATCTCCAGAAAGGACATGTGACTGTTTGCCGTGACATCATAGGTTTCAAATGTACCCTGGGGGCTACCATTGCCCTGTCTCCAGATCTTCAACTTGAGCTTCATACCTGCCATTATTTGTAGCTTCTGGTCTTTAGTTCAACATTTTCAAAAACGAGTGGCTCCTTGTGCATCACGGAATCCTGCCCGTCAATCCACTCCCAGGCGGCCACGTATGCATATTCGGCATCTCGTCGGAGGGCTTCACCCTCGGGCGTCCGATACTCCTCGCGAAAGTGGCCTCCGCAAGACTCTGCCCGATCCAGCGCATCCTCGACCATCATTTCGCCCAGCTCCATGAAGTCTGCCACCCGCAAGGCTTTCTCCAATTCAGGGTTGAATTCGTCTGCGCGGCCAGGTACGATCACCTGCTTCCAGTACTCCTCTCGTAGCGCCTTAATGGCGGCCTTACCCTTCTTGAGTCCTTCTGCTTCACGCGACATCCCGCAGTACTCCCACATGAGCAGTCCCAGCCGCCGGTGGAAGCTTTCGACCGTCTCATTGCCTTGCACAGAGATTAATTGCTCCAATCGGGCTCGGGTCGCCTCTTCTGCCGCGATGAAGGCCGGTCCATCCGGATCGATCGGGGGCGTTTGAATTTCCTTCGATAGAAAGGCCCCAATGGTATAAGGGATGACAAAGTAGCCGTCGGCCAGCCCCTGCATCAGTGCTGAGGCGCCCAACCGGTTAGCGCCATGATCAGAGAAGTTACATTCGCCCAGCGAAAACAAACCGGGCAGATTGGTCTCCAGGTTGTAGTCTACCCACAGGCCACCCATCGTATAGTGCACCGCCGGGTAGATCATCATGGGCGTCTTGTAGGGATCATCGCCGGTGATCTTTTCATACATCTGAAAGAGGTTGCCGTACTTAGACTCTACTACGGACTCGCCCAGCCGGATGATGGTGGCCTCGTCAGGGTGGTCGATCCCATGCGAGCTCGCCTCAGATTTGCCATATCGTTTTATCGCATCAGCGAAATCCAAGAAGACTGCCAGCCCCGAATTGTTTACGCCATTGCCCTCGTCGCAAGCGGTCTTGGCTGCTCGGGAAGCCACATCCCGTGGCACCAGATTGCCAAAGGCCGGGTAGCGTCGCTCCAGATAGTAGTCTCGCCGATCTTCCGGCAGATCCACGGGTTTCAGTCGGCCTTCTCTGATGGCCTTTACATCCTCTTCGTGTTTTGGCACCCATACTCGACCGTCATTGCGGAGCGATTCCGACATGAGCGTCAGCTTGGACTGGTAGTTGCCAAAGACCGGGATGCAGGTCGGATGAATCTGGGTGTAGCAGGGATTGGCCATGTACGCCCCTCGCTTGACGGCACGCCAGGCCGCCGTCACGTTTGAGCCCATAGCATTTGTCGATAGGTAGTAGACATTGCCATATCCACCGGTAGCGAGCACTACACAATGCGCCGCATGTCGCTCGAGTTGGCCGGTGAGCAGATTGCGGACGATAATACCCCTCGCCTTGCCATCAACCATGACCAGATCCAGCATCTCGTGCCGGTTGTACATTTTGACAGATCCCAGGCTGATCTGGCGAGAAAGGGCTTGATAGGCACCCAGCAGTAGCTGCTGTCCCGTCTGGCCCCGAGCGTAAAAGGTCCGAGATACCTGCACACCACCAAAGGAACGATTGGCCAGGAGACCCCCGTACTCTCGTGCAAAGGGCACCCCCTGCGCGACACATTGGTCAATGATGTCTGTACTTACCTCTGCCAGACGGTGGACGTTGGATTCGCGCGAGCGGTAATCCCCTCCCTTGATCGTGTCATAAAATAGGCGATAAATGCTGTCGCCGTCATTTTGGTAGTTCTTGGCGGCGTTGATACCCCCTTGTGCAGCGATGCTATGGGCTCTCCTGGGACTGTCCTGAAAGGTGTAGCACTTCACCTGATAACCCAGCTCACCGAGGGTGGCAGCTGCCGAGGCACCGGCCAGACCCGTGCCTACCACGATGATTTCCAGCTTGCGCTTGTTATTAGGTGCGACCAAGGGAATGGTCGAGCGATACTGAGTCCACTTATCTGCCAGTTGGCCGGGCGGTACCTTTCCGTCTAATATCATTGGATGTCGTTACGATTTGAAGAAGTAAAAGTATAGGGGTATGATGGCAAAGCCTACCGGCACTACTATCGCGTATGCTTTGCCAATCCAGCGGATGGCCGGTGTGTACTTGGCATGATTGATCCCAAGTGTCTGAAAGGCACTCTGGAAGCCGTGGTAGAGGTGTACACCGACGACCCACATACTGACCACATAGATGAGCACATACCACCAGGTGCTGAAGGCCGCGGCCACCGGTGTATAAAGATCCTTCACCGCATCATGTCCGGCATAGGTCACCATATCGACCGCCCCGATCTTCATCTGAAACCAAAATTGCCACATATGCAAAACCAGAAAGACAAAGATGATGATGCCCAGGGGGCCCATGTTGCGGGAGGCGGCTGTCGTCGTCGACTTGCTCATCACCGCGTAACGGCTGCTTCTGGCGGCCCGATTCTGTCGTATGATGATCACGCCTTGGATGGCATGGAGCAGAATAAATGCATAAAGACCCCATGAGACCGTTTTGATGATGGGATTGCTGGTCATGAACTTGGCATATAGATTGAACTTCTCGCCGCCATCATCCAGCATCAACTTGAGATTGCCCACTAGATGTACCACCAAAAAGACAATGAGAAAGAGCCCGGTCAAGCTCATGATATACTTTTTGCCAAGCGATGACCGAAGGAAACCTGTAAACCAATTCATAGGAAAATATTGTGGATCCGCAACCGGGGGCAAAACTATTCCTTAGACCCTAGTTCACCAAGTTAGCCCGGGGAGCGGCCTTCAAATTAATGACTATTTAGAATGAATCTAAAACGGCTCTCGGCTCCTCGCAGCATCACCTTCGGGGCCGAGTTGTTCTGGCCGGCAATGTAGCGATCTTGCTGGTCATTCCTACCGGGCCCATTCGACCATGGCGTAGCACCATCGTGCCACTGGCTGACCCATACCAGCAAGGGTTATACCACGGCGTAGTCGTCGAAAGAGTGCACTCCTACTAGCCAAGGTCATCCTTGCCGGCAAATTCTGTGGCCGAGGCTAGATAAGTGCAGAATCCCATGATTGCGATTGCCCTGGATAAAGCCCTACCAGGATGTAGGGGGTTCGAGCAAAAGGTTACTTTTGCGTGATTTTGTACTGAGGACCATTGAACTTTAGTGTCCATGAACGTATTATACCTTTGTCGGATTCTTACCTATGACAAGACGAAAGACGCTCTTCCAGGCGCTCCTGGATTATTTTCCCGAAGTTGAATTGCCGATCACACTGACCTCAGACACCCATCACATTTTCTCCCAGGAGAATAAGCCCCTGCCCCAGTCGATCATTGAAGCCTATCTGCTCGAGGCTGGTCGAGACTCGGTGGGTGAGTTTGAAGAGTACGTGGCTTGCTTCCGGTTACCGGCCGCGGACGATTACATTGGCGTCGTGGTATGGAAAGCGGACCTCATGTCCTACGAGTATCTCCTGAAGACTTTCGACAAAAGAGGTAGCCTTATTGCCAGCCAGGTGATCGCGGGTACCAAGACTAACGGAGAGACAATCCTCAAGCGGGTCGCCACCCTGGATGAGGACGGGATCGTCCTTGTCGCTGAAGGGCTAGCGGCTACCGACGAAGAAAGCTACGACCCCGAGCGGAGTCGGACTTTTCAGTTTGAGATATCCCCCACCGGAGACATTCTCCACACATTGAGTGAAAACGGATGCTAGCGAAAGCATCCACCTATTTTTCTTACCACATCCTTTTTACTAACCCAAACACTATGAAATCTAATCGGCCTGTGAAAGGCAAAAAACTATCACCCAGAAGACTGGAACATCAGGTGCTGAGAGTTTTTCAGCGTAAGCCCAAGAAGCGACTGAACGCTAAGCAGCTCATCAAGACCCTCAAAATCACAAATTCCAAAACTTCCGTAGAAGAGGCACTGAACCGATTGGTGGCCAATCGCCAGATTGCCCGCCTTCGCGACAACAAGTACGTCTACTCCAGCAATGGAGAAGGACGCAGTGGCCGCAAAGTGCAAGATCTGCCCTCATACGACGGTTATGTCGATCGAACCCGGACGGGGTCAGCCTACATCATCTGCGAAGGACTGGATCGGGACATCTATGTATCCGCCAAGCGGCTCGGCACTGCCCTGGATGGGGATAAAGTGCGGGTGCAACTGCTGGCCCGTGGCCGTCATCGACTGGAAGGCTTTGTTGTCGAGGTGCTCGAGCGTGCGACAGAGCGTTTTGTGGGTACTTTTCAAGAACTAAAAAACACGGGTCGAGTGATCCCCTTGGGGCACCACATACCCTTTGAGATCTCGATCCATCCCGATGTGCAGTCTGGTGCCGCAGATGGAGACATCGTCCTGGTGACCGTCGAGCAATGGCCGGATCACCAACGCAGGCAGCCCCGAGGGCGTATCGATCGCATTCTGGATGAGACCGACAGCCACGAGTTGAAGATGGAGTCGGTGCTGGTCAATCACGGATTTAGCATGGACTTTAGCGACGAAGTGCAGCGTGAGGCCGGTCTCCTGTCAAAGCAGATCCTGCAGCAGGACCTGGCGCGACGCAGGGACTTTAGGCAGGTGCCGACCTGTACAATTGATCCGGTCACCGCTAAGGATTTTGATGACGCGTTGTCGGTCCAGTTGCTGGACAATGGTCATACGCAAGTGGGTGTACACATCGCTGATGTGACGCACTATGTACGACCCAATACCGCCTTGGATCGGGAGGCCTTGCATCGCTCCACCTCGGTATACCTGGTCGATCGTGTTGCTCCGATGCTCCCGGAAGAGCTCTCCAACGAGCTTTGCTCACTACGGCCCCACGAGGACTCGCTGACCTTCTCAGCGGTATTTGAGTTTAATGACCGATGGGCACTGGTGGACCGATGGTTTGGCAAGACGGTCATCCACTCCAGGCATCGCTATACCTACGATGAGGCGCAGCAGAGCATCGACGGTCAAGAGAGTGTGATGCAATCCGAGTTGGTCAAGCTCAACACGATCGCGATGCATCTCCGCGAGCAGCGATTTAAGGACGGCTCGATCGGATTTGAATCGCCCGAGGTCCAATTTGAGTTGGATGAGAACAATCATCCCATCGGCATCGTCACCAAGGAGCGCAAGGAGGCACATATGCTGGTAGAAGAGTTCATGCTGCTGGCCAACCGGGAGGTGGCGGCCTTCATTGCAGACAAATCTCCGGAAGTGCCGCTGCCCTATCGGGTGCATGATCTACCGGACGAGGAGAAGCTGGCAGACTATGCCAAGCTGCTGGCGGAGCTAGGCTTTCGATTCGACTATCAGTCTCCCCGGCAGGTGCGAGCTTCCTTTGAGCGGCTGTCTGCCGCTGCTCGGGAGGACGAGGCCCTAGCCTTTGTGGAGCCGCTCGCCGTGCGGACGATGGCAAAGGCCATTTACACGACCAACAATATCGGGCACTTTGGACTCAACTTTTCGCACTATGCGCACTTCACCTCACCGATTCGACGATATGCCGATGTGCTGGTACATCGCATCGTCGAGCAGAACCTGACGGGAGCTTTCCGGCATGACAAGAGAGATCTCGAGCACATGTGCCAACACATCTCCAACCAGGAGCGCAAAGCCCAGGAGGCAGAACGAGAATCGATCCGCTATAAGCAGGTGGAGTTCATTGCCGACCATCTGGGCGAGATCTTTGAAGGCACGATCAGTGGCATTGGCAAGACCGGTCTTTTCGTATCTCTTAATCATTCGAGGGTGGAAGGCATGATCGGATTTGATAAATTAGATGGAGCCTTCCAGGTGGAGGAGAGTAAGATGAAGGCGGTCGGCTTGCGCTCCGGGGAGGTCTTCCGCATCGGGCGACCCATCAAAGTCCGAATCATCAATGCCCGACTGGAGGACCTGGAGGTGGATATGGACCTGATACCAGACCCTGTATGAATGATGCTGATGCCGTGACACCCCTCTTCACCAATGATGCCATCGTAGCGGGGCTGCTGCTCGCGGTACTTGCATTTGTCTTTGTCACCTCAGAGAGTCAGGACAAGTACTGGCGCAAATTTTATACCTACGTGCCGCCGCTGCTGCTGTGCTACTTTTTGCCGGCGCTCTTGCACTGGCCCTTGGGCCTCGTGTCGGGGGATCACTCCAACCTGTACTTTGTCGCATCGCGCTATTTCCTGCCCGCTAGTTTGATCCTATTGTGTCTAAGCATCGACATCAAGGGCATCCTCAACCTGGGACCAAAGGCCCTCATCATGTTTTTTACGGCCAGCCTTGGGATCATCCTGGGAGGGCCCCTCGCGCTTCTGCTGATCATGGGCGTGGCCCCGGATCTAATTGGCGCGAATCCCGACGAGCTTTGGCGGGGTTTGAGCACTGTCGCAGGGAGCTGGATTGGGGGAGGAGCCAACCAGACGGCGATGAAGGAGATCTTTCAGGTAGGTGACAAGATATTTGCAACCATGGTCGTGGTCGACGTGGTCGTAGCGAATATTTGGATGGGCTTTTTGCTGTATGGGGCCAATATCAGCGCTCGCATCGACCACTGGTTGCGGGCAGACAACTCGGCCATCGAGGATCTCAAGTTGCGCGTGGAAAACTATCGGGCCAAGATCGAGCGCGTTCCGACCACCACCGACCTGTTTAGGCTGATGGCCATTGCCTTTGGCGGGACAGCCATTGCACATCTGGGAGCTGATCTGATCACCCCATGGATCTCACAGTATGCCGATGGTCTTCGGGCGATGCGGTTGGATTCGCTTCTGTCCTCCTTCTTCTGGCTGATTGTTATCTCAACTACGATCGGTTTGGGCCTGTCTTTCACTCGGGCCAAGAAGGTAGAGGGCGTGGGTGCATCGAAGTGGGGCTCGGTCTTTATCTACTTTCTTGTGGCGACCATCGGCATGAAGATGAATGTCTCGGAGATCTTTGAAAACATTGGGCTCTTTGCCATTGGACTTACTTGGATGCTGGTCCATGTGCTGCTCCTGATCGGGGTAAGCAAATTGATCCGGGCGCCCTTCTTCTTTGTGGCCGTGGGTAGCCAGGCCAATGTTGGAGGGGCCGCCTCTGCTCCGGTAGTGGCGTCTGCTTTTAGTCCTTCGCTGGCTCCGGTCGGTGTGCTGATGGCCGTACTGGGATATGCGCTCGGCACGTATGGGGCCATTATTTGCGCTTTCATTATGCAAGCGGTAGCGCAGTAGCCATTGGTCTAGGAGGCTGTTTGAATGAATGGCTCCATTTGGATCGCGACGCTATTTTGTCCGCGGGCAAGGCGCAAATCATGACCGAACGATTTCGTAGAGTCGAGCATGACAATGCGAGAAGTGAGGGAACCGCGACAGCGGGTGGGTTGCCAGCCGAAGCTACGGCGAGGCCTTGCAACGAAGCATGCGGGCAAAAAGCACAAGCTTACAAATCAGCACTAGTATTTGAATAGCCTCCTAGGCGCTGGAAACTTTTCTGATCGCATCACGTTGACAGAAAGGAGTAATTAGGAGATCGAAAGGCCTTCACTTTTTAAGGTATCGTTAACGAGTCCAACCTCGGCGAGATCTTAACAAAGAGGCATTTTTTAGTATCTTTGCAGTCCTTTTAAAGTATTGAACATCTTCAGGTTATAAATTTTTTAGCCAATGAGTAAGAAGCGAGTGTTGATAGTGACACAGGAGATGGAACCGTATATCACTCTGTCTGAAGTGTCCGCTATTGCCAGAAGATTGCCCCAATATATCCAAGAGCATGGGATGGAGATTCGAGTGCTGATGCCGCGCTTTGGCACGATCAATGAGCGACGGCATCGACTGCATGAAGTGGTGCGACTCTCAGGCATGAACATCATTGTAGATGAAGATGACTATCCGTTGATTATCAAGGTGGCTTCTTTGCCGGGCACCCGAATGCAGGTGTACTTCTTGGACAACACGGAGTTTTTCAAGCGCAAGCAAGTATTTGAAGACAGTGATGGCAAGCCCTTTGATGACAATGCCGATCGGATGATCTTTTTCTGTAAGGGTGTGCTGGAGACGGTTAAGAAATTTGGTTGGGCGCCGGATCTGATCCACTGCCATGGATGGATGACCAGCCTGATCCCCTTCTACCTGAAGGTAGCCTACGATAATGAGCCGATTTTTAAGGATGCCAAGGTGATCTATTCACTCTATAACAATGGCGCCGAGAGCGATAGTTGGGAGCGATTTGCCGAGAAGGCCTCCATCAATAATCTCGAGCCTGGAGACCTGACCGCATATCAAAATGGAGCTGGGGTGACCCTGCATAAGGGCGCCAGTGAATTTTCCGATGCACTGATTGTGGGCAGCGAAGATCTGCAGGACAGCGTTAAGAAGGAGCTAGAAAAACTAGAGAAACCAATCTTAGATGTACAGGATGAAGACGGGTACTTACCTGCCTATCTAGACTTCTACAAGGAGTTGCTCGCATCCTAAGTTGCTTAGTCAAACGAACATCTACAGCATAGCATGATTAGAGGGCTTTTTCACTTAAGCTTCGTGGGGATGGTTTTGATCATATTCTGCGGAGCCTGCAATGAACCCACTGATTTAGCGGCCTTTTTGGAAGAGGACGATCGGTTTGAAGTGATGAAAACAGACCTACCGGTGACCGCCCGTACGGAGGAGGGAGAGACCGTGGTGACGTACAATGATTCCATTGGTGTACCAGCCCATTTCATCGGTCAGATTGATGAGCCGGTCTTTGGACGCTACTCGTCCGCTCTGCACTTTCAGGCACGGGCCATTACCGAGCCAGACTTTACCAGAGCGTCGCTGGATTCCGTCGTGCTATCACTGGCCATCGACACTACACGTGCACCGTATGGCAATCAGGTACCTGCTTATGGCTTTGATGTCTTCCGGTTGCAGACGGATCTGGATCGTAGCATCAATTACCGCTCCGATGCCGTATTTGAGCACGATGCCGAGCCCATAGCCAGCTATCTGGGCGAAATCCCAGGGCGAGGTGATACCCTGATGGTGATTGAGGCCCGAGGCGAAAATGTGGATACCTTCAGCTATGCTCCTCACATCCGCATTGTGCTCGACGAGGCTCCCAATAAGAGTGGTTTTGGACGAGAGTTGCTTGATTTTGAGGTGAGTGACTTCGCCTCCAACGAGATCTTCTTGGCAAAGCTGAAGGGATTTAGTGTCGTGCCCACGCAGGGAGAAGGCATGGTATATTTGGATATGGATGGCGGCCTGACCAGGCTCAACCTCTACTACCACATCGGCGATACTGCCTACCACGAGACTTTTCCCGTCACGCAAAACAGCGTGATCGTGAGCACCTATGAGACCGATTATACCGGTGCTGAGGTCGAACAAGCGCTCAACGCTGCCGGAGAGTCTGACTCCTTGGTCTACCTCCACTCCATGGATGGGGTCAATGTTGTCCTGGAAATTGGCGATATTGCAGCCATTGAAAACACCACCATTAATCATGCATCGTTGGATGTGACGGTGACGGGAGTGGACACAGGTCTATATGCACCCATACAACAATTGATTCTATTTCAGCGCAGGGCCGACGGCGAGCTGGCTTTTATCAAGGATGTGGCAGACAGCTTTGGCTTTAATAATTTTGATCTGCTCTTTGGTGGCGACGTACGGACAGACGATGACGGACGCGTCTTTTATCGGATGAATGTCACGGAGCACCTACAGCAGATCGTACTGGGAGCAGAGGCGTCCACCACCCTCGTGTTGGCCAACTCCTTCCGGGCTTCACAGCCTGCACGCACGATCCTTTTTGGCTCAGGTCACCCTAGCCTCGCAGCAAAACTTAGTGTCACACATACCAGCACAATAAAATAAAGTAGCAAATGCCAGATTTCGAATACAATTCCCAGCGATCCGTCTTAGTGATCCCGGAATACGGTCGTCATATCCAAAAGATGATCGAATATGCCAAGACCATCGAAGATAAGGAGCGACGCCAAGCCGTGGCTGACTCGATCGTCGAACTAATGAATCAGATGGTGCCCCAGGGAAAACACGTGGAGGACTATCGAGATAAACTGTGGAAACACTTCTTTCGCATTGCGGACTACGACATCGATGTCGCCACCCCAAGCGGAGAAATCCCGAAGCCACCGACGGCTCCGTCACTGGCCAGTCTACCCTATACTCAGTCGAAGATTGAGTTTCGACACTATGGCAAGAACGTAGGCAAGATGCTCGAAAAGGCCATTGGCATGGAGGACGGTCCGGCAAAGGACGAGTTTGTCGTGATGATCGCCGCCTATATGAAACTGGCCTATCGCAACTGGAACAAAGATCATTACGTCAACGATGAGAACATACGTACCGACATCAAGATGATGTCAGGGGGCAAACTCGATTTGCGACCAGACGTTAATCTGGACTTCCTCGGTGGCACCACCAAGCCTCGACGTGCTTCTAGTGGGAGTGGGAAGAAGCGAAGATCCTCCGGCGGGCAACAGCAGAGAGGCCGCAGTAAGAAGCGAAAAGGCCATAGACATTAAGAATAACTTTAATATATTTGAAAGGGCTGGTTACAGCCCTTTTTTTGTTCACAACGTCACATGGCCTCAAACATTTTTGTCGTTGAAGGTGGTACCTCACTCAGGGGATCGCTTACGCCCCAGGGTGCTAAAAACGAAGCCCTGCAGGTGATCTGTGCGGTGATGCTCACCGATCAGCTCGTGACTATCCGAAACATTCCGGAGATCGAGGATGTGAGAAAACTCCTTGGACTGTTGAAGGGCTTGGGATGCGATGTAGATCGGGTGGCACAGGGCCACTATACTTTCCGAGCTGCCGATATTGATCTGGACTATCTATCCTCCGAAGCGTACCAGGCCCAGGCGAGGAGCATTCGGGGTTCGGTCATGCTGATGGGGGCGATGTTGGCACGATCAAAGAAGGTCTTTTTGCCGAAGCCAGGTGGGGACAAGATTGGCCGCAGACGGCTGGATACACACTTCAATGCCTTCACCAAGCTCGGGGCCCAATTCAAGTTTGACGACAAATATGATCACTACTATCTAGAAGGCGAAAACCTGCAGGGTACCTTCATCCTGATGGATGAGATTTCGGTGACGGGCACCGCCAATCTCGTGATGGCTTCTGCCATGGCCAAGGGTACCACGACGATCTACAATGCTGCCTGCGAGCCCTACGTACAGCAGCTGTGCCGCATGCTAAATGACATGGGAGCGCAGATCCGGGGCATCGGCTCCAATCGACTGGAGGTCACTGGCGTAGAGGCTTTGCATGGCACCACTCATGAGGTGCTGCCTGACATGATTGAGGTTGGCAGCTTCATTGGCTTGGCCGCGCTGACCCAATCGGCGTTGCGCATCAAGAATGTGCGCTATGAAGAGCTGGGTGTCATCCCGCAGGTATTCAGGCAGCTGGGTATCCAAGTGGATCGCGAGGAGGATGACATTGTGGTACCCGCCCAGGACCACTATGAGATCAGCACATTTATCGATGGTTCGATCCTCACGATCTATGACAGTCCCTGGCCGGGCTTTACCCCTGATCTGATGAGTATCATCCTGGTCGCCGCTACGCAGGCCAAGGGCAGTGTTTTGATCCATCAGAAGATGTTTGAGAGCCGGCTTTTCTTTGTAGACAAGCTGATTGATATGGGCGCCCAGATCATCCTTTGTGATCCACATCGGGCGACGGTGATCGGGCTGGATCGACGCTACGCCTTGCGAGGTATCGAGATGACATCGCCCGATATCCGGGCGGGAGTAGCGCTGCTGATTGCTGCACTCTCAGCGGATGGCACCAGCACCATCAGAAATATCCATCAGATCGATCGCGGATACCAAGACATTGACGGCCGACTCAATGCGATCGGGGCCAAGATCCGGCGTATTTCCGAATAAACTATTTCCTCCGCTCCGTCACGAAGGCGATCAGTTGTTGCAAGGAGCTTCGGGCTTCGTTGGGAGGAAATTGCTGCAGCTTTTCCAGGGCAGCGGTGCGATACTCGATCATCTTATCTTCGGCATAATCCAGACCGCCATGCCGCTTGGCAAAGTCGATCACTTCGCGCACGTACTTGGACTTGTTGCTCTTGTTCTTGACAATGTTGATGATGCGTCTCTTCTCGGATCGACCGGCCTGCTGCAAGGCATAGATCAGTGGCAGCGTCATCTTTTGTTCTTTGATGTCGATCCCGAGGGGTTTGCCCACCTTCTCCTGCCCGTAGTCAAATAGGTCGTCCTTTATCTGATACGCCATACCAATCTGCTCGCCCAGATCATACACCCGATCGAGCGTAGCCTCATCTTGGATGGTCGAAGCTGCTCCCACCGTACAAGCAGCTGCAATGAAGGTGGCTGTCTTCTTGCGAATGATCTCGTAGTACAGATCTTCGTGGATGTCAAGTTTGCGGGCTTTGGCTATCTGCAACAGCTCCCCCTCGCTCATCGTCTTGATGGCGTTGCTCAGGATCTTGAGTAGAAGAAACTCCTCGTTTTCCAATGCGACCAATAGGCCTTTGGAAAAGAGGTAGTCTCCTACCAACACCGCAATCTTGTTTTTCCAAAGGGCATTGATCGAGAATAGCCCCCGTCGTCGATCCGAGTCATCTACCACATCATCATGCACCAGGGTCGCCGTATGCAGGAGTTCTACCATGGATGCCGCCGTATAGGTGGTGTCGTTGATCTCACCGAATAACTTGGCGGAGAGGAAGACAAACATCGGTCGTATCTGCTTGCCTTTGCGGTGGGCAATATAGTACGTGATGCGGTCCAACAAAGCTACCTTGCTGCGCATGGCGTCCCTAAATCGCAGCTCAAATTCCGCCATCTCATCCACGATCGGTTGCTTGATGGGCTCTAGCTTTATTGGCATATTTAGTAGCTTAGGCGCGGAAAATTTCGAAGGCAAGATACAAAGCTGTCCACGTATTGATCGTTACTAAGACACCCCTTCAATGCCCAGGCAGCTCTTGCTGTCCGATGAGATCAAAGAAGGGTACGGCCACACACCGGGACAGTGCTTGCACAGCACCAAAAAAGTTGATTGAATACCGTGCTGGAACTTTTTAGAAAAAACCTGTTCATATACAACATCTTCCTGGTACTGTACTGTATCATACTCCGGGCATCGTGGTTCTTCCTGGATGTACCGATGGACTATTGGCACGCCGGCATTTTATCTCATTACCTGTACAGCCTGCTTGGTGCCGAGAGCATTGCAATCAAGATCCTGGGCATTTTGATCTTGAGCTATCAGGCGGTGCAGATCAACCGTCTCGTCAGTCTCAACCGACTCACCACAGAAAACACGCTTTTTCCAGGCCTCTTCTACATCTTGATTGCGTCTCTCACGCTCACTTTTGTGCCCTTGATTCCCTGTCTCCTGGCTAACACCTTCATCATTACCATGCTCCTGGATGTCTTCAAGCAGACGCGCAACATCCAACTGTCGCTGAATACATTTAACGTGGGCCTTTGGATTGGTCTGGCCTCACTCTTCTATTTCCCCTATGTGGCCTTCTTCATCATGGGCATGATGGGGGTGCTTTATCTGCGGACCTTCAAGGCGCAGGATCTCTTGCGTGGTATCATGGGCCTGATCATGCCCTACTTTCTCCTGGGGACCGGCCTGTTTTTGGCTGACCGTCTACAGGACATGTGGTCACTACATGTGCAGGGTTCGCTGGCGTTTCTTGACCTGGCCGTTGCCCTGCCTTGGAAGGCGTACGTGATCATCGGTGTCTATGCCATTATGATTTTGATGGCCATTGGATCATCCAATCGCTTTAGCACCGCCCTCAATATTCATGGTCGCCGGAAGATCGCCGTCTTGTTTAATGTGTTGTTGGGTGGGGGGGTGCTGATGGCGCTGGTAGCCGAGACTCATCTGACCAGCCTGCTGTTTATGACCGTGCCACTGTCCATCTTGCTCGCCGCGATGTTTTTAGAATTGGACAACCAGCTTGCCGAGGTGCTGCACTTCATTCTTTTAGTCCTCGCGTTAGCATTCCAGTTCTTGCTGTAGCCGTCTTGTCCTGGCGGTACAGGACCGCGTCTGATCGACTTGGCACACTGCATGTAGGTAGAACATATTAAAAAGCTGTTAAATAGCGTTAGTGCCATAGCCATTTCAGGGGGCTAGTGTTAGATTTGAGGCCTGATTATCAGGCGGTTCCCGAAGGTTAAAATGAATAAGTACATGACGGTAAAGTCTCTGATTAGTGCCCTGCTTCTGCTGATGGTCATTCCACTAGGTGCTCAGATTTTTGATCCGGTCAAATGGCAGACCTCTTTCGAGCATGTGGCCGATGACGATTATCTCATCATCTTCGAAGCGGAAATCGAACCCGGATGGGCGGTATACTCACAATACCTGGAGAGTGATGAGGGTCCGGTAGCCACCACCCTCAATTTTGACGCAGGGGATCACTTCGAGTTAAAGGGCGATGCTAAAGAATCAGGTCATCGCAAGGAAGGGTTTGATGCCATCTTTGAGATGAATGTCGTCAAGTATCTGGATGAGTTTCGCATCGAGCAGCCTGTGCGCTTGCTCAAGTCAGGCGAAATCTCCGGGTATCTCAACTTCATGACCTGCGATGACGAGCGCTGCCTCCCTCCCAAGGATGTAGAGTTTAGCGTGCTCTTGCAGGCCAGTGCGGATGACGACGGATCGCATGGCGCCAGTTCTCTCCCCACTGACCAAGTGGAAGACTTGGCTACCGACGGAAGTACGGACAGTGATGCCGGAGGCTTCGCAGGGATCACGGACATAGATTTGGGCGATACACCGCTCTTGACAGATGATGGTCTGCTGGAGCCGGTACAGTGGTCGGCCACCTATGCCGATGGCCAAGTAGTATTTACCGCCCATATCGACGCAGGCTGGCATATCTACAGTCAGGACATCAGCGATGAGGGACCGATCCCCACTGAGTTTTACCTCGCCGCAGAACGGGTAATGCTGGAGGAGGCGTCCAGCTACGCCATCGAGGAGCCCGATGAGTTTTTTGATGGCTTGGTGATCAAGAAGATTAAGAAGGAAGCTACCTACACGCTGACACTGGAGAACGACGACTTGGTGCAGGGCGAAATCACCTATATGACCTGCAACGATGAGAAGTGCGTGACACCTCCACCCGTCACTTTTGAAATAGACCCGTCTGCGGAGACCGTGGCATTGGATGTAGACCTCTATGGGCCGGCTGATATGGCCGCCACTGAGGGGGGGTACTATGGCATCAATGAGATCAATCTGGACGAACCGCTCGGCCAATGCGAGGAGGTGCATGGAGCAGATCTCAAGTCCAAGAGTCTACTCAACATCTTCATTCTTGGCCTGATTGGAGGCCTGCTGGCCATCATTACTCCCTGTGTCTTTCCCATGATTCCGCTCACCGTGAGCTTCTTCACCAAAGGGAGCGAGGACAAGAAGAAGGGCCTGCGCAGGGCAGCCTTGTATGGCTTTTTTATTCTGATGGTATACGTCGTACTGAGTCTCCCGTTTCACTTGCTGGATTCGGTGAATCCAGGGATACTAAATGAAATATCGACCAATGCGGGGCTAAACATATTCTTCTTTGTGGTTTTCGTCTTTTTTGCTTTTTCCTTTTTTGGCTACTACGAGCTGACCATTCCGGCCAGTTGGACCAATCGAGTGAGTAATGCGGAAGGGATTGGTGGAACCATCGGCGTATTTTTTATGGCCTTGACGTTGGCCTTGGTGTCATTTTCCTGCACGGGGCCGATTCTGGGGTCTCTGCTGGCAGGCTCCCTCACTTCAGACGGGGGTGCGATGCAGTTGACAGCAGGTATGTCGGGATTTGGCTTTGCGCTGGCCTTGCCCTTTGCCTTGTTTGCTGCTTTCCCCGGGTGGCTGGGCTCCTTGCCCAAGTCAGGCAGCTGGCTAAACACGGTCAAGGTGGTTTTGGGCTTCCTGGAGCTAGCCCTTGCCTTCAAATTTTTGTCGGCAGCCGATCTGGTCAAGCGCTGGGGGTTGCTCAAGATTGAACCCTTTCTGATCATCGAGGGGATTATTTTTATCGGCCTTGCCCTGTATCTCTTTGGGCGGATCAAGTTTCCGCATGATAGCCCACTGAGGAAGCTCTCTTTTAGCCGGATCAGTCTAGGTGTATTAGCCCTGGCTTTTGCCGTCTACCTGGCCAGTGGATTCAGAGTAGATAAGAATACCAATACGTTTACTTCTCTGACCCTCCTGAGCGGTTTGGCTCCGCCGGTGGGGTACAGCTGGATGTACCCCAATCAGTGTCCCAACGATCTGGATTGCTTCAAGGACCTGGAAAAGGGACTGGCCTATGCCAAGAAAGTGGACAAGCCGGTCATGCTGGACTTTACCGGCCACGCCTGCGTCAATTGCCGAAAAATGGAGGAACACGTATGGCCGAAGCGGCAGGTCATTGACATGCTAAGGGAGGACTATGTGCTGATCTCACTGTATGTCGATGAGAAGGTAGAATTGCCGGCCGAGGAGCAGAGTGTCGTCGAAAAAAGGTCTGGTGGTACCCGAAAGCTGCGCACCATCGGCAATAAGTGGGAGCACTTTCAAACTGAATATTTCAACAATAACTCCCAGCCGTATTACGCATTGCTATCTCCGGATGGCCAATTGCTCAATCCGCCCATCGGCTACACCCCGGATGTGGAAGAGTACGCGGCCTTTCTCAGTTGTGGGTTGGACGCCTTCCGAGCATCGAATGGGGAAGGGGTCGGTGTCATCATGCAGAAATAGGGAGTCCCTTTAATCCGGCATGCTGCTGCCTAAGATAGAAACTGTGGCAGCGCTATATCCGATAGCGCGTCGTCTAGCTTGGAATCTTGATCTCGTAAGTCTTGCCAGCCGGTACCGTCAGTTTGCTGGAGATCAACCAGGGATTGTACACCTTCAGCATGCGATAACTAGTGCCGTGCTCCTTGGCAAACTCGCCGAGGCTAGCGATGGACTGATCGACGGTGACGATCTGGCAATCTTTCAGCGGCTTGTATAGGTCACCCTCGGGCTGGGCGTAGAAGCCGTAGTCCTGAGGATTTTCCATGATCTCCTTGACGGCCAACACCCGGAAGAGATAGCGGCTGGTTTCAGCGCCAAAGTTCATATCGTAGTATGAGTCCATGCCCTGGCGGCTACGTTCGCGGGCAAAGCGGGTCTCCCCCATGTTATAAGCACCCATGGCGTTGGTCCAATTACCAAAGCGCTTGCGATAGTGCTTGATGTGTTTGCAGGCGGCGCGGGTAGATTTTTCCAGGTGGTAGCGTTCGTCCACTTCCGTGCGGATCTCCAAGCCGTAGTCCTTGGCCACGGCCGACATGAACTGCCAAAGCCCCTTGGCACCCGCCGGTGAGGTGGCATTGCGAAGATTGCTCTCGATCACGGCCACATATTTAAAATCGTCGGGCACGCCCTCTTCGGCGAGGATGGGCTCGATGATCGGAAAGTACCGGTAGGAGTGCTTGATATTGAGCAACGTGCTTGAATGCCAGTACGAGTTGACCAACAACTCTCGCTCCAGCCGCTCCAAGGCATCAAAATTATCCATGGGCAGGGGCTCATCCGCGATGGCATAGACCTTGTCAAGGCTCACTGATTTGATCACTTGTGGCAGACGATCAACCCCTTCCTCCAGCATGGGAGTGGCCTCTGCTACAGACTGGTCGCTGTCTGAAGAAGCGTAAAACAAAAAGATGGACGTCAAAACCACACCCACGGATGTCAACACATGGCTCCGTATCATATTATTAAACAGTTCTATATATATTAGAAATATACGTAATATTAATAATCTAATTTACTATTTCTTTTGAATTTTTCTGGGAATTTTGAAGATGGGAACGGTGGAACAGGGCTCACCGTACATGACGCTCTGTGCATGAGGTCGCAAGCGTCGAGTGAGCTCCAGATAAGCGGAGGGAGGTACGGGTTTGTTGCTGCATCCTTTAATCACAATGCGCTGCCCCTCGTATTGGGCAACATCCAGGGTAGCCAAGGTGGTGCGATAATGACTGGCAACTAAGTCTTCTGGTGTGCCGAGGTGGACGTGGTGGGCATGAGGTTGGGCATAGGCCGCTACTAACATGTAGGCCCAGACAGGCACGATGGCATCGGTGCTGCAGTACACAGCCAGCAGGCCGTCGTCATACTGTGA
Source organism: Saprospiraceae bacterium (assembly GCA_965223165.1). Lineage (GTDB taxonomy): Bacteria > Bacteroidota > Bacteroidia > Chitinophagales > Saprospiraceae > JABDMH01. Next base: position 1,113,946 of record CBDCVQ010000020.1, on the reverse strand, counting down.
CCAGTCGTGCGCCTTCAGCGCTGCCCGAAAGTCTTTTTCCTTAAGGATCAAACCATGAAAGAGGTGCTCCTTGAGATCGAAGCTTTTGATCTCCCTGGAGGGATACCAGTCCTCCAGATTGATGGTAATCAGTGAGCTATTGGCTACGCGATTGACTAGTGGCTTGTCCTCGACTTTCATTTAACGTCAATTTTGACTGGTTGACTTGATGGCTTCCTCGACGATCGAGCTGGAATCACCTATTTCGCTCTCGGGCTGCTGAAAGTCCTTTAACTTGGGCAGATCCTCAATGCTTTTCAGGCCAAAGTAGTCCATAAATCTTTCGCTTGTGCCATAGAGTAGGGGCCTACCGGGACCATCACTTCGACCCAGTATAACAACGAGTTCTTTGTCCAAAAGTTTTTGGATCGTATAGTCGCAATTTACCCCTCGGATGCTCTCGATGTCGACCTTGGTGGCTGGCTGCCGGTAAGCCACGATGGCCAGGGTCTCCAAGGCGGCCTTTGAAAGCATTTTGCGGGTATGCAGTTTGAGATAGTGGCCTACGACATTGTGGAAGGCTCCTTTGGTGAGAAAAGTATAGCCCTCGTTGATTTGATTGAGTCCAAAAGCAAATTGCTCGCTTTCGTACTTCGCTCGCAGGTGCTCCAAGGCTTGTGTGATATCCGACTCTTGGATCTCCGTCTCCAGTACGCCTTCCAGACATTCTTTGATCTCGCTCACTTTTACGGGCTGCTCGGCGGCGAAGATCAGGCTCTCAATATGTAATGTGAGTAAATCCACCTTTTTGCTTCAAAAGTACCAATACTATTTGGTGCCGCCGCTGTTTATGACTGGGTATCGACTTCAATGTACTGCGTGAATTGGCTCGGATTCCCGCGGTCCGGCTTTAGCTCTGAGACCTTGAGCATGTGTCCCTTGGTCCTGGACGACGCGTTGGACCAATCCAAGACTCCTACTACTACAAAGAAGTAGTTATTATACTACAATTACGAGGAAGGTTGTTGGGCAGATGGTAGGGAGGCGTGGACCAACATTTCCGGGTAACTAGAGCACAAAAAAAACAGGGCACCAACTTGCGTCGGCACCCTGTATAACCCCAAAAAACCAAATGAAAACAATCTACATTTATACTCCTTGTAGATATCTATATTTACAATTGGGACTTCCTTTGAATTCCCGTGTAACTACATTCATCTATATGACGCGGCCACTTCTGACATACCACAAAAAAGAAGCAAAAAAAACCAAAAAAATTCTCCGGATGACATAAGTTATTGATTTATAACTTATTGGATGATGGTTTTTGATCGAATGTGGATGTAGCGTGTCCGCCAAATTTTAGTTTAAGCCGGTCTGGCTCTCTTGCCAAACCATAGAACACGTCGTAAATATATTGAAAAAGATCAAAACACAATACGTATGCAACGAGTGCGGAGCCTCCTCACCCAAGTGGATCGGCAAATGTCCGTCCTGTGAATCGTGGAATACCTACCAGGAGGAGGTTGTAGCGTCAAAGTCAAAGCATGCGGCCGTACGTAGTTGGCCTGTCGGAAAACAAAAGGCAGTGGATGAAGCGAGGCCGATCCCGATGTCTGAGATTGAGCAGTTGGCGGTGGAGCGCCTGTCGACAGGCGATTCGGAGCTGGATCGAGTGCTGGGTGGAGGTATTGTGCCGGGCTCCATCACCCTGGTGGGCGGCCATCCGGGTATTGGAAAATCTACGCTTCTCTTGCAGGTTGCGCTGGCTTGGCGAGGCATCTGCCTCTATGTGTCCGGCGAGGAGAGTGGAGAGCAATTGAAGCTCAGGGCCAATCGCCTTGGCGGCAGTCAAGACAACTGCTACGTCATGGCGGAAACAAATGTGGAGCGCGTAGTGGCCCAAGTCGCGGAAGTCCGACCGTCCCTGATTATCGTCGATTCGATACAGACCATCTTCACGTCGATGTTGGAGTCGGCTCCCGGCACGGTCAGCCAGGTGCGGGACTGCACCACCGTCCTACAGAGACTGGCCAAAGAGACCAGGATCCCCGTGATCATCATTGGTCACATCACAAAGGAAGGTACCATCGCGGGACCCAAGGTGCTCGAGCATATCGTCGATACCGTTTTGCAATTCGAGGGTGACGGCCACTTTGTCTTTCGGTTGCTGCGCACGCAGAAAAACCGCTTTGGCTCCACCGACGAACTCGGCATATACGAGATGCTGCCCACGGGCCTCTCGGTCGTGTCAAATCCTTCACAAGTGCTGATCACGCACGAGTCAACAGATGCGGCGGGCAGCGCCGTGGGTGCCACGTTGCAAGGCAGAAGGCCATTGCTCATCGAGACGCAGGCCTTGGTGAGCAATGCTGTGTACGGCACGCCGCAACGGTCTACGACCGGCTTTGATCTGCGTCGACTGCACATGTTGTTGGCAGTGTTAGAAAAAAGATGTGGCTTGTTCTTCGGCCAGTCGGATGTGTTTCTCAATCTGGCCGGAGGGCTCAAGGTCGTGGACACGGCACTGGATCTAGCGGTGGTGATCGTCCTGATTTCCTCGCTGGAGGAGCTGACTGTCCCCGCGGACGCGTGTTTTGCCGGTGAAGTAGCCTTGTCTGGCGAGATCAGATCTGTCAATAGACTGGACCAACGCATCCTCGAGGCAGAGCGCATGGGATTTCGCAAGATCTACGTGTCCACGCTACATGCCAAACATATCGACAGCAAATACGACAAAATAACCGTGTGCTACGTGCGGGATCTATCCGAACTATACGATCACGTGTTTGTTTCGTAAGGGATGGGTCCTGAGGAAGTTATCTCAAACAAGACCGTGGTATTTTTTGATGGCACATGCAATCTCTGCAATTCCTTTGTGCAGTTTGTGATCCGTCACGAACGACATGCCGAGTTGCATTTTGCACCGCTGCAGTCCGAGTTGGGACACTATGCCCAGGATCTCGCCAAGTCTGCGCAGCAGGAGGACTTGGATTCACTTATTCTATGGCGCAAGGGCCAAATTCTGACAAAATCCAGTGCAGCACTGGAGATTGCCGGACATCTCCGCTTTCCTTACCGACCCTTGCGTCATCTGAAGGTGTTGCCCCGCGTGCTGCGAGATTCTATCTATGAGCTGGTCGCGGCCCGCCGGTACCGGTGGTTTGGCCAGCGAGACAGCTGTATGGTGCCAACCCCTGCGCTTGCTGAGCGATTTCTATAGGGGTACGCTGTCAGTGTCCCCACAAATGATGACATCCCCATTTCAACGCATTCAGTAAATTCAGCGGGCTAGTCAAAATGACCCCCGCAGCCGATGGGCGATCCATCGGGCAAGGATATCTTAGGCTGCGGTCGATACTCCTCCGGTGCCGCCATGAAGCGATCCACGCGCCGATGAATAGCATACCTACTTGGGGACGAGGGCGATGTAGCTTGTACCCGTTCCAGCCCCTGCAGGGCGGCACCTCTCACCTGATGATGGCAGGTTTGATCGACGGCCAGTTCTATAAGTTTCTCGACAAACAGGGAGAGCACGACATCGCCAATTGCCCCCTTTAAGCCTTCCCGTTGTTCCTGGGCAAAGACGGCATCCGAGATACGCTCCAGCACCGCTGTCATAGAGGGCTGCCTGCTGTCCCGGCTGTGATGCTCGATCAGCCGACTCATGCGCTGTGGGTGCAGTAGGAAGTCTAGGGTGTAGCTGGCAGCCGCTTCAGCCGCACCCATCGGATCAAAAGTCAGACCGGTGCGGGTCTTAAACAGCTCCCGGTCACGCTGGTAGCCGGCCGGTCGGGGTGGAATGAGTTCGATGATATGTGGCGGCAACGTGAGAAAGTCCGGATGCAGGGTGGTCAGCAGGACGTCCAGGGCACGCGCTTGTACGGCCGGCTCGACCATCTTGGTGGTGACGTCGCCTTCTCCCTTGACGGCGTAACGATATTCGAGGCCACCGATCAGCTTGGTCACCGCCTCGGTCTGGTAGCGATGACCTAGGTACAAGGGTACCAGCACATTCTCCAGATGCCCCGTCGGCGTGCCGGCAGGAATGTTGTCCAATCCAAATCGATCCAAGGCTTTCTGCCGCACGTCGATCATACGCTCCAACTCCGTCACGATCGAGGCACCATTGTCCCACAGATGGGCATGAGGGTGAGCACCGTGGCTGGGTCTGGCATCCTGATCTGATATGTATCTGAGCCCGAGCGCATTGTTTTCCAGCAAGATGTCTTGGAGCGCCTTTGCTTCGTCCACGCCGGGAGCAAAGTCCTGGTAGCCGTAGAGGATCGCCCGCTTGTCCCAATCTCCGATGCCCACGTCATAGGCATCACTAAAGTCAGGCTGATCCCCATCGTACATCACCCAGGGATGTGGGTAGTCCATCACCGAGCTGCGATCATTGGTAGACGCCGCAAAGTTGTGCATGAGTCCGAGGGTATGTCCCACTTCATGGGCGGACAATTGGCGCAGCCGGGCCAAGGCCAGATCGAGCAAGGGTCGCGGATCATCCTGATCGTCCGGATAGGCCCTGGCCAGGCCCTGTGCGATCATAAAATCCTGTCGCACCCTCAGAGAGCCCAGCGATACATGACCCTTGATGATCTCCCCAGTGCGCGGGTCCGTCACCGAGCTACCATAGGACCATCCGCGCGTCGACCGATGTACCCACTGTATCACATTGTATCGGACATCCATGGGGTCAGCATCTGCCGGGAGCACCTCCACCCGAAAGGCGTCCTTATAGCCGGCGGCTTCAAAGGCTTGGTTCCACCAGCTAGCTCCGTCGATCAGGGCGGATTTGACCGGTTCCGGGGCGCCGGAATCCATGTAGTAGACGATGGGCTCTAGGGCCTCACTGACGGCTGCCGTCGGATCACGCTTTTCGAGCCGATGTCGGCGGATGAAGCGTTTGACGATGGGTGCATTGATCGGTGTCGCGTAGTCGTAGTAGCTCAACGTGCCGTATCCGGAGCGCGGATCGGAAAGCCGGGGTTCGTACTGGTCATCCGGCAGCTCGATAAAGGAATGATGCATACGCACCGTGACAGCATCGGGGCTGGGAGTCACCGACTGGATATGCGCCCCTTTGGCCTCGCCGGTGAGGGTGATCAGGGCGTCAAACTCTGTGTTTTTTGGAAAGTTTTTGGTCCGGGGCAAGTGGATGGCCGATCGACTGGCATCCACCTGATAGGATCCCTGCTTACTGGCGGCCAATCGCTTAGCTGCGCCGTGCACATCTCGTAGCAAGAAGGCGGTAGCATCTACGAGTACCCCCTGGTCGGAACGGTCAGCGACCGTGAATCCCCATAGTACGGATTGGGCAAAAGCTTCCTCCACGGCTCTGCGCTCCAAAGCATTGTCGCTGTTGGCCCGAAACCTCAGATTCTTCTCGATGAGCAGAACTTTGTCACCCACTCGGTGAAAGGTCACCACGTGTGCACCGCCCAGCTGGCCCCGATCCAATCCCAAATCGTTGGACCCCACTCCGGCCGAAAGGCCAGTATTATAAAGGAGCTCCTGGTCAAAGTCCTTGACCTCCAAATAGATCTTACCCTGACTGTCGTCCCAATAAAAGTCCATGAAGCCGGGATAATGCTGCATGGTCGACACATCGACGTCTTGCGCATAGGAGCAAAGGGCAGCCAAAGCAATGAGTTGAGTTAGGATCGCTTTATTCATCGCACCAAGTGATTTGTTCAAGAGCTTGGAAATTAGGAAAAAACTGGACCTCGCTCGGTCAGAGACTCATGGTGTAGGTATCAAACGTTGTGCAGTGGTTTGAAAAAGTTGGTTTAAAAGAGGTCTAGTTGGTGGGTGGGAGATTTTCGTTGAGGAGTCTAACAGTGGAGTTGTCCAAGTGATCAAAAGGTGATTTTGTCGCGAAGATGTTGTCCCTTACCAGCGCTTGATGGGCCGGGTCATCTCCGCGGGCTCTCGTGGACCGTCGGTCTTTGACCTAGCGCTGTCTGGCCCACGACCATCAAAGGATGTGCAGCGGTAAGCCCACAGCTCCACGAATCAGACGTTTTCCACGGGTCAAAGCCTATCCATGAGTGTGTAGACAGAAAAGGATCTCATGCACGCCGATGCAGTCAAAAATCGAGCTCGTACTGGCCCATATCCGAGACGAATTCTCTCGGTGTTGGCTCTTCCGCCTCAGCAAAGGTATCTTCCGGCAGCACAAAGTCATTCTTAACAAAATTGCACCAGTCACAATCGCGGCGACCGCAGTCCACATCAAAATCGTGGTCATGCAGACGTTGATGTACGGACACGATTTGATCAGAAACCAGCTCGTACTGACCCAGGTCAACTAAGAAATCCTTGTCGTAGAACTGGCCATGCTTGTCGGGCTCGACAAAGCTCATCTGCCCCACGTCCATGATGACGGGATCGTCCGCTTGGGCATCCAGAAGAATCTTATAAAACACGACCTGGCGCCAATAATCGCCCCCGGGACGATCGAAACTGGTTTGGGCCCGTAGCTTCTGATTTCTCAACTGCGGGTTGTCCATGTTGCCGGTCTTGAAATCAATGACGGTGTAGCGGCCTGAGCTATCTTCCAGGATGAGGTCGATCCGACCTTTGATCGGTATACCACGGTGGGTGACGTGGCTTATGTTTTTCTCGACCAGCAGACGCTTGGCGCTGAGCCATCGATCGCGATGATGGGCTACATATGCCGGCAGAATGCGCTCGCCGTGCTTGAGGTAGTTTTCAAATTCTTTCGTACTAAAATGCGCTCGAAAGAAGAGCATCTGACTTTCATAATGCTGCATGAGCCGTTCCTCAGTGAGGGGGAGTCCATGCAGGTGGTCCTCCAGCGTGCGTTGCAAGGCGTAGTGCACCGCGTTGCCAAAGCCCAGGTAGGGACTATTGGCCAGCGGTACTTTTAAGATGTTTTCAAAATAGAAGGTGCGGGGACAGGCCAGATACTTGTTGAGGGCGGTGGGTGACATCTGAAACTTCTCAAGCGCCCTGTCGATCAGATCGTGATCGATCAGCGGTAGCTTACGGTCGGTGGGCGTCAAGAGGTTTTCGTAGAAATCGACCGTTTCTCTCTCCGGCACCTTCTTTTCGACGGCTCCGGCGGCTCCTTGCGACAGCAGTTCTGCAATAAACTGGCTGGGCTCCTCCGGCATGCCATTGAGGTTTTCGGCTGCATACGATATCTGCAGCGAGTGCTTGGCCCTCGTCATTGCCACATAGAAGAGTCTGCGCTCGTCCTCCACATCGGTTTCCTTGGTTGGGTCAATGATACTGCTGGGCAGGGTATAAGCGTCACGTCGCCCATAGAGGCTTTCCCAATGCCGCTTGTTGCAGCCGATCATGAAGACATACTCAAACTCTAGTCCCTTGGCTCCATGCGCGGTCATAAAATTGATGCCGTCGCGTGAGCGCATCAGATTGTGCATGTAGAGCGGTAGCTCCATCTCCCGCATTTCTGCCAGTGTCTGCAAAAATGCGCCCAACTGCATGCCCGGGTCGCGGTGTGTCTCTTCTTTGAGGTAGTTAAAGAAGGTGGCGATGGTCTGCATCTGGTACGTCCGGCGATCGCTTTTCATCACCTCGCGAAGGACATTGCCTCGCTTGAGGATGCGCTCAAAGAGTACCTGCAGCGTCACGTGCGGAATCTGGCTCACCCAATAATCCAAGGTGGCACTAAATGCGAGGAAGGCTGGGATGTGCTGCAGCTCCAGGGACTCAAGGAGATCCACGTCCTTAATGGCTTGGCGCAAGGACCGCCTATCTCGCGGATTTCGCCAGCAATGCATGGACAGCTTGGCCACCTCGACGGGAGGTAGATCAAAAAACCGATAGTGCATCAACTCAAAGAGGATGCTTTCGGCCGTGCCGGGTGTGACCGATTCCTTGTGCAGGTAGGTGAGGATATGCTCGAGGTTGCGGATCACGGGCTCGTACAGGATATTGACCTTCTGCTTGACGTCAATGGGGACATTGATCTGCGCCAGGGCCTTGATGAGATTGTAAGCCTGGGCATGCTTGCGGTAGATCACGGCGATCTGAGAGAGTGGTACCTGCTGGGCCTGTAGCAGTTTGAGCTTGGTAAACAGGGCACTCTCTTCTTGGGCGACATTGAGGTATTCGTAGACTTGTGGACTTTGATTTTTGGGTGCGTGGGCGAGACGCGAGACTAGTCTTTTCTGTACGCCGGGAAACTCGTGGGTGATGCGCTGGGCATTAAAGTTGACCAGATGACCGGCGGAGTCCAGGATGGGTTGCGAGGAGCGATAGTTGTGGGTCAAGACCACGGTGGTCGGTTGGTACTTTCGGTGCAAGTCGACCAGGTTGGTCATATTGGCCCCCTGAAAGCGAAAGATGGCCTGGTCGTCATCGCCCACGACAAAGAGATTGGGTCGCTCCCAATAATCCACCAGCAGCTCAATGATCTTATTTTGAGAGCCATTGGTGTCCTGATATTCGTCCACCAAAACGTACAGAAACCGCTCCTGATAGCTGGCCAGTAGCCCATCGTCCGTCTGAAAGGCTTCTAAGACCCAATGGATCATATCGTCAAAATCGTATCTGCCGGCCTCTTTCATCCTGATTTGGAAGGGCTCAAATGCGTGTACGGCGGCCTTGAGTAGATCCATCCGATCCTTTTTCTTGTAGTAATCCCGCTTGGGATCCCCGGCCTTGTACGTCTTTCGGGTGGTCTTGTAAAAGTTGGCAGGGTCCTGTTCAATACGCTGATACTCGGCGGCAATATGGTCGACCAGGTAGGCTGGTGTCCAGGATTCGCGTTTCATGAGCGAAAAGAGGCTCTCCATGCGCCGGGCCTCGTAGTATAATTGACCCTTCAGCTTGCGCAGGGGATGCTCATAGGGGAAGCTATCGATCGCGGATCGAAGCATCTGGGCCTTCTCCAGATCCGAGATGTGCTGGAGGATGGCATACGCTGAAAATGATTCCTGGTTGTCTTGAATGACCTGGTTGCAAAAAGAATGAAAGGTGTGCACCTGCACTTTGTACGCTGCCGGGCCAATGTATTTCAATAGCCTCTTGCGCATGGCGATCGCCCCGGCGTCGGTGTAGGTCAGGCACAAGATGTTGCCGGGGCTGGTGTCGGTCTTGCTGAGTATGTGTCCGATGCGCAGGGCTAGAATTTGGGTTTTGCCGGTGCCGGGCCCAGCCAATACCATGATCGGCCCATCCAGCTGATCCACTGCCTGTCGCTGAGCCTCGTTCAGGTCGTCGTAAGCCTCTTGGTAGACGCTTGCCAGCCGGTCCGATACATTACGTTTTGTGGCCATTTGTGTAAAGGTACATTTCCTCCCCTTCTACGCCCGGCGAGGTACGGATTATCCTGCTGTCTGACAATGGCATGGCAGTCTGCACCATCCGACCGGAGACGCTCGTATCAAAAAAAATGAGCCTTCGTATATATCGCTCTTCCAGATTCTTCGTTATAAGAGCACGATCGCATCGATCACGATTCTCTCAGACTATTTCCATTTCCTTTGCGACCCGCTCAAGATTGTGTGTGAGGTAGGATTTAGACTTTTCATTTATAACCTAAACAACAATTTTGATTATGAAGCATCTTATGATGGTCTTCTGTCTGATGACGGTCATGGCTGTGACAGCCCATGCACAAAGCATCATCGACTGGACTAATGAGCAGGAGTCCTTAACGACTTTTGCGGAGGCAATCGCCGTGACGGACTTGCTGGAGACACTACAGGAGGACGGTACGTATACCCTCTTTGCCCCCTCCAATGAAGCGATTGCAGCGTTGCCCGACGGCACCTGGACATCGTTGATGGAGCCGGACAATAGGGATCAGTTATTGTCCATTCTCAGGTACCATGTGATACCGGGCAAGGTAACACTATCCGATATGACTGCAGGAAAGGTCACGACATTGCAGGGCGAGGAAGTTGAACTCTCCCTGGCTGCCGAGACTTTTCACATCAATGGAGCCACCCTATCACAATCGGATGCGGCAGTCTCCAACGGTGTCGTGCATATCATCGATCAGGTGATGATGCCTCCGTCCCGGTTGAAAAACTAAGTCGTTAGGAATCTATGAGGGGGTTGTGGCCATGTCGCAGCCCCCTTTTTGGGAGTGCCATTTTAGAGTGCCTTGAGTGCGCTAGAGTGCCATTTTAGAGTGCGCTAGAGTGCGCTAGAGTGACCTTGAGTGAACTAGAGTTTTAGACGAGCTCGCGGGGTGGGAGGACCTTTTGGGAGAAGTGCCTTGAGTGCGCTAGAGTGCCATTTGAGAGTGCCTTGAGTGCGCTAGAGTGACCTTGAGTGAACTAGAGTTTTGTACGAGCTCGCGGGGTGGGAGGACCTTTTGGGAGAAGTGCCTTGAGTGCGCTAGAGTGCCATTTTAGAGTGCCTTGAGTGCGCTAGAGTGACCTTGAGTGAACTAGAGTTTTGTACGAGCTCGCGGGGTGGGAGGACCTTTTGGGAGTAGTGCCTTGAGTGCCCAGAGTTTTAGACGAGCTGGCGGGGGGTGGAGAGCCTTCACACTGCGACTCCCAGCCCGGATCAACAGTTGTCACTCCACTTGCCTCCACTAACTAATGGCTCACTTTTGGTCGTGATGGTTACTCCAGAGAGCGGACTCGCTAGAAGTATGTAAAATGTCTGGCGATTCACATATTGACTTAGTGGCCTACAGTCAGAATGACAGATCCACCGGATCTCTATTGGTTACTTCTGTCATGTTAACCACTTTATCACATCTACTAATTATGTCCTTGCTGTGACTTATGACAACCACAATCATTCGATTCTTCAATTCAGTGAGATAGAGAAAAAGTCGTTCCTGAATGTCAGGGCTAAGGTGGATCCAAGACTAAAATTTCACAAGTGTCTCATAACAAATGTCACAATCACTGCTGATATTTACAATTACACACTCTTGCTTTCTTAACGAATCTGGAACAAGAGGGACCTCGTCGCCTGTGTAGTCGCAAAATGTCAACTCGTTCAGCGTAATAGACATTATCTTCGCGAGATCGGCTTGGTGCTCTTGTATAGATTTGAATGTCCAGATAGACATAAATGTCATTAGTAAGAGCATCGAGACAACAAGCACAGTACGTGTGGTTTTCGTCTTATTACGATGGGAAATCAAGCAGTCTAAAAATTAAATAAGTTGAATTATTACCAACAATAACTTATAACAAAGAACGCAGATATATCCAATTAGTGATATTAGTGCTATGAATAGCGTGGAAACATCATTCACACGGAGATCAAGTATCAAGAATAAGAGCATGTAATAGATTACGTCCAATACATATATCTGAGAACCGATGAGTGAGATGACATTTAGTTCTAGATCTTGCCTTTGCTCAAGGTAAAATATTTGGTCGAAGTCCCTCAATTCATGCATGCCGTAACTTGACGCAAAAAACTCAAAATAGCCGATCTTGACCAGGGCCGCAATAAAGTATACAATGTACGATAGGGATGCAGCTTTCAATAGCTGTCTTGCTGGGATGTCCTTCCATAGAACAGATGTCACTTTCAAAACAGCAAACCTGGTGAGAATAGTGGCCCACATTACCATGACTCCAAGGGCAAAATTGAAGATAAAAAATGATTTAAATGTGATGGAGGAGTCTGTTCCGTTCATAGCTTTAAGCCTAAGAACGAAGTATGTGTAGTACCTCTCGAGAAACAATAGGGTCGGCAAAATGATCAAAAGAATCTGTTGCCATGATAGATTGAACCTGAACGGCGAAGTACTGTTACTCATTGGAGAGATGAAATTGATCCTCTAGCGAGTACTCAAACTCTAGATCACGAACTAAGTTTTGATCAAGTGGGGTCATCAGAAATGTATTGGTGTTTCTCCAAAAATCAGCATTGTATTTGCTGGAAATATTTTTTACGTCTTCTACCAGTCTATCACGCCGTTTGATTTTATCAAAATTCTTTCTACTTGGTTGGATGCTTGTGAAGGTGAGATCGGAGTGTCTATACCCAACTGATCTCTTGCCATCTACGAGTCGAATGTCGTCGATGCGAAAGTAGCTTTGGTGAAAGAGGTGATATGTCCCAAACGCCCTTCTATACTTGATCTGAAGTTCTTCCTTATAGTTTATTTCTTCTTCTGGAGTCTTTAGAGGGTGCATGCCGGTAAATAGGTATTTGGCCTCCAATAGAGCATGATCTGACTCACAGATGAACAGGGTGGCCTTGATATTAATGTCCTCTAGCCCTACTATGTGAGTAGGCGACCCGTCATAGGTTGTTTGCCCTATATAATAAGCAGTATCGTATTGAGAAAAAGGTTTGATGAATTTTACAGCCTCACCTCTGATATTGCACTTGATCGGATCATATCTCATTAGATTATGTAGATCGGTGTCACCCTTTCGAAAAAAGTATCGCATTATTCTAGTTAATATTGGATACTTTGCATAGTCTTTGGTCTTCCGTAGTTCCAGAAGGCGAATTTTGACATTGCTTTGTCGTTTATGGAATCCCGATTTTTGAATTTCGAGTATGGCTTCAAGTAGGGAGGTAAATTTACCCCCGATTTCATTTCTTGAAGACTCTCTCAAAAATGACGTTAAGAGATGAGTCTTACGAGAATAGTTAGATCTCATTTGGGAAACGCATTCTCTCAGTATCTCTTCCGATCTATCATTTCTTGCCGAGACGACAACTTCAGAGAGGGAAAAAGGATCAGGGCGTAGGTAAATAGCTTCACTTGAAGCACCGGCACTATCAGTCGAAATATATTCATTCGTATAACCCAGGTACTGGATCAATATATACCTTGATTGGTCGAGAGAATCAAGCACTAAATGAAATTCGCCTAACCTGTTTGTCACAACTCCCTTGTCCTCAGCTTCATTTGACACCGAGGCTAGATAGAGTGGAAGCGAATCCAACGTGGAGAGTACACGCCCTTCAAAATGTCGAATTTGTGCCCCTATGTGTGATACACAAAAGGCCGACAAGAAGATAAGAACCAAGCCGTAGGAATACTTCATTTGAAGGGGGAGGTAAATATTCACACGGCCACTATAAGAAAGATGTTAGCATGGCATGGTTCCACTCTAAGTGGAGCCACCTTGCACATAACCATATAGAGTTCCAGCTAGTGCCCCTCCGGTCAAGCAGTTATTTGCATAAATGGTATGCAGGATTGAACAATGGTCTCCACCCTCAATCTTCTTGAGGTCTTGCAATTTGATGCGTTTCATGATGTGTGATTTAACCATAACAATTAAATTGGTAGATGATAATAAATATTGCTAATAATTTCAAATATGTTTGGTTTTTGATCCATGCGGAAATCTTCTACTCTGTCAAGCAGGGAAGATTCCCTTGCTTAGTTGATAGATTTCATTGGAAGAGTTCAATTCGAGCTCACGGTGTGGGAGGATTCCTGCTAGGTGGGCACTTCAGTGAGAGATCGTCCAGTCGTGAGCTCGTCAAAACTCAAGTGCACTCCGAACTTCACTCTAGATCACTCCCTAGGCACTCTGGGTCACTATAGTCACTTCCACTCCATCTCACTCAGAACTCACACAGAGCAGTGACTTGAGTGCGCTAGAGTGAATCGTTTCATCAAGGCTTCAGGGGACAGCGAGCTAGCAATGCGTTTGGCGGGGACGCCAAACGCGGCCTGATCTGGGCTTTGTGGCCTTTTTCTGCCAGTTTTTCAGTGAGAGATGGTCTAGTCGTGAGCTCGTCAAAACTCAAGTTTACTCAGAACTCCAGCTGACTCCATAACTCAAAACTCAGGCTCACTCCAAACTCAAGTGCACTCAGAACTCAAGCTCACTCAAAAACTCAGAACTCAAGCTCACTCAAAACTCACAAACTCCCGCTCACTCAAAACTTTACCCGCCACAAGCAGTATCTTCTGCCTCAAATACCTTTTATTGGAAGATATGAAGCAAGCCACCTTTAGCAATGGAGACACGATGCCCCTACTGGGCCTGGGGACATGGAAATCAGAAGACCAGGAAGCCTACCGTGCGGTCCGCTCGGCGATCCGCCTCGGATATCGGCATTTTGACTGTGCGGCCCGATATGAAAACGAAGCGGAGATCGGTCAGGCCTTGGCCGATGCCATCGCAGACGGAGAAGTGACACGCGAGGAGCTATGGATCACATCCAAGCTGTGGAACAACTGTCATCGCTCGGAGGACGTCCTGCCGGCGCTGCGACAGACGTTGGAAGATCTGCGGTTGGCGTATTTGGACCTCTATCTTATCCATTGGCCGGTGGTACTGCCACGCGAAGTCATTTTTCCGGCGGACGGCTCACAGTTCGTGCCTTTAGACGAGGTGCCTATCATCGAGACCTGGCGGCAGATGGAGGCCGGGGTCAACCAGGGCCTGACGCGTCACATTGGCGTCTCCAATTTCAGCATTAAGAAACTGAAGTCTCTTCTGGCCCAGTGCTCAATTCGACCTGCGTCCAATCAAGTGGAGTGTCATCCCTATTTGCAGCAGTCCGACTTGCTTGCTTATTGCCAGCAGGAGCGTATCTGGATCACGGCCTACTCGCCATTGGGTTCGATGGATCGGCCGGCCCGACTCATCAAGGAGCAGGATCCGATATTGCTGCATGACCGGGAGATTGCCAAGATCGCGGAAGCATATGGTGTGACACCGGCGCAGATCTTGATCGCCTGGGCGGTAAACCGAGCGACTGCCGTCATACCCAAGTCAGCCAATCCCGAGCGACAAGCCCTCAACCTGAAGGCCGGCTCCTTGTCGCTGTCTCGGGAGACCATGGATCGCATCGACAGCCTTGATCGACACTTCAGATACATTGATGGCACCATCTGGACCCCGGAAGGATCTCCCTACACGTTGGCGAATCTATGGGATGAGGGTTAGCTGATCATCGTTTCTTGACGAGTGCAGCGTCCCCAGCTAGGCATCCATCGGATGGTCAAGAATCCTATTTTTGCAGCATGTGCAACCTACACTTGCCGGTCATGCTTGGACTCTTTGTAGTACTGGCAGGCTGTCGGCCCGAAGTGACCAAATCCACCTTTCCCGTGCCGCCCGTCAAAGAGGAGCAGGACACCTTTGACTGGCCTGCCGATCTCACCCAGGAACGCTACCGGGACAAAGTGCTTGGATCGTTGATCGGGTCCGCCATTGGCGATGCGATGGGGGCTCCCGTGGAAATGTGGCACCGGGATGATATTGAAATCCAGTGGGGCTACATCGATGCCTTTAAGCCCGTGATCCGTGAAGGGTCACCCGAAGGCCCTTGGGACTACAATCTACCGCCCGGGGGGACGACGGACGACACTCGATGGAAGTATCTGATGGTCGAATTCTATGCGTCTATAGCCTCGCACGGCCAGGATGATGCGGACCATTTTGGCCAATATATCATTGACCTCTATCTCGCCGAGAAGGACGAGGTGGGCCAGGTGGACGACTTTGATCCAGCCAGTGTAGAAACAGAAATTCGGCACATGACCTGGTTGCAGGAGTGGGCCAAGGTGGCCCGACCTTACGTGCAAAGGGACTTGGATGGATACAGCTATGCGCTTAACAAATTTTACGGCGGCGAAATGGCCTGTGCCGGCATGCTTTATACGCCGATGGTCGGACTGCGCTATCCCGACGCGCCAGAAAAAGCCTATGCATCGGGTTATGAGCTGGGGCTCTTCGACATCGGATATGCCCGAGATATCGCCGCCTTGACAGCGGCCTACGTATCCCGTGCGATGCAGGTGACACCATCCATGGAGTCGATTGGTGCCGTGACGAATGAGGTGGATCCCAACGGATACTTTGAGAGTAGGTTGGTCGGTAGGATTGCGCATCGGTTTCACCAGGATGCCAAGCGGATCGCACACACGGCATGGCACGAAGCTCAGGATGTGGACACGGCCAGCATCCGCCTACCCAGAGGATATCCCTATAGCCGGGGCTATTATCAGCAGGTGCAAAAAGCTTACGAATTGCTCGATGAGAAGCTGCAGGACATCCCCTTTCATGCCGGTGAGATTCATCTCATCAACCTGACTGCCCTGGAGTTTGGCAAGGGAGACTTTCGCAAGACCATGGAGTTTGTGGTCAACTACGGGCGAGACAACGATACGGTAGCTGCGGTCACCGGGGCCATTCTAGGTGCGATGCACGGAGCGTCCAAGTTGCCCCCTGATTGGGTGGACGAGATTACCCGGGCTAGCCGAGAGTTCGTAGGCATTGATCTGGAGGCCTTGGCCGATCGCATGGTGGCCAGTAGCGTTTCACGCTAAATCTTTCTAGCGCAAGAACAGAGGCCTTTTCCCCTTACAGCTCCTGCAACAGGTTCTCCTGCATGATCCAGGCAGCGGCCTTGGTCATGAGCGCAGACTTTTCTTCTATGGTGAGTGACAGGGGGAGTTGAGCAATACCGATCAAGCGACGCAGCATCTCCACTCCGGCAAACTGCGAGAGCAGGGCCCCATCCAGATGCCTCTTCTCCAGGTACCATCGACAGATCTCGGTCAAGTGCGCCTTGGGCTGCTGCCCCATCATCATATGCGCCAGCATGACCCCCAGGTCAAATTCTGGCGGACCCAAAAATCCGAATTCCGGATCTATGACCTTTAAGCCATCGCGGGTGCTAAGCCAACTGCCTGGATAGTAGTCACCGTGGATCAAGGCACTGCCCTCGCCCAGGTACCGATCTCCCAGGGTCAGAATCTTGGACTTTAGCTCCAGGTCCTGTTGGTAGGGGAGTGCTGCCCGGGCGAGTCCTGGCTGGATTTCATCCAGGTTCATCCCGTTGCCGTCGTCAAAGGGAAAGCGGAAGATGTGCTCATGGTTGAGTCGGCGCATGTCCATATTGGAAGGGAAATCACTGGGCACGGAGAGGCCATGCAGATGTACCAGGTAGCTGAGCAGCGTACGTAGATCTGCGCTCGAGATATACTCTTGAGGCTGGTAGATGTGCAGATAATCAGCCGACTCGCCCAAGTCCTCCAAGGCCATGATAAGGTTGGCTCGATCAAACCAGAGGAGGCGGGGCGCATGACGGGCTGTGAATGGGTCCGCGTGTACCGTCTTTAGATAAGTCGCCTCGACCTTAACCCGCTCTACCGGGGCATCAATCATCGGATATTTCTCCACCCAGGGCCGAGCTTGCTTGAGGATGATGGATCCAATGTGAGAGGTGACCCGAAGCACATAGTTCATGTTGCCCTCCCCGGGCTTCTCGGCAGACAGCACTTGATCATCCGGCCCGATCTGGCCTCTACGGAGCAGGTACATGGTCAGGGCTGGCAGATCTTCGCCATTGAGAAAGAACTTGCCCGGCAGCGCTTGGGCAAAGCGAGCCGCTTTATCTTGCATTTGCGAATCCTTCATGTCGACAAATTACCAATCGAAGCGAGCGAACCGCGGTGCCGAAATGTCTGCGGCACGCTACCTCTACTGGAATTTCCGCTGAAATGTAGTGATTTGTCTGCATAGGCCAGATAGCGTTCCAACAATGTGGTCCTGATCGTGTTCAGCACATGACCTAAACAGAACAGACAATGAAGAAGAAGGCCGTTTGGAACGGGGAAGTCATTGCCGAAAGTGACGATCTAGTCAATGTTGAGGGCAACTACTATTTTCCTGCTGACGCCATAAAAAAAGACTATCTGCGGCAAAGTGATACCGAGACCCAGTGCTTTTGGAAAGGCACGGCTTCCTACTATAGCTTGGAGGTGAATGGAGAAACCAATAGGGATGCGGCATGGTACTATGCCGATCCCGCAGAGGCTGCCAAGGGTATCAAGGATCGAGTCGCCTTCTGGCGGGGTGTCCAGGTGGTGGATGCTTGATCTCTCCGCTCGGGCTTAGTGCAAGCGAGATAGTAGTTCGTCCCGAAAAGTGCTGGAGACGGGGATCCGGTCTTTACCGATCATGAGGTGATTTCCTTCGAGATATTCCACCCAGGACAAATTGACCACATAAGATCGATGCACCTGCAGGAAATCCGGCGGCAGCCCTTGGCTGATCTGGGTGAGTCTACGCTTTGTGATATAGGTCATCTCCAGAGCAAAGATCCGTACGTAGTCACCGTAGGCCTGCAGATAGCGGATGTGGGCGGGGTCGACTTTGTAGAGGCGCCGACCTTCCTTTATCGTGATCCATGCCGTGCGATTTGCCGCCTTTTCGCGGAGACTTTTTTTGGCCTTGGCTACGGCTTTAAAAAAGCGCTCGAAGGAGATGGGCTTGACTAGGTAGTCAAAGGCGTCTAGTTCGAAGGCCTCCACGGCGTGCTCGGAGTATGCCGTGGTCAACACCACTAGCGGCGATTGTTGCAAGGATCTAAGCACTTCTAAGCCAGACAGTTTGGGCATGTTGATGTCTACGAAGGCCAAGTCCACGGCATTGTCCTCGAGCCAGAGCCTCAGCTCCAGGCCATTCTTGCACTGATGTGCGAGATGCAGGTCTGCGATAGCATCGATGTGCTCCACCAACACCTTCCGGGCCAGGGGCTCGTCATCGGCTATGATGCAGGTGAGGCGCACTATCGATCTAGGTTTATTTCCAATTGGGCATGAAATTGCCCGTCTTCTTGTCGATAGTGCAGCTGGTGTTGTTGAGGATAGATCATCGCTAAGCGTTTCCTTACATTTTGTAGTCCATGACCGCCTTTTTCGTCCGGACTGACCAGCGCAAGGTTGTTTCGGGTGTGTAGTTGAAGCAGTGAGGGGCCGATTGTCAACATGATATGGATAGCGGGATCCGGCCGTCGAGCATGCTTGAAGCAATTCTCCACCAGAGGCAGCAGCAGCAGGGGGGCGATCACAAGGCCGTCCGCATTGCCGCGAGCCTCAAATCGGACCGCTCCCGGATCTTCCAGGCGAAGCTTCTCCAATGCCACATAGTTTTCAAGATATTCTATTTCGTTGGGAAGAGGGACAAAGTCCTCATCGGTATCGTAGATCATGTAGCGCAAGGCATCGGCCAGTTTGACCAAGTACGCCCGGGTCCTGGTGTCTTTCCCATCTGCCAGCGAGTAGATGTTGTTGAGGCTATTAAATAGAAAGTGGGGATTGATTTGTGCCTTTAGATTTCTGAGTTTCACGGTGTAGTTTTCCCGCTGCAAAGACAACTGGTCTTCCTTCACCGCAAACCAGTCGATGGACAGTTTGAGCAACAAGGAAATGACGATGTAAACCAGCACAAACTGGCTGATCTCCCAGGCGGAATAATACGCTATGAAGTAATAACCGGGAAAGAGCAGGTCGGACAGCACCTCAAATATGAAAAAGTAAAAGGCCACGCTGACTGCTAGCGTGGCCAAGGCTCCTGCGATGTAACCACCATAAAGCTTCCGCCTAAGAAGACGGTCGACCAGGTAGACATTGACGTAGGTGGCGACAAGTAACGGTAGATGAAAAAGGAGGGTGTAAATCACATCCGCCCAGCCATTGTCATAATTGATCGTAAACAGGCGGTACAGCAGGATAAAGGAAATAATCCAGAAAGTCAGGTGATAGAGGATTGACTTGCGTGCCATCAGATCTTGATCATTGTCTACTAAAACGGCATCAATTCCTCTTCTCCTTCAAATAGCTTGGGATCATTCTCATACTTTTCGATAAAGGCAACCAATTCATCGGAGGAGGCCGTCAAAACCATCATGGAGTCATCCATCACCTCATGTTTCAGTCGAATACGTTTACCCTCCAGTAGATCTTCCAAGTAGTCTCCATTGAAGGGACTCAACACGATACGGTCCTTTTCCAGGCGGATCCTGGCAAACGTGTGGGCGTAGACGCGATTAAAGGTGAAGCGCCCCTCGACATCACATCCCTGCTGAGAGACCGGCTGAAAATCGATGTAGGTGTATGACCCGATCCTGGACAGGCAGGTGACAAGATGGGTGGTGATCCGACGGCTAGCCACGATTTCTTCGTGTGTCAATATGTAGGAAGGGTAAAGTGTCTTGCATTGAAAGTCGACATCGGCAAAGTCGATGGAATCGATCTCCCCACCCAGATGAAGGGTCGAATGATCGTCACCCCTTTCATAGCGGATTTTCTCAGGTTTCCTAAAAGTCCACCGGGATTCCGCCGTGGTCATCTTGGTCACGCCGGTCGCCTTGTCCTCCCACTGGAAGAGGCTGGACGGATCTTCGGTCAGGGACCAGGTACCCAAAATCCGATCATCGGTCATCTCCGTTTCGTCGGTGACTATGCCATGAAGGGAGGGAATGCAACCACCCAGCAAGACCAAGGACAGACAGGAGAAGATGACTCTTAGCTGTTTAATATGCCATGTGCTTTTCATGCGTTGAAGACTTTTGTTGCACCCAAACATCTGACAATCCGAGCGCCCGGTACATTATAGTCGTTGAATGGCCGGATCTAGTCGTTGAAATGGACTTTTTGTCCGCGGCCATCGGTGATCACCAATCAATCGGGCGGTAGTCCTTGAGAAATTTCCCGCACCAGTGCTTGCCCGTAAGAATGCCATCGATAAAGGGATCGCAGATTCTAGCTGCGCCATCCACGATGTCTAGCGGCGGCTGAAAGTCATGTTCCTCCTGCCGTTGCTCGGTCAAGAAGGTGGGATCCTCATCGGTGACCCAACCCGTATCGACGGCGTTCATGTATATCCCGTCTTTGGCCAGGTCGCTGGCAGAGGTATGGGTCATCATATTGAGCGCCGCCTTGGCCATATTCGTGTGCGGATGTCGATCGGACTTCTTGAAGCGGTGAAACTTACCCTCCATTGCCGTGACATTGACAATATGTTTCTGACCCGTATGGGCCTGACGCATCAGAGGTACCAGGCGATTGACCAGAATGAAGGGTGCAATGGCATTCACAAGCTGTACCTCCAAGAGTTCGGTCGTTTCCACTTCACCTATCCGCAGTCGCCAACTGTTTGTGTGGCGCAGGTCTAGTTGCTGCAAGTCGGCATCCAACTGACCCTGGGGAAACACTTCTTCCGACGCGAGAGACGAGTCAGACTGGTAAGGCAGCTGAGATAATTGCGCCGATGCACGCAGGCCGACGCCCGGCGCCCGATCCTGCCAAGATACGGGAGTTGCCTGTCTATCTGCCGCTGTTGGAGACACGGTCAACTCGCCAATGCATTTCCTGTGGCGGGCCAGGAGTCGCCGCACCGACGGATCCAGACCCTCGCCGTGCAACTGCTCGTTGGACATCAGATGTGCATAAAACCCCGGAGGCCTTCGCACCGTCTGCGCGGCATTGTTGATCAACAGATCCAGTCGATCACAGCTGTCTAGGACATGCTTGGCAAAGAGCTCCACGCCGGGCGAGTGCCGGAGGTCCAATCCATAGATGTGCAGTCTATCCGCCCACTGCCCATAGTCGGTTTCGGCCGCAAAGCGCATGGCGGCATCTACGGGAAACCTAGTGGTGGCCAGTACGGTGGCGCCCGACTGCAGCATCATCAGGGTGGCTTGGTACCCGATCTTGAGCCGTGCACCGGTGATCAGGGCGACCTGACCCGTGAGATCAGCCCGCTGAAATCTCTTTTGATAGTTGAATTCAGCGCAAGGCAGGCACAAAGCATCATAGAAATAGTGGATATCGTGAAAGAGCTTGTCACAGACATAACATCGTCGGGGCTTGTCCAGCCGTCCGATTACCTGCTTGCCATTGATCTGCTTGGGGGCATGAAAGACCGTCTCCTCACGTGCAGAGCGAATGCCCGTGGCCGCTCGGATTTTGCGGTCGTTTCTCCGAATGATCTCCTTTTGCAGTTTGTTTCGTGACCGTCTTCTCGAACGCAGTTCTGCCTTACTCGGTCTGGAGAGTTGGCCAGCCGCGGTAAGCAGGGCTACACGTTGAGATTCGGGCAGTGACTGTAGTAGATCAGGCTCTTCTTGCAGACGAAGCAAGGTCTCCAGACAATGCCGGATATCATCAGGTGTGAGCGCAGGAGGCACGGTCAGTGGTCATTGTTTGGCCGGCAAGATAGAAAGATGAAAGTGGGCGATGTGTCCGAGAAAGTGTCCGAATTCGTACGATTTTGTACGCCTGCGCACACAATGGGCGGACATATTTGAACATGCAATTTTATAAAAACCAGACATTCAGCGCTTTATGCAAGTTGGCACGTGTATTGGCCTTATTTACACGTCAATGACCAAAAAATGTCTGCTATGGAAAATCTTGATATGACCTGGGTACTCTTTAGCTTGCTCATTCTCGCCAGTATCTACCTGGCTAGCAGACAGACTCAGGCAGTGTCTACCGAGGCATCCGACGACTCGCTACAGGGCCGCTTTGCCGCCTTGGGGATTGCCCCACTGCTGGTGGTCGCGGCAGCTATTCTCCTCTTTCAGCAGAGTGGCGGACAGGAGGTGGTCTCCTCGTGTGAGCCAGAGATGCTGCAGGAGACCGTATCGGAAGCCTGGCATGGGGTAAGATTGGGTCTTTTCTAGGCACACATGGCTGGGGTGCAGAGCCCTGCATTTCCCGCAAATCAGTATCCTGACGGAACAAATCCCCCCTTTAGAGGGTTAAAGAAATCAGAAAGTTGCCCGATTATTAGGGCTCTTTCCCTTTTTTTTATTATATGGATTCATTCTGCCAGCAGATAAGGTGCGTCAAAGCCTATAGCTGCAGCGGCTGAATTAACTAAGAAAACAGTATTAAACCGGTACCTCTAGATCGGGTACCCCACATGCGCTGCGATACATAGGTCTAGATGCTAAATGGGCCGGCAGCGCGATTCTATCATCAAAAATATATCTATGGCACGCAGAAAAACGAAGAAGTTTGAATTTGCAAAAGGGGTATACTACTTCAATATCAAGAAGGGGTATCTAAATGAAATAACAATCAAGCGAATGGACAAGCAGAAAGCTATCCAAGCCTATCTAAATTATCTAAGCACCCAGCCAGGCAATTGTGAGTGGTTGGGTATGTGGGACGGTAAGAAATTTGTAGAGGACAACTTTGATGAGTTTGATGTTAAGGAGATGGACACCTCGCTTCTTTAAAAGCATATGATCCATGATAAAATAGCTGATCTCATTGGGGTCAGCTATTTTTGTTTTAGCTACGAAAAGGAGCGTTCTATGAATCCCGTCACGCTTGACATTCGATCGCTGCCACCGGAGGACTTGACAGCAGCCGCGGAGCTGCTCCAAGCTTGTGATCTCCCCCATGCAGATCTGGTCTCATCGTCGGTCGACCTATTTGTATACCGCACGGATGGACCCCTGCTGGGGATGATTGGGCTGCAGTACGAGGCACCAAATGGTCTCTTGCGTTCACTGGCCGTGGCACCCGAGCGGAGAGGTCAGCAGCTCGGTGCTCGATTGGTGGACTTCGTGGAAGAGCGTGCCCGCTCACTCGGCATTGAGCGCCTCTATCTCCTGACGACCACGGCTGTGGATTACTTCCGACGCAGAGACTATCAAGTGATCGCTCGAGAGCACGCGCCGACTTATTTGCAAGGCACCACAGAGTTTGCCTCGCTTTGTCCCGAATCCGCCGTGATCATGTGCAAGCATTTGAACGGCGGACTATAGAAAGGGAGCATAGATCTGTTACCTGCTTTATAGACCTAGGTCCAATCCGATTTTCTTGACTACGAATGACCTTGTTGTCATATCGATGACGAGGTCAGATCAAAACTGGGGATTAGGTCATTTGCAGAGAAAGGTAGTAGTCATTTCCGTCCTCCTGCTCTTGCGATTGGTATGCCAGCGGCCATGGCCCTGCCCAGGTGCATGCCGCGTTCGTGCGACGGGTCAAATTCGGATAAGGCATAGAAAAACCACCATTGTGTATCAAGCTGGCTATCACTAAGAATGAAAGGCCCTGGCTACTCTTAACAACATGCGTACTAAGCACTGGCCTGTCCGCCATTTTGGTCCAATTATTGATTTACACAATATGTTCAATCAAAATGATCCCAAATGAAACCGATCCTTTACATCATCGCGATTGTCCTATGGCCCGTTGTGATGTATGGCCAAATCTCCATCAAGTATGGGGACAACCTGACCGGTCGCATCGATACGCTGGGTCAAGTGGACGCTTACCAGTTCGAGGCCCACGCCGGAGACATCCTATGGATACGAATGCGGGACGTGACCGCCGTCGATTCGTACATCCGATTGTATGACCCGGATAGCAACCTGGTGGCAGAAGACTGGGACTATGGCGGACTTGCTAGCATCATAGATCAGACCCTGGCCAGCAGCGGCACCTATCTGATCGAGGCTTCCGACCGCAATAATAATGACGTGGGCGATTACGGTGTTTCCCTACACAAGGTGAATGCTCCCACGTATGCTCAACAGACGGAGTGTTTTGACAATTGGTCGGCGAGCATTGCCTCGCATGCAGCCGTCAAAGTATACGCCTTGTCTGGCTCGGAGGGCGACGTATTATATGCACAGATGAGAGCAGCCACCGTGAATCTGGAGCCGCAGTTCTTTCTCTACCATGAAAGTGGCCAACGAGTGGAGCGCTCCGTGCGTTCCGGCGGCCTGGCCAAGATCCGCCGACCACTCCCGCGATCCGGTCGATACTATCTATTGGTCATGGATCAGGGCGGCAATGACCACGATGACTTTGGCTTTTCGACGCAACTACTAAATCAGCATCACTGTGCCGGCTCGATCTCGTGCGGTCAAACGATCTCCGGCAATCTTTCGTCGCTGGCGGCTCGGCAGGCATTTCAATTGAAAATGAGTGCGGGTGAGCACGGCCTGCTCCAACTGCGATCACCGGAGGCATCGGTCGAGGCCTCCTACGAGATCTATGATGAGGCGGGTGAGCTCGTATGGAGTGCAAGTGGGTCAGACAAATTGATTGATGCCTCCCTGACGGCTACGGAGACCACCTCCTATCTGATCATTGCACAGGACCTGCATGGCAACGATCTAGGGACTTATGGCATGCATTACGAATCGATCACATACAATCGATGCGCCCAAGAGATCCTGTGCGAGTCGTCTCATGCATTCGACCATAGCATCACCGGCGTAGCCCAACTAAGAACCTATCAGATAGAAGGGGTAGCAGGCGCGCCCTGGTCATTCTCCGTACGCGAAATGTCCCCGGACATGGAGCCACACATTCGAGTCTTTGATCAAGCGGGTCTGATGCTTGCCGAAGCATTTGGCGCAGAAAAAGCCGTGGTCGAAGGTGTCTTTGAGCGCAGCGGACCATACTATCTATTGGTAGGGGACAAGAGCGGCAATGATGTCGGGGATTATCATTTTGAGGCCTCCTTTGGCGATAGTGAGGTACTCCTACCAGCGTCCTACATCGTTGATGTGCCGGGGGCTTGTGCCCGGATCATCCCCTATGTGGCTGGTATTCCTATCTCCTTTCTATGGAGTACAGGAGAGACCACCGCTACCATAGATGTATGTCCGACGGAGACCACGGTGGTCGAGCTACAAGTGACATTCGCTTCGGGTTGTGTAGAAGAGGCGTCTACCGTTGTGGAATACACGGTGATTCCTCCGGCATGCGATGTCATTGATTTCAATGCCGTGCCGACGGGCACCCAGCTGAGCGATCAACTGGGGATAGTCGTCGTGTCTGTGGACAATAACCAAGGGCCCAATATCGGCACTATATTCAACTCGTCCAACCCACCGGATCACTGCGAGGATCTGGGTACGCCAAACGTGGATTTTGGTGGCCCCGGCATAGGCCGTGGCGGCAGCGCGGGCGAGGCGGGAGAAAATAGCACCGCGCAGGAGCAGCTGCTGATTATCGCGGAGAATGATCGCGATCAAGATAATGACGGCCTCCTAGACGATCCGGATGACGATTCCGATGGTGGTACGATCACGTTGGACTTTACCAAGCTTGTCGATATCCTCTCGGTGCGTATGATCGATATTGAGGAGGAAGGCAGTTACGTCAAGTTGTACGACAAGGACCTCATCGAAATAGTAACAATTGATGCCTTGGCCCTGGGTGATAACTCGTCACAGCTCTTGCCCGTTGACGTGACCCAAGTATTCCGGATGGTGGTCAAGTTTAAAGGATCGGGTGCCCTAGACGATATCAGCTACTGTGAGTCAACCACCGCTGGCGCACCATCGGAGAATCGGTCACCGATGGATCCGATGGCAGTGGTCCATCACGCTGCCAATTCTGCTCCTCATTTGGAGCCGGCTCATTCAGCACCTGCATCTGATTCGCCGGTGGCGGTGTCTTTGCCATCCACCCTCTACCCCAATCCCACTCAGGGAGAATTTGCCGTCACCTTGTCTACGCAACATAAGGGAGACGTCCGAATGCGTATCTACGATGCTCGAGGTAGACTCGTAGGTCATCGTTGCCTCCACCGGGCATCGTCCGATCCAAGCCTGGTGCTTGACCCGCAGCAACATCCACCCGGCATTTATCTGGTCGCTTTGCGATCGGAGGAGTTCGTCGAAGTGCAAAAGCTACAACTGAGTAGGGAATAGAAACCGCCCGGAAGAGTTTGTGTGATGAGCCAACGAACGTTGGTTTCCTCAGCCTTTACCTCCTCCTCCGCCAAGGATCTAACCAAAAACTGTCTGGTGTCGGACCCCATCATGCCTAAAGCCGCCGTCGTACCAACCATCGCGCGGCAGAATCCTTTAGATAGGCTAATCCTTACCTAGCATGACAAAAGATTTGCTCAATTTTGTCCCCATATCGCAAGACAAATGACCATCAAGTATTTTAGGTTTTCCCCCATACGACATTTCTTGCCAGCCTGTCTCAGTGTCACGCTGTTGGGCTTATTGGCCTGTATGCAGGCACCCGCAGATCGTGCGCAGACCATCGTAGACCAGGCCATCGAGGCCGCCGGA
Organism: Saprospiraceae bacterium; assembly: GCA_965223165.1. Taxonomy (GTDB): domain Bacteria; phylum Bacteroidota; class Bacteroidia; order Chitinophagales; family Saprospiraceae; genus JABDMH01. The sequence continues at coordinate 1,087,213 of CBDCVQ010000020.1, read as the reverse complement.
GGCAAAGGGTATGATCAGGTTTCGGTGCAGTTTGACTTTCGCAATCGCTCTTATCGGGTGGACCGTGATCAAGGCCGCTACGAGATGGTGAGATCCTGGCAGGATTCGACGGGTCAGTATTCCGATGTGCTTACCAATGACGGATTTGAGCGCACCATCAATGGGCAGGAGGTCGAGGTACACGATACCATGGCTTTTAAGTACAGCAATTCGATTAATTCGGTCATTTACTTCGCGCTGCTTCCTCAGGGGCTGAATGATGCGGCGGTCAACAAGGCTTATCTGGGTGAGGAAGTGCTCGACGGAGTGACGTATGACAAAATTCGAGTCACCTTTGACCAAGAGGGCGGAGGTACGGACTATCAAGACATCTTTCTATACTGGTTTAATCAAGACACGAAGTTGCCCGATTTCCTGGCCTATAAATATGAAACGGATGGGGGTGGGATGCGCTTTAGAAAGGCCTACAACGAGCGATATGTAGGGGGCATCCGATTTGTAGATTATGAAAATCTGAAACCCACCACCAAGGGCTCAGTGGCTTTTGCAGACATTGGGCAGGCTTACGACCAAGGCAAACTCACTCGCCTGTCTCTCATCGAGACCGAAAACATACAAGTCGAGCGACTCTAACCACCTCGAGAATGCTGCACCCCCGTTCGGGTAGTCAGGTGCCCGCCTGATGGCGAAATCCGGCTGAAATTGTACCTGAAATTGATAATGCACTGGCATTGTGCTTATTTTTGGTACCAAACCAAAAAATCATGGAGCTTCAATCGACGACCACCTTCGCTCTTTGCTTTTCTCTCCTACTCCTTGCCTGCGGCAGTTCGACCAAGAAGCTCGGCAAAGGATCGTTTGAACGGGCCATATCGAAAGCGGTGAAGGCACTGCAAAAAGATCCCACCGATGCGGAGGAGCTCGCTGTCTTGCACAAAGCATTTGCCCAGAGTCGAGATCAATCGTTGGCTACCATTGCACGGCTGATGGAGCAGCAAAATGGTGAGTCCTTGGCCCGGGCCAGAGCCGAATACATTCGACTGGAGCGAGATGTCCATTTGGTCAACTCTCTGCCGCCGTCGCTGAGCGAGCAGTTTGACTTGGTCAACTATGCACCCAAGATCGAAGAGCTCACCATCCAGGCCTCAGACATGCTATTTGATGAGTCGCAGCTCTTGATGAAATCTCCCGTGAAGGAGGATCATCGATTGGCCTACGATAAGTTGACCCGGGTGCATAGTATCAATCCGCAATACCCGGACATCCGGCACTGGATCACGGAGGCGGAAGACCTGGCCATCACCAAGATCCTGATCAACATCAGGGACCAAACACCTTATCGCTTTAAGGATACCCTATCGCGATTTTTGGAAAAGGAGAAACTCGCGAGTCTCAACAAGGACAAGTGGCGCAAGTATACCATGTACAGCCAAGAGAGGCATGATGGCGAGATAAAAATCACCATCCACAAGATCGGAATCGAGAAAAATAGTCCTGAAACCAGAACCCACAACTACTCCAAGGAAATCGAGATACCCGAGTATGTCCTGGATGAAAACGGCAACGTCAAGAAAGACGCCGATGGCAATGATGTCAAGATCATCAAAAAGAAATCAATCACCTGTGAGGTCATCGAGGAGGAAGTAGAATACGATGTGGTTTTGAGAGGCACGATCTCCTATCTTGACTTTTACACCAACGCCGAGGTGGACTCAGAGGAGCTGCTCAGCTCGAAGACCATCACCCGCATGAATTACCAAGTCAACGGAGATGAGCAGGCCATCGATCAGCGCATGCGATCCAAGATGGACAACCATAAAGGCGATGCTATGCCCAAAGAAAAAGAGCTCGTCGCACAGCAAATGGACACCTGGAAAAAGTATGTTGTCAACAAGATCAGCCAATCTAAAAGGATGTTCAAGTAGATTCGACCGGAGCGACAACCCACCCATCACTTGATCGAGTATCCACAGTACAAGGACCTCTATTACCTGGACCGCCGGGTAGAGGTGTGGGTGGACCGACCCCTGGGTTCTACGTACGCCCAGGGAGCCCATCGCTATCCAGTCAATTGTGGTTTCCTGCCGATGACTCCAGCGGGCAATGGGGAGTCGTTGGACGCTTACGTAGTGGGTCCCACGCGTGCCATACCGAAGTTTTCGGGTTTCGTACAGGCCGTCATTGTGCGACGAAATGACGTAGAAAACAAACTGATTGTTGCTAGCCCCGGGCGCAGTTATTCGACGGCCCAGCTCAGTGATCTTGTGCACTTTCAAGAGCAATACTTCGATAGTTGGCTGATTCGCGGGCAGGATCTCCATGCGGTCCGCACACAGGTCCTGGGACTAAAAGCTGGAGTGGTAGACGTGGTTCCCTACGCTCCCTACTGGCCCCTCCTTCACGCTCAAGAATCCGAGCTCATTCGTCGGAAACTGGGCGGACTGGTGCGGCGCATCCATCACATCGGATCTACGGCCGTGCCAGGATTGACGGCCAAGCCCATTATCGATATGCTGATTGAGCTACATGACTTCAGGTATTTACCCATGATTGTTGATCGAATGTCCTCTCTGGACTATCGGCACCGGGGGGAAAACGGTATTCCGGGCCGGCAGTATTTTACCAAGGGTCAGCCCCGGGCCTTTCACGTGCACATGTTTCCGTCGGGTCATGCCCGGGTCAGGAGTCATGTGGCCTTCCGAAATGCCTTGCGCAACGATCCCGTACTCCTACAATCCTATGCGACGCTCAAGCAGGATCTGGCCCAGCGCTATAAGGACGATCGCGGCGGATATACCGATGCCAAAGACAACTTTATTCGCGCCGTGTTGCAAAGGCACATTTAGTAGAGTTTCAGCATCTAGTAGCGTTTCGCATTAGATATGTTGAATAATCTAATAGGATTTTGTTCGCAGACGAGGCATGACCGAACGATCTCGTAGAGTCGAGCATGACAATGCGAGAAGTGAGGGAACCGCGAAAGCGGGTGGGTGGCTAGACATAGCCGTAGCTATGGCGAGGCTTTGCAACGAAGTATGCGGACTAAAGACATTAGAATTAACCACAATATTTAATGCGAAACTCTACTAGATATGTTGAATAGGATTGCAGGCCGCCGCCGACCAGGTGGGTTTTCGGGCCGGCATCTGGCATGGTTGGCACAAACCCCGTAATTTGCGTTTTTTCATCAAGAAATTTCAAAAGAGATGCAGGAACCCAGGATCGTCACCCGTGACAAATGGTTGGAAGAACGCAAGGCACTGCTCGAGAAAGAAAAAGAGTTCACAAGACTACGTGACGCCCTATCTATGGCACGCAGATCCCTTCCATGGGTGCCGGTAGACAAGGAATATGTATTTGATACCAAGCAAGGCGAAAAATCACTGTCCGACCTTTTTGACGGACGCAGTCAACTCATTATTTACCACTTCATGTACGGTCCCAGCTGGGGCGAGCAGGGATGTAAGAGCTGCTCCTTCTGGGCGGATAACTACAATGATGTCATCGTACACCTCCGGGCCAGGGATGTGACAATGCTGGCTGTTTCTCGCAATGACCTGGAGCGTATTAGTGCCTTTCAGCAGCGGATGGGCTGGACCTTTGCATGGGTATCGTCCCTGCGATCGGACTTCAACTATGACTACCAGGCTACGACCCGGGGTGGTCAGGACAGCCAGTACAATTATCGGGCGATCAGCACAGACGAAGACAAAGAAATGCCTGGCATCAGTGTATTCTACAAGGACCAGAACGGGCAGATTTTTCACACCTACTCTTGCTACGCGCGCGAACTCGAGACATTCAACACAGCTTATCGCTACCTGGATATTGTGCCCAAAGGACGGGATGAGGATGAGCTCCCTTATGGCATGGCCTGGGTGAGACATCACGACCGATACTAATCCGCAGACTCGACATTGTAGGCAGGAGCTGCCTGGGGTTCTGCCAAATCAATAGCCCCTGTCTGACCGTGGCAAATGTGGTGTTGATCTCTACCGGGCTAGACTAACAATTCCTATCTTTTGGCCACGTGCAGGATAACTACGACTAGATGATTCGGTTTAGCGCTTTGATTTACCGCTTATTCCTTGGAGCCGCCTTGCTGTGCATAGGCTCGACGGACGTGGCCGGCCAGTGGCAAGAAGACTGGTCCCATCGCATTGATGGCCTCTTCAACGAATGGAACCGACCCAATCACCCCGGGGGCGCGGTAGCGATCATGATCGGAGACGAAGTAGTTTATGATCAGGCCTTTGGCTTAGCCAGCCTGGAGTATCTGGTGCCAAACACGACCAGCACCCTGTTCAACGTCGCATCCGTGTCCAAGCAGTTTACGGCCATGGGCATCCTCCTCTTGGAAGCACAAGGCAAGCTATCCCTGGACGATCCGATCAAGAAGCACCTGCCGGACCTGCCTGCCTTTGGAGAAGAAGTGACCATCAGGCACATGCTACATCACACCAGTGGGATGCGTAGCCTGCACGCTATGCTGGAGATGGCCGGCTGGCGTGGCGATGATGCCCGTACCGACGAGGATCTCTACCGCTTCATTTTGCGGCAGAAGGACCTCAACTTTACGCCGGGCGCGGAATACCTGTACTGCAATACAGGGTATATCCTGATGGCCGAGATCATTGAAAGGATTACAGGGCAGGACTTTGCCACATGGACCCGAGAGCACATCTTCCGGCCGCTGGGCATGCATCAGACCTATGTGGAGGATCAGTACAATCGGGTAGTGCGTCAGAATGCCACCTCCTATTATCACGAGGGCGAGGGACAGTTTGCCCGGGCAGTGGAGTACTGGGGGTACGTGGGATCTGGCAATGTGCACAGTAGCACAGGCGATCTGCTACGATGGCTGCGCAACTTCAAGCAGACCGAGGCAGACTGGTCGCCGCTCTTTCAACGGTTGCAGACTCGAGGCGTCTTAAATGGGGGCGACACGATCAGCTATGCATTTGGGGTGACAGTCAACACTTTTGGCGGCCACAAGCAGATCCAGCATGGTGGCTCCATTGGCGGCTATCGATCAGTGGCAGCCACTTTTCCTGAACTAGATCTGAGCGTGGTCATTCTTGCAAATTTTTCCTCCGCATCTGTGGGTGCTAAGCTCAACGGCATCTTGGATGTGCTTGTGGAGAAGAAAGACGTTTCGAGCAAGCCGGTCAAAAAGCAGGTAGAGACCGAGCCCGTAGTTATGTCGGGAGCGCAGCTGACTGACTTTGCAGGGTACTACTGGCAGGAGGGGGACGGTTATTCCCGTCATTTGTACGTGCAGAATGACACGCTGTGGTATGATCGAGGCAACGATAATCGGAGTGCCCTGATTCCCATCGGTGACCGCACTTTTGGAATGGAGAACTTTGCCTTTGACTATATCAATGTACGGTTTAAGCATAGCGAAGATGGCGCGATGGCGATGTACTTTCATCAGGGAGAGGAGGAACCCACGGTCTTCCTGTCCTACGAGCCGGTGCAGATGACCACTGCGTTTATGGCGGCCCTGGAGGGTGCGTACTACAGCCCGGAGTTGGATACACACTACCGGATCTATGTCGATGACGGACTAAAGGGCTATCACCCCCGCCATGGCGAATTTGACCTCAAGGTGTGGCGGCACAGCGATCTGGAGGCATCGATCTTCCCGTTTCGACGCATCCGGGTCAAACGAAGGGCTGATGGAGAGGTCGAAGGACTGTGGGTCAGCAACGGTCGGGTGCGCAATCTGTGGTTTAAGAAGGTACTTATCAATTAATTAGTGGTAGCAAGATTCCGCGTGAAGCTCTACTAGCACAATCTGAAAGAAATGATAGAAAGTCGATGGCTCTTTATGGTTCTTGGTCTGATCATCTGGTCTTGCCAGCCCTCTGCCGATCAGGATGATACACCCGCCAGGCCCAATATCCTGTTCATCATGTCGGATGACCACGCCTATCAAGCGATATCCGCCTATAGCGATCATTTGATGCAAACACCCAACATTGATCGCATCGCCCAGGAGGGGATGAAGTTTACCAATGCGTGCGTCACCAATTCCATCTGCGCTCCCTCGCGGGCAGTTATCCTCACGGGCAAGCACAGCCACCTCAACGGTAAGATTGACAATATCTTTCCCTTTGATACAACAAACATCACGTTTCCGCAGATCCTGCAGGAGGAGGGCTACCAGACGGCGATGTTTGGCAAGCTTCACTTTGGCAATAATCCCAAGGGCTTTGATCAGTTTAAGATCCTGCCGGGGCAAGGGACCTACTACAACCCCGACTTCATCACCAAATACGAAGGCCGGGTGCGGGTGGAAGGCTATACCACCGACATCATCACGGAGATGACATTGGACTGGCTCAAAGAAGACCGGGCGGAGGATCAACCATTTCTGCTCATGTATCTGCACAAGGCTCCCCATCGAGAGTGGCTGCCGCCGGAGCGGCACTATCGGACCTTCACCCAGCGCACCTTCCCGGAGCCTGCGACGCTCTTTGACGACTATGAGGGCCGTGGATCCGCAGCCAAGGAAGCGGAAATGAACCTACTTACGCACATGAACTGGGCCGGCGACTCAAAGATCTATCCGGAACTGATGGATGAGCTGGGTATTCCGGAGACCGTGGGATGGGACAAGGGGGCTTTCGCGCGCGAAGTCGGCCGCCAAAATGAGGATCAGCGCGCGCGATGGGACGCCGTCTATGGCCCGATCAATGATGCATTTAAGGAGAATTATCCCAACATGAGTCAGGAGGAGTTGATGAAGTGGAGATACCAGCGATATATGCAAGACTATCTGGGCTGCATCGCGGCCGTCGATGACGGCGTGGGCCAGGTACTGGACTATCTGGAAGAGGCCGGTCTGTCAGAAAACACGCTGGTGGTGTATACCTCGGATCAAGGATTCTACTTGGGCGAGCATGGATGGTTTGACAAACGATTCATCTACGATGAGTCCTTCAAGACACCCCTCTTGGTCAAGTGGCCGGGAGTCATCCAGCCCGGCAGTGTCTCTACCCAAATGGTACAAAATCTGGATTTTGCCCAGACCTTCTTGGGAGCGGCGGGGCTGACAGCTCCGGCCGACATGCAAGGCGTGAGTCTGCTGCCCTTGTTTCGAGGCCAATCCGAGGGGTTTCGCGATGCGGTGTATTATCACTATTACGAGTATCCCTCGGTCCACATGGTCAAGCGACACTATGGGATAGTCACCGAAGATTATAAGCTGGCGCATTTCTACTATGACGTAGATGAGTGGGAGTTGTATGACCGCAAAAAGGATGAGCAGGAGATGAAAAACGTCTTTGACGATCCGGCCTACGCCGAGGTCGTTCAAGACCTGCAGGCTCGCCTGGCGGAGCTTCGAGCCCAATACAAGGATTCACCCGAGTTGGACCAGGAGTACATCAAGAAATATGAAGAGCGCCGAAGGAACTGATCGACGCCATCCGCTGGCTGATCCGTGGTGGTCTGCCTTTTTTGAGGGGGGAGATGCATCAAGCTGAGGTAAGACATCTTGGGTTGAGAGATGGACCCCTGCTCCAACAAATGGCCGAGGAATTTTATCTCAGCGGACTGTCAGAGGCTGCGGCCAGGGAGATCCTACAATCGAAAACCAGTCATATGATCTGCGCGCTAGTGGAAGGCAGACCCGTGGGTTTCTGCTACTACCATATGCTGCCCAAATGGTACCGCAATATTCCTGAGATTTTCATTTACGATATCGAGGTATTGGAAGAAGAGAGACGAAAGGGTTGGGCTACCCGGATGTTTGAGCAGGTCTATGCCGAAGCTCGTCGGCGCTCGATCGAAAAAATTTGGCTACTGGTACGAAGAAAAAACGAAGCCGCGCTGGGATTTTATAGGGCCATGGGAGGGCGTGTCCGACAGGGGGATCTCTGCATCACTTTTGAAGTGCCCGATGTACCATGATTGAGCCCTCAGCACGAATGCGATTTGCTAAAATTGTCATGGGTGATCTGGATGATTATCTCTCCTGGTACTGCAACGATGCGGTGATGAAGTACATCACCGGAGAGGGACTGAGTCGCCAGCAAGCGCTCAAGAAGTTTGAACAGACTATCCTGGACAATGAGCGAGATGAGGCTTTTGGCATGTACACGGCCAGGCTTCTCGTCGATGGGCGCTTTTTAGGAATTGTCAGATTTACTCGGTGGGGCGCCGGGCAGGCCGAAGTGGGCTATGGCCTCTTGCCCGATTACTGGGGTCAGGGATATGCCAAGGAAATGCTGACACATCTCATTCTTCACGCCGGGTCCTTGGAAGGGTTGTCTGAGTTAGTGGCTGTCGTACATCCGGCCAATGAGGCATCCGTCGGTCTTTTGGTGCAGCATGGTTTTCGCTGGCTAGAGACGAAGAATGGTGTCTCACACTATCATTTGGCGCTGCAGGCGTAGCAAAACCTGGGGAGTGCTTGGTCTCTTGTCATCAGCCATACGGCGATATGCATACTTTTGGCTGGTTATACTATTAAATTCAGCCAGAACGGTGCCTACATGCATACTTTTGGCTGGTTATGTTCCCAATCTTCGGTACCGATGGAGCTTGGCACTCCGGCACTAGTGCTGCTATTCTTGAGGATGCTGTAGCCATGCCAAGGTTTAGGTAGTGTGCAATCTATTGGCCCTACAGCTTCGGCTCAACAATGCTTTCCCGGCGTTTTAGGTTTACCAATCTGCCCCTTCTACCGGACAGGATATTGCGCCAAAAGTGCCATTAATCTTTAGATTTGGCTGATATAGGTATATATAATCAGCCAAAAAACCTAAGGTGGTATACTTTTGGCTAAATTAAAGTGTATCCAATGACTCTAATTGGCAGAGAGCGGGAGATAAAACGACTATCCCAAATCAGTCCGTAGTGACAAATCGGAGTTTGTCGTGGTCTATGGTCGTAGGCGGATTGGCAAGACATTTCTAATCAGAGAGTTTTTTGACTACAACTTTGCCTTTGAACTTACCGGCATGGCCAATGCCAAGACTGCACAGCAATTGGTCAACTTTCACAATGCGCTACTAAAACAATCCACCAGTACCATTGAAAGTGTGCCTGCTACCTGGATGGAGGCATTTCAAAGACTGATAACTCATCTTGAAACTTGGCCCGCCAATGACCAGCGCATGGTAATATTTCTCGATGAGCTTCCCTGGCTCGATACACCTCGCTCTGACTTCATGATGGCGTTGGAACATTTTTGGAATAGTTGGGCCACCAGAAGAAAGGACATCATTCTGGTTGGCTGTGGATCGGCCGCATCATGGATGATCAACAAACTCATCAATAACCGTGGCGGACTGCACAACCGGGTGACACAAAGGCTGAGCTTGCAGCCTTTTACCTTAGGGGAAACAGAGGCCTTCCTACAGGCCAAAAATAATGTGCTCGACCGGTACTCCATACTCCAACTCTACATGGTCACGGGAGGTGTGCCCTTTTATCTCGATGCCATATCCAGTGATCAAAGTGTGGCTCAAAACATTGAAGAACTCTGCTTTCGCAAAGGAGCTCTCCTCGAGGGCGAATTTGCCAACCTCTTTTCATCGCTATTCCGAAAGTCAGAAAACCACGAAGCCATCGTCCGTCAACTTGCCACAAAGACCAGTGGCTTCTCACGCAACGAATTGCTGCAGGCACTGGGCAGGCCGAGTGGAGGCACAGCCAGCAAGTACATGCTCGAGCTGGAGCAGAGTGGCTTTATCAATCGCTATGTGCCCTTTGGGAAAAAAGCTAAAGATGCCATCTACCGGCTGGCGGACTTCTACACCTCCTTTTATTTGCGCTTCATCGCAGACAATACCAACTATGAGCAAGGCGTATGGCTACATGCCATCGATCACCCCCGTCAGCGTGCGTGGGCCGGACTGGCATTCGAGCACATATGCCTGGCCCATATACCTCAGATCAAGAAGGCTCTTGGGATCAGCGGCATTCTCAGTCAATCCAGTACCTGGCGTGACAAAGGAGATCAGAAAGGAGCCCAGGTCGACCTGGTCATCGACCGGCGAGATCACGTCATCAATCTGTGCGAGATGAAATACGCATTGGGCCCGTACGAAATCACAAAGTCCTATGCGGCGCAACTGAGAAACAAAGCCTTCGTATTTCGAGAGCAGACAGGCACCCGCAAAAGTCTTTTTACCACGATGATCACGACCTATGGTTTGAAAGTCAACAAGTACTCGCGCGCCGTCGTGCAAAGCGACCTGACCATGGATGCTTTGTTTGAGTGAGACGATCCGCTACTCCCTGGTCTTCCCACTAAACACACTTACTCCGGGATGCAGCGGATTGCCAGAGGCCCGGCGGTGAGACACGATTTGGCCTACATGATAGATCGCATCGGCCAGCGGGCCGTTGAGCATATTCCAAAAGGGAAATTCAGAGGTTCGATCGCCACGCTGGAAGATCACCTTAAACTCCTCCAGCTCGGCATCGTCCGTCGAGGCTTTTAAAAGGTCGCTGGCTTGCTGGATGTTGTCCAGCGTCTTGAGGCGCTTTTCTTCCCAGGTCATTTCAGGCCGGGGGCTCCTCGTATTTGGCTTTTTTGAGGCGGCATTCAGCAGCGTGTTGGTCAGGCCGTAGATATGATCGAGGGTCTCCGCCACCGTGCGGCTGTCTTCACTGGGTCGATAGGCGAGATCTTCATCCCGCAATTCGTAGGTCGCCCAGTAGTAGCGGTACCCAAGACCGTCTACGACTCTGGCTGCCACATTGGAAGCCGTATATTCCAGCGGGTAGTCGGGTATCTGGTGGTAGGGAGGTTTATCTGACATAGGATCGTTTTGTGCTTGTGTGACTATCAAAAAACCAAGCAAAAAGCTGGAGAGTAGGACAAATCTGGACATGCTTCGCTTTTTTTATTGGGCTGCAAGATACAGGTTTGTCACCGCCATGAGCGCTGCTCCACCTAGGTTGGGAGATGACGGCCCTCGTCAGCGTGCCAAAGCTCTCCACCGATTGACCAGCGCCTCCTGCTGAGCACGTAGCTTGCTGACGGCCTCGATCGTCTGCTGGGTAGGCCGTACGTCGGCAGACTGCAAAATGCTGAGTACAAAGAGATATTTGAATTGGAGACCCACCATGGTCTCGTCAGCAGGGGCAGCCTCGTAGATACTACCGTAGAGAAAGTCCGGATTGCCGGGAGCACCCGTTCCGCGCAGCGCGGCCAGTTGGGCCTGCCGGTCCGGGTCCTGGGCCGTGGCCACGGCATCATCCAGTCTTTCCCGAATATCTTGTAGGGCATGATAGCCTTTGTAACATAGCATGGACAGCTCGGTCTGGAGCTCCAGATCTTGACGATCGATGGACACCCTGGGGTCCAGATGTACCTCGATCCATTGCTGGAGGACGAGCCCATCTACGGACAGTCGTATCTGATAGCGTCCCGGGTGCACGTACGGTCCCACCGGAGCATCTGGCGTATCGTACTGCACAGCCGCAATGGCAAATTGACGTTGGGAGCCGCGCGGTGGGGCATACCGTAGATCCCAGATAAACCGATGCTGTCCGGTCATGGTGGATAGAGTTTGATGCGGTCTGATCCAGTAGGTGGGATGCGGCAACAAGGTAGAATCAATCGAGGGCGGCAGATCGTCCGAGCGATAGGTCCGGATCAGACGATCCTCGGCATCAAGGATCTCCAATCGGACCTCGCGGGCGGCGGATGGCAAATAGTAGTCGATAATCGCCCCGTCCGGTGGGTTGCTCGCGGTGGGTTCCTCGGGGGGTAGGGGTGTATCCAAAAACATGTTCCAACGTACGCGCAAGGCATCCGGTGGCGCAAATAGATGGGCTCGCTCCGCGTCTAGGCCCGCCAGTTGCCGCAGCGGTGTGATGTTGTCCAGTATCCAGATGGATCGGCCATGGGTCCCGATGACCAGGTCGTCTTCATGGATGACCAGATCTCGTATGGATGTGGCCGGCATATTTTGGCGGAGGGGGGACCAGTGATCTCCATCATCGATCGAAAAGTAGACCGCCCGCTCGGTGCCGGCAAAGAGCAACCCCGGCTGGAATGGATCCTCCCTTACGACATTGACCGGACCGTTGGCTGGTAGTCCCGTGACGATCTTTGTCCAGCTTTGCCCACCGTCCGCAGTGCGATAGATGTGCGGAGACATATCATCCCTTCGAATGGCATTGATCGCCGCGTAGGCGGTCTGCGGATCTGTGTGGCTGGCATCGATTTGCGATACCTTGTCCCAACTACGCAGGGATGGCGGGGTCACGTCCGTCCAGTTTAATCCACCGTCGGAGGTGACATGGATGAGCCCATCATCCGTGCCTGCCCAGATCCGATCCGGGTCTAGCGGAGACCCATCCACGGCATAGATGACACCGCGACGTGCCATCGTAGCCATCTGCGGAGTAGTGAAGTCACCGATGCTTGGAGGCACCGCTGGCTGCGGACGAGAAAGATCCGGGCTGATGATCTCCCAGGAGGCTCCACCCGTCTTGGTTTTCCAAAGCACATTTGTGGCAAACAGCAAGGTGGTCGGATCGGCGGGGTGAAAGAGCAGGGGCATGGTCCGCAGGATGCGGTAATCACCGGAACGCAAGGCCTCGGGGGCGACATTTTGGGACTGACCCGTCTCCTTGTCAAAACGGATTACACGCCCCCCGTAGATTAAATTAGGGTGCAGCGGATCGGGTGCTACATAGCCGTACTCGTCGGCGCCCACACCCATAAACTCGCGAAAGGAAATCTGCCCGCCATTGCCTCGGCTGGCTACGCCGATGGCGCCACTTTCTTGCTGCCCGCCATACACCCAGTACGGAAACTGATTGTCCGCGGTGACATGATAGAGTTGGGCAGTGGGCTGGTTGTACCAGGAGCTCCAGGTCTTGCCGCCATTGACGGTGATGGTGGCGCCCTGGTCGGTGGCAAAAAGCATGATGTCGGGCTGCTCCGGATTGATCCAGATGCGGTGATAATCGTCTCCCCCGGGCGCGCCCTTGATGGACATCCAAGTAGCTCCCCCATCGTCGGACCGATACGAGGCGATATTGCCCACAAAGACAATGTCTTCGTTTTCGGGATGTACCCGGATTTCTGCAAAGTCTCCTCCCCGTCCCCACAATCGATAGTCTGTATGTATCAACTGCCAGGACTGACCGGCGTCGTCACTCCGGTAGATGCCCCCATTCACCGGGGCATCCACGGTGGCGTAGAGCCGATTGGGATTGCTGGGCGATATTCCGACTCCGATACGGCCCAATCCGTCACTGGCATCGGGCAGTCCATCGGTGAGTTGTTGCCAGGTGTCTCCCCCGTCGACGGACTTATATAATCCGCTATTTTTGCCGGAGAAACGGGCGTTCTCCCAGGGCCCTTCACGATGCTCCCACATGTCGGCATAGAGCACGTGAGGGTTCTGAAAATCGAATTCGACCTGAATGGCCCCTGTATTATGGTCAATGAAGAGTACTTTCTCCCAACTGGCACCGCCATCGGTTGTGCGAAAGACGCCGCGCATTTCATTGGGACCGTACGGATGCCCCAAGCCTGCCACGAAGACGATATCCGGGTCGGTGGGATGGACGATCAGGCGGCCCACTTGCTGCACGTCGTCCAAGCCGATATGCCTCCAGGTCTGTCCTCCATCGGAAGACTTGAAGATGCCATCTCCCACACCCAGATCCGGTCGATGCAATCCTTCGCCGGTACCCACGTAGATGATCTCGGGATGACTGGGTGAGACGGCAATATCACCCACCGATCCGGTGGGTGCATCGTCGAAGATGGGATTCCAGGTCCGACCGTAATCGTCAGTTTTCCAGACACCTCCATTATTGATTCCGATGTAAAAGACATTGGGCTGTGCAGGGATTCCCACCGCTCCAACGGTTCGACTGGCCCGAAAGGGTCCAATCATTCGGTAGGATAGCTCCTGATACTGGTCGGGAGGCACCGCTTGACCAGATGACCAAGAGCTTTGGATCGCGAGCATGAGCACCATACCCAAGGACCACGGGCGACATCTATAGCACGGCATAGCTTTTTCCTTTTTGCCGGGATACCGGCGATATCAATAGCGCGGGACCAAAGACCGCACTTTCGTCAAAAAACCAAAACACCAAAAAACCAACAAACCAAAACACCAAAACACCAAAACACCAAAAGACCAGAACACCAAAAAACCAAAACACCAACAAACCTGGTCGCGAGCCACCGCTTGACCAGATGACCAAGAGCTTTGGATCGCGAGCATGAGCACCATACCCAAGGACCACGGGCGACATTTATAGCACGGCATAGCTTTTTCCTTTTTGCCGGGATACCGGCGATATCAATAGCGCGGGACCAAAGACCGCACTTTCATCAAACACCAAAACACCAAAAAACCAAAACACCAAAACACCAAAAAACCTAAACACCAACAAACCTGGTCGGGAGGCACCGCTTGACCAGATGACCAAGAGCTTTGGATCGCGAGCATGAGCACCATACCCAAGGACCACGGGCGACATTTATAGCACGGCATAGCTTTTTCCTTTTTGCCGGGATACCGGCGATATCAATAGCGCGGGATCAAAGACCGCACTTTCGTCAAAAAACCAAAACACCAAAAAACCAACAAACCAAAACACCAAAAAACCAGAACACCAAAACACCAAAAAACCAGAACACCAAAACACCAAAACACCAAAACACCAGAACACCAAAACACCAAAACACCAAAACACCTCACCGACTGCGCGAGAGTCCCTTTGCTGTCCGGTCTTCTCGGGGAGGAGCCGGCGTCATCTTTGGCGGGTTGGCTTCCAGGTTCTTCATCACTTCCTGTACGACGCGTTCGATCTGAGGATCTCGGCCCTCCATCAAAATATTGGGGTCGTCCCATACTTCGATGTCGGGGGTGACGCCTTCCCCTTCCCAAAACCAATGGCCATCGTTGTCATAAAGGCGGGCGCCGGGTACCGTGATCCTACCCCCATCGATCAGCCGATGACCGGTGGCGGGTCCTACCAAGATACCGAGGGTTCGCTCGCCGACGATGGGACCCGCCTTTAGCTCCTGAAAGGCCCAAGGCAGCCCGTCCCCGCCTGAACCTGCCCAGCCGTTGATCAGCATACCCATCGGGCCGGTATTGGTCTTGACCGGATATTGATGGTCACGTCCATGCCGCCAATGGAGATTGTATACCACGGGTCGCTGCAACAACTCCAGAAAGCGATCGGCCAGTTGACCTCCCCCATTAAACCGTTCGTCAATAATAAAGCCCTGCTTGTCCAGCTGACCGTAAAACATGCGGACCAACTCCAACTGGCCTCGACCGCCGGTATTGGACATGTACACGTAGCCGAGTTTTCCCCCACTCAGCTCGTCCACCATCTTTCGATTGTGCTCGATCCATTCGAGGTAGCGCAACTGCGTCTCTTGACCAGGGGTGAGGCACTTTACGATCAGGTCCTCTGCTTCGTCCTCACCGCCATCTGGGCTGATGCGCAATTGTACGGTCTTGCCACTCAGCCCTTCAAAGGAAGCATAGGGATCTTTGGTGGGATCCAGCTTCAGCCCATTGACAGACAAAATGACGTCGCCAGCGGACACGGATACCCCGGGCTGATCAAAGGGGGATCGTACTTCGGTATCCCATGCGGCAGGCCGCACGATACGCTTGATGCGATACTTGCCACCGGACAGCTCCCAATCGACCCCGAGAAACCCCGTTTGTACGGAGGGAGCTTGCTCGACGTCCCCGCCGCCGGTGTAGGTATGGCCGGCACTGAGCTCTGCGCTCAGATTGGATTGAATGTTAGTCACATCCCAGCGGGTGCGAGCATCGTTGATCAATGCTCCGTACCGGGCACGCAGCTCGTCCCAGTCCAGGCCGTGCATATAGGGGTCGTAGAAGAAATCCCGATGTCGACGCCAAGTGTCATTAAAGATCTGCCGCCACTCTTCGCGGGGCGTGAGCTCCATGACTAGGCCATCGGTGGGCACGGGGTCCTTGATCTTTTGGTCCGGGGCGGGCTGGATGATGCCATAGCGGCCTTTGCTCGATACGATAATGGCTTTGCCGTCTGCCGTCGGACCGGACCAACTCACATCCGCCATGATGGTCTGTTCTTTTCGCTCCTTCAGATCATAGAGCATAAGCTTGGGAGATCGCTCTCCCGAGCCGGTATTGGGAAACCGGACAAATACGATTTTGTCTTCAAAGGGGATCAGCCGGGTCAGGTTTCCGGCATCTGGGGGTAGCAACACCAGTCGGGACTCGATATCCTCCCACTCGATCTGCACGTAGCCTGAGGTATCTTCTTCCGCTGCGGCCTCTGATTCTGCTGCACTTGAGTCCTGGGCTTCCTCCTTCTCCTCCTCTCCTTTGTCCTCCTTCGCTTCGTCATCAGCTATTTCCAGGGCATCATTTTTAGGTTTTAGTAGAGAGGGCACATCCTTGCGCAGGCTCACGGCAGCCAGCTGTGTGGCATTGGGATAGATCCAGGTGCCGTCGAGGTCGGAGTAGTTTGCGCGTAGGCTGCGATTGGTCAGGTAGAAAAGGTAGTCTCCATCCGGGCTGAAGACTGGCCGCGAATCATCATAAAATCCGCTGGTCACCTGATGGGTGGTCTCATCGGGAAGGTGGTAGAGAAAGATCGCATCATTGGCATTGTCAAGGGCTCGATCATAGGCCAGCCAGCGCGAATCCGGAGCCCAGCTCAGAGGCAATCCCGTCCGACCCCCATGCCCTTCATTCCACACCATATTTGCCACCTTCTTTTCGGAGGCATTTTCTACATCAACGATATAGACGTCATTCTTTTCATTGATATACGCAATGTGTTTACTGTCTGGGGACCAATAGAGCCGATAGCCAAAGCCCTGCTGGTGGTTCGTCAGCTTCTTAGCCGGCTCAGTCCCGTTGGGCTCTTGTATGTACAGCTCGTTTTCTCCCGAACGATCACTCCAAAAAGCCACCCACTTACCGTCCGGTGACCAGGCCGGATAGCGATCAAAAGCGCCGCTGGATTTGGTCAGGTTGAGCGTGTACCCCTCCTTGACCGGCACATTAAACAGCTCCCCTCGGGCTTCAAAGATGAGTCGCTTGCCTTTGGGAGCGGCGGTAGCGCTGGCAATGTTCTTACTGACATTTTCGGTGCGGGGCATTTCGGCCACCAGGTCAGACACCACATGTACCTCGATCTCCCTGTACTTTTCGGTCGACACGTCCATCAGATAGAGCGATCCCCCCACTTCAAAGACCAGATTACTGGGACCGGCAGAGAGGAAGGAAATGTCAAAGTCCTTGAAGCGGGTCACCTGCCGTGTCTCCTTTGATTTTGTGTCATACGACCAGATATTTCGCCGCATGTCCCGCGCCTGATCGGACAAGAAATACACCTTGTCTCCGGCCCACGCTGGCTTACCATCGTTCGCATGGTTATTGGTGATATTGATGACCTCATAGGTGTTCAAATCACAGATGAGAATATCCGAGGCCAGGCCTCCCCGATAGCGTTTGAAGGGATAGTTCTCCGTAATCTTCGTGATATAAGCCAGCTGGGAACCGTCGGGCGAAAAGCTGGCCAGCTCGCCGTAGGGGATCTTTAGCTTTTCGGGCAGCCCGCCCCCTTTTCCCACGAGGAAAAACTGGCGTGAGGATCGTTGGCCCAATTGGCGGCGGGAGGCAAAGAGCAACCGCTGTCCGTCCGGATGCCAATCGATCAGGCGGTCGGCATGCGACTGGTAGGTCACCCGCGTAGGCACGCCGCCCGAGGTGGGGATCGTATAGA
Source organism: Saprospiraceae bacterium (assembly GCA_965223165.1). Taxonomy (GTDB): domain Bacteria; phylum Bacteroidota; class Bacteroidia; order Chitinophagales; family Saprospiraceae; genus JABDMH01. Next base: position 1,069,468 of record CBDCVQ010000020.1, on the reverse strand, counting down.
CGTCGAGATTGCCGCGATAGCTTGCGGTATAGGCGATTGACTTTCCGTCGGGCGAGAATCGGGGCCAGGATTCTTCTCCGGGCGAATGGGTGACCTGTGTGGCCAGGCCGCCGTCCTTGGACATAATCCAGATATCACCTCCGTACACAAAGGTGATTTGGGTCTGCGAGACATCCATGTACCGCATCAACTTGGCATTGATCTGGGCGTGGCAAATGGCGATGGTTCCCAAAAGAAGGAAGGGGATTGCGATCAGATTTCTCATCTCTTTAGATTTTACGGGTAAAAATGGAGGTTGATCCCTCCCTAGTAGAGTTTCGCATCAGATACGTTGAATAATTGTATTAAGATTTTGTATCGCAGACGAGGCGCAAATCGCAGACATCCCGAGTCCTCAGGATTGGCGAGGCTTGCAACGAAGTATGCGGACCAAAGACATTACAATTGACAACAAGATCTAGTGTGATGCTCTACTCGTATTCCGAAATTATCATTATTCCGCTGAGCCTTGAAGCTTTTATATGAACAGGCCGGGGAGATAGACTAAATCTTGCGGCTTTTAAACAAGGCCGGTCACCCGAGAGATGCCACGCGGGGTGCTGATCTCCTAGTCGCGATAGGGATCAACTACATCTTCTCCCGCCATCGCTACACCAATGGGCGTCAATCCATGCAGGATGTCAATCGTATCACCTTGAAACATCAGCACATCCTCCAATCGTTTGTAGCATTCTGGGCTTTCGTCGGCACCACCCCCTCGCAGGACGATACCCTTGGCGGTCGCTTTTCGCTGCGTTTCGGCAAAATTGACGAGACCTCGTCGCACCACTTTTCGTGTCCTACGACCGCCGGCATCCCGGCTCCACTTGGTCTTGCCCAACGCCTTTCGGCGCGACATGACCCGGCCGGCCCCATGTACAGTGGAGCGCAGACCTGCTCGCGACTGCGCGCAGTCGCGGCCGGCCACCACATACGACCGGTCAAACATATTTGCTCCGATAAATCCCAGCTGGCCCGGGAAGGCGGGGGTACAACCCTTTCGCACGACCCAGTAGTCGTCGCCAAAATGGGTCTCGCGCCAGGCAAAATTGTGATGATTGTGCACTTCAAAGGTGACGTTGGGGCGGTCCAGAATCCGCAGCACTCGATCCACGACCCAATCCCTTCCGGCGTAGGCATATTCTCCGGCCACCTCCAAGCATTGCAAATAATCCAGCCCTGTCTCCGAGTCGGCCTCAAAGAGAATCGGCGGTGAGAACATGCCCTTGTCACGCGCAGGATCTTCAAAGCGACCGCCCTGCGATACAGAGATGAAGCCGGTCGTGATATTGTGACCGAAGCCTCTCGATCCAAAGTGTACCGCTATCCAAACCAAGCCGGCTTCGTCCTTAAGCAGATCGACAAAATGATTGCCAGCCCCCACGGTACCCAGTTGGGCTCTAGCCTTCTGTACGAGCTTTTCCTTGTGACTTCGGGATGTGCGGATGTTGAGCTTTCTCACTTTGTCCAGGACGGGGTGATCGACCTTTTCGGCATTGACTCTACCCATCCCAAAGGAGATCGAACCAATCACTTCATCCATGATCTTGGTGATGTCCAGGTCCTTGTAGTGGATGTCCGTGCGGACCGCCTTGTTGCCACAAGCGATGTCAAAACCCACTCCGGACAACGAAATCTTGTCCCGGTAGGCCACGGCACCACCAATCGGATGACCGTACCCCACATGAGCATCAGCAGTCAGTACACCGTAGTCCTGCTCACCCACGCAGTTCTTCAGCTGATCGACGGCCACCTTGTCGATGATGTCTTCGCCAAAAATCTTAATGTTATGTTCCGACGACTCGATCATATGGCTAAGGTAGTGAGGTCCGTGCAATCTAGCCGACCGAGGATGCATATGGGCAGCGCAATCGCATTATTAAGGCTTTAGAAGAGTGTCAGCGGGCTAACGATGGCGTTTGGCGGGGAGGCCAAACGCGGCCTGCTCAGGGCTGTATGACCTTTGAGGCTAGATGCCGTTTGGCATAACTCAACAACAGGCAATCCTGGCCGTGTCAAGCGTCCTCGCCTGACAAATACTAGCAAGAATATGCTATAGAGTAGTCGTCACAAAGTGTGATGCAATCTGCTAAAATCGGGCATCTTGCCAGCAATTCTTTGGCTGTTGATAGGTAAATGCAGCATCCGATATGCGATTGCCATGGTGAGTATAGGCCAAGAGAGACCTCAGAACGCAGTATGCGTAGGCAGGATCAGATCAGATTGCACCCGTTTCTCATGCCAGTCCCAACTGGGTCTGCCAAATTTTTTGTCTTGGTAATTACACTGCCATATTTGGGGAATGCCCGCCCCGGTGGTATTTTGGGACCTTGGTAAAATTTAAAAAGCAGAAAAAAACTTGAATAATGGCAGTAAGAACAGTTAGTGCAACGTGGAATGGAACGCTGAAGGAAGGCAATGGTGTCATGCGAATCACGGGATATGAAGGCCCATTTACGTTTGCTTCCCGGTTTGAAGAAGGTGACGGGACTAATCCGGAGGAGCTGGTTGGTGCCGCACATGCCGGGTGTTTCTCGATGTTTCTCTCCGCATTGATCAGTGGAGAAGGGCTAACTCCGGCGAGTATTGATACCTCGGCCACCGTGCACCTGGGAAAAGATGATATCGGGCCGGTTGTGACGACCATCGAGCTGGTTTGCAAAGTGCAATGCGAGGGGCTGTCACAAGAGAAGTTTGCCGAGCTCACGGCAGCAGCCAAAGAAAAGTGTCCGATTTCCAGGCTGTTGGCTGCCGCTGAAATCAACCTGGAGGCGGAGCTGCTATAAGCGGTAAGATTGCTGCGCAGGCAGTCGACGCCCTGGCTGTCAGGCGTCGGTAGCGGTCGTCGCCCGCCCTACAAAAGCACTACATCACAGATGGCTGCCTCGCCAAGAGAAGCGCCGGTGAGGTTTGCGCGGCTACAAGTATCTCACAGATATGTTGTCAAAGCCATCTTTGTACGACATTGAAAGGCAGGACTTTCGATCGTATGGCCCTCTTGGGATGCAAGCTGTGATCGTCAGTACCACTTTTGTGCCCCGTCTTACGTGTCTGCCACCCGCGGCATTATTAGCTTGCTTCATCGTTCAAATTTTGTAAAATTGGTGCTACAAATTGCCCGGCGCATGAGCCCTTTGGGCCAGTGCTGACCCTGCTACAAGTAGCCGTTGATCCCATCAAAAGCAACTAATTCTACATATCCATGGCTTTTTGTTGGCACCTGATGAAAGCGGGTAGTACGATCTTTGCGCCAGGGTAACTACCGTAGAGGCAACTTGAGCGGGCGCCAGGTAGGTCAACAGCCATAGTTGTTGGTATGATGACATTCGGAGCAGCCGATACGGAGGAGTTGCGAGGGGGAGTTGGCATACTTGTTGGTCGCACGAATGATGAAAAGAAACACTCAAAACCTGACACTTGCATGACTGATTGTTCTGAGTACATTCTTGCGAGGTTTGGTCGCTTGTTGGTGGGGCTAGCCTTCGTCCTCGCGACCAGCCAGCTTGCGGTTGGAGCTGACTACTATTGGATTGGGCAGTCTGGGGGCGACTGGAGCAATATCGCTAACTGGGCTACCACGTCCGGTGGTACTTCGCTGCATATCTCCTTGCCTACTTCCAGCGACGATGTTTACTTCGATGCCAATTCTTTTGTACAGGTTGGCGCTCTGGTGACAATGCCGAACTTTGCAAATTGTCGAAACCTCTCCGTAGAGGGAGGGTCGATGAATCCCCGATTTGAGGGGCCAGGCAGCCACAGATTAATCATATACGGCGATCTACATATCTCCAGCGGCGTCGACTGGCAATTTGATGGTGCAATCCTCCTCTCGGGAGTAAACACGACTCAAGAGTTGGAAGTAGCGGTGCCCTTAAAAGCAGATTTGCGCATAGAAGAACAACAAAACGGCAGCGTGCACTTGCGATCCGATCTGCAGGTTGGGGGAGATCTGGTGTTGGATGGTACAAGCTTCACATCCAACGGATATGCCATCACCACTACCAATATATTTGCCGGTGCCAATAGGACAACGAGTATGGACCTGGCCGGTAGCGCCGTGCAGTTGAATGATGCCCTATCCTCAAGAGTACGATTGTACGGAGATAACTTAAATCTCCCTTCGAGCAACTTTAGCCTGACTTTTACTGCGCCCAAAGCTGAACTGGCGGCGGTCGGCAGCGCTCCACTAGAATTGGGTGAAGTCGTTGCTTCACATCCCCAAGGAAACTTCTATCTCGCTAATTTTCTGTCAATGGGCACGCTGCACATAGCATCTTTGCGGTTGAGTGGGGATGCCACTGTCAATGGTGACAATAGATTTGGACTATTGCATCTAGCTCCAGGCAAGGCGTATATATTTGAGTCCTATCAAAACCAGACGATAGATCGATTGGATGCTGATGGGACCTGCAAAAAAAGGATATTTCTAAGCGCTTCGCTAGCGGGGTCGCCTGCCAGTTTGATCTCCACCTCCCCACAAAGTGTGAGTCATCTGGTGGTAAAGAATGTTGGGGTGCAAGGATCTTTCACGGCCTCGACCAGCTCGATCAAGGGTGTGTCAACCGGCTGGCGGGAGGTGGATCCTTTAGGCAACAGAACCCTCTATTGGGTGGGCGGAAGTGGCGACTGGCATGATGTGAATCACTGGTCGGAGCAATCGGGTGGTGCAGGTGGTGCTTGTCTACCGACATTAGATGATGATGTTGTATTTGACGGAGCGTCCTTTGACGCTGCCGGTCAAGTATTGACCTTGACCAATGAACGGGCCTTGTGTCGGCATCTTCGGATCGAGAGCGTAAATTTTCTGCCTCATTTTGCTCAAAGCGACGACTCAGAATGGCAGGTAGCGGGAGACTTGATGTTGAGCCCCCTTGTCACGAGTGCTCTGAATGGCACGATCACGGTGGTAGCAGATCTTGGTGGTACCGCCATTCGTTCTGCCGGTCACGTAGTTGGTCAGCAGCTGGTCATCGACGGTCTTGGTTCGTGGTTTCTGATGGATACCCTACGGGTAGGTACGGCCATCGAACTCAAGTCCGGGAAACTGAGCACGATGTCGCATCGTGTTGAAGTTCAACAGTTTAGATCATTTGGGCCATTACCCAGAGAACTCGATCTGGCAAGGTCTGAACTGGCCCTGACTACCATGGACCTTCAATTGAAAAATCTATCGGTGGATGGAGATGAGGCCAAAGTCTTTGTGGAGAAGGCGTCCGGCCGTGTGCAGGCAGATGGCCCTGGCATGCTCAGCCTGCATAGTATCTACAGTTCAGTGTCCGCCTTCTCATGCCAGATGGCACCAAACGTGGATTTCTTTTGTCGCCTCATGACCCTGGTAGGAGACGGTCTCTTTGAGGGTCCCCACACAGTTGATTCCCTGCTTTTGTCCCCTGGTGAGGAATATTCCTTTGGACCAGAAGGTGAGATGTTCAAGCTTGGACATTTGCGCGCATTGGGCACATGCTCGGAGCCCATCATATTGGACGGCCCCAAGATTGTACCTGTTACCCTGTGGTCCGACAATGACCAGGAGACCCGACATTGTGTCATTAGGAACATACAAGCAAAGGGCCAGGGGACGTTTCGGACCCTTAGTTCGGTTGATCTGAAGGGTACCGAGGGGTGGCATTTTGAGCAGGCCAACTCCAGGGTCTTGTACTGGGTGGGTGGCGGAGGAGATTGGTTTGAAACATCGCACTGGTCATTACAGTCCGGTGGCGTGGGTGGTGAATGTCCACCAGGTCCTTCGGACGATGCGATATTTGACGAAAATTCATTTGCCGACGCAACCATCAACCACCGTGTCACTTTCCACAAGAGAGCTATTTGCCACAATCTACGGGTCACACCTGGGTGCTTGGACTTTACCCTGGCTGGTCGTGATCTGCATCTATTTGCCTCCGTGATGGTAGATAGGGAGATCGCTTTCGATTTGCACCAGATCACGTTTTGGGGAAAGGGATCAGATCTGAAAATCAAAGCCCCGAACGCTGACCTCGGGGACCTACTCTTTGAGGGGGGAGGTCACTGGAGCGTCCTATCAGACTTTCAATTTGATGACATCATAATGAATGATGGGTCTTTAACGATCGAGCATCAATCGCTGAAGGGTGGCTATGTCAAGGTGAGAGGTACCTCCCAGTGGATAGCTCGGTATTCTCACGTAGAGCTGAGTGGCACAGGTTTTAGCTCATCCGGACGGATAAGTGCTGGCACTTTTGACGTAAAGTCATCCGGGGCCGTGGTCCGCTTTTCGGATAGCATGCTGGAACTCACTAACAGGCAAGGCTCTGTACGCAGTATAGGGGCACAGGTCTTCGACTACCTGTTATTTAGCCATGAACAAGGAGAAGTCATTATAGAGAGCGCAGTCAGTCGAAGTATAGCAAGCCAAGTCAATCATGTGGACTTTCGCGGTGATGCCACGGTCTTGGGCTGCAATATTTTTGACACGATCACATTGGCTCCTAGCAGGAGTTATGTGCTTGAAGCTGGCGTGACCCAACAGATTGATCAGCTGGGGACATTTGTCGGTTTCAACTGTGCCCAAATCAGCTTAAGCTCCAACCAACGGGGAATGCAGGCAGAAATTCAACTGTCTTCCGTGGGCTTGATTGAATCAGAATTTTGTGGGATGAGGGACATTGCGGTGCTTCATGACAAGCCTGTCTTTGCGGGTCACTTCAGCGATAACCTAGGCAATAATCGGGGATGGAGTTTTGGAGTTGGCACCAACCCAAATTCTACCTCGGGCATCCTTGGCGATGATCTGGAAATCTGTCCCGAAAGTCATCTCATCCTGCAGCCACGCTTTGGGGGTACGCCCCACTTCATGCTTTGGAGTGACAACACGAGCGACAAATCTATGAAGGTGTTCCAGCCGGGTACATACAGCCTGTCCATTGGCTTTGGTACCGGATGCATTGTAGATGATACCATCGTAGTCACAGGCAGGCCCGTCTCCCAGATCAACTATCAGTCGGATACGGTCCTCTGTCCAAGCGGTCAGGTAGCACTGTCCGTGCAGATGCAGACGGGTGACAAGATCCTTTGGCAGGATGGTAGCGCACAAGCTCAGGTGACCGTGTCTGATACCGGTACGTATCGGTTTACGCTTATGCGGTCCGGCTGCGAATTTGAACGGAGCATACGCGTTGATCCTTGGAAAGGCACGTGGACAGACGTGCGTGATACCGTGGTCTGTGGAAAGCCCGTCACCCTCACGGCGCCGCCCGAATTCGCACAGCCTTTCTGGGACGGTCATGGCAGTGGACCTTCTCGAGTAGTCACTAGCCAAGGTGCCTACAAAGTGGCTGGGACGGTAGAGGGCTGCTTGGTAGAGGAGGTGATTCAGGTACGATTGGATGCGGATACACTGGTGGACTTTGATGACGTGGCTTCGCTTTGTCCGAGTGGTTGGGTTGATCTGCAAGTACGACCGAGGACAAGCGATCTGCTCACCTGGTGGGATGGGACAAACAACCCCGTTACCAGGGTTGACCGCATTGGCCAATACGATTTTACGATACAGAGGAGAAACTGTCAACTGCAGCGGTCGATCGAGGTCACTAGCCGGCCGGTAGTATTTACACCGCTGCGGGATACGACCATATGCCCCCAGGGTACTTTGACCTTGGCGGCTCCCATTGAGTTTAAGGATCCCCGGTGGAATGGTGGTACCAGTGCGGCTACGATTGAGGTCTCGATCCCGGGATTGCACCACGTGGTCGGCACCGTAGCGGGTTGTGAGGTACGAGATTCGATGCACGTGTCCTGGCAGGCACGACCGGGGATTGCGCGCACAGCGGATACCACTATTTGTCCAGGATCGCGCCTATCTATCCGGGTTGATGTGGCAGCCGCGGATCAGCTTTTGTGGAATGACGGACATCAAAGTCCAAACAGGGAGCTTGGAGTGGGCGAATATCCCTTCGTGATAGACCGTGTCGGATGCCAGATGAGGGATACATTGCGGTTAAACGAGAAAGTACTGAGTATTTCGCCCATGAAAGATACCGTGTTGTGTGATACGATCTCGTGGCTGACAGCGCCTGCTGACTTGCTCCATCCGGTGTGGAATGGTGCAGTAGCGGCAGATCAGATCCGGGTCACACAGGACGGAGCCTATACGCTCAGTGGAAGCTTAGAGGGCTGTGAGGTGGAGATGCCTTTTATGGTCGCCATTATTTTGCCTGATGCCAGGTCTCTTGCTGACACGGTTGCACTTTGCCCTGGTCAGGAGATCAGCTTGCGGGGGAGACCTGACGGATACTGGGAAGATGGTAGTCCGGGATCAGTGCGGACCGTCATTGACACAGGCCGATATCTGCTCACATACACCAAGAACCAATGCCAATTTGCAGAGTTGGTGGACGTCATCTGGCGACCTTGCCTGGAGGATCTCACCTTCTTTGTCCCTAACGCCTTTAGCCCAAATGGGGACGGTGCCAATGACCGACTGGAGGTCTTCGTACCCCCTGGAGTCACCATTCGCGCTGCCAAGATGAATATTTTCGATCGTTGGGGAGGCCAAGTGGTCCACCTTGATGATGTGTCCGACGGCTGGGATGGCAGCATGGGATCTGACATGCTCGGTGCCGGCACTTATCTCTACCACCTCACGCTGACTTATGACTACCTAGGCGACGTACGATCCTACGAGGCCGCCGGTACCGTACACCTCATCCCTTGAGGTCTTGGACCTATCCGTAGAGGCTGGTATACCGTCGATTGATCCGCACCAAAGGAATACCGCTGCCGATGCCTCCCAAACTCTGGTGGTGCGAGTCAGGCCGGATTGTCAAAGGGAGGACCAGCAAAGTGACTAGATATACACTATTTTACGGCAAAAAGGAGGATGAGGCTCATAGCACTCTTGGCGGGTATTGTCTACACTTCTGCCTGTGCCGCACAAGGACAGCCATCCATCCAAAATCATGTCCCCCGAAGCCTTACGCAAGTCGAGCTAGACCAGCACATCATAAAGTCTGATATGGGTGGTTCGATCGTCCACGCCAGACATATCTACCCATACGGGCATCGGGATAGGTGGGGTCTTGCCAGGGTTGAAGCTAGTGTCAAATATTTCGTCTCTCAGGAAAATCAGGTGATTAATTTCCAAGAATTATTCCATCAGCTCATTTTTCGAGATGAGGGTAAGAGAGCGGAGGCCTTCGCACTAATTGAAGAGCACTGGAACGATCACTTTAGTGCTCCCTTGATCGAAATATTTCGCCTGGCTGACGACCCTGCCTTAACGCGAGCAACGACGCGCTTATTGGAGGAGAAAACCGGACTAAATTATGGTAATGATTACTTCGCTTGGCTGCAATGGCTTTGGGCCAAACCAGCGGACCTTCCCTCATTTTATGGAGATCTAAAAGGGCAGTTGTATCGCTATATCGATCCGAAATTTGAACGATACTTTGCCGGGCGACAAACGGACGCAGCGATTCGGCTCGACGAGGTAGTCTGGGGAGGGGTGAAACAAGATGGCATACCACCATTGCGCTCGCCAAATATGATCCCTGTGGCGGAGGCAAGCTATCTGGATGATTCAGACGTCGTATTTGGCCTGGATCTCAATGGCGAAGCCCGGGCGTATCCTAAGCGGATTCTGGCCTGGCATGAGTTTTTTGTGGACAGATTTGGGGAGCAGCACATAGCCGGCGTGTACTGTACGCTGTGCGGTACGGTCATCGCTTATGATATGACGCACGACGGCGTTTTTCATGATCTGGGCACCAGCGGATTCCTGTACCGATCCAATAAGCTAATGTATGACCGTGCCACCCAATCCCTTTGGAATACCATTGAGGGTGAGCCGGTAGTCGGTCCGCTGGTTGGCCAGGGGATCCGGTTGGCCGTCCATCCAGTCGTGACGACCACCTGGGGAGCTTGGAAAGCAGCTCATCCGGATACGCAGGTGCTGTCCCTACGCACCGGCCATCAACGTGATTACGGAGAGGGAGTAGCCTACCAGTCCTATTTTGCCACGGATGATTTAATGTTTCCGGTACCCACGCGGGATGACCGGCTGCTCAATAAGGATGAGGTGATGGTCGTTAGGGCAGAAGGCTATGCCAACGATCCCCTTGCCATGAGCATCCAGTTCCTCCGACGAAAGCCTTTGTACAGGGACAAGGTGGGAGCCACGAGTTTTGTGGTCCTGACGGAAAAGAAGGGAGGATCGCGTGCGTACCAAGTGGACGGCCAGACCTTTAAGTCCTATAAGAATGGAAAATTAACGGATCAAAGTGGCACCGTTTGGGCCGTCACCGAGTCCCACCTGGTACATCCCAATGGAGAGAAATTGGCACGCTTGCCCTCGCACAACATCTTCTGGTTTGCCTGGCTCAACATGTTTCCCCAGACCAGGTTGGTCAGGTGATCCCACCTGAGGCCAGTACTGTTGGACCGTTGGCATTACTAAAACTTGATGCGCAAGCCTATTTGCGGTCCAAATGACCACTTGGTGGTGCGGTAATTAAACATATTGTGCGCGGTAAAATTTGCCCCGAGCGAGAGGGAAATATGCTTTGATATCCGCACGTCTACCGAGGGCTTTAAAGAGAGGAAATCAACTCCCGGAGGCCTGAAGAAGGCACTTGTATGGGGATGGCCGGTCTGCTCGTATATCATGGTCCCGGCCGAGACTTGTAGCTGGGGAGTGACCCGACCCTTGGTCTTTGGCCTAAGCGTCACCGGGATGGCCAGGTAGTGGGCACGCACTCCCGATGGCAGGGCCCTTCGACTCAGTAAGGAGCTTTGGCGAGTGACCACATGACGTCGGTAGGAATATTCAAGCCCAGCGGAAAGATCGAAATTCCTAGTGCTGAAAATATCTCTGTGGAGACCCAGTGACCATCCTCGAAATCTGCTATGTCCAAACCTTTCAGGGGTTCGAAGTTCTTTGTTTAGAATGAGCGACTCATCAAGTATGTCGAAAGTGAGATTCCATTTGGAGGGTTTGTCCTGGGCAAAAAGGGTGGTTGATGAAAGGGCTAGGATTAGCCATAGGGTGTACTGTTTCATGATTACTTTTTTTGATCGCTGGTTGAACGATTGTCGCCAGGACCGTAACAATATGTCTGTGGATTTAATACAATTTTAACGAGCGATCCATGGCGACGGAGGCACCTAGGTGATCAGTGTTTCGGGGCCTCGTGCTCGCTGTCCAGGCCCTCGACACGTAAGAGAAACTAGACCATGACCGACAGGGATAGTGGCATCCGGCCACCGACTTGAGTGCTGGGAAAGTCATTAGCTGATCTTTCTGGTATTTCCTATCTTGATGTCGGGCAGTACGGAGACTGTTCGAGTATCTTGATTTTTATTCCTAAAGCTTCTGCATCATGCGTACCCTGATCTATGCAGCATCTCTCGCTCTGCTATTTCCCTGGTCGAGTTGTTCCACGACTTCCAAAATTGGCAAGACCGGTGATCCGATCTTTGTCGCTCCGATAGCCGTGCAGGCCTACTCATTTAGAAACTACTTTCCTAAGGACATCCCCGGCACGCTGGATCAGATCCAGGCTATGGGTATCACGGAGATTGAAGGGAGCGGCGGCCGCCTTCCGCCGGAGGAATACAAGAAGCTGTGCGATGCGCGAGGCATTAGTATCCCCAGCACCGGAGCCAGCTTTGATCTACTGAGAGATAATCCGATGCAGGTTGTGGAGAACGCCAAAGCGCTGGGCGCCAAGTATGTCATGTGTGCATGGGTGCCGCATGAACGGGGCAAATTTGGCATTGCTGATGCAAAGAATGCGGTGGAAGTATTCAACACGGCCGGTCGTGTACTGCGGAGCAATGGACTTACCTTCTGCTATCACCCCCATGGCTATGAGTTCCAGCCGCACGGACCAGGCACATTGCTAGACTACATCATTGAGAATACCAATGCCAAGGATGTCTCTTTCGAAATGGATGTATTCTGGATTCAGTTTGGCGGTGGCGATCCGGTGGCGCTCCTCAAGAAGTATGGCGATCGTTGGAAGTTGCTCCATCTAAAGGACATGAAGCATGGCACCAAAAAAGACCTCACCGGTGGGACGGATGTAGAAAATAACGTACCGCTAGGTACGGGCGAGATCGATATGCGGGGTATTCTCATCGAAGCGCGCAATATCGGTATCGCCCACTACTTCATCGAGGACGAAAGCAGCCGGGTGGTGGATCAGGTGCCCGAGAGCATCAAGTATTTGCGGAGTCTTCGGTATTGAAGGGATCCGGTGTAGACAAATGTCCGATCACGCGCCTGATGATGGATCAGCGCTCATGCCACGTGCCACTTTGCTAGTGGCACATGATGGGGGTGTCGGCCCACAACTGCCAATTGGCCGGGAGCTCGACATTGAGTCCTCGAAAGAGTAGCAGGATGCCTAGCGCAGCCATGAAGATCGGAAGCACGCGACGAAAGTATCTCCGAAAACGAAGATTGACTAAGTGCCCACCCATCGAGATAGCCAGCATGAGGGGGAGCGTACCAAGCCCGAAAAGCGCCATATAGAGCGCTCCGTGCCCCACCTGGGTCTGCGTGACGGCCCCAGCCAAGGCCATGTACACCAAGCCGCAGGGCAAAAATGCATTGAGGAATCCCAGCCCAACTAAAGAAGCCGGTCGTTGACGTTGGAGCAGGCGACTCATACTATGCTGGACCCAGTCATGGAGTGGACCAAACACCGGCAGGCGCCGAGAACCCATACCGAGCAGAGACAAGATCGCCACGATGACAAAGGACGCACCCAGGACCAAGGCCACATTCTTCTGAAAGCCAGCCAGGAAGAGTCCCTGGCCCAGCAGGCCCAGGAGCAGTCCGATACTGGCATAACCCAGCACCCGGCTCCCATGATACACTGTAGCGTTGGCAGCGGTGGTCCATAGGGTCCGACCTTTGGCAGGGACCGCCAGGGCAATAGGGCCGCACATACCTACGCAGTGCAAGCTGCCCAAAATACCGATCGTGAATGCCGTCCAAAACTCCATGGGTCAAATGACAATCCGTTCTTCTTTGTAATAGGACTTTTGGTCGCTTTGCCAGTCGATCATGATGCGCCACAATCCGGTGGTCAAATCGGCAGCGGGGATGTACATCTCATTGACCTCGTTAAGGCGGATGCTATATAGTTTGTCCTGAAACTTGTTGGAGGGTCGATACAACGTTACGCGGCCTTCTACGTCTGACATGGTCTTGGGAAATCGGACCACGATCTGCTGCTGGTCACGTACATGTTTGACCTGGATGCCCTCTTTCAGCTCCTTGGCATTGATCTTACTCTGGCGAAATGCCTCGTAATTGAGGTCCTTATCGTAGTAATTTTTTTGCACCAGATGCACACTGTTTTGTGATGCACGTACCACCATCAGAATCATGACGGCCATGAATGCGACGTAGAAAATGGCAATGCCTGTGCCCCAATTTAATTTCATGATATTTTATTTGGCGGGTCCAAGGAAAGTGGTTTTTGCCTCGTCGATCTTCTCGCCATTTGAAAATACATCAATGACCAGTCTGGTTTTTCTTCCAGTCAGGGAGGAAGTCTCCATGTCGATGAAAAAAGCGCCCTCCGACATTGCCTGCTTCGGGGCGGGCGGCACGACCCCGATCGTGCGAATGCCACCTTTGCCATCGCGCACGACAAACTCGATATTCGTCACATCCTCGGTGGTTTTGTTGATGACCTGAAAATTGTAGAGGTTGCTGATGTGTGTTTCATCCACCTCTTGGAAAAGCATACCCGGTGTGCGCAGTATGACGGCCTCCACATCTGATCGGGTAGAAAAGAGAAAAATCTGCAGCGCAAGTAGCAGCACCAGGACCGAACTGTAGCCCATCACCCGAGGGGTAAATAGTTTCTTGCGGCCCAGTGAAATGCCATTGTACGAATCGTACCGGATGAGGCCTCGCTCGCGCCCGACCTTGTCCATGACCATGTCACAGGCGTCGATACAAGCGGTGCAATTGACGCACTCCAGCTGCGTGCCATTTCGGATGTCAATGCCTGTCGGGCAAACTTGCACGCACAACTTGCAGTCCACGCAGTCGCCTAGGCTAGTAGCAGGTGTGGACTGCTTGGCCTTCCTTATTTTTCCCCTAGGCTCACCCCTTATCCAATCATAGGCGACCACAATCGAATCTCTCATCAGTAGCACGCCCTGCAGTCGCCCGTAGGGACAAACGACCACACAGACCTGCTCTCGAAATCGGGAAAAAACCAAATAGAACACCCCCGAGAAAATGAGCATAGCTATAAATCCGGACATATGCATCGAGATGGGTTCGGTGACAATTTTCCACACCTCATCGATACCGATGATGTAGGCCAGGAATGTATTGGCGATCAGCACAGAGATGGTGAAGAAAATGGCGTGCTTGGTGGCCTTCTTCACCGCTTTGTCGGTGGTCCAGGGGGCCTTATTTAGTCGCTTTTGCTGATTGGCGTCCCCTTCGATCCAGTATTCAATCTTGCGGAAGACCATCTCCATAAAAATGGTCTGGGGGCAGACCCACCCGCAAAATAGTCGGCCAAACACCACAGTGAAAAGTACGATGAACAACATCAACGTGATCATCGCCAAGGCAAATAGATGGAGATCTTGCGGGGTGAATACGATGCCAAAGAGGATGAATTTTCGCTCTATGACATTGAATAAAAGCAACGGATCTCCATGCACCTTAATAAAGGGCATGCCAAACAACAGGGCCAGCAACAGGATACTGACGACCGTCCGGGTAGAATAATACCTGCCGCTGGGCTTTTTGGGATAAATCCAAATCCGCTTGCCACTGGTGTGGTCCACCGTGCCTATGCGATCTCGATAGCTGTCTCCATTTTGTGTTGACATATTTGACGCGTGCGCGATTTTACCATGTCAGGTTCAACCTAAGTTAAGCATTAGACAGTCTGTTGCGAAGCCATTCTGCCCGCCATCTTTGGCATTCACCAAATCCGACGTACACGCTGGCTTCTCACGACAATTCTCCCAATGCATGACTTGGGTTCAAAAAAGCTCTCGATCAGATGGTAGGGGGGTGCATGCTCGATTTTATTCAGGCTGATAAAGCTCGCCTTCTGGAGCCTTGGGGTTAGCTGGGTTGGTGCCCTGCAGCGTGAGGATGTAGCTAGCCACCTCCTGCATCTGTGCGGGTCGCAATTGGGCGCTCCAGGAGATCATGCCTTTTTCTGGCACACCGTATTTGATCGTGCGGAAAAGGTCCTTGATATCGCCGCCATGAATCCAATATTGATCTGTCAGATTGGGCCCTACCAGACCTGCTCCGGTGGGTAGGTGGCAGACGGCACAAAGCGTGTTGTAAGTCACTTCTCCAGCAGACAGGGAGGCTTCATCGGTCAGCACTTCGACATTGGTCTCGTCGACCAAATCTGCCTGCGTGGCCAGATATGCGTCGACAGATTCCTGCGCCTCAGCCATCTCTACTTCGTAAGCCTCGGTCGAGCTGAGACCTTTGCCTGCCACGTGATAGTAGCCATAGTAGAGCACCCCAAAGGCAATGGAAAAATAGAACATATACAACCACCAGGGGGGCAGAATATTGTCCAGCTCCCTGATACCGTCGTAGTTGTGATCGAGCAGGATTTCCTTCTCCCGCTCTACCGGCACCACTCTCGTCAGCCTGCGATAGAGTGTCTGCCAAAAGGGAGGTCCCTCCGGGGTGGCGGCTACCTCCTGCCCCTGCATCTGCGCCACGTGGATCTCACTCTGCCGGATAATATCATTTGACAGCTTCACCAGGATCAAGACAACAGACAAAGCAACGACCAGCGTCAGGGCTCCCAAGAGGTAGATACCCAAATCACTGTAGAACGAACTTCCTGAGGCAGCGGCTTCCTGGGCATACGTCCATGTGGGAGTCGCGAAGAGCACCAGGCCGATCGAGTAGATTGATAACTTCTTTACCATGATGTTTCCTTTCGAACAAATAGTCAGTGAATTATTCCTCTTCCAGTGGCAGCTTACTCATTTGGTCCATGAGGGTCCGTTTAGCCAAGATCGCCCGTACGGTGACCACGACAAAAAACACGAAGAAGAGTATCAGCGGCATGATCGCCAGCCAGTTAATATTTTCTATGGATTGCAAAATGTATTTGGACATGATCCTTCTTATTCTTAGTCAAACAATTAATTACCGGCTGCCGTATCCAGCTTTTTGATATCTGTACCCATCCGCTGTAGATAAGCGATCAGCGCAACGATTTCTTTCTTCTCTATCTCCGGCCATTCCACACCGTCTCGCTTCAGATTGTTGCCGATTTGATCGGCCTGTTTTCGGAGCTCTTGCTGCGCATTTTGGATGTAGGTGTCCTCGTAGGGCGTACCCAGCTTCTTGAGTACCGACAGCTTCTTGCTCGTGTGCGCTGTATTCAGATCGTCGGTGATCAACCACGGATACGGTGGCATGATGGAGCCCGGAGACATACTCTCCGGATCGAGCATGTGGTTGTAATGCCATGAATCTGGATACTTGCCACCGATGCGATGCAGGTCAGGCCCGGTGCGTTTGGATCCCCACAAGAAGGGACGATCATAGATGAATTCCCCTGATTTGGAAAACTCACCGTAGCGCTCGGTCTCGGATCGGAACGGTCGGATCATTTGCGAGTGACATCCCACACAGCCTTCGCGAATGTAGATATCCCGACCTTCGACCTCGAGGGCAGTGTAAGGCTTGATACTCTCGATCTTTGGCACATTGCTTTCGACCATCATCATCGGCATCAATTCTACCAGCCCACCGATGACCACGGCTACCAATGCCAGCAGGGAGAAGGTGGTGGCTCGACGCTCAAACCAGCGGTGCCAACCCTCGCCTTTGTGCGGGATGTGTTTGACGCGTGCCGGTGCTTCTGCGGCTTCACTTGCCAAGAACGAGCCCGCCCGGACCGTCTTCATCAGATTGTAGACCATCACAAATAAGCCGACGAAGAACAGCAGGCCGCCCACGGAGCGCAGGGTATACATCGGAATGATTTGTGTGACGGTCTCCAGAAAGTTTCCGTAGACCAGGTAGCCGTCCGGCGTAAATTGTTTCCACATCAACTGCTGCGTCACCCCTGCCCAGTACATGGGAATGGCATAGAACATTATGCCCAGGGTGCCCAGCCAGAAGTGGGTATTGGCCAGCTTAATGGAGTATAGCTTGGTACCGTACAGGCGCGGAATGAGCCAGTAGATGACACCGAAGGTCAACATACCATTCCAGCCCAAGGCGCCGACATGCACATGCGCAATGGTCCAGTCGGTATAGTGCGTGACGGCATTGAAGGCCTTGATAGACATCATCGGACCCTCAAACGTGGACATACCATAGGCGGTGACCGCCACCACCATAAACTTTAAAATAGGATCGCTGCGGACCCGGTCCCAGGCGCCTCTCAGGGTGAGCAAGCCGTTGAGCATACCCCCCCACGAAGGAGCGATGAGCATCAGTGAGAAGACCATACCGAGGGATTGGGCCCAGTCGGGTAGTGAAGTGTAAAGGAGGTGGTGCGGTCCGGCCCAGATATATATGAAGATCAATGCCCAAAAGTGCACGATGGACAGACGGTAGGAGAACACCGGCCGATTGGCAGCCTTGGGCAGAAAATAGTACATCAGACCCAGATAGGGGGTGGTCAGGAAGAAGGCTACGGCATTGTGCCCATACCACCATTGGACCAGGGCATCCTGCACGCCGGCAAACACCGGATAGCTTTTCATAAAGGTGACCGGCAGCTCCAGATTGTTGAAGATGTGCAGCATGGTCACCGTGATCCAGGTAGCGATGTAAAACCAAATGGCGACGTACATGTGGTTTTCGCGCCGCTTAATAATGGTACCAAACATGTTGATGCCGAAGACTACCCATACCAACGCGATGGCAATGTCAATGGGCCACTCCAGCTCGGCGTACTCGTGGGAGCTGGTGATACCCAGTGGCAGGGTGATGGCAGCGGCGAGAATGATGGCCTGCCAACCCCAGAAGTGGATGTTGCTCAGCAGCTTGCTGTACATGGGGGCCTTGAGCAGTCGCTGCAGGGAGTAGTACACACCCATGAAGATCCCGTTGCCCACAAATGCAAAAATCACCGCATTGGTGTGCAGTGGCCGGATCCGAGAGAAAGTGGTATACGGCACCCCAAAATTGAGGGATGGAAAGACCAATTGAAGGGCTAGGAGCAGTCCGACCAGCATGCCGATGATACCGAAGACCACCGAGGCAATGGCAAACTTTCGCACGATCGAATTGTCATAGCTGAATTGTTCAATTCTGGACATGGTAGATATGAATTAGCGCTGGTTTTTGATCAAATGATTTGGCCATGGGGCGACTCACTTATTCTTTGGTGGATTCTCTCGAAAACTCGGTAGACCGAGCAGGCGGATCATCAAAGAGGATACGTATAGACGGTGTGTAGCCATCATCAAACTGTCCGGACCGGACGGCCCAGAAGAAGCCAATCAAAAAGAGAAGGGCAATTGCTAGACTGATGAGGATCAGGACAAAAAGGATGGTCATCGCATCGTCGACTTTGGAAGGGCCAAATTACAACTGGGGGGTGCCGGCCCAGATGATCAAGATCATCTCCTTGAGTATGTTTCGTCATCTCCCACGGAGGCAAAGGGATGGCTCTAGTCGATCCAAGCCATCATTGTACGCGGGCAAGTCCCAGACGGTGGCCCGCCAGGCTGCTGGCGCCGATACCAAAAAGGACAATGGTGATCGAGCTTGCGGGCATGAGTATAGCGGCGATGACGGGGGAAAGCAAGCCCTGCACAGCAAAACTCAGCCCAGCAATATTGTACAAGAGCGCAATGCCATAGGCGGCATACACCAGACGAACCACCATACGACAATATCGAAGGATTAGAGGCAATCTCTTGAATTGATCTGCATGCAGGATGGCGTCGCTGGAGGGCGTGAAGTTATTGGTGTTCTCGGTGATGACAATGCCGACATCACTCTGCTGCAAAGCCCCGGCGTCGTTTAGCCCATCTCCAAGCATCAGCACCTTTTCTCCCCTGCGCTGCAGGCCTTTGACATAATGTAGTTTGTCGCTGGGTTTTTGGTGGAAATGCAGATCCGCTTGTCTGCCAAAGTACCTGCCCAAGCTGCTTTTTTCTCGTTGATTATCGCCCGTCAACAGGGACATGCCAAAGTGGTGTAGTTGCTGGATCACCTCTTGCAGATGGGCTCTGTATCGGGTCTCCCGCGTGAAGTAGCCCTGGCTAATCCCGTCGATATCAAAGTACACGCGCGCTGTCTTGGACTCACTGCTGGGGCCGACGAGCTCTGGGGCTCCGATCGTCACTTGATGGCCGGCCACCGTCCCTTGGATGCCGAGCCCGGTCTGCTCACGAAATGCTGACACAGGTAATACCGGCACCTCCTCCAGACTGGTATAAATCCAGCGACTGATCGGATGGGCGGAGTGATGCGCAAGTGACCGGAGCAGACTGCGTTGGTCATCGTTTATCGGTACGCTCGATCTGGCTTTGGACCGATGGGTGGATTGGGTGATGGTGCCCGTCTTGTCAAAGACGATGTGGGTGATGCGGGTCAGCGCCTCGATTACGCCCACATTCTTCAGATAGCACTGCTGTCGGCCGAGCAGGCGCAGGGCATTGCCAAAGGTAAAAGGTATCGATAGCGCGACCGCACAAGGGCAGGCGACGATCAGCACGGATGTAAATGCATTAAAGGCCAGGCCCAGATCAATAAAACTCCAATAGCCAAAAGTTGCCACACCAATGCCAAGGATGGCATAGGTGAAGTAGTGCGCTACCCGATCGGCAATTTCGCTGGCCGCTCCTGTCGACTTGGTTTTTTGGAAGGACTCGTCGTTCCACAGTTGGGTAAAGTAGCTCTGGGATACCTTTTTTACGACGGTAAGATGGAGCAAGCCCCCCAGCTGCCGGCCGCCGGCAAAGAGCCGATCTCCGATGGTTTTATCCACCGCCGCCGACTCGCCCGTAACGAAACTATAGTCGATGGATGCACGCCCGTCGGTCAAAATAGCATCGGCCGGAATCAGCTCGCCATGCCGCACGATAATCTCGTCCCCGGGCGCAAGCTGGTCGATGGTGACGGCCTGCCCATCTCTACGGGTGGTGGCAATCGGAAAATAGGACTTGTAGTCTCGTTCAAAGGAAAGGCGATGATAGGTCTTCTGCTGAAACCACTTGCCGACCAAGAGGAAAAAGATGAGACCGGCCAGGGAGTCCAGATATCCCGCACCGGCGTGCGATAAAATTTCGTAGGCACTACGGCCGAAGAGAGCCAGAATCCCCAGGGACACGGGTACGTCGATATTGAGATGCCGCTGCTTCAGGCCTTGATACGCAGATCGTAGATAGTCCTGCGCAGAATAGAGGATGACCGGCAGGATCAAGATCAAATTGACATACCCGAAAAAGCGAGCAAAAGCAGCATCAACGGCATGGTCGAGGCCCAGATACTCGGGGAAGCTCAAGAGCATGATGTTGCCAAAAGCAAAACCCGCCAACCCCAGCTTATAGTACAGACTTCGATGGACGTCCCTTGCAGGGGTTTCGCTGAGATCGCTCAGATGGATTGCCGGCGCATAGCCGAGCGAGGAGAGCAGCTCGACCAGGCGGCGGAGCCCGGTCTCCCTGGGATCATATTGGAGATGGACCTCTTTTTTCAGAAAGTCTACCCTGGACTGCAATATGCCTGGATCCAGCCGTCCGAGGTTTTCCAGGAGCCACAGACAAGAGGAGCAGTGGATCTGAGGCAACACCAGTCGGATATGGCTCCGGATGCCGTCGGTGAAATCGATGAGTTTTGCCTGGACCTCGGTGTCGTCGAGATACTCGTACCGCTGTTGTCTCCGATCCTTAAAGCTGATGCCGGCCGCCTTGTTGAGATCGTAGTAGTTACAGAGATCATTTTGCTGCAGGATCTGAAAGACTGTCCGACAACCCTGACAGCAGAACTGCTTATCGTCATGCATGACGGGATGTCGCCCACAGTCATCACCGCAATGGTAGCACTGGGTCTGCACCGCTGTCGAATCTGCAGTCCTAAGCATCATGTGACGAAAATAGCCGTGCCGAGACGCTGATAATGATGATCCTCGTAGGAGCTGGTGGTGATCTTGATCATGGTCTGAATTGTTTGTGAGAAAGTTCACATGTACGGATTCGGGGGCCAGATCCCTGCCAAACCATTTTCCTATCTTATACACATATTAGAAGATCAGTCGGGAGCCGGAGACATTTTCTTTAGACTCGATCACCATCAAAAGCTAGACACGTGACAAGCTTCAGAATTCGGCCGCGATTTGAGGTAGTGCTCGATCAACCCAAGGATACCCTGATCGATTCGCTAAGAAGTAAAATCGAAAACCGTCCCTCGACACCCCCCTGCGACGTGATCTTCGTACCGGGTCACGTACGCTTTAAGATCAAGAAGGAGGAGCAACATTATTGGTCGCCGCAGTTGGATCTGACTTTTTTGGAGGAAGATGTCGGTACAGTGATCAAAGGCCGTTATGGGCCACACCAAAACGTCTGGACCCTGTTTGCGTTGTTGTACTTGGCCACGGCTATTCTCACGTTGTTTGTGGCCATCATTGGATTTTCGCGCTGGAGCCTTGGCCTGACAGCACATATCTTGTGGGTACTGCCGGTACTATTGGGCTTTGCCGCATTCCTCTATATTCTGAGCCAGGTGGGACAGAAGCTGGGAGCTGAAGAAACGTTTACACTACACCATTTTCTGGAAGAACTGCTCGGACGCAAAATCCATATCTCCTAAGAGAGTCGGTACAGACTATTTGCAGAAACAAAGTAGGGGCAATGTTCACGACATTGCCCCTGGCGCACGGGATACTGGGTGTATTGCTACCGCGGTGTCTTTCTTTGTTTAAAAGTTGTATAGGTAGCCGACCGCAAATCGATGGTAGTTGACAGCCAAGTCAGCCGGAGCCCCATTGATCACTGGATCCTCGGGTGACTTACCGCACATGTGATAGCTGTACGACAATATGAAATCTCCGAGGGCCAAACCCAGTTCACCCATGGCCCCAAGTCCACTGCGCTTGGCACCTTCTGTGGTGACGCCACTAATGGTGACATCGGGTTCGGCAACATTGCTAAAGCCCAGTCCCAGCCCTACGAAGGGTTTGACTTTGTTTGTGCCCAGCAGATACCAGCCCCTCGCTAGCCAGGACTGAAGCGCATAGTTCTCTAGTCCGAGCACGCCGCTGCCCTCAGATATGGCAGCGGTGACAGCGGCACCATAATGAACCCCGACCGCCAGTTGCTCAGTCAGTCGATACCCCAGATCGATATCCCAGGCTAAGCCCCCTTTGGCATGGTCAGAGAAATCTCCGACGGGCTTGGCATAACCTACGGTCAGCCCACCAAACAAATTCGATGCGTCAAATTGCGCATGACCGATTCCGATCGAGAGAACGAAGATGGTTAGGGTTAGTGTAGAAACTTTTGATAGCATGGATGTGTAATGTTTTAAAAATGAAAAGCCGAAGATATTGCCAGACCTCACACATCGCAAGGAGACAAATAGACAAATGTTGTAATAAAATATTTACAGCAAGAGCAACGATTTGTGGATCAAACTGCCTCAATTTAGGAGGCATTTTTGTACTACTGACCGGGCATGGGCGCACGGTAAGTAGTGTTGAGCCTGTCTTTTGTGGCATGACTGGGGAGGATGGCAGCTTGGGGGCCTTTGCCGCCTGGCCGGTGACGGGAGGCGGCAAAGGCAAATCGTTACCTTTAGACCGATGGATCAGCCGCTTTTGAAAATAGTCCTCCTCGTGCTTTGCGCTTGCCTGACGATGCGCTGCCAGGACCCGAGGAGTCAGGCAGAGCAGGAAAGAATCTTGGGAGGTATCGGTGCTTTTAGCGAGATGATTCAATCAGGCGTGAAGCAACTGGCACTCAGTAGTCCCTTGGCTCCGCCAGAGATGGATCGCCTGCTGCCCAAGGCAAGGGCAGTTGCTGAGCAATACGACGTGCAGATATTCCGCGAATCCGATCTGCTGGTGACCGACCTGTTTCCAGCAGACGTGGCCGAGGGCAAGGATGTCCTGCTCTTGTATCGAGGTCACACGCTAGCCGCCTATCAGCAGCTCAAAGCTGATAAGGCTCGCCTGATAGAGGCTGATGAATACGTGGGCGACGCCCGAACCTCCATCGCACGGCGTTTTGGCCGACTGCTGAGCTACACACCTCGGCGCATCAATGATCTGCTTCGCGACAATACGGCGTATCGCACCATGAGTGATTTTGGCGTTCGTGCCACCAATGTCTTTCTTTATTACCGAGATCTATCTCGAGCGACCCATTTCTACCAACAAGTTTTGGGCCTGGAGTTGATCGCAGATTATCAGATGGCTACCATATTTCGGGTAGCCGAGGCATCGTACATTATTTTGGTCGATGCCGACAAAGGCATGCATAGTGCGGACGAGCCCAAGACGGTGGCGCTGGCGTTGATCACCGATCAACTCGATGCGTGGTATGACTACTTGGGTGAAGTGGGAGTCCCCATCAAATATGATCTCAAAGTGAGGCCAGAAAGTGCGCATGACGGATTTGTTGCCATCGATCCGGAGGGATATTTATTGGAATTTGAGCGCTTCAACCAACACCCGGAGAATGAGCGATTTATTCCGGTACTCGACCAGGCAGAGACCATCCCAGCACAGAATGACGCGGGCAGCTTGCCGGACGAGCTGGGTTTTAAGTCGACCATCACCTGGCTGTATTATCGCGATGTCTTAGCCATGCAGGGATTTCACGAGGAGGTGCTGGGCCTTGAGCTGGTGGCCGACCAGGGTTGGGCCAAAATCTATCAGGCATCTTCGACAGGCTTCGTTGGCCTCGTCGACGAGCGGCGGGGCATGCATCAATTTACCCAGGAGAAAGGGGTGACGGTCTCGTACTTTATTGATGATCTGGATGGCTGGTTTGACTACGTGCAGGCACATGAGATTTTGCCCCTCCGAGAGGAGGAAATAGGTGCCGGACCCGAAGGCAAATATCGAGCATTTGTCGGGTACGATCCCGAAAACTACTTTCTGGAATTTGATCGCTTTTATGAGCACGCCGATAATGTGGAGTTGCTGCCCTTCTTGCAAGATTCGATCCGTCCCTAAGCTCGTTGAAAGGTTTATTAGGTCGAGTGTGTTCGAGCCACTTCACTCATCTCGCAAGCTCTGCACGGGATTTTGAGCAGCCGCCTGATGCGTCTGAACACCCACCAGGCACATGGCCAGTAGAAACACGCCCGTACCCCCTGCCACAAATACGCCAAGGCTGAGCGGGATGCGGTGTGCGAAGTCTTGCAGGAATGCTTGCATAGCTACATAGACCAGCGGACAAGCCAGTAAAAAGCCAAGCAGAATCAACAGGCCGTAGCTACGGGAAAGAATAACGATCAAATGGCCAACAGATGCACCCAACACCTTGCGAATGCCAATCTCCTTGGTGCGTAGCCGGATGGAATAGGCAGATAGGCTAAAGAGACCCAGGATCGCAAGCACGATGGCAATGAGTGAGAAGAGCCCGGCCGTAGTGCCGAGCCGTTCGTGTTCTTTGTACAGTTGGTCAAATGCGTCGTCCACAAAAGAATAGGAAAAGGGCTCGTAGGGTTCAAGACTGGCCCATTTGTCTTCTATCAATTGGATTCCTTCTCGCTCGGAGCCGGCCTGCAGTCGGACGGCAAGAAT
Source organism: Saprospiraceae bacterium (assembly GCA_965223165.1). Lineage (GTDB taxonomy): Bacteria > Bacteroidota > Bacteroidia > Chitinophagales > Saprospiraceae > JABDMH01. Next base: position 1,044,707 of record CBDCVQ010000020.1, on the reverse strand, counting down.
GCCGGCGGCATCGGGATGGTAGAAATGGATCAAAGGTTCGATCTCCCGCTGCAAGGAGCGATAGAAATAGTTCTCGGTGACACCAATCACCTGATAAGTGGTCTCGCCACTGTGACCGGGCTTCAAATATTTCTCGTCAAGGTCGTCCCATCCATATTGCTTCATGGCCTCTTCATTGATGATCACGGCCTTCTTGTCATTTTCGCTGGCATGCAAAAAATCCCGACCCACCTTGAGGTTGATATTAAATGTTTCGAAAAATCGATCATCGACGGTCAGCTGACGTAGGCTCATCCCTTTGGGTGAAGCAGTGTCCAGGCTCTCAAACCAATTGTAATTTTCAGAATAGCTGCCAGGCACGCCATTGGCAGTAGTGATCGATGCTACAGCGGAGTGGCTTTCAAGTTCTGCCCGTATCGTCTGCAATCTCGCCGTTGCCTCCTCTCCCGATCTGAAGAGCTCGGGATAATACTCCGTCGTCAATACGAGATCACCGTCAAAGTGCAGATCATGCGTACGCATGTGGTCGATCTGTTTCCAGATGATGACTGCGCCGATCACCAAGAATATCGAGGCGGCAAATTGCAAGGTCATCATGCCTTTTCGAAAGATCCCACCCGAGGTGTTCCAGCTAAGGGCATTTTTAACCAGATCGACCGAACGGACTCCCGCCAACATGATGGAAGGCCAACAGCTGGACAAAATGGAGGCGAAGAGGCAAATGCCCAATAAGAAGCCGATGGCAGGCAGGTTGTCCATGCTACGGAGGTCTACACCAAAATCGAAGTACGCAGACATGGTGGGTAGGATGAAATAGCTGGCGAGCACAGCTAGTAGCAAAGCAGAAAGGGATACGATCAAGCTCTCGCCCATGAACTGCAGGACCAATTGAGATGGTCTGCCGCCCATCACCTTACGCACCCCGATCTCCTTGGTACGCTGCAGCAGCTGGGAGATCGAGAGATTCATGAAGTTGATGCATGAAATCAACAGAATGGCGATGGCAATGATCCCCAAAATGGTGAGAAGCCGGCGACTACTGCCACCCCTAAAATGTTCTTCCTCCAACGGGAGGAGGACAATGTCACTGGTGGCTCTTCGCTCTTCGAGAAAGTGATCTTCCTTAAACTGTATGAGCTTATCCTCGACGTTGGCCCGAGAGCTACCTGGGGCTAGCTCGACATAACCGGTCATGAAGGTATTGTACCAATTGCCCCACTGATCACCGTCTAGTTGGGGAGGAGCATTGTGCCAGGGGATTAATGCGTCAAACTGCAACGTTGAATTCTTTGGTGGATCAGCGGTGATCGCCTCCACGATCAGCTGCTGACCCTCATTCACCAGCGCAATCTCTTGGCCAAGTGGGTCCTTGTTGCCAAAGAGCTTCTCCGCCAGGGTTTTCGTGAGAGCAATGCGATCCGGAGCAGACAGTGCTCGCTTTAGATCACCTCGTAGCAGAGGAAAATCGAACATGTCTGCAAAAGAAGAATCAACAATATGATAGATGGAGCGCACAAATTTATCCTCGTGCTGCAGAATATCCTCCCAAGCCATAAATCGACTCCCCCGGACGATGTCGGGATATTCCTCTTGCATTAAGGGCACTTGGGGTGTCACAATCATGTCGCTGATGTCCCCCCCCTCATGCATGGTCCCCACCCTATAGAGCTGTTTATGCCGCTCGTGAAACGCATCATAGGAGTATTCGTGCCGGATCGTCACAAAGAGCAGCAGGCAGGCAGTGAATCCAACGGCCAGGCCAAATACATTGATCGCGGAGTACGTCTTGTACTTCATAAAGTTGCGCCATCCTGTTTTGACATAGTTGCGCAATAAGGTCACGTCGTAGAATGAGGGCATAATTTTGAGTTTTCTTAGGAGCGAAGGCCGCATGAGCAGCAATAGGTCAAGTAAGTAGCGTTGGCGGGCAGCAGATGGGCTGAGGTGGGCATGATCTTGACGCATGATCTCTTCCATGTCGCCTTCGATCTCCTCCACGTACTCGTTGCGTAGCAATACTCGAAGTAGCCGGAGCGCCCATTTTGGAGGTTGGTGACTATCTTGCATCGGCCTTTGTTTTTAGATGGCAAAATCCGGAAGGCCCTTCCAATACTGATCCCTGATGTCTCGCAACTCGATCAACACTCGCTGTGCGTGCTTGGTCAACTCGTAATAGCGCTTGCGCTTGCCTCCGCGTACGGGTGTGGCCTCACCAAAGTATGAGGTCAAGAAACCCTTTTGCTCTAGGCGCTTGAGTGCGGACTGAATTGAACCAACACTTAGCCCTTGTCGCATTCTTTGCTCCAGTTCTCGCTTGATCTGCACGCCGTACGCTTCGGAGCCCAGCACACCGACCGTCAGCAATACAAACTCTTCAAACTCTCCCAGTTTTGTCTTTTTCACCTATATTATTCGTAATTGCAATAAATATAGATAAATTCCTGGAAGTCTGATTTCTTGGCCCGAAGTGGGCATCATACTTACATGTAGAGCTTCAGCGTCTATCCCGGTGCTTTGCAGCGCAGACCGCAGGGGCAAGGGCTTAAGGGTCGTTTAAATCTCGATCTCCGAAGTATCAATCTCCATCCCAAATCTGGACTGCAGAATGTGCTGTAGTTCGCCTCTGCTCGTGATCAGCTTTTCCATCCGCTCTCCCTGCAGCGTCTCGATGAAGCGGTCGTTGCGCACTGTGATGCGGCCCTGATCAGTCACTTGGGTGCAGATGAGGTTCTTTACAAAATGAGATTCGGGCGATTCCTGCTTGAGACGGCATTGATCATAAAAGGTTTCGATCGGCACTTGATTGGTGTCAAACAGATAGTTCTTCTTAGGGACGTCCTCTGCATCGTAGGTGGAAAGTAGGTATTGGTTGGTCTCGACTTTCTTTACATGAAAACGCTCTTTGCCTTGCTGCGTGATGGTGTCAGATCCCATCCTGATCGGATATACAGACAGCTTTCCAAATCCGACATCAGCTAGCCATTGTTCCCCAAGGGTGACAATGAGGGCGAGGTGATCGTGTGCGGGACCCTCCGCACCGGCATCGTTATAGACCCGGGCCGATATCATCTTCACATCAAAGCGCAAACTCTTGAGTAGCAAGTAGAAGAGATAGTTGAGTTCGTAGCAGAAGCCTCCTCTGCGATCGCGGATCACTTTGCGGAAAAGGTCATCCCTTTGCAAAGACAGGGGTTGACCTCGCTGGATGTCTAGGTTTTCGAAAGGAATGTGGAGAAGGTGATGTCTATGGAGGGACTTCAGGTCCTCCAGCTCATTGGCAGGTTGACGTAGGATGCCAATTCGCTCAAGGTAGTCCCGTCTTTGTCTTGGGCTAAAAGTATTATCCATGTCTCCAGAATAAAAAGAGGATTAGCGCACATCAAAGCTCAATGTTGCAAGCGGGAGAAACTTCTTCATTGCAAGATGTCCGGTCTTGCGGAAAGATACGAAGCTCTTGACGTCGCCGCTCCTACCCAGAATTTGGCCAAGAAGAAAGCAAGACCCTTTCCCTGATATTGTGTATCTATGGCCCTCAATCAAAATGTCGAGCTGATCGAACAATCATTGGCAGATGGACCGCATGGACAACCGACCACTAAGCATCAAAGTGATCGTGGCCTTTGCCACGGTGTACATTGTGTGGGGTTCGACCTACCTGGCCAATGAGTATGCCATTGACTTCATGCCCCCGTGGATGATGGCGGGGTCCAGATTTACGACCGCCGGTCTATTGCTGGTCGTCTTCACACGTCTTGTAGGTTGGCAAAAGACCACACCTAGGCAATGGCTGCACGCGTATATCCTCGGGGTATTGTTCATGACACTCGGAGTGGGCGGCACGGTTTGGGCACAACAGTTTGTCGATTCAGGCACCACTTCGCTGTTGGTGGGCATGACGCCGCTCATGGTCTTGCTGGTCATGTGGGTGGTCAATCGCAAACGGCCTCGGACGCGAGCCTTTGTTGGCGTCTTTATCAGCTTGGGCGGCATGGCCCTCCTGGTCAATCAGGCAGGCATAATATCAGAACCCAAGGCATTGCTGGGAGTGATCGCTATTCTGGCTTGTGGTCTATGCTGGGCTTGCGGTTCGGTCAATCTGCCTCGAATGCAAGTGCCACAGTCCAAATTGCAGAGTGCCGGCATGCAAATGCTATGTGGTGGCGGTACTTTGTTGATCATTGCACTGTTGTCCGGGGAGTACGGTGATCTGTCATTGAAAAGCATCGCCTGGCAGTCATGGCTAGCTTGGGGCTATCTGATTTTGTTTGGATCCATTGCTGCTTTTACCGCCTTTAACTACCTGCTCAGCCATGTTTCTCCTGATAAGGTCTCTACCTCAGCTTACGTCAACCCTGTGATCGCTGTGTTCCTCGGTTGGTTTCTCCGCGACGAGCTGCTCACGGGGCAAACGATTGTTGCTGCATTCATTATGCTCACGGGTGTCTACTTTATCAATACCACCCAGCGCAGGACGATCCACATCCGTCCCTTGCGATCCAGGTTGCCCTCCTTTAAGTCCGGCCACCGCTAGCGGAAGCCAATGCTTCATCTGAAAATAACTCCGCATCCTGGCGATCTCCTCCACGCCTGCTTTTCATCTACAAAGCCGTCTTCAAGCCTTACGGCCGGATGGGGGTGCCATCTTTCTTCCGCACCTGCGTCCACTTATAGTTGTTTTCCGGTGGGAGCGGAAAGGTTAGGGCCAGTTCTTCATTGACATCCACGCCCAGCCCCGGCGCTTCATTAATATACATGTAGCCATTTTCCACATAGGGAGCTCCCGGGAATATTTCCTTTAGGGTATCCGAAAAGTGGACCGATTCCTGGATCCCGAAATTCCAGACGGCAAGATCGATATGGGCATTGGCTGCATGGCCAACCGGAGACACGTCACCCGGACCATGCCAAGCGGTCCGAACGTTAAACCATTCCGCCAAGCGGGCCACCTTCATCGCCGGAGTTATGCCTCCGATCTGACTGATGTGGATGCGAATGAAGTCAAACCAGCGCTTGACCATAGGGTTCACCCATTCGTGCGGATTGTTGTACAATTCTCCCATCGCAATGGGCACAGTGGTGTGCTCCCTGAGCATGTCAAAATAGTCTACATTTTCGGGCGAAAAGGGATCTTCGATAAAGAAGGGACGGTACGCTTCCAGCTGTTTGATCATGCGGATCGCGTCCAGCGGCTCCACCCGTTCGTGAATGTCATGCAGCAGCTCCACCTCCTCTCCACACTGCTTGCGCACTTCTTCAAACATTCTGGGGATCATGCTCAGATAGAGCTGCTGATCCATGTAGTTGTCCTCTGGCATGCCATACCCCGCCGCTTTAAAATCTGGCTCCTCCGCCAAGTGGGTGGACCCGTAACCGCCCAGCTGGATACGTACATGCCGGAATCCGCGGTCAATGAACTTCTGGGCGTCTTCCGCCACCTCTTCGGGTGAGCGGCCGCTCGCATGAGCGTAGCAGTCCACCGCAAATCGGCTTCTCCCCCCAAGCAGCTGATAGACGGGCATGCCAGCCATCTTACCCTTGATATCCCAAAGGGCCTGGTCCAGGCCACTGAGTGCATTATTGAGTACGGGCCCATTACGCCAATATGAGCTGACGTAGGCAGTCTGCCACATGTCCTCGATGTTTTCCACCCTTTTGCCGCGGCAGAAGTCATCCAAGTACTCATCAATGGCCGCGATTACCGCATGAGCCCGCTGGCGGAAGGTGGCGCAGCCGTAGCCCACCAGTCCGGGTTGATCGGTTTCTACTTTGACCACGATGAGCTCAATCCCGTGGGGGCAGGTGGCAATACTCTTTACCTTGGTGATCGTGACCGGTTGATCCTCGGCAAAATGCTGGGACGTCTGCATGGTTGACCTTACGGAGGGGAGGAGACCCAGGATGGAGGCGGCAGCGGTTGCTCCGGACCCCTTGAGTAATTCTCGGCGATTCATTATGAAGAAGTTTTGTTAGTTAAGAAATGAAAGCGTAGCCGATCTAAATTAGGCAATTGGGGTCGGTCGTCTCAGCGTCCTTGACTGACAAGACCCATCAAAACCTTTCTCGATACATATTGTTGGGATCTTGAACTGCTGCCATACCAAAAAGGTTAGCGCCATGGCATTTTATCAATTCAAACGCAGTCAGCTTTTGCCAGCCGACTTGCAAACGGTATGGGACTTTATTTCCTCCCCTGCCAATCTTAAGGAGATCACCCCGGATTATATGGGCTTTGAAATCACTTCTAAGGGCTTGCCGGCTAAGATGCATCCGGGCATGATCATCCGCTATCGCGTCCGGCCACTCTTGGGCATCGCAACCACCTGGGTCACGGAGATCACCCAGGTCAATGAGCGTATGTACTTTGTGGACGAGCAACGGGTCGGACCGTACGCGATGTGGCACCATCAGCATCATCTCGAGCCCGTGGAAGGCGGGGTGCTGATGAGCGATATCATTAGTTATCGGCCGCCCCTGGGATTTCTCGGAGCTCTAGCGAATGGATGGCTCATCCGGCCCAAGCTCGAAGAGATATTTGATTACCGCCAGCAGCGTTTAGCTCGCCTGTTTCCCGAGCCCGCCCCTGCCACCTAAGGGTACAGTGGCTAAGTGCCCGGGATCTTCAACCACGCATCATATCTCAAGCCTTTTTCGCTATCAAATGACGAGGTCCATGATACGAGAGACCTTGTTGTCATGAAGAGCCACTTCTTTCTGCCGGCCCTGTGGGTGCTGTATGATGTTCAGTCGCTCATGTCGGCTGACCACCGCCGGATTACGCAAGAGCGGTATGGGATCAATGTCCTCTAGGCCGCGTCCATGGCAGGCGATGATGGTAAAGTCCAGAGGCTGATTTGTCATGAAGAACAGATCTGGATTGAGGGTTACTACGACCGGGCTGCTGCCTGCTTCAAACTGAATTTCGGCGGTGGCATTTTCAGCTTGTGACTTGGTAGCGATGACGTAATCGTGGTCATGATTAAGTTGGGAATGATCAGAAATCCCGATCCCAGCGAACGTCCACGGTTGGTGGACAGTGCGATGCGACAGATGGCACGGGACTTTCGGGCACCATCAGTGAGAAACGAGATGGGCAAAAAGTCTGTTTCTTTATTGTCGCGGCGAGTTTGAAGTCGCACTCAGGCTGCGTGCTGCGCATTCGCCGGGTCACCAGTTGCCGGAAGATGGCAGGATCTAGATCCTTGGATTGGACGAAATGTTTCTTTCCGGGACAGAGCTTGCGCGTACGCTTTTTGGTTGAAGAGGTCTTTGCCATGGTAACAGGTAGTTTATTGGGATTAGGAAATGTGAGAGTGAAGGGCGTGCTAACCTTTATGTGCAAACTGGGAAGAGGGGTGACAAGTAGTCGACCCGTTTCAGCCGATGATCCGTATTCGATCCCCATGCCCACAAGATAGCAGTACAAGTCACCTTACGAAACTAAAGGACGGCGATTGCCGTCCTCTAGTAATATGCAACATACTCTCCTATGTTGATGTCCTTTCAGCGCTGAACGACAATGCGATCAATCGCTGTTGCACGGTCGGTGCCGGAGACAATCGTGTACAGACCCACTGGCCATTGGGTCACATTGATCTCGACATTGGACTGACGTCCATCAAGCTGAGTTTGAAACACCTGCTTGCCGGTCGGGTTTGTGATGCGTATGGCTAGCGGACCTCTGATCTCGTGGTGGTCCGCCTCAAGCCACAAGGTTGACGACGCTGGATTAGGATAAACGAGCAGCCGGACGAACTGCCCTGAAAGGCCACCAACATGATTGGAGCTCGTGGTTTGACCGGGTGCTGAGAAGAAATGCCAGGGGGAGTGCTCACTGCTGCCACTGGGGCAGCGGGCCTTCACCTTAAACTTATAGTGTCCTCCTGCGGCCAAACCATCAACTTCAAGCGAGGTTTCGGGGGTGTTCACTTCAAGGCTGAACGGTGGGGTGTTGTCATCATCTTCCACCTCCACCTCGTAAGCAGTCGCAGCTCCAATGACGTCCCAAGACAGGAGGACGGATGTAGAAGACAGCTCGCTAACCACCAGGTCACTTGGTACCTGCGAGCAGTTGGTGCTGTCCACCTCACCTCCGGTACCAGCGGTGGTGCCAAAGAAGAACCACGGCGAGTGGTCGCTGCTTCCACTAGCGCATTTGGCCTTTACTTTGAATTTGTAAGTGCCACCAGCGACCAATCCTCGTACCGTGAGGTTAGACGCGCTTATAGTTTCTTCCAAGTCAAAGGCCGGGGTGTTTTCCGTGTCTTCAACCTCCACCTCATAGCTGACAGCCGTTGTGATTGCGGACCATGTCAGGATCACGGACGTTGGATCCAGAACCTCGACAGATAGCTCGCCAGGGATGTCTGGACACTCATCATTTGTGGGTTTTGCATCACCAAAATAGAGCATGTGGGTTTGGCGATCATCCTGAGGAGGTCGCATGTCTAACTGATACATGGGGTGGACTGCGGTAGTCGGCAGTGGGCTAAGTACGGGGCATTCCAATCTGGCAGATGGAAATGACGATCCGGGCATCAAGGAGAGTATGTGCAGGCACATTACAACATTCATCTCTTGCGATTTAAAGATTACGAGTTTGTCTCCTGCAACAACGGCAAGTTAACTACGATCAGACCAAACCATCAATCCCGCCCATCCGAATCGGCAGATAAGGCTGATGGGGTAGCACTTTTCTGACTTGAATGGTGGTACGACCGGCTTGAGATAAGTCGAAATGGTGACCTTGTGGCGCTACTGCGACCCGCCAAAATCTAGAAAAGAGTGCTGGCATCCTCAAATCAACTCTGGTGTGCGTGTCTGGCAGAACAACGGCTGCGATCTTCTTTGGTCCTTCCTTGTCGAGCCTGACAGGACCATATTGTCCCTCTGCAAAGCATAAGTCATTGATTTGTGGCCGGCTATGAAGGGATAAGATGACTAGGCATTGTTCTCTTGTGGAGTCGATACGGCGTAGCTGCGGGCCTGGCAGGCTGCTACCTGAGATTTCGAGCTGCGCGTACCTCGTTCACCCGCGCATTCCAAAAATCTTGAAAGGGGGTCTTCGGTTCCTGACAGAGATACACCTTGGTACCGCGCTCCCGGGCATAGCGGTGGGTGACCTCGCCCATGAGCTGAATCTCTGCGAAGAGATCTGCCACATCACTACCCAGCTCATCATTGACATAAATAAAGTTGGAATAAGTGCGATCAATGGGCTTGGCGGTCCACAGCAGGTAGGCATCGGCAAAGCTATGTACCATGGGTAGGCCATACGTGCGGCCATAATATTCCACCGCCCCCGCCTGGCCAAAATTTTGACAATAAATAAAACAGTCCGATTGGTCCGAAAGGGATCGATAGGTCTTTCCGACGAGATCTCCCATTTCTTCCCATCCCAACATATCGGCAAAATCCTGAGGCAAATCATGCACCTGCCCATCTTCCCAGCGGAGAATACCGTCGCCACCATAATTCACGGCCTTCCTTCCATAATCGACCAATTTAGAAAGCGATAGATACGGCACCGAAAAAGGCAACGTGATGGAAAAAATACCGGTGCAAAAGAGCGGAATCACTATGCGTAGCCAGCGTAGTTGCCTCGTCCATATCTCCCAAGCGCAGGCCCCAGCCGCGAGCATCATGGGGTAGGCTCCCAGAGTGTAGTAGCTCTTGCCCTTAAGTAGCAGAACCAGCAGGACGGTGCCCAGAAAGGTGTAGGCTACAATGCGATATGGCCGGGCCGCCCGATGAAAAAAAGCGTAATAAAGTCCCGGCAACCAGATAATCAGCACGCTGAGATTAAATAAGAGCTGATCAAGGAGAAAATTTCTTGTGGAGACATTGCTGAGCTGATTTCTGCTGAGCTCGGCCATGTGACCAAAGACGGGAAACCCGTAATACCATTGCCAGATCAAATTAGGCAAGACAATCAACAGCGTAATGCCAACGGCCACATAAATTTTCCTCTTCTGCCAAACCGCCCGGTAATTTGGAATTAGGCTGGCCAACATCAAGGGCACTATAAATAGCACGATGGAATATTTATTAAGCATACCCAATCCCACCGCAATGCCAAGAAATATCAGGTGCTTGTCTTGCTGACTATTGAGATATCGCAGGATCAGAAAGGCATAAAGTGTCCAATAGAAAACATCGAACGGCACAGGGTTGTAGAGGAAAAATACCCGGGGATAGGCGGTCGACACGATGATGCTGAACCCTGCGAGTAATTGGGCGAATCTTTTGCCTCCCAACTCTCGTGCCATCAAACCTGCCAGCAGCACCGTGATAGCGCCTAGCAAGGATGGCATCAGCCGGATAGCAAAGAGGCTGTCTCCCACCGTCCATTGGGTCAATGCGCTGAAGAATCCTGGACCGGGAGGGTTGGACCAGAAGCCCCAATCGAGATGCTTGCCCTGGGCGATGTAAAGAAACTCGTCCCGATGAAACCCATATTGCCGGTTGGTAAGAAGGCGGAGTATCAAGGCGAACAGTGATAGACCAACCAACCAGTGTATGTCCTTTACCTTTTGCACGGAAGAGTGAGCCATGGAGGCTATCTGGTGCGCAAATATTTTTGCTGCAGGAAATAGTAGGCCAGAAAGCTCACCCCAAATCCCGTAAACCATGACAGGGTGTAGAGAAAACGGAGGGATGGTATGAGCAGACCGGCGAGGGCGACGATCACGCCAAGCGCCAAAGCGACGATTGCAGCGTCGTTGAATCCGCCCCGGTAGCTGTAGATACCATTGGGCAGAAATAGATCCTCCGTAGACAAGCGCGTCCTGCGCAGGGTAAAGTAGTCGCAAATCAGAATGCCCAGGACAGGACCCAGAAAGCTGCTGACAAAAAGCAGGAGGCTGGATATTTCGTCCAGCAGCCACCAGGGACATATCAAGATGCCGATGATGGCCGTGATCATGCCCCCTCGCCGGAAGGAGATCTTGCGCGGGTTGATGTTTGAGAAGGCATTGGCCGGTGCGATGACATTGGCCGCAATGTTGGTACTCAAGGTCGCGATCAACATACACACCTGTGCCAAGATGACCACCCACGGATTTTCAAATTTGTCCAGGAGGCTGACGGGGTCCCAGGGAGCATTTTCCACAATAAGCACGTCCCTAAAGATCAACACGGCAGCGCAAGTCACAAATACCCCGACAAACGAGTACAGCACCATCGTACCGGGAAGCCCAATAAACTGACCCAGGACTTGCTCCCGCTGCGTGCGGGTGTAACGGGTGATGTCGGCAATGCTGATCGCCATGGTTGCCCAAAAACCCACCATGGCGGTGAGCCACAGGAGGTATTGCCATATTTTGCTTCGTCCCGTCTGGGCTGCCGCGATCGGTACTTGGGAAGATTCGATCGACCCACTCCGAAACTGGATGTGGCTCGACGCGGGATCGGGCCAACCGGCCGGCAGCGAATAGCCGTGGGTACCTTGGCCCAGCACCTCCATCCAGGGGCCCTCGGCTTCTCCCTGGACCAGCCGAAATTCCTTGGCCTTCACTTGCCCATCGAGATTCTTGAGCGGATTTAATCTGAGTGTGATCTGCTGGTCGTCGTGGCCTTCGTACACGGCCGTGGGTGTGGCGAGCACTTCGCTCTGCGCCAAGACTTGGCCAAAGCCACCCCCCTCGCGGGCACCCCATATGATCATGAGGACGCCAATCCCTATCAGCAGCGGGGCTGCCGATTTCTCCAATAGACGAATGCTCTCGGTGCCCTTCCAGATGAAATACACATTCATCAGCCAAAAGGCCGCAAACCCGAGGAACTTACCCGCGCTGAGACCTAGAGACGGCTCGCTGCCCAGGACGACATGCGCGATCGAGTAAATCGCCAGCCCCCCAATCCAGGTCTGGATGCCAAACCAACCGCAGGCTACGATGCCTCGGACCACGCTGGCAATATGGACCCCGACCGTGCCAAAGGAGGCTCGACCAATCACTGGAAACGGTACGCCGTACTTCACCCCGGCATGCCCATTGAGCACCATCGGAATGGTCACGATGAGATTTCCCAGGCCGATGATGACTAGTGCTTCCACCCAGTTAAGGCCGTCCTTTATCATATAGGAGGCCAACAAATAGGTCGGTATGCACACGGCCATGCCCACCCAAATAGCGGCCAGATCGCTCGTTTTCCAGGTTCGCTCCTCCTGGCCGACTGGCGCCAGATCCGCGCTGTAGAGATCAGACTGCCGGGCTTGTTCTGATAGGGGTTGGCTCATGAGGGATTAAGATAGTTAATTGGTGTTATGGTGTTATGGTTCTGTGGTTTTATGGTGGAATCGTGGAATTGTTGAATTGTTGAGGAGGACAGTGGGTAGCGCATATTGTAGACAGTGGTAGCCGCGAATCCTATTTCGCGGCGTTCCATTTCGTGGCGGCTCTGGTGGTGGAATCGTGGAATTGTTGAATTGTTGAGGAGGACAGTGGGTAGCGCATATTGTAGACAGTGGTAGCCGCGAATCCTATTTCGCGGCGAATCCTATTTCGCGGCGAATCCTATTTCGCGGCGTTCCATTTCGCGGCGAATCCTATTTCGTGCGGCTCGTGATCGTGGAATCGTTGAATCGTTGAATTGTTGAGGAGGGAACAGTGGGTAGCGCATATCGTAGACAACGGCAGCCGCGAATCCTATTTCGCGGCGGTCCTATTTCGTGCGGCTCGTGATCGTGGAATCGTTGAATCGTGGAATTGTTGAGGAGGGAACAGTGGGTAGCGCATATTGTAGACAGTGGTAGCCGCGAATCCTATTTCGCGGCGAATCCTATTTCGCGGCGAATCCTATTTCGCGGCGGCACCGTTTTCCGCAGCGGACCTAGCGGACCCCGTAGTGCCTGGGTTTGTGCACCGCCAAGCCTTCTTCGGGAGAGGGGATGTGGTGTCCGACGCCTCCCCCGCGCGGATCATCAAATGAAGTGGGTGCCAGATCCTGTTGCGTGTAATCCTCCCACGTGGCCACATCTTCTCCGCTATCGCGGCGTACCATGGTGATACAGCCCTCGACAGGGCAGACCAATGAGCACAGGTTGCAGCCCACACAGTTTTCTTCGATCACAGAGGGCTTACGTTGACCGAGCTGGGGGAGTGTGATGGCCTGGTGAGCTCCATCCTCGCAGGCGGTGTAACAGAGCTGGCATTCGATACAGGTGTCATGATCGATGCTTGCGACCACCTGGTACTTGAGGTTGAGGTCTTCCCAATCAACGACTGACGGCACGGCCTTGCCAACGAAGGCATCCAGGTGGGGGAATGATTTGTCGATCATGTATTGCTCGAGGCCATCGATCATGTCCCGGATGATGCCAAATCCATAGTGCATCACAGCGGTACAGACCTGCACGTTGCTGGCTCCCAACAGCAGAAATTCTACGGCATCTCGCCAGTTTTCAATGCCACCAATGCCCGATACGGGAATGGGGACCTCCGGATGGCGGATGCAGTCGCTGAGCATTTTAAGAGCAATGGGCTTGACGGCCGGTCCGCAGTAGCCACCACTGGTGCTCTGTCCATCGACGACCGGATAGGGCACAAAGTTGTCGATGTCGACGCCCATGAGGCTTTTGATGGTATTGATCAGAGAGACGGCGTGGGCACCCCCGGCGGCAGCGGCCATGGCCGGATCAACAATTTCGCTGATGTTGGGGGTCAGCTTGACGATGACAGGGACGGTGGCGACTTCCACCACCCATTCGGTGATGGTCTTGAGGACGGCTGGTTCCTGTCCGACGGCGGAGCCCATGCCTCGCTCGCACATGCCATGGGGGCATCCAAAGTTTAGCTCGACACCGTCTACGCCGGCATTCTCCACATCGCGGACGATTTGATGCCACTCCTCCTTGGATTGTACCATCAGCGAGGCAACAACCGCATGCTGAGGGAAGCGTTTTTTCACTTCCTCGATCTCCCGTAAGTTGTCACGGAGGGGTCGGTCTGTGATCAGCTCGATGTTGTTAAAGCCCATCATGCGGGTATTGCGATAATGTAAGGCTCCGTATCGACTCGACACATTCACCGTGGGCACGCCCAAGGTCTTCCAGACCGCGCCGCCCCATCCCGCATCAAAGGCCTTCATCACCTGATAGCCGGAGTTGGTTGGCGGGGCCGAGGCCAGCCAGAAGGGATTGGGAGAGCGAATCCCCGCGAGATTTGCGCTTAGATCAGGCATGTGGTAGCGTCTTTTGGTTTTGTAGATAATGACCGATCGCCTTTCCGGCGGCTTTGCCTCCCGCACAAGCATGCACGACCTCCGCACCACCGTTGACCGCATCTCCGGCGGCAAAGTATCCGGGACGGGTAGTGGCATAGGTCTTCGGATCGGTGACGATGCGGCCCTTGTCATCGACGTCCAACTGAAAGACGTCTTCGAGCAGGGCTCGCTGTCGATATTGCCCGGTGGCAAAAATGACGAGTTCGCAAGGTAGGATGATCTGGCGCTTTTTGGCGCTATTCTCTTCCAATAACGTGATGGACTCAACGGAGCCGGACCCCGAAATTTGGATAGGTGTCGTATGAAATAACCCTTTCACTTCTGCCTCTTTCGCCAGCTCATATTCAAACTCATATGCCGACATACGCTCTTTCGATCGGCGATAGGCAATGTATACTTCCGCAGCTCCCAGTCGGGCACTCTCAGAGGCAGCATCCATAGCGGTATTACCTCCTCCGATGATAACGACTCGCTTTCCGCGGAGTGAGTCGATCTCGCCCATTTTTACCTTCTCAATGAAGGAGGTGGCTCCCACTGAATTTACGAGGTCAATGCCCGGAATATTCAACTCTCGGGTATGCCCCAATCCGATGCCAATAAATATCGCATCAAATGCCTCCTCCAACGTTTGGACCTGCTCTAGGCTGTCGATCTTTTTGCTGTGGTGAATGACAACATTTGCTTGTCGCTGCAAATAATCGAGTTCCTCCTGAATTTCTTCATTGGTAATTTTATAGGGGGCACATCCATGCAGCACGAGACCGGAACTCCTTTTTTTTGCCTCAAAAATTTCCACATGACATCCACGCCTTGCTAGCTCAAATGCACAGGATAGACTGGCAGGGCCCGCACCCACCATGGCTACCCGGCTCTCGGTCAAATCTTTCTTGGTATTGGCAAAAACGCCTTTGTCACTTTCTTGGGCATGTTGTGTCGCGTAGCTTTGCAATCGGCCTATCTCGATGGGCTTAGTATTTTCGTGGTTGTATACGCAGGCACCCTCGCACAGGACTTCCGTGGGGCAGACTTTGCCACAAATATTACCAAGGTAATTGGACGCATAGATGGTTTTGGCCGCCCCCACAATATTTTTTGTATTAATCTGCCGAATAAATAAGGGGATATCTATCTCTGTAGGGCAGGCCTGGATACAAGGAGCGTCATAGCAATAGAGACAGCGAGAACTTTCCAGATACGCCTCCGTATCGCTCATGTCTGGCTTGATCTGGGACCACTGTTGATTCGTATCCGGCATCCGAAAATAATTGTCCTTAAAAAATCAGAGGTCCGTAATCCTGGAATAGGTCTCGGGCCGTCGGTCGCGATAAAATTGCCAGACGGATCGCACCTCATCAATCATCTCCAGATCCAAGTCGGCCACCAGCAGTTCGTCGTCATATTCAGACGCTTCTGCTATGATCTGCCCTCTGGGATCTACAAAGTAGGAGGTGCCATAAAATCGACCGAGGTCCCAGGGCTTTTCCTCGCCTACCCGATTGATGCAACCCATAAAATAGCCGTTGGCGGCGGCATGGGCAGGTTGTTCTAATTTCCAGAGATATTGGGACAATCCGGCTACGGTGGCGGATGGATTGTACACGATTTCAGCACCGTTGAGCCCCAGCACCCGCGCACCGTCCGGAAAATGCCGGTCATAGCAGATGTATACGCCGATTTTCGCATAGCGGGTATCAAATACCGGGTACCCTAGATTGCCGGGTTTAAAAAAGAATTTCTCGTAAAACCCAGATGTGTGTGGGATGTGATTTTTTCGATATTTCCCCAGATACCGTCCGTCGGCATCGATGACAGCGGCTGTATTGTACAAGACACCCGGTTGCTCCTTCTCGTAGATCGGTACGATGATGACCATTTCGTATTGTTTGGCAAACGCGGCAATCTTCTCGGTGGTCGGGCCGGGTACGCTCTCAGCAGAAGCATACCAAGCGGCATCTTGGCCCTTGCAGAAATAGGGGGTGTTGAATATTTCTTGCAAGCACAGTATTTGCACGTCTTTTTTGCCTGCCTCCTCGATCAGTGGCACGTGCTTCTGATACATGGCATCCATGATCTCGGGTATGGTGCCCTCACCCTCCGTCATGGGAAGGCTCATTTGAATGAGACCGGATTTTACGATTCTTGCCATGGCAATAGTTTTGTTAGTGATTCCAGCGGACCTTGCTTCTCTTTTGGTATTGACCATACCCCTTTTCGATCAGACACCGGCCCTGGTCGATGGCTACCTTGCCTCGGAGCAATACGGTCTCACACTTTCCGGTCAGGGGCCAGCCTTCGTAGCTCGAGTAGTCCACGTTCATATGGTGTGTCTTACTGGAGATGGTATGTTCTTTATTCGGATTAAATATGACAATATCCGCATCGGAGCCGATGGCTAGGTCCCCCTTTTTCGGATGAAGGCCGAAAATCTTAGCGGGATTGGTAGAGAGGAGCGCTACCATTTGGTGGATATCTATTTTACCTTTTCGCACTCCCTCAGAATACAGCAGTTCGACTCGGTGCTCGATGGCCGGATGGCCATTGGGGATTTTGGCAAAATCTTCCTTGCCCATCAGTTTCTGCTCCCACTTGAAAGGGCAATGGTCAGTGGCGACCACTTGGATAATGCCTTGGTTGATGGCCGACCAGAGGGCATCTTGGTCCTTCTTTTCCCGTAGAGGGGGACTCATGACCCATTTGGCCCCCTCAAAATCCCTTTCGTATAGGGAGGCATCGAGAATGAGGTATTGGATACAGGTCTCGCCCAATACGCGTTGGTTGCGGTGCAACGCATCTCGTATGGCATCCACGGCACCTTGACAGGTCATGTGCACAATGTAGCCTGGGGCTCCGGTGTAGTTGGCCAGATCACAAAATCGTGCAGATGCTTCTGCCTCTGTGATCTCCGGTTGAGAGAGGTAGTGATAGATCGGGGCTCGGTTACCAAGCACTTGATTTTGTGCGATCAGTCGATCGATCATGTCACCATTGGTGGCATGTACCGTCACCATGCCTCCATGTTTTTTTACCACCTGCATAAGGGCAGTCATCTGGCCATCATCGATCATCAGCGCCCCTTTGTAGGCCATAAATGTCTTGAAGGAGGTGATGCCCTCCTGTTCGATCATCTGCTGGACCTCCGCTGCTACCGGCTCATTGAAATCGGTGACGGCCATATGAAAACCATAGTCGCCGAAGGCCTGGCCAGCAGCCCTTCCTTGCCAGGCATCATAGGCCTCCCGCAGGCTGTGCCCCTGCGTCTGCAAAATGAAGTCGATGACCGTCGTAGTGCCACCATGGAGAGCGGCCCGGGTTCCGGTACTATAGTCGTCGCTGGAGTAGGTGCCCATAAATGGCATGGCCAAGTGTACATGTGGGTCGATGGCACCAGGCAGTACCAAGTGATCCTGGGCGAGCACGATGCGATCGGCCTTGTAATTGAGGCGCTCACCCACCGCAGCGATACGCTCGCCTTCGATGTAAAGATCGCCGACAAAGGAGGAGGTAGCGGTAGTGATTTGTCCTTGTTTGATCAGTGTTGTATCCAAGCGAATGACCTGATTTGCTGCAACTAAAGATAGACAATCGGGTCCAACTGCGTGGTGGTCACCTATGACCTCTTGTAGTAATGAAAACTACATTAATCCCACATCTAAATAGGGGCGGACGCTTATGTTTGGCACAATTTTGGCTGATAATCAGTGATCTATATGTGGTGATATATATCAATATGTATAGAATTACTTCAAACTAAAAACACAAACCATTGAACCGATCTATCCCCATCTGGCGAAAATCAATGTCGTTGATGATCTTGATTTGCTCGCTCATCCAAACCAGCTTGTCGGGACAGACTTGTACGGTAAATGCAGGTACTACCTTTCGACTTTGTGAGACCGATGGCATGTCCTGGACGCTTTTTGGGTCTTCCAACGATCAAAACGGAATGCCCCTCGCAAACGTCACCTGGTCGGTGGTGAGCGAACCGGCAGGTAGCGCAGTGTCCATCACCAATCCCAATATGCATGTGACCGATGTCACTAATGTGACAGTCGTTGGTCAATATGTGTTTCAATTGTCGGGCACTTGTCCTGATGGAAGTGGTACGGCAGTCGATCAGGTGACCTATCATCTGGATCCTCAGGTTCCTGTGCCCAACTTTACACAAACACTCTATGAGTTTTGTTCAGATGGATGGATCAGCATCACCAATCCTGATCCGACAGTGACCTACTCCTGGCGAGCGAGGACTCATGATGGACTTGGCGATTTTCTGTATGATCTGAGCCTGACGAGTATGGACGGTGACTCCGTATTTGTCAATTTTACGGGAGGCTTCGGTCTTGACAGCAATGTCTACATCATTTTGACATCAGAGCGAGATGCATGCTCCAGATCGGATACGGTGCGAGCTGAGAACTGCGTACTTCGAGTCGCTGACGCTGGGGGAGATGTGGTTGTTTGTGGTTCGTCCTGGGTGAAGGAGCCAAGTGAGTTTTTTACAGATGCCGCTGATGAATACAGTATCATGGGGCGGCCTTGCGGCACGATGACCTGGTCCCAGATCACGGGCCCCAGCATGGCTACGATCTCCTATGATCCCAACGACTTCATGTCAAACATTGTCTGGACCAACTTGACCCTGGGCACCTATGAGTTTGAATACCGGATTGATTATGGCAATGCATGCAATACGACTACCCGGGATACGGTGCAAATTGACGTTGTAGCCGGTCAACCTTGTTTTGGCGGCTTTACCAACGTGCCGGATGACTACAGCTTATGCTTCCCAGGCGCTGACGATACGATGTACATCGATGTACGTGATTTCGGTCTGGATCCCAGTGCGCTAGGGCCTGGTGATATCATCCGGTGGGACAAGGACACCTCTGGTGGTACTGCATTAAACTGCCAAAGCATCACGCTACCACCCGACGGCACGGTGGTCGCAGCCATTCCTGCCTCCGAGATTTGTAGCCGATGTAAGATTACTATCAGTGTGATCTGTGCTGCTGGCTGTTCCGTAGCGATGGACTTTGAGATTTCAAAAGTGGAAGATCCGTTCGTGGGCAAGAATCTAGAGTTTTGTCTGCCACCGGGTGAGACCCACTTTGATCAAAACCTGTTGCCAAGCGGCTTTGACCTATCGGCCAACGGCTGTCAGGATGGAGGTTGGTCCGTTTTCACAAATGTAGTGTCATCTTCCAATCTTCCGGTAGGAGAATATGTCGGAGATCTCGGGCGAGGTCAATTGCCCGATGACTTGGCTGTGGGGGTCCACCTTTTCCGTCTTCGCTTTCAATTTCGAGAGTCTGACTATCCCCTTTATCCCCCAGGATTCCGATGTATGTCGGAAGTGACCACCTCGATTACTGTGTATGGGGAAACTCCAGGAGCCAACGCCGGTTCGGATGCTATTCTACCGTGTGATACCACCTCCGTCACGCTCACCGGGAGTAATCCCAATCAACCCCAGAACCGCAACATTACCACCTTCTGGTCATTTGTCTCAGGTCCCAACGTGCCTACCATTGTTACACCGGATAGTACCTCGACGATGGTGACCGGACTGGCCGGTACTGGTACCTACGTCTTCAAGTACACCACCGGGAATATTGCCTGCGGTTTTGAGGAGGATTTTGTGACGGTGGTAACCGCTACCCAGCCACCCGCTCCACCCAATGCCGGACCGGATAGCACGATTTGTGCCGGTGCCTGTATCAACCTCTATGCTGATCCTCTCAATCCAGGAGAATATCTGACCTGGTCGGTCAGTCCTTCGGCGGGGGTGACCTTCAGCGATATCCACGACCCCCAAGCCCAGGTATGCGGACTTGCAGCGGGCACCAATTATACCTTTACACTTACGGCCACTAACGGCTGTGGTTCGACGATGGATCAGGTGATGATCAACGTACTCAATAATACCGTGGCGCCTGCCATGGCTGGGCCAGATATCTGCTTGTCCAGTGTGCTCACCACTAGTTTTAATATGGCGGCTAGCTTACCGGCAGGTGCTACAGGTATGTGGAATCTGATTTCGGTCGATGGAAGCATTCTCACGGCGGCCGATTTTACCATTGTCAATCCGACTAGCCCGACCACTGCGGTGACATTGGTAAATAACAGTGAGCCATTCTCCGCTACGTTTACCTGGACGGTGATGAATCCCGGCTGTCAAAATACCGAAGATACGGTGATTGTGACCCGATCAGATGACTTATTCGAGCCGCCAGACGATGTCTTGTTGATCGAATGTGATGGCGCCGGTACTTACAGCTTGGACTGGAATCCGGAAGGGTATCCGCATTTTTATCTGGACACGTCCCAATACCAGGGTCCAGCCGGCTTATCCGTGGCAGATCCTTGGGCTTCACCTACCAACATTTCGTTTACCAATCCCGGTGAGTATCTTCTTACTGCCCGCGGTGGCTTGGCAGACTGTGTCGACGAGTACATGGTCGCGATCAAGATACTTCAATCGGCCCCCAGCGTCGATGCCGGACCGGACATCGACATCTGCGACAACATGCTGACCTTTACTATGGCCGCCATTGATCCCGCGTATGGTGGTTTGTGGTCACGGACTACGGGACCCGGTACCTGGACGCCCGTCGATGCTACAGATCCCACTACTTCGATCACGGTATCTGACCCGGGATCTCATGAATTCGTCTGGTCGGCTTTGCCTTTGGGAGGCTTGGATGCAGCGTGTGTCATCAGTGACACGATGATTGTCAATATTCTACCGCCGACGATCAGCGCAGGAAGTGATATCGAGACATGCGATCCCGAAGACCTGATCTTGATCGGCACCTTGGTACAACAGGCCATGCAGACCTGGTCATTTATCAGTGGTCCGGCTACACCTATGCTGACGCCTATTAGTCCCGGCAATGCTGTCAGAGTCTCCGGTTTTACCCAGCCAGGCACCTATGAGTTTGAGTATGAAGTTGCCCTGGCATCCTGCTCGCTGGCCGATACCATGGCTCTCACTTTTGTCGATCCCATAGCCGATGCAGGGATCGATATGACCATTTGTGACACCGTCATCGCTCTGAGCGGTTCCACGCCGGGTGCTGGAGAGACTGCCACTTGGCGGGTGCTAAGTGGAGGCGGAATGCTATCCAATCCCAACGATCCCAATGCCACGTATATGCCGGTGCTATATGGCCAGCCGGCGCAATTGGAATATTGCGTTTCTGATGATGCATTGGGATGCGAAAACTGTGATACGGTGGTCATCACCAACGACGACTCCTTTGCCGACCTTACGCTCTCCAACATCCAATGTGACGACAACCAAACGGAGAATGATGCCTCCGATGACATCATCACCTTTGATCTGCTGGTCACCACCAACGGGAGTAATCTGACTTATACCGTTGCGCCAAGCGCAGGCACTGTGACCCCCACCATGGGGATGTACGGACAGATGACCAGCTTTCAGCTCAATCCCGGCTCGGCGGGTGCCGGCAATGTAACGCTTACCATTTCGGATGCGGGGAGCACATGTACAAGGCAATTGTTGGTCGTAGATCCAGGAGCTTGTTCGGCCAGTCTGGTGCTCGAAAAAAGGTTGGCTTCATCCGATTCCATTGTGCAGACAGGTCTACATACCTACGATGTCACATATGAGATTGTGGTATGTAACCTAGGTACACAAATGCAGATGTACGATCTGTTGGACTCGGTAGCTTACGACGACGATATTACGATCAACAGTGCGATGTATGCGATCGATGGAGCCACAACGGTGTTGCCGGTGATGGGGCCGTGGGTGCTGGCGGATGACCGCAGCATCTCCCCGGGGGTGGCCAACAAAGACACGTTTTTGCTGACGGTCAACGTAACCCTAAATCTGGAGGATGGCGGCAGTGTAGACAATGGCGATGATATGTACACCGCTTGCGGCAGTGCAAGTGGCGATCCGATGATGCCGGGCGCTGGCGAAGGACTCTTTAATGTGAGTATGCTGGACGTGACCAATGATGGCATGCCGGAGGCCATGGATACCGCCTGTGCAGACCTGCCCTACCTCCGTCAGGAGAAGAGCTACAGTGATCTGCGACTATTGGATGCAGAGACGGGCACTTATGAAGTGGATTACACGGTGACCGTGGACAACCTGGGCGGAGTGACGGGGTCCTACGACTTATACGATGTACCGGCCTTTGATGACGACATGGTGCTGACCCAGGCGGTGTATACCCTGAATGGGGGCGGCAGCATGAACCTGGCCTTGCCGGTGCCGGCGACGGGTTGGCTCTTGGCAGATGATGCCTTGCTGATGCCCGGTGGTCAAGATATTTATGTATTGACCATCACCTTTAGCTTTAACCTGGACCCCACCGATGGGACCGGTGACAATATGGTGACCGAATGCGGCAGCGCTACACCAGGCATGCCATCTAGTGGCGAGGGACTGTTTAATCAGAGCTTATTGGATCTCGACGATGATGGACAACCGGAGACACGAGACACGGCTTGCGTAGATGTACCAGTGGTGGAGGTGTCCAAGCAGGTATCCTCCGGTCCGACCTACGTAGGGCCTGGCAACAGATTTGAGATCACGTATCAGATCGACGTATCTAACACGTCTAGTGTAGCTGCCCTGTACGACCTACAGGATACCCTGCGGTATGGAACTGGGGCTACCCCACAAACGGTGACGGTGGACAATACGCTTGCCCCGCAGGCCAGTACCGCCAACTATAACGGAGCGAATTTTGACGGAGAGACAGACCATCTCATCACGGAGATGGACAGCATAGCGGGTGGGGTGACGGAGACCTACCTGGTGACGGTAGTTTTTGATGTGGCGGTTGACCTGGTGACGGATGAAAGTGCGGATTGTGATCTGGGCACAGGCAGCAGCACGAACACCGGACTATGGAATGAGGTGGTGGTCAATCAGGGCGTCATGACGATGCGTGACACCACCTGCGAAGAGATTCCACGTCCGGAGATCAGCCATGAGAAAACCGTGGCCGATCTCATGCAGGTAGACGCAGACACTTGGATGGTCAGCTACCATGTAGTGGTGCGTAACACGGGTCAATACATCGGCAGCTATGATCTGCTGGATTCGGTGGCTTATGATATGCACCTGACGGTGACAGCCGCGGAAGTCAGCTTTGAAGGTTCAGCGGCCACGCCATTGCTTCCGATACCGCCGGTGGGCAGTTGGACCTTGGCTTTAGACAGTGTGATAGGACCAGGCGAAGTGGACAGCTTTCTGGTGAAGGTGACCTTTGATGTAGATCTGCAGACGCTACAAAGCGGAGCAAGCAGCTATCTACCCTGTGGATCTGGCAGTGGCGGCAGGGGGCCGTCGGCCGGCGAGGGTCTGTTTAATCTGAGTCTGCTAGACGTTGGTGGAGACGGATCCGTGGAAGAGCGAGACACCGCCTGCGCAGACATCCCATTTATCAGCCATACCAAGCAAATGGCCAGTAGGGACAGCATCGTGCAGACGGGCCTGCATACCTATGACATCCTGTACGAAATCGTGGTTTGCAATGTTGGGGGTGTGCCCGGGACTTACGACCTGCTGGATGCGGCGGTCTACGACGACGATATTACGATCAACAGTGCGATGTATGCGATCGATGGAGCCACAACGGTGTTGCCGGTGATGGGGCCGTGGGTGCTGGCGGATGACCGCAGCATCTCCCCGGGGGTGGCCAACAAAGACACGTTTTTGCTGACGGTCAACGTAACCCTAAATCTGGAGGATGGCGGCAGTGTAGACAATGGCGATGATATGTACACCGCTTGCGGCAGTGCAAGTGGCGATCCGATGATGCCGAGCGCTGGCGAAGGACTCTTTAATGTGAGTATGCTGGACGTGACCAATGATGGCATGCCGGAGGCCATGGATACCGCCTGTGCAGACCTGCCCTACCTCCGTCATGAGAAGAGCTACAGTGATCTGCGACTATTGGATGCAGAGACGGGCACTTATGAAGTGGATTACACGGTGACCGTGGACAACCTGGGCGGAGTGACAGGGTCCTACGACTTATACGATGTACCGGCCTTTGATGACGATATGGTGCTGACCCAGGCGGTGTATACCCTGAATGGGGGCGGCAGCATGAATCTGGCCTTGCCGGTGCCGGCGACGGGTTGGCTCTTGGCAGATGACGCCTTGCTGATGCCCGGTGGTCAAGATATTTATGTATTGACCATCACCTTTAGCTTTAACCTGGACCCCACCGATGGGACCGGTGACAATATGGTGACCGAATGCGGCAGCGCTACACCAGGCATGCCATCTAGTGGCGAGGGACTGTTTAATCAGAGCTTATTGGATCTCGACGATGATGGACAACCGGAGACGCGAGACACGGCTTGCGTAGATGTACCAGTGGTGGAGGTGTCCAAGCAGGTATCCTCCGGTCCGACCTACGTAGGGCCTGGCAACAGATTTGAGATCACGTATCAGATCGACGTATCTAACACGTCTAGTGTAGCCGCCCTGTACGACCTACAGGATACCCTGCGGTATGGAACTGGGGCTACCCCACAAACGGTGGCGGTGGACAATACGCTTGCCCCGCAGGCCAGTACCGCCAACTATAACGGAGCGAATTTTGACGGAGAGACAGACCATCTCATCACGGAGATGGACAGCATAGCGGGTGGGATGACGGAGACCTACCTGGTGACGGTAGTTTTTGACGTGGCGGTTGACCTGGTGACGGATGAAAGTGCGGATTGTGATCTGGGCACAGGCAGCAGCACGAACACCGGACTATGGAATGAGGTGGTGGTCAATCAGGGCGTCATGACGATGCGTGACACCACCTGCGAAGAGATTCCACGTCCGGAGATCAGCCATGAGAAAACCGTGGCCGATCTCATGCAGGTAGACGCAGACACTTGGATGGTCAGTTACCATGTGGTGGTGCGTAACACGGGTCAATACATCGGCAGCTATGATCTGCTGGATTCGGTGGCCTATGATATGCACCTGACGGTGACAGCCGCGGAAGTCAGCTTTGAAGGTTCAGCGGCCACGCCATTGCTTCCGATACCGCCGGTGGGCAGTTGGACCTTGGCTTTAGACAGTGTGATAGGACCAGGCGAAGTGGACAGCTTTCTGGTGAAGGTGACCTTTGATGTAGATCTGCAGACGCTACAAAGCGGAGCAAGCAGCTATCTACCCTGTGGATCCGGCAGTGGCGGCATGGGG
The DNA here is from genome assembly GCA_965223165.1 of Saprospiraceae bacterium. GTDB lineage: Bacteria > Bacteroidota > Bacteroidia > Chitinophagales > Saprospiraceae > JABDMH01. The sequence goes on along the minus strand of CBDCVQ010000020.1, from coordinate 1,019,290 downwards.
CCGTCGGCCGGCGAGGGTCTATTTAATCTGAGTGTGCTGGACGTTGGTGGAGACGGATCCGTGGAAGAGCGAGACACCGCCTGCGCAGACATCCCATTTATCAGCCATACCAAGCAAATGGCCAGTATGGACAGCATCGTGCAGACGGGCCTGCATACCTATGACATCCTGTACGAAATCGTGGTTTGCAATGTTGGGGGTGTGCCCGGGACTTACGACCTGCTGGATGCGGCGGTCTACGACGACGATATTACGATCAACAGTGCGATGTATGCGATCGATGGAGCCACAACGGTGTTGCCGGTGATGGGGCCGTGGGTGCTGGCGGATGACCGCAGCATCTCCCCGGGGGTGGCCAACAAAGACACGTTTTTGCTGACGGTCAACGTAACCCTAAATCTGGAGGATGGCGGCAGTGTAGACAATGGCGATGATATGTACACCGCTTGCGGCAGTGCAAGTGGCGATCCGATGATGCCGGGTGCTGGCGAAGGACTCTTTAATGTGAGTATGCTGGACGTGACCAATGATGGCATGCCGGAGGCCATGGATACCGCCTGTGCAGACCTGCCCTACCTCCGTCATGAGAAGAGCTACAGTGATCTGCGACTATTGGATGCAGAGACGGGCACTTATGAAGTGGATTACACGGTGACCGTGCACAACCTGGGTGGAGTGACAGGGTCCTACGACTTATACGATGTACCGGCCTTTGATGACGATATGGTGCTGACCCAGGCGGTGTATACCCTGAATGGGGGCGGCAGCATGAACCTGGCCTTGCCGGTGCCGGCGACAGGTTGGCTCTTGGCAGATGATGCCTTGCTGATGCCCGGTGGTCAAGATATTTATCTATTGACCATTACCTTTAGCTTTAACCTGGACCCCACCGATGGGACCGGTGACAATATGGTGACGGAGTGCGGCAGCGCTACACCAGGCATGCCATCTAGTGGCGAGGGACTGTTTAATCAGAGCTTATTGGATCTCGACGATGATGGACAACCGGAGACGCGAGACACGGCTTGCGTAGATGTACCAGTGGTAGGGATCTCCAAACAGGTCACCGCTGGCCCTACATACTTAGGCACCGGTTATGACTTTGAAATCGAGTATACCATCACGGTGGGCAACCTCAGCTCGGTGGACGCAGCATACGATCTTCGGGATACGCTGCTCTACGGTGCAGGAGTCACGATCACATCGGTGACGGTAGACAATAGTCAGGCCCCTCAGGCGTCCGGTGCCAACTACAATGGGGCCAACTTCGATGGGCAGACAGACTATCTTATCACGGAGTTTGACAGTCTGGAGGCAGGCCAGATGGAGCGCTATGTTCTGACGGTTCAGTTTTCCCTGGATCCGTCGATGGTGGATGCCGCTTCGGCAGATTGTGATCTTACCACCGGTAGTGCGACCAATACGGGTTTGCTCAATCGAGCCCAGGTGAATATGGGCGTACTGACCATGCGCGATAGCGCCTGCGTAGAACTGCCCTTGCCAGAAATAGAAATACAAAAAAATGTGGTCGGCGAGCCAGAATTGATCTCGGGCAACCATTTTCGCCTACGGTATCTGGTGGTGGCTTCCAATACAGGTACTATCCCCGCTCTCTACAGTCTGAGCGATAGCCTACGATTTGGCCTGGGCGCAAGCGTCACTAGTGTTGATGCCAACTATTTGGCAGGAGATGGCTTGTCTACCATGCTTAATCCCGGTTTCGACGGTCAGACAGATCATGTGATCGTCACTGACGAAATGGTGGCCGTGGGTCGATCGGACAGTTTTGAGATCGTGGTTGAATTTGATATCGACTACGGTCTCCTGGATGACGCGTCGGCAGACTGTGACCTGACGACCGGCGACCCAGAAAATACCGGGCTGATGAATATGGCGGTGTTGACCAGCTTTGGGCAGGAGGAGAGAGATACCGCCTGTGTGCCCATACCTATGTGCCCACAGATCAACTGCTATACAACCCTCAACACCAGTCTGGGACCCAATTGCGAGATCACCGTTGAACCCGGTTGGTTTATCCGTGGCGGACTGCCCGCAATATATGAGCCTTTTGTCCGCATAGAAATGCGCACGTCTACCGGCGCACGCATCCCAGGTCTTACTCTGGATGAGCGATATGCCGGCCGGGTGATACAGGTCATCATCACGATCGCGGTACCTGGCTGCGACGAGGTCACGTGTATGACCATGCTGACGGTCAAGGGTGGCAAAGAACCAGTGATCGAAGGGGCCGGCTCGCGCACAGTCTATTGCAATGACCCATTTCTATCGCTTGACCCGGCCAGTGCTGGATACCCGACCAAGCCCACGACCACTGTCTGCCGAGGCGAAGTGGCGGATGTCTCGTTTGTCGCCGACTGGTTTGATTTGAAAGGATGCGAAAACGACACGGCGAAGGTCATTTTGCGAGAATGGGAGGTCTACGGCAGTGATGGCCAAAGGGTGACGGCCATGGATACCATCGTGGTGATGCGCTTGCCGGAGATCGATGCTCGACACATCTTTTGCGCAGCCAAGGATACCGTCTACTGTGCAGATACACTGACCAAGGTGGGTCCCTACATTACCCTGCAAAATCTCAGCACCGCTTTATGCGACACCCTTTATCTGATTCAGAGCCATGACCGGAATCGGGACGGGCGATTGGAATTTTCAGCAATCATTCCTGAAGCCAGCTGTGGACTGACGAGCCGGGTGGATTATCAATACTATGGGGGTTCATGCGGCCAAGAATATCGGGTAGTCCTCGAATTGAAGCAGGCATGCTTTGGTCCGGCACAAGGAAGCTGTACCGTCAGTCCTACGGCGGGCACGGCACCCAACCATGCGTTGCAACTAGGCCAGGGCCACTGGCGCTGTGAGTTTTGGGTGTCAGATCTGGACACGACAGGCCCTGAAGTGAGTATCAAAGGGCCATCCTCCATTGAGGTGCCCACTTCGTCAGCATCTTGCGCTGCCCATACGTACATCCCGACACTCCGCGCAAGCGACGATTGGTCTGGGATCAAAATGGTGAAAGCCCATCTGCCTGAAGGAGGATCGGTGGTGCTGTCATACAATGCCCAGGACAGTTGTTTCGAGTCACACGAGCGATTTAATCTTCCCAAGCGGGAGGCACCCTATCGGATCACCTATGAGGTACACGACAGTTGTCACAATGCAACTTACGATACTGTTTATGTGACGATCAAGGATGCCACTCCTCCCGTCTTGGTCCTGGATAAGGGTGCAACGGTCAGCCTGACGGGCAAGAAAACGTGGCTGCCCGTGACAGATCTTGACGAAGGCTCGTATGACAATTGCGAGATCGAATGGCTGCTGGCCCGCCGATCAGATTGGCAAGAGGCTTGTATCGACTGGTGTCGTCTAGCATCGGAGATCTGTTGGATCAGTGATCACAATGATACCATCCGGATGCCTATCCTGACCGACAAAGACAGCCAAGAGGTGTTGTCTCACTATGCAAGAACGATGGAATGGTTGTGTGAGGATGGACGACCTTGCGCCCAATTGCTTTACCGCGGCTGGCTATTTGACTTGATGAAATACAGCAGCACCGTCTGCGGTGATCATCCCTATGCGTTGCCGGATGACCACTTTCTAGCACTGGCAACCAAAGCATGGGATCGCGGGCTGTCGCGCAAGTTTGCTTCCTGTACCGATCCGTCGGCAGACCATGACGATGCGCCACAAGATCCCAGGGCTCTCCTGGAGAAGTATCAGCATATCGGAGGAGGCTGGAGTGATGCCGTGCCATTCTCGTGCGAGGATGCCTGTGGTCCCGTCCAGGTAGAAGTCTTGGCCATGGATTATTGGTGCAATTGGTCCAGGAGTTGGACCGAAGTGTGGGTAGAGGATCGCACAGCTCCACAGATCGTGCAGGATGTCACCGAAGAAGAATCCATCAGCTGTAAAACCTTCAAGGACGAGCGAATCCACTACCCGGGCGAGCTGCATCGGGTCAGTCTGGCGTACGTCGTGGACCAGGCACAAGCTGGCGAAGAGGCGGCCCTGCAACTACTGGATAGTGTCCTGGGCGGATACAGCAAAGCTTGGCTTGATGCCTATGGAAACTATCGAGCTGCATCCGGCGAAATCATAGACCGCCAAATCTCCTTGGTGGACAGCATCTGTGTCTGTACCACGTACCAGACTAAGGTGCGGGTGTACGACCAGCACCACGGCTATGTGTGGAAGGACTCGGTGATCACTGATTGTCACTATGACGCAAGTCAACAGCAGCTGTCAAAAGGTATCATCGCAGTCAATTGTAGTGATCAAGTACACTGTAAGCAGGAGGTGTGGAGTGAGCTGGACGGCTGCGGACAGGGATTCATCTTTCGCAAATTCAAATTCTGGCAGGGCTGTCCTGACAGTACGTACACCTACTATGACGTGCCGGATAGTATGCGCCACGCCGTAGATACGATCATTCGAAGCCAGCGCATTTGGGTAGGAAATCGCTGTGAACTCACAAAGTATATGTTTGAGGTGCCGGCCGACACGGATGTGATCAGCTGTGATGTGACCTATGGCCAAGACGGTAACGTGGTAGGGACGGCAAGTCCGGATCACACCGGCTACGCCAAGTATAAGTTGGCCGACGATTGTCGCCAGGTAGGGATCGCCCATGTCGACAAAGTCTTCAAAGTGGTCGGAGGGGAGTCATCCGGATGCTTCAAGATATTGCGCACCTGGTACTTTGCCGATTGGTGTATGCAGGGTGAGCCCCTGCAAGGACGGTGGTGGCAGGACAGCGAAGGAATCTTGGATTCGAGCATTCAGACCATCATGGTGCGCGACACCAGTGCTCCGAGCTGCCAGATCGACGGTCCGATAGCAGATGGAGGCACGATATTCACATCGGCCTGCCTTGCCGACATACAGGTGGTGATCCGTGCTAGTGATCACTGCGGAGTCAGAGAGATACAGTGGCAACTAAAAGAAGTCAGTGATAGCACGGAGGTGGTCCTGGAGGACGAAGGTCGAGTGACCGGCGCGGATGCACAACGAGATCTGACCCTGGGATTAGATCAACTTCAGCCAGGGCGCTACAAGCTAAAGGTCGCTGCAATAGATGCCTGCAACAATGAGCGTACGTGCGAATACAGCTTTGTGGTGGCATCGGACAAGAAGCCTTCGCCCGTCTGTGCTACTTCGCTGACCGCCAAGTTGACGCCCTGGGACACGGATCAAGACGGAGAGGTAGATATGGCCAGGGCGGTTGTTTGGGCGAACGAGTATGATCAGGGGACGGTACCAGCCTGTCAAGACACGTCGGTGATCTTCCAGATTGCGCTGATTGGAGATTTGCGCAATCCTCCGACATTGGCCCATGCGTCGGACTCACTGGTGCTGGATTGCGGAGATCAAGGCTCAAAGCTGGTGCGGGTTTGGTCCATCGGGGTGCCAAGTGGGCAGTACGACTTCTGTGATGTGTTAGTCGAGGTATCGGCTGACTTATTCGCTTGTCCAGAGGGGTCCATGCATCAGCATGTCGAGCATGCGGCGGGCAAAAAAGTGCAGAGAGAACCCGATGTCGATGCGTATTTGGGTGATATCCCGGCAGATGTGGGCCGGCAATCCCCTCCGTCGGGCTCGTTCATCTTGCATCAAAATCGACCCAACCCTTGGCGCCACTACACGATCATCCGTTTCGAGCTGCCCGAAGCGTCCGCCACCATTTGCAGGATCTTTGATATGCACGGCCGCCAAATCTGGCAGCAATCCCATTGGCTCGAGGCTGGATATCAGGAGATACGCGTCGACCAGATGATGCTAAATACCGCCGGTGCGCTCTATTATCAAGTGGAGACACGGGCATACCTGGCCACGGGCAAGATGATAGTACTCCCATAAGCTCATAGTGTGTTTTTATTGATGCTGCGCGAAGCCGCAGACAGAGGGCGATCTATTGCTGGATCGCCCTCCTCTTTTGGTGGTACTTGACCAAAAAAAAGGTCCCGCTCGACATTGAGCAGGACCCTTTCGTATAAACTTACAGGGGAATCTAAATCTTAGTCGACGCTGATGTCGTAAGACACCGACTCAAAGCCCTCCAGTTTGGGCAAGGTGATCTGTAAGACACCGTCCTGGTATTGTGCAGTGATCTTCTCCTTGTCGACCTTTTCGTCGAGTTCAAATCGGCGTTTAAAGTGGTCGGTGACAAACTCCTGTCGTTTCCAGTTCTGGCCTTCTTGTTCTGTCGCTGCCTTCTCTGCAGAGATGACCAGTACGTTGTCTTTCACCGCGACGACGAAATCCTTCTTCGAAAATCCGGAGGCATAGACATACACCTCATATTTGTCGTTGAATTCTTCCACGTTTACAGGGGGATAATTCCATCCGCCTCTGAAGCGATGAGCGTGAAATCGCTTGCCAAAGTGCTTAAATCCATGATGGTGTCCGCTTCCTTTCCAGTGATGTGATCCTCTATAACACATGATTAATTGAATTTTGAATTAAATAATTATTGAATTTTGATGATCCGGGCTCTTTCGTACCAGTCGTCATGCATGGCATAGGATGGTACCAAGGGCTCCTCGGTCATTTGGGCAGGGCCCAGTTGTTTTCTTTCGTACTCGGGGATCCAGTAAGGATCATGTGCGTCCTCCCATTGTACGCGCCGAAGAAATCCGGCGATCCTTCGCACGATAAAGAAGATACCGGTCAGGACAGCGGCGATCAGCAGCGCCGGAATGATGATTCTAGCGATGAATACTAGTACAATGCCAGCCAGTGCGATGCCAAAGAAGAACTTGAACGGTCTCATGATAAATCAAATTTTATAAGTGAATAAATGGTAGGTAAATGTTTTACGCCTATTCTTTTTTTAAATGCTTGTTACTAGGGAAGACGGGGAAGTGCTAGAATTACTTTAATTGGTGGAAAATTTTTTTGACAATTCTTGTGAATGGCAGATAATCAAGGACTTACGTAGTCTGCCAGGTTGGGTGCCAGCAGGCAGGTGTGGGTGACCTAGTGGAGTTTCGCATTAGAATTAACCACAAGATTTAATGCGAAACTCTACTAACTAGACTAGTGTAGCAACCTGCCAAGAGATTCTTGTGGTCAATTGCAAGCGGCTGCTGGCTAAGGCAGTTGACGGACTACATGGGGAGGAAAAGTGACAACAAACGTGTGAGAGCGAAGGTGCTGTAGAGTGGAATGTTGACAAAATCCTGAGAGTGGATCAGATTTCTAGGAGATAGTCGCAAGAGCAAGGAAGGTTGATATTTGTTGGCCTAGCTCCGAAGACTTTGGTGTTGCGACGTAGACCACTTTTGCCCTCGACGGGCAGTATTTCGCCTCGATGTTGAATGATAAAATCCACTTGTGCATCACTCGGAGAGGTCCAGTAACAGAGAGTAGCTATGGCTTAAAGTCCGACAAAGTGTAACAAGTCACAACTCTACCTCCGGAAAAGTGTCATGCCGAGCGTAATTATCTCCAAAAAAATGTGATTTACAACAGGTTTATCTCCAGAAAAATGTCTTCAACTAGGCAAATATCTCCAAAAAAAAAGTGCGGTCTTGCTCGGCAACAAGGAATCGTCTGAGTCGCCGGGGCGGCGGGCCTAAAGGTTTCAATTTGATTACCTACTCAACACCTCAACACCTCAACACCCATTGCCATTGAAACCTCACGACCTCTTACACCGCTCCTTCCACTTGCGGCGCATCTCATGCCGCTCCTCCTCCGTCATGGACATCCAGCGTTGCTTCCACTCGCGGGAGCGTTTGAAGTGACCTGCCTTGCGCTTTGCACCCCCCGGAAAACCGCCGAAGAGAATGCGACTCAGGAGTAACAAACCGAAAGCTTGCCAAAATCGAATTTCCTTCACGTCCAGCAAATCCGGCAAGATCAGATTCCAGAGGAACATGACCACGGCCGCCATGGCCAACACGAAGATCGCCGCCACGAGAGCAAAGAAGAAAAACTTGACCGGACCTGGCATGTGCGAACGTTGGTGGTCTCTATACATGATAAGGTGGTTTTCCAGCTAAACAAATTACTTAGGAATCAAAAAATTCATCATATAAGGTATCAAGTCTCGCTCTCAGAAATCTGACGGCATACCGTTTTCGAGAGATCCAGGTCTTGATGCTCACGCCCGTGCGGTCTGCCATCTCCTGAAAGGTCTCATCATCCAGTTCGTTCCACACAAACGCATTACGCTGCTCTTGCGGCAGTTCCTCAAGCGCGCCAAATAGCTCTTCCCAAAAGAGCTCACGCAACGTCTCGGTCTCCGGTGTCTTATGATCTGCGAGGAGGATTTCTTGCCAGGCGTGCTCGCCATCTTCATCCGACAGCATGTCATCCAATGCCTCGGGTCGTCGCTTGCGATAGCTGTCTGTCACCCGGTTGCGGGCCACCCGAAAGAGCCAGCCACTCACCTCTTCGATCGACTCAAAGTTGAGCACGCGCGCAAACTGATACCAGACATCTTGCAGGATATCTTCCGCATCGGCATTGGTCGGCACCCTGCTCCGGATAAACCGGAATAGCCGATTGCCATAGTCGGACATGGCGCTGGCGATGGTGGCATCTCTTTGCTTGGCCATTGGTACTTGCATGGAGCTTTAATCTTGACTTGCCCAGGGCGTAGGACAAGTCCGATATCTCCGTAGACGATTACAATTGCATTTTACTTCAAATAGAATAAAACAATGCTGGAAAGGTTGTCATTCGTATCAGACATGTAGGGTAGATGTGGTCCATTCTCAAGCACTCATTGCCACCACATGTACTAACTTTGGCAGATGGTCCAGGTCGAAGTAGGCATTGAGATAGCGCATCCCGCCAGCAGCACATTTGATTTTATCGCCAATCCCGAGAACAACCCCAAGTGGCAGGGTGGCATGAAGTCGTGTAAGATTCAGGGGGGTCAGCCGCTGGCAGTGGGCACCCAGTACCAACAGGAGGCCGAATTCATGGGTAAAAAAATTCTGACCCTCTTTCAAATCACCGAGTACGAGCCCGGGAGCAGCATCAAGGGTGAATCCATTCAAAGTACCTTTCCTATCACCTTCAAGCGTATCGTCGAAGGCGACGAATCCCATGCCAAGGTCAAGGCAATCGTGACCGGTGAGCCCAAAGGATTGATGGGCATGTTGCCCTTTCTCACCCGGTGGATGATCAAGCGCTCGATCACCAAGGACTATCAAAAGCTTAAATCGCTGCTGGAAGCGGAACAATACTAGCGGTGCAAAAGGGACGGCCAGGGGGTGTAGTTATTTGCCGGACGAGACACTATGTCGGTCTATGGGAGAGGCTACGCCACAGGTAGATCACCAGATAACTCTGCCAACCCGCATATTTCTGAAAGAACCGATCCATGGCCCGCTGGTCGTGACGATCGCTGATGATGTCGTGTCGTTGTAGTGCGGTCAATAGTCCCGTGTCTTTGATCGGGATACAGGCGGGGTCTTGCAGGCACTTCATGAGGACGTAGTTAGCCGTCCACGGTCCGATACCGCGGATGTCCAGTAGCCTTTGCAATCGCTCTTGCCTGGATGGCACAGCCATCAGTTGGGCTTTACTTAGTGCACCCTCGGCAAATAGCTTCGCCATGTGTAGGATGTAGTCGGCCTTTTGCCTGGAGAATTGCAACCCCTTCAGATCCTCCATGCTCGCGTCGCCGAGTCGCTCTGGGGTAGGAAAGATCAGTCCTTGGTGGCTACCTACTTGCATCACCTCACCATAGCGTGTCACCAGGGCTCGCTTCATTTTGTGCGCAAATGTGAGATTGATCTGCTGGCCGATGATGCACCAGCAGAGCCCTTCAAATAGGTCTGGGATGCCGATCATGCGCAGCCCCCCATACTCTTGCACCATGTAGCCAAGCTGCCTGTCCTGATCCAATAGGGCATAGAAGCCGGTCAAGTCGCGATCCAGGTCGAACCATTGTGAGACATACGCTCGTACGGCGGCATCCAAGGCGCCGTCGGACTTCTCCGCACGGTAATGCACCTCCAGGTGCCGACCTTTGTGCCTGACCGCAAGCATCACCTTTTGATCTCGCAGCCTTAGGGCTCGCTGTACCGAGTGCCGATCCACTCGATATAAGCAATCGTCCTGGTTACGATCCAAAAACCAGAGGCATTCACCAAAGTCAAAGTGCTTGGGTAGCGGAATGCGAAGATGACATGGCGGTTGGCCCATACCTCACTTGCTCACTGGAGCGTATGGTCCGATCCGCGATCTACGAACATTCAGAAAAGCCGCAGCTCTTGCAGATCAGACATCCTTCTGCGTAGACCAGGCCTTCAGGATCACTGCAACTGGGGCAAGCTTTCTTCACGACCTTGGTGCCGTCTGGAATGAGCTTCTTCAGTGCCCGGACAACCCCTCTGCGCCAAGAGTTGATACTTTCGTCTTCTACATGTAGGCCGTTGATGAGGTTGACCACATAATTGAGGGGCATGCCATGTCGGAGGACCCCGGAGATCAGCTTGGCATAGTTCCAGTATTCCTTGTCGAAGGAGCGGGATAGTCCCTCAATCGTGACTCGGTAGCCATCTCGATCCCGAAACTGAAAGTCGTATCGGTTGCTACTGGTCTCATCATCAAATTGCTTGATGACCCATCCTCGCACGACGTAGTCCGGCAGTCGAAAGATATCCTCCGCCTTGCCGGTGAAAATCTCGTACGGTTTCCCTTGCAGCGTGCCTACGACGGCGATCCACTCCTCGTGGTTGTTGCGAAATCGAATCACCTCGGCTTCGAGTTTTTTTGGTCGCTTGGGAGCCACCGATTCGCGCAGCTCAAACGCGGTTCCGGGCAGATCTTGTTTCTTCTCCTCCTTGGCTACGAGTACGCCACTTCGGGAGCCATCCCGATAGATCGTGCAGCCCTTACAGCCGGAGCGCCAGGCCGTCTCATAGATCTCCTTGACCAGATCCACGGTGGTCTCTTGCGGAATATTGACCGTCACGCTGATCGAATGGTCTACCCATTGCTGAATGGCTCCTTGCATCTTAATTTTCTGCACCCAGTCGATGTCATTGGCGGTGGCCCCATGGTAGGGTGACTGGGCAATCACGTCTGCCAATGCTTCGTCATCCAGCTGGGTCACTTTTTCTATATCGAAGCTACTGACGGCCAGCCAGTCTTTAAACTTGTGGTGAAAGACATTGTACTCCTCCCAAGAATCACCGACCTCGTCGACGAAGGTCACATTGGCCTGCGGGTCGTTGGGATTGACCTTGCGGCGACGTTTGTAGTTGACCATAAAAACAGGCTCAATCCCCGAGCTGGTCTGGGTCATCAAGCTGGTGGTGCCCGTGGGAGCGATCGTCAGCAGCGCTATGTTTCTCCGTCCATGCTTGATCATATCCTCGTATAGAGCAGGATCCGCTTGGCGAATGCGATTGACGAATGGGTTGTTCTCCTCCCGGGCCGGGTCATACAGCTCAAACTTGCCCCGGTCCTTGGCCATGTTGACAGAGCTGCGGTATGCATTGACGGCCAAGGTCTTGTGCACCTCGACAGAGTGCTCGATGGCTTCGTCCGAGCCGTAGCGTAGCCCGAGAGCGGCCAGCATGTCACCCTCGGCGGTAATGCCGACGCCCGTGCGTCTGCCTTCCAGGCACTTGCGCTGGATATTGAGCCACAGTTCACGCTCCGTCTGCTTGATATTGTCAGGTTCCGGGTCGGAGTCGACCTTGGCCAGGATCTTGGCGATCTTCTCTAGCTCCAGATCGATAATGTCGTCCATCAACCGCTGGGCGTACTGCGTGTACTCACCAAATTTGTCGTAGTCGAATCGGGCATTGGGGGTAAAGGGATCCTGGACAAACGAGAAGAGATTGATCGCTAGCAGCCGGCAGGAGTCATAGGGACACAGCGGAATTTCTCCACACGGATTTGTTGAGACGGTCTCGTAGCCGAGGTCGGCATAGCAGTCGGGCACGGATTCTCGCAATACCGTATCCCAAAACAGGACACCCGGCTCGGCTGACTTCCAGGCATTGTAGATGATCTTGTTCCACAGTTTGCCTGCATTGATCTTCTTTGCGACTTTGGGATGAGCGCTCTCGATCGGAAACTGCTGTTGGTAGGGAGCATCTGTCTCCACGGCACGCATAAACTCGTCGTCGATCTTGATGGAGATGTTGGCACCGGTCACCTTGCCCTGCTCGATCTTGGCATCAATGAAGTCTTCTGCATCGGGATGTTTTAGCGCGACCGTCAGCATCAGCGCCCCTCTCCGCCCTTCTTGAGCCACTTCTCGGGTACAGTTGGAATAGCGCTCCATAAAGGGTACCAGCCCGGTAGAAGACAAGGCGCTGTTCAAAACCGGGGTGCCTTTGGGTCGGATGTGGGATAGATCGTGGCCGACTCCACCCCTTCGTTTCATCAGGTGGGCCTGCTCCTCGTCCATTTTGATGATACCGGCATACGAATCGTGGCCGTGACCAATGACAAAGCAATTAGAGAGTGAAGAGATCTGATAATTGTTTCCAATGCCAGACATCGGCCCACCCTGCGGTATGAGATATTTGAATTTGTGGAGCAGGCCAAAGATCTTGTCCTCGCTCATCGGGTTGGGATAGCGCTGCTCAATGCGGGCTAACTCTTTGGCAATGCGCCGATGCATTTGCTCGGGGCTGGCTTCATAGATATTGCCGTGGGTGTCCTTGAGGGCATACTTGTTGAGCCACACATTGGCAGCCAATGCGTCACCTCCAAAATACGCCGTGGCAACAGCCAGCGCCTCGTCGAAATCGTAGTGCTCGATGGTCGTGTCCGTCGACATTTTGATTTCTTCTTCTACGAATATGTCCGTGTTCATAAGATAAAGATTTATGGGTACAATTGGGGTTGCAAAGAGACCTTGTAGGGGTGGCAATGTTACACCATTGATTCGCATCAACGGGCGTAAGTTTTCCACAGATTGTTTGCAAAATTATCCCGGGGTGTGTGGGAGACCGGTATCTCGCCAAGGAGCCCAAGCGCCGAGGCCGATCAATCGGCAATGTGTGGCTCAAACAGAGCGGAAAGTCATGATCAACCTATTCGCGGTCGGCGTAATTGTCTGAATCAATTCGCTCCTATTCTGACCAGAATGCGGATCGAAAAACGCATTCAATCCGCACCTAGACAAATATAGATATTTCTATCATATGTCCTAATTATGGGCCAAAAATGTGCATTTGGTACCACCCAAATCATTTAATCGAGTTGCTGGAGGGGTGGTTGTCCCATGGATGGGTCTTGCGATGGCACGTTGCTTCCTCTGTCGACCGCCAATGAAAGGACTGGCGGCATGTTCTACAATGTAGCTTGTTTCCAGAGCTAGAACCCGCACTTGCACAGGAGGCTGCCAACCGCGTGATAGGTCAGGCGAAGTCTGCGATTTTTGTCATGCATGCCTAAAAATCTAAGTTGTAATTTTGCCACGGACAATTCGTCCGGACAGCAGTTATTGGAGCCGTTTGCCGTGATAGTCTACAAGGAGTTTACCTTTGATTCAGCCCATTTCTTGCCGCATGTGCCCCCAGGGCACAAGTGTAGAAATATGCATGGCCACACCTACCGACTCAGAGTCATTCTTGACGGTCCGCTGGACCCCAAACTGGGCTGGGTCTATGACTTCGCTGATATCAAAAAGGCCTTCCAACCCATCAAGGCGCAAGTGGACCACCAGCTGCTCAATGATATCGAAGGACTGGAGAATCCGACCGCCGAGAATATCGTCATCTGGATCTGGAACCAGTTGCGGCCAGCCCTACCGATGCTGAAGCGACTGGAACTCTCGGAGACGCCGAGTAGCGGGGTGATTTATGAGGGCTAGTAGAGTGCATGGGTTTACTCATCCCTACCTATGATGCTCATCCGACCAGAAGAGCCGGCGGACCGACCGGCCATTTATCAGATCACGGCTCAAGCATTCGGGCAGCCCAACGAGGCAAATCTCATAGACAAGCTCCGCCAAAGTCCATCCTACGTACCGGACCTATCCCTGGTGGCTGTGGACCAGGGTCTGGTCTGTGGTCACCTATTATTGACCCGGATTGACATCGTGGGAGCCGGACAACATCGATGGCCCTCCTTGGCCCTGGCGCCCATGAGTGTCCATCCGTCGCGTCAGCGACAGGGCATCGGCTCGATGCTGGTGACCGAGGGGCTGCGCCGGGCCGGGCAGGTGGGATTTCGATCCGTGATCGTCCTTGGGCATCCGGCTTATTACCCCAAATTTGGCTTCCAACCGGCTTCCCTGTGGGGCATCAAATGCCCCTTTCCTGCACCTGACGAGGCATTCATGGCACTGGAGCTCATCCCGGGTGCGCTTGCGGGCGTGGAGGGCGTAGTCCGGTATGATCCTGCTTTTGCCGAGGTGTAATCTTTCGTACATTGAAGCAAATCAAGAAACGTGCGTAGGCAGATGGTTTATTGGGCGCTTTGCAGTTGTTTGGCCACCGTGGCCTCGGCGCAAAACGTCATACTCGAAGTAGAACCCAATCATTCGACCGTAGGATTTAGCCTGGACATTGCGCAAGGCTTTAGCCGGGTCACAGGAAAGTTTACCGACTATACCATAGACATCAATTATGTCGATGCGGATCTGACAAAGTCCAGCATCACGGTTGCCATTGAGGTGGCCAGCATACAGACCGGTATAGCTGACCGAGACAAGCACCTCTTGTCCGCCGATTTCTTTGATGCCGAATCGCATCCCCAGATCACGTTTAGCAGCGATCGAATCACGAGCGTGGGCGATGGCTATCAGGCTACCGGTACCTTGCGCATGCATGGAGTCGCCCGCGAGATTACCTTGCCCTTTGCGGTGACCAAGCAAGATGGTAACACCATCGGATTTGCTTGCGAGACCAAGGTCAATCGGATCGAGTACGGGGTGGGCAAGGACTTTGTGCATTCATCCATAGAGCAGTTTCTGGCTGATGAGGTAGACGTACAGATCTATTTCTGGACACGCAAAAAGAAGGCCCCTTGATAGCTGGACAAAAGATAGCTGCCGCAAATCTGCACACACCATGACCAGCAGATATGGCATGCTGCTGGCGCTGAGTTTTCTACTCTGCGGCGGCTGCGAGAAAGAGGGCATCGGCATCCGGTCAGAATTTCAACCGTATGTGGATCGTTTCGTAGAAGAAGGGGCCATGCGTGGGTACACCATCGACTTTTCGCAGTCGCCGATATCGATCCGCTATCAGCGGGTGGAGGATGACACCAGACATGGCTCCTGTCGTGGCAATCACACCATCGAGATCAACCGCGATGCCTGGGCGGATATGTCAGACAATGAACGGGAGGGCCTGATATTTCATGAGCTCGGACACTGCACCTTGGGACGACAAGCCCATCGCAATGACCTGTTTGCCAATGGTGAGTGGAAAAGCCGCATGCGTGGCGATCCACTGCCCAAAGGGCGGAGTCAAGTGATCAACTACTCCGGGGTGCGCCGTACGTACTACATCGATGAGCTCTTTGAAGTCGACATGGGTACGCCCGAGTGGGCCACCTACACGGCCAACTACACAGACGTGCCTATGGCAGCGAAGGAAGTCATCGTAGAAAGGCGCTCGGTGCCGGAGACATTTTCTGAGGTATTTAGACATTTGAAGGCGACCAACTACGAACTAGAGGTGGAGGTCCGACACGACCTCAGTTTGGCCTTTCAAGGTGTGCAGTGGGGAGGAGCCCTGATTGAAAACAGTTATCTGCTGGTCATGGATTTTAGAAATCGGGTGCGGGTAGAAAGCGGAAAAGAGCTTATGGGTGCACTCTATGATCGGCTGGCCGTACCGCTCAATCCTGGTTTTGACAAACTCACCATCCGCAAAAAAGAGGACTCGTTTGAAATCTTCATCAACGAGGAATTCTTCTATTGGTTTGATTTTGAAGAAGAGCCGGATCGGGTCTTTGCCGCCATCAAGAATGAGGGCAGCCCCCGATACAAAAACCTGAGCATTTGTACCATTCCATAATACCATTATCGCAGCAGGCATGGATCAATCGTCGACCTGCACTTTTTTAAAATGTTTGATTTATGAATACAGCAACCCTCGTACGCCTCACTAGCCCATTCGCCATCATCGCACTTGCAGTCGTGTGTCTATTCCCATCAAGGGTGATTTCTCAGCAGCTTTGCCAGGGAGCCTACTGGACGGAAAGCGAGGGGGAGGCACATATGAAGGACTTTGCTGCCAACTGGTCTACTGTCGAGGAGTGGAATGCACGAGCGGCTGTGGTGAAGGAAGGTTTGGTCCGTGGCATGGGTTGGCATAAGATGCCCCAGTGGTCGGATCAACTTCATCCGATCATTCACAGCAAGAAAGTGATGGACGGTTACAGCGTAGAGAACATTGCCATAGAGAGCTTTCCTGGATTCTTCGTGACGGGCAATCTCTATCGACCGCTGGACATTGAGGGGCGCACCGCCGCGATCCTGTGTCCCCACGGGCATTGGGGCCGGCCGGGCGATGTCGGAAGACTGCGAGCGGACATGCAGATACGCTGTGCTGCGCTGGCCCGCATGGGGGCGATTGTGTTTGCCTACGATATGGTAGGCTATGCCGAGAGCGATCAGGTCGATCACCGTATCCCGATCGGTTTGGCTCTACAGACCTGGAATAGCAAGCGAGTAATCGACTATCTGGTCTCGCGACCGGATGTAGACCCCAACCGCATCGGTGTGACGGGCGCTTCCGGAGGTGGGACTCAAACCTTTATGATCACTGCCCTGGATGACCGAGTCCGAGTAAGCGTGCCGGCGGTCATGGTATCGGCGCATTTCTTTGGCGGTTGTGTATGCGAAAGCGGCATGCCCGTACATCGAAGCGAGCACCATCAGACCAACAATGTGGAGATAGCGGCTTTGGCGGCTCCCCGGCCTCAATTGCTGATTTCCGATGGGGGCGACTGGACCAGCAACAATCCGGAGTTGGAATACCCATACCTCAAAAGGGTCTACCGCCTATGGGATCGGGGCTACGCCGTCAAGAATGTCCACTTTCCGCTGGAGGTGCACGACTACGGCAAGTCAAAGCGATCCGCGGCCTACATATTTCTTGGTCGACACCTGGACCTGGACCTGGGTCAACTTACATCCGACCCTGACACCGGCCGCTTTGATGAATCCTTTGTCTCTGTGCTACCGGAGGACGTACTTTTCGTCTTTGACGATGATCATCCCCGACCGGAGCACGCCCTGCAGGGAGACCAGGCGGTCACCGATTTCTTTTTGCAAGAATTCTGTCATGAATAGTCTGAACCATGCGCGGCTATTTGTCCCTTGCTCAGAATCTGACGAGGCCAAAGAGCTGTAGCAGGGCAGCGATCACGATGATGACTAGCAGCCAGTAGGCCACCAAATTGGCCTTGGGATAGCGACTGGCAAACTTGGCCGTATAGTAGCCGCCTGCGGTCTGTCCCACCGCCAGGACGGCGCCTACCTCCCAGGCCACCAGACCGCGTATGGCAAAGATGGTGAGGATTGCGATGGTGTAGAGAAAGACCACGAAGGACTTGAGGGCGTTGCCTTCAATGATGCTGTATCGATCCACGAGCACCACGGTGGCTAGATAGAAAACGCCCATCCCCATTTGGATAAACCCTCCATAGAAGCCAAGCGCCAGATACAGGGGGACGGCGAGATAAATGCTAGCCGCCTTGTCTTCGCTGGTTTCGCGCAGCCAGCGTTTGGGCTTGATCAGCAGGATCATAAATACGGCCACCATCAGGTACTTAAAGACCACCATAAACTGCTCGTTGCTCACGGAGATCGCCATCCAGACGCCGATCAGAGCCCCGACCGTGGTCATCACGAGATTGACTTTGCTGCGACTAAAGTTGAGTTTGCCGTAGCGATGGAAGGCCCAACTGCCGGCAGCGGATTGCGTCAGTACACCAATGCGATTGGTACCGTTGGCCAGATTTCCCGGCAAGCCCAATACTTCTGTGAGAATGGTGAGCGTGATGGCAGACCCACTGCCCGCCAGTGTGTTGATACTGCCGGCCAAGGCGCCTCCACCCACCGCGATCAGGTATTCATACCATTCCATCAACCCTGCCGTGGCTGGCAGATTTCCACCAAAGTGCCGCCCATCGATTTGGGATGGATGAAGAAAACCAGTTTGTTGCCCGCACCGATAATGGGCTTTTCTTGAAGTACTTGATAGTGCGTACGCAGTCGCAGCATCTCGGCCTGGATGTCTGACACCCGGAAGGCAATGTGGTGGATGCCCTCTCCTCGCTTTGCGATGAATTTGGCGATGGGACTGTCGCTAGAGGTCGCCTCTAGCAGTTCAATTTTGCTATTGGGCAGCTCCAGAAATCGCACGTTCACTTTCTGCGAAGGCACAAATTCGTCCAGGAGGATGCTAGCCTTTGTCAAGTCCACAAAGCGTTGGGTAGCCTCTCTGATGTCGTTGACGGCGATCCCGATGTGATCAAGCGGGAGTGGCAGAAGATCCGTCATCAGGTATTTGCAAAGATCCCCAGGGCTCGATCACGCTCCCATTCGCCACGGGTGAAGTCGGGGCACTTGATGGGCACCCCGCCCAGCTCCACAGACAGTTTGGACAGGTGGACGATCGAAGACCAGGCTGCGGCATCGTATACATCCATGTCCAGCGGCCAACCTTGATTGAGACAGTCAATGAGCCGATACATCTGAATGAAGTCCATGCCACCATGGCCACCATGCTCCTCGATTCCTTCCTTCAGCGAGGCCCAAATGGGATGGCGGTACTTTTCCTTGAATTCACTCAACTTGGCGCCCTCAAGCCAATCATGACTGTCACCGGCGATCGCCAGTCGGCTAGGATATCCCTCGTGATATGCCTTGGTACCGGCGATGGCGTTGATGCGGCTATAGGGTCGGGGTGTCACGACATCATGTTGGATCAGGATGGTGCGACCCAACGCCGTCTTCACGATGCTGTTGTTCATGTCGCCATGGGCAAACTTCTTGGCATTGTAGTAAGGATGTAGGGGATCCAAGCCCGCCGCCGTCTCCGTCAGGCCCGCCTCTAGACTGCTCATGGACACGATGTGAGCAAATCGGTCACCCCGGTTGATGTCCATGTATTGCGCTACCGGACCCAGGCCATGGGTGGGATAGAGATTGCCGTCTTGCTTCATATGATGCTTGACCCGCCAATTCTTGTAGTAGCGGCCATCACCCAGGAGACTTTGGCGCAGGTTGTGGATGTAGGCGGCTTCCCCATAGGTCAGCGTTCCGAAGACCCCGCTTTGCACCATGTTGAGCACCCATAGCTCTTCCTCGCCATAGCATACATTCTCCAGCATCATGCAATTGAGCTGGGTTTCTTCCGCCGTCTGGACTAAGTCCCAGCATTCATCCAATGTCATGGCAGCAGGGACTTCGACAGCCACATGTTTGCCCTGCTGCATCGAGTACACAGCCATGGGCGTATGATCACTCCAGGGCGTGCAAATGACGACTAAGTCCACGTCATCTCGCTGCACCATCTCTTTCCAAGCGTCCTCCTTGCCGACGTACTTGGCCGGCTTCTGCCCTCCCTCTACGAGATAGTCATAGGTCTGCTTTACCTTGTCTTCGCGCAGATCACAGATGGCCGTGATTTTGGCCTTATGCGGAAACAAGGCATGTACCAGCTTGGCTTGTCCCGTCCCTCGATTACCCAATCCGATCATGGCCACCTTTACCTGGTCGATGGGAGGCTTGCGCAGGTCGATGACGCTGCCGGCCCCCGCTCTTCTTGCAGGTATGCTGGAGGCTATCTGCTCTACGACATCCGACGGGTGAGCGCGGGCGGCCTGGGCAGCTCCGAGGCCCAGCCAAGCGGCCAGTGTAGAAGAAAGTTTAAGGAAGGAACGACGTTCGACTTTCATGGCTTGGTGATTTATTAGCTGATAGGGGGAAGGTACGAAAGAATGCGCGGTCCTACCGGGCCCCTTGTCAGCGTCCAGGCAAAAGCCTATTAGAATTATTCAACATATCTATTGCGAAACTCTACTAGACTAGTATGCGTCAGGCGAGGACGCCTGACCCGGCCATGTTGCGGTTGTTGATTTATTCCCAACGGCAGCCCAGATCAGGCCGCGTTTGGCGTCTCCGCCAAACGCCATTGCTAGCTCGCTGTCACCCCGAAGCCTGGATAATGCGAATTGTCTTGCGAAGCGCTACGAGTGACACAGCGCTTGCCAATACTTCGGGTCAAATGCTCTTCATCCGGCCCCCGTCTACAGCCAAGCTGACCCCGGTCACGTAGGAGGCGGCGGGAGCGGCCAAAAAGGCAGCCACCGAGGCTACTTCACTGGGATCGGCTATGCGACGCAGCGGGATCATGTCTTTGTAGTTCTGCTCCAGCTCCTCCGCACTAATACCCTGTTTGGATGCCCACTCCTCAATCAGGCTGGTGAGGCGACCGGTGCGGGTGAAGCCGGGCAAAATATTGTTGACCGTGATGCCAAAGGGTCCGAGCTCCATGGAGACGGTCTTGGCCCAGCTGGCCACTGCCCCTCGGGTAGTATTGCTCACCCCGAGGCCCGGGATGGGCTCGCGCACCGAGGTGGAGATGATATTGATGATTCTGCCATAGCCCGCTTCTTTCATACCGGGGGACAGGAGTGACACCAGGCGGTGATTGGCAATGAGGTGGGCGCGGATGGCCGTGGTAAAGTCTTCGGAGGTAGCATCCAGGATGGGCCCGGCAGCCGGCCCACCGGAGTTGTTTATCAGAATGTGTATCTCTTTATTGAGGGAAAGCGCCCGTACCTTTTTGCTCAGATCCTCCAGATCCAAGAGGTCAACCACAAGAAAATCGTGATCCTGTTGCTCCGAGTGATCGAGCTCCAGGATGACATCGGCCAGCAAGTCAGCACTCCTGGCAGCCAGGGTCACAGAGGCCCCCAGGCTGGCCAATTCTATCGCTATGGCTCGGCCAATGCCCTTGCTGCTCCCAAACACCAAGGCATTCTTTCCACTTAAATTCGTATCCACCGTTTATCCGTGTTTGTTCTCAAAATGTTGCATGACGTCCACCAGGGCCTGCACGCTCTCTATATCCATAGCATTGTACATCGATGCTCTAAATCCACCTACCGAGCGATGCCCTTTGATACCGTGACATCCTGCCTCGGCACAAAGATCGAGAAAGATGTCGAGTTGATCGTCCTGCTCTAGGCGGAAGGTCGCATTCATGAAGGAGCGGTCGTCGGGCTCCACCACTCCCTTGAACAATGGATTTCGATCAATCTCCTTGTAAAGCAATTGCGCCTTCTGTGCGTTGCGTTGTGCGGCAAAAGGGATGCCCCCTCGGTCCTTGAGCCACTGGAGGGTGAGCATACTCACGTAGATGGGAAACACGGGCGGCGTATGAAACATCGATTGCTTATCGATGTGGGTCTGGTAGTTGAGCATAGTGGGGATTTGTCGGTCTACCTTTCCGAGCATATCCTCACGGACAATGACAAGGGTAGTACCTGCGGGTCCCATGTTCTTCTGAGCACCGGCGTACACAATGCCAAACTTATCCAAGTCTAGGGTGCGACTGAAAATATCGGATGACATGTCGCAGACCAGGGGCACTGACACCTCCGGTACGTCGTGAAATTGAGTGCCAAAGATGGTATTGTTGCTCGTGAAGTGTAAATAGGCCGCATTGGCCGGCACCTCGTATTGCTTTGGGATATACGTGTAGCCACGATCTTCCGAAGAAGCCACTACCGCCAATTGACCAAAGGACTGTGCTTCCTTGATGGCCTTTTTGGACCAAGCGCCGGTGTCGATGAATCCGGCTACCCCATCGGCAGACAGGCAGTTCATGGCGGTCATGAAGAACTGGGTGCTCGCCCCTCCGGATAAGAAGAGGATATGATGACTGCTCGGCACCTGTAGTAGCTCTCGTACCAGATTTCTGGCGGTGTCGATGATCGCCTCAAACGCGTCACTTCGATGGGAGATTTCCAGCACGGATAGGCCCGAACCCTGGAGATTGAGCACACCTTGAGCGGCCTGCTCAAACACCTCCTTTGGCAGAATGGAAGGGCCTGCGCTGAAATTGTGAATCTTCATCAGATGCGATTTTTTTTCATATGTAATAATGAGCTCGCAAAATTAGAAAACCTGCATAAAGAAACTCACGCATTTGCATTCTTTTTAAGGCTATGTTCAAGTCGTTTGTGATTTGTCAAATGGCCCTCTACCAGGCTAAGTGACAGGCGATGACGGCACATTTTCAGAGGGCCATTTCCATATCTTAGACGCGTCTTTGTTCAAAAGTTGCTGCGGATGATTGTAGGAGTACCTAAGGAGATCAAACCTAGCGAAGATCGGGTCGCTCTGACGCCCGCCGGGGTCAACGAGTTGGCCAAGCGGGGCCACCAGGTATGCGTGCAGCATTCCGCTGGCCACGGCAGCGGCTACAGCGATGCGGAATATGAGGCGGCGGGAGCCAAGATCCTGCCCGATATCAAATCGACCTACGCGGTGGCTGAGATGATTATGAAGGTCAAGGAGCCGATTGAAGCGGAGTATGCGCTGGTGCGAGAGGACCAATTGCTCTTCACCTATTTTCACTTCGCCTCGCATCGGCCATTGACCGAAGCGATGATCGATAGTGGTGCCATCTGCCTGGCCTATGAGACCGTAGAGCTCCACGGCAAATTGCCGTTGCTCATTCCGATGTCGGAGGTCGCGGGCAGGATGGCCATTCAGGCAGGTGCAAAGTACCTGGAGAAGCCTATGGGAGGCAAAGGCGTCTTGCTGGGAGGGGTGCCTGGGGTACAGCCGGGCAAGGTCTTGATCCTGGGCGGCGGTGTGGTCGGAACGCAGGCCGCTAAAATGGCTGCTGGATTAGGTGCGCAAGTAAGTATTCTGGATATCAACTTACAGCGACTGCGTGAGCTGGATGATTTTATGCCGGCTAATGTACATACCCTCTACTCCAATGAGTACAACATCCGGATGCTCATCGCAGATCATGACTTGATTGTCGGTGCCGTCCTTATCCCGGGGGCCAAGGCTCCCAACCTGATCACGCGCGACATGCTAAAAGACATGAAGTCCGGCACCGTGCTGGTAGACGTGGCGGTGGATCAGGGGGGGTGCATTGAGACCTGTGTGCCGACGACGCATGAAAACCCCATCTTTGTGATCCAAGACATTGTGCATTATTGCGTGGCAAATATGCCTGGCGCGGTACCCTACACATCGACGATAGCACTGACTAACGCTACCTTGCCCTATGCTCTGCTCCTGGCAGACCATGGATGGAAAAGGGCCTGCAAAAAGCGAGAAGACCTAAAGAAGGGCCTGAATGTGGTCCAGGGAAAGGTGGTCTATGAAGGCGTAGCCGCTGCCTTCGACCTCCCGCACGTCGAGGTTGAAACGGTTTTAAACTAAATTGCAATCCAATAGAGCACTGACATAGTAAGCGTGGGGGCCAGGCCACAACTCTCCTGGTTCTGACGTTTAGCAAAAAAGGAACATTTGGAAAAAGCTCACTCCATGAATGCATTGTCATGCAAGGCTTTGCGCGTACTTTATGGTACGCTGGGTCTACTTCTCGTGACGGTAATACCTGTCATCAGCCAAAGCATCACCCAGCACAAGATCACCGCCTCCTACTCCCAGGCGACGTTGTCCAGCATTTTGGCGGATCTGCAACAATCCGAAGACATCCGCTTCTTTTACCGGCAGGATGAACTTCCCGGCACCATACATACCGCCGAATGGCAAGACGTAGCGCTGGACGATGTGATGGATGAATTGCTGGATGGCTCAGCCATTGGCTACACGGTCTATCGCGACAGAGATATCATCCTGATGCCTCGTACCGTCATCGATGAGGTCTATACGGTAAACTACTACAAGGCACTGGAGCGATCGACTCAGTTGGAGGATCTTCCGCCGCAGCCCCAAGTCATCACGATCGGTAGTGTGCGAGATCTCAGTGCGAGTGGACGTTCTACCATTAGGGGCACGGTGACTGACACTGAAGATGAATCACCGATCATTGGCGCTACCATCACCTGGACCGATCTCAACGAAGGAACTACGACGGATGAAAACGGACAATTTGAGATGACGGTCCCCGTCGGGTTGCATGAGGTGGTGGTGCGATACGTAGGTTTTGAGGATCTCTATCGCACCGTCGACGTCTACAGCAACGGTAGCCTGGATCTGGCGCTCACCAGTGCGACCATCGATCTCCAAGAAGTCACGGTACGGGCCCAGGCCGCAGATGCCTCGGTGGAGAACGTGCAGATCGGAGTGGCCAGTCTGGACATCAAAAACATAAAGAAGGTGCCCGCATTTCTCGGCGAGGCGGACGTGGTAAAAAATCTACTGCTCAATCCCGGGGTTAGTTCGCTGGGAGAGGGTGCCACCGGCTTCAATGTGCGGGGTGGCACCGTGGATCAAAACATGATCCTCCAGGACGATGGCTTCTTCTTCAACGCCTCGCACGCCCTGGGCTTCTTCAGCTCTTTTAATGCGGATTTGATCAGCTCGGTCGACCTGTACAAGGGCAACATCCCGGCGCACTACGGAGGGCGACTGGCCTCGGCGATGGATGTGGAGATGAGAAATGGCAGCTTTGAACGCTTTAAGCTGAAGGGAGGTCTGGGCCCCGTCTCAAGCAGACTAGCCCTGGAGGGTCCGATCGTCAAGGATCGGGTGTCTTTCATCGCCGGCCTACGATCATCCTACTCAGACTGGATACTGAAGCAGGTGGATGTCTTGGAGGTCAGCAAGAGTTCGGCCCTATTTTACGATGCAAATGCCCGACTAACCATCAAACCAAGCGATAAGAGCACCCTCATCCTGTCTGGATATGGATCAGAAGACGAGTTCGTCTACAATGAGGAGTTTGGCTTTGACTACAGCACGGTGATGGGACAGTTCATCTACAAACAGATCTTTTCAGACAACGCATACAATAAATTCTCAGTGGTCGGCAGCCGCTACGAGAGCACGCAGACCGACTTCGAAGGACTGGACGCAGCCAAACTGGTCAATGGAATCTCCTATATCAAGGCTCTGGAGCATCTTACTTTGACCCCTGGTGAGCATCTCCAGATTGATGCGGGCCTGGAGTCCATCTATTATCAAGTGGAGCCAGGCGAGCAAGAGCCCCTGGGCGAAACCTCCGATATCGTGCTAAAGGGCGTTGAGGATGAACAGGGCCTGGAGTCGGCGATCTTTGCCAATCTGGAATACAGGATCTCCCCGGCCCTGACGGTGGCGGCCGGTCTTAGAGGTGTGTACTACCAGTATTTGGGGGCAAAGACGATCTCACTGTATGCCGATCCCGAGCGCCCCTCGGTGACCACGATCACAGGCAGTGAGACCTATGGGTCCGGAGAGCAGATCACATCTTACACGAGTTTTGAGCCCCGAGCCTCTATGCGATACCGTTTTACAGAGTCCACCTCCGTCAAACTTGGATATAGTAGAACTTCGCAGTTCATCAATCAGATCTTTAACACCGACTCGCCCACCCCCACCAGCCAGTGGCAGCTCAGTACGCCGTATTTCCAACCCTTTCGCTCCCACAACGTATCTGTCGGCCTTTTCAAGAACTTCGAGGACAATCTTTGGGAGACATCAGTCGAGGTGTATGGCAGGGACATTGACGAGCTCTATGATTACGTCGACTTTGCCGAGTTGGTGGTCAACGAGCGCTTGGAGACCGAGTTTTTGACGGGCGTGGGCAGATCCTACGGAGCGGAGTTGAGCATCAAGAAGAAGAGCGGCATCGTCAATGGCTGGCTAGCTTATACCTTGTCGCGTAGCGAATTGAAGATCGATGGGATCAATCGCAACCAATGGTACCCTTCTAACTTTGACAAGACGCATGATCTCTCGCTGATTCTCAACTATCAACCCAATCGCCGAAATACGATATCGATCAACTTCAACTACAGCACGGGAAGACCCACCACCCCTCCGATCGGCAACTATCGCACGGATGGTGGATTGGTGATCCCGATCTACGCCGAACGCAACCAATTTCGGGTGCCGGACTACCATCGATTGGATATCGCCTATACGCTGGGCAAGGGCTACAAAAGGGACAAAAAGATCCAGACCAGTTGGACCATTTCCGTATACAACGTGTACGCTAGGCGCAATGCCTTTTCCGTCTACTTCACCCAGGCGGCCTTTCAGCAGGCCCAGGCCAACCGATTGGCAGTGCTGGGCAGCGCCATTCCATCTGTGACCTTTAACATTGAGATCATATGATGCTACTTCGAAACAGATGGTCCTTGCCCTCGCGCCTAGCGACATCGGCGGCTCGCTCGATCCTCCTGTGCTCCTTGCTGGTGCTTTCGGCGTGCCTGGACAAGATCGAGCTGGACATTCCGAAGGAGGATCAAGATGCATTGGTCATCGATGGCGTCTTGCGCCAGGGTAATCCTTCCCAAGTCATGGTGCGCATCGGCCGCATCTTCAATTTCACCGCCGCAGGCAGGCAAGATGTCAACGTTCGTACGGTATTTCTTCTGGACGATGCGGACAACAGTGTGGAGCTGGAGGGCTTTGCGTCCGGTCACTATGCACTGTCCATCCCCAAGGACCATCCCACGATGAAAATTGAGGTAGGACGCACCTATCGTCTCCGGATCTCGACATTTGATGGTCAGGAGTTGGTATCGATCGCCGAGCCCTTGTTGGAGGTGCCGGATGCCGGCCAGGTTGATGTGCGCAGTTTCAAAAAGGACGTTGTCGACAACTTGGGAAAATTTCGGCAGGCCGACTTCTTTGAGTTTTCCATATCCTCTCCCACCGGTTTGACTGCAGATGGCAAGAATGCCCGGTTGCGCTACGTCCTTGAGCAGACCTACAAGGTCACGGACACACCCAATAAGACTTTTGACGACTCTTCCAAGGTCTGCTATATCACCAATATGATCGCTGCAGATCGGGTAAACGTGATTGATGGCAATGAGCTCACGGGAGGCGCGTCTGTGCCGATACCACTGCATGAAACGGCCATGTACAACTCCCTTTATGCAGAAGGGTACGTCCTAACTGTCTATCAGCAGTCGCTCAGTGAGTCAGCCTTTACCTATTGGCAGCAAGTAAGCCAGGTATTGGAACGCACGGGAAACATGTTTGAGGCACCGGCTGGAAAGATTCGTAGCAACTTTGCCACCTTGGAGGGGTCCAGCGCCAACAAGGAGGTCTTTGGCTATTTCTATGTCACCCAGCAGGACACCTCCCGATTTTATATCAGTCCGGACATGGCCGGCAACCCGGCGACCATTTGTCCATGGCTCAATGCCGTCGCGGCCCCCGGTCGATGTCCCAAAGAGCCATGCTGTGATTGTCTGACCGCCAACGGAAGCCAATCGGAGGTCCCTGATTTTTGGGTGAAATAACAGCACGTGCAATATGCAAGTCTATCAACGAACAACCATCTGTTTTACCATTCTTCTGGCTGCTCTGCTGGCGACCACGCAGGTGCGTGCCCAGCAAGACCCACACTTTGTCGTTCACTTCGACAAGCCCTTTTATGTCACCGGCGAAATCGCCTGGTTTACCCTATACCTCCCGATCGATTTTAAGGACCGCCACGTGGCTTTCAGTACCCGGGTGGTCAATGCGCTCGGCCAGGAACAAGACCGGTTCTTCCTGCGCAATGACGGCCAAACCTCGATCCACGGTTATTATAAGATCCCCTTTGATGCGGAGACTAGCATGTACGAGTTTCAGTTTGTCGCATCGGAGGGAGCAGCAATTGCCGAGCAAGACCTAGCGTCCTTCCACATTCCGGTCTACAGTGATCTGCGACCTTTGCCCGGAGGAGCAGGATCCGGCTCCGCTGGTTCGGTCCACGAGGTCGCCCTTCCGGATATGCCTCTCCACGTCCAGATTAAGCAGTCAGAAGGTGCCGTCCATTGTCGCGACGAGGTCGCGCTACATGTGACCGTGCAAGATCCGCACGGTCAACCGGTCCGCTGCCAGCTATCGGTGTCGGTCACGGACGCCTCGCTGGTCAATGCGGGTACCTCGATCTACCCCTCCATCCAAGGCACGGAAATGCGTCGGATCTACGTCCCTAATCTGAAAAACGATTTGTACGTCAGAGGAGATCTGCTCGATGCGACAAACCGGCCCTTGCAGGTCAACGTCCTGGGGGGCTATGCTGCTCAGGACGATCAATTTCACTTTTCCAAGTCCAATGAAAAGGGACGGTTTCACATGGTCATACCAGACTTTGCCGGCGCCAAGTCGGTCCAGTTTGTGGGGTACTACAAAGAAGTGCTGGATATACATGCCCTGGTCGATATAGCTCAGCCCAAGCGCCCGGCTGCGGCAGTCCCCGTGACAGACGAGGTCAGGTCCTACCTTGATCTCAGTCTGATGCGCAAGAAGATCTTTCAACAGTATCAGACCTTCGAGTCTCCGCTGGAGATGGAAGCATTTGAGCCTAAACCCAAGTTTCTGCGGCCCAATATCACCTACAAAGTCAAAGAATACGAGAGCTTTCCCGACGTCAAGGGCTTCTTCGGAGAGCTCCTGACGACGCTCAGCTTTAAGATGGATAAAGACAGCATCTACAGTGCCACATTGTACAATCCCGACGGCCGAATCGGCAAGAATACACACCTGCGCGGTCTACCCCTATTCATTATCGATGGCAAAGTCACGAGAGATGCGGATTTCATTGCCCGGTTGCCGATGGCACCTATCGAAGATGTAAGCTTATTCAATAATCCGAAGCAACTGGCGGCGCACTACAGCGCCATGGGCACCAGTGGAGTTGTCAAGATTCGGACCAGTCTGATCAATGTCCAGGTACCGGAGGGTGATGCCCGCAATTTTCACACGGTCTATGGTCTCCAGCCCGTTGCTGAATTTCCAACCTTCGATCCCGCGACGTTGGAGGGTGGCCACCAGCCTTTTTTTAGGCCCCAGCTCTACTGGAATCCGGCGGTCAGTTCGGACGTTCGGGGTAATGTGCATGTCACCTTTCACCAGTCAGATGATATCGGCGACTTTCAGGTGGAAGTGCTGGTGCAGGCAGAAGATGGACGAATGGGGCGGGGTACCTATACCTACCATGTATCGTACTAGCGAATACGATACACCCAGGACTTTTCCGAGCTACTCCTCGATCGCTATGGAGAGAATATCGTCCCCTTGCTGGATCTGGTGGACCACTTCCAGGCCCTCCGTGACCCGACCAAAGCAGGTATGATTCCGATCCAGGTGTGCGGTATTGGTTCGACTGTGGCAGATAAAAAACTGAGAACCACCGGTGTTGCGTCCCGCGTGTGCCATGGACAAGACACCCTCATCGTGATATTGGTTTTCGCCATCTAGTTCGCAGTCGATCTGATAGCCAGGTCCTCCAGTGCCAGGCATGCCCGTACTTCCCGGACGAGAATTCGGACATCCGCCTTGGATGACAAATGAGGGGATCACCCGATGGAACTTCAGGCCATCATAAAAACCACTCTTGGCGAGCTTGACAAAGTTGGCCACCGTATTGGGGGCATCGTCCGCATAAAACTCGACCGTCATCGAGCCTTTGGAGGTATTGATTTTTCCAGTCATTAGTTTCATTTAATAGGCTGCAAAGAAAGCGTTTATCGGGCAACCGTACAGCAACTAGCCGGGAAAGTTTGCCAAGTAAAGAAAGTGAGACAGAGGGAGCGACCGAGCATCTTTCTCTGTACACCTGCCATCTAATCTTGTTAACTTACCAACTAAATAGGCATGATCATGAACTATCCGCAGGTGTCCCCCAAGATCAAAACCACCGTATTCAGCTTACTTATGCTTATCCCTTTAGGACTGACGGCACAACGTACGCAAAAGCCGGTGCTGCACGCCAAGCATTGGATGGCTATCACTGGCAAACCTCTTGGTGCGACTGCCGGTGCCCAGATCTTCCAACAAGGAGGCAATGCGATCGATGCGGCATGCGCGATGCTCGGTGCCACCTGTACCATGTGGGATGTGTTGAGCTGGGGTGGTGAGACCCAAGCCCTTATCTACCATCCACATACAAAAAAGGTGGTAGGCATCAATGCACTAGGAGTAGCTCCCACTGGAGCGACGGCGGCATTCTTCAAGGAAAAAGAACTGAAATATCCGCCGCAATTTGGCGCGTTGGCGGCGGTCACACCAGGTACCCCCGGTGGTCTGCTGACCATGCTGGCAGAGTTTGGCACAATGAGTCTGGCGCAGGTATTGGCTCCATCCATGGAGATGGCAAAGGGATATCCCATTGAGGGGCAGGCTTGCCGCAGTATCGAATCGCACAAGGAGAAAATCAAGGAGTGGCCCTACTCCAAAGAGGTCTTTCTCACGCATCTGGGGGAGGAGCACGAGGCCCCGCACGCCGGTGAGATCTTTGTCCAGTCCGATCTGCACGCCACCTTGCAAAAAATGGTCGATGCGGAAGCCGAGGCCTTGGCTGCAGGCAAGACGCGAAAGGAAGCGATTTATGCGGCGTATGACCGATTTTACAAGGGTGATATCGCGCAGGAGTTGGTCCGGGGCACGCAGGAGCAGGGTGGCTTGATTACCATGGAAGACCTGGCCAACTGGCAAGTCTATATCGAGGAGCCCGTCATGACCACCTATGATGATATACAGGTATACAAGCTGACCTCATGGGTGCAGGGCCCCGTGATGCTACAGGCCCTCAACATGATGGAGCAGCTCGATCTTGCGTGCATGGGATACAACACGGGCAAGTACATGCATGCCCTCTACCAAGTGATGAACATGACGTTTGCCGATCGAGATTTCTACTACGGCGACCCCTATTTTGAGCCGGTAGAACCTTTGGGGGGGCTGTTGTCCAAGGAGTATGCCAAGAAAAGGGTCCAGGAGATCAATTGGGAAAAGAATGAGGAGGATATCAAGCCCGGAGATCCCTATCCATTTGAAGGCAAAGTAAATCCCTATTTGGACCTGCTGGAGCAGTGGAACGAAGAAGAGTCCACCGCCACCAGCTACGACGATGGTGTTGGCGAGTTTCCGGATCACGCCGCTTTTATGGGCACCACGTCGATTCAGGCGGCCGATGCCGAGGGATGGATCGTTTCGATCACACCGAGCGGCGGCTGGATTCCAGCGGTCATCGCCGGGGAGACAGGCATTGGCCTGAGTCAGCGCATGCAGAGTTTTGTGTTGGACGAAAAAGAGAATCCATACAATGTTGTAGAACCAGGCAAACGGCCCCGGGCCACCCTGACACCGAGTATGGCCCTCAAGGAGGGTAGGCCCTACCTTTCCTTTGCCGTGCAGGGCGGGGATAGTCAAGACCAAAACTCGCTGCAGTTCTTTCTAAATATGGTGGAGTTTGGCATGAATGTCCAGGAAGCCGTGGAGGCGGCCAATATCAACAGCTACCAGCTAAAGGGTTCCTTTGCGGATCATCCATCCACGCCCGGGCTGATGATGATTCACGAATCCGTACCACCCTGGACGCGAAAAACCCTGCGGGAACTGGGCTACGAGCTGCAGATCCGCGAACGAACTTCGGGGCCGCTCAATGCGATACATTTTGATTGGGAAAACGGATCTATGTGGGGCGGTGCCAGCAACTTTGGTGAAGACTACGGCATAGGCTGGTGATGCTTTTTGCAAAGGTCTTCAGCATAGCATTCTATCTGTACCTCGCGGTGGGGCTGGTCTTTGGATGCTGGTTCGTGTTGCGCGGAGTGCATCGAGTCGATGCGAAGATGCAATCAGCCTCCTGGATACTCCGGTTGATGATCTTGCCGGGAAGCCTCCTACTCTGGCCCTTGCTGTTGAGAAAGGTAACTACCAAAGGGGAGACCTAGATGACACCGCACCTGAGACGAAGACACGCGATCATTTGGATAGTGCTGGCCGTATGCTTTCCACTGCTCATCATTGGGACGGTGCTAGACCTAAGCCCATTGGCAAGGTCGACTCCCGATCATGTTGGGGCGGATCCATTTGAGGCCGCCTGGAAGGATGGCTCTCAGCTAGCATTGGTCATTGCCGTGATCGAGCCGATGTTGGCGGACCACCTACTGGCCTACCTGGAGGGACCTGCTGGCGAGCCTCGGGCACTGCTGGGCCTTCTGGGAGAGCGGCGTACGTATCAATTTGACATCTCGCAGGCGCTGGATCCATATGACAGACTGGTGGTGCGCAATGCATCTCAAGAGGTGATCTGGAGCTTGGCATTGGACCAGTTAAGCACCCGCTTATGAGCGTCGACTACGTCCCCGTACTTTGGAATCGGCAGAAGAAGCGCTACGATTGGGCGCTTGCCTGTCTCATGATCCTTTATTGTGGGGTCTACCTAGGTTTGACGCTGGCCTGGTATCCGGAGATCACGGCGGAGACGCTGATTATACGTACCACCGGTACTCTGGCCTTTCTGCTGCTCCACGTCATCCTGGTCATAGGCCCCTTGAGTAGGATCGACCGACGTTTTCTTCCCCTGCTCTACAACCGGCGCCACCTGGGCGTGATGACCTTCTTCATCGCACTGATGCACGGTGCCTTCAACCTTATCCAATTTCACAGCTTGGGCAATGTCGATCCCATCTACTCTTTGTTTGGGTCCAATCAAGACTATCTAGCCTGGAGTCAGTTTCCCTTTCAGATCTTGGGCTTTTTTGCCCTGCTCATCCTGGCCATCATGGCAGCCACCAGCCACGATTTCTGGTTAAACCTACTGTCGGCCCGGATATGGAAGGCATTGCACATGATGGTTTATCTGGCGTACCTGCTATTGGTGCTGCATGTCCTGCTGGGCATTGTGCAGTCAGAGGCCAGCCTGACTGGATTGACCTCCCTGGTGCTGGGGGTAGTGACCGTGACGGTGCTGCACCTTTGGGCGAGTCTGAGGCCCCGGGCAGATATACCAAGTCAAGCCTCGCAGGGTGTGCCATGGATGCCAGTCGCACACGTAGATGACTTTGAAGCAGATCGTGCCAAGACCCTATTGATAGATTCGGAAAACATCGCCATATTTCGCTACGACAATAAGGTATCGGCGGTGAGCAATATCTGTAAGCATCAAAACGGGCCGCTCGGAGAAGGTAAGATTGTCGATGGATGTATCACATGTCCCTGGCATGGCTATCAATACTATCCTCATAATGGTCAGTCCCCGCCGCCCTTCAGCGAGCAGATTGCCACGTATCAAGTCAAAATAGTGGAACAGGTGGTGTACGTGCACCCAGTGCCCCAGGCAGAAGGCACGGCATGCGAACCCGCCACGATCACACCGGAAGACGAATCATGAAGGGGACGAATAAAGATGAATTTTTCATTGGCTGGATGGACAAGACTCCTGCCGCTCAAGCGAGGTTCAGTCGAAGGATTGTATGGATTTGCCTTGTCCTAGCCATCTCGACCGCGCTTCTTTCGGTCAGTTTGCAGTCAGGCTACGAGTCATCAAGCTTTGAGTACGGAGCGCTCTCTGAGCTGACAGGCGTGCTGGAGAAGGAGCCCGTGCCTATGTTGAAGGTGACGCATGGTACCGATCTCACGGGAACCCAAGTGGTCCAAAGTATACTGCTCGTGGGCTTGGGTAAACATGGGGCGGAAGCAACCATTGCGGATATGGAAGGGGCGCAGGGACACGACCTGCAGCATCGACAGATCACCCTGCGAGGCACACGCATCTTTTATGACGGCAAGTCCGCCTTCGAGCTGACCGAAGGTGCCGATGCGTATATCTCCTCCACGCAAATCCCTTCGCCATATGTGTCCAGGCGGCAGTCGTTGGGACAACTGCGTCTGCTGGGTGAGATTTTAGATCCCAAATGTGCATTTGGTGTGATGAAGCCCGGTCATGGAAAAGTGCATCGCTCCTGTGCTACCCGATGTGTGGCGGGCGGCATCCCCCCGGTGATCCGAACGCAGGGAGCCACGGATACAAAGTACTGCCTGGTCCTGGGCGAAGACGGGCAGACCATCAATACGGCGATCCTACCTTACATGGGCCAACTGGTCCAAGCCTGTGGCCGGGCAGAGCGAGTGGATGACTGGACCTATTTGTACTTGACACCTGATCGAGATTTGGTGCGCCTCGGAAGTGACTGGGAAGCGGACCCACTACCACTATGTCACGGATTATGATGCACTCGACCGACACCTCACCCCTTGCTCAGGAGATCCAATCGTTGCCCCGCCAAACACTGTTGCTATCCCGCCACAAATTTGACGTATACCTTGCTACCGCAAAGCATCTCGGAGCAATCCTGCCGGAGATCGGCAGATTGCGGGAAATCACCTTCCGCGCCGTAGGTGAAGGCACAGGTAAGGACGTCGACCTGGATCGTTATGATCAACTTTACTACAACATGTTTATCTGGGACCGGGAAGCCGAGCGCATTGCAGGCGGCTACCGATTAGGGCCCGGACGGGAGCTGATGAAGCAGTATGGTCGAGAGGGATTTTACCTGAATAGCCTATTCAAGATCAAAAAGGACTTTGACCCGATCTTTCGGTGCGCGCTGGAGTTGGGCCGGACCTTTGTCGTGCAGGACTATCAAAGAGATTATCATCCGCTATTTCTACTATGGAAGGGAATTCTACTATTTCTCAAACAGCATCGGCACTACAAATACCTGATCGGGCCGGTAAGCATCAGCAAATACTATTCGCACGTCTCGAAAGACCTGATTGTGGCGTTCATCAAACGGTTTTGCTATGACAGTGCGTTGGCAAAACTCGTCCAAGCCAGAAAGCCGTATCGATATCAAGGCGATACCATGGCAATAGAGTCCCAGGTAGCATCACTTAACGGTGCCTTTAACGATCTGGAGCAATTTCTCGACAATATCGAGCCGGATCACCTGAAACTACCAGTGCTGCTCCGCCAATATTCTCGACAGAATGCCAAGTTCATTGGCTTTAATATCGACCCTAATTTTTCTGACGCTTTGGATGGATTGATGATTCTCGATCTGGCTGATCTGCCACCGGAGACCATTGCGCTTCTCCAATCCTAGCCGGACAGATGATAGGCTGGCTCCGAGCGTTGGTGAGGTTGATGATCGTGGTCCTGGGCGCAGGTCTCTGTATCGTATTCTTCTATGCGACCTTCGCCTTCGTGCGAGACAAACTGGCCTGGGGCCTGCGCATCAGACAACGCTATGTCCAGATGATCACCCCCCTGCTCGGCTTGCAAATTATGTCGTCCGGCGAAGCTCCCGCGAGCGGCGGGATGCTCGCATGCAATCATCGCTCGTATATCGATCCCTTTGTCGTCTTACATTTTGTCCAGGCAGTGGCTATAGGCAAGAAAGAGGTCAGGTCATGGCCTATCTTGGGTCCTGCGATCCAGATGTCCGGCGCCATTTTTGTCGACCGCAGTAGCGCCGAAAGTCGCCGGCAGACGAGAGCGGGTATGAGGCAAGTCATGGCCCAGGGCTATTCCATCCTGAATTTTCCCGAGGGCACGACGCACATCCAGCCGACGACCATTGACTTTAAGCCGGGCATGTTTGCCGATGCGGTGGCTGCCGGGGCATCCGTGTATCCGGTGGCGATCGAGTACGAGTCGGTGGAAGATGCCTGGATCGGCGATGATACCTTTGTGCGGCACTTCTTTGATCGCTTCGCACGGAGACGTATCAGGGTGTACATTTGCTTTGGTCCGGCCATATCAGATACGGATGGGGGGGCGTTGTTGGGTAAGGTCAAGGACTGGATCGATGATCGGTTGGTTAAATTGCGCTCAGAAGGTCTGGAACCACGGAGGTGATGATAAACCTAAGCAAGGCTATATACCGGTATAAGCGCTTCTGGTTGGTGCTGGGGCTGATCAGCTTCCTCATTTATTCGCGCAAGGAGTCCCTCACCTTTCGCTCGTCAGACACCGAGATGCGATCGGAGTTGGAGTCTCACGGGATCGACCATGCGCAATTTATCACTCGCCCATTCGGTGAGCGGCAATTACACTACCTGTTGGTCGAGGGAGATACTCCCACAGCCCCCTTGGTACTATTTGTCCATGGCTCACCAGGCGCGATGAGTGCGTACATGCCCTACATGCGAGATACCAACCTGCTCAGTGCTGTGGGTATGCTCAGTGCTGACCGGCCGGGCTATGGTGCCTCGGACTTTGGCTGGACAGAGCCTTCGCTCCAGGGCCAAAGCAAGATGCTGGGGTCCATCCTGCAACAGTACGCGCACCGTCCTGTGATACTTGTAGGGCACTCGTACGGCGGACCGCTGATCGCTCGCATGGCTATGGATTTTCCGGATCTGGTAGATGCACTGGTGATGGTAAGCCCCTCCATCTCTCCCGATCTCGAGCCGACGATCTGGTGGCGGCTCCTCATCGATCTGCCGGGCATTCGATTCTTTATCCCCCCGGCCTTAAGGGTATGCAATCAGGAGATTATTCCGCTGAAGGAAGAATTGGAAGACATGATGGATCTATGGGCGGACATTCGCATACCCACCACCGTCATTCAGGGGTCTGCGGACAAACTGGTGCCCATGGGCAATGCAGATTTTGCCAAACAGATGATGCCGGATAACCCGCAGGTAAAGGTGCTGATGCTGGAGGGCAAGGACCACTTCATTTTGTGGTCGGAAGTTGACCTCATCAAAAAGGAGATTCTGGCTTTGGCTGAGCAGCTAGACCATCTTGACAATTTGCAGTAGGGCTAGCCCCAGAAAGATGGCTCCCACCCCTTTGTTGGTGTATTGTCGCACGGCGCCTATCCGATCAGCCAGGTACTGGCTCCCATAAGTGTAAAGCACAAATACCATCCATGCACCCAGCGCTGCCCCGGCAGAGAATATCCAGATCGAGCCCTTGGCCTCCAGTGGATATCCATTGCCCTGCAACCAAGCCACGACAAAGACCCAGTACGGCACGATCAACATGTTGAGAAAACCAACCACCACGCCCCGGACAAAATCCCGATAGATGTGTGGACCGACGGCCGTTCGTTGGACCGGCTTCTTGACGAAGTAGTAAATGCCCAAGAAGAGGAACAATGCCGCCGATCCACCTTGAATCCAGCGATTGTAAGGTATGTCGCCAGCCAACGCCTGCATCATAAAGAGGGCCACAGCGGTATAGATGAATTCGGGTATCACCGCACCCAGGGAGACCATGAGACCGGATTTGATCCCCTTTTCCACCGTTCGCTGAATAATGCTGAGCGTGATGAGGCCGGTGGGCATCGATCCAATAAAACTCAGGACCAGAGCGACAATGAAGGTGGCGGTAAGCGTCACGGTTTGGCTGGGTTATGAATGAAGATCGGCTGAGCGCAGATAGCCAAGGTACGCTCGGGTGCGTTGGACAGCTTCTCGCAGTCCCATTGGCCTGACTCCCTTACCACGTTGGATCTTGGCGATCCGGTAGATGACTTTCCAATGGTCGAAGAGATCGCGATATCCCCGTACCAGGGAGTACGCTGGATCGTAGATGTGAGCGGGTTCGCTCGCCACGCCGTTAAACTCAAGGATCTGCAGGTCCCGTCCGCTTTCCAAGCTGGACCAGTCGCGACACTTGATGTCAAATCGACCGTAGAAGATGCCTTGCAATTGCCGACTGATCCCATCAAAGTGGGTCTGCATTTGCGGTGTAATGTGTCCATTGCCATTGAGAAACTTGGTGCCCCTGCAGTGGTTGCCGATCGGCTCGAGCTCTACAACCATGCCCAGCGCAGGTTTTGACCCCAGCAACTCGGGAGATTCCTTTTCGAGGCGTCTCCGTTGAAGAACGGCCCTGGGATTTTGTTGCATTAGTTCTTTTACGGTATGTTGTCCGTCTCCGACCACCTTCAGCGTCTCCTTATAGCAGAGAGATGTAATCCGGCCATGCTCACTGTCAGGCGTGCGGTGATGCAGCACACTGACTTCCAGCGGCAAGTCGACATATTCCTGGATCATGAAATCCACCTGGACTCGGTAAAAGTATCGTTGCAGCTCATGCACACTTTCCAATTTTTGCACAAGAAAGCCTCGCTCGCCGATATTGGGCTTGGCGATCAAGGGAAAACGGAGGCTGGATTGTTGCAGCTCCTGCTGGACCGAGGGCCAAGACATCGCGTCTCGATGTACAAAGACGGTCGCCGGCACCAGATGTGGAGGCATGGCTCGGAGGATGTTGATCTTGGATTCTCCCAGGACTCCTCCGGTCTCGATCGCGGGGTTGACCACACTGAAAAAAAAGAGGGATCGTGACCGCAGCGCAAAATAGAGCCAAAAAAGCACCGTCGGAATGTTGACAATGTATGCTGGCCAGTATTCCCAGCTACGAAGCTTAATGAGAAAGGGAGACGTGCGCCACATGGACTGGCGATAGGGTTCAATTGCTCAAGACGCGATGCCGATTCTCCAGCGTAGATGGAGCAACGCCAAAGGTGGACGGTAGTTCGATCATGGGAGCCACGAGCTTGAGACCGATCTTGATGATAGCCAGGTGGTGTATGCTATGCTCCAGATTGTACAGCAGCTCACGATCCACATTGGTCGCCACCCGCTCGCCACCCGTCGCCGTGCCACACACCGTGAGCGGAGCCTTGGAAGTCAGTTGGGACAGGGCGCCTTCGATCTCATCGATGGCCGTCAAGGCTGTGGCCGTGGACTCCTCCAGTTGGCTGTCTCGCCGGCGCTCATCATAATTGACCTGCCCGTGATCCATTTGGGCCAAGAGGCACTGGTAGAACTCCAACAAGTGACGTGTGTGCTGACCGATGGTGGCATCTGACAACAGCGAAATCGGCTGACCATAGAGGTCGTCTGAGATCTGTCGCAGATACAGTCTTGCATCGGACAAAATTGATCTTGTGCGTGCGATAATTGGCATGTGTACTTCTCTTTGCCTTGGCTCCCGCAGGTCTCCGTGCCAGGATCAAATCCCGACATGTCGAAGTTAACAAAGAATATGGGTTCCCTTATTGGCGGTGTGTCGTCGTTATACCACAGTCTATCGATAATTGGTGCTGTTCAGGGAGCTTTGTGGTGTTTCGTCTTGACTCAATAGCGGTGCGCTTTGACTCACAGCTTGGCCTGCCAGATGTGCTCCTGTTTTCAAAAGGCAATCCCCGAAAATTGAACCAATCAGCCCTTCATGATCTCATGGGCGGCAGGAAACTCCCGAGAAAGCGGCTTCTTGGATTTCCCCTGCCTGAAGTACCCAAGGATGATCTGCGGTTTTTCTATCATATCTATCATGGTTTGAAGATCAGCCATGCCGATCTGCTCCCATGACAGGGGGTGCATTTTTCGATGGCGCCGGGGGTGCACTTTTCAGTGGCAGACTACAATTGGCTCAAGAGATTACTATCTGACAATACCGCAATGCAAAAAGCTGTTTACAATCAAATGGCTACGTGATTCCGCCAGCCTAAGGAGTTTATGCAGTTGCTGGAAGCAGGTGCTCGGCAAACACCGTAGTAAGGCGGTATCAATGCGTTCGTGGTGTGCGCACTTCAATGGCATGAGCATGCGGGACATTAATGACGAGACGAACTGGTTCAAGAAGATATTCGCCGGATTCATAGATGAAAACTGGCGATATGTGATCGATCCAGCAAATAGCAACTATGTTTTGGATATGAGACATGTGATATTTGTTGGGTTCCATGCGGGTGTGACGTATGGGAACATGATCGAGTTCAGCCAAACGATTGCAGGAAATGCATCAGGTCATGACTGGCAGGATTATATTTCCAATGAAATCGGGAACTCCTTTAGTACTTATTTTCCCAAGCCAAGCAAATACTCAAGTGACTGGGCGGAAAGCCTTTGTTCCTTTCTAAAGGATAGTCGTTTTTTTAGGTTGAGGCCGACACAAAACTGTTAAGATGTGAGGATTGGAAGGCTCATTACTTATGGTCTAGTTGCACTAGGCGTGCTGCTGCTGGTGAGAACACATAATAAGCACAAGGCGATTTGTATGCATGCTCTGAACCTCAAGAAAGGTATGAGTATTGAACAGATCGAGCAGGTCATATCGCATCAACCAAGCAACACAGTTGATAGGGCAGATGGAACGAGTTATCTACGGTACGAACTCTCTCTTATACCGTTCTCTCCATACTTGTTGATCGAGTTGGATAGAAAGGGCCTTCTCGACACGTTTAGAATAGCCGACTAGAGATCAGACTCCCGCTAATTCGTTACCCTTTCATCACTGTGATGGGGTGACTCTGTTGCTTTTTGTGGGACGAAGTTCTAGCTTAGAGGTGTGCCTCATTGTCGAATGCTGCTGATTTTTTTGCTATGCTTGACCTGGTTTTGGAGTTCAGGCCAATCTCGCAGCACAACCTACGGTGTCGAGCTACAGCAGTACCCCACGGGATTCCAGCCTGGACTGTTTGTTTCGTTTCCACTGGCTGAATTGACCTCCATCGACCTGCGCGTGGGTTACAATCTCGTATGGCACGGCAGTACAGGCGTGCACGACGATGAGCGCGGAGGAGGCTTTGGTTTCTCCTTGGGCTACTTGCGTTCCTTTCTATCTCCCGACGATGGTCTTTTTAGTATGGGCCGTGTGGATGGGTGGTTTAACCGAGTGGACTGGAGGGATAAGGCCGCGCCCGCTGATCTTATGGGCACCACGGATTTGATCGTCATCCAACCCAGCTTTTTGCTGGGTTACCGGTTTCCGCTGGCCAGCCAGATGTCGATCTCACCCACTTTGGCGTTTGGTTGGGAGTTTAACGTACGGGAAGATGGCGAAGACATTGGGGAGGGCGCGATCCTGCTCTGGGGTGTACGATTGGGATTCTAGTGTTTCGCATTAGATATGTTGAATAATTTCTAATAGGATTTTGTTCGCAGACGAGGCATGACCGAACGATCTCGAAGCGTCGAGCATGACCATGCGAGCAGTGAGGGAACCGCGAAAGCGGGTGGGTGGCTAGCCTTAGCTATGGCGAGGCTTTGCAATGAAGTATGCGGACCAAAGGCATTAGAATTAACCACAAGATTTAATGCGAAACTCTACTAGCTATCTACCGGAAAGGCATATCGAAATTCGTCGCCCGATGCCAGATCAAAGAACCTTATCGTGACCCCCGACCGGTCCCTGGCAATGGCCGTAATGCTAGTGGTCCGCACCAGGTTGTCACGATTCATGATCAAATCGTTCCAGGGATCTCCCGTGCCGCCCTGCTTATGAAAGCCCAGAATATCTTCCTGGCGGTAGTGGGGATGATCAGCTCTCCATTGGTCAAACCATGCATTGCGTTGTGCCTGGATCTCATCGGGATAGAGGGTACAGGATGACCATAGGTGGGACTCGTCCGCATGGAGTTGCACGAGATGCGCCGCTTGCTCATCCCACCGTAGGTCATAGAGCTTGTCGTCTTGTACGGCGATCATCGTAAATGGTTCGATGCCATCCAGGGGATACGTGTCGGCAAATTGATCCATGGAAGCGTAACCAAAGTAGTCCAGGAGCACCAGCCCTCGGCTTCGGCGGTAGGGCGGTGTATGTTTGTGCTTTTGAAAGGCCCCGTTGATGAGACAACCGACTTGCAGCTCGCTGCTGATGGCGATCCAGGTGCCACCGGCGGCCCGGTCCCTGGGATAGACCAGCTCGACCCCATCCCTTTTGGATCTGACTAGGCCACTCGCTGCTCGGCTCGGTGATTCGTCCCGATTTTGGGTGAGCAGAAAGCCCTCGTCTTGCGGAAGATAGGTGACGGTGCACATAGCAACAAATCGTCTGCGAAGATAGTGATAGCTGGGTGGTGCCTCAGTCCCGGGCCTGCCATTTGAAGAAGACAAAGACAGGGATCCCGGTGAGAAAGAGAAGGAACCCCCAGTAGACAGCGGTTTGACCAGCCCCGGACAGCGCCCAAAGGGAATAAGTGAAAGCTAGGCTCGCCAGGATCAGCCGCTTTCTTCGCTCCGATGAGGGCAACTGGCCTCGATCTCGCAGGATCAGCATGCACTCGGACATCGTCGAAAACGAATACGGTAGCAGAATAGACAGGGTGGACAGCAGAATAATGTAGGTGAAGAGATCCACGAGCCCCTTGCTATAATTGAGAGCGATGAAGACCGTCACCAGTGCCGCTGACAAGAGAAGTGCTGGCTGCGGCGTACCTCGTCTGGACAAGGCACCAAAGGCGGTATGAAACAATCCGTCTCGGGCCAAGGCAAAGGGCATCTGTCCCTGTAGCAGGATCATGCCATTTAGGGCTCCCAGGCAGGAGATGGTGGCACCAATGGCCACGGCGTACTGCGCACCGGGTCCAAACATGGCGAGGGCGGCATCGGCAAAAGGGGCGGTAGAGGCGCGAAGTTCTTCGGGCGGGATAATCATCATCACCGCGGTACTGCCAAAGACATAAATGACAGCCGCCAGGATCGTGCCCATGATGGTAGCGCGGCTGATATTTTGGGTGGGGTTTTCGACCGTCTCCGCCGCTACGGTCGCGGATTCGATGCCTAGGAAGGCCCACAGCGTGAGTGTTGCGGTAGAGGTCACTGCGCCCAGGGTCGACTGATCGCTGGCATT
Organism: Saprospiraceae bacterium; assembly: GCA_965223165.1. Classification (GTDB taxonomy): domain Bacteria; phylum Bacteroidota; class Bacteroidia; order Chitinophagales; family Saprospiraceae; genus JABDMH01. The sequence goes on along the minus strand of CBDCVQ010000020.1, from coordinate 976,859 downwards.
GAATGGCGTGAGGTGGTCCGTATTGAAGTACACCATGCCACCCACAATGACGACCACCAAGGGCAGGAGCTTGAGGATTAAAGCCGTCATCTGTACCCGGCCGGCCTGCATGGTCCCGGCGATATTGACCCCGGCAAGCGTCCAAATGATCAACAGCGCGATCACACCGGCAATCAGTGGACTGGACACCAGGGCCGGGACGAACACACCCAGATAGCCGACCGTGGCCACGGCTATGGCGGCGCTGCCAGTGAGCAAGGCGAGCCAATATCCCCAGCCGACTAGAAAACCGGCAAATTCTCCGAGCCCGGCTCGGGTAAAAGCATACGGGCCGCCGGCTTTGGGTATCATCCGGCTGAGCCGGCTCAGCGTCAGGGCGAGAAGCATGGCTCCCGCGGTTGTAAAGGTCCAGCCCAGCAGGCTCACACCACCATAGGCGGCCAGCGAGGCCGGTAGTAGGAAGATGCCGGATCCGATCATCGTGCCAGCCACCAACGAGGTGCTCATCCAAATGCCTAGCTTAGGTCTGGGAGCCGCACTCATAGCAGTTCTTCTTTCTTTTTCCACCAGGCGGCCGGGTCCATCCGCTTCCCAAACTTCATGGCTCCATCCAGCCATAGCATCAGGCGTCTCAATGGGGAATGCGCTAGGCGAATGCCCAAGCGATTCCACCACTTTCGGTAATCTTTGTTGTATGGGCAGACACGTATGCAGATGGCGCAATCAGTGTTCATGCCCACCCAAAACCGAAAGCACCGTTCGGCATCCACGGTCCACTTTCGGATACGAGTCAGGCTGGAGTGATTAGGGGGTTCGGACTGGGGTTCGCCCGCTGGAATGGCCCTAGCCGGGCAAGCCGACGAGCACTTCCGGCAGATCTGACAGAAGGCCTTCACGCCAAACTCAATGGGGTGATCCGGGGCCAATGGCAGATCGGTAAACACTTTTGCCAAACGCACGTTGGGGCCATACTCTTTGGTGATCAATAACCCGAGCCGTCCATACTCGCCAAGACCCGCTTCGATGGCCATGGGCACATTGAGGCCCGTATCGTTCATAGAGGCCACGGCATCATAGCCGAGGTTGACGATGAACTGGGCTAGGGTCACGGCGCACTGCAGACTGCCCGCATATCCAATGCCTGTGGTAGCACCGCTGAGCGCGGATGGAAAGGTCTTGCCCAGCTCGTAGTCCATCGGGATGGCTAACATGATCGCGTACCGAAAGTGCGCGGGGAGGTCCAATACCGGGTTTTCGCCGGTCAATCGATTGAAATGATGGCTGTAGATCCAGCGACGATCCAAGCGGCAGATGCCAACCAATCCGGCACCGAACATCTTGGCGGCGATCTTAATCCTTCGTGCCGTTGACTCCGGCGAATCTAGACGGACCGCTTCTTTAGGCCCTTCGGTCCCTAGAGAGTAGTAATCGGTAAATCCTTCTACCCGGCCGTCGCGGGCAAAGTCACGCTCCCCTACGGCGTCGGTCAGATGCCAGCTGGCGTTGCGAAAGGCATAATCCCAGTGGTCAAAACCTTTGCTCTTTTTGGGGCTGTAGTTGGCAATGTCGTAGCTGACAAATAGCTTTTTGGCGTCCACTTTTTCGTCCCAGACCGATCGGTTGAAGATGTCGTACTTCTGGTTGAACGGAGCAAAATCTGGTTGGATGTCAAATTGCTCGGTGAGGTAGTTTGGTGGCACACTTTGAGACATAAGGTCCTTGGCTGAGCAGATAAGATAGGCAAAATATGCCGGCACGAGAGAGCATCCCGACGAGGGAGAAGGGTTGGGACGGCGCGACATCGAGCACCGGCGTCTCCACAATGGCGTCGGCGCGTTATCGACCTTTTAATTGCGCCAGTCTTGCCGTCGCATTTTGATTCTGCGGATTCAATGGCAGTGATCTCTGAAAGCTCTCGATGGCCTGACTCTATGTTGCCCATGTATAGGTAGCCCTCGGCTAGGCTATCAAAGAGGTTGGCAGATTGGGGGTAGAGCGTCGTGGCGCAGGTCCGGACCCGAACGCGATGAGCGGGCGTCCTGGTATTCATATGAAAAATATGTGTTCATCCGTTAGAGATGAACACACAATTTTGTGATGCCGGTGGAAATTTTTCTGGCTGGTGAGGCTACTCCCTAAGACTCTCTGCATCTGCGCAATAGCTTTCCTGCGATGTACCACACTTGCTGGACAGGTGGAGGAGCATGAATACACCTTGCTTGTCAGGGATTCTGCTACCCTTGAGGTCTTGGATGAGGTCTTGGTGTACAATGATGAATTTCTCCTCGAGACTGGTGACTCGGTGCTGACGATTGATAGAGCTCTACTCCGGCGATATGATAGTCTGATGATCTCTCGAGTGGGGTACCGCCAGATTGTGCTCCGGACAGCCGAACTGCTGGCCTTTGGGCGCCTTGAGATATTGTTGTCGGCTGTACCGCAACAAGAAGTGGTCGTCGTGGGAAAACCAGAACAGGTCAGGGCAAGCAGGCGCGTGGATCAGCAGACTTTTGATGATCTAGTTTTTATAGGAGGCGAGAAGGACCTGATCAGAACTCTATCCTCCCTACCGTCTGTCGAAGAGGGTAAGGACGGGCTGGCAAACTATCATGTGCGTGGAAGTGGCCACGAGCAAAACGAGATCCTAGTGGATGGCACGCCGCTCCTGATGAAGACTTCCGACTTTGAGCTCTTTAGCAGTGTGCCATCTTCCATGATACAGCGGATCGATTTTTATCCCGGGATATTTCCATCGAACTACGGTGGGCGAATTGCATCCTTTGCTGACCTGAGCACCTGGACTGAGGTGGACAGTGCTGCCATTGACCTGCTGCTGTCACCATTGCTGCCGTCGCTGGATGTGAAGGTGCCGGTGGCAAAGGGTAAGGTGGGTCTTATGGGCAGCGTCAGAACTGTGCCCCTACTGCTCCTAGATCGAACGGGCAGTGTAGAAGAGACACTACACTCCAACTATGCGGGCTATCATTCCGGAACGTTGATGCACAGTGCTCTGGCTAAGTGTTTCCTAAAGAGCCAAAGGGTGTATGTGGGCGCTACTCTTCTATCCTATGGATTCCACAATGAGTTTGCCGATAACTTTCAATATACCTACTCACGTGAGAAAAATCAAAACCGATCGATGCTAGGATCTTTGCAGATAGAGTATGAACTAGTGGATGGTCTGTGGATAGAAGGGACTGCAGGGTGGAGCTCGGTGAATACTGCGTATGAGCGGGAGAATAGGGAGGAGTACGTGGAGGAGTCTTATCAAGATATTGCAATAAGCCGGACCTCACTTGACATAGGACTGTGGAAGGGCGAGACATCTGTGAGGTGGAAAGCTAGCGATCGTCTCGAGTACGTGGCCGGCATAGAGCACCGCAAATACAGCAGGGGTGTATACCGACGATCAGCAATCCTGAACGACGAGCGTCTAACTAGTGAGCTAGAGCGGATCGTGGACAGCGAGACTAGGTCGCTCTATGGTGTCGCTCAATATCGTGCAGGGAGGTGGGACGCGAAAGGAGGAGCTAGAATAGATCATTATGTGGCCTCAGCCTTCAGGCAGCGGGCAGTGTTGCCCTATGTCGAGGTATCATGGCACGGGGGTAGGTGGTCGCATCATCTTGGAGTGAACACTTCGAGGCAGTATGAACATGAGTTTATCGCCTTTGGGGATTTTATCACCTGGAATCTTTACCGAAGTTCTGATGAGGACCTTAGGCCAGAGCAGGCTAGAATATATTCTATCGGGAGTACTTACAAAGGGCAAGATGGGGAATGGAGTGTCGATGCGGAGGTATACTTCAAATCAATGGAGGAACAGGTGCTCTATATTGCTCCGCCAATTGACCTGACTTTGTCCAGTCTAGGACGTACTACTTGGAGCGGTGGAAAAGGCAAGGCTTATGGATTGGAGATGCAAGTGCACAAGCGATGGAATGCTACAAGCACAACAGGTGCCACACTGAATGTATCGACCGCACGACAGAGATTTGACGGTCTGAATGGGGGTAGATGGTTTAACTACAAATTTAATAGGAGATTTAGCATCAGCTTGAACCACGTCCAAGGGCTGTCGAGTAGATTGACATTGAAGATTGCAGGGTACTATCGAGGAGGGTACTACGTGACATTCCCAGTGGGCTTTACCCCCAGTGCGGTCAGTCCTTTCACCTACGCTATCTACAAAGACATAAACAACTATCGACTGCCTCCCTATCACCGGGTAGACCTAAGTCTGGAGCGCAGCTTTCCGAGGAGAAGCAAAAGGCATAAGATGTCCTTGTCCATACACAATGTATATGCACGTCGCAATCCGGTGAATGTGCAACCATACATCCAGATCAGAGAGGGAAGTGAGCCCGTGGTCGTTTTGAGTAAACGCAAGAGCTTTTCGATCTTCCCCTCCCTAAATGTATCTCTTAAGATATTATGATCTCGGAGACATATAGGGGCATAGCAGTAGCTCTCACGTTGGGGCTGACAGCTGCCTGTGGTATAGAGTACTCTGAGTTTCCGGATGAGGGAGGGACTCCTTTTGTCTACGGGGCACTATCGGCACATGACACTTCTTTTGTGATCATCCAGGAAACCCGTGGGTATCAACAAAATGTGCGTGGAGGTGCGTTTGTAAGCGATGCGGTGGTGAACATCGTCGAGAGCCTGACCCAGAGGCACTTAGGGGTGATGGAGGAGGTCGAGCCCGGCATCTATGAATGGATAGGGGCTGGAATGATGAAGGCGGGTGCATTCTACCATGTGGATATTGTGACGTCAGAGGGTAGCCTAATCAGGTCTATGCCATGTGAGATGCCGGAGCTAATAAGCATTGACACTGCCTATATGATTATAGACGAACAAGACATCGTACAACAGCAGGTCTTCAGCCTGGAGTTTATCTGCCCTGCACAGGACTTACTTCTTAGAGTGGGATTCAGAGATGTGCCGGTGGAACCTGCATCGGGTGGACTGCATTATCTGACACCGCGATTTGGTGCCGTGGAGCCTTATACGTGCGCCAACGAAGGAGGTCTCGCTAGAGCAAAGGGGTACTACCCGTGGTTTTACAGTGTAGAAGTACCTGCAGACTTCTTTGATGCCTTTAGATCCTTTGCTGTTGAGATGGTACACGTATCTGAAGAGATATACAGAATCCGAGAGGATCTTGACCTGGTCGATTATCTCGAAGGTGGAGATGAGCTCTATGAGCCGTTATTATTGTATTCTAACGTCGAAGGTGCCTTTGGAGTGGTGGGTGCATATGAAACGAGCATTTATCAGCTGAAATAATTAATAGTCATGCAGATGGTGAGCCTAACCTTATTTGCATGCCTCACCTGGCCCTGGGATTGTGGGCGCAGAATCCCAGCTATGTTGAGGCCGGATATAATTTGACCACTACGACACTAGGGCGAAGTCCTGAGTCATCTCAGATTGCAACCCTTCAAGATCGGCGCAACCAAGGTGGCCTACATATTGACATAGGCCGGTACATTGCGATGGGACAAGAAGTACAGCTTGACCTGGCACTGACATTTGATCAAGTGGGATTTGAGGCCAGGGCAATCGCATTATCAAGGCTTCAGGGTTACAGCGAGCTACAATAGCGTTTGGCGGGGACGCCAAACGCGGCCTGATTGGGGCGGCGTGGCCTTTGAGACTAGGTGCCGAGCGAATAACTCAACAAGAACAACCTGGCCGTGTCAGGCGTCCTCGCCTGACACATACGAGCAAGGTTATGCCCTGGAGTAGTCTTCTTAAGTGTGTTCAAAGGGCATTTGCCAGCAATTTTTTGGCCGTTGATAGGGGTAGGTGCAGAATCCCATAATGCGATTGCACTGGATTTGAGGCCGAGATCGAGGAGGACGTGCTTGAGGAGTCCTACCTTGGCCTGCGAGCTTTAGTGGGATGGGAGGCCGTGGATGGATTGGTAGTGGGTGCAGGTCTGTCGGGGTTAATTAGAGTGGGGGGAGAGGGCCTGGAGGAAGATAGCCCCTTCTTTGCGATTTATCAGCCTGAGAAGAGGGAGCTATTCACGACGGTCACGGGTATGATCAGCTATCGGATACTAGGAGACGTGGCAGTCAAGATCTCTTACAACCATGGCATAACCCCCATCTATCGAATGGCCGTATCAAGCGGGCCAGATCCACAGGAATTGATGCTTTCTATGGGATTTGTGCAGGTGGCGGCCGTCTATCAGTTTTAGAGATTGGCCCAGGCACAACGTCCGGGACATGACAGCCGACATCTCGCATCAGTGTGGTGGCCCTGAAGAAAGCGTTCAAGTGCTTGGCTCGTCTTTAATCAAACCTTGATAAAGCCCTATCTTTCGTCCCATGGCCAAGATCTACTTCGCCTCTGATTTTCATTTGGGCCTGGATGCCCGGTTGACGAGTGACGAGCGGGAGGCGCAGGTCGTGCGCTGGCTGTTGGAAGTGGGCCAGGACGCTGCGGAGATTTACTTGGTGGGCGACTTGTTTGACTTTTGGTTTGAGTACCGCACGGTGGTGCCTCGGGGGCATGTACGTCTGTTGGGCACCCTCGCCATGCTGCGGGACCGTGGGGTCGAGATCTCAGCCTTCACCGGAAATCACGACATGTGGCTCTTCTCCTATTTTGAAGAGGAACTGGGCATTCCCGTATTTCGAGCGCCCATCCGAAGGAAATGGAACGGCAAGTCATTTCTCATCGGACATGGAGACGGCCTGGGACCAGGGGATCATGGCTATAAGCTGATCAAAGCTGTATTCGCGAGCAAAATTTGCCAGTGGCTCTTTGCCCGCCTACATCCCAATTTTGCCTTTCGCATTGCTAGATTCTGGAGCGCCAAGAGCAGGGCCCAGGCCCAGGTCAAGGACGATTTTAAGGGGAAGGATCAGGAATGGCTCGTGCAATACGCCAATGACTATGTGCAGACCGATCCGGTGGACTATTTCATTTTTGGCCACCGCCATCTTCCGATTGACTGCCTGCTTGACAACGGATCTAGCCGGTATGTTAACTTAGGTGATTGGTTGCATCACAATTCATATGCAGTCTTTGACGGTTCGGATCTGGTCCTCAAGTTTTTTGAGCATGAAGATGGCAAAGTGCTTCATCTATAGTACCCTGTTATTTTTTGGCGCAGTGAGCTGCGTGTCCTCCCAGCTGGTAGCACAGCGTGGGCAGCCAGCAGCTACGATTCGTCCCGAGACCGCCACCATCGACCGATTTGGCAATGTCTTCTACGCTAATACGGACCACCAAGTGCACAAGCACAATGCCCTCAATCAGCCGGACGGGCTCTATTCTAATCACCGGCTGGGAGTGCTGGCTAGCATCGATGTCACCAATCCGCTGAAGATCCTCTTGTACTACCCGGATTTCTATACGGTCATCCTCTTGGATCGCCTGCTGCACGAGACCAATTCGTTCAATATGTTAGATCTGGGATATGGGGAAATCCGAGCAGTAGCTTCCTCGCTGGACGGTCAGATCTGGATCTTCGACGACCATGCGCAGCGCCTAAACAAGGTGAGCCAACTTGGCCAGGTGTTGTTGGAGGGGGAGGATCTGCGCTTGCGGTTCAATGAGCGGTTGCGCCCGACCAAGATCATGCAGGCGGGTGATCGTGTCTACGTGCTGGTCCCGGACCGCGGGGTTCTGGTCTTTGATCTGTTTGGTCAGTGGCAGTCGCAGATCCTACGTGAGGACATTACTGATATGCAGATCGTGGGCGGACGCTTGGTCTACCGGTATGGGGACCAACTGGAGCTATACCATCCATCTAGCTTGGAGACCCAGGTGATCACCGTAGCTGATGTAGGGCCAGAGACAAAGATCCTGTTGTATCGAGAAGAGATGATTCTGGTGCAGAAAAACGGAGTCGAGCGGAAGGCGCTGGCAGATTTCTAAACCAACAACCGAAAGCTCGGTGGATAGCTCTAGATCGTCATGATGTCCTTTTCCTTGGCCTCGACCATCTTGTCGATCTTATCGCCATAGTCGTGGGTCATCTTGTCCACGCTGGCCTCCTTTCGCTTGCCGGCATCTTCCGGATATCCGTCCTTGACAGACCGTTTTATCGTATCCATCACTTTGTGTCGCGTATTGCGCAAGCTGATCTTGGACTCTTCGCCCAGGTGCTTGGCCTGCTTGACGAGCTGCTTCCTGCGCTCCTCCGTGAGCGCGGGAATATTGATCCGGACAAATTCGCCGTCATTCATGGGTGTGAGTCCGATGTTGGCGGCGAAGATTGCCTGCTCGATGGGGGCCAACATTGATTTTTCCCAAGGCTGTATGGTCAGGGTCTTGGAGTCTGATGCTCCGATATTGGCCACCTGATTTAGCGGGGTCTGGTTGCCATAATACTCCACGGATATGCCACTGAGCATCGAGGGGGAGGCCTTACCGGTGCGGATCTTTATGAGCTCCTTTTGAAGGTGCTCCAGGGCTTGATCCATGGATTCTTTGCCGATTTCGATAGCCATTTCAACCTCTTCCGAATTCATAATTGCAGACGTTAGTTCGAATGAACAATATAAGGATAAAGTGCTGAACCTGCCTGGGTTAGTCCCGGAAGCGAGCCAGCAGATACAAGAGCATCACCAAGGCAGACAAGGCGGCAGCTACATAGGTCAAAGCGGCCCACTGAAGGGCGTCTTTGGCACCTTCGTACTCGGCGCCCTGTGCGATCCCACTCTGATTGAGCCATACCAATGCGCGATTGCTGGCATCGTACTCTACCGGGAGGGTGATAAAACTGAATAGTGCCGTGATACCAAAGGCCGCAATGGTCAGCATCAAGATTAAGGGGCTGTTGCTTGCTCCGGCCCCAAACCCACCAAGTGCCAGGAGCAAGAGCCACTGCTGAGCGCGCGAAGACACCTGCACCAACGGTACGATGCCCGATCGCAACTTGAGCCAAGGATAAGCCGTCGCATGTTGGACAGCATGACCGCACTCGTGTGCGGCGACAGCCGCCGCGGCCACGGATCGACCGCGATAGACTTCGGGGCTTAAGGCCACCGTCTTCTTGAGTGGGTTATAGTGATCGGAGAGCAATCCGCGGCCCTCGACCACATTGACGTCATGAATACCATAGTTGCTCAGCATCATCAAGGCTACCTCCCGTCCGGACATGCCACTGGAGGTGGGCATCCGACTGTACTGCGCAAACTTTGATTTTAATCTACCACTGACGACCATGCCGATAAGTGTCATAATACCGGCGATGATCATGTAACCCATAGAGGCTCCTGAAAACATAGTTTTTCTTCTCGTTACTCAATTCGCTCGAATCCAGTGTATGGATGCAATACCTTGGGAATCGCGATCCCACCTTCATCTTGATTATTCTCCAGGAGGGCAGCCACGATACGAGCCAATGCCAGGGCACTGCCGTTTAGTGTATGCGCCAACTGGGGCTTACTCCCCTCATCGCGATACCTCAGCTTGAGGCGATTGCTCTGATAGGTTTCAAAGTTGGAGACGGAGCTTACTTCCAGCCATTTCTTCTGACCCGCAGAGTACACCTCAAAGTCAAAAGTGAGCGCGGAAGTGAATCCCAAATCTCCACCACATAAACGCAGAATGCGAAATGGGAGTTCCAACTTTTGCAGGAGGCCCTGTACGTGATGGACCATTTCCTCCAGTGCTTCGTACGAACGTTTTGGATGAGATATCTGCACGATCTCCACTTTATCAAACTGATGTACCCGGTTGAGACCCTTGACGTCGGACCCGTACGAACCGGCTTCGCGACGAAAGCAGGGCGTATACCCGGTCAGCATGACGGGCAGATCCTTCGCGTCGACAATATGGTCCCGCAGGATGTTGGTGATCGGGACTTCGGCCGTAGGGATGAGGTAGAGGTCGTCCTTGGTCACGTGATACATCTGCCCTTCCTTGTCAGGCAGTTGGCCGGTGGCCCGGGCGGTGTCCTCATTGACCAGTAAAGGAGGAGCAATCTCCTCGTAGCCTGCGGCGGCTGCCTCACGCAGGAAGAAATTGACGAGGGCGCGTTGCAGTCGAGCCCCTTTGCCCCGGAATAGGGGAAAGCCGGCACCGGCGATCTTCACGCCTAGCTTGAAGTCAATCAGCTGGTATTTAGCGGCCAGGTCCCAGTGGGCCTGCGCTCCAGGACCAAGATCGGGCAGCGGTCCGTCCCAGGCCACATAGACCTCATTGTCAGCTTCGCCTGTCCCGGCAGGCACGCTGTCGTGTGGCACATTGGCCACCTCGAGCAGTTCATATTCCAGCTGTTCTTTGACCGCACGCAGCTCCTGCTCCATCTGCTTAATCTCAGCCTTGGAGGCGTTGACCTCCGCCCGCATTTTGTCAGCGGCATCACGGTCGCCTTGTTGAAAAAGTTGACCGATCTGTTTCGACTTGCGATTGGATGACGCCAGCGCCTCATCAAGCCGAGTTTGGGTGGCTTTGCGCTGGTCATCGAGCGACACTATTTGGGATAATCGCTCGAGCTGTTGATCGGAATAATTGCGCTTGCGAAGACCCGCTCTGACGCGGTCCATTTCAGATCGTAAGAGGCTGATTTCTAACATGATAGCTTGTTTGTTGGGACAAAGAAAAAGTCCGTCTAGTGATAGACGAACTCTTTTTTTTGCAAATATACTGCATCGAGTAAGAAAATAAGCTTATTTTTGCTCTGCCAAAGAAAGGGACACACCTCTTTATTGCAGCTTTTCTTGCAGTACCTGGTTCTTTTTCCTTGATTTTTTTGAGAGACTATTCCAGAGATTGACATAATCGAATAGTATTCATCTTAACATCGTTATTTGTTTTTCCAAAAAAGTAGTGTTGCATGTACGATATCCTTCAGTTGAATGACATGTTGGTACCCGAGCTTCGGGATCTTGCCGAGAGTTTAGGAGTGAAGGGCCATAAACGTCTGAATAAGCAGGAGTTAATCTACAAAATCCTCGACGAGCAGGCCTTGACGAAGCCGGAGAAAAAGAAAGATGCACCGGCCAAAGAGAAGCCCGAATTTGAGTTTGACCTGGAAGCTCCGAAAGGAGACAGCAAACCGGCTGAAGGTGGTCGGCGCGGTGGCCGACGACGATCCAGAAAATCTCCGCCTCCACCCGTCCCGGCCAGCAGTGTCCCGACCAGCGATGTACCAGAACCGGTGCAGGACACGAAAGAAGCAGCTCCCGAGCCTCCCGCTAAAGAGCCGGTGGCGAAGCCGATCGAAGTGGCTAGCAACGGCAATGGCAAGGCGTCGGAGCCGGAGGCCCCAACGCCTCCCGCTGAGAAGCCTCCACCACAAGAAAAACCCAAGCGACCAGCCTTCAACGTAGAGATTGACGGAATTATCGAAGGGGAGGGTATCCTCGAGATGATGCCGGATGGTTACGGCTTCCTGAGATCGTCAGACTACAATTACCTTACATCTCCCGATGATATATATGTGTCTCCCTCGCAGATCAAACTATTTGGACTGAAGACCGGGGACACCGTCAAGGGCGCTATCCGCCCCCCCAAGGAAGGGGAGAAGTACTTTGCGCTCTTGAGAGTGAGCTTGATCAACGGATTAGAGCCGCCTGAGATCAGAGAGCGGGTGCCATTTGACTATTTGACGCCCCTCTTTCCCAAGGAAAAGTTCAAGCTCGTGTCCTCACCGACCGGCAAGGACTACGGCAATCGTATGATTGACCTCTTTGCTCCCATCGGTAAGGGTCAACGCGGACTGATTGTCGCCCAACCAAAGACCGGTAAGACATTCTTGCTAAAAGATATAGCCAATGCGATCGCAAGGAATCATCCGGAGTGCTTCTTGATCGTGCTACTGATCGATGAGCGTCCTGAGGAGGTGACAGACATGAAGCGAAGCGTCAATGGCGAAGTAGTAGCGTCGACCTTCGATGAGCCAGCTGAAAACCACGTGCGTGTAGCTGGTATCGTGCTCGAAAAGGCCAAGCGTCTCGTCGAGTGCGGGCATGATGTTGTCATCTTGCTTGATTCTATCACCAGACTGGCCCGAGCCTACAACACGGTTGCTCCGGCCAGCGGTAAGGTACTGTCCGGTGGGGTAGAGGCCAACGCACTGCACAAACCGAAGAAGTTCTTTGGTGCGGCTCGAAACATCGAAGGGGGTGGATCACTGACGATCCTTGCCACCGCACTCATCGATACCGGCTCCAAAATGGACGGAGTGATCTTCGAAGAATTTAAAGGAACGGGTAATATGGAGCTCCAGTTGGATCGCTCCCTGGCCAACAAGCGACTGTACCCGGCTATCGATCTGCCCAAATCCAGCACGAGGCGCGAAGAGCTGCTGCTGGACAAGGACACCTTGCAGCGTATGTTTATTCTACGCAATCATCTGGCGGACATGAAGCCAGAGGAGGCCATGGACTTCTTGCGCAAGCACATGTTTGGGACGACGACCAACGACGAGTTCTTGTCGTCGATGAACGGCTAGACCTGGCATTTTGAGTCTTGACTTTTTTGTATACCTTTGCCGCGCTTAAGCAGCGACAAGAAATCAAAATAGCATGAAACGAACGTTCCAACCCTCGCGGAGAAAGAGAAAGAACAAGCATGGATTTCGGTCCAGGATGAGTTCTAAGAATGGTAGGAAGGTATTGGCACGACGCAGGGCCAAAGGGCGAGCCAAACTCACCGTGTCGGACGAAAGAAGACTGAAATGACCTAGAAGGCTCTAATAAGCAATAAGATATGAAAAGGGGAATGACACACCAGTGATTCCTCTTTTTTATTTTTGGAGACCTACCTGGCACGGCTTTGAAGACATTTTCACTCGGAAAGAAGGACAGACTAAAGGGCAAAACGGCCATCGCTCTGCTCTTTAGAGAGGGCCGGTCATTTTACCGCTGGCCGATACGCTTTGTAGCGAGAAGGTGCCCTCGGCAGGAGGGACAGGCAGCTGTCCGATGCGCGTTTTCGGTACCCAAACGGACGTTTAAGAAAGCCACCCAGCGCAATCGGATCCGCCGGCAAATGAAGGAATGCTATCGCCTGCAGCGGGGCCGCTTGGAGGTCTTGGAAGGCGATGGGTCCCTGGGCCTGGACCTGATCATGATTTATGCCGCCAAATCAGCCGCATCCTATCAAGAGATTTATCAGGCCACTAATCGCCTCTTGGAGCGTTTAGAAAGAGAATACTTGCTGGGATGAAGCACATGCTTACGTTGGCTCTCTGCTTTGTATGGCTGGTCTCGAGTCATGCGCAGAAGGCACTCATGTTGGAGAAGAGCGGGTCTTTTAAAACAACCAAATTTTACATCGGCGATCCATTGGTGTATAAGCTCAAGAGTGACAAAGACCAGTGGCTCAGAGAATACATCACGGAGATCTATGTGGACGATGGGTTGCTGGGTTTGGAAAACCGGGTGATCACCGTGGACAGCATCTACGCGATCCGCACCGGCCATAATCTGCGGTGGGCAAAAACGATATCTCATGTGTTGACGGCCTTTGCCGGATCGTGGTCCTTTTGGACATTGGTTTCACTGGCCTACGGAGATCCGCTGGCACTGGGCACAGTGGCGGTGGGCGTAGGAACGTTTGCCGTAGCGCAGTTGCTGCGGCTGCTTTACTTTAAGACCCACAAGATCCGGGGCAATAAGCGTCTCCGCTTAATTGATCTCAACTTCTACAACACACCTAAGAGCGCCCCCGCAGGGGTCAACTCCCGATCAGGCTAGCAGGCTTAGCACGGTCGTCTATCGGAGCAAATGCAAGATGGCCAGATGATAGCCGTGCAGACCCAACCCGATGATAGACCCGCTGGCCTTTGTCGCGGTCTGCGAGAGATGGCGAAAGCTTTCACGCGCATGGATGTTGGAGATGTGGACCTCTACCACGGGAGTTTCAATGGATCCCACGGCATCTGCCAGTGCGAGCGAGGTATGACTGAGCGCACCGGCATTGAGAATAATCCCGTCGTAGTCAAAGCCCACCTCATGTAGTTTGTCGATGAGAGCACCCTCATGGTTGGACTGAAAGTATTCCAACGCGACTGTCGTTTCATGCTCCTTGCGTAAGTGCTCCAGGTGAGATTCAAAAGTCTCGGTGCCGTAGATGTGCGGTTCTCGGCGGCCAAGGAGATTTAGATTGGGGCCGTTGATGATGATAATCCGTTTCATTTCAAGCGCGGTATAGATCTAAGTTACAATGCTGGCTAGCTGCCACTCGGCAGCTTTGTTCTATACAGCAAAAATGATACTAATTTTCTTTCAAGCCCACCACAGAAGGGGGGCATGTGGGAACCCATGCTCTGCGCTGGCAGGTCAGTTGGCCATCTCGGACAAAAACAAGATGCGGACGATCTTAATCTCCTCCTCCGTGATGTCGTCCTCTTGCAGCTCTGTAAGGGCTTTTTCGACCGAGTCGGTGTCAGACTCCATGAAGTAATCGTAGATATCTTCCTTGGAGTACTCGTCGATATTGTCCTCTACGTAGTAATTGATGTTTAGCTTGGTCCCCGAGTTGACAATCATGTCCATCTCGCTGAGCAGCTCATCCATGCCAAGGGACATGCTGGAGGCGATGTCCTCCAGCGGCAGTTTTCGATCTACTCCCTGGATGATGGCGACCTTGTTCTTCGACTTGTTGGCCACGCTTTTGACCAGGATGTCCATGGGTCTTTCGATACTGTTTTCCTCCACATATTCTTGGATGAGCTCGACAAAGGCCTTGCCGTATCGAGTCGCCTTGCCCTGTGACACGCCCTGGATCCGGGTCATATCCTCCATGGTGATGGGATATTGGGTAGCCATATCTTCCAGCGACGGATCTTGGAAGACGATGTACGGAGGCACCGACTTCTGCTTGGAGATGCGCTTTCGCAGGTCCTTGAGCATCTTTAGGAGCATGCTGTCCAGTGCCATCGATTTTGCGCCCTCCGAGCGAGTAGGCACGATCGAATAGTCGGTATTGAGGGGGATTTCAAACTTCTCCGGCTTCTTTATAAAAGCCTTGCCTTTGTCGGTCAGCTTGATGATGCCATAGGTCTCGACATCCTTGCGGATAAAATCGTACAGAATGCCATTTCGATAGACACTTTCCCAATAGACCTTATCCTTGTGCTTGCCGGCTCCATGCCGAGGCAGCTTGTCAAAGCCAAACTCCAGCAAAGTCTGCTCGTCGTTTCCCTGGAGGTAGTCGACTAGCACCTTGCCGTGGTAATTTTCCTTGAGGTCGTCGGCAGCCTGCAGAGCCAGGAGGAGGTCATCGGTGACGTCCATCTTCTGACGAGGATGCTTGCAATTGTCACACTTGTCGCCGCAAGTGTTTTCAAACTCCTCCCCAAAATAGTGCAGCAAGAATTTTCTCCGACAAGAAGCGGTTTCGGCATAGGCCATCATCTCGATCAGCAGCTGCAGGCCCATTTCGCGTTCAGCCACGGGCTTGTCGCGGAGAAACTTCTCTAGTTTTTGAATGTCGGCGGGGCTATAAAAGGCGATGCATCGACCCTCCAGCCCGTCTCGTCCGGCCCTTCCCGTCTCTTGATAATAGTTTTCGATGCTCTTGGGGATGTCAAAATGTATGACAAATCGGACATCGGGTTTATCAATGCCCATCCCAAAAGCGATGGTGGCTACGATCACATCAATTTCTTCCATGAGGAAGTCGTCCTGGGTCTTTGCTCGCAGCTTGGCATCAAGCCCGGCATGGTACGCAGCCGCCTTAATGCCATTGATGCGTAAGGTCTCTGCTAATTTTTCGGTGGTTTTGCGAGCTTGTACATAGATGATCCCTGATTTGGCCTCTGACGATTTGATGAATTGAATGATGCTCTTCGAGGCATCGGTCACAGAGGTCTTATGTCGTACCTCATAGTACAGGTTGTCTCGGTTGAAGGAAGACATGAAACTGTTGACCTCCTTCATATTTAGATTCTTGACAATATCTGTTCGCACCTTGGGGGTGGCGGTAGCAGTCAGCGCGATGATGGGTATGCGATGATCGATGCCGTCGATCATAAATCTGATCCGACGGTATTCTGGTCGAAAGTCATGGCCCCACTCTGAAATGCAATGCGCCTCATCGACGGCCACAAAGGAGATATTCACCTGCTTAAAAAAATCGATGTTCTCGTCCTTGGTCAATGTTTCCGGGGCTACATAGAGCAATTTGGTCTTCCTGGCCAGGATATCATCTTTGACCCGCTTGATTTGCGTCTTAGAAAGGGAGGAGTTGAGAAAGTGGGCGATCTCGTCGGCTTGGCTGTGGCCACGTATGGAGTCAACCTGATTTTTCATCAAGGCGATGAGCGGTGAAATAATTAGGGCGGTGCCATCCATGACCAGGGCTGGCAGTTGGTAGCAGAGAGATTTTCCACCGCCCGTAGGCATGATAACAAAGGTGTCGTGACCGGCTAAAATGCTCTCAATGATCTCCTTTTGATTACCTTTAAATTGGTCAAAACCGAAATGTTTTTGCAATGCCACCTGCAAATCCATGGTGTTGTTCATTAGCTACTGACTTTTATATTAAAAGCGCCATCCCATAGTGCTTTTGCGCAGGGTTCAGCGATTGATCGTTTGGGTAATTCGGTAAGAAGGACCAGACTCAGCTTATATATTAAATTTAGCCAATTTTTTGGTAATAGGATGTCGTAATAATTGGTCTTTTTTGACCGTAAAAATGAGTGAAATTAACGTCTTGTCCTGGCTTGAATTGGCCAAAGATGTCGTAAGACTTGAGCGTCAAACCTTGCAGGCCCTGGAGGAGGATCTGAGTCATTCTTTCGTGGAGGCTTTGGAGATCCTGCAGGCAGCTGCCGGTCGCATTATCGTGACGGGCGTGGGCAAGAGCGCCCTAGTGGGGGGCAAGATGGTCGCCACGTTTAACTCTCTGGGCACGCCGGCGGTCTTCATGCATGCAGCCGATGCCATCCACGGTGACCTGGGTATCCTGCAGCAGGGAGATGTCCTGTTGGTGTTGTCAAAAAGCGGCGAAAGTCAAGAGATTCGCGCCCTATTGCCAGTGGTCAAAAATCTGGGCAACCCCATCGTGGGGGTGGGTGCCAACCTCCGATCGTACCTGTCGTGTCATGCGGATGCCTACATCCATACCCCGGTGGAGCGTGAGGCTGACCCCAACAACCTGGCTCCCACCGCCAGTGCCGTCGCACAGATGGCTGTCGGAGACGCGCTGGCCGCATGCCTGATGTCCATCAGGGGTTTCCAGCCCAAAGACTTCGCTGTATTGCACCCCGGTGGGACCCTGGGCAAACAACTCACCCTGCGGGTCAGCGACCTGATCAAAACTAACGAACGGCCAGTCGTGGTCCACGATGCCGGGATCCGTACCGTCATTATGGAGATCAGTAGTAAGCGACTGGGAGCCACCGCCGTGCTGCGGGATGACCAGCTGGTGGGTATCATCACCGACGGCGACCTGCGGCGGATGATGCAGCGAGCATCTGATCTCAGTCTCGTCGTTGCAGCGGATATTATGACCCGTCAGCCCAAGACCATTGCCACAGATGCATTGGCCAGCGCAGCGCTGGACGAGATGCGACAACACAACATTACCCAGCTACTTGTCCTCGACACGATGGGATCATACTGCGGTGTAGTCCATATCCATGACCTCCTACGAGAGGGCCTCACTTAATCAGCTTGGGACTATGATATTTCCGATCGGCGATGATCAAATCAAGGGTGGTGCCTATCCCTTCTTCAGCTACAGCTTCTTGATCGTGAATATTGCCATTTTCATGTATCAGGTGAGTCTCTCGCCGTCGGACTTAGGAGCCTTTATCGAGCAATTTGCCGCCATCCCCCAGTATATTGAGCAGGGCCATCATCTGGGCACCCTCATTTCCTCCATGTTCTTGCACGGTGGACTGATGCACCTACTGGGCAATATGCTCTTCTTATGGGTTTTTGCGGATAATATTGAAGCCACCATTGGCAATTTTCCCTTCTTATTGTTTTATCTGGCCGGAGGAGTCTTTGCGACCCTGGCACACGTATATTTCAACCTGGGCAGTGATGTGCCCAGTCTGGGTGCCAGCGGAGCTATCTCAGCGGTCATGGGCGCGTATCTGGTCATGTTTCCCCAATCCCGGGTAAAGGTGATCGTCTTCCTCTTCATTATTCTTCGTCGCGTGACGCTATCCGCCCTCGCCTTTCTGGGTATTTGGATCGTCATCCAGGTGGTGAGTACGGTACAGAGCATGGGAATGGCTCCGGGGCAGAGTGGTACGGCTTGGTTTGCGCACTTAGGTGGGGTGGTGTTCGGGCTGGCCATGGGTACCCTGTTTCGTCCCCAGGTACGCCATATCCGCATGTAGTAAGCACCTCATACGAATCATCAGACGGTGGTCGGGTCGATCAGTGACCAAAGACCTAACGGCCTCCTTTCGGCAAATCCCGTGTGTGTCAGGCCTGCCTGGGCATGGGCCCCGCCCGCAGATGCGTCAGTCCAGCCAGTAGAAAGAAGAGATATAGGGCGACACCCACCGACGTTTCCAGCGTGCTCTCCACAAGCATAGAGAAAAAGATGATCAGGTGAAGCGCGAGAAAGTATGGTTCTCGCCAATGTCCATGCGCAAGGATGGGGAGTAGGAAAGCCAGGCCAAACAGCAGCAACCCGATCAGGCCGCTGCCGACCATCGTGAGGACAAACTGATTGTGGGGCAATAGGGACCAGTACTTGTCAAATTCCGTTTTGAAATAGTCGTCCATTTTCGTGCGGACGTCTCCGGGGCCCACCCCAAAACGCCAGTGGTCACGAGCGATATCCAGGCCGGCCTGGAGCGAGAGGAGCCGTTCGGCATCTGAATAGGCATTCCACTCCCTCAGCCGGTATTTGCGGTAGTCTTCCATCATGTAGTCCACCCGGTTTCTCAAGGTGGGTATGGTGAGATAGGCTGGAATGGGGGCCAGTACCAGCACCGCCAAGGCGATCGCCACGACTTGGCGTCGAGGACCGGACAAGCTGCCGCAAAGCAGGACCATCGCCGTCAGATAGAAGCAGGCCAGCCCCGATCGTACCGCCAAGAGATGCAAGAATAGAAATAGGTAGATGGCCAAGCCCACTACCAGTCGACGGGAGACCAGGACGTGCTTTCCACCGTACCATGAGATAAACCCGGCCATGGAGGCGAGTGCGATGAGCAGCGAATAGCGGACATGTCTGATCGGCGTGTCTATGGCCTTACCCTGTTGGAGCAGCTGGTTGATCTGGCCAGAGGAGGAAAACAAGTCAAACAGGATGGGCAATGTGCTCAAGGCAGCTATCAGCAGCAGGATGGCATGGAGTCTATCGTAGGTGTCGCGGCGTATCCGGGGCATCAGAAAAAAGGCCATGGGCAGTAGCAGGAAGGGTGCTTTGATCCGCAGTCGTGACAGCCAAAAGGTCGTATCGTCCGAATACATCCCCCCGTAAAGCACCAAGGCAAAGGATAGACCGGTGACCCACCAGACCGGCTCACGGGTGATCCGGCCGAGTCGATCAAAAAATTGGGGACGCAAGCGTAGCCGCAGCGGTGGCCATTGCACATCGACCACCGCGACGAAGCCTATGCAGAACATGCTGACCGATAGGAGAAAGGTGGAGTACAAGAGCGATAGCAAGAACAGGGTTGCGATGGCCAAAAACACGACCTGAAAATTGTCAGTTGATGCTGCCTTTGACTCCATGCTCGGCGCTTGATCCAGACCTTTAATTGACATAAAATTATACCTTTACGGCTCATTTTTTGGCCGTGGCGGCATGAGCGCAGATTTATTTCAACAAGTGCAAAATCTCATCACCCAGATCGAGGGAGAATCCCCGATGGAGGCCGATGCGGTGGAGCAGTTTCGCTTGAAGTATTTGGGCAGCAAGAATGTAATCAAGCCGCTCTTTGCCGAGATGCGCCAGGTGCCCGGAGATCAGCGTAAAGCCTTTGGACAGCTACTCAACGAAGCTAAGGCCAAAGCTGAGGCCAAATTTCAAGAGGCCCGAAATGGGCTTAGCCAAAGCAGCCAGCAGGTCAAAACGGACTTGGACCTCACGGCACCCGGTCTTTCCCTCCCTCTCGGCGCTCGCCACCCGGTATCCATCGTGATGAATCAGATCGTAGACATCTTTCAGCGCATCGGGTTTAAAGTCGTGGAGAATCGGGAGATCGAGGATGAGTGGCACAACTTCACAGCCCTAAACACCCCGGAGGATCATCCGGCGCGGGACATGACAGATACGTACTACCTCAAACATGACCCAACGCGAATGCTGCGCTCCCAGACATCCACGGTACAGGTGCACGAGATGGAGGGACGACAGCCACCGATACGGATTATTTCACCGGGTCGGGTGTATCGCAATGAGACTATTTCTGCCCGAGCCCATGCACAGTTTCATCAGGTGGAGGGGCTGTATGTAGATGAGGGAGTCTCCTTTGCGGATATGAAGCAGGTACTCTACCACTTTGCCAGGGAGCTCTATGGAGAGGACGTTAAGATCCGGCTCCGCCCATCCTACTTTCCTTTTACCGAGCCCAGCGCTGAGGTGGATGTCTACTGGGGGCTCAACAATGAGGACGATTATCGCATGACCAAGGGGACAGGGTGGCTAGAGATATTGGGATGTGGTATGGTTGACCCCAATGTCCTGCAGCTGTGTGGCATAGATCCCGCAAAATATACCGGATTTGCCTTTGGCATGGGCGTCGAGCGGCAGGCCATGCGCAAATACAAGATTAACGATATCCGATTGCTGTTTGAAAACGATGTGCGTTTTCTGCAGCAGTTTACAAGTGCCTTCTAGAGAGAGGTAGATATAGGCATGAAACCCACGATACCAAAAGGTACCCGCGATTTCTCGCCCCGTGATGTTCATCGCAGGGATTTCATCTTTAATACGATCCGCGCCATATTTATCAAGTATGGCTATCAGCCCATCGAGACACCTGTCATGGAGAATCTCGCCACCTTGACCGGCAAGTATGGGGAGGAAGGGGACAAATTGCTATTCAAGGTGCTAAACAATGGGGACTATCTGGCTAAGGCCGATGCACAGGCCCTTGAACAACGAGATTCTCGCGGTTTGCTGCCTTCCATTTCCCGGCGAGGGTTGCGCTATGATCTCACCGTCCCTTTTGCCCGCTATGTGGTGATGCACCGCAATGAGCTTACCTTCCCCTTTAAGCGATTTCAGATCCAACCTGTCTGGCGGGCTGACCGGCCGCAGAAGGGTCGTTATCAAGAGTTTTATCAGTGTGATGCCGATGCGATCGGGTCCCGCTCCCTATCACTGGAAGCGGAATATGTGTTGATGATCGATGAAGTCTTTCAGGGCTTGGGCTTGGAGGTGGAGATCATGATCAATCATCGCAAGGTGCTGGGTGGCATTGCGGAGAAGGCAGGCGTGGCAGACAAGATGATGCAGATGACGATGGCTGTCGACAAGCTGGACAAGATCGGCTGGGAAGGAGTCATACGAGATCTACAAAGTCGAGATTTCACCGCAGAACAGTGTGGCGTCATCCAGTCGCTCTTTGAAATCACCGATCTGGACAAGCTCCAGGCTGCATTGGAAGGATCGGAAGACGGGTGCACGGGGATCGCCGATCTGCAGACGGTTTGGCGCTATCTCGACGACTTTCCGACCAAGAATACATTTAGATTCGCCAACACACTGGCCCGGGGACTCAACTACTACACCGGTTGCATATTTGAAGTGCGCTCAAATCAGGCGCGCATCGGCAGTCTCCTAGGGGGTGGCAGATACGACGATCTCACGGGCATCTTCGGTCTGAAGGACGTTTCCGGCGTGGGTATCTCCTTTGGGGTCGACCGGATTTTTGACATCATGACCAGCCAGCAATTGTTTCCCGAGGACTCCGCTCGCACGGTCTCGCTGATGGTGCTGGCCTTGGATAGTGTCAGTCATCGGGCGGCCTTTGCCTTGACCATGAACTTGCGAAACCGAGGGATCGCGGCAGATCTCTACCCCGATCCAACCAAGGTGCAAAAGCAACTCAAATACGCTGACAAGACCCAGGTACCTTATGTCTTGCTGGTGGGATCGCAGGAGGTAGAATCAGGACGCTATAGCCTCAAAGATATGACGTCCGGAGACCAGACCCAGGTAACCCTGGAAGCGTTGATCAAACAGTTTGCGCCGGAGACATGAGTCAGTTGGATGTACCGCACGCATTGACAGATATTCAGGCGGCATTGCGTCGAGGAGCGCTCTCCTGCCGCCAACTCGTGAAACAATATCTCCAAAATATCGAGCGGAGTCGAGCCCTTAACGCTTACGTGGAGGTCTACGAGGAAGTTGCTATGAAGAGGGCGAGCGAGCTGGATCGTCGTCATCAGGCAGGCGAGCAAATGGGTCGACTCTTTGGAGCGGTGTTGAGCCTCAAGGATGTCATCGCGCTCGAAGGCCAAGCACTGACTGCCTCCAGCAAGATCTTGCAGGGCTATCGCTCGCTGTTTTCCGCTACCGCGGTACGACGCGTGCTGGAAGAGGACGCTATCATCATCGGCCGTACCAATTGCGATGAGTTTGCCATGGGCTCGGATAATACCAACTCACACTACGGTCCCGTCCGCAATGCACTGGATCCGGACCGAGTGCCCGGTGGATCCTCCGGTGGAGCCGCCGTGTCAGTCCAGGCGGATACCTGCCTGATGGCCATCGGCTCGGACACCGGTGGCTCAGTGCGACAGCCGGCCGCCTTCTGTGATTTGATCGGATTCAAGCCCAGTTACGGCAGGATTAGTCGTCACGGATTGATTGCTTACGGATCCTCCTTCGATCAGATCGGGGTGATCGGGAGATCCCTATCTGATATCAAGGAGCTCTACCAGGTGATGTGTGGCCCGGACGACTTTGACGGTACCCTGGTGCCTGCCGCACGACCTGAGGCTACCCCACTGGACAGCCCCCTGAGAATCGGCTACATCAGCGATGCAATTAATCACACAGGGCTGGATCCCGCCATCAAGTCAGCCTTTACTGCGTGCATGGATCGTCTCCGGGCCGCGGGTCACAGCGTGGAGTCATTGACGATGCCCCATTTTGACTATATCATCCCCGCCTACTACGTGTTGACCAGTGCCGAGGCTTCCAGTAATCTGTCGAGATACGATGGGGTCCGGTATGGGTATCGCACGGCACAAGCAGCCACACTGGATGGCCTTTACACCCGTACGCGGACAGAAGGCTTTGGCACAGAGGTCAAGCGACGCATCTTGTTGGGCACTTTTGTGCTGAGCGTGGGGTATTATGATGCGTATTTTGCCAAGGCCCAGAAAGTGCGGAGGCTTTTGAAAAATCAATATGAGGCGTGGACGGACCAATATGACCTCGTGATGCTGCCCACCACGCCCACGACAGCCTGGAAGCTGGATGAGGAGCTTAGTCCCGTCGAGATGTACCTGGCCGATGTCTATTCCGTTTTGGCAAATATGGTGGGAGCCCCTGCTATTTCCTTACCGTTTGGCTACGATCCCGACGGACTCTCCTTTGGCACACAGCTACTTTGTGCACGCCATCGGGAGGACAAGCTCTTTGCCATGGCCGAAGAACTTTACCGTACCGTATCGGCCAAAGCGAGCACTTAACATTACCTGTACGAGGGTGGATCGGTTCGCACCGAGCGCTGGCCACATCGCAGGCATTATGCTAAAGTTTTGCTAAAAAAGGTGGTAGACCATGTACGAATCAAGGGTCACGTACGTTTAATAGTACTTTGGCTCAAGAGGGAGAATTTTTGACTTTTTCCCTCTAATTTGAGCGTCATTATAAGTATGTTTGATCTGTGAAATTGGAGCCATCTGGACATATGGCATGATTTATGCATTAAAGTATTACTTAATGTATAATTCAAGTTGAAGCCAAGATGTTAACCCGACAAACAACGAAAACAGGTAGTCCTCCCATGAACAAAGTACCAGTGCTGCTACAAGCAGTTCTATACGTATTCTTGTTACTGACCACAAGTACATCCCTGACTGCAGCCGAGGCAGTCAGTGCTACGCATGTGCGTTCTTTTGATGGTCTCCTGGATCCGGTGGACGAGGAGCTAGTGACCAAGTACATCAACGAGTTTGTCAAGCATCAGCAGTCTACAGAGCAACTGCTGGAGAGGGGTATCTTGTACTTTCCATTGATTGAGAAGGAGCTGATCAACCAGGGGATGCCCGATGCGATCAAGGTCTTGCCATTTGTGGAATCGAGATTTGATCCGATGGCCGTCTCGCGTGTCGGTGCTGCCGGCATGTGGCAGTTTATGGTGCCCACGGCCAGGCAAATGGGTCTGCGCATCAATCGATATGTCGACGAGCGACGTGATCCGGCGAAAGCCACGCGGGCCGCTGTAGCCTACCTGCAATATCTCTACAGTCGTTATGAAGATTGGTCTTTGGCGTTTGCCGCCTACAATGCCGGCCCAGGTAGGGTCAATCGCGCGATTCGTATGGCGGGTGGAGAAACGTCTTTTAAGGCGATTAAGCGTTTCTTGCCACGGGAAACCCAGAAGTACATTCCCAAGTACATTGCTGCCCAGTACATCATGGAGCACTACGACGAATATGGTTTTGCTCCGGAAGCACCCGAGCTGGATCTGCAGTGGACCGGACACATCCATGTGTCTGAATACATGACCATCGAAGAAATATCAAAGGTGGTGGGCGTCTCGGAGGACGTGATCCATGCCTTAAATCCCAGCCTCCGACGAAAATTTGTGCCTACCCTTTCCACGGGTTACGATCTGGTATTGCCCGCTCGCGTATTGCCTACCTTTGAGTACTACCTGGCCACCAACGAAAGCATGCCCAATCCCTACGTGTATAGGACGATAGAACTCGTGGTCGAGCGGGGACAATCCGTCTTTGAGGTGGCTGAGCATTTACGGCTAGATCCCTTTCTGCTCAAGGCTTGGAACCGTCTCGAGAGCAATCACCTGGAGGAGGGCCAGACGATCATCGTGCATGAAATGTACGATCCGTCACAGCCAAGGGTAGAGGAGATCCGCGCGGAACCGGTCGACCGCTTGCTGCCATTGCCCGCCAAGATCGATCCGGAAAATCTCTTTAGACAGGAGTACCTCCGTATTCTCGAGATCCAGGAAGAAGAAATGAATTGGGACCTGCATCAGGCCTCCTTTTAGGTAAGGCGGGTACAACCTGAACGGTCACCTACGCAGGTTGGGATCAACGGAGCAGCGCCATTAGACCTGCCGCTGCATCCTCAACAATTCACCAATTCAACAATTCAACAATTCAACAACTCAACAATTCAACAACTCAACAATTCAACAAATAGTGGCCTTTGAGGCGAGTGGCTGTGGGAATAAACTCAACAAGAGCCGTGTCAGGCGTCCTCGCCTGACACACTAGCAAGGCTAATGCCTTGGAGCAGTCGTCCTAAGTCTGTTCCACGACTTAAATCGGGCATCTTGCCAGCAATGCTTTGGCCGTTGATAGATGAGTGCAGCCTCACCATGCGATTGCCCAAGGGGTCGAATGTTAAAGTCTTGGGAGCATGCGAAATTTTCGCATTTTAGCAGCGCCGAACCGAAAAAGAATAGGCCCGGGAAACCCCAGGCCTATCAACCAAACCCTAACCCCATGAACATGATTCTTACGAAACCTCAATCGTCTTGAGGTTTTCTTTTATCGCTAGTTTCGGAAGGGTCACCTTCAGGACGCCTCCGTCATATTTTGCAACGATGCCTTGTTGATCAATATTATCGCTCAAGGCAAAAGATCTACTGAAAGAGCGATAGCTGAACTCTCGTCGGGTATACTTTCCCTCTTCTTCTTTCTCGCTCGTGGCCTCTGCTTTTATGACCAGATGACCCTCTTCTACGTTGACTTCAAAATCCTCCTTTGTCAGTCCTGGAGCAGCTACCTCTATTTCAAATGACTTTTCATTATCTATAACGTTTGCACGGGGCAAAGCGTTCACAAAGTCGGTTCCAATGAACTCGGAGATGCTGCCGTTAAAAAAGTGCTCCAGCGCATTTCCAAACCGCTCATTTACAGGTACAAACGGATTGAATTTTATTAAGTTCATATTGCTTTGTTTTTATTCTCTTAAAGAATGTTAAGATTTTCTTAACGCACCTCGATCGCCCGTGGTGCCTGCTTCTTGGCCTCTTCCCGCTTTCCGAGATTGACTCTCAAAACTCCATTTTCGTAGCTAGCCCGGACCGTACTTTGGTCTATCGTATCGTTGAGGCGGTAGCTTTTGACAAACGGCTGAAACTTGAATTCTCGCTTGGTATAATGGCCTTCGACATCCGTGCTTTTGGTCAGTTCAACCTTGAGTAAATCATCTTCCACATGGATTCGAAAGTCATTCTTGTCTTGACCAGGCACGGCTAAATGCACCTCGAAGCGATCATCATACTCAATGATGTTGACAGCGGGTGTCGTCTTTACGTCCCAATCGCGCGTCACCGGCGCAAAATCGTCCAGCCAAAAGTTGGAGAAGATGGGTTGTCGGACACTGCGGGGACTTCTCGTTGCTAATTTCATTACAGTTAGATTTTAGAATTTTAACGAATACGAATACACCTCCCCTCCATCAATCAGTGTTCCAATGCCAAATCACGGTCTGATCGGCAGGAAATCATCAGGGATAGATGCCATAATGGCGCTTAAATTAAAAATTGGCTGACAAAACGGCGTACGCGCCTGAAATGCTCAATCCACCGAACGCATATATCAACCCGCTATTCGAAGTTTGCAACCCCCGCTATTCCCCTCGCTATTCGAAGTTTGCAACTTCGAATGCATATCGGATCGAATGCATATGGGATTACCTGTTTCTTTCGCATGAAGCTCCGCCTATTGACTAATTCTGCACCACCATCTTCCCTTGCACGGTATTGTGAAAGATGTTTTCATCGGGGCCACGACAGGATAATCGAGCAGTCCAGAAATAAGGGGCTGACACAGTGGGTATCTGTTCAGACAGGATCCCCTTTCGCTCATCAGCACGCAAGACGATCCTACCGGCGGCATCATACATCCTCAGGTCCCACTCCTCCACGATAGGTGACACCTGCATCCGAAAGATGCCGAGCTCGTTGTGGAGGGTGGGTAGGGCTATGGTGCAATCGCAGTCAGCAAAAGCAATCTCAAAGACCTGCTGCACAACCTCGCAGTCGTAATGATTATCAAGTACATATAGCCCGTCTTCCTTGATCGCCCTTTCTTGTCTCACCCCTCCTCCATCGAGCCACCTGTGGTTGCGTGCATCATCCAGACCCGAGATCGACAGGGTCTCACCCATGCAGGCCACCGTGTCCAGTTCAAACTGTATTATGCGCTGTTTAGGACACGGAGCCAGATAGACATTGTCTATATAAAAGTAGGCCCAGGGGATATCGGGATTAATGATGTCTGAAAACGTAATTGGCGTCTCATGCGATAGACTCCCTATGAGCAGATATTGTTCACCCCCTTCAGCTCGAAACTGTCGCTCCATCCGTATCCAGCGGCCCGGCATGTCTATGGGGTTACCGTACTGATTGCGGATCGTATAAGCATACGCTCCCCTATTGATATCCTCTTGCTCGGGTGCCCCCTGGAGTATCACTGCCCCCAGTCCGTCTACCCCGTATCGTGATTGATCAGACAGGCTTACATCAAAGGCAATATCATAGATTTGGTCTTCCACCAGTGGCTCTAGCAACTTGACGGCTAAAAACTCATTATTGGCCGATGACGTGCTTTCAAAAGAAATGATTCCAGCATAACCTTCACCCGATGCCGGTTCTTGATTGCCACGAAAGTTGGAGGGTACATTATAAGGAGATGCATACTTGGCGTGAAAAAAATCGGTGGTCCGCTCCAGTGCAAACCAATGAGGGGCCTCATTCACGCCAGCGGGTGTGTAGTTGGGCTCCGCTAGGTATTGCTCAAAACCGGGATTGGGCACCAGGTTTTGAGCACAAAGAAGGTTCAGTGGCAAATACAGCCAGATCATAACTGTCCCAATGATTTGCCCTTTGTCCATCGTTGCAGATTTACCTTAACAAACACATGCAATCAGGGTACCTGTAACATTGGCTGTGTACGTGTTTCCCTGACACTCGTATGTATATGTCAACGTTATCGGCATCTGCATGTTGCAGCCGCTTTGGCCGCTGTACGTTGCAAACTGACCCGCTATTCGAAGTATGCAACTTCGAATGCATATGGTTTGCGACTTCGGCGTATACCTACTGCCGATACTTTCTAAACCAGGCCAGAATATGGTCGATCTTAGTGATCAGTTGGCTAGGTCGATTGGCGATAAAGTGATAGGCACCAGGGACTTCTACCAAGGCGGTTTCGATTTTCCGCAATTTTAGCGCATGGTACAGTTGTTTAGCTTCGGATAGGGGTGTCCTGAGATCCGCCGTGCCCACCATCACGAGCGTAGGCGTCTCGATTTGGCCGACGAGTGAGATGGGAGAAAAGCGCATATAGTCCTCCGGATTTTCCCAGGGCTGTCCCGGGTATCGGGTATGGGCGTAGCCATAGTAGTTGTCGGCGGTCAGGGTCTTGCTGATCCAATTCATCACCGGTTTTATCACGGCCGCCGATCGAAAGCGGTGGTTCTTGCCGATGATCCAGGCGGTCATAATGCCTCCGGCGCTGCCACCCGTCACAAACAGGCTGTCGGCATCAACGTATCCCTTTTCCAGTATGGCATCCACGCCATCCATCACGTCCAGATAGTCTTCGCCGGGATAGTTGTGATAGAGCAGGTTTCCAAACTCCTCTCCATAGGAGGTGCTGCCCCTGGGATTGGGATAGAACACGACAAATCCGTCGGAGGCGTACAGTTGGACTTCCGGCGAAAACCGATCGCCGTAGTTGGAGATGGGGCCACCATGATTTTCCACCAGCAGCGGATACTTTTTGGTCCCATCAAAGAAAGGCGGCTTGACGATCCATCCCTGAATGTCCCGCTGATCAAAGGAAGATTTGTACCAGATTTCTTCCACGGTGCCTAGGGTACGGTGGGCCAGTAGATCATCGTTAAGCGACATCACCAGGTGGGTCTTGCCGGATGCCACCTCGTGTAGAGCCAGCTCAGCCGGGTGCGTGGGCGTGGTATGCGTGTAGGCAATCATGCCGGTCGAGGAGATCGAAAACGAGCCTCCACCGTAGGGTCTAGCTACGCTGGTGCCTCCCAGATCCTTGGCAATCTCTTGCGTGGCGCCATCCAGGGTCGTGTAGCCGATCTTGGTGTTGCCATGCTCATCATACTGATAGTATAGTCCCTGGCCATCGGCACCCCACACCGGAGCAGCGATGCTCCGATCCAGGCCCGTGCTCAGCTCGCGCTTGTTGGATCCGTCGGCGTCCATCAGATACAGTCGGGTCACCTGATAGGTCTGCATCTTATCGGAGAAGCCCGTATAGGCCAACAGGCGGCCATCAGGTGAGGCTACGACATCCTCATCCGGACCGGATCTGTCGGTCAGGGCCTCGACCTCACCGGATCGTACATCCACTCGGTACAACTCACTATTGCGGAAATCATACGCCCAATCTTCCGTCCGATTGGCCGAGAAGTAGATAGAGGTGCCATCGTGGGACCATGTCAGTTGCCCGCGGTGATGATAGTCACCATCGGTGACCTGCCTTGCGCTTCCACCGTCTGAGGGAAGGACAAAGATGTGCCGATATCCTGGCTCCATGTAGCCGGATCCGTCCGCCTCGTGCTTGAGTCGGGTGGTCACCCGGGGATGTGCCGCCCACTCCGCGCCCCTGGGTTGTGCCGGCGGCTGTACCAGGACGGGTGCCGGTGCCGGTACGTGTTTGGTAAAGGCAATCCAGCGGCCGTCGGGTGACCAACTGAGGCCCGATGGTGACCGATCCAACTGGCTCAAGCGTGCGATCTTGCCCGTGGCGAGCCAATACACAAAGACTTCAGATCGTCCGTCGTGGCTGCTCGTGAAGGCGATCCGCTCGCCATCGGGTGACCACACGGGATTTGATTCGTTTTGATCCTGGCTGGTCAGCTTGCGATGATGCTTGCCGTCCGCCCCGATCAGCCAGAGGCGGGAGATCCTCCGATCCTTCATGATGTCCATGCTTCGACGCATGTAGACGATATGCTTGCCATCGGGAGAGATCTGGGGACTCTCCACCCATTCGAGTTCGAATACATCCATGGAGGAGAAGGCGGGATGATCCTGTGCAGATAGTGGTAAGGAAATCCATAGAATGGTCAGTAGGTGCCAAAAGGCTCTCATAATCGTTGAGGTTTTGCAGATTTAAGAAAGACTATTTCGCATCGAAAATTAAGGGGAAAAACGTGCCCTCCATCTTCTCTCCCTTGGGTATAACGGGCACACCGGCCAGCAGCTCTTCGTCGGTGTTGGATACGGTCCCCTCTCGAAAGACATTGAGCACCAGTGCTCGCCGGCTCCGGTCAGAGTAGTTGGCGTCAGATCCATGGACCATCAAGGGATGATGAAAGGTGCCATACCCAGCCTTCATTTCGATGTGCACACTGTTCTTCATTTCAGCTCGTTGAGCATCCGTGAGAAAATCCAGCAGCTCGTCTTGCTCTCCGGCCAGCGTGGGCTTTTCCAGCAGCCCCCATCGGTGGCTTCCCGGGATGTATTGCAGGCAGCCATTGCGCTTGTCTGCGTCATCCAGGGCGACCCAGCAGGTCAGGTGAGCCATGGGACCTGTGCGGGTCCAGTAGGAGTAGTCCTGATGCCAGGCCACGACGCCACCGTGATGGGCGGGCTTGCAAAAGAGCTGGTCGTGCCAGAACCGGACACCACCACCCAGCAATTGGCTTGCGGCCATGCAAAAAGCTGGATTCCAAAGGAGGTCATGAAATCCCGGCTTGATCCGCCAGTGTCCCAGGGCGTGAAAAATGACCGTGTTTGGATCGGTGGACTCGTTGCTGTGGTACTCGTGAAAGAGCTCATTGCCCTCATGTGTAGGGTCCACCAAGTCCGCCAGTTCGGCACGTAATACCTCTACCTGCTGTGCATTGAGGATTTTAATGTGCGAGAGATATCCGTGGGTGTGAAAGAAATCGATCTGCGCATCCGTCAGACGGTACTTGTCCCAGTCAGCGTCTGCCTCGGGGCGATCGAATAATGCTTGGATGGGTTGATGGATGGATGCGAGATCTTTGACGGCCATAATAGCTGCGCGATAGTTTATGCCAAAATAGGCTTTACCAGGTTGCCGTGCACATCCGTCAAGCGATATCTTCTACCTTGATGCTTGAAAATCAGGGCTTCATGATCGACCCCAAAGAGGTGCAGCAGCGTCGCATGAAAATCGTGCACATGTACGGGGTCTTTGACGATATTATAGGAGAAATCATCCGTCTCGCCAAAGGTCATGCCCGGCCTGACCCCTGCACCGGCCATCCACATGCTAAAGCACTTAGGATGGTGGTCGCGGCCGTAGGTGCCGGCGGCCAGCTTACCCTGCGAATAGACCGTACGTCCAAACTCCCCGCCCCAGATCACGAGGGTATCCTCCAGGAGCCCACGCATCTTTAGATCCTTGATCAATGCCGCGGTGGGCTGGTCCGTCTTGCGACACTGACTACGGATCCCAGACGATAGGTGACTATGCTGGTCCCAGCCCTGATGGTAGAGCTGTACAAACCGTACATCCTTCTCCAAAAGCTTGCGGGCGAGCAGGCAATTGGCCGCATACGTGCCGGGCTCCCTGCTGTCCTTTCCATACATATCAAAGACCCAATCGGGCTCATCGGAAAGATCGGTGGCTTCCGGTACAGAAGTCTGCATTCGGTAGGCCATCTCATACTGGGCAATGCGGCTTTCGACCGCAGGATCATTGTAGGCATCGCCTTGAAACTGGTTGAGCTGCTTGAGCGCTGCCAGCATGTCAGCACGGTCTGCCGTGGTGTAGCCCTCCGGATTGTTGAGGAATAGTACCGGGTCTTTGCCCCCCCTAAACTGCACCCCCTGATGTTGGCTAGGCAAAAAGCCATTTCCCCAAAGTCTGGCGTAGAGGGGCTGGCCGGCGCCGTTCTTGGAGATCAGCACGATGAAGGTGGGTAGGTTTTCATTCAGACTACCGAGACCATAGCTGAGCCAGGCACCAATCGAAGGCCGGCCTGCGATCTGATGACCGGATTGGAAGAAGGTGATGGCGGGATCGTGGTTGATCGCTTCGGTATAGATGGATTTGATGATGCACAGGTCATCGGCTACCTCGGCAGTGTAGGGCAGCAGTTCGCTAATCCAGGTGCCTGATTTCCCGGCCTGGTGAAAGGCAAATTCGGAGGCGGTGACCGGAAAGGAGCTTTGATCGCCACTCATACCGGTCAAACGCTGTCCCTGTCGCACCGAGTCCGGTAGATCGGTTCCATGCAGCTCCGTCAGACCTGGCTTGTAATCAAACAGGTCGACTTGCGAGGGGCCACCGCTCATGAACAGGTAGACTATGCGTTTGGCCTTGGGTGCTGCGTGCCTCAACGGCCGATCCGGCCCGGGCGAGGCTGCATGCGACGGTGCCCCACGGAGCATCGAGTGAAGGGCAAGGGCACCCAATCCCATACTGCCCTTGACGAGAAAGTCTCGGCGCTGTTTTCTGCGTGCGATGTCTGTACGTTCTTTGTCGTTCATGCCTATCTCTTGATTATGCAAGCGTCCGTATTGATGATGGTGCTGGCGACAACGGCATTGGCTGCGAGCAGTGCTCGATCGCCCTTTGTGGATATGGGAGACTCGCCGGCGGAAAGCCAGCCCTTTTGTTTTTCAGGCGCGGCCGCAAATCGTTGCTGCTCCTGCCGTTGAAGGTCTTCCAGCATGCGCAACTCTTTCGGGTGAGGATGGCGACCGGTCAAGATTCGAAATACCTGGGTGATGGTCATGCCGGTCGTCATGGCTTCCCCTAGTTTTTTGGCGGCTTCGGTAAAGAGTGGATCATTCATCATCACGAGCGCCTGCAGGGGGGTGCTTGTCCGCTGCCTTCGCACGGTGCACTCGCTACGAGTGGGGGCGTCAAAGGTGCCTTGGGTGGGATGCGGCACGCTACGCTTCCAGATCGTATAGAGACTGCGGCGGTATAGTTTATCCCCCTCATCCTGTCGGTAGCGGGCACCGTTGACTCGCCAGAGGCCCTCGGGCTGGTAGGGACGGACGCTGGGTCCGCCAATCCGGTCGACCAGCAGGCCCGAGGCAGCCAAGATATTGTCGCGCAGCATCTCGGCAGAGAGTCGACGGGCGGGACCGCGTGCCAAAAGCGCATTGGCGGGGTCTGCCGCGACGATGGCATCCGTCGCCTTTGAGCTCTGCAGGTAGGTCCGGGACATGACCATCAGCTTCAGCAGGGCCTTGACGTCCCAGCCGCTGTCGATGAAATGCTGCGATAGCCAATCCAACAGGGCCGGATGCGTGGGCAGTGATCCCTGATTGCCAAAATCCTCCGTCGTTTGAACCAAGCCGGCGCCAAATATCATCTGCCAGTACCGGTTGACCGTCACTCGAGCCGTCAAGGGGTGATCCGGATCCAAGAGCCACTGCGCCAGCCCGAGGCGGTTCTTGGGTAGATCTTCACGCCAGGGCAAAATGCTCGACGGGGTATTGGGTGATACTTCTTCACCATAGCTATCATATTGGCCGCGTTCCAGCACATAAGCCGGTCGCCGGGCGGTCATTTCTTCCATCACCATGAGCTCAGGTACAGTATCCATCAGCGTCCGCAGGCGATCCTGCCATACCGCCAGATCCGCTTGGCGCGCCGCAAAACGCTTGGAATGATGGCGTTGATAGTATTCCGTCAGGATTTCCCGGTCGCGGGGATTTAGCTGGGACACATCTTTGTCAGCGTACTCCTCTTGGGGCTCCATCCCGGCCAACTGCCGGATTTCTAAGCTAGACAGTACGCGCTCGTAGACTTTCAGATCCGAGACCAGCGCCCCGCCAATGCCCTTACCTCTCCACCTGGCTCCGATCTGTAGACCGGGCTGCTTATCCTGATGTAGCAGGACATCTTTGTATAGGTTGTCCACGTCGACCGTGGTCGATAGTTCCTTGCCATCCACAAATACCCGCAGGCCCTGGGCGGTGCTGGAACCATCGTAAGTCATCGTCAGATGCACCCACCGGTCCCTGGGCAAATCCGATCCGTACTCGACGATCGCATTGTTTGGGGTGCTGCGAGCCATCAACAGCTCCAGCCGGTTGTCCTTCAAGGCCAGATGAAATCCGCGAAAGTTGTAGAGGGCGGCGCCCACTCCTTTGTGGATAATCACACCATCTTCTATATCACTGGGCAGATGCACCCATAATCCTAGCGTGAATGAGGAGGCCCGGTGAAAAACACCTACTGGGGTCAGATCCAGCCACGCATCACCATTAAACAGCATGCCTGCCCGACCATCCTTCTCGCCGAAGACAAAGGGAATTTCTTCGGCCACATGCTGTTGTCTCATGACACCCGATTGGCTGCGGTCATGCAGATTAAGCACGGGTGCCTTGTCCAGGCGAAAATGAGCCACCGCACCGCTTGGTTCGTGCGGTATGTCACGGTATCCCTGTCCCGTCAGCCACGCCTCAGCTTCTGCTCGGTCCTCGTCTGACTGGATGAGTCGCCGCAGTCCGTCGATCTCCTGGCGCAAAAAATGCCGGATCGAATCCACCCGGGGGGTGGTCAGCAAGAGGGTTGGCACCGGCGTGGCATTGTCAAAGGATATTTGTCCAGCCTCTCGCACATTGTTGAAGAAGCTGAATAACTCGTAGTAGTCGCGCTGAGACACAGGATCATATTTGTGATCATGGCAGCGTGCACAGCCCAAGGTGAGGCCCATGAAAGCCGTACCGAGCGTATTGGTGCGGTCGGCTACATACTCCACCCGAAATTCCTCGGGCACGATGCCCCCCTCCATGTTTTGGGCATGATTTCGATTAAAGGCCGAGGCAATGATCTGCTCCCTCGTGGCTTGGGGCAGGAGGTCGCCCGCGAGTTGCCAGGTGACGAAGGTATCGTAGGCCATATTTCGATTGAAAGCGTCGATGACCCAGTCGCGATAGGGAGACATGTCGCGGTAGCGATCGACGGTATAGCCATGCGTGTCGGCAAACCTGGCCAAGTCCAACCAATCCACCGCCAGATGCTCGCCGTAATGGGGCGATGCCAGCAGCTCATCCACGACCCTTTCATAAGCGCCGGCCGTTGAGTCACTGAGAAAGTCATCGATCGCTGCCAGGCTGGGTGGTAGTCCGGTCAAATCAAAACTCACGCGACGGAGCAGGGTTTCCTTGTCCGCTTGGGCGGCTGGTAGCCATCCTCTTTCTTCGATCTGCTTCAGCACAAAGTGATCGATCGGATTGATCGGCCAGGCGGTCTGCTCTACCGCCGGCACCTCCCGGCTCTGCGGCTTGCTAAAAGCCCAGTGATCCTGGTACGCCCCTCCCTCCTCGATCCAGCGGTGTAGTAGGGCTTTCTCTTTTGCCGACAATGATAGATAGGAGTCGGGAGGTGGCATCATGACCTCGGGATCAGCGGACAAGATCTTGTGGACCAGTTTGCTCTTGGCGGGACGGCGGGACACGATGGCTCGGTCGCGTGGATGGTCGGGAAGGGGTGCCTTTGCCGCCTCCGGCAGGTCGAGGCGCAAGCCGGCTTCCCGCTTGGCTTCGTCCGGACCGTGACAGGCAAAACATCGATCAGACAGGATAGGCTTGATGTGCTGGTTGTAGTCGATCTCCGCTGGCAGCGTAGCCATGGCAGCAGAGATCTCTTCCGGCAGATCGTGGTCACAAGCCAGCAGTAGCAGCACGCATAGGAGCAGGCTGTACCATCCTGTTGCGTTTCCTTTGGTCAGATGCCGGTGGTTCATGTCGTGATTATCTCTGAGATTTGTGGCAGCCTGTAGGGGTACAAGATAGGCCACTCCACTAAATAATTCCTAAGTTAGACCGTCAACCCACCAAGGACATGAAGCTTAGTCTACCTATACTCGCCGGCCTACTGCCCCTGCTTGTTTGGGGGCAGTCACCTGATGCCACCTTGATCTCGCAAGACCTCCGGTGGAGAAACATTGGTCCGGCCAATATGATGGGCCGTATTGCTGCCGTGGATGCCCTCCAGAGTGATTATCGGCAGGTGCTCTGCGCATCGGCTTCTGGCGGGGTATTTAAGTCGTCAAACGGGGGTATAACCTGGGAAGCCATCTTTGACGAATCGGGAGGGCCGGGGTCGATCGGGGCGGTCAAGATGCATCAAGGCGATCCGGACGTGATCTGGGTAGGTACCGGAGAAGCCGCCAATCGCAACTCGACGGGCTGGGGAGATGGCATCTACAGGTCCATCGACGGTGGCAAGACATTTAGCCACTTGGGACTGGAGGAGACCCACCACATTGCAGAGATTGCCCTGCATCCCAACGATATAGAGGTAGCCTGGGTAGCTGCTCCCGGCCACTTGTGGGGACATTCCGGACAGCTAGGACTCTTCAAAACGACGAATGGCGGTGCCACCTGGGCGAAAGTGCAGGGCGGATTGCCGGATGATGGGCGTACCGGCTGCACAGAGATTATTTTGCACCCAAATGATCCGTCGATCATGTTTGCCGCATTCTACGAGAGACTGCGGACACCGTACTGGTATGAAAGTGGCGGACTCAACGGAGGGATCTACAAGAGTGTGGATGGCGGTCAAAATTGGCGTAAGATTACTCGGGGTCTGGCGGAGGGCCCCTCTGGGATGATTGACCTTTCTATTTGCCTCAAGTATCCCAATCATATGGTAGCCGCCTATGAGGCGGATGAGCACATACCAGAAGGGCAGCCCGGCTCCGGCGTCTACAAATCGGAGGATGGGGGCGAAAGCTGGACCTTTCTGCTGAAGCATGCGGTCCGTCCCTTCTACCATGGTCAAATCGAAATCGATCCAAGCCATCCGGACACCATTTACGTGGTCTCCAGGGACTTTCGCATCTCCTATGATGGGGGGCAGACATTTCAGCGCCGCTCCTGGCGGGCGGACGGAGGGGATGACCACGATATGTGGATCGCCCCCTACGATAGTGAGATCATGTATTTGTGTACGGATCAGGGTCTGCGGTTGACCGTCGACGGAGGTCGCTCCATCCTGTCATTTAACAACATGGCCATCGGCCAGTACTATGCCATCGGTGTAGATATGCGAGATCCGTACTGGGTCGTGGGAGGATTGCAAGACAATGGGCTGTGGATGGGCCCTAGCAACAGCCGGGAGGTGCGCGGCATACTCAATGGGCACAACACCTGGGTGGGTGAGGGCGATGGTTTTCACAGTCAGATTGATCCCTCGGACTGGCGCACCGCCTACCTGGTCAATCACGTGGGTTTTGCCACCCGATTAGATCTCGAGACGCGTGAGCACACCTACATCACACCCACACCCGAGACGGTGATCAACTTTCAGGATCACTTCGATCCGGACTTTCCCGACTCCATGATCACCTATACGATCTATCCTGGCGAGCATTGGTTCTACGGTGAGGCAATGCGCCGGCCATTGTTGCCTCCCCAGTTCAGGTTTAATTGGAGCAGTCCACTGGTGATCTCACCAACCAATGCGCATACCATCTACTTCGGGGGCAATTATCTGTTCAGGTCTACCGATCGGGGCGATCACTGGAAGATCATCAGCCCTGATCTGACCGGCAACGATCCCGCCCGGCGCAATCCCAGCCGCAGCGGTGGCCTGACCAACAGTGTGACGGGAGGCGAAAATCATTTTACCATCATCACGATCAGTCCGTCTCCGCTGGATCCCGACGAGATCTGGATAGGGACGGATGATGGGCAGGTCCAACTCACCCGCGATGGGGGCACGACTTGGACCAACGTACGCACGGCCATGCCCGGCATCCCCGACGAGATCTGGGTCAGTCGGGTGGAGGCGTCGAAGCATCAATTGGGTCGGTGCTACATCACGTTGGACAACCATCGATACGATGATATGACAGCATACGTCATGGTCACCGAAGATCATGGCAAAAGTTGGACGGACATCAGTGCCAACCTGCCTGATCAGTGGAGCACCTACGTGGTTAAGGAGGACTATGAGGCAGCAGATCTCTTGTTTGTGGGCAACGAGATTGGCGCCTATGCCAGCTTGGATCGCGGTCAGTCCTGGATCGTCCTGGATCAAGGCATGCCCAAAGTAGCTGTGCATGACCTGGTCATTCATCCCCGCGACGGCGATCTGGTGGCAGGTACGCATGGTCGGAGTATCTGGATATTAGATGACATCAGTGCCCTGAGGCAGATGTCCATGCGCGATGTAGGGTCGCCGCTCCATCTGTTTGAGAGCAGGAGAGCTACCGACTGGCAATCCATCTATACCGGCAGAAAGCAACCCTACTTTGAATTTAGAGGCGAAAACCCCGAGCCCGGAGCGTGCATCCAGTTTTGGTTAGATCTACCGGGTATTGACTCGCTCGCCATCGAGGTAAGTGATCCCATCCACGGACGGACCACTACCTGGCAGGTCCCGGCCAAACAGGGACTCAATCGCATCTATTGGAATCTCAGGTATCCTACGCCGCAGGCCTACATCGAGCAAAGCTCAGAGGCCCTGGGTCGTACTCTCCGGGACTTAGAGACCCGTGTCACAGACGCGCAGATGCAACTGGACCTGGAGCAGCATCTGATCGAACAGGCCAGGATCCGGACAGTTGAGGACTACAACGAGCTACGGGAGAAAGTAGTGGCCCAATTTGCCGGTTATGCCACCGGGAAAAACTATTTCGGCGCCAAGATCACCGAGGTCACAGCATCACCAGGCTGGCACCAGGTGTCGGTCCGGGCGGGAGCTGACACAGTCGCAGGGCGCTTGCAAGTGCGAGCGGATCCCCTACTCAAATAACGCGGCTGGTGGAGGGTGTTTATCTCCAAGGTCAGCAAGTCCCATACGGACGTCCTGATGAGGGCCTGCATGCGCAACGCTGGCCCTCAGTTGGGATAATGCCTTGAGCCCAGCTTGCTCCGCGATATGCGAAACGTGGGGGCGGCCGCTTTGATCTCTACGATGATATGTGGACTTTGAAGCCTTGTCCCGAAGGAACGAACGATGGGATCAGGCCAGGTCGCGGGGCTCGTCCAGGCCAGCACACAAAGGAGAATAGTCCTGGGCCCAAAAGCGTGCAGGCACACCCGGTCAAAGACGTGCCTGCACTAATATCAACAAGTTGGTTTATCGAGCGCTGTTTGTTTTGAAGCAAAAAGTACAGCCCTCTTACCAGATGGGGTAGGGTGATTAGTTACCTCCAACCACTCGAAATTCTGTTCTTCGGTTTTTCTGATGCTGCTCTTCCGTGCATTCTACGCCATTGCCACAGTGGTTTTTCAGGCGATCCTCTCCGTACCCCTTGCTGATCAGACGCGAGCGGTTGATACCCTTGTTGATCAGGTAATTGACGACCGCGTCGGCTCGGCGCTGCGAGAGTCGCTCATTGTAGTCATCGTTGCCACGCGAATCCGTGTGTGACGACAGTTCGACCGTAATGTTGGATCGTTCTTGCATGAGTGACAGCAGCTTGTCGTCGATGATGCGTTTGGCGTCGGAGGTAAGAGCGGCACTGTTAAAGTCCCACAAGATGGGCAGTATGTTTGCTTCCGTGAGTTTGCAGTCTATCTCTTCCCAGACCGTGACGCCGCCTTTTTTCTTGAGCACCGTCTTTGAGATGGTCTTGTACTCAGCCGGGATTTCGATCGTGCGTGTAGTCGCGGCTGCTTTCAGGACCTGCTTCGTTATTTCAGAGTACTCAGCTGGGATCACTCTTTCCTCTACGCGAGCGGGGGTCTTGATTACTTGCTTGGTGTAGGTGGCGTTGATCTCTCGGATGGGTATGTCTTCGGTGTGTGCTCCGACATTCAGACGCTGCACTGGCACCACCTGGGTCTGCTCTGGATATTCGTTCCAACACAAGATCTGACAGTCATTTGGATTGGCAGATGCGCAGTCGGCATAGGTGGTGTATTCCCAGCCACTAGTTTTAGGGTAGATGATCCGACTCTCCTGGTCGGGGGTAAAGGTCGCTTCCACTGTCGTCAGATCCGTGCGAGCTTCTTTTTGCATATACGGCACTTCCACCGTTTCGTACACTGCTGCGTGAAAGACAAAATCTTTGGATTCTTCTTTTACGAGCACTCTTTCCGTGACAGTCTCATATTCAGCAGGGATCACCTCCAGTCGGGTGTAGGCCGGTCTGACCAAGATCTGCTCCTGGACGGTCTCAAATTCGTCTGGGGTGACACACTTAACGTAGCATTTTCCAGGTTCCGGGTCGGTAGGCAGTTGATCATGTTGAGCTTGCAGGCCGGCCATACCCAACAAAAACATGAGTAAAAAGGTAAAACCAAATTTCATAATCGGGGTGAATTAAAATATAGGTGAAATAGAAATTGTTAACATCTGTATGACGAGGCCGAGAGAATTTGTCACATATATGCGACGTTTATTTGCTGGTAAAAACCGCAGTTGACGAATTATGGCGGCGTGTTAGATATTTCAATCTTAAGTCATACCAAGTGCCGATAAAACATTGGTAATCAGTATGATAAGCTTGCACGACGGACAGTATTAGGCGAAAATTGATCTTTGATCGTATTTTTTGGAGTATTTTACTTTTGATGGACCTAGGAGGCTATTGAATGTGTGGCTCCATGGAGATCGCGACGTTATTTTGTCGGCCGGCAAGGCGCAAAACATGACCGAACGATCTCGTTGAGTCGAGCATGACTATGCGAGAAGTGAGGGAACCGCGGCAGCGGGTGGGTGTTGCTAGCAGGAGCTACGGCGAGGCTTTGCAACCAAGCATGCGGGCAAAAGAACTGGTGAACAAATCAGCGTAAGTATTTTAACAGCCTCCTAGAAAAGCATATGGGCTAGTGAAAGAAATGGTTTTAGTCAAGACCTATCGCCAGTGGTTGCCACGACCTCGAGGCATTATTTGGGCCCGGGGCGCCCCCTGGCTATTATTTCTGGTTTTCTACGTCCATACCCGATCGGCGGCCGAGCCTCTGCCAGCGATTGAGGTGGGCAGTTGGATATCTCAAAATGTGAGTCCTACCGCATACGAAGGAAAGTGTGTCCTGGTGGAGTTTTGGGCCACCTGGTGTGGTCCCTGTCTGGCTGTCATGGATCATATGGAGCGAGTGGTGGCTGGCACCGAGGACCGGGTTTTCCTCCTTTCCCTTAGCAATGAGTCGGCCTACACCGTTAGAAAATTTATGGAAGCTAGGGGTAAACCGCGCCACGTCGCGGTGGACTACCAGAATCGAACGTTCGAACGATACAGGGTAAGCGCCTTGCCGTATGCCATGCTGTTTAGTCCGCACGGGGAGGTCTTGTGGCATGGGCATCCGAGCGGCTTGGACGCGGAATCCTTGCAGCGTCTGAGCAGGCAGAATCACCGGAGTAGTATACGGGCAACAGGGCTGATCAAGACGTACGAAGAAGCAATAGGCAAACCGTTGCGGGCCCAGAGGACACCCAATCTGGTGTTAGATCTGGCCGACTGCGACAGCGAGGTGCAGCAGGGCAGTATTCGAGAGGCGGACTATACCGAGATCCGGGGGCGCCCGCAGTATGTCCTGGCTGAGCTGCTCCAGTTGCCTCGGCAGCAGATCCGGATCGATCCCACATTAGCGGACCGGTGCATCACCCTGCGCATGCGTCATTCGCTAGACCACACCGTCCGGTTTTTCACGGCGGTCAACCTTCTACATGAATTTGACATTGCAGTCCGATCTCAAAACGAGCTCATGGATGCCTATGTCTTCGACGTCGCTGATGAGCAACGATTGTGGAGCGCATCTGTGCACAGCTGGTCAGATGCACAGATCCCGGCGATCATCCGGGAGCATGACTACGTCGAGCTTGACAATTACACCCTGCCGGAGCTGGCTGTAGAGCTGAGTAGCCTTTTGGGCGTGCCGGTGCTCTATGGAGGGGCCGATCGCAGGGCGATCTATGATTGGAGTCTGGAGACCTCGGATCCCACTTTGTTGCTCGACCAGTTGAAAAACGATTTCGGTTTGACCGTCGACAGGCACGAGATGCATGTGCCGATTTACCACTTTAGCGTGTATGCGGAGTGAGGCTCCCGGGAGACGGATGGGCCGAGCATAGCACCGGCGTGGCAGTGTGACATTGATGCCTTTGCTCTGGTGGGCATATGGGCACCCGGGCTGGTCTTAATATCAGGGTTGTCAGGTGGATGGTCTCAGGATGACTTTTGAGTGCATTGATCACAGAAATTAAGCCGATTGCACAATGTCGGATAATGGTGTGAATATTTGCTAAATCTCCCTGATATCCTTTCTTTTGCGTTGCTTTTCTGGTCCTGGCAGGAAAGGGCGAGGATTCGTTGAAAAATTCAAGGGTGATCTGCCGCATAGATAGGACAGTCTCTGATCGATCAGTGACGCGAAAAGCGGCCATCGGGCATCCCGATTTATTCAGGTCAACAGAACGAGGTGCTTGGCGGAGTAAGATTTAAATTCCATCGCAAAAAGTGTCGGAGCAATGAGCATAACGCGTATTGATAAGTCGACTACGGAGGCGCAGCTGGCGGTCAAAATCGCCAAGAGTGACTACGACCAGCGCTTGCGCAGTGAGTTGCGCAAGTACCAGCAACAATCACATATGAAGGGCTTTAGAAAAGGCAAGGTCCCTCTGTCAGTCATCAAGAAGATGTACGGCAAGGCGGTGCTGGCTGATGTGGTCAACGAGCTGGTGCAGCAAAAGTTGGGCGCCTACTTTCAAGAGGAGAAGCTGGACATTCTCGGCCAACCTTTGCCGTCCGCAGAGCAAGAGGAGCAAGATTTTCAACTGGGGGATCTGTCGGATTTTGAGTTCAAATTTGATATCGGCCTCTCGCCCACGTTCGAATTGGAAGGGGTGGACGACACCAGCACCTTTGACGTCTACAAGGTGCAGGTCTCTGATGAGATGATCGACGAGGATATGGATGCCGCTCGTCTGCGTGTGGGCAAGCAGGTTTTTCCCGAGGATGATATCCAGCTCGATGATAGTGTGCGCTTTGTGGCCAAGGAGCTCGAAAATGGAGAGGTGAAGCCCAAGGGTCTGGAGACCACCTTCAAGATCCTGGTCAGCAGCCTTCCGGAGGGGGAGGTGCGCGATCAGATTTTGGCTGCCAAAAAGGGCGATACGATTAGATTTGACATTTTCACCCTCGAAGGCGAGAAGGAGGACAGTTACGTACGCAAGTATCTGCTGAATCTCGAAGAGGACGAGATGGATCGGGAGGTAGGACGCTGGTACGAGGGCACCATCAATGAAGTCACGCGCGTGGAACTCGCCGACATCGATCAGGCCTTTTTTGATCAGGCATTTGGCGAGGGGCAAGTATCCAGCGAAGACGAAGCCCGCGAAAAGATCAAGGAGCACATCGGACAGTACTATGATCGGCAGGCAGAGGCTTTGCTGTTTCGCGATTTTCAGGATCGCCTGTTGGCAAAAAACAGCTTGGC
Organism: Saprospiraceae bacterium; assembly: GCA_965223165.1. Lineage (GTDB taxonomy): Bacteria > Bacteroidota > Bacteroidia > Chitinophagales > Saprospiraceae > JABDMH01. Next base: position 933,442 of record CBDCVQ010000020.1, on the reverse strand, counting down.
GCTACCGGGAGACTTTCTTAAGCGTTGGCTCGTGGCTAGCAATGAGGAGCTCGATGTAGAGCAGGCGGAGCGGGAGTATGAGACATTTGCCAAGAATTTGAGTTGGACGCTTATCGAGCAAAAGATTCAGCAGAAGTTTGAGCTTCAGGTCGAGCTGGATGAGATCAAATCACACTTTGAGCATCAACTCCTCCACTATCTAGGTGGGCAGGACATGCCCGAGGGTGTGATGGAGCGCTACGTCAACCAAATGCTTTCGGATGAGGAGCAGGTCAATAAAGTGTACGAGGAGAAGCTGTCGGACAAAATCTTTGAGCAGATCCGCGATGTGGTGACATTGGTCGAGGAGCCCATCGATCCGGACGATTTTAATAAACTTTTGGAGGAAGCCAGGCGCTCTCGGAATGCCTCAGGAGCCGACGAAGAGGAGTAATCGAGACTAAACAATTGAGGACTTCTGGCATTTAATAACATGACATTTTATCAGGCCATCACGGCCTAATCTTCAGGAAATAAAAAGACAACGATGTTTCACAAAGACGAATTTCGAAAGTATGCAGTCAAACACCTGGGCATGGGCAGCCTGCATCTCGATAAATATATGGAGACCTCCATCCCTAATATCGAAGGATTTACCCCACATGTGATCGAGGAGCGTCAGCTCAACGTCGTGGGGATGGACGTCTTCTCACGCCTGATGATGGACCGCATCATTTTCATGGGCGTACCGGTGAACGACTATGTGGCTAATGTGATCCAGGCGCAGCTCCTCTTTTTGGAATCTACCGACCCCAAGCGGGATGTGCAGATGTTTATCAATAGCCCGGGAGGATCGGTGATTGCCGGGTTGGGTATCTATGACACCATGCAGTACGTTTCGCCCGAGATTGCTACTATCTGTACCGGCTTGGCCGCATCGATGGGTGCAGTCCTGTTGACCTCGGGTACCAAAGGTAAACGCACTTGCCTTCCTCATTCGAGGGTGATGATTCACCAGCCGTCCGGAGGCATGCAGGGACAGTTTACCGATATGGAGATCTCCTATCAGTTGATCAAATCCATGAAGAAGGAGATCTACGAGATCCTGGCCAAGCATACCGGTCAGGCATATGACAAGATCGAGGAGGACTGTGATCGTGACAACTGGATGCGCGCTACCGAAGCCCAAGAATATGGGCTTGTAGACGAAGTACTCGAGCGCGGAGACGCTACCAAGGAGGATAAATAAGCATAGCAGACATCACCATCGCACCGGCTGCATTGTAGGCAATGATGAAACTCGTAGGCGATAAAATGCCTACCTTGTACCCAGAAGTTGGAACAATGGAAGATAAGAATGTGCGCTGTTCGTTTTGCGGTAGAGATAAGGCAGAAGCCTTAATCCTTATCGCTGGTATTGACGGCCATATATGTGAGGTATGTGTAGAGCAGGCCACTGACATCGTCAAGGAGGAGCTGTTCACCAGCAAGGACAAAGAGAAAGGCCGATTTTTGCTGCCTTCCAACCTCACGCCCAAGAAGATTAAGGGCTACCTGGACGAGTATGTGATCGGTCAAGACGACGCCAAGAAGTATTTGGCTGTGGCGGTCTACAACCACTATAAGCGGATCGGCATCGAGTTTAAAGACGAGGTCGAGATAGAAAAGTCCAATATCTTGTTTGTGGGGAGGACAGGTACCGGCAAGACGCTGATGGCCAAGTCCATTGCCCGGCTGCTCAATGTACCCTTTGCCATCGTTGACGCTACGGTCTTTACCGAGGCCGGCTACGTCGGAGAAGATGTAGAAAGCATCCTCAGCCGACTCCTGCAAGTGTGCGACTACGATGTAGAAGCAGCGGAGAAAGGAATCGTGTACATCGACGAGATCGACAAAATCGCCCGCAAGAGCGACAATCCCTCGATCACCCGAGATGTGTCGGGGGAAGGCGTGCAGCAGGCGCTGCTCAAGATGCTGGAGGGGACGGATGTCAATGTACCGCCCCAAGGAGGCCGAAAGCATCCGGAGCAAAAGCTGATCAAGGTCAACACCGAGAATATCCTATTCATTTGTGGCGGCGCCTTTGACGGCGTGGAGAAGCTGATCGCCAAGCGGCTCAATACGCAGGTGATCGGATACAACTCCAAGGAAAAGTCTCAGGTAGACCGCGAACATCTCCTCCAATACGTCAATCATCTGGATCTGCGGCATTACGGGCTGATCCCGGAATTGCTAGGTCGGCTGCCCGTATTGACCTATCTCAATCCGCTGGACCAGAAAGCGCTGGAGGTCATTCTCACTGAGCCGAAGAATGCCATCATCAAGCAGTACAAGAAACTGTTTGCGTTGGAGGACATCGAATTTAAGATCACCAGGGGGGCCGTAGAGTTCATCGCCGAAAAAGCTCTGGAATACAAGCTCGGGGCCCGAGGTCTGCGCTCAATCTGCGAAGCGATCATGACCGACGCCATGTTTGAGACACCCTCCAAGAAGGGCGTCAAGATCTTTGAGGTTGATCTTCGCTACGCCCGGGAGAAATTGAGCAAATCCAAGGTCAAGCAGCTCAAAGTAGCCTCGTAGCTTCCACTTGATCCAAGGTGGTCCTTATTCAGTCGGGTCTACCTGTCCTTTGAATCGGAGACCGAAATGTTAAACTTCCATTAATCAGTGCCTGCTCGCGCGAATCCTGCGGAGGCGGTCCGTTTTGAGGGATAGTGAGGTCCTATACGCCTGTGCGGCAGGCTTTAGCGGGCCCTCCGAGGCTGAGTTTTCCAAGCTCGGCGGGTTGAACAAATACGTGAAATAGGTTAATTTTGCAAGCCAATGAAAAGCATGCGCCCACAAGGTTGGATCGTGATCGCGTTAATCGCTTCATTATCAGTATCTTGTAGGACCGAATTTGAAAAAATACGGACCAGCAATGATGCCGAGATGATCTACGAGAAGGCCATGGAGTACTACGACGCTGGCGAATATCTCCGCGCGCAGACACTATATGAGCTGATTCTCAACAGCTTCCGGGGCACCGCCAAGGCCGAAGACCTCTACTTCAAGTACGCTTACACGCACTATCACCAATCCAGCTTTTTGCTAGCTGCCCACTACTTCGAAAACTTCTCCAACACCTTTACCTCCAGTGATCGGCGGGAGGAAGCAGACTATATGAAGGGATACTCCAACTACCTGCTATCCCCCATCTTTCGCCTGGACCAACAATACACGATTAAAGCCATCGATCAGTTTCAACTCTTTGTCAACACCTATCCCAATAGCGACCGAGCCGCCAATTGCAACGATCTGATCGACGAGTGTCGCCGCAAACTGGAGACAAAGGCCTTTGAGACGGGCAACTTATATTTTGATCTGAAGAACTACAGTTCGGCTGTGCATACCTTCGAGAGTCTCCTCAAGGATTTTCCTGAATCGGACAATGCCGAAGAGGTACGCTTCCTCATTTTTAAATCTGCCTTTCTGCTTGCAGAGAACAGTTTTTACGAAAGGCAAGAAGATCGATACAAGGAGGCCATCGAAAAGCACGCAGACTTTAATAAGAAATTTCCAAGCAGTAAATATTCGAGCGAAGCCAGAGAAATGCTTGCACAAAGCGAGGCCAAGCTCAAAACTTTTTCAAAATGACAGATATAAAATCCAAAGTGCAGGGGTACAACTCCTTTGCCAAAGCCCGGGACATCCAGAAACTGGTGCAAAAAACCGGCAACATATATGAGTCGCTCGCGATCATCGGCAAGCGAGCACACCAACTCAACATCGAGATCAAGCAGGAGCTGTCAGAAAAGTTGGATGAGTTTGCCATCGCATCGGACACGATCGAGGAGATTCACGAAAACAAGGAGCAGATCGAGATCTCTAAGTTTTATGAGCGATTGCCCAACTCGGCGCTGATCGCCACCGAAGAATTTCTCGCCGACAACATCAACTATCGGTACAAGGATCAAGGTCAGGAAGAGGATGACGAAGTGAAGGCCCTACTCAATGAATAGGCCTCCGCGTGCTGACGGGTAAACATATCCTACTAGGCATCACCGGCAGTATTGCCGCGTACAAAAGCGTTTTTCTCACTAGACTACTCATCAAGGCCGGAGCCGAGGTGCAGGTGCTGATGACGCCATCAGCCATGGACTTTGTGGGGCCGCTGACCCTGCATACCCTCTCACGCAGACCGGTGCTATCAGAAATTTCCTCTGAGGAAGGCTGGAACAACCATGTGGAGCTGGGCCTTTGGGCCGACGCGATGGTCATTGCCCCGGCTACTGCCAACACGCTGGCAAAACTCGCCCATGGCCACTGTGACAATATCGTGAGTGCCAGTTATCTCTCCGCCAGATGCCAGGTCATGATTGCTCCGGCTATGGATGTGGATATGTGGCACCATCCGGCGACCCAGCGCAACATCAAGCAGCTCGTCACTGACGGGGTACAACTACTCCCCGTGGAGGAGGGTGAGCTGGCTAGCGGCTTGGTCGGTGCCGGTCGAATGGCCGAGCCGGAGACCATCATGGCCGCCATCACCCGAGCGCTCAAAAAAAAAAGTGAACTAGCCGGTCTGCGGGCGATCGTGACGGCAGGACCCACCTACGAGGACCTGGATCCCGTGCGATTTATAGGCAATCGGTCTTCGGGCAAGATGGGCGTGGCCATCGCAGAGGAGCTGGCCGGACGAGGAGCCACCGTCGATCTGGTCATAGGACCCTCCCACGTGGAGCCAAATACCCAGTTGATCCATGCCGTGCATCGGGTGCGTAGTGCAGGCGAGATGTATGAGCAATGCGTGGATCTATGGTCGTCAGCCGACCTCGCCGTGCTGGCTGCCGCCGTGGCAGACTATCGCCCTGAGAAAGTGGCTGGAGAAAAGATCAAAAAGAAGGACGGACCCCTGGCAATAGCACTGGAGCGCACGCAGGACATTGCCGCCACGCTGGGGAGTACCAAGCGATCCGATCAGATCACCATTGGATTTGCGTTGGAATCGGACGAGGGAGAGGCGAGCGCCCAGCGCAAGCTGATCAAGAAGCGCTTTGATTTCATCGTGCTCAATTCGCTGGCGACGAAGGGTGCCGGTTTTCAACACGACACCAACCAGGTGACGTTCTACTTCCCCGACAGGGAGAAAAGAGCATTCGACCTGAAACCAAAGACTGAAGTGGCAGCTGATATCGTTGATGAAATAGTCAACGTCGCCCAAACTAAAAAAGAGCGTACATGAGTAGATGGTTGTACATGATTTGTTTCGCCTTGATTGGCTCCCTGGCATCCGCGCAGGAATTTGTCTTTGATATCGAGGTCAATACACCAAATCTGCAGACCGCCGACCCCAAGTTGTTTGATGAGCTGGAGAGCAGATTAAAGGACTTTTTGAGCAACCGCAAGTGGACCAACGAAAACTACGAAGAGCACGAGCGCATCCGCTGCAATCTCATCTTTACGGTAAAGGAAGAGCTCAGCACTACCGTCTTTGCGGCCGATGTGAGCATCCAGGCGGTGCGGCCTGTGTTTGGCTCCAACTATGAGACGACGGTGCTAAACCATCTCGACAAGGAAGTCGTCTTTGAGTTTGACCAGACCACGCCACTGATTTTTAGTGAAAATATCTACACGGACAACCTGACCTCGGTCTTGGCCTTCTATGCCTACTATATGCTGGGTATGGATTACGACACCTACATGCTCTATGGCGGAGACACCTACTTTGAGAAGGCCAACGAAATCATCAATACCCTGCCCGGGGAGCAAATCACCAACACAAGATCTGGTTGGAGCAGTAAGGCCAATGGGCGTAATCGGTACTTTATGATCGAAAATATGCTCAACCCGCGCTCTCGGCCTTATCGCAAGGCTCAGTACGAGTACCATCGCAATGGCCTAGACATGATGCACAGCAACGTTGAGGAAGGCAAGCAGGCCATCGTCGAGGCATTGAAGAATGTGGAGACGGTCAGCAAGGACTATGTCAATTCGATGATCGTGCAGATGTTTGCCAATGCCAAGGCGCAAGAAGTCACGGAGATCTTTGCCGTGGCCTCCCGCACGCACAAAAATGAGGTATATCGCATCATGACCGGCCTGGATCCTGCCAATCGCAATAAGTACATACCGATCCGACGTTGAGCATGACGCGTATCGCCATCTTCGCCTCCGGTACGGGCTCCAATGCCGAGCAAATTATCCATTTCTTCGACCGCAACGATTTGATCGAGGTGGGATTGATCGTGAGTAATCGGGCCTCGGCACCGGTCCTGGATCTGGCTGAGCGGCACGAGATTCCGTCTTTGCTCGTCGATCGCCAATTCTTTTACGAGACAAACCAGATCCTGTTTGAGCTGGCGCATCGGCAGATCGACCTGGTGGTGCTGGCAGGATTTCTCTGGCTGGTACCAGCCTATCTGGTGCAGGATTATCGCCGCAGGATCATCAACATTCATCCCGCACTGCTCCCCAAATTTGGAGGCAAGGGCATGTACGGCATGCATGTGCATCAAGCGGTCAAGGATGCCGGAGAGGTGGAGTCGGGCATTACCATTCATTATGTCAACGAAGTATTCGACGACGGTACGATCATCTTTCAGGCGCGAGTAGCCATTTCGTCGCAGGACACTGCCGAGCAGATTGGATCGGCGGTGCTTCAACTCGAACATCGCTACTATCCCAGGGTGATCGAAAAGCTCATCAGGGAAGGATTTAATCCCACCCTACCGATGATCATCGATCAGCCGTGACGTCCCAGAGGATGGTTTGAGTAAAGCTGGTGCCGTCTTTCTTGCCGTTTACGGTATTCCGACCCGTGCATACGTATAGGAGGATCTACATCCTCCGGCCTATCACCCTACCGATGATCATCGATCAGCCGTGACGTCCCAGAGGATGGTTTGAGTAAAGCTGGTGCCGTCTTTCTTGCCGTTTACGGTATTCCGACCCTTGCATACGTATAGGAGGATCTACATCCTCCGGCCTATCACCCTACCGATGATCATCGATCAGCCGTGACGTCCTAGAGGATGGTCTGAGTAAGCTGGTGCCGTCTTTCTTGCCGTTTACGGTATTCCGACCCGTGCATACGTATAGGAGGATCTACATCCTCCGGCCTCCCCGCCCTCCGGCCTATCACCCTACCGATGACCATTGATCAGCCGTGACGACTTAGAGGATGGTCTGAGTAAGCTGGTGCCGTCTTTCTTGCCGTTTACGGGTATTCCGACCCGTGCATGCGTATAGGAGGATCTACATCCTCCGGCCTCCGGCCTCCCCACCCTACCGATGATCATCGATCAGCCGTGACGTCCCAGAGGATGGTTTGAGTAAAGCTGGTGCCGTCTTTCTTGCCGTTTACGGGTATTCCGACCCGTGCATGCGTATAGGAGGATCTACATCCTCCGGCCTCCGGCCTCCCCACCCTACCGATGATCATCGATCAGCCGTGACGTCCCAGAGGATGGTTTGAGTAAAGCTGGTGCCGTCTTTCTTGCCGTTTACGGTATTCCGACCCTTGCATACGTATAGGAGGATCTACATCCTCCGGCCTCCCCGCCCTCCGGCCTCCCCGCCCTCCGGCCTCCCCGCCCTCCGGCCTCCCCGCCCTCCGGCCTCCCCGCCCTCCGGCCTCCCCGCCCTCCGGCCTCCCCGCCCTCCGGCCTATCACCCTACCGATGATCATCGATCAGCCGTGACATCCCAGAGGATGGTTCATTGAGCTGCCGCTGATCTTTTGTTTCCCGGTATTCCGACCCGTGCATACGTATAGGAGGATCTACATCCTCCGGCCTCCCTGCCCTCCGGCCTATCACCCTACCGATGATCATCGATCAGCCGTGACATCCCAGAGGATGGTTCATTGAGCTGCCGCAGATCTTTTGTTTCCCAGGATTCCGACCCTTGCATACGTATAGGAGGATCTACATCCTCCGGCCTCCCTGCCCTCCGGCCTATCACCCTACCGATGATCATCGATCAGCCGTGACGTCCTAGAGGATGGTTCATTGAGCTGCCGTTGATCTTTTGTTTCCCGGTATTCCGACCCTTGCATACGTATAGGAGGATCTACATCCTCCGGCCTCCCCGCCCTCCGGCCTCCCCGCCCTCCGGCCTCCCCGCCCTCCGGCCTCCCCGCCCTCCGGCCTCCCCGCCCTCCGGCCTCCCCGCCCTCCGGCCTCCCCGCCCTCCGGCCTCCCTGCCCTCCGGCCTATCACCCTACCGATGATCATCGATCAGCCGTGACGTCCCAGAGGATGGTTTGAGTAAAAGCTGGTGCCGTCTTTCTTGCCGTTTACGGTATTCCGACCCGTGCATACGTATAGGAGGATCTACATCCTCCGGCCTCCCCGCCCTCCGGCCTCCCCGCCCTCCGGCCTATCACCCTACCGATGATCATCGATCAGCCGTGAGGTCCTAGAGGACGGTTTGAGCAAAGCTGGTGCCGTCTTTCTTGCCGTTTACGGTATTCCGACCCGTGATAAGGTATAGGAGGATCTCATATCTACATCCTCCGGCTTGGCACGGGCAGGTTCGTACCAAATCGATAATTGTAGCCTCGGGTCCCTTGTAGGCCACCGGTGTGCACGACCAGTATTCGACGCCCGCTCCGGATCTCGCCGGCTGCGATCATCTGGTATAGTCGGCACATGATCTTGCCCATGTAGATCGGATCCAGGTAGATGGCATGCCGGTCGTAGAATCCTTGGACAAACTGTTCTACCGCTGGGTGTCGCCTGGCAAAACCGCCGAAGCTGGCTTGCGTCCACCGGAGGCGAGATGCGATGCGCATTTCTTCGGGCAGGATGTGCGCACATATCTGCTCTGGATCGAGTCCTTTGAGCACGACGGCAGCCAGCACCTGCTCTCCGGGTCTGAGCTTTTGGGCGATGCCCAAGGCGGTGCCTCCGGTGGCAAAGGGCACACACCAATAGTCATAGTCCAGATCCGATTGGGCCCTGACCTCCTCCACGAGTTCGCCGACGCCGCGGAGGGCTACAGCATGGGTCCCTCCCTCCGGCACCAGGTGATATCCGGGATATTGTTGCTCCAGCTCGATGAGCCCAGCAGGGGTGCGATAGTGGCGATACACCGACCGGGGCGTCGGGATCAACTGCATACCCCAGCGTTGCACGTCGATCAGCGTTGGATTGCCCGCATCGTACTCACCCCTGAGAAGCCCGGTGGTAGGTAGACCTGCGCGGTAGCCGGCGTAAGCCACAGCATACAGATGATTGGAGAATGCGCCGCCGAGCGTGAGCAGGCCCTCCTTGTTATCGGCCATGGCCTGCGACAGGTGGTACTTGAGCTTGCGCAGTTTATTGCCCTGGCAGGGACCCCCGACCAGCTCTTCACGCTTGATAGATAGCGTAATGCCCCGATCTCGAAAGAGCTGCTCCGAGATTTCCGTAATCGGGCTGATGGCAGATGACCAGTTCATGATGGATGCAGACAATGTAGCGCTTTTGATGCCATCAATCCGCCTGGGCAGTGGCCGGTGCGCACCAAAGGGTAGGGGTGCCATCTCAAGCCAAATGCTCACTATGGCCTTTGATGGGGACCGGCTCGGTGATATCACCAGATTTTCTGGCCTAAGTCAATGGAGATTTGTTAGCATTGAGAGATGTCTACACCTGTCAAAGGAAGATCCTACGATATCGGCGAAGAACGATGGCACGCCTTTACACATATGCTGGGCGTGGTCTTCATCGTCATGGCCGGTCCATTGCTGCTCTCGATGGGGAGCCACCTGCCGCACCGGATGGCGCTGTGGGTCTACTTATTGACCTTTGTTTTTGTGTTTGCGGCCTCGGCCACATACCACTTTGCTCCAGATGGACGGACCAAAAGGCTGCTGCGCAGGGTGGATCACATTGCCATTTACTTCTTTATTGCCGGCACGAACACCCCATTTCTCGTGCACTTTGGCGACCAAAGGGTAGGCACATTTTTCCTGACTCTCATGTGGTTACTGGTGTTGTTTGGCACATGGTACAAGCTGGCGGCTTGGGGTAAATATCCTTGGGTGTCCTTGGTCTTTTATCTGAGCATGGGATGGCTGGGTATCGTCACTCTATACCTGATATTTCCGGAGGTGCGATGGACTACCCTCTGGCTGATCATTCTGGGAGGACTGCTGTATACGGCCGGTGTATACTTTTATAGGCGGGACCACAAGCGGTGGTACCATGTCATTTGGCACCTGTTTGTGCTGCTTGCGGCCATCTCGCACTTCGGAGCGGTCTATTTCCAGCTCGCTTGAGCCTGGATCAGATCAGGGCTTAAGTACGATCAGGCGCTTGGTCACGATCTTTTTTCCACTCGTGTCCTCCAGGCTGTAGAGGTAGGTACCCTTGTCTAGGTGACCGATGTTGACCTCTATGGTCTGCTGTCTGTCCAGGTCGTAGGTGCGCTGCAGCAGTTGTTTGCCCAGGATATTGTAAAATCTGATGTTGTACTTGCCGGGAATGATATCGTCAAACTTAAAGCGCACGAAGGAGAAGGCTGGATTGGGATAAGCGTAGAGCCATTGGCCCGGTACACTAGTCTTGTAGTATCTGGCCTGTGTGGCGGGTACCATATAGGTGACCTTTTGAGCCCGGCTCATAGCGTCCGTCTCGACGGAGGCGACCAGCGCAGCATCATCCATCCGGACAAAACGATACACTTGATGGCTTTGCTGGACCAGCTCGGGTGGTGCCAGATGGGTGACGTCTTCCCAATCTCCCCTGCCGCGCCTGGCTAGGTAGGTAGATCTTGTTTCTTCGAGGACATGCAGGCGAAGTACCTCATGCTGGTGCCCCGGCAGTTGCAAGCTGCCCCAGGCGTCCATGTTGATTTGCTGACGTAGTTGCGACCGGATCTGAATCGAGTCTGATATGGCGCTCAGCCACTGGGTGCGCCACGCGTCGGGCAGCTGGTCATAGCTAAGCATCTCGGTCACTTCATCTTCGTAGTTGACCGAGTCTCCGTATCGCATGGTCGCCGGTAAGGTTGGTATGCCCTTGTCGTGCCTTTTGGTACGATTGGCATGCCGTCCGCCCAGGTAGGTGATACAGGATTGGTCCTGCCGTAGGTAGGATTCGAAGCCGGTATCGTCGATCAGCACGATGTCGGCCGAGGGAAATCGCTCTTGCGAGCGTCCCACCATTGCGGATTCTACTCGATAATGCTGGATGTAGGGTGCTTGCAACGAGGTGAAATTCCAACGCTGGCCGGGGCCTGGATTTCCGACATCAATGCGGCGGGGCAGTTCGTCCGTGAGGAAAAAGATGGTATCTCCGGATAGGGGAAGGGCAGGGGCTTTGACCAACCTTTGGCCCATTGCCTGAGCCAGCATAAAAATCAACATGGTGGTCAGTAGCGCCTTTCCCATCTGCTTCTAAAATGCCTGTAATTCCACAAACTTGCGGTATTCGCCATCCTCTTGCAAGAGATCACTGTGTTTACCTTTTTCAATGATCCTGCCACCTTTGATCACGAAGATGATGTCTGCATGCTGTATAGTGGAGAGGCGATGAGCGATCGATATGACGGTCCGGCCCTTCAAAATGCGCTGCAGGGCATCCTGTACGGCCCGCTCAGACTCGCTGTCAAGCGCAGAGGTAGCCTCGTCCAGGATGAGGAGCGGAGCGTCTTTGAGGATGGCTCGGGCTAGGGTAAGGCGCTGGCGCTGACCGCCACTCAACTTCACCCCTCGATCTCCTACGACCGTATCGTAGCCGGATTCGGTCTCTTGGATGAATGTATGGGCATTAGCGATTTTGGCTGCCTCAATCACATCCTCCCGGGTGAGGTCGCTCATGCCAAAGGAGATATTGTTGTATATGGTATCATTAAAGATGACCGGTTCCTGAGAAACAATGGACATCAGCGAGCGAATATCCTTCATCCGCAGTGATCGGAGATCCTTGCCATCTAGCAGGATCTGTCCTTTGCTGACATCATAAAAACGGTTTAGTAGGTCAATGATTGTGGTCTTGCCAGATCCCGAGGCGCCGACGATCGCCACCAGCTTGCCTACGGGTATGCGCAGATCGATGTCTTGTAGCACGTACGGCTCATGTTCCGCATACCTAAACCACACGTTCTTAAATTCGACTCCTTTGTTCAAGCCATTGATGTCCAATGGATTATCGGGGTCCACCAGCTCGATGGGTTGCTGCATTACTTCCTCCACACGATCGGCCGCGGCAAGCCCCTTTTGGATATCATAGTAGGCCTTTGAAAAGGACTTGGCGGGTTCGATCACATTAAAAAAAGCAAAGAGAAAGGCAAAGAAGGTGCTGGGCTCCAGTTGCCCGCTGAAGACTTGGGAGGATCCATACCAGAGGAGGGCGGCCACGGTGACGATACCTAGAAATTCGGAGAGCGGACTGGACAGATCTCGTCGCCACAAGATGCGATTGAGCAGGTTTTTGTATCGATTATTGTCTCGACTGAACTGGCGGCTGAAAAAGGCCTCCGCACCAAATCCCTTGATGATCTTCAGGCCGGCAATGGTCTCATCGACCGTCGAAATGATGGTGCCCAACTTGCTTTGTGCTTGGTGGGATTTGCGCTTGAGGGTGCGCGAGATCCCGCCAATGATCAGGGCCGTAAATATGATCAATACGAATACAAAGAGGGTCAGACCGGGACTGACGTAGAGCATGAAGCCTATGCACCCGATGGTGATGAGGGGAGACTTTACCAGCACCTCGATCACATTGAGGATGCTATGCTCGATCTCCTGCACATCCGTCGATACGCGGGCGATGAGGTCCCCTTTGCGCTCGTTGCTGTAGTAACCGATGGGCAGCGCCAGAATTTTCGCATACAGCTGCTCTCGCATGTCCTTGACGATCCCGTTTCGCACCGGGACCAGAAAGGCCAGGGAAAGATATCGGAAGAGATTTTTTAGCAAGAATACCAACACGATGAAGGAGCAAGTGTACAGGAGGGCGTTTTGCCTACCCTGCTGGGCGATCAAGTCACTGTAGTGATACTGGCCCCACTCGACCACCGATGAGAGTGAAAATGTGAGGGGCTCAGGCTCGGAGACGGCCTCTACCTGGTCAAAAAGAATCTCAAAGAAGGGGATGATGACCGGGATGCTCACCACCGTGAAGAGTGCTACGAGCACGTTGCTCACCACGTTGCCAGCAACGAGCACCTTGTATTTGGCTAGATTTCTAAAGAGCTTCCAAAACGTCCTCACGTGTTGCTGGCATTTGCTATTCTAAACCGATGGGGTACAACAGAACAGTTGGTCCGTTCGAATGGTTGTGTGGCTGCAAGTTAGGTATCTGCAACCACTTGGGATGTTATCTACTTGCAATTCCTACTCCGGTTTCAACTGGAAGGACTGCAGGAAGGAAGTGTCAAAATTTCCCGATCGGAAAGCCTCCGATCGCATGAGCTGCTTATGAAAGGGTATGGTCGTCTTAACGCCTTCGATGATAAACTCGTCCAGGGCCCGCTCCATTTTGGTAATGCACTCTTCACGTGTCTGCGCCTTGCAGATGAGCTTGGCGATCATCGAGTCGTAATAGGGAGGCACGGTGTAGCCGGCGTACACATGGGTATCCACTCGTACCCCATGACCCTTGGCGCTGTGAAACGAGGTGATGGTGCCGGGACTGGGTCTGAATCCGTTGAACGGATCCTCGGCATTGATCCGGCATTCCATCGCATGCAAGGTGGGTACATAGTTGTCTCCCTTGATCGGAATGCCCGCTGCCACCTTGATTTGCTCTTTGATCAGGTCATGGTCAATGACCTCTTCGGTGACCGGATGCTCTACCTGGATACGGGTATTCATCTCCATGAAGTAGAATTTCTTGTGCTTGTCTACCAAAAACTCTACGGTACCCACCCCTTCGTAGTTGATAGCCTTACCGGCCTTGATGGCGGCCTCGCCCATCTTCTTGCGTAGACTCTTGTCGAGAAAGGGCGAGGGTGCTTCTTCCACAAGCTTTTGGTGTCGTCGCTGGATGGAACAATCCCGTTCGGAGAGGTGAGCGACTTTGCCAAATTGGTCGCCGATGATCTGAAACTCGATGTGTCGTGGCTCCTCCACAAACTTTTCGATGTAGATACCATCATTGCTAAAGGATGCAGCCGCCTCCTGACGGGCCGCGTCCCACTGCGATTCAAATTCGTCCGCCTCCGTGACGATGCGCATGCCCTTTCCACCACCGCCGGCCGTCGCTTTCAACATGACCGGATACCCGATCTTTGCAGCGATCTTCTTGCCTTCATCGACACTGTCGATCAATCCGTCCGATCCCGGCACGACGGGTACCTTGGCCTTGATCATGGTTTCCTTGGCGGTGATCTTATCGCCCATGGCTCGGATCATGGAGGGCAGTGGGCCAATAAACTTGGTGCCGTACTCCGCGCAAACCTCGGCAAAGTCCGCGTTTTCGGCGAGAAAGCCGTAGCCGGGATGTACGCCATCGGCATTGGTGATCTCGACGGCAGCCATAATCTTTGGGATGCTGAGATACGACTCCGTGGACATCGGAGGGCCGATGCAGACGGCTTCGTCAGCAAAGCGAACATGAAGACTCTCCCGATCGGCAGTGGAGTATACCGCGACCGTTTGAATGCCCATCTCCTTGCAGGTGCGGATGATCCGCAGCGCAATTTCTCCTCGATTGGCAATCAGGACTTTGTTAAACATTTGGTGTTCGATTTGGAGGGCGAGCCTCTTATGGTTCGACTAAAAACAGGACTTGGTCGTATTCTACAGGGGTGGCATCTTCCACCAGTACTTTGGCTACTTTGCCACTAATCTCTGACTCGATCTCATTGAAAAGTTTCATGGCTTCAATGATGCACACCACGGAGCCTTGCTCGATCATGTCACCCACCTTGACATAGGGGGGCTTGTCAGGTGAGGCGGACCGGTAGAAGGTGCCAACCATGGGGGATCGGATCTCCAGGTATTCCGGTTCTGCGGCACTCTCGGGAGTGGGGGCTGCCGGCTTTGCAGGGGCTTCTGCCGGTGGGGCCGGGGCAGGAACGGCTACCGGAGCGGCCACGACCGGCGTCACATGTGTGGCGCCCTCCTTGGCCTGCGACTTGCCATGCTTGCTAGTGAGAATGGAGATCTCAAAGTCTCCGTCTTTTAGTCGCAGTTCAATCAGATTACTCTTACTGACCAATTTGATCAGGTCAGTGATTTGCTTGAAGTCCATCGTTATTTTTTTACACGTTCGAGGTAGTCGCCGGTTCGGGTGTCGATTTTGACCAGGTCTCCTTCGTTGATGAAGAGGGGCACCCGCACTTCGGCACCGGTCTCGATTTTGGCAGGTTTAAGGGTGTTGGTGGCCGTGTCTCCTTTGACGCCGGGCTCCGTGTAGGTGATCTCGACCACGATGTTTTGTGGTAGTTCCACAGACAAGGGCACTTCTTTTTCGGCGTGATAGAGGATGTCGATCAATCCGCCCTCCTTGAGAAACTGTGCGTTGTCGATCATTTCGGGCACGATCATGACTTGCTCGTAGGTCTCATTGTTCATGAAGTGATAGCCCGAATCATCGCCGTAGAGGTACTGAAACTTGCGGCGCTCTACCCTGACCGGATCGATCTTGTGTCCGGCCGGAAAAGTATATTCGATATTCTTGCCTGAGGTGATGCTTTTCAACTTGGTGCGCACAAAGGCATTGCCTTTTCCGGGCTTGACATGCTGAAACTCCACGACTGTGTAGATGTCGTTGTTCCAGTTGATACACAAGCCGTTGCGGATGTCAGAAGTATTTGCCATTTACGGAGCGTAGATCTTTCGTTTTGTCAGAGTAATTTAAACATTTGCCGGAATCTCCCTGAAGTTATCCGTCGTAAGCCCAGGTGAGATAGGTCGCTCCCCAGGTAAATCCTCCTCCAAAGGCGGTCAGGATCAGTTTGTCCGATTTTTTCAGCTGATTTTCCCATTCCCATAGGCAGAGGGGAATGGTCGCCGCTGTGGTATTGCCGTATTTTTCAATGTTGATCATCACCCGTTCTATGGGAAAATCCAGGGCGTTGGCCACGGAGGTCAGGATGCGCTTATTTGCTTGATGTGGCACCAGCCAGGCGATGTCATCACCGGATAGCTGATTGCGATCCAGCAGTTCACGCACCGTATTTGTCATACCCTTGATGGCTGCCTTAAAGACCGGTGCACCGTCTTGCTTGACATAGTGCTCCTTTTGAGCGACCGTCTCAGGCGTGGGCGGACGTAGCGAACCACCGGCTTTCATAAAGAGGTAGTCTCGCCCTGCTCCATCCCCTTTGAGGATTTCGTCCTGGAGACCGGTGCCATTGCTGGAGGGCTCGAGGAGTACAGCACCTGCTCCGTCGCCAAAAAGGATGCAGGTCGTCCGGTCTTCGTAATTGACTATGGAGGACATCGTATCGGCCCCCACCACGATCACTTTCTTATATCGTCCCGACTCTACAAAGCGGGCGGCCGTACTGAGCGAAAAGAGAAAACCCGAGCAGGCGGCATTAATGTCAAATCCCCAGGCATTTGTGGCTCCAATCTTGTGGTTGATCGTGTTGGCCGTGTCCGGAAAAACCATGTCCGGAGTGACCGTACCGCAGATGGTGAGATCGATGTCTTCCGGCTTGGTATTGGTCTTTGCGAGGAGCCCCTTGATCGCCTCTACCGCCATGTCAGATGTCGCCTTGCCCTCGTCCTTCAGTATGTGCCTCTCCTTGATGCCTGTCCTGGTGCTGATCCACTCATCAGAGGTCTCGACCATAGTTTCGAGCTCAGCATTGGTGAGCACGTACTCTGGAATGTAGCCGTGGACACCCACAATACTAGCCTTAGTTACTCCCATATCGACGTAAAAAGTGCGCTGCAAGGTATAAAAAATGCGCTATAGGCCCAGCGTTGCGGCACCAGTGATCCGGCAATGATCCGGGGATCTCACCGGTCTCCAGATCCAGCAATTTCTCGCAAATTTTGTACCCATTACTACATTTTAACATATATAAGGGCCTTTTAAATAGCCGAATGGCATTAAATTTGACCCCATCGAATGGATAGGGGCCCTTTCCGCTGCCTGTGAAGGTGGTTGCCCCGCCCCAAGAGCCGTCGGCTCCCGCGGATACATTTGACTCGCTTCGTCTTTGAGGATGCCGGATCGGCACGCCTACGAAGGTTGGATGGTAGGAGGACAGCCCTGGCGGCGCAGGACAGATTTGTTAAAAGGCTAGCGGGTCGACTTGGCGCAGGCAACGAATTTGGGATTGGTCTTATCGTGCCTATCGAGGACGTGTGACCAACGGTCTCTCAGGGCCTCCTTATGGCTTCTACAGAAGGGAGCAATATTAGATTTTGGGTATCGTTGAAGTTATTGTTTGTTGAAAAACGAGAAAGCCACATGGGATTACGAACTATATTTGCACGCTTCTCAGTAAAGGTTTGTTCATGATCCAACCCATGAAACTGATAGGGGCGGTCTGTCTGGTCTTGTCGATGACACCGGCGATAGCTCAAAAGGCGGAAATCCTGCTGGTTTCCAATGATGGTTCGCGAAGTGCCTGCGATGACGTGATGGATGCGGGAACGATTGCAAGCATTACTCCGCTTCGAGCTCAAAGCAACCTTGCGGGTCAGCAGCCCATTGTGCTCTGTCACGGTGATCAGATCTTCATTAACCACAACGGTGATCACGACTTTGCAGGAGATCCGGATCCGCTTACGGCCTCCGGGATAGGCTATGCCTTCTATAGCTGTGTACCTTCTGTTTCTGGACCAGAGTTGGATAACATTACTGCCATGGATTGCCCAATCGTTAATCCTCCTCCGCCTAATAATGGATTGTGGTTTGCTAGGGGCAGCCACGAAGGAGATGTGGTGTTTCTCAACGACGGATCAATTCAACAGCAATTCTTTGGAGGCAGAGCTGATACGATGTGGTTTGCCCCCATCACAGTCACTCGATTTGACGACGACTTTGGTATCCTGGAGGGAGGAGGTAGCTGCTTAAATGTGTCGGTGAATGAATGGTTCTCTGTACTGTACCTTAACGACATTACCCTCACCGACTTCTCCACGCCTGACGCCACTTCTTTAGCGGGGTCCTTTAGCTTGCAGGGGGGCATTTCGGAGATCGATGGATCAAACTATACGGTGACGCTGGTCAATGCCGAAGACCCCTCCGTGGTCGGCACGATTGATGCGCTGATTCCACACGGTGGTACCACCACATTCACGGTGCCTCAAGCGGGCAACTACATCTTGTCCGTCACGGATGACAATGGTTGTACGAAGGAATTTGTGGTGCGCGTGCCCAATGTCGATCCGGTAGAGCTTCATCTGCCAGATACGACCGTGGCAGCCGAGGATACCATCTGCGTGGCCATCACCGTCAAAAACTGGAACGACGTATTCTCGTTTGCCTACTCCTTGGCCTGGGATGCCAGCATCTTACAGTTTATCAATGTTCAGTCCATACATCCGAGTATCCGGGACATCTTCAGAGATGAGGATGCTACGGCGACCGGTGTCTTGCCGCTCGTGTGGATAGACTTTGCGGTCAATGGTCTCTCGCTGCCGGATGATGAGATCCTGTTTGAACTCTGCTTTAAGGCGATTGGGCCTCCGGGTTCAAGTTCACCGGTGGCGTTTACGAGCAATCCTACGGACATCACCATCACCGGCGAGACCGAAGACATCCCCATCCTCCTAGATCCAGGCACGATCGAGATCACCATACCCGATCAGGTCAAGCTCTACGTATCGGCTTGCTACAACGGGGTGACGAGCGATGGTGGCCTGATCATCTTCGGAGGGGAGGACCCCTACACCTACGAAATCAGGGACGATGCAACTAGACTGACGATAGTCAATATTAGCGGGGTGGACGGCGCCACCTTTATTCCCTTGAGCGTGGCCACTCGTCGATTTACCATTGTGGTCACCGACGACAATGGCGTGGAAGATCGGCAGTCCATCGATCTGGCCGATAGCCCCATTGCGGTGGACACCACCGTGGTAGACCCGACGTGCTCTAACTCGGGAGATGGAAAGATCATCCTACATGGGATCACCGGGGGCGCGGCCAATGAGCCGTACCGGACCACCTGGACCGGGCCGGGGCTCCAGCGGCAAAATCTGGACAGCTTGACCGATCTCAATGCGGGTGATTACTCGATCATCGTCGTGGATGCGTATGGTTGCACGGATACGACCTACATCCAGTTGGAAGACGATACGCTGATGGCTTCCTTCAACAGTACACCGGCCGTCTGCGAGGGTCGCACGGGCTCGATCACGACGGATGTGATTGGATCCGGCTCGGACTTCAACTTTGTCTGGACGGATGTGGGTGGATCTCAGTTGGCCGATACCACAGTGTCTCGTTCGCATACCTTGGCCGATGTACGGCCGGGCAAGTACTTCTTGACTCTCTCCCGCGGCATATGCTCAGTGCAAGACTCTTTCACTCTCGGGACATTAAAGTCGCTTGCTATTTCGCTGGACTCCACTTCCGATGTCACGTGCAATGGACTGACGGATGGGATGCTAGGTATCAGCGTGGGGGTGGACCTAAACAAAGCCGCGCCGTATACTTTTGCCTGGAGCCAACCCATAACGGATTCGATCCTGTATGACACCGCCACCGTATTGTCACAGTTGGGAGCTGGTACCTATGGGGTCACCGTGACCGATGGCAGCGGATGCGAAGTCGCGGGCGAGTTTGAGGTCGATGAGCCGTCGCCGATACGAATGACGCCGTTCGTGGTGCAGCCTTCCTGTCCCAATGGGATGGATGGCAGAATCGAGGGCCTGGGGATCAATGGTGGTACCCCCTACCAGGGTCGGGCCGAATACGACTTCAGTTGGTACGAGATCATCGGCAACACGTCGACGCTCTTGAACGTACGAAACATCTCGGGCATCGTCGATCTGACCGCGGGAACTTATGGCGTGGCGGTATTGGATGCCAATGGCTGCTATGACTCTACCACGGTGACCCTGGCCGACGGGCCGACGATCAGGATCATTTTGGATCAGGCCAATGTCTGTCCTGGCGATAGCGCTGCCTTGCTGCATGTAGAGGGAGACCTGGCCGGCAATACGATCGCCTGGTCTACGGGTGAATCTACGGAGATCATCTCCGATCTGCGAGCGGGAGTGTATGCCGTCTCCGTCACAGAAACCAACATGACCGGCACCTGCACGGCTGTCGACTCCATAGAGCTTGTTGATCCCGTCATTAATGTCACCGTTAATACCCCCATGCAATTTGACCCACAGAACCAGTGCCATGAACCCAATTTGGGCTTCATCTACAGTCTTGATATTGATGTGGGAGGGCCTAAGCGGTACCAGTGGCATTCATTTAATGATACCGTGACGGCCAATCCCTTTGTAGTGATTGACGAGGATGGGCTATATCCGTTTTCGGTGCTCAATGCCGACGGTTGTGTGGTGTACGACAGCGTCATTGACGCCCGGTTTCCCGAGCGCATCATGGTCAGTCTGGATACCAGCCAGATCACTTGTTTTGGAGCGGATGATGGATCGATCACCGTGACTGCCTCGGGTCGTGGCGGTGTCTTCAATTTTGCCTGGAACGACGGGAGGACCTGGCCTATTGCCGTAAACACATTCCCACGGCCCAATCTGGCTCCGGGTATCTATCAGGTTACCCTGACCGATCCCGCCGATTCCACCTGCATGTCCGAGATACAAGTGGCAATCAACGAGCCGGACTCGCTACAGCTGGTGGTGGATCCGACGCGTACCCAGAATATCCGATGTTTTGGACAGTCCAATGGTCAGATAGGCCTGGACTGGATCGGTGGCAATCGGGATGCGGCACCCACCATCACCTGGACCGGTGGGGCAGCCATGAATACCCTGTCTGCCGCCAATCTAGATGCTGGTGATTACACCATTGTGCTGACCGACAGTAAGGGCTGCCAGGACTCGGCCAGTGTGACGATCACTGAGCCGGACCGGATTTTGGCTCGTATCCCTGCGCCGCAGGAACCGGCTTGCCAGGGATTCCAGACGGTGGTGACGGTCGATACCGCATCGGGCGGATCCGGATCCGCCTACACCTTTAGCGTGGACAATGGACCGAGCCAGCTGCTGACCAATCAGGTGCCGATTTTCGCTGGCGATCATCTGATCACCGTTTTTGATGGCTTGGGCTGCAAGCTCGACACCACGATCTCGGTATCGGAGCCAGCTGCCATCTCGGTGGATCTGGGTGAAGACCTTGAGTTGGATCTGGGCGATAGTATCCAGCTTGTACCGATCGTCAACAGTGGGGCTCCCGCAGCCACGTTTAGCTGGACGCCGGTCGAATTGTTGTCGTGCATGGATTGTGGCGATCCGGTGGCTCGTCCGATCGACGATCAAGTGTTCGTGGTGAATGTCGTCGACATCGATGGCTGCCAGGCCACGGATGAGATCATGATTCGGGTAGATAAGTCGCGCAAAGTCTTCATACCCAATGGATTTTCTCCGAATGGGGATGGCTTCAATGACAACTTTATTGTCTTTGGCGGCACGGGAGCCGTCCGGATACTTTCGGCCGGGGTGTTCAATCGCTGGGGCGAGATGGTGAGCAAATATGACGGGGACGCCTTCCCATCCGATCGGAGCGGGCTTCAGATCTGGGACGGTGTCTATGCGGGCGAACAAGCCGACATCGGCGTCTATGTTTATCTCGTCGAGATAGAATTCTTTGATGGTCGCATCTTGACCTACCGGGGCGACGTGACGCTAGTGAAATAATCCACCGGGGGCAATTGCGGCTGTCTGGGCGGCAGTTGGGATTGATCTAGACCCTTCTCGGGCCATCTGTAAACGATTTAGACAGGCTAATTGATAAAACCGTGGATGCTGCGCTAACCTATCCTCAGCACTGACAAGTCGTGCACGGGTGCGCCTGAACCACCAAAAAACTAGGGTTGACTGCTCTCCTTCTTGCGAGCGGCCTGCTCTTTGTCGTACTCTTCTTTGGGTTTGACCTTGACGCGTCCCGTCAGTTTGAGTTGGACCTCGGGCTGCGTGGGATCATTGGTCCGTAGGTAGATGGTGGCCCGCTGTGCCCCTTGCTTTCCCACACTATTGTAGGTGACATCAATGCTTCCGGATTCGCCCGGGGCAAAGGGTTGGGTGGGAAAGGTGGGTTTGGTACATCCGCAGGAGGCCCTGGCCGAAGTGATGAGCAGATCGGCATTGCCCTCATTGGTAAACTGGTAGGTATGATGGGAACGCTCTGCATGCCAAATCTCCCCGAAGCTCTGCCTGGTCTCCGCGAAAGCGATCCGGGGTCCTTCGCCCTCGGCAAACGCTTGCCGGCCTGCCGGTTTTGAGGCGGGTTCGGAGGCAGAGGTGGATGGCTTGGCATCAGCGACCAACCCCGACTGCTCTTGGGCCTGTGCGATTTGATCTCGGGTACTGTTTGACTGGCAGCATAGCAGCAGCAGACTGCAACATATATGTAGGGTATGCTTCATCATCGGATCACCATGACGCTTCCGGTCTTGACCAGCTCCTCATTGCGACAGGTGTACTTGATCTTGTACAGGAACAGGCCCGGGTTGACCAGATTGCCTTTGTACATGCCATCCCAGGCATCGCGCACGCCATCGGCCACAAAGACTTTGTTGCCCAGCCGATCAAATATCTCAAAGGAGATCAGCGACTCCAGGCTAAAGGGATTGCTGATGAAGAAGGCGTCATTGCGACCGTCTCCATTGGGCGTAAAGGCATTGGGCAGTGGCACTTGACCGCACTCGATGTCATCGGGATCGATCACGCTGACCCGTATCGTATCGGTCGCCGTGCATCCGGCATATTGGTAGTCCACCGTAAAGGTCTGGCTCGTAGTGGGGGTGGCAGAGGTACTGGGAGAAGTGTCATCCACCACTTGGCCGGCAGGCGACCACTGAAATCCTGAGGCGCAGGACGTACCGGCCCTCAGCTTGACGGTACCTCCTTGATAGATCGAGGTATCTCGGCTTTCTGTCCGGTCAGGGCGTAGATAGAGTTCTCGGATCTCGTTGGGCATCAGGGGTCGATTGTAGACCCGCACCTCATCGAGCAGTCCCTCAAAGCGACGATCCGTGGGGCCGATGCAGGGCCCATTGCCGATCTGCAGCTGCGCCTGACTGGTCAGGTCCATCACCTCGCTGATCCTTTGCTGAGCCAGCAACTCGCCGTTGATATAGATGCGGTGGTCCGTATCGTCCTTTACCACGACCAAATGGATCCAGCAGAGTCCAGGGTCCAACGTCTCGATAAAGGTCGTCCGTTTGTCCGGCGCCTCGGCCAGCTCGACCGAGATGATATTTGCCGCCGGTGTGTATCGGATGGCAAAGGCGTGATCAAAGTCACAACCCATACGTTTGGAGAGAATGTCGTGCGTGCCACTGTTGCTGGTCGTGCGAAAGTACAGGCTGAGACTGAAGAGGTCACGGTCAAAGTAGCTCTCGACATTGCCTGCCAGCACCACGTAGTCATCGACACCGTCAAAGCGCAAGGCATTGCCCGCTACGCCACAATCACACATCGGATCGCCAAATACGATCCCATCCGAATTGTTGAGGCTGACATCGGTCGCGTCACAGGTTTCGAAAGGGTAATAGGCCACCAGCCCACCCTGTGCCTGCAGCAGGGTGCTTGCCCAGGAAATCAATAAGTAAGAGGCTAATAATCGGACTTGCATGTGCACATCAGCTATTCATGCCCAGGAGTCCACCGAGACCGGGCGGCATCATTTCTTTGATCATGGCCTGCGCTTCGGCGGCTTCACGCTCGGCGGAGATTTCCAGCACCTGATTCACGGCGATAACCAGCAGGTCCTCCAACTTTTCTCGGTCGGATAGGTCCAGTTTGTCGGGATCTAAGCGGATATCTAGGATCTCTCGATTGCCGTTGGCGCGGATATGAATGCCACCTCCCTCCAATTCGACTTCGAGCACTTCATCAGCCAGGCGTTGCTTCATCTCCTCTTGCTTGCCTTGCATGTTGCCGAGAATATTTCCAAACATATCGATGTGCGTTGGTCCGTTAATAACGACGGGGCAAAAGTAATTGTTTTCAAGACAGTCAAGCAGGGATCGGCCTCCACCGGTCAGGAGGGGGTGAGCCTGCCTGAAAGCCTGCCGGGGCGGCTCAAATCAGATCGAAAGACTGATTGAGAAAGAACAGGTAGAAGAGGAGGAGCATATAGCCTTCCCATCGGGTGATGCGGCCGCCGATCGAAATAAAGGCAAAGAGTAGCGTGCAGACGAGCATGAAGGGTAGGGCAAAGTCCAAGGATTGGGCGGGAATGACCAGCGAGCCAAAGAAGGAAGGGATGGCCATCACGGCATAGGTATTAAAGATGTTTGAACCCAATACGTTGCCCACGGCGATGCCGGGTTTCCCCTTAGATGCCGCGGTGATGCTGACCGCTACCTCAGGTAGGGACGTACCAAAAGCTACCAAGGTCTGCGCAATAATGGTCGAATCCATCTCAAAGATCTGGGATAGCTTGCCGATGGATATGATCGTATAGTCGGCGCCAAACTTGACCAAAAGCCCGCCGAGCAAGAGCAATCCATAATCCCGGAAGTTGGTTTTGATCCGTAGCGAATCCTCCTTGATGTGGCCGATGATGGAGTTGAAGAGGAAGATGCACAGTCCTACTACAAACAAGATGGCCTCAAAAAGGCTGAGGTGGAGATCCAAGAGGCAAAACCACAGCAACAGGGCAGAGCCTACCAGCAGGGGCATATCAATGTCCATGATGTCATAGTCCATCTTGATTACTTTGCCAAGGACGGCTACCAGACCCAGGACGAGCAGGATATTGGTGATGTTACTGCCTACGACGACCCCGACCACAATGCTGGAATCGTCTCGCAGGACGGCGGCAATGCCCGACGCCAGCTCCGGCAGCGAGGTGCCAAAGGCCACGATGGTCACCCCGATGATGAAGGGGGATATGCCCAGCGAAAGACCGATCTTCTCCGCCGAGTCCACAAACCAGTCCGAGCCCTTGACCAGCACGAACAGGCTCAAGGCCAGAATGCCAACGTTGATCAGTATATCCATTGAGCTTTGGTCCTATTTTGCGCTGCGCAAAGTACGACAAAATAGGTTGTCCCATCGCTCTCAACCGACCAAGTACCGGATGCGATGGACCAGCACACGAGTACCTAGATCGACCAAGATTTGCAGACCATAGCGGGACCTCCATCTCCTGCGCGCGGTCCATTTTCACCCATGTAGTGATCTCCCGTGACAGGGGAGCTGCTACCTGCATGGGCGCCACAGGTGGGGTGGGATGTCCTTTTTCATCCCTGCGTCCAATGAGAAATGGCACTGGAGCACATAAGCCGGTGGCAGCAAACAAAATGAGGTTTTTGAATATTACATTTGTGCGATGTCAAAAGCAGTGGTAAGTGACCCAAAGTTGAAGCCTGAGGCGGAGATGACCTTCCTCGAGCACTTGGAGGCCTTGCGCTGGCATTTGATCCGGGCCATTGCGTCGGTGGCTCTCTTTGCCGTCGTGATGTTTGTCAGCAAGGAGTTTGTCTTCGAGCGCGTCATCTTTGGTCCCAAATATTCCAACTTTCCCACGTACAATTTCTTCTGCCGTTTTTTCAACACCATGTGCGAGCCAGCCATGTTTGAGGTGCAGACCATGGCGGTAGAGGAAGCTTTTCTCACCCATCTCAAAGTGTCGATCATCTTGGGCTTCATCGTAGCCTTTCCCTATATATTCTGGGAGGTCTGGCGCTTTATCAAGCCGGGGTTATACCCAAAGGAGCAGCGAGCGGCCAGGGGCATCGTCATCATCTGCTCGTCCTTGTTTTTGCTGGGGGTGCTGTTTGGGTATTTTATCATTTCGCCCTTTGCCCTCAAGTTTCTGACGGGCTACGAGGTCGCAGACACGATTGCGTCCCCCACCCTGGCCAAGTTTGTCAATAGTATGGCCCTCTATACCTTGCCGGCCGGAGTGGTATTTGAGCTGCCGATCGTCGTTTACTTTCTCACCAAGGTAGGACTGGTCACACCCGAATTTCTCAAGAAGTACCGCCGCATGGCCTTCGTCGTCATCCTGGTGATGGCCGCTATTATCACGCCCCCGGATGTCATGACCCAGTTTTTGATCGGTATTCCACTCTATATACTGTACGAGGTGAGCATAGTGATCTCCCAGCGGGTGGTTGCACAACAGGAGGCAGAGGAAAATGCGTAGACTATCATCATCGGCCACCTTGGCCCTGAAGATCTTCTTTCCCACCTTTTGGATCGTCTTTTTTGGGTTATTCACGGTGGCGGTCTTGTTGAGCGGGATGGGCAAGGCCCCGCTCCTGGGCAGCATCTATTTCAAGGTTGGCGCGTTGATCTTCTATCTGCTTGGGGTGACGCTGCTTTATCTGACCGTCATGCAGCTCAAACGGGTGGAAATCGACGACGAATTTGTCTACGTGACCAACTACTTCAAGAACTATCGCTATCCCTATCAAGACATCGAGAAGATCACCGAGCAGGACTATCTGTTGTTCAAAACGGCCAGGCTGACCCTGGTCAATCGGGGCTCTCTCGGACGACGCATTACCTTCTTGCAGAGCAAGCAGAAATTTGAAGACTTTGTCAAGTCCTACCCCAAGCTGGCCAGCAAATTGGAACCTTCGTCCTAGGGAGGCTGTGGGATTACTGGCTCCCATTTGTGATCGCGACGTCATTTTGTCTCGCAGACGAGGCATGACCGAGCGATCTCGAAGCGTCGAGCATGACAATGCGAGAAGTGAGCGAACCGCGAAGGCGGGTGGGCAGCTAGCCGCAGTTACGGCGAGGCTTTGCAACGAAGCATGCGGACCAAAGACATTAGAAGTAGCTACAAGATTTAATGCGAAACTCTACTAGTTAGTACAGCTTCACGTTAGAGCTAACCACAAGATCTAGTGCGAATCTCTCTATTAGCGACTGGTCAGCGTAGCAATCGGGCAGATCATCTCCTGCATGGAGATGCCGCCGTGCTGGAAGGTATTTCGAAAGTAGTTATTGTAGTAGTTATAATTGTTGGGATAGAGAAAGTACTTGTCTTCCTTGGCGAAGATATAGGCCGAGCTCACGTTGGGCCTTGGCAGCCCGGCTTCCTCCGGTCGGCGCACTTCCAGTACGTCCTTTGCCTCGTACCGCAGATTGCGTCCCAATTTGTAGCGCAGGTTGGTGGTGGTCTCCCGGTCTCCCACGACTTTCGAGGGCTGCTTGACCCGGATGGTACCATGATCTGTGGTGACGACCAGGGTGATATCCTTGTCAGCGACCTTTTGCAGGGCTGTCCAGAGCGGCGAGTGTAAGAACCAAGAGTTGGTGAGGGACCGGTAGGCTCGCTCGTCGCTGGCGAGTTCTTTGAGTACTTCCATCTCTGTCCGGGCATGAGACAGCATGTCGATGAAGTTGTAGACGATGACGGTCAGATCATTCTTCAGGTAGTTGTGCACTTGGTCATCCAGCTGTTGTCCCAGTGCCACATTGGTCACCTTGACGTAGTCCATCTTGACCTCCCCGTGTACGACCCGTTTTAGTTGTGCCTCCAGCAATTCCTTCTCAAACAGATTCTTGCCGCCCTCGTCCGAATCGTTGCGCCAGTATTGGGGATAATGCTTCTGAATGTCAGCCGGAAGCAGGCCGGCAAAGATGGCATTGCGACTATACTGTGTCGAGGTGGGGAGTATGCTATAAAAGGAGTCCTCCGACTGGACCCGGAATCTAGTGAGCAAGATGCGCTCTACGACTTTCCATTGGTCAAACCGCAGATTGTCCAGGACCACCAGAAAGACCGGTTTGCTGGGCTGGAGCAACGGCAGGACCTTCTGCTTGATCAGTTGGTGGGAGAGGATCGGACCATCCTGCTTCTCGGCAATCCAATCCAAGTAATTGCGGATGATATATTTGGAAAACTCGGCATTGGCCTCGCTCTTTTGCATGGCAAGGATCTCGGACATTTCCTCCGTATGTGAGTCGTCCAACTTCAGTTCCCAGTTGATGATCTTTTTATAGACCTGTGTCCAGTCCTTGTGATCCAGGCCGCTATTGATGTCCATGAAGATCTGGCGAAAATCCTGCTGGTAGTCGGAGGCAGTCTTTTCGCGTACCAGCCGCTTGTTGTCGATGATTTTTTTGAGGGTGAGGAGGATCTGGTTGGGATTGACCGGCTTGATCAGATAATCATGGATCTCCGATCCGATCGCCTCCTCCATCAGCGTCTCCGCCTCATTCTTGGTGATCATGACCACCGGTACGTTGCTGTTGACCGCCTTGAGCTTGGTCAGCGTCTCCAGTCCGGTCAGGCCGGGCATTGACTCATCTAGAAAGACCACATCGATGTCAGGTTGTTGGTCGTATTCGTCCAGGGCGTCATATCCATTGGAGACAGTCACCACCTCGTAACCCTTCTTTTCCAGAAAGAGAAGTTGAGGTTTTAATAGATCGATCTCGTCATCTGCCCAAAGTATCTTGATTTTGTCCATAGAGCTGTGCGGTTCTGCTTTTTAGGTTGAAGAAGTACGGTGTCTAGAATAAGTAAATCAGAAAGTAGAATTTAGGCAGATTCTTCCCATTTTTGCTCTCATCAGAACGTCGTCCAATCCAGATCTAGTGCTACATGTCAGAAGTAAATGAAAATAGGGGCGACATAGACCATGCTCGTGCTGACCAGGAGTGGCATGGGAGCTTGTCCAAAGCCAATCAAGGATGAACAAAAGGAAGATTTTTAATGATCCTGTCTATGGTTTCATCGCGGTTCCGTACGAGGTCATCTTCGACCTGATTGAGCATCCCTACGTCCAGCGTCTGCGGCGTATCAGCCAGGTGGGCTTGACCCATCTCACCTATCCCGGCGCATTGCATACCCGGTTTCATCACGCATTGGGAGCATTGCATCTGATGACCATGGCCATCGACAGCCTGCGGAGCAAGGGGGTAGTCATCACCGATGCAGAGGCCGAGGCGGCTAGTGTCGCTATATTGCTGCACGATCTGGGCCACGGCCCTTTTTCGCACGCCCTGGAAGGGGTATTGGTGCAAGCCCAGCACGAGGAACTCTCCCATGCGTTGATCAGTCGACTCAATGATCAGGTCGATGGGACATTGCAGATGGCCCTGGACATCTTTACCGACCAGTACCCTAAGCGGTTTTTGCATCAGCTGATCTCCAGTCAGTTGGACATGGATCGGATGGATTATCTCAATCGAGATAGTTTCTACTCAGGCGTGATGGAGGGAACCATCGGGTATGACCGTATCATCACGATGTTGCAGGTGCGAGACGATGAGCTGGTGGTGGAAGAAAAGGGGATTTACTCCATCGAGAAGTTTCTGGTAGCGAGAAAGATCATGTACTGGCAAGTGTATCTCCATAAGACCGTACTCTCGGCCGAGCTGATGCTCATTGGTGCCATCCATCGGATCAAAGAGCTGTACCAGGCGGGTGAGCTGGAAGTCCGGTCGCCCTTGTCCGATCTCTTTGAGCTCCAATGGTCGGAGGAGGGCCATCGGGATGCCATTCTTCGCAGCTTCGTGCGTCTAGACGACATCGATATCATTTCCTTGCTGAAGGACTGTGCCACATCTGCAGACTTCGTCCTCCAGATGTTGGCCAGCGGATTGATCGATCGCCGTCTCTTTAAGGTGGAGTTGATGACGGCCGCCCCCACGCCGGATCGGTTGCAGGCGTTGGTCACGGCGGTGGCAGCGCAGCGCGGTATTGACATCGCCACTGCCCATCAATTGGTCTGGAGTGGTACGGTGGGCACCGACATCTATACGTCGAGCGATCAGGAGATTAAAATCCTCCGGAAAAGCGGTGAGGTAGTACCATTCTCCAAGTGGGAGGGACATCAGCCGATGGAAGGCAGGCTGAGCAAGCACTATTTAGGGTATCCTAAATTGGGGTAGGGAGGTGTAGCACCTAAGCGGCGATGTTCTCAGCAACTTGCCTCGCCGCAAAATAAGCTTCGCTAATGGGATCGAATTCAGGTTGTCCTTTTTGGATATCCAGGCGGACAATATCAGGGTATCCTCGCTCAATGTCATCCACATCAATAGATATAGTTGGCACCGCGTTAGACTGCCATTGACAGAGATTGATGTAGTATTCCCTGTAAAATGTGTGGATACACGGCAGATCATTGACTCGCTTCCATTCGAGATCACGATCAAGAATCAATTCGATGATTTTATCTGCTGTCATAATGTGATAACGCTTAAGTTAGCCAAAAGATTACAAATCGTTCAGGTATGTCTCAACCGTACTAATGTGCGTGCTCACTTCGGCATAGGGTCGTTTTATGTTGGGGTCATGTTGAGATTTATCAAAAGTTGTTTTCGTGTCACTGATCAAACCCTTGACTCGCCGGAATTCCACTTGTTTCTTGCCTCCACAACATCTTGAGATCTGTACCAGTAAGTACTCGAGTACATTGAGGATACCCACAATGGAACCGTCATTTCTCTCTCTCAGAGCTTTTCTAACTTGGCCACATTTCTCCTGTGCGTATTGCTTTAGAATACTGAGCGTATCTGTGACTCGCAATCTTTCGAGATGTCTTTTTTGAAAATGTCCCAGAATTTCCCTCGCGACAGCATAAGCAATGGCACTGAAGGGAATCCAATCTCTAGTAAAAAATCTAGCCACCAGACCCACAAGAAGAGCAGCGAGCACCGAGACTGTGAGCACAAGCCAGAAGTTACTTAACATACTTTCATTTCTCATTCGATTCAGCAGATGTTTAGGGATGCGTAAGTGTAAGAACGGAAATTAACAATTCTTTTCCCCAAATGCGCCATTGCCCATTGGCGGCTGCCAACTACAGTAACAGAGCAAGTTCTCCAAAAGAATCCTATCACATTCAGTCTTCTGATGGCAGTCAAGTTCTGCCTTTAACCCCACTACCCAGCCAGGCCAAAATGATTACATTTGCGCTTTCTTAATATCAACATGCTTCCATGTCTGATCAGATTGTTTTTGACCTGATAAATCAGG
Source organism: Saprospiraceae bacterium (assembly GCA_965223165.1). Taxonomy (GTDB): domain Bacteria; phylum Bacteroidota; class Bacteroidia; order Chitinophagales; family Saprospiraceae; genus JABDMH01. The sequence continues at coordinate 902,492 of CBDCVQ010000020.1, read as the reverse complement.
AGCTAAAGCGACAACGAGAGGGGATCGAATTGATCGCCTCCGAAAACTTCACCAGCCAAGCCGTACTTGATGCCATGGGGACCTGTCTCACCAACAAGTACGCGGAGGGCTATCCGGGCAGGCGGTACTACGGAGGATGTGAGATCGTCGACCAAATCGAGCAACTGGCCATCGATCGACTCAAGGAACTTTTTGGGGTCAGTTATGCCAATGTCCAGCCGCATGCGGGCGCCCAGGCCAACGCTGCCGTGTTCTTGGCGGTGCTTCAGCCGGGAGATACCATCCTGGGGTTTGATCTGTCGCATGGCGGCCATCTGAGTCACGGATCACCAGTGAACTACTCCGGCAAGGTATACCGGCCGGTGTTCTATGGTGTGCAGCGTGACACCGGCCTGATCGACATGGACGAGGTCGAGAAAATTGCCCTGGCTGAAAAGCCCAAACTGATCATTTGTGGCGCTTCGGCCTATGCTCGGGATTGGGACTATGCCCGATTCAGGGCGATCGCTGACGCGGTGGGAGCGCTGCTCCTGGCAGATATTGCGCATCCGGCCGGTCTGATCGCTACCGGATTGCTCAAGAATCCCGTTGAGCATTGCCATATCATCACCTCCACCACCCACAAGACCTTGCGGGGACCTCGAGGGGGCATCATCATGATGGGTAAGAACTTTGACAATCCGTGGGGACGTACCACCCGCAAGGGCTCGCCCATCAAGATGTCCGCCATCCTGAACAGCGGAGTGTTTCCCGGGATGCAGGGAGGGCCACTCGAGCATGTGATTGCCGCCAAGGCCGTGGCTTTTGGGGAGGCGCTGCAGCCAGCCTTTAGAGCGTATGGTGAGCAGGTAATCGCCAATGCACAGGCCATGTCGCAGGCCTTTGTCGATCTAGGCTACCAGGTGATTTCTGGTGGCACCGACAATCATCTGCTGCTGATCGATCTGCGCTCGAAAGGACTGACGGGCAAAGTGGCAGAACAGGCCTTGGTCAAGGCCGACATAACCGTCAATAAGAACATGGTGCCCTTTGACTCGGAGACACCTTTTGTCACCTCGGGCATGCGGCTCGGATCTGCTGCGATCACTACCCGAGGCTTTGACCAGGAGGACTGTAGACAGGTCGTGTCTTGGATAGATGAAATCCTGCGCCAGCCAGAAGATGCACAGATCATTGGTTTGGTCAAAGAAAAGGTGAATAGCTTCATGGAGCGGTTTCCCCTCTACGCGGACGCGGCGGTCGCCAACTAGTTGAACACCTGCAGGAGGAATCTGCCTGCCGGGCCAGGGCACTACTATTCCACAGCATAAGGGTACTTCACCTCGGTAAGATAAAGTCCGTGAGCTGGTGCGGATAGGTCTTGGGTGAGACGTCGTTGCTGATCAAGCGCCTCCTTCAAGTCTGCGATGGACTGCTTGCCAAGGCCGACCCGGATACACATACCTACCACTAGCCTGACCATACCCCGAAGAAATCGATTGGCGGAAATCTCAAAAGTCCCCCGGTCATCCTCCCACTGCCATGCGGCATGGGACAAATGGCATCGGTGGTGCTTGACATCTGATTTGCTCTTGCAAAAGGGCAGAAAGGCGTCGTAATTCAGCAGCAGGTGGGAGGCCTCTTGCATCGCTGCCCGATTGAGAGCGGCAAAATCATAAAAGCGGTAAGAACGGTTGACCAGGAACGGATCTTTATCTCGGTGCATGCGGTACGCATAGGACCGGCTGCACGCGTCAAATCTGGCATGTGCGTCGGAGGCAACCGAGATCACGGATCGAATGCCAACACTCGCTGGCAACAGCTGATTGAGACGATAACAAAACGTCTCGTCCAATGGATCAGGCACATCAAAATGAGCATAAAAGCGTCTGGCGTGTACCCCGGCATCGGTCCGACCGCAGCCGGTCAGTGGCGTCCGCCGGCGCAAGAGTATCTCCATCTGGGCCTCGACCTCAGACTGCACACTGTGACCGTTGGGTTGAGACTGCCAGCCCACATAGGGCAGCCCATCATACGAAATGCTTAGAAAGTAGCGCACGGGTCAAAATGAAAAAGGCTGCGCAAAGATGCACAGCCCTATCTACAAATATCGATAATAATCTATCCGATGACAGAATTGTCTGTAGCCTGCCCGGCGTACAGTAGCGCGCCACCAGCCAGCCCAAGATCCTTGAGTAGGTTGCTCATGCTCGCTTGCATGGTGGCCTCATCTCCTCCCAAGCCCTTAGCATGGAGCAATACGATAAATAAAATTAGCATCAAGGCAAGCAACACGGCCGCGAGTTTGTCCAGTTTGCCGATGAAGATGCTGATGGCTGCGGCAACAAGCGCCAATCCCGTGATGTAGACCATGATACTGCCACCGGGTGCCATGCCGGCCATTGCGTCGGCATTCATGAAGTGCATGATGCCGAATACGAGAAAGGGTATTGCGAAGATGTATTTACCTAATCCGATCACACTATTCATAACAGAGACTTATTTGATTTTCTTGGTCGTGTAAACCAAAATAGGGAAATATATTCTAAAATTATATATGTTTTCCGCATATGTGTTGGCCAAGTTGTTGTTCGGCAGACAATATGTTGCTTTGGCGTGTGTGAGGATACTCGTGGTGGAGTTGCCTTTCCACCGCATCCTTGGCAGGTAACGCGTGAGCTTGCACCTTTGACTAAAGATTGCTGGCGTTAATCACGGGAAGTAAGACTTTCCGGTATCGCCTTCCTGCGCCATAACACTTGTTTAGGATAGGTAAATGGCAAGTGCATCTGCGATCCGGCGATCATTAGTCAGCCGAGGCACCTTGTTCTGGCCGCCCAGTTTGCCTAGACTTTCCATGTATTGACGAAATGCCCCGGCCTTCAGCGGGGTGATTTTCACCGGTCGCAAGATTCGACCTTCGATCAGGTCTTTATAGTAGATGTTTTGCCGCTGCATAGACTGGTCCAGCGCGTCAGCAAAGGCCGCAAGATCCGCCGGCATGTCGCCAAATTCGATGAGCCATTCGTGGTAGGGCAGACCTTGTGCGGGATTGACCTGGGGAGCTACGGTAAACTCCGTGGCCGTGCCGCCGCACAGGTTAGTGGCCTCGAGCAGGGCCACCTCGACCTCCCGACCGATCACATGCTCTCCGAAGGCGGAAATGTAGTGCTTGATCCGGCCGGTCACCACGATCTGCGGTGGTTCCAGCGACACAAATTTGACCGTGTCGCCGATATTGTAGGCCCAGAGCCCCGCATTGCTGTTGACGATGAGGGCATATTGTTGATCTACAACGACCTCAGCCAGCGTCAACCTCGTCGGCTGTGCTGCATGGATCTCTTCCACGGGTACAAACTCGTAAAACATGCCGGCGTCCACATTGAGCAGTAGGCCGGGATGCCCCTGCTTGTATTGAAAGGCGAAGAAACCTTCGGAGGCGGGAAAGGTCTCTATGCTGTCGATCGATTCACCGATGAGCTCCTCGAGTTTGGCGCGGTACGGTTCATAGTTGACTCCACCATAGACAAAGAGGTCGAGATTGGGAAAGACCTCCTTGACAGATGACTTGCCGGATCGTGCGAGCACCGCCTCGAAGTACATCTGTACCCAGGGCGGGATACCCCCGATCAGGCGCAGGTCTGTGTGGATACTTTCATCGACGATGGCGGCGACCTTGGACTCCCAGTCAGTGATACAGTTGACCGCGTGTGAGGGTAGCTTGTTGCGCTTGGCCCACGTCGGGATCTGATGGTTCACGATGCCGGACAGCCTGCCCGTCTCGATACCTTGGATGGTGTCCATCTCGGGCGAGCCGGAGAGGTACAGCATCTTGCCATCAAAGTACGATCCCTTGCCTGTGTCGATGAAGTAGTGAAAGAGGGCATTTCGAGCCGTATTGACGTGATATGGCAGGCTCTCGGCGGTGATGGGGATGTACTTGACGCCCGACGTGGTGCCGCTCGTCTTGGCAAAATACCTCGGCACACCCGGCCACAGCACATCGCGATCCCCCTCCTTGATCATCTGCACGTATGGCTTGATCTCCTCGTATCCGCGCAGCGGTACGGCCGTCGTAAACTCGCGGTGGTCTCGGACATCCGCCAACCCGTGGTCACGTCCAAATCTTGTGTTCCGGCCCTTGGCCACCAACGCTTCGAAGATCTCTTGCTGACAGTCGAACGCCCGGTCGGTGGAGCGGCGCAGCCGCTTCACAATCCTTCGAGCATAGGGACGGATCAACCTGGCTTTTAAGCCCATCTTCGTATCATGTTTGGCCTCAAATGTAAATGCTTTGACGGATTAAAGCGTCTGGTTGTCTAAATAGGTTGAGGGGAAGGGCAGGCACAGAGGCTGTCGCAAGTAGCGCCCGCGAGATGGATATGGGATTAGAACCGCAGGTCCTCGATGTGGTATCCCGGAAAATCTTCCTGTCGCACCAAAAAGAGGTCGTCTGCCAGCCCACCATTTTCTTCGACTTTTACGATGGCCAGGTTGTAGCGCACGCCATTCTTGTAGAAGAGCTCGATCTGCTCGATCTGCTCGGAATCGGAATCCAACGTCAATCGAGCTTTGCTGTATTCACTAGTCGGATCCAAGGGCTTGAATTCAAGGCGCTGCACCGATCTCCCCGCGGAGACCCCTTCAAAATCCAGACGGTACGCAAAGTCCGGACTCTCATGTATGGATAGGAGGCCTTGCGGGCTGCTGAGATCTCCGCCATCCGGTGCGACGTAATCGTGAATCTGCACTTCCTCTCCCTGCTTGTCTACAATCCACTGGCTCAGGCCATCCGAAGTATAGAGGTGGTCGGGCAGGTCCAGCCGATATTGACTGTTCCGTTGCTGATAGCTGCCATGGAGCACCTCGTCTTCGGCCTCGGGCCAATGTATACGTAGCTCAAACTGGTAGGTGAAGTCCTGCAGGGCGGACAGTCTTTCCGTCAGGCCGGTCAGGATCGTGGTAGCACGAGCATCAGAGTCAGCAGATGACTGTGCGATTAATGCTTGGCTGGCGCCCCAGCAGACTGCGAGTATACAGAGGTATTTCATCACGTTTTCTTCGCTTTTGCCCAAACTATGATCTAGGTAAAGGACGATCTATCCCTCCGACAAGAGCACAGATGGATACCTTTTTAACGAATGTTTAAGGGGCGGCAGTGTCAAAAGGAACGTTCCTAAGCCTGGGCCTTGATCATATCCAGATGCTCCTGGAGTTCTGCTTCTGTAGCAAATAGCACCTGTCTGGCTTTGCTTCCCTCGTTAGGTCCGACGATACCAAAGGCCTCTAGCTGATCCATGATACGCCCGGCTCGATTGTAGCCCAGCTTGAGCCGCCGCTGGATCATCGAGGTCGAACCGTGCTGGTTGTGTACCACCAGCAGGGCTGCCTGTTCAAACATGTCATCCAGTTCGGAAGCGCGGACGCCTGCACTCTCCATATCGTCGCCCTCTTCATGATATTCGGGTAGGAAAAAGGGTACGGGATAGCCCTGCTGCTGGTCGATGTTGTCGATCACCTCCTCCACCTCCGGGGTGTCCACAAAGGCGCATTGCAGTCGGATCATGTCGCCTCCGACTGTAAGCAGCATATCTCCGCGACCAATGAGCTGATCGGCGCCCCCGGCATCCAGAATGGTACGAGAGTCGACCTTCGAGGTGACTCGAAAGGCGATCCTAGCCGGGAAATTGGCCTTGATCACACCGGTTATGATATTGACACTCGGTCTTTGGGTAGCGATAATCAGATGTATACCCACGGCCCGGGCCAACTGGGCAAGCCTGGCGATCGGAAGTTCGACTTCTTTGCCTGCCGTCATGATCAGGTCGGCAAATTCATCAATGACCAGCACGATAAAGGGCAGGAAGCGATGCCCGTTGTTTGGATTCAACTGCCGGGCGATAAACTTCTTGTTGTACTCTTTGATGTTTCGGGCGTGCGCTTTCTTGAGCAGATCATAACGTTGATCCATCTCAATGCAGAGAGAGTTGAGCGTGTATACGACCTTTTTGGTCTCCGTGATGATGGGTTCGTCCTGGTCCGGCAGGAAGGCGAGAAAGTGATTAGCTAGTTTGCGATAGGGAAACAGTTCGACCTTCTTCGGATCGATCAATACGAGCTTGACCTGGGAGGGGTGCTTCTTATAGAGCAGTGACATGAGGATCGTGTTGATCCCTACAGACTTGCCTTGACCCGTGGCACCCGCTATGAGCAAGTGCGGCATTTTGGTTAGGTCTGCTATGAAGACCTCATTGGCGATTGTCTTGCCCAGCGCGATGGGCAGATCCATCTTTGCATGTTTAAACTTCTCGGAGTTGAGGACATGCTTTAGGCCAACGATCTGCTTGTTTTTATTGGGGACCTCGATACCGATGGTACCCTTACCGGGAATGGGCGCGATGATACGAATGCCCAGCGCAGCCAAACTCAGGGCGATGTCGTCCTCCAGGTTTTTGATCCGGCTGATGCGCACCCCCGGGGCAGGCACGATCTCGTACAGGGTCACCGTAGGCCCAATGGTGGCTCTGATTTTGGTGATCTCAATCTTATAGTGCAGGAGCGTATTGATGATCTGATCTTTATTCTGCTCCAGCTCCTCCCGGTCAATCTGCACATTCTTGTCCGCGTAGTCCTCCAGCAGCGCCAACCGAGGCCGCTCATACCGAGCCAAGTCCATGGTAGGATCAAAGGGCTCCAGGTGCACCTTGTTCTCTTTTTCTACAATCAGCTCCGGAGTCTCTCTCTCTTTGACCGGCTCCAGGGGAGGCTCGGGCCTGACGGGAGCCTTTTGGTCCTCTTCTGCGATCGGTGTGGATTCGCCGAGGTTGATTTCCAGTTCTGCCGGCCGTTTGGGATCGGGTTTTTTCTTGGCTTGGGGCTTTTCCCTGGGCTGATCCAGGTCAAATTCGACCGGATCCGCAGGGGCAGTGGAAAGATCTTCGAAGGTGAGCACGGGATCTGCCTTGGTATCTTCGTCGCTGGCTGCTTCTCTTTGACCCGGCCTTAGCAATTGGGCGAAGGGGATGCGAGGCCAGGCAAAGGAAAAGGTGGTTTTCTTGCTGATGTGATGAAAATTCCAGACCAGAAAAGCGATGCCCAGGAAGATAAAGAGCAACGCTGCTCCCACGGCACCCACAAAGTTTACGATCCAGTCGGCGAGATAATTGCCAAAGGCACCTCCCCAAGGAAACTTGGCCGTGGCGAAAATCAGAGACAGCAGCGGTGCAAAGTAGAGCACAAACGTAAGACTATACTGAATCGGTGCTCCGATATTGCGCAGCGGCCTTTCGGTAAATAAGATATACGACAGCTTGAGCAGGACAAAAACGATAATGAACGAAGAAAGGCCAACCCCCCAGTAGAAGAAGGCATTGCTGACGATGGCGCCAAAGCGTCCCAGCAGATTTTGTACCTGGATTTGCTCGTCCACAAAGAGCGACCACCGGAAGATGAACACCTGATCCTGATCCACCTGCCAGGTATACAAGTACGACGCAAAAGCAATGAAAAGATAAACCGCGGTCAGGGTGGTGAATACTGCGATCACCTTGGGGATGCGGCGATCTGCGATCGACTTCCGCCAGGAGGACCGCCTTTTGGGTTTCTTGCGTGCTTGTTTCCGTTTGCTGGCCATGTAGCTTGCCTTAGCCAAAAGCAAAAATGCAGAATTCGCATTAGAAATAAAAGTAATATTTAAATTAATGTGAAACATTGGGTTGGACGGTGGACGGTGGACGGTGGACGGTGGACGGTGGACGGCGTAAGATGGACGGCGGTGCGAGCTCTCGACCCGTCAGGCCCCTCTGCTCCTTCGACTTCTTTCTCCTGAAGCTCAGCAGCGAGCGGGCTTGATTGGGGATAGTTGATTGTGATTTATGATTGTGATTCAAGTCACGACTCTCCTCCCTTGGCCGCGTGCGCGCGTCCTCGCCGCACGCATTTCCAAGCACGGGTTTCTCGATGAGGTCGGCGAGCCGCACATTTGGAAGGTGGACGGCGTAAGATGGACGGCGGTGCGAGCTCTCGACCGTTGGCCCCCCTGTTGCTTCGACTTCTTTCTCCTGAAGATGAGCAGCGAGCAGGCTTGATTGGGGATAGTTGATGGTGATTCATGATTGTGATTGAAGTCACGACTCTCCTCCCGTGGCCGCGTGCGCGCGTCCTCGCCGCACGCTTTTCCAAGCACGGGTTTCTCGATGAGTTCGGATCGTCGAGCTGCGTGCGCGCCGGCTGTGGGGAGCGGAGATCGGCGAGCCGCACATTTGGACCGTGGACGACGGAAGATGAACAGCGGTGCGACTCTCGATCGGAGGGTTCTGTGGTCTCAAGTGAATTTCCGTCCTAGGTGCCTGATCCGACCCAAGGCATTGATTGGGGATATACGATTATGATGGTGATTTGGCCCTTCGGCAATTCGACCCTCTCAACACCTACACAACTCAACACCTCAACATGCGCGGCCAGGCGCAGCTGGCAAAGACGCCGTTGGATCGTCGAGCTGCGGGTGAGCCGGCTGTGGGGAGCGGAGATCGGCGAGCCGCTCATTTGGATGGTGATGCGAGCTCTGGACCGTTGGCCCCTCTGCTCCTTCGACTTCTTTCTCCTGAAGATGAGCAGCGAGCGGGCTTGATTGGGGATAGTTGATGGTGATTTATGATTGTGATTGAAGTCACGACTCTCCTCCCTTGGCCGCGTGCGCGCGTCCTCGCCGCACGCTTTTCGGAGATCGGCGAGCCGCACATTTGGAAGGTGGTGCGAGCTCTCGACCCGTCAGGCACCCTGCTCCTTCGACCTCTTTCTCCTGAAGAAGAGCAGCGAGCGGGCTTGATTGGGGATAGTTGATTGTGATTCATGATTGGGATTGAAGTCACGACTCTCCTCGCTTGGCCGCGTGCGCGCGTCCTCGCCGCACGCTTTTCGGAGATCGGCGAGCCGCACATTTGGACGGTGATGCGAGCTCGACCGTTGGCCCCTCTGCTCCTTCGACTTCTTTCTCCTGAAGATGAGCAGCGAGCAGGCATTGATTGGGGATAGTTGATGGTGATTCATGATTGGGATTCAAGTCACGACTCTCCTCCCTTGGCCGCGTGCGCGCGTCCTCGCCGCACGCATTTCCAAGCACGGGTTTCTCGATGAGATCGGCGAGCCGCACATTTGGACCGTGGACGACGGAAGATGAACAGCGATGCGACTCTCGATCGGAGGGTTCTGTGGTCTCAAGTGAATTTCCATCCTGGGTGTCTGATCCGACCCAAGGCATTGATTGGGGATATACGATTATGATGGTGATTTGGCCCTTCGGCAATTCGACCCTCTTAACACCTACACAACTCAACACCTCAACATGCGCGGCCAGGCGCAGCTGGCAAAGACGCCGTTGGATCGTCGAGCTGCGGGTGAGCCGGGTGCGGGGGAGCCGAGATCGGCGAGCCGCACATTTGGACCGTGGACAGCGGAAGATGAACAGCGGTGCGAGCTCGCGATCGGAGGGTTCTGTGGTCTCAATTGAATTTCAATCACAGGTGCCTGACCCGACCCAAGGCATTGATTACGGATAGTTGATTGTGATTTATGATTGTGATTCAAGTCACGACTCTCCTCCCGTGGCCGCGTGCGCGCGTCCTCGCCGCACGCTTTTCGAAGATCGGCGAGCCGCACATTTGGACGGTGATGCGAGCTCTTGACCGTTGGCCCCTCTGCTCCTTCGACTTCTTTCTCCTGAAGCGGAGCAGCGAGCGGGCTTGATTGGGGATAGTTGATTGTGATTTATGATTGTGATTGACCGCCGTTGGATCGTCGAGCTGCGGGTGAGCCGGGTGCGGGGGAGCCGAGATCGGCGAGCCGCACATTTGGACGGTGATGCGAGCTCTCGACCGTTGGCCCCTCTGCTCCTTCGACTTCTTTGTCCTGAAGATCAGCAGCGAGCAGGCATTGATTGGGGATAGTTGATGGTAATTTATGATTGTGATTGAAGTCACGACTCTCCTCCCGTGGCCGCGTGCGCGCGTCCTCGCCGCACGCTTTTCGGAGATCGGCGAGCCGCACATTTGGACGGTGATGCGAGCTCGACCGTTGGCCCCTCTGCTCCTTCGACTTCTTTCTCCTGAAGATCGGCAGCGAGCGGGCTTGATTGGGGATAGTTGATGGCAATTTATGATTGGGATTCAAGTCACGACTCTCCTCCCGTGGCCGCGTGCGCGCGTCCTCGCCGCACGCTTTTCCAAGCACGGGTTTCTCGATGAGTTCGGATCGTCGAGCTGCGGGTGAGCCAGCTGTGAGGAGCGGAGATCGGCGAGCCGCACATTTGGACGGTGATGCGAGCTCTCGACCGTTGGCCCCCCTGCAGCTTCGACTTCTTTCAGCTGAAGATGAGCAGCGAGCCGGCTTGATTGGGGATAGTTGATGGTGATTTATGATTGTGATTCAAGTGCTACACTCTCCTCCTTCTGCCGGGCCCGCACATTCGGACACGTGCCTCCACCGGAGACCATCCAAAAAAGGGTCCCTGGACGCCGCACAAAATGAAAGGAAAGGCTAAATTTGCGGTCCACCTCGTTTTTTGCCCGAGTGCTGGAATTGGTAGACAGGCATGGTTGAGGGCCATGTGTCCTTTTGGGCGTGCAGGTTCGACTCCTGTTTCGGGCACCTTCTTCCTTCAATTTTGATTCTATGTATTGGTCTCATTTGCTGATAGCTGTGATGTGCCTGACCTTATGGACTTGCCAGCAGCCAGATTCAAATCCACCCGCCGATGGCTTTAACCTCGAGGGGTCGGATGCAGAGGCCATGGCCATCGCCGATGATGTCATGGTGGCGATGGGCGGCAGAACAGCTTGGGATCAAACCCGACATATTGCATGGAGCTTCTTTGGCCGCCGATTTTTGGTGTGGGACAAACATACGGGCGATGTGCGGATCGATGCTCCGCGTGAAAACGCGGTCTATCTGCTTAACATTCATTCCGGTGAGGGGAGGGTGCGTATCGGCGATCGCGAGTTGACCATGGCCGATAGCTTGGCAGCTTACCTCACTCGAGGTAAGCACATCTGGATCAACGATTCTTACTGGCTGGTGATGCCTTTTAAGCTGAAAGACAGCGGAGTCACGCTGACCTACGCCCGGGAAGATACCCTGAGCGGTGGGGCCCCTGCCCATGTCTTACAACTCACCTTTAGCGATGTGGGCAATACACCGGACAATAAGTACGAGGTCTACGTCGATCAATCGGATAATCTAATTAAGCAGTGGGCATTTTTTGCCAAGTATGACAACAGCTCGCCAAACTTTGTTCGCCCGTGGGACAACTACCAGACTTTTGGAAACATTAAGCTGTCTGCCGACCGATCAGACAACGGAGGTCCGAGTCATGTGCTTGCCCAGCAAACGATGCCGGCGTCCGTCTACACATCCTGGGATCCGCCGTCCTTTATGGCGCTATAATTACTTGGCTTGTTCGTCGATGTAGGCACGCAGGTCCGCCATCTGCTGATCCGTCATCTTTTCCGCCGTGTACTGCGGCATATATGCCTTCTTGCCGCCCTTGGGTGGGGTGCCATACCGGATCACCTGATAGATCGAATGGGCCGTGTATTTGCCCGCCTGCTTCAACAGGTGCTGAAAGGTCTGGCGATCATTATCCAAGACCAAAAACGAGTATTTGTGGTTGAGGTGACAGTGCTGACAACTCAGTTCGTAGATACGCTTTCCATTGTCCGCATCGCCCTGGAGTCCATCTCCGGTCCGCCGATCAGCCGGAGGGTCTAGGAAAGTAGCCGGAGCATAGGGGAGATACTTGGACTTGATAATGTCGATTGCTTTCTGCTGCCCTTTGCCTGAGTGAAACGCCGCCTTGACCGTCTCCAGCTCCTGCTCATCTAGATGGAGGTCGCCCAGGGTCAGCCCAATTGTCCAGAGGTAGGCCAGGACCGACTCCATCTCAAAATCGGCTAGCGGTCGACCCTGCGAGCATTCGATGGCACAGAGCTGGATTGCCTCGCGCAGGTTGTTTCTAGTCGGCTTGACCAGATCGCCATACTTTTTGTCATAGTCACCATTGTAAAAGGACGTTCTGTTTACCACGCCGTAGAGGGGACTGCCCTGGAGGAAAGGAAGCTGCATCTCCTCGACATAGGACAGTCTTGCCACCGGATCGGGATTGGCCAGGTCGGGATCTTCTCGCTCCACATTGTGACAGGCCGTACAAGTGAAGTGCTTGCTTTGCCGGCGCGACTTCTTGCCAGTGCTTCTACTTCTGCCCACGAGTACGATATCGCGACCGCGTTCGACGCTCACGCCTTCGAGGTTGGTATTGGGTCGATGGGCGGAAGGATCATCGCCCAGTGTCTCCAAGAGGTCGGCCACGGGATGCTTGTCGGTGAGGTCAGGCGGGTCCGTGGTCACGCTGCTCGCACCGAGGAGGACCAAACTCACCAGACCACCGATCACAAACGTATGCAGCTTCATGAGACTAGAGTCTAAACTGTCTGGCAATGGTAAAACCCAGCCGGTACTGTCCGTCGGACCACCGGGCATTGGTATAGGGCAAATAGTCTGTCTCCGAGAGACCGTCGGCGTTGGTCAGGTTGATCTGAAAGATGTGCCCGCCACCAGTCATCCACTCCAGCCCCAGGCCAAATGGCACGGTGTGGTCAAAGTCGACGTCTTCAAATCGCATGGGCAGGTTGAGGTCAAGCAGCAAAGCAAGTCGCTTGCTAACCTGAAACCGACCGGCACCTCCGACGTTCAGCACATAGTTTACGTCATTCAGATTGACAAAATTTCGGTGCGTGTAGCCCACATTAAACTGGAGAGAGACGACCTCAGAGAAGCGTTTGGCCACGATCATTTGAAAGTGGTAGGTCATTCGATGCACAAACTTGGGAAAGTTGTTGATTGCAGAGACCTCTTCGCTGCTGGGCATGGTGGAGATGGAGTTCATCGCAAGAAAACTGACAGCCACCGGATTATCGGATGTGCTTTGCTGGCCCGCCAGCTTGTATTTCAAGTACGTATTGATGAGCATGCGAAGGGGCCCGGCTCCCTTGGTGCGATTTAGACCCAGCATTAGGTGGTCGGTGAGACCGTAGTCAAATCCAATGAGGATATCTTCCGCCGACTCCAGACCATAGAAAGTCTCCCAGCCGCCATCTTCGCCGGCCAGATCACCAAACCGGTGTGCTACGCGAAAGTCAAGCATGCGTCGCGGCAGCGTCTCGGTAGAGTGGGAGTTGATGATCTTTCGATCGGTAAAGATGGCTCGAGGGCTCTGAGCGATCGCCGTGAGGCCTACGGTGCCAAGCAAGAGTGTCAGAATCCATGCCCGAACGTGTGTCATATGCAGATCAGTTTTCTGGAAATCCGTTGTCGGACCAGCATTTGAGGTTTTCAAATTCTTCATCGGTCAGGGTGCCGCTTTTTGGCATCGTGCGCTGGACCACCACCTCCTGTCGGAAGGACCCATTTTCAAGCACCCGACGGATACCGTTGTAGGAGTTGTAGTTGCCCACGCCGCTTGATCCATCGTGGCAACCGCTGAAGTTGCACTTGTTGCGGACCAGCTCTCTGATGCCGCCATCATAGGTCATGATTTGATCGCAAGCTTCGGGTTCAGCGACTTGATCTCTTGTGCATGAGATGGCGAGGACGGCCATGAGAAAGACCCCAGTCGTCCAGGAAAGTAGCAACGTATGGCTCATTTCTCTACTATGAAAGTCGCAAAGGAACGATTCTTGCAATAAATGCCATGTGATTTAAGGCGAATTTTAACGCTTTAGCGCGCTATTTAGACAGCATCCAATCCTATTTTTGTAGGGTATGATGATATCTTTATATCTGTTAAAGCAACATTTGTACCGATTTTAATGAGAACTGGAAATTTCATAATTTTCGGGTCCCGGCGATTGACCGTGAACACATGAAGAAACGATACCCTATAGTCCTGTTGTTATTGGTCGTTATGTGGTCCTGCGTATCTGATACGTTGGTGCAGGATCAGCTGGATTTGGAGTTGATGAAGACGATTTCCAGCGTCTCACCGACCGGCGACCTGGATTATTATGTACTACCCTCCAGCCAGAATCTCGCCACTATTCCGCAAGACCCGAGAAACCTGTTGACCCGCGAAAAAGTGGAACTGGGGTCTTTTCTGTTTTTTGAGACCGGGCTGGGTACCATCCCGGTCAACGAGGCAGGTGCGAGCTCATATTCTTGCTCAAGCTGTCACGTGCCATCGGCCGACTTCAAACCGGGTCGAAAACAGGGCATCGGAGAGGGTGGATTTGGCTTTGGATTCAAGGGAGAAAGTAGGGTTAAGCACAGTGCCTATGAGGAGGGCGAAATGGATGTACAGGGCATCCGGCCACTGAGCGTGCTCAATGTCGCCTTCTCCGCAGAAAATACACTCTGGAACGGCAGTTTTGGGTCGGGTGGTGCCAATAAGGGCACGGAAGATATCTGGGGGGTCATCGATCCACTGACCGAGATCAACCATCTGGGGTACGAGGGCTTGGAGAGCCAGAATATCGAGGGTTTGACGTTGCATCGTCAGCTCATGACGAAGGAAGTCGCGGACAGACTCAACTACACTGAATATTTTGATCGAGCCTTCCCCGACTTTGCGGAGGAAGAGCGATACACGAATATCACGACCAGTCTGGCCATTTCGGCCTATTTGCGGACCTTGACGACCACCGAGGCACCGTTTCAGAAGTGGCTGAAGGGAGATATGGGAGCTATGTCCAATGAAGAAAAGCGAGGTGCTATGCTTTTCTTTTCTGACGCCAACTGCTACTCGTGTCACACCAGCCCCGCATTTAGCGCCGTACGATTCTTTGCCTTGGGTGTCAACGACCTGGACGACCAGATCTCCTTCAATGAGGGCCCCGCGACCGCCAAGAAGAACTTGGGCCGAGGCGGGTTTACGGGAGAAGAGTCGGACATGTTTAAGTTTAAGGTCCCGCACCTGTACAATCTGCAGGGGACCTCTTTCTACTTTCATGGCAGCAGCAAGCGCTCGTTGGAAGAGGTGGTCGACTACTTTGATCGAGCCATCCCCGAGAATCCGGAAGTGCCGGCAGAGGCCATCGCCTCCGAGTTTAAGCCGTTGTACCTGAGTGACAAGGAAAAAGCCGAGCTGGTGTCCTTCCTCAAGTTTGCCTTGCAAGATCCTACCGTCGAAGACTTCATGCCTTCGGCACTGCCTTCGGGCAATTGCTTTCCCAATGCCGATCAGCTTTCCCGACGGGAGATCGGCTGCGAATAGATCAATAGACCACAAAACCCAAACACGACAATACCGGCCTTACCTGCGCAATGCATGCGGCGGGGAACGCCACACGCGGTCCCAGGAACGGCCAGGGGCGGGAAGTAGCCACCCCACAATCCAGAAAACCAAAAAACCAAAAAACCACAATACCACACAACCACAGCACCGCAAGACCAGTCCCTTCCTCCGCAAGGTGTGTGGCGGGGACGCCACACACGGCCGCAGGGGCTATCAGGGCAGGGGACCAAATCACCAAGAGACAAATTACCATAAGACCAGTTCTTCACTCCGCAATGCATGCGGCGGGAACGCCACACGCGGGCTCGGGCTGGGAAGTGCGCTTGCGACCCGGGACTGGCTAGGCCCAGAGCCAGAACCCCATAAGACCATAGTAACACAACACCACAATACCACCCAACCACAATACCACACAACCACACCCTACCCTTTCACTGCCTGAAGTACCTCATCCACTTTGTTGCGGGTGGCCACTAGTGTTTCATTCAGATCGTGCAGCGATACCTGGGCCATGGCCGGCATGTCCATGATGACCTTGAGGGCTTTCCAATATTGTCGCACATCGTTGACTTCGATGCGCTGAGGCGGGAAGAGGGTATTGTCAGAGATCAGGTGTAAGCTGGTTTCGTCCTTTCGGATGCGCTTGAATAGGATATCGTGCTGGGTGACGACGATGTACGCTTGATCGTTGACGAGATCTTCATAGTCTTGCTTGAGGCCGAGTACGAAGGAGCCAGAGGGGATCGGCAGCATACTGTCGCCGGTAATCTGAAAGATGCGCTTGGTGCCGCTTTCATAGATGCCAAGATCCCAGCTGATCTTGGGCAGCGCCTGGATAAAGCTGGGGTCGCTGTAGTCTTGGACGTAGCCGGCTTGGGCGCGGTGATCTGAGGGCACCACATCGACGAGTTCTGATCCGGATAGATCCACGCTGACCGGAAAGTAAATTTCTTGATCGGAGACCTTGAGGAGTTGGTGATCGCGCAATACGGTGAAGTTGATGTCGAAAAGGCTCTCCATCGAGACCTCAAAGTACTTGGCAATCGTATAGAGTGTTCTGGCAGGTGGGACGTTGCCATCTTCCATCTCATAGCTGGCGTAGGTCGACTTTTTGAGGTCGAGTGCGTGGGCCATTTCTTCCTGGGTGACCGAGCGCTTTTTCCGCAGAAATTTGAGATTGCGTGAAAGATAGTTCATTAATAATAGATTTCTATTGACATGAATATATTTAAAACATACTTTTGATCATTATAAGTATATGTAAAGTTAGTTAAAATAGACAATAGAGAGTGATAAAAGACAGCTTGGGTACCGGCCTTAGGCCATGGGGTCGGGCCGTAAAGAGCTGCATAGACTAAGCCCTCAAGAGAGAACGATGGATTTTAAAAATAGGCACATAGTCCACTTGGACTTGGACACTTTTTTTGTCTCATGTCAACGGCTCATTGACTCCAGCCTCATCGGCAAACCGGTGATCGTGGGGGGTACTTCTGAGCGGGGAGTGGTCGCATCGTGTAGCTATGAGGCGAGATACTATGGCGTACATTCAGCGATGCCCATGCGCCTGGCGATGCGATTATGTCCTCACGCCATTGTGGTCAAGGGAGATATGGACATGTACACCAGAAAATCTGACGAGGTCACCCAGATCATCGCCGAGGCGGCGCCGCTATTTGAGAAAGCCAGCGTAGATGAGTTTTACATGGACCTATCCGGTATGGATCGGTACTTTGGGTGCTACAAGTGGACTCGTGCCTTAAGAGACAAGGTGGTCAAAGAGACAGGCTTACCGATATCATTTGGTTTGTCGCCGACCAAAACGGTCAGCAAGATCGCTACCGGAGAAGGCAAGCCGCTGGGTCAATTGCAGATCTTATTTGACCAGGTCAAGCCGTTTCTCAATCCGCTCTCGGTACAAAAGATTCCCATGGTCGGTACAGCTACCTACAAGACGCTATCCAGAATAGGGGTACGCACAATCAAGACACTGGCGGAGATCCCGGAAGAAGTCTTACTGCGCATCTTGGGCAAAAATGGTCCGGTCCTGTATCGCAAGGCCAATGGCATTGACACGACACCGGTCGTGCAGTACAGTGAGCGCAAATCCATCTCGACCGAGCGCACCTTCATGCGAGACAGCATGGACATTGTGCGTCTCAAAGCCCTGCTGGTGCAGATGGTGGAAAATCTCTGCTACCAATTGCGCTGTGAGCGAAAGGTAGCTTCCGTCATCACCGTCAAAATCCGGTACACCAATTTTGATACCTATACCCAGCAGTCCAAGATCGGATACACCTCTTGCGATCACGTATTGATCCACCGCGCCATGGAGCTTTTTGACAAAGTGTACGAGCGACGCATGATGATCCGATTGGTCGGGGTCAAGTTGTCGGGCTTGGTCGAAGGCAACTACCAGATCAGCCTGTTTGATGATGTCACCGTCATCCAGCTCTACCAGGCCATGGACCGGATCAAAAATCGATTTGGCAAGTATGCGGTACAACGGGCTTCTTCGCTGGAAGCCTTAACGCGTAGCAACGAAGCACTTACGCATGTGGCTCGATCAAAGTACCCGGTCTCGGCGTGAATGTGTGGGGGGGATATACGGTGGAGTGTTGAGCCGTGAAGTCGGCTACCCTGGTCGAAGGTCAGCAAGTCGGTCTAATCGTGACAGCCTACACGTGTCGGGAGCAAGAAAAATGTGCTCTAACGATGCCAGCATAGTCTGCCTCCTTGATTATTTCATGGAAATAAACATGATAGGTCGACGTGTTCGACTCTGGCCCAAATTGATCTGGGGAGGTCCCTTCGCGGTAGGACTCAAACTCCTGATAGAGTTCAACTAGCCTTTGGAACCCGGGCCGAAGCTTTTCGACCCACTTTAAGATCTTCGCATATGACCCATTCTTGAGCTCAAGGTCCAGGGCTTTGGTTCTTAAAGGCTGTCTGTACCCAACCATTTATACGAATGGAAACTGATCTTGAGTGGCTTGGCGCGTCCTTCAACATAAGTACTTACACCATGATCAGTTTCTGGCGTTCCTCCAGCTCTTCTTGGTTAATTCTGTTCGGTAATCTACTTCGGCAAATAGTCTCAGAGTTAGATGACATTTTCGATCAATGTTCAGGCTAGTGGGCTTTCGCATTAGAATGAGCTACAAGATTTAATGCGAAACTCTACTAGCAAGATCCTGTGCTCTTACCATCTGGGAATTGCGCCCTTATCTTGTTTATAGTGAGTCAGGGGCCGTCATCGATTGGCAATGGAGCCATATCATGATCTTCGAAGAAGCGGAACATACCGCAGAATTCGGTGTCGTCAGCCAAGAGATCGTTGACGCCGACCTGGGCTAGGTGGCGTACGGTTGGTTGGTTTGAGAGATCGATGATTTCGCGAAAAGCGCGGTACATCTTGAGAGCCTTGTACCGCTTGTCCAGCAGATCCTTCCGGTTGAGACCGTATAGGTCAATACACGAAATCACAATGTCGGACACAGTATTATTGAGCGGGACGATCCAAACTTCCTCTGTGTTATCATCAAATTCGTACGCCAGGAAATCAGAAGGCTCGTCGACGTAGGGGTCGAGAGAAAGGGGCCGTTCGCCGGCATGCAGGCTCAGGAAATCTGCCATTGCCATACCAGCCGCATCATCCAAGGGATCGGGGGAGAGTGAGCCTGATAGACGTCCGAGATGTGCATCGGTGCTGTTCCTTCGTACAGTTGGCGGCCTAAGTCTGTCCACCGGTATCGGGAACTCGGCCTTCTTGAATTTCTGGTTGCAGAGCTGACAGGAAGGAAGGTAGTTAAGATACGCATAGGCCAGCCACCAGTACACGCTTTTGGGCCGATAATGCTCGACATCGCCATAGGCCACGGTGGTAAAATTAACCTCGCAATAGGCGCACTTGCCCAGCGTTTCGGCAATCAGGTTGACCTTTGCTCCTTTCCAACGGCCAGACAGGAACTTGATCTTCTCCTTCTCATCCCGCAGTACCGATCTCCGCTCGGTCAAAAGATCGAGTTCCCAATCGATGCGGGTGTTGCCGGTAAAGTCGGGGGGAAATGACTGATCAAGATTACGAACCAGCCTTCTCATTGCGTAATCTTTTCAGCTCCTGCATCAGCTCGGACATGGGATCCTGGTCACTTTGCTCTGTTTGAATTCCGCCTTCTCGCGTTCTCACCGGCAGATCCTTCCAGCTGTCCACCCCACGCAGTTTTTTCAGGGCCACCACGGCGTCATCTTTTGAAGCCGTCTTCTTCTTTCGGGTCCGTTGCACGCCTGTCTTGGCCGGCCTCTTACTCTTTTTCGAGCTAACCTCAGGGATGTTTCGAACCTCTTTTTTGGCCTCCTCGACAGCCACCGACTCATCTGTTGCTAGACCGAACAGATCGGACATGACAATCTGATGGATCAACAGCTTCCTGGGATCGTTCTCATAATGAAACAAATCAAGGTTCTTTCCCTCACGCATAATTGTGAACAGTTCGCTGTCTCCAGCTTGCTGAGCCACAAAAGGCGAGTGTGTGGTGGCAACGATTTGCGCGTTGGGGAACAGATCAGATATGGATTGAATGATGGTGCGCTGCCAGCCCGGGTGAAGATGTAAGGCGATTTCGTCGATCAGGAGAATGAAGCGCGCCTCGAACGGCTTGTCATAGTCGCGATACGTGTTGGTGATGCGGTAAAGCAGATCCCCCAGCCAGTTTGCAGAAATCTGAAACCCGTCGCTGAGTTGACTGAACTCGACAATACCGTCCTTGTTCTTGAAAAGAACTGTCCGGTTGTCTTTGTCGATTTTGTAAAACGACACATCGGGCAAAAGTCTGTTCAAAGCGCGTTTGATGGTCGCCAAACCTTTGGGACCTTCCCGGTAGTCCAGATCCATTATCCAGGACACTAGCGGATGAAGCGACGCATGTGTGTCAAACAACGTCGAGACGTTTTCAGCCCGAAAGCTTCGATATTCATTCGTTTCCCTCAAATGTGTCGAGCCCACTCGGCGATTGACACCGTATCCGATCGTCAGATAGTTTCTTTGTGTATGCTCCAGCGCCTCGTCGAGCTCCGCCAGGCTTTCTTCATTCCGCGACATCAGCTTGGAAAGGTTGTCGCCCCGGTTCATTTTTAATTCGATCTTCCTCGGTTCCCCTGAAACTGTCACAAGCTCCAATCTGATCAGGCAAGATTTCTTGCCCCGTCTGATCCAGTTGTCCGGCTCGCCTACAAGCTGTCCCAGGGCCGAACTTCCGCACAAGGCAAGCGCGATTGAACGAAGGATCGTACTCTTGCCCGTCCCGTTGTTTCCTAGAATGATCGTGCGCATGCGCACCTGATCTTTGCCTTCGTCATCGGTGATGATAAAGGGGATATCCAGATGCTCGTAACATCTCACATTCTTTAGTTCCAGCCGGGTCAGCTTCATTTGAATTTATTGCTATTGGACATAAGCTAAGATAAGTAATCAGGATGTCAGTTGCCATCTCCTTTATACTCGCCAGGGGTATCTAAAGTGTCGACTAGACCGGGCCTCTCCTCATTCGCAAGGCCGTCCATCCGCCCACCCAATGTCATCACCGGAAGGACTTGCTCACGGCCCGGGCTATCTGATGAGTGTGACTTGCCTTCGCACGATCCAGACCCGCCCACACCCATCCGCAAAGGCTCCGCGACATCCTGGCGTTGAGCGTTGATAGCAAATGAAGCCGCGAAATGTTGCACCTATGTTGTACCCAAAACAAAAAATCCCTGCTAATCGATTGATTAACAGGGATTTAAGTATGCGCCCCCTCAAGGACTTGAACCTTGGACCTACGGATTAACAGTCCGCCGCTCTAACCAGCTGAGCTAAGGAGGCTTTGACCATCAGGTGTGCTGATGGGCCTGCAAATTTATGTTATTGGCCGTTAATCTCCAATGAATCGACGTCAAATAAAAATCAGTCCACGGACGCTCCGCCCCATAGCCTCTACGACGCATGCGACAATCGGCTTCATCGTTGATCTCGCTAGGCCATGGAGCCATACGGGTCACATCAAAGGCATGAGGAGTCCAAGATTTATGCGAACTTATTAGCTACCCTAAACCCTTGGAGATCGCGACAGCACCGAGATCACAGCCGCTAAAACCTTTGTACGTAGGCTTTTTGCGGTGTGATGCCGGACCGAAACGGCAAACCGTAACTTTTGCAATGGACAGATGATTCTCACACAAGTCCAAATAGACCAACTGCTGCGCCATGGCAGGCTATCCGATTGGCGAATGCGTAGCTACCAAGAGCTCTGTGCCAAGGTGGCGGATGAAGGACAGGTCGGCTTTTGAGACAACCGGACTTTTCGAGATATGGCGGTCGTATGGTGGATTACTTAAATTCACGTGGCAGTGGCACCATTTCGCCGAAATAGACACAAATGCGAAGGGTGTTTACGGCCAATAACTGAAAATCATGGACAACCTAGTTGCTGAATTATTTGCGGGAGTACAAAAGGAATTTGTCACAAAGTTGCAGAACATCCGCAACAGTACCGACCATTCCGTCCTCAAAGGTAGTGCCCTGGAGGAGGCCTGGAAAGGCTGGCTCAGTACCTACTTGCCCCATCGCCATTGTGTGGACAAAGCCCAGATCATTGATTCGAACGGCGCCAAAAGCGAAGAGATAGACTTGGTCATCTACGACAGACAGTACACGCCCTTTATTTTGCATCGGGATAGCTCGAAGTACATTCCCGCCGAGGCCGTCTATGCCGTCTTCGAAGTAAAGACCGATCTGCAGGGAGAATTGCTGTATGTCGCCAAAAAAATCGCCAGCGTAAGAAGATTGCTGCGGACATCGGTTGAAATTGTCGACCGTGGTATATCCAAACCTCCCAGGCCCCTCAGCAAGATCCTTGGTGGCATTCTCGCAAGTGTCAGTACTTGGAAAAGGGATGCTACCTTGGTCAAAAATCTTAAAAAGATTAGCGAAGTTTCTACACTTGGCACGATTGACATAGGTTGTGCCGCGGACCAATATTCCTTCTATGTCCGATACGAAGCAGACGAACCGGTGACTGGCGGCAGTCCGCAGGACCAGATATTGGGCTACTACCAATCGCGTAGGTATCGGGACATTGTGATTAGCAAGCCCTCGCAGTCAATGGTAGCGTTCTTCTTGCAATTGTCTCGGTGTCTCCAGCAGGAGATTGGTACCGTAGCGGCCATCGATTTTGAAGCCTATGCCGACAGCATGCATATCTCGCTGGAAAAAGCCAGCTCGCGCTAAATACGGCCAATAGCCGAGCGGACTCCAAAATATCAGCAAGGGAGATTATCCTGTGGACTCACCCGTCGTATACCCACTGGCCGCGTTTGGCGTCCTCGCCAAACGCTACCGGCCCTAGCTGATGTCCTAAACGAGCACCGCCGCAATCAAGAAGATCAAGTGATCAAGGCATTGTGCTCAACATCGATATACCCTTCGATTCGTCATGCGTCAGGCGAGGACGCACTGACGCGGCCCAGGGGATATGGGGTAATAATTCCAACACATGTCACTTCCCAAAGTGCGCGCACTATCCGGATGCATTTTGGGATGGACGGGTTCGGCAAATATGGAATGTATGGAATATTGTATGCGCATAGCCATAGGATATCAGGCGCTGCGCTACCCTGCTCCTATGCCGATTTGAGCTGATGTCATATTGGATACTCTGATGTCAAGGCTCGCGACTACTGCCAGTCCCGCCGCTCACGTCTTAATTGATCATTGATCACTGCTAATTGCTCACTGACAAGATCAGTAATGCCTCATTTTATATCTCGCCTTGATATGGATAGTAAGCTACCGGATGGTATGTATTATGTTTCAGTAATGCCTCAATTTATATCCCGCCTTGATAGGCAACCGTTGTCGTTTCTTATAACAGAAGTGTGAGTTTCAGTAATGCCTCAATTTATATCCCGCCTTGATCTTCAAAAACTGATACCCAGTCATCTAGAGGAAGTGTTTCAGTAATGCCTCAATTTATATCCCGCCTTGATACTAGCTTTTCGCTGGAAGAACAAGGGGAAGGTTTCAGTAATGCCTCATTTTATATCCCGCCTTGATCAAGACCATCAAAAATCATGTAACATGAAACATTCAAGGTTTCAGTAATGCCTCATTTTATATCCCGCCTTGATTTTGAGCTTGGGCCGCAGCTGGCTGCCTCCCACTTCGTTTCAGTAATGCCTCATTTTATATCCCGCCTTGATTGGGTCAAACGGAGGTGGGTCGGCTGATTCGGCCGGGGTTTCAGTAATGCCTCATTTTATATCCCGCCTTGATGGGCAGCTTTGAAGAGCGTACTTGGATCTTTGAGTTTCAGTAATGCCTCATTTTATATCCCGCCTTGATCTACAAACCCACAAAAATCGAAAGGATCTTTGAGTTTCAGTAATGCCTCAATTTATATCCCGCCTTGATGAGACTTTGGTCGCATCAAGTAAACATCCGAGTTTCAGTAATGCCTC
The DNA here is from genome assembly GCA_965223165.1 of Saprospiraceae bacterium. Classification (GTDB taxonomy): domain Bacteria; phylum Bacteroidota; class Bacteroidia; order Chitinophagales; family Saprospiraceae; genus JABDMH01. The sequence continues at coordinate 878,740 of CBDCVQ010000020.1, read as the reverse complement.
ATTTTATATCCCGCCTTGATTAACTTTTTTAGTTTTTGGTTAGGTTTTTATGTTTCAGTAATGCCTCATTTTATATCCCGCCTTGATTCATTATTTTGGAGTCCCCAAGTCAGTGAATGGTTTCGGTAATGCCTCATTTTATATCCCGCCTTGATTTTGTGGTGCGTTAGTTCTTCGATCTAACTGTTTCAGTAATGCCTCATTTTATATCCCGCCTTGATAAATGTAGAAATCCTTTTACTTCCTGAGGATTTTTGTTTCAGTAATGCCTCATTTTATATCCCGCCTTGATAGGTCAGCGATGACCTACTAATCGACTTGGGAGAATGTTTCAGTAATGCCTCATTTTATATCCCGCCTTGATCGATCATCGGTGGTGGCCTGCCCACCTTCTTTTTGTTTCAGTAATGCCTCATTTTATATCCCGCCTTGATCTGGTTCCCACATTCTTCAAAGAGATGCTCGATGAGGGTTTCAGTAATGCCTCATTTTATATCCCGCCTTGATCCTTGTCCCGTCACTCTGTTCTGTTTATCAGCATGATAAGTTGCTTCTCCTTGCATCCAGGAGGACCGTATCATGCATTGCATCATCTTGGCAGCGCTATGGAACACTATATGATCAAACAGCGTCGGTCTCCCACAATGTACTGTCGATCGATCTCATCCTGACCCAACACAATCATGTTCAGGAAACTGGCTTTAGTGACGGACACAATATACACTTTTAGCTTCGGCTCGGCTACTGGCAGGGAAGCCATAAATATCCAAAGATCGGGATGGGTTTTAGGATGGACAGGTCCGGCAAATATGGAATACTGTATGCGCACATAGCCATGAGATATCAGGCGCTGCGCCAGTTTGCTCCTTAGCCGATTGGAGCTCATGTCATACTGGATACAACTGGATACTCTGATGTCAAGGATCGTGACTATTATCATTCACCCCGCTCACATGTTAATTGATCATTGATCACTGCTAATTGCTCACTGACAAGATCAGCAATGCCTCAATTTATATCCCGCCTGATGCATTCGGCTGGATGGCGTATATGTCTATTCGCTACGTTTCAGTAATGCCTCAGTTTATATCCCGCCTTGATAGATCCTGGAGGATGCGTCAAGGGAACCGTATCGCTGTTTCAGTAATGCCTCAATTTATATCCCGCCTTGATATTGCCAGGAAAGTTCAGTCGAATACGCCTTTATCTGTTTCAGTAATGCCTCAATTTATATCCTGCCTTGATAGACAAGATTTCCTCACCAAAATAAACTGTCCGTTTCAGTAATGCCTCAATTTATATCCCGCCTTGATTAGATCATGGCAGATAAAAATTCTGGAGAGAAAGTTTCAGTAATGCCTCATTTTATATCCCGCCTTGATCCGCAGGAATGGAAAGCTTCCTCAGATTGGTGAGGTTTCAGTAAGGCCTCATTTTATATCCCGCCTTGATGTTGATATGATTCTTAAACTTGCAAAGCTTGAAGGTTTCAGTAATGCCTCATTTTATATCCCGCCTTGATCCTTGTCCCGTCACTCTGTTCTGTTTATCAGCATGATAAGTTGCTTCTCCTTGCATGTAGGAGCACCTTATCATGCATTGCATCATCTTGGCAGCGCTATGAAACACTATATGATCAAACACCGTCGGTCTCCCACAATGTACTGTCGATCGATCTCGTCTTGACCCAAGACAATCATGTTGAGAAAACTGGCTTTGGTGACGGACACAATATACACTTTTAGCTTAGGCTCGGCTGCTGGTAGGGAAGCCATAAATAGCCAAAGATCCGGATGGGTATTGGGATGGACAGGTCCGGCAAATATGGAATACTGTATGCGCACATAGCCATGAGATATCAGGCGTTGCGCTAGTTTGCTCCTCAGCCGATTGGCACTGATGTCATACTGGATCAGGTACATCCTCCAGGTTTTCGTCCGGCGCCATGTTGCCGATGATCAGATTGCCCAGCTCGTTGCTGACAGCATAGATGACATCCTTCAAGGTACGAACACGAGATTCTACCTTGACGCGCTGATAGAGATAGTCCTGAAACGAAGGTATCAGCACTCTTTTACCTGCTTTACTAAGCCAATAGCCCTGTTCTTTTTTGACAAAGTGTGAGGCATCAAGCAGGCCCTCTTGGCACATCCCGATCCATAGCCTGTCAATCAAAGGTCGGATGGGTTCTATCAGATCAAATACTAGAGAAGTACGTTTGTAGCCATCTGTGTGGAGTACCCCTAGCATAGGGTCGAGTCCCTTGGCCATAGCGCCGGCCTCTACGATAGAGGATTCATCCGCCGTATACCAACCAGCCGGCTTTGGCGTCTTCGCCAATCGCTACCGACTCGTAGCTAATGTCCCAACGAGCACCGCCGCAATGAAGAAGATCAAGTGATCAAGGCAGTGTGCTCAACATCGACACACCCTTCGAGTCCTTATGCGCAGGTGAGGACGCACGGACGCGGCCGGCGGATTTTACCTGGGGTAATTATTGCAGCAGATGTCACTTTGCAGGAATACGCGCACTAGTCGTAATGCCTCATTTTATATCCCGCCTTGATGTCCAAGTGCACCTGTTGAGTATTGATGTACCGCAAGGTTTCAGTAATGCCTCATTTTATATCCCGTCTTGATCCACCAGGAAGCTATCCAATCAGTCAAGCCCTACCGTTTCAGTAATGCCTCCTTTTATATCCCGCCTTGATACGGAAGACGAAACCATAATTGCTCAGACATGAAAAGTTTCAGTAATGCCTCCTTTTATATCCCGCCTTGATTTAACTACGCACGAGTTTTTTATCTACGACAGGTTGGTTTCAGTAATGCCTCCTTTTATATCCCGCCTTGATGAGACTTTGGTCGCATCAAGTAAACATCCGAGTTTCAGTAATGCCTCATTTTATATCCCGCTTTGATTCACAATCCTACCAGCCATACCCGTCCCATGAGTTGAGATCGATCCTCTCCAGGCGGCCAAAGCCCAATCTGGACTCATGGCCCACGCCGATATGGTCGGGCAGATGTACGTTGGATATAAACATGGCATGGTACACTTTCCATCGGACCCTATGCGTCTTGTCGTATGCTTCGACAGGTGGCAGGGCACGATGCTGGAGCAGTTTGATCTGAGGTCGAGCCGGCAGAGCGATGTCCAGGTCATCGAGGATGCGCATGATCTGTCCGAAGAGTAGGTCCCTCAGTGGCCGCTGCTGCTTTAGACTGGTACTGCTGTAAGGCTTCCACCTGTGCAGTCGGTAGAGGTAAAGCTTGGATGGCGACAAGTGTGGTCTCCATCTATAGGTGGTTTGCTCCACGTCCGACAAGGAAAGTTGAGATCTGCTCAGAGGTATGCCACCGTCTTTAGCCAAAGCTGATTCGATCCATACATCCAAGGCATCGGCTCCCTGGCGGACACCGACGATCTGGAGCACACTCATGCCCAGACGAAACTGCAACAGCGGATAAGACACCACTCGCCGTCCGTCCGCATCTTTGTTGAGGATTGTAGTAAGGTCGATGTCACCACGCTCGATCTGATCGGCATGAGATCTCTTTAGATGATCGACAAAGGCACCCTTGAGATGATGGCTGTTGACGGTGAGACGGTCCGCTGCTAGGTAGGGACTGGCGTCGTAGTGGGCGGTCAGGGTGGTGATGGGGATGGCAGGCATAACGCTATGAGGATTCCTCTAAGAGCGCCTGAAAATCAAATAGTTGGATCATGTTCGCAAATAGTGTGGCGGGCTTATTGGCAAAATTGATTAAGTGCTGCATCTTGGGCTCTACCTTATCAGCAGGAAAGTTTCCCGATCCAAAGTAAATGAGTGCAGTGTCTTGGCCGCAGGCCTTGTTGGCGATGCCGACTATCTCTTTCTCAAACTTTTGGAGATCCAAAGGACGAGAGGCATCGGCATCTTCGATCACGACCATGTCGTAATCGGAGTAATCATCATCTTGAGCAGTTATCAAGTCATCTTCCGACAAACCCTTGAACTCGCTGTTGTCAAATCTTTTCAAGATGCGCTTGACTGTGGTGACTGGGGTAGTTTTGTCATCCTCTTTCTGAGTGAGAATTAGGATTTTCTTCTCCTTTTGATACTGATAAATTCTCTTTTGACTTTTGATTTGATCTTTGATGAGTCTTTCGTTTGCTGATGTGATTCGTACGACTTCAGCTGCGAGCTTATTTTCAGCTTGCTGACTAAGCCTAGTGATTTCAGAGGGGATACCGTCTACTTTCTTCTGTTGAGCGGCCAAATCACTCTCGAGCTTCTGAATTTGCTTATCAATGCGACCTACTGTCTTCCTCCAAATATAGTTCCAGATAGCACTCCACCCGCCCACGACCGTAATGAGAATTCCAAGTATCCAAATCACGTACCGCGAAGAAAGCCAATCCATGAACAGCGAGTCAAATTGGGCTTTCGTACTTTGTTGATCAAGGTCGATCTTGGTACTCATTAGATGGAGCCGCTGCTCAAGGACGTCAATCCTCAGGACAAGATTTTCATCAGTATGAGAGTTCACCCGGGCTGTATCTTGCGCCGGCAGGGCAGTTGGATAGACTAGAAGGACTAGCAAAAGAATTATGATTCGCATGGCTTACTTTTTGATTTCCATCCTTCCATATCCCACAGCTGTCTTGGCACCGATGCCATGATTGGACAGTGCCTCGGGGAGCCCGGACAGGATGATTTGTTCGACGGACTTATGCCCAAAAGCTGCGCTTGTAGGAGGATCATCAGATGACGGCCTGGCATAGTGGATGCGAAACCTCGTGTCTTTTACACTTAAGAAAAAGACAGGATTGGGGTTCTGCCAATCTCCGGGAGCGACAGGATTGCGTTCATCTGATTTTTGTTGATAGTATCTGGGAAAGTGTGCATTTACAATATCCGGGACCACCTTGATCTGGCTATTTGGATAGGCATCGAAAAAGATAATCCGTCCTTTGAGGCCTTGAACGTTGGGCCTGTCCGGGTCATTGGCTCCAAAGAGATAGCGGAATGTCTGATCTTTTAATGCCCCGTCCTCTTTACCTTCAAACACCTCAAGAATCACATGGCCGCGAAAGACTCCCTTAAGTGCCTGTGCGGGGATATACGGAATGCCATAGACCTTATGCAGGGTGAAGCCATTGTTGTAGGCCGATGCATTGCCCAGTCCGATGGCCATACGCCAGGTCTGCTTGACCTCGAATGTTCCGGTCCGGTATCCCTGTATGTTTAGCCGCTTCAATATCATGTCCTGCTTTCCTTGCAGCGATTTGTGAAGATTTCTATTCTGTATTTTGTGAAAAAGCTGCTGGGTATCTGGATCCATATGGTCAAGCTTGGTCTCATTCCATCGGCCGGCTTTTTCCACGGCCAGTCCAAAATTGTCCGATGTCGATAGCCCGGACAAATGTTCTCTGACCTCCGGGGTCAATTGGCAAAAGTCATACTTCATGACGGTTCATTTGATGTTTCCCTTGAGGTAGAGGTGTCGGGCAAGGCCTGGCACATTTCTTTGAGATGGTCTGCCAGGAGCATCACTTCCTTAGTACACAGCCTGAGCTGAGAAGAGGTCATGGATGGTGCAGTCAGATCCACCAGCAGATCGCTTTGGATCAGACCGATGCCGTCCTTTTGCAACCAGCCTTGAATGTGCCCATATAGTTCTTTTTCAGCTTCTTTCCCTTCCTTCAAAAGTGCCGCAGCGGATAGCAACGAATTGGTATAGACCATCATGGCCAAATCTTCGCACCGTGCCTTGTACAACTTTTGATCCTCGACCTGATTCGCACACTCAAAGGCGTATTGCTGACGCTCAAGCTTTAGGTTTCTTAGATGAGTCATTGTTCTTCTTCTTGCTTTTGTAGACTGGGTGCATAAAACATCAAGGCCGTGCGCAGGAGTCCTTTACCAATGTTGTCATCGCCACCTACTTGGATGATCTTGGGCAGTTGGCAGAAGTACTGCATCAGCTCTTCTGCAGATTTGCCATTGCTCTCTGCAAACTCATCGTTAGTGCCCACATAAGCATAAAGAATACTTTCTGCGGGCAGATATTCTTCGTTGAATAGTCCTCCCTTGTCCGTAGTACCGGTCTTTTGATTTATTCTATTGCGGGTGATCTTTTCTGTGTACATCTGTACAAAGTCAGCAAATACATCATCGCTGACCAAAGCCCAGCCATTCCACAGCGGAAAGGTGAGTCCGTATTCTCTGGTATCGATCGTGTATCTGAGATGAGATTCAAAATAATCACCGGGATTTTTCCCGTCGATCGTCACTTGGGGTTCGGGTCCAAGATGCGGGACCTGTGTAAACAGATATTCTTCCAACAGTACCTTGCCATCGGCGCCGCTTTTACTGTCGTGTGGCAAAACTATTTCGTGGTCGTCAGGTTCCCTTGCCAGTCTGAGGTCTACCGGCCTACAGGTGATCATCGCGACTTCCTTGGCGTACCGCCTTAGTGCAAAGGGGCAAGTGATCCAGGTAAAAACCCCCTTCCATGATCGCACGGGAAAGAACAGCAGTCTTGCATCTCCAATACTGAGCGCCGATCGCTTGTCACCCGTATCGTCGCGGCCGAAGGTGGCAACAAAGGTATGATCATCGTTGGGCTTCGATTCCGTGCCATTCTTGCTGAGTTTGTGCACAAAAGCTTCTCGAATGGCTCCCCGCAGGCTGGACGCTTCGATCTTCGGAAATCCCGTGTGGCGCTCTCGCTGGATGGGTAGGTCAATGCTGCCTGTCCCTTGCCCTGCACCGGCATGTAGGCTGCTCTCACAGTAGAGCAAAATAGTGTCGTGTAAAGTTGCCATAATCAATTATCGTTGACTTTGCCAATGAAAGATAGTCCGAACCCCTGCTGGACATAGGACCCGTGCCAATCTGCCAGCTCTCCGTCCGCACTATCTGCACTATAGGTCAATTTTTTTCCATGAAAGGCCTCTTGAAAATCCGAGAGATCGTGCTCGCTGCCACGTAGGTAATACACTGAACCGGCCGGCACGGCGCGTAGCATCGGCTTTGGTCGCCCTTGCTTGATATCCCAGCCACCGATGGAGACGGGAGGGCCCGTGGCTGCAGCGACCAATTGTAAGCCGTACGACTCAAAAATGGATTTAGGGTACCAACCTTCATAGAATATGCCAGGGGTGGCCAGATATAGTCTGCACATGGTTCCGCTCAGGTGCACTTGGGGTATTCCATCCTGCCTCTGGAGCGGGGTTTTGATGGTCACCAATTTGCCCTCTCCGCCCAGTCGATATAGGTGGGTGGTAGCCTCAGGCCATGTCATACCAGAGATCCGGCAGATGATGGAGACCTTTTTTTCCCCGTCACGGTCGCTCAGTGAGTGTGGTCTCACCATCGGGATCCTGTACAGTTGGCCTTCTTTGGCTCGCCCCGACTTAGCATCTCTGGCCAGTCCGACCTTGGGCTCTTCCAATACGATGTTTCGTAGATCCACGATCTCGTGCAGTTTATTTCCCTGCAAGTATTGAGAGAGCTGGGCGGCGGTCACGAAGTGCGACGTGCCCATATCTTTTACGCTGGCAGAGCCCTCGTAGAGGAGTCTTTCTGGCAAGACGGCACTGGTGAGCGGGGACTCTGTGGGGTGTAGGGTAAGCGGGATGGGGTCAAGTGTGCCCTTCTTCAGCACATGGTCACGTGGCGCCGGATATATTCTCTCTGTACCATCTTGTTGCTGTCGCAAAAGGCCAAAATCTTCCATAGTCAGCGCAGCGGTGGGATCATCGCTCTTGGTGGCAAGAGACAGCTGATCCATGTAATGCTCGAAATAGGCAGACCTAAGCATCCCGTACAGGGTGGAAGGACTGGGCGGAAACAGGCTACTGCCCCATGAGTCTTCGCCCATCGTAAAGGGGCGGCCATCTCGAAAGAACAGCGTGTCCCAAGCGTCTATCTGCAAAGTCAGGGCTTCTGCTATCATGCGCTTCGACGTACTAGAAAATCACACAATAAGAGGGCGTTTGCCAGATTCTCTTGCGCCCTCGCATCTGGGCAGTCGGAGGAACCTAAGAGCGTTGCAGTCGCTGAGACGAGTTGATCTACCGGCTCGGCGGTCGTACCGGTGGGGAGAGAGCGCAGGTAGTATAGTCGGGCCAAACTAAGGATCATGTTTCCAGGGCCGCGATAATCCAGCTCTTCCAGTTTGGCCGCCATGCGCATTAAGCTAGCCGTGCTAAAATTTGTGAGGGTCTCATGCCATATATGCTGCATAGCTTCTAGGGCGACCCACCTCGCAGGTAAGGTCTCGTCTTGGGTAGGGAAGACCCAGGGAAAACAAGTGGAGAGATATCCACCGGAGTGTTTCATCACGCCCATAGCCCAGCGATCTCGTCCCTCCCGCTTAGCCATCTCTACCATCTCCGATGCTTGCTGCAAAACCATAGAGAGGGGTTGCTTGTAGTGGGCTACGGCGATCCCCGTTGAAATCGTGAAACGGGTACCACTATCTTTTTTCATATCTGAAAGCGGCTGATCGATTTTTTCCCGATAAGTTCAATCGATCAATTGCAAAACCTCAAATAGATAATGCAAATTGACGAAAGCCATAAAGTCTTCACCGCCGGCAAAGATCACTTCGCCTCTCGGTGGCTTCAGTTTATTTGAGATGCTCTGTGAGAAATTGGCAATACACCGGTAAATCTTCGATGAAATTTTCGCAGATCCGTACCTTCTTTGAGCCAGTCGCCGGACAGCCACCTACCCATGTGATCGCCGTCAAACATGATCAGGCCGTAGTACTTGGTAAAGGTGGCTGGAATTTCTTTCTGCTTCAGCTCCTTGGTCCATGCTTCATGCAGTGCTATGGCTTTTTTTCGTTTTTCGCCTAAGCTTGGGTAATTGTCAAAAATCAGGTCAATATTTTCACGATAATACAGTAGGTCTTTAGAATGGCTAAAGAACTTATCACTTCCTTCCACGTGTTCTTTGAGCGCCTTAAAAGAGACAAGACTTTTCGATTCCTCCAGGAGCTTCATTAGGGCGATAGCGGTCGTGCTTGGAAATCGGTGTGAGTTACCCATATACAATCGCCTGGTGAGTGTCACCGCGCTAATGCCTTCCCCATCTTGCACGTGCCAGACCTTGATCTGATCTCCAGACTTTTTTTGGTCTTGTGTTCTTTTCATCTGTACCTCGTCGGGGTCCAACAGTAGCACCTCTTCTTCCGGCATATGGAGCTTGCGCAATAGGTTATCCTTGGGGCACACTCGTAAACGCTCTCCTTCCCTTCGTCGGTACACTTTGACATTTCGCTTGCCATCCACGATGCACTTCCGACCCATCTCACCGATGCTGTTGCCAAAGCTAGTTTGGTCAAATGGTTTAGCGCTCTTGACGGCCGCGAGCTCGATAAATAGCTTACGATAAGCTTCGATGTACGACTCATTATTTCTCTCCTCAAAAGGAGCGAATACCCACTCGATCTGAAGAAAGTCCTCTAATTGAGCCTTGAAGCCAGTAATAGTATTCAGGTCGCGTACCTTTGTCGTGGCGATGGTGCAAAAGTGTTGCTGTATAGCTGTGGCGATCGTAGCCGCCGCCGTCCTCAACTCTTGGGGTGTTCTACCGGCAGTGTTGAGATGAGCCACAAAGCGATTGGGCTTGTGCGGGCTGTGCTCATCCGGTGTGATGATGTCCTTTACCTTTTCCTTCGAAAAGACATCTTTGCATTGCTTGATACCAACATCACAGAGCTTACTGAGTAGAGCACTGCCGGCAAATAGATCATGGGTACGGCGGGCCTGGAAGATAAATTCTTTGACCGGACCGATGGTTAGTAGGAAGAGGTGTGCATCAGCCATTTTGTGCAGACCCTTGAAAATGAAAGGAATGGCCGTGGTCCGTAGACTCTTTCCAAAAAGCATCAAGTCTTTCCTGGGGGCGGAGGTGCTTTGACCCGACTTTGGCCATATGCAGTGTCCTCGGGGAAGTACTTGCCGGCCAATGATATCAGCATCCAGTGCTGACGTTGATTGACCTCTTGTGTTTTGATAATCAGCGGACTAGCCCTTCGTTGAATCTCTCTGCCCTGGTGCTTGATACCTCTGAAGGCTCCCCTCAGCGGCAGTCCAAAAATGGAGGCCCCGTGTTTATCTGACCTGCACCGCCCCCGGAAATCGCAAAATCGGTTTCCGATTTGTTTCAGCGCTTCTTCTGTGGTTGCGTAGCCATCGTTGCTGAGCATTATGCGTGCCCCGGAAAGGTGCGAGTACGAGTTGTGATGACTCGGCGAGAGTGGAATCTTCTCAATCCAGTCTTTGAAGGAGTCAATGCTGGGAAAATCAAACCCTTCATTCAATATCCTGAAATTACCAAGACCGCGCCTAGCCCTGCTACCCAACGCACCACATACGCTAGACAAAAGGAAAGTTGATCCTACGATCTCCAGTATGGTTGGATCACAACTGGAGAACGTGACTTCAAAACGGGTACCCGGCTTTATGTGGGGGCGATGCTTATTGTCTCCCATCTTGAGTGGGTAAAAGAGATAGTTGGTGCCGCGGTCTTTTCCACGAGTACCTCTTGACTGGGCATGGTGGAGCTCGTAAGCCTCGAAGAGGTTCATACGTTGCACAGTCTCTTGCCCCGACCCTACTGCCCGTTTGAAAATGCCAGCTTCAGTTCTATCATGGTTGCATGCTCCGACAAAAACATTGAAAGGGCTTCGTACTCGAGCGGCATCCTCCTTCTCGGCCGATCGACCAAACAATTTGGCTTCTTCTCGACGCAGTTTTGGCAGTGCAAGGTGGGCATGACAAGCTCGCCACCAGAAGCGCAACAGAGCCTTGATGGCAGGAGGACGGAGTTCCGCTTCATTTTGTAGCGCTCCACTGACAAACATAGGTGTGGTAACTTGACAGAGGTAAGAGCGTTGTAGCATTCGATGGAGGGTGGTCCTCGTAAAAATACTACATTTTGAAAATAGTTAGCACATTGTCTTTTCAAGTGCAGGGCAACGCATGATCAAGGCTCAAGGGTGATGACGAGCTAGCAAGGGCGTTTGGCGGGAATGCCAAACACAGCCTGATTTGGACTGTGTAGCCTTTCAAAAGGTCTTAAGAAGAGCAGACTGGACATTCTGTTTTGGCGGGGTGCCCTTCTTTGTCAATTTCAAGACGCCCCAACACCGACGGCGTCGCAGTCGATCTATGCAGCATAGTTATACCTGGCTGGTGCAGTCGAGGGAGGGATTTGACCGGATAGCGGGTGATACACCACCAGGCCGACAGGCTCGGCGCATCATTCGACAAAAGCTCGCCGCGTATGATGGCATGCCTATTTACTCCGAGTTGCGTCACTATGGCCATCCGTCCAACCGGGAGTGGAAGCAGTATTTCGTGCCGGAGGATGATCAGCAGATTGAAGATCGGTGTCCGTTTGGCGGTAAGACCCCCGAAAGACGAGCTAACCGCGCCGGAAGTGACTGGGCGGATCCCCAAATTCTTTGGTGAACACCTGGGTGAAGTGACTCCGATTTTTGAAACCGACCTGGTAAGCCACCTGGGAGACGTTGAGATCCGTCGTCTTGAGCAGGTGCATGGCTCTATTCAACCGCATGGAACGCAGAAAGTGCGAAGTGGACTGACCGGTGAGGGCCTCCAGCTTACGGTGTAGATGGGACCTGCTCAGATGCATAAGCTGACAAATGCGGGTGATACCAAATTGCTCATCATCGAGGTTTTCTTCGATCACCTGCCGAAGCTTCTGGAGAAATGGCTCCTCCGGATCCTGGCCCTTACCATTCGGGGAGACGACGGGCAAGTTGGCTTGCTGGATGCCATTGGATCGCTCTTGATCGGGATGGCGACGAGGCGCCTGCGCTGTGACCGGGAGGCGCAACAGCCAGCTGATGCCCTTGCCCACTTCGAGCGTGGAGATATCCCCGCCCAGCATCCTTGCTGATTCAGACAATACGGCCAGTTCCTCGCCGGCCCGGTCCAACTGCAGGTTAGGGGTGGCCATGTCGTGGCGCTTACCATTCAGCCTGGCGGGTCCTTTTTCCCCCGCGGCAAGGTCCTGGCCATGCACCTCAATGAGGCAGGACTCGCCGCCATGGCCTTTTTCACGCGCGATCCGCAGTTGGATATTTCCACCCGATGCCGTCTGTCTGATGACAGTGCTGAAGAGGTAGGATAATAGCGCCCCCAGTTGCTGAGCATCAAAGTCAGTATGGAGGGACGAAACCTGTGGACAGAAATGCACCTTGATCGCCTGTGCTTCCGCCAGCAGCCGATAGGATTCCAGCAGATTTCTCGCAAATGGCACTACATCCTGGTGTCTCATTTTTAATGGCAAATGTCCCGACGGTAATCTTGAAAAGTCCTGCATTTCGTTGACCAGGGTCTGAAGTTTATTGGTACAGTGCTGGATCAATACAGAAGCCTCCCTGACTTGCTCGCCTTGATTGCGCAGGAGTTGCTCGGTCATGGTGGATATGATGTTTATCGGCATCCGCAACTCGTAGGTGATGTCTGCAATGTATTGCGCGTTAGAGGAGTGCTGCTGCTGCCTTTTCTCCGCCTTCTTTGCCGCCTGCCTGCCCCGCTTTCTCCATCTATAAACGCCATAACCCAGGGCGGCCAGGACTAGGAGATAGCCGGCCTGTGCATAGGAGGACCCGTACCATGGCGACGAAATGGTCATCCGCGCAGGGGCATCCTGCCCGAGCAGACTAGTGCCATTTTCTAGCACTCCTTCTCCATCGGACCTGTATCTGTGGGACGGGTCTACCACCTTACCCTGGTTGACATGCGCTCGGATCTGCCTTTCGGGGGTGGAGAAAAGTTGCGATCTCGATAAGGGGCTGCCAAACCCAATGCCCCCTGGCGGATCTGCCAAGCCCGGGAATTTGGTCAAATAAACAAGTGCCCAAACCAATGCCAAGCTCGGTGCAATAACGTAAATGAAGGTTCGTAAAGTCATAGACCTCATACAGCTGCCGATACATTTTGATCGGCAAAAACAATACGGTCTGCGGTGCAGGTTCTTACCTCACACCAGCGGCCTTTGCTTCTTCTTGCAACACTGGTGGGAGCCTTCTATGGGGGGTAGTATGTAGTAGGAGCGTAAGCTTGCGGTAGGGGAGAACATGCTACTCGGGGCAGCATGTCTGTTTGATATCTCCTCTCGATAGCCGCTCTGGTTCTACGGACGCCTCAATATAGCTTTACAATGACTGCCTGTCAAGGACTTTAACCCAATCTTGCGAAAAATTGATGATCACCTCATATCGAGTCAGAAGTTCTGATCCGACAATCCCGTCCAGTGAGGGTCCTCTGATTCCGGCATTAAAAGCTTGCAGATCGAGAAACGATGTCTTCATGGCAATAGATTCGTCCATTACTGCGGGCAACTGGGCGGGTCTCCAAAGTAGATTGACTTTTCCTTCGCCAATCTGCTTGCCCGTGCCGCAGATATTGGTCTGGCCGATCACATGGTTTGAGTGAATCAGCTCTTGGTACAGGCTCTGATCTAAAATATTTATCTCAGCGGCTGTGTCCAGCACGAGTTTCCTCATCTTGTTGCCCACCGGCCATTGGATGTACGGGATCTTGTCCACGTACCTAAGGGGCCACGTGGCGACTACGCGCTTGGCCGGGGCCATCTCGTCGGCCAGCTTCAAATCGCGGTCCTTTACGATCGTCAAGGTCTTCGACGCGTAGTTGATGTGAAGTACGGAGCGCCTAAACACATTGCAGCCGATCAAGCCATGGATAGCCATCCCCCGGCTTCGTTCTAGATGAGACAGGGGTAGCACGTCGGCATAGACGAATTTGCTGGTGAACGTTTCCGATGAGATCTTGACATAGGTAGCTTTGACGCGTCCGGCCGTGCCGAGCACGCCGTGATAGGTCCGGGTCGTGGGCCGCCCATCATGGTACCTCGCATTGAGAACCAAGCTGGGCGCGCCCGTATCTAAAATATAGTTTCCGGTCCGTCCATTGACGGTGGCCTCGAGCACGATCAGCTGTCCTACCATTTGAAAGGGTAGGGTCACCGTTTCTGCAGCGAGGTGGAGACCACCCAAAAGGGCGGTAATCAGGAGAGCAATTCTAGTAGGCATGATAGAAGGATTTAAGTGAGAAGAAATCCTTCACCGGTGAAGTCCTTTCAAAGATGTCGTACCTGGCAATGGCAGGTGTTAGCCATTGTGCTGATCTTTTTAGTTTGTGCGGCGATTACGTTGCGAGGCGTTAGCTATTGTTGCATGGTATCCAGCACTCCCCTGGCGTACCCGATTGATTCGGAAAGGCCAGGCAGCGGGTCTTTTGCATCCTTCTCGTACTCGAGCGATACGATGCCCTCGAAGTTCAAATCCTTAATGGTCTTGATGAATGCAGGAATATCGATGATGCCACGACCCAACTCCACCGATCTGCCGGGAGCGCCAATTTGATCCACGTCCTTGAGGTGTAGATCGTACAGTCGGTCGGCATAGGCGATCGCCTTCTCCGAGCAGTTTTGCTCGATCCGCTCCGTATGACCGATGTCCATGCAGAGGCCAATCCGCTTGTCGAGGTGCTTTACCCGTTTGTAAACGTCGTCAGGGCTGGGATAGATCTCGTCGCCGGGACCATGATTGTGGATCGCCAGAACGATGTCGTACTGTTTGACCATCTGTTCTACCAGGCCGAGCAGCTCGGGATTGGGTACGCCGATGATGACGCGCATGCCCGCTCCCTTGGCGTAGGCAAACGCCCGCCGCACCTCGGCTTCACTTTTCATGTAGATCACGCCGGCCCCATACAGATCCAAGCCGGCATCTGCTACCTTCTTGGCTGCCCTTTTGAGGGCCTGGTCATCACTATCCAGCGGAAGGTGCATGCTCTTGAGGCAGAGGTGCTTTAGTCCCAGCCGTTGGGTCATGGTGATCACCTCGTCCAGGCTAAATTCACGGGTGGAGTAGGAGGCCAAGCCAAATTTGAGCGAATGGCTACTCTCCTCGACGGGTTGCCACGCTTGGACCGTCGAAGCTCCGAGAAGGCCCAGCCCAGAGGAGGCCATGGTCTGTAGAAATGATTTGCGCGTCAAGGTCATGATGTCCCATTTGTGATGAATCTATAAGTTAGGATTTGTCACGCACAATAGTGCAGTCGGGTGTGGCCATCAGCAGTCAAACTTGAAGAGGCAAACAATTTTAACTATATTAGATCTACGTTCCGGAATGAAATAGATATATGCAACGATACCTTGGACATTTTGAAGAAGTGGTGCTACTCATCGTAGCTGTGCTGGGAGACGAGGCCTATGGTGTCGCCATCAAGGACCAGCTCGAGAAGGAGACCGGCAGGAGTGCCAGTATTGGGGCTTTGCACGCTGCGCTGGATCGATTGGAGCGCAAGGGTATGTTGAGTTCGTCGATGGGAGGAGCTACCCGTGTACGCGGAGGTCGACGCAAGCGATACTTCACTCTGACTATAGCAGGCCAAAGTGCCCTAAGAGAGGCGAGAAACATGCGCGAAGCCATTTGGTCCAAGTTACCGCCCAATTTTGCCAGTTGACGCAGATCCCCTCAGTATGAATCATCAAACACCACAACCTGCCCGCTGGGCACAACGCTTTTTCCGATGGTATTGCAACAGGTCGCATTGTGAACATCTCGAAGGAGACCTCTTGGAGCTCTTCGAGCGAAATGCAAGGCAGCACGGGATTGGAAAAGCAAAGTGGATGTACGTCCGTGATGTGCTGCTTTTGCTGAGACCCTTTACCTTGCGGCGTCCGTCCACAAGTCATAGGTCTGCCGTCTACGTAGATAAGTTCTGGTACTACATCAAGACCACCCTGCGCAGCCTCAAACGCAATTACTCCTACACCATCATCAATATTCTCGGTCTTTCATTGGGTCTTCTTGTGTCCTCGGTGATCCTTCTACGGGTGGCACATGATCTTAATTTTGATCATGGCTTGAAAGATGTCGACCGGATTTATAGGATAGTGGTCCATCAAGAGGAGAGAAGATTTGCGGGTGTACCTGGTCCCATTCCAGAGAAATTGGCCCTGGAGATACCGCAAATCGAGGCACTGTCCATTATTGATCGAAACCTGGGGCATCCAATTGTTGGCATCGTCCATCCCGATGGGCAGATCTCACGCTACAGAGAGACCAATACGGCCAGCGTTTGGCCAGAGCACCTGAAGATCTTTCAATATCAGTGGATCGAAGGTGATTCTAGCAAGGCCTTGGACAATCCACATTCTGTGATCATCACAGAACGTCTGGCAGCAAAGTATTTCGGTTCGCGATCTGCGCTGGGCGAAAGCATATCACTTGATGGTGATGACACCTATAAAATCACCGGTGTGATACGTGATCCGCTTCAATCGACCAATTTTCCCTTCGATATGTACATTTCCAAAGCCGGAGATAAAATTCCGACGTGGATGAAGGATAACTGGTTTGCCTTTGCCGGTGGTTTTCAATGTTTCGTGAAACTTCGGCAGGGAACTAATCCCGTTGCATTGGAGATGCCCTTTAAGTCCTTCTTGGATCGCCATCAGCCCGACGAGAATGAGGAGAACTATGAGCTACAGCTCCAGCCCGTGAGGGAGATGCATCTAGATCCCCGTTACCATTCCTTTAGCAAACCCACAGTTAGCAAAGGCACACTTTGGTCCTTGGGTGCCATCGCATTTTTCCTAATGATCTCGGCTATCATCAATTTCATAAATCTCAACACGGCCTTCATTTTTCAACGCGTCAAGGAGGTTGGGCTTAGAAAGGTCCTGGGTAGCAGTAAATCTGAGATATTTCGATCGGTGATAGGTGAGACGGCATTCATTCTACTGATCCCCTTTTGTGTAGTGGCGTTACTGCTGCCTGTCGT
Source organism: Saprospiraceae bacterium (assembly GCA_965223165.1). GTDB lineage: Bacteria > Bacteroidota > Bacteroidia > Chitinophagales > Saprospiraceae > JABDMH01. The sequence goes on along the minus strand of CBDCVQ010000020.1, from coordinate 861,891 downwards.
GCTGGATCAAGCACAATTTCTTCTCGGAGAATCTCTATCGATTTCCCTCATCTGGGAGCTGCAGATGGGGCCCCATCTAATGGCCATGGGTATTGTCATCATCTTGGCAGCAGGGCTTTATCCCGCATGGCTAATGCAAAGAATTAATCCGGTCCTTGCCATGAAAAATCGAGTGGACGAGAAGTTTGGCAGGGGAATTGGTGTTCGCAAGGGATTGCTGCTTATTCAATTTGCCATTTGTCAACTTCTCATCATATGTATGATTACGGCTATGCAGCAGATGTCTCTATTTAACAGCGCGGCATTGGGCTTCGATCATGAGGCGCTGGTAGAAGTGCCCATACCCTCCAAAGACATCGATCAACTCACAAGAATACGAACCCGCTTCGAAAAGGGAGCTAATATCCAGTCCGTTTGTTTCTCGAACTCCGGTGTTGCGTCGGATTATCATTGGAAGTACAATTTTAGCTATTTCCCAATCGATTCGTCGCCAGAGATAAGAGACCTTTGTCAGGTAAAATTAGTAGATGAGGCATATATCTCTACCTATGACATTGAGCTTGTCGAAGGCGCCAACTTCCAGCGATGGGATACCTTGCCGCACGCCATCGTCAATCAGAAGTTTCTGCAAACCATTGAAATTAAAGACCCAGGAGAGGCATTGGACCAACAAGTCAATTGCGGTGGCCGGACCTTTCAAATAGTCGGAGTCGCCAAAGATTTCACCACTCAGTCCCTGCATCATCTGGTCGAACCTGTGATCATTTTCCCTAGTTTTCAGAGCCCACAGATCTGTGGCATTAAATTGGCGACGGGAGGCTCTTTGGGTAATTCGCTCGCTTTCATCGAATCCGTGTGGACGGATGAATTTCCTCAGGACGTATTTCGATTTGAGTTTCTGGATGATAAGATCGAAGCATTTTACAACAATGAGCAGAGAGCAACCCGTCTATTTCAGTGGTCAGCCGGCATCGCCATTTTTATAGGAATGCTTGGGTTGATCGGTCTGGTCTCTTTGGCAATGGTTAGGAAAACGAAGGAAGTTGGCATCCGAAAAGTACTTGGGTCCAGCGGTCTCCAGATTCTTGGCCTATTCGTCCGTGAGTTTGTATGGATTATCTTTTTGAGTTTTCTGATAGCAAGTCCAGTAGCTTGGAAGGCCATGAAGACGTGGCTAGATGCATTTCCTCATCGCGTAAACGTCGAGTGGGATACATTCGTCTGGGCGCTTCTGATATCTCTTGGGACGATGGCTCTCATCGTTTGGCTTAGATCCTATCGCGTTGTCACCATGAATCCCGCCGAGGCCATGCGAGAGGACACATGAAACTGCTGGGTCTCGCTCTGAACTTCGCGGCTTTGCCAATGTCGCAGTCCACTAGCTGTGATGAATCTATAAGTTAGGATTTGTCACGCACAATAGTGCGGTCGGGTGTGGCCATCAGCAGTCAAACTTGAAGAGGCAAACAATTTTAACTATATTAGATCTACTTTCCGGAATGAAATAGATATATGCAACGATACCTTGGACATTTTGAAGAAGTGGTGCTACTCATCGTAGCTGTGCTGGGAGACGAGGCCTATGGTGTCGCCATCAAGGACCAGCTCGAGAAGGAGACCGGCAGGAGTGCCAATATTGGGGCTTTGCACGCTGCGCTGGATCGATTGGAGCGCAAGGGTATGTTGAGTTCGTCGATGGGAGGAGCTACCCGTGTACGCGGAGGTCGACGCAAGCGATACTTCACTCTGACTATAGCAGGCCAAAGTGCCCTAAGAGAGGCGAGAAACATGCGTGAGGCCATTTGGTCCAAGTTACCGCCCAATTTTGCCAGTTGACGCAGATCCCCTCGGTATGAATCATCCACCTCCGCAACCTCCCCGCTGGGCACAACGCTTTTTCCGATGGTATTGCACCAGGTCGCATCGTGAACATCTCGAAGGAGACCTCTTGGAGCTCTTCGAGCGAAATGCAAGGCAGCACGGGATTGGAAAGGCAAAGTGGATGTACGTCCGTGATGTGCTGCTTTTGCTGAGACCCTTTACGCTTAGACGTACAACCCAGCTTGTAGATTACTTCACACATCCCATTATGATTCTATATACACTAAAAAAGGCATTGAGGAGCTTGCGACGTCATAGGAGCTACACCCTCATCAATATAGCGGGGTTCTCTTTAGGCCTTTTGGCAGCACTGTTCATCCTGCTGAAGGTAGGCCACGACCTTCACTTTGATTTCAACATGAAAGATGTCGAGAGGATATACCGCGTCGTGAGCCATGGGCCTGACTGGCATCGTAGTGGTATGCCTGGCCCGGTCCAAGAAGGCCTGGCCGATGAAATTCCAGAGCTAGAGGCCATGACGGTGATCGATCGCAATAATGGGGACCCCATTGTTGGCCTGGAGGCCCCAGACGGTTCCGTGCATCGCTTTCGTCAAAAAGCCGTGGCCTGGGTTTGGCCAGAACACTTTGAAGTATTCCATCATGATTGGATTCGGGGAGATCCTGCCCGCGCCTTGGTAGATCCAGGCTCCGTCGTAATCTCAGAAAGCCTGGCCGAGAAGTACTTCCCGGGAGAAGATCCTATAGGTCGAACGATTGAGATAGACGGTGACGGCAATCACACGGTGACTGGCATCATCCGCGACCCAGCCCAGTCGACCAACTTCCCCTTTCATATGTTGATCTCCAAGGCCGGTAGCAGAATAGTGGAATGGATGAGCGACCAATGGTTTGCTTTTGCCGGCATGATTCAAGGCTACGTGAAGCTAAATGCGAATGCCGATGTGGCTAGCACGGAGGCCCACATTCAATCCTTTTTGGATCGTCACAGACCAGCGGAAGATGGAGTTAACTACACGATGCATCTTCAACCCATACGTGAGATGCATCTCGATCCCCGCTACTCAAGCATCATGAATCCCACCGTGAGTCGGGGCATGCTCTGGGCTCTTACCCTTATCGCCGTATTTCTGTTGGGTTCGGCCATCATTAATTTTGTCAATCTGCACACAGCCCATGTCTTTCAGAGGTCCAGAGAAATCGGAGTGAGGAAGGTGCTGGGTAGCAGTCGGCGGAGCATATTTGGCTCAGTGCTGCTAGAAGCCCTGCTAATCTCAGTGCTGTCTTTTGCTCTTGCTACTTGTCTCCTACCCTTGGCGCTAAAGAATGCTGAAGCTTTGCTGGGTACATCCCTATCCTTATCGTTGGTGAGTGAACTGGCCCTGTGGCCGTACCTGATGATGCTAGTTGTGCTTACTGTGTTGCTAGCCGGCCTGTATCCTGGTTGGCTCATGGCCAAAATCAGCCCAACGCTTGCGCTCAAGAACAAACTGAGTGCTGAGAGCGGTAAGCGGATCGGCGTCCGAAAAGGTCTGCTAGTTCTCCAGTTTACCATCTCGCAATTGCTGATTGTCTGCACCTTCACAGCCATGCGGCAGATGTCCTTCTTTGGCGATGCGCCACTAGGCTTTGACCAATCTTCCATCATCGAGATTTACACCCCTATGAGTGATACCAAGGTTCCCAAACGCATCCGAAACAATCTCTCGCAACATCCCGGGGTGCTTTCTGTCTGCTTTTCCAACACGGGGGCAGCGTCCAGAAGCTGGTGGAAGTCAGATTTCACCTACTCCTCGCTGGATTCATCAGAGCTGGTGGAGGGTATGTGCCAGGTCAAGCTGGTGGATGATAACTATCTATCGACCTACGGCATCAAGCTGATTGCGGGTGATGATTTTCAGAAATGGGACACCTTACCTTACGCGATCGTTAATCATCAATTTCTCAAGAGTATAGGTGTCAGTTCGACGTCCGCGGTGCTCGGCAATAGCATCAGATGTCGAGAAAGGGACTTGCAAATAGTGGGTGTGGTGGCAGATTTTTCCACGGAATCATTGCACAAAATGATCGAGCCTCTGGTCATTCTTCCAGATGTTCGTTCCACCTTCAAATGCGGTATCAAACTTTCAAGGAAGTCGATGCACCGCACGTTAGCGGCGATCGAAGACGTCTGGAAGGATGAATTTCCAAACCACTTGTTTGAGTACAAATTCTTAGATGAAACCATTGAGGCTTTTTATAAAGATGAACGGAGAGCCACCAGTCTATTCCAGATGGCAGCTGGTATAGCGATTTTTATCGGCATCCTTGGCCTATTTGGGCTGATGTCCTTGACGGTTGCTCGCAGGACCAGGGAGATTGGCATCCGTCGGGTATTGGGTTCGGATCTATGGCAAGTGCTGCGGGTCTTTATGGCAGAATATGTGCGCTTGATCTTCATCGGCTTTCTTACTGCAGCGCCCTTAGCGTGGCTCGTCATGCGATCTTGGCTGGATGATTTCCATTATCGGATAGACATGGGATGGAGCAGTTTTCTCTGGGCGTTGGCTATCTCGCTCGGATTGATGGCTCTCATCGTTTGGCTTAGATCCTATCGCGTTGTCACCATGAATCCCGCCGAGGCCTTGCGAGAGGACACATGAAACTGCTGGGTCTCGCCCTGAACTTCACGGCTTTGCCAATGTCGCAGTCCACTAGGAGAGTTTCGCATTAGATATGTTGAATAATTCTAATAGGATTTTGTTCGCAGACGAGGCATGACCGAGCGATCTCGAAGAGTCGAGCATGACAATGCGAGAAGTGAGGGAACCGCGAAAGCGGGTGGGTGGCTAGCCGCAGCTATGGCGAGGCTTTGCAACGAAGTATGCGGACCAAAGACATTAGAATTAACCACAAGATTTAATGCGAAGCTCTACTAGGAGAGTGAAGGTACAGGATGCCCACAGTCCTTGCCGCCAAACTCTACTAGGTGTAGTTCCTCAATACGGTCTCCTCAAAAAATGTTACCCCTCGGTAGGGGCATCGGCGCTGCTTTGACGTCTCTCGTAGAGAACAATCAGTCAAATATGCCGACCAAAATCATCTACCCAAGCAGCCATTGTGTAATCGCAAGCCGATTTCTTACACTCCTACTTCTTCTTCAAGCTGTCCTCCTGGAGGGACAAATGTCGCTGACATTGCAGGCCGAGTTGGCGTCCGTGCTGGAAAAACATCAGGGCCAGGCCGTGGTACCCGGGATTGCTGCGGCAGTAAAGATTCCCGGTCAAGAGGTCTGGCAGAAAGCCACTGGATCTTCACACGAAGGTAGTCCCCTCGACCCCAAACATGGCATGGGTATTGGCAGCAACAACAAGACAATGACGGCGGTTTTGATTATGAAGCTGGTCGAGGCCGGGAGACTGGCGCTCGATGACCATCTTGGCTCGTATCTCCCCTCCTATGAGCACGTGGACGGAGGGATCACCATTGGACAATTGCTGCGGCATCAATCGGGAGTGGCTGAATATTTCACCGATGAATTCTTTCAACGCATGCTGCAGGATCCCACCAAACGTTGGACCCCGGAAGAAATACTGAGCACGATTGGGCCCGCAGATTTTGATCCGGGTGTCGAATCGTCGTATTCCAATACCAACTATATCCTACTAGGTATGATCGTAGAAAGGGTGAGTGGACAGCCCTATGCCAACTATCTCCGTGGCGAGATCTTTGATGCACTCGACCTGAATTGCACCTTTGCCGAAGGCCTGGAGCCAGTCACATGTCCAGTGGCACATCCCTGGGTGGAAGGTGAGGATCTATGGCAGATGCCGCGAGTGGCCATCGGTACTGCTGCATGGGCCGCTGGCTGCGTGGTGTCCAATGTGAAGGAAATGGTGACTTGGTACGACCAGCTGTTTAACGGGAATGTCTTGACGGAGGAATCCATCCGTGAGATGACTGATTTCGGGCAGGGCAATGACGAATTTGGCCTTGGCTTGTTGAGATTGTGGGATGGGCCCCAAACCTATTGGTGCCACGCCGGGCAAACGATCGGCTACTCATCCTTCTTCTTGTACGATCCTGATGAGAAATATGCGGTGACCGTCATGGTCAATGATGCACTTTTAGAGGGAGAACTCTCAGACCCTAAGGACATAGCACTCGATTTGGCCAGCGCCGTAAGAGCTCATCGGGTGACCTCCATGAGTCTACGCCGTAGTCCCACCGGTGCGGTGAAGGTCTTTCCCAATCCAGTAAATGATAAGTTGACCATCGAAGTAGCATACGGACAGATTGATCAAGTCACCATCTGTGACCTCGCCGGCCGCATCTTTCGCAGACAAAGGTCGGTGCAGAGTCCACAAATCGTGCTGGGTATCGGCGATCTTCCACCGGGTGCATTCCTGGCCAATGTGGTGACAAGGGATGGACATCGGACGTGGCAAAAAATCATTCGGTCTAGTGGCAAGTGAGATGACCTACTCACTCCGCAGTGCCTGAATCGGATTGGCCAAGGCTGCCTTAATCGTTTCCAAACTCACCGTAAGCACCGCGATCACGAAGGCGACCAAGCAGGATAGCACCAAAATGTACCATTTGATCTCAATGTGATAGGCAAAGCGCTCCAGCCAGCGGCTCATGACCAAATAGCCGATCGGGACCGCCAGGGCCATGGCCAACCAAACCGGGCGGGTAAAAGCGCTGCTGAGCTTGTATATCAGCTGCAGGGCAGATGCACCCACGACTTTGCGTATGCCCACCTCCTTTCGCTTTTGCTCGGCCAGATAAGCCGAGAGACCGTATAGCCCCAGACAGGAAATGAAGATGGCCAGCAGCGCAAAGATGTTTGATAGCCGTCCTAGTCGCTGCTCCGATTTGTACAGTTGATCAAGGTCCTCATCGATAAAGGCATATGCAAAGGGATAGGTCGGATTGACCCATCGGTGGATATCTTCCAGGGCCTCGATGGTCGCCTCGGTAGCTCCCGCTTTCGTGCGCACCACACAGTATTGTCCCTGCTCGCTGTACCATATGACCATGGGTTCGATCGGTTGGAGGATGGGCTTGAAGTGAAAGTCCTGCACGACGCCGACTACGTTGCCTTTCTGGCCCCACATTTCAAAATACTGGCCCACCACACTATCCGGATGGGTTCCCATGATGTCGACGGCTTTTTCATTGAGGATGTACCGCCCAGATTCAGATTTGAAATCACTCGAAAAGGCTCGACCACTGAGCATCTTCATGTCAAATACATCGATGAACTGCTCATCAGCTGACATATTGGCAAAGAGTATCTGTGACTCCGGATCCTTGCCTTCCCAGTCGATGCCGATCGTGCCAGATACCAGATCGGTGGGCAGCCCACGGATGATGCTAAAATGCTCCGTGAGGCTATTGGCTTGGAGGGCCGCGCGTAGCTTGTCTGGTTGTTCTCCCAAATCTCCGCGAAGATCAAAGTACACGAGATTCTCCCGGTCGAAGCCCAGTTCTTGATGCTTGATGAACTGTCGTTGCTGGTAGACGACGACGGTGCCGATGATCAGCACGATGGAAAAGACGAATTGCGTCACCACCAGGGCGTTGCGAAAATGACGATGTCCCCCGCCCTCGCGGCGTGAGAGAGAAAGTACCTTGACCGGAAGAAAGCCGGACAGATAGATCGCAGGATAGCTACCGGCGAAGAGGCCGATGATGATGGTCAAGCCTAGGGTGCCGAGCATCAATCCCGGCGATACAAATTGCAGGGCAATCTGTTTGTCAGAGAGCAGGTTGAAGGCGGGCAAACACAAGACCACAAGCCCTATGGCCAGCCCCAGTGAGATCAGCGCCAGTAGGCAAGACTCGGTCAAAAACTGAAAGATCAACTGCTGCCGGCGAGCTCCGGCCACCTTTCTAAAGCCTACCTCGCGCGCACGCCGGGACGCCCTCGCGGTCGACAGGTTCATGAAGTTGATCGATGCGGCGACCAGAATGAGGATGGCAATAATAGCAAAGAGGTAGACATGGGACTTCTGTCCATGTCCCGGCACATCGCCCAGAAAATCCGAGTTGAGGTGGATGTCACCCAGCGCTTGCAAGCGTAGATCGACCGTCAGCTCCTGTACGTGATCTCGGTACAAAGCATTCATTTTTGATTCGAGTCGCTGGATGCCAGCGGGCGACTTGTCAGCGGCATCGCTCAATCTTAGAAAGCTGTAGTACTCAAAATTGTCCCAGATATTCTCACGGAGGTTGCGGTCATCTCGGGCGCGCAGTGACATGGGCATCAATAGGTCAAATTGTAAGTGGGAGGCTGCAGGTACATCTGCAAGAATGGCGGATACGGTGAGGCGCTCCTGGTTTTCGATCAAGAGCTCCTTGCCGACCGGATCTTCCAGTCCAAAGTACTTCTCAGCCAGGCTTTGCGTGATGACTACGTCCGTGGGCTCGTCCAATGCCGTCGATGCCTGACCCCGAACCAGCTCGAAGGAAAAATTGGCAAAGAGATTCGAATCGACAAAAAAGGCGCCCGGCTCCTGATAGCTCTTTTCGCCCACTTTGACCAGCACATCCTGCTGCGGGGTGAAGCGGACGACATCCGCCACCTCCGGAAACTCATTTTTGAGAGCGGGAGCGAGCGGAGCCGGGGCAATGGCCGCAGCCAGTTCTTCCAGGTGGGCCGTGATGCGGTAGGTCGAGTCGGCATACGTATGAAATCGATCGTAGCTCAGCTCATCGGAGATCCACAAGATGATGAGGATGGCACTGGCCAAGCCCAGGGCCAGCCCTGTGATATTGATGAGTGAAAATGTCTTATACCGCAGCAGATTGCGGATGGCCACCTTGACATAATTGCGAAGCATAGGGAGATACGGCGTTGGTCAAACCCAAGATCAGGTCTCGATAGTAAGGACGGTAGCTTGGCGGAAAAGTTACAGGCCGCTACCCATCATCCTACCTCGCAGCTTTCGGGCTACCGCAAGATCCGGCGGATCGCGTCCATCAGTACGTCCTCCACCTCCGGCGAAACTCGCGACGCTCGCTCGCTGGTTTCATAGCCACCCTGGCTGTAAGCGATCTTTGTACCGATGTATCCGGGTCCGTACTCGCCATAGGCAGCCGTGCAAAGTTCGCCGCCTGGCAGCATCTGTTGGGCAGCTAGTTGGTACTCAATAAAGAGTTCTCCGGGCAGATGCAGCAGATGCACGTCTCCCAGGCGTAGTGTGGATAGGGTGATGGGATGCCGGTCCTTGCATCTTAGCAGCCAGGCCAGGTGTTTGGCTGCGACAAACTTCTTATTGGGGATGAGGCCAGGGTAGGCGAGCATTGCACGGAGTTCTTTTTCTATGAGATGTTGGCCAAGGGGTAAGGCCACGTCTTCCGTGCGCCACTCCAGATCAGAGGGAGTCACGGCTTTTTTTTCGGTCTGTGCCCAGGCCGCCGCCATGCCTCGGGCCATCCGCCGAGCGAGCACCGGCCGGTTGGCGGTCGAGCCGTCGTTGTACTTGCCCGCAGTGATATTGCCCCCCGCACCGTTGAAGTGGATGTGAGGTATGCCCAGCGCCTCCTCTCTGCTCCGCCGAGCCAAGCCGACGAACTCCGAGGTGACATCTCCCTGGCCGTAGTAGCTCTGCGGATGTGTGGCATAGTAGGTCATGGCCACCAGCGGCCGATTCTTTTTCCAGAAGCTAAGGCACTTGAGATAGGGATCGACCAGGCCTTCTGGAGCAGCGATGGCCGCGGAGTCAGTGGTGCGACTCCAGCGGATGATCTCTACGGTATCGGCAGGGCCGAGGATACGCCGGTTAGATGCGACCTTTTCCACCTTGGCTTTGCCAAATCCAATGTGCGTGACACCCTTGGCTTTGCGCTTTGCACGCCCGACCTCCTTAGCCACCTTGGCAATCGTCTGCAGGAGAAAGGGCATGTCGTAGCGCTCTCCCCCCATGCCATATTCCGCCAACACCTTTTCGGTGGTAAAGTCACAACGCATGCCGTCGTGCTGATGGACCGCATGGACGGAGACTCGGTCGACAGTGGTGCCGGCCGCGGCGGCCAGCGCCTCACGCCACGCTTGCAGACCTTCATTAGCGATACCCAGCCAATCGACCGAACATAGGACGATCGGCTGCTGGTCGGATAGCAACACGATACCACGGGCCGTCAGCGGATCCAGAATACTGCGAGTAGGGGCATAAGCTACGGGAGCGCGGGGAGGGGGTGATACATCCACGACAAAGGTGCCGACTTTCAAGGACTGACCGTGTAGCTGGCCCAGGCTCACCAGGAGCATGCACACGATCATATAGATACACTGTCTTCGACGCTGCATGTCCTTTGAAAATAGAGAAAAAAGCGCTGGATTTAACTTTACTGCCTCCTTAGGGCAAATGGCTATTTTTATCCGGAACGAAGACCATGGTAAAAATTCGACACTGGCTGGCAAGTGTGCCATACCATTCGGGCACAGCTAAGGGCACATTGCTTTTGGCGTTAAGTCTCCTATGGGTCGTCCAAAGCTGTCAGGATCCGCTCTATGATCCGCCAAAATCGCCCGGGGAGACCCTAGCTACCTTTCGTCTGGACGATCGCTTGGTGATCGAGTTGTATGCGGCAGAGCCCCACATCCGGGACCCGGTCGACATGACCATCGATGCCAAGGGACGGGTGTATGTGGTCGAAATGCCCGACTATCCCTTCAAGCCGGAACCCGGTCAAGGAAAGGGAAGGATACGGCAATTGCATGATATGGACGGAGATGGCACCATCGATAGTGCTTCCACCTTTATTCAAAATATCAGTGAGATCACGAGCATTTTGCCCTGGGAAGACGGGATGCTTATCGCGGCCGCTCCCAATATCTTATTTGCCGCGGATCGCGATGGCGATGGCCAAGCAGATACCACCGAGGTCTTATTCACCGGCTTCTTCGAGAATAATTCAGAGGCACAGATCACCAATCTCAAATTTGGGATCGACAATTGGGTGTATGCCGCCAACAACGGTCAGGGCGGAGAGATCAGATACACCCGGGACCCCGAGCAGCCAGCACGCCAGATTCAGGGGGGAGATTTTCGCTTCCGGTTGGATCGAGGTCGGTTTGAGGTAGCCTCGGGGCCAGCCCAGTTTGGCCACGCGTTTAATGATCGGGGGCATCGTTTTGTCACCCAAAACACGATGCACTTAAGGCAGATCGTGATTCCTTGGCGATACCTGCACCGGCATCCCTATCTGCCTTCGACGACCGTTGCCCACAACATCTCGGATCACGAGGCCGAAATGTTTCAAGAAACTCCACCACCTTATTGGCGAGCCGAACGAACCCGGCGACGCCAGAAGAGCTACGATGAGCGCAATCTGGGCCGCATTGAGTACGCCGAGGATTATTTCACGGGCTGCTCCGGGGGTACCTTTTACGCGGGGCATACCTTTCCCGAGGCATTTCTCGGCAACATCTTCACCGGCGAGGTCGCGGGCAATTTGATCCATCGCGATGTCCTGGAGCCTTCCGCAGAGAGTCCGGTCTATATAGCTAGTCGAGCCGACACGGAGCAGGAGCGAGAGTTCCTTTCGTCCACCGACTCGTGGTTTCGGCCGACGCACTTTTATGTGGGGCCCCGCGGTGGTTTGCATGTGGTGGATTTTTATCGTCAGCACATCGAGACGCCCCTTTCGATCCCGGTGGACCTCAAGGAAGACATGGACTTCATGCGAGGTAGTGATATGGGGCGGATCTATTATATCCGTCCGGCTGGGGATTCCCCCGTCCCATCTGATCAGGATCTGACCGAGTTGTCTTCCCGCGCCCTGGTCGATCTGCTGCAGCATCCCAATCGGTGGCATCGAAGGCAAGCGCAGCGGTTGATACTGCACCGACAGGATATGACCATGATTCCGATGCTCCGCAAGAAATTTGAAGACGCCTCTATGCCCCAAGCCCGATTGCATGCCTTATATGCCTTGGAGGGCTTGGGGGCTCTTGACGAAGACTTGGTTCGCCGCGCTATGGAGGATCCCGAGGCTGGCCTGAGAGAGCATGGGCTGATGCTGGCAGAGCATTATCCCAACCTTCTTAGCCCTATGGTAGGCTTGCTGGCGGACCCGGATCTAAGAGTGGCGTTTCAAGCGTGCCTCAGCCTGGGGCAATTTGAGGGAGCAGCGGTCAGATCGGGGCTGAGGCAGGCGTATCAACGATACGGCTCGGATCGGTGGTTTCGCATGGCCATCCTCAGTTCGGATGAAGGGTCTTCCCAACCGTTTATGCGAGATCTATCGAGGGTGCTTGACCCATCCCGTGAGCACGATCTGGCTTTCGTCCAGGATTTTTCGCATGTGGTGGGCCATCGAAAGCAGGCGGACGAAGTCCTGGAGCTGTGCGGCGTGATCCAAGGCCTAAGCTCGCCAGGTAACCAGGCACTCTTTGCTGCGATGGAAGAAGGCCTGATCGCCGGTGTAGCAGAGTCAAAGGAGCCGTTGGTTTTCGACAACGCTAGTGATCAGATGGCCCGGCTTGAAGCACTACCGGCATATGAGGCGCTGCTAGTTAGATTGCAGGGGCAGGATTGATCCGGGTCTTCTCCCATGGTCGCCGCCGAAAAAGGGTTCGGCGGCTGGCTAGGCGTTGAGAGGGGCCAAATCACCGTCACGATCATAATCTTATATAAATGTTGAGGTGTTGAGGTGTTGAGGTGTTGAGGTGTTGAGGTGTTGAGGTTGTTGAGGTGTTGAGGTTGTTGAGGTTGTTGAGGTGTTGAGGTGTTGAGGTGTTTAGGTGTTGAGGGGGGCCAAATCACAATCACAATCACCATCGTATATCCCCAATCAATGCCTTGGGTCAGAGCAGGCACCTAGATGGAAATTCAATTGAGACCATAGAACCACTCCGATCGCGAGCTCGCACCGCTGTTCATCTTCCGCTGTCCACCGTCCAAATGTGCGGCTCGCCGATCTCCGCTCCCCACAGCCGGCTCACCCGCAGCTCGACGATCCAACGGCGTCTTTGCGGCCGCACCTGGCCGCGGGCATGTTGAGGTGTTGAGGTGTTGAGGTGTTGAGAGGGGCCAAATCACAATCACAATCACTATCGTATATCCCCAATCAATGCCTTGGGTCAGATCAGGCACCTAGGATGGAAATTCAATTGAGACCACAGAACCCTCCGATCGCGAGCTCGCACCGCTGTCCACGGTCCAAATGTCCGGCTCGCCGATCTCCGCTCCCCGCGGCCGGCTCACCCGCAGCTCGACGATCCCAACTATCCCCAATCAATGCCTTGGGTCAGATCAGGCACTTAGGATGGAAATTCAATTGAGACCATAGAACCACTCCGATCGCGAGCTCGCACCACCGTCCATCTTCCGCCGTCCTCGGTCCAAATGTGCGGCTCGCCGATCTCCGCTCCCCGCGGCCGGCTCACCCGCAGCTCGACGATCCCAACTATCCCCAATCAATGCCTTGGGGTGGATCAGGCACCTAGGATGGAAATTCAATTGAGACCACAGAACCCTGCGATCGCGAGCTCGCACCGCTGTTCATCTTCCGCTGTCCACGGTCCAAATGTGCGGCTCGCCGATCTCCGCTCCCCGCGGCCGGCTCACCCGCAGCTCGCCGATCCCAACTATCCCCAATCAATGCCTTGGGTCGGAGCAGACACCTAGGATGGCAATTCACTTGAGACCACAATACCCTCCGATCGAGAGCTCGCACCGCCGTCTACCGTCCACCGTCTACCGTCCACCGTCTTCCCCCTTCAAAGTCTCTTCAAAATCCGGTCGTACTTTTGCGGGGATGAAGATATTGATCGTCGAAGACAATGCTGATTTGGCCGAGAATATGCAGTCTTACCTGCGTAAGGAGGGCCACATCTGCGAGGTGGCGGAGAACATATGGAGCGCCGAGCAAAGGTTGAGTGCGTATCAGTATGACGTGATCCTGCTCGATCTCATGCTGCCGGACGGAAGTGGTATGGATCTACTGCGCGATATCAAGCGTAGACCCAACGGAAATACGGGCCTCATCATCATCTCCGCCAAAAACGCACTGGGAGACAAGATCGAGGGGTTGGACCTGGGAGCCGATGATTACATCACGAAACCATTTCATCTGTCCGAACTCAATGCCCGGCTCAAGGCCATCTACCGCAGGCGAAATTTTGACGGCAAGCAGACGATCGAGTTCAACGAAATAAGTATCGATCCGGAGACGCAAGAGGTCCTGGTCAAAGGCGAGCCGGTCGTCCTGACGCGAAAGGAGTATGAACTGCTGATCTACTTTATCGCCAACAAAAATCGGGTGCTGACCAAACAGACGATTGCCGAGCACCTGTGGGGCGATCACGTGGATTACCTGGACTCCTTTGACTTCGTCTACCAGCACATCAAGAACCTGCGAAAGAAGTTGGCCGCTTGCGGCATACCGGACTATCTGACCAATATTTATGGCATGGGTTATAAGTTCAAAAATGTTGGCGCATGAAGCTGATCACACAAACCACTTTGTACTATCTGGCCATCGCCATCGTAGTTTTTGGCGTGGGCGGACTCATTGCCTACAACCTCATTTCTCAAGAGATCTCGAAGGAGACCGATTATTATTTGGCCCGCTCATTGGAGAAGATTGAGCCTCGGCTGGAGCGGTTTGTAGAGCGCGGTTGGGATATCGATCGCTTTAATAATAGCCAGATGCACATTGCCGAGGTGGGTGGTAAGCCGGCCATCGATGATATTGCCTTTTCCGATACGCTGGCCATGCATCCCCATCTCAATCAGATGGAGACCATGCGAAAACTGCATGTATTCAAAGAAATTGGTGGTCGCACCTTCGAGATTACCATGATGGATGTGATCGTGGAGGATTCGGATATCTATGAGAGTGTGGTGAAAATTATTACCCGGCTGTTTGCCCTCCTGGCCCTGGCCCTGCTGGCGGGAAGCTTTTTTATCTCCCGGATCTTGCTCAAGCCCTTCAACCAGACCTTGAGCACCATCGAAGACTTCAAGGTGCAGGATCCAGATCCGGTGAAATTGCCCAAGACGAGGACCAAGGAGTTTTCGCGGCTCAATCAGTTTATCAGCCGCATGACGGGCACCGCGCAGAAAGAGTATCAGGCGCTCAAGAAGTTTAGCGAGGATGCGTCTCATGAGATCCAGACGCCACTGGCCATCGCCAAGGGCAAGTTGGATCTCCTGGCAGATTCAGAAGGGCTTACGGAGGAGCAATTTGGGCTCACCTCGTCGGCCCAAACAGCGCTGTCCAAGCTCTCGCAAGTCAGCCGCAGTCTTTCACTATTGACCAAGATTGGCAATCAGGAGTTTGACGAACAGGAGGAGACCGACCTGACCGGTATGGTCAATGAAGCCGTCAACAACTTCAAAGAATTATTTGAGATGCAGGGTTTGAAAGTGGACGCCAGGATCAGTCCGGGAGTCACGGTCAAACTCAATAATCACCTGGGCACCATCATGCTCAACAACCTCATTCACAATGCGATCAAGCACAATATCCCGGGAGGGTATGTGGATATTGCCTTGGATGCGAAGGGTCTCGAATTGAGAAATAGTGGTCTGGCTCCTACGACCGAACCGGCCAAGCTTTTCAACCGATTTGAGAAGAGCAATACCAACGGAGACTCCAGCGGATTGGGACTATCCATTGTCAAGGAAATATGTGATTATCATCGTATGAAAATCGACTATACATATACCGGTGATCATAAGATATCTATCGCATTTGCCCAAGCACAGGAAGCAACCCCTTCCGAGCCTTAACATTTTTTAACACCGGCTTCAAATTTCCTTCAAAATCCGTATCAAATTCCTTCAGATTCCTGTTGCAGTTTTGTAGGGACACAAGTCAAAAACTATGAACAACAGATTTTTCTTCGTTTGGATGCTGGTGGCGGGCCTGGGATCCATGTCCTATGCGCAGCAAAGTGGCCCGGGAGGGCAGCCCAATATCGCCAGCGAAGCAAGCCCACAGGTGAAGACAGAAGATCGGCAGGCGGCCAAGGGTATCGTGATGGGTAAAGTGATCGATCACGAGACCCAATCTCCGCTCGATTTTGCCACGGTCTCGTTATTGGCTGCGCGAGATAGCTCCGTGGTGACCGGCGGGATTACCGATGCCACCGGCAAATTCGAAATTGAGAGCGAGTTTGGCCAGTACATTGTCAAGGTCGAGTTTATCTCTTACGAGTCGGTGACGATCCCGGGCGTGGTGCTGAATCGAAAGAACGCGCGGGTAGATCTGGGTGAGATAAGCATCAGTCCGGCAGTGGCGGTGCTGCAGCAAGTGGAGGTGAGGGCCGAGAAAAGCGAAATGCAGTTTGATCTGGACAAACGCACATTTAACGTAGGTAAGGATCTGGCCAACAAGGGCGGATCTGCCGAGGAGATTTTGGACAATATCCCCTCCATCACCGTGGACATTGACGGTAATGTATCACTGCGGGGCAGTGAAAATGTAAGAATCCTGGTCGATGGCAAACCCTCCGGTCTGGTAGGCGTCGGAGACACCGACGGCCTAAAATCACTGCCGGCGGCTATGATAGACAAGGTGGAGGTGGTGACCAATGCGTCTGCTCGCTACGAAGCTTCCGGCACGTCTGGCATCATCAATATTGTGCTCAAAAAAGATCGGAAGAAGGGGGTCAATGGATCCATTGACGTCTCGGGTGGCATCCCCGCGAGATATGGTACTGCCTTTAATATGAACGTACGCCGAAAGGACGTCAACTTCTTTGTCAATTATGGGTTGAGCCACCGTACAGGCCCCGGCAAGGGATTTACCAACCAGGAGTTTTATGATGTCAATACTCCCATCCCCTTCAGTGAACAAATCAGAGATAGCGAGCGGGGGGGATTGTCACATAGCTTCCGGGGTGGCCTGGATCTATTTCTTTCCCCTCGGGATGTACTCACCGGAGCCATAATCTATCGGGTGGGGGATGATTACAGCGATGCCACGACGATCTTCCGAGATTTTGATCGCAATCGTGTGTTGACCAGCATCTCTGAACGGGTGCAAGACGAGGAAGAAGACGAAACGAATCTGGAGTATGAGGTAAACTATGAGCGCAAATTTGCCCAGAAAGGGCGAAAGTGGACCGTACAGATGCAGTATCAGAATAGTGAGGAGACAGAGGCGGCGGACTACCTACAGACGGCCTTTGATGCCAACCTGGATCCGCTCGAACTGCCGGTGCTCCAGCAGCGCTCCATCAACCAAGAAAACAATGGTACCCTCCTGCTGATGACGGATTATGTACATCCCCTTGGCAAGGATCGCAAATTTGAGATCGGCTCGAGAGTGTCGCTGCGGGATATAGGCAATCATTATCTGGTGGAGGAATTGCAGGAATCTACCTGGAACCGGCTGGCCAATCTGAGCAATGACTTTAACTATGAGGAGGACATCTATGCGGCCTACGCCATCTATGCCAACAAGATTGATAAGTGGTCGTACCAGGTGGGATTGAGAGCCGAGCATTCGGAGGTGCTGACCGAGCTGCAAGAGACGGACGAGGTCAACGATCGCTCGTATACCAATCTATTTCCTAGTGCGCACCTCAACTACGAATTTACCGAGGGCAATGCCTTTCAGATCAGCTACAGCAGACGCATCAGCCGTCCGCGGTTTTGGTACCTGAATCCCTTCTTCACCTTTTCCAATAATCGAAATATCTGGGGCGGCAATCCAAATTTGGATCCGGAGTTTACAGATTCATATGAACTGGGTTACCTCAACTTTGGTGACAATTTCACCTTTGGCAGCAGCATCTACTATCGGCACACCACCGGTGTGATTGAGCGTATCGCACGAGTAGATGAAAACGGAATCACCCGGACGCAGCCCGAAAATCTAGCCACGCAAGACTCCTATGGCGTCGAGTTTACCACCTCCAGCGACGTGACCAAGTGGTGGAGACTGGACGGCAGCCTGAACCTCTTTGCCCAGCAGACCAAAGGCCAACTGGCTGATCTGGATCTGGAGGCAGAGGCTTTTAGCATGCAGACTCGACTGAGTTCCAAGATCAAGTTTTGGAAAGATGCAGAGTTTCAGACCCGGCTGTGGTATCGGGCTCCCGAAAACTCGACACAGGGCAAACGGAAGAGTATGTACAGCTTGGATCTGGGGCTGAGCAAAGATCTGCTCAAGAAGAATGCCACCATTACACTCTCGGTGCAAGATCTATTGAACACACGCAAGTACCGCCGCGAGACCTTCGGAGACAACTGGTATGCGGAGTCCGAGTACCAGAGACGCGCCGGACAAACTACCCTGAGCTTCAACTACCGACTGAACCAAAGAAAACGTCGCCAGCGATCCGGCAGGGGCGAGGGCGGCGGAGATGAAGGTATGCAGTTTTAGTGTTGCGTTTGATTAAACACGTATCTGATCTGGCGCCAAAGAGAGCGCAAGGGCGTATCGTAATTTATCGGACGAAGCACTATCCTCCCCGAGATTGCGAAAGCATATTTCTTGCCTAGGAGGACCGATCTTTAGGGTCGGATATGAACTTACATCATACTTGTCGAGAGAGATCCTCTGTCCGGGATCTCTCTTTTTGCAGGCACCAATAGGCCTGCGATCTGCATCTATCTGGTGAAACAAAACTTGCTTGATGCATCAATCATGCCTGCTGGCTATACTATTCGTGTTCGTGACCATGTCCGGGTCCAGGGCCCAGAGCAAGTGGGATCGCGTGCGGTCTGAGATGCAGAACCAGCAATTTCAGACAGCCCTTACATTATTGGTGGAGTTAGACTCTACCATGGAGCGGACTAGCAAGATGGCCTATTGCCAGTATCGATTGGGTCGATGGAGCAAGGCCAAGGCCAACTATCTGGAGATTCTCCGGCAGGACAGCACCCGCCAGGATGCCCACCTCCATCTTGGATCTATGTATGACCGGGAGTTTAACTTGCCCAAGGCCATCAAGCACTACGTCCACTTGACCGAGTTGGACTCGACTAACCCCACCTACTTCAAGTTGACGGGCAAGGTGTACAGCCGCGCTCACCTCAAACGCCTGGCCCTGGACTACTACCAGCAGGCGCTGGCGCTAAACCCGCAGGACATCAGTCTCTACCTGGACATGAGCGCGATCCTCATGGACAATCGGCAATTTGAAGAGGCCGACACCCTGATCACACGGGCCAAAGCACTGGATACGACCAACCTGGCCGTTTTGCTGGCCGAGGCCCGCTGTCAGTATGGGTTTAAGGACTATCCCGGCGTGGTACAGGCCTTGGAAAAGACCCGGCCGGCGCTAGATCTGACGCCATTTTATCTGAAAATGCTGGGCTATGCCTATCTCCAGATCGATTCACTGGATTTGGCCATCCATACCTTGACCAACCTGCTCTATAAGGAAGAATCCGAATACACCTACTCGTACTTGGGCAAGGCGCATTATGCCAAGGGCAACTGGCCGGAGGCGACCCGTTTTTACGAGAAGGCCATTGAGCAAGGGACCTCCGACCATCTGGATCGATATCACACCGCCCTGACCAAGCTGTACGACCAAGCAGGTGACCTGTCTGCGGCCATCAAGCACTGTGAGGAAGCCTATCGTCACAGTGGAAATCCCGTACACATTTTCACCAAGGCCCAAAAGTGCGAGCTGTATTATCGAGATAAGAATATGGCACTCAGCCAGTATCGACGTTTTCTCAAGCTCACCAAAGCCAAAGGTCAGCACGTGGATTATGCCAACCAGCGCATAAAGGCACTCAAAGAGTATCTGCATCAGGCAGCTAAGTGACGTGGCACCAGCGATAGCCGATAGGTACAGCGGCACGATTAGCACGGCAACAGCAATGGCTCCACGATCTACCGTCCTTGCCCCGGCAAACCCCGTACCTGAGTAAAGGGTCTGCCAACGGTGCGATCTGTCATGCGCGCATCTGTTCATCCAATGCACTGAACGAGTGCAATTTTCTATTTTAGGGACAAACCAAGAGCACCTGACATGGCATCGGACGAACACAAGCCCTATATACCCGCGAGCACCAAACTTCCGGAGACGACTGTAAAGGCCTTCGTGCTGGGAGCCATCCTTTCAGTGGTACTATCCGCAGCCAATGCCTACTTGGGCCTCTTCGCAGGCATGACAGTGTCTGCCAGTATACCGGCGGCAGTATTGTCGATGGCTATCCTGCGCCTATTTAAGAACAGCAACATCCTGGAGAACAATATTGTGCAGACGGCCGCTTCGGCGGGCGAGTCCCTGGCAGCAGGGGTGATCTTCACCTTCCCGGCACTTGTACTGATGGGCTATTGGACAGAATTTAGTTATGTCGAGACCATGCTCATTGCCCTGTGCGGCGGTGTGCTAGGGGTGTTGTTTACGGTGCCGTTGCGATCGGCGTTGATTGTGCAGCAAAAGCTGAAGTTTCCCGAAGGGGTAGCCACCTCGGAGGTGCTCAAAACTGGCGAGAAGGGGGGTGATGCAGTCAAATACCTCATCTGGGGTAGTTTGATCGGTGCGGGTATCAAGTTTATTGAGGCTGGGTTTAGGCTCTGGCATGGTGTGGCCGAGGCGGCGGCGGTGGCTGGCAAGAAAGTATATGCCTATGCGGGCATGAATTTGTCTCCGGCGCTGATCGCGGTGGGTTACATCGTCGGTTTTCACATTGCCTCCTTGGTCTTTGCTGGCGGCGTGATCAGCTGGTGGATAGCCATTCCGATCTATCTGGGTATAAATGGCATTCCGGAAGGTGCTGATCCGGTCGCCTTGGGTGGTCAGATCTGGAGTGAGCAGATACGCTATCTCGGTGTGGGAGCCATGGTGGTTGGGGGCTTGTGGGCGCTGGTCAGTCTCAAGAATTCCATCGGCTTTGCCCTGAAGAGTGGCGTGGAAGCGATGAAGCGGGGATCACAAAACATGATGGACAGCTTGCGCACGGAGCAAGACACGCCTATGTCCTGGGTGATCATTGCCATTGGGGTGATGATTGTGCCCGTCTTTATCATCTACATTCGTGAGATTGAAAATATACCCATCACGGCCTTGATGTCCATCATCATGATGATTGCCGGATTCCTGTTTGCGGCGGTGGCCGGATACATGGCCGGGCTGGTGGGTAGCTCCAACAATCCCATCTCCGGAGTGACGATAGCGACTATCTTGACCTCTGCACTTATTCTGCTGGCCTTGATGGGCTCGGATGCGCAAAAGGGGCCGACTGCTGCCATCCTTATTGGCGCAGTGGTCTGCTGTGCCGCTGCGATTGCCGGGGACAATATGCAAGACCTTAAGGCCGGGCACATCTTGGGTGCGACCCCGTATAGACAACAGATCATGCAGATGGTCGGAGTAGTGGCGGCAGCCTTGGCCTTGCCGCTGATCCTGCAGCTCCTCAACACGGCCTATGGCTTTGGCCCGGCCACAGCGGAGCATCCCGATGCCCTGGCCGCCCCACAGGCGACCCTCATGGCCAGCGTGGCCAGCGGCGTCTTTCGCAATGATCTGCCCTGGACCATGGTCTTTATCGGCATGGCAATCGGTGTGCTGATCATCATTCTTGACAAAATGCAAGAGCGTAGGGGCAGTTTCCGACTACCCGTATTGGCCATCGCGGTGGGTCTCTACCTGCCTTTCGAACTGGACAGCGCTATTTGGGTCGGTGGAGTGATCGCGCTCTTGGTGACCATGTACCAGAAGCGTCGCAAGTCCGCGGTATCTGACGAAGGCTTTACGTTGGCCCAGCAAGCCAGTAATCAGACCGGGTTGTTGTTTGCCTCGGGGTTGATCACGGGCGAGGCATTGATCGGTATCATACTGGCTATTCCGGTGGCCGTCAGCGGACGGACCGATGTCTTTGCCCTGGGCGGTGGTCCACTGAGTAGTCTGGTTGGACTAGCCGTGGTGGCGGTCGTATGCTACTGGCTCTACCGCCTGGCCAAAGGTGCCTTTGACAAGCGAGTGGCGTAGGCCGGCGAGGTATGAGTTTAGCGGGCATTCCACCATCGACGCTGAAGTTTCTTCGAGATCTCTCGGTCAATAACAACCGGGAATGGTTTAAGGCAAATAAACCCAGGTATCAGACGGAGCATGAGCACATGATTGCTTTTGCAAACCGCCTGCTGACCGAAATGCAGAAACTCGACGAGCTGGTGCCGATGAGTGGCAAACAGAGCCTGTTTCGGATCTATCGAGACATCCGATTTTCAAAGGACAAGTCGCCCTACAAGCGGCACTTCAGTGGCCGGCTCAAACGAGCCACCAAGTGGAAGCGGGGAGGCTACTACTATCATATTGAGCCCGGTGCCAGCTTTGTCGCGGGCGGTTTCTGGGGCCCAAACAGTGCCGACCTCAAGCGCATTCGACAGGAGATTGCGGCCGATCCGGACAGCATGCGACGACTCGTCGCTGACCGCACCTTTAAGCGAACCTTTGGTCAGCTGCGCGGCGATCAACTCAAGACTAGTCCGCAGGGATATAGCCGAGATCACCCCGCCATCGGCCTGCTACGCTACAAGCATTTCTTGCTGATCCGTGAGTTTGCTGACGAGGAAGTGATGGACGACCGTTTTCTTAAGGAATTGGTGAGGACCTACCAGCGCATGCGTCCTTTCTTTGACTACATGAGCGAAGTGCTCACCACCGATGCCAATGGTGTGCCGATCGAGTAGAGCATTGTCACAAGACTTCCATCTTCCCCCTTGAAGACACTCTATAACTAAAGGGACGGTTTTCCGATATTGCGATCCTGGTCACTTGTGGCCAATGTTTTGACAAGCAGTTTGACCATGTCCCAGTACAAGAAGCCTCCTCTCGTGGGAGGTCTGAGATAAAACATTCCTAATTGGTACTCATTGCAAGGTTCACGATGATGCTTTATCCTATTGATATTGTAGTCTTGAGTTATGATGCAAGACCGATCGGCACCAGCCTCTGGTATCCATTCTTCATCCCTGGCCCCCTCTCCAAACTCTTGTTTGATCGATTTAACGGCAATGTCAGTACCTAGCTTCTTATTGAGCGGTACCTGCAATTGATTTAAACCTCCAGCTAGGGAAGGAGACATATCTCGTCAATGTAGATCATCATGCGGCACTGCTGCAGTAGTCGATAGCATCCATGACCGCTTTTTCCTTAAGCTGATAGATATGGGCAATGAATTCGATGCTTTCTCCTGCTTTGTACATGCCGTACAGTGCCTCAGGATAGATATTTGTGTTACCCACTACAGGGTGCCCAAATTGGCGAGATGGATCGATTACAACGCTGTTGCTTCTGCCTAAGGGGAATAGCCTGGTTGCAAGGAGTCCTTCGTCAAAGGCTAACTTCCTGAAGAACTCTTTTACAAATTCGATTTGAAATTGCTTCTGGGCATCAAGCGAAACTGTGCCTGCGGCGTACTCAAAAAAGACTCTCTTCCCATCTGTCTGCATATTGGCCAATATTTCGTGGCTGGCAAAGGGATAGCTTGTGTTAAACTGCTTAGAAAGCCAGCGATGCGCTTCTAGAATTCTTTTGGGGGCGACACCCGCGTCAGTAAGTAACATGAAGATGTACATCTCCACCAGAGTGTGAAAGTTGACCGCTCTTGTGCGGTCGATCCTCCATGAATATGGCTTAAGACGCTGCTGAGCCAGATCGCTGTCCCAATACTTTGATATCCATCGGTGAACCTTTTGATGAGGCAAGTTCAGGAGCTTGGCAACTTCAGATACTGTGTAGATACCTTCACCTAATTTCAAATCCGATAGTGTCGTCATATGCCAAAGTTAATGTTATCCATTTTACTCTGCCTGACATGCTTTGTAATGAGTGCGTTCTATGTAGTCAGTACACACTTTGTGTCACGACAGTTAATTGATAAAACAATTTGACCACAAATATCATTCTAGATGTATGGGCATTTGGCTAAGCAACTTGTATGGTGTTCCAAGCGTCGAATCGAGGCGTACCTGTACCCTTCGTGTGGGATTAAGTCAAGAACAGTTAGTTATTCTCCTTGATTCCTAGCAAAAACCTACACAATTCCACAGTTCCACACTATCTGTATCTTTCGCGCTGCAAAAATCTAAACAACCCATGAGTCTAGTGACAGTCGGCACGGTGGCCTTTGACAGTATAGAGACGCCCTATGGCAAGGCGGAGAAAGTCATCGGGGGCGCAGCTACCTACATCAGCTGGGCCGCTTCCTACTTCTATCAGGATATCCAGTTGGTATCTGTCATCGGTGACGACTGGCCCTCCGCGGAGATCAAGTTGCTGCAGGAGCGGGGGGTCGATACGCAAGGACTGCAGATCAGAGAAGGGGAGAAATCCTTTTTCTGGGCCGGTCGATATCATGACAACATGAATGTGAGGGACACCCTGACCACAGATCTAAATGTGCTGGCGGACTTTGATCCGGTGCTTCCCGAGCCCTATCAAAACAGTGACTTTCTCATGCTGGGCAACCTCACGCCAGAGATCCAGATGGCTGTGATCAGACAGATGGAGGAGCGACCCAGGATTATCGCCATGGACACGATGAATTTTTGGATGGACGTAGCCTGGGACAGTCTCCTGGAAGTGATTGGCGAAGTGGACATCCTCACGATCAATGATGAGGAGGCAAGACAGCTATCAGGCGAATACTCCCTGGTCAAGGCAGCTCGCAAAATATTCACGATGGGCCCCAAGTACTTGGTCATTAAAAAAGGGGAGCACGGAGCGCTACTTTTTCACGAGCATGACGTCTTCTTTGCGCCGGCATTGCCGCTACTGGAGGTGCGTGATCCGACCGGGGCGGGCGATACGTTTGCCGGTGGCTTTATGGGCTACTTGGCCAAGACTAATGATGCCAGTTTTGCCAACATGAAGCGGGCGATCATTTATGGTTCGGCCATGGCCTCCTTCTGCGTAGAGGAGTTTAGTCTGGACAAACTCAAGAAAATCGGTCAGGAGGAATTATCAGGCCGCGTCGAGCAGTTTAAAAACCTGGTACATTTCGAAATCTAGTAGAGTTTCGCATTTAGATATGTTGCATCAGGCTGATTGGATTGGCCTTATCCAAAGCAGGTCGTACTTAGGAGCACAAAGAAATAGATCGATAGCAGGTAGAAGGCCAAGTGCAAAACATCGGTGCCTCGATCTCGTGGATCCTTCTTGATTTGTTGCTGCTGCTGCTGCGTTTTCATTTTCGGTGGTTTTTTGCTAACGATTGTATACTGAAGAGGCAGAAACGATGGACTTCCATAAAAAGATTTTCTGCCCTAAGCGCACCACCAGTTTAAAATGAGTCTTTGATGGCAATAGGACCCGGTGATTGTGCAAATATTTTTATATTGAATAGCACTCCCTTAAACAGGGCCATGGAGGTGTCGGGACAATCTCTCAGGCACACCTGGCCAAGCCTCATCTTGCGACCTTGTGGAAGGTAGATGCCCCTACTTCTAGCACGAATTTGTATAACATAAAACCTATTTAGTCAGATGAATCATGCCATATCTGTCACCGTCAACGGACGCGCTGTGAGTGCGTCTGTCAGCTCGCACGAGCTTCTGGTGCATTTTCTAAGAGATACGCTGCGACTCACCGGTACCCATATCGGATGTGACACGAGCAGTTGCGGAGCCTGCACTATCCTGCTGGATGGCAAAGCAGTGAAGTGTTGTACTATGTTGGCGGTCCAGGCCGACGGCCGGGAGATTACCACGATTGAGGGCTTGGCGTCCGACGGAGAACTGCATCCGATCCAGCAAGGATTCCAAGAATGTCATGGGCTGCAGTGTGGTTTCTGCACACCGGGGATGGTGATGGTGACCGCCGACCTCCTGCAACGTAACAGTAGTCCAACTGAGGGGGACATCCGGCACGCTCTGGAAGGCAATTTCTGTCGCTGCACGGGATACCACAACATCGTCAAGTCGGTACAATCTGCAGCTAGCAAAATGAATGAAAACGCATAAAAATAAATGCTGATGGAATCATACATTGGACAATCGATAGAACGGGTAGAGGACAAGCGTTTTCTGACCGGCAAGGGCAGATACACAGACGATATCATTTTGCCCAATATGACCTATGCCTATATTCTGCGCTCTCACCATGCGCATGCTAAAATAAACAGCATCGATACCGCTCATGCGGAGGCCATGGATGGGGTGGTGGCCGTATTTACGGGGGCAGACACCGCTGCGATTGCTGGGGTGCCGACCGGCTGGCAGGTCAATTTTAAGAATGGCGATACGATGAAAGAACCTCCCCACCCACTCATGGTGCAGGACAAGGTCCGCCATGTAGGTGATGCGGTCGCCGTCGTGATCGCAGAAGATCGATATACAGCCCGAGATGCAGCCGATGCCATCGACGTGTCGTATGAGGCACTGGATGCGGTGGTGCTGGCGAGCGAGGCCGTCAAAGAGGGTGCTCCGCTGGTGCATGACGATGTGCCCAAAAATATGTGCTTTGACTGGGCGCTGGGCAATCCCATTGCAGATGTGGATGCCGCTATCCGGGGCGCACATCACGTGACCACCCTGGAGTTTGTCAACCAGCGTCTGGTGGCCAACGCCATTGAACCACGCTGCTCCATCGGAGATTACGATTCGACCAACGATCGCTACACGCTTTATACCACGTCACAAAATCCCCATCTCACCCGATTGTTGCTTTGCGCTTTCGTATTGGGTCTGCCCGAGCACAAAGTGCGCGTCGTATCTCCCGACGTGGGGGGTGGTTTTGGCAGCAAGATCCCGCACTACACCGAGGAGGCACTGGTCACTTGGTGCTCGCGTCAGATCGGGCGCCCCGTCAAGTGGACAGCCGAGCGGAGTGAGAGTTTTGTCACGGATGCCCAGGGTAGAGATCACGAGACGGTCGCAGACATGGCTTTTGATGCCGATGGCAAGATCGTTGCCCTCAGAGTCAAGACGCTGGCAAATCTGGGTGCCTATCTCTCCACCTTTGCCCCATGCGTGCCAACCTACTTGCACGGTACCTTGATGCAAGGCTTGTATACGACTCCGCTGATCAACATCGATGTTACCGGTGTCTTCACGCATACGACCGTGGTCGATGCCTATCGCGGTGCGGGACGCCCGGAAGCAACCTACCTGCTGGAGCGACTCCTGGACAATGCAGCGATAGAAATGGGCATGGATCCAGCGGAATTGCGACGGAAGAACTTCATCCCACCCTTTGACGGGGTCAATGAACCGGGCTACCAGACGCAGGTGGCCCTCCAATATGACAGTGGAAACTATGAGGGGGTACTAAATCGAGCGCTCGAGATGGTGGGGTACGATGATATCCGCGCTCAACAAGCCGCAGGCGAGCGCAACGGCAAGTTGCTGGGAGTAGGTATCGCGACCTATATCGAGGCATGTGGCATTGCTCCCTCTGCCGTCGTCGGTGCGCTGGGTGCCCGGGCGGGGCTGTATGAGTCCGCCCAGGTACGGGTGCAGCCTACGGGTAAGGTGAATATTTATACTGGGTCTCACTCACATGGACAGGGTCATGAGACCACCTTCGCCCAGGTGGTAGCAGACCGTCTGGGTATCTCTATGGATGACGTGCAGGTGGTGCACGGAGATTCCGATAGTGTTGCCTTTGGTATGGGAACCTATGGGTCCCGAAGCTTGGCCGTGGGAGGCACGGCGATTGTCAAGAGTGTGGACAAGATCATCGAGAAGGGTCGAAAGATCGCGGCACATGCCCTGGAGGCCCGGCCGGAAGATCTGGAATATGCCGAAGGCAAGTGGACCGTCAAGGGTACCGACAAATCGATCGGTTTTGGCGACGTGGCCCTGACCGCCTATGTCCCGCACAACTATCCGGAGGGCCTGGAGCCGGGGATGGACTTTGCCAGCTTTTATGATCCGGCCAATTTTACCTATCCGTTTGGGGCGCATATCGCGGTCGTAGAGGTGGAGAAATCGACCGGCAAGGTAGATCTTAAGCGATTTGTAGCCGTGGATGATGTCGGCAATGTCATCAATCCGATGATCGTGGATGGGCAGATTCATGGCGGTGTCGTACAGGGTATTGGTCAGGCACTGTTTGAAGGTGCCATCTATGACGATCAGGGACAGCTGATCAACGCATCCTACTTGGACTACACCATGCCTCGGGCAGATGATCTGCCCATGATCGAGACGGATCGGACGACGACCCCCTGTCCGCACAACCCACTGGGAGTGAAGGGTGCGGGAGAGGCTGGATCGATCGGATCTACGCCGGCTGTGGTCAATGCGGTGATCGACGCCTTAAAGGGATTTGGCGTGAAGGATATCAGGATGCCATTGACGCCGGAGCGAGTGTGGCAGGCGATGCAGAATGGAGATTCTTAATCAGTAAAAAAAGTACAAGGACATGATTCCAACATCATTAGGATATACGAAGGCAGACAGCGTAGCAGATGCATTAAGTGCATTGGATGAAGACGCCAAGCTGTTGGCAGGAGGCCATAGTCTGCTACCTGCCCTCAAGTTGAGATTAAATGAAGTCGACAAGCTCATCGACATATCGCAGATCGAGGCCCTGCAGCAGATCTCGCTGGACGGGGGTACCTTAAGTATCGGAGCCGCTTGCACCCATGCCGCCATTGCCGAGTCGGCGCTGGTGCGGGAGCAGGCGTCAATATTTGCGAAAGTCGCCGAGCAGATCGGTGATGTCCAGGTGCGCAATGTGGGTACCATCGGGGGTAGCATCGCTCATGCGGATCCTGCCGCCGATTGGCCAGCGGCGTTGCTCGCAGGAGGTGCCTCGGTGCATGTACAAAGCAGCCAAGGCTCACGGGCCATTGCGGCAGAGGACTTCTTTCTGGGGCTATACATGACGGCGCTGGGCGAAGACGAGATCATCACGCACATCAGTGTTCCATCAATGGCGAGTTGGTCCAGCAGCTATCAGAAATTTGCTCAGCCCGCGTCCAGGTTTGCGATTGCCGGCTGTGCCGTGGCTGTCCGACTGGATGGCGGGCAGGTGGCCCAGGCATCGGTGGCATTTGCCGGTGTAGCGGCCAAGCCTTATCGCGATACATCGGCGGCCGGAGCGCTGGTAGGAAAAGCACTTACAAGCGACCACATTCAAGCCGCCGTGAATGCACGCGACACTTCGGTCCAGGCTATGAGTGATCACTTTGCCTCACAGGGATATAGGACCCATCTGGCGGGAGTCATGCTGGGCAAGGCATTGTCCGCCATCGCTTGACTGACCGACATGGTTCGCATAGTGTAGTAGCAGCATAAAGTCTTACTTTACGATTCTATGCATGATCGACCGGCGTTGACCCAGCTCAGGGAACGACTTGAGTCATATGGCTATATGACCGACCCTTCGATCACCATGGCATTGTATCTCTCCCAAGCGCTCAACAAGCCGCTGCTGGTGGAGGGCCCAGCAGGGGTAGGGAAGACGGAGGTGGCCAAGATCCTGGCCCAAGTACTCGACACAGAGTTGATACGTCTACAGTGCTACGAAGGCATTGATGCATCGCAGGCGCTGTATGAGTGGAATTATCAGCACCAGCTGATGTATCTCAAGGTGCAAGAGACCCAGGGACAATCGGGGCAAGCCCTGGAAACCAATCTGTACGACGAGCGATTCTTGCTTCAGCGGCCGATATTACAGGCGATCACGGCTCCCAAGCCAGTGGTCCTTTTGATCGACGAGGTGGACCGGTCGGACGAGGAGTTTGAGAGTTTCCTTTTGGAGGTCCTGTCCGATTGGCAGGTCAGCATTCCGGAGACGGGCACGATTCGGGCGAAGACCATTCCCTGGGTGGTCCTCACCAGCAATGCGACCCGAGAGTTGTCTGATGCACTACGCCGTAGGTGTATGTACCTGTACATCGACTATCCTTCCTATGAAAAAGAGGTAGCGATCATCAAGCGCAAGGTGCCAGGTGTAGGCGATGAGCTCGTCCAGCAGATCGCTCGATTTATGGCCGAGTTGCGAGACATGCGCCTACAAAAGCATCCCGGTGTGGCCGAGACCCTGGACTGGGCCCGGGCACTAGCCAAGATCAATATCACTGCACTGGACAAGGCCCTAGTCTCCGAAACGCTGGGATTGGTACTGAAAGACTGGAGGGACCAACGCGAAGTGACCATGTCCCTGGAAGACCTCCTGGAAAAGACGGGCATTGAATCCAAGGTAGGCTAGATGGCAGGTGGCGAGTGGAGCAATCGTTGAATTGAATTGTTTTGTTGAACTGTCGAACTGGTCTCCCATTGAGAATCGTAGCTCCACCTATCATCCACCTATCATCCACCTATCATCCACCTATCATCCACCTATCATCCACCTATCATCCACCTATCATCCACTTAGCGACCACCTATCATCCACTTAGCGACCACCTATCATCCACTTAGCGACCACCTATCATCCACTTAGCGACCACCTATCATCCACTTAGCGACCACCTATCATCCACTTAGCGACCACCTATCATCCACTTAGCGACCACCTATCATCCACTTAGCGACCACCTATCATCCACTTAGCGACCACCTATCATCCACCTAGCGACCACCTATCATCCACTTAGCGACCACCTAGCATCCACTTAGCGACCACCTATCATCCACCTAGCGACCACCTATCATCCACTTAGCGACCACCTAGCATCCACTTAGCGACCACCTATCATCCACTTAGCGACCACCTTGCATCCACTTAGTGACCACTTAGTGACCACTTAGCAACCACTTAGTGACCACTTAGCGACCACCTAGCATCCACTTAGTGACCACTTAGAATCCACTTAGCTCCACCTAGCCACTTAGCATCCCCTTGGCGACCACTTAGCGACCACTTAGCATCCACTTAGCGACCACCAAGCATCCACCTATCATCCCCTTGGCGACCACTTAGCATCCACTTAGTGACCACTTAGTGACCACTTAGTGACCACTTAGCGACCACCAAGCATCCACCAAGCATCCACCTAGCATCCACTTAGCGACCACCTAGCATCCACTTAGTGACCACTAGTGACCACTTAGCTCCACCTAGCATCCCCTTACCATCCACTAGCGACCACCTAGCATCCACTTAGTGACCACTTAGCGACCACTTAGTGACCACTTAGCGACCACCAAGCATCCACCTATCATCCACTTAGTGACCACCTATCCTCCCCTTGGCGACCACTTAGCGACCACCTAGCATCCACTTAGTGACCACTTAGCATCCACCTATCATCCACTTAGCACCCACCTAGACAAAATCTTTATCTTCCTTTATGTCTCTGGCACAAGTACCTCGCCACAAGTCCATGGTGGAGCACCTGACCGCCTTTGCCCGATATCTGCGAGCCGAGAAATACCTGGTCGGCCTAGATCGAGTACCTGACGCATTGCAAAGCTTGTCCTTGGTGGGTCCTGAGGATCGGGAGCGGTTTTTGAGGGTGTTGCAGATCACGTACTGCTCGACGAGGGAAGAATGGACACAACTGGCAACCCACTATCGAGCCTTTTGGCAAGAATATCAAAAGGCAACGAATGCCAAGGTGCGCGAAGCGTGGGAAGAGGCGGCTCCCAGTCGCCGGACTCCGGCACCGGTCATCTACCAACTGTCAGATATTAAGCAATGGCTGTACCGGCATCAACCCACAGATACCGTGGAGATGCCCTTCTACAGTGCTGCTGAATCGGCAGAGGAGATAGACTTTGCCTATCTGCAAGACGGAGAGGATCCGGAGCTGTCTTACTGGATCAGACAAATGGCCAGGAAACTGGCACAAGTACGATCACGAACAAAAAAGCGGCACCACCGGAAGGGCAAGCTGAATCTGCGTGCGCTGGTCAAGACACGATTTGTCAAAGGCGACGAATTGCTGGACCTCAGCTATCTGCGGCGACAGCAAAGGCGTGCCAAGCTGGTGGTCGTATGTGATGTCAGCAAGAGTATGCAGCTCTATGGCCATTTTCTCAATCGGTTTATGCACGAAGTGCAACGCACCTTTGCCCGGTGCCAGATCTTCGTATTTAATACGACGCTGTATCCGCTGCCGCATCGCCATATGTCCTGGGAGGATACCATCCACCAGCTCAAAGAGATACCTGGCCTGTGGATGGGAGGGACCCGCATCGGCGCTTCCCTGAGTCAGTTATGTGCGCAGCACCTGCCGACCTGGTTTGACAAGCAGACGCGCGTGCTGATCTGCAGCGACGGATGGGATACGGGCGATTTGGATCTCCTTTCCGCATCCATGTATCGACTGCAGCGTAGGTGTCGTGACGTCATCTGGCTCAATCCTGTGGTGAGGAATATGGATGATGTCCAAATCGCTGGCATGAAGGAAGCCCTTCAATACACAGATCTGATGGCACCGGTATACAACCTCAGGACTCTAAAGGAGTTTGTGCAGAGGCTAGGAGCTCTTTGAGGCCCTCCTGTAGACTGACTCGAGCCTCCTCCGGTTTGTGCGGCAACACTTCTTCCGGAAAGGGGAATACGATCGTCGAATTCTTTTCTGCGGCAATATTCGCCAAGGTCTGGTACAATCTAAGCTTGATGGCGGAAGGCGACTGGTCAATGAGCTTGCCTGCTTCGAGGAGTTTACTCGCCGCTTGCTCCTCGGCCAGTGCGAGGATGACCCGCGCCCGTCGGGACCGCTCGGCCTCCGCCTGGTTGGCCATCATGCGCCGCATGTTCTCGGGTAGCTGGATATCCTTGATTTTCACGTCGATGATCAGGATACCCCACTCATCCGTCTCCTGATCCACGATCTCGCGGATGTTTTTGCCGATCTCCTCTCGTTTTGAGAGAATGGTATCGAGCTCTACTTTGCCGCACACGTCACGCAGGGCTGCCTGGGCCAGCTGGGTGATGGCAAATTTGTATTCTTCTACTTCGAGGACGGCTTTTTCCGGATCATCAATCCGGAAGAAGAGTACCCCATCGATGCTGCAGGGCACATTGTCCTCCGTCATGACTTCTTGCGAGAGAATATTAATCGTGATGACCCGAATGTCGACAAATTGGACGGTCTCAATGATGGGCACAATCCAGCGGAAACCCGGCTCTAACGTCTTTACATATTTGCCAAACCTGAATTTGACGGCGCGCTTATATTCAAAAACGATCCGGATGCCTGATAAAAGAAAGACACCTAGGATGAGTGCGATAATCAGATTCGTTTCCATGGTCTTCGCTTATTTACCTCTTGAGTTAAGTCATAATCAAGACAAAAGCAACGGCATGGTCTAAGACTTTTAGAAGATTGAGCAGCCAAATCACATGGAATGCTCCAGTCGGATACTGTTGCGATGTCTGACGGTGGATAAATTATGCTAAGCTTAATCTAAAGTCAAGGGTCAACGCCCCAAATTGTTGTATCTTCTCATAGTCATTTGACCCATGACATTTTTCAACACCTCCATTACTGTCTACCTTCCAGGGAGGGCCCATGTGCTAAGAATTGCAAGGAGACTAGAGAATTGGTGGTGCTTTCTCGGCAAGTGAAGGGAGACGCATATCCGAACGCTTCGCGAAATAAGATGTAAATCTAAGAGCCACAGGTATGGCTGCTTTAAGTGTATACGAATAAATCTACTGCCTATGAAAACAAGACAACAACTTTGGAATCATAAACTCAAGCGGATGGTTCTGCTGGCGTTTATGCTTTTTGCCGGCGGCGCCCTGTATGGGCAGGCGACCGTCGCCGGAAGGGTCATATCCTCCGAGGAGGAGGGTGGCCTGGTGGGTGCCACCATACTGGTCAAAGGTACCAGTCAGGGCACCGTCTCGGATTTGGACGGATCTTATCAGATCGCGGTTCCTTCCACAGAATCGATTCTGGTGTTCTCTTATACAGGATTTGCGACCCAAGAGATCACGGTGGGGACACAGTCGGTGATCGACGTTATGATGTCGCCGGACTACGCGCAACTGGATGAGATCGTAGTAACGGGCTATGGGGTGCAGAAGAAAGCCAACTTGTCAGGCGCCGTGGACAATGTCAGCACGGAGCAACTGGCTAGTCGCCCCGTGGCCAACCTGGCCCAGGGACTCCAGGGCATCAGTCCCAACCTCAATATTGATTTCAATAGTGGGGCACCTGGTGAGGCAGCCAAACTGAACATCCGTGGTTTTACCTCTGTCAATGGGGGCCAACCCCTCGTATTGATTGACGGCGTACCTTCCGACGCTAGGGAGCTCAATCGCATCGCTCCGCGAGATGTGGAGAGCATCTCTGTGCTTAAGGACGCATCTTCTGCGGCTATCTACGGTGCGAGAGCTGCATTTGGCGTCATCATCGTGACCACCAAGTCGGGAGCCACAGAAGGTATGCAAGTCAGCTACTCTAACAATTTTACCAATGGATCACCTACTATCCTCGGCGACAAAATCACGGATCCCTATATCTACCTCCGCCTGAAGGAAACGTCTACGGACAACACGCCATGGGACAATTTCAACTTTAGTGATGAAAGATATGAGTGGGCGCGACAACGCTCGGACAACCCTTCCTCAGTGGAGGGTGTACGAATCGATCCTAACGATGCAGGCAGATGGGAATATATGGGCAACCGTGATTGGTCAGAGGCTTTTTTGGTAAATACTAATTCGCAGGAGCATCACTTATCCATAGCGGGGAAATCTGACCGAGCTCAGTATTTTTTGTCCGGATCGTACAATCGCACAAATGGTGCGCTGACCATCGCTGATGATTTTTTTGATCGCTATACATTACGAGGTAAGGCAAGTTTTGAACTTAGCGATCGATTGACAATCAGCAACAATATGTATTTGACCCAGACCAATCGTACCTTCCCTACCTACCTGGACATATTCAACCTGTACAATTTTGAGCCCACGGATTACGACAAGAATCCAGACGGTACCTGGGCCAATACATCGGTGGGCAGAGAAGCCGCCCGGCTGAGTGATGGGGGTGTAACCGACACCTTGTACAACAGTTTGCAAAATACCCTTTCGGCCCAGTGGGAAGTGCTGGAGAACACATTGACCATCAATGCTGATTTTACATTCAGAAGGGGTCACACAGATGGTTCGTCTGATCGCAGGAAGTACGTCATTGGATTTGGGCCTGAGACATTTGCTGAAGAAGGCGACAACTGGGCACTTCGTGCCTCTGGTAAGGAGGAATATAACGTCTTCAACATCTATGGTACCTTTACAAGGTCCCTGGGCTTGCATAATTTCACTCTAATTGGGGGATTTAATCAAGAGTACTTTCGTAAGGAGCTTTTCTTCTCCCTTAGGCCAGGTATCATTTCTGCCTCATTGCCCACTATAGCGCTGGCGACTGGTGACCCGCGAGTTGGAGAATTCATCCAAGACTGGGCCCTGCGTGGGGTTTTCTATCGTCTGAACTACATCTATGCGGATAAGTACATCGTAGAGTTTAATGGGAGGTACGATGGCTCTTCGCGTTTCCCGAGCAACAAGCGATTCGGTTTTTTCCCATCGGCATCGGTGGCCTGGAGGATGGATCGTGAAGGCTTCCTCTCTTCGTCTGAGGTGATCAGTCACCTGAAACTCCGGGCCTCCTATGGATCCCTCGGCAATCAAGATGTGGCCCCCTATGGGTACATTCCTAGTCTCCGAGCCATCACTGGAGGTTACATCATCGATGGAAAGCTGCCTCAACGAGTGGTATCGCCAGCATTGGTCTCGGCCAACTATAGTTGGGAGGACGTGTCTACCCTAAATGCGGGTATCGATATCGGTCTCCTCGAAGACAGGTTGTCTCTGAGTTTTGATATCTACCAACGCGATACCAAGGGCATGTTGACTAAGGGTCGGGACCTACCCGACGTGCTGGGTGCAGACGAGCCTGATGAAAATGCAGCAGACCTTCGCACCAAAGGCTGGGAGATGACACTGGGCTACCGGAATCGATTTAGTGTCGCAGGCAAACCGTTGCACTTCGATGTGAGTGTCGCTCTCTCAGATAGTCGAACCACAATCACAAGATTTGACAATCCCAATGGAAATCTAAATCAGTACTACGAAGGTTTGGAACTAGGTGAAATATGGGGTTTGACCAGCGATGGACTATTTGAGTCCGAAGAAGAAATTGCCGCACTTAATGAGACCAGCCTCATACCTTGGGGTGCGCTCAACATCGTGCCGGGCTGGCCGAAGTATGTGGATCTCGATGGCAATGGTCTCATCGAGAAAGGATTGACAACGCAAGATCCCAAGGACCTCTCCGTGATCGGTAACCTGACACCACGATATCGCTTTGGTGTTAATCTTGGGGCGGATTGGAACGGCATTGATCTGAATGTCTTTCTGCAGGGCGTTGGCAAGAGGGATTACTATCCACAAGACTACCTGTACTGGGGCTTCTATCAACAACCGTATGCCGGAGGATATGCTCACTTGTCTGACTTTTACCGGCCGGCGGACGACAGTCCGGTGCAATTGGCCAAGCATAGCCAATCTTACATCGACGCTGGATTGGCCTCAGCCAATACTGACTCCAGATATCCTGTGCTGCAAGCTTGGTTGGCTGATCGAAATCTAGGTGAACGGGTTGACCAGTCCAAAGGCCTCGCAATACCGCAGAGCGGTTACCTGCTCAATGGGTCTTACTTGAGACTAAAGAACTTGACGATTGGATACACGCTACCCGCAGCGCTCCTTGAGAAAATAAGTATTGCAAGCTTGCGAATATTTGTGAGCGGAGATAATTTGACGGAATGGTCAGGTGTAAAAGATTTCTATGATCCGGAGGCGATAACCTCCGTCGATGACAAATATGACCCGTCCGTCAGCACGTCAAGGCGAGTGGGAT
The DNA here is from genome assembly GCA_965223165.1 of Saprospiraceae bacterium. Classification (GTDB taxonomy): domain Bacteria; phylum Bacteroidota; class Bacteroidia; order Chitinophagales; family Saprospiraceae; genus JABDMH01. The sequence continues at coordinate 825,365 of CBDCVQ010000020.1, read as the reverse complement.
CTGGGTTTGCATATCCGTTCCAACGCAGATATTCCATAGGACTAAATGTTGATTTTTAATTCAATTTGATCATGATTGAAATGAAGACGATGAAAAATCTACAACACATAATTATCGCCTTTTCGATGGCGGTTTTCGCGCTAGCATGCAATGATGATTTTCTCGACCGTGCACCCGAGACATCCATCGGCAAGGAGAACTTCTTTAATAGTGAGGCAGATCTTTCCCTATACATAAACAACCTCTACAATTTTCCGGGCTGGGGCATGTATATTGGTGATCTCGCTACGGACAATGCCGCGACGACCGGCAATTTGGAGATTAAGACGATCATGACGACTAATCCAAGTTCGGCGACCATCACCGAAGGCTGGTCGTGGGAGCTCCTTAGAGACATCAACTTCTTCCTGGACAACTTTGACAAGGCAGACATATCAGCCGAGTCACTCAACCACTTTGAGGGCTTGGCTCGATTCTTTCGAGCGCGCTTTTATATGGCGAAAGTAAAGCGATACTCCGATGTCCCATACTATGACTTTGTACTGGAGACGGACAACGAGGAGGCCCTTCTAAAGGGATCTGACCCTAGAGACTTTGTCGTTGACAAGATCTTTGAGGACTATGCCTTTGCAGCTGCTAATGTATTCGAGGATCAGCCATCGGGTGCGGTCAATCGGTGGGTGGTGAAAGCGTACATGGCTCGACATGCTTTGTATGAGGGTACCTATCGAAAATACCACGATGAACTGGGCTTGCAAGGTTCTGCCGACCGATTCCTACAGATGGCCAAGGACAATGCCAAGGAAATCATGGACAGCGGCAACTTTGCCATTCACAACACCGGTGATCCCAACAACGACTACGCCTCGCTTTTCACAAATGGGGACCTCACCTCGAATAGCGAGGTCATTTTGGCCAATGTCTCGATCAACGATCTGAAGAACAGTGGATCATCGGCCACGATCTGGGGTGATTACGAAGTCTCTCCCAGCAAGGATTTGCTGCAGGCTTATCTGATGACCAATGGAGACTACTATACCAGCCAACCTGGCTACGAGACGAAACTATTTGTGGAGGAATTTGAAGACCGAGATCCCCGCTTGGCCCAAACCTATGCGGCCCCGGGCTTTGTATTGGACCGGGTCGACACTTATACGACAGGCAACGGGATCTATGTGCAGCGATTGACAAAGAATTTCTCAGGCTACCATCAGAGAAAGGGTCTGGTGAATAGTGTTGACCCGGATGTGATCGATGAGGTCGATTACCCGGTATTGCGTTATGCGGAGACTTTGCTGACCTATGCCGAGGCAAGTGCCGAATTGGGACAGTTAAACCAAGGTGATCTGGATCAGACGATTAACTTGCTCAGGGATCGGGCCGGTATGCCACACCTGACCATGGGAGTTGCTATGGATCCTGTGCAACAAGCCCGCTATCCCGGAATCAGTAGTGCTGAGTTGCTGGAGATTCGGCGCGAACGAAGGATCGAGCTGGCCCTGGAGGACTATCGCTTCGACGATCTCATGCGTTGGAAAGCGGGGAAACTGCTGGAAAAAGAGCCAGAGGGACTTTATTTTCCAGGTCTGGGCAAATACGACCTGACGGGCGACGGAGTCAACAACATTATCCTAATAGACAATAGTGAATCGATACCCGGTGCAGGAGACAAAGAACAAAATGCGTTGGGTGTAGATTTGATCTACTACCGCGCCGGTATGCAGGGTTCCGATGCGAGCGTCTATCTGGCGGAGGGCAACAGCGGAACGGTTCAGACCGTAGCAGAGCGTGGGGAATTTATCGAACCCAAGTACTACTACCGTCCGATTCCGGAAACACATGTCACCGTTAATCCCAACCTGACCCAAGTGTTTGGCTGGGATTAATCCATCCAACTGGTGAAAACTAAATTGGTAAGGCTCGCAATCTGTGCGGGCCTCCTTTTTTTGGAGCGAGGAAGAGTCCAGTATCCTTTGATCGGTGGGCAGGCCTGCACCATGTAAGGAGCATCGGAGCAGCTTTGGCCCAGACCTACCGCTATGGCTGATACAATTCTGGGGTGGGATAAAACGTGCCGAAGGCAAAGAAGAAAGCGATATAGGATTCAACCTCCTCTAGTCGTTCACCCAGGTTTGGTCCCTCCTGAATGACTCCAAACGCATCGTATTTGTTGCCCAAATTATCTTTGAAAACTAAGGGGAGTTCGTTCTGTAAGGGAGAGAATTCGGAGGCATCTTTGATGCCGAAGGGTTTATAGGCGACCATGAAATCTATGTTGCCTACTACTAGTATGGGCTGGGGACCAAATGTATCGTAAATAAGGCCGATTTTGCCATGGCCATCAGGATCGATATCTTGAAAACGGTAGATTTTTGCCCCCCAGTCCAAAATGACGCCAAGTACGCGCTCCTTGGAAAACATGCGCTGATCTTCTACCGAGATTGGGAAAAATAGGCCTGAGTTTTCCTTGTAACTGCCGTACGGATAGAGACTGTAGTTTCGATGGTAGCCCGTTTCGAGAGACACTACAGCGGTTTCCGGATACATTTCCCGCCAGGTCTTCCAATTTGTTTCAACCAGGGGATACAGCTCGATGTCGCGATCTTGCAAGGAGCCGTGCACGCCGGCATTTAGCATTTGCGACCAGGTGCTGTTGGAGGCCCTGTCATAGGGCATCAGATTAGTATTGTACAGCAGCCCGGACACGCCGAAGGTGGTCTCGGTCCCATCCAAAACCCGATTCCATCCGATGGCACTCCCTGTCAACGGGCAGTAAGTAATCGCTACTTTGTCCATGCCCACTTCATCGTTAATGATCTCGTGCCAGTCCAGGATCAGATGTGGATATGCCCGTATGTCATTGCCTGACTTGTATCCGACTACAAGATCATCATCTCGGAGAAATGTGGCCTCATCCGCAGTGATCAACATCGGATTTTCGAGGGCTGGGATGCCGTCCTTGCCGGGCCCCCCGTCAAATACCTCATCCTTGGGTACCGACCATTCGTTGCCCGAGGGTGGGTTGGTCGTAGTAGGTGGGTGGGTACGAATAGGGGGGGTCACTTCCTCTTTAGCACAGTTGCAAAGCATGGCCAGGGCAAGACCCACCAACCATAGCCTGGAGCTACGGCCAGTGCCATGGCATCTTAGGGTAGCGCTTGGCAGGGTAGCAAGTAGGTTTTTGGACATGCCTTTGGCAAGTCTAGACTTGATCGTCGCTGGTTGTAGCATCCTAGACCACGTGATTCGCGAGAAGTAGTCCTCTCAACTTCGGTAAAGTTAGGCAGTTTTGCAGTCCTCCGTCGAACAGTTCGTCTTAATAAGGCGAAGAAGACAAATTGTATTACACTCAATGTGCAAGAAACAACCGCCGGGCGGAACTAATCATCATAAACATTTGTGCGAGACGGGCCCGGGTTGCCCTGGTCAAATCCTCCGGGCAAGGAATTCTATTAAATTAACGTCGTGGATATTCCCTGGGCAAACCGTACGTGGATAATTTTGGCATCTTTCGGTCTTCTCCTGCCACTGGTAGCTTGCACAAATCCGAGGCCCGATGCATCCAGTCCGGAGATCTCTGGGGCGGGAGCGATGGACGGTGCTGCCCTGGCCCGATTGCATTGTGGCACGTGCCACACCTATGTGCCGCCAGAAACCCTTCCGACCGAGTATTGGAAAAGTGTGCTATTACGCATGTCACCGTACATGGGTTTTGACAGACCAGACGATCCCTACTACGGCCATACGGAGCTCGCAATACGCCGACTGGATTCGGCGGGCGTTTTTCCTACCCAACAGATCATCAGCACCGCCGACTGGCAGGAGCTAGTGCTGCACTATTTGAACAATTCACCAGACAGCTTGGACCAGGGGCCACGGCCCCCTATCAGCCGGCAACTCTCCCAGTTTCGGGTCAGGCCGCTGCCCTGGAGATCAGCGCTTCGAGGGGCAACTTATGTCGAAGCCTTGGAAGGAGGAGAGGTGGCTGTAGGTTACAATACCATGGAAGATCAAAGTATCTTCTACATTATTGACGAGCAAGGGAAGGAGATTCAGAGGCAGCAACTACCGTCGGCATTGACCTCGATTTCAAGGGTTGAGGAGCAGGTTTTCGCGACATTCATGGGTACGTTTGACGCAGACGACACACCAACCGGATCCATTGCCATAGGAGAATATTCTATGCCTTTTCGGTTCCCTGCGACCTTCAAAACGCTGCTGAAAGGTCGAGAGCGGCCAGTCCATATCAATGTTTTGGATGTCGACGGTGATCGAGACGAAGATCTATTGGTGGCGGAGTTTGGAAAATTCCTAGGGGGCCTATATCTGTATCAAAACCAGGGGTCTGGCAGCTATAAGCGAACGGTGTTGCACCAGGGTCCGGGGGCACTGTCCACCATCGTGCGCGATGTCGATGCGGATGGGCGGCCGGACGTTTATGCCCTGATATCGCAGGGACAAGAAGGCATCTATCTCTATCGGAACCAAGGTCATGGCAACTTCGAAGAGAGCGTGGTGTTGTCCTTTCCCCCCTACTATGGGTCCGTGCATTTCGACCTTGTCGACTTTGATGACGACGGCCGTGAAGACATTTTGTATTCCAACGGAGACAGTGGTGATTTTGGACGTCCCCCAAAGCCCTTTCATGGGATCAGGCTCTTCAAGAATGAGGGCGGTCAGACCTTTGATGAATCCTGGTTTTATCCGCAGCAGGGATCCTACAAGAGCCTTGCCGAGGATTTTGACAAAGACGGTGACCTCGACGTGGCGGCGATCGGCTTTTTTGCTTACGGAACGACCATGGCCGACGAGGGATTCTTGTACCTCGAAAATGACGGCACCTCCCAAGGGACGGCCAGTTTCTCAGCGTACACTTTCCCAGGGGTCGAAACCAGCAGCTTTATGGTGATGGATACCGGCGATCTAGATGGAGACGGAGATATCGATATCGTGCTGGGCGCATCCAGTTCGTTGATGAATGTCAGTCAGATGGTTGCGCAGCTGCTGCAATGGCAGACCGAAGGTGGGGCGATCATCGTCCTTGAGAATACCTTATATTAAAAAGGAACCTTGTAAGCCACCCACTATGCGCTGGAGTTCTTCATCTGCACTACCTTTTCTAATCGGCTGTCTGCTGTCTTGCAGTGTCGACGACCTGCCAATTATTGTGGAGGCGCCTGCCGAGATGCTACCTACCCTTATCGACAAGGGAGGGGTGAGTGTCATTCCAAATGGTCGGCTATTGACTCCCAGGGGTATGACCTTCATGGTGGCGCCTCATCCGTACGGTTTGATCCTCAGCAAAGACGGTCAGACGGTCGTAACGGCAAATTCGGGTACCAATCCCTTTTCCATTTCCATCATAAGGGATCTTGACTCCGATCGTCCAACGGTGCAACAAATACCGGAGGGTCCAAGGACCGATGCTGACGTGCTGGCAGCAGTTTTTATGGGCCTGGCCATTTCCCCAGATCACGATTTATTATACGTGGCAGGTGGTCAACAAAATGTGATTTATCTCTTTGATCTACACACTGGTCTGCCCCGAGGTTCCATCGACTGCGCCGTACAGAATGATAACGTGGACTATTCGCACGGATATATTGGAGACATGGTACTGACAAATGATGGAAGTACACTCTACGCCGTTGATCAGATCAATTTCCGGATGCTGGCCATCGACACCGAAAGCAGGAGTGTTCGATTCAATGTACCTGTCGGTAGATATCCCTTTGGCATCACACTATCACCAGCCGAAGACCGGGCCTATGTGGCAAATGTGGGAATGTATGAGTATAGCTGGTTTCCGACCTTTGATCCACAAGACGCCATCGCCACTGCAGCTAAATACCCGCCCTTTGCTTATTTATCTGAGGCCTCCATCGAAGGTATTGACACGGACTCCCTGAAGGTTCCAGGTCTGGGCGATCCCAACGCACCCGAGTCCTTTTCGGTTTGGACCGTCGACTTGGAGAGTCAGAGGGTGACCGCTAAGGTGAAGACAGGCTTTTTGGTGGGAGAAGAGCTGGAAGGTATCCCTGCGGTGGGCGGTGCCAGCCCCAATTCGTTGGCCGCTACCGAAGATCTGGTGTTTGTAAGCAATGGCAACAATGATTGCATTTCGGTGATCGATGCCAAGAAGGATACGGTCATCAAAAACATATTTCTAAAACCAAGCGGGCATCTGCAGCGGTTTCGTGGCGTAATTCCATTTGGACTGGCACTTTCGCCAGATGGTTCGCGGCTTTACGTCGCGGAATCAGGTATCAATGCCGTGGCCGTTATTGACGTGGCATCACACACAGTACTGGGACACATTCCGGTTGGCTGGTTTCCCTCTAAGTTGGCTGTGAGCGCCGATGGGCGCAAACTCGTGGTGGCCAATGCCAAGGGTTTTGGAAGTGGCCCAAATGGTGGCTCTACATTTGAGGCTGGGCCGGAAGGAAGCTACATTGGAGGATTGATGAAGGGGTCCGTGACCATCATGGATGTCCCATCGGATGACGAATTGGTGGCGACCACGCAGCAGGTACTGGACAACAACTTCCGCTTTAGGCCCAGCAACGACACGATCTATCGCAAACGGAGGGAAAATCCCGTACCTCTGTACCCGGGAGCAGCGACCTCTCCCATTAAGCACATTGTCTTTGTGTCCAAGGAGAACAGAACCTATGATGAAGTCTTTGGACAGTTGCCCAATGGAGATGGAGAGGCGTCACTGGCCAGGTATGGCTATGATGCGACCTTTAGCAATAATGAGGGCAGTCAAGAACTGTCCGGCGTCACAGTCATGCCCAATCACCTGGCTTTGGCGCGACGGTTTGCGATCAGCGACAATTTTTATGTCGATGCCGATGCCTCGGCCGATGGTCACCGGTGGTTGGTATGTACTTATCCCAACCAGTGGGTGGAGACCAGTGTTTCCGCTGCCTATGGAGGTGGTCGGACCATGAGAATGGATTCAAAGGCTCCTGGCAATTTGGCTTTTGATGGGGCCTCCGGGGCCATTTATCCAGAGGATTACAACGAAGCCGGATCACTGTGGGAGCATATGGAACGCAACCAGGTAACCTTTTGGAACTTTGGATTTGGTACCATGTTCGCTCCACATATCACGGATGTCACACTCAAAAACTCGGGTTATGGGTATGCAATCAATTATCCAGTGCCGGCCCCCATTTTTGAGAAGACCTCTCGTACCTACCCCACCTACAACATGGCAATCCCAGATCAATTTCGCATCGACCGGTTTGTCGAGGAATTTGAAGACAGGTGGCTGGGCGAGGACTCTGAGCCGATGCCTTCGGTGTTGACGATTATTATTGGCAATGACCACGGGGCCGCTGATCGACCAGAGGCAGGATACCCATTCAGGGAAAGTTATATGTCAGACAATGATCTGGCGCTGGGAAGGCTGGTGGAGTTTCTCTCGCGGACGCGGTATTGGAAAAATATGGTGATTGTCGTCACCGAGGACGATTCGCAGGGTGGGGTAGATCATGTGGATGCGCATCGAAGTATTCTGATGGTGATCTCACCCTATGCCAAGAGGGACTATATCAGCCACAGGCATGTCAGCTTTGGCAGCATCTTCAAAACATTCTGGAACATCCTGGGCATACCTTACCTGAATCAATACGATGCCGGCGCATCTGACCTTTCTGACATGTTTACACCAGAACCGGACTTTCGTCCCTTCAGCGCCCTGCCCGTGGACGCTCGTGTTTTTGATCCTCAAAAGGCATACGACCCGCTAGATGAGGAGTTTGACTGGTCGGCATTGGATGACTCGCCCATACTGGATAATCCCGAGTTTCTGAAGAGAGACAGCAAACAGCAGGACAAGCGAAGAGAGGCTAAGGAGAACCAATGAGACTACGGCTCAAATTGGCCCTCATGCCAATGGGTACGGAGGATGTTGCCTTAGCCTCAGATCCTGGACACGATTCAGTTTGCGGAAGAGGTTATCATCCTTGCCAAGCGATCACCTGGCAACGTTCTTGACCCGACCGGAAGGGATTTCAGTGCTAGCCAAGAAATCCTCCTCCGCATGGTGAGGATTGCCGAGGAAGGGACGCCTGGATGGCAAAAGACCGACTTTTCGGTCGCTTATCACAGTCGAAGATTCGATGCCCAACTGGGGCTACAGAATCTATTTGACGAAGCGTATCGGATACTTAGGTCAGGCATTGATGGCCTAGGCAGGAGTATTTGGATTTCAGTAAATTTAAAAGTCTTCCATTCGAAATTTCAATAGCAGCATAGATGTCTTCAAAATTTCCACATCGAGCCAAAGCCGTAGTCATAGGTGCTGGCATTGTTGGTAACTGCATCGCTTACCATTTGGCTCGATTGGGATGGAGAGATCTGGTATTAGTCGACAAAGGACCTTTTCCAAATCCAGGGGGGTCAACTGGCCACGCATCTAATTTCATTTTTCCTGTAGATCACGCGAAAGAAATGACCTTGTTGACGCTGGATAGTGTGCGCCAGTACAAGGAGCTGGGGGTATTTACCGAGAGCGGCGGTATAGAAGTGGCTCGTACCCAAGAGCGCATGGAGGAATTGAGACGAAGGATGGCCTCATCGAAGGCATGGGGCATAGACTCGCAGCTTCTGACCCCGGCTGAGGTGAAAAAACTGGTACCATTCATAAATGAAGAAATCATCCTGGGCGGATTCTATACTCCCTCCGTCGGGGTGGTGGATTCGCTACGGGCCGGTACCTTGATGCGAGAATATGCCCTGGAGCAAGGGGCCCTGTCTCTGCTTCCAAGTACAGAGGTCCTGGACATCTCCGTGGAGCACGGACAGGTGAGGGAGGTAGTGACGTCAAAGGGCACCATCAATACTGAGTACGTGGTCATCGCCTGTGGAGTGTGGAGTCCTCGGATTGCGTCGATGGCTGGTGCCACCATTCCCCTCACGCCTGCTGTGCACCAGATGATCACGGTCGGGCCACTGGCAGCATTTGCTGATACAGCCGGGGAGATCGAGTATCCAATCGTGCGTGACATGGATACCTTCTGCTATGAACGCCAACACGGTAGCGATATGGAGGTGGGCTCTTATGCACATCGCCCCATATTACATGATCCAAATGATATACCCTCCATCGACGAGTCTCCACTCTCCCCAACCGAGCTCCCGTTTACCCAGGAAGATTTTGACCCGCAATTGGAGCAGGCCTTAGAGTTGATGCCGGAGCTCCTTGGCGATGAGCGGGCCGGAATAAGACATGCAATCAACGGACTGTTGTCCTTGACACCAGATGGATTTCCACTGCTAGGAGAAACCGTCGAGGTCAAGAATCTCTGGTCCGCCGCGGCGGTGTGGATCAAGGAAGGGCCGGGTGTTGGCCGTCAGGTGGCCGAATGGATGACGCACGGAGTGCCAGAAATCGATCCACATCATTCCGATGTTGCTCGATTCTATGACTACGCCAGGTCCAAGACACACGTCCATGCCAGAACCTCCGAGGGGTTTAACAAAACCTATGGGATCGTTCATCCCCGAGAACAGTGGGCCTCCAATCGGTACGTGCGTGTGAGTCCCTTCTTCCTCCGTGCTAGAGAACTGGGCGCCGTCTTTTTTGAAAATGGTGGATGGGAGCGACCCCAATGGTATGAGACCAACAAAAAGCTACTGGAAGAATTTGGAGACCAGATTTTCCATCGTCCTCATGAATGGGATGCTCGTTGGTGGTCACCGATCATAAATGCCGAGCACCTGGCCATGCGACAGCGGGTCGCCATGGTCGACCTAACAGCATTTGCCATCTTCGATATTCATGGCCCAGGTGCCCTGGACTATATACAGCGTCTTACCGTCAATCAGATGAATGTAAAGGTCGGCAAGGCGGTGTACACGCCCCTACTCTATCCCAATGGCGGATTTAAGGCGGATCTCACTATCATGCGCATTTCGCAGGACCGTTTTCGGGTGGTCACCGGAGCGGGAGACGGGGGCCGGGACCGGAAATGGTTTCGGATGCACCTACCAGCAGATGGCTCCGTACAATTTGTCGATCTGACATCAGCCTTATGCACGATCGGCGTTTGGGGTCCCTCTGCCCGACATTTGCTTCGATCGGTGACCGAAGACGATGTCTCCCACGAGGGCTTCCCCTTTGGCACGACCAAGGTTGTGCGCATCGGAGGTATGAAGGTCCGGGCGCTGAGAATCTCCTATGTGGGCGAGCTAGGTTGGGAGCTATACGCTCCAATGGAGCAGGGTTTGAGACTATGGGACATCTTGTGGGAGGCCGGTCAGCCTCTTGGAGTCGTGCCGACAGGAATCGGTGTCTACGGCAATACCGCCCGCCTCGAAAAAGGGTATCGCCTCATGGGTGCCGAACTGGAGTCGGAATACTCGCCGGTGGAGGCAGGGCTGGCAAGGCCGAAAGTAAAGCGGGCCAATTTCGTTGGGAAGGAGGCTTACCTCAACCAAAGACGAAGCAAACCCGAAGCGCTCTTGTGCACACTCACGGTGGATGACCATACGTCGTCGACCGTACCTCGCTTCATGCAAGGAGGCGAACCTATCCTAACATCGTCTAAAGAGGAAATTGCAGATACCCACGGCCGCAGGTCCTACGTGACTTCTGCCGGTGCTGGGCCCTCGGTGGGGAAGTATCTGTTGCTGGCATATCTGCCTGCAAACCATGCCACCGTTGGCAATCGACTGTTGGTGTACTACATGAACGAGTACTTTCCGGTCACCGTTGCCATCGCCGGAAGCACCCCACTGTTTGATCCCGAAAACCTCCGAATGAAATGTTGAAGCTGCCTGGCTCCCCGATTGTCCTGCTGACTCTGGCCAGCCCAAGGTCCTTCAGTCAACCTACCAGGGAATGAATATTCTGGTGTGCATAAAGCGTGTGCCGGCCCCCGGATCAAGAATTGTGATTTCAGCCAATGGCCAACGCATTGTGACCACTAACCTTGGCTTCACCGTGAGCCCGCATGAGGAATGTGCGCTGGAGGAGGCCCTGCGCCTGAAGGAGCTGCACGGAGGTGTCGTGACCGTACTCACGCTAGGTTCCGTGCAGGCTTTGGAACAGTTGCGCCATGCATTAGCGATGGGAGCTGACGAAGCAGTCCTGCTGGCCACAGAGGACGATGATTGGGATCCACAGGCAACTGCACGGGCTATCTCAGACGCGATCGGCGACCGACCTTTTGACCTTCTGCTGTTTGGCAACGAATCAGCAGATGCCGGCGGTTACCAAGTTGGGATTCGGGTGGCTCACGCTCTGGGCATGCCATGTATCACGGGCATCAAGGGTCTGGAGTTGAAGGGCCAACGTTTGACTGCACAGCGAGAGTCGAGCGAAGGCGTAGAGATCTACCAGTTTGACCTTCCCGCTCTGGTGGCCGTCAAGGAGGGCATTAATCTACCAAGGTATCCTTCATTGCCCGGAAGAATGCGGGCCAACCGGGCCAAGATCGAGCAGTTGGATGTGGTGCGAACAGCAGGAGGACCCCGAAAAATCAGGTTGGTCCGACCGGAGGAACAGGAAAGCAGCGTGCAAATCCTGGGTAATGACATCACTGCTGTGCCAAAAGTGGTGGAGATTCTGCAGGAACTGAATCTTCTCACCCAAGAATAGTTTGCAATATGATCCTAGCCCTGGTCGAACACAAAGATGGTGCAGTGAGCGAAGCTTCACTCCAGGCCTTGACCTATGCCCGCACACTGGGTGCCGTCGAGGCAGTGGCGGTCGGATCAGACGGCTCGCTGACAAAGCCTCAGCTGGGTGCGTTTGGGATCGAGACACTCCACTTGATCACGCACCCTCAGCTGGATCGTTATGCTCCAAGTGCCTGGGCCAACGGCCTTGCAACTTTGGCCTCTCAGACCGGTGCAACAGTGATCATTGCAGCAGGATCTGATCGAGGCAATGAGGTAATGGCCCACGTGGGAGCCGCCATGGATCTGCCGATGGCCTCCAATTGTACCCAAGTGTCAGATACTGGCGACCATTTTGAGATCACACGAATACGCTGGGGAGGCAGTCTTTTGGAAGAAGCGATTCTAGAAGGAGACCCCAAGCTGCTCACCATCCTGCCACGTGCTATAGAGGCGGAACCGACCCAGTCCGTGTCGACGCAAGTAGTGGAGCGACCGGTCGATCTAATGCCAGAAAATTTCCTGGTTCAAGTCTCGGCAACGGAGAAGAAGGCCGGGGGTATATCGCTGCATACGGCCCGGGTTGTCGTCAGTGGCGGTAGGGGCGTGGGCAGTGCCGAGGGTTTTGCAATTCTCGAAGAATTGGCTGCGTTGCTAGGAGGCGCTATTGGCTGCTCCCGGGTGGTCACCAACAATGGCTGGCGCCCCCATGCTGACCAGGTAGGACAGACGGGAGCCCGGGTGGCACCCGAGCTCTACATAGCCTGTGGCATCAGCGGTGCCATCCAACATTGGGTGGGCTGCAAAGCAGCAAAAAAGGTCCTCGTGATCAATACCGATGCCGACGCTCCTTTAGTGTCCAGAGCTGATTATGCTGTGATTGCTGATCTGCATGACATTGTCCCCGCGATCAGTGAAGCGATTAGGGGTTTAGAAGGTAGGGGCTAGCGGGCGAGGAAACCTGACGCGAGGAGAGCTTGCAAATTGAGCTATGGATTGTCAACCTGCAAAAGGCAGAGGAGAATTTACATTCTCCGGATCTGGGTGCAATAGCCTCACCAGTCACGGCATCAGAAGCACAAATCAAAATCAACAATTACGAGGAAGTCTAGCGTGTGTGGAGGACAGAGGAGGATTTACATTCTCCGGATCTGGGTGCAATAGCCTCACCAGTCACGGCATCAGAAGCACAAATCAAAATCAACAATTACGAGGAAGTCTAGCGTGTGTGGAGGACAGAGGAGGATTTACATTCTCCGGATCTGGGTGATATAGCCTCTCCGGCCACCGCATCAGAATCACAAAGCACAATCAATCGCTTTGAGGAAGTCTAGCGCCTGTAGAGGACAGAGGAGAATTTACATCCTCCGGATCTGGGTGTAATAGCCTCACCAGTCACGGCATCAGAAGCACAAATCACAATCTATCGCTATGAGGATCTTTAGCGGGCAAGGAACCCTGTCGCCTGGGGAGCTTGCAATTGAACTATGGATTGTCAATATGCAAAAGGCAGAGGAGAATTTACATGCTCCGGCTCTGGGTACGATAGCCTCTCCGGTCACAGCATCAGAATCACAAATCACATCAATCGTTACGGGGAAGTTTAGCGTGTATAGAGGGTAGAAGAGAATTACATGCTCCGGCCTGGAGGCCACCTCCGCATCAGGGCAGAGGAGAATTTACATTTGCCGGCTCTGGGGATAATATCCATACCAGTCACAGCACCAGAATCACAAATCACAATCAATCGGTACAGGGAAGGTTAGCGTGTATAGAGGGCAGAGGAGAATTTACATGCTCCGGTTTTAAATTGAAAGAATTAGCTCAACAATTACGATCAGGTCTAGTTTTCCTCAGTCGCCAGCTCGCCTCACCGACCCCTCTTTACGTAGCTAGTTTCTTCCCGGTGGTCAGCAGCGCAGAGCCGGGATCATGCGGTTTTTTGAACGGCGTCTTGCAGACCTCTGCCTCGACGGGGCCATCCGCGTAGGTGTCGGACAGCAGGACTGTCAACTTGGTTCCCACCTTTGCATATTCCTTTGGCACGAAGGCGTAGCCGATATTTGACCCGATCGTTTCCGAATACCAGGCAGAGGTGATGTAACCAATCAATTGATCGCCATCCAAGACGTGGTAATAGTCGGCCGGATACCATTCAATGTTTTTGCCGCCCATGCGTACGCCTACCAGCAAGTGGCTCACACCCTCCTCTTTGATTTTGAGCAACGCATCCCTCCCAATGAAGTTTTCCTTGTCGAAGTCGACCATCCACGAGGCACCCAGGCCAACTTCGAAGGGATTGGTTTCGATATCCATGTCCTGGCCCCAGGAGAGGATGCCCGCCTCAATACGTCGGTGATGCCCCGGCGCTATGACCCGCAGATTGTGCTTCTTGCCAGCCTCAAGTACGGCATTCCACAAGATCTCGGCGTTGCGGGTGGCATCGAAGAGATAGATCTCGTAACCCAGCTCTCCGGAGAAGCCCGTGCGGGAAATGACCACCTCTACGCCATTGATCTCGATGCCCTGCAACAAACCATAGTAGGGCACCTCTTCAATCTGGGGGCCAACCAGATCACGCATCAGGGCCAAGGCCTTGGGCCCTTGAATCTGCACCGGAGCCACGTCGATCTCATTGATCTCGACATTCCATCGGCGGTCGTGGTTGACGCCCTGCAGATAGATACCCAGGTCGGAATCGGCTGCCGAAAACCAGAACTCGTCTTCTGACAATCTAAGAAGTACAGGATCATTGATGATCCCACCGTAGATATTGCACAAGATCACATATTTGGCGTGTCCGGGCTTGCAACTGCTGGCCTTTCTTGTGATGACGTAGTCGACAAAACTTTCGGCATCAGGTCCCTTGACTTGAATCTGCCTTTCGACAGCTACGTTCCACATGGTCACGTGCTTAGTGAGGTACTCGTATTCCTTTCGGAGGCCCCCATCTTCGGGCCGGATGTAAGCACGTGGGTGATAGATTCGATTATACACCTGATAGCACCACGCTCCTTCGGCTTGCGAGAGGTGCCAATAAGGTCCCTTGCGCACCCTTTGGTCGATGAGAATGCGACTTCCGGAGGTTTGCCCGTTGCGTATGCCCTCCCCGCCGGGCCCATCACCACTGATGGTAAGTTGGAATGGGACTAGCCGAGGCTTGAGCTTGCTTGTGTCGAGATCCCGGTATTTCATAGGTATTTGTTTTTGGTTAACCATTCATTGACTCGTTTTAGCCCCCCAAAAGCATAAATGTGAAAATGGCTCGTGATGTCCTTCAGCGCATCAATCTCTGCGTTGGGCGTCTGCATGATGAGCAGATCAGCCACCTTGGCTAGATTCTTCCTTGCAAACTGCAGGGTATTTTCCAGTCCCATCAACCGCGCATATTTCAGCAAGGTGGTCAGGGTGGCAGGACCTGCCAATCCTACATGGACCGGAAGGGGGGCATTGGCTATGTATTGCCGCAGTCCATCGGTATTAGTTGACCATTGGGTGACGATGTAGTGGGCATAGGGCGTCTTTTCAGCAAGGGCCGTCCGAATCACCTTATCGCTCATGTTGGGCGAACCATCGGGATGTCCTGCGATACCAATTCTGAAACCCTCAAAGAGTCCGGTTTCTATCAGCTGTAGCGAGCTGTGAAATGCGCCGTAGAGATCTCGATCACCGCCAATGATCAACACTTGCGTGATGCCGAGATCCTTGACGCATTTTACATATTGCTTAAGACTGGCTAGATCCTTAATGGAACGTGCTGGAAAATGTGGAATGGCGTTGTGACCTCGCAGCTTTAGCTCTTCTGCCTTTCTTACAGTTTCCATGTAGTCTGCACCCGGTCGAAAAGTAATATAGATGTCTTCAATCTTCGGAAGGTAGGTCAACTTGGTACGTGCAGTGACCTCTAAAGAGAATTTCAGGCCATCCATCAAATTAAGATATGCCAAAATCCGCGGGAATAGCAATAGGGACCAGCATGATTCTGCGCAATTATTCTGCAGCGGTGCAGACGAGGGCTTGGGGCAACCTAGCCAGTCACTCCTTGCCTAATTCCTTGTACAGTGCGTAGCACATGGGAATCATAATAAACGCGATGGGAAGCCCCATGGTCAAGGAGGCAGTCTGTAGGGCCACGAGACCTCCCCCCAGCAGCAGCATGGATGCGACCAAGCCCTCTAAGAAACTCCAAAAGACCCGCTGCCGTTTGGGCGTTTCACCGGAGGTGGATGAGGTGATGCAGTCCACTACAAACGAACCACTATCTGAGGAGGTGACAAAAAATATCAGTCCCACTAGTACGATAGCGAGAGAACTGACAATAGAAATGGGATAGCGTTCAAGTAATACATAGATGGCCGTATGAATATTGGCATTGACCGCGTCTACAATACCACCGGCTCCAAATAATTCTTCGTAGATGCCGGCGCCGCCATATATGGTAATCCATACGATGGTGGCCAACGTTGGGGCAAGAATTACGCCACCTACAAACTCCCTTACCGTCCTGCCTTTGGATATTCTGGCCACAAAAATACCGACAAAAGGCGCCCAGGCAAACCACCAGCCCCAATAGAAAAGCGTCCATCCGTCTTGCCAGCTAGTGCTGGAATAAACCTCACTCCAGGTGCCAAGAGAGACAAAGTGCTGCAGGTAATATCCCGTATTCTGCAGAAACGAATCCAATATGAAATGTGTGGGCCCCAGTATGAAGAGGAAGACTAAAATGCTTACTGCGAGCCATGCTGAGACGACGCTAAGGTTCTTTATCCCTCTGCGCAGACCCCGGATAAGCGAAATGCAAGCAGCGGTGGTCAGACTAAACACAAGGATGATCTGAACCGAGACCGAGTCCTCCAGACCAAACAGATAGTGCAGCCCTGCACTGATATATTGGATGCCAATACCCAGCGTGGTGGCCAAGCCAAAGAGCGTGGCAATCGCTGTCAGAATGTCAACGGTGTCGCCAATCCATCCATAAATGCGGTTGCCAAGCAGAGGGTATAATGTCGAGCGGAGACTCAGCGATAGTTTTCGGTTGTACGCAAAGAAGCCAACAGCTAGACCCAGAACCCCGTAAATGGCCCAGCCATGAATGCCCCAGTGCATGAAAGAAATGGCAAATGCCAACTGGGAGGGGTGATCGCTATGCCCTTCAATCGGGGGTGGACTCGCGAAATGCGTCATCGGCTCGGTCAGACTGTAGAACATCAGTGCCAATCCGATGCCAGCATTAAAGAGCATGGTAAACCACTGCCAGTAATTAAATTCTGCCTTGGCATCGCGCCCGCCGAGCCGCACATGCCTATAGGGACCGAAGGCAAGATAGGCGCAAAATATTACCAGCAAATTGACCAGGAGAATATAAAACCAACCCATCTGAGCGGAAATAAATGCTCGGATGCTGCTAAATACTTGATCAATGTTGTCTTGGGTGACGAGCGTCAAAATGGTGAAGAGCAACACGGTGGCGAAAGAGATCCAAAAAACGGGCGGGTTGATCGTAAAACCCCATGGCCCCTTTACGCTCATTTGTCGTGTTGTCCCCGGCTCATCCATAAATGGTGTCTGATTTTTGTTGAATTATTCAAGAATACGGATAATCGATCTTATCCATTTCGACGTAGACAGTCTTGCGCTGGGTATAGTGCTCCAGTGCTGCTCGCCCATTTTCGCGGCCGATGCCAGACTGCTTATAACCTCCGAAGGGCACCTCTACTGGGGTGATGTTGTAGTTGTTGATCCAGCAAACGCCAGCCTGTAGTTGGTCCACCACTCGATGAGCGCGCTGGAGGTCCTTGGTAAAGACGCCAGCAGCCAGTCCAAAGGGGGTGTCGTTGGCTCGGCCTACCACCTCATCTTCGTCCCGAAAGCCAAGCACGGTCATTACTGGTCCAAAGATCTCTTCTCGAACAATCCGATCCAGGTCTCCCGTGGCGGAGAAGATGGTGGGTTCGACAAAATAGCCCCCGTCGTTGATGCCATTGTCAGGATGGTATCTGTGACCTCCGCAAAGTAGGGTAGCTCCTTGGTTCTTGCCGACGGCGATATAGTCCAGGACTTTTTGCAGATGGTCTGCACTGATGAGGGCACCGATGTGGGTCTTCATATCCATTGGATTGCCGATGCGCAGCTTTCGGGTCTCCGCAACGAGCCGTTCAATGAAGAGAGGTAGAATGTGTTCCTGCACATACACTCGGGTGCCATTGGAGCATACCTCGCCCTGGGTATAGAAATTTGCCATGATGGCCCCTCGAACCGCCTCTTCTACGTCAGCGTCTTCAAAGACGAGCAGGGGCGACTTGCCACCCAGTTCCAGTGTAATATGTTTTAGGGTCTTTGCGCCAGCCGCCATCACTTTCTTACCTGTGCTCACCTCGCCGGTCAAGGACACCTTAGCAATGGCTTCATGCTCGACCAGCATGGCTCCAACGGCTGCCCCTCCTTGGATCACATTGAACACTCCGTCAGGAAGTCCTGCTTCAGAGTAGATCTCGGCCAGCCTAAGTGCGGTGAGAGGGGTCAGTTCCGCTGGCTTAAAGATCATTGCGTTGCCACAAGCGAGCGCAGGAGCCGACTTCCAGCAGGCAATCTGTAGGGGGTAATTCCAGGCTCCTATGCCTGCGCAGATGCCCAGGGGCTCACGGCGAACATAGACAAACGAGTTGCCCAGATCAAGATAGTCCCCCTGGATGCCAGAAGCAATGCCCGCATAATATTCGAGGGCGTCGGCACCAGAATGTACATCTACGGCGATGGCTTCTGATATGGGTTTGCCCGTGTCCATCACCTCCAATTCTGCCAGGGCTCTATTGCGATCACGCAAAATCGAAGCAGCCTTTGCCAAGATTCTGCCTCGCTCGATCGGAGCCATCGCTGACCACGCTCGAAAGCCTTGGCTGGCTGCATCTATACATTGCTGCACGTCGACCGAAGAGGCCTCCTGCACCTCGCAGATAGTTTCACCCGTTGCAGGATTGGTGTTCTTGAAGGTACGGCCGGAACTAGCGTCTTGCCTTCGGCCTCCATAATACAATTGTTGGACTTTCACTTGGCTGACTTATTATTCTTTACACGCATCCTCTTTCACCTCAGTGGGAGAAAGAGGCGTCCTGCCCAAAATCAGATCCGCTGCCTTCTCTGCGATCATCATCGTCGGGGCGTAGATATTACCATTTGTGATAAATGGCATGACAGATGCATCCACCACCCATAGATTTGAAAGCCCATGCACCTGCAGTGAGGAGTTGACCACTGCAGTCGAATCATAACCCATCGCACAAGTGCAGCTGGGGTGGTATGCACTTTCACCTTCTCTTGCAACGAAGTCGAGGATTTCTTCGTCGGTGACCGCATGTTCGCCCGGAGATAGCTCTTCTCCACGAAATTCGTCAAAGGCAGGCATACCGATGAGGTGGCGCGCGCAGCGGATGGCTTCACACCACTCCCTTCGTTCCTGTTTGGTCGAAAGATAATTAAATAGGATGCTTGGATATTCTCTTGCATCGGATGATCTAATCTTCACAGCACCACGCACATCGGTGTTCATGGGACCCACATGAAGTTGGAATCCATGGCCGGAACCTGGTGATGTACCATCATAGCGGATGGCCAAGGGAAGAAAGTGAAACTGCAGGTTTGGATATTTGACCTGGTCGTTGCTTCGCACGAATCCTCCTGCTTCAAAGTGATTGGACGTGCCTACTCCCTTTCTGCGAAACAGCCAATCAAAACCGATCTTGGGTGCCCTCCACGGGCTGAGCATTGGATAAAGGCTCACGGGCTTCGCGCACGCCCATTGCACGTAGACTTCCAGATGATCCTGCAGGTTTTCGCCGACGCCTGGCAGATCCTGAATGACCGGTATCCCTAGCGGACGAAGATGATCAGCATTGCCAATGCCAGAGAGCTGCAGCAGAGCCGGCGAATTGATGGCTCCTCCACAACAGATAATTTGGTGGCCAATGAATTTCCTATTGCCTCGTCGACCCACGGTTTCCACCCCGATGGCTTTGGTACCCTCAAAAAGGATGCGGGTGACGGTAGTACGGGTGGCAATGGATAGATTCTTTCGATGCTTCACCGGATGGATGTAGGCCTGGGCGGCGCTGAATCGTCGTCCCCGATAGATGGTCTGGTCGAAGGCTCCAAAGCCCTCTTGCTTGGCTCCATTCACATCCTCCGTCAATGCATAGCCGGCTTCTTGCACTGCTTTAAAGAATGCTTGGAAGAGAGGGTTTTCGCACTTGGGAGTGGTGAGATAGAGTGGTCCTTGATCACCCCGGTAGCGGTCTCCTCCAATCAGACGGTGTTCCAGGCGCTTGAAATACGGCAGGCAATGCGCATAGCTCCACTCCTCCAACCCTTCGACTTGCGCCCATTTGTCAAAGTCAAGCTGATTGCCTCGGATCCAAATCATGCCATTGATGCTGCTCGAGCCGCCTAAAACCTTGCCTCGAGGCTGGGCGATGCGGCGATTGTTCATGTATGGTTCGGGATCACTTTCATAACCCCAGTTGTAAAAGCGACCGTTGAGCGGATAGCTGAGGGCCGCAGGCATGTGGAGGCGAAAGTCAAGGGCGTAGTCGGGCCTGCCAGCTTCCAGGACCAAGACCTGATGACTGGGATCTTTACTCAAGTGACGTGCAAGTACCGATCCGGCAGAGCCTCCACCAATAATGATAAAGTCGTACATGAGATGAGGGAGTCCAGATAGCAAGATCGCTATTGGCAATATATCGAATAAAATGCTTCGTGCAAAGGCGCCTGTCCGAGGTTCTACCTACTCGACAAAGGAGGGATTGCTGCGCGATCCCTGGGAGGGGACCAGCAAAGGAAGTTGGCCGCCCTTCGGGCTCTTTTTTTGTCTCCACCCAGCCCTGTCAGGCAAGCTTGAGGGTTGTGCTCCAACAAAAAATCCCGCCTGTCGCGGGACCACTTAGACATTTGCGGAGGAGGAGGGATTGCTGTCGCGATCCCTAGAGGGGAAACCTAGCAAAGGAAGTTGGCCGCCCTTCGGGCTCTTTTTTTGTCTCCACCCAGCCCTATCAAGCAAGCTTGAGGGCTGTGCTCCGACAAAAAATCCCGCCTGTGGCGGGACCACTTAGACACTTGCGGAGGAGGAGGGATTGCTGTCGCGATCCCTAGAGGGGGGGACCAGCAAGTGTCTAAGTGGCCCTTCGGGCTACTTTTTTGTCTCCGCCCTGTCTCCTTCAAGCAAGCTTGAGTCGACTGGGCTCCAACAAAAAATCCCGCCATTTGGCGGGACCACTTAGACACTTGCGGAGGAGGAGGGATTGCTGTCGCGATCCCTGAAGGGGGGACCAGCAAGTGTCTAAGTGGCCCTTCGGGCTACTTTTTTGTCTCCGCCCTGTCTCCTTCAAGCAAGCTTGAGTCGACTGGGCTCCAACAAAAAATCCCGCCATTTGGCGGGACCACTTAGACACTTGCGGAGGAGGAGGGATTCGAACCCCCGGTACCGTTGCCAGTACACCGCATTTCGAGTGCGGCCCGTTCGACCACTCCGGCACTCCTCCGATTTGGGCGTGGGCCAAAGGTAAGAAGGAATGTCTTGTAAATGAGATTTAACCCGGATTGAGCGTTGGAGTTTTCGTCGCGAGAGTCAAAAAGAGCTTATCGGATGATCTTTCGGCGACAGGCAACCAGATTTCAACAAGGTCCTGCCGAGCGTGGGGACTTATCTGAAGCATTACCGAGCTCGGTCGTCTCTCAGCTTCCCGCCCTGCCGTTTTATGGCATCTGAATCAAAGGAGAGCGGTTCTTCCCACAATTATTACCAATTATTGTCTCTACACGGGAGTTAACCGACGAAACTGACTCAATGGCCATTATGCCGACGACCCCCAACAAAAAAAGGAGGCAGATCTCGTTTCCTAAAAAGATCTGCCGTCCCCAAAACTAATCACCTTGAACAAAATTCTTTATCTACTCATCAGTATCATCTTTCGGATCGCCGATTGCTGGGAGGTGGCCACCTGATAATAGTACACCCCGGCTGTCGGTAGATCCTTGGCCTGTAAGCTCCAGGTATGCTGTCCCTTCGCATAAAAGCCGGATGTGTGTACAATGGGCCTGCCTGTGACATCAAAAATGCGAATGTCTACATCGGTAGCTTCCGGAAGCTCGAAGTCAATCGCGGTTTCCCGGTGAAATGGATTCGGACGGTTTTGGTGGACGCTAAATGTTCCCTCTTTTGCCCGTGTAAAGGCGAGGGCGATATTGAGATCCACCTGACTGAGATAAGCCTCCGCTGCGGTTCGACTACCATTGATCGTTATCAAATCACTGAGCCTGCCTTCCTGCTCGGCTTGCAACACCAAGGTAAACAGGATTGTACCTTTCGGAATGGAACCCGCGCCAAAGTCGGGATCGATCCATGATGTGGTCAGCCATCCTTCATCCATGTGGTCTAGATTAAAGCTTTCCTTGGTCAGGCCGACGGTCGAGTTGACCCGTACCTCCTGTAGTAAAACCAAATTCCTTGCCACTTCCAACGTAAACTGAAAACCCTGAATGCCGGCCAGGTCTGTGGCGCGCACAGGAATCTCATAGCTCTGACCCGCGTGCAAGAGCTGATCCTCCAGGGTCATCACCATGGCTTCCCTCGACCTAGGTGCTCTAAGGGCAGGATCGCTGTCTAGATTGACATCGCCTGTCTTGACCCCGATGAAGTCCACTCGCATGCGTTCCTCCATGGGATTGATGTGGTAAGACTCCGAGCGATCGATCTGATTGAAGAAACGCCAACTGGCCACATTCGGCAGCTGATCGATCTTGCCTAGGATTAACCTCCTCAACTGGATGAGATCAATCGCAGAGATCCTCCCGTCTCCACTGGCATCCGCGGCCTGCTCTTTGTGCCAGGAGTCAAGGGTTTCTTTGCCCAAAATGTGCTTCTGAATTTGGATCAAATCACGTGTGGAAACGCCATTGACATAGCTGGATTCCTTGCTGGGCTTCAGGTATGCCTCTTGGCCGACAGATAGATCAAACCGGTACGAACCCGCTACCTGGTTGGCCGACATCATCAAGCCACCTGTGGGATTCTCCACTTCCACGCGCACTCCGTGGATCACTTGGTAGATTTCCGTCGTGATCAATCCGTCTATCGTCCCCACCGTTGGCTCGCCAAGGTCGTCGCATCCACCGTTGTTGTCCTGTACCACTAGGATCACCTCACAAAAGTCCCAATCGCCATTTTCAGAGAGTACGTACATGCGCAGCACTTGCGGCCCGATGTCTGCACATCCGAAGGTCATGCTGGTGGCCGTGCTGGGTGGCAATGCTGGCTCGTTCTCGTTGAGGCGCTCCAGCCTAAAGGACAAATTCGCCGGATCACTGCCGCAAGGCGCAGCACTACTTGCGTTGAATTCGTCTGCCCAGACCGTGCCCATCGCCGTGTCTATCACCCCGTCGTTGTTGCGATCCATGGGATTGAGGTTGAGCGTCAATAGAGACACGCAAATAGGGGTGGGCTTCTTGCTGGCGACCACTATAAAGGACTTCTTGCACACCTGCTCGTTTCGACAGTCATCGGTGATGACCATTTTCAGTGTATAGTTACCGGCGCCCAAGTCTTTTACCTTGATCGGTATAGATCCGGTCGTATCCCTGTCGAGCGTGGAGCCATAGGAGGCAATGACCAGTTCCTGTTTGTCATCGATCAACTCCCATCGATACTCCAGCACGCCACATTCATCCTTTACATCCACCTCCGTGTCCAGCGTGTAGTAGCAGCCGGGTACTTCGATCCGGTCGGGTATGTCCAACGTACAGGTGGGAGGTATCGTGTCAAAAAGGATGATCTTCTGAACGCAGGAGAAATATTTGCCTTCATACTTCTTGTCAAACCACCATTTGGCTGTGACAGGTGTTTCTCCCAATGCACACCAATCTGCAAAGCACCAGGTCCGGATGATCTTGTAGCAGGCTTCATCACCGCCCACTATGCGGAATACTCGATCGTAGTAGCCGATCCCTATCTGCCGGCAATGATCGTCAAAGATGTACTCCGGTTTGCCCGTGTAGATGGGATCCGCCGCTCCGGATGCGTTGCCGCTGCCATCGTCCGCATAGTCCAATCCGCAGCTCTGCAGGATGACGTCTTCCGGTAGGGCGAACATGGATTTGGAAATATCACAGTCGCTCGTGATCCAGATCGTCTGGTGCCGTGTCAAGGTGTCCACATGATGTCCCTCCGCATCAATTTCACATTGGCCGACAAAGTGAAATACACGTTTGATAAAACCATTGCCACACTCGTCGAGACTGACCCACGGCTTGTCCTCGATGCAGATCAGACCACAATCGTCAGCCACCTGACCCCGATATCGTTTGCTCGTCGTGGTGTCAAAGATGGCCTCGTAGTGACGGTAGGTCTTCCAGACATAGCCCAGATGCTCATCATAGTGCAGGCTGTCTTTTTCAATCAGTACCGAATCACAGCGCACATCATAAACAGAATACGGGGTCTTCTCCGGCAGATTGTCATATTCATCGTACATCACCTTGTCAAATCCTCCCAGCAGACTGTCGATGGCGACAAAATCCCCATCCTGTGCCTGCTTGACTGCGTCTTCGTAAAACTGCTGATAGCTCGTGCAGCTTATGCTGAGGTCAAACAATTCTGATACGACCACCGGTGGTGTTTTATCTTCCACATATACCATGGTCCAGCATTTACTCCAGTTGCACCAGTAGTCCATCACCAGGAGCTCCACCATCACATTGGTACAAGCATCGTCGCAGCAGAAAGGCACCTTCTTCGACCAGCCACCCCCGATCTGTTTGTATACATCCTTGAGGTTTTGCTCACTGTCGGACAACAACGGCCCAGCAAGGGTGGGTTGGTTGAGATTGGCATGAAAACGCATGTCTATGCATAGGGAGGCGGCATAATTGTCGTCACCCGTACAGTCCAAGGTCGCATCCTTCCATATCTGCTCAAAGTATCGATCGTCGACCGGATAAGGGTGATCTACGCACTCCAATGTGGCATGCTTCATCAGATCATACCACCAGCCACCGATGACCAGGGAGTTGCAGTCTTGCCCATCTTCACATAACCAGCGCAGGGTTTCATAGTAGTGGGCCTCAATCGGGTTCTCGTGTTTGTCCGGATGGAGTCTTGCCGACCAGATCGTGTCGTGATGCTCGGTGGAGCAATAATACTCGATGTCGTCACAGAGATCTACGCCACACGCGGTTGCCCAGTCGGCACGTCGTGCCAGCACCAGATTGATCCCACAATTGTCCCAGCTGCCCTCATTAAAGACGTCGGCAGCCACCCAAACGGCCGTGTCGCTGAGGGTCACATTTACACCCTTGTCGCAGATGGCGACGGGCTTGGTTAGGTCCTTGACCAAGAAATAGCAGGTGTCCATCGTGACGTTGTGACAGAGATCCAGCGCCTCGTAGATGACGAGGATGGGATCGTCTGTCCTGGGTATTTTAAATTGCTCGTGCGACTCCCATTGCATCGTGGATGCGTTGTAGGTGAGTACAGCGCTGGCTACGTCAGCGATCTTCACCTTGACCATCTTGACATCATTGCATGTATCGGTCGCCATCACCGGGGGTATGTAGGTGTGGCCCTCGCAGCCATGTCGACTGGTCGGCACCAGAATCACCGGATGGTCATAACCGGGAAAGTCCTCGGGATCAGCCACCAACGCCTTGTCAATATCTTTTTCGAGCGTTGGTCCAATGGTATCAAAGATCATCAGCCACTGCTCACAGGTGTCAAAACTACCGGTACAATTGTTTTTGATCCACCAGGTACGATGGATGGTCTCCGGGCAGATCCCTCCAAAGGACTTGTCCTCGTAGAGGATCAGGACGTCGCACTTGGCATTGGGCTGTGGCCATAGTGGAATATCGCCTGCCATAGGTACACCGGTCTCCAGTGGCGAAGGATTTCCACGGGCGTCCCGCAGATATCCGCTGTGACAGTAGACAGAATCGCGCTCCGGCGGGCAGGTAAAAAGATCAAAATCCAATCCGCGCACGAATATCGTGTCCATACAGAAGTAGTCGACCTTATCGTATCGCACGCGTTGGGTGCGGACGATCAGCTTGACGATGTCCTCGCAATCACCCCGAATGGTGCGGTAGTCGATGACCGTGGCGGTGATCGTATCTCCGCAGTTGGCCACCAACCGGCATCGGGGAAACGTGTCATTGTTGACTTGATCGACGACAAAGGGATGCGTACAGTCGATTGTATCATTGGTTGACTCATCGATAAATCGCGGAAAAGGCGATTCGATGGTGATCGTGACAGAATCCTCTATCGTCCGGCCACAAGCGTCATCAAGTACCTCCAATCTCAGGACAACCATGCCGGCAAAGACATCGGCAGAGTCGGGGCAGTACAATCGGGCCCCGGCAAAGGAGTTGTCCTCGACAAAGGTCCCGGTACCGGACGATGTCCAGTGGGCTTGAACCGAGCCCGACCCATTGGCACTAAAGGAGGCCCCCAGCGCGGTCAAATCGATGCACTCGAATCCACATGTTTCCGTATCGGCGCCGGCCTCTACCGACGAGACGGGCAGCGAATCAATGGTGAGGGCCCCATTGACACCACAACCCGGCGGATCAATGGTGTCATAGTAGTAGATGACCATTGGAAAGGAAGTCAAGGGCACGGGATTGGCCAATAGGCCGCCCATCATATTGGGCATCGGATAAAGCTCCGTCGTGCCGTCACCTCGGTATCCCTGATCCTGCAAAAATGTCAACGCATCAAATGTCGTCGCTGGGCAGATCGTGATGTCATAATCTTGCGGGGCGGGATTGCTGGTGAGTTCTTCCAGGGTGACGGTGGCAATAGAAAAACAGGCCGTATCGTCGACGATATTAACCCGCGCATACAAGGTGGTGTCGCCGTCGCAGACTCGGATGGTCCCGGTTATTTCAGCCGAGGTGATCATGCTGTCCGCATCTTCAAATCGAGGGTAGAACCGTACTTCATTGACTCCGGTGGTGTCCACACAATCGGCCACCACGCTCAGGTCAAAGGAGGCACATCCCATCAGATCTTCGCAGGCGGCCTTGGAGACATCGAGCGCTCTCGGTCCGCCAAAGCCCAGATCGAGATCATGACGATTGGTGCCTTGGGCATCCGTGCAAAACATGATCACCGCAAATCCGGGTACCATGCTGGGGTCTGCGTCCGAATCAGCCAGTGGATTGCCACCCATCTGCAAGGGGGCAGTCAACCCGGAATATCCCAACGCACTCAATTGGCTGAGGTCCACACGTATTTCATAACAGTGGTCCGGCAGTAGGTTGCCAAATATGTATTCGCCATCTTGATCGCTGGTCGTCTGATCCAAGATCTGGAGGCTGTTTTCTTTGTCGTGAAGGACGAGTTCGATTCCGGCAATACCGTACTCCGTCGGGTCCTGTATCCCGTTGCCATTGGCATCGCACCACAGGAAGTTGCCTACTTCTCCGGTGGGTGCACTTAGGGCAAACTCCATGTCCCCCAGACCATTGGCCTTACCTATGTTATACTGATCGACAAAAAGGTATCCACGGTTCTTTGTCCCCGTTTCGGTGTTGTAGAAGTGCAGCCCTTGCGTATACACGCCGGCAAACTCAAAGTAGGCCAGGGCCGTCTCGATGGGATTGTAGACCGTGACCGCCACTTCGCTGGTGCCTGGCAGGATGGCAGTGCCACCGGTGACCAGTTCGCCGTGATGTACGGCATCAAGGGCTTGATACGAGTCCTCATAAAAGAACTCACCGTCATAGCTTGGCCCGTCGTCATCCCGGTAGTAGATGCCATCATCCATATTGGAGGCTTCCAGTTGATATTGGCTGTTTTGCAATTTGAAGGCCTTGACCAGGTCTCCCGAGGCATAGCCGATGATTAGGGTTTGGTTGTCTAGGACGGTAGAATAATTCAGATAGCCGGTTTGGTGCGCCCATCGATCCATCAATGCAATGATCATGGATCCGTCCTCGGTGAAATTGATATCAGAGATAATGGGCTGCGGATACGAACAGAGCAAGCCGTTTTGGACGGATAACTGCTCGTTTTCCAGGGGAATGTGGGTGTCTTCCCAGCTTGATGCCCACGGTAGCCAGGCCGCCGTGCGCAACGGTTGGGGCGCGTCGTCATCCGCATTGGATGCCCGCTCGCGAGGGTAATTGAGTGGGAAGGCCACTTCCTCCCTAAAACCCGCGGCCATATTGCTGGGGTCAAAAGACATTACCCAGCCAAATAGGTGGTCTCGGGACTGTGAGAAGGACGCATCGGAAATCAGTCCTAGGTAGCCCCTACCGTCGTGGAAGGAGAGTCCCCAGGGCCTCAGCATGCCCGAAGTCATCATGCTCTCGCCCTCGACCTTGATGCCCGCCACGATGGCCTGTGTCACCTGGTTGCCTAGCTCAGGATCAAATTCGAGATCCAAGGTGCCTCCCGTGGCTTCGACTGAAAATGTCACCGTGATGGCCGTCTTGTTGGCGCCGGCGGTAGCGACGATGTCAAAGTCGTCTAGGACGACAGCATTCTCGGCCAAGACATCGAAGATCCGGTCTCCCGCCTGGTAGTTTGCCGGTTCGGCAAAGTGCAGGGTCACCTGATAGGTCTCATCTTTGGGAATCGGTATCTGATAGGTGAAGGCACCTTTTCGGTAGGTATGGTAAAGCTTGTCTTGGGAGGTTCCGTCAGCCTCTACCAGGGTGTTGGCTACGGAATAATCTCGGTAGTCACCCACCCCGGAGCTTGTGTATTTGTTGCGATCCCAAGCCATACCGTTTGGATCGGTAAAGGATTCGGCACCGTTGAGGTTGCTGTTTGAACCCGCGTTGATGCACTTCATGTATCTAAATTCGACACTGGGCAGGTTGGCCATGTCATCAATGAGATAGTGCTGCAGAGACGCAGCAGTCACATTGACCTGACCGGTATTGACATCGAAGGCGATCAGTGACCGCTGCTTTAGATTGACCAGCCAGAGCTGCTTTTCATCCTCTGTGAGGTCGATGTCGCCATAGCCAAATTTGCCGATTTTGTCAAATGCGTCAATATCATAGGAAGCCCGGTTGATTGCCTCGGTGATGGTAGAAAGGGCGTAGGGTTTCGTCCCGTCAATGACACCACTGACCACATTTCGATTGATCGCGCCCAGATCGATGGAAGGGCCTACCGACGGTTGAAATCCCTGGAGGTCGAAGTGATCTACCGTGGGGCTGGGGGCCGTATAGTCCAAAGTATAGACGGCACCTGGACCACCTGGCCCGAGCCCGACGTGTCGTTTTAAAACGGTGGCGGCAAAGGCGCGCTGTCGTTGGGACTGGAAAGCCACGCCCCAGGTGGATCCAATCTGTGCAATAGTAGCATCCACATTGGGATTGGGACCGGCGCCGCCATATTGCTGGGCCACGCCAGAAGCCGTGTAGGGAAATGACACGAAGGCCGGACTTTGCCCTTTGTCTTCTGCGGCTCCCTTTTCATAGCAAGGGACCAATATATCTAGCTGGGCCAGGTCGAGCTCAGCTTCGGTGATTACAGGGACCAGTATGACATCGCCGTCCTCCGCGAAAAAGACGGAGGTGGGACCTGAAATACCTGGTTGCAAGTCATGGGTATAGCCAGTGACTTCGATCCGTAGCCGACTTGGGGCCACCTCCAAGATGAAGATGCCACTGCCGTCCTCCAAGAATGGATAGCTCTGACCGAGTTCATCAAAGCCCTGGACGGACAGTCCGGTAATCAATAGTTCTGTCGGATCCTGGATGCCGTCATTGTCCGTATCGTGAAAAGTTTTGACTACAATTTCAGCATATGAAATAGCCGAGGACAGTAGAAAAAAAGGTAACAAATAACGCCATACCTTGCCTCTTGAGCTGGTGTTCATGGTGCAGCAATTTAGGTTTATGTTCGCTAACCATTTCGGTCATAACTCTTTATGTATCAACATATTATGACATACGTTGATGTCAAGAGTTCAACCGTAGAACACTGCAATAATTGCACCAAAAATTATGTGAAAGGGGCTGAGTCTCAGCTACCTAATCTTTACGGATATCTGTATGTGAAAATGGGGGATCGAAGGGTCTGCCCTCCCCAAGCGCTAATCCGGATCGCTATCGGGAGCTAATCCCAGCCCGGCCTTTTCGGATATCTCGAGCATACGATTGATCGACTTCACGCCCTCCTCGATGACCCAATCCTCCAGATGAATTTCCGGCTGCTCATACTTCATACAGAGATACAGCTTTTCCATCGTGTTGCGCTTCATGTGCGGACACTCATTGCATGCACAGGTATTATTGGGCGGCGCTGCAAGAAAGGTCTTGTGCGGCGACGCCAGCTCCATCTGATGGATGATGCCCACCTCTGTGGCCACAATGTACTCCGTAGCGTCATCTTCCTTGGTGAAATTGAGTAGACCGGTGGTCGACCCGATAAAGTCGGCTTTGTCCAGTATGTGGGCTTCACACTCCGGGTGGGCGATCAATTTGGCGTCCGGATGCCTGGCCATGAGCTTGACGATCTTCTCATGCGAGAATATTTCGTGCACCATGCATGTGCCATTCCAAAGGATGAGATCGCGTCCGGTCTTTTTCTGCAGGTAAGCCCCCAGATTGCGATCCGGGGCAAATATGATTTGTTTGTCCTCGGGTATGCTTTCGATGATGTGCACCGAATTGGTGGAGGTGCAGCAGATGTCCGTGAGCGTCTTGAGCTCGGCGGTGCAGTTGATGTAGCTCACCACCACTGCGTCCGGATACTTCGCCTTAAACTTTCGAAAAAGATGGGGTGGGCACGAATCCGCTAGGGAGCATCCGGCCTTGAGGTCTGGCAGCAGCACTTTCTTTTCGGGAGACAACATCTTGGCGGTCTCCGCCATGAAATGTACTCCGGCAAAGACGATGATATCGGCATCTGTACTGGCCGCCTTCTGCGATAGCCCCAGGCTGTCACCGATGTAATCGGCAATATCCTGAATTTCAGATTCTTGATAGTAGTGGGCCAGGATGATAGCGTTCTTCTCCCGCTTTAGCTTTTCGATCTCCTCTGCCAGATCGATGGTGGGATCCACATCAATATCGAGAAACCCTCTCTCCTCCAGATTTTCTTTCGCAACGGTTATCGCAGTTCGCATAGATTGTTTTTTGCAAGCCTCAAAATTAAAGAATGACTGTCATATCTATGACGCACCGCTGCCGGTAATATCACAGGCTTCCACCCTTCACTTGGCGACATAAGATGCAAACCATTCCATCTCTTTGTTGTTAACCTGGGGAGAAGTAACTTTGTTTCCATTCCAGAACAAAACATAGCATAATTATGAGCATGTATCCTTTAGAGCTGGTGGCACCCATGGCTAGGGATCTGACTGATCATGGATTTGAAGGACTGGCCACGCCTGAAGAAGTGGATGCGGTATTGACCAACCAAGAGGGTACGACACTAGTGGTTGTCAACTCCGTTTGTGGTTGCGCTGCCGCCATGGCCAGACCCGGCACCAAGCTGGCCCTGACCAATGAAAAGCGGCCGGATCGACTGGTCACTGTCTTCGCAGGTGTGCACCGAGAGGCCACGGAGCGGGCGAGAGAGTATATGCTGCCTTATCCTCCCTCATCGCCGTCGGTGGCTTTGTTCAAAGATGGCCAACTGGTGCACATGCTCGAGCGGCACCACATCGAAGGGCGCAGTGCCGAGATGATCGCAGACAATTTGCGCTTTGCCTTTGAGACCTACTGCTAGCACTTAAGGCACAAATTCCGCTTACATTTTCTGCTGATCTAGGTTCTGTTCTAGAGCTGGATCCAAATGGCTCTTATTTCCATGTCAAATTTTCGGTGCAGCGGGAGGAATCTGGTTTGTTGGTCCCGGTGCCGCCCTCTAGCCCTCGACCTTGAAATTTTTTCCTTCATCTACATCTGTGTGTGAAGAGAAGTCGGTAGTTTTTGGTCCAGTTAGTCTGTGATTGCCAGGATTTTTGTACGGTACTGAGATCGAGCTTTCCGACTTGAGAATTGGTACATTCGTTCATGCTATCTTCCAGGGCATCTTTCACAGTGTCCCGTTAGTAATATCTGCTAGAATCCGGTGCAACACTGAGAGCTTGTCTCTTGAGAAGTGCACGTAGGTACTAAAGATTTGAAGTAGTTTTGGCGAATAAGGTTATGAGAGACGAGGGAAAAATCATTGGCAGTGTGGAAAGCTCCGAACTAGTAGTCTTCCAATCGTCGAAAGGCGGAAGGGAGTTCCAAATTGTACTCGACAGTGAGCAGGACACCGTTTGGTGTCACGGAACATCAGATTATGGACCTATTTGGTAGAGCAAGGCGAACAATTGGTGATCACATTAGGAATATATACCGGGAAGGGGAATTGGACAAAGCTTCAACTTGGCGGGAATCCCGCCAAGTTCGAATGGAAGGTGACCGCAAGGTGACACGAACGATCTCTAGTTACAACCTTGACATGATTATATCAATAGGTTATCGTGTCAAATCGCACATCGGAATTGAGTTTCGGAAGTGGGCAACGAAGACACTTAAGGATTACTTACTAAGGGGATATGCGCTCAATGTTCAATTACTACAAATTGAGCAAAACAAGGTCGCTCTGCTAGAAACACAATTGTCCAATATCATTGAGGAGTCAATTCACAATCAAAAAAAGATAACTGATGGATTCCTCTCGATCATTGAGCATTATTCAAGATCCTTTCACCTCCTGGACCGCTATGATACTGACAACCTTTCGATTGACAACCTGAATGGCAACATAATCTATGTCATAAACCAAAAGGAAGTTCGACAGGCGATAATGGGTTTAAAGGGCCGCTTAATCGAGAAAGGCGAAGCGAACGATTTGTTTGGTTTGGAAAAGGACGACTCACTCGATGGAATTCTAGGTAGCATATCTCAGACGGTCTTTGGTCAGCTGGCTTATCCCTCCATTGCAGGCCGCTCAACTTTTGTACTCAGTTATTAAAGGACATCCCTTTAATGATGGGAATAAGAGAATTGGCTCGTTTCTGTTTGTTTGGTTCCTCGAACAGAATGACCATCACCTCTATCGTCGAATCAAAGCGCAAAATCAGTGATAATACCCTCGTTACTTTAGCATTGGTTGTGGCACAAGTCTGCCCGATCAGAGAGATCTGATCCTGCGCCTCATCATAAATCTGATCAAGAGCTGACACCACAATCGGACAGAGCCATCGTCCTCATTTTTTTCGATCTTAGGTCCCTCGCAAGATCTTCGCATTAGACATTAGAATTAACCACAAGATTTAATGCGCAACTCTACTAGCATGAGCGTACTCCCATGAAGGGCATATTCGGCACATTAACCCTGCTATTACTGCTGGCCTGTTCGACTAGCAAGGTGTCCCAATCTGGGGGCACTTTGGGCCTCATTGGGCACGAGGCCATGGTGGTCTCGGCGCATCCGGAAGCGAGTCGGGCCGGGCTAGAGATTTTGAGGGCGGGGGGCAATGCCTGGGACGCTGCCGTTGCCGTGCAATTTGCCCTGGCCGTGGTGTATCCTGTGGCGGGCAATATCGGAGGTGGTGGATTTGCCGTATTTCGTGACCATCAGGGAGTTTCCGGTAGTCTTGACTTTCGGGAGAAAGCCCCATTGGCTGCCCATCGTGATATGTATCTGGACGAAAATGGCGATGTCAGGGATCGATTGAGTTTGGAGGGCCATTTGGCCGCGGGCGTACCAGGTACGGTGGCTGGCATGGTTCAACTACACGAGCGCTTCGGCCATCTGTCATGGTCTGCGTTGGTACAACCCGCTATTGATCTGGCACGAGATGGCTTCCGCCTTACAGCATCGGGCGCCGCCTCTATCAATCGGCCCCAGGAGCTGTTTGCGCGACTAAATACGTACGCCGTCCATTACCTACGACCGGGAGGGTGGTCCGCCGGCGATTTGCTGGTGCAGGAGGATCTTGCCCAGACCTTGACGCGCATCAGGGACCAGGGTAGAGCCGGATTTTATGCCGGTGAGACGGCCCGGCTGATCACAGAGGAGATGCAGCGCGGGGGTGGCATCATCACACACCAAGACCTGCAACAATACGAGGCTGCCTGGCGCGAGCCGGTGGTCGGCAGCTATCGAGGGCACAGAGTCATCTCCATGCCGCCACCTTCCAGCGGAGGGATCGCCCTGCTGCAGCTCCTCAAGGGCATTGAGCCCTATCCGATCCGGCGTTATGGTCACAACCAGGCCAGGACCATTCATATCATGACGGAGATTGAAAAGAGGGTGTACGCCGACCGTGCGACTTTCCTCGGCGATCCGGATTTTCACGAGGTCCCGCAAGAGATGTTGCTCAATGACGGATATATCCGTGATCGCATGGCGGCCATTGAGCTAGACAAGGTGACACCGTCGCAGGTGATCAAGGAGGGGAAAGTAGATCGGGTGGAAAGTGTCGAAACGACTCACTTTAGTATTGTGGACGCCCGGGGAAATGCGGTGTCCGTCACCACGACGCTCAATAGCTACTTTGGTTGCAAGGTGATGGTGAAGGGAGCGGGCTTCTTCTTGAACAATGAGATGGACGATTTCAGTGTCAAAGCCGGGGTACCCAATCAGTTTGGGTTGGTGGGTGCAAAGGCCAACGAGATCGTGGCCGAAAAGCGAATGCTCAGTAGTATGACCCCCACTCTGGTCGAGAAAGATGGCCAACTACGGATGGTGGTGGGGACCCCGGGGGGCTCGACGATCATCACCTCCGTCTTTCAGACCATCCTCAATGTTGTGGATCACGGCATGGGCATGCAGGAGGCCATCAACGCCAAGCGACTGCACCATCAGTGGTTGCCAGACAGAATTCTGATGGAGGATAATGCGTTGTCTGAGAAGGTGCATCGCAAGTTGATAGATATGGGCTACGAACTGACGCCACGAGGCCCCATCGGGAGAGTGGATGCCATCCTGGTGCGGCCGGATGGTAGCTTGGAAGGCGGGGCAGATGGCCGGGGTGATGATACAGCGGCTGGATACTGATATAGATCGATGACGATAAAATACCACAATCTGAACGGTACCCTGACGCCGGTCGAGGAGGCTCAGATCTTTGTCAATGATGTGGGACTCTTGCGGGGCTACGGCATCTTTGACTTCTTTCCGATCCGTCATGGGTATCCGGTCTTTGTCGAGGACTACTTTGATCGCTTCTACCGGTCGGCCGACCTCATGGACTTGGAGGTGCCGGTGTCGCGGGAGGCGTTGCTAGCGCGCGTCGTCAACCTTGCTGCCAGCAACGGACTCTCTCGGGGATACACCAAGTTGGTCCTGACCGGAGGATACGCAGCAGATGGCTATCATCCGGGCCCAAGTAACCTTTTTGTGCTTCAGCATGCGGATGTACATTACCCCAGTCAGATGTACACTGCGGGCGTGAGACTACTGCTGCAGCGGTTCACCCGTGAACATCCGGTCATCAAGACCCTCAACTACATTAATGTGCTGCAACACAGACAGGTCCTGAAGGAAGCGGGTGCGCTGGATCTATTGTATCACGATGGGCGCTGGATCAGTGAGACGTCCCGAGCCAACTTCTTTGTGGTCGATGATCAAGGTGTGTTACACACCTCTCAGGCGATGGCGCTGGGGGGCATTTCTCGCAAGCACCTCATAGTTTGTGCCCGTGAGCAAGGGTATACAGTGGCGGAGGGTCCGATCGCCATCGATCAGCTTCCCACGGTGGGCGAGGCATTTCTCACCAGTACAACCAAGGGAGTCTTGCCGGTGACAAAGATCAACGACCTTGTCATCGGAAGCGGTCGGGTGGGGCCGGTGACTGTAGCTCTGGCCGAGCACTACGTCAACTATGTAGAGCAATGGTCCCTTGCCCGGGCATCTGCCTAGCTCTACAAGGGCACTGATGTTTCCTGTCGAGGGTCGATTGTCCGGGTGTGTGGCCCTGATCGGTCACAGAAAGCATATGGGATGGCAGGGGTTTTAATATATTCGATCTTCTGACCTTTCACATCAATGCAGGCTTCTAGTTCTCTCTCAGATGAGTCCATCATAGCGCAGATCAAGCAATCGGGTGACAAGGCTGGCTTTGCCGTTTTGTACCGCAGATACGCGCATCTGATCTTGGGGTGGAGTCTGCGATATCTGAAAGATACTAGCGCAAGCGAAGATGCCGTCATGGACATCATGCAGCAGCTGATGCAAAACATCGATCGCTACGAGATCAAGGATTTTAAGAACTGGCTATTCCTGGTCACCCGAAATCACTGTTTTATGCGATTGCGGGGTAAGACAGAGGTCCTGCTGGACGATCTGGGACCCTTGGATCAAGCGGAGAATATGGAAAGTACGGAGGAAGTAGCTCTTTCTATTGAGCGCAAAGAAAATCGATTGCATGAGGCCATTCAGGCGTTGAAGAAACCGCAACGAGATTGTATCGTCTTGTTCTATTTCAAAAAACGTACGTACAAGGAGATTGCAGCTTTGACCGGCCTAGAAGTGAAGAAAGTGAAGAGTCATATCCAAAACGGCAAGAGAAACCTGAGACTAAATCTGGAGCATTTTCTACCCGAAGATTAGGCGTATGTCTGAAAAATTTACTCGAGAAGATCTTCTACGCCACTTACGGCACCCGGAATCGCACCCTGAACCGCAAGATGAGCTCGATCGAAAGGCGCTGGAGGGCTATGCCTATCTCGGCAGTGACCAAGACGCCGAGCAGATACTGGACCGGCTCGATCAGCGATTTGGCTCGGTCTCGCGTGTGCAATCCGTCCAGGCAGTGCGACGCTTTCAGCTACGGACCTGGCACAAGGTGGCTGCCAGCATCGTCCTGCTTTTGATTCCCGCCTACTTTTTGCTTCGCTCGCCCAGCGATGAAGCCCTCTTTCACACCTATTTTGAGGCGCCCAGGAGTACCTATTTTCAGACCACTCGTAGCGTCGATGCCACTGTGGATGACGATCTCTCGCAAGCTTTTGCGCACTACGAAAGGGGTGAATGGGATGTCCTCCTGGAGGCACTGCCGCAACTGCAAGACCAGTATCCCGAGAAGCAAGATCTGACCTTTTATGAAGGTGTCGCTGCGCTGGCCGCAGGACATACGGATGATGCGATCCGCCTGCTGAGGCAGTGTACGAATGTCACCTACCAAGGGGTAGATCGTCAGGCCCCCTGGTTTCTGGCGCTCGCCTATTTGAGACGGGGAGATCGCGCGGAGGCCATCTCCTGGCTAGAGAAAACGGCGGAGCTCGATAGCCCGCGTAGGGACGATGCCTCGGAGCTACTCGAACGGCTGCGGTAGTCCCTGTTGCCGTCGCCATTGCAAGTA
Organism: Saprospiraceae bacterium; assembly: GCA_965223165.1. GTDB lineage: Bacteria > Bacteroidota > Bacteroidia > Chitinophagales > Saprospiraceae > JABDMH01. The sequence goes on along the minus strand of CBDCVQ010000020.1, from coordinate 788,418 downwards.
CCGATCCCAATCCACTTCCAAATCGATATCCGAAAGTGCCGGTAAGTCGGCCACGGTCCTACGGGCTGCTTCTGCTCTGGCACATGTCTCGGCGTACACGGAGGGTGTGCTCCAAACCATATCTTGAAAGAGGGTGGGTAGGCGTTGCCGTAGCCCGAGCAAGTAATAGCCACCGTCCAGGGCGGGCCCAAGGACTACATCCGCTTCATCCAGCAGGTCAAAGCCCTTGTGTATGATCTCTTCGGTGATATAGGGGCAATCCGTACCCATGATGATGGCCTTATCGTGATCCCTCAGGGTCTGATCAAATGCGGCCTGCATCTTCGCGCCCAGATCACCTTCCACCTGTCGGTAGCGGTCGAACGCAGGCCCAAAACCGTCCTCATGAGGAATCTCCGGATGATAATACAGCAAGCGGGAGGCGTCGATCTGTCGACATACGGTCAGCGCGCGGTCCACCAGATGCCCATATATCTGCAAAGCCTCCTCCGGGCCACACGTAGCAGCCAGGCGAGTCTTTACCATCCCCAGTTCGGGCTTTCGCAGAAAGATGATGAGTGCTCGACGATCGATCGCCAATATTACGTATTCTCCTTCTTATCGCCCTTTTCCTTGCGGGTGTAGAGGGCGCCATCCTCCAATTTTCGGGTGATCACCGAATAGGGCCCACTGACCACCTCCTGATCTTCTTTGAGCCCCTTTATAACCTGGATGTAGTTGTCATCCTGGATACCAGTCTCGACCTGCACCATCTTAAGCGAGTCACCGTAGCAGACGAAGACCACCTCCCGCAGGTCTTCGTCCTCATCGACCTCCTCGCCATCTGACTCCCTGGACTGGTTGATGTCACGCGTCGTCACGGCGATGATAGGTACGGACAGGATATCCTTCTCTGCATGTGTATTGATCTCCACAGACGCCGACATGCCGGGCCGAAAGGGAAATGGACTACGGGGCGTCACGATGTCTTCGTACGAGGCGGGGTCCATGAGGATCTTCACCACAAAGTTGGTCACCTGATCGGTGGTCAGGCTAGTGGTCGTGCCGATGGTCGATGCCGAATTGGCGATTTCGGTCACGATGCCAAGAAAGGTACGGTCTAAATAGGCGTCTACTTCGATAGAAGCGGAGTCTCCCTCGCTGACTTTTAGAATGTCGTTTTCGCTCACATCCACTTGTACCTCCATGATGGACATGTTGGCGATGCGCATCATCGTGGTACCCGTCATTTGAATCGTACCGACCACGCGCTCGCCCTCTTCGATATCCAGCTTGCTGATGATGCCATCGACGGGAGCGTAGATGTTTGTGCGCTTCAGGCTCGTGCGAAGCTCCTTGAGGCCCGCCTCAGAGCTGGCGATGGCAAACTCATTGCTGCGTACGGTCTCCTGTGCGGATCGCACGCCGGCCTCCGCCGCCTGGAGGTTGGCCTGGGACGACTCAAAATCGGCCAACGTGCGCTCAAACTCGGCCTCAGAGATGACACCCTGATCCTTTAGCTTCTTATTGCGTTCATGCGCCCGGCGGGCATTCTTAAACAGTGCCTCCACTTGCGCCTTTTGAGCTTTGGCGTTTTCCAGGTTGGACTTGGCAATCGCCAGTTGGGCCTTCGAGCTATTGACGGAGGCAACGCCTCGCTCGACGGCCGATTCGTATGCTTCCGGGTCAATGCGGGCTAGCAGATCGCCTGCTCGCACGGAGTCGCCCTCTTCCACAGGTAGGTCAACTACCTCGCCCGAGACGTCTGAGCTGATGATGACCTCTTTTTCGGGAAAGATCTTTCCACTGGCCGAGACCAGTTCTTTGATGGTCCGGCGCTCGACCTTGGCGGTCTCCACGACTTCACCCCGCTCACGGGTCTGGCTCTTGTAGACAGCCAGGGCAATGAGCATGGCCAGAACGATAGCGAGAAATAGGTAGAGGCGAGATCTTTTTCGTTTGGCCATATATGCGGGTTAGTTAAGGGTAATCTTTTTGCCTTGGTAGAAGTCTAGGATCTTCGATCGGAAAATGTAGTCGTATTTGGCGATGATCAAATTGACTTCTGCCTGGTCACGGTTGTTTTGGGCAGTGGTAAATTCAAAGCTATTAGCTACGCCCAGCTCGTATCGCTTTTGGGCATCGGAGTAGGCGGCTCGATTGGCTTCGGCCGTGCGTTGGCTGGCCTCATAGGCCTTTCTTGCTGCCTTGACGTCATTGATGGCCGTCTGCACGTCGGTTTTGATCAGGTTCTTTGTCTGATCATTGGCGATCTCCGTACGGACCACATCCAGTTTAGAGATCTCCAACTGAGCCTTGTTGCGTCCCTGATTGTATATCGGGATGTTCGCACTAATACCGAAGCCGTATCCTAAGTTTTCATTGAGCTGATCAGTGTAGGGGACCTTATCGAAGGCGAAGACATCTTGCTCGATCTCAAACACGAAAGGCTCGCCATTGACTAGTGCCTCTTGCCGAATTGTCTCTGTACCAATAAGATCACCTCTTCGCTTGGTAAATGTACCGTAGTTGGTGGAGATCGAACCACCGATCGTGATATTCGGAATCATATTGGTACGGGCAAGCTGGACGCCGATCTCGGCGTTTTCACGGCGGAGCTCACCGGCTTTGATACTGGGCAACCAGCCTAGCGCATTGCTATACACCTCATCAAAGGTGAGACTTTCGATCTCGTAATCCGTAGGCACGGAGAGTTCAGGAACGTCCACTTCCAGGTCGTACGAACCGTCCAATTGCAGTAGTTGTTTGAGATCAAGATATGTTCTGTCTATTTCATTCTGAGCAGCCACGACGAGTTGCTCATTGGTGGCCACTTGGGCTACGAGATCCAAGCGCTCGTTCTTTGGACGGGTGCCGGCTTCAATGAGCTTGTCGGTTTGCTCCAATTGCGCCTGGATCAGTTCCAGATTCTTTTCGCTGTTGGCGTGATTTTCGATGGCAAAGAGGATGGCCAGGTACGCCTGTGCCACTTGCAGTGATATATCATTGCTCATCTGGTCCGCCTCGAGCTCCGCAGCTCGCTTGCCGAGGGCTGCCTGCTTGATCTGATTGGATACGCGCCCGCCATTGAATAGTGTCACCCCGCCCTGCAGGCCGAGGTTTTGGCTGCCAAAATTTTGATTGATGAAGTCATTGGTCACCGGATCGATCTGCCGACCGAAGCTTACATTGTAGCCGGTGCTGCCATTGATTTGTGGTATTCTAGACTGCTTAGCCGCAATGTGGTTTACTTCCGCTTGTTGGGCATCGACTTTACTTTGCTTTAAGGTCAGGCTATTGTCCAGGGCATGCTGGATGCACCTTTCGAGGGGCCATACCTCCTGCGCGTGGCTGCTGATCCAGAGCAGTCCCAGGACCAGGGAGGTAGAGATAGTTCTTACGTTCATTACTTAATTTTTTATAGGTGTTATGTGCAAACAATAATAGTTATCCGCCTCTCTATTGCTACTTTCTTTATATCAACCGTCTTCAATTTTGGATTAACCGGCTATTTTTCGCTCAGGGTAGTGACGGCCACCAGTCGGTCATATCGTTCGCCAAATGGACGGTAGTAGACGAGGATCGTATAGTAATTTTCGGTTTCATGCCAGTTGCCCTCTAGGAGACCGATGTCCACTTCGCCAGACTCCTTGGAGACTGCGCCATACACGTAGTCATAAACACCCTGTTTCAACAGGGCTTCCGCTGTATATATGCTGTAGCGCTCCTGGTACTCCATCTTGTATGCGTCATCGATGGCCCAATTGGTAAAGGCACCCATTAGATAGACGTCGTGATCAAACATTGGTTGCGGCGAATCCAGCGAAAAAATCACGTAGGCGTAATCGGCTTCGACAGCAAAGTCATCGTCATCGTGAGAGAAAATGACAAAGTTGCCATTGAGGTCCTGGTCCGACAAATAGTTGTGAAAGGCTCGCTTCTTGTCCTTCTTCATGCGTACTTCAAAGGCATCTTCAAACTCCTCAATTTCGAGGACATCGATCGAGGGTGATCGCAGGGTGCGAATGTCGACGTGCCTAAATTCCTTGCCCGCGCCAAAGACCACTCGATCTTGGAAGTCAAAGACCAATTCTTCCGGTCGTTCGAGAAATGGCTCGATGTCCACCACCGCATTGTCCCATCTTCCGTTTTGCAGGACGGCCGCTCGTATCTCTTGCCTAGGATTGGAAATGCGGATGTCCTTGTGGTTGACTACGAAGTCGATTTCGTGATGTGAGCGTATCTTGCTGACATTGCTAGGTCGATCGATCTGGCCGCTGACCCGCATCAGGTTCTCCACCACCATAAAGCGACGACTGACCAGGGGCTGTCCGGTGTCCTCATCATACACATGGATCATATAGTTTCCCGATTTGGTCCAGCGCGCTTGCTGATTTGGTAGGTTGAGCCAGTAGTGTACATAGGGAGTGCGGGTATTTACGGAGAAGGCAAAATCCCGCAGTTCTTCCTCGTTAAATCCTTCCAAAAACTCCAGATCCTCCAAGTCGGATTTGCTCCAATCCCGATTGTGATGAGTGATCCTGTACCGCAGATATCGACTGTCCACGCCGATTTCGTCAAATTCCAGCAGTAGTCGACCCGTCCCTAGCTGGAGAATGGGGTAGGCCGTCTGCAGGCCTGGGACGCCCAGAACGACTGATTTGATGGATGGCACGTACGCGTGATCGCGGTAGACGAACTCTTGACCTGGCAGTGGCAGGCCGTACAACAGCCCCAGGCTAAAGGCCAGAAGATATGAGAGCGTAGGACTGGGCTTATGGATAGTCATTTGCTTGAACGTTCATAGTTGTGCGGGGCTATTTGCTGACCCAAGGATTGTCCTTGATGTAAAATCGCCAGGGCCATTGGGCACATTCCTCGGCATAGTCAACGCCGATGCGTGGGCCCTTTATTATTTCAAAATTGCCTTGTCGGGGGCGATGATCTTCAATCCATATCGCCTGCCGGGCCAGCAGGGAGTGCCCGTTGAGTGACCGATCGATGCCCAGGGCCACCGTCAGGCAGCCGGGGCCACTGGTGAGTCGCTTTGACAATGTCTCCATATGGCGGCGCTTCAGCATTGCGTCGATCCCTTCGATGGGTTCTACGGCCCGGATCAATACGGCGTGAGCTTGTTGCTCCCGGCCAGTCACTACATTAAAGAGATGGTGGATCCCATAGCAGAGATAGACGTAGGACACCCCCCCTGGCATAAACATCGTTTCGGTGCGCTTCGTTCGTCGGTTGCCGTAGGCATGGCTGGCCTTGTCGTCCGGGGCGCGGTAGGCTTCGGTCTCGACGATGCGGCCGATGGCAAGCTCACCGTCGATGCAGGCACACAGGTGGGTCCCCAGCAGCTCTTGAGCTATTTGCAAGACATCCTCACGCTGATAGAAGGCTGCTGTTAGGATGTCTGACATGAAGGCTATTGGCTATTAGAAGCGCCTTGGCGAGTAGTTGGGTGACTCTTTGGTGATCATGATGTTGTGCGGATGGCTTTCGGTGACACCGGCGGCCGTGATCCGCACAAATTTAGCTTGCTGTAGCGCAGGGATATTAGCAGCTCCGCAATAACCCATGCCGGCACGGAGTCCCCCAATGTATTGGATCATTACTTCCGCCACCGAGCCCTTGTAAGGCACGCGCCCTTCGATGCCTTCCGGCACTAGCTTTTTTATATCATCCTCCACATCCTGAAAATACCGATCCTTGGAGCCTTTTTGCATGGCTCCGATCGACCCCATGCCCCGGTAGATTTTAAACTTGCGGCCCTCATAGATGATCGTCTCACCCGGTGCTTCTTCCACGCCGGCAAACAGCGATCCAGCCATCACCGTGCTGGCTCCGGCCGCCAACGCTTTGACGATATCTCCGGTAAAGCGAATACCCCCATCCCCGATGATCGGAATGCCGGTGCCTCGGAGCCCTTGATGGGCGGCATAGATGGCAGACAGCTGTGGTACACCGACACCCGCGACGACGCGCGTCGTGCAGATGCTACCGGGTCCTACCCCTACTTTCACTCCATCCACACCGGCATCGGCGAGGGCCTTAGCACCCTCCGCGGTAGCCACGTTGCCTCCGATGAGCTGGAGGTGTGGAAACCGCTGCCTGATTTCGCGAATGGTCTTCAGCACATCCACGTGATGCCCATGGGCGGTATCTACGCACACTACATCCACGCCGACCGCTTGCAGAGCATCCAACCGATCCATTGTATCCAGCGTCACCCCCACGGCCGCACCCACTACCAGGCGACCGTAGCTGTCCTTGCAGGCGTTGGGATAGTCCTGGAGCTTCATGATGTCTTTGTAGGTGATCAGCCCAATCACCCGATTATTCTCATCCACGACCGGCAATTTTTCGATCTTTTTGCCTTGCAGGATCTGTGCTGCCTTTTCGAGGGTGGTGCCACCCTGTACCGTGATCAGATTATCCTTGGTCATCAGGTCTACGACCGACTTTGTGGTATCCGTCTCAAAGCGCAGGTCTCGATTGGTAAGGATACCGACCAGGACATCCCCGTCTTGCACGATGGGTATACCGCCAATGCTGTACTTGCGCATGAGCTCTTGAGCATCACCGATGGTAGCTGCGACATCGAGGGTGACGGGGTCCAGGATCATGCCGCTCTCCGAGCGTTTCACCCCACGTACCTGCTCGGCCTGCGCCTCGATGGGCATATTCTTGTGGATGATGCCAATCCCTCCCTCTCGTGCCATGGCAATTGCGAGGTCACGTTCGGTCACCGTGTCCATGGCGGCAGATACCACGGGCGCGTTGAGGGTAATTTCTCGTGTCAGTTGCGTTTCTGTGGATACTTCTCTGGGGAGCACTTCGGAAGCGGCCGGTTGCAGAAGGACGTCATCAAACGTCAGCGCGACTTCCTGAAATTTGTCTTTTGCGGAGTAGTCGATTTCCATCCGCAAAAATAATTTTTTCTAAAAAAGTGCCAATTAATTCAGCTATTTTTCCCGTGCACATTGGCCGTATGTTGACCGTTTTATCTGATACCTATTTCATGGATTTGGCCATCGCCGAAGCCAAAAAAGCCATGGCCGACGACGAAGTACCGGTCGGTGCGGTTGTGGTCTGCGAGGGGTCAGTGATCGCCCGATCCTACAATGAGTCGGAAAAGCTGCTGGACGCCACTGCTCATGCCGAGCTGATCGCGATCACGGCAGCATCGAGCTACCTGGGATCCAAGTGGCTTCCCCAATGCACCATGTTTGTCACCCTGGAGCCCTGTGTCATGTGTGCGGGAGCCCTCTACTGGTCCCGTATCGGCCGCCTCGTATATGGGGCCAGCGATGACAAGCACGGATTTATGCGCTATGGGAAGCAACTCCTGCATCCCAAGACCAAAGTAGAATTTGGCATTCGGCACGACACCTGCCAGCAGTTGCTGCAACAGTTCTTTCTAAGGAAGCGAATGACCTGAGCACTAGCCTGGTCGTCTCGATAGGAAAGCTTTCAGCCGCCAACCACAGTCGGTGCAGCACTTAAGACATCATTAATACATCAGGTTAAAGTCTTACTAAAGGGCTTGATATCCGGGAGGCGCTCCCCTATTTTGGTCTTAATAATTCGAAAACACCAGTGTTATGAAAGGCTATACATGGTTGGCATTTGTGGCAGTGCTCCTCAGCTCCTGCGGCCCCACCTACCGACCCTTCACCAAGGACTTGCAGGACTCTTACGAGTGGTCTGAAAGTGATCTAAAGCATATTCAGTTTTACCTGTCTCGAGACATCGTCTTGCAACGCAACTTGCGCAAAGGCGAATCCGTCATCAAGGAAGGAAAAATCATCTTGCGGGACGGTCGTCGCGTGGAGGAGATCGTCATCCGAGAAGGTACACCGGGTCTTCTCCTATTTATGCCCAAGGAAAACCGCATGGCGGTCAGCTTTGAGGAAGGCAAGGATCGGTTCCTCATGTTTGGCCCGCACCCCAAGTGGGATGGCCGATACATGTTGCTGGGCTCCTCCTGGGACCGCTCGCAAGGCGAGGTGACCTACCGAGGTAAAAAATACCGGACATCCTCCCGAAGCGCCATGGCCAGCCTCATGGTCGACCTGGACCGGGTCAGCAGCGTCTCAGCCAAGCGACGCGTAGCCAAGGGGAGAAGGATTTAGGGTAGTTTGGGAGTGACTAGAATTGAGAGTGACTAGAGTTGAGAGTGCCTTGAGTGCCTAGAGTTTGATTCGAGCTCGCGACCGGGCCACATCAAACCCGTCACGCGCCAACTCACAACTCAGAACTCACCAACTCGGAACTCAGAACTCACCAACTCGGAACTCAGAACTCACTAACTCGGAACTCAGAACTCACTAACTCGGAACTTCCAACCCGCAACCCGCTCGTTTAATTGTTTAATTGTGTAGATGTTGAGGGGAAACCGCATTTGGAGAAATCACCATCACTATCTTCAATCCCCCATCGACTCTAGCAACCCGCCAACCCGCAACTCGCTAACTCAGAACTCGGAACTCAGAACTCACTAACTCGGAACTCAGAACTCACTAACTCGGAACTTCCAACCCGCAACCCGCTCGTTTAACTGTTTAATTGTGTAGATTGTTGAGAGGGAACCGTATTTGAAGAAATCACCCTCACTTATCTTCAATCCCCCATCGACCCTAGCAACCCGCCAACCCGCAACTCGCTAACTCAGAACTCAGAACTCAGAACTCGCCAACTCGGAACTCAGAACTCACTAACTCGGAACTTGCAACCCGCAACCCGCTCGTTTAACTGTTCAATTGTGTAGATGTTGAGGGGAAACCGCATTTGGAGAAATCACCATCACTATCTTCAATCCCCCATCGACCCTAGCAACCCGCCAACCCGCAACTCGCTAACTCAGAACTCAGAACTCAGAACTCAGAACTCAGAACTCAGAACTCAGAACTCACCAACTCGGAACTCAGAACTCACTAACTCAGAACTCACCAACTCGGAACTCAGAACTCACTAACTCAGCACTACTTATTGACCCCTTTCAGGAGGGGGACGAACCGGAAGTGGTCAAACTTCTCCGTCTTGAATTCGTCGGTACTGACCCGGGTGATGCGATGCATCACTTGCACTTCATCAGTGCCTACCGGAATCACCAGGATGCCGCCTACGTCCAGCTGATCGAGCAGGGCCTGAGGTATCGTCTTGGCGGCTGCGGTCACCAGTATTTTTTGGAATGGAGCAAACCGGGAGAGCCCAGCCATCCCGTCCTTGAGAAACAGTCGAATGCTGCCGTATCCCATGTGCTTAAGCAGCTTGGATGTACGTTGAAACAAGCTGGCTTGTCGCTCAATACTGTAGACTTTGGCCCCCAATTCAGACAAGACGGCCGCTTGATAGCCCGAGCCCGTACCGATCTCCAAGATCTTGTCGGAGGATTGGACGTCGAGGAGCTCGGTCTGGTAGGCTACCGTAAAGGGCTGGGATATGGTCTGCTCACTGCCAATGGGAAAGGCTACGTCTTTGTAAGCCCACTCTTCAAAGGCCTTGTCCAAGAAGAAATGTCGGGGGATTTTTGCCGATGGCAGCTAGGATGCGGGGGTCACGAATACCCTTGCGCTTGATCGTGGCAACGAGCTTTTTCCGAAGGCCTCGGTTGCGGTAATCATCTACCAATCTCTAACCTTTTGCAGGGGGGTTGATTGGTCGCTAATATAGAACTAATTACATATATTGCCGGCTCAGCCAAATCAAGTATGCATGGGGGGGCAAATCAAATTTGGGACCGACGGATGGCGGGCCATCATTGCAAAGGAATACACCGTAGAAGGGGTGCTCCGGGTGTCGGAAGGAGCGGCAAAATGGATGCACGAGAACGGGCACGATACCGTGGTCGTCGGTTACGATTGCCGATTTGGGGGCAAGATGTTTGCGACCGCCACCGCATCGGTATTTTGCCAGGCAGGCATCAAGGTATTTCTTGACCCAAATTTTGTGTCGACACCCATGATCAGCTTGGGTGTCACCAAACTCAATGCAGGACTGGGCATCGTCATTACGGCCAGCCACAACCCACCCGACTACAACGGCTACAAGCTCAAAGCGAGCTATGGCGGTCCCTCGGTACCCAAAGATATTGCGGAGGTCGAAGCACGTATCCCCGATACGCCGGCTTACGGCATGATGACCCTCCCTGCCCTGGAGGAGACCGGGCTACTAGAATATGTCAATCTGGAGGACATGTACGTCGATCACATAGTGTCCAGTTTTGATATGGATCTGGTCACGGGGATGCAGGAGCATATGGCGTACGACGCCATGTACGGGGCAGGGCAGAATGTGATGAAGCGCCTTTTTCCTAAAGCTACGCATCTGCACTGCGAGTACAATCCATCGTTCCTCGGCACAGCGCCGGAGCCGATCGATCGAAATCTGCGGATCCTCTCAGAAACCATCGCCGGCGATCCGAAGCTGACCTTTGGACTGGCCAATGACGGAGATGCCGATCGCATCGGCATGTATGATGAGGACGGTGTCTTTGTGGACTCGCATCGATTATTGCTGCTGCTACTCAAGTACTTGTATGAGTTTAAGGGTTTTGAAAGAAGGCAAGGTGGTCTGTTCCTTTTCTGTGACGGACAAGTTGGAAAAACTGGCATCCTCGTATGGCCTGGAGTATGTGACCACGCAGATCGGCTTCAAGCACATCGCTGAATACATGTCGCAAGAGCCCGTGCTCATCGGGGGGGAAGAGTCAGGTGGCATTGCGGTGTCGGGCCACATCCCCGAACGAGATGGTGTCTGGACCGGGCTGCTACTGATGGAGTACATGGCCAAGACCGGCAAATCACTAAAAGCGCTCACTGAAGAGATCTTTGCGACGGTGGGCCGCTTCGACTTCTATCGGGACGACCTGCACCTGACCGAAGCACAGAAGACCGCGGCTATAGCCAGATGTGAGCAGGGATTTGAGTCGATCGGCGAGTTTAAGGTCGATCGCACGGATACGATTGATGGCTTCAAGTACTTTCTGGATACCGGAGCCTGGGTGATGATCAGGCCCTCGGGTACCGAGCCCGTCCTGCGTGTTTATGCCCAGGGATATGATATGGCGGAAGTCCGCAAAGTCCTAGACCAGACCAAGGCGACCCTACTTTAGTAGATCCACCAGCTTTGGCAGCAGAATCACACCGGCTGTCAACAAGGCAAAGCAGGCAGCCACCAATACCGCGGCGGCGGCCAGGTCCTTAATCTTTTTCACTCGATCGTCTGGCAGGGGTTGCACCAAATCACAGACGCGCTCCAAAGCGGAGTTGATGATCTCCGTGCAAAGTACCAGGGTGATAGCAGCTCCGATCCACAACCATTCTGCAGCGGAAAGCCCTAGCCATGTTGCAACCACGAGGACGGCGACCGCCGATACGAGATGAAAGACGGCATGTCGCTCGGTGGTGAAAAAGTGCTTGAGACCACTCCAGGCCGCAGCAAAGCTCTTGCGTTCGCTATTCCACCAACGGGGTGGCTTTGAATTGGTACTCGCCATAGATTCCGATGCGCTTCGATCCTTTGTCATACAAATTTGCAAACTCCAGGCACTCCAGCATATCACTGTAGAAGATGTGGTTGGTGGGTGGATTGAGGGAAGGAGACATGGATTTGCGGCTGTCATCTAGTTTGGCCTTGGCCCGAAAGTCCTGGAGCTCGTCGGCAAACTGATCCAGATTGTAGTTGCCCATGGTGATCACGGGGTGATTGGATCGCAGCGCCGTCCCGGCCAGTACATCTAGTTGATCTCTCAGTTGTACAAACGATCGACGAAAGAGCGGCGGATTGGTATTTGAGGTGATTACTCGCACCTTGTGCTGCTCGCCGATCCGGATGTCGACACTGAGGTTGGGGACCTCCTCGTAAAAGAGGGTGTCTGCAGCCTCGATCGGGAATTTGGAAAATAGGCCTCCGCCCAGAAAGTCGATGCGGGTGTTGATCACCTGATGCGGATATCTCTCCGAAAGATATGCCTGGAGGAGCTGATCCCAGCCCGGAGTAATCTCCAGAAACGAAATGACATCGGGGTCGCGGTCAAGCAAAGATGCCAAGGCTACCTCATAGTCGGCTAGGTCGGAGGTGTTGCAATGGGCCATCAGAAAACTTGGTTCGGAGGTTTTCACCGGGGCACCAAGGCTGATGTTGGCGGCCCATTTGAAGTAAAGGCAAAGCGCAGCGGCACAGGCAAAGGCGGTATACAGCAGCCTGCGCTCGTCCATGATCAGAAAGAAAATGCCGCTGGCCAGAAAAAGCAACATGATCTGGGTGGACCGGGCTGCGATCCGCTTTAAGAGTAGGATGTTGGGCGGCTCCATACAGATCAACGTCAGCACCACCATGCTCGCCAAAATGGGATAAGCTACCCATGGATGGGCAAACAATGATCTAGCGCTCGTACGTCCTCGCATCATTCCATTTTTCCGGCTACGATACAGGTCTCCCGCATCCGTGAAGTGAGTCCTTCTGCTGCAAAAAGCTCAATGAGCAGCGTATAGATCCCGATGGGGGCTTTGCGGCCATCATCGGTATCGCCATCCCACTTGAGCTGGCCCTGCGTGGGAAGATGGAGATTGTTGGCCAGCAGCTTGACCATCCGACCGGTCGCATCGTACAATTGGATGCGGGCGCTGGTCCCCGGGGCTAGATCGGAATAGCTCACCACCAGAAAGTCGTCAAAGCCATCACCGTCGGGTGAGAACGTAGTGGGCCGTACCGTGAAGGTTTGCTCCGCTTGCCCCAACCCTGACCGTGCTTGACTGTTTGGCCCTGTCGGAGTACCATATCCGCTGGCGGCAGAGGCGCTGTGCCAATTGTTTCGGTCTTGGCTGAGACCATCCACGCGAATGCGTTCGAGGCTGACGCCGTCAGGCACGCGCAGGAGGGCCGAATGAAACGACTCTTCGTAGTTTAGGGCGTCCAGCACTTCGGTGCCGGTGGTGGTTCGGGTGGCTAGCGTCACATTGCCAAATTTATCCGGCCAGTTGGGCAGCGCTGCCTCAAAAAGCCAGGTGGATGTCACCAATCCATATCGCGATTTTAGATATTGCGGGTCCTCCGTTAGGACGATGTAGGACTGGGGAGGCACCACATGGGATGATTTCACCGGGTGCACTTGCTGAGTGCTCGTCTGGTCGTTGGCCAGGAGCAGGTCCTGCAGGCGAAAGGTCTTTTGTGAGGGGTTGAATATCTCGATGTAGTCGCTTCCCCCGACTTCCGGATTAAAGAGGATCTCGTTGATCACCAGGTCTCCGGGCTGGGCGATTTCGGGGAGGACGAAGGGCAAAATCGTATCGTAGGCTTGCCCCGAGCAATCGGTCAACCCGTTTAGATGCAAGCGGTAGGGAATACTGGGTAGCAAGGGTGGATCCACGTGCAGCTGGAGTACATGCCCGGGCAACTCATCCACTTGTGCGGCTAATACCTGGCTGGTCCCGCCTTCGAGATTGGCTTCTACAGGTATCGCCTCCGACAGGATCTTGGTGAAAGTGACCGAAATGCGCTGGTCGTCTTGAGGCACCAAAGCGCTGACTTGCAGCGGCTCGAAGGATCGAGTTGGGTCGGAGACGCTGTTGGACCGCCCCGGCGTACCGCCTCCGAGGTCCGTGGCAGCCAGCCAGTTGTCTGCCAGCGCACAGGGGTCATTGGCATTGATCATCTCTAGCGACCAACCACCCTCCGACTTGCTCTTGTCGCCATACCAGCCATCGTCGTACGACAGGCGGTGCAGGATCAGACCTTCGGTGGAGAGCAGCATCAGATCATTGCCCCCGTTGACCAGTCGGGGAAAATCCTTCAATCCGATGGTGGTACCCAAGGCCTCGAAGGCAGCGATGTGATCTTGGTGGCACACAATGAGGTAGTCATGTGCGGCAGCCATGATCGCTGGGAAATCAGCAATTTTGCCACCATTGTACAATTGGACCCCATCCAGTGACACGGCATCGGGACTCCGCACGGCGATCTCCAGATACTCGTACGGGGGGAGTCCATGGGAAGGTGTCGGATCGTCGTACACTTCGTTGATCAGGAGATCGTGCGGTTGCAAGGTGGAGCTGGTAGAGACACGGGACCGTGACCCTTCGTTGCCCGTCACTGGAGGCAACGGTGGGCGGTGGTCGTTGGAATGTGAGCCGCCGAGACAAATCACGAGGAGTAGCAACAGGGCGCCTTTCATGCCGAAAAATAGTACTAATTCGCATTTGAAATTATCTTTACAGACCCAAAAACCAGGACAAATCTGAAACGAATGAAAATAGCAGTTGTAGGAGTCACTGGACTCGTTGGTCGAGTCATGCGAGAGGTCTTGCATGAGAGCGATTTTCAGATGGATGAGTTTATTCCTGTCGCTTCAGCCAGGTCGGTGGGCAAGACCGTCTCTTTTGCGGGAGAGCATCACGCCATCATCGGACTCGAGGAAGCGGTCGAACGCAAACCGGATGTGGCCATCTTTTCGGCGGGTGCATCGGTATCTAGAGACTGGGCACCCAGGTTTGCGAAAGTCGGCACCACCGTGATCGACAACTCATCGGCATGGCGCATGGATCCGGACAAAAAGCTGGTCGTGCCCGAAGTGAATGCGGACGTACTGAGCGCCAATGATAAGATCATCGCCAACCCCAATTGCTCCACGATACAGATGGTGGTAGCCATTGCCCCTTTGCACCGAAAGTATGGCATCAAGCGCCTGGTGATCTCCACCTACCAGAGCTACACCGGGACGGGCGTGCCTGCCGTCAAGCAATATCAGGCGGAGCTGGCTAGCGAGCCGGTAGAGGACCCCGCCTATCCCCATCCGATCTTTGAAAACTGCCTGCCCCACTGCGACATTTTCCTCGACAATGACTATACGAAGGAGGAAATGAAGCTCGTCCACGAGACCCGCAAGATCATGGGCGATGACAATATCCGCATTACCGCTACCGCGGTGCGCGTACCGGTAGATGGAGGTCACTCCGAATCCATCAATATCGAATTTGAACGGCCATTTGAGATCGAAGAAGTACGCGAAATTCTATCAAATACGTCCGGACTTGTCGTGCTGGATGAGGTGAGCAAAAACGTGTATCCCACCCCGCTCGCAGCCAAAAACAAGGACGAGGTATTTGTCGGTCGTATACGACGAGATGACTCTGTCGAAAACGGACTCAACCTCTGGGTAGTGGCCGACAATCTGAGAAAGGGAGCAGCCACAAATGCTGTGCAAATAGCTGAGTATCTAAGGGATCAGGGCCTGCTGTAACTTGTATCTTATTGTTGATTGGTGTAACTTATCATCTAATCCTGATTACCACCACTGTAATATCGGAGTTGATGAAAACTGTATCACATGAGAACAAGACTTGTATTTTGGGGCAAGGACGATCTAGACGAAAAGGTACTGATAGGAATTAAGCTTAATGAGGTTGCAAACAATATCGACGTCTACATATTTCCCCAGGGTGAAACCACGGAAGAGTTTGTTACCAAGATGCATCAGCAATGGCGAGTAGGTCAGGATCTCGAGTTTCCCGAAAATCACAAGCATGTAGAACGCCCGTTGAGCATTAGCGAGCCCATGATCCCGGAAGGATATTCCGTCGATCGAGAAGATATCCTCAAGCGAGCCCAGACCGAATGGCACTTTATCGTGCTCTCCTCCAAGCTCTTTCAAACCTATAAAGAAGAACTGGCCGAGCTACGGGAAAAGATAGCAGGACTGTCCCGATTTGACAGCGTGATATGGGAAGACCTCAAGGGTTTTTGGGCGAAGGTCCAGGAGCAGGTGCGGGAGCGCAATCTGTTTAGAGATCATTCGCGCGCAATCCGTGAAAGTACCAATGAGCTGTTTGCTGATCTCAAGCGGATGCGCAAGGAGTTGGACCAGGAGTTTCATCAAGTGTCCGAACGGCATGCACAGGCCTTCCGCGAGAAACTTGAGGCCATTGAAAAGAAGATCGAGGAAGGCCTTAGTCTCCAGCCCATTTTTCAAGAGCTGAAGGAAATTCAGAAGTCCTTTCGGGACACCAAGTTTACCCGGGATCACCGATCACAGATATGGAAGAAACTGGACGGACTCTTTAAGCAGGTCAAGGAGAAAAAATTTGGACCGGGATCCAGTCGACGATCTAACTCGCAGGAGCGAGTGCAAAGACGGTACGATGGGCTGATCCAGGCCATCCAAAAGATGGAGCGCAGCATAAAGCGGGACCGAGATGACCTGCAGTTTCAAAATCAGAAGATCGAAGATGCCGAGGGATCTCTGGAAGCACAGATTCGCGCGGCCAAGACCAAAATGATTGAGGAGCGCATCATCTCCAAGGAAGACAAGCTGGTGGAGATGAAGAAGACACAGGCGGAGCTGGAAAGAAAGCTGGAGGTGCTGCGGCAGAAAGAAGAACAGCGCAAAGAGTCAGAGGAGGTCGAGCAGGTGAAGAGCGCCATCAAAGAGAAAATCGCCCGGGAGATCAAAGAAGCGCAATTGGCCCGGGAGGGCAATGAGGCCCTTCAAAAGGCGGCCCAGAGCATCACCAAGTCCCACCCGGAAGTGAGCCTGGCGGAAAGCCTGGAGTCGGGTCTGGAAGATGTCGTTGACACCATCAAAGCCGTGGCAGCTGTCATCGAAAGCAAAGTGGAGAAGGTGATCGAAGACCTGACCGAGGAAGAATAGAGCCTATCGGCGCATGGCCTTAATGCCCGGAAGCTCCTTACCCTCCAAGTACTCTAGCATCGCTCCTCCTCCCGTAGAAACAAAACTCACCTGATCGGCCAGATCCATCTGTGTGATGGCCGCCACAGAATCGCCCCCACCTACCAGTGAGAAGGCACCACGACTCGTGCTTTGAGCTACTGCCTTTGCGATCTGTCGCGTGCCATTGGCAAAGGCTTCCATCTCGAATACACCCATCGGACCATTCCACAAGATGCAATTGGAATCTTCAATGGCCTCCGTGAAGACGCGAATGGCCTCGGGACCGATGTCCAGGCCCATCCAACCATCTTCGATTTCATCGCTGGGACAGATCTTGGTTTGCGCCGTGGGTGCAAATGCATCTGCCACGACTACATCGGCGGGCAGGAGTAGTTGTACTTCGTTGGCCTTGGATTTGTTCAGTAGTGCCATCGCCAAATCCAACTGATCGTTTTCTACCAGCGACTGACCAATCTTGCCTCCACAGGCCTTGATAAAGGTGAATGCCATGCCTCCCCCTACGATCAATGTATCCACGAAATCCAGCATCCGCTCCAACAACAAGATCTTGTCCGAGACCTTGGCCCCACCTACGATCGCAGCTAAGGGGCGGGGAGGATCCAGCAGCACGCGGTCGGCATGGGTGATTTCGTTTTGCATAAGAAACCCAAACTCCTTCTCTCCTTCGCCAAAGAACTGCGCAACCGTTGTGGTGGACGCATGTGCCCGGTGTGCTGTGCCAAACGCATCATTGACATACACATCTGCGAGTCCGGCCATGCCCTTGCCCAGCTCTTCGGCACCCTTGGACTCTCCCGGGTCAAAACGGGTGTTTTCGAGCAATAAGACCTGGCCTGGCTTCAGTGCTTGGCTCTTGGCCTTGGCATCCGGACCGATCGTGTCTTTGGCAAACTGCACAGGGCGGTCCAGCAATGTCGATAGACGGACCACCAAATGCCTGAGGCTAAATCGATCTACATCCAGGTCTCCGGAGGGCAGCTTCTTCTTCTGCGGGCGACCCAGGTGAGACATCAAGATGACCGCCCCTCCGCCATCCAGTACGTGATTGATGGTAGGAAGGGCTCGCCGGATCCGTGTATCATCCGTGATCTCGAAGTCTTCGCTCAAGGGTACATTAAAATCGACGCGCATCAGCACCTTCTTACCCGTATAATCGATATGCATATCTGGTGATAGATCGTGGTACAAAGAGCGCAAAAATAGAACATTCTTACATTGCCGATGGGGGATTTGCGCTCTTGATCGGATCATCCCGAAGCAAACCCTTTAACTTTGGCCTAGAATACACATGATGAGAAAAATTGCTCTGATCGCACACGATGGAAAAAAAGCATCGCTGGTATCATTTGTCCTACAGCACAAGCAACTGTTTGAAGACCTCGACCTGGTGACTACTGCGACCACCGGTCAGCATATGGAGCAGGCGGGACTTAAGGTCACTAAAGTGCTCTCCGGCCCAAAAGGGGGCGACGCGCAGATCGCAGCCATGGTGGCAACCAAGAAGATCGACATGGTCATCTTCTTTCGCGATCCGCTGGATAAGCATCCCCATGAGCCGGATGTGCAGATGCTGATGCGGCTTTGCGATGTGCACAATATCCCCCTGGCCACCAACTTTGCCGCAGCGGAGTTGTTTCTCAAAGGGGTGAAAAGCCGGTGAGTTTGACATGACCAAAGAGGACTTTGTAGAGATTGCGCATACCATCCCACCGCAGCCTGGGATCTACCAATTCATCGACAAGCATGAAAAGGTATTGTACGTCGGCAAGGCAAAAAACCTCAAGAATCGGGTCACCTCCTACTTCAATAGCCAGAAGCATCAAATGAACAAGACCCGGGTGATGCTCAAGCACGCCCGACGGGTCGACGTGACGGTCGTTGATACCGAGAGCGATGCCTACTTGCTTGAAAATTCGCTGATCAAGAAGTTTCAACCCCGGTACAATGTAGACCTGAAAGATGGGAAGTCTTATACCTACTTGTGCATCAAAAATGAGCGCTATCCCCGAGTATTCTTCACGAGAAAGTTGATCAAGGATGGCTCCACCTACTTTGGGCCGTATACCTCTAAGTGGAGGGCCAGGGTCTTGCTCGACCTCATCAAAGACCTGTTTCCGCTACGTACCTGTAACTATCACTTGTCAGAGGAGAATATTGCAGCCGGCAAATTCAAGGTCTGCCTGGAGTACCATATCAAGAACTGTCACGGACCCTGCGTAGGCCTGGAGGAGGAAGAGAGCTATCGAGAGCGGATTCAGCAGGTCAAGAACATCCTGCGAGGAAGCTTCAAGCCGGTCAAGGATCATCTCAATCGGGAGATGACCAAAGCAGCGGCTGACTTGGACTTTGAGCGGGCCCAGCGATGGAAAGACAAGATGGTGGCTTTTGAAGATTATCAAGGGAAGTCCACCGTGGCCAGCCTATCTCTGAAGGACGTAGATGTGTTTACCGTCGATGTGGATGAGGATGTGGGTTTGGTCCACTACATGAAGGTGATTAATGGGGCGATCATCAATACCCACGTGGCGGAGTTGGAGCTGAAAATTGCCGAGGAGAAGGAGGACCTGCTATCGTATGCGATACCGCGCATACGGACCAAGTTCCAATCTCAAGCTCCCGAGATCTTGGTGCCGATGGATATCGGCTACATGTACGAGGATGTGACACTTATCGTGCCTAAACGAGGCGACAAACGGAAGTTGATCGAGCTATCGGAGAAGAACTTGGTCCTGTATAAACACCAGCGACGCAAGGACGAAATGAACCGCAAGGGGAGGCAAACACCGGCCGAGCGCATCCTGCGGACCTTAGCGCATGACCTGCGTATGGACGAGCTCGCCTTTCACATAGAGTGCTTTGACAACTCAAATATGCAGGGGACCCATCCGGTCGCAGCCTGTGTCGTGTTTAGAAATGCCAAGCCGGCCAAACGTGACTACCGGCATTACAATATCAGGACGGTCGAAGGAGCCAATGACGTTGCCTCGATGGAGGAGGTCGTTTTTCGGCGCTATCGTCGCTTGCTGGAAGAAGGAGAGGATCTACCCCAACTAGTGATCATCGATGGCGGCAAGGGACAACTGTCTGCGGCGGTCAAGAGCCTCAAGGTGCTGGGCCTGGATAAAAAGATCACCGTCATAGGGATCGCCAAGAAGCTGGAGGAAATCTATTTCGCCAACGATTCCATCCCACTACATATCAACAAAAAGTCAGAGTCGCTTAAGCTCATCCAGCAATTGCGCAATGAGGCCCACCGCTTTGCCATCACCTTTCACCGGCAAAAGAGATCCAAGAACTTTGCCACCTCGGAGCTGACGGACATCAAGGGCATTGGAGAGAAAACTGCGCAAAAGCTCCTGTCACACTTCAAATCGGTAAAGCGCCTGCGAGAAGCAGACATGGAGGAGGTCGCCAAGGTCGCCGGCAAGAATACGGCTGCCGCCATCGCCCGGCATTTTGCACCAGCCGCTAAATAAGGGACAACTACGCGCATTGGTCCTGGTAGAGTTTCGCATTAGAATTAACCACAAGATTTAATGCGAAACTCTGACCAGTGTTAGCTCACTTGGAATTTGCTTACTTGGGGAAAGCGGGATTGGCCATCACCTCTTCAATCTGGGCAATGTGCCTTCCGGTATGTCCACTCAAGAACAACACTACCTGGTATGAATCCACGGTACCAAAGGGAAAGGTGAAATAACGGTTGCGAAGATCATCCTCCGTCTTTTTTACATACTTGATGCTCTTCTTCCGCCCCGTTTTGAACGCCTTAAGGGTGGCCTTGAAATCTCCCAAGCTCTGGGTAGGCTCCAGATTTGGTCGCGTTTTGACCTTGGTACTTCGATCCTCTATGAGGCCGATGACTTGGTCATCACTAAACTTGACCTCGGACCGCTTGGCAGGATCGGGGCTGTCTTTGAGCGTGCCCTGCACGATGCCAAAGATAGCCCCCTCAGAGATGGCCAGATGTTCTACACACTCGGCCACCGACCAGGTGTCACCATCGGGCTTCCAGTTGAGCTGCGCATCGCTGAGACCTTTCACGGCAGACAGCAGCTTGGCTTTGGTATCTTTTAGGTGCATGATGGCCTTGTCCTTCTCCGCCTTGCTGAGCACCGTCTCGGGTGGACTGGTGAAACTGAGTAGAAATAGGGCGGGAACCAGCATCAATAGTTTCTTCATAGTACTTTTTTTTTGTTGATTAGTTACATTCTGAATCAATGACGTTTGATCCATGGGGTCATTGGACAAATTAGCTATTGTTTTTTAATGACAATATATCCTTGAACGCTAAGCAAATTTGCATAGTCATCCGGCCGACCATCGTGAGATGTAGGATTTCTTCCGTAGGTGGAGTACCCCGGCTTCTGGTCTTGCTAAGTTACTTCTATTTCGCCGCCTGTGCTCCGTCGCAAGAATCCGCTGATCAGGATCACGGGTGGGCTGGCCTGGTGGATCCGATTTGTGTGGGGCAGCAAGGAGGGTGGAGCTTCGCCGGCATATCCCTGCCTTTTGGAGCGGTGCACGTCGGATTGGTCGATCAGGATGGACAGTTGGCGGTGGGCGTGACGTACAAGGACCAGGGAGCTGAGGTGGACAAGTGGCATCTATTGCTCAAGCCCCAGTTGCCCTCATCCGTCGGCGCCCGGGATGCCTGGGAGTTGCATCGGTCTTCTGCCGGATACTTGGACTATCGGTCAGGTGATCATAGGTTGGAGATGACCGTAGATATGACGGCTTGCCTGATTCGTTATACGCCGGTAGGTGATACCCGTCACAGTTGGCAGTATGGAGTGCGGAGGGGACGGATCGATACCGTAAGCCAGATGGGTCTTGTGAGTGGCACGCTGCCAGGAGGAGTACCCTTTGCCCTGATCCCAGGCGTGGATAGCAAAGCGTTGATCCTACCGCCACCAGGCGGGTCAGAGGCAATTGGGTGGGGGCAAATCGAGACCGATGAAGGGGAGGAATCGATAACATTGCAAGTCCAGTTTGCTGCCCAGAAGCGTGAGGACCAAGCTATCACCGTGCCAGCTTTTGACGAGGCAAAATCCCATGCGATCCGTGCATGGAATGAGGTGCTCGGCAAGATCCAGGTCACCAGTGCCGATGTGGGTGGCCTGACACGGTTTTACACTTCATTATACTCGGTCATGCTATCTCCCATCCGGCAAGGCGATGGCGAGTGGACATGGGACGGGATCACTCCCTGGCTGGAGAGACCTGGCCCATATGCTTCTATGCTCAGTTTGACCCAACCAGACCTTTTTGTCGACGTAGTCCGGTCGGTCCTGGCAGGGGCTTACGCGGACCAAACAGCAGTAGAGTCGACATCTATCGGCTTGGTCGCGGAAGCCTACCTGAAGGGGCATCGACCTTATGCCATCGACAGCGTCGTAGCGCTATTGCGATCACCCCCATCCACCGATGGAGATCTGGCGGTGGAGAATCTGACGGTTGAGGCCATCAGGGGGAGGGACCAGAAGGCGGCGAGCCAGCCATATAGCGATTGGTGCAAGGCCCAACTAGCGATCATCGCCGGCGATGTCTCCTTGTATGAGCTGCACCAACGACGCTCACTGCTGCCGACCGGCACGACCGGGAATGAGATCTCCTGGGGTAGTACGCATGATGTACGTGCCTTGATCCGTCAGGCGGGAGGCCCGGAAGCATTTGCCGCTAGACTAGACGAGAAGTTTGGGCGAAGAGCGGATGTTGATCGTTGGGAGGTGGAGCCGCAAGAGCTTGCCCAGATGGGGCATATACCGTATCTGTACAACTACGCCGGGGCACCGTGGTTGACCCAGTCACTCGTGAAAGGTCTGGTCACTAGGCAGGGGGGAGATGGCAGTTGTGTAAACCAGCCCGTACCGTATCTGTTCGACTGCCTGGGTTTTTACCCGGTGAATGCGGCGGAGGGCACGTATGTGTTTGGGACCCCACAATTCAGCAAGGTCGAGATAGACGTGGGCGAGGGACGTAGCTTCGTCATGCGAGTACGATTTCTCACGGAGGAGAACAAATACATCCAGGCCGCCACGTTGAATGAGGCACCACTCACCCGCTCGTTCATACGGCACTATGATATCATGGAGGGTGGCGAATTGATCATCGAGATGGGACCGCAACCCAACTATCTCCACTGGACGGACGAAGATGCTCGGCCCCTATCGGCCAGTGACCCGGATGTCGAATGATCGAGGGATGGTGTGGCATCTGCAGAAGAACTTGAGCGGCAGCACTGCCAATTTGTTGGCACATGCAGGCGAAGATTCTACCTTTGCGACCTCTATCGTAGCGAAATCATATGTGGAAGAGAAGTCAGGTACTAATGATCGTTGCCACTGCGGTCTTGCTCTGCTCCTGTCAACAAAGAGCTCCGGAGGCCATGTTTCGGCAGGTACCGCCTGCATTGAGTGGACTGCATTTTGCCAACGACATCACCGAGACGGATTCTTTCAATATCCTTACGTATGAGTACATCTACAACGGAGGAGGCGTCGCATTGTCTGACGTCAATGGCGACGGGCTTCTCGATATCTTCTTTACGGGCAACATGGTGCCCAATCGACTGTACCTCAACCGGGGCAATCTGACATTTGAAGATATCTCCAGTGTGGCAGGCATTGCGGCCCCAGATCGCTGGTGTTCGGGCGTAGCGGTCGTAGATATCAATCACGATGGACGCGAGGATCTCTACGTGGCTACCAATACGCATGAGGAAGCAGCCTTGCGACGTAACTTGCTGTTTGTCAACCAAGGGAACGACGGCGAAGGGAGACCCAAATTTCGGGAAGAGGCCTTGGCCTATGGCTTGGCAGATACCACCCATACCATGAATGCCAGCTTCTTTGACTATGACAATGACGGGGACCTGGATGTTTTTATGATTGTCAATGAGATGCAGGATCATCGCAATCCCGTGCAGTACCGTACCAAGCAGAAGCAACAAGATCTCAACCGGGTCGATCGCCTCTACCGCAACGACTGGGACGATGCCCGGGGCCATCCCGTCTTTACGGACGTGTCGGCGGCGGCCGGTATCAATGTACCTGGCTATAGTCTGGGCGTCAACACGACCGATATCGACCAGGATGGAGATCGGGACATCTACGTGAGCAATGATTTTATCTCCAATGATGTGCTGTACCTCAATCAGGGAGATGGCACCTTTGTCGATGTCGCCAGCGAATACTTCAAACACACCTCGCATTCGGCGATGGGCAATGATGTGGCAGACATAAACAATGACGGCTTGCCAGATATCATTGCCTTGGATATGCTGCCGGAAGACAACTACCGTCGAAAGACGATGATCGGGGCCGTCAACTACATGACCTACATCAATAATCGTCGATACGGCTATGACTACCAGTTTGTGCGCAATACCCTGCAGCTAAACATGGGCTCGCCGCCAGGCTCCAACGAACTAATATTTAGCGATGTGGCCTTGCTCGCTGGTATCAGTGCCACCGATTGGAGTTGGACGCCCCTGGTGGCTGACTTCGATCACAGTGGACATCGCGATTTGATCATCACCAACGGGTTTCCCAAAGACATCACGGACCACGACTTTACCGACTATCAAGCGGACGTGCAGCGCTACGCTAGCACGGCGATGATGCTGGCAAAAGTGCCGGAGGTGAAGATCCGCAACTATGCGTACGCCAATAGGGGCGACCTCACCTTTGAGGATGTCACGGAGGCGTGGGGCCTGACGAGCCCCTCTTTTTCCAATGGGGCTGCCTATGGCGATCTGGATGGCGATGGAGATTTGGATTTTGTGGTGAACAACATCAGTGACACCGCCTTCCTCTACGAAAATCGTTTGTCGGATGAGCGGAAGGCCAGTCATTTGCGGGTGCGTTTGGTCGGTCCGGAGGTAAATCCGCACGGATTGGGCGCTCAACTGACGCTGCATACCGGCCATGGCACCTTGTATGCGGAGCAAAACGTCTATCGCGGATATCTGTCCTCGATCGAGCCGATCGTACACTTTGGTTTGGCTCTTGCCGATTCGGTCGAGTCACTCGAAGTGCGGTGGCCTGATGGGCGCCGCAGTCTGGTCAGTGAGGTAGGCAAGGGCCAGTTGGTGACGATCCATCATAAGGATGCCGCAGCAGGCGACCCCCAAAATGTGCAGGCCCCTGCGGTGCCTCCCGTCCTGCAGATGTACGACAGCACATTGTTTTCTAATACGATCCACCAAGAGTTGGATTATGTCGATTTTAATGTCCAGCCGCTGCTGCCACACAAACTATCGCAGTTTGGCCCTGGCCTCGCCGTGGCCGATGTCAACGGCGATGGGCTGGATGACCTCTATATGACCGGATCGGCCTTCCACAGCGGCTTACTGTTTAGGCAGCAGGTAGACGGGAGCTTTCATATGGATTCTTTGTCAAAAAATGAAGCGGATCGCAGACACGAAGAGCTGGGCGCCCTGTTTTTTGACGCAGATAACGATGGAGATGAGGACTTGTATCTCGTGAGCGGTGGGTATGAGTTTGCCATTGACGACTCCTTCTACCATGACCGATTCTTTTTCAATGAGGGAGGCGCCTTCACCAAGGCCAGCGATCGTATTCCGCAGCTGGCTCAGAGTGGGTCGTGTGTGCGAGCGGCTGATTTTGATCGGGACGGTGACCTTGACCTATTTGTCGGTGGGCGATTGATGCCGCATGCATACCCCAAGCCCGTCAATTCCTATCTGCTGATCAACCTGCTTGACCAGGGTCAATCGAGGTTTGAAGTTGCTGATTCGACGGTGGCCCCTGATCTGGTCAAAATGGGCATGGTGACCGATGCCCTCTGGACCGACTATGATCAAGATGGCTGGGTCGACCTGCTGGTGGCTGGCGAGTGGATGCCCATTACGCTGCTACAGAATCAGTCCGGATCGCTGGTGGATGTGACCGGCCAGGCAGGGCTGTCTGAACATGTCGGCTGGTGGAATAGTCTTACTCCGTTGGATTACGATCTGGATGGTGATGTGGACTACGTGGCGGGCAACTTTGGGGTAAATATGGCCTTTGAAGTAGCTCCGGATCGACCGGTATCCGTCTACGGCAAGGACTTTGACGGCAATGCGGGTTATGACGCGGTGGTGACGGCCTATTATGATGCAGGCAACGGGCAGCTGGTGGAAGCTCCCATTCATACCCGCGGAGACTATGCCAAGCAGATGATCTCGGTCAAAGATCGCTTTCCCCTACACAAGGATTATGCCTCAGCCAGTATCGCGGAGATCATACCCGCGGAGCAGCGCGAAGGCGCTCTCGTACTGCGTGCTAATTTTCTCCAAAATGCCATCATTCAGAACCAGGGAGATGGCACCTTTGAGATTGCAGCATTGCCAGTGACACTACAGAGAGCCCCGATCTACGGCATCTTGGCTAGCGACCTGGTCGGCGACGAGCGGCCGGAGGTGTTGATGGTCGGCAATGACTATGGTGCCGAGCTCTTGACAGGCCGCTGCGATGCTTTCAATGGATCCATGGTCAGCTTGGACTCGGAGGCAGGTGGGCCAGAAGTGTATTCCATCCGACAGAGCGGGTTTTTTGTGCCAGGAGATGCCAAATCCTTGGTGGAGTTGACGATTGGTGGTCGGCGGGCCTTTGTTGCGGGACAGAATCAGGGTCCCCTACTGGCCTTCAGGCTATCAGAAGACCGCGGCGCTATCGAGATTGAACTCGACCCCTTGGACGTGGCCGTGTTGTTTCAGTTAGGCCGTAGAAAGCTTCGAAAAGAACGCCACATCGGCGCGGGATTTCTGTCGCAGTCGCACCGTAGATTGTCATTGCCCGCGGATGCTACCGAGATCCAGATCGTGAATTCTCGTGGCGAGCAGCGTACTTACGTAGCCAAGAAGCCTTCTTAGGATACAGATTCCCAGTAAGAGAACAATTGAAGGTAGGTGTATGAGCGGGCAGGATATCCCGCTATGCTGGTGTTCCGCAGCATCCTCAATTCATTGGCGGGACTTGTGAAATTTGTAAGAATTGTTTTAGTTTCAGGGGCTGCTATTAGTGCTATTATTATTTCATTAATAAAAATGTAGGGATGATGAAAGACTACCGTTCTATCTATTCTAAGCTATTCTGCGTCATCTTGCTCGCCCTCTCGGCGACGATGGTCTGGGCTCAGAGCCGGACCGTCTCCGGGACGGTGACAGATGTGCAGGGTGATCCCCTGATCGGTGCCACCGTGCTGATCAGAGGTACCACAGTCGGAACGGCCACCGATTTCGATGGCAAGTGGACACTTGAGGCAAGTACGGGCGATGTGCTTGTGGTGTCGTTTACCGGCTACACAGACCAGCAGATTACGCTGGGCGACGAAAGCACCTTGGATATCGTGCTAGACGAAGGAGTACTGATTGACGAAATCGTCGTCACGGGCTATGCGGTCGAGACTAAGCGCCAGACCACGGGAGCTGTTTCCACTGTGAAGGCGACGGAACTGAAAGCCATACCATCTGGCAACATTGAGCAACAGCTTCAAGGTCGAGTTGCTGGCATTACTGTCTTGACAAATGGACAGCCTGGGACCACAAGCCAAATTAGAGTTCGAGGCTTTGGAGCATTCGGTGGCAATGAACCCTTGTACGTTGTGGATGGCGTACCAGTTGCATCCACAGATTTTCTGAATCCTGATGACATCGAGACCACCACAGTTTTGAAGGATGCAGCGTCTGCTTCAATCTATGGTGCTAGAGCCGCAAATGGAGTTGTGGTTTATACCACCAGGCAAGGGAGTCGGGAGAAGCAGAAAATGGAAGTGTCTTACAGCGGCCTTATTGGATTTACTGACCCCAATGTAGGCGGCTCACCGGAGATGCTCGATCCGCAGCAGATGGCGGAATGGACCCACATTGCGTATGAGAATAACGCCCGAGCCAATGGGACTGAACCTCAGTATACGCATCCTCAGTACGGTACTCAGGCGACGCCCAGATTGCCGGACTATCTGCACGCGAATGGGCAAAACGGCGTGGTAGGATCGGTGGACTTGGCGGCTATTCAAGCTGCGTACGAAGCCGATCCGGAGAATGTCTTTCTGATCAAGCCTAATCTGGAGGGTACCAATTGGTACGATGCTATCACCCGAACTGCGCCGATTCATAGGCACAGTCTAGGATTTAGTGGTGGGACAGAGAATGGGCGTTACTATTTTGGACTAGGTATGCAACGTCAATCCGGTATTCTCTTAGAAAACGAGTTTGCCAGATATTCTTTCCGTGCCAACTCCGAATGGGATCTTCTACCATGGCTTAGCGTAGGTCAAAATCTTCAGTTCACTTATCGTTCAGTCACAGGTCAGCAAGGAGGACAGGGTGGAATTGGGATCGCCGACGACGAATCAGAGGTGCTGTCTGCTTACAGAATGCCCACGATTATTCCGGTCTATGACGAATTTGGCAGCTATGCCAGTACCAAAGCTGCGGGATTTAACAATCCACGAAATCCCGTCAGGAGGCTAGAACTCAATAATGGCTCCGACAAGGCCTTCAATTCAAATGCCTTTGGTAACGCATACCTGCTCGTGAAGCCTTTTGACGGACTCACTCTCAAGACCAGTATTGGTGGACAGTACGACAACTTCAGTGGTCTATTTTATGGCTTCCGATACTTCGGAGATTCTGAGCCCCAAGCTAGTAATAGCTTCCAGGAGCGCGGATCATATGTCTTACGTTGGGTATTTACAAATACTGCGAGTTATACACAGAAGTTTGGCAACCATGGAGTGACGGCCCTGGCTGGACTGGAGTCATTAAACACGGGAGCTGGCAGAAGCTTTAATGGCTCTGGAATCAATCCATTCAGCACAGATTTAGACTTTATCAACCTTTCTACCGTGCAAAGCCCACAAGTGGGGAGCTTTAATTTTCCCGGAGTCAATTTCTACTCCATATTTGGAAAATTGGATTACAACTTTAAGGAGAAATACTATCTGACTGGTGTCCTTCGACGAGACGGAGCGTCACGATTTGGGAAGAACGTTCGATTTGGTACTTTTCCAGCTGTATCTGCGGCATGGCGTGTAACAGCTGAGCCTTTCATGCAGAATATCTCCTGGTTGAACGACCTTAAGATTCGAGGCGGATGGGGAGAAATGGGCAATTCTAATAATGTAGATCCTTCCAATCAGTTTTCGCTATACAGGTCAGAAAGAAGCCAGACGTTTTATCCGATTGGAGGTCAAAACAGTGGCGTTGACGAAGGTTTTGCCCAGTCACGAATTGGCAATCCTGATGCCAAGTGGGAAACCAGCGAAACTATCAATATTGGATTCGATGCTTCCTTCTTCAACAATAAGTTAGAGGTAATCCTGGATTGGTGGCAGAAGGATACCAGGGAACTACTCTATCAAGTTCCGCTACCCGCGGTCACTGGTAACTATGCTGCCGCTCCGTCAGTCAATATAGCGAGCATGGAGAACAAAGGAGTAGACCTGCAGATTGTGAATAGAGGTAACATTGCATCCGATATCACTTATGAAGTTACACTCAATAGCTCGTTCCTGAAGAATGAGATCACCTTCCTTGCTGATGGGATCGAATTTTTTGGAGGTCAAGGCTACAGGGGCATTAATCCCATTAGAAATGCGGTGGGTCACGGACTCTCTGCCTTTTATGGATATAAGGTCCTGGGGTACTTCAACAGTGAAGCCGAAGTCGCTAATCATCCTGAGCAAACGGGTGCTGGATTGGGACGTTTCAAATACGAGGATGTCAATGGAGACGGCGTGATCACGCCAGATGATAGAACCTTTATTGGCAGTCCGATACCTGACTATACTGGTGGGGCTACGATCAATCTGGGGTATCGGAACTTCACCTTTGAAACCTACCTGTATGCTTCTGTCGGCAACGAGATTTGGAATCAATCCAAGTGGTTTACCGATTTCTTTGGCTCTTTCGAAGGATCTGCTAAAGGAATAAGAGCGCTAGACTCGTGGACACCGGAGCTAGGCAATAATGCGAAAGCACCTATTTGGGAAAGTGCCTCCAATCTAAGCACAAACGCCGGCGAGAACTCGTGGTATGTGGAGGATGGCACCTATTTGAGACTCCAACGGATTTCCTTGAGCTATGACCTGTCCAGTGACTTAGTGGGACGCATGGGCTTGACTAATTTCACCGTTGGCGTGGCAGCTAACAACATTTGGACGATTACTGGGTATGAGGGATTGGACCCCGGTATAGGCGGGGGTGCAGATACCAACTTCGGCATTGATGTAGGCAACTATCCGGTCACACCAAGCTATATGCTTACACTTGGACTGGGATTCTAAGAATGTCGGCGAAGTAGTCATCGAAGATTTTTGAAAAAAATTTCAAAGGCATTTTCTAAGATATTTGGAGGATGTCTTCCAAAAAGAGAAACAAATAGCAATGGACAACACAAATATTCTCAAAAGGATCTCATTGACAATTGCGGTCTGCATGCTGTTTTTGATGTCCTGTAAGGACGAGTTTTTAGATGTCGCTCCAACTGGTTCCTTGTCAAACGCGCAATTGGCTACTAAAGCTGGTGTGGAAGGGACCCTAATCGGTGCATATGCTGCATTGAATGGAGTCTTCGGCAATCGCTTTGAGGGGCCAAACCACTGGATCACTGGCACGATTTGCGGGGGTGAAGCCAACAAAGGCACGGACCCTGGGGACTATAGTGCTATCAATCCAGTTCAGAGGTACGAAACGGACCCGACCCAGAACGACCTCAACAACTTCTGGAGGGGGAGATATGAAGGAATTAGCAGGTGCAACGCGACCTTAGGACTATTGGCTGAGGCGACAGACGTGAGTGCGGCAGATGCGGCAAGAATTGCTGGCGAAGCTCGTTTACTTCGTGGTCACTTCTATTTCGATCTAAAGAAACACTACAATAGCATTCCGTACATTGATGAGACAGTTGCGGCAGTAGATGTACCAACCGTCCCAAACACGCCTGATGTGTGGGGAAAGATCGAAGCAGATTTCCAGTTTGCTTTTGATAATTTGCCCGAGACGCAGGGCCAGGCTGGTCGGGTGAATAAGTGGGCTGCCGCTGCGTACATGGGCAAGGCAAAATTGTTCCAGGGAAAGTTTGGCGAAGCCAAATCTTGGTTTGACAACGTGATCGCCAACGGAGTGACGGTCAACGGGCTGAAGTACCAACTGCTCGATCACTACGCTCAGATCTACAACGCCGAAAATGACAATCACGCTGAGGCCGTATTTGATGTAGAATCTGCCAATAACTCCGGTAGCACACAAAATGCCAATTACTTTGACGACCTCAACTATCCATATAACACCGGTGCTGATGGCCCTGGCAATTGCTGCGGATTCAACCAACCCAGCTTTGAGTTGGCAAACTCCTTCCGTACGGATGCTGATGGCCTGCCTCTCTTGGATGGGTCCTATAATGATGATGTGAACGCTATTGCACATGACTACAATATAGAGGCAAGTGATCCATTTACGCCGGATGCAGGAAATCTTGATCCGCGGATTGACCATTCTCTAGGACGCCGAGGAATCCAGTATTTAGATTGGATTCCGCACCCTGGTAAAGCTTGGATTCGTTCCCAGCCCTATGCTGGACCCTATTCTCCTAAAAAGTATGTCTACTATAAATCGCAGGAGAATTCATTTACCGATGGGAGCTCCTGGACACGTGGATATGCGACGATGAATTATACCATTATCCGTTTTGCAGATGTTCTGCTGATGGCTGCGGAGGCTGAGATAGAGGCTGGTTCCCTTGACAAGGCGATGGAGTACATTAATCAAGTTCGTGCTCGGGCGGCCAACGAAGCAAGCTGGGTGAAGAATGAGGACGGTAGCAATGCCGCCAATTATGTTATTGGTGAATATCCGGCTTCACAGTTTGCCGACAAGGCCTCAGCTACTGCCGCGCTTCGAATGGAACGCAAGTTAGAGCTGTCGGGCGAAGGTCATCGATTCTTTGACTTGGTGCGCTGGGGTGTGGCTTCAGAAGTGTTAAATGCATACTTAAAGCATGAGGCAAAATACTTGGTCACGATGTTTGGGGGCGCAAGCTTTACCGCAGGCAAGAATGAGTATTTTCCGATACCACAGACCCAGATCGACATTCAGGGTGCCGACGTACTAAAGCAAAATCCCGGATATTAATCGCGAAATGTTGATATAGAAGAACACAAAGGGCTGCCAGATGGGTGGCCCTTTGTCTTTACCTGACCCTCCAGACGCAGGTGACATCCGTGAAAATGGAAAGATTCGGCTGGCTGATATTTTGTTTGCTTGGACTGCCAGGTCTCCGATGTGGGCAGCCGCAGGTGACCGTACCGCCAAGCCTGGAAGGTCTTGGCGGGGAGCAACTGGCTAGACTCGTCTGTGATAGCTGCCACCTACAGCCATCGCCCGGTCTTTTGCCCCAATCGGCTTGGCGAGAGGTACTCCCTCAGATGGGATACTTTATGGGCTTGCGGGACTCCACCGCAAATCCCTACGCGGGAAAGAGTATCCAGGAGGGCATGCGACTAGGGGTGGCAGGTGTCTTTCCGGAGCAGCCGTGGATGTCCGACTCCTCCTGGCAGCAACTGCAGGCGTATATCCTAGGTGCTGCACCTGATACGCTGGACTCGGTGCGTGTGATGGACTTACCCGCCAACGATCTTTTTGCCGCCTCTATCGTCCGTCCGGACCTCGGCGGTTTTCCGGCAGTGTGCATGGTCGATTTTGACGCAGACCATGGCCATCTCTATGTGGGAGACGTCAATGGCTACCTGGTCGAGCTGGACCGCCGGTTTGAGGTGGTCAATTTTACGCAGTTGCGCAATCCCGTAGTCCAATCCCTGCGTCGCCCGGACGAGGACCGATTGTATCTGCTAGATATCGGCATCATGGATCCGGTAGATATACCAGGGGGTGCCGTGGTCTGGACCGATATGTCCTCCTTTTCTCAGCGGGAGCTGGTCTTCGAGGAGCTAACCAGACCTGTGGATTTTGGCCTGGGTGACTTAGATCAGGATGGGCGGCAGGATATCGTCGTCTGCGGATTTGGACACTTGATCGGACGACTCTCGTGGTATCGTAACTCGGAGCAAGGCTATCAGGAGATCATCCTGGCTGACCGGCCAGGAGCGCTCAAGGTGGAGCTGCAAGACCTGGATGCGGACGGCGACTTGGATCTGATGGTGCTGTTTGCCCAGGGAGACGAGGGGATACACATCTACTGGAACGAGCACGGTACATTTTCTGCCGCGGACAAGGTACTTCGCTTTCATCCGCTCTATGGCTGCACGGATTTCTTCCTGACAGATATGGACGGAGATCGTGATCCGGACATCGTGCTCTCCAACGGTGACAATAGTGACCATAGTCGGGTGCTTAAGCCGTATCACGGGGTTCGAGTATTCTTAAATGATGGTTCATTCGGGTTTGAAGAAGCCTTCTTTCATCCGATGCATGGGGCCTACAAGGTGGCGGTAGCGGATTTTGACCTAGATGGTGATCGGGACATCTTTGCGATCTCCTTTTACCCGGACTTTGCCCAGGGATTGGAGCAGAGCTTGGTCTATCTGCAAAATGAGGGCGACAGTGGATTTAGCGCCTCCGGATTTGAACTGGCCCCACGAGGTCGATGGATGGTGCTGGACACAGGCGACATCGATGCCGATGGAGATCAGGACATTGTGGTGGGGTCGTTTGCGTTGGGTCCCGGTGTCATTCCGGAGGAAACCGTCATGCGTTGGCGCCGGTCAAGTGACCATCTACTCTACCTGGAAAACCTGACCCGTTAGCGCAGCAGCACGACATCCTGCACCAAAGATCCCTGCTGCAAGTCACCGACTTCGTTGGACCATTCGTAGATGACTCGTACGATGTATACACCCTCGGGGACGTTCGATCCCTCCTGGGTGCCGTCCCAATAGTGACCTGGCGTATGCGTGCGAAAAATGGCGTTGCCCCAGCGGTCCAACACCTCCATCTCCATCTTGACCAGCGTGCAGGACCCGAGCAGCTCCAGTCGGTCATTGATATGGTCAAAGTTGGGCGTGAAGGCATTGGCCAGAAAGGCCTGACACTCGCAACTGGGCTTGTTCAGCGTAAACTCGTATTGCACGGGTTGGATACAGTCTCGATTAGTGGCGGTATAGGTGCCGGGGGCGCGAAGGGTCCGATGGATACCAGCCAGCTCATCATCCCACCATACAAAATCTGAGGAGGGGAGCGTGACCTCCCAGGAGGCTTGGCACTCAATGATCGTGTCCAGATGAATCATCTCTGGTATGGGCGGGAGCTCACACAAATCCGAATACGTGGCGAGGTCGTGCCTACGAAAGATCGTGATGTCCGTATCTGTGTAGGTCATGGTAGTCTCTAGAATGGGGGTGTCCAGCGGCATGAGCTGCATGGAGTAATCGTTGGCTGTCTCGGTGGCGATCGGCTGCCACTGAAAGCACGATGTCTCGTCTTTAACCATCGAAAACTGCAGGAGAAAGTCACCGCCGTCGATGACGTTGCTGGTGGCGAGATTACCATTGCCGACCACGGCCACCATCTGCCCGGGTCCCACCGAATGATATACCTGCTCCGAGTCCATCGCATGGCTGACCTGCAGACTGCGGTGCGACTTGATCTCTCCCGTCGGCGATAGCACCAGTTGACCAAGTCGATGCTCGGCGCCCTCTGGCCAATCATACATCACATTGATGTTGCCATCGGCTAGCAACTGTAGGTCAGCCGGTCGATTGCCGGAGGCAAATTTGGGAGATGTCCAGGCGATCTCACCCTGCCGATCGAGCATGATCAGTACACTTTCGCGATTCTTTTGTACCTGAAACACATAGCCGTCTTCCAATTCTACTGGGCCAGCTAGGGGCAGTGGTGTGCCTAGGTCGGTACGGGTCTCCCGCGCCCACTCCAGTACACCGTCGCGATCAAACTTATAGTAGTAGGCGCCGGACCAACACATGAAACCGCCATCCTGGCAAAAGATGGCATCCCCATTGGAGTCAAAAGGAGTGAACTTCTTGCCCCATCGAAAGCCCAGTCCCTTGTCGAAGACCGCAATAAAGCCTTGCTTCTTGGTGGAGAAATCCAGGAGCTGTCCATACACCATAATCTGGTCGCCCATCAGGTCGATCGAGTATGAGAATCGATCGACCGTCTCTGTCTCAAACAAGCTGAACTTAATCAGCTCGCCGGCAGCACTGATTTTTAAGAGGAAAATCATTTCTGCAAAGCCACGGAAGGCACTGCCAAATAGGTAGACCTCCCCATTGCCATCAATCTTAAAGTCTTTAAACTCCAGGTATTCCTCCCGTCGTTGATAGCTATTTTGCCAGATTACATGACCGCAGTTGTCCAAGCGGGTGACAATCACACTACCGCTCACCTCCTCCAGCCGGCCTTCCACGCCCGAATCGGCCAGCAGCACATCGCCATTGGCAAAGTGGGCCACACGGATGTTGTAAGAATCGGAGGGTAAACCCAGCGACTTGAAGTAACTTTGGGCTGGCAGCCACCAAGCGATCAGTAGGCCAACGAGTGTCAGCATGCATCCCATTGGCTGCCCCATCGAGCAACCCCCTTTGTGAAACCTGCCAAATGTGATAACGGTACGCATGCCTGCGCTAAAGGTAGCGATCAGGAGCTCCCAGCCCAAGTGGATAGACGAGCAAGTGTCATGTCTCTGTCCTTTTGTATGCGGTCTAATCGATATTTTTTCAGCCCAATGCGCAACTGCTTAATCATGGCCATGGCTTTTATCGCCCACCTGACGGGCTGGAGCCAGACATATCAGACCAATGGGGCAGCACAATTTGTCAATGATCAATGCATTGATTTTACCGCGACAGCGAGCTTCACGGGAGGCACTTTCTGGACGTTTGAGCAGTACGACTTTTCTCACGGGTTGGACCTCATCTTTCGCTTTAATTTTCTTTGTATGGACGGTGCCGACGGTCTGGCATTTGCGCTACAAAGGACGGGCTCCTATGCCGGGAATTACAGTGGGTCATTGGGTGTGGAGGGGCTGGCTCCCTCGGTCATTGTCGAGCTGGACATCTCTTCGGAAGCGGCCTACGGAGATCCTTCGTACGATCATCTGGCCGTATTCTTCAACGGAGAACTGGATCATCGCCATGGTCAAGATCTGATCGCAGCGGTGCCGGTCAACGATGACTTGACCGCACTGGACAAGTGCGATGACCATTGGCTTCGGGTGCGGTATGATCCTCGCGGCCATCGCATGCAGATTCAGATCGACTGCGAGACTCGCTTGGACTTTGTGGTCCCGATGGAGGTCAGGGAGGCCGTTGGACACTTTCATTGGGGTTGTACCGTGGGGCTGGGTACCTCACCCGCCAGCGTCGAGATCTGTCCGGAGTATACCGCTACCTTACCGGATACCACGCAGTTGCTTTGGTCATGTGATGACGAGCCGCTGGTGCTGGCGACTCAGCTAAGGGGCCAGACATTTGAATGGGGTCCTGATCGAGTGCCGGGAGGGCCGACCAGGGAAGTGGGCACATTGGAGGATACGCTCTATCAAGTGTGGGTGACCGATTCGTGTGGACTACAGCAGTCAGAGGTATTTCGGATTCAGCCCATCGCCGAGGTGCAACTGGACGTGGATACCCTGCTCTGTCCGGGGGAGCACGTTGAGATTGATTTGTCCCATGCGCCGTTTGCCGAGCAGATCCGTTGGTCGGATGGTCAGTCTGGGGCGACGGCTATCTTCACGTCGGCGGGTGCCTTCTACCCCATGCGGCTGGATGGCGGATGCTTGCGTACCGATACGGCATTTGTGCAGACTCCCGAGGGACTCTCCCGCTTGCTTGGGCCAGATCGAATCCTGTGCAAAGGTCAGTCCCTGGTGCTGGGGCATCCATCTTTGGAGCGCTTCGATCCTGTCTGGAGGGACGGTCTCCGCGGGCCCGTGCGACCGGTAGATCAGCCCGGTGCTTACGGCTTCACGTTGTCCCACCGCTGTGGTCAGTCATCGGAGGAGGTCTTTGTTGACCAGGTGGCCTGCGATGGCATCTTCGTGCCCAATGCCTTTTCGCCAAATGGCGATGGCGTGAACGATCGACTTAAGCCCTATGGTACGGCTGCTGCAAGGTTGAGGAGGTTCGTCATCTATGACAGATGGGGAGGGGTGGTTTTTCAGGTGTCTGGTCTGGACCTGGTTGCATTTGATGGTTGGGACGGACGGCACGAGGCAAGTATTTTGCCTCCCCAGGTTTTCGCCTTTCTGGCGGAGGTAGAACTAGGCGATCAAGTCGTTCAGCAGACAGGCACGTTTGTACTGATGCGTTGACCCACCTTGAGAAAAATAGAGAAGGGTTAGCATAACGAATCCAACCCCTCTCTGAAACTGGTGTTGAGTGTACCTCTGCCCATGCACTACATTGGTCTCATCGGTAGGATGATGACCACCCAACGTTAGTCAGGCTATCAATTAGGTCCATTGATCTTTTACAGCATGTGCGCCCATCAGGGCGGTAAGCGCTAAATGGATACTATGGTGACCGGTGATGTTTGTTGTATTGGGATTCAGCCAGTTTCTACAATCCGCCGAAGATTTCGAAGGCTTGAGAAGCTGGCTTTGGTAGGGTCAGCGTAGTAATTGCAAAAAGGGTGCCTAAAAAAAATTGTAGATGGAAAAGGGGCAAAAAACAAGAGGAAACCGATGTCGATTTCCTCTTTGACTAGTTTAGGGATGTGGTTTTGAGTGTATTCTGGAGTGTTAAGATGTATTTTCTATATACGAATTTGGTTACAGTGCTTTTATCACACGGTGACACCTAATGATATTCTTGACGGGTACTCGATTATAGAGCTTACCTGGAAAAACTACGGATCAGGCAAGGATTTATAGGACATTGCCGAGCTTGAGCGTAAGCCCAACAGTCAACTATAAGACGGAATCCAAATGGCAAAGCCACAACTCTGTCAAAATTTGTCTTGGTTTTGCTTGTAGTAGGTCGAGGGGTGACACCTGAATCGCGTATTTTGCGGGTTTTATGTAGAAAAGACAGCATACGATGCATAGAAGATCGTTTCTCCAATCATCCGCCTGGGTAGCCGCTAGCGCAGCCGTGGGCATGACCGCATGTACCACAAAGGGTCAACTTTTGGCCGGGCTCAATTCGTTCTATGACATTTCCCTCGCCCAGTGGTCTCTGCACAAGATGCTCCGATCGGGCAAGTTGGAGCACTTGGACTTTGCGGAGAAGACCAGAAAGGATTTTGGCATCGGAGCAGTGGAGTATGTGAATCAGTTCTTCAAGGACAGGGCCGAGGACGGGCAATACCTCAAGGAGATGAACCTTCGGGCCAACGACCATGGTGTCGCACAGTTGATCATCATGGTGGATGGGGAGGGAGGCTTGGCGGAGTTGGACAAGCAAAAGCGCAACCAAGCCGTGGAGAATCACTACAAGTGGGTGACGGCCGCCAAAACTCTCGGCTGTCACTCGATAAGAGTGAATGCTTTTGGGGTAGGCACTGCGGAGGATGTGGGCCAGGCAGCCGTCGAGGGCTTGGGGAGTCTAGCCACTTTTGCCAAGGATCATGAGATTGATGTCATTGTGGAGAATCATGGCGGATACTCCTCGGATGGGGCTTGGCTTGCCGGGGTGATGCAGCAGGTAGGTATGAAGAACTGTGGCACCCTACCCGATTTTGGTAACTTTTGCATCAAACGAGAAGCCGCTAAATGCATCGATGAATACGATCGCTATCAAGGTGTGACCGAGCTTATGCCTTATGCCAAGGCTGTCAGCGCCAAGTCTCACGACTTTAATGATGAGGGGGATGAGATTCATACAGACTTCCTGCGTATGATGAAGATCGTCAAGGACGCTGGCTACCAGGGCTACGTGGGTATAGAGTATGAAGGAAGCCAGTTGTCGGAGGAAGAAGGGATTCTAGCCACCAAAGCACTTCTGATCAAGGTGGCCAAAGCGCTGGGCTGACACCAATACGGTTGGGGATGTCATATGCCCACAAAAAATATCTGAAAAAATTCTACAGCCGCAATTTTGATTGTGGGTTCCTGATCAATCAGTTACGCATTATGAAATCGGGCCCTACCTTTTGAGATCAAAATTTCTTCTAATTCCTCTGATCGTTTGGCAGACTTTTTGACATCTAGGACATGAAAGTGGTTGATACGACATGCACAGTGTTCAACGACGATCACTCTTCAAGACCAAAGGATTAACGGGTTTCATTTCATAGCAAGAGGTTGTGTTCATTTTGAAGGCAACCTCTGTTTTTTTTTCCCTTCTTCTTGCCCCTTCTTATCATAAGGCATTATCTTCTCCCTGCTAATTTTGGATATTGATGCAAGCCCGGAATTGCCTGGTTTTGACTTTACTCCTTATGATCAGCTGTCGACATCCGCTGGACAGGCTGGCAGAGCGGGTACTACCAAAGCAGTATAAGAACATTCTGATTGATGCACTTAATCTCGAGGGCGACTATCATCCTTGCGAGCCCTCGATTGCCGTCAGTCCGGTTAATACGCAGCACATAGTCGCCGCGGTGGTCCTTAATAAGGCATTCCATTCGCATGATGGAGGTAGGAGCTGGAAGATGCAGCGCGTGCGGTCATCGTATGGGGTGTTTGGGGATCCGGTGGTCCTGGGCGATGGTTCCGGTGCTTTCTACTTCGCGCATCTAGCCGATCCCTCTGGTCAGGGTAGACGCAGCGAGTCGTGGCTGGACCGCATCGTCATTCAACGGTCGGATGACGGTGGGGTCAGTTGGAATGACGGTAGCTACACGGGGCATCGTCCCCCGGCCGACCAGGACAAGCATTGGCTGGCCACAGATCCCAGAAACGACCATCTCTATATTACCTGGACCGAATTTGACCAGTACGGGAGCGAATCGACCGATCACCACAGTCGTATCCTCTTTTCTCGATCGACGGATCGAGCCTCCACCTGGAGTGAGCCCATCATCCTCAGCCAGCAAGAAGGCAATTGTCTCGATGGCGATCAGACCACGGAAGGTGCCGTGCCATCCGTCGGACCCGATGGGGCCATTAATGTTGCCTGGTCCTACGATGAGAAGATTTATTTTGATCGATCGGAGGACGGGGGTGAGACCTGGCTGCCGGTCGATCGAGTGATCGCTGATCAGATCGGTGGCTGGGATTTGGACATTCCTGGCCTGGGCAGGGCCAATGGCATGCCGGTGACCTGTACCGATGGGTCGGATGGCCCCTACCGAGGTAAGATCTATGTCAACTACAGCGACCAACGCAAGGGTCCGGACGATACGGATATTTGGCTGATCAGCTCGACCGATCAAGGAGTCACCTGGTCCGAGCCACTTCGAGTGAACGACGATTTGCCTGGTACTCACCAGTTCTTTAGCTGGATGACGATCGATCAAGTGACCGGTGCCGTCTACATCGTCTTTTATGATCGCAGACATCATCGATCCCTCGCCACGGATGTGTATCTCGCCTATTCTTTTGACGGTGGCACCAGCTTCACCAATGTCAAACTCAGCGAGTCCTCCTTTGAGCCTAATCCAAAGATCTTCTTCGGTGATTATAATAACATCACTGCCCACGATGGGGTCATCCGCCCCATCTGGACCAGAGTGGATGGCGATAAGACCAGTATCTGGACAGCATTGGTAGATCATCACATAGGAAGCTGATGGGAAAGGCCGAAGAGGTCCATAAGCAGGTGCTGGAAGCACATCGACGCATCGAGCCGTATATACGTCAGACCCCCTTGGAGCACAGTACGCTGCTGGACGAGTCGTATGGCTGCCGGCTGTATCTGAAGCTGGAAAATCAGCAGGTCAGTGGTTCTTTTAAGGCGAGGGGGGTCTTCAACAAGATCCTGTCGATGGATGTCGAAGCGCGAGAGGCTTCCCGCTTTGTGGCTGCCTCCACGGGCAATCATGCAGCCGCCTTTTGCACCGCCATGCGGCAATTTGGCCTGGACGGCACCGTGTATCTTCCCACCAATATTGCCACCTCTAAGTTGGCCTTTATCCAGTCGACCGGTGTGCCTTACGTGTTGCACGGTCATAGCAGCTTGGAAGCAGAGCTATACAGCAGGCAGATGGCCGAGGAGCAGGGGGATACGCTGGTCCAACCGTACAACGATGCGGACGTCGTAGCCGGACAGGGTACGGTGGCTTTGGAGATGATGCGACAGTGCGAAGACCTGGATGCGGTGATTGTGCCCGTGGGCGGCGGTGGATTGATCAGTGGTATGGCTACCTGCCTGAGGGCCAGCAAGCCGACCACCGAGATCATCGGTTGTCAGCCTGCCCAAAGTCCCGAGATGGTTGCCTCGATCCGAGCGGGTCATATCATCCAGGCGGACATCAGTCGACCCACCCTCTCCGATGGTACCGCCGGAGGCATGGAGCCCGGGTCGATTACGTTTGCGCTCGCCCGTGACCATGTCGACGAGTGGTGCTTGCTGGAAGAAGATGAGATCGGGCGTGAGATCGTCTTTATGATGGAGCAGCATCAGATGATCATCGAGGGCGCCTCGGCCCTGCCCCTGGCCTTTTTGCGTAAGCACGAGGGACGATTCAAGGACAAGAAGGTGGGCGTGGTCATCACGGGCAAGCGTATCCCGGCCAAGACTTTGGCCGCCCTGCTCTGCCGGGATAGCCTTACTTCTTCCTGAGGTAGATCCCCCCGGAAAAATTCTTGATGGTCACTTCAGGTCCACCGCCATTGATCGTGCCGGTGGTCCATCACCCAGCAGTTATTACTACTAATATGTTCCAACAGACAGGTCTGCTGGCAACCGTGCAAGGAGTATGTCGTAATCTGAGTGACAGATCAGTAAGCAGTGGGTGGGTTGTACCAAGATCTCAAAAGAATGTTTGCGGCATGGTCTACTCTTGTACAATTAGTTTGTCCGTCCTCCTTCCATTTATCTCTACAAAGTACATCCCTGAGGGTAGTTGGTCGGTTTCTAAAAACGAACTATTTACGCTTTTGACTAGCTCAACATGCATCAAATGGCCCTCAATACTGTAAATCTTCACCGTGGTAATTTTCCCAAACAAAGTTAGGGGTTCACCTCGTTTAATGGGGTTAGAAGATAGCTTCACAGTTTCTTCATGCCCTTCAAACGAAACCACTATGATCTCGGAATAGTTATGTGTACCGTCAAAATCTACCTGGAGCAGGCGATAAAAGTAGCTTTGGCCATTTTCAAGTTTGACGTCCAATAGATCATAGTACTGCTCCTGACTGCTATTACCTGCAGCTACTACGGTACCCACAGGTTGCCAAGTCATAGCGTCCAATGACCGTTCTGCGACGAAATGATCACTGTTGACTTCGGTAGCGGTAATCCAGTGAAGCGCTACACCATCGGTGCTCCGATGCGCAGTGAAACTCAAAAGTTTTACGGGAAGTGGGACTTCGCAAATGGAGACAATGGCTTTAACGTTAGCGCTTGCTGCACCATCCATACCAGCGGTTATGCTCGTGTTTGTACCGGAGCCTACATAGGAACTTCCTCCTTCTGAAAAGCCGCCCGCAGCTGCCTCGCCATTTCCACCATGATAGCCGCCGCCACCGCCGCCTATTGGTCCTCCACCGCCACTCCATCCATCTCCGCCCGTAGCGCCATTACCAAACACATCTGCCCCTCCTTGCGCACAACTGCCCGTGTTCGTGCCTTCCTCTCCACCGGCAGTACCTGTATTTGTTTGATTGAAGCCACCACCACCATTATTGCCTTCACTGGGACTGATGGGATCTCCACCGATCAGTCCGCGTCCTCCACCTCCATCGTTGGCAAAAGTGGCACCTCCACCTCCCCCGGCTACGATCAGTACAGTAGAAGTGGTCGTGTTTACCACACCGCTACTACCTCCTCCTGGGCCGGTGGGATCCGTACTACCAGCAGGACTTACTACATCTTCCGCTACGCATATGTTTAGTACATCACCTGGTGTAACCGAATATGTGGCTGTCACCTCTGAGGCAGAACCACCTATGCCCGTTGACATAGGTTCATCCCCTCCATGTCCGCCACGGGCTGTGATCGTGACCATCGTAACACCGTCAGGCACGGTATACGTATGAGGATTTAAAGCCGCCGATGTAAAATCAGTACATTGTCCATAAACATTAAACGTGGCATGACAAAGGATTAAAACCAAGATAATTGGGCA
The DNA here is from genome assembly GCA_965223165.1 of Saprospiraceae bacterium. Classification (GTDB taxonomy): domain Bacteria; phylum Bacteroidota; class Bacteroidia; order Chitinophagales; family Saprospiraceae; genus JABDMH01. The sequence continues at coordinate 745,594 of CBDCVQ010000020.1, read as the reverse complement.
AAATGCATTTTTCAAAATTGAATTCAAGTGATTACAAAAATCTACCATGTCACTTTTGGGTGTATGTAAAATAAAATCTTCTCATGCCAGGCTCTTTGCACATGATGCAAATACCAGGTCTTAGTATCACAAAAGAATGATGCTTTAGAAAGGTGAACAATTATTATTCCAACTTAATACTGTGACGGATGTCCAACAATCTTGTTTAATAGGTATGTAAGGGATTCGCAGCATCACTTTCGTCAGGTTGTCCATCCTGGCTGTAAAATCCTTGTACAGACCAGATTTTTGAGTAGGTATGTGACGACAGTATGTATAGTGATGGGAAGGTTCTCGTGTCGAGATATACTACACTAAATGCCAGACCTGATGAGAGTTGATTTCGTGTAATCTGGCAACTGTATCATGAGGACCATAGAGATTAAAGACAACGATTTTAGTCCTCACTCAATGCGCCGTAACGAGCCAGCCAGATACGATAGATGGCAGACAGCAGCAAATTTTCTCACCACCGTTCTTTCCCATGCTTGTCCAGAGTCCCTCAAGTACGGCACGGTAAGGATGTAAAGTACAAGGTGCTGCACGATAGTAAAAAGGTAGGATACCGCAGGGGCAACCTCCATACGTGTCAGGGCAATCGCATTTTAATTATCGTTGATATGATTTCGAGTAGGAATTGGTTATTCCATCCTGGCGTTTGATACTGCCTTTACGGTGATTCTTTTGAGCGGGTTCAATGCCATCCTTATAGAGGACAGCAAAGTTTTCGTCCTCATGTCCTGTGCGCATTTGGCTGTCATCTTCCCAGAAAACAACGTCCAAGGTCCAGTGCAGTTTGTTTTCAACACCCCAATGAGGGCGAATGATGTCATGGAGTGATATACCTTGTGGCTTGTCTAGTAGTAGACTGGCTATATAATATCGAGCCTGAGGCTCTTGCTTGTCGGAGTGGATGCGTTCAGATTCCGAAACAGATGATAGTGGCTACATCCTTCCAATCTTAGGATATATTCTTTGGCCATCCATCGGCAAGCCTGATCCTAGTTAACCGCCCCAGGCGTGCGACGTTCTATGCGTCCGTGCCCTTTATCCACGGACTCTTCGGAGTATACCGATTCTTGCTTTTTAATGGAGTCAAACAACGTTGGACCTCTTCATGAAGATACCGCCGGAGGCATGGAGATCGGGTCGATTACGTTTGCACTCGCCCGTGACCATGTCGACGAGTGGTGCTTGCTGCACGAAGATGAGATCGGGCGTGAGATCGTCTTTATGATGGAGCAACATCAGATGATCATCGAGGGTGCCTCCGCACTGCCCTTGGCCTTTTTGCGTAAACACCAAGGACGATTCAAGGACAAGAAAGTGGGCGTGGTCATCACGGGCAAGCGTATCCCGGCCAAGACTTTGGCCGCCCTGCTCTGCCGGGATAGCCTTACTTCTTCCTGAGGTAGATCCCCCCGGAAAAATTCTTGATGGTCACTTCAGGTCCACCGCCATTGATGGTGCCGGTGGTCCACCGATCGGTGGCCATCTTAAAGTTTCCGCCTTCCTGCTTGGTCAAGGTATTGGGAGAGGTAGACATGTCCATGTCAAAGCCGGTATAGATATCTCCAAAGGAGGTCTTCATGCGAAATGTCGCCTGATAATCCGAGGGCAGCGTCAGATCGATCTTGCCACTGTAATTGGTGAAAGCCATAGCCTTGTCGGCGGTGATCTCGTCAAAGTCTACCGTGATTCGACCGGAGTAGGTGCTTGCTTGTACCACACCTGACACGGCCAAGGCGTCGATCCTGCCCGTGTAGCTTTCCAGGTTAATGTCGCCCGAGATATTCTCCACCTCGATGTACCGACCGGTGTGATTGTGGAGGTCGAGATTGATGTCGCTGGGTACTTCGATCTCCAGATCTACCCCTCGCATCCAAGAATTGCTCTCGATCTCTACCACATTATCATCCTCGCTTATCTCCAGATCAAAATGGTTGGTGTTGATCTTGCGGAGACCGTCTTCTCTCACCTCTCCCTCGCCCTCAGACTTGGACTTAATTGCCTGATACTTCACCAGCACATCCGAGCGACTGGTACCGACCACCTTGATACTTCCACGCTTGATATTTACATCGAGAACGCCCCGTTGGCTCAGATCGCTCAGCGGTACCGCTATCTCACCCGCATCTTGCGCCCGTGCACTTAGGTGCAGGGAGATGGCTATCAGAAAAATGATATATGATTTCATAGTATTAATTTTTTGTCTTAAGAATTACGTCGCCATTAAATGTCTCAAAGTCGAGCTGTACTCCACCTTCCCCCACTTGCAGTTGGGCACCTTCGATCTTATATTGGACGCGGCTGCCGGCAGACACTTGTTTGATCGTAGCGGGTAGGGTCTTCATATCACGGATGTTGGTATAGAAGTCACCATTAAAGCTCTTGAAAGAGATATTGGCAGCGAGACCCCTGCCAAAGAGTGCTTCGATATCTCCGTTGAGGGTGTAGTAGGAGCCCTCTAGCGAAGGGTTCTCCGTAAAATCTATGGTCACATTTCCATTGATGGTACGTGCGGTTTTGATCTCCGATACTTGCGTCAGAGTCACGTGGCCGTTCACATTTTGAGCCGATACGGGTCTCGAGATGCCCTTAACTACGATGTCTCCCTTGTTGATCGTGCTCACGATTACCTCCAGATGCTTGGGAGTTTGGAGCGTCAAATCGGTGCGAAAGGCAAAGTCATGTTGATGCTCCGGCCATTGATAGGAACCCCACTGTCTATCCTTACTCTTTCGTCGGGTAGGGCGAAAGGAGATACCCGGAGACTGGATGTAGACATACAAGGTGTCGCTCCGGCGCTGATAGGACACCTTAGCGTCGGGCTCGGCCACAATCACCTCCGATTGGGACAGCACATCGCTGCGGTCTGACCCTTGCACGGTGACGTGGCCATTGATATTGGCGATGAAGAGGACGCTGAGCCCGTTGGCCTCCAAAGATTCCGTTGATACCTGACCAAATCCGAGGTGGCAGGCGGCCAGGAGAAAACCGATAATGATTGATGTTTTCATAGTAAAACTTTTAGACCCGTTTCCAATTCTGATCGCAACTCGTCGGGTAGATCGGGATGCAGCTGGCGCTGGAATTCTTCCAGTGTACTATTGGCACCGATGGCTTTCAGGGCTTCGGCCAGGGTCAGCAAGACCAGGGGAGAGTGCTGATGGCGGATGGATTGAACCAATCCGGATCTAACTCTCTCGTCCTCGGCGTAGGGGACCAGTGCCTCGATCCCTGCCATGCGCACATTGTCGCTTTCGTCGTGATTGATCGTGTAGAGCAAGGCCTCTGCTACCGTTTCGCTGACCGTCTGCATTTCCTTCGTGATGCTCACAGCCTGCAATCGGTGACTGGGTGATCGATCATCGAGCAGAGCCAGCATCATATCCTCCTGCATGGCAGCCATCTGAGCCCCAATCATCCGGACCTGCTCTCTGGAATCTTGTACCACGAAGTACCCCAGGCCCAGACCGAGCAGCAATAGGAATGAAGCAGCAGCTGCCAGCCAGCGAGCCGACAGCAGAGGCCGCGGCTGTGGGGCCACCCGAGTGCGATTTTGTTGTGCCAGCCAATGGTAAAACTGACGATCCATCGCTTCCGGGGCGGCCTGGATCAGTGCTTCGTCCAGCGTCTGGTCCACGATGGAAAGGTCATCGAAGTCTTCCAGCGTGAGCCTGCCTTGGGCAATCAGATCCAGCAGGACTTCCTCCTCCTTTGGACTGAGCTGATTTTGACGGTACTTTTCCTTTAGCACGGCAATTTGTTCTTTATTCATATCGATAGAAAGATTTGTCTTGGGCCATGATCCCTTTGAGATCTCGTATGGCCCGGAAGACTTTCACTTTGAGGGTAGACTCTTTGATCTGCAGGATCTCAGCGACGTCCCTATATTTCATCTCATGCAGTTTGATGAGTACCAGCGCCTCCCGTTTGTCCCTTGGCAGCTTGGCGATCGCTTCATGGAGGTGCCGGTATCGTTCGGAGGTCTCCATGTCGCTGACGATTTGTTCGCTTGACGCCTCATTCGCCGCCTGCTCGTCGACTGCTCTTTCTCGCAGTCGGCTCCGTTTTCGGTAGCTATCTGCCAAAACATTGCGCGCAATGCTATACATCCAGGCCTTAAAGGTTCCATCGCCTTTAAACTGTCGACGATACTTCAGAATCCGCACAAATACCGTCTGCACGAGATCCTGTGACCGAAAGCCATCCTGAGTCATATGCACAAAGAAGGAGAACAACGGATCCTTATACCGCTCGTATAAGAGCCCAAGGCAGTCCGGCTGATCACCCTGCACGCGCATCATGAGCACATTATCCGGTAGAGAGTTCAATCCCTGCATACAAGTTTGAATGGTATACTTTGCCGCCAGGACAAAAGTTACACGTCACTGCACAAATTCCCGAAATTTCTTGGTCCCTTAGACCATTTCTATGGGTACATCGCTGCTTACATCGAAGCAGAGCCTCAGGATTGGACACCTCGGTAGAGAGCTAGGGCTAGCTGCCCACCTGCTTTTTTGGCTCCTTCACTTCTCGCATGCTCATACTCGACGCTCCGAGCTCGTTTCGATCATGTTTTGCGCCTTTTCAGCCGACCAAATTGCGTCGCGATTCAAAACGCTGACAGTAATTCAAGCCTGCCTAAAGCGGGGAGAATTTTAGTATTTTCCAGCAAACATTTTACAAGCTCTATTGACTCATGAAGTCCATGTTTATCCTGTCTCTGGTGGCCGTGCTTTGTACATCGGTCGATGCTCAAAACGAGCCCTTGTATCGTCGGACAAGCTCCTCCGCGCAAGTATTCGATGATTCTCTGTTTCACGGCATGAAATGGCGAAATATTGGGCCATTTCGGGGAGGCCGTTCTACCACCGTGTGTGGAGTAGTTCAAGATCCATTCACCTTTTACTTTGGCAGCACCGGTGGCGGGGTGTGGAAGTCGAGCGACGGGGGCGCCTCTTGGCGCAACATCAGTGACGGCTACTTTAAGACCGGGTCCGTCGGGGCCATTGCCGTGGCACCGAGTGATCCCAATGTCATCTACGTGGGGATGGGTGAGGCACCCGTGCGAGGTGTGATGACTTCACATGGCGATGGCCTCTACAAGTCGACCGATGCCGGTCATACCTGGACCCATATGGGGCTGGATCGGTCGCGGCAGATTTCGCAGATTCGGGTGCATCCCACCAACCCTGACTGGGTGTATGTGGCCGTGCAAGGTAGTCCGTATCAACCGACGAATGACCGGGGCCTTTATCGCTCCAAAAATGGAGGATTAGATTGGGAGCAGGTACACTTTGTCGATGAATCCTCCGGTGCGTGCGATCTCAGTATGGATATGCAGAATCCTCGCGTGCTGTACGCCGCTTATTGGGACCATCAGCGACTGCCGTGGCAGATGCGCAGCGGGGGAGAGGGCAGCGGTATCTGGAAGACGACCAATGGCGGAGATACATGGTCAGAACTTTCGCAGGGATTGCCAGATTCGATTATGGGCAAAATCGGGGTGGTGGTCTCTCCGGCCAATTCGAGTCGCGTGTACGCGATCATTGAGTCTAAGCAGGGGGGGCTCTACCGATCTGACAATGCGGGTCGCAGCTGGAGCCTCATTAATGAAGACCGGATTTTACGAGCCAGATCGTGGTATTACATGCACATCTTTGCCGATCCGGTCAATCCGGACAAGGTGATGGTGCTCAACGCTCCCTACATGCAATCGACCGATGGGGGCAAGAGCTTTCGCCGAGTGGCTACGCCGCACGGGGACAATCACGCGCTGTGGATTCACCCGGACAATCCTATGATTATGATCAACGGAAACGATGGGGGCGCCAACGTCTCATACAATGGTGGCCGGACGTGGAGCACCCAGTCCAACCAGCCGACGGCTCAGTTTTATCGGGTCAACGTCGACAATCGCTTTCCTTACTATGTCTACGGTGGCCAGCAGGACAATTCGACCGTTGCGATACCCAACGCCGTCAGTGGAGCAGGCATTCCTAACCAAGATTTCTACCGGGTGGGCGGGTGCGAAAGTGCTTACACCGCCTTCGATCCGGATGATCCCCGACTCGTGTATGCCGGATGCTACCAGGGCATTATCACGGAGTACGACACAGAGCTGAAATCGTCCAAAGACATCATGGCATACACCCATCTGGGCCTGGGCGAAAAGCCACTGGATATGAAATATCGCTTCAATTGGAATGCGCCCATCATCCTGTCCGAGCACGACCGAGAGGTGCTGTACCATGCGGGCAATAAACTGTTGAAGTCGATGGACAGGGGCTTGCATTGGCAGGAGATCAGCCCGGACCTGACCCGGAATACCGTAGAAAAACTGAACTGGGGCGGCGGCCCCATCACCAACGAAGGTGCCGGGGGTGAAAACTATCACACGATCATGTACGTGGCCGAGTCAAAACATGATCCGCAAGTGCTCTGGGTAGGCACGGACGACGGATTGGTACACGTGACCCAGGATGGAGGGGCCCAATGGACGGACATCACACCGCCTCAGATGGAGGAGGGCATTGTCAATTGTATTGATGCCAGCGCCCATGAGCCTGGGAAAGCGGTGGTTGCCTTCACACGCTATAAGTTCAATGACTTCACACCTCATATTTTCATCACCGAGGACTATGGGCAGTCTTGGCGCCGCGCCGTACGGGGCATTGGTGAAGAGGCCCACGTGCGTACGGTGCGAGAGGATCCCACTCGTAGTGGGCTGCTGTATGCAGGTACGGAGACGGGCATGTACGTGTCCTTTGATGATGGAGCCAACTGGTCAAACTTTCAGTTGAATCTGCCGATCGTGCCCATTACCGATATGAAGGTACACCAGGGTGACCTCGTCGTAGCCACCCAGGGCCGGGCATTCTGGATCCTGGATGACCTGACACCCGTACGGGAGTGGTCTGGCGCGATGAGTGGGCGCAATCAGTTGTTTACCCCGGGCATAGCGACGCTGTGGGGCGGGCCGAGAAATGACAGCCTTTCAGATAGGGGTGCCAATCCCGACTTTGGACTGATGTCCTACTACTATCTGGCAGATCCAGTGGACACCGTGCAGGCATCCTACTGGATCACGGACTCCGAAGGCCGAGAACTAAAGTCCTACTCCAGTCAAGCAAAGAAGAAGCCTGACCAGTTGAAGGTCAAAAAGGGCCTGAACAAGCTGGTCTGGAATCTGGTGCCGGAAGGAGAGGAGCCAATCAAGGGACTGATGACGCTGGGCGGCAACGCCAGCCCCCGGGTGGGCTCGGGCAATTACAAGATTTTCTTAAGCATAGCCGGAGATACCCTCCAATCTGACTTTGCCGTGCAATATGACCCCCGGATGGAGATTGCTCCTGCCGATCTGGAGGAAAAGAATCTGTGGCTGGCTCGCCTGGACGAAGCCGCCCAGGAGGTGGTGAAGACCGTCAAGGTCATGCGGTACATTAAGACGCAGGTAGAGGCATTGCAGGGACGAGCAGAGATGGCTGCCGACAGTGCGCTGAGTAAGAGCGGCAAGGCATTGGTGTCGCAGATCGATTCGCTTGAGTCTCAGCTGGTGCAAGCCAAGCAAAAGACCTTTCAGGATGTCATCAACTTTCCCAATCAGCTGGATGCCAAATTGCGGCATATCCAAGGCATCATTGAGGGATCCTATCCACCGGTGACATCTGGTCAGACCAGTCGCGCTGCGGATGTGCTGAGCGAGTGGCAGGAGCGCAAGGGACAATGGATGGATCTACTGGAGGGGGATGTGGCAGACTACAATGAGGCCATAAAGCAATCGGATATCCCCTTTATCGGGACGCGCCTGAGAGACGATAAGAAAAAGGGCAGAAGTTAGGAAGTGCAAAGCGACGCTCGGCAGGCCTGGGCCTGTAACTCCTTAGTGATCGACCCCGAGCATGTCTTCCAGCCGGGTGGGCATGTGTCTTTGCATCCAGGTCATATAGTCGCCCTCGTAGCCGGTACGCTGGTGGTGCGCTGCCACCCGATCCATGATTTGGTCGTACGTTTCTAGGGATATTTTCGTGTCCCTGATCTCCGCTGACACGGTCGCTATGGCAGTAGCGATACGTTCGACAGCAGCTTCGTTAGGGTCACCTTCTGCCTCATTGAGATAGCCTTCGATCACATTTTGCGAGATCATGCGACCGTGGTTCATGGACTCCTTTATGTTGCCCCTGCCGGTGACGGCATTTCCCAAAGCAAAGACCTTGGGGTAGCCGGCGATACGGCAAAAGGTCTCGTCTTCTACCTGATATGTTTGACCGGAGGCAGGGATGCCGGGTATCAACTCCGGAATACTGCCAATGGAGGATACCACATAAGGAAACCGTACCTCTTTTTCGGAACCCGGCTGGGGGATCACCCGGCCATCCTCGATTACCGTTTCCTGCATGACTAAACCCACCAGTTGACCGTCCTCCACGATAGGCTCCGTGGGCACGTGGTTGGGGGCCATATTAAAGAGGTACTTGGATTTGTAATTGTTGAGCACCTTCTCTCGCACCATCTGTACTTTGGCCAGTTTTTCTGGCGTGTCGGTAGGTGCCGGAGACAGAGGCATGTCCTTGACCCGTCGCCGGTAGTACAGGGTACACCCTTTGATGCCGAGATCTTCCAGCGTCAGACCTAGTCCGTCCAGGACCCGGGCGATGCTACGATCCAGGGCAAACAGATCCACCTGGTGACCACGCTCTTCGAGGGCTTTTTGCACCAATTCAAACATGAGCACCTTGGCTACATCCAATGAGGCCAGGCCTCCACCCACGATGGCCACCTCGTCTTTGATTTCATAAGCCGAAGAGTCAAAACCCGGCTCATGCTTATGGTTAAACCAATAGATAAATGGATTTTGATACACCAGTCCTTTACCGATGTACTGATCCACGCCAGGCACGGCTAGCGGTCGATCGCGCCAGGCTCCGGTGGCCAATAGCACCGCACTAAAGCCCCAGGTGCAGACATCCTCAAAGGAGATATCCTTGCCTAAAGCCGTACTCGGCACAAAGGTCACCAGCGGGTGGCTGAGCTTGTCATTAATCCTCCCTTCTTCCTTATCGCGTAGTTTGACATGCCATTTGGGCAAGCCGTCCTCAATCTTTCCATAGGGCAGGGCATTTTGATCGAAGACCACGGATGATATGCCGCGTGCAGCCAGTTGATGTGCAGCCTCAGATCCGGACACTGCTCCGCCGAATATTGCTACTAAGTACTTAGGGGAAGACATATGTTTGGTTTATGTATTACGATCTATTGGATCTCCCACGTCTTAGATCCGGCTATCAGTGCATTCAGGTCGGCTTTCTTGGACTCTACCGCCTGATCGATCTGACTGAAGAGCTGACTCTCGTACGTGGGTCGGTCGACCGCATAGATCACCCCAAAGGGCCGAGGCAAGGCTCCCTCCTGCTTGGGATCATCAAAAAACCGGGTAAGCATAGACGCTTTGAAGATATCCTTTTCGTCGTGTATCCACAGGTCACCCTCTGAGACGCCGTTGCCCAGCTCGACGATCTCCGGTCGCAGTCCATTGATGCGGATGCCCTTGCTGCGCTCCTTGCCATAGACCAGCGGCTGCCCGTCCTCAAGAAAGAGGCAATGATCTGCCTTGGTCTCCTTATCGGTGAAGGTGAAGAAGGCACCATCGTTGAAAATGTTGCAGTTCTGATAGATCTCCACGAAGGACGTGCCAGCATGTTTGTAACTGCGATGCAGCATCTCCTTCAGATGCTTAGGGTCTCGATCCATCGATCTAGCGACGAAACTCGCATTGGATCCCATCGCGAGGGCCGAGGGATTGACGGGATAGTCGATGGAGCCTAGTGGTGTCGATTTCGTGCGTTTGTTTACCTCGGATGTCGGTGAATATTGCCCCTTGGTCAGGCCGTAGATCTGATTGTTAAAGATCAGAATATTGAGATCGAAGTTGCGCCGCAGCACATGCAGCATATGATTGCCGCCAATCGAGAAGCCATCGCCATCGCCGGTGATGACCCAGACGCTGAGATCGGGGTTGGCCATCTTCAGTCCACTGGCGAAGGCCGGTGCTCGACCATGGATGGAGTGCATCCCATAGGTCTCCATATAGTAGGGGAACCTGGACGAACAACCGATGCCGGAGATGACGGCCACTTCGTCCTTGTTCAGGCCGAGATCGGCAAAGACCGTTTGCACCTGCTTCAAGATCGAATAGTCTCCGCACCCGGGGCACCAACGTACATCCTGGTTGGAGGCAAAGTCTTTGGCCTTCAATGGTGCGGTCAAGCCGTTGGCTGGTAGATTAGTGCTCATGGCCTATGTATCTAGTGTTTCCAATGCCGCATGCTCCAATTCTATCTTTGAGATGGGCATACCCTGAATCTTGTTATACTGGTACACATCGATCAGGTACTTGTCTCGGATCAAGGTGGACAACTGTCCATTGTTCAGTTCCGGCACCAGCACCTTTTTATAGTTTCTCATCAGATCTCCCAGGTTGCGCGGGAATGGCTTGATGTATCGCACATGTGCATGCGCCACTGCCAAGCCACGCTGGTTGAGCGAGCGGACGACGCTTTGGATCGCTCCAAAGGTGGATCCCCACCCCAGGATCAGCAGATTGCCCTCTTCCGGACCGGCTTCGATGACCTGTTCCGGTATAAAGTGTGCGATCTTCTCGATCTTGGCCTCCCGGATTTTGACCATGTACTCGTGGTTAGCGGGGGCGTACGATACGTTGCCGGTATTCGCCTCTTTTTCCAGGCCTCCAATGCGATGAGCCAGCCCCGGTGTGCCCGGGATTGCCCAGCCACGGACGTGGTTTTCATCTCGTTCGTACGGCAGGAAGGTCTTGCCGGCCTCGTCTTGGCTAAACTCGACGTCGATCTCGGGAATCTCATCAGCGCTGGGAAACTTCCAAGGCTCCGAGCTGTTGGCGATATACCCATCGCTCAGCAACATGACGGGGGTCATGTGGTGCAAAGCTATGCGGCATGCTTCCAGAGCCACCTCAAAACAGTCGCCGGGCGACTTGGAGGCGATCACAGGTACCGGTGATTCACCATTGCGTCCGTAGAGGGCCTGCATCAGATCGGACTGCTCCGTCTTGGTGGGCAAGCCGGTCGAGGGGCCCCCTCGTTGTACATTGCAGATCACCAGCGGCAGCTCCAGGATCATAGCCAGGCCAATGGCTTCGGCCTTGAGGGCGAGCCCGGGGCCGGAGGTGCCGGTGACGGCGAGATTGCCACCATAGGCGGCTCCGATGGCGGCACATACGGCCGCGATCTCGTCCTCGGCCTGGAAGGTCCGGACACCAAAGTGCTTGTGGGCGGCTAGACCATGCAGAATATCGGAGGCCGGTGTGATCGGATAGGATCCGTAGAATAGAGGCAGTCCCGACTTCTGCGCGGCCGTGATCAGTCCCATCACCAAGGCTTCATTGCCCATGATGCCCCGGTAGGTGCCGGGCTCCAATGGGGCTGCCTTGACCTCAAATTGCGACGAAAATGTCTCGGTGGTCTCTCCAAAATGGTAGCCGGCCTTGAGCACGGCAATGTTTGCCTCTAGCACATCTGGCTTTCGGCCAAACTTGCTTTGAAGAAAATCTACCGTGTCTTTCATGTCCCGGTTATACCTCCAGTAGATGAAGCCCAGGACAAACATATTCTTACACCGATCTCGTTCTTTTGCACCCAGCGGAGAGTCCTTGAGACATTCCTTGGTCATCTTGGTGATGGGAATCTCATACACCTCATACCCATCCAAGGATCCATTTTCCAAGGGGTGGTCATCATCCTCATATTTGGCCAGCCGCAAATTGCGCTTGTCAAAGCCGTTGATGTTGACGATCACCGTGCCGCTCTTCTTCAGTTGATCAATATTGGTCTTTAGCGCAGCGGCATTCATAGCGACCAGTACATCATACTGGTCACCCGGCGTGAAGATCTGGGTACTACCAAAATGGATCTGAAAGCCCGATACCCCGGGCAAGGTGCCGGCCGGGGCCCGAATCTCGGCGGGAAAGTCGGGGTAAGTAGCCAGATCACTGCCGGTAAGCGCTGTGTTTCCGGTAAACAGCCCACCGGTCAATTGCATACCGTCGCCGGAGTCACCGGCAAACTTTATGGTGACTTCCTCCTTTACGGTGGTATTCGTACTCATTAAAATGGATTGGTGTAAAGCCTATAGGTGCAATCTATCTTTACGAGCCAACAAAGTTTCTTCATCTTCTTCATGATCGGGATCGGGCACGCAGCAATCGACCGGGCAAACGGCCGCACACTGGGGCTCTTCATGAAATCCTTCACACTCGGTACACTTGTCGGGAGATATATAGTAGAAATCTTCAGAAATGGGTTCTAATTGTTCGTCGACATCGACCTCGCGGCCGTCCTTCAGGAGGTAGGATCCAGAAACGCTCGTGCCATCCGAAATCGACCATTCCACACCCCCCTCATATATCGCATTATTTGGACATTCCGGTTCGCACGCACCACAATTGATGCATTCGTCTGTGATCATTATTGCCATTGTTCAAAATCGTTTTGATTAATCAACGTAATTATAGTCTATTTAGCTTGGTATGCCAATACTTAGCGCCTGAATATACGAAATCCGACAAAAGTTTATACATAGCAGTTTCTAATAATATGATCTCTGTGTCACATCGTCGGTTCGCCCCTAGACCGCCTGCAAACACTGGTTTCTGCGAGTGATGAAGCGTCCGCTCACCTTCCCCCGTTTATTGTGAAATAATCGCAGGAATCCCCTCTGCCTTCATCTGCTCGATCAGCCCGGAGAGATCTTCTGCCAGGAAGTCCTCATAGGCTTGAGCAAATGGCTCATATGCCTTTTGCAGGTCGGCCCAGCGTTCTAGTTCTCCCTGTGAGGGACGGTCATTTTGAGAGATCACGACCCGATATAAACGGATCAAATGATTGGTGAGTTTCCTCGGATAGTTAATCTCGTCCTGAGAGGTCTCAATTTTAGTTTGAAAGATCATCTCCTCCAGCGTTTTGGTCTGCTGGATCAAGGCTTGGATGGCCGGTCCCGTGCGCTTCTTTTGCGGTCGGCTGAGGCGTTCGTGCAAGACGCCAGCCTGGCGGCGGATGCCGCGGAGGTTCATAATCTGCTCCTGCGAGCGAGTGATCAGATCTCGCACGGCCAGGGCGAGCTGAAGGTTTGCCTTCAGATCATCGTTTGTCACTTGCCAGCGCGGGTCTTTTGCCAAGCCAAAGGTCACTGATTTGCGCTCTGCTCCGGAGCTTAGGGTGGCCCGATAGGTACCGGGTACTGCCTTTGGTCCCTGGCCTGGGTATCGCATATCCATCATGACCAGGTCTTTGACGATGGTGGGGGCTGCCAGCGTGAGGTCCCAACTGACCCGATTGAGTCCTGCTTGGACTTTGAGTCGCTGGCGAGCGTCCAGATCGCTGGCCCATCGTCGCACGGTGTCACCCGCCATATCTTGAATGACGAGCGACAGGGTCTGGCTAGTGTCGAGGTCGTCCGCAAGGTAGACATAGAGGTCGGCTCGATAGGGGCTGCGCGGAGGAGCCGTACCCCCAAATCCTCCCAGATTGGAGCGATATGTATCTTCCGGTTGAAACAAGTGCAGGGACTCATCGACGAGATCGGCTCGCCATTGCCGGATCACATTTAATGCATCCAAAATCCAAAATCCCCGGCCCTGGGTACTCATCACCAGGTCTCCCTGATGTACCTCCATATCGGTGATGGGGGTATGCGGCAGGTTTAGCTGAAGGGGTTGCCAGTGACCACCGTGGTCATGGGAGACATAAAGGCCAAATTCGGTACCGGCAAAGAGCAGGCCCGGCACCTCGGTGTCCTCGGCGATGGTGCGCACGAAGTGATCTTCGGGGATGCCATTGCCGTCGGTCAGCAACGTCCACTTCCTGCCGTAGTCCTTGGTCTGTAAAACGTAGGGCTTAAAGTCGCCCATGCGATAATGGTATACGGCTACCCAGGCGGTACCGTCGGCATGTGGCGATAGCTTGATGTCATTGACCGTACCCTCGCGGGGTATCATGCTCGGGGTGATATCCTGCCATTGGTTGCCGCCGTCACGGGTGATGTGAATCATGCCGTCATCGCTGCCGACCCAGATCGTGTTTGGATCCGAGGCCGATTCGGCAAAGGAAAAGATGGTGCTGTATATCTCCACGCCGGTACCATCGTGTTGCACCGGACCGCCAGGAATATCGTGATAGGCATCAATGTCTCGGGTGAGATCCGGGCTGATTATCGTCCAACTCTTACCCTCATCGGTTGATCGGTGGACATAGTTGGAGGTGTGGTAGATGACGTTAGGGTCATGCTGCGAAATGCGAATGGGAAAGTTCCATTGCCAGCGATACTTCAGATCGCGGGTCTGAGTGCCCTCCGTGTAATGCGGATATGCTCCGATGTCGCTGCGTTCGTTGGTGGCCAGGTTGACCCGGGTGATGATGCCGCTGTAGGTCGTCGCATAGATGATGTTGGGATCTTGGGGGTGGACCGCAACGTCCGCACTTTCCCCTCCGCCTACGGCATACCATACCTGCTTGGGATGAATTCCCCCCGAGCTCCGGCTAGGCACCGAGATGGTGGTATTGTCCTGCTGACCGGCATACAGCCGATATGGAAATTGATGATCCACCGTCAATCGATAAAACTCGGCCGTGGGCTGATTGGTCTGCGGCGACCAGGTTTGACCACCATTGAGGGTCACGTTGGCGCCACCGTCATTGCTATTGATCATGATCTCCGGATGGTCGGGATGGATCCAGACATCGTGATTGTCGCCGTGAGGTACGATGTAGCGATGGTCAAAATGCTCACCCCCATCGATGGACTTGTAAAAGCCGGTGTTGGTAACGTAGACGGTATTTTCGTCCTGGGGATCGGCAAATATGCGGGTGTAGTACCAGCCCCGCTGCCTCAACTTATGATCCCGACAAATACGGCGAAAGCTATCTCCACCATCGTCCGATCGGTAGACCCCTCCCTTTTCTTCGTCGGCGGCTTGCTGGATGACCCAAATGCGGTCGGGATTGGCCGGAGAGATTGTCACGCCAATCTTGCCGATGACACCATCGGGGAGTCCGTTTTCGATCTTCTGCCAGGTGGTGCCCCGATCCAGGGTCCGATAGAGGCCTCCTTCGTTGCCCCCATCGATCATCGTCCAGGGTTTGCGTTCAGCCCGCCACATACCCGCATAGATGATGTTGGGATTGCTGGGATGCAGGGCCAGATCCACAGCGCCCACGGTGTCGCTGAGGTACAAGACATGCTCCCAGCTATCTCCTCCGTCGGTGGATCTATAGACGCCCCGCTCTTTATTGGGCTGGAAGATATTGCCCAGCGCCGCCACAAACAGTAGGTCTGGCTGGGTGGGATGTACCACGATGTCACCGATTTGCCCACATAGCTCGAGCCCCTTGTGCTCCCAGGTTTTTCCGCTATCGATCGACTTGTACAGACCGATGCCGGGAGATACGTTACCCCGGGGACTATCGGAGCCGGTACCCACGTACACTACGTAGGGAGCAGACGGGGCCACCGAGATCGAACCAATGCTGCCACACCGGATCTGCCCATCCGAGATGTTCTTCCAGGTCATGCCGGCATCGTCCGTCTTCCAAACGCCTCCACCGGTACTCCCCATATAGAAGGTGTAGGGCTGACTGGGTACCCCCGCTACAGCGGTACTCCGACCTCCTCGATACGGACCGACAAAGCGGTACGAGAGTGCATCGGCAAATAGTGAATCCAAGGGCTGTGCTTGCACCTCAAGAGCAAAGAGGGCCAGCAGCATCAGGACTGATCTGAACATGAGGCTAGCGATTTTGTTAAGGCACAAGAAAATTAAACATTCTCAAGCAAGCAAGCACTAAACCCTGCGATTGCCACCCCTCGCTTGCGGCCAACGACGCAATCGTCTACCTGTACGACAGTGCCGGGTCATCGTGCCATACCGCAGGACATTTGGGCAGAGTTTTTGCAGCTTATCAAGGACAGTCAAGCAGTCGGAAGATGAAACACACACTATTGATCTCAATCCTGCTTGGGGTCTTTTTGCCCGGGGCCTCAACCCAGACCGGAGACGCCGTCTCCGTTTCCGCGGATCCAAATCCGTTGGTTGCCAGCTTGAACCTATCCGCGACTACCACGCATCATACCTTCGCCATCTCCGATGGATTTACGGATTTTGATTTTGAGGGTTCCGTTTCTATGGCCGTGGCCGATGAAGACCAGGTGCTCACGATTAATACGGACTACCCGGGTCTCTTGCAATATACCGTCTCCAATCTGGAGGGCATTATTCTACGCAAGCGCAAATTCGCTCGAGAGGACTGGCTGGACTTGCAGCGGCTGGCACCCGGTTCCTATGCTATTTATTTCTTTGCCGGGCATCGCATTGTAAAGGCGCTGATCGTAGAAAAGAAGCTCGTCGATCGTCTATGATCACAGGCAACTGACCGTCACGGAGGTCCCGAGTTGGACCCAGCTCCTTTAGGCAATTTGGTTATCTTCCCACGATGGGGTTTTGGGATTTTCTAAAGTCAGAACGGCAAGAAGAAATGGCTCGCTTGGCGCCGAGTCTAGGCATGAAATACGCGCCGGATGATGAGATTCGGGTGATGCGATTGCTGATGGACTTCAAGCTTTTTGGGCGGGGAAGATCGAAAAAGATCAAGCACCTTCTGTGGAGAAATGAGCCGGAGGATGATGTAAAGCTCCGGGTATTTGACTATCAATACACTGTCAGGTCAGGCAATAGCAGTCGGACATATGTGCAGACTGTTTTTTTTATCTACTCGAAGGAGCTGGGTCTGCCTCAGTTTTATCTAAAGCCGGAAAACGTGCTGCACAAAATTGGCGCCTGGCTCGGATGGGACGACATCGACTTTACCAGCCATGAGCAGTTTTCAAATCAGTATCTCTTGAAGGGGGAGGATGAGGAGCTAGTTCGGGACACCTTTAGTGAGTCCGTACTCCACTATTTCACCTTTGAGAAGGACTGGCACGTGGAGGGTCTCAACTATTTCCTGATTCTCTATCGACACGGCAGGAGACTTCCCCCTAAAGAGATCCAGCGCTTTTATCAGAAGGGCCGAGAGATCTACGATATCCTCAAAGAGGAGGGTTTTTCCGTATAGGATTTAGACCGAAATACATCCAAACCGGTCTGGCCAGGGCATCTGTCTTCTACCGTTACCCATCTCGGAGATATTTGATCTGGATCTGAGGCGGCTTGCATGGCTGATATTGGTGGTTTCTGCCGTGCTCGGCGGTCTTTTCTTTGTAGGGATGGCTCTCCTGAGTTTATTATGAGTTCTCGTTCTTTCGGTTGGGCAGCGAGGCCATGCCTTTTCTGATTGTGGAGAATACCGTATACTCACCTGCGAAATAATACGAGATGGATCCGATGACGTCACTGGCCAGTCAACTCAAACAAGTGTATGAGGGTACGCCCTGGTATGGAAAAAATGTCGTCAAGTCATTGGGTGAGGTGGCTGTGGGAAAAGCACTTTTGCGCCTGGGAGACAGCTACAACATCGCTGAGCTGGTGCATCATATCCTGGCCTGGCGCCAATATGTCTTGCGGCTGCTGACCCAGGGCAAACACACCAGCGTGCCGGATTCCGAAAATTTTCCGACGATCGACCGCATGAGCATGGAGGAGTGGCAGGATCTCCTCGCCAGATTGGACGAAAGCCAGGAGGCGCTGCTTCTCGCATTGACAGAGACAAGTATGGACCCGAGCCAGCAGATTGACGAGAAGTCTTCTTTCACGGTGGAGCAGGTGGTGCAGGGTGCCATTCATCACGATATTTATCACGTGGCACAGATCAATCTACTGTCCAAATACCTTTAGCACGTTGACCGGCGGCAGGCAGATCGTGGTAGCTGTTTGTGCTGGACTAGGCCCGGGATCTTAGGCACCCGCCACTGTCACAATCCTGTCAATATCAAATATGCCAAACCTCCAGCGCCCAATGCTGTTTATATTTGCGTGGTTTAAAAGGCATTATGGCAAGAAGACCCGCCGGGCAGGAATCAAGTGAGCGAATGAAGTTGAGTTGGGGGACGTTGAAGGACACTGCCCGCATCTTTCGATTTATTCGCCCCTATCGGGCGTACTTCATTGTCGGTTTGGTCTTGCTGGTGGTGTCCAGCCTGGTCTTTATGATATTTCCTGGCGCCGCCGGCGAGATGGCCAATGCCGCCAATGGTGATTCTCGCCTTCCTTATACCGTCAAGCAATATGGGATCCTCTTTATTGTGATTCTGGTCTTGCAGGGACTGTTCTCTTACTTTCGCACCATCACATTTGCGATCGTCAGCGAGAAGGGCATGGCCGATGTCCGCAAGGCCCTCTACGACAAGCTGATATGCCAGCCTATACTGTTCTTTGAAGAGCGGCGGGTGGGAGAGATTACCAGTCGGATCACGGCCGATGTGGAGCAACTGCAGGGAGCGTTCAGCATTACCCTGGCGGAATTTCTGCGGCAATTTGTGATCTTGATCAGTGGTGTAGTCATCCTGGCTTGGCTAGCCCCCAAGTTATCGCTCATCATGCTCCTTTCCTTTCCCGTGATCGTGGTGCTGGCGATATTTTTTGGCCGCTATATCAAAAAGTTGTCGCGTGAGCGACAGGATCAACTCGCGGAGACCAACATCATTGTCGAGGAGACGCTTCAGTCGTTTTCAGCGGTCAAGTCCTTCACAAATGAGTGGTACGAGTCCGTACGATACGCAGACTCGATCGGCAAGATCGTATCCATTTCTCTGCGGTATGCCCGGACCCGGGGCATCTTCTTCATCTTCATCATCACCGTCCTGTTTGGAGGTATTTTCTTCGTGCTCTGGCAGGGTGCGCTCTTTGTCGAGAGTGGCGATATGGCCGTCGGTGATTTGTTTTCCTTTATTATATATACCGGCCTGATCGGTGGGGCGATCGCCAGCATTGGCAATCTGTACACCACCTTGTCCGGTGCGGTGGGAGCGACCGAACGCATCCTGGAGATACTGGATCGTGGACAAGAGGTGGATCTGTCTTCTGCCAGAGCGCGGGGCCAGCGACCCAAGGGTGATATTGCCTTTGACGGGGTTTCCTTTTCGTACCCGACCCGGTCGGACGTGCCCGTACTGACCGATGTCAGTTTTGAAGTGGAAGCTGGCCAAAAGATCGCGCTGGTCGGACCCTCGGGATCGGGCAAGAGTACGATTGCCAAGCTGATTCTTCACTTTTATGACGTGACCGGTGGTCAGGTGTGGATTGATGGCCGTCCGATTGAGGAGTACGACGTCAGTCATCTGCGTCGTAATATTGCTGTCGTGCCCCAGGAGGTGATCTTGTTTGGCGGCACGATCCGGGAGAATATCCTTTACGGCAAGCAGGAGGCCACCCAGCAGGAGGTCGTCGAGGCCGCCAAGCAAGCCAATGCCTGGGACTTTATCCAATCCTTTCCGGATGGGCTTGATACGATTGTCGGTGAGCGAGGGGTCAAACTATCGGGAGGCCAGCGGCAACGGGTGGCCATTGCCCGGGCTATCTTGCGAGATCCGAGTATACTCATCCTGGATGAAGCCACCTCGTCACTGGATGCAGAAGCGGAAAAGGTCGTACAAGATGCCCTGCACAAGCTGATGTATGGTCGCACGTCTGTGATTATTGCACACCGACTGAGCACGATCCGCGATGTAGATTGCATCTACGTGATCGATCAGGGCACCATCGTTGAGTCAGGCTCCCATCAAGAACTTTCTGTCAAGGAAAATGGGGCCTACAGTAATCTCGCCCGTCTACAGTTTGAAAGCACCTCGTAGATGCAGCAGATCCGGAAAGACTTTTCCCTGGCGTCGTACAATACCTTTGGGGTAGACGTTGAGGCCAGACACTTTGTCGAAGTCGACAGCATCGAAGGACTGGAGCACGCCATAGCTACATCGTTTGATCCCAAGATGATCCTGGGCGGTGGCAGCAACATACTTTTCACCGGACCCTACGAGGGGCTGATCATCCGCAACAAGATCGAATACATCGAGGTGGTCGAAGAAGGAGCCGGCCAGGTGACGTTGGAGGTCGGAGCCGGTGTGACCTGGCATGACTTGGTCCGCTGGACCCTACGACAGGGATATGGCGGCCTGGAAAACCTGTCACTCATACCGGGCACCGTGGGCGCAGCGCCCATCCAGAACATCGGGGCCTATGGGGTCGAGTTTGCGTCCGTCTTTGATCGACTCGAGGCCGTGGATATGAAGACCGGGAGCCGTCGCTCATTTGACCATGACGAGTGTGCCTTTGGCTATCGCTACAGTGTCTTCAAAGGACCCCTGCGGGGAAAGTATGCCATCGCCAATGTACGACTCAAGCTGACCACAGCTGACCATCGGATTCGGACAGATTACGGGGCTATCGCAGCGGAATTGGCCAATCGACAAATTACTTCTCCCAGCCCCCAGGATATCAGTGAGGCCGTCATCAAGATCCGGCGTTCAAAATTGCCCGATCCTGGGGAGCTGGGCAACGCCGGTAGTTTTTTCCAAAACCCGACCATAGCCAGATCCTACTTTGACAAGCTGCAACGCACTTACCCTCAGCTGAAGGGCTATCCTCAACCCCTGGGGGTAAAGATATCGGCCGCCTGGCTGATCGAACAGTGTGGGTGGAAAGGATATCGGAGAGATGATGTGGGTATCTACGACCGGCACGCTTTGGTACTGGTCAACCACGGCCGTGGTACCGGGGCTGAGCTACGTGACCTGGCCGTCCATGTGGCGGGAGAAGTCCAGGAGAAGTTTGGTATCTGGCTGGTGCCGGAGGTGCAGGTCATCTAGTACAACCCTCCATTACATTATCTTATGGGACGTTTATTGAGATCTGGTCGTGTCCAGGGCGGGATCATCCTCGGGCACTTCGTACTTCTTCTGTTTTTTGCCAAAGATCGAGACATTGATGTATCGTTTGGGATTGAGTCGGAGATCTTGCAAAAACAGTTCAAGATTTCGGCTGAGGTTGGTCAGGTTGGTGTAGAGTGCCTCGTCCTTGGCCAGGCTACCCAGGGTACCCTCTCCCTGATTGATCTGACGGAGCAACTGGGAGAGTTCTGTGAAGGAGCGGTCGGCTTTTTCCAGGGTGGCTTCGAGAGCGGCTATAGCATCGGCGCTGTTGCCCAGGGCTCGATTGGCTCGAAATATGGTGGTATCTAGCCGTGCGGATGCCAGCTGCTCGGTGATGTCGTTGGCGTTCTTGAGCAGGCCGGTGACGTGCTCGTTGTTGATGGCGATGTTTTCGGTGATGGAGGCCAGGTTATCCAATGTGCTGACCAGGCTGGAGCTGGAGGCACCCAGCAGATGATTGACGTGGTTGGTGCTTTCTCTCAGATTGCCCACCGTGATGCGCATATCCATCAGCAATTTGCTTAGCTCATTGTTGGCGTCCTCAGACAGGTGTGCACCCACGCTATCCACCACACCACCGATTCCTTCACGTACGGTCTCCACATATTGATCGAGTTCGTTGGGACGGATCAGCGACTGGATGAGTCCAAAGGAGCGACCCTTCAGGTGATCACCGCTCTGCAGGCAGTCGTCACCGGCACAAACACCCTCATACTCGAGATCGATCTGCTTGCCGCCCATCATGCTGGCACTTTTGAGTGCAGCCACGGTATTGCGAGGTAGCGTGATATTGCGCTCGATATTGAGCTCCACGACGATGGTCTGGAGATCTTCGGGCTTGAGGTAGATCGCTTGGACAGTGCCAATTTGAAATCCATTGATGAGCACCGGGTCGGAGATCTTGAGCTCGTCAATGTTGTCATATTCGACATAAAACGTCTGGCTTCGCTCCAAAAGGTTCTTACCCAGCAGGTACTTATAGCCCCAGAGCATGAGGGCCAGTGCAACAATGGCTAGCAATCCGATGCGGATCTCTTTTGTCATACCAGGACATTTATCTCATCGCATACAAGCAGGCGCGAGGTGGGTTCTTCTGAGCAGGGGTGCCTCAAGCTCCCTTTTGTCCTTTTGCCTCCTGAAATGGATGAATCTGGGTTAAAACGGCACCAAAGGTATAAAAAGTGTCAACCTCACCCGGTACTTGTCCGGCGTCAGGAATTTCGCTGGAAGAAAGAGGCAGGTGCCCAGCAGCGTCGGATGGATGAGGGCAAAAAAGAAAGAACCGTGCGATGTGTGCACGGTTCTATTTCTTTCTGTTTGGATGCTCAGAGCGTCCCCAATCGTTCGGGCACGATCTTGATCTATCGATTAGCTAAGGCAAAGGCTTCTTTTACAGCAATGGGTTGGTCACCATAATAAGCCACGATAAAGCAGTCCTTGAATCCCAGCTCCTTCAGCTTGGACTTCTGAGCCAGGGCCTCTTCATAGGTCTCCAGCGTGCCCACTTGATACTTGTACAGGTTGTCCTCATAGCGGATCAGCACATTGTCAACCACCTGGTCCCACTTGCCATTGCCTGACATCAGTTTGTTTCGAGAAGCAGACAATTGCACCACGTATTCTAGCCGCTTTTCACGTGGCGCCGTTCTGGTCGGCTGGTCGTCGGAGTAGGTAACCTCCGATGACTGCCTCGGCTCCTTGGTGGCCTGTGGCACGGGCTGTTTGGCTGGGCTCGTTTTGGATGCACTGACCGAGCCACTCGTGGTGACGGCAGCATGCTCAGCGGGCGCTTGCTGGCCCGTACTTTGTCGCTGCTTTTTGATTCTGGCCATCTCTCGCTTGGCCCGCTCGACGTAGTTGATCGGCGCTTGCTCGGCTTTGTGCTCTGTCTTGGCCACTGATGTGGAGCTGCTCGGCTGTGTGTTGATGGCTTTGGACTTGTCGGCTGGGATGGCCTCTACATTGGTTTCGGTTTGGAGTGCAACACTTTGCTCCACTTCCATTTTGTATGTGCCGAAAGCTTTAAAAATCGACTCTGCAATTTTGGTTTTACCTTTTTCAGACAGTAGGAAGTTCTCTTCTTTATTGTGATTAAGAAAGCCGGCCTCTACCAGCACACTGGGCATCACGGTATTGCGAAGAACCAGAAAGCCCGCCTGCTTCACACCTCTGCTCGTCCGCTTGCCGTGCGATTGAAATTGGTCTTCGATCATGGTGGCAAAGGTGATGCTTTGGTCCAGAAAGGCATTCTGATACATACTTAGGGCGATGTGCGCCTCATCACTGTTGGGATCATAACCGTCGTAGTGCTGCTTATAATCTTGCTCGTTCAGGATGACGGAGTTTTCCCGTTTGGCCACCTCGAGGTTGTCCGAGGCGCGGTGCAATCCCATCACAAATGTCTCGGTACCAACGGCGCCACTGCGCTTGGCCGTGGTGTTGCAATGGATGCTGATAAAGAGGTCGGCCTTGCTTCGATTGGCAATGTTTGCGCGCTCATGCAGCGGCACAAAGGCGTCATGATCGCGGGTGTAGATGACCTTGACATCCGGATATTGACGTTTGATCATTTGACCGAGTCGGAGCGTGATATCCAAGGCGATATCCTTTTCTTTGCTATTTCTGCCGGAGCACCCGGGATCCTTGCCTCCATGGCCTGCATCTAGCACCACCCGTTCGATATTTCCCCCGATGGCATGGGCTGGCGGGTCCATTAATGAAATATTAAAATCAGCGTCTCCGGGCAGCGAATGTTCTACATTTGCGCCTTTAGAGTAGAGCTGCGAGGTACACATCATACCCAATAGCATCAGGCCTAGAGATACTATCCGGTGTACCGATTTGTAGCTTTCCATGATTTTGATTTTATATTATAAATCCAAGTTATATCTTTTCAACGCAAAAACAAAGCCAAATTTCTTGAAATCAAGATATTACATACAAATTATTTTTTTAATATGTATGTGGCTACCATCCGCAGCTCAAGTGGATGCCCCGCTCCAGCGAGCCACCCGCCTGCTGACCGATAGCCTGGCGACCGATACCCTGCCCTACGATCCGTTGGACAGTATCCGACAAAAGAGCCCCATCCGGGGATTGGTAAGATTTTCAGCTGATACGCTACAAGACTTAGTGGAGTACAATGCGAGAGACTCCATTCGATTAGATAACGTCAATCATCTCATTTACTTGTATGGACAAGCCTCCATCAAGTATCAGACCTACTCCATCACGGCCGATTATATTCTGGTGGATCTGGACAGCAGCACCGCCCTGGCCGAGCAACTGCCCGACAGCCTGAAGCCGAAGGACCTGCTGAGAGAACTGCAGGAGGACCAAGCCGCTGCCGATGAGCCGCCGGAGGAAGAGACCATTGCGGTGCCGCTGTATGACACCATCGTAAATGGCTTTGATACGACCATTGTGCCCCGTGCCCGGGTGCCGGTAGAAAAGGAGCGAAACGAAAATGGTATGCCGCACTTTGATGATGGTACCTCGCAGTTTGACGCCAAGCGGCTGCGCTACAATTTCAAGACCCGCAAGGGAAAGATCTACGATGTCATCACCCAGGAGAGCAATATGTTTATCCATGGGAGTCAGACCAAATTTGTGTCGGGGGGAGCGGATACGACCAGCAACGACTACGTCTATAGCACCGATGTTTTACTCACCACCTGCGATGCCGAGCACCCGCACTATGGCATCCGGAGTCGCAGACAAAAGATCATCCCCAACCGGCAAGTGATCGTCGGTCCCAGCAACCTGGAGATCGCGGGGGTGCCCACGCCCTTTATCCTGCCCTTTGGCTTTTTTCCCATCTCCAAGGGGGCCAAAAACGGTCTGATCTTTCCGAGTGACTACGAATATTCCGAACAGTGGGGCTTTGGCCTGCGCGAGATCGGCTATTATTTTCCCATCAATGACAACATTGACCTTACTCTCACCGGTGACATTTACTTTAATGGCAGTTGGGGATTGCGAGCCAAATCCAACTATCGCAAGCGCTACAAGTACAGCGGCAACTTTGACATCGGTTATTCCAATCGCAAGGGTGAGACTTTTGTGCCTGAATTGGGCTTGCAGAAGTCCAAGCAGAAGTCCTTTAGCATCCGGTGGTCTCACAACCAAGATCAGCGTGCCCGGCCTGGCCAGACCTTTCAAGCCAGCGTGAGCATGCAGACCAATGGATTTGAGCAGCTCAACTACAATGATCAGCGGGTGCTCAACAACCAGTACAGCAGTAATGTCTCCTTTCGCAAGCGTTTTGAGGGCACCCCCTTTAACCTCTCGGCCAACCTGCGGCATTCGCAAAACTCCAATACGGGCCAGATGCAGTTTACCCTGCCTGACATCAACGTCACCATGAACCGGATCTTCCCCTTCGAGCGCAAGAAGAATCGGTCGCCGCAGGCCAAGTGGTATGAGAAGATCTCGCTGCAGTACAGCGGTAAGTTTCTCAACCGTATACGCACTCAAGACAGTCTGCTCTTTCAGCAGTCCCTTTTTAAGGATGCGGAGTTTGGGGCCAATCACAACCTCAACAGTAGCGCCTCCTTTAGAATCCTGAAGTATTTCAACATCACGCCATCGGTGGATTACGAGGAGAGCTGGTATTTCAAGACCATTCAAAAGACGTTTGAACCCGGGCTGGATATCGTGTATGACACCCTCTATAGCTTTGATAGCATGGAGGTGGCTGTTATTGCCACCGACACCCTCAGCTTGGGAGAGGTTTTGTCTGATACCATCAATGGCTTGAAACCACTTCGTCAGTTTACCAGCAGCATTTCGCTTTCCACTACCATCTTTGGTCAGTTGGGGGCTAATCGGACCAAGGGCTGGTTTAGGGGGGTGCGGCATGTCGTCAAGCCGACCATTTCGTTTAACTATTCGCCGGACTATACTGATCCTGACTTGGGCTACGTGGGCACGGTGCAGAGCCCCTTTCCGGGGCAGGACGATGAGATCTATTCAATCTTCGAGGGGGCCCTTTTTGGCTCGCCGCCTACCACGGGCCGGCGTATGGCCATGAGCTATTCGATCAACAACCTCTTTGAGGCCAAAGTATTCTCCAAGAAGGACTCGACCGAGAAGAAGTTTAAGCTGCTCAACACGATCTCGATCACCGGCTCGCACAACTTTGTGGCAGATTCGCTCAAGTGGAGTATGGTCAATCTTCGGGGCAGCGGGCAGATGTTTAAGGGTATCTCCCGGGTGCAGTTTAGTGCGCGATGGGACCCTTACGCCGTCAATGAAAATGGTCGTCGGATCAATACCAAGTATTGGGATGCCGAGGGCAAGTTGCTGCGGTTTGACATGGCGGCTCTCCGGGTGAGTAACGGGCTCACGATCGACAACATCCGTAGTCTCATCAAAGGGGAGGGACTGACGAATCAGACGAGCCGAGGTCGTAACGACGATCGTTCGGGTGAAGAGCTGGAATCGTTGACCGATCTCTTCAAGGACTTTCGCATCAACCACGACTTTGTGCTCATGTGGGATGTAGACCAGGATGGTCGAAAGAAGGCGGAGATTCGGACCAACTCGATCAATACCCGGGGCAATATCCGGCTGACACCCAACTGGGACCTGTCGATCGGCAACATCGGCTATGATTTTAAGACAAAACGCATCACCTACCCCTATTTGGGTTTCACACGCAATCTGCACTGCTGGGAGATGGGCTTCAACTGGGCCCCGCAGCGGAGCACTTACAGCTTCTTCATCCGCGTGCGCCAAGCCCCGCTTAACTTCATCAAGATCCCCTACCGCAAGGGCAACCAGGATACTCGGTTTCTGAGATAGCGCTAGTAGATTCTTGGCAGGCATTATTCCATATGGATGGGCTAAATTAGCGTGTTGTGCCCATCAGAATGCGTGGATAGTGCGCCAGGAAAAGGGAAGTCTGGAAAGTCCTAAAGACAGCGCGAGAAGGAGGCTAAGATGGCACGGAGAGCCTTGGCAAAATCAATGACTCGGATCATGAAAGAGAGCAGCCGGCCGGCGGAAATATCACGAAGTATGCTAGCTCGAATAAGGGCAGTATCCAACCCGTTGAAAGTTGAGGAATGATGGACATACAAAAGACGGAATACAGCGCATTTTTTGAAGAGATCAGGGAGGCCATTAGACGGTCCCAATACGAGGCTCTGAAGAAGGTCAACAAGGAGTTGATCGGATTGTACTGGCAGATTGGAAAGGCGATCGTGGAGCGTCAGGAGCAGCATGGTTGGGGCAAATCAGTGGTAGAGACCTTGTCCGAGGATCTGCAAGCAGAATACCCTGGAGCCACGGGATACTCCGTTCAGAATCTATGGTATATGCGCCAGTTTTACCGAGAATACAAGGGTAGTGAAAAACTCCAACCACTGGTTGGAGAAATTAGTTGGAGTAAACATTTGGTCATTATGAGCAAGTGTAAAGAGGACCTGGAAAGGGAGTTTTACATCAAGATGACTAGGAAGTTTGGTTGGACAAAAGCAGTGTTGCTCCATCAGATAGAGACCAAGGCCTATGAAAGCTTTTTGCTTAATCAGACCAACTTTGACCAGGTACTGGTAGAGAAATACAAAGACCAGGCAAAGCTGGCGGTGAAAGACGAATACAGCTTTGACTTTTTGGAGATGAGCGAGGATTACAGCGAGCGGGAGCTGGAGCTGAGCCTGGTGAAAGACATCCGGAAGTTCCTGATCGAATTAGGTGGCGATTATGCGTTTATCGGCAATCAACACCGGATCAAGGTAGGCACGGAGGAATTTTACATCGATCTGTTATTGTACCACAGAGGGCTACAATGCTTGGTAGCTATAGAACTAAAAACAGGAAGTTTTAAGCCGGAGTATGTAGGTCAATTGCAGTTTTATCTGACGACATTAAATGAGCAGGAGAAGAAAGAGCATGAACAGCCAGCTATCGGCATATTAATCTGCCGAGATAAGGACAGGACGGTGGTGGAGTATGCCTTAAAAATGATGCATCACCCGATGGGCATAGCAAGCTACAGAATAGAAAAGGAGGTCCCCGAAGAGATGAAATCATACCTTCCTTCGCCTGAAGAAATTACTGAAAGAATTCAGGGTTTTTTAGACCATGTAGACGGCTGATCCCCTTGAGCTGCAAGGCCCCTTTGATTCTGCGGACCAGCCACACACGCAGTCACTCATTTGGATATTGTTCAGATCCCTTCAATGCTCAAGCAACCATCTTGCAAGTCAACGGATTTCGCTTTTTCTTCTTCAGCAATGAGGGGAACGAACCTAGACAGAGCCAGGTTGAGACGGAGATGGCGCAGCCAACTACTGGTTGAATGAGATCGGGGAAGATTATACCTTTGGTTTCAATCCAACTGAGCGAAGGCAGATAGGGCGATTGATCATCGAACATCAAGAATACTTAAGAACAAAGTGGGATCAGTACTTTGGCAAGTGAATCCGATACCGTAAAGGCAGTGAAGCTCTGGTTTACGGACAATAAGATCCATGTCCTGCTATCTGATGATCGTGAGATTGCTGCATCTCTCAAGTGGTTCCCACGCCTAGCAAATGCCACTGCAAATCAGAGAAATAACTGGAGGTTAATTGGGAAGGGGATTGGCATTCATTGGGAAGAGATTGACGAAGACCTATCCGTCAAAGGTCTTCTGAGCAATAGGCCTAGGTAGAGGTCGTTGAGTGTTCCCAAGGCATTCCACCCCTAGGTGAATGCAACAGCCCAGGCCCATGTCGCAGGGGACCAGCGCAAGTTTTGACTTTGCTATGTTACTGCGACATCCGTGACAGTGGTTGGCGGCTGACCAACGAGGATGACGAGCCGAAAGCTGTCGGGCGAGTGAGTACTGTTTGCGAGCCGCTTCACATCGGAAGATCCGATCCCAACTACATTCGGATGGTCCTTAACAACTGTGTTTGCTAAAGGAATAGATAATAATTTTCGCCTGATGGCATGAGTAGATAAGCGATCGGAGCAACTAAAAGCGTTAATTTTGACAAAATGGTGCATATGGATGAGGTCATATTTATCGTCAAAGAATCCCCTGAGGGTGGGTATGAGGCTCAGGCCTTGGGAGAATCCATATATACGGAAGCAGATAGTTGGGAATTACTGCGAGAAGAGGTGAAGGACGCAGTCCGTTGTCATTTTGATGATGACCAGCGACGCATTATCCGATTGCATTTCGTCAAAGACGAGATAGTAGCTGCATGAAGTTGCCCCGCAATGAGACAGGCAGAAACCTATCAAAGAAGTTGAAGAAATATGGCTACGAGCAAACTCGTCAGAGTGGAAGCCATATTAGACTCAGTCGAAAGGAAGGCACAGAAACGCATCACATCACAATACCCGACCACAAACCACTGCGAGTAGGGACCTTGTCAAGCATACTTCGTGACATAGCGCAGCATCTGGGAAAAAGTAAAGAAACCCTCAGGGCAGAGTTGTACGCGTCATAGACACGCACACTTCCTGGTTCTACCCCATACGGGCAAATGATATCACTGAAACCAAGACTAAGCATCCACTCAGCGCACCCCACTACCCCTTGCCAACCACCAAGGGTGCACCTCCACCGTCAGCCGTCCTGCCTTGACGGCGGGATCATTGCTGGCCAGCCGTAGGGCCTCTTCAGCGGAGGATACGCGGTAGACGGTGGCGCCTCGAATATCCCCATCATCGCCAAAGGGGCCGTTCATACAGATGATACCCTGCTCGTATAGGCCGCCCAGATAGGCAAGGTGGGCCTGCTGGATCTTGGTGGATTCTTCCTTGTCTTGGGAGCGGGAGTCACCTCGCTTGAGAAACACGAGGAAGTACTTCTGCATGACGTACACTGAATCTTCATGGGTGTAGTCAAACGTCTCGAAGGAGGAGGTATCCGCCTCTTGCGTGTGTCCTGCAACGGTGGCGACCAGCAGCAGGACGAGTGTGGGTAGGAACTTCATGTTAGATAGGTCTCTTCGTTGAAATAGGTGATGCCTAAGATGTCATTTTTCCCGGGATACGGAGATTAGCTTATACCAACGTGGATAGCGGCACTACGAAAGGTGCTGTACCTGCTATCGATCCCGTCGGTGGAGGCGATGATTCCATTGCGCGTTTTGGACTCCTTCTTCGGCACGCAGGCGCTCCAGGAGGGCTTCGGCGTCTGACTCCTCGACGGTGAGGGTGAAAAGGTAGAAGGTGGATCGGGGCCCCAGCCGCCTCTGAAGCTGCAAAGAATAATCACCGTATCGATGTACCAAGACGTCGATAGAGGCCTGCCCACCAGGCAGATCCAAAATCACTTCGCGCTGGTTGGCGGCCACGTCTGTCCAGGATCTGTTGTCGAGCAGCCCTTCGAGGGTGGTCACGACTGTCCCCAGTTGCGGCGGAGCATCTCCCCGACAGCGGATGGTTTTGCCCCGGTAGGTGACGATCGTAAAGGGCGCATCGGTGACTCGATTATCGTATAGATCGTTCAACTGGGGGAGGCGAGCCTCGTCAAGGGCCTGCACGGTCCGATCCAATTCTTCCGGTGACAACTTATCGGTGTGCACCCCGGACAGGTCGAGGTGGCGGCGGGCTTCCAGCCTGATCGTGCCATCGTCATAGATTTCCAGGGTGTACACGGGGCAATCGCCTAGGCATCCTGTCTTCTCGAGGCTGACCAGCCGGTCGATCGGCTCGATGGCCAGCGGCTTCTGTCCGGCCTTACAGCCAAGAGACACCAAGATCAGCCCGAATATCCGGGGCAAGCCAAGTTGTGGTCTCCTAAACATTCCCTCCATTTACTTGAAGACGATTGTAAAGGTGCCAAGGACCAACCGGGCCAAAGTAAGGGCAAGCAAATCCGACTCGGTGTCTCAACAGCCTCTAAGGTTCGATCAGCGAATAAAGCACGTCCAGATTGGGGGAGAGGATGATCTCCGTACGCCGATTGATGCTTTTGTTCTCCTCCGTGTCGTTGGGCGCCTTGGGCTCATAGAAGGCACGACCCGACGCCGTGATTTGATATGGATCCAGGCCGCTGGCGGTCAGCGTCTTTACCACGGCGGTGGCGCGCGATACGCTCAGATCCCAGTTTTTGGAGGCCGTTCCGTCGGTATCGGTGTGGCCCTCGACGTTGATACGGATGTCCGGCTCCTCCTTGAGCACCCCGGCCAACTTTCGGATGGCGTCTTTTCCGGCGGCGTCGATCACATTGCTGCCCTTGGCAAAAAGGAGATTTTGACTCATCGACACATAGACCTTGCCGTTGTACTCAGAGATTGTGAGGTCTTCGGATGAAAATCCGCGCAGCGCGTCGTGCACCGACGTCTGCAATGCCAACATCAGGGAATCCTTAGCGTGTAGTTTCTCGGTGAGTTCCAACATCTTGCGCTCGCGGATTCGCACGTCTTCCTGCAGGGAGACGAGATTCTCTTCTTGCGACCTCAGTTTCATCTCGAGAAAGCCCAACTCCCGCTCCTTTTGATCGAGTTGGGTCTGCTTGGCAGACAGCTCCTCGGCGAGGAGCAACTTTTCTTCGCTGGCATTGTCAAGCACTTCCTCATGCTGGCTGAGCAGCTCGTCATACGTGCGCATCAGGTCGCGGTGGGAGGCCTGCACCCCTTCCAGCTCGGAGCGGGTTCGGTTGAGTTCTGCTTCTCGCTGCACGAGCTGGGCCTCTTTCGCCCGAAGGTCTCTGATGATCTCGGCATCGGCGGCTACTTTGCTGGCGAGATCCTCTCGTTCCTTGGTCAGCTGACGCTTTTCGAAGGCCAGCGCATCATACTTCTTGGTGGACACGCAGGCAGTGACGAGCAGGGTGCAGAGGATCGGGATGATTACACTTCGGCATTTCATATGGCGATAAATTATCATTCCAAAATTAAGAAATCGCCTCGCAAGATGGGCAGGGCATGGCCTTGGCCGCATCTTCCACCGTTACACATTAAGAAAATTCATAATTTTAAGTCATCAGTTTGTCGCTTTTGTACCATGAAATGCGTACCCATCAGTCATCCCCATTTCGAGCGATCTCTACTGCTTCTGCTCGCGTGCATGATGACCCTATTGCCCTCCTGCGATGCGCCGTCGTCCTCCGCGGACCAGCGCTGGGAGGTTCCTTCTACACGGGTGGGCGCTTCTTATCAAGCGATGGTCGAGACCCCATTGGGCGAGCATCGACGCATGGCGTTTAATGTAGAGCAAAGGACTTTTGATACGCTGGTCGAGACTGCGGTGCCGTCGGCATTGCCCCCTCCCATCAACCAGGCGTTTGTGGCGTTCGAGAGCGAGCTGGGCATCAGCAAGATCCCCGTGTGGATCATCGGCAAACGGGTAGACATGGGCGACGTGCTGCCTATCACCCCCCTTGGACTGCTGACGTATCGCGAAGGCGGTCAATCGCAGCAGGTACTAGTCGCGGTGCCCGGGGAGCTGGCCCTGAGCACGATCTCGGCGGTCAAGTTTCAGGACTTCATCATCGAATATGATGCGGTCAAATTTGCCATCGAGTATTATCTCCGCAATCGGCACGGCCAGGGAAGCATTACCCAATTGGCCTGGGATGACGAACAAGCCGCGGCCCATTACTTGGATGAGGTGACCAACAATGCCGGCTGAATGATGTTAACTACCTCGTGACTTCACATCAAGTGCTCCGATTTGATGGAGGAACAGCCGAGGTGTATACAACCATAGAATCATGCAGGGCTGACTGGACCTCCCTGACCACGGGCAAGCTTCTTTTGTCAACCGCCTTCCTCGAGGGCCTGGAAGAGGCAAGCATACCTGAGATGGCCTTTCGCTATCTCATCCTTAAGGAGGGTCCTCAGATGGTGGGTGTAGCCTATTGCCAGATCTATCCATTTTCCATCTTTGAAAGTTTTAAGAATCTCCGGGAAGGCGATCGGCGATGGACCACTCGACTACGACAGGGGCTAGCCCGACGCCTACCGCTCAAGGTGCTCGTGTGTGGCAACCTTCTGCTGACCGGTCCCCATGGCTTTCATTTTGTCCGGCCGTATACCTCGGCGGAAAAAGGGCGGATGCTCACCTCGCTTTGGAATACGTTGTTCGAGCAGATGCCAGCGCTGGATCCGTCGCTTAACATGATGTTTGTGAAGGAGCTAGATGCGGCACTGGATAAGGAGGTGGGACGATCACTATCTGCTCAAGGCTTCTATCGATTTCAGGTACAGCCCTCCATGGCGATGGTCATCGATGATCGTTGGACGGTATACGATGACTATACGGCGGCACTCCGCTCCAAGTATCGACTGCGCCTCAAAAAAGCCCGCGAACGGGGTCAACCGCTGATATCCCAGCGGTTGTCCGTCGATCAGGTGAGGCGGCAGAAGGGGGAGCTACACCGCTTATTCTCCTCCGTAGTGGATCATGCCGACTTTCACATCGTTCAGGTACCCAAGGGATTCTTCGCTAGCATCTCATCGCATATGCCTGATCAGTTTCAGGTCACGGCATATTATCTGGATCGTCAGATGGTCGGATTTATGACCTCATTGGAGGATGATCGGAAGTTAGTGGCGCACTTCACCGGTTTTGATCGCACGCTGAATGTCTCGTTGGACATTTATCTCAATATGATGCTCGATCTGGTCCAACAGGCGATCACGGAGCACAAACGTGTCCTGATTTTATCTCGGACTGCCCTGGAGATGAAGAGTGCCATCGGGGCGGTGCCAGCAGAAATGTTCGGATTCTTAAGACATCGAAACGGCTTGCTCAACCGGATGCTGCCATCGATTTTCGGTTGGTTTTATCGGGCGGAGGCATGGACCCAGCGGCACCCCTTCAGAAGGGAAAAGTAGAGCTTCGCATTAGAATTAACAACAAGATTTAGTGCGAAGCTCTACTAGTAGAGTTTCGCATTAGATATGTTGAATAATTCTAATAGGATTTTGTTCGCAGACGAGGCGCGAAACACAGGCATAGCCGTAGCTATGGCGAGGCTTTGCAACGAAGTATGCGGACCAAAGACATTAGAATTAACAACAAGATTTAATGCGAAACTCTACTAGTCTAATTTTCTGTGCTGGGGGGTACCAAGCGCGCGTGCCTGGGGCCTTCATTGATTCGCTTCCATGACTGCGTGGCGTACTGCGCATTGAGATCGCCGACCTGGGTATACACCGCGAAAGAGGGTTGGGGGGTCTCGAGCCGCAACTCTTCGGTCTGGACCAGGTCGTAGTGATAGGACGAGACAGTCCAGTACGCCACGGCAGTGGCGAGGACCACCGAAGCTGCCACGGCGAGCCAGCGGCGTACGACCTGGACTTCGACCTTGCCTTTGTCCTGATCTAGTTTGCCTTCCAGTCGGTGCCAGACCCTGGGCGACGGCTCCACCCGTAGATGGTTGGCCGCCGTTTGCCAATCGTTACGCTTTTGACCACTCATTTCCTAAGAAGCTGCCCGTCTATTTTTTTTTAAAAGTTGTTTCATTTTTCGCTTCGCCTGAATCAATTGCGACTTGGACGTATTGATGCTGATGCCTAGTAGTTCTGCTATTTCTCGGTGCTTGTATCCCTCGATCACATAGAGATTAAACACCGTCTTGTAGCCGGGTGGTAGCTGATCCAGGATCTTGAGCAAGTCCCCGGCAAAAAGTGCATCCTCGATCGAAAAGTCGTCCTTGGCCGTCACCTGGATGCTTTCGATGTTGATGTTAAAATTATGGTTCTTGCGCAAGAACATCAAGGACTGGTTGACGGCAATCCGCTTCATCCATCCTTCAAAACTGCCATTGCCCCGGTACTGCTCAATGCTCGACATTATCTTGTAAAAACTCTCCAGAAGCACATCCTCTGCGTCCTCCTGCTGCCGCACGTATCGACGGCAGATGCCAAACAAGACAGGTGCATACTTGTCGTATAGATGCTTTTGAGCTTTTCGATTGTGGGCCCTGCAGCCCTTAATGAGTTCTTGTTCGGACATCCAATGTATCAACGATGAAAGATACACAGAGGTTTTGCCTCCTAGCCTTTCAGATGCGGCGGGTGGTTGGATTGGTGTATGTATCTTAGCAGCCGCAACGATTTTTGGTCAAT
Source organism: Saprospiraceae bacterium (assembly GCA_965223165.1). Lineage (GTDB taxonomy): Bacteria > Bacteroidota > Bacteroidia > Chitinophagales > Saprospiraceae > JABDMH01. Next base: position 710,636 of record CBDCVQ010000020.1, on the reverse strand, counting down.
CTGAGAGACACTTATGGACATCAGCAGCAGATATCAGCCGGCAGATATTGAGGACAAGTGGTATAAGCACTGGGTAGCGCAGGGCTACTTTCGGTCAGTGCCCGATGAGCGGGAGCCCTATTCGATCGTGATACCTCCTCCCAATGTAACCGGCGTACTGCACATGGGCCACATGTTGGACAATACCATTCAGGATGTCCTGATCCGAAAGGCCCGTCAAGACGGAAAAAATGCCTGCTGGGTGCCTGGCACAGACCATGCTTCTATTGCGACCGAGGCAAAGGTGGTGCGATGGCTTAGAGAGAAGGGAATAAAAAAGGCAGAGGTGGGGCGTGAGCGTTTTGTCGAGTACGCCTGGGAATGGACGGATAAGTATGGGGGCATCATTCTGGAGCAATTGCAGCGCCTAGGGGCTTCGTGTGACTGGGATCGTACTGCCTTTACGATGGATGAGGTCCGCTCCAAGCAGGTCATTCGGGTGTTTGTCGACCTCTACGACAAGGGTAAATTATACCGCGACTACCGCATGGTCAATTGGGATCCACAGGCGCAGACGGTCCTGAGCAACGAGGAAGTGCTGTATGTGGATGAGCAGACGAATTTGCACTATGTCAAGTATCCGGTGGTCGGCCTGCCCGGAGAATTTATCACCGTCGCCACCACCAGGCCGGAAACCATCCTGGGAGACACTGCCATTGCCGTGCACCCCGACGACGAGCGTTATCAACACCTACAGGGGAAAAATGTGGTCGTACCCCTGGTGGAGCGGGAGATCCCCATCATCTTTGATGACTACGTGGATACGTCCTTTGGTACCGGCGCTCTAAAAGTGACGCCAGCGCACGATACCAATGACTACGACATCGGCAAGCGCCATGAGCTGGAGGTGGTCGACGTGCTCACCGATGACGGACATATGAGTGAGGCTGCCCAGTTCTTCGTGGGTGATGATCTGATGACCGCACGTAAGAAGATGGTCACGCACCTCAAGGAGGCTGGCCAACTGGAGAAATTGGAGCCCTACAGACACAGCGTGGGCCGATCTGAACGGACCAATGCGGTGGTGGAACCTCGCTTGAGCTTGCAGTGGTACGTGCGCATGAATGAGCTGAGCGAACCCGCCCTGCAGGCGGTGATGTCCGACCACATCGAGTTCTTTCCCAAAAAGCAAAAAAACACCTTCCGGCACTGGATGGAAAACATCCGTGATTGGTGTATCTCTCGCCAACTGTGGTGGGGTCACCGTATCCCGGCCTACTACCATGCTGGCGAGACGTATGTTGCCGAGACCGCCGAAGGGGCCTTAAGACTGGCTCAGGAAAAAACAGGCAACTCCAGCCTGAGCCTCGAAGATCTCAGACAGGACGAGGATGTGCTGGATACCTGGTTTAGCTCGTGGTTGTGGCCCTTCAGTGTTTTTGATGGGATGGACAGCAATGCAGACATCGACTATTACTATCCCACCTCGGTGCTCGTGACCGGCTGGGACATCATTTTCCTCTGGGTAGCTCGCATGGCGATGAGCGGCTTTGAATGGAAGGGGGAACGCCCCTTTAAGCATGTCTACTTTCACGGCATGGTACGCGATCAGCAGCGGCGAAAGATGAGCAAGTCCCTGGGCAACTCGCCAGATGCGTTGGAGCTGATCGATCGATTTGGCGCCGATGGCGTGCGTTTTGGGATTCTATCTAGCTCGCCGGCGGGGGGAGACCTTCTCTTTGACGAAAAGTTGTGCGAGCAAGGCCGCAACTTTTGCAACAAGATCTGGAATGCCACTCGGCTGGTGCTGGGGTGGTCACAACATGTAAAGGAAGGACCTGCGACCGCCGCAGAACGAGCTGCGATCGACTGGTTTGAGGCCAAGTTGCAGCGCACCATTGGCAGCGTCTCCACCGACTTTGATAATTATCGGCTATCGGACGCTCAAATGACCCTTTACTCCTTCATCTGGAATGACTTCTGCAGTTGGTACCTGGAGTTTATCAAGCCTCCATCGGGAGAGCAGTTGTCCACCACTGCCCACGAGCAGACGATTGGATTTCTAAGTCAGTTGATGCAGCTTCTGCATCCGTTCATGCCTTTTGTGACGGAGGAGGTCTGGCATCAGGTGAAGGATCGTGCGGGCAAAGATTGTGTCGTCTCCTCGTACCCGGAGCCGAGTGCATTTGATCCAAACACCATTGACGAGCTCGAATATCTCAAGGAGGTGATCAGCAAGGTCAGGGACATGCGCAATAAGAATGGTCTGAAAGCCAGGGAGCGGCTGCCTTTGCAGGTGCTGTCTTCGGACAAGGCCAAGCGGATCGTGGATACGCAGGGTCAAGTGGACTTGCTGACGAAGGCTGCGTTTCTCAGCGAGCTGGAAATCATCGATCAACCGCCGGTCCAGGCCAATGTGCTGGCCTTCGTCGTCGCTACGGACAAGTATTATTTGCAGCTAGCGCAAGAAATCAACGTGGAAGAAGAACGATTGGCCACCCTCAAAGATCTGGAGTACCAGCGGGGCTTTGTGCAGTCCATCAAAAAGAAACTGGACAACCAGGGCTTCGTCAACAATGCGCCGGCCGCGGTCGTGGAAAAAGAACGCCAGAAACTGGCCGACGGCGAAAAACGCATTCTCATGCTGGAAGAGAGTCTGGCCAGGTTGGAGCGGAGTAACTAGCAAGAAAAAAGGCCTTGGCAGATACCAAGGCCTTCTTCTAATTATTTGTGTCCTTTATTAGTGAGCTACGATAACGTGCTCTGTCTTCGTGCCTTCGCGGGTAGATACCCTGACGATGTAGGTCCCCGAGGGGAAGCGATTCATTTGATAGGTGCGTTGCTCCTGCAGCGCTCGTTCGATCACATCTGCACCAATAATTTTGCCCTGAGCGTCGGCAATAAATATGGTGGCATCCAGGGCATTGGCAAAGTTAATATCTACCTGAATGAAGTCTGACGCCGGATTGGGATAAATCTTTACGGATCCCTCAGGCAGCGGATCTTCGTCCACTGCTGTCACAAATTCTGTCTCCACGCCTATGGCAGCGACATTCTCCGCATAGGTGGTGGCACGCCGGACAGGTTCTTCGCCAGGTTCCGACGCCCTAGTACCCAGCAGTCGGAAGCCTCCAAAGGAGGGATAGTACGACAGCGTGCTGATTTGATACAATTTGTAGGATCGGCTGATCTCCTGCGCAATGGTATTGGCTGCACCAATGTACTGTATGGCGATGAGGTACTTATTGCCGGGTTCGAGGATCACCGGATTCTCGTTGGTCTCAAAGTCGTTGACCATGAGATTGAACGGGCCGGCCCCGGGTTCGTCATCGGCGATGCTAAATTGATAGGAACCAATGCCAATGACACTACCCTGTTGGATCAGGGCATCGAGCGAACCGTCAAAATCGAAATTGACCAGATTGACCTGTCCATTCAGCAGTACCGCATTTTGCTCGACCACATCATCCGGGAGCTTTACGACATATCCGATCACACTCTTGCCCACGAGCGGATCATCTTCATCTGTGGAAAATGCTTCAAAGGGTATCTGCGTGATCTTCAGATTTTCGGTAAAGGAGGCGGGGAGCTCGTAGTAATTGGCAAAGGCGAAGTCTTCAAAGGTTCCTTCTTGGACCTCTCCGGTGAAACCAAATCCATCACCACCTGGTACTTTGCGAAAGCTCAGGTCACTGATCAAAAAGGCCTGGAACTCAAGATTGTCATCCGGAGCTATCGTCTCGGGGGTCGTATCACCCTTCATGCGCACATTGTAGACTACATTGTAGCTCTCATCCACACCACTCTGAGGTAGCAACTCTGGCACCCAATGTTCATCAAAATCCCAGATAGCCGTGTCGCCTAGATTCAGCCCCTCCAGATACCCGGTATCGCTAAAGACTACATCCAGATTGTCGTCCAAAATCCTCGTCCATACCATGATGCTATCGGTGATATCGGCATCGCCTTGATTGGCAATCATCACTTCTAAGTCTGCCGTATCATCGACCATGACAAAATCAGGGGTCTGAAAATTGTTGATGTTTGTGTAGTCTAAGATCGCCAAATTTAGACCCCAGCTGTTATAGAAGGTGACGTCATCGATTAGCCAATAGTAGTATTCGCCATCCCAGACAAATTTTACCCTGACATCTGATTGTCCGGCCGCTACCTCCGATATGTCCATGGCAATGACATCGGATGATCGTGTGGACCGATTGGGCAAGAGCTCTTCATTGAGCACATAGGAGGTCCAGGTGGTCCCTCCGTCGCCACTGACTTCCAGCGACGAGTTGGGCGTCGTGAAATCGGAAAATCGGTCATTAGCAAAATATCGGTAGTATTGGTAGAAGCCGAGTATGACCGTAGTTTCGTTAGAGAAGTCGAGGGCGGGTGAGGTGATCTCTCCGCGTTGCGGCGCTGGGGCTGCCCCCGTGCCAACAAACTCGTCTCCTTGGTTCCCTCCATTGTCCAGGCCGTCCGAGTCAAACAGCAAAGCACCTCCCCCGGACGGAGAGCCGATCGGGAGGTCACCGGTGCTCCAGGCCCCTGTGCCAGCGTCCCCGTTAGGGGCTAAAACCCACACCGCGTTCTCGGCCTTAGCGGGATCTGCGGAAGCGATACCCACCGTTGTCCAGCCCTGCAGGGTGGTATCGAAAGTAAAAGTATAGAGCGTATCTTGACTTACACCAGCCACAGCCGTGGCAAAAACCAGAAAAATAGCTGTAAGTGATTGAATGATAGATCGATACATATGTTACGCTTAGTTAAACTATGAATGAATTAACGTTAGCCTCGCAATATATTAAATTTAGGATCAAGACCGTTTCTTTTAACGCTAGATTGCCTCACTATGAGGCAGTTGGCGACTCTTTCCTAAACGAACGGCGTCCCCACGATGATGCTCTTTAGTCTCCTATATGTCCGCCAGCAGCAATTCACCACGGATGGGGACCACTCCGGCAAATTGACAGGCGGTCGTTCCAGCCAGCGCGGCCAATGATGCCATATCTGGGATCGCCAGACCTGTCGCAAGGGCCAGCGCCGCCACGCTGATTACGGTGTCTCCGGCTCCACACACGTCCGAAACGGTCCGCTTGGGCGCCGGGGCCAAGTGACTTTTGGCATCTCCGTCGATAAACACACCGTCCTCTGACAGGGTGATCATCACGTAGGTACATGCCAATTTCTCTCGCAGATATGCCGCTGCTGCCCGGAGACTGTCTTCGTCTGAGCTTACGGCAAAGGGCACTCCCCGCCGCAACTCCACCAAGTTGGGTTTAAACAGAGTAACCCCTCGATACGCCATGAAATCCTCAAACTTGGGATCGACGGCGACCGGCACATCGTATAGATGGCAGATCCGCAGAATCGCACTTATGCTGCCTGGGTCCAGCACGCCTTTGTCATAGTCCTGCAGGATCACGGCCTGAACATTACCTCTTGACAGCGTCGCATCGACGTGCTTCAGGAGCAAGGATCGATCGGCTGGGGACAGGGGTTCTCGCCGCTCTTCGTCCACGCGTAGAAGGTGCTTTCGACCGGCCATCACCCGGGTCTTGGAGGTGGTCAATCGCTCCTCGGACAGCACCAGGCCCCTGATATGCACGCCGCCGTCCTTGAGTAGCTGAACCAGTTCCCTCCCTCTTTGGTCGGCACCGGCCGCCGAGATGAGCGACACTTGCGCTCCCAAGCCACGGATATTCAATGCCACATTGGCAGCTCCACCGGGACGATGATTGATTTCCTCCAGATCCAGCACGGGTACGGGAGCCTCGGGTGAGGTTCGATTGACCGAACCGTCTAGGTAGCGATCAAGCATGACATCACCAATGACCAGGATATGGCATTTGGCACAAGCTTCTAGCCAGGATACAATCTGTTGACGGTCGATCATAGTACTAATTGGACTCCCGTTCGCTCAGGTAATGCTCGCGAAGGTAGGACAGAATGGTTGACGTTGCCCCCCTACTGTGCCCTAAATAGTTCCGGATCGCCTCGATCGCGGCGATCCGGTGGCTTTCCTGGGCAAAAAAATCGAAGGCCGCACTAAAAGACGGGGCATCCGATACCGCCCGGGCGGCGCCGGCAGCGACCAGTGCTACCGCCTCATCAAACCTGTCGTACTTGGGTCCGAAGATGATCGGTATCTCCGCCGCCGCCGGCTCCAAGATGCTGTGGATCCCCTTGCCAAATCCACCGCCCACATAGGCCAGATCAGCCAAGGAGTACAGGTGGGCCAAATCTCCGATCGTATCGACTAGCAATGCGTCTTCTATTTCTGCCGACGCACCCTCTGAGAGGCGTGCAATCCTGCTGTCAAAAAGGGCATCGATGGAACCAAGGTGCTTTGGCGACACTTCGTGAGGGGCCAAGATAAATAGCAAATTACCCTTACGATGTACCTGGATAAAAGGCTGAAGGATCTTCATGTCTTCAGGCCAAATGCTGCCGAAGACGATCACAAACTTGTCTTTGGCAGCGGCCGATATGGTAGGATAGGATCGGGGCGCCTCTTGCAGCGAAAGCACGCGATCGATGCGTGTGTCCCCGGCCGCGGTCACCTGCGTGATGCCGTGTGCCGTTAGCAGATCTTGACTGCCCACATTTTGTACAAAGAAATGATCGCAACGTGCCAGGATGCTGAGCAGTGGCCGGCTGAAGGGGCGAAATAGATAGTGGCCCGGACGGAAAAGGACCGACACAAAAATGATCGGAATCTCGCGTTGCTGGAGGCCGGACAAATAATGGAACCAAAAGTCATATTTCACAAAGATGGCCATCCGGGGGGTCACCGCATCCAGAAATTGGGTCACGCTCCGTGGGGTGTCCAGGGGTAGGTAAAAGACCGCATCTGCGCGATCAAAATCTTTGCGTATTTCGTATCCGCTGGGGGAGAAGAAGGTCAGTAGAAGGGGCAGATCGGGGTATTGCGATTTCAGCGCCTCGATGATCGGCCGGCCCTGCTCAAACTCACCCAGAGATGCCACATGCACCCAGATAGGCCTGATCAAGTCCAGATCGTTCAATCGCGTTTGCTGTCGCCGACGTCCCGATACCCACAGTCTGGCCTTCGGGCTTATCACCGAAGCAATGGAGATGCCCAGGCCATATAATCTGATCAGCAGTGTGTAGATCCGTAATACGACCAACTTTAGTAGTAGCGTTGAGCAGATGAAAGGGAAAAGGGAAGAATCCAGCCTACTTTGAGCGTGACCGACCCATCCATCCGCTTACCCTCATCGGCTGACTGGGTACTATAGTTGTATGCCCGTAGGCTCTTGGTAAAGCCCTGAGACAATTCGAGGCCCACATGGTAATTGACCATGCGCTGCTTGCTCAAGTGCAAGTAGTAGATAGATTGATGCAACATCCATCCGCCGGTCAGGCGGTCATACCCTCGGTCCGCGGGAGGCCGCAGTTGCGCCACGCTGTCAAATTCGTCGACGATGCGGACCTTGTGTCGCAGGTAGCCCACGCCGGCCGCCAGTAGCAGACCGCTGCGATGGTCACTGCGAGCGCCATCAAAGTGATAACCGCCTTGGACATAGGCCCTCGAACCGCGATGCCGCAGCGAAAGATCAGCAAATTGCCGGTCGATTCCGATCACGCCACCCTCCACCGTGCGAAGGGACGAAATCACATCCTCCTTTACCTCGTTGCCAAATTGAAAGTCGTAGTTGGCAGAAATGTACCAGTTTTGCGCCGTCAAGAGACTGAGTGATCCGCTCAACTCAAAGTGTTGGCCAAAGCGATCGGACAGGTCTCCGCCGGGCCATCCTATGCCGTACGCTAGTTTAGTCAGCAGCACCGGGCCCCTTTCTTCCGAGGACAGCTGTTGGGCTGACCCGGAGGAGGCAAGTGATAAAAAGGACACCAAGGCCGGTAGCAGGTACTTCACAGAGCAAAGTTAGCCTTTGTATAGCAATGGGTCGCGCGACTCGGAGCCGGTGCTTCCGGCAACCTGCCACCACGGCCGTTCCCCCGCAGCGCCGGCTTTCGGCATGTCGGGCCATTTTATACCTTTGATGCCTCATGATCTGAACACCCTTGGATAGAATACTAATCACCGGAGCGGCTGGTTTTTTGGGGTCGCATTTGTGCGATCGATTTATCGCTGATGGCTATCGGGTGGTAGCCATGGACAACCTTTTGACAGGATCGAAAGCCAATATCGAGCACCTATTTGCCCACCCTGCGTTCGAATTCTATCATCACGACGTGACCAAGTTTGTGCACGTCTCCGGCCCGGTCGATTACATCTTACATTTTGCGTCGCCGGCGAGTCCGATCGACTATCTTCGAATGCCGATCCATACCCTCAAGGTGGGATCGTTGGGCACCCATCACCTGCTGGGATTGGCCAAGAGCAAGAAGGCACGGATCCTGATAGCGAGCACTTCGGAGGTCTATGGAGACCCCTTGGTCCATCCCCAGCCGGAAGCGTATTGGGGCAACGTCAATCCGGTGGGTCCCCGCGGGGTCTACGACGAGGCCAAGCGATTTCAGGAGGCCATCACGATGGCGTATCACAACGCACATGGACTAGAGACACGCATTGTACGGATCTTCAACACCTATGGTCCTCGCATGCGACTGGAGGATGGCCGCGCGCTGCCTGCCTTCATGGGCCAGGTCCTGCGAAGTGAGCCGATTACGGTATTTGGTGATGGCAACCAGACACGCTCTTTTTGCTATGTGAGCGATCTGGTGGAGGGGATCGTGCGGCTGCTCCACAGTGACTATGTGAGTCCGGTCAACATAGGCAATCCGGCAGAGATCACCATCCGACAACTGGCGGAGGAGATCTTGGCGTTGGTCCCCGAGTCTTCGTCCGAGATCATTTACAAGGAGCTGCCGATCGATGATCCGAAGGTCCGTCAGCCCGATATCGGCCTTGCCAAGCGATTGCTGGACTGGCAGCCGGAGGTCAGTCGCGAGGAAGGGCTGCGACGCACTTTGAGCTATTTCAAATCGGTTGTATAGGTATGAGAAAATTCAGCAGAGTGGTGGTGACCGGCGGAGCGGGTTTCATCGGAAGCCATGTCGTGCGGCACTTCGTCCGCAAGTATCCCGAGATGCTGGTGATCAACCTGGACAAATTGACGTATGCCGGTAATCTTGAGAACCTGAAAGACATCGAAGGGCAGGCTAATTATCGATTCGTCAGGGGATGTATCACTGATCAGGCGTTTATCCGGGCCACTTTTGAGCAATACCGACCTCAAGCCATCGTGCATCTGGCCGCCGAGTCCCACGTGGATCGGTCGATCGTGTCTCCCCTGGAGTTTGTGACGACCAACACCGTCGGTACGACCAACCTGCTACATCAGGCCAGATTGCTCTGGCAGGAGGAGGCGGGAGACTTTACCTTCTATCAGGTCTCGACGGACGAGGTGTACGGCAGTCTGGGCCCGTCCGGGTACTTCAATGAGGGTACACCATACGACCCGCGATCGCCCTATTCTGCCTCCAAGGCCGGGGCCGATCACCTGGTTCGGGCGTACTTTCATACCCACCATCTACCGGTGGTGATCTCCAACTGCTCCAATAACTATGGGCCTTATCAATTTCCGGAAAAGTTGATTCCACTGATGATCAACAACATTCGACAGCGAAAGAGCCTGCCGGTGTATGGAGATGGCCGCAATGTGCGTGATTGGCTGTATGTGCAAGACCATGTCGAGGCCATTGACGCGGTGCTGCATCGAGGCACGATCGGTGAGACGTACAACGTCGGTGGGCACAACGAATTTCAAAATATCGCTCTGGTAGAACTCCTTTGCGACATAGTGGACGAGGCTGAGGGCAGAGAGGTGGGTAGCTCGCGATCTCTCATCCAATTTGTCACGGATCGTCCGGGGCATGATCAGCGATATGCCATCGACGCCACCAAGATCGAGCACGAATTGGCCTGGCGTCCTACGATAGGAGTGCAAGAGGGCTTATCTTTGACCGCTGATTGGTATATTCAAAATAGCGACTGGCTGGACAACGTGACCTCAGGGGCCTATCAGAGTTACTATAAGAAGATGTACGAATGACCAAGTTGTATTGTCTGCTTTGCACGGTGGTTCTCGCCTTTACAGTCGATCTGGCTGGGCAAGTCACGGAGGAGATGCTGCGTCAGCAGCTGATTGAGCGTGGGATCGACGAGGATGAGTTTAGGCAGCGCCTTCGCGACCGGGGTGTACCCTATCAGACCCTGGAGGAGGTGCCTGAGGAGCAGATCCCCGAGATACAGACCATCGTGCAGGAGATCCTGGCAGAGATGGAGCGAGAAAAGGCCGCTCCTCCGACGCTGGACACAACTCCACCTACGGACGAACTATTGACAGCTCCTGAGCAGGAAGTAATCCAGGACGTACAGACATCGGTGCTTGAGGGTGCCACGCTTGAAGAGGCGATCGCCGAAGAAGTGACTGACGACCCGCCCGACCTGCCCCCGGGCAACGTCTATGGGCAAGATATTTTTCGCAATCAAACCCTACAGGTCTTTCGGCAGGCAGATGACATCAAACCCAGAGACAGTTATCGACTGGGGTCTGGCGATGAGCTGACGATCTCCATCTGGGGTACTTCCATCGCGGAAAACACTTATATCATTGATGCAGCCGGCTATGTCAAGCCCACCAAAATGCCGCGGATCTTTCTGCGAAACTTGACTTTTGATGCGGCCAAGCGCAAACTGAGGAGCAACTTTGCTCAGTTCTTTCGTTTTAACAACGACCAGTTTGAGGTGTCTTTACGTCATGCGCGTACTATCTCCATCGGCATATTTGGAGAGGTCTTTAACCCGGGCAATCATACCGTTTCTGCGATCAATACGGCATTCAATGCGCTGGTAGCGGCGGGTGGGCCGACGGACATCGGCACCTTGCGAAAGATCAAATGGATCAAGGGAGACGGGTCGGTCAATGAGATCGACGTCTATGCCTACATGAGTGATCCAACCATCGGCGAGGACTATTACCTGGAAGACAACGATATCCTGCAGGTGCCGATCGCACAGCGCGTCGTGGGCATCAGCGGAGCGGTCAATCGGCCGATGCGATATGAATTGATTGAAGGGGAGGAGCTCAAAGCGTTGATCGATTATGCCGGCGGACTCCTGCCCAATGCCTATCGTCGCATTATCCAGCTAAAGCGATTTGAAAATGACCAGCAAAGGGTGATCGACATCCCACTAGACCAAATCTTGCGGGATGGCAGCGACTTTGCCCTTCGCAATGGGGATGCCATCACGGTGCGCACCATCCCATCGCCCTATAAGAACTATGTGTCGATCGACGGATCGGTCGAACTCGCGGGCGAGTACGAATATCTGCAGGGGATGCGCATTTCCGACCTGCTGGCCAAGGGCGTTCTCACGGATGAATCCCAAAGAGAATTCGCTGTCCTCCGCCGAAACAATCGGGATGGGACCTCAGATTTTGTGCGGGTGGACCTGGGGGAGATACTGCGCAACCCGGCTTCCAATGCCAACCAGATTCTGGCACCGGGAGATCAGCTTACGATCTACCAGAAAAGCAAATTTATAGATAGTCATGAGGTCAGTGTATCGGGCCAGGTACGCAACCCGGGGACCTTCCCCTTTGATCCCTCTCAAAATATGCGGGTGCGTGATGCGGTAATGATGGCGGGGGACTTGGTCAACTCGGCCACGGATTTCGCTTATATCATACGGCAAGATTTGTCGACAGGCGAGCCGGAGTACATTTCGATCAACATTCGAGATGCGATGGCTGATCCTGGCTCCGCCGACAACCTGATCCTGCAGCCTCGAGATCAACTGCGCATTCAATCTCAGTCCGCCTTTCTGGACGAGGCGACGGTCAACATATCCGGGTCCGTCCGCAATCCCGGCTCCTATCCCTTTGACGAGTCCTTGGGCCTGCGCGATCTCATCCTGCTGGCCAACGGCCTAAGTCTACAGGCCGCCTACAATCGTGTGGATGTGTCCAGGATGGTGATCGAGCAAAATCAACCCACCAAGGTTATTGTAGCTACCCTGACGCTCGACGAAGACTATAATCCCATCAATGATCCGTCTTTCCAGTTGGAGCCCTACGACCGGGTCAATGTCAGGGCAGTACCGGAATTTGAGTTTCAAAAGGTGGTCAATATCGAGGGCGAGGTGCTCTACCCCGGTGCCTATAGCATCATTACAGATAACGAACGACTGACCAGCCTGGTCAACCGGGCGGGCGGCCTGACCGTGGAAGCTTTTCCGGAGGGAGCCACGTTGGTGCGGTCGGAGGCCGGGATCGGGCCGATCATTATCGATATGGCTCAGGTGCTGAACAATGAGCGGGCAGACGCCAACATCATCCTGAAGGATGGCGATCAGATCTTCATACCCAAGATTCAGGACTTTGTTTCGCTAGACGGTGCCATCAACAGTCAAGAGTTGTTCCGGAGCGATCTGTTGGGGGCCGACAATCGAGTCACGGTCATCTTTGAGGGTGCCCGATCGGCGCGATACTATATCGACAAGTTTGCCGGTGGATTTGCAGACAATGGTGACCGGCGCAAAGTCACAGTGGAGTATCCCAATGGGCAGATCAAGAAGGTCAAGAACTTTGGATTGTTTAATGTCTATCCGCGAGTGGACAAGGGCTCGATTGTGCACGTAGGCACAAAGGATCCCAGAGTCGAGCGACAGCCGGGTGAGCGAGAAAAAGTGGATTGGGGAAGCGTATTGGGGGATGCAGTGGGCCAGGCCACGGCCGTACTCACGCTGATTTTGTTACTTGACCGGGCTTCCAGTCGATAGCCAGTATCTAAGGGCCTGATGCAAAAGATTTATGGGAGGAGACCGGTCGTCGAAGCCTTGGAATCTGACCAGAGCCTGGATCGGGTCTACATTCAAGATAGCATAAGTGGGGAGTTTGAGAAGCTGGTGCGAAAGCTCTGCAAAGCGGGCAACGTGCCGCTGAAGCGAATACCCAAGGTCAAGCTGGATCGAGAGGTGCAGGGCAATCATCAAGGGATTTTTGCGGTGACCGCAGCCGTCGATTATGTGACGGTGGAGGATCTGTTGGACCAACTGGATCAGTCGGCTTCGGTACCGGTAGTGGTGATGCTGGACGGGGTGATGGATGTGCGCAATGTGGGAGCCATTGCCCGGTCGGCCGAAGTCTTCGGAGCTCAAGGCCTGATTGTGCCCAGTCGCCAGGCAGCGCCGATCAGCGAGGCGGCCATTCGGGCTTCTTCCGGGGCTCTTTTACATCTTCCGATTTGTCGGACCAAGAACCTTCACGCCGCCTTGGATGTTTTTTGCGCAAGGGACTATCGCGTGCTGGGTGCAGATTCGAAGGCGGAGGAGCCGCTGGATCAGGTGGATCTGACCGGTCCGATCGTTTTGGTGATGGGTAGTGAGGGGAAGGGGATAGACCCCAATCTGCGGATCTATTTTGACGCTGCCTGCCGTATCCCGCAAGCTGGGCAGACGCAGTCTCTGAATGTATCTGTAGCAGCAGGTATTATATTGTACGAGGTATTCAAGCAAAGAAATCAAAGCACATGACCTTTTCATCTTCCCTTCGCACTGGCTTCTATCTGATCATGCTGCTGATAGCCGTCAGTTGCAAGGTAGCCCAACCGGTGGCAGAAGTACCCGCGCAGGAGCCCGAGGAGCAAAAATTGGCCAACTCGCTCTTGTGGAAAATCGAAGGCGAGCATATCAAGACCTCGTATCTCTTTGGTACCATCCATATGATTGCCAAGGAAGATTACTTCTTCACCGAGGAGATGCAGTCAGCTTTTGAAGCCAGCAGTGTCCTTGCGTTGGAGTTTGATATCAGCAAGGCCATGGATCTGGGGGCACAGATGGGCATGTTGCAAAAGGCCTTCATGCGAAATGACACGACCATCTCCGATCTGCTCAGTGCAGAGGATTATAAGACGGTCCAAGATCACTTCTCCGAGATGGGGCTGCCCTTCTTTTTGTTTGAGCGGGTCAAGCCGATGTTTCTGACGATTTTTGCCTCGGACGACATGTTTTCCGGCGGCATGTTTGACATGGAGGAGGTGAGGTCGTACGAGCTGGAGCTGGTAGAAGAGGCAAAGTCCAAGGACATCCGGATTGAAGGCTTGGAGACGATGGACTACCAGCTTAGCATCTTTGATAGCATCCCCTACCGGGATCAGGCGGCCATGTTGGTAGCCAGCATCGCAAGCGACGAAGATGAAGAGAGTGTCATGGATACCCTGGTACATTACTACAAGAACCAGGATCTGCTGAAGCTAGATGCGCTGATCAACGCGGATGAAGCGACGGGAGAATACAAAGAACTCCTCCTCGACAATCGCAATCGCAATTGGATCCCTGTGATCAAAGATCTGACGATGGAGGCTCACGTCTTCATTGCTGTGGGTGCCGGCCATCTGGCGGGCCAAAGTGGGGTCATCCGGCTATTGCGCAAAGAGGGTCTGAAGGTGTCGCCCGTTATGCGGAACGAGATTCCTCCGACCCGGAAGCTCTAGCGCGAGATACACCTCCTACTCGGCGTCGGGTACGGGTCGCCCGAGCCGGATTCGGGCCAGGTAGACGCCTCCCACAATCAGCACCAGTCCCATCATCTCCATCCAGGATAATCTTTCGCCATCCAGCAGTCCGAGCATCAACGCGACAATAGGAATCAGATAGCTGACCGTGGAGGCAAATAGGGCATCGGTCCGCTGCACCAGCTTAAAGTAAAGAATCGTGGCCATCACCGTGCCCACTAAGGCAAGTGCAGCAATGGCAGCCAGCGAGTAGAAAGCCGCGGGATTTGCCTGGAGCGTCTGGATGGATCCCGTGGCAAAGAGGAGCACCAGCGCGGGGATCAGCAATGAGCCAAAGGATAGAGCACTGATCGACACGGAATGCCAGTGTTGCAGCCGGGCCTTGACCACGTTGCCACTGATGGCGTAGCAGATGGTGCCCACCAGTATAAACGCAGCAAACCAACTTTGGCCGGCCCCACTTTCGGACATGCGCGACCCCAATATAATGGTGCAGGCACCCCCCAGACCCAGCAATACTCCGATCACCCGGCGAACCGACGAAGCCGTACGAAAGAACAGGACGCCCAATACAAAGGTGAATAGGGGCGTGGTCGAGTTCATGATACCCGCGGTGATACTGCTGATCTTGGTCTGCGCCAGCGCGTAGCAGAAGGCCGGAATGCCACTGCCGGTCAGACCCACTGCGATAAAAGTGATCCACTCACCGGGCTTTACCTTGCTCGCCTCGCGAAGAAAAAAGGGCAGAAAGGCGAGGGCTGAAATACTCAGTCTCAGGCTAGCCACCTGGATCGGGCTGAAGCCCAGCAAGGCTTTCTTGATCAAGATGAAACTACACCCCCACACCATAGAAAGAAGGATCAAAAACAACCAGTTCTTTGATTCGTGTGATAGGCGTCGCATGACTAAAGGGGCCAAAAGTACAACAATGGGGCGGTCGACGTTGTGCAGGGGGGCGACGCCTACCGCCACACAAGGGTAGTTGGAAAAAAGCAAAAGGTCCGGCGCCTCGCGGTGCCGGACCTTCTTATGACGTGGGATCCTTTTTAATCTTTATGATGCCGAATCTTCCTCTGGCTTCACAAGGGCCTTACCGTTCACCGGTACGTCCTCGCCATTTTGCTCCAGCTTTTCCTCGACTTTCTTGCCCAGGTAGGTGGGCAGATCCATGCCGGCCATATTAAAGAGGTCGTGCATGGGTGGAATCGATTTGTATAGCCCCGATACGAAGTTACTGGTGGCATTGCCATCGCCTTGTTGCTGACCGCCTTCCCAGACGGTGACCTTATCGATCTTCAGGTTCTTGATTGCATCCACCTGCGTAGCGACCAGTTCTTCCAGTTTGTCGGCGATGAGCATCAGCACAGCGTCCTTGGTGTTGCCGTGCGTTGCATTTACGATCTGGGCAAATCCCTCTGCCTGCTTATTGAGTACTTCGAAGAGACCTCGAGCCTCGGCCTCCTTCATAGCATAGACAGCGTCGGCTTTACCTTTGGCTTCGCGACGTACCCGCTCAGCTTCGGCCTCTGCATCGATCTCGGCCTTTCGCTTTTCAATCTCGGCATTCACGATGGTGTCGGCCTCTCGCGATGCGAGCTCTTTGGCTGCCCGGGCTTCCTCGGCTTCCTTCTCGGCCAGATAGGACTCTTGCAGTGCGCGTGCCGACTGGATCTTCTCGGCAGCGATGGCCTGCTTCAGAGCTTCGGCTTCTTTCTCCCGTTTGTTGGCTTCGGATTGGGCGATGAGTATTTGAGCCCGGTTTTCACCTTCTACCGACTTGGCCTTGGCTTCCGCTTCACCCACCTCGGCTTCGGCATCAGCCTTGGCCACTTCGATTCGTTTCTCGCGATCGGCCTTGGCTTGTCCGATGGCGCCCTCTCGATTCTTCTCGGCCACGCGGACCTTGGCTTCGTTGATGGCGTGTGCGGCGGCCTCCTTACCCAGGGCCTCTATGTATCCGGATTCGTCTTCGATATCCGTGATGTTTACGTTTATCAGGGTCAGGCCGATCTTCTTCAATTCGCTGCCGACATTGGAGGCGACATTGCTGAGAAACTTGTCTCGATCGGCATTGATTTCTTCAATATCCATGGTCGCCACGACGAGTCGTAGCTGGCCAAAGATGATGTCCTTTGCGATGTCACGGATCTCGTCCATGGTCTTGCCGAGCAAGCGTTCGGCAGCGTTGACCATCGTGCCCTCCGAATTGGAAATGGCTACGGTAAATCGCGAGGGGACGTTGACCCGAATATTCTGGCGGCTCAAGGCGTTGCGCAGATCGACGTCGATGGATATGGGTGATAGGTCGAGGTATTTATAGTCCTGGATGACCGGCCAGACAAAGGCGGCGCCTCCCGCAATACAGCGGGCAGAACCGGCTCCAGTCTTACCATAGATGACCAGAATCTTGTCCGAAGGACACCTTCGGTATCTCGATACTAGAAATGCACCCATTAAAAATGCTAGTACAGTAAATCCTGCAATGAAGTAGAGTGTCATAGTAGTACAGTTTTTTAATTATGAAACATTGGTCTCAAATATCTCCACGGACTCCACCACGAGGATGTCGTCCTCCAGTATCTCAATGATTTTCACTTCTTGACCTTGGGGCAATAGTTCGCCCTCTGTGACGGCGTCGAGTTCGCGTAGTGAGTTGCCCAGGGTCACATGTACTTTTCCTTTGCCCTTGCGCCGAGCGGGGATGGATAGGTAGACGGTCCCATTCTTATAGATGAGTTCGTTCAGGTCGGCATTGCCCGTCTCAGCCAGTCTGGAAAAGAAGTACATCATATAGGCGACCATCGCCATGGCGGCAAATCCCGTCAGTCCGGCAATGATCAGGACCAAGGATGTGTTGTACCCACTGGCCAGCGCCAGCACCCCTGCCCATCCAAAGAAGGTGAAGAAAGCGATGATGCTACGTACGGAAAGCAGGGCAAAGGACGGATCTATGGAGTATTCTGCTCCCGAAGATCCCATCTCCACATCGGCGTCCGCATCTAGATCCAGGCCAAACAGGCTGAGGCCAAACTGGATGATGAAAAGGACGCTGAAGACGATAGCGATGCCCCAAAAAATTTGGCCCGTTGTATCGAGGTCACTCCACCATGCTGTTTCAGCAGCAATCATCGTTCAAGCTTTTGTTTATGGTCTGTACCCAAATTAACGTTTCTCTGGTTTCGGGGTTCCACCCCTTCGACGAAATCACCCATTTCTTCGCCAAGATCGGGCCAAACCATCCTCTCTCACCACCCGTGGCGATATTGCATTTTTTCTAACTTTGCCCTCATTCCAAAAGGCTGGCTAAAGCGCTTTTATGGCAGATGTAAAACTTTTCTCGGGCACCTCTTCGTACTATCTGGCCGAAAAGATCGCGGATTACTACGGAGCGGACTTAGGCGCTATGGAACTGCAGCGCTTTAAGGATGGTGAAATGCAGCCGATCATCAAGGAATCGGTGCGTGGGGCTTATGTTTTTTTTATCCAATCGACCTTCTCCCCCCCGGCCAATCTGATGGAGCTGCTGCTCATGATCGATGCCGCCAAACGAGCATCTGCCGGTTACATCACCGCGGTGATTCCCTACTTTGGATATGCCCGGCAAGATCGCAAGGACAAGCCTCGGGTGCCGATTTCTGCCAAGCTGATCGCCAACCTCCTGCAGGCCGCCGGGGCCGACCGGGTGATGACGATGGATCTGCATGCCGACCAGATCCAGGGCTTTTTCGATATTCCCGTCGATCACCTTAAGTCCGCAGCCATCTTCACCGCTCACTTGGAAAACGAAGACCTGAGTAATGTCACTTTCGCCTCCCCCGATGTCGGTGGGGTTAAACGAGCTCGTCGCTACGCAGTACATTTTAAGCGACCCCTGGTCATTTGTGACAAAAATCGGGTCCGAGCCAATGAAGTAGCGGGCATCAACGTGATAGGAGATGTCAGCGGTGGCGATGTGATTTTGGTAGATGATATTGTAGACACCGCCGGTACGCTTTGCAAAGCAGCGGATGCGTTGATAGAAAAAGGGGCCAAGACCGTCCGGGCGATGTGTACGCACGCCGTCCTGTCTGGCAGTGCTTACCAGACCATCGAAAATTCAGCCCTGAGTGAGTTGATTGTTGTCGACACCATACCGCTGCAAAAAAAATCGCCTAAACTGCGAGTCCTCTCCGGAGCCAAACTATTTGCTCGCGCCATTCGCAACACGCACGAGCATAAGTCGATTGCCGCGCTCTTTTTGGGCAGAACCTGACAACCACAGATTTCCCGGTCATTATTTGACAACTTGCTGGTCTCCCATATGGAGCGAAGCGGTCTTGCCTGATATACACTATCCTACTCAACAACTCAACCCTTTTCCAAAATTGGGATGAATGATTATCTTTGCGTCCATTTTTTAGGAAAAGGCAACTAAGGTAAAGTCATGCGAACGATCAAGATTAAGGGTGAACCACGGACGGCGTTGGGAAAGAGCAGTGCCAGTGCGCTGCGCCGAGCAAACAAAGTACCGTGCGAATTATACGGTGGCGACGAGAATATTCACTTCTCGGTCGAGACGCCGGATCTGAAGTCGTTGGTGTATACCCCAGATTTTCACCTCGCGGAAGTAGAAGTGGATGGCACCTCGCACCGATGCATCATCAAGGACATCCAATTTCACCCGGTCAGCGACCGGATACTGCATGTCGACTTTCTCAGACTGCAGCCCGGAAAACAGGTCAAGGTGGAGCTACCACTGAAGTTTACCGGTACCTCTCCGGGAGAAAAAGTAGGTGGCAAACTAACCACCAAGCTGCATAGAATCAAGGTGCAGACGACGCCGGAAAGCCTCGTTGATGTCATCAGCCTAGATATATCCGATCTGGAGTTGGGTCAATCTCTCCGGATCCGAGATATCGAGCTCGATGACGACGTCCAGATCTTGCACAATCCAGGCATTCCTATCGCCAGTATCGAAATCCCACGGGCGTTGAAGTCTGCGGACGCAGAAGCCGCCGAAGAAGAAGAGCAAGAAGAGGAAGAAGAAGCCGCCCCGGCAGAAGCCGCTGCAGAATAGCACGCGGGATATCGGAGATAGGCGTATTTTAGACCGATAACGCCTATGGCAAAATCACCGCTTTCGATTGATCTGGTTCAGATGGATATCCACTGGGAGCAGCCCGCGCGCAACCGGATGAAACTGGACGATCTCTTATCGTCGCATACACCCTCTGACGTCATCATCTTACCCGAAATGTTTAGCACGGGATTTACCATGAATGCGCGCGCGATGGCCGAGCCCATGGACGGCGAGACCATTGGTTGGATGCAGGAGACTTCGTCCCGCTTGCAGTGCCAGGTAGTAGGCAGCCTGATCGTGACCGAGGGAGAGCGGTTTTTCAATCGCTTGATATGGATGGGTCCCGAGGGCGTGATCGCCCGCTATGACAAGAGACATCTGTTTACGATGGCTGGAGAAGACCGGGTGTATCAGGCAGGTACCGAGCGACAGGTGGTCACATTAAAAGGCTGGAATATCTCCACCATGATCTGCTACGATCTGCGGTTTCCGGTCTGGTGTCGATCCGGCCCGGAGGTAGATGTGCTGCTTTTTGTTGCCAATTTTCCCGATAAGCGAGGCCATGCCTGGAGGCAATTGTTGGTGGCCAGGGCCATTGAAAATCAATGCTACGTCGTCGGGGTAAATCGTGTGGGATGGGACGGCAAACAGCATTATTACGGAGGAGATTCGTGTGTGATCGATCCCTGGGGTAACCGGGCTCTGCACTTGGGTGGTCAAGAGACACTAAACTCTTTCACACTGGATGGGGTAGAGTTGGAAAAATGTCGTCACACCTTGCCATTTCTCGCCGATGCCGACGAGTTCGAAATCAAGCTATGATAGCTAGAGTAGCATGGTCCTTCAGTCTTCTTATTATCTTCTCATCTTGTGGTGTTTTAGCTCCGGTTTCTAGCCCCACCGTTGATCGGTCGGCGGATCAACGCCGCAGCACGGTAGCCGACATTGCCCGGTCGTATCTGGGTGTCCCCTACCAATACGGGGGAGCCGGTCGCCAAGGCCTGGACTGCTCGGGTTTGGTCCACAATGTCTTTAGCCAGGTGGGGCTGCCATTGCCCCGGACTGCGGCGAAGCAGTTCAGGAGC
This sequence comes from Saprospiraceae bacterium, assembly GCA_965223165.1. Lineage (GTDB taxonomy): Bacteria > Bacteroidota > Bacteroidia > Chitinophagales > Saprospiraceae > JABDMH01. The sequence continues at coordinate 690,005 of CBDCVQ010000020.1, read as the reverse complement.
GGCCGTAGTCAATCGATCGGGCAAAGCACCAAGGGCGACCTCATCTTTTTTACGCAGAAAGGCAAGATAAACCATGTCGGGATTGTCACCCGCACCAGTCGGTCAAGAATATGGGTGGTGCACAGCACGACCTCCAAAGGCGTCATTGAGGAGGAGGTGACGGCATCGCCGTATTGGTCTACCAGGATCCGGGGAGTGCGCGATGTCCTGGGCCGCTAGCTTACCCTTGCCTGGTCTGTTGCGTGTCTGCAGTGGTCTGTGGGTCCAGGCAGGCGTTGCACATTTTGGATTATATTTGCAGCCCCTGTTGATGTTCTAAAAAAAATCCACCGATGGTGAACCTCATCTTATTCGGTCCCCCGGGATCAGGGAAAGGTACGCAGGCCAAGAAGATTGCAGCCAAGTACAATTTCCTGCATATCTCCACTGGCGATCTCTTTCGACACGAGATTGGCAATGAGACCTTGCTTGGAAAAGAGGCCAAGTCGTATATAGATCGGGGTGCGTTGGTGCCTGACTCGGTCACGATCGACATGCTTCGCAATGAAGTAGAGAGGCATCCGGGCGTAGGGGGGATCATATTTGACGGATTTCCTCGCAATATTCTACAGGCGGAGTCGCTTGATGAGCTGCTGGCAGAGCGGGATCAGATGGTCACCGCACTCGTCGCCCTGGAGGTAGATGAGGAAGAGATCGTGCAGCGGATACTGGAACGAGGAAAGACCTCGGGCCGACCCGACGACACAGACGAATCCGTGATCAGGCATCGCTTTCAGGTCTACAATGAGGAGACTACGCCCCTTTTTGAGTACTACCAAGAAAAAGGAAAGGCCCACACCATCGTCGGGCTTGGAGAGATAGACGAGATCTTCGATCGCCTTTGCACATTGCTGGACACTTTGGCTTCAGCCTAAAATCTATCCAATCCGCCAGGCGCTAATGACTTGCTATGGCAGATGAAAATTTCATAGACTATGTCAAGATCTGCTGTCGATCGGGCAGAGGCGGAGCCGGATCCGTGCACTTCCATCGCGATCGGCGCAACCCCAAGGGGGGTCCCGATGGAGGCGATGGTGGCCGGGGAGGGCATGTGATCTTGCAGGGAGATCGCAATATGTGGACCCTATTACCCCTGCGGTATCGCAAGCATGTGATCGCTGAAGCGGGTATACCGGGAGGCGCCAGCAGAAGTACTGGGGCAGACGGCAAGGATGTGGTCCTCCGAGTACCGCTGGGCACGGTGGCTCGGTGTGCGGACACGGACAAGGTGGAGTTTGAGATCACCGAGCACGATCAGCAGCAGATCCTGGTAGCCGGCGGCCGGGGAGGACTAGGCAATGCACATTTCAAGACAGCCACCAATCAATCACCGCGCTATGCCCAGCCCGGTGAGGACGGCATGGAGGCCTGGAAAATCTTAGAACTGAAGGTACTGGCCGATGTGGGTCTGGTCGGCTTTCCCAATGCCGGAAAGTCCACCCTGCTATCCGTGATCTCCGAAGCCAAGCCCAAGATCGCTTCTTATCCGTTTACCACACTCAAACCAAATCTTGGCATCGTCTCCTACTATGATGACAAATCTTTCGTGATGGCCGATATCCCAGGTATCATCGAAGGTGCGCACCAGGGGAAGGGATTGGGCTTGCGATTTCTCAGGCACATCGAACGCAATGCCGTGCTGCTATTTATGATCCCTTGCGATTCCGATGATATTCCTCGTACCTATCAGACGCTGGAAGAAGAGCTACGTCTCTACAATCCCGAATTGGCCGATAAACCCAGGGTCGTGGCCATCACCAAATGCGATCTGCTGGACCGGGAACTGCGTCAGATGATCAAGGCCGAAATACCCGAAGCGTGGGATGCGGTGATGATTAGCTCGGTAGAACAGCGGGGTCTGCAGGAGTTAAAGGATCGTCTGTGGAGGCATCTGGCTGCCTGAGCCGCCTCGCGCGTATACGTGCTCGTTGCTCCGGGTTTAGCTGGGAGATGGACTTTATCGCACGGTGGCCTCGTGTACCTTTTGGCCCTCCTGCCGGACGAGATCGGCGCTGTCTTTCATCTGCTCCCACAAGATTTGCGTCTGCTCCTGTAGTGGTTGCAGGTAGCGATAGGCGATAGAGTCAGCTTTGATTTCGGGAGAAAGCATTCGAGCATTGTCCAGGAATCCACTTAGGATGCTGATGCTGCCAATCATGAGCAGGGTCAGGATGACGCCCCCGAAAGTGTTATTCCAAAATTTTGACATGCTATTTTGATGCCGCCACAGCTTTCTCATCAGATAGGACAAGGAGAGTACCAGGCCGCCGAACAAGAGGACCAGGGCAACGACCCCCATGACGTTTGCCTGATCACCTGCGGAGGCATGGACAAAATCCAATGCGTATGGAGTGATCAAGAGCACGAATGCACCAGCGAGTAACAAGGCGATCAGCAGGGAAAAAGTCCGCACGACGCCCTGTTGAAAGCCGGCGATGAAGGCGATCAGCAGTAAGACAGAAACCACGAGATCTAGAACCATGTTGCAACCCTTTGTCGGTGAATGATGCCAGATGTGCTGGCATATTTATCAGTCAAACGCCTTTTTATGAGCAAAAAATATATTATATTTAATTTTAATTTGTTAAAATAGATACCCCATTGTATGCAATCCCAACCATAGCCATCTGTCCTGAACCAGATTTGTCTTATTTTTGTTGGGACTCCCAAGAATGATATGAAGGCACGTATGAGAAGGTTGGTATCAACCCTGCTGCTCGGCTTTGTCCTGAGCTGCTGCTGGGGCCAATCTATGGCATTAGACGCCGGTCCGGATTCGTTAACACTGCCCAAGGTATTTCTTATCGGAGAATACGAGGATCAATACGGATTGCTCTACGAGACCTACCACGATATCTTGCTTTCGGTGTGTCATGACGATATGAACCTGGCATTTGATCGGTGGATGTACATGATCACCGAAATGGAAGAATATGCGCAGTCGATTGACTTTGACCTGGATGGAGTCAAGGTCTGGCTTAAGATTTTCTGGGCGGCCGACGGTACCATTGACCATATCTCCTTCTTCCGAAAACCGAACTCTCGCAATGTCGATACGAGTGAACTCTCGGCCTTCTTGTCTAGCTTCATGAACCATTTTCAGATGCCCATCGAGTCAAAAGTGAGATACACGCACAACGGTAGTGCCCAGTTTCCCACTATGATCATCCCACCCCAAGCACGCAAGAACTAGACGGCCGGATCTCTGTTTCGCAAGACGCCCCTGGCCCATCATATTAGCTAAATTCTCTATATTTCGGCGGACCGACCACAGTAGTTATATATGACGCAGATCAGCTATACCGAGGACAATATCAAATCCCTAGACTGGAAGGAGCACATTCGCTTGCGGCCCGGCATGTACATCGGTAAGCTGGGCGATGGATCTGCGATCGACGACGGGATCTACGTGTTGCTTAAAGAGGTGATTGACAATTGTATCGATGAGTTTGTCATGGGATATGGCAACACGATCGATGTCGATATCCAGGATGGACAGGCCTCCGTGAGGGACTACGGCCGAGGCATTCCCCTCGGAAAGGTGATCGACTGTGTATCGAGAATGAACACCGGAGGCAAGTATGACAATCGCGCCTTTCAGAAATCGGTTGGACTCAATGGGGTCGGTACCAAGGCAGTCAATGCCCTATCGGATCATTTCTATGTCGAGGCATTTAGGGGGGGCAAGAGTAAGAATGCCTCGTTTGCCAAAGGTGACTTGACCGACCAGTCAAGAATCAGCAAGACCAGTGGACCGGATGGTACGCAGGTGACCTTTAGGCCGGACGGAAGCGTATTCACCAATTTCAAATTTGACCTGGCGATCGTCGAAAGACAGCTATGGAACTACGCCTATCTCAACACGGGACTCAAGATCAAATTCAACGGCAGGACCATCGTTTCTCGCAGGGGTCTGTATGATCTACTGACCAATCGCACCCAAAACGAGGAACTTAGGTATCCCATCATCCATCTCAAAGGGGACGATATCGAGGTCGCCTTATCTCACGGCAACCACTACGGCGAGCAGTATCACTCATTTGTCAATGGCCAGTACACTACGCAGGGCGGTACGCATCTGGCCGCTTTCAGAGATGGCATCGTCAAGGGGGTGCGTGAGGGCTTGGGCAAGAACTTCGATGCTAAGGACATCCGATCCTCGATCGTCGGTGCCATCAGTCTGCGCGTCGAGGAGCCGGTCTTTGAGTCTCAGACCAAGACCAAGCTGGGATCAGTGCTCATGGGGCCTGATCGCGAGACGATAGCCACCTTTGTCTCCAACTTTATCAAAGAGGAGCTCTCCAAGTATCTGCTTCAGAATAAGGAGACCAAAGAGCTGCTGCAAGCGCGGGTCCAGCAATCTGAGCGCGAGCGCAAGGAGATTGCCGGCATCAAGAAACTGGCCAATCAGCGGGCCAAGAAGGCCAGCCTCCACAACAAGAAGCTGAGAGACTGCCGCATCCACCTCAATACCAAAGGGGCAAAGCCCGAGGGACGGTACGCATCGACCATATTTATTACCGAGGGAGACAGTGCCAGCGGCTCCATCACCAAGGCGCGCGACGTGCAACATCAGGCGGTGTTCAGTCTACGCGGGAAGCCGCTCAATTGCTTTGGCATGACCAAGAAGGTCGTCTACCAGAACGAAGAGCTGAATCTCCTCCAGCACGCGCTGAATATCGAGGATGGATTGGAAGGTCTCCGCTTCAATCGGGTGGTGATCGCGACCGATGCCGATGTAGATGGCATGCATATCCGACTGCTGCTCCTGACTTTCTTTCTACAGTTTTTTCCGGATCTGGTCAGGGAGGGACATCTCCATATCCTGGAGACTCCGCTATTTCGAGTGCGTGACAAAAAGCAGACGTTCTATTGCTATACCGATAAGGAGCGAATAGCGGCCATTGAGGCACTGCGGGGCAAGCCAGAGATCACCCGATTTAAAGGACTGGGTGAAATATCTCCCGGTGAATTTGGGGACTTCATCGGAGAAAAGATTCGCCTGCAGCAAGTCGAGCTCAGAGAAGACACCAACATCGAGCAGATCCTGCAATACTACATGGGTAAGAATACCCAGGAGAGGCAAGTCTTTATCATCGACAATCTCAAAGTCGAGGTGGACGAGGTGGATGAGGACCAGGGTGCGAAAGAATCCGTTTTATCGATCCCGAGCGAGGTGGAGGCCGTTTGACGTACTTCTGACTTTTTGGCAATCGGCCATCCGATTTTCGCCGACTTTTGCCGGTTTCTCCAGCCACAAAACCGCTGAATTGGCATGATCAGTCCCGTGGCACGGAGATTGACCTGTGCATCATAGGAGGGGTCAATGTAGATAAGCTGACAATCTGTCCTTTGGTGCCTGGTATTTGACCCGGCTGGGAGAGGATGGAGCACAAAAAGAACTAGCGTAAAGACATGTTTGAAGATTTGGTGTTTGTAGAGAATGTAAAGGACGATCGGGAAATGATGCCGATCATGCCCTTGACCGACGATGAAGAGGGGGAGGCCAGCGATCTGGATCTGCCGCAGCACTTGCCGCTGTTGGCCTTGAAAAACACCGTGCTTTTTCCCGGCATTATCATCCCCATCACTATCGGTAGAGATAAGTCCATCAAGGCGGTAAGACAATCGTACGAGGGAGACCGACTGGTGGCGGTACTGTCACAGAAGAATGTGTCGGTGGAGGACCCGGGTTATGATGATCTGTTTCATACGGGTACGGTGGCCAAGATCCTTAAGGTATTCAAGATGCCAGATGGGACTACGACCACGATTCTCCAGGGCAAGAAGCGTTTTTCCCTCCAGGAGATCACCCGTGATGAGCCCTTTCTTGAGGGGGACGTAATGGGTCTGGACTATCAGGCACCGGCGGACCCCATGACATTCAAAGCGATATTGTCCAACATCCGGGATTTGGCGGGGCAGATCATCAAGCTATCGCCCAATATTCCCTCCGAGGCCTCCGTCATGCTCAACAATATCCAGAGCGACACTTTTCTCCTGGACTTTATCGCCTCCAACCTGGCCATTGAGATTTTGGAGAAGCAGCAGATCTTGGAGATTGGAAGCCTGTCTGAGAAAGCAGATATGATCCTCAAGCACATGGAAAAGGAGATGCAGATCCTGGTGCTGAAGGATGAGATCGATACCAAGGTACGCGGCGATCTGGATAAGCAGCAGCGAGATTACTTTCTCAGTCAGCAGCTCAAGGCCATCCAGGAGGAACTGGGACAAAGTCCGCATCAGACCGAACTGATGGAGCTGGAGCAAAAAGCCAAGGACAAGAAGTGGCCGGAGAAAGTAAAAGATGCCTTTGAAAAAGATCTGAACAAGGCCAAGCGCATCAACCCCCAGGTGGCAGAGTACTCGGTGCTGATGAACTATCTGGATCTGCTCATCGACCTGCCTTGGAATGAATACACCAAGGACAACTTTGATCTGAAGTCGGTCAAAAAGACGTTGGATCAGGATCACTATGGCCTGACAAAAGTCAAGGAGCGGATCATCGAGCACCTGGCGGTACTCAAGCTGAAGGGCGACATGAAGGCCCCCATACTTTGTCTGGTAGGCCCTCCAGGGGTCGGCAAGACATCGTTGGGCAAGTCGGTGGCCCGCGCTTTGGATCGCAAGTACGCCCGGATGTCCTTGGGCGGATTGCATGACGAATCGGAGATCAGGGGTCATCGCAAGACCTACATCGGAGCGATGCCGGGCAGAATAGTGCAGTCGCTCAATAAGGTCAAGTCCTCCAATCCGGTCTTTATCCTCGACGAGATCGACAAAGTGGGCAAGGATTTTCGCGGAGATCCCTCCTCAGCGCTGCTTGAGGTCCTGGACCCGGAGCAGAATGCTACATTTCACGACAACTATCTGGATCTGGAGTACGACCTCTCTAAGGTGATGTTTATTGCCACTGCCAATTCACTCAACGGGATCCAACCTGCCTTATTGGATCGCATGGAGGTGATTCGTATCGAAGGCTACTCGGCCGAGGAAAAGATTGAGATCGCCAAGCGTCACCTGATCCCGCAGCAGCGCAAAGAGCATGGATTGAAGGCCAATCAAGTCAGCGTGTCCCTGTCGGCCATCAAGGGCATCATCCAGGACTACACCCGCGAGTCGGGAGTGCGTGGCCTAAACCGTCAGATCGGTGGCGTGATGCGCCATACGGCCAAGCGGATCGCGATGGAGGAGACCAAGGATGTGAAGATCAACAAGGCCAATCTCAAAGCAGTGCTCGGACCCTCCAAGTTTTCCAAGGACGCCTACAAAGAGGTCAAAGTGCCTGGTGTGGCCATTGGACTGGCCTGGACCAGCGTGGGGGGAGAGATCTTGTTTATTGAGGCGAGCAAAAGCAAGGGATCAGGCAAGCTGACGCTGACCGGAAACCTGGGAGATGTGATGAAAGAATCGGCGACCACCGCCCTGAGCTTTATCAAGGCCAATGCGGAAAAGCTCAACATCGACTCCACGCACTTCAAGGAGACCGATGTGCACATCCATGTTCCTGAGGGTGCCATACCCAAGGACGGACCCTCGGCGGGCGTCACCATGTTGACTGCGCTCACTTCCATGTTTGGCGGCAAGAAGGTCAAACCTTATCTGGCGATGACCGGAGAGATCACGCTGCGGGGCAAGGTGCTGCCGGTAGGAGGAATCAAGGAGAAGGTGCTGGCGGCTAAACGTGTCGGCATGCGTGAGATACTACTCTCCACCGAAAACGAGAAGAACGTGGCCGAAATCGACGAGAACTACATCAAGGACCTCACATTTATCTATAGTCGGGACATGATGGATGTGCTGGATCAGGCCTTGATCTAGGGTCTGCTGGCATGCGTTAAGATCTCGTTAAAGGCCCTATTTACCTAATCTTCACCGACATACGCCTCGTTGAGCCATTGGAAGAAAATGTCTATTTTCATGATCATGAGCAAGGTCGTACGTCGCTTCTTTCTGGGACTGGCGGTGTCGCTATTGGTCCTGCCCCTAGTGCAGGCGCAAATCGACGAGGAAGATGTGATCCAATTTAGCGGATTGGTAGTGATGGAGGAAGATGACGAACTGGTGCCCTTGCCCTACACCAACATCCTGCTGGAGCAATCGGGGCGCGGGACATTCTCCAATCTGGATGGATTTTTCTCGATTGTCGCCGTCAAGGGCGAGAAAGTGATTTTTTCTTCGGTTGGCTTTGAAACCGTGACGTTTGTGATACCTGACACCCTCACGGACAAGCGATATTCCATCTACCAATTGATGACTAAAGACACGATCACCCTGCCAGAGACCGTGGTCTATCCCTGGCCGAGTCGGGAGCACTTTAAGATCGAATTTCTGGCGCTGAATATACCGGAAGACCTGCAGTCCAGAGCGGAAGAAAATCTCGCAGCCAACACCATTGATAAGCTGCGGGACAACCTGCCCGCCGATGGCTACGAATCAGGCAGCTACTACCTGCGAAAGCAGGCAGAGTCCTATTATTCATTTGGTCAAGCCAAGCCGATGAATGTGCTCAACCCCATTGCCTGGGCCAAATTCTTCAAGGCCTGGAAGAACGGCGACTTCAAGCGAAAGAAGGACAATAATTAACTCGATCTAAGCGGGCGCCTCTTTTCCGTGCGAATAATTCTAAATTTGCGCCTTCAAAAAAGGATAAGATCTTCGCTGTCCTATGAAGGTAACCGCGTATTTCGAGCAAGCCAAGGGTGAGACCTTGATTTCTTTTGAGGTGCTTCCTCCACTCAAGGGAGGTAGCATGAAGGCGATTTTTGAGGTGCTCGATCCGCTGATGGAGTTTAAGCCTCCCTTCATAGATGTGACCTACCACCGGGAGGAGTATGTGTACAATCAAAATGCCGATGGGTACTACGAAAAGACATCCATCCGCAAGCGCCCGGGTACGGTAGGAATCTGCGCAGCCATCATGCACCACTATGGCATTGATGCTGTGCCCCACCTGATCTGCGGTGGATTCACCAAGGAAGACACGGAAAATGCCCTGATTGACCTCAATTTTCTCAACATCAACAATGTGTTGGCCATTCGCGGGGACGCGCGCCAGTTTGATAACCGCTTTATCCCCGAGCCAGGAGGCCATAGCTATGCGGTCGACCTGGTCAAACAGATCCAGGCCATGAATGAAGGCCAATACCTGGACGCCAACATCGACAATGGTGCCCAGACCAACTTCTGCATCGGAGTGGCCGGATACCCCGAGAAGCATTTTGAGGCCCCCAACTTCCAGACAGACCTGAACTATACCAAGGACAAAATCAAAGCGGGGGCAGACTACATTGTCACCCAGATGTTTTTTGACAACAAGAACTACTTTGATTACGTCGAGGCCTGTCGGGCACTGGACATCAACGTACCGATTGTGCCCGGCCTAAAGCCGTTGACCAAACTATATCAGCTCAAATCACTGCCGCGCATGTTTTATATTAACATGCCGGAAGAATTGGTCAAGGAAGTGCAAAAAGTGAAGACCAGTAGCAGTGCCAAAGAGCTGGGTATCGAATGGTGCATTACGCAGTCTAAGGCGCTCAAGGCGGCCGGTGCTCCTTGCCTGCACTATTACACCATGGGTGATCAGGATACGATCAGCCGCATTGCCAAAGCTGTCTTCTAGAGAAGCCCAGAGCAGTGCCTGGAGTGCACTGGAGTGACTTGAGTGCGCTCGAGTGACCTTGAGTGCCTAGAGTTCTATTCGAGCTCGCGGTATGGGAGGATTATCGCAAAGTTGGGCACATCAGTTAGAAGTCGCCTAGTCGCGAGCTCGCCAAAACTCAAGCTCACTCAGAACTCAAGCTCACTCCGAACTTCACTCTAGCACTCCTAGGCACTTTAGGTCACTCTAGTCACTCCGAACTCCAGCTCACTCAGAACTCAACAGAGCAGTGCCTTGAGTGCACTAAAGTGACCTTGAGTGCCTAGAGTTCTATTCCAGCTCACGGTGGGAGGATTCCTGCTAGGTGGCACTTCAGTGAGAGATCGTCTAGTCGCGAGCTCGCCCAAAACTCAGGTCACTCAAAACTCCAGCTCACTCAGAACTCAAGCTCACTCCGAACTTCACTCTAGCTCACTCTTAGGCACTTTAGGTCACTCTAGTCACTCCGAACTCCAGCTCACTCCGAACTCCCACTCTAGCTCACTCCTAGGCACTTTAGGTCACTCTAGTCACTTATAGTCACTCCCACTCCAGCTCCCTCAAAGATGCAGCCAGTGCCAGATCACTTTTCCCCTGGAGTCAATCTCCAGGGCCGGTGCGGGGATCTTGAAGATGTTGAGAATGCGGAAGGCAGTGCGCACCCATTTGCTGCGGCTGGGGATGCGGCTAAAGTCAATGTCGGGTGAGAGATAGAATTGCTTGTAGCGACGGTGGTCCACGGGAGAGAGTTGAAAGCGGGCGTCGCCTTCGGTCCACGTGTTGGCATAGCCTCCGAAGAGGTTTTCCCCGCCGTAACCTACGGCCACGTTGAGCCAGGCCGGGATAGTTGACTGGGGCCAGAAGCTGGATGGGTTGGCCGATATCCAAATGGTTTGGGCGTTGTAGTCCTTGAGATAGCGTTCGAGAAAACTTTGGCCGAAGAGATCATCTGCCCGGTGCTCCAGGGAGCTGAAGCGTGTGCCATCGATGGACGCAATAGGGTCCATGCTGTACGATCGACGGGTGGCGGATATCTTCATGCGGATACGTTGTTCATGCCACCCCAGCTCCTGACCGGCAAATAGTGCGACGCCGGCAATATTGTACGCCATGTCGTACACAGAAAACCCCCATCGCGTAGAGTAGGCGTCCAGCATTTCCACCGTGGTCTGATAGAGCAGTCCCAGGCCTGCCGCCGTCCAGGTGGCGGTCCGGCGATTCATGCCCGTCCAGCGAGCTCCGCGATAGCTCAATTCCGTCTCAAAGTAGGCGGTGAATGCATGGCCCATTTTGTCCATGTTTTGCCACTCGCGCCAATCATCAAAGAAGTGGAAGGAGGTGCGGTCAAAACCCTTGTACCATGCCTCGTTCAGTCCGACCACGGTCAGTCCGTAGATCACCGCACCCGCGCCGGCTACGGTCCAAAAACGTCCCTTGCGAAATGAGTCCTGCTCGATTTGCTCTTGGGCCTCAAGGCTGAGCACAGCGCAGAGGCAGCAGATGAGACATAGGATACAAAGCCGGATCAAACGGTGAAAAAAGGGACGCTGGCGGAGCTTGTTCATGGGAGAGATGGTAGCCGCCGAAGCGGCAATAATCCGTTGTCGCAGCGTTCTAAATAGTGATAGGGATTTTTGAATATGTATCTTGGGTCCATTAATATTGTAGATTCATACCATATCACGATTAGATCTTAACGCTTGCCAATTTATGACTTTTAGTAAAAGACTATTCCAGCTAGTTATTGGCCTGCTGGTAGGGGGCACATTGCAAGGGCAGGACATTCACTTCACCCAATTCAATTTTGCTCCGCTGACAGTCAACCCGGCTATGACGGGAGGCTTTAGTGGCTCGGTGCGGCTGGGAGGGATCTATCGTGATCAGTGGGGGACAGCCTACAGCACGCCGTCCTTCTACGTGGATTCGCCCATCCTCAAGGGCTTTAGAGATCAGGACTGGATCGGCGCTGGATTGTCTGTGACGCAAGATCGGGGCCGGGCTGAGTATACTCCATTTGATAATCAAGGCGGCACGGTGGGCGACATCAAGGTGGCTGGTGCGCTGGGATCGGCAGCGTATCACTTTGCCTTCGACAAGAAACGAAACACTGTACTTGCGTTGGGCGTGCAAGGCGGTACCGTACGGAGATCCCTCGAAGACCAATTTACCTTTGAGGACCAGATCCTCAATGGCGGCCAATCACAGGACGATGTGCCCACGGGCAAAGAAAGTGGTAAGAACTACTTGGATATCTCCGGGGGCCTGACCCTCACAGGCAAAACGACGGGTCAATCCTACTACCGCATTGGCTTTAGCATCATGCACATCAATCAGCCTAGGGCGGGTTTTCTCACGGGGGGGTCGGCCAAAATACCGATGCGCAATGTCGGCTATGCTACCTATCACTGGGACGTCAATGACAAATTTGTGGTAATCCCATCGGTTTTATACCAATCGGTTTCCTCGGCGAGCGAGCTCTCTGTGCAGGGTATGGTAGGATATAAGATAAAGGAGCAGGACACCGTTGTAAAAGGAGGACTGGGATATCGGGCAGGCGATGCCCTGGAGGTGCTAGTGGGCGTAGACTACAAGGATCTTCGCGTAGGAGCTAGCTATGACCTGACAGTGTCAGACTTGGGTTCGCCAAATGGTGCCTTCGAGTTGGCTGTCGCGTACATCGCCAGAATTTACAAGCGTCCGAAAGTCGATCCGGTGATCTTCTGTCCAAGATTTTAAGAACATACAACCATGAAGCTACATCATATCGTCATAGGCCTCTTGCTTGGTGCACACGTTCAGCTCAGTGCTCAGCCGTTGACCGAGATCCCATATCGCTTCAAGCTCGAAGCGGCGGATACCGCTTTCGCCCGTCTGGACTACTACAACGCGGTCGAATGGTATGAGCAATGCTATCGCGAGACCCGGGATCCCGAGATTGCCAGGCGCATCGCCATATCACACGACAAGATGCGGGACTATCGACGTGCCGAGCGGTGGTATCAGCGCATCGTGCAGCGAGATACGGGGGTGGCGTATCCCGACTTTTGGTTTGAGTATGGCAGGCTGCTAAAGAAGAATGCCAACTACGAGAAGGCGCAGTTGACTTTTGAAGGACTGCGGGCGAGTGGTAAAGGCGTGGGGTATGCGGCGCGTATCGAAAATGAGTTGAAGGGGATCGAGCTAGCACAGACATTGAAGGTACCCAACGATCTGCTGATCGAAAATGTCGGAACACGCATCAACAGCCGAAACTCCGAGTCCTCACCGGCGCTGGACCCGGATGGCGATCTGCACTATGTATCCTTTGATGCCGACGAGATCATCAAGGTGACGAGCAAGAGCGCAGACTACCATGCCAAGATTTACAAGTCTTCCAAAGACAATCGGGGTCGCTACCGAAAGGGCAAGCCGATCTCGGACAAGGTCAATCGGCCGGGATTCCACAACAGTCATGTGTCGTTTTCGCAGGATGGAGAGCGTATGTACTATACGCGAGCCATTGCTAGTGGGGGCGAGGTGACCGTATCAGACCTATATTACAGCGACCGACGCGGAGGTGGCTGGGGAGCGCCGCAGCGCATATCATCGCTCAACGGAGATTTTCTCTCCAAGCACCCTACGACGGGCTATCTATTTGACACCGAGGTGCTGATCTGGTCCTCAAATCGACCAGGGACCATGGGCGGCATGGATCTTTTCTATGCGACGATCGGGCGAGATGGCAGTTTTGGTCAGGCCATCAATCTGGGCGCATCCGTCAATTCGCCGGGAGACGAGATCACTCCTCAGTTTCAGGACCGGATGTTATACTTCAGTACGGATGGGCATCCCACCCTGGGTGGCTTTGACATCTATCAGTCCGAGTGGGACGGCAGTAAGTTGCTTCCGGCAGAACATATGGGCAAGGGTATCAATACCTCGGTGGATGACCTCTCGTACACACCCGGCGACGAGGACGAGGGATTTTTGGTGTCCAATCGTGACGGCACCCGATCGGTCAAGAGCAAAACGTGCTGCGATGATATCTTCCACTTTGCTAAGAAAGAGATCATCCTCACCCTGATCGCAGCGGTCTTTGAGGAGGAAACCCCATTGCCGGGAGCCACCGTGAAGATGTACCAGAAGATTGGGGAGGAGCTGGGCTTTCCGGATGTCCAGAAGAATGAAGAAGGCAACGAATTTGACTTTGCCCTCGATGTGGATAAAGCCTACAAAGTGATTGTGGAGCGATCCGGCTACTATCCCGATACCGCGGAGTTTAATACCGTGGGAGTCAACGAATCAAAGCGCTTCCGGGGCACATTCCGCCTAGAGCCGATACCCAAGGAACCCACCGAGCCTGCGGTCGAAGTGCTGACCATCTTCGAGCCCATCCGACTAAACAACATCTACTACGATCTGGACGATGACCAGATATTGCCGGATGCTGAGGGTGACCTCGACTTTATCTATGATCTCATGGTCAAGTATCCGGATATGGTGATTGAGCTAGCCAGTCATACCGATAGCAGGGCTTCAGATGCCTACAATGAAGACCTATCTCAGCGGCGAGCCAACTCTGCCAAGCAATACCTGGTCGTGCGCGGGATCGATGGTGACCGTATCAAGGCGGTCGGTTATGGTGAGGAGCGCCTGATCAATCGCTGCGCCGATGGAGTACAATGCTCCGAGGCGGAGCATCGCCTCAACCGGCGAACGGAGTTTACGATCATTGAGGGTCCCCAGACGATCGAAGTACAGCGGGAGAAAGGGCCGCCCGGGGTGCCTACGCAGGGCGGCACCGGCGGATCTAATAACGAGGATGATGACGGATCGGCCAGTCTCGACCCGGGAATGCCCAAAATCGAGTTTAGCAATCCGGAGATCGACCTGGGCTCGATCGAACAAGGTCAAAAAAAAAAGGACATATTTAAGTTTACCAACACGGGCACCGCAGACCTGCTGATCGATATGGCCTCGGCCTGTGAGTGCACTACCTTAGACTGGCCGCGTGATCCCATACCCCCGGGCGCTTCCGGCGAGATCGCCGTCATATATGACAGCACGGATAAAGAAGGGCAGCAAGACGTGACCGTGGATGTCTTTGCCAATACCGATCCCCTCGTCACACAGGCGTTCTTCCGGATTTTCGTCGAGAAGGTCAATTAGTCATCCTCTCCCATGCAAGAGCTGATCGAAGCGGCCGTGGCGCTGGGCTGGCTGCAGTGGTTGGCCGTCCTTTTCAATGTGCTATATGTTATTCTTGCCGCGAGATCGAGCATCTGGTGCTGGGCGTTTGGTTTTGTGGGCGTTGGTCTCCTATTCTTTATTTATGTCGATGCGCGCCTCTACTCCGATGCATCCCTGCAGATATTTTATGCGGCGATGGCTATCTATGGTTTTTGGAGCTGGCGCCATCTCTCACAGCAAGAACATCGAGTACGCCGCATGCCCGGGCGGCAACACGCGATCCTTGGGGTCATTGGTATCCTGGGAGCATGGGCGCTGGGCACCTTCTGGACCCAGTTTGGAGCGGCACTGCCATACATAGATGCACTCACCACCTCCTTCAGCATTTTGGCGACCTATATGGTGGCCCGTCGCTACCTCAGCAACTGGCTGTATTGGATTGTGATTGACCTCGTTTGTGTCTGGGTCTACCTGGTGCGCGACCTACCCCTCATCGCAGCGCTCTTTTTCGTCTATTCGATACTGGCTGTGTACGGCTACCTTCGCTGGAAGAAACAGCTCTCACCAATGGTGCGTTGACGGCACAGATTCCATACAGTTTTTCCTCCCCGAGCGCCTGAAATTATTTAGATTAAATCTAAATAGTGGGGTCAAATCGATTCCCAAAGTGTTATCTAAAAAGCTTTATATATTTGCGGTGTTTTAAGGGTGCGGATAGAAAAATTCGACCGTCACAAAGACATACAAAGGTGCTTACCAGATTCTGCCAAACTTTCCTAAGTACTCTAATAATCAGCAGTTTACCGACCGAATTTCTTCTCGCGCAGACCGGCGAAAATGAAGGATATTTGACGCTCGGATTGCTCATCATCGCCGCGATTATCTTTCTCACAGCGGTCTATCTGGTCACCGAAAATCTATTTGGCATTCAAGCCAAGGAGGAGGGCATTGATGACCTACCGAGCTCTTCCTCAGATTCGATGTTGAGCAAGTGGTTTCAGCCCAAAGTGCCGGACTATGTGCAAGGGCGACTGGTGCGGTTGAAAAAAGGGCATGACATCAAGCTGAAAGGAGCCCCTGCCGCAGTAATCGAAGATGCCACGGTAAATACCTATGCGGTGCAGCCGGGCAACTTTGTCGGGATGTCACCCATCCCCAAAGTAGTGGTGGAGGTAGGCGACGAGGTCCGTGCCGGAGACGAGCTTTTCTTTGACAAGAAGCGCCCCGAGATTAGGTATGTGGCCCCCGTGAGTGGCGAGATTGCGGCGATCAATCGGGGACAGAAGCGAGCCATCTCGGAGGTGGTGATTCTCGCCGACAAGGAGCAGAAGCACAAGTCGCTGGATAGGATCGATCTCGATGCGATCTCCCGCGAAGACCTGGTCAACTTTCTCGTGGCAAATGGGGCTTGGCCCTTGCTGAGGCAGCGGCCGTACGACATCGTGCCCGCTATCGATAGCACACCGGAGCACATATTTATATCCACGTTCCAGTCTGGGCCAATGGGCGCCGATCAAAACCTGGTGGTGACAGGCGCAGAGAAAGTCTTTGCCACGGGTCTCAAGCTCCTGTCTCTGCTCACAGAGGGGGAGGTACATCTGGGGCTCAATGCTCGAGGGGATGGTCCCCCTGCCAGAGCATTCCGTGAAGCGGAGGGTGTGCGCAAGACTTGGTACCATGGTCCGCATCCCGCGGGCAATGTGGGTGTGCAGATACACCATACGCGACCGATCGGAGCCCACGGGGAGGTCTGGACATTGGGTGTGCAAGAGGTCATCACCCTGGGCCGTATGATCACAGAACAACGATTTGATGCCTCGCGGATCGTCGCGCTTACGGGGCAGTCCTTTGACCGACCTCGATATGTGCGAACCCACCTGGGCGCCAATCTCAAAGACTTGGTGGAGGGAGAAGGCCTGGATGACAATGATCGAGTGATCTCAGGCGACGTACTGTCTGGTGAGGCAAAATCCAGGGAGTCGTTTCTAAACTTCTATGATGATCAGGTGACCGCCATCCCCGAAGGGCGAGAGTTTGAGTTGTTTGGCTGGCTACTGCCGCTCAAGATGCGTCCAAGCTTATCCAGGACATTCCCGGGATTTCTGTTTAAAGACGCGCAATACGAAGTGACTACCAACACGCATGGAGAGGAGAGAGCATTTGTCATGACCGGCCAGTATGAGAATGTACTGCCCATGGATATCTATCCGCAGCATTTGATGAAAGCCATCCTCAATAAAGACTTTGAGCGTATGGAGGGTCTGGGCATCTACGAACTTTCGGAGGAGGATGTGGCCCTTTGCGAGTTTGCCTGTACCTCCAAGCAACCGCTGCAGCACATTTTGAGAGCAGGCCTCGATCTAATGCGAGAGCAAGGCTAAGATCGGGCCTCAGGACTAACTACAACACATGAGTAAACTGGTCGAATTTGTCAAGAAGCTGGAACCCAAGAAGGGTACGCTTGCCCACACCTTGTACGATGGCTTCTTTACGTTTCTATATTCACCGGATGAAGTAACGCACGGCGGTACCCATATCAAGGACGGCATGGACCTCAAGCGCACCATGGTGCATGTCGTGATTGCACTGCAGCTGTGTTACATCTTTGGGTGCTACAACATCGGGCACCAGCACTTCCTGGCGATCGGCCAGCACGTCGGATTCCTCGATGGATTTCACCTTAAGTTATTTTTTGGCTTAGGCAAGCTCCTGCCGATCTTCATTGTGACCCACTTGGTGGGTCTCGGCATCGAGTTCTATTTCGCCTATCGCAAGGGGCACTCGATCGAAGAGGGCTTCCTGGTCTCGGGCGCACTGATCCCTTTGATTATGCCTCCTGACCTCCCCCTTTGGATCTTGGTCCTCGCGGTGGGATTTGCCGTCTGGATTGGCAAGGAAGCGTTCGGAGGTACCGGTATGAATATTTGGAATATCGCGCTGCTGGCGAGGGTGTTTGTGTTCTTTGCTTATCCGACGACCATCTCCGGAGACCAGCCCTGGGTGGCTGGTGTAGAGACCATCGCGTCGGGAGCTGCCGTTGATTATAATTGGTACCATAGCCTATGCAATGGACTCTTTGGACTATTTGGCTGGACTACCTTTGACAGCACGGCCGTCGTGGTGGATGGCTTCACCGGAGCTACCCCACTCATCCTTGCCTTCCAGGGCGGATGGGAGGCGGTGACCGAGGTGTACACACAGAGTCAAATCTGGTGGGGTGCTATTCCAGGATCCGTGGGAGAGACCTCTAAACCTTTGGTATTGCTCGGCGCTTTATTATTAGTGGTCACTGGCATCGCGAGTTGGCGGATCATGGTAAGCATGGTGCTCGGTGCCGTCGTGATGAGCGTGCTTCTCAATCTGTGGAACGCTACGCCCTTCATGACCGTACCCTGGATGTACCAATTTTATATGGGAAGTTTCTTCTTTGCCATGGCCTTTATGGCGACCGATCCAGTGACGGCGTCATCAACGAATTTGGGCAAATGGATTTATGGCTTTTTGATCGGATTTGTGGGGATGATTGTCAGGGTGCTCAATCCAGCCTATCCGGAAGGGTGGATGCTGGCTATTCTCTTCATGAACACCTTTGCACCCCTCATAGACCATTTCATCATCGAGTCTAACATGAAAAAACGGTTGAAGCGTGCATAACACCAGATACATCGTCATATTTGTCACCATCCTCACGGCGCTGGTGGCATTGGTGCTCTCCACCCTAGCTACCGGACTTAAACCCATTCATGATCGAAACGAGGCCATCTACAATAAGAAGGCCATCCTCTCTGCGGTAGAAGATTACATCGACGGCAAGGCCTCCGACCTAGCCGATGAACAAGTGCAACAGATTTTCGACGACCAGGTGCAGCAGTTGGTGCTGGATATGAACGGCAACGTGGTCGAAGGGATGCTGGCCGAAAATGTGGACATGGCCAAAGAGCGTAAGAAGCCTCTGTCTGAGCAGGTCCTACCCATGTATGTACTCGATACGCCAAAGGGCAAAGTATACATCATGGCTGTCTATGGGAGTGGACTATGGGATGTGATATGGGGCAGCGTAGCCGTGGAGGATGACTTTAGCACCGTGGCCGGCGCGGCGTTTGACCATCAGCAAGAGACACCGGGTCTGGGTGCGGAGATCAAGGACAATCCCAATTTTGCCGCACAGTTTAAGGGCAAGCAACTATTTAGTAGCGACGGAGCTTTTGCCTCCATCACGGTCCGCAAGGGCAGTGCCGTAGAGCCGCTTCACGATGTAGATGGCATCAGCGGAGCGACCATCACCAGTAACGGAGTGACCGAGATGTTGCAGCGAGGTCTGCGATACTATCTGCCTTACATCGAGGCAAACAAGAAATAATTACTGATCAAAGACGGTAAATAGCATGGCCGAGACATCAGTTCAAGAACCCAAAGTAAAAGTTAGAGAGCCGCTATTTGGGCCCAAAGAGAAGCGACTCATCACCGATCCGCTCAACGACAATAACCCGATCACGGTTCAGGTACTGGGCATTTGCTCTGCACTAGCTGTCACCACCCTGGTCTATCCTTCGATCGTCATGTCTATCGCGGTGGTTTTTGTGATCGCTTTCTCCAGCCTCTTCACCTCCCTACTGCGAAAATCCATACCCAAGCAGGTGCGGATGATCGTCCAACTGGTGATCATTGCCACGCTAGTGACCGTCGTAGAGCTGATTCTCAAAGCACTTGACTTTGAAGTCTATAAGCAGTTGGCCGTCTTTATCGGATTGATTATCACCAACTGTATCGTGATGGGTCGCCTGGAGGCGTTTTCTATGGCCAACCGTCCTTGGCGTTCGTTCTTGGATGGTATCGGCAATGGTCTGGGTTACGCGGCGATACTGCTGATCGTGGCCTTTATCCGTGAGTTCTTTGGCAAGGGTAGTCTGTTTGCCGGCAGTCCGCTGGAGATGAAGATTATTGGTCCATCGGCAGAATATCTGCTGGATACCACCGCCATCAGTTGGCTGGGCTGGTACCAGTACAATGGTCTGATGGTGCTGTCCGGAGCGGCCATGTTTATCATCGGGCTGCTGATCTGGTGGCATCGTTCCTGGAATCCAAAATTGGTAGACGTATCCTAAATCGATTGACATGGAATTAGTAAATATCTTCATCAAGTCCGCGTTTATCGAAAATCTGGTACTGACCTATTTTCTGGGCATGTGCTCTTATCTGGCGGTGTCCAAGACAGTAAAGACGGCTATCGGACTGGGGCTGGCGGTGATTTTCGTGCTGGGTATCACCATGCCGATCAACTGGCTGATCACCAATCTCTTGTTGAGCGAGACGGGGATACTAGGTATGGATCTCACCTTTCTCCGCCTGATCTTGTTTATCGCAGTGATTGCCTCCATGGTCCAACTGGTAGAGATGGTTATCGAGAAATTTTCTCCGGCCTTGTACAACTCGCTGGGTATCTTCTTGCCATTGATCACGGTAAACTGCGCGATTTTGGGTGGTTCCCTATTTATGGTCGCCAAGGAATACAACTTTGCAGAGTCCGTGGCCTTTGGGTTAGGAGGTGGTTTTGGCTGGTTTCTGGCGGTTGTGGCCATCGCAGCCATACGAGAAAAGATCCGCTACTCCAATGTGCCGGCGCCTCTCCGAGGTTTGGGTATTGCCTTTATCATTACCGGGCTGATGGGGTTGGCATTTATGAGCTTGCTGGGTATTGATCCCAGTGCATTTTAGTTTAATCGCAAATACCGATAGTTGCCAATGATCGTTTTGATGTCCTTTTTACCGATACTGTGGGCCATCGTGGTCTTTACCGCGGTGATCCTGGCATTGTCGTTCATGTTGATCTACGCACGCACCAAGCTGGTGCCACAAGGCGAGGTCAACATTGTGATAAATGGTAACCCTGACAATACCCTATCCGTAGCACCAGGCTCTTCGTTGCTCTCGGCGTTGTCGGATCGTAATGTGTTTTTACCTTCCGCTTGTGGAGGAGGCGGCACGTGCGCCATGTGCGAATGTCATGTAGATGCGGGAGGAGGCGATGTGTTGCCCACCGAATTAAACCACCTCACCAGAAAGGAGGTCGCGGAAAAGAAGCGATTGGCTTGCCAGGTCAAGGTGCGGGAGGACATGCAGATCCGTGTACCCGAAGAGATTTTTGGTATTAGAAAATGGGAGTGCGAGGTCGTCTCCAATTATAACGTAGCTTCCTTTATCAAAGAATTTGTCGTGAAACTCCCCGAGGGGGAGACCCTGGATTTTCAGTCGGGCGGATATATTCAGATCGACGTGCCCAAGGTGGAGGTCGACTTCAAGGACATGGATATCAAACCCCTCCCTAATGACCCAGCCGGGGACGACAAGTATCAGTCGGAGTGGGACAAGTTTCAACTGTGGGATCTGAAAATGAAAAATGACGAACCACAGTTTCGTGCCTACTCGATGGCCAATCATCCGGCCGAAGGCAATATCGTGATGCTGAATATACGGATCGCCACCCCTCCCTGGGACCGCAACTCCAATGGTGGCAAGGGCGGATGGATGGACGTCAATCCGGGCGTCTGCTCCAGCTACGTGTTTGGCGCCAAGCCCGGAGATAAGGTCACGATATCGGGGCCCTACGGAGAATTTTTTATCAAGGACTCCGACCGTGAAATGCTGTACATCGGTGGCGGAGCAGGTATGGCCCCCCTCCGCAGTCATCTGTTTCACCTCTTTCACACCAAGAAGACGAGACATCGTAAAGTCTCCTACTGGTATGGGGGACGGTCACTACGAGAGCTCTTCTACACAGACCACTTCCGTAAGATTGAGGAGGAGTTTGACAACTTTAAGTACAATGTCGCCTTGTCCAATCCCCTGCCCGAAGACAACTGGACCGGGTACGAAGGATTTATCCATCAGGTGGTGCTTGACAACTACCTTTCCAAGCACCCGGAGCCCGAGGAGATCGAGTACTACCTCTGCGGCCCCCCATTGATGTTGCAGGCTTGCCTAAAGATGTTTGATGACCTGGGTGTGCCGGAAGAGAACATCGCCTTTGACGACTTTGGTAGCTAGTAAGGCCCCCGTGCAGCTAACGGAGGACACGCGGCGGATGGCCGGGTCGATTCTTTTATGCCAGTTTTTGATTGGTCACTGGCATTTAGGCTAAGTTCAAAATACCCCTCGTAGATTTCCTACATGCCTGGGCGGTCATAACCCCCGAGGTCTTGTTATATTGGTCGGTGACACAGGTGACACGATTTCTGGCATCGAAAAGCTTTGATTATGGATAAACGAATGCTTATTCGTGTCATCAAAACTCAACTTCAACTTAGTGATTTCAAGGCAGTCGGAGTTGGATCAGGGGCAGTTTCCTTATTTAGGGAAAAGGAGGAGACTCAAGAACAGATTATCATTTCATATAATAAATACCCCGGTGAATATCGCCTGGGTCCAACTATAGCTGGCTGGAAAACATTCAGTGCGGTTGAAGACCTTGTTGAAAAGTATTTTAGACGGCACGGTATCGGATACCATGGTGTTACAATACATTGTGTCAGTCGGCGCGACGAGCAGATGTTTGACACGTCGATCACAAAGACTGAAGATGTATTGAAAATACTCCCTTCTTTAGAGAAAATGGTGTTTGAGGACGTAATGCCTTTCTTTGAAGAATATGATTCCCTCGATCTAGTTCACGACGAGATCGAAGACCGAAATATCTCTGATCTAGCGAAATTTGTCACTAATCCTCCCCACCTCAGAATGATGATTATCAAAAGGCTACTCAACACATCCGACTGGGAACTGTATTCCGAGGATATCATCGCAATGTATAAGGAGCAGTCTGAAGGCAAGTATCAAACAGTCTTTGCGCCTATCTATGCGTTTTTACCGGCGCTATTTGAGGAGCTGAAAAACATTGACCTTTCAATAAGTTCGAGGTCCTGAATTCTCTTCAGGGTCTTCTTATCAAATGAGGCGTTTTGCCCTTCACCTACCAGGTAGTCCAGGCTAACCTCAAACGCACCAGCAATCTTCTTGGCCACCTCAAGAGAAGGTATGGCATCACCTCGTTCGTACTTACCCACCATCAGTGAGATATGTCTGCCTGCCGAGCCAAGTCATTCTAGGACCAGGCTTTGTCTCGTCGGTATCAAGTAGTGATTGCCATCTCTGTTCTCTGGTGTAGTCCCTGCCAGTCTTCCCTCAAACCGTTTGGACGGCAGTTGGAGTGGCAAGTGCCAGGATTGCTCAGGCCTGAACTTCGCCGGACTGGCGGATGGCGCAGCCGCCCTGACAGGAATTGCCGTCATGATCTTCAAGGGACGGGCAGGGGTCCTACCGATATCGTCCGTCCATTTCACTGTACATATGAAAAAAAAATTTCAAGTACTTTGTTGTAGAGCGGTTATCTTCACGTCAGGATAGTAGAAGAGTTAAAAGACCATGAACCCTCCCAAAAAGTACATGATCACCTCGGCGTTGCCTTATGCCAATGGCCCGCTTCATATTGGCCATCTCGCAGGGGCTTATCTCCCATCGGACGCATATGTCCGCTTTCTGAGACTTTCGGGCAAGGATGTGGTCCATGTCTGTGGCTCTGACGAGCACGGAGCTGCCATCGAGATGCGAGCCCTGCGGGAAGGCGTGAAGCCCCAAGAGATCGTGGATCGGTACCACGGTATGATCAAAGAGGCCTTTCAGGAGATGGCCATCAGCTTTGATATCTACCATCGCACAACAGCACCCTTGCATCACGAGACCTCGCAGGACTTCTTTCGAAAGCTGGATGGGGATGGCACATTTCTGCAGCAGGAGACGGAGCAGTTTTACGACGAGGAGGCGGGCCAGTTCTTGGCCGACCGATTTATCGTAGGTACCTGTCCCAATTGCGGTCATACGGAGGCCTATGGAGATCAGTGCGAGAATTGTGGCACCACCCTCAGTCCGACGGAGCTACTCAGTCCCAAGTCAAAGCTGAGTGGAGCCACGCCGGCCTTGCGCAAGACCACCCATTGGTACCTCACCCTAGACCAGCAAGAGGGCTGGTTGCGTCCGTATATCCTCGAGGGCAAGCTGGACGGGGAGCCACATCATTATGTTGAGGACTGGAAGAAGCATGTGATCGGCCAATGCAAATCCTGGCTCGATGCCGGCTTGAAGCCACGGTCGATCACTCGAGATCTGGAGTGGGGCGTTGATGTGCCCAGCGAGGTGGCGGGGTCGCAGGGGAAGAAGCTTTATGTATGGATGGATGCCCCGATCGGCTACATCAGTGCCACAAAAGCGTGGGCCAAGGAGCACAATCAGGACTGGGAGAGCTATTGGAAGGATCCGGACAGTGTGCTGATCCATTTCATCGGCAAGGACAACATCGTCTTTCACTGCATCATCTTTCCTGCCCTGCTAAAACTGCATGGAGGCTATAACCTGCCTATCAATGTACCCGCCAATCAGTTTGTCAATCTGGAGGGCAATAAGGTGTCTACCTCCAAAGGATGGGCGGTTTGGATCCACGAATACCTCAAGGAGTTTGAGGGACGTCAAGACGAACTGCGTTACTACGGATACAAGATCATGCCCGAGCTGCGGGATAGCGACTTCACATGGAAGGGATTTCAGGAGGCCAACAACAACGAGCTGGTCAACAACCTGGGCAACTTTGTGCACCGGGTGATGGTCCTGTCCAATAAGTACTATGAAGGCATCGTACCGGAGTTTGACGAGAGTGTGTCGATCAGTGCCCCACAGGAGTCCGGCCAGCCCAGTTGGCACGATTCCGAGCTGCTGGGCTTGTTTGATCAATTGCACCTTTATCGAGAGCACATCAAAGCATTCGATTTTCGGGGGGCGCTAAAGACCATGATGGAGATATCCTCCACCGGCAATCAGCTGTTGCAGGTCAATGAGCCCTGGAAGCAGTTGAAAACGGATCCCGATAGTGTCAAGGTGGTGATCAATCTATGCCTCCAATATGTGACTGCGCTCAGCGTGGCCTGCCGACCATTTTTACCCTTTACCAGCGATCGTCTGCGGGAGATGTTGCGTTTGCCTGCATTTACGGATCGGTCCGAATTTAGAGATATGATGGATTTGCTCTCCGAGGGCAAGCATATCGTGCCTTCAGGGCACCAGTTGGGCGAGGCTAAGCACTTGTTTCAACGCTTCGAGGACGATGTGATTGAGGCGCAGATCAACAAACTGCAAGCCAATGCTACCACGGAGGAGCTGAATCATCAGGTTGCGATCAAATCCACGGCTTCCTTTGAGGACTTTACGAAGCTCGACCTGCGCACCGCTACCATTCTGGCCGCAGAAAAAGTAAAGAAGACGGATAAACTCCTCAAATTGACCGTGGATATGGGCTTTGAGCAGCGTACGATCGTGTCGGGCATTGCTCAATCGTATGATCCGGAGTCGATCATCGGACAGGATATTGTCTTGGTGGCCAATCTTGCCCCTCGCAAGATCCGAGGTATTGAGTCGGAAGGAATGGTCCTGCTAGCGGAGAATGAGGAAGGTCAACTGGGTTTTGTCAGCCCTCCCAAGGGGTGGACTAAGGGTGATGTCGTAAAATGAAGCAACGCCATTGGTGGATTTTACTGGCCGTGACGATCACCGCCTTTATTGCATCTACCACTGCTTTGATCCTACGCCAGCAACAGCTGGACCTTTGGGGTCACTGGCCGCTACTGCAGTTTCTCTCCGGTTGGCTCATCCTGGTCCTACTCATCCATCGCAAGGCACTGCGCGATACGGCCACCTTACGCCGATGGCTGCTGGCCAGCCTGACGGGCGTTCTTTTGGCGGTGGGATTTCCGCCTTCGCCCTTACCCTTTCTGCTATTTGTCGCTTTCATTCCTCTGCTGATTGCGACCGAGAAGGAGGAAGAGCTTACGCGGGGACAGCGTTTTGGCTTACTCTACCATGCCTTCATTCTTTGGAATATTCTGAGCACGTTTTGGGTCGCTAACACGGCCTATGTGGCGGGTATTTTTGCCAACAGCGTGAATGCCCTGCTCATGACAATGCCGTTCTTGGCCTTTTTCTTTATCCGACGTAAACTCGGCCAGGCCGTGGCGTGGTTGGCATTGCCCGCGTGCTGGCTGACTTTCGAATTCTTACACCTCCGGCCGTGGGATCTCTACTGGCCCTGGCTTACCCTAGGCAATGGCCTGGCCAAGATGCACTTTGGGCTACAGTGGTATAGCATTACGGGTGCGTTGGGCGGGTCGCTTTGGATCGTTGTGGCCAATCAAATAGGCTACGATTGGTGGACCCACCACCGGGGTCGTTGGCAGGCCGCTTGGCCGTTGGCGGCTTGGCTGGGTGTGCCGCTGATTGCCTCGCTGACCATGTATGCTACTTATCAGGAGGAGGGCGATACCATTGAGGTCGTCTCGGTGCAGCCCAATTTCGAACCGCATTATGAGAAATTTCAGGCTTCGTCATCGGCTGCCGTCGAACGCTTCGTCGAACTAGCAGTGGCCGAGCTCACGCCGGAGACGGATTACTTGGTGTTGCCCGAGACAAGCTTTTCCGGCATTGATTTGGACCACATCGACCAGTCGCTGGTCTACAGATATTTTAAGGACCTGATCACGCGCTACCCCAACTTGAAGGTGGTCACCGGCTTGAGTGCTTCTCGCATACTCAGCGATCCTAGTGAAGTGGAGCTTTCTACGACGCGCCGCTGGAGTCGAGATGGAGATACGATCTATTTTGAAGGATATAACTGCGCTGTGCAGATCGGTCAGGCGGACGACGTGCAAGAATATTACAAGGCGCTGTATGTGCCGGGGGCCGAGTACTTTCCCTTCAAGCGTATACTTTTTTTTATGAAGCCTCTGGTAGACCAGCTGGGCGGGACCAGCAGTGGCTATCGGATCCGATCCAGGCAAAACGTGTTTACTGCAGACGCTGTCCGGGTGGCTCCGGTCATCTGCTATGAGTCGATCTTTGGAGAGTATGTGTCTCGCTTTGTCCGGAAAGGGGTGCAAGCCATTTTTGTCGTCACCAACGACGGTTGGTGGGACAACACGGCCGGACATCGCCAGCACACGCAGTATGCCAAGCTACGCGCCATCGAATGTCGTCGGGACGTGGTGCGATCGGCCAATATGGGCAATTGTTGTTTTATCAATCAGCGGGGAGACGTGCGCCAGAAAACCGTCTACGGCCAGGCTGCAGCGATCCGAGGGGAGATGGTCCTGAACGAGGAGGTCACTTTCTACGCACGTTGGGGGGATGTGCTGGGGCGTATTTCGCTTTTTTTCTCGGCACTGCTGCTGTTGAGGTCGGTGGTTAAGAGGATCGTGGGTTAATACAGTCCTTTGCATGCCCTTGTAATGGATTAGTGCATGCACAGCGTCTCATAATTAATCGGTGCCCAAGGTCAACCGATGTTAGCCTTTTGCTGCCTTTTGCCACCAATCATGTGGAAATTATAGACGTAGAGCGGCTTGAATTCTTTTCTCCTCTCCCTAGAAACAAAGCTTGATAAAAGGTGTTCAAAAGTATTTTTGCATGAAGCGATCCCACGTTAGGACAATATTTGCAAACAAATTTACTTGTTCACTATCCCTCCACCGATTAAATATCCTATGAAGTATTTACGGCTGATTATTATTTTGAGCAGTGCCAGTCATTCTTTGGTGGATGGAAAGCGAACGACAGTAATGCGCTGAAACGATACGAATACAATGTCGGTCCACAGTCAGCTGAATCGTGTTGCCTATACGTCTTCATCTGATGCAGCGCTCATAGCACCAATACGCATGCATGAGTCATCATTCTTTCACATTCCACCTAACATCCTTAAAGCGCTCATAATATCGTTCCAAGGGTTCAAGTCCATACTTCGCCCTCCTTTCGTCCACAGTCTTCAAATCCAAAGTGGGAAAAGGCTCATGACCTCCGTCCTTTAATTTTCGCAACTGCGTACCGTATAGTTGCGGTCTGTCATAGGTCGTCTCGATCCGGTCATACATGAGGGCATAATTAGCTCCTTGGATATATCCGTCATGTACTGCTTGCTTTAGCAAAGGAAGCATGCTCTCTTGAAGTTCCAGAGAGGAATGCTGAACCAATGTCCATAGTTTATTGTAATATTTTTTCCCTAAATCATTAGGCCCCAACCATCCATAAGTTGATATGATTTTTCTCACGCTCTGCTCATGCACGGAATCTTGTTCTGAGGTCCAATCCTTGAGTGTCTTCACTTCATCTGAATCAGCGCCAAACATATCTATTAGGCAGCCCATGGAGGATCTTATAAGTTGATCTCGTTTATACATTTTGGATAACTGCTCCCGAATTACCCCATAACGTTGTCGCTTAGCAATAGCATCGCTTTTCATGGCTGCCCATTTTTGAGATGGTAGTACCGAGCTCAGTATTTCCGTATACCTCTCTATCCAGCCGATGGACATCCCCTTATCCAAACTTAGTTGCAGATTTTCAAATGCCCTTGTAGTATCCCCGATTCCTGCGTAGCAACAGGCAACACGAAAGTAAAAATAGTCATCGTCGAAATTGCCATATGTGTGCTTAAACTGTGACAGCGCTTCTAGGCATACCTGTAAAGCCGAATCATACTGCGTCCGATCGTAGAATGCATCTGACTCCTGCATCTTGCTAACATATTGGTAAACAGTTTGTCCAGATACGCCCATATGACACAGGCCCAACAGAAGCATCAAATATTTCTTCATATCACGCATATTAATACCAATACTTGCAAATTGTAGTTTAATTTTTCACCAAGCTTGTGAGTCGATCAAATATCCTATGAAGTATTCGCTTATTGCTAGTTATTATTCGGGTAGTGCCAGTCACTCTTTGGTGAATGGAAAACGAACGACAGTAATATGCTGAAACGATACGAATACATGTCGGTCCACAGTCAGCTGAATCGTGTTGCCGATACGCCTTCATCTGATGCAACGCATATAGCACCAATACGGATGAGCCATCATTCTTTCACATTCCACCTAACAACCTTAAAGCGCTCATAATATTGCTCCAAGGGTTCAAGTCCATACTGCGCTCTCCTTTCATCCACATTCTTCACATCCAAAATGGGAAAGGGCTCATGACCTCCGTCCTTTAATTTTCGCAACTGCGTACCGTATAGTTGCGGTCTGTCATAGATCGTTTCGATCCGGTCGTACATGAGGGCATAATTAGCTCCTTGGATATATCCGTCATGTACTGCTTGCTTTAACAGAGGAAGCATGCTCTCTTGAAGTTCCAAAGAGGAATGCTGAACCAATGTCCATAGTTTATTGTAATATTTTTTCCCTAAATCATTAGGCCCCAACCATCCATAAGTTGATATGATTTTTCTCACGCTCTGCTCATGCACGGAATCTTGTTCTGAGGTCCAATCCTTGAGTGTCTTCACTTCATCTGAATCAGCGCCAAACATATCTATTAGGCAGCCCATGGAGGATCTTATAAGTTGATCTCGTTTATACATTTTGGATAACTGCTCCCGAATTACCCCATAACGTTGTCGCTTAGCAATAGCATCGCTTTTCATGGCTGCCCATTTTTGAGATGGTAGTACCGAGCTCAGTATTTCCGTATACCTCTCTATCCAGCCGATGGACATCCCCTTATCCAAACTTAGTTGCAGATTTTCAAATGCCCTTGTAGTATCCCCGATTCCTGCGTAGCAACAGGCAACACGAAAGTAAAAATAGTCATCGTCGAAATTGCCATATGCGTGCTTAAACTGTGAAAGTGCTTCTAGGCGTATCTGTAAAGCCGAATCATACTGCATGCGATCATAAAATGCATTTGACTCTTGCATCTTGGTAACATATTGGTAAACAGTTTGTCCTGATGCGGCCATATGGCACATTCCCAATAGAACGGTCAAATATTTTATCATATCACGCATATTAGTACCATTTTCTTAATACTACACTACTTGTGGATCGGAATCGGATTTCATAGTCAATCTAGGCTTATGTCCCTCATTTGACCATGAGGCAGTGTACGGATCATAGCTGCATTTAGCTGATTTGCTGTTGTCCTTGTTTGAGTTCACAACATAGGCTCTGCAGTCTACACAAATGTATCTGAATTCACAATCCGAACAAACCTCTATTCCATCTTTAGATAAACCCCATATTTTCTTAAAGCCAGCTTGCAAAACGACATCTTTAAGTGAATCACTCATCATATGTCCATAGCTCCGAATCATCGATGGGCAATTCTTAATATTGCCGTTTCTATCCACTGTGATCTTTCGATTAAGGCAGACTGTTGTGTTTGTTCTGCATGATTGATGGGCAAGAATGCAAGTACGCTGGATTGTGGAATTGACGTATCCGAAGTAGGTCGAAGAGAGTGAAACCATACATCAGGAGAATGAAGATGGCAAGTGTGTTTGCCTGCAGGTTGTCTCGAAGCAAAGTCGTGGTTGCATGACAAGTGCAGAGAGTGTGGTCATTATAAATGATTGCCTATTGACGTAGGCATACCTGTCAAGCACATACAATTGATAGGGGGAAACGATTGATTTGTCATAATTGGGTTTGTGGTGAAAAATATTAATAGCTTCGACAAACTTCACTGAAGGCTATCAAACTTTGGGGCTCCGAGAGGAAAGTATAGAAAATGTTACGGTTTGTCAAGATGGTCAGAATGATTTAGAGAATTTCTGTTGTGAATGGAAGATGACGCTTGAATTCCGTTGGCAGGGAGGATAGGTTGTGGGAGAAATCGAC
This sequence comes from Saprospiraceae bacterium, assembly GCA_965223165.1. GTDB lineage: Bacteria > Bacteroidota > Bacteroidia > Chitinophagales > Saprospiraceae > JABDMH01. The sequence continues at coordinate 659,444 of CBDCVQ010000020.1, read as the reverse complement.
CGACTCGGGTGTTCCCATGAAGTCCAAGAAAGAGCCTGGGATAACGACGCCCTTTGGTCGGTCTTTCATGTATTGCTGCGGGGAAAAGCTTTTGGGGAACGACGTTTTCCATATTTTGCTTGAAAATCGCTCTACATGAGAAACGAGTTTGTGGCCTTTGCGATCATCACCACCCTGCTAGTGGGTGGCATCGCGCACTTTATTTGGTCACCCATGTGGTGGTTTTTCGTTCTGCTGGGGCCGATCCTTCTCTTGGGCTTCTACGACATGTTTCAGACGAAGCATGCGATCATGCGCAATTTTCCCATCCTCGGTCGTGGTCGATACCTGCTCGAGGATCTGCGCCCGAAAATGTATCAATATTTCATCGAATCGGACACAAACGGCCGGCCCATCAGCCGGATCCACCGGTCCATCGTCTATCAACGGGCAAAAAATGAACTGAAGACGACTCCCTTTGGCACACAGCTCGATGTGTATGAGGTCGGCTATGAATGGTTAAATCACAGCATCGGGTCGCTCAATCCGCATGAGCTCAGTGCGGACCCTCGAGTCACCGTCGGCGGTCCGGATTGCACCAAGCCCTATCATCTCAGCCTCCTGAATGTGTCCGCCATGAGCTTTGGTTCATTGAGCAAGAACGCGATTATGGCGCTCAACGGGGGGGCCAAGCGGGGTGGATTTGCACATAATACGGGGGAGGGCGGCATCAGCCCTTACCACCTCAAGTACGGTGGCGACCTGATCTATCAGTTTGGGACCGGCTACTTCGGTTGTCGGGATGCGGAGGGCCGTTTCTCCGAAGACCACTTCCGGGAGTTGGTCGAAGATGAGCGGGTGAAGATGATCGAGATCAAGCTGTCGCAAGGGGCAAAGCCCGGTCATGGCGGCATCCTGCCAGCAAAGAAAAATACCAGCGAAATCGCCAAGATCCGAGGAGTCGAGCCGGGTGTTGCCGTGCTTTCGCCCCCATATCATACAGCCTTTACCAGTCCCAAGGAACTCATCGAGTTTGTCGGTCGCTTACGTCACCTCTCCTATGGCAAGCCGATTGGCTTCAAGCTGTGTGTGGGTTGGCGCAGTGAGTTTTTTGCTATTTGCAAGGCGATGAAAGCCACCGGTATCTATCCGGACTTCATCACCGTCGACGGCGGCGAGGGAGGGACCGGGGCTGCGCCCCTGGAGTTTACCAATGCTGTGGGCATGCCCTATCGTGAGGGTTTGGCCTTTGTGCATGATGCCTTGCTGGGTTTTGGTCTGCGGGACAAGATCAAAGTGCTGGCATCGGGCAAGATCATCACGGCCTTTGACATGTTTAAAAGCCTGGCCCTAGGGGCTGACGCATGCTACAGTGCCCGGGCGATGATGTTGGCGCTCGGTTGCATCCAAGCGCTCGAATGCAACAAAAACAATTGCCCGACAGGGGTGGCTACCCAAGACCCCGAGCTGGTTGCCGGTCTTTCAGTGGTCGACAAGAAGGAGCGAGTGGCCAACTTCCATGCCGAGACCATGAAGAGCTTTGTCGAGATGCTGGCTGCCACGGGCTATGGCAGCGCGGCCCAGATCAATCGCTTTACCATCAATCGGCGTACCAGTGCCGATGAGGTGCGGACCTATGCCGAGATCTTTCCATATATCACCAAGGGATGCTTGCTGTATGAAGAGTCCATACCTGACAAATATGACAAGGATATGGCACTGGCAGACATGCACTCCTTTCGACCCCGATTTGTAGAAGTAAATTAAGAAGGCCATGAAGTACGTGATTTCGTTTTGCGCTTTGATACTGATGCTCAGTTGTCAGCAGTCTGATAATGATGCCGCGGACATGATCATCTTTAATGGCGTCGTAGCCACCTTAGATGAGGATCGTCCCAGCGCCAGTGTTGTAGTGATCAGAGATGGCCGTATTGCTGCGGTGGGTGAGTCCGCTCTGATGGAAAGCTGGCGATCGGACAGCACGGAGATGGTGGATGCGCAGGGACAGTTTGTCATGCCAGGCTTTATTGAGGGACACGGCCATTTTAGCGGGCTGGGCAGCAGCCTCCAAAATCTCAACTTCTTGCGATCGCGGTCCTGGGATGAGATCGTCGAGATGGTAGGAGAGAAGGTGAAGGACAGCGAGGTGGGCGAATGGATTGTGGGCCGTGGCTGGCACCAGGAAAAATGGTTTAGCATCCCGGAGCGAAATATACACGGCTATCCCTACCACGATGAATTGAGCGAAGTATCGCCCGACAATCCTGTACTGCTCTATCATGCCAGTGGTCACGCGGCCTTTGCCAACAAGAAGGCCATGGACCTGGCGGGCGTCACCAAGGAGACCCCCGATCCCGCTGGCGGAGAGATTGTGCGCGATGTGCGAGGGGAGGCCATCGGCGTATTTGAAGAACGTGCGGCCGGCCTCCTGCGGCGAGCCTATGCCCGGTACCTGACCACCCTCTCCGAGGAGGACAAGCTTTCGACCTGGTACGAAGGCATTGACCTGGCACAAGCCGAGTGCTTGCGTAAGGGTGTGACCTCTTTTCAGGATGCGGGATCGAGCTTTGAGTGGATAGATCGATATCGAGGTCTAGCCGAAAGGGGCGCGCTGGATCTTCGACTGTGGGTGATGATCCGGCACAGCGCGGCAGACATGGAAGGCAACTTGGATGATTATCCTTGGATCGGCCTCGGCGACGAGTTTCTGACGGTTCGGGCAATCAAGTCGGAGGTAGATGGCGCCCTGGGGGCATTTGGGGCGTGGCTCCTGGAGCCGTATGATGACAAGACGGACTTTGTCGGGCAAAACACCACCGAAGTCAGTGAGGTGGCGGCCATCGCTGACTTGGCCTACGAGCACGGCCTGCAGCTCTGTGTGCATGCCATAGGCGACCGGGCTAATCGGGAGGTCCTTGATCTGTTTGAGGCCCAATACGCCAAAGCGGGTGCGTCACCCGATTTGCGGTGGCGCATCGAGCATTCGCAGCATCTGGCAGTCGACGATATACCCCGCTTTGGTGATCTTGGGGTGATTGCATCTATGCAGGGCATCCATTGTACCAGCGATGCTCCGTTTGTCGAAAAGCGATTGGGCAGAGACCGTGCTAGGGAGGGTGCCTATCCGTGGAGATCGCTATTGGATGCGGGCGCCGTCATAGCCAACGGCACGGACACGCCCGTAGAGGACGTGGACCCGATAGAGTCGTTTTACGCGTCGGTGACCCGCAAGCGCATCGACAATGGCTTCGAGTTTTTTCCCGAGCAGGCGATGACCAGATATGAGGCTTTGAAGTCCTATACCCTGGATGCCGCCTTTGCCGCCTTTGAAGAGGAGAGCAAGGGTAGTCTGGCAGAGGGCAAACTGGCGGACGTGGTGATCCTGTCTAAAAATCTGCTGGAGTGTAGCGAAGAAGAGATTCTCGAGGCCAAGATACAATACACGATCGTCGGAGGTGACATCAAGTATCGAGCTACCGCCCCATAACAAAAAAGACCTTGGAGGTTTGCCCCAAGGTCTTTTATTCTCCTATGATGTTCTGTAGTCTCGGTATACTAGTTCGTGCCTCCCAGGATCAGCGGGAGCCCTTCGTCTCCACTACCTACCACGACGATCTTGGAGTTGGGGGATTGAGCTAGCTCTAGCGTAGCTTCAATGCCTTTGTCCTTGAGGATGCGGTCGGTCAAACTTGAGCTCAGGATGCGGTTGGCATCCGCTTTGGCTTGTGCCTCAATCAGAAGGCGCTCGGCCTCTTGCTTTTCCCTCGTCAGTTTAAACTCGTACTCCAAGGAGAGCTGCTCTTCCTTCAGTTTACGCTCAATGGCTTCTTGCAGCGTGGCTGGCAATTCCACCTCCCGGATTAGAATGGCATCGAGATAGATATGTTTTTCATTGACGCCATCCTTGGTTTGATTGAAGATTTCGTCCTGGATAGCTTCCCGCTGGGTAGAGTACAACTCCTCGGGCAGATATTTACCAATGACCTCCCGGGTGGCTGATCTCACTTGGGGTATCAAAATGCGATTGAGGTAGTCGGGCCCCACTTCATCGTGTAGGTAGCCGATCTTGGACTCTTCGGGATTGTAGAGGTACGACAGCTCGATACTGATGTTCAATCCGTTCTTAGATAAGACCTCCATCTTTTCGGTGCCCTCACGCACACGGACGTCGTAGATGTACATCTTATTCCAGGGTGCGACCACGTGAAAGCCTTGATTGTATAGTTTGTCCTTTGCCAGTCCACCACCAAAGCGCTTAAACAGCACACCCTTCTCACCAGGGCCAAGGGTGATAAACGAAGTATTACTTAGTGTGAGGAGACCCATCAGTACAATGAATCCCAGTATGGCCATTCGCATTACTTTTGACTGATTCATGCTTTCTCTTATGTTTTAGATTATACCTTAATAAATGATTGTGGGGGACAGAAGGTTTTCTGTCATCATTCGCAAAAAGATAAAGCTAACAACTTAGCAGATCAAGTCTGCAAATAACTCGACATTAATTCGACGGCCTTTTCTGCCAATAATCGGGGGTCTTGGTCTACCATACATCGGAAATGCCCCTTGGGACACTGCGCATGGCCGATCTTGGAGCAAGGCCGACAGGCAAGGTCAGGTACCTCGCTTATGTGATGGGGGATGTTGTGCCCCTTGGGATAGAATGGATACATGCCAAAGGCCGGGATGGTGTTGCCCCAGATAGACAAAATCGGTCTACGTAGCGCGGCAGCGATATGCATCATGCCGGTGTCGTGACTGATGACCACGGCTGCCCCGGAGAGTACGTAGGCGCTTTCTGATATCGAGAGCTGTCCGGCCAAGTTGTGCACGTGATCCAGCTGGTCCAGCGCCTCTCCGGCCGATCGATCTTGGGGACCACCTACGACGAGCACCTGGGTCGGGAGGCCTTCACAAAGCTGACGCAATTGGGTCGTGGGCATCTTTTTGGTCTCGTGAGCACCCCCAATTGCCACGCAAGCATACGGCTCCTGAGGGAGGTCGGGCACCTGAATATCCTCAGGTAGAAAGAAGTCGAGTCCCTCCCCGTCATACGTCACCTCCAGCGGCCCGGTGGCTTGAAAGTACCGGTCTACAATATGTACATCGGGTAGCCGATCGACCTTGAGATTGACTTTCAGCCACTTGGCCAGATTGATCTTGTCAAAGGAGGCGGAGGGGGCGCGCAGCCCTCGGCGTACTTGCCTGCTACGGAGGTTCTTGTGCAGATCCACGACCAAATCCCACGATAGTTGCTTTAGCGAGGGCATACAGTCACCTACCCGCTCCTGGATCGTGTGGATCTGGTCCACGTACGGATTGGCTGCCAGGAGGGAGGCATAATTCTGCTTGGTCAGATAGTGAATCTCTGCACCCAGCTGCCTCTTCAGGCAACGCACAATCGGTGTGGTAAGTACAATGTCACCGATCGAACTGAATCGAATGATGAGGACGCGCTTGGCGATAGGGGTCACATTTTCATTTGGGCAATCTTGTCTCGTCGAAGAGATGCATCAAACTACTGGTAGAGTTTCGCATTAAATCTTGTGGTTAATTCTAATGTCTTTGGTCCGCATACTTCGTCGCAAAGCCTCGCCATAGCAGCGGCTATGCCACCCACCCGCTTTCGCGGTTCCCTCACTTCTCGCATTGTCATGCTCGACTCTTCGAGATCGCTCGGTCATGCCTCGTCTGCGAACAAAATCCTATTAGAATTATTCAACATATCTAATGCGAAACTCTACTAGTTCTTCACCACCTTGATGGTGCGGAGTCCGGATCCACTCTTCAGCTGCACAAGATAAACACCTGGCGCCATCGATGACAAATCCGTCTCAATGCGCTCGGACGGCCGCTGGTGCATCGTCGATCGCAGCAATTGACCTTGAATATTGCGTATGTGCAGCTCGATGGCATCCGTCTGCGCAAACCATGGGGCGGTCAAGGTCAATCGGTCATGGACCGGGTGCGGAAAATAGGTGATCTGGGTGTCCTCGGGCTGGAGGTCTAAGATTGGCGTGCTGAGACTGCGGTTGCCATTGCTAAACCATACGCCCCATCGAGAAAACTCACGGAGGATACTGGGACTACCCTCGCCACTCAATTTGCTTTCTGACAGCCCTAGCTGCGCGACCACTACCAGGTCATTAACCCCATCGGACGCATCCGTATCAAAGATGATCAAGTCATCAGACCTCGAATAACTGGGATATCCGAAACGGGTGTTCTCATAAATCAGGCCCAGATCGCCCGTCTCGATATTTACACCCAAGATCTGATAGATCGGATCTCCTTCCGACTCATCGACAAAGTCAAAGGCGATGATGTAGGGTGAGTTCTTGGCAAAGGTGGGATTACCCACGCTGAGATCCTCGGGAAGCCCGGAGAACAACTTGGTAATGTAACCACTGCCATAGGTGTCCGCTTCTTCGTCCCAGACCTCCATAAAGCCAATGTCCCAGTAGGTGAGTTCGGCATCACTGCCGGACTTCGTGATGACATTAAATGCGTCATACATTAGAAACTCTCCGGAGTGGTCCCACTCCATCGCATCGGCAAATAGGACTTCGCCTGTACTGATGGTGTCACCGCCGGCCGTCGTCGGATTGGCCAGCTCGTAGATAGCGAATGTCCCCTGCTCCAACGAAAAGATGTAGATCGAGTCGGAGATCTCATCGGTGATGGCTGCGATCTTGAGGCCGTCTTTGGAGACCACGGCATTGCGCCAGATCGGGTTGGACTCCAGTACATCGGGTTGAAACGTACCTTGGTTCCAATCAAAAGTGATCCCGCGCATCGTGAGATCGTCTGCCACGTAGACGATAAATGACCCGTCGTCCGTCACACTGGGTGGATTTACCACACCACCGCTGATCAATGGGTCCGCCCACAATTGATTGGCTGGGTCGATCAGGCTAACCGTGGCGAGCTCGTCGTCGGCTACCAGGATAAAGTCCTGACCCGGGTTGACCTCCACATCCTCCGTGTAGTTGCCCCCTTCTTCGCCGATGATGCCTACCTGATCGAAGGCATTGGCCGCCGCCTGCGCGACCTGATTGCCAAACCGTTGCTGCGCCGCATCCAATACCGCGATACGCAGATCGACAAATTGACTGGATCGCGTCAGATATTGGGTGAGCACAGTAAAATACACTTGCTCAGCCACCTCCCGGCCGACTTGGGTGGCAAAGAGGTAAAAGGCCTTATTGGGTATGCCACTATTGATGTGCACACCTTCATTATCCTCTCGTCCCGTGTACCGAGTCTGATAGTGATCGGGCTGGTATCCGGGATCGCCCAAGCGCGTGCCCCCGTTGGTGGGGTCTCTCATGTCGCGCAAGGCACCGGAGCGAAAGATCCGGGTGTCGACGATATCCTCCCCGATCAGCCAGTCTTCGCGGTCAATCAAGGAGCCAAAGACATCCGCGAAGGACTCGTTGAGAGCGCCTGATTCGCCACGGTAGTTGAGATTGGCTGAGGTTTGGATGACGCCATGTCCCATCTCGTGGGCGGCCACGTCCAGCCCCTTCGCCAGCGGCGAACTGAATGCCTGATTGCCTCCACCGTAGAAGATCGCCACGCCATTCCAAAAGGCGTTGTCCATCGGTCGTCCGTCTTCGTCTACGACATTGATCAGTGAAATGATATTGCCCCCGTTGCCATTGATAGAGATACGGCCAAAGACGGTGCGAAAGTACTCGTAGGCCGCTGCGGCGTTGGTATGTGCGGAGACAGCGACCGGGTCGTCCCAATTGCTTGAATTGGAGAAGAGGTCACGATATTTAAAGTTGTCGTCGCCCGGAAAGGTGCTGAGCGCGTCGAGGGTGATAATCGTGCCCACGGGATCGTCCGGCATACTTGAGCGAAACTGATTGTACATGTCTGTGCGCGAGGCATCGATCATCAATTGAAAGCCCTGCGTCTCCCAGGTGTGGATCGTGCGCAGTTGGCCGTGCAGATCGAGGCCGGTGCCGGTGGTCTCACCGTCAACCCCGCCGTTGGGAGGGTGATTGTGCAGCTTGCACAGGCTTGGATAACTATCCAACACTTGGCCCGTCTCGGCATCGACAAAATACTCCCACCGGGACATCAGATTGGGATGCACCGTGCGGTGCCAGGCTAGCCTGAAAGTCCCTTCGTGGGGATACCAGATCAAGGCTTCTGCATCATCCTCCATCAAGGGCTTCATCCGCTGGCGGGCCTCCTGGCTGATCACATGCACGCCCTCCTGATGGAGCGCTTGTTGCACCACTGCGTCCACACCGGCCGACGCCATCGCTTCCGGCACGTACGTCGGCAGTGGATGTCGGCTCAGGGTGCCGGTCAGGGAGTAGCTGTTTTTCTGCTGGTGCAGGGTCAATTCGCTCCCCCAAACGGGAATACCCTGGTATCGATGTTCATACCGCACATGGTCGACATCGGCTTTAGTTTCTTCTGCTATGCGGTGCAGCGAGCCCTTGAGCGTCATGCCCATCTTGTGCATCGCTTTTTGCATGATCGCCAGTCGCTTCTCTTCCTTGTTGTATTTTCTGGCATGGGGTGAGTTCAGCCACTGGCCCTTGGCCCAGAGAGAACCCGTAGGTGAGTTGTGCTGAATCTGTACCGCTGCCGCTGGTTCATCTAGAAGGAGAGCGCCGTTAATTACGTCGTATTGCGCTTTCCCCGTATACCTCTTGACAGCCGACGGGGTGTGTTCAAGATCCTTTAGCGATATGGGCTGTACTTGGTAATCTACTTTTATGCCTCTGGGCATCGGTTTGAGTGGTGTCTGTGCCAAAAGCGGTGTGCACCAGGTGATCAGAATGACTGCAATAATATAGCTGTTCTTCATAGCTGTGATTTGTTGATCAGTTTGTCGATAGTCTTATAAGCCTCCAGGCACCGAGCGTCTACTTCAGCCTCCTCATGCCAAGCGATGCGATTGGCTCGGCCGGCAATGTGCAAGGTGATGAATTTATATACATTTCCAGGCTTTTGATAGGCGTAGTCCATCAGCTGCCGACCTTTCTCCAAGGCAGCTCGGACGACCTTTCGATTGATGGGAGGGAGCTTCTTCTGCAGGGTATCGAGGCTCGAGGTGTGGTACACGGCGCCATTGGGCAGTACGTGAAAACTTGTTTCGATACCGGCGATACCTCCCCCGGAGCCAACGGTGATGTAAATCATCGGCGTAGGTGGAATGGTCAAATTTCTGTGCTTTGCAAGCGCAAAACAGGCAGCACAGGGGCAAGAACCACTTTGTCATTTGATATGATTTAAGCATTAGGGGGTTTCGTACAAGCCACAGGGTGACCCAGCGGCTGTCGATGGAGGTCCTCCTAGCAGGGAGTATCTGCCTGGAAAACCCTGATTCGCAAGGCTGTAGAAGTCCTCCTCAGGTGTCCGGGGCTGGCACTATCCTTGCATTTGTAGGAAAGAATAGCTAAACTTACGAGAAGTTCAATCTAATAATATGAAATTTTCCACGCTACTTGTCCTCGCCGTGTTCTTTATTGGAGCTTCAGGTGTGCAGGCCCAGGACTGCAGCAGCTATAAGAAGGCCCATTGCTCCAAGTACGCCAAGAAGTATTGTAGCAGTTCGGCGATGACCGTCGCGCTGTTGGACGAGAACATTATCAGCACCAAAGACGCGCTAACGGGCGCAACCAAGTATATGCGCAAAGTGGAATGCCCGTCGACGGGTACCATGTCCTATCAGGCGGTGCGCTTTGACCATAGCTCCAAGACCTTTGTCTGTGATAAGGCCTGCGACCTCTCCAAGTGCAAAGACATGAAGAATTGTCGCATAAAGCAATGTATCAAGGGTGGAGCACTGACGGCAGCGTCTGTGCAGACGAAGAGATTGCGCACGTAGAGATAGCGCATATCGATTGCCCGGTAGTGTGTGCAGAGGCTAGTGGAGTTTCAGATCAAATATGATTGGCTCCAAAACGCGTTTGAACTTACTTGGCAAGCAATCGCTTAAATAACCAACCCTCTTTGGGTCCTGCGCTCATTTTGCAGGACCTTTTTTGTTGGCTCTGCCATACATCCGTCCACTCCGTTCTTCGAAGTTTGCCACTTCGAAGCCATATGTATCACAGCCACGCCAAGTCCACCTCCTCATTGAAGATCTTCATGACCACGGCAGATCGATGTTTCTCCGCCAGCGTTTGCTCCAAGGCAGCGGTCACGGCGGGCATAACCACCTCGAAGGGACCGGTCACTTGCGTGCTCATGTGGTTGGTCCGCAACTGCATCCCGGGTGTACCACGAAGGAGATCAATGAAGGCCAGGATGGACTCACCAAATTGGGCCTGCAGAGGGTATAAGCTGATTTCAACACTGATACGCATAATGTGGATAATTTGTCAGAAAGATTGGCAGTAAATCCTAGGAAAGAACTTTTTTTGGCAATATATTTGTTAAATCTATAATGGGTACATTATCGTAATGTGTATTCGATTAGATTGCTGAGACAAATCCATAAAAGATTGGATTAAACTTTAAACGGCTGAATTTGTTACGCTTATACATAGCGAAACCATAAGATGTAGTTTTCTTATTTTGAGACCTTAGTCGAATAGCCCGGATTTGAAACGTCAAATTACGGGCTTTTTTTTGCCCACACCAGACGGTATCGCGACCGATTTCTCCCTACGAGCTGATGGCTGTATCTCGCAGTTTTTGTAAGAAAGGCGATGCGAAGATGAAGTCGTGTAGGATCTCATTCTTGCTGTGCAGCACCTCCCGCTTATTTCCGGACCAAGCCAGATTACCCAAATGGAGTAGGTTGATATGGTCACCGATCTCCATCACCGAGTTCATGTCGTGGGTATTGATGATGGTCGTGATATTGTTCTCCTCGGTGATACTCTCGATTAGCTCGTCGATTAGAATCGAAGTCCTGGGATCGAGCCCGGAGTTGGGCTCATCTGCAAACAGGTACTTGGGCTTCAAGACAATCGAGCGCGCGATGCCGACTCGCTTTTGCATACCTCCACTAAGCTCTGAGGGATACCGGTCGTTGCTCCCCTCCAGGTTGACTCGCTCCAGGCAGTACTCTACGCGGGCCTTTTTTTCTGCCCTCGTCTGATTGGTAAACATGTCGAGAGGAAAACGAATATTTTCTTCCGTGGTCATGGAGTCAAATAGTGCACCACCCTGAAACAGCATACCTACGGACATGCGGATCTCACGCACTTCCTTCTTAGACAGCTCCAGAAAGTTGATGTTGTCATACCAGATGATGCCGGAGGTGGGCCGCATCAGGCCGGCTATGATCTTTAGAAGTACGGTCTTGCCGGCCCCGCTCTTGCCGATGATCAGGTTGCACTTGCCAGATTCAAAGTCGATTGTAATGTCTTTCAGGACATCTGTCTCGCCAAAGGACTTAAAGATCTTCTCCGCCCTGATCATGTCGTCATCACGATTGCTATGAGATAATCAGCCAGCAAGATCAGGATATCACTGACCACGACGGCATTAGTACTCGCGCGGCCCAACTCGATGGCACCTCCTTTTACGTAGTAGCCTTGATAGCACGACACCGTAGTGAGGATAATGGCAAAGACAAAGGCCTTGACAAACATCATAAAGACATAGTAGGGTTCAAAGAACGTACGGATCCCCTGCACATATTCAGCGTGTGTGATCAATTGGGCCGGCACACTGGCTATATATCCTCCCGCTACCCCAAGAAAGGCCGAAAGTGCGACTAGGATGGGTACCATCACCAAGGCGGCGATCAGCTTGGGCATGATCAGATAGGCAGCCGTATTGACACCCATGACCTCCATGGCATCGATGTGCTCCTTTTGGCGCATACCGCCAATCTCACTGGCCATATTGGAGCCTACCTTACCTGCCAGCACTAGACATGTGATGGTGGGAGCGAGCTCAATGATCGTGAGGTCCCGTACGACATAGCCGATGTAGTACGCAGGTACTAATGTGCCATCGCCTAGCTGATAGGCAAACTGGACAGCTGCTACGGCGCCGATAAAGATCGAAATGAGCATCACGATGATCAGCGAGCCTACGCCAATGTCATACATCTGCCTCACCATCTCTCTCCAATACATCGAGTGCTTCTCCGGCCTTGAAAAAGCCGTAGACATCATGATAATGTAGCGTCCAAAGTGATATAGCAATCCTGTGATCATCCTCCCCGCTTGGAGCGTGCTAAATTAACTTTATTTTTAGCCAAACGTGCTACAGGGCCAATTGTTGAATCCAAGCGACTTTCGTCAACACATCCATGCGTAAGAATGCAGTCATTACGGGCGGTACAAAGGGTATAGGCCGGGCTCTGAGCGAGCTCTTTGCCAGCAAAGGCTTTCACATTTTGACCTGTTCGCGCAGTGCGGAGGACCTTGCGGAACTACGCCTTGCGTTAGGCTCCTACGACGTGGAGATAAGCGTATTTCGCGCTGACTTTGCAAGTCGGAAGGAGGTGGAGGCCTTTGGTCTGTTTGTCCTGCAGTCCTGTGATCACGTGGATATTCTCATCAACAACGCCGGCATCTTCCGGCCGGGGTCGGTCCTGACCGAAGACGAGGAGAATCTTGACCTGATGTGGAGGGTCAATGTGGAAAGCGTCTATTGGCTGACCCGTCTACTGGCACCAACGATGACCAAAGCACGAAACGGTCATATCGTAAACTTGTGCTCGATCGCCAGCCAAGTGGCTTACCCCAACGGCGGCTCCTACAGCATTTCAAAATTTGCGCTGCTTGGCTACACCAAAGTACTCCGCGAAGAGTTGAAAGGCGAAGGGGTGCGGGTGACGGCAGTCTTGCCCGGAGCTACGTGGTCTGACTCCTGGAAGGGGGTAGATCTGCCCGAAGAACGGCTGATGCAGGCTTCCGACATAGCTCAAGCGATTTGGAGTGCTCATCAGTTGTCGGATGCCGCTGTGGTGGAGGAGATCGTGATTAGACCTCAATTGGGAGATTTGTAATGCCTAGCTGACAGCTACTCACACTTTGTGGGATTGTCTGTACCTGGCTCTATCCGAGCGCAGTGCTAGGGCCGGTCCAACTCCGTAGCTACATCCTCAAGGACCGTGTCTCCCTGCCTGAGCACGACCCCTTCCGCCTGCGGTGTCTTTTTCACCACAATACCATTCCATGCTTTGCCACAAGCATTGTGCAATCTCGCGTTGTCCAGAAGCAAGGTACCACCGGGTTCCACGGTGATGGTGCCGCCGGGGGGCATGGAAAGGCGGCAACGCACGTCAAGTTGTCCGCCGGGACCAATGATGAGGTCACCTACCAGATCTTTGGCCCCCTTCCATATCACGCTGTCGCGAATGACGATCGTCTTTTCCGGATCTAATCGGCACCAGTCCTGAATCAACAGCTTACGTGGAAGGGAGTTTTCTCGACTCATGTTCCTATGCACACGACCAATCTGACAGGGGGTCCAGGCATGTTGATTGGCATTGTAGTCCATGAGATTGTTGGAGGCGGCAGTATCGCAAGGAGGTACATCCGTTCGATTCCAGCAATTGGTGTGTCGTGGCGTATCCTCACAGCCGTCGTTGGATCGCCAGGTATGACGCAGACCCATGACATGGCCCACCTCATGATTGATCAAGCCCTTGAAGGCCCAGGGTCGCTTTCCGGTCTCGTAGACGCCGGCGATCTTCACCGCAGAGCCCAGCGCGATGCCGGCAGAGGTGACGGCATACGTCTCCGACCGCACACTATCCGGGTGGTGAGGCATGACAAAAATGTTGAGAATCGAATCGAGACCAATCCCATAGGTACGAATCGCGTCCCGGCTGTAGTTATTGCGATTGCGGCCCTTGTCCACAAACGAGTAAAGTTCGTCATTGTAGTGGCAGTAGATGCCTTGTTGCTCCTCATATCCGGCTGAGGTCGTGAGTACGTACCGAAAGCCGATGGGAAGCACAGGTGTCTGATTGCCGATCGGCAGCCACATCTGTCGGTTGCGCGCTAGGTGGCCATTGGCCTCATCGATGAGCTTGCGACCGTACTCAAGAGCTTCCTGCCCTTGATAGTTCTTGCTTCCATCGACGGCATTTAAAAAGTGCATATTGACGCGCACATATCGCATGGGCATATGGTCCGGATGTAGCGTATCGGGAATGTAAGCCTCGTAGTCTTGGCAAGTGCTGGCGGTGGTCTCCGGTGCCGGGATGGCCTGGATCTGTTCGACACTTTTTACCGCCAATAACTCAAGGGGGACTTGGCATGCTTGGATCAGGCCGATAGCGAGTGCCAGCGTCCCAATCAAATAAACTAAATATTGAGTCCTCCGCATATACTGATCACCTGGCCGGTAATGTAAGCCGATTGGGGTGAGGCCAGGAAGAGCGTGAGGTCAGCAATCTCCTCCGGTGTGCCCATCCTCTTCAAGGGAATGTTCTGCAGAAAAGTTTCCTTCACCTTATCATCCAGATCAGCCGTCATCTCGGTGGCAATATAGCCGGGAGCGATCGCATTGCATCGGATATTGCGAGAGCCTACCTCTTTGGCTATCGACTTGGTAAATCCAATGATGCCGGCTTTGGATGCCGAATAATTGGCTTGTCCCGCATTACCAAAGACGCCCACCACCGAACTCAGATTGATGATGGACCCCTGGCGTTTTCTCAGCATGGGTCTTAGTGCATGCTTGGTCAGATTAAACACGGATTTGAGATTGGCATGGATCACGCGGTCCCATTGCTCTTCACCCATCCGAAGCATTAGGGTATCATCGGTTATGCCGGCATTATTGATCAGCACATCGATCTGGCCGGCCTCCTCCACCACTTGACCCACCAGCGCTGCCGCCGCTTCAAAATCCGCCGCATCCGATTGAATGGCCGTCACGCTTCCTGGTGTCTCATTGAGCTCATTGACCAGTGCGGTGGCTTGCTCTGCAGAGCTACGATAGGAGAAATACACGGTAGCGCCTGCTTCTGCCAGCCGTCGTACAATACCGGCACCAATGCCTCGAGAGCCGCCGGTGACCAGACAAACAAGATCCTTTACATCCATATCTGAGGTTTTGACACAAGCAATTTCTTGGCTCGTTGCTTGGAGCAACAACGATACAAAATACTAATCACCGGAGGGAGATTGCTCGCATCAATTTTGTGCGATCTCGTTATGTGAATGTTTTGGTAGTTGGCTACGGCTCGACCCAAACGCAGAACGTAGTTGGGGGCCGGTAAAAAACAACTTTCCGATTTGATGCTTGTTGTTTTGAATTTATTCTGCGTTAAAAAAACATCACATAGCCCATGCTATGCTCAATTTTTTTGCCTTGTCTAAATCCAAAAACAACGTCGCCTGAAAAGGGAAACTTATTTTTTATCGGCCCCTTAGTGGACGGTAACACTGAAAGCGGAACGCCCGATCGCCTTCTTTCGCACCAACTCTTCATCGCCAGAAGCCTTACTTGGCTTAGGCTAAGTGCGGTTCTGTCTCTTCGATCTGGCACGAAATAATTGCGATCCATGCATCCCTTTTCAATGTTACTGTCCACTAGTAGAGTTTCGCATTAAATCTTGTAGCTAATTCTAATGTCTTTGGTCCGCATACTTCGTTGCAAAGCCTCGCCATAGCTACGGCTATGTCTGTGTTTCGCGCCTCGTCTGCGAACAAAATTCTATTAGAATTATTCAACATATCTAATGCGAAACTCTACTAGTACCTCTTGAACGAAGTCGAGTGTAGGCATACATTCGGCTTTTTGCCTCTAGACCTTCCTTAAGCGGAAAACTCCTACCTTTTGGAGAAAAGCTATGAGTCCTGATCCGGCAGTCTACACGCCTAATGTACGTAGCTTCATCCCCCTTCTTTACGTGGCTTGGGCCGACGGCCTCCTCAGCCCCAGTGAGGTGGACATCATCCGTGACAAGGTACAATCCCTGCAGCAGCTGACTCCTGCTGAACGAGATCAAATACTGCGGTGGGCAGATCCGAGTGAATGGCCGGATGAACACACCTTTCAGGCCTGGAAGTCACTCATGACCGAGGCGGGCAAGCAGGCGGACTTCCAGTCCGTAGGCAGCATTGTGGACCTCGGGCTATCGATGGCTCAGCGTGCCTCGGTGGCTGGCAACTACGAAGGTTACGAAGAGACAAAGTCGGTGCTTGAAGCCTTGGACCAGGCCCTTGAGCTGCCCGGCCTGGCCAGATTTCGGGCTATTCCCCCTGTTGCAGTAGATAGCCAAGCGGGCAGCAAGGTACATGCTGCCCGCTTGCAAGCACTCTTGGACGGGGAGAGGGCAGACGTGATGCAGCGATTGAAGAATCTGTTGGCCGATCCGGTGTTTGCACGGGAGCCCATGCCGGTCAAGGAAGATCGTCGCCGGCAGGTGTTGCACTGGCTGCAGGAATTGGCTCGCCAAGGCTACGGCTCTTTGGGTTTTCCGGCGGAATATGGCGGTGAAGGTAGCATCATCAACTATGCGGCCGTCTTCGAAGTGCTGTCGATGCATGATCTGAGCCTGGCCGTGAAGTTTGGGGTGCAGTTTGGCCTCTTTGGCAGTAGTGTCCAGCATCTCGGCTCCCGCCCGCATCACGAAAAATACTTGCAAAAGATAGGGCAGGGTGATCTCCTGGGGTGCTTTGCCATGACGGAAACGGGGCACGGGTCTAATGTGCGGGATGTAGAAACCACCGCCACCTACCGCCATGAAACCAGACAAATCGAGGTCCACTCTCCCAACCATCGGGCCGGCAAAGAATACATCGGCAATGCCCTACACGCACAACTGGCGACCGTCTTTGCCCAACTCATTGTGGACGGCGAGGAGCACGGCGTGCACGCAGTGCTGGTACCCCTCCGCGATACGGCTGGAAATCTCCTGCCCGGTATCACTGTCGAAGACAACGGCTATAAGATGGGGCTCAATGGAGTGGACAACGGGCGTATCTGGTTTGATCATGTCCGGGTGCCGGTGACCAATCTCCTCGATCGGTTTGGGCGGATTGACGACCAAGGCCAATACCACAGTGAGATCAAGAATCCGGGAAAGCGCTTCTTCACTATGCTAGGCACGCTGGTGGCAGGTCGCATCTGTGTCGCCAAGGGGGGGCTTAGTGCGGCTAAATCGGCCCTGGCGATCGCCATCAGGTATGCGCTACGCCGACGACAATTTGGACCCAAGGGCCAGCAGGAGATGCTTCTGCTGGACTATCCTTCTCATCAGCGACGACTGATCCCCCCCCTGGCCCGGGCCTATGCCTGCCACTTTGCCCTGGAGTATGTGGTCCGGCGATACGAGCACCGTACGGATGAAGATGGTCGAGAGGTGGAGAGTCTGGCCGCCGGGATCAAGGCCTACACGACCTGGTTTGCCAATGACACGATCCAAGCCTGTCGGGAGGCCTGTGGAGGTAAAGGATATCTCTGGGTCAACCGATTTGCCGATCTCAAGGCAGACGCGGACATTTTTGCCACCTTCGAAGGGGACAATACGGTCCTTCTGCAATTGGTGGCCAAGGCCCTCTTGTCCGATTTCAAGGAGGAGTTTAGCGGGGCCGGTTTTCTTGGTGTGATCCGATTTCTTGCCAATCAGGTGAGTGACTCCTTTTTGACGATCAACCCGATCTACAAGCGCAAGACCGATGCCAACCACCTCAACGATCCGGCCTTCCATCGCCATGCTTTCGAGTTTCGTGAGCGGAAGATCCTTTTCACCTTGGGCTCTCGTATGCGCAATATGTTTCGAAAGAGAATACCTCCGTATGAGGTATTTCTCCGGGGGCAGAATCACATGATTGCATTAGCTACCGCCCACATCGAACGGGTCATCCTGCAGCAGTTTCAGCTTTTTGTAGACCAGGTGGAGGACGACGATCAGCGTAAGCTGCTCGAGGATATTTGTTGCCTGTTTGCGCTTGAGACGATGGAGGCCAATCGAGGATGGTACCTGGAGCACGATTATCTGGAAGGAATAAAGACAAAAGCTATCCGCCGCCGGATCGATCGGCTCTGTGCGGCGCTGCGATCACACAATGAGGCACTGGTCGATGCATTTGGCATCCCCGATGGCCTGCTGTCTGCCCCGATCGCACTGCAGTACAAAGATTAGTTAGCGACCCGCTAAGGGCCTTCTTGGGCGATGAAGTAGAGCGTATCAGCCACCTCGGGTGAAATCTCGCAAGGGGAGGATCCCATGATCAGGTGGGCATCCCCTTTCTGTAGTCTGTACGCCTGGCCGTCCACCCGTAGGGTGAGTTGCCCACGCACGCAAAGAAGAATCCTTGGGCTCGAGCTGGCCGAAAGAGTGCACATGGTGGTGCCCCGAGACAATTGAAACTCGTGGGCAGGAGTGTGGAATGAAGTTATCCCTTCGTCCGTCGGTACGGATTCCAGCGTGACCGGCGGAGTACGGTCCAGGCGGGTAAGCCTGAGCAACTCGGGCACATTGACAAATTTGCGCGTTAGGCCGGCTCGAATCACATTGTCGGAGGTGGCCATGCATTCGACGCTTTGGCCGTGCAGATAGGCATGCAGCACACCGGGCGCCTGATAGATCCCCTCACCGGGACGCAGATGCACCAAGTTCATCAGATAGAGTAACAGGATACTCCGATCGCAGATGCCCTTGCGATTGAAGGCGATAAAGGCCTTGGCCGCCCAATAATGCAGGTCATTTGCCCCCAACTCGCCGGCCTCGAGCAGTGGTTTGATCCTTTTGCCGAGGGGCTTGAGCATGGCGTTGATGTGAGACTGCTCGCTGGTCATGATATGCTCAAACAGACCAGCCAATCCTCCGCCTGCCCAGACCGGGCGAAGCGGGGCAAACTCGGGTTGGGCTTCGAGCAGCCCGTCGATCTCCATCGAAGGACGAAATCCCTGCAGCAGCCAAAAGTCGGACAGGGCTACCATCAGCTCTGGCTTGTGGTTGGCATCTCGATAGCTGCGTGCTGCATCTGTCCGTGCTATCCCTTGTTGATCTTCCCTGGCAAAGCCTGCTTCGGCGGTGGACTTGTCCGGATGCATCTGAATCGAGAGCATCTCCCTCACGTCCAGCACCTTGAGTAGAAAGGGAAGCGCGCCGGGTCTAGCGCGGGCGGTCAGATATTGGTCCAGCGCAAGGTCCCGTTGACCGTCCACAATCAGATGCGCCGGACCATCCACGTGGGTACCAAGCCAGTACTCCGCAAAAGGCTTGCCTGCGGCATTGTCCAATCCAAGCAGGTCTGGAATAAACTTAGTGCCTCCCCAGGCATAGTGCTTGATCACTCCCGCTAGCTTGGCCATGCGCCTTAGTAGGTTTTCCACTGGCGAAAGCGCTCGATCGCAGCCGACGTAGAGGCATCATGGTCAGACGACACACCTCCGCTCAACTCCGGTTCTATCTCCTTGGCCAGTGACTTGCCTAGCTCCACACCAAACTGATCAAAACTGAAGATATTCCAAAGGTAGCCTCGCGTAAAGATGCGATGCTCGTAGAGAGAGATGAGCCATCCCAGGCTGAAGGGCGTCAATTTCTTGAGCATAATGAGCGTGCTGGGTCGGTTGCCCTCAAATATCTTGTAGGGCAGCAGCTGCTCAAGCGTAGACGGATCAAGTCCCTTTTCCTCCAGTTCTTGTCGAGCCTCTTCTGCCGTTTTTCCCCGCATCAATGCCTCCGTTTGCGCCAGTACGTTGGAGACGAGGAGATCATGGTGCCGATATAGTTGATGATGGGGATTGGCGGGGATGATGAAGTCACAGGGGATCAGTCGTGTGCCCTGATGCAAGAGCTGAAAGAAGGAGTGCTGGCTATTGGTGCCTGCGCCTCCCCAGATGATGGGTCCCGTCTCGTAGGTCACCGGATGACCGCCTCGATCTACCGATTTGCCATTGCTCTCCATACAGGCTTGCTGCAGGTAGGTAGGTAGGTACCGCAGGTGCTGATCATAGGGGAGGATGGCCTCCGTGTCACTACCGAAAAAGTTGGTATACCAGATGCCAAGAAGCGCCAGGATGACCGGTGCATTTTCATGCAATGGGGCAGAAGCGAAGTGTCGATCCATCGCATGCATACCGGCGAGCAGCTCCTTAAAGCAGGTCGGTGAGACGGCGACCATGATGCTCAGGCCAATGGCCGATGGCAGCGAAAACCGACCGCCCACCCAGTCCCAAAAGGGAAAGATGTTTTGAGGATCGATGCCAAAATCGGTCGCGGCCGCCAGATTGGTGGATAGTGCCACAAAATGCTTCGCAATATCTTGCTCCTCCGCACTCTTCAAAAACCAGCGCCTGGCCGAATGGGCATTGGTCATAGTTTCGATCGTAGTGAAGGTCTTGCTGGCGATGATAAAAAGGGTCGTCTCCGGGTCGACCTCCGCGAGGACCTTGGTGAGATCAGATCCATCGACGTTGGACACAAAATGCACCGTGCGTTCCGGCACGTGATAGGGACGAAGCGCTTCAACGACCATCATGGGACCGAGGTCGGAGCCGCCGATACCGATGTTGACGATGTCTTTGATTGGCAGACCCGTATAGCTTGTCCAACGGCCGTCATCCAGCCGATCCACAAAGTCGGCCATCCGCCTAAGTACCTCGTGGACCCCCGGTACGACATCTTGCCCTTCCACCTCGATGCGCATCCCTTTGGGGGCACGGAGAGCGGTGTGGAGCACGGCCCTGCCTTCCGTCGCATTGATTTTCTCACCGGACAGCAGTTGCTGGATGCCCTGCTCCAGCCCCATCTCCTTGGCAAGGGAGATCAGCAGGCGGAGAGTTTCGCTGTTGATCAGGTTTTTCGAATAGTCGATATGGGCGTGATCAAAGGAGATACCATAGCGATCCGGGCGTTGTGGCTCGTCAGAGAAATGCTCTTTGAGTGTCTTGTCTTTCACCTGATCGTAGTGCCGTTGTAAGTCGGCCCACGCCTGGGTCTGGGAGGGGTCTATACTACGTAGTGATCCCATGTGAGAAGGATGCGATTTGCTTAGATAATTTGCACCAAAATTAACAGAACATCGCATATCTTGATTGGCAACCGAGATATACACCGATGACCATCCAAAAAGAACTGGGCGCTAAGGGAGAACACCTGGCGCAAGACTTTCTTCGGGACGCGGGATACGAGATCTTGGAGGCAAACTGGCGCTACCGACGGGCGGAAGTCGACATCATCGCACGGCACCAGGGCATCCTCATCTTTGTGGAGGTAAAAACCCGCAGCTACGATCATTTTGGGGCACCCGAGTCCTTTGTCGGCAGACACAAGCAGCAAATGCTGACGGCGGCGGCTCATGCCTATATGGACAAGATTGGACATGAGTGGGAGGTTAGATTTGACGTCATCAGCATCTTGTGGCGCAAGGGCGGGACTCCCAGTCTACGCCACGTGGAGGATGCATTCTTCCGCGGTTTGGAGGATTGATGGATTGAAACAGGAGTCAGCGGTATGACTTACGACATTATGCGTGCACAGTCCTGCGATGTCAACAAGTACTCACCGGACGATCGCATTATCAAGGCCGGTAGGGTGACAGCGAGCCAGCCATCGCGTTTGGCGGGGACGCCAAACGCGGCCTGATCTTGGCTGTGTGGCCTAGGAGGCTTGTTGTCCCTGGCATAGCTCAATAACAGAACCTGGCCGTGTCAGGCCTTCTGGCGTGACGCTATCAAGCAAGGGTATGCCATGGAGTAGTGGTCCTAGGTGAGTCCAGGTAAGAAAAGGGGCATCTGGCCAGCCATGGTTTGGTCGTTGATGGCTAAATGCAGGATTCCATAGCGCGATTGCCCTGAAGTTCTCCTGCGCATGGTGAGGATTTGCGGACAATGTATTATCTTTGCAGGCACTTTTAAACGAAGCGTGTTATGAAGAAGGAGATTCATCCGAAGAATTATAGGCTGGTGGTGTTTAAGGACTTTTCCTGTGACGAGGCCTTTATCACCCGCAGCTGTGCACCGACCAGAGACAAAATCACTTGGGAGGACGGAAAAGAATATCCGCTGGTAAAACTGGAGATATCGAGTAAGTCACATCCGTTCTTCACAGGTAAGATGAAGTTTGTGGATACGGCTGGAAGAATCGACAAATTCAATAAGAAGTTTGCCAAGTTTTCCAAGCAGAAGGAAACCGAAGAAGGCTAGAACCGATTGTAGATATACTATATTAATCAAGAGCCTTGTGTTTCCGCATAAGGCTCTTTTTTTATGAACAACATCATACTATTTGATACCGATCTGAGGGAGACGCTACTACCCTTCACCTTCACTCGTCCGGTGAGTGAGCTTAGACTTGGTATACTCACCATTCGGGAGAAATGGCAGCAGATCTTTCCGGACGCCACCTTTAGTCACGTCACCAGTGAATACCTGGAGCCCCTTTATCCTATCCGGATCGAAGACACCAATGTCTTGATCAATGGCGGAGTGCTCCCTTCGGATGAGCTGAAGCGTATGATTGAGAATCTGGAACTCAATGAGGCTTTGATGTTGGACGATGAGTTGATCGCTGCCAAGTTGCCCCGGTATCAATTTGATCATTTGCTCTCAGGAACTGAGCTGGAGGATTTGTCTGGCTTTTCCATCTCCGAGAAGGCGTTGACAGCGGTGACGCATCTGTGGGATCTGCCTCATCTGTCTGCGCAGCAGATCGGCATCGACATGCAACTGATGGGGCTGGATCCGGCCGCCGGTCAGGCGTACGATGTCTTGGGCGACTATCCGGTGTACATTCATCCGCAAGCAAATGTAGAGCGCGCCACTCTCCATGCCGTGGACGGCCCCATCTATCTGGGCCCACACTGTCTCGTGATGGATGGCGCTCGATTGCGGGGTCCCGTGGCCGTATCGGAAGGCTCGGTGGTCAAAATGGGCGCCAACCTCTACAGCGGGACCTGCCTGGGCCCGCAGTGCTCGGTGGGAGGGGAGGTGAAGAACAGTCTATTCTTGGGATACGCCAACAAGGCCCATGAGGGCTACCTGGGAGATTCCGTCATTGGTGCCTGGTGCAATCTGGGAGCACTGACGACCAATTCAAATCTGAAGAACAATTTTTCGCCGGTGCGCGTGTATGACTACTCGGCCGGCAAACTCGTATCGTCGGAGCGGATGAAGTGTGGAGTCTTTATTGGTGACCACACCTGCACGGCGATCCACACGAGGTTGGGAGCGGGCACGGTCATCGGTGTCTCCTGCAATGTCTTTGGCGAGGGCATGCCTGACAAATATCTCCCCTCATTTACATGGGGGCACCGGCGAGGCGGGGACGAATACGATTTTGGCAGGGCATATCAGGCTGCGGCAAGATTTCGGGCCCTGAAAGGACACCGTGCTACCCCGCTGGACGCTGCCTTGTTGGAGGCCATTTTTGAAAACACGGGGGAGTACCGTACGCTGGCATGAGGAGCGCCCCCACGGTCTCTTGGTGGCAGCGGCTCATGAGCCATTTTGTCGAGATTGAACTGGAGAAGCGGACGAGCCGGCACAACAAGACGCTCATTGTGAGCTTGGTACAAAATCGCTACCAACTCTCGACGGCCAAGTCGGTGTACTCATTTGATGATCTTTATCTGAATTTTCGCAAGGCTTTCCGAGAGATTCGCCTGCCCGCAGAGGGAGCGGAGGTGTTGGTGCTCGGGGCTGGCCTGGCCAGCGTGCCACTGATCCTAGAGAAGAGCTTTGAGAGGCGGTATCGCTACACCTTGGTCGAACTCGATGAACTGATCATCGAGTTGGCCTCCAAGTATACGCTTCCACGCCTTGACAGCCCGGTGCAAATGGTCCATGCAGACGCAGAGCATTATGTCAAGATCGCTCGGCAGCGCTTTGACTTGGTTATTGTTGATCTGTTCGTAGAAGATGTGGTGCCTACCTACTTCAGCTCTGAAGCCGGTTGTGAGGCGGTTAGAGACCTGCTGGGCGTCCGGGGACTCGTCCTGTGCAACAGACTATATGCGACAATCAAGGACAAGGAGCAGACGGAGTGCTTCTACGACAGCGTCTTCAGGATGGTATACCGGGATGCGCTGCGTCTGGATGTGGGTGGCAACTGGATTCTGGTTGGGAGCGGGAGCGAGTAGGCATCATGAGGCAAAAAAAAACCACAGTATCCCTTTCGATACTGCGGCTTTTACGAACACACTCAAAACTATTTTTCGATATAAATATAAGGCATTATATCCGAACATGACAGGTACTTTCCAATTTTAACATTTGATGCCCCGACTTTGCTCTCCCGGTCGATGTGTTGCTCGGTTGCAGGGAGGCTACATCGCTGTTGTCCCTAGGTGCTACACGCTTCGCTTGTCAAACTTCCAGCGCACAAAGGCTTCGATCGCCTCGTAGTCCGCGAGTCCCAATTGATTGTATGCCTCCGCCGTTTCTCGATTGCGGTCTTCCGCCCGCTTCCAAAACTCCCGCTCGTCATTGCCGGGGAAGGGCGGGCGGTCCTTTTGTGACTGGTGCATGAAGATGGCTTTCCGTTTTTTGGCCAGTTCTGTAGGCGACAGCGGTACGGCCATTTCTATTTGGTCGATCTTCCACTCATGCCAGGCACCTCGGTACAGCCAGAGCCAACAGTCTTTGACCCAAGCTTCCTTCTTTAGTGTATCCATGGCAGACAAGATGGCGTCCAGGCAGATGGTGTGAGTACCGTGCGGATCGACGAGATCACCGGCCGCGTAGATCTGATGGGGCTTGACCTCATGGAGCAATTTTTTGACGATTTCGATGTCGCTATTACTCAGGGCACTCTTTTTGGACAGCCCCGTCTCGTAAAAGGGAAGGTCCAGAAAATGGATATTGTCATCGTCGATACCACAGACGCGTGCTCCGGCTCTGGCTTCACCTCTGCGGATCAGTCCCTTGATATTTCGGATTTCGGCCAAATCGCGTTCGCCGGCTTGCTTCTTGCGCAAGTGGCGCGTGGTCTTCTTATAAAGCTGCTTGACTTTCTCTTCGTCGGCCTTGATGGTGGATCCAAATTCTTGCAAAAACTCCACAAATCGAAGTGCGTCGTGATCGTGCACCGCAATATTGCCGGAGGTCTGGTACGCCACATGCACGTCGTGTCCCTGCTCCACTAGCCGGATAAATGTACCTCCCATAGAGATTACATCATCGTCCGGATGCGGGCTGAAGATGATCACCCGCTTCTTCGCAGGCAGGGCTCGCTCCGGTCGTTGCGAATCGTCGGCATTTGGCTTGCCACCCGGCCAGCCGGTGATCGTGTGTTGCAGTCGGTTAAATATCTTGATGTTAATATTGTAAGCACTGTCGTGCTCCACAATCAGATCACTCAGCCCGTACTCGTTGTAGTCCTCATCAGTCAGCTTTAGGATGGATTTGCCTACCTGATGGG
Organism: Saprospiraceae bacterium; assembly: GCA_965223165.1. Lineage (GTDB taxonomy): Bacteria > Bacteroidota > Bacteroidia > Chitinophagales > Saprospiraceae > JABDMH01. The sequence goes on along the minus strand of CBDCVQ010000020.1, from coordinate 634,204 downwards.
ACAACCAGATCGTAGCTCTCGCGATCAGATTGTCCGTCCAATTGCAGAGACCCACCCGCCAAGGCGTCTGTACCTTTGTCAATGCACCCGAGGCTGACTGATCCAGGATGAATCGCACGTTGTCATGTTTCTGCAGGTACGATGCCGGGCAGGAAGGGCTAATCTCCCCCTCCACGGCTCGCTTGACAATCGTTGCCTTGTGCATGCCAAAAGCCATGAGGTAAATCGTCTTCGCCTTAAATATGCTGGCGATGCCCATGGTGATGGCCCGGTAAGGCACTTTGTCAAATTCGAAGAAGTCCTTGATGGCATCTCTGCGGGTGATGCTGTCCAGCTTGACTAGGCGCGTGAGGGACCCTTCCCACGACCCGGGCTCATTAAAGCCAATGTGTCCTGTCCGACCGATGCCCAGAATCTGGATGTCTATACCACCCGCCGCTTCGATCTGCTCTTCATAGTCTTGACAGTAAGCGCCCACATCGTCCATGGCCACGGTACCGCTTGGGATATTCACATTCTTGGGGTCGATGTCCACGTGGTCAAAGAAATGCTCGTGCATAAATCGGATATAGCTACGGGCATCCTCTGCCTGCATGGGATAGTATTCGTCCAGGTTGAATGTGATGACATTGGAAAAGCTGAGATCCTCCTCCTTGTGGATGCGGACCAACTCCCGATACAGACTGATTGGCGTAGATCCGGTGGCGAGGCCCAGCACGATCGTTTCGCCATCTTGTTGCTTCTGCCGCACGGCCAGTGAGATGGATCGAGCCACATGCTTGGAGGCCTCCTTGGAGTTTTCCCAGATCCTCACCGGAATTTTTTCGACAGATTTAAGTTGGTATTTCAATGCCTCCATGCACATGCTGTTTTTTTGGAGCCGTAAAAATACATTAATTTGATTTCTGCCCGTCGGGCTCAGAGGGCCAGATCAGGGCTCTTTACAGAGACTTATTTTACCTTTACCACCCTTTAATCTGAACACGATGTTTACGATCAACATATATCTCAAGCTGGCCTTGATTTTTGTCTCCTTGGTAGGGGGCATTGTGCTGGCTTTCCTCTTCGGATTTTGGTATGCCTTTCCCTTCCTCTTGATCGGTATCCTGCTGGCTGTCAGCTACTTTCTCCTAGGTACTGTACAGTCTGCTGCCATGATGATGCAGAAGATGGACTTTCTCGGAGCAGAGAAGAGATTGAACCTCACCTGGCTGCCCCGGTGGCTGTACAAAGCCAATCGAGCGTACTACTATATGATCAAGGGTGGCATCGCCATGCAGTTTAAGCGAAACGATGATGCGGAAGGACTGCTGCTGCAAGCCCAGCAAACCGGCCTTCCCTCAGACAACGAGCGTGCCATGGTCTTCATGCAACTTGCCAACCTGTCCGTGCTCAAGAATAACATGCAAGGAGCTAAGAAACTGCTTCGGGAAGCCAAGCAGCAAAAGGTGACCGAGTCTCAGATCAAGGAGCAGCTGGCCGAGTTTGAGAAGGCCCTCAAGAATCAGGGAGCCATGAAGACAATGCGACATAGGCACCGGGGGCAGGTGATGCAACCCGGTGGTAAGCGACGACGGCCCAGGGGACGGTGAGGTACCCCCATCGCAAGACCGAACACGGAGGTCGGCTGGCTTACACCTTGTGATGTTATTGTGATCTTTTCTTTGGTACTTTGAGGCCATGAATTCTATCCTGGCTGTAGAAGACGATCCCTCGTTGCTCGAGTTGCTGGATATCCACCTACGCGATATCAATTGCCAACTCGACACTGCCGCGGACGGGCAGGAAGGGCTGCAGAAGATCCTGGAAAACCGGTACGATCTGATTGTACTGGATATCATGCTGCCTCGATTGGATGGTTTTGAAATCTGCAAGCGAGCGCGGGCCAAGCACATCGCGACTCCGATTTTGATGCTGACGGCCAAAAGCGAGGAGATCGATAAGATCTTGGGCCTGGAAATCGGTGCCGACGATTATGTGGTCAAACCCTTCAGTATACGGGAGCTCATGGCCAGGATCAAGGCGCTGCTGCGTCGTGCCAATCTAAGTGAGGCCGACAACCTTCGCGACGAAACCCAGTTGATTGAGCGCGGCGGCATGACCATCGATATCCAAAAGCGAAAAGTGATGGTCGAGGGCAAGCGAGTGGAACTATCCCCCAAGGAATTTGATCTGCTTGTGCTCTTAGCCTCCAATCCTGGCGTCAGCTACAATCGCAATCGGCTGCTCAATCTGATCTGGGGCTATGACTTTGAAGGGTTTGCCCATACGGTCAACTCTCATATTAATCGCCTTCGTGCCAAGGTAGAGCCAGATATGTCAGCCCCCAACTACATCCTTACGACCTGGGGCATCGGATACCGGTTTAACGAGGATATTTAATCAGAACACACGCTCATGAACAACAGACTATTTTGGAAGCTTTCGCTGGTGTTTCTCTTTATCATCGTGGCCATCGGATCGGTGTATATCTATCTGACGGCCTTGACCTCACGGCAGTACTTTGATGAGGCTAACCAAAAGCTCAACAAGAATATCGCCTCGCACACGGTGCAGGAGGTGTCACCCCTGATTGATGGCAAGGTAGACACCAATGCCATCCAAGACATTATGCATTCGATGATGGTGATCAATCCTAGCGTGGAGGTCTATCTGTTGGACATGGAGGGCAATATCATCACCTACGTAGCTCCCTACAAGCAAGTGAAGTTGACCAAGGTGTCGTTGGAGCCGATCTACGAATTGATGGAGGCAAGCGATGACCGGGTCGTCAAAGGAGATGATCCGCGCAATCCCGGGTTTCAGAAGGTCTTTTCGGCAGCCCCCATCGAGGAAGACGGAGAGACGCAGGGCTTTGTGTATGTCATATTGGCCAGTGAGGAGCAGGCCTCCGTGCTCTCTACCCTGATCGGCAGCTATGTGCTGCAGTTGGGATCCAAGACCTTTCTCATCTCGCTCTCCGTGGCCCTTTTGTTGGGCATTTTGGCATTCCTCTATCTCACCCGCAATCTGCGCAAGGTCATGTATAGCGTGCGCCGCTTTAAGGAGGGTGACCTGACGGCGCGAGCACCGGCGGTGGGTGATTTCAACACGCTGGGCGAGACATTCAACGAGATGGCTGACCAGATCGTGGGCAATATCAACGAGATGAAGTCAGTGGAGAAGCTGCGGCGGGAGCTCATCGCCAATGTCTCTCATGATCTCCGGACACCCCTCTCGGTGATCACCGGCTATGTCGAGACCCTGGTCATGAAAAAGGATCTGAAGAAGAAGGAGCGGAGACGCTACCTAAAAGTGGTACACGACAGTACGGAGAATCTATCCCAACTCATCGATCAGCTCTTCGAATACTCCAAGCTCGAGGCCAGAGAAATCTCACCGGAGAAGGAGCCATTTCATATCACCGATCTCATCCAGGACATCATTCTAAAGTTCAAGGTCATGGCAGAGGAGAAGGAGATTCAGCTGCAGATGGATGCCCCGAAGGACTTGCCCATGGTGTTTGCCGATGTCGGATTGGTCGAGCGGGCCATCAGCAACATCGTAGACAACTCATTGAAATACACTCAGAACAAAGGGACCGTCAACATCCACCTGGAGCCCACCGATGATGCCGTTCGGATAAATATTTCGGACGACGGGCCGGGGATTCCGGAGCAGGAGCAATCGTACATTTTCGAGCGCTATAGGCGGTTTGATCGGTCGAAAGACAAGCGCAAAGGTGCCGGGCTGGGACTGGCTATTGTCAAGAAAATTCTGGAAATCCACAATCAGAGTATCAAGGTCCTTTCTGAATCCGGACAGGGCGCTTCCTTCATCTTCAACTTACCTGCCTACCAGGCACAAGCATAGTCGTCCGGTGGGACGATGGGCCGAGGTGTGTCCACCGGTGGCTGGGCGGAGGGGCCATCCTATTCTTTGTCCCTGTGGGCTTCGGTGGGGCTGTGGCACCCTCGCTTGCAGCGTGAAAAGTCTAGGTTTCATCCTGCGCACGACGGTCGTGATCTTATTGTGATTCTTTGGTGATACTCTGGCAATAGTAGCCGCCTACCTTGGGGGCATTCACCAATATCAAAATTATACACAAATGAGAATCAGTACTTTAGCCATCTTGGCTGGGCTGGTGTTACTGGGGGGAAGTGATACTCCCCTGAGAGCACAGTGTCTGGCTGACTTGCCCGTATCTACCCGGGACGGCGTCACGGAGGTAGAGATTTGCTTAGGCAGCTCGATGACCACCGTTCGCATGAAGCCTGGGACGCAAGCCACCCCATACTTTTATGCCATCACGGACAGCGACGGCAATGTGCTTGCCGTGAGCTACGACTTTCGGATCGACTTTGGGGCTGCTCCGCCTGGGGTGTGCCGTGTGTACGGTGTATCCTGGTGGGGCATACCGCAAATGCCCATTGGAAGCCATATCTCGGAGGCGGTCTTTTCCGATTTCTGCTACGAAGTATCCCCAAACTATGTCGAGGTAACCAGGATTTTGCTCGGATCCGGTACCGTCGCCACCAGCGATGGGGCTAGCCATGTATACACCTGCCCGGGTGACGATATTTCGGACGTCGTCAACTTTTCGTACGACGGATCCTCTCAAGGTGGGTTCACCTACATCATCACCGACCCACAGTACAATATTCTCGGCATTCCTCCAGGCAGTTCGCAGGACTTTGAAGGGGCAGGCGAAGGCGTTTGCCTAGTCTGGGGGCTGAACTACATGGGTGAATTGGTGGCAGAGGTCGGAGACAATGCGCTGACCGACGAGCTTGCCACTGGGTGCTTTGGCCTCAGTGAAAACATGATCACAGTGGTTCGAGCGATGCCGGAGGTGTCGGGAGTACTGACCACCGATGGTGATACAGAGGTGACATTATGTGTAGGAGATGGCACGGCCGACGAGGTGTCTTTTGCAGCAGACGATGATGCCAAGGGGCAGATACGATATGTGGTGACCGACGAAGAAGGCATGATCCTGGGCTTGCCCGGAGGCAATGCTGTTGACTTTGAAGGCGCCGGTGCAGGAGTTTGCCTGGTTTGGGCCGTGTCATTCACCGGAGACTTTTTGCTCACCGAAGGCCAGGACCTGACAGGTGCTGCCATTTCGAGCGAGTGCTATGACATCAGCGAGGGCTATGTGACCGTGACACGTAAACACTTGGATGGCGGTACCGTGCAGATGCCATCGGGTGAGACCGTGCGCTACACCTGCACCCAGGACGGATCGGATGACCTCGTGACCTTTGAAAGCATGGGCGCGACCGGTCCAAATTTTACCTACATCATCACCTCCCCATCCCTGGAGATCCTGGGCATCCCCCCGGGCAATAGTCAGAACTTTGACGGAGCACCTCCGGGCACGTGCCTGGTGTGGGGACTGTCTTATACGGGAGAGCTAACGGCCGCGGTGGGCGACAATGCCGGGGAAATAGCACTATCGGATGAGTGTTATGATCTGTCAGACAACTATATCGAGGTGATTCGAGATGTACCGGAAGGGGGGACCGTATCTATGCCCAATGGAGAAAACAAAACCTATACATGCACCCAGGATACCAGCGCCGATGTCGTGATGTTTCAGCGTCAAGGAACGTCCAACTCCAAATTCATCTATGTGATCACCTCACCGACGCTGGAAATTCTGGGACTTGAGCCCAATGACAGGCACGACTTCAATAATGCGCCTCCGGGTACGTGCTGGGTCTGGGGCATGGCCTACACGGGCCAAATCATCGCGGAGGTCGGCGACAACGTGGCTGACGGACCCTTGACGGATGACTGTTTTGATCTCTCAGACAATTTTATTGAGGTGATCCGTGATGTGCCCGACGGCGGTAGGGTCAGCACGCCGCCCGGGGCTACCACCGTCTATACCTGTACGCAAGACGGCAAGACCGATCGAGTACCCTTTTCGCACGCGGGAGCCTCCAACTCCAAATACATCTATGTCATCACATCACCGACCCTGGAGATCCTTGGCATTACCTCCGAGAGCAGCCACGATTTTGATGGCGCGCCTCCCGGCACATGCTGGGTCTGGGGCCTGGCGTACACAGGAGATCTGCTAGCCGCAGTCGGTGCCAACGCCGGCGAGGTGCCACTGGCCTCGGATTGCTACGATTTGTCAGACAATTTTATCGAGGTGATCAGAGACCGGCCCGAGGGCGGTACCGTGCGCATGCCGTCCGGTGACACGGTACGGATGACTTGCACGCAAGACGGTACGCCCGATGTAGTGATGTTTGAAAATACGGGATCTCCCAATGCCAAGTATGCCTACATCATTACCTCACCGACACTGGAGGTGCTAGGTGTTCCTCCAGGCAATAGCCAGGACTTTGACGGAGCACCTTCCGGCATCTGCTGGGTTTGGGGTGTCTCGTATACGGGTAATCTGACGGTGGAGGTAGGCGACAATGCCAGTGAGATAGCGCTGTCCAGCGATTGCTATGATCTGTCGGACAATTACATTGAAGTGATCAGAGAGGTACCTGACGGAGGAACCGTGCAGCTGGCCGGCGGTGGCGATACCTACTATACGTGTACGCAAGATGGGACGGATGATGTGTTGACCTTTGAGAGCGCCGGAGCCATCGGGCCCAATTTCACCTACGTCATTACATCTCCATCGCTGGAGATCTTGGGCATTCCCGATGGCAATACCCAAAACTTTGATGGAGCACCTCCCGGCACTTGCCTGGTGTGGGGCCTCTCCTATACAGGCGCTCTCCTCGCCGAAGTCGGCCAAAATGCGGGAGAGGTGGATCTCTCTGATGAGTGCTTTGATCTGTCTGACAACTACATCGAGGTGATCCGTGACGTGCCGGACGGGGGCACCGTGCGCACCCCGTCCGGAGACACCAAGGTTAAGGTCTACACTTGCACGCAAGATGGCGAGCCAGACGTGGTAGAGTTTGAACATGAGGGCCATTCCAACTCAAAATATATCTACGTCATCACCTCGCCTGCCTTGGAGATCCTTGGTATCGAGACCAATGACTATCACGATTTTGACGACGCGCCTCCCGGCACCTGTTGGGTCTGGGGTATGGCTTACACGGGCGCAGTGATCGCCGCTGTGGGAGACAATGTGGCGGATGGCCCACTGACGGACGATTGCTTTGATCTGTCGGACAACTATATCGAGGTGGTGCGAGATGTCGTGGACGGTGGGCAGGTGCAAATGCCCGGGGGCGGCACCAAGATCTATACCTGTACTCAGGATGGAGTAAGTGATTTTGTCGAGTTTGAGCACAGTGGTGCGTCCAATTCCAAGTATGTATACATCATCACTTCGCCTACGCTAAGGATCCTGGGTATCACCACCAATGACGGGCACGATTTTGACGATGCACCTCCGGGCACGTGTTGGGTCTGGGGGCTTGCTTACACGGGCCGGCTCCTGGCTGATGTCGGCGAAAATGCCGGTGAAATTGCTCTGTCCAACGATTGTTACGACTTGTCAGACAACTATATCGAGGTGATTAGGGATGTGCCTGACGGGGGTACGGTGTCTACATCTGACGGGGCCACCGAAGTTCAGATCATTGCTGGCGATGGTGCGCCGGACGAGATCTCCTTTGAAAGTGCCGGTCAGTCCAACAGCAAATATGCCTATGTCATCACCGATGACAACAATACGATCTTGGGATTACCACCGGCAAATGCACAGGACTTTGAAGGAGCGGGTGAAGGTGTCTGCCGTGTGTGGGGCCTATCCTACACGGGTGAACTGCTTGCGCAGGTCGGTGATGATGCGGCCAGCGTCCAGCTCAGTGATGGCTGTTTTGACTTATCAGACAACTATGTCGAAATCGTCCGGACATCCCTGGTTCTCTCTGACGCCAATGCGGAGAGCAGGGGGCGGGCGGCAGAGGCCATCCAGCTGACGGTCGTCAATCCCACGGTGGATAGACGGATCGTCGGCGTGGTACAGCAGGCAGAGTCGGCACCTATGTGGCTGATTATCCACGACCTGCAAGGCAACATGATCGGCCGTCGGCAGCTGGGTGAGCAAGTAGGCACGATAGAGATCGACTGGGCGGTGGATGGTCTGGCACCCGGCATGTACGTGCTCACTGTCTATAACGGTCAGGTGCGGCAGGCGAGAAAGGTGCTCGTACACTAGCGGCCAAGGTCCGATGGGTGGGCTCGGTCCCGGCATGGTTGCCCTGCTAAAGAGTGAAGTTGCTACGCGGATAGCGACTTCACTCTTTTGCGATTGGGCAAGAGGCAAGGCACATATGACTGCTGGCACCACGGCTTGCAAATCGGTGATCAGGCAAGGTGCTGGGTTGGGGCATGTTTCACTAGATATACGCTACCAAGCTAACCCGATGCAGTACCTCCCAGACGCAGCGATTTTGTGCACTGGTTGAACCTCACACGTAAGCACACCGCCAGCCATCACTGCGATGGGGCATACGGTGGCGCAGGTCGGCGCTTAAACCTTTTGGCGAAAATCTTATTTTGTCTATAAACAACGACCAAAATGGCAGGACTCAAAAAAGAGTACAATGCTGGTGACCTGACGGTGGTCTGGCAGCCTAGCTTGTGTATACACTCCGAGAAGTGTGCTCGTGGGCTATCGCAAGTCTTTGATCCTAATCAACGACCATGGATCAACATGCAAGGGGCTAGTCCCGAGGCGATCATGCAGCAGGTCGACCAGTGTCCGTCTGGGGCACTGTCATATAGAGTAGCCAATCAAGAACAAGACACGAATATGGAAGAACATTCTGGACCTGTCGAGGTAGAGGTCTTTGCAAATGGCCCCCTCGCCGTCAAAGTACCGTGCGAGATTACGCTGGCCGATGGATCGAAAGTGACGAAGGAGAAGGCCAGTTTTTTCTGTCGATGCGGAGCCTCTGCCAACAAGCCCTTTTGCGACGGCACGCATAAGAAGGTAGCGTTTCAGGGCTGAGACGATATATGGCGACCGATATAAAATGGGTGCGGGCTTTTAGTACGGCAGATCCGATCAAATGCGGTTTGGTCAGGACCATGCTAGAAGACCACAAGATCCCCACGGTCATCATGAATCAGCAAGATTCGGTCTATGTGTCGATCGGCGAGCTGCAGCTGTTGGTGCCGGAGGCGATGTCCGACGATGCTCGCCTGCTGATATTGAGTCTCGAGGACGAGTAAGCTCGTTGCCGATTTTTTGCAGGATTAAAATATCAAGACATGAGTGAATGTAGCGTAGCTACCCTTGGAGCCGGATGTTTCTGGTGCGTGGAAGCTGTCTTTCAGGAGCTGGCCGGTGTCGAGCGGGTAGTCAGCGGATACATGGGCGGTCAGTCGGCCAATCCGACCTACCGCGAGGTCTGCTCCGGTCTCTCCGGTCATGCAGAGGTGGCTCAGATCGAGTTCGATCCGACCATACTTTCTTATAGCGACCTGCTCAATGTGTTTTGGAGTACGCATGATCCTACGACCCTCAATCGGCAAGGCAATGACCGTGGTACCCAATACAGATCCGCGATCTTCTACCACGATGAGGAGCAACGAGCAACGGCCGAGCTTTCGAAGCGAGCGGTGGCAGCTGCTCTGTATACCGATCCCGTTGTGACCGAAATCACGCCCGCCACTACTTTTTATCCCGCGGAGGCCTACCACCAGAACTACTATCGAGCTCATCCCCGACAAGGGTACTGCCGGGCAGTCATAGATCCCAAAATGGCCAAGTTTCGAAAGCAATTTGTAGACAAACTAAAACAGCCGGTCAATTGAAGTACAACGATCTCACAGAAGCCGAACGGAGGGTCATCGAAAATAAGGGCACGGAACGACCTTTTAGTGGTGTCCTAAATGCCAATGAAGCCGAGGGCATGTACGTATGCAAACGCTGCAACGCTCCGCTGTACCTATCGGAGCACAAGTTTCAAAGTCACTGCGGCTGGCCCAGTTTTGATGATGAGATCGAGGGTGCCGTCAAGAGGCAGGTGGATGCGGATGGCCGCCGTGTGGAAATACTTTGCCAAAATTGCGATGCGCACCTGGGCCACGTATTCAAAGGGGAGTATCTCACCCCCAAAAATCTACGACACTGCGTCAATTCCCTATCGATGAATTTTGTGCCCGCTGAATCCCCGTCCACGGAGCAAGCGACCGGTATCATCCGAGGTTGAGTGCCTTGCACCTCCAACCCGCCATGTTCATGACGACCTCCACTGGCCAAAGTCTCTACTAAGTATGGACGTTTACCTTCATCCATGTTGTTCGAATATTACCCCGGACAGTTTGTAAACGGCGAGTTGAGGGTGTGTTCGAAGCTTGAAGCCTTCACACCCCATTCGACTGCGATTGATCAGGTGCTTCCAGAAGTATCAAATGGGTTCAAATATGAAGTTGTTTATATAGGGGTATTTATATCCGGGCTTTCTTGCTGAAGATCTAACTTGATGTCTGGAGGGATCAAAATTGCCTATGTCGATTTTGATCCCTTTTTCAAAGAAAAAGCCTTTATAACCGTGGTTGAGGATCTGGTCAAAGACGGTTGTGACCGGGCCGTCAATGTGCCTTTCTTCGCACTCGATCATTAGAATTGGTCGATAATTTTGGAGCAATTTCCGCCCTCCCTCAATGACATTAGCTTCATGACCTTCTACATCAATCTTGATCAGTTTGGGGCAAACCTCCAACCCCTCAAGATACAAGTCAAGCGTTGTTATGTCAACTAATGGATCACGCCCTTTTGGCAAGGTGTCGCCAGATTCACGGGGCACATTTTTAAGGCGCGCTCCCGGAGATGTCCCGCCAGTCGTCGGGATGTGGAGCTTCGCCCTTCCGGGTTGGGAGCTCAAGGCCATTCCCTCGACTTGTACATTGAGATATCCCATCGATCGGCAAGTAGATCGCAGGTACTCCGTCAAGATGGGTTGTGGCTCAAATGCAAAACAAGATCCCCCCTTGCCAACACACTTCCTCATCCAGTAAATGTACCCGCCTTTGTGTGCCCCGACATCGATGGCAGTGTCGCCCGGATGGAGGTTTTGCCGCATGTATTTGATTTCGTGCCTATCCAGTTTGAAGCGATATCGATATCCGCGGTAGACAAACCTCAGGTTTTGGTAAATATTCATTCGTCAGAAGGTACGTGCGCTAACGAATCTATGCCTTTTTAAGTTGCCTTTGTGTAGGTACAATTCTACGCTAGACGCTACCACCCTAACTAAACCACTTGATTCAACGGGTTGGCGTGAGCTCCCTTACTCTCCATGGCGGCTGGCCTAGTAGAGCTTCGCATGAGATATGTTGAATGATCCGAATAGGATTTTGTTCGCAGACGAGGCATGACCGAACGATCTCGTAGAGTCGAGCATGACAATGCGAGAAGTGAGGGAACCCCGACAGCGGGTGGGTGGCTGACATAGCCGTAGCTATGGCGATGCTTTGCAACGAAGTATGCGGACCAACGGGCGGTGGACGCGGATGGCCGGCGCGTGAAAATACGCGGCCAAAATTGCGACGCACAGCTGGCCACGTAGGCAACGGCGGGCACCTCATCCCCCAAAATCCACCACACTGCCTCAATCCTGTCGATGAATGTTTGTGCCCTCTTGCCCTCCCTCCACGGAGAAACCGATGGGTATCATCCCGAGGTTGGGTGCATGGCACTTAGCTGGGCAAGCTGTACCTTGTGGGCTCATCAGCTGACGAATGACCCACAATGCTCCAACCCTTTGCGCAAGCATTTGAGGATTATGCCCGGGCGGAGGCATTTCTGCCCAAGCCACCGACACTGGCGGCGCCCATCGACTACATCCTTTCCCTAGGTGGTAAGCGCTTGAGACCCCTTCTCTGTTTAATGTCCTCCGATCTCTTTGACAAGGGTCATGGTGCAGCTTTGCCGCAGGCGCTGGCTATTGAGGTCTTTCACAATTTCTCCTTGATGCATGACGATATCATGGATGCTGCACCATTGCGCCGGGGACGTGATACGGTGCACAAAAGGTTTGGCGTCAATCGTGCGATCCTGTCGGGTGATGCCATGCTGATCCTGTCGTACGCCTATGTCACCCGTGGGCTGGGAGCCAAAAGGGCATTGGCTGCGCACCGGTTGTTTAGCAAGACGGCCCTGCAGGTATGTCGGGGCCAACAGATGGATCTGGATTTTGAGCGTCAAGAGAATATTGCCATCACGGACTACCTCCGGATGATCAAGTTCAAGACGGCCGTCTTAATGGGTGCCTCCATGGCTTTGGGGGCGATGGCAGGGGGTGCCTCTAAGAAGGAGCAGAAAAGGCTGCGAAGCCTCGGCAACAATATGGGTATGGCTTTCCAATTGCAGGACGATCTGCTGGATGTATTTGGAGATCCGAGTAAGACGGGCAAACAGATGGGAGGCGATATCGTGCAAAATAAGAAGACCTATCTCTTTCTCAAAGCCCTAGAACTGGGAAATGCCCGTACGAAGCAGGAGCTGACCATCTTGTATACAGGGGCTACCGAAGAACCTACCCACAAAGTGGATCGCGTACGTGAGATATATCAGGCGCTGGCAGTGGAACAACATTGTAGATCACTGATCGATCGATATACCGACAAAGCGCTGGAGGCCCTGACCAACCTAGAGGGAGCAGCGCAGGCCAAACAGCAGTTGGTGGATCTATTCCGTCGCATGTCGCTACGAGAATTCTGATGATGTGACCTCGGTGGAGAAGATGATCTTTCCGTTCCACCAGTCCTTCTCGATGATGGCGTCATACTGCGCATAGAAGTTGAGTGCGGGACTATTCCAATCCAGGACTTGCCATTTGACCATCGTACAGTTCATCGCACGGGCCTTGGCCAAGTAGGCATCAAATAGTTGATGTCCGATGCCTCTGCCCCGATAATCGCTATGCACGACAAAGTCCTCCAGATACAGCATGCGACCTCTCCAAGTCGACCAGGTAAGGTAGTAGATGGTCGTGCCGAGGATCAGACCATCCTGTGTCGCCACCAGTGCCTCAAACACGCCCTCGGCGAAGGCCTTGCGATAGTCCTCCAAGGTCGTCTTCACCTGATCCAATCCGTCTTCGTAGGCGGCTAGCTGGATGACCAGTTGATAGATCTGCGCGAGGTCAGCTTCGGTGGCATCTCTGATAAGGCACTTCATATATATATAAGGTTGTCAGGACTAAGCAAAGTGAGGCCTTCACGGATCAAAGCTAGTGAACATATGGCTGACAAGAGGCAAATTGAGCACCGGTTCAGCTGTCACTGGTGTGGAGGTACGACCCTTGCGGCCCGCCCATGACACGTGATTCGGGCGCTCGTCAGGCTCTGGCAGCGATCGATGAGGACCGCTATTGCGCCCTCAAAAATTGATAGAAGCGATATTGGATAAACAGGAAATTAAGGCTATCTTTGCCCTCGCTTTTAAGGAAAGGGTCTTCTATTGCGTGTCCAAAAGGCCCAGAAGCACCAATTTTATTAGATAAAAAGCAGATATGCCTACGATCAATCAGCTGGTAAGAAAAGGCAGAAAAAAGGTCATTACCAAGAGCAAAACACGAGCCTTGGAGGGGAGTCCGCAGAAGCGGGGCGTATGCACTCGTGTGTATACGACCACGCCAAAGAAGCCTAACTCGGCCTTGCGTAAGGTGGCCAAAGTACGATTGACAAATGGTGTAGAGGTCATTGCATACATACCAGGTGAAGGACACAATCTGCAGGAGCACTCCATCGTACTGCTGAGAGGTGGACGGGTCAAAGACCTGCCAGGGGTGAGATACACGATCGTGCGCGGGGCATTGGACACCGCCGGTGTAAACGACCGTCTCCAGAGTCGCTCTAAGTATGGTACCAAGAGACCTAAATAAAAAGAAAACACGATGAGGAAGCGCAAACCAAAAGTGAGAATACTAGCACCGGACCCCAGGTTTGGTGATATCGTGGTCACCCGCTTTGTGAATAACTTGATGTTGAGAGGCAAGAAAAACTTGGCTTTCAAGGTGTTTTATGATGCCATGGACCTAATCAAGGAGCGTACAGGCGAAGACCCTCACGACATTTGGAAGCAAGCGCTTTCCAACGCCACCCCGCAGGTAGAGGTGCGCAGCCGTCGTATTGGTGGTGCCACCTTTCAGATACCCACCGAGATCCCAGGCAACCGCAAGACGGCCATCGGGATGAAGTGGTTGATACGATTTGCCCGAGCTCGCAATGGTAAAGGCATGGCCGAGAAACTAGCGGCCGAACTGATTGCGGCCAGCAAGGGAGAGGGAGCGGCTGTGAAGAGAAAAGAAGACACGCACAAGATGGCAGAGTCCAACAGAGCCTTTGCCCATTTTCGTGTATAGCATTATTTGAAACTCAGACAGATCAGATTCAGGTTTAATGTCAAGTCTAAAGTTCACTCGTAATATTGGAATCGCCGCGCATATCGACGCGGGCAAGACCACAACGACGGAGCGGATACTTTACTATACGGGTATCAGTCACAAGATCGGCGAGGTACATGATGGAGCGGCTACCATGGACTGGATGGAGCAGGAGCAGGAGCGTGGCATCACGATCACATCGGCAGCGACAAAGACCTCCTGGAGGTGGAAGGAGCAAGAGTATACGATCAATATCATCGATACGCCCGGACACGTAGACTTTACCGTGGAGGTGGAGCGCTCCTTGCGGGTACTCGATGGCGTGGTCGCATTGTTTTGTGCCGTGAGTGGTGTCGAGCCTCAGTCGGAGACCGTCTGGCGTCAGGCAGATCGGTACAAGGTGCCTCGGATCGGATTTGTCAACAAGATGGACCGATCAGGAGCGGATTTCTTTGAGGTGGTGAGCCAGGTCAGAGAAATGCTCGGAGCCAACCCAGTACCACTCCAGGTACCGATTGGCTCAGAGGAGAACTTCAAAGGAGTGGTCGACTTGATCACCAATGAAGCACGCATCTGGAATATGAATGATCAAGGTATGACCTATGAGATCGTGGATATCCCCGATGATCTGGTCGATACCGTACAAGAATACCGCGAGAAGTTGCTCGAGGCAGTGGCAGAATACGACGAAGGAATCTTGGAGAAGTTCTTTGACGATCCGGATTCAATTTCTGCAGACGAGATCCGTGCGGCCATCCGTGCGGCCGTCATCGATATGTCGATCATCCCCATGATGTGTGGCTCTGCCTTTAAGAATAAAGGAGTGCAAGCGGTGCTGGATGCGGTTTGTTCGTACATGCCCTCGCCCCTCGACGTGGATGCAGTGGAAGGAACCCATCCCGGCTCAGGTGACGCCATCACGCGACAGCCCGATCCAAACGAGCCCTTTGCTTCCTTGGCCTTTAAGATTGCCACGGATCCATATGTGGGTCGGTTGGCTTTTTTCCGGGTCTATTCCGGTACGCTCAATGCCGGCTCTTACGTGCTTAATACCCGATCGGGAAAGAAGGAGCGCATCTCGAGGCTCTATCAGATGCACTCTAATAAACAGAATCCCGTCGAGAAGGTACAGGCAGGCGACATTGCGGCGGCCGTCGGATTTAAGGACATCAAGACCGGCGATACGCTGTGTAGCCTAGACAAGCCCATTATCCTCGAGAGCATGACCTTCCCAGAGCCGGTGATCGGCTTGGCGGTAGAACCCAAGACCCAAAAGGACTTGGAAAAACTGGGTATGGCCCTGGCCAAACTGGCAGAGGAGGATCCCACCTTCCAAGTGCGCTACGATGAGGATACCAACCAGACCATCATCAGTGGTATGGGTGAGCTGCACCTGGAGATCATCATCGATCGCCTCAGACGAGAATTTAAGGTAGAATGTAATCAGGGAGCTCCCCAGGTAAACTACAAGGAGGCTCTACAGGCCACCGTCTCACACCGGGAGCGTCTCAAGAAGCAGACCGGTGGTTCGGGACTGTTTGCGGACATCGAGTTTGAATTGGGTCCGGCGGACGAAGAATTCCTGGAGTCGGATGATTTCAAGAGCGGTCGCAAGAAGCTCCAGTTTGTAAACAAGATTACGGGCGGAGCCATTCCCAAGGAATACATGCCATCGATCCAGAAGGGCTTTCAGGCCATGATGCGCAATGGATCCCTCGCCGGATATACGATTGACAGTATGAAGGTGACCGTTTTTGACGGTTCAACGCACACAGTGGACTCTAAGCCCATCGCTTTTGAGCTCTGCGCAAAGGAGGGCTTTAAGGCGGCTGCTCATCGAGCCAAGCCGGTCTTGCTCGAGCCGGTGATGAAGCTGGAGGTCACCTCCCCCGACGAGTATACGGGCGCCATCATTGGCGATCTTAACCGACGCCGGGGTTTGATCAAAGGTCAGGATATGAAGAACAATGCTGTGGTCATCAAGGCTGATGTGCCACTGGCGGAAATGTTTGGATATGTGACGCTCTTGCGTACGATTACGTCAGGACGAGCGTCATCCTCTATGGAGTTTTCGCACTATGCACCGACACCGGCAGGCATTGCCAAGGAGGTGATAGAGCGAGCCCGTGGAGAAGTTAGTGTTTAAAGAAAGTTTTAGACAGCGAATTTTTAATTATTAGGTATGAATCAAAAAATCAGAATCAAGCTCCGCTCTTACGACCACAACTTGGTGGATAAGTCGACGGAGAAGATTGTGAAGACGGTACGCAGCAGTGGCGCTGTGGTGACTGGTCCGATTCCGCTGCCAACCGAGAAGAAAGTGTTTACCGTTTTACGGTCCCCGCACGTCAACAAGAAATCTCGGGAGCAGTTCCAGTTGCGTACCCACAAAAGGTTGATTGAGATCTATACACCGACTCAGAAGACTGTGGACGCCCTATCACGCCTTGAGCTTCCGAGTGGTGTAGATATTCAAGTTAAGTTGACCTAATCCCCAGTGCGCTAAAGCCCAGCCGTTACGCAGTGTAAGGGTGGGTCGACATCATTGGGTATTAATTCACTTAAAATTTTAAGAAAGTGAACGGATTAATTGGAAGGAAAATTGGTATGACCAGTATTTTCGACGCAGCGGGGCGCAATGTGTCCTGTACCGTTGTAGAAGCTGGGCCATGTGTGGTCACGCAGGTCAAGAGCCCGGAAACAGATGGCTACAGCGCCTTACAACTGGGTTTTGGCGAGTCCAAAAGCAAGAATACCACCAAGCCGCTCCAAGGCCATTTTGACAAGGCCGGCACGACACCAAAGCGAAAGGTGGCCGAGTTTCGCGACTGTGACCTGGAGAAGGCCATCGGCGACACCATTACCGTAGACGAAGTCTTTGCTGAGGGAGATCTGGTCAGTGTGATCGGTACGTCCAAGGGCAAGGGCTTTCAGGGCGTAGTAAAGAGACATGGATTTGCGGGGGTCAACGACGCGACGCATGGCCAGCACAATCGACAGCGAGCACCGGGATCCATCGGCGCCGCATCGTATCCGGCCAAGGTCTTTAAAGGCATGAAGATGGCCGGCCAAATGGGCAATAAGAAGGTCAAGACGACAGGACTTAGCGTGGTAAAAACCTTTCCGGAACAAAATCTAATCCTGATCAAGGGAGCCGTGCCGGGCTACAAGGGTTCACTCGTGATCATAGAAAAATGAGTACAATGAAGCTGGACGTATATAATATCGAAGGACAATCCACCGGGCGATCCATCGATCTCCCCGGAGAGGTATTTGACGCCGAAGTCAACGAACATGCGGTATACCTGGCTGTAAAGCAATACAATGCCAATCAGCGACAAGGTACCCATAGCACGAAAGAGCGCAATGCCATCACTGGATCCAGAAGAAAGATCAAGAGGCAGAAAGGTACCGGTACAGCCCGATTTGGAGATATCAAGAATCCCATCTTTCGCGGAGGGGGTCGCACCTTCGGGCCGAGACCGAGAAACTATGGCTTCCGACTCAACAAGAAAGTGAAGAATATCGCCAGGCGGTCTGTCCTGAGCGCAAAGGCGACGGAGGGCAATATCAAAGTAGTCGAGGACTTTACCTTTGATCAACCCAAGACGCGAGAGTTCTTGGATGTGCTGCAAAACCTCTCATTGAGCGATAAGAAGGTGCTCTTTGTGACCGGCGATCACGATCGGGTACTGTACCTATCCAGTCGTAACCTGCCCGGGGCTCAGCTGATCGAGGCGAAGGATATCAGTACCTACCAAGTGCTGAATGCCAATACATTGGTGCTCTCCGAAAGTTCAGTCGAGACGATTGCGCAGACATTGACAAAAGCTTAAACAACTAAAAGAGATGGCCAGACATATCTTAATCAAGCCAATCATCTCCGAGAAGGCAGAGTCCTTGTCAGATAGGGAGCAGCAATACTCCTTTGTCGTCGACAAGGGAGCCAATAAGATACAGATCAGGAAGGCGGTAGAGCAGATGTATAACGTGGGTGTGAAGTCGGTCAATACGATGATTATGCCGGGCAAGGCCAAGAAACGTTATACGCGAGCGGGCGTGCAATCGGGCAAAATCTCGGCCTACAAGAAAGCCATCGTCACGCTGACAGAGGGAGACGAGATCGACTTCTTCGGAGATATTTAACTAATCGACCACGACAAAAGCACTTTGTAAGATGCCAGTTAAAAAATATAAGCCAGTAACACCGGGGACTCGATTTCGAGTCGGAAATGTGTTTACGGAGGTGACGAAGGATGAGCCGGAGAAGAGTCTCACCGCACCGATCAAGCGGAGTGGAGGACGGAACAACCGGGGCAAGATGACCGTGCGAAATCGAGGAGGGGGACACAAGCGTCGATACCGCATCATCGATTTTAAGCGGGACAAGGAGGGAGTACCTGGCAAGGTGGCCTCGATCGAATACGATCCCAACCGCACCGCTTATATTGCCTTGATTGTCTACGCGGATGGCGAAAAGCGATACATCATCGCACCCAATAAGCTGCAGGTAGGTGATACAGTGAAAGCAGGCAAAGGAGCCAGCCCCGATATCGGCAATGCGCTGTATCTCTCGGACATTCCGCTGGGAGCAGACATTCATGCCATCGAGCTGTCGCCGGGTCGCGGTGCAGCACTGGCCCGTAGCGCAGGTACATCGGGTACCCTGGTGGGCAAAGAAGGAAAGTACGTCGTCGTAAAACTCCCTTCTGGGGAAGTACGGCGCATCCTGTCTACCTGTAAGGCTACGATCGGCAATACCTCCAATCCGGATCACGGACTGCAGGTGCTTGGTAAGGCAGGTCGTAAGCGCTGGCAAGGCCGACGTCCACGTGTACGTGGGGTAGCCATGAACCCAGTGGATCACCCCATGGGTGGTGGTGAAGGTAGGGCCTCGGGCGGTCACCCAAGATCAAGAACGGGTGTCATGGCCAAAGGACAAAAGACGAGAAACACCAAGAAGCATTCCAGCAAGTTGATCATTTCGAAAAGAAAACGCAAAAACTAAAGTGTAATGGCCAGATCAGTCAAAAAAGGTCCATACGTATACCATAAGCTCTTGGTCAAAGTGGCCAAGGCCAAAGAATCGAAGAAGAAGGTCGTGATCAAGACATGGTCGAGAGCTTCGATGGTCATTCCGGATATGGTGGGCGAGACCATTGCTGTGCACAACGGAAAAACGTTTGTACCGGTATTCATTACAGAAAACATGGTCGGTCACAAGCTGGGTGAGTTTTCTCCGACGAGAAACTTCCGCGGACACGCAGGTAATAGAAAACGATAGCAAATTCCAAATCACAACAATTCAATAGCGATACGATGGAAGCTGTGGCAAAACTGAAGAACTGTCCAATGTCCGCCAGGAAGATGCGGCTGGTAGCGGACATTATCCGGGGTAAGCATGTAGACGACGCCCTAAACGTCTTGCGCTTCACCAAGAAGGAAGCAGCTGGTTGGCTGGAGAAAGTGCTGCTGTCCGCCATCTCCAACTGGGAGTACAAGATGAGTATGGGGGTGAGTGCGGACGATCACGATCTCTTTATCAAGGAGATCCTGGTCAACGAGGCAGGCATGCTCAAGCGATTTAGGCCGGCGCCACACGGTCGAGCCCATCGGATCCGCAAGCGATCCAACCATGTCACGTTGGTTGTGGAAAATAGTGTGCCCATCGAGGCAGACTTCCTAGATTATGACGAAGAAGAATAACTCATAGTAACATTAGATAAACATGGGTCAAAAGACAAATCCAATTGGCAATAGGCTAGGAATCATCAAGGGATGGGACTCCAACTGGTTTGGGGGTAAAGACTTTGCTGACAAAGTAGTGGAGGACGAGAAGATCCGAGACTACATGCGAGCCCGGGTGCAGAAGGGAGGTATCGCCAGGATCGTGATCGAGCGCACGCTTAAGCGCATCACGGTGACGGTACACACCAGTCGTCCCGGGATCATCATCGGCAAGGGCGGATCGGAGGTAGATCGCATCAAGGAGGAGCTGAAGAAGCTGACGGGCAAAGAGGTGCAGATCAACATCGTGGAGATTCGCAAGCCTGAACTGGATGCAGCCATCGTGGGCGAGTCCATCGCCAAGCAGCTGGAGGCCCGGATCAACTATCGGCGGGCGATCAAGATGTCGATTCAGAGTTCGATCCGAGCCGGCGCAGAGGGGATCAAGGTGCGCATCAGCGGTCGATTGAATGGTGCGGAGATGGCCCGGTCAGAGGAATACAAGGACGGAAGAATACCCTTGCACACCTTCCGAGCCGATATCGACTATGCGCTGGTGGAAGCCCAAACCGTCTACGGAAAGATCGGCGTAAAGGTCTGGATCTGCCGCGGAGAGGTAATGGGCAAGCGCGACTTGTCGCCCAATGTAGGCATGGATAAGCGGGGTGGCAAGGGCCCGAGACGCGGACCGAGAAATCAGAAGAATCGCTAGAATAATTATCAAGAAGTCGTACCTTTGCCAAACTTTTTTTTAGCGGTACTTCTTCGAATCAACTGCAGCTAAAAAGTCAACGATGTTACAGCCGAAAAGGACAAAATATAGAAAACAACAAAAGGGCAGAATTAAGGGTGTAGCCTATCGAGGAAGTACCTTGTCATTTGGCACCTTCGGACTGAAAACGTTGGATGCCGGCTTCATCACAAACCGGCAGATCGAGGCTGCAAGGATCGCCATGACCCGCTTTATGAAGAGGGAAGGTAACGTCTGGATACGCATCTTCCCCGACAAGCCAATCACGGCTAAGCCACAGGAAGTCCGAATGGGTAAGGGTAAGGGTGCATTGGATCACTACGTAGCCGTGGTCAAACCCGGTCGGATCATGTTTGAGATCGATGGTGTCAACATGGAAACGGGTAAAGAGGCACTCCGCTTGGCAGCACAGAAATTGCCGGTGCAGACGAAGTTTGTCGCCAGAAGAGATTACCAGGAATAAATATTAATTCACGCAAATAGGCCGGCTTTATGCCCAGCAAGAAAACATTAGAGCTGAAAGAATTTACGGATGAAGATCTCCGTAGCGAATTGTCCGAGACCGAGTTGCAGTATCAAAAGATGAAGTTTGATCATGCGACCAAAGGCCTGGACAACCCACTGCTCCTGAGAGAAGTGCGTCGCGATCTGGCTAGATTGAGCACGGAGGTGCGACGACGCGAGCTGGAAGCCATGGATGAAGCTGGTCTGGCCAAGCGATCCAAGATCAGGGCACGCAGGAGATCAAAGAGATAGAGTCATGAGCGAAAGAAATCTTAGGAAGACCAGAATTGGCGTCGTGTCAAGCAACAAGATGGACAAGTCCATCACCGTGGTGGTTGAGCGGAGACTGAGACATCCCATATACGGCAAGTTTGTCAAGAAGACCAACAAGTTTATGGCGCATGACGACAAAAACGAATGCCAGATAGGTGATACCGTACGAATCATGGAGACCCGCCCACTCAGCAAAAACAAGCGGTGGCGACTCGTGGAGATCCTACAAAAGGCCAAGTAATATTAATAAGAGACGCTAAGAGCTGGATAACCATGATACAACAAGAATCTCGCCTGAAAGTAGCCGATAATAGTGGGGCCAAGGAAGTACTATGTATTCGAGTGTTGGGCGGATCAAAGCGACGCTACGCATCCATCGGCGACAAGATCATCGTCACCGTCAAGGAGGCCTCGCCAGGAGGGATCAAAAAGGGGACCGTATCAACGGCCGTGGTCGTGCGGACCAAGAAAGAAATCAGGAGGAAGGATGGATCCTACATCCGCTTTGATGATAATGCGGTGGTACTGTTGACACCGGCGGAAGAGCCCCGCGGCACCCGGATCTTTGGACCGGTAGCACGCGAGCTGCGCGAGAAGAACTACATGCGGATCATTTCGCTAGCCCCGGAAGTCCTTTAATTCAAAAAAATCGAGAGCATGGCCAAGAAAAGCGAAGCGAAACTGAAGATCAAGAAGGGAGACCGTGTAGAGGTCATTGCTGGTGCTTACAAGGGTACCATAGGCGAGGTGCTGGAGATGCAGCGGGGCAAGAATCGAGCCATCGTCGAAGGAGTCAATCTAGCAAAAAAGCACGCCAAACCCACCAACGAGCGGGCAGGAGGCATCAGAGAAATTAATAATTCGATTCACCTGTCAAATTTGATGCTGGTGGATCCAAAGAGCGGCGAACCGACCCGCGTCGGACGAAGAATGGAAGACGGGAAGTTGGTACGATACGCCAAGAAATCGGGTGAAACAATCAGGTGATGGGATACGAGCCAAGACTTAGACAGCAGTATCGGGAGGAGATCGTCCCCAAATTGATGGAGCAGTTCTCCTATAAGTCGGTCATGCAGGTGCCAAAGCTCCTGAAGATCTGTGTAAATCAGGGGGTAGGACTAGCGACACAGGACAAGAAGCTGGTGGACAATGCGCTGGAGGAGTTGAGCCTGATCACTGGCCAAAAGGCGGTGCCCACCAAAGCCAAAAAGTCCGTCTCAAACTTCA
The DNA here is from genome assembly GCA_965223165.1 of Saprospiraceae bacterium. Classification (GTDB taxonomy): domain Bacteria; phylum Bacteroidota; class Bacteroidia; order Chitinophagales; family Saprospiraceae; genus JABDMH01. The sequence continues at coordinate 611,413 of CBDCVQ010000020.1, read as the reverse complement.
AACTCCGAGAAGGAATGACGATCGGCGCACGGGTGACCTTGCGCAAAGAGCAGATGTACGAGTTTTTGGATCGTCTGATCGCCGTAGCTCTGCCGAGGGTACGAGACTTCAGAGGTATCAATGATAAGAGCTTTGACGGACGGGGCAACTATTCCCTGGGCATCAGCGAGCAGATCATCTTTCCGGAGATCGATATCGACAAAGTGGGAAAGATCACAGGGCTGGACATCACATTCGTGACTTCGGCCAAGACGGACGCAGAGGCGATGGTGCTACTTAAGGAACTGGGCTTGCCCTTCAAGAATCAGAATAACTAAGTTTTATGGCTAAGAAATCAATCGTCGCTAGGGAAGCCAAGCGAAGGAAAATGGTAGCTAAATATGCTGAACTGCGAAAGCAGCTCAAAGCAGAAGGTCGTTGGGACGAACTAGACAAGCTACCAAAGAACTCCTCGTCTGTCCGACTGCACAATCGCTGCCGTCTGACCGGGCGGCCCAAGGGATACATTCGCCAATTTGGCATTTGTAGGCTGCAGTTTCGCCAGATGGCACTAGACGGCAAGATTCCAGGGGTGACCAAAGCCAGCTGGTAGAACCAAAAGCACAGCAGAAGATGATGACAGATCCTATAGCAGACTACTTGACCCGGATAAGGAATGCTATGATGGCTGGCCACACCATTGTGGAAATTCCAGCCTCCAAACTCAAGAAGAATATTACCGAGATCCTGTACGATCAGGGATACATCCTCAAGTACAAATTTGACGATGATCAGGGCGTGCAGGGGACGATCAAAATAGCTTTGAAGTATCAGAAGGGTACGAAGGTTCCGGTCATACGCAAGATGGGACGCATCAGCCGGCCCGGATTGCGACAATTTGCCAAGGCAGATGAACTACCGCGAATCATTAATGGTTTAGGTATAGCCATCGTATCAACCAGCAAGGGCGTGATGACCGACAAACAGGCACGTAGTGCCAATGTCGGTGGCGAAGTCCTTTGCTACGTGTATTAATTAGGTTTTATAAACTCAATTTTGACAACACCATGTCCAGGATAGGCAAATCAGAAATAGCGGTACCGGACGGCGTGAGCATCGACGTGAGCAAGGGCAATCTTGTCACAGTCAAAGGACCCAAAGGCGAACTATCTGAGCAGATCGATGTCGACCTGACGGTTGACCAGGAAGATGGTATACTCAAATTGAGTCGCCCGACCGAGCAAAAAAGGCACAAGTCCCTGCACGGACTGTACAATTCGCTGATCCGAAATATGGTCGTGGGTGTGTCAGAAGGGTATGTGAAAGAGCTGGAGCTGATCGGCGTCGGATTTAGAGCAAACAATCGGGGCAATCTGCTGGAGCTATCCTTGGGGTACTCCCACCCCATATACTTCTACATCCCCGATGAGGTCAAGGTCGAAGCGGTCATGGAGAAGGGGAAAAACCCGAGAATCCGGTTGGAGGGGATCGACAAGCAACTGATCGGTCAGATCGCCGCTAAGATCCGAGCCTTCAGAAAGCCAGAGCCTTACAAGGGCAAAGGTATCCGGTTTGTGGGAGAGGAGATTAGAAGAAAAGCTGGTAAAACAGCGGCTAAATAATAAAAGAGGTCTAAGTCATGGCTAGTCAAAAACAAGCACGCAGACGACGGATCAGGTACCGTATCAGAAATAAGATTACCGGCAACGCTACCCGACCCCGACTGTCCGTATATCGCTCCAACAAGGGCATCTATTGCCAGTTGATCGATGATAGTACGGGCACGACATTGGCACAGGCCAACTCGAGAGAAGCTGGTGGCAAGACTGGTACAAAGACAGAAGTCGCCAAAGAAGTGGGCAAGCTCATCGCCGAGCGGTCAAAGAAGCTCGATATCGAGCATGTGATCTTTGACCGGGGCGGATATCTCTATCACGGAAGGGTCAAGTCACTCGCGGACGGGGCCAGAGATGGTGGGCTGATCTTCTAAATAGGAAAGAATATGGCAAAGCAACAATCAAGGCGGGTCAAACCCACCGAAATAGAGCTCAAGGAAAAGCTGGTCAACCTCAACCGTGTGGCCAAGGTGACCAAGGGTGGTCGTACATTTAGTTTTGCGGCGATCATGGTGGTCGGAGATGGTGAGGGTACAGTAGGATACGGATTGGGCAAGGCTCGCGACGTGTCGGAGTGCATTGCCAAGGCCGTCGATGACGCAAAGAAAAACCTGATTCGGGTGCCGATCTATAAGGGTACCATTCCACATGAGCAGAAAGGTAAGTACGGAGCGGGTAAGGTGCTGCTGCGCCCTGCCGCCGACGGTACCGGTGTGATCGCCGGCGGAGCCATGCGGGCCGTGTTGGAGAGCGCTGGCGTGCACAATGTACTGGCAAAGTCGCAAGGATCTTCCAACCCGCACAATGTGGTGAAGGCCACGATTGACGCCTTGTCAAAGTTGAGAAGTCCGCAGCAGATCGCTCGAGAGCGAGGAATCACCCTCGAAAAACTATTTGAAGGATAACAGCAGAATCGGCAGATCATGGCCAAAGTCAGAATTACACAAGTCAGAAGTATCATAGATCAACCCCAGCGGCAAAAGGCTACGATGAATGCACTGGGCTTGCGAAAGATCAATCAGTCGATTGAACACGAGTTGAACCCACAGGTGCAGGGTATGATCAAAAAGGTTGAACATCTGCTGCATATTGAGGAGGTGTAATCCGTTTTTAAAGAAGCACAATGGAACTACATAATCTACGACCGGCCAAAGGATCAGTAAAGAAGGCAAAGCGCATTGCCCGCGGACAAGGCAGCGGAAAGGGTGGCACCGCTACCCGGGGACACAAGGGAGCAAAGTCGCGGTCGGGCTACAAGAGAAAGCGAGCCTTTGAAGGGGGGCAGATGCCCCTGCAGATGCGCTTGCCTAAGCGAGGATTTAAGAGTCCCCATAGAGTGCCCTACACCGCTTTGAACGTGTCTCAACTCCAGGCATTCGCCGAGAAGCACGAGCTCACGGACATCGATATCGAGACCTTGGTCGCCAAGCGATATATCTCAAAAAATGACCGAGTGAAAGTCCTGGCCAACGGTGATCTGGACAAGAAGCTCAATGTCAAAGTACACGCGTACTCAGCCAAAGCCAAAGAAATCATAGAGTCAAAGGGAGGTAGTATAGCCATCGTATAACCAGCCGGGAATGAAGAAGTTCATCAGTACCATTCAAAACATTTGGAAGATCAAGGAATTGCGTAATCGCATCCTGTTTACGATCGGTATGATCGCGGTCTATCGATTCGGTTCTTTCGTTGTTTTGCCTGGTGTGATCCCGTCTGTACTCGACACGGCGACGGCCAATCAAGGAGCTACCGATCTGCTGGGACTGATCAATATGTTTGCCGGTGGGGCTTTTAATCGGGCGGCCGTATTCGCGCTCGGTATCATGCCCTACATCACGGCCTCGATCATCATACAGCTATTGGGATTTGCGGTGCCCTACTTTCAGCGACTACAGCAGAAAGAAGGCGAGTCCGGCCGAAAGAAGATCACGCAGATCACCCGACTGCTGACCCTGGCCATTACCCTGGTGCAAGGCGGCGCTTACCTGACCTACATTCGTAGCCAGGGAGCGGTGGATCCCTCCGTGCCACAAGGCATCTTCTGGACAGCCAATATCATTATCCTATCCACAGGTACCATCTTTGCGATGTGGTTGGGTGAAAGAATAACCGATCGAGGAATCGGCAATGGTATCTCGATCTTGATCATGATCGGCATTATCGCCACCCTACCGAGCTCCCTGATCTTTGAATTTACTTCGCAGCTCAACAGCGGCGGACTCATCATCTTCGTACTGGAGCTGGCCGCACTGTTCTTCGTCACCGCAGCGACGGTGCTGGTGATTCAGGGTATCCGTAAGATACCGCTGCAGTTTGCCAAGCGGATGATCGGTCGCGGATCGATCAACATGCCAGTATCCGGATCGAGAGACTACATTCCGGTGAAGGTAGCGGCAGCGGGCGTAATGCCCATCATCTTTGCCCAGGCCATCATGTTTTTACCTGCCACGGTGGCGGGATTTGTCGGAGGTCAATCAGGCAATGACTTGGCCGCCAATACCTTGGTCCGATCCCTATCGGATCCGTTTGCCGTGCCATACAACATTATCTACTTTTTCCTGGTGGTCGGATTTACCTTCGTATACACCGCCCTACTAGTCAATCCCCAACAATATTCAGAATATTTGAAGCGGCAGAATGCCTTTATCCCTGGCGTAAAGCCGGGCAAGCCCACGGCCGATTTCATCGACGCAGTGACCACAAGGGTCACGCTGCCGGGCTCCATCTTCTTGGGGCTGATCGCCATATTGCCTGCCATCGTATATATGCTCTTTAATGTAAACCAGGCTTTCGCCTTCTTCTTTGGCGGCACTTCACTTTTGATCCTGGTGGGAGTGGTATTGGATACCCTTCAACAGATTGAGAGTCATCTGTTGATGCGTAAGTATGATGGACTGGTCAAATCGGGCAAACTCAAAGGTCGAAGTTCTATGCAGACGATCGGTTCAGATCTCTAGAGGACTTCGGTTTTGAACCAAATCTCCTACATACCACTTATACTAGAGATCCCCGGTTGGATATAGGGGGCGGTGGTCATGGGTATGATATACTATAAAAGTCTGGAAGAAGTCGGGAAGATTCGAAAAAGCTGTCGTATTGTCTGCGATGCACTGACCCGGGTGGCGGAACTGATTAAGCCCGGAGTGACAGGTCTGGAGCTTGATGCGGCCGCCGAGGAAGTGATCAGGGATCGGGGAGCGATACCGGGCTTTAAAGGGTACAATGGCTTTCCCGCCACGCTATGTATTTCCCGCAATGACTGTGTGGTCCACGGCATACCCAATGACGAAGCCCTGCAGGAGGGAGACATAGTCTCGATTGATTGTGGATCATTGATGGATGGATTCTACGGGGATGCTGCTTACACTTTTGCCCTGGGAGATATCGATGATTCGGTGATGCAATTGCTGGTCGTGACCCGCGCTTCGCTATACAGGGGGATCGAAGCTGCTCGCGCAGGCAATCGGATGGGTGATATCGGGCATGCCGTACAGAGTTTTTGCGAAAAAGAACATGCCTATGGCGTAGTGCGAGAGCTGGTCGGTCATGGCATCGGCACCAGTCTGCATGAAAGTCCCGAGGTGCCCAACTATGGCAGGAGGGGCATGGGACCCAAGCTCAAGCCCGGGCTGGTCATTGCGATCGAGCCGATGGTCAACTTAGGTAAGAAACATGTGAGGCAGGCTTCCGACGGCTGGACGATCCGTACTCGAGACGGCCTGCCTTCGGCCCACTATGAGCATACGATAGCCATTTTGAATGGCCAGACCGACATCCTGTCGACCCATACTGGGATCGAGGAGGCGATCAAAAATAATGTCAATCTTAGTGAAATCTCGATAAAAAATTAGATATTTGCACTCCGAAATTTGAGTATGGCTAAGCAGGAGCTGATTAAACAAGACGGTATCATAGAGGAAGCCCTCTCAAATGCAATGTTCAGAGTAAGGTTGGAAAATGATCATCAGATCGTAGCCACGATCTCGGGCAAGATGCGTATGCACTACATCCGTATTCTACCGGGAGACAAGGTGTCGGTCGAAATGTCTCCTTATGACCTATCTCGTGGACGCATCATTTATAGGTACAAATAGGACAATCATGAAAGTAAGAGCTTCTATCAAGAAACGATCATCAGATTGCAAGATTGTCAGGAGAAAGGGACGCCTGTACGTGATCAACAAGAAGAATCCGAAGTTTAAACAACGGCAAGGATAAATAAGAATAAGACATGGCGAGAATTGCTGGTGTAGATCTACCAAGAGCCAAAAGAGGCGTTGTCAGTTTGACGTACATCTTTGGCATTGGCAGGTCGAAGGCCAAAGAAATCCTGGACAAGGCCGGTATAGACGAGAATGTCAAGGTCGAAGACTGGACGGATGATAACGTGCGCTCGATCGCAAGCATCATTCAGGAGGAGTACAAGGTAGAGGGAGAGTTGCGATCCGAGGTCCAGTTGAATATCAAGCGCCTGATGGACATCGCCTGCTATCGGGGCCTGAGGCATCGAAAAGGTTTGCCCGTACGAGGACAACGCACCCGCACCAACGCACGCACCAGAAAAGGTCGCCGCAAGACCGTCGCCAACAAGAAGAAAGCTACTAAATAATCGAGCCAGTAAAACTCATGGCATAGTGCAACATCATGGCTAAATCGAGGAAAAAGCGAAAGGTAAAAGTCGAGGCAGAAGGGCTTGTCTACATCAAGGCAAGCTTTAATAATATTATCATATCCCTAACCAATAAGCAGGGTCAGGTGATCTCTTGGGCCTCAGCCGGTAAAGCCGGATTCCGCGGATCTAAGAAGAACACGCCCTATGCCGCACAGATTGCAGCTTCCGATGCTGCCCGCGCGGCCTACGACGCAGGGATGCGGACCGCCGAGGTGTTTGTCAAAGGTCCTGGATCAGGACGAGAAGCCGCGATCCGAGCCATCGACGGAGTGGGCATCAAGATCCGGCGTATCCAAGATGTAACACCCATACCACACAATGGCTGTCGACCCCCCAAAAGAAGAAGGGTCTAGGCTCAGATAAGTAGAAAAGACTATGGCAAGATATACGGGTCCTAAGACTAAAAAATCCAGAGCCTTTGGGCAGCCGATCTACGGATTTGACAAAAACCTTGAGCGAAGGAAGTCACCTCCAGGTGAACACGGCAACAAGCGACGACGAAGACAGAAGTCGGACTACGCAATCCAGCTGATGGAAAAGCAGAAAGCTAAGTACACCTATGGCGTGCTGGAGCGACAGTTTCGAAATCTCTTTGAGAAGGCTAGCCGTAAGAAAGGAGTCACCGGGGAGGTGCTCTTTCAATTGCTCGAGTCAAGACTGGACAATACCGTGTTTAGGCTCGGCATAGCCCCGACAAGAAGAGCCGCCAGACAACTGGTCTCACACAAACACATCTTGGTCAATGGCAGGGTCACGAATATCGCATCCTGCTTGCTCCGGCCGGGAGATGTGGTGTCGGTACGCAACAAATCGCAGGGTCTGGAAACCATCCTGGATAGTGTAAACGCCAAATCAGATGTACGCAAATTTCCCTGGTTGGAGTTTACCGCCGATAAGATGCAAGGAAGGTTTCTGGAATACCCCACTCGGGAGCAGGTACCAGAAAACATCAATGAGCAATTGATCGTGGAATTGTATTCAAAATAACGGATCCTTTGCCCCCTGTACTCTCACTCTTTTTTCGACCTAAGCAGCAGCAGACGTTATGAGTATTTTGAATTTTCAAAAGCCCAATAAAATTCTCCTTCAAAAGGCAAATGACTTTGAAGGTACATTCGAATTCAAGCCGCTAGAGCCGGGATTTGGTCAGACGATTGGCAACTCCCTCCGACGGGTATTACTTTCCTCCCTGGAAGGCTTTGCCATCTCGGCAGTGCGCATTGCCGGTATCGATCACGAGTTTTCCACCATCAAAGGGGTGATGGAAGATGTCGTGGACATCATCCTCAACATCAAACAGATTAGGCTCAAGCCAGCCATCTCCGATGGCGACCTCGCTGAAGAAAAGATATACATCACCCTGCGGGGCAAGGAGGAGTTTAAAGCCGGCGATATCGAGGAGCACACCAACATATTTCAGGTGATGAACCCCGATCTGCACATCTGCTTTATGGATGCGTCGGTCAACCTGGAGATGGAGTTTACCGTGACCAAAGGCCGTGGCTATCTGCCGGCAGATGACAATCTACCCAAGGATGCACCCATCGGAGTCATCCCCGTCGACGCGATCTATACCCCGATCAAGAATGTGGCCTACCACATAGAGAATACCCGGGTGGGACAGCAGACGGACTATGAAAAGCTGACCATCATGGTCAAGACAGACGGCACGATTCATCCGGAGGAGGCAATCAAAGAGGCTTCGAGAATCATGATTCAGCATCTGATCTTGATCACGGACGAAAACATCACCTTTGACGATGCCACCCGTAGCGAAGACACGGTGGTGGACGAGCACATACTGCATATGCGCAAGCTGCTCAAGACCTCCCTCGAGGACCTGGACTTGTCCGTGCGTGCGTACAACTGCCTCAAGGCAGCCAAGATCAACACCCTGGGAGAACTGGTACAGTACGAAATGCACGAGCTGCTCAAGTTTAGAAACTTTGGAAAGAAATCGCTGGTCGAGATTGAAGAATTGCTCACCAACAAGGGCTTGACCTTCGGCATGGACCTGGCTCCATTCAAGTTGGACGAGGACTAGCCATAAATAATTAGGCAAATTACAGGATCGAGCCCGGTGCTCTCCTGTGTTGCGAAGATCACAAATCACAGAAGATGCGACACGGAAAAAAGTTCAATCATCTAGGACGTAAGAAAGGCCATCGACGAGCCCTCATGGCCAACCTGGCCAATGCCTTGATCGAGCATAAACGTATCAACACGACCTTGGCCAAGGCCAAAGCGCTGAAACGTTATATCGAACCACTGATCACCAAGTCCAAGTCAAACAGCATGCACTCTCGACGGGTGGTATTCAGCTATCTGCAGAACAAAGAGGCCATCAAAGAACTCTTTGGACCGATTGCTGCCGAGATTGGACAACGTCCTGGCGGCTACACACGAGTGATACGCACAGGCTTTCGACAAAGTGACGGAGCTGAGATGGCGCTAATAGAGCTGGTGGACTTCAACAAGCTCTACTCCAATCAGAAGAGCGAGAGTAGGGGTCGTCGGCGGAGACGCAGAAGGGGCAAAGGCTCGGGAGCGGGAGCCGTGGCCAGTGCCGAGGAAGAGTGATTTGGACACTTATCAAAGAGAAAAAAGAAAGGCTTCTCCACACATCTGGAGAGGCCTTTTTTTGTAGCCATTCGGCCCGACTCCGGGTAGCTGGCGGAGCGCTTTTCTAATAATAGATTAGTTCTATATTTGCAACCAGATTTTAAGGGAGGACCCATGCAGGATGACAAGCGAACTAAGGCCATATTACTTCTGGAAGATGGGGCTGTATTTCATGGTCGAGCAGCAGGCAAGATAGGCACGACCACCGGCGAAATCTGCTTCAATACCGGTATGACGGGCTACCAGGAAATCTTTACGGATCCATCCTATTACGGCCAGCTGCTGGTAGCCACCAACGTACACATCGGCAACTACGGTACCAAGCACACGGATGTCGAATCTGATGGGGTCAAGATTGCCGGATTTATCTGCCGCAATTTTAGTGAAACCTACTCGCGACAATTGGCCGACCAGTCGATCCAGGAGTATTTCGAAGCAGAGCAGCTGGTGGCTATCTCTGACGTGGATACACGAGCGATTGTGAAGCATATCAGAGACAAGGGCGCCATGAATGCCATCATCTCCTCGGAGATTTATGACCTTCAGCAGCTGAGAGATATGCTCAACAAGGTACCCTCTATGGAGGGGCTGGAGCTGGCCTCTAAAGTAAGTACGAAACAACCTTATTACATTGGTGAGCCCGAGGCCCCGTACAAAGTGGCCGTCTATGACTACGGGGTCAAGAAGAACATTCTCAACAATTTGGCAGCGCGTGGATGCTACCTGCAAGTGTTTCCAGCTCAGACGCCACTGGAAGAGGTGGAGGCATGGGGCCCGGATGGATATTTTCTCTCCAACGGGCCTGGTGATCCGGCACCGATGCAGTATGCCGTCGAAAGTGCGAGGGGGGTACTGGCGCTAGACAAGCCGTTGTTTGGCATTTGCCTAGGTCATCAGATCCTGGCCCTTGCCGCTGGATTTTCCACATACAAGATGCATCACGGGCATCGCGGCATCAACCACCCGGTCCGAAACGAAATCACCGGTCGGGGTGAGATCACCAGCCAAAATCACGGTTTTGGAGTAAGCCCCGAGGAGATCCGAAAGGCCTCCGATCAGGTCAAAGTCACCCACGTCAATCTCAACGACGATAGCATCGAAGGTATAGAACTGGTGGGCAAGAAGGCCTTTTCTGTGCAATACCACCCGGAGGCCAGTCCGGGACCACACGATGCGACCTATCTATTTGACCAGTTCCTGGAACTGATAAGATCCCACAAAGAACAAAGCGTACTACAATCATGAGCAACATCATCGACATTAGGTCAAGAGAGATACTGGACTCGAGGGGCAATCCCACGGTAGAGGTAGAAGTAAGCACGGAGCTTGGTGCCGTCGGCCGCGCAGCGGTCCCATCCGGAGCATCCACCGGCAAGTATGAGGCGGTCGAGCTTAGAGATGGGGACAAGGCCCGGTTTCTGGGTAAGGGAGTGCTCAATGCCTGTCAACATGTCCAGGATGATATATTCGAGGCCTTGATTGGTGTGGATGTGCATGATCAGGTGTACATCGATCGACTCATGATCGAGTTGGATGGCACGTCAAACAAATCTAAGCTGGGTGCAAATGCCATCTTGGGCGTCAGTCTGGCTGCTGCCAAGGCGGGTGCCATGGAGGCAGGTTTGTCTCTGTACCGATATTTGGGAGGTGTGAATGCGCACGTCCTACCCGTGCCGATGATGAACATCCTCAATGGTGGATCGCATGCAGACAACTCGATCGACTTTCAGGAGTTTATGGTGATGCCCGTAGGAGCCGATACTTTTTCCGAAGGGTTGCGTATGGGTGTCGAGATCTTCCACCACCTCAAGAAGGTGTTGTCCAGCATGAACCACTCCACCAATGTGGGAGACGAGGGTGGATTTGCGCCAAATTTGGGGTCCAACGAAGAAGCCATTGAGACCGTCCTAAGGGCGATCGAGAGCGCGGGGCTGGCACCCGGGGAGGATGTGATGATTGCTATGGATGCTGCTGCCTCCGAGTTTTACAAGGAGGATGAGCAGGTCTACCATCTGCATCAGTCCACGGGGGCAAAGCTGACCAGTGGCGAGATGGTGGACTTCTGGCAGCAGTGGTCCCAAAAGTATCCGATCCTCTCCATTGAGGACGGCTTGCACGAAGATGATTGGCAGGGATGGCAGGATTTGACCGCTAGAATCGGCGCTGGTGTGCAACTGGTCGGAGACGATCTGTTTGTGACCAACACCACCCGACTGCAGAAGGGTATTGACACCCATGCGGCTAACTCCATCCTTATCAAAGTCAATCAAATTGGTTCTCTTTCGGAAACAATCGATGCGGTCCAACTAGCGACGCGAAACGGTATGACCTGTGTGATGAGTCATCGATCTGGCGAGACAGAGGACACGACGATCGCTGATTTGGCAGTCGCACTCAACACCGGACAGATCAAGACGGGATCCGCATCGAGATCGGATCGGGTGGCTAAATACAATCAGCTGCTGCGCATCGAAGAGGAGCTGGGCGACTGCGCGGTATATCCCGGCAAGGCTTTGATAGGAACGCAATAGAGATTATTGTTATATTTAAAGCCTAAACGCTCAGATATGAAGACTACAATCCTGGCGAGTAGAGGTATGCTATTCACAAGGATCACATCTCTTCTTTTCAACAAGTACATTTTGGCTTTTACGGTCTTCGGAGTTTGGGTCGCCTTCTTCGATAAGAGCTCTTTGATCACGCAGTGGAGGTTGCAGCAGACCATCTATGAGTTGGAGCAGGAAAAGGAGTTTCTTCTTGCAGATCTCGAAGCCACCAAGCTGCTGCAACAAGATCTGACCAAAAACCAGGAGAAATACGCCCGAGAAAAGTACTTCATGAAGAAACCGGGCGAGCAGGTATACATCATCGATTAACTAATCATCCCCCCTATGTCGGTACTGGTCAACAAGGACTCGAGAATTATCGTACAAGGTTTTACAGGAAAAGAGGGCACTTTTCACGCAGAGCAAATGATCGCCTATGGCACCCATGTGGTAGGGGGCGTGACCCCTGGCAAAGGAGGTAGTACGCACTTGGATCGCCCGGTATTTAATACCGTCCAACAGGCAGTGGCTCAGACCGGCGCTGACACGACCGTGATCTTTGTACCCCCGGCTTTTGCCCCGGATGCCATTATGGAGGCGGCTGATGCAGGGATCAAGGTGATCATATGCATCACGGAGGGTATACCGGTACAAGATATGGTAAAGACCAAGGCCTATCTCGAGGATCGCGATAGCCGGCTGGTGGGACCCAATTGCCCCGGTGTCATCACTCCCGAAGAAGCCAAAGTGGGAATCATGCCAGGCTTCATCCATCGCAAGGGCACCATCGGTATCGTTTCGCGCTCCGGTACATTGACCTATGAAGCGGTCGATCAGGTCACTAAAGCCGGGCTGGGACAGTCTACGTGCATCGGCATCGGGGGAGATCCGATCGTAGGCACCACCACCAAGGAGGCTGTGGAACTGTTGATGAATGACCCTGAGACGGAGGGCATCGTCATGATCGGCGAGATCGGTGGCGGCATGGAAGCAGAGGCTGCCTACTGGATCAAAGAAAACGGTACGAAGCCTGTGGTGGGATTCATAGCCGGACAGACAGCACCAAAGGGGCGGAAGATGGGACATGCCGGTGCGATCATCGGAGGTAAAGATGACACGGCGGCAGCCAAGATGCAAATCATGGAGGATTGTGGCATCCATGTAGTGCAATCGCCCGCAGATATCGGCTCGACGATAGCCGCTGTGTTGGATCGGGGTTGAGGTTTTGCATCGGCTCGCTAGAGACTGAGGACCGAACCTCACTACTTCGTGATTCCTCCTATCTGCCAGGAAGGGCAATCTTCGATGGGTTTGCATGCATAACTACCTTTCATATCCTGTAGCGACCGATTAGTTTGCACACATCTGATAGCCATTGCTACCATGCTGTGCCAAAAGGTTGTCCTGACAAATGCCACTGCCGCTGCGCCCCATAGCGCTTGACATTCTCCCGCCCGTTGACTATTCTTCTCGAGTATCGCTGGCATTAATCTTCTCTCCATCTAATGCGAAACTCCACTAGGACAACTACTCCATGGCATAACCGTGCTAGTATGTGTCAGGCAAGTACGCTTGACACGGCCGGTTTTTCCAAGGGCCACTAGCCTCAAAGGACCACACAGCCCAGATCAGGCTGCGTTTGGCGTCCCCGCCAGACGACATTGTAGCTCGCTGTCACCCTGAAGCCTTGATAATGTAATGCGACTGCCCTGACCGGATCGTGATGGAGATAGTGGCTCATACAATATTTTTGGTACTTTAGGTCAAGCCCAAAATCAGAGGACAATGATGCGGTTTCTCCGGAGGTTGAAGATACTTTACCTTCTCTACAATATGTGCCACAAGAAGGCGCTCGGAGGGAATGTGCACCTATATAAGAAGTATGGTATTCGGAAGAGATACTACTCACCGATTTCAATGCAGGATTTTATGCCGGTTACCGATACTTTCGAGCCTTCCTCACCTACTTTTGATCACTCACTCGCCAAATGTCTTAAGCAGCTGAACCTGGATGAAAGTAGTGCTGAGTCTCTCAGAAATTGGCAAGAGAATGGGTATGCTATTATCAGGCGCCTGCTGAGTCCCACTAAAGTCGATGCTGTTAATGAGGAGGTTGACCGTCTCATAAGGCAAAAGAAAGTAAGGTGGAAGTACGGCAATAAGATCATGTTTGCTATTAAAAGGTCAGAGCTGCTCAGGGCTATTGGCCAAGACGAAAAGGTCTTACAAATTCTCAGTAGCCTCTTGGGAAGAGAGGCTGAGCTGTTTCAAAGTATAAATTTCCTAACGGGCAGCCAGCAGCGGTCGCACTCGGATGCGATACACATGACGACGTTTCCCGAGGGAAACCTGATCGCGATCTGGATAGCTCTTGAAGACATTGATCGAGACTGTGGACCGTTACACTATTATCCCGGCTCGCACCAGCTGGGATATGTGTACAACGGCGATTACGGCAACCAAGGATCAACACTGCTACTGGGACCAAAGCCCTATAGTAGTTACGAAGACAAGATTTCTGAACTGTTGACGGAGAATCCTCAATATGAAAAGAAGATCTTCACGGCCAAGAAAGGCGATGCACTAATCTGGCATGCCAACTTGCTGCATGGAGGTGAACCTATTGCCAAACCAGGTGCCACAAGAAGGAGTATGGTATTTCACTACTTTGGTAAGGACGTTATATGTTTCCATGAAATCACACAGCGTCCTGCCCTCAAGTCTACTCTTCTTGCAAGTTGATATTGGATCCAAACGGAGTAGGTCTTAGGATTCCAGGATCTGTCTGTAGTGGTAGTCATGCTCGACATTCCTGAGCAAGGGCAATTCAAAGAAGAAGGTCGTACCCGACCCCTCTTCGGTCTCGAAATACATGCGCCCGCCAAAGGATTCCACGATATTTTTTGAGATCGCCAGTCCAAGGCCCGTGCCAGATGTTTTGGTCGTAAAGTTGGGATAGAAAACCTTGTCCCGCATGTCCTTGCTGATCCCCTTGCCATTGTCCCTCACCTGAATGATCGTGCTGTCGGAGAGCTGCTCCAGTTTGATGTCGATGACCCCTCGGCGACTGGCGGGAATGGCCTGGATGGCATTCTTGATCAAGTTATTGAGGACCCGTAGGAGATGGCTCCGATCGGCGTTGACATAGATTTCGTCGATGGGTACATAGAGGTTGAAGTCCATGTCGTCCCGCTTCTTAAACAGGTCATGCACAGAGGTAACCAGGTCATTGAGCACAATGCGCTCATACTGGGGCCTAGGCATCTTGGCAAAGGTGGAAAATTCTGCTGCGATCTTAGACAGATTGTCAATCTGTTCGATCAGGGTGATACCCACACGCTGCACCAATTGCCGGGACTCGATGGGGTCGGCATTTTGCATGGCGTGCTGGAGGTGCTGTATGCTGAGCCGCATGGGGGTCAGTGGGTTTTTGATTTCGTGCGCGACCTGCTTGGCCATTTCCCGCCAGGCTACTTCACGTTCGGTAAGGGCCAGCAGGTCGGCGCTTTCGTCCAGCTTGACGATCATCTGATTATACTCCTGAATCAGTACGCCCAGCTCGTCATTGGTCTTCCATTCGAGAGGCTCATTGGATCTCCCCAATTTAAACTCCTTCAGTTTTTGTCCCAGTACGGTCATGGGCCGGGTGATACTGTTGGCCACCGCCAAGGCAAATGCACCGGCGATGAGCAGGAGAAACACATACACATTGAGCAAGGTGCCCATGAACTCCTTCACTTGGGTGGTCGAGTCGGATGAACCGGGATATACTGGGAGACCCACAAAACCCAGCAAATCGTTATTGGCATTCACCAGTGAGAAGTAGACCGTCTTAAAGGTGTTGCGCATCGACACGGGGTCATGGATCAGCAGGGTCTCGCCAAATTTCTTGATGTTGATCAGAGGTACCACACTCATGCGGTCGTTTGTCAGACCCTCCTTAAGGGCCTCGTGGTCAGAAGTCACTTTGAGCATGCCCGCCGCATCAAAGTACTGGATATGGGTATTGTATTTGTTGGCCAAGGCAGGGACGGCCTCCACAAAGACCGAATCGAAGGAGCCTGGTCGGTACGTTTCCATGCTGGCCTGGATCTCCTGCTGTAAGGAAGAGGCCGTTTGTTCTAGTCGATCCACGTGTGACTTTTCGGCCGTGCTGCGAAAGTAGAATACCGTGACCAGCCCAATGATGACAAAGGAGAGCACAATCAGCGCCAGGACCGATACCTGTATCTTATTGCGAAGGGAAATCTGACTGCCCAGGTTAAAGTTGAAGTCTGCCGGAAGAAAAGTGAACACGGCATTGATCAGTAACAGCGACAGTAGTACCAGCACCGTGGTGACAAAGAGATACGAGAACAACGACACTGGTTTAATCAGCCCGGTCAAGCGACGACCCACCACGATCAGATAGCTGCCATTGTTATAGGTCAATTCGATGCGATTGCTGGGGTAATCCAGGGCATACCTGCCGATCATGGGTTCTTCACCTTCGAAGACCATTTTGTGTCCTGACGAGCTGCGCTCAATACATCGCCGGTTTTGATAGATAGCGTAGTCATACTCAGCCAAAGACGGGATGCCCTTAAAATCGCTGACCGGTACGAGACTCGGCAAGGGAAGATAGGGGTTGCTGAGTTGTTTGTTGAAGGCAGCCAGTACCGTGGTGCCTTGTGCGGCATCAACCGAGACTACGTAGTGATCCAGTACTTTATTCCGGTGGTAGAAAAGAATGTCTTGAAAGTCAATCTCGGCAGCGCCTTGCAGCACGCTGGCATCGGGAAAAGCCAACTGGTAGTAATGAGTAAGGTATGAAGAGCTCTGGGCGATGCCCTCCTCAAGCATTCGAATCACCGCTTCGCGCGAACTAGCTTGTGCGAGAGGCTCCTCCAAAGCCTTCAGGAGCTTGGCGATCTCCGCTAGTGCTACCGTGTCGGTCTGCTCGACAAGGGCCTTGGCAATGGCCAGGCGTACACCCTCATCCTCATCCTTGTTGTACTTGTAGAGTAGGATGGAGGAAAAGCCCGACAAGACTACTAGCCAGAGCACGATCCAGGTGAAATTGGGCCCCTTAGCCTCCAGAAAAACATCGAGCAGGAGTAGACAGATACCGGTGACGAGCGCAAAGGCAAAGAGGGGAATATTAGGGCATAAGGTATGGCAGACAGGCAGACTGGCGACGATGGCGAGTAAAGCTACCGCAATTTTGGACATCAAGGGTACGCTTGCCTCCAGCGTGATGGCACTCAGTTTGGCAGACCAGACAAAGAGAGAAAACAAAAGAAGAATAACTAGCAGCAGTGCCTGTATGCTGATGCGGTCCAGATTGAACACACTGTCAAAGTTGAAATTGATAGAGGTCTCCTGGATCAATTTTTGGGCGAAATCTGTAAAGAGCACAAAGACCAATGCGATGATGAAATAGGCGCTGAAAGATGCGGCGAGTGTGGCCAGTCGGCTGCTCGCAGAGAGCTTAAGGCGGAGATGTTTGGTCACATAAAGCGATACCCACAGGAGGAGCACCGCATTGATGAGCATATCACCGAGCGATGCCTCGAAGGCGGGCGCCATTAGATCGCTTTGAAAGGTCCGCACCGCTGTAAACCTGCCAGTGAGATCAAAGAGCAGCGATAGGCCACGGATCGCCAGCACCGTAAACAAGAGAAAGCCAATGGCAGCCCATCTGCCCATTCTATCGTGGACGATATGGCAAATACGCTGGACAAGAACCGCCACGAAGAGAAAGGCCAAACCGTAGAGAAAGATAAGAATGCCCGATTCTTTGGCATTTATGGCATTAAAGACACTCCCCTTGAGATAGATAAACTCGTCGCCATCGGCCGTACGAACAAGCAGGTTAGATGGGCTGGTCGTGAGTTCAAGCCGACGTGGGATCCGCTGATCAATGTGTCCATACGGATGCACATTTGACCCCAAGCGAAAGGGAATACACGCGGCCACGGTAGCTGGCCGTCCCTGCAGACTCTTGCTCACGCGCGTCAGGCGATAAAGGTTCTTTTGGTCTTGAAAGTAGGGATTGTCTGATCGTATCGCGCTGAGGGGCGGAGTGGGTGCCTGATCATTTGACCAGTAGACGAGCCGGTCGTCGTGATAGATAAACAAGGTGAAGTCCTTCTGCGCCAGCTGAATGGCACTTTGTCGATCCGCTAGATCCACCTCGGCATCATGAAAGAGGCCTGCGAGTCGGCAAAGCAGGGAGTCATCCGCCAGGATCTGCTCTAACTCGTCTTCGGTATCATGAAGGTATTGTTCTAGGGAGGCCTTGGCCTGCCCGATGGTGCTACGATGGTGAAAGAGATAATGGACGTAGACGGTAGCCATCAACAGACCACCAGCCAGCAGCCAGTAGAGCAGGGCATTTTGGAACTGATTTAGTCGTTGGATCATTATAAGTATCCACCAAGGCGAATATTCATATTAAACAAATTTATAATTTATAATCACTTTGTAATAAATAAGGAAGAATTATTTTTGTATTCGGATAAGGACGAGGAGGTGCTCTATCGCGACCTGTATAAACGTATAGGGCGAGGAAAATCCGGACAACGTAGGGTACCACACCATCTAGCCGATGGGTTCTACGCCTGGCGTAGAAACAGAAAGTGTCGCAGAAACTATACCGCCGATGCAGATCGGTAAGGGTGAAAACGTGCGGTAAGAGCGCACGCAATCCTATGGCAACATGGGATTGGGATAAACCTTGTGGGTTGAAATGCCGTGTATACTCCGGTGATGCGCAAGTATCTTGAGTGACCCGCTCAAATGCCTTCGGGCTGCCGGAGGGGGTAGGCAGCTAGACCCCGGCTGTGAAGTCAGGGCCAGATAAATGATAGGGGCCTCACGATCTGAGGAACAGAATCCGGTTTACAGCCTCTTCGACCTTATCCTTTCTTGTCCAGGCGCAGGAGTGGCTAATTGCCGTCGGCTGCATCAAGCGCCCCAAAGTCAAACAGCAGCGAGAATCGCAATGTCTTGTCCAGTGGATTGCTGGAATTGATGGTATTCCCCGTGCTGATGAGATAGGACATGTTGATGCCAAAGACATTATACTTCAACCCAAGACCGGTCGTGAAGTACTTCCTGTCGCCTTTGAGTGGATTTTCATAGAAGTAACCCGCCCTAAGAGCAAACTGATTGTCGTACCAGTACTCAGCCCCGACGGAGTAGGTGATCTCTTTCAATTCTTCGCTGAAGCCTTCCGGCGCATCAGACCAAGAGCCTAACACACCCCGAAAAAAGGACTTGTCGCGATAGTCATTGACGCCGTTTTCCGGATCCACATCGACAAACTCGTGCTGCGGTGTTGGCACCATCAGCTTGTTGATGTCGGCCGTCACCGTCAGTTTGTTGTAGGCATCGAGCTCAAATTCCCAGGCGGCACCCAGTCCAAAGTTCACAGGGAGGAAATCGTTTGTCTCCTTGGTATAAGTGATCTTGGATCCCAGGTTTGACAGCGCCAATCCGAGCGTGAGCTTGCTGGCATCTAGCGGTATGCCGTAATAGAAAGATATGTCTGCGGCTCCAGCCACACCGGGATTGATCTCGATACCCCCCACTTCTTGGCCGGCGGCGAGATTCGAGTAGATAAACTTGCCGTTGACGCCCACGGAGAAATTCTCGCCGAGCTTCCGGGCAAATCCTACCGCGAGCTCGAATTCGTTGGGCCGTCCATTACCGGCAGGCTCCCCATTGATATTTGTAAACTGAATGTCACCAAGTGAGAAATATCGTAGGCTGAAGCCCAATGTTTGTAATTCGTCAATGCGGCGATATCCTGACAGATAAGCCAGATACACGTCCTGCAGCCCTAGTGATCGCAACCAAGGCGAGTAGGTAGCTGAAAGCGCAAAATCTGTCTCGGCAAAGGCTAGTTTGGAGGTGTTGATATGCATGCTGTTGGCATCGGGCGAGATGGCCACGCCCGCATCGCCCATGGCCCCGGTCCTCGCATCTGGAGTGATGCGCAGAAAGGGCACGGCTGTGGGGATAGTATTGGCGCATCGACCCCCGTCCAGCGCTTTGTAGTTACCGCTACCGGGCGGGTCCTCGAAGCACTGCCCGTAGGCAATCTGCGAAGAAATTACAAGCAAACCGACACAAGTAAAAAATAGTGTTCGTGGCATTGTGTATTAGTTTGTAAAAATCGGACGCAAATATAACGTAATGCTCTGGTCTTTAGTCTGCCCCGATCGAATTAGCGCAGGATCACGAGTTTCTCCAGGTCGCTTCGGTTTTTCAGGTCCTTGTTAGAAAAATCCGTCGGTTCGACCGTCACTCGATAGACGTAGATCCCGTTGGCCAAGGGGTCTCCAAAGTCATCCATTCCGTCCCATTTGACGTCACGAGAAAGTTTGCCGGAGGCCTTGATTCTCTTTTCCAGGGTCTTGACCAGGCGACCGGATACGGTCATGATCTCTACCCGAATGTCAATGTCTTGGCCCTGGAAGGGATGTTCGAATTGAAAGCAGGTATTGGTCGAAAACGGGTTGGGATAATTTAGCACGTGCTGCAATGCCGCCGTTTCCTCGTCCACCACCACAAATTCGCTGTAGCTGACCGAGGAATTGTTGGCGATGTCCCAAGCCTTAATTTCGACGGTATGCTTGCCTACCTCTAGCTGACTTAGCGGATATGTCACCAGCCCAGAAGTAAAATCGTCCTTTTCTGATTCGTAGAAGTCATTGAGTACTGCCGTGGACTGGGGGTTGTTGTCAAATAGGGCGGTGAGGTCGTGGCCGATGCTGTTTCCGATCACATTGATGCCATTTTCATCTTTCAATCTGACCAGGAGCACGGGATCACGTCCGGTCAGGCCACCAAAGACAAAGTTTTCGTCGTCCAGGAAGATCTCGATCTCTGGCCCCTCCGTATCGTCCAGAGCATTATCGCTCGTGCCACCGACAACGATGCCATCAAAGGCTCCGGCAGCATCCAGCACGGATCCATCTTTGGCGTAGTAGCTGATCTTCCCGTTGCCATACACGTAGTTGATATCCTTTGGCACGACGAAGGAGAACTCAAACTTGCCATTGGTCACACTGGCTAAGCCCTTGAAAATGACACTCTTCTGGAGGCTAAACTCCTGTTCGCTGCTGCCCTTGTCTTGGGCCAACGTCTTCAGGGTGGAGGACTTGTCAAAGATCGTAGGAGAAATCTCACCATTGTACGAGGGCACCAACTGTCCGTTCGCATCGATGATTTCGCCTTCGACCCTGATTTTACTGAGCGCCTTTAATGTATCAATGGCCGGATCATCCACGCTCTTTCCGTTGATCCGTAAGGTACGGGCGCTATAGGATGGCAACGCCAAGTACATGGCAGGGTCACCCAGCAGAGTAAATTTGCGCGCGTTCAATCCCGTCGTATCAGCACTGGAAGAGTTTTTTGCAGTGCGTAGGATTTCGCCAATGGGAGGTACCTGACCGTTCACCGGCTCAAAAAGGTGATCAAAGACATTGCGCGTCAATCGTTCGTTGCTGCCAGCATATACCGCCCGCACGGTAGTAAACAAGGCAATGGCGCCTCCGGTCGGGTTTGTCAGGGTATATTCACCGGCCGTAATCTCCTGTGGATTGTCGTAACCGGCAAAAGAGCAGGTAGCTGTGATCAAAAGAGGTAGCCGGTCCTTGTTGCTCCACTTGTCCACGTCGCCCTTTTGCAGGACACGCTCCTGTGCCCAGCCTCGCGAACCTCCATGGCCCAGGTAGTTGACCACCAATTGCCCTTTAAACAGGCTCTGATTGAGTGCCTCCGTGGCGTTAAAATTGAAAATCCCGCCCGGCGTATTCTCCTGCTCGTAGGCATCCAGGTACACCTTGTTAATATTGAACGAAGGATGGAGTCGCCGCACATCTTCGGCAATGAGATCCGCGTTTCGAAGATGGCGATTGCCGTCTTCGTCGTCAGCAACAAAGAGGACATTGGTCCGCCAGTCTCCGAGTGTTTTGTCGCTGGTTTCGTAGTTGATAATTTTCTCTACCACCAGATTCGCTTCTTCGGCCGTTCGGACGGGCAGCCGACCGACTGCAATGTCTATCGCGCCCCGGTGGTCCCCCCCCTCTCGATCGTCGAGTAGGGCATAGTAGTCATCGTAGGGAAATGCCGTGATCGGATGGTAGGAATTCTTTGTCTCGTAGACCGGTATGAAAGATTCGTCGTTGAGATTGTCGTAGATGTGCTTGTAGTCGAAGGACCCGTCTCCGATCAGAATCAGATATTTGAGATCTTGCGAATGGTCGTATATCCTTTTCACCAGATCGCGTATGGCCGTGGGATCGACCTTGCCCGACGAAAACTCGTTGAAGACCTGGTCCACTGACGCCATAGCGACGGATAGGTTGCCAAACGATCGTCGATGATCGGCCAGCTTCTGGGCAGCAGCTTCAAAATCGGGATGATAGATCATCAGATACTCCACATCCCCGATCCCATGTAGATTCTGATTGGCGATCCTTCCGAGCACCTCGGGCACCAGGGCATCGGCTTCGTCAAACGCGACATAGCTGGGGGTCTCCAGCACGACCGATCGATGGATGGCTACATCGCCCTGCCGATCGCTCTCGACGTCCAATGGCTGCAAGGGGTTGGTCACGTTCCAAATCTTGGTCGAAGATGTGACATTGGCCACACGGAAACCAATCGATTGGTAGTCCATTGCCCGTGGCTCGGTATAGTGCAATTGCGCACCTGAGCGATAGCTGAGGGCTCTTCGTAGGTTGAACTCGATAAAGTCCAACCAGCCCTCATTGTTGTTGCTTAGGCTTGGGTAAGATATCTGTACATCGGCTTCCGCCGTCATCAGGGTGAGTTCCTCTTTGATAACGCCGGTTTTGGCATAGTCCTCCTCAATATTGTCGACCGTGGCACGAGCGATTGACTGACGTATGTCTTGACCATTGACCGATAGAGTGACGGACGAGGTCTCGCTGGATCGTGCCACAAACTCCATATGCACGTAGACGGGTTCGGCTGTGACCAAGCCGGTAAAGTCAAAAAATGGCGAAAAATCCTTGGCACGTTCACCTTTAAATATATCCCCGAGCCATCTTCTGCCTGATCCCTGTAGATTCGCATTGCCGGAGGCGTGCAATAGATTGTGCTGCTCGACTTCGTAATGCTGATAATCCAGGTAGCTGTCCGTCTCATAATCCGCTTGGCCGAGATTATCCTGTGCGGTCACTCGGCGCCCTATTTCGGCACCTACCCGCACGAAATAGTAGTTGCGAGTTTCATAGGGGTTTTTGGTCATGTGATAGCGTCCATTGCCCAGCCGCTCCCATTGGTCAGCACTTTCGCCATAGAAAAGGACATAGTCGGCGGCATCAAAGCTGCCATCTTCTTCTCCTTGGACGACAATAGACAGCTCCTCCAGATCGTCGATCCGGGGCTCGCTGTTTGCCTCCGGCAGAAATCCCCCGCCATGACCAAAGAGCTGGATCTGCCTGGGATCTATGGTCGTCGGGTTGATGCCCAGTTGTTCAAGCGTATTAAAGTCAAGTTTATAGACCCCATTTGCCCGGGTGGCAATCTTAAAGATATCGCCATCTGCCAGCACCGATCGGTCGGACTGTGCCTCCAGTGGAGAGGCTACTAGAAGGAGGAAGAAAAACAGTGTGGTGTTACGCAATGGCTTAATCATTTGTAAATAGGCCGATGGGGTATTCTTTTCCAACAGAACGCTCGAACCAAGGGCCTATTGTCACGGCAATGTCGGATCTTTGACGGAAAGGACCTCCACCTGCAGATCGTCCACCTGGAGAGCTTCCAAGCTCCTGTTCCAAACGTAAACGTCCAGCTGGTACCTTTGGTTGGGCCGGCAGGGCAGTTTTACCTCCCAACGATGCCTGTTCCATTCGTCAGGTTTATACCCCAATTGCCCCAGGTCCAACCCCCTCCAAGCTACAAGTTTATCTCCATCCTTTAGTTGACATACCAGAGCTGCTTCCTTGATTGTGTAGGCACGCCAGGCTGCCGAGATTGTGGCATGGATCGTGTCGGCTGTTGCCATCAAAGGCCGGCTATACGTAGAGCTGTAGCGAAGACCCTCCAGATTCTGGTATTGGTTGCCCGATGCTTCTTGTCCGATTTGTAGGGCCGGCTGACGCCAGTGGCGAGCCTGCGTCTCGAAGCCGTTAAAGGAGGTCCAGCGACCAGCAACTTTGGGGTTCCCACCCACATAAAGTAGGTGATTTCCTTGGACGGTCGTGTCCAACTCATGATAGAAGTCCGTCAAGAAGTGGTGGTACGTCTCTTGGCTGGGATGATCATACAAGGGTGTCAGGTAGGAGAAGGAGTCCCTATGGTTAAGGACGACTTCACGAAAACGGTGAAAATCCTTGTTATCGAGAAATCGATCACTGCGTTCACCCCCTGGTTTTCCGTCGTACTGATGGAAGTCGTTGCGCAGCGTAGTCACTTCCATCGGTCTCTCCGTGCGAGGGGCTGCGGTGCGCTGCAGCCACGGTATCATCAAGACCAGCGAGATCAAGACGATGCACGCGGCTGCGGCGGTGGCGGAGAGCTCGATGCATATCCAAGCGATGAGCAGGAGTGTGAGACTGATGGTTGTGACATAGAGGCCATTGATCAATGCACCGTGCTTGTACCGCACTTCGACCCTATGATGGCCTGCAGGCACTTTCACTCCGACTAGATTGATATCGGTTTGTACCAGCTTGAGCGGGCCCGTTGCACTCGATGCCTGCCAGTGAGGCGTGTAGTTCTGGTTGAGGACGAGTAGTTGAGTACGGCTGATTGTCACCTCGACAACGACATGGTTGGGTGAGAATTGTACGATCGATATTTGCTGCGGGAGGCTGTCGAGGTCCGGATAGGATGGTTGATAAGAAAGGCTATCGGGTTGAGCATATAAGGGTGAGAGGTAGAGCAAGGGCAGTTGCAGACGCTGCGCATAAAGTGTTTG
This sequence comes from Saprospiraceae bacterium, assembly GCA_965223165.1. Lineage (GTDB taxonomy): Bacteria > Bacteroidota > Bacteroidia > Chitinophagales > Saprospiraceae > JABDMH01. The sequence continues at coordinate 587,038 of CBDCVQ010000020.1, read as the reverse complement.
CTCCTCTTCCAACGCGATAAAATCTTTGTACTGAAAGGGGGTATAGCCATCCCAACCCACGCGTTTGTACAGGGTATTTGTATTGCGATATATGTACCCGAATTGCAACGACTTGTCCTGATTCGAGCTCAGTGCATCCATGGTGGGAGGTGTGGGGTATCCCTGGGGTAGTTGCTGTAAAATATGGTTGAATGGCTGGGTTCTTCCCTCCGACAAGACCGATACACGACCGTTCATTTGGACGCTACAGAAGAGGTCGATGGCTGTGAAAGCGAAAAGCAGCCATGAAAACTGTGATGCACCACGGCGTCTCTTGACTAAGAGCCAGAATGCCCACAGCAGAAAACTCGAAAGTGCACTCTGGAGGAGCAGGGCCTGACCAACGCTGTGAATCGAGAGCCGCACCACCTGAGGCAAGTCCTCAGGGCTTCTCACCGCGAAGTACGCGAAAGTACCGGTCGTGAGCAAAGCCAGCCAGAAGGTGGGGCCCACTGTTTTGGTTGAAAGCAGATCGATCTGCCCACGCTGTTCTGATAGCACCAGCCCGGCAGCCAGCACGAGACACATCAGAAAGAAGTATCTGAACAGACTGGGAAATCGAAAGAGCTCGAACAAGGGAAGTACGTTCAGGGCCTTGCGTACGGGTAGCTCGGCGCCTAGGGCGATCAGGAGCGCCAAGGCTGCGCATCCCACCAAGATCTTACGCAGTCGGGACCAATGAAACTGCCAACTGGCGGCCAACAGGATCAGTGCAGGCAGTCCCATATAAACGTTTAACATAGCTTGGTCGCCCTGCCAGAAGTCGTAGTGGCCTTTGACTGTGGCAAACGGAAACAGCAAGCTGACGAGATGCTTGGCACGCAGGGATCCAACGAGCGATTGCTCTGTCGTCAAACCATCGCCTCGATTGATGGTACTGTACAGCTCGGCCATGCCAACGATAAGCAGGGCACAGACAGCAATCAGGGCAGCCAGAAGCCATGCGTGTTGCCTGATGGTGGTGTTTAGCGGTGATCCGGCTCGCCTCCGGGCAGCTAGATGACAGATAAATAAGACCAGAATAATATAGCCCGAAATGATGGTCAGGGCGGTGTACCCTCCACTGATCAACATGAAGCAACTCAGCAGAAGATAGATGGCTTGCCGCCAACGGTAGGCCCGCAAGAATCCCAAGTAGGAGCTGATCACATGCGGGATCCAGGCCCCTGCCACAATCCATCCCATGTGTTGTGCATTGCCAATAAAGAATCCGGTGAGGGGAAAAACGAGGCTGCACCATCGGGCACTGCGATGGTCCAAGCCGAGCTGCCTGGCCAATCGGAAGATACCCCAAGCCGCTACCAGCAGGTGGAGTAGATAGTCGGCAGACAAGGACCAGAGATCGTACGGGCGCAGATACCCCAGCAGCAAGCCCAGGGGGTACCAGGTTTCGGGGATGTTTCCATGGGCAAACCCGTGCATCTGATAGGGATTCCATAGTGGCAGGACACCATTTCTAAGCGCATCGCCGGCAAAGTAGCGCCATGGCAAAGTGATGTCGATGGCATCCCACTTTAGCGTATAGATTCCCATCGACAACTGCCAAAAACAGAGAAGGATGAAACCAGTGAGGGCCAGAACTGGCCATGTTTTTGCGGTCGCAGAGTAAACAGTATGCTGTCCTGAATCGTTCAATGAGGATATCTGTGCCGCATTAGTCGGCTAAATTTACAGGATTAGGGACGAAAAGCTTCCTAGTTTTAGGGTGAGAATGTACGTCAACTACTGCGAACACATTACTAAGGTCCTTGTCTTTCTTTGTTGTTGCGCATCGTTCAACAGCTATGGACAGGATCCGGTGTTTAGCCAATTTTATGCTTCTCCTTTGCGACTCAATCCGGCGTTTGCTGGGAATACGGAAGGCGGGAAGGTGGCATTGAACTACCGCAATCAGTGGCCCAATATCAACCAGGCGTATGTGACATATGCCGCTTCTTATGATCAGTACTTTCCCTATCTCAGCAGTGGTTTTGGTTTGTCGATTCTGGCCGATGATGCCGGGAGGGGTTTGTACAAGACCATCCATGCCAGTGCGCTCTATTCGTATAATGCGCGCTTTAACCGGAATCTCAACCTGAGACTTGGCCTGGAGGCGGGATATATCAATTCGCGGGTGGATTGGTCCCGGCTGGTCTTCTTGGATCAGATTGATCCCGAATTTGGAGCGATCAGTCCGGGCGGATTACCTTACCCATCCGAGGAGGTTCCTCCGGAGACGGGCAATAGTGTCGGCGTATTTGATGTCTCCGTAGGTGTGTTGATGTATACCCCCATTTTTTATGCAGGACTGTCGCTTAAGCACCTCAACTCACCAAAGTTCTCCTTTCTCAAGATCAATGAGGATCTTAGTCCGGGATTGCCCGTAGCCATTTCCCTTCATGGGGGCGCGGAGGTGGATATCCTACGCGTGGGAAGAGGTAGTCAGATCTACATGGTGCCCAACTTCCAATTCTTAAAACAAGGGGAGTTTAGCCAGTTGAATGTTGGCACGATTTTTAGGTATGGTAAGTTTGGAACCGGCGCATGGTATCGTCATGCGAGTGCAAATCCCGACGCATTGATATTTCTGGTAGAGGGCAGACAAGACATATTCAGGATTGCCTATTCTTACGATCTCACCTTATCCTCTTTGTCAGGCACGGGTGGGGCTCATGAGATCAGTATCATCATGAATTTCGATACGGGAGGAAGCGAATCAAAATATAATGATTGTTTCAATCTCTTCAGATAATAGACGGTAATACTGGGACGTTTACCTCTAACGGAAAGAACCAAAAAAAGAAAAATTCAACTTGACTTCAAAAAGGAAAGATGGGAAAGTACAATAGTTTTATTCTTTTGATCGCCGCACTTTGTATGGTCGGAATAGGGTGTAAGAAGTCGGAGCGATCGGCTACGACTGGTTGGAAGTACAATGATCAGAAGTGGGGCGGATTTCAAAAAGTAGACTACAAGGGGCAGATCACCGCCCCCAACCTCGTACTGATAGAAGGAGGTACATTTACCATGGGCCTGACACACGAGGACGTCACCTACGAATGGAACAACATCCCTAGGAGGGTCACGGTGCCGTCGTTCTACATTGACGAGACAGAGATCGCCAATATTGACTATCGCCACTTTGTATTCTGGACACGCCAAACTTTTGGCGAGAGTTATCCCAAGCGTGTGTCGGAAGTATTGCCCGATACCTTGGTATGGCGAGAGGAACTGGCCTACAATGAGCCGATGATTGAAAATTACTTCCGAGACCCGTCTTTTGATGACTACCCGGTCGTGGGCGTGAGTTGGAAGCAGGCAACGGAGTATTGCAAGTGGCGTACGGACCGGGTGAATGAAATGCTGCTCATTGAGAAGGGTATTTTGAACCCTAACCCGGAGCAAAAAGACGCTGACAATTTTAACACCAAGGCCTACCTGGCGGGTCAGTATGAAGGCAATGTCAAGAAGAATCTTAAAGATAATGTCACCGGTGGAGAGCGTAAAGTGGGACGTGAGGACGGCATCTTTGTACCCAGCTACCGGCTACCGACGGAAGCAGAATGGGAGTACGCCGCACTGGGTTTGATTGGAAAAAAGGTAGCTAAGCAAGATGAACTAATTAGTGAAAGGCGGATCTATCCCTGGGATAACAATACGGCGCGCTACAAGAAAAGAGATCGCAATCAGGGCAAAATGCTAGCCAACTTTAAGCGTGGTCGAGGTGACTATATGGGGTTGGCAGGAAAGCTGAACGATAATTCACCCTATCCCGCACCGGTACGATCGTACTGGCCCAACGACTACGGCATTTACAATATGGCGGGCAACGTCAACGAGTGGGTCGCTGATGTCTACCGGCCCCTCACCAGCACCACCCTCAGGGATCCGGATCAGCATGATCTGCATCCTTTCCGCGGCAACGAATTTTATGAGATAATGCGAGACGAGGAGGGCAAGATGGTGGAAAAGGACAGTTTGGGTCGCATCCGAATGCAATTGGTCGATTCAGCTGCAGCAGCAGAACGAGAGAATTATCATCGTCCCAACTTGCTGGACTACCGGGATGGAGACGAAGACAGCTATGCCGTCTACGACTATGGTGTCACCAGCCTGATCAGCGAGCAATCTCGGGTGATCAAGGGTGGATCCTGGGCGGATCGCCTGTTTTGGCTGGCCCCAGGAGCCCGACGGTTTAAGGATGAGAACCGCTCCGACAAGACCATCGGATTCCGATGCGCCATGGATCGGATGGGTTCACCGGTGGGTAACAATGACAAAGGGGGCAACTACTTCAAGTCTACGAAAAAGAAGAAAACGAAACGTCGCTACAAGTAGGCGCGTACACGTAAGATACTTCAGAGCCCTGGGGGTACTACCACGGGGCTTTTTTGTTTTTGTGGGACTTTGGTCCAAATCCTGAAACCGTTTGATCTCTTACCTTTACTTTCTTCAAAGGTAATGATGGTGAGGATCCAAACTCTCTATGACCGGTTTATACAGTCTTCGGGCGTTTCGATAGATAGTCGAACCCTGAAATCGGGAGAACTCTTCTTTGCCATTCGGGGTGACCGCTTTGATGGCAACGATTATGTACAGGCTGCATTGGATGCCGGTGCTTCGCACTGTATAGTTGATCGACCGTCGCTATCCAAGCACCCTTACTGCAGCTTTGTACCCAACACGCTGACCGCCCTGCAAAGGCTCGCCCGCCGGTACCGCGATAGCTTTGACATACCGATACTCGCAATCACAGGCTCAAATGGCAAGACCACGACCAAGGAGCTGGTGGCTGGCGTATTGTCACAGCAGTGTGAGACACATTGGACCAAGGGCAATTTCAATAACCACCTGGGAGTGCCCTTGACCCTACTTTCCATGCCTAGGAAGACAGAGATTGCTGTCATCGAGATGGGTGCAAATCAGGTGGGCGAGATCGACTGGCTCTGTCATCTCGCCAATCCCACGCATGGCCTGATTACCAACATTGGCACCGCTCATCTGGAAGGATTTGGGTCGGCTGGAAATGTGGCAAGAGCCAAGTTTGAGCTCTACCAATATTTGGATCGGACACAGGGAACCTGTTTGGTTAATGGGGCCGAAGCTTCGCTGGGCCGGCCCGAGATTGCCAGATTGAGACAAGTCTTTCGGTTTAGTCGTGACGGGTCGGCCGACCATTCAGCGTCAGGATGGCAAGTCCAATTTGGTGTCCCCGACCCATTCGTGCAGTTGATGCTGACGGTAGATGATGACCATTGGAAGATTCGGACGCAACTGTTCGGATCACATAATGAGAATAACGTGCTGTGCGCCATCGCGGTTGGCATACTGTTCCACGTTGGCGGCGATTGCATCAGAGAGGGCTTGGAGACTTACCAACCTGCCAACAATCGCTCACAGCTCATGGAAATTGGGGGAGCTAAGGTGTATTTGGACGCCTATAATGCAAATCCGCAGAGCGTGTTGGCCGCTCTCAACTTCTTTGACAGCATCACCTCTTCTCGCAAAGTCCTGGTGCTGGGAGACATGCTTGAGCTGGGTCACCGATCTGAGGAATTGCACCAGGAAGTGCTGGAACGGGTAGCGCAAATGGAGGGACTGGAATCGGTGATACTAGTGGGGTCCGCCTATACGGCCCTTGTCCCATCCTATCCTCAGATCAATGGCGTCTTAGTATTTGATGACAGTACATCAGCGGGTCGATACCTTGGCAACTTGGAGCTAGCCGGCTGCCAACTTCTCTTAAAGGGCTCTCGAGGCCTTCAGCTAGAGCGTATCCTGGACGAGCTCACCAGGGCCTGCTAGTAAATTATCGTGCTAGATATGTTGAATGGTTTTAATAGGATTTTGTTCGCAGACGAGGCATGACCGAACGATCACGTAGTGGTCGAGCATGACCATGCGACAAGTGAGGGAACCGCGACAGCAGGTGGGTGGCTATGGCGAGGCTTTGCCACGCAGTATGCGGACCCAAGACATTAGAATTGACAACAGGATTAAAAAAGCGAAACTCTACTAGCTTGGTTGTCGCAGGGCCAAGGCACCTAGCACGCTCATACGCTCGGTCAGTCGGTCGGAGAGCGCGTGGTGCTGGGCGGTGTACTCGTAGTCATGGTAGTCACACGCGATGACCGGGAACTTCTTGGATACGTAAGGGTGATCCATAGGCTGTTTTAGCCACCACTTTTGCTCCCCTTCGTCCTTGAGAAACACGAGGTTGTCTCCATTGACCTGCCCCTCAATTAAGTATTGTTTCATACTGGATATAGCTTTTGAGCCGACACGTCTGCGATGATTGAGGCCCCACATGTAGTACCAGATCACCTCCGCCAAGAGGCTGGCTGCCAGAGACAGATCCTTCTTGCGCAGCTTCAGATCATGGATGGATAGCACTCTGTTTCTATCACTCCGACCGGCGTAGTAGGAGAGTTGACAGAGTTCCTCCGCGGTCAGACCCACCGGTGATGTACCCGATTGAAAGGGGGCATCACTAAAACGCAGGGCGTTGAGGCTCACCGAGCACACATCCGACTCACGTATGTCGGGCTCGCACGCGCCCAGCTCGGCTCTCAGGGTTGCTAGTCGGGTGGCCTTCAGGCCTCTATGCTCGAACGCTGCTAAAGCCTTGGTGTCAGTATGGCTGGCCTGTGTAGCCAAAAGGTACATGCCGAGCAGCCAAGGCTCTCTTAGATCCATGAGGCATGTATCCAAGGAGTTCTTGCGAGCAGCGCAAGACTGAATCAGGGTCATACTAAACGGTTCTTCGGCCAGTTGGAAAGCGTCGAAAACGGCTTTAGTTGAGCTCTGATCCTCACCGACATAGATGATAACGGACTGTTTTTTCTGAGACTGCAACACTATCGGGATGATGTCAGTAATGTGTTTACTTACAAATCCCACGCTAAAGCCGGCAATGGTGTCAAACGCGAGGTTGAGGTGGTGCATCTGATCGGCCAGCTTCTCCGCCAGTGCCCGATCTTTGGTCACTACCTGAACTTCACAAGCACCACTTGCGCAAGTGTCAAAGCTTGCATCGGGATAGTCGGTTTCCGTGCGAATAACTTCGATAGGTGTGGACATAATTTGGTCATTCATAATGCCAAAAATATAATCTTTTTTTATAATGTATATGGAGAAAGTGAGCTCCTTCTTGAGCCTCCCCAAAAAAGAAACAGAATGTTTGCGGGCCGGTAAAAATTAGATATTTTTGTTGAGGGGAGAGTAGTGAAATATTTTGAACCAGTTAAATCGTTATCCCTTATGTCACTGAAGTCAAGAACTGTTCTATTTTTTATTTTTTCACTTCTCATTAGCCAAATGACATTTTCTCAGGACGACACTTTCTCGACACCCACCGTCGAGGATGATATGACTGCCGATCCTGACCAGAACAAGCGGTGGAGGGATGGCCAGTACCCGTATTCCGCCAAGCCCAAAAGTATGTGGGAGCTAGGCATTCACACCGGCTATTCCTTTATTTCCGGGGATGTAGAAGCCCCATTTGCTGCCGGGTATGGTTTTGGTTTGCATCTACGTAAGGCGATCAACTACACGCTTTCTTTTAGGCTGGATGGTTGGTATACACAGTCGACCGGCCTGGATGCTCGACCTCAGAGTGCCAATGTGTTGGCCGTCGAGAGACTTTTTGCCCAGAATAGAGGGAGTGCTATTTCTGGCTACGTAGAAAGTGGCCAGGCTATCCATCGGAATTACAAGACATCTATCGTAGGAGGGAGCTTTGAAGCGGTCCTTAACATCGGTAATCTATTGTTTCATCAGGAAAGAAATCGGTGGAATGCCTATGCCGTCGTAGGGTTGGGCTTAAACATACCCAGTGCCAAGGTGGACCTGCTCAATGGAAACTCATTGTACAATTTCTCGAGTGTCACTAGTGGGTTGGATCTAGGATCTAAAGGTGATCGTAAGGAAGCCAGAGATCGATTGAAAGACTTGCTGGACGGAGATCGAGAGACCGACGGTGGCGTAGAGGACAAGATCAGTGCGCTAGGTGATGATAAGACCGTGATCCCGCATGTGAATTTTGGCATGGGTTTGTCCAGAAAACTGAGCAAGCGCGTCAATCTGGGACTCGAGTATCAGATTGTAATCTCCGATAGCGATCTGTACGACGGTTTTGAATACCGCTCGCAGTTTGACGAGAGTAATAACCTGGACATTCCACACTATATGAGCCTTCGCCTGGGTATAAATCTGGGAGATTTCAGCCAGAAGACCGAACCGCTCTACTGGCTCAATCCGCTCAACGGAGCTATGAACGACTTGGCTGAAGTAAAGGCACGGCCGATACTTGATCTGACCGATACGGATGGCGATGGCGTCATTGACATGCTGGATCAGGAGATCAACAGCCCGGAGGGAGCTCCTGTGGATACTCGAGGCATCGTACTTGACAGCGATGGTGACGGTGTGCCCGACTATCAGGATGCCGAGCCTCATTCCGTCGCTGGTTATGATGTAGATGCCAGCGGGGTGGCTCAGGTGCCGGATCCTGGCTACCTGGACGAAGACGAGGTCAACACCATCGTCAACCAAAAGATTAGTAATATCCGCACCAATTGGTTCCTGCCGATGATCCACTTTGACTTGGACAAGTACTACGTCAAACCGGAGTTTTATGGCCAGCTGCACCACATTGCCACTGTCATGCGTCAGCATCCGAATCTCAATGTGGTGGCGAAGGGCTTTACCGACTTGCGAAATCCCGATGACTACAATGTGGTACTCTCGTATCGTAGAGCCAAGGCCGCTGTCGAGTACCTCATGTCTCGATATGATCTGCCTCGACAAAGATTTATCATCCAATATGGAGGCGAGGGCAATCCGCTCATTGATGACTTGCCGGATTCACACGCAATCACCAAGCAGCAAGAGATGCAGCAGTACCTAAATCGCCGGGTCGAGTTTTCTATCGCATCGGCTGACGATGTGGAGGCGCCCGAGCCCGATGGTCCGGATGCAGGTGCTGGAACACCGGGTTCTTCTCGTCCGGGACCTAAGTATAGTGGAAACAGAAACTCGGGCTACTAATGCGAAGATCTACTAACTAGTAGTACTGAGAAGAGATAACGATCAAGAGAGGCTGTCGAGTAATTCGGTGGCCTTTTTTGATTTGGGGCAAAGCGAAACGTCTTTCTTAGATCTCCCATCGCAACGCGATGGATAGCTGGCGGCGGTCCTATCGCAGCAGAGTGATTGGATTCTCCAAGAAGCTGCGCAGGGTCTGTAGAAATTGGGCAGCCATGGCTCCATCCACGACTCGGTGATCGCTGGATAGCGTGACCTTCAAAATATTCCCCACCTGGATCGAGCCATCTGCCACAATGGGCTTTGGGACAATCGATCCGACCGCCAGTATGCATGCATCCGGTGGATTAATAATGGCCGTAAACTCGTCGACCCCAAACATGCCAAGATTTGATATAGTGAAGGTATTGCCCTGCATCTCGGCAGGCTGCAGCTTGCGTTCACGAGCGCGCCCAGCCAGCTCTTTCACCTCCGAGTTGATCTGGGACAAAGATTTACGGTCGGCATGTCTAACGACGGGCACCATCAGTCCATCTTCCACCGCCACGGCTACCCCCACATGCACATCGCCATGCACCCGGATGCGATCACCCAGCCAGCTGGCATTGATCTTTGGATGGCGGCGTAGGGCCGCGGCAGTAGCTTTGACAATGAGATCGTTGAAAGATATCTTTGGTGGGGCTTCTTCATTCAGCGCTTTGCGAGCTTCCATGGCCCGAGACATTTCTATTTCCACCGTGACATAAAAGTGCGGAGCAGAAAACTTGCTCTCACTCAGTCGCCGGGCTATGACTTTTCGCATCTGTGAGACGGGAAGGTCCTCACTTACACCGGCAGGACTGGCAGATACTTCAGGGGTCGAAGCTCGACTGGCACCGGATTCGATGTATTGCAGTACATCTCGCTTGACGACTCTGCCATGCTCACCCGAGCCCTTAATCTGGCCTAGCTCGACGCCGGCATCCATCGCCATCTTCTTGGCCAATGGTGAGGCTTTGATTCGGCCATCCGTGGTCGCAAGAACAGAAGCCGAAGAGGACTCCCCGTTTGACGGTACCTCCTGGGTTTGCCCCACGGAAGCGGAACCCGCGTCAGTGCTCGTCGATGCGGAAACTTCCACTGGCGCTGCTGCTGGTGCGTCCTTGCTGGCTTGTGCCAACGCCTCTGCGTAGTCCTCTCCTTCTTCGCCGATGACGGCTAGGATACCGTTGACAGGCACGGCGCCCTCCTTGACGCCAATGTGCAATAGGACGCCTTCATGATAGTTCTCCAGCTCCATCGTGGCTTTGTCGGTCTCCACCTCAGCCAAGATATCGCCCGGCTCCACAGGATCTCCTTCTTTCTTCAGCCACTCTACGATGACGCCCTCCTCCATGGTATCACTGAGTCTGGGCATTCTAATCACTTCTGCCATTGCTTACCGGTTTTTAAAGCAAGCTGCTAAATTAACAAACATAACGGTAGCTTGCCAGGTCGGCAGTACAAGTAGATCCGATCTCGGTCCACCTACTATTTCTGTATTTTTACCACGTCATGAAGGTACAGTCGAGGTTGCTGGAGCAAGTAGTGGACGCCTTTGCCGAGTTGCCGGGTATTGGGCGGAAAAGCGCACTACGCATGGCTCTTCATTTGCTTAATCAACCGACCGAAAGACGGGATCGCCTCCGCCAGTCGTTGCAACTGATGGATGATATTCGCCATTGTGACAGCTGCTTCAATCTCTCTGACTCAAATACTTGTGATATCTGCAAGGATCACACGCGAAAGCGCTCGCTGGTGTGCATTGTGGAGAATATCCAAGATATCATGGCCATCGAAGAAACCGGGCAATACAATGGTCTTTACCATGTGTTGGGTGGAGTCATCTCACCTATCGAGGGTGTGGGTCCGGAAGACATTCGGGTGCAGGAGTTGATCGATAGGATCGAAAGAGAAGATATCCGTGAGGTGATTATGGCAGTGAGTCCGACCATAGACGGAGAGACCACCATCTACTATATATCCAAAAAGCTCGAGCAGGCGGGAGTGTCCATCAGTCAGATTGCCAGGGGGGTGGCTTTCGGCGGCGAGCTTCAGTATACCGATGCCATCACCTTGGGCAGGTCCATCATTGCCCGCGTGCCCTACCAGACCAACGGCAAATCATAGTTGACACGACCTGCGATGAAACTCTCGATCATCATTGTCAACTACAATGTGAAGTACTTTCTGCAGCAGCTTCTGATCTCGATCTACAAGAGTAAGACGGACCATGCGTATGAGGTGATTGTGGTGGACAATGCTTCTTCAGACGGTTCCAGGGAGATGGTTCCAGCAGAGTTTCCCCAGGTACGCTATATATACAATGAGGAGAACGCTGGCTTTTCGAAGGCCAACAACCAGGCGATCAGGGATTCTCAAGCCGAATATGTGCTCTTGTTGAATCCGGACACGTTGGTGGAGGAAGATACGATCGAAAAAACCGTCTCCTTTATGGATGCTCACCCCGATGGTGGCGCGTTGGGTGTACGTATGATCGACGGCAGTGGCAAGTATCTACCGGAGTCCAAGCGGGGCTTTCCCAGTCCGGCGGTGGCATTCTCCAAGGCTTTTGGCCTGTCCTACCTATTTCCCCGGTCATCACGTTTCAACGGTTACTACATGGGGCATCTTGCCCCGGATCAGACCAACGAGGTTGATGTACTGACCGGTGCCTTCATGCTCTTACGCAGATCGGTCCTGCAGGAGGTGGGACTACTAGATGAGCAATTCTTTATGTACGGGGAGGATATTGACTTGTCTTATCGCATCAAGCAGGCAGGACACAAGGTGTTCTATTACCCGCAGACGAGTATCGTGCACTTTAAAGGCGAGAGCACCGACAAAGACTCGCTGAAGTACATCCGGCGATTTTATGGAGCGATGAAGCAATTTTGTGTGAAACACTACGCTTCCGTCGGCCTGCCAGTGGTGGTGCTGTTAAACTTGGCGATCAACATTAGAGCCCTGCTGTCGCTGGCCAAACGTTGGGTGCTGCGTCATGGTGTGGTGCTACTGGATCTTGCGCTGGTGTCGTTACTCTTACTTCTCTTTTCGGATCTGTGGGCACGATGGTATTTTGGAGATCCGGACTACTACCAGCATTCTTCGATCGCGATCAACATTGGCCTATACAGCGCCATAGGCTCCCTGTCACTGTGGATGGTCGGGGGATATGACAGACCCTTTGACGGAGTACGTTTGGCTAGGGGATGGTTGATTGCATGGACCGTGATCGCGGTGAGCTACGCTTTTTTTGGCCCGATGCTACGGTCCTCCCGAGCCCTGGTGCTGGCCAGCGCTCCGCTTGCGGCAGCTGGACTGCTCTTGAGCCGCGCGTTGCTATCACTGCTGCAGCGTGGCACATGGCAATTCTTGCAGCCGGATCTTCGACGATACTTGATCGTGGGGGATCAAGGTGAGACTAAAAGGGTTTTGCATTTGATGCAGGGCAATGCCGAGCGATATCGCTACCAGGGGGTGGTATCGCCCTCGGACCAGGATTATCCCGGCACGTTGGGTAGCTTGCCCAATCTGGATCAGATCTGTCGCTTTCACGATGTCAATGAGGTGATATTTTGCACGAAAAATGTGAGCGCCAAAGCCATTATGACCTGGATGACTCGACTTGGCGATGACCTACACATCAAGATCGCCCCTGAGCAGTCTGCCAGCGTCGTCGGGAGCAAGTCCAAAAATCTGCCGGGAGAGCTTTATACCGTGGAGATACACTATCGCATCGCTGATCCGGCTGCTCGTCGGCATAAGCGGCTTCTGGACATCGGCCTAGCCACGGCATGCCTGACACTATCGCCCCTATTGATTTGGCTGGTGCGAGAAAAGGCCTCCTTTCTGCGAAATATTCTTGACGTGCTGCGGGGGAGTAAGACTTGGGTCTCCTATGGATCGTTGGACGCGGATGACACATTTCCCAGCTTACGGCCAGGCGTCTTGCGGGTAGCCATGGGACGGCCGGAAGAGCCGGGATCTCAGCATCGGCGTGATGCAGACTACCACTACGCGCGAGACTATTCCGTTTTGAAGGATCTTTCGCTTTTTATCACTAATATTCGCAGATTAGGCGGTTAGAGTATATGTTAGACCAGATACAGCAGCTAGCGGAGGAATTGCATGCCGATGTCATCGGTTATCGCCGGCATCTACATCAGCATCCGGAACTATCCTTTCATGAGGAGAAAACAGCCAACTACGTCGCCGAGGTATTGGCCGAAGAGGGTATTGACTTCAGCACGGGCGTGGGAGGCTTCGGCTTAATTGCCATGATCGAAGGCCGACAGGAGGGCGAAAAGACGGTCGCCCTACGCGGAGATATGGATGCTTTGCCTATCGAGGAGGAAAATGACGTACCCTATCGATCTACTAGCCCCGGCGTGATGCACGCATGCGGCCACGATGTGCACACGTCTTCCCTGCTGGGCACTACCCGCATTTTGCATCGTCTGCGCGACCAGATTGCTGGCCGCATCAAAGTACTTTTTCAGCCAGCCGAGGAGCGGCTGCCAGGCGGAGCCTCGCTGATGATCAAGGACGGTGCATTGACAGACCCTACCCCTGCCTCGATCTTCGGCCAGCATGTCCATCCGCCCTTAGCCGTGGGTAAGGTAGGTGTCAAGGGTGGTATGTATATGGCATCGGCCGATGAGCTTTTTCTCACGGTGGAGGGGAGAGGCGGCCACGCGGCCTTGCCACACGAAGCGGTAGATCCGATCGTCCTGGCCGCCAATATTGTCATGGCATTGCAGCAACTAGTCAGTCGCCGCGCCAACCCGACGATCCCAACCGTGCTGACTTTTGGCAAAATCAACTCCCAAGGGGGAGCGACCAACATCATTCCTGCTTTGGTCAAACTAGAAGGCACCTTTCGCACCATGGACGAGCATTGGAGAAGCCATGCCCACAAGGAAATGGTACGCCTGGCAGAAGGCATCGCCAAAGCGCATGGAGGTAATGCCGACCTGGTCGTAAAGAAGGGGTATCCCTATCTGCTGAATCACGAGGGACTCGCTCGAAGATTTAAGGAATATGCGATCGAATACCTGGGAGAGGAAAATGTGGTCGATCTACCTATTCGAATGACGGCTGAGGATTTCTCCTATTTCTCACAAGCTATGCCTGCCTGCTTCTACAGATTGGGTACGGGCAACCCTAGTAAGGGTATTACCTCACCGATACACACCCCCACCTTCGACGTGGACGAGGACTGCCTCCGCATTAGTACGGGTTTGATGGCCTACTGTGCCCTGAGGGAGCTCGCCGCCACGGAATAAGTTGTCACAACGTCTTTTCTGCAAACTACTCGCCGGCCTAGGCACATTCGTGCATGCCCAGGATGTGGATGTATATTCCTTATAATCAGAATATTACATATTCTAACTTCATCAATATTTGTAAATAGTCCTCGAAAACATTGCAAGTCTGGCCACATTTCGTTTACTTTACGCATATAAGAAATTACTTATTTGTAACTGTCTAAAAAACAAATAGTTCAATGGCTAAGATCTTGATAGTTGACGACGAGGCGTCGATTCGGCGCACGCTACGGGACATTTTGGAGTATGAGAAGTATGATGTGGACGAGACCCGTGATGGCATGGAGTGCCTCGTCAAACTGAAGAAGGAAAAATACGATGTCGTGATCATGGACATCAAGATGCCAAAGATGGATGGCATCGAAGCGCTGGAACGTATCCAGCTCATCGCTCCCGACACACCCGTAATCATGATCAGCGGCCACGCCAATATCGATTCGGCGGTCGAGGCCGTCAAGAAGGGTGCTTTTGATTTCATCTCCAAACCACCAGACCTCAATCGCATGCTGATCACCATCCGCAATGCGATGGACAAGGCCAATCTGGTCACGGAGAAGAAGGTGCTACAAAGACGTGTGGCCAAATCTCGTACCCAGGAGATCATCGGCGAATCCGAAGCCATCAAAAAGATTAAGGAGACCATAGATCGGGTAGCCCCCACTGAGGCCAGAGTGTTGGTCACCGGTAAGAATGGAACCGGCAAAGAGCTGGTTGCCCGATGGATTCATGAGAAGAGTCCACGATCTAATCATCCCATCATCGAGGTCAATTGTGCTGCGATACCTGCAGAACTCATTGAAAGCGAGCTGTTTGGGCATGAGAAGGGGGCTTTTACATCGGCAGTCAAACAACGGATTGGCAAATTTGAACAGGCCAATGGAGGCACGCTTTTTCTCGACGAGATTGGTGACATGAGTCTTTCGGCGCAGGCCAAGGTGCTCCGCGCACTCCAAGAGAACAGGATCACCCGAGTGGGCGGCGACAAGTCTATCGCCGTCAACGTCCGGGTCATTGCTGCCACCAACAAAGACTTGCGCAAGGAGATTCGAGCGGGCAAGTTTCGAGAGGATCTATACCATCGCCTGGCGGTCATCATCATCAATGTACCCACCCTGAATGAACGCAAGGAGGACATTGCCCTCCTCGTAGATTACTTCAATCAGGGCATCTGTCAGGAATATGGTATCGCCAAGAAAAAGTTTCACAAGGATGCGATCAAGTGCCTCGAAGAAGTCAACTGGAGCGGAAACATTCGTGAGCTCCGCAACGTGGTAGAACGGCTCATCATACTGAGCAGTGATACCATTGCCCGGATCGATGTGCTCAACTATGTGGTGCCGAGCAGCGATGGACGAGGCAACCAACCGCTACCCAACATCTTCGAGCGTTTTGAGGACGTGCAGCAGCTGCAAGACTTCATCAATCAAGCGTACTCCCGGTATAAGTCGGATGTGAAGGTATAGGGTCGGTCAAGTTCCTCTGCGGCTGATTCGAGCAGATCGACCGGTCGCTGACGAACTTATAGGGTGGTATGTATTCGACGCAGATTGCATACGCTCACCCGTTTCCTAACTTTCATATACTGATAGCCAGTAACTGGGGCTGGTGCTCTTCGTGTTGGAACTACCCAGTATCGACGTGGTTGGGAGGGTTCCTGGGCTATCGCCAACGGGGTTTGATTGGGTGAGCTCGACCACCGGTTGATACCTCGAATAATTGGACAATACCAGCGGCTTTGTTTAATATTGGTGCCCTAATCAACAAAGAGATCGTGTCAGAAAAAGCAATGACGCCCATGCGTCAATGGACCACTATCAAAGGTGAGAATGCTTGGACCATGTTTAAGGTACTGGCGGAGTTTGTCGAGGGATTTGAGCGCCTCAATGAGATCGGCCCCTGCGTCAGCATCTTTGGCTCGGCCAGAACCAAGCCCGATCAGTTCTACTATATCAAGGCCGTTGAAATTGCAAAGAAGTTGACGGATGCCGGATATGGCATCATCACGGGTGGGGGACCGGGCATCATGGAAGCCGGCAACAAGGGCGCGTCAGAGGAAGGCGGCGTATCCGTGGGGTTAAACATAGACTTGCCCATGGAGCAGAATCATAATGGTTTTATCGACTCGGACAAGAATCTCGACCATCGCTACTTCTTTGTGCGCAAGGTGATGTTTGTGAAGTATGCCCAGGCCTTTGTCGTGCTTCCCGGTGGCTTTGGCACCTTGGACGAACTATTTGAAGTACTCACCCTCGTACAGACCAAGAAGATCAGTCGCGTACCCGTGATCCTATTTGGCACCGAGTTTTGGAGCGGTCTAAAGGATTGGATCATCCAGACATTGTTGGCAGCGGGCAATATCAGCGAAAGCGATCTGGACCTATTTCTGGTGACGGATGACGTAGACGAGGTGATCAGATGTATCAATAGATTCTACACGGAGGAACAGGGAGAACTGAAGCCCAATCTCCGCCTCTAGCGCACCTCTAGACATCAATCGATAAAGATCCAGCTGATACCTAGCTTGAATGCAAAATCCTGCTGCGGGTAGCGATTGGTCTGGTAGTATATGTCTTTCCGCAGCATCTGCAGCACATTCTCCAGTTTGGCATAAGCCCGAAAGAACTTGACCTGCAATGCCAGGTGATAGTCGATCAGTGGGTAGAACTTGATCTCTCCATCCGTAGGCAGGACAAATTGCCCTAGGAAGGGCCGATAGGTGAGTCCGCCATAGTTGCCGTGGAAACGGGCCTCAAAACCGGTCTTGAAGTTGAGCACTTTTCTGAAGACGGGAGTGAGCAGATAGAGACTGTGCTCGGTATACCAATCCGGAATCCGGAACAATCGATCCTCGTTGCTGCTCTGCAGTACGATTTTGTTCTCATTGACAAAGGATCCGAGGCTGAATGACTTTCTCGCCCGCAGGTAGGTCATCGCTGCTGTCCCACCTGATTGTTGGGGCAGGGCATTTTGATCAAAAAAGATCCCATTGGTCACGAGTACCTGGCCCCCTTCGATACTGAGGTTGATGCGTGGCAGCCGATAGCTGGCTTGCACGTGGTTGACCAGCACATTTTTAAAGTCATTGTCCCAGACCTCCACCTGGCTGACAAACAACTGACGCTCCAGCTGATTGGGCGCTCGCTGGTTAATGCTGACCTTGCCTTCTAAGATCCCTGCATTTTTGAGATCGATGGTCAGCAGTCCACGGAGCAAGTACGTCGTCGATTCTTTGTTGATGCCCAGCTGCGCGTCCGAGCGCAAGGAAAACCGTTCCTTAAGGGACCAATCCAACCGTCCCTGGGCAAACCACTCGGTAAGGCGATCGGACGTAGGCTCGGGTGAGATGCGATGGATGATGTTTTTGATGCCGGCCCCAAAGACCTGGCCCGGCTGTTTGCCGGCAAAGTTGACGTTAAATTCATTGGCCAACTTGCGATAGTTGGTGAAGAGTCGCACCCCACGATCATCAGTCAAGAAATCGCCGTAATAGCCATCAAAAGGCACCTCGTCATCCGAGAAGCGAAAAATCCTTCGACTGCTTCGCATTTTGTACTGTAGCCCAAGGCCGGAGGACTCGGA
Organism: Saprospiraceae bacterium; assembly: GCA_965223165.1. Classification (GTDB taxonomy): domain Bacteria; phylum Bacteroidota; class Bacteroidia; order Chitinophagales; family Saprospiraceae; genus JABDMH01. Next base: position 569,048 of record CBDCVQ010000020.1, on the reverse strand, counting down.
CTGGGCACTGTCCGGCCCCGTGATCCGATAGTTGGCCACGAGTGAGTAAGCTCGATCCTGATCACGTGTCTCTGCACCCTCCAGATGCACCGGCACGGCAAAGCGCTCGTCAAAGAGATCGTTGGAAAAGACGGTGTCGGTGGTGATCCCACCATTGTTTTGCTGCTCGTATGTATTGGCAAAATGATTGAGAAACACCTCAAAACGTTCGTTTGGAGATTTGTACCACAAACCCACGCCGAGATTGGTGTTTTTCGCCGCCTGCCGCTCGTAGAGGCCCACGTTGTTGTAGCGATTGTAGTCCAACGACACCTGCAGCCCGTCCTTAAAGTTACGGCTGAAGAGTGCCCGAAAAATGTTGTCGTCCTGCGACTGACCCTGCAGATAGGAGGCATACGCCAGTGCCTTCTTCATGCGATAAAATCGCAGCCGCGTCTCATCCATGGTGTAGGGATCAAACTGATCCAATCCCAGCTGAAAGCCGGTGCGCACGGTAGGTATGGCCAGCACAGGGCGGACAGCAGAGCCAGGATAACCCAGATTAAAGTAGGATGCACCAGCCAGGTGGGGCAGGTCATACTCGTGCACATATCGGATCAAGGTGTCCTGATAGCGATAGAGGGTCTGCGGATCGTCCTGGTAGAAATACTCGGCGTCCAGCGTGTCGGGACTGAACTCAATCCCATCAAAGTTGGGCGAGTCAGACGGTGGGCCTCCTGGACGCTGTCCCCACAGCTCGATGGAGGTGCATAGGCACAAAAAGACAGGCAAGAGCCAGCATCTGCCCATCAGAAAGGTCGCTTTAGAACGGTATGCCCTGGTTTTCACCTCCATGGATAGTTAAACGGAAGGTCCTTCGCTATAGGTATTGATGCGGGCGGCATGTCCAGCGCCGGGAGAGCACCTGCCCATGTACAACGTTCCAAGTAGCACATCCGTGGCCGCAGACCCTAGCAGAGCTTCGCATTAAATCTTGTAGCTAATGCTAAAGTCTTTGGTCCGCATCCTTCGTTGCAAAGCCTCGCCATAGCTACAGCTAGCCACCCACCCGCTTTCGCGGTTCCCTCACTTCTCGCATTGTCATGCTCGACTCTTCGAGATCGCTCGGTCATGCCTCGTATGCGAACAAAATCCTATTAGAATTATTCAACATATCTAATGCGAAACTCAACTAGTCGGCTCAAGCACGGCCGGATTTAGGCCCATGGCAGAAAATCCACCGTCGTGGTAGAGATTTTGCATGGTCACCATTCTCGTCAGATCAGAAAACATCGCAATGCAAAACTGAGCACATTGCTCTGCTGACGCATTGCCCAGAGGGGACATTTTTGCCGCGTAGCCAAAAAACTCGTCAAAGCCTTTGACCCCAGACCCCGCTGTCGTCCGGGTGGGGCTTTGGGATATGGTATTGACTCGTACGTTCTTGGCCATCCCGTAGTGGTAGCCAAAGCTGCGACCAAAAGACTCCAGGAGGGCCTTGGCTTCAGCCATCTCGCTGTAATCGGGAAATACCCGCTGCGCCGCAATATAAGTGAGTGCCACTATCGATCCCCACTCTGCCATGGCATCGAGGCGCAGGGCCGTTTGCATCAACTTGTGAAAGGAGATGGCAGAAATGTCGAGCGTCCGTTGCATCCAGTCATAATTGAGCTCAGTGTAGCTCCGCCCTTTGCGCACGTTGAGTGACATCCCGATTGAATGCAGCATAAAGTCCAATGGTCCACCGAGTAGTTCCATACTTTGGTTCAGGAGATTCTCGAGGTCTTCCACACTGGTAGCGTCGGCAGCAATTATCTCTGAGCCGACCTTTTCTCCCAGCATTTGTATCTGGCCCATACGCAGGGCTACCGGGGCGTTGGTCAAGGTAAAGGTGGCTCCGTGCGCGTGGCAAAGTTCGGCCACTTTCCAGGCGATCGAGCTCTCGTCGAGTGCGCCAAAGATGATACCTCGTTTGCCCTTGAGGAGATTCTGTGACATCCGGTTTAGTTTAAAATGACAGACAAATGCTGCTGCTTAGCAGGCAGCGGCAGCAAAGATAGCCAACCTCTCGGTCAGTGATACGAAAAATGATATCGGGTGTGACATTAGCTCTCCAGCAGCTCTTTGGCGCTGGCCACCGCATGCTCACTGGGAGGGCTCTTGCTCAGCATGGTGGCGATTTCCTCAATGCGTTCCGTCTTAGAAAGGGCCTTGATCCTGGTTCGGGTGTTTTTCCCTTCGTGCTCTTTGTAGACTTTGAGGTGCTGGGCACCCCGGGCAGCCACCTGCGGTGAGTGGGTGATGGACACTACCTGGTGTCTGGAGGCCAGTGCCCGTAAGATTTCGCCCATCTTTTGCGCAACATCTCCCGATACACCGCTGTCAATCTCATCAAAGATCAATGTGGGCAGATCAAGGGAGTCAGCTACCATAGACTTAAGCACTAGGGAAAGTCTGGCGAGCTCGCCGCCCGAAGCCACGTCTTTGATTCTGGCAAAGTCACTGCCCAGATTGGGGGCAAACAGGAAGGCGATCCGATCTAGGCCATCGGCTCCGATGGAATCTTCATCAGGCTCCAGCTCCACACGAAAGCGAGCGTGCTTCATTTTGAGGCCTTCCAATTGCTTGTTGACTCGCTTTTCCAGCCCCGGAATGGCGGCTTTCCTACGGGCACTCAGCTTATTGCCTAGTGCCACCAATCTCGTTCGGGTTTCCGAAATCTGCTTGTCGAGTTCGGCTAGATTGGCTTCCAGACCATCGTAATCCTCGATCTGCGACTCAAAAGCTTGCTGCGTCTTGGCTAAGGCCTCCGGATCTTGGACTTGATGCTTGTGTAGCAGATGGTTGAGCTGATCCAGTCGCTCTCGCACTTGCACCAATCGTTGCGGATCCAGCGTCGATTCTTCGGAGATTTGAGCAGCTTCGGCCGCCAAATCTTCGAGCTCGATGATGGAGTGGGAGAGACGCTCCGCCACTGCCGCCAAGCCCCGATGAGCACTCCGCAACGGGTCCAATTGGTTGCGCAGAGACACGAGCGCACCCACGATCGACTGATCACTTTCGACCAGTTGGTGGGATAGTGACCCTGCGGTGGCCAACACTTCCTCCATATGGGTCAGTGTGTGCAAGCGCTGCTCCAGTCCAGTGTCTTCGGATACGTCAAGTTCGAAGGCGAGCAGCTCATCTAGCTGAAACTGGACAAAGTCCCGCTGTCTTACGGCCTCCTGATGCTGGCTCTGCAGTTGCTCCCGGGTCCGATTGAGCTCTTGAAAGTCTGCATAGACAGCGGCAAAGGCCAGGCGTTGCTCGATCGCATCGGCCACTGCGTCCAGCATGACTACTTGCTCATGTCGGTCGGCAATGGCCAGATTCTCAAATTGCTGGTGGGTGTCGACGAGCCGAGTGGTCAGACCCTGGAGGACTTTGAGGTTGACGGGCGTATCGTTGACAAAAGCCCTTGATTTTCCGGTACTGCTGATCTCTCGGCGGATGATGGTGTTTGATTCGTAGTCCAGATCTTCCTGGGTGAAATACGCCTCCAATTGGTACTTGTCGATAGCAAACTCGGCTTCGACAATGCACTTCTTGGTGGCATCGTGGAGCACTTTGGTGTCTGCTCGTCGCCCGAGCACCAGGCCCAAGGCCCCGAGCAGGATTGATTTTCCGGAGCCAGTCTCGCCCGTGATGATGTTCAATTGATCGCTGAAATCGATCTGGAGCGATTCAATGATGGCGTAGTTGCTAATGTCGAGCCGCCGGATCATGTGGACGTGAGTGTGGTGATGAGATCGGCCATGGCCTGCTCCGACGGCTGGGGTGCAATCCGCACCGGACCTACGCCCAGCTCTTCAATAATTCGGCCGGTGGTAGCCCCGATGCCAATGATTTGTTGATGTGGCAGCCGTTCCTGCTGTCCAAAGTAGACCTTGGCGTTCAATGGACTGGTAAACACCAGTACGTCGCAACTGGGAATAATCGCATCCGTCTTGGGGCGATTGTCGTAGACTACGAGATCATTGGACGCCAAACGGTCATCCAACAAGCCCTGGACAGAGCGCCGCGAGTTTTTGGCGCGTACAAAGGTCACACTCTGACCGAGAGCCACGGTCAGGAAGGCCTCCGTCGTAGCTTCCGCCACTCCATTGCCCACGAAACTCGGCATCCGGCCAAAGTCACGAACCTTGCTGGCGGTGGCGGGTCCAAAGGCTGCCCACTTTGTCTGCCAGTCCGCCTCCTCGATCTGTTGAAAAAAATGTTTGACCCCTTGCTGGCTATAGAAGAAATACCAGTCGGTCATCTGCGGCGTCTCAAAGGGTACAGGAAAAAACTCGATCAAAGAGGTGGCGCAGAGGTCGACCTTGGGCTCCAGTTGGTGAAACGGGCTCTCATCTGCTAAATCTCTCGATATGAACACCTTAGGTCTGGCCATCAGAATAGGTCATCTAGTTCGCCCAAAGTAAGGAGTTTATTAAAGCAGCGAGAAATGGCCATGATATCACTTTTGGCATTTCCGGCGCCCTCGTATCCGACGTTGTACAGCTTACCGTGCAATTGTGTCAGTGATGGCCATTTGTATCCGCCTCCCCTTCGTCCGGGAATTTTACAATAGTAGGTACTTTCTCGCATCAGGCAGTAGCGCTCCGTCTGCCCCAGCTTGTGATCCAGATTAGCCCGGTAGAACTCGGCCAAAACGACGTTTTCATTGTACTGTAGATTGAAGGCAAACACATAGATGGCCTGTTCTACCGCTTTCTTAAACGCCTCCAGCGCCACGCTGATATCTACCCCCTTTTCCAGCAGGTCTTCCTCGGTGAGGCCGGCTCGATCCAACGCATCTGGATCCAGATCGGATCCCTTGGGTGTAATCAAGTAGTCGACCTCCTCCGTGAGCTCACCCTTTTTGTCATACAGCAGCCAGGAGATATGGATGATCTTTGGCCAGCTAAACGTATCCGTAAAGTGGGCTTTCCAATTCTTTGGTTTGCCGTTGGTCGATACATCAAAAAGTAGAAACATAGTTTCAAATCCTTATTCGTTCTTCAACTTGTCCACGACCGCCTCCGCCAGGCCGACGCTGGTACTATATGATACTCGAGTGCGGCGCAAGGGTGTGTCCAGGTCAGGGGCAAAAGCCGCCCAGACGTGATAATTGCCCATGCCGTCCCGGTCACAGTAGGCCCCTAGGGGCAGGTGACAGCCACCATCAAACAGCCTTAGCACGGAGCGCTCTATATTGGTCTTTGCCGACACCTCGGGCCGGTGGATGGATCGTAGGGCTTCTCGCGTGCTTGGGTCTTGCCTACGGCACTGGAAGGCGATCACTCCCTGAGCGGGGGCGGGTATAAACTCACGAGGTTCGAGCGTGATCCGCTCCAGGTCGCTTAGGTCGAGATCCAGCCGCTCCAGGCCGGCGCTGGCCAGCACGATGGCGTCAAATTGGCCCTCTCTCAGTTTGTCAACCCGGGTGGGCACATTGCCTCGTACGTCTGCCAATACTACATCGGGTCGCACGTCCTTGATCAGTGCTTTGCGACGCACGGAGGAGGTGCCTACCTTGGCACCCGGCCCTAGTCGAAGCACCTTGTCAGATGCCACCGCCTCGCGCCGGATCAACAGTTGGTCCGCGGGATTGGCCCGCTCCGACACGCCTCCGATCATGAGTTCTCTGTCAAACTGGGTGGGTAGGTCCTTCATGGAGTGCACGGCAACATCGACGCGCTCTTCCTGCAGAGCCAGTTCCAATTCTTGGGTGAAGAATCCTTTGCCCTCAATCTTGTCAAACGACAAATGTTGCAGATGATCACCCCTGGTTTTGATGATCACGATCTCGGTCGAGTACCCTTTTTTTGCCAGCAGGTCCTTCGTATAGTTGGCCTGCCAGAGTGCCAGCCTACTACCCCTTGTACCCAGTCTGATGGTATTCGTCAACCCTTTCTTTATTTTTGCTGCAAGATATATGAAATTCGTTTCAAGCACCGTTGAGTAGGACAACGTAATCACAGTAGTTTGGAGATGAGAATGACAGCCGGTGAGATCGCCGACTTGCTATCAGGTGAGGTGGAGGGAGATCGTGATGTGGTATTGCATCAGTTTGACCGGGTGGAGGATGCCACGAAGGGTTCTTTGACCTTTTTGGCCAATCTCAAATATGAATCCCATCTGTATGATACAGAGGCTTCCGCCGTCTTGGTCCAGTCCGGCTATCAGGTGCATCGGCCCGTCCAAGCGGCATTGATTCGGGTGGACAATGTATACGAGTCGCTGGCGCAGTTGCTCCAGCATTTTGGCAACGAGCCCGTGGTTGAGCCCGGGATCTCGTCTAAGGCATCGGTGCATCCCACGGCTCAGTTGGGTAAGAATGTCTTTGTCGGCGACTATGCGGTGATTGAGGCAAAAGTGCAGGTCGGTGACGGAACCCACATTCATGCCCAGGTCTATGTGGGGCAGGGGTGTCAGATCGGAGCGCAGTGTCGACTGTATCCGGGAGCCAAGGTCTACCACGGTTGTCGGCTGGGCAAAGAGGTGATCATCCATGCCAATGCAGTGGTGGGTAGCGATGGGTTTGGCTATGCGCGAGGATCCAATGGATTCACCAAGATCCAACAGACAGGCAATGTGATCATTGAGGACCAGGTCGAGATCGGGGCAAATTCTGTCGTGGACCGGGCTTCTATCGGGTCGACCATTATCCGCAAGGGTGTGAAGATTGACAACCTGGTGCAGGTGGCCCACAATGTCGAGATCGGCCAGCACTCTGCGATGGCGGCCCAGTCTGGCGTGGCGGGCAGCACCAAGATCGGTCAAAATGTATTGGTCGGTGGCCAGGCGGGTATTGTCGGACACATCCACATCGGTGACGGCACGGAGATCCAGGCCCAAAGTGGTGTCACCAGCAATACGGAGCCGGGCGATAGGAAATATGGGTCCCCGGCACTGCCTTACACCAGCTACCTGAAGTCCTATGCCATCTTCCGAAAACTACCTAAGATCAGCGCCGCCGTGCACGCCCTGCAGCAGCGGATACGGGACCTCGAAAAGGAGCTTAGGGGTCTGAAATCCAGATCTTAAAAGCTTATATTTGCAGCCTATTTTGGTCAAGAGGACCACACTTTCTATGAATCAAAGGACAATTGGTCAACCCGTATCCATTCAGGGAATTGGTCTTCACACTGGTGAGCAGGTCAACATGACCTTTCAGAGCGCCGCCCCCAATCAGGGGGTTCGATTCAAGAGGATGGACCTTCCGGAGGAGCCCGTGCTCTTTGCCGACGTCACCAAAGTGTTTTCCACAAATCGAGGTACCACCATCCGAGACGGTGGCGCGCAAGTGAGTACGGTTGAGCATGTCTTGTCCGCGCTGGCTGGGCTCGGTATCGACAATATCATGATAGAGATCGATGGCCCCGAGGTCGCGATCAAAGATGGTAGCTCCCGGCCTTTTGTGGATGCATTGCAAGATGCACAGATCGTCGAGCAGCAGGCCAGCCGCGAGTACTTTGTCATCGACGAGCCGATCTCGTACAAAGACGAAGTCACAGGTACAGAAATCGTGGCCTTGCCCCACGATTCTTTCGAGGTCACGGCGATGATTGACTTCAACTCGCCGGTACTGGGCAAGCAATATGCCTCGCTGGAGGACCTCGGCCGCTATGCCGATGAAATCGCACCAGCTCGGACCTTTGTGTTTTTGCGTGAGCTGGAACACCTCTCCAACCAAAATCTGATCAAAGGAGGGGATCTGGACAATGCGGTCGTGATCGTGGATCGGTTGATCACCCAGAATGAGCTGGATGTACTGGCACGTAAGCTCAATAAGCCCAGCATCAAAGTAGAAGAGGAGGGCGTGCTGAGCAACACGGACCTTCGATTTCCCAACGAACCTGCTCGTCACAAGCTGCTGGATCTCATAGGAGATCTCTCCCTACTGGGACGTCCGATCAAAGGAAAGATTGTGGCGACGAAGCCCGGGCATGCTTCTAATGTGGCTTTTGCCAAGATTCTCAAAGAGAAGTACAAGATTCAGAGAAAGCTCAAAGGCAAACCCAAGTACCAGCCCGAGCAGCCTCCCATCCTCGATGTGGAGGGCGTCAAGCGTATGCTGCCGCACCGATATCCGTTTCTCTTGGTGGACAAGATCATCGAGTTGACCGAGGATTGTGTGGTAGGGGTCAAGAATATCACATCACAAGAACATATACTGCAGGGACATTTTCCTGGCAATCCCGTGTTTCCCGGTGTGCTGACCGTAGAAGCACTGGCGCAGACGGGCGGCATACTGGCATTGTCAAATGTGGATAACCCCGCAGATTGGGATACCTATTTTCTGAAAATAGAGAATACAAAATTTAAACACAAAGTGGTCCCAGGAGACACTGTGATACTTAAAATGGAGCTATTGTCACCAATCCGCAGAGGGATTGTGCACATGCAAGGGACCGCCTACGTGGGCAACCGGATTGTAGCCGAAGGTGAGTTGACGGCTCAAATACTTAACCGGACAAAATTATGATTGTAAAGGAAAATGTACTGATACATCCCGGGGCAAGAATCGGAGAGAACGTTCGGATTGAACCTTTTGTGACCATTGCCGAGGATGTTGTCATCGGAGATAATGCCTGGATCGGGCCACATGTGACCATTTTAAATGGGGTGCGCATTGGCAACAACTGCAAGATATTTCCGGGCTCCGTGATCGGGGGCATCCCTCAGGATTTGAAATTTCAAGGAGAGGAGAGCATTGTCGAGATTGGGGACAACGTCACCATCCGCGAGTATTGTACCCTCAATCGGGGTACGCGGGCCAACTATCGTACTGAGATCCATGACAACTGTCTTCTCATGGCCTATGTGCACGTGGCCCATGACTGCATCATCCGGAAGAATTCGGTGCTTGCCAACAACGTCAACCTCGCGGGTCATATTGAGATCGGCGAATACGCCATTTTGGGTGGTCTGACCGCCGTGCACCAGTTTGTCAAGATCGGCGAGCATGCATTTGTCGGTGGAGGTTCGCTGGTCCGCAAGGATATCCCTCCGTATGTTAAGGCCGCCCGTGAGCCACTGTCCTATGCGGGCATCAACTCAGTGGGGCTGCGCCGCCGAGGATTTACCTCGGAGCAGATCAATCACATCCAGGACATATACCGCATCTTGTTTGTCAAAGGTTACAATACCCGTCAGGCGCTGAAGATCATAGAGACGTCACTGCGTGCCACCAAGGAGCGTGATCGTATCGTGCAGTTCATCGCCGGTGCCGATCGCGGCATTATGAAGGGATTCAGAAAGCTTAATGGCTAGTAGATCTTCGCATTAGATATGTTGCATAGTTCTAATAGGATTTTGTTTGCAGACGAAGCATGACCGAACGATCTCGTAGAGTCGAGCATGACAATGCGAGTAGAGATGGGTCCGCGGCAGCGGGTGGGTGGCTACGGCGAGGCTTTGCAACGAAGTATGCGGACCAAAGACCTTAGAATTAACCACAAGATGTAATGCGAAACTCTACTAGTGTCGATCTACAGATCCACCTGACTGGCCTGGGTAAGCAGTACCGTCGGTGGGTCTTTCGAGATGTCAACTACATCTTTGCCCTTCCCCACGTGTACGGGATCTCTGGCCCCAATGGTTCGGGCAAGTCCACGCTGCTTAAGATCATTTCAGGCTATACGTCACCTACCCAAGGCAAGGTCCAGTTTTGGGATCAAGGACTCGATATTCCCGAAGGCGAATGGTGTTCCAGGCTGTCTTTTGGAGCTCCCTATGTTGCACTGGTGGGCGAACTGACGGTGATTGAGCAGCTTCGCTTTCATCACCGATTTAAGTCATTTGTGTCGGGCCTTAGGCCGGCCGAGATCCTGGAGCGGATACAGCTGGATCAGCACGCCCACACGATGGTTGACGCCCTGTCATCGGGTCTGATGCAGCGGCTGAAGATCGGGCTGGCCCTGTTATCTGATGTGTCTGTGGTCTTGCTGGATGAGCCCACAAGTTACCTGGATCAGGCGGGCAGAGATTGGTTTGCAGACCTGTTCAAAGAACATGCGAAGGGGCGACTAGTCCTACTGGCCAGCAATGATCCGGAGGACCTGGCTTTATGTGAGACCATGGTATCGGTCAGTGATTATGCCGCAAGGGCGGGTCAAGTCGTGGGAGGTGCGCTAGATTCTTGATCGAATATCAATGAGACCCTCACGGATGGATTCTAACGAGTGAAGGATCTTCTTTTTGCGCACCATCTGATGTTTATTGCTCCTAATCTCCTTTTTGGCACCTTCGAGTGTAAATCCTTTCTCCTTCACCAGATGGTAGATGAGCTCCAGCTGAGCGATGTTCTGCTTGGTAAACCGACGGTCCCCTTTGCTATTCTTGTGTGGTCGTAAGATGGTAAACTCACTCTCCCAGTAGCGTATGAGAGATTTGGACACGTCAAACATCTCTGCCACCTCACCGATGGTATAATATAGCTTTGTGAGTTCAGACGTCTTTCTGTCCATGGGTTTCGTATTAGAAATAAATTTATAAAAAAATTAGCCAACCCAAAATCTAGATGTGCCTGTCCTGGGCACGAATGTAGTGGGCGCCAAAGCCGTCTTAGTTGTCTGCTTACGTTTAAGAAAGTCCTAAAGGTCGACCGTCTTCCCGGGCCATGCAGATTTTACCTCTTTGAATAGCTGCTTCCCCGTTGCTTCTTCCCGACGCTTTCACTAGATGGCATTGTTTGCTGGCGCTAGTAGCGTTTCGCATTAGAGCCGCAGCTATGGCGAGGCTTTGCAACGAAGTATGCGGACCAAAGACATTAGAATTAGCAACAAAATCTAATGCGAAACGCTACTAGTCCTCAACTGGTGCGGGTTGTTAGCCCTCTTCCAGCAGGGCCTGGAGTACTTCACGTGCCATGTCCGGCTTGGCCTTTCCCCGGGACTTGCGCATCAGTTGACCCATGAAGAAGGTAAGTAGGTTCTTTTTACCTCGCTTGTACTTGGCCAGCTGTTCGGGGTTTTCCGCGATCACCTCCTGAGCGAGTGCTACGATGGCACTGCGGTCGTCCGTCTGCACCAGATCGAGCTGCTCCACGAGTTCATCCACGGTGTGGCCACCAGTCAGCATCGCCGGCCAGAGTTTTTGGTAAGCCACGCTTTGCACAATCTTCTTGGATTGGATGAGTCGCAGCAGCGAGGCAGCTTCTTTGAGAGGCGGCATTTCGCCATTGGTGAGCTTGCGTTCGCGGGCCTCGGGCATCCATTTGTTGATGAAGAACTTGGCTGCGAGTGGGGGAGCAAGGTCGGAGTAGTCTGTACAAAGGCGATCGAAGAGATCCGCATGCTCCTTTGTCTCGGTGAGTATGGCCGCATCAGCAGCCGAGAGGTGCAGTTCTTGCCTGTACTGATCGGCTCTCTCATCTGGCAGCATGGGCATTTGGGCACGGATCAGATCCACCTCTTCTTGCGTGATCTGTAGGAGCGGAATGTCCGGTTCGGGAAAGTAGCGGTAGTCATGGGCGTCCTCCTTGCCTCTCAAGGGCCGAGTGACGTCGGCCACGGGGTCATATTCGCGAGTCTCCTGGGTCACTTGTCCTCCCGCATCCATGATGCCTGCCTGACGGACAATCTCCAGATTGATGGCCTTGCGTGCAAATCTGGCCGAGTTGATATTCTTCACCTCGCAGCGGGCATTGAGTTGCTGCTGGCCTGGCTTTCGGATGGAGATATTGCAATCGCAACGCAGCGAGCCCTCCTCCATGTTGCCGTCGGAAATGTCCAGATAACGCACCAACTGACGCAGCTTATTGATGAATAAGTAGACTTCGTCAGCGGAGCGAAAGTCAGGTTCCGTCACCAGCTCTAGCAGGGGCACACCGGCTCGGTTGAGGTCAATCATGGAGTTTGATGGACTCAATTCGTGCAGGGATTTGCCGGCATCTTCTTCCATGTGGATGCGGTTGATCCGGATCGAACGGCCGATATCCCCTTGCCGTAGTTGGACCATTCCACCCACACAGATGGGACGGTTGTCTTGGGTGGTCTGAAATCCCTTGGGTAGATCTGGGTAGAAATAGTGCTTGCGATCAAAGTAGGAAGTCCGACTGATGTCGCTACCGATCGCAAGCCCTAATCGGATGGCATAGGTCAGTTGCTTGCGATTCAGCCGCGGAAGCGTACCGGGATGGGCCAGGCTGATGATGCCCGTCTGCGTGTTGGGCTCCGCCCCAAAAGTGGCTGCATCGCTGCAGAAAGCCTTTGACTGGGTAGCTAGTTGGATGTGCATCTCCAAGCCAATCACGGCCTCGTACCTCGATTTTTCCATCATGCGCACAAAAGTAGGCATTGCATTGGTTTGCAGGGAGAAAAAGGACCTGTGAAGGGGACTCACAAAATTGACGGTAGTGCTTAAGACGATCTCGAATTTCCAGGGTGGTAAGGGTGCCATTAGGTCCGTGCGATTTTCGGTATTGCCTAGTCATGACAAGAAGAATTGTGATCGGGACAATCGCAAAGGGAGTCACATAGTCGTGAAGAACAGCTTGCACCACGGCTCCATGAAGATACATCCTTTGATGGCAACCTCCCGCACTTCGAGGGTGCAGGTGGGTACAGTATCAGCCAAAATAATTCGTTTCGGGCTGGTGGAGGAGTGAGATTAGCATAATCCCAATTTATGATTAACTTGTCCATGAGATAGACTAGGTGCTATCTGTCAGTCCCAGAAAGTCGAGAGGCACGATCTTTGTTGCAAGTAACAGGTGAAACAAACGTTAGCAAACATTCGTTGATATCCAACAATTGTTTCACTATCCCGGATAGCTAGATGGCAAAACCTGAAGCCAAGAAAGGGCACATAAAGTACAAGTATGTCTTTACGGATGACTACAACCCCCGCTACGTTAACGGGGCTCACGGAGGTGTGAACACCAAGGGAGAGTTCGTAATAAACTTCTTCCTAGAGAGACCCGCCCTTCCCAAATCGGAGACATTCCAAGTTGATGATGATGGCAAATTGCAGGATCGTATAGCGAGTGAGCCGGAGGATCTTCAGTCGAGTATCGTCCGATTTGTAGAGACTGGAGTCGTGCTGCACTTGGAGCAGGCAAAGGAACTGCACAGTTGGATGACGAAACATATTGATCGAATTGAAAAACTCAAGAATGAATCTAACGCTGAAAAACAGGGAGACAGATAGTACTACTGGTAAGCAATGGTCCGTTTCTATGATCTTCTCTACACCAAGCAAATGGGGCTCCTTCTTTCAGCAAGGCCCGTCTAAGCTGGACAGCAATATGGCTCTTCTCGAGAAGTACCGTAACCTGGGCAGAGACTACGATGGTTATGGTGCTTTGACATTGACGCCAGCATTGATCGAGCGCGCTCAGACTATTATTGCAAAGCTAAGCGTGCAGACTGAGATCTTCCCCGGCAGTAACAATGACATTCACCTCGAGTACAATAAGGTCAACGGCGATTTTCTTCAAGCCGAAATATACGAGGATAGAATCGAAGTCTACAAGCGAATCGATGGGGTTGAGGATGATCGAGTATTTGACGAAGATGAATTCTTGGAGTTGGTGAAGGACTTTAATGTGTGAGAGTTCATCACCCCGTGGTATACTCCCGGAGGAGATCCTTGTGAGATCGGTACATCCCGAGAAATGGAGTTACGTTCAGAAACGCGTGGAAAGCGGCACTTTTCGTGATCGGAATGGTGTCTCGGTGGATAGACGTGATGGAAGATCAGATGACGAGATCCTCAAAGCTTTCAGGTCGCGTGGCTTTATCGTCAAGGCGATGATTGAAATACCCATGGAACTGTGTATTGAACTAGGTCTGCATGTGGTCCCTTTGCCCGTTTCGGGAAACGATCATCACGCGGAAATTCATTCTAGTCCTGAGAAGAGAATATTGACTAAGGGCCAAAGTAGGAGCCTGGCTACTCGGGGTAAGGTGATCTGGGTTGATGAAAATATGAATAATTAGAGTCAAGGTGTGCCATGCAGGAGGGCACGCCTGACGGACCATCCTTCCATAAGACCTACACGGAGACACGTTCCCGGTGGAGTCCGCGAATGGTCCTCCGAACGAAAAAGAGGGGAAGGATCACCTGCCCTCCCACACCTCTGTCGAGGATCTGCAGGAATCCATGATCAATACACCTACAAATGCCTCCTTGAGCACAAGCTAGTGAGAGCGTCGCAACAAAGTCAGCGTCCAATACCAAGTCGGCATCGGAGCACCAGGTGATTTGCTCCCACCGGCTACCGTGAACTGTCCTTTGACAGGTATTCTTGACTCGGAACCAGACCATTTCGTGCTTGGCGATACTACTGGCGTGCAGCACCGATGTGGAAGATGGCAGGGACAAAGTCGCAGTTAAGCTAGGCAATTTTGGATACACTTGACTCCTACAATCTCACTACTTGGTTAAGGCTATTCACTCGCCCACGCAGCAAAGTCTGTGCACAGTGACGCTTGAAGCCACCGATGGGGGGTTGAATCGAGGAGTTGTTGAATTGTTGAGCTGCGTTTTGTCTGCCCAGTCACTTGCACAGTTAAACACCTCCCCAATTAGACACCTCCACTACATCCTAAAATTGTACCTGACTTTGAGCAGGAGTTGATTGCCGAGAAACTGGGTCTGCTCCGGGCTATAAAAGGTATTGTGATTGTACACCGCAAAAAAGTCGCCTTGAGGATGGAAGATCCAGTGTAGACGCGCGTTTACGCCCAGCTCGCGACTACCGGTATCGTATTGGAAGAAACTGTTGAGCTGCAGGTCGGGCGTAATATTGAACCGGACCCGAGTACCCAGCAGGGTCTGTTCAAAATCGCCAAATGGCAATCGACCAACATTGTGCACGGCGATCCATTCCACGGTGATCAGGGCCGAAGGATTCCAATTGAGTCCGGCTTCAAACTCCTGCAAACGGCCATCGTAAAACGGACCAAAGGTCCATTCCAGCATCCCGCTGAGCTTGCGCTTGGCTGCCAGATCTGCCTCAAAGCTATAGCGAATGTGATGGTAGCTATCCTGCGGGATCGTCACCTCGCTGGCTATATCAAACGGGGCAATCAGGCGCTCACCCCTCGGATTAAATTTGAATTCTACCCGATCGCCGCTTTCGAGCTGCCAGTTGAGTGGTGCTGTGAAAATGCTGTAAGACTCCCATTTGCCGTCCAAATCCGTGTAGAGCGTGAGGAAGAGCTGATTGCGCATCTGTCGCAGCCAGGGCCACTTGGGTCGAGGGGCGTAGGTAGCACCCAGCCGAGTGAAGTGTACGCCCGTCCTCGGCACAAATCCGAGGGACGGAGTAAAACCCTGGCTGATCTTAATGTAGGTGAGCGAAATGTCCCAAAGGTCGTTAGGGTAATCCACTTTGAGCCCATAGGCATGCTCCCGTGATGAGGCAGCTGTCTCGGTTTGCAGCCCCCACACCCCGGCAATCAGATTCTTGTTGCCTCGAAATCGGGTCGTCTGAAAGGTGAAGTCCGCCCCTCCCGAGTAGCTACCGGATGGGCCGGTGGGGTCGCCAAACATACCGATGACGCCCACGGAGGACTCCTGGAGTACATTCTGCCGCATCCGAAAGACGCCCATCGTGCTGCCTGGCAGCTCTTGGCCCTCGTGGGTGGAGTTTGCTGTGCGGGCTACCAGACCTCCAAAGCCAGTATTGCCGATGCGTCCATTGACTTTGGCTCCCGCGGTGATCGGTACCGGTTCTCCCTCGTACAAACCGATTCGGCGGCTGAAGAAGGGCACGAGCTGCCTGGATCTCCGACCGGATAGCCCCACTCCAAACTCAAAGATGTCGGAGCCCTCCAGGAAGAAGGCTCGTTTTTCGGGAAAGAACAGAGGAAATCGGGTCAAATTGGTCTGTCGACTATCGACCTCGGTCTCGGCAAAGTCCGTGTTGATCGTCACAGTGGCTTGCACATTGGGAGACAATCGAACGCCCATATCCAAGCTGGGCTCCAGCGAGAGATCCGTCGAGCTGCTGCCTTCCCGCTCGGCTGCCATGATCAACGAGGGGCGCACGTTTAGGCCAAGACCATAGTCAAAGTCGGGAAGCCCCGTGAGATGTCCGGCCCGGCTGGTCTGGATAAACCACTGATCCACCTTGACGTTAGCCCAGCGGATCGTCTCCTGATTGCTTTGGATCCGGCGCTCAATATTAAAGGCCCAATGCGGGACGTCTTTACGAAAACTGATGCTTTGAATCGGTATGCGGATCTCCACCGACCATCCATAGGATTGCCGGCTCGTGCGTGCTTCCCATACGGCATCCCATTCCACGTTTTCCGACTCACCCCGATTGGACACCAGCGCATCGTATCGGGCGCCGCTGGCATTAACCCCAAAGATATAGCCAGACTGACCGTCGAGAAAGGGGTCGATCACCAGTCGCACGTGGTCCTCGGTCTCCAACTCGGTATCACGCAACTTGGCAAAACTGACGATCTTCGTGGGGTCCTCATAGTGACATTCGACCCCGACGATGAGGGCTTTGGTACTGGCCAACACACGTACGACTGTTCGACCGCTGGGCATGGCCCCTTCCACCGGCTCCGTGGTACGCAGATGCTCCTCTGCCGGGGCTCGAGCCCAGTCCGGCTCGTCCAGTCTACCATCGATTTGCAGGGGAGTTTGGATCAGCATGGCAGCCATCATGGGGGCAGACGCTTCCTGGCACACAAGTGCTTGGACGACAAGCACTGCCAGTGCGAAAGACAAGGTAGCTCTGATCATGTTCCCGCTTTGGGCGATAAATGGACGCCCAAATTAGCAAGTGAATCTGTAGCAAATTTGAAGTATTAGCCAAATCGCACCTCGTACCAACAGCAATGATGAGTCAGGGTCTGGGGTCGGACCGCATGAGTCTACAAAACGATGGCCGGCCTTGAGCATGCGATCAGTCATGTCCAGATCTGCCTCTGATGGCTGCAAGACCCCACTGGGATGATTGTGCACCAAAATGGGTGTTTCGCAATAGCCGCATTTACCGCGGAAAATGTCCACTAAATGCCTGCGAGCTAGCTGGAATAGACTAATGTCAAATCGGTAGTCCTGCTGTCAGCGTGTCTCGGGGTCCTGTAGGAAGAAAGCAAGAAGGTTACTCCGAACTTAGCTGCTGATTTTAGCGAAGGGCGGGGGTGGGTCCGAACTTTGTTCGTAAATCACGGCTTCTTTGACGTTGGTGAAATATGGCTGTCTTGACTTCTACCTGAGGGCAACTCAGTTGTTATGTTAATATACATCAAGACATATCGTATTGTCAAAACTGAACAACAGCATTGCGAAGTAGCCTGAATGATGGGTACACGGTGGAACTCTGGGAAGCCAGGTTGTGCTATCTTCACGATCTGCTACCCGGTGACGTCATCCTAGGGTGCTGGATGATGGGAGGTGTGCTGGTTATCTTATTTGATAGAGTAGGGGATGGTAGCTTAGAGTAGGGATGTAAAACTCTGATTATCAGCCTGTTGATTATTTGATAGTGATGGATGCGGAACAATTGTGTGATCTTGTGGATGAGCTGGTACACCTGCCCAGAGAAAGTGAGTGGGTAGAGTTTAAGCTCAACTATCATTCTGATGAGGAGATTGGCAAGATGATCTCAGCACTGTCCAACAGTGCTTGTATCATTGGACAGCCTTTGGGCTATCTTGTATTTGGCGTGGTAGATGGCTCTCACCAGATCGTGGGTACGTCTTTCAGGGCAAAGGCAGCTATGAGAGGTGGTGAGGAGCTTGAGCATTGGCTGGCACAGCGACTGAACCCGAAAATCGACTTTGAGATATATGATTTTGACCATCATGGAATGTCGGTGTCTGTCTTTGTGATTCCGGCTACCCGTGACCAACCGGTGGAATTTAAACAGCAGGCTTATGTGCGGGTGGGATCGATCACCAGAAAGCTCAATGAATTTCCAGAGAAGGCCAGAAAGATCTGGAGGAAAGGACCAATCAATACTTTTGAGCAGAGAATCGCAGCGGAGGGGATCTCAGCCGATCGTGCGGTGGAACTGCTCGACGTGCAGAGCTACTTTGATCTCTTGGGGCTACCTTATCCTTCGGACAGAGGTGGTGTGATCGAGCGGTTTGTATCAGAGCAATTGATCAAGAAGACTAAAGGCACCTACAGTGTGACCGCCCTGGGAGCCATCCTTCTAGCTAAGAACATGAGGGATTTTCCCATGGTGAGCCGTAAAGCTCTGCGGATAATCGTCTATGAGGGAACGAACAAACTTAGGACTGTACGTGAACGCATTGGCGAGCGTGGTTATGCTGTGGATTTTGCGGAGCTCTTGAGCTGGGTCAAGGGGCAACTGCCTGCGAATGAGGTCATTGGTCCGGCACTGCGGAGCGATGTGCGCATGTATCCGGATATTGCGATTAGGGAGCTGGTGGCCAATGCTTTGATCCATCAGGATTTTGACGAGCGCGGCTGGCCGATGATCGAAATCTATGCCGATCGAGTGGAGATCTCCAATCCTGGTCTGCCGCTGATCACCCCAGAGCGATTTATCGATGAGTATCAATCTCGCAATGAAGGTCTGGCCGATCTCCTGCGTAGGATGGGTATCTGCGAGGAAAAGGGCAGCGGCATTGACAAGGTGATTGCTGCCACTGAATCCTTTCAGCTACCCGGACCAGCATTTGTGATACAAGAGCGGCATACGAAGGCTGTTCTCTTTGCGCCTCAGGGCCTAAATGAGATGGAGAGAAAGGACAAGGTCCGTGCTTGCTACCAGCACTGCTGCCTAAAGTATGTGAGCAATGAGAAAATGACCAATCGGTCCTTGCGTGGCAGATTTGGTATCCAGGATCACAATGCTGCTACGGCCTCCAGGATCATAAGGGATACACTAGATGCCGGCTTGATCAAAGATGATGACCCTACCACCACATCGAGGAAGCATGCTAAGTATATCCCGTTTTGGGCTTGAACTTGCCTTGCAACTGGCCCCTAAAAGGGACCCTAAAGAGGTGCCCTGCCCGAGCCCTGAAGGGGCGCCCTTCGACAAGCTAGGGGAACTCCCGGTTATTTGATAAGTATCAAAATGCGAGACGGTGGCCAGGGTGTAATCATGTGATTGTCAGTGGAGTGTTTATTTGATAGTTATTTGATGAACGGGGTGCGTCCGGGCTCGGGACTGGAGTGTAATCGTGTGTATATAGATAGCGTTTGCTGTACCGACTCAGTATGGGCCGATCTCAGTCCAAACTGGATAGGTGACCGCTCAACCATTCAATACCGCCACGATTATACCTCCCTTCAATGACAAACTCCTACGTGAGCCATAGGACTTTGCAACCCTGTTATCTCATACACCCAGTGAGTGTGGTCAACGGGGATCGAATAAATATCTGCTATCTTTCTGGCATATGTGGATACCCCTTATCGCTCTCGTACTACTGGCTGGCTGTCAGGCAGCCCCCTCTCAGCGGGAGGAAGGCCCACGACCAGCCCCAGGCCCCTCGGATCTCCGCCTTATCCAAGCAAAGAAGATCTGGGATGCGGCGCCGCACAACGCTTTTACGGACTTGATACGGTTTGAAGGTCTTTGGTATTGCGTCTTTCGCGAAGGCAGTGGTCATGTCTCTCCAGACGGGGCTCTGCGCGTCTTGTCCTCGCCAGATGGTGAGCGATGGTCATCAAGTGCATTGGTCACCTTAGCAGATGCTGATTTGCGGGATGCAAAGATCAGTGAGACACCGGATGGACGCCTCATGCTCTGTGGGGCTGCGGCCTGGCATGACCGGTCGGAGCACACACATCAGACGTTTGCCTGGTTTTCTCGGGACGGTATCGATTGGTCAGCACCGGTAGCTATTGCGGATCCGGACTACTGGCTATGGCGAGTCTCATGGCATGAAAACCGGGCCTACGGATTTGGTTACGGTTGTCGGCCCGAGCAACGGGGCCTGCGCTTCTATGCCAGCGATGACGGCGAGACCTTTGAGACGCTGGTGGACAGCTGTGCGGTGGCCGGCTATCCCAATGAGACATCGATGGTCTTTAGGGGGGACACAGTTACCTGTTTATTGCGGAGAGATGACGCACCGGCCGAGGCGATGCTCGGCCGAGCGGTACCTCCCTATACATCGTGGAGCTGGCAGCCGCTGGATCGCCGGGTGGGAGGCCCGGTCATGATGCAACTGCCTGACGGGCGAATGCTGGCCACCGTACGCCTCTACGACGAACCACGCCGGACGTCCCTCTGCTGGCTCGACCTCCCGTCTGCCCAGTTGACCGAAGCGCTAGCCCTGCCCTCAGGGGGCGATACGAGCTACGCCGGCATGGTATGGCACGAAGGAAAACTCTGGATCAGCTACTATGCCTCGCATGAGGGCAAGTCGGCCATCTACCTCGCTCAGGTGGCCATAGATTCGTAGGTCTGCCGATTCCATCCAATTTTCCTGTGGATCTATAAGGCATGCTCGACCATTCAACGGAACCTCTCCACGATTCAACTTCTCCTCGTTGATAAAAAATCCATACGAGCCCACCTAGCCGCCAGCCATATGATACGTCACACGCAAGATCACGCGTGGTAAACTGAAAAAAAAATCGAGATCTTTTTCAACTAGAGACCCTACCTCCCCCGTATAGAGAGGTAGAAAGACCATCTAAGCATGCACACCAACCATGTCCGGACCCTTTGGGTCACATGTTTGCTCCAGCTATTCGCGACCGTGATCTCTGCCCAGATCACCGTGACCATCGACAATCTATACGGAGAATGTTTGCCCATTGCTTGGGAGGAGCCACCTGATTCGTCGGGTTGTGGTTTCTTTCATTTCGGCGAGGGTTTGGTCGGTCGCAGCATGGTTCCGATGGTCGATAAGCCACTCTCCTACGGCCTGGATGAGACGGATGTTCAGGTGCTCCAAGACATGATTTTGGGTTTACGGGCGGCAGATAGTTACCAGTGGGTGGCGGCAGACATGAATGGAGATCAAAAGGTAAATGTCCTAGACGTGAACTGGCTCTGGTGGGTGGTCTTCCACCACGACTACAGCCTCTATCAAGACCCCTGGATCTTTATAGAGGCGGATCGGGTGCATGGATCCTATCATCAGGCGATCCACCGATGGAGCAAGAAGCAGATTCTGTTTACGGACACGCCTCACTACGTTGCGATCAAGCGGGGAGATGTAACCCAAGCCGGTCCACGCTTTACGCCGGAGCCGGCGGATACACCTTGCGAGGGAGGGATTACGCTCGAACTAACGCCTCTCCTGGATGGCTCCGGTGAAGCCAGCGGCAGACTTTGGGCAGCTGAGACGTTGCAGTCCGGTCGGAGCGCCGGAGGCAACACAAAGATCATCGCCTTTAAGGTGGACGACGGGCAGATTCCGGTGGGTGAGCAAGATGGGCAGTTTTTCGCAGTGTTCTCGTGTGCGGATGTGGGTCGACACTGGTTACAGACCACATACTTGACCGAGGATGGGGGCTTGGACTCGTGTCGGTTGCCATTGACGGTGCTGGCTCATCTAGTCGATGAGCTTTGTGATGATGATCGCCCCCACGTGCGAGCATTGCCGGCACTCACTTTTTATAGCTATGACCAGGCATTTGAGGCAGGGCAAGATATCTCCGTACCCATCTACGTGGACAACTTTGCCAAGATACTGGGCTTTCAGTGGCAACTGAAGTGGCAGGATCTTCGACTGGAGCGGGTCCAACTTTCCACAGATATACCGTTGGAGACGTCGGACTACCATCGGCTGGATGAACGGCACCTGCGGGTCGCCTGGCATGAGCAGGAGCTTAATCCCCTGACGGTACCCAAGGGCACACCTCTCATGACGCTCCACTTTCACTCGTTAGATGCCGGTGACCTGCGAGAGCGAATTTTTTTGTCCAACGATTTTGAGCCCTTCGAGTTTGCCGAGGCGGTGGCTGCTCCCTGGCAGGTACTGCCCGTGGAGTACATGATCATTGACAAAAATTGTGATGACCTCGCCCACCGCATTGATCAAATGCCCATTGAAAATGAGCTGGGCGAAACGATCGGAGTGTACCTGACCGCCCAACCCCGCCATGTCCTCCAAGATTTCAGCTATGTATGGCAAATGAACGATGGCCGGGTGGTGACCGATCAGGGCATATCGGATTACTTGGCCGTGGACCGCAATCAGATCATTCGGTTGGAGATCCTTGGGCCGAGAGAATGCATGGCTACCCTCTGGATCACGGTAGATCAGATCTCATCGCCCTCCTGCGGGGTTAGCATCCAGCAAGATGCCAGGACCGGGGCACTGACCGCGTCCACCCTGACCTTTAATGGCGAGCCTGGAGCCGGTGCGACCTTTCAGTGGAGCACGCAGGATACCATGCCGGTCATTTATCCGACCCAACCAGGTCAACACTGTGTGACCACCCGGTTGCCCAACGGATGTGAGGCGGAGAGCTGCTATGAGGTGACCCGCCTGGTGCACGATCCCGATGGGGTACCACAGGATGCGTGGACGGCATATCCCAATCCCGCCCGGGACTATCTCAGGTTAGACAGTCCGGACGAAGTGGACTATCCCCTCCCGTATGAGATATGTGATCTGCTGGGCCGATCCGTCCGTAGAGGCCAATTGATGGGGCCAGAGAAGCAGGGGATCGAGATCGATCAATTGCCACCAGGGGTCTACTTTTTGTCTTTGCATGGACCGCCGCATACTTCCGCTATCACCTTTATCAAATACTAGCTTGACTGCCCAGAAGATGATCACTAAGGAGGTCATAACGCAAAGTATAAGAGGTGATGAGCGAGCCCTTTACAAGCTATACAGGCTATGTTATCCCGAGACGAAAAAGATCTGTCTGAGGTACTATTCGGACGACGGAAAGGTATCGGAGATGGTCAATGACATTTTCATGAAAGTGGTATCCAAGCTACATAAGTATGACCAGGAGCGGCCGTTCTTTCCGTGGTTTCGCACCATTGCCCGAAACCGGATTATTGATGAATTGAGAAAGCGAAATAGCTTCCACCGGACGGTGATCGGTTTTCCGGACGAGCAGTCGCTGGTATTCTACCGCGAGGAAGATGAAACGACCTTGCCAGAGGCTATGCTGCGGACCATCCGAGCGCTGCCGGTACGCCAACGCACGGTGCTTAACCTCATCTACTTCGAAGAACTATCCCATACGGAGGTAGCCGATCATCTAGGAATTTCCGTGGCTACGTCACGATGGTATCTCTCGGATGCCATCCGTCGGCTGCGATTTTTTGCAAGAGAGAACAACGATCCTTTGCATGACTGAGAAGGAATATTTGAGAGATATGCTGGCCGACTGGAGTCCACCCTTTGACGAAAAGGATTGGGAGGCCTTTGTCCTAAAGTATCAGGGGGAGCGGGCAAAGAAGAAACGACGATTGGGGATCATCGTACTTGCTACCGCCGCGGTTGGGCTTGGACTAGTGGTCCAGTTATTCTTTGCTGCGCATCCCTCCGCACCTTTGACCGGTATGGCCAGTGTGGTCTCTGAGGAGCCCGATGCTGCTGGCCCGGTGCACGACACGGGCCTCCCTCGGCTGGCTGAGCCACCCATACCCCCTTCCAGCCCCCCACCATCAGTGATCGTATCCAATGCACGGCAGCTGCCCACACTAGATGACCAAACAGCATCGGTGGTTCCAGCCTCCCAGAAAGTGGCATTGCCCGATCCAGGGCTGGACACCGTGTCACTGGAGCTAGCTAGCCAACCTGCGAGTGGTGTGACAGCGCTCTTGCCAGCGCGGGGGATGACACTACACCAGGATCGTCCCGTCGGAGCATTGACACTGGGTCGAAGGGTCCAAACGTCCTCGGTCCGGGGCTGGTCTTGGCGGGGCTTTGCAGCGGCCTCCTATGGCATCGATCATCGCGACCAAAACCAGCCATACTTGTCCCTAGGGAGCTTCGGGCGGTACCACTTTAGCCGTGCGGTGATGCTTGATGCGCACCTGCTCTATCAGTTGGCCTTTAGCCGGCAGACGGAGATCGCCCATTCGAGTATCTCCTATTATGGCATAAGCAAATCGGAGGAGCAATACTCCCTCCGCTCACGCACCGCCCATCAACTGCATCTACCTCTGCGAGTCCGGGCGGTAGCCTCACCCGGACTTGCTTTTTTTGCCGGGCTGCAGACGACCTACAGCTTTGCGGTACGAGGTGACATGTTGCGGCGTACCCCAACCCAAGGGGAGGAAATCAGTGCGGTCTGGTTGTCCTCCGCCTACTACCAAAATTTATCGGCAGATGTGATACTGGGGGTGGAGAAAAGCCTCTTTGCCGACTATAGCTTGGCATTGACATTTCGTCCCAGTCTTCTACGAGGCCCTCGGGCTCTCGGTGGCATGTACAATCCTAACCATATGCTATTTCAAGTTCAATTTAGTTCCGCATGGCGTCCTTGAAGACAACCTCTGGTATTTGGGTGCTGGTCATGTCCCTGACGGCCTGCGAGACAGCCTTGTTGCCGGATCCCTCTTCGGGCAATCCAGTGTTTACCTCCACATTTACCATCGATGGAGAGGCGATCTCCTTTCAGTCTGGTGAGGAGGGCTTTGAAAACCGGGCGATGACCGAGCAGGATGAGATCAAGAAGTCCTTTCAAAGTGTCCTTCGGCAGAAGAACTGCCAGGTAGGCTGTCATCCGTTGCTCATGATTGAAATAGCGGAGGGCTATGACAACTTCCAGTCGTATTCCAGCGATACACCGGCCCTGGATGTCTCCGGATTGCGATACCTATCACTGACGCAGCCGGAGAGCTTGGACATGGGCATTGATGCCCGGACGTCCGACCTTAGATTTGCGCTGTGGCAGGTGGATACACTCGGACAGAGGTGGATCGAGACGCAGCGATCTGATCTGTCTTTGGCCTGGCCGACCGCGCCCACAGAGCTGCAGGTGAAAGCCGAGATCTTTCTGGCGGATGGCTGGACGCTCTTAGACGAGCTGTCGCTGACGGTGGGTAGTGGTCGCCATTTGTTTTTTCCCTGGCTGGAAGCCCGGATCCGACAGCATGAAGGTCAATTGACTGCTGAGCTATTTGCCGGTCGCCGCGACTATCAGTGGCGATTAAATGGCCACACGGTAGATGCCGATAGCCCGCTTATCCTACAACAGGACAACTTCAATGTGCTTGAAGTCCGGTATGCGGGCGAGCTAGTGCGAAAACTGACCTTTAGTGTGCCCCCCGGGCAGGGGCCTGACGATCGTATGCTGCCACTGGTCGTACTGGAAAATCTGAAGGCACTGTATAATTTTTCGAGTGTATCTATCACCTATGTGGATGCAGCCGAGCGGCGATTTGAGAGTCACTTGATTTCGCAGCCTTCGGACTCTTTCTTCGAGGTGTTGGCCATGCAAACCTATGAGGAGGATGGATTGCAGGGCCGGCATTACAAACTTGAAAGTCGCTTTCGTTGTATGCTCCGTGATGATACCGGTCGCGAGATCACGATGCGCGCCGGCGAAGGCACGTTCTTATTTCGTGAGTGAGGGTGGCGCACCACTTTTCGCCGTACAAAGATCTACCCTTCCTGGATCCGCCAACCCTGCTCCGTGATAAACCCAATGGGGCGGATCCAGTTTTTTTCCCTTCGAGGCGGTGGGCGATTTAGTCGTCTAGTCCCTTCTTGTCGAGGGAGCGCTGGCTGGTGACGAAATGGCGATCAGCCAAGTACCTTTTGTCGTACTGGCGCACGTCCAGATGTACCCAGGTTTTTGCGATGAATTCTCCGGGGATCTCCTGAACGCCCGGCTCCAGGGCCTTTTTATTGGCATGCGTCCAGCGCACCTGGCAGCCCGATTTGGTCTTGAGCAGTTGCCTCGCCTGCTGGCAGAGTCGATGCCGCTCATCCGAATCGGGCACGTCAAAGGTAAAGTCCAGGGCTTTGCCCATGTGGTTGGTGCTAAATCTGCTCTTGCGTACATTGTTGATGTGGCATCGATAGCCGGAGGTGATAATGATCGGAGGCATACCCCGCACTTTGGCATAGAAGCGGAATGCCCGAAAGGTCTGCAGGACCGCCCGATGAATGCCCGGGTACTCGTACTGATGCTTGCGTTCTTGCACGGTGGCGCGACCCAGCCGGCTCCATTCGAGGTCTCGATTTCGATTGAGATACACTCCGCGAAATCTGGCTTGACCAAATCCCTGCTGCGTACAAAAGGCGCCATCGGCTCGACGGCAGAAGGTGCAACGCAGCGGCTCCGTAAAAGAGATGGCAAACTCGTCGGCGAAGCGGTCCAAGGCTTGGAAGGTGGCGGCGGTCACGGTGCCACTGGGTTGGGCGACTTTCATATAGTCCCGCTGAAAGGCAAGGACCTGTTTTTCCGTTTTTGGCCCAAAATCTGCGTCCCAGACCGTGCCTAGGAAGCCGGCGAGGCGCAGTTGGAGTTGCTCTACGTCCGGTCCTACATCTCCTCGTCGTAGTATGCGATCGCCAAATTTCATGTGATTGGGGGGTTAGTTCTTGCAGAAGATACGACGAGCAGGGATCAATAGCAATAACCGGTAAGTTTCCGGCATAGACTGCACCCTTGTTTAGTAGGTGAACGCTCTCAGACGAGAACTCCATAGCAAAACCTTGCTAGTATGTGTCAGGCGAGGACGCCTGACACGGCCAGGTGGCCGTGGTTGAGTTATCCCAATGGCAACTAGTCTCAAAAGACCACACAGTCCAGATCAGGCCGCGTTTGACGTGCCCACCAAACGCCATGGCTAGTTCACGGTCACCCTGAAGCCATGATCATACGAAAGCCCTGGGCAGTCTGGTAGAGTTTTGGTTCAAGTCAAAGATTTCAACTATTTTTGTGCCCCCTGCCAACGGGCAGGTCAAAGTAGGCCGCGTAGTTCAATTGGATAGAATATCTGACTTCGGATCAGAGGGTTGGGGGTTCGAGTCCTCCCGCGGTCACTAAGCAAGAACGTAATCCTCAGTATATCAATAGATTGCTGAGGATTTTTTGTTTGTGCGCCCGGCAGGGCGCAAATACTCGGAGGTGCAAGTCCTCTGTGCACCCGGCAAGGGGAAGCACTAGCTGAACGGCAAGATTATATCTGAGAGGATATGGTTGAAGGAAGCCGAAAGCAAAGCATTGGCCTGACGAACAGGAATCGCATAGTTAGGCATTGTCACTGGATGAGGAGGCCACTATCTCTACCCTTTTCGTAGCCCTGCGGTCTAGTTAAAACCAGGAGACCAGGGGCTGTTCAGACTGGCTTTGTGCAGGCTCTCATTGTCCTGAGGCAGAAGGACTAGTTAGTGTTTCGTCGCACAAATAACTGCACACCCTGTCTGACTCTCTGGCACCTGCTCTTCATCATCCAAGGCCCCCGATAGCTGTCGGGTAGCGAAGGCTATGTGCGGTTTGGCTTCTTCGATCAGGCACCAGATAGCCTAGCCA
Source organism: Saprospiraceae bacterium (assembly GCA_965223165.1). Lineage (GTDB taxonomy): Bacteria > Bacteroidota > Bacteroidia > Chitinophagales > Saprospiraceae > JABDMH01. Next base: position 541,682 of record CBDCVQ010000020.1, on the reverse strand, counting down.
TGTCGTATACTTATTTATACGACGAAACACTAGCAGGGATCCGCACCGGTTTCCTGCTCTCCTCCATCGTCGGGACCATCGGGTAGCGGCGGGGGGTCAAATGTAATGATCTGACCCGAGCCAGCGGCTGCGTAGCTGACCTTGTGCAGGATTGCGTCGCCCTGACTCAGCACAATATTATCGCCCTTATTGGCCAGCTTGACAGAACTATCACGGGGTACAAAAATCCTCAGAGACGCAGCGGGATCAATGACACCTGACAGTGGGATGCGACCTCCTTGCTTGTCAGCCAAAGTGTAGTCTGAAATGTCGATTGATGCGGCAGATATGTTCTTGATCTCAATCCACTCATGGCCTGGATCTGGACCGGCTGGATTTGGTAACGCTGCAGCTATGTACACCCCCACTGCATCTCTCTCGCCAGGGGGCTCAGAGTCTTGGCCAGCGAGGACTGACTCAATCCAAGGAAGATAGGGATCGATGCGGGTATACACGCCTCCATCACCGCAAGGTAAGTCAACTGAGAATGCGGCCCTTGAGGTCAGTCCTGCTACGGTGCGGCCACCGTCGGCAATGATATATGCAGGCCCACCACTATCGCCATAACAGGTATCTACTCCCAGACCCCTTCTACCTGTGTGAAACTCATAAGCGTGGTGAAAACCATGCGTATACTGTAACCGTTGGATCTGCTCGCTCGGTAGATCGAAGGTGGCAGTCCGGACGGCATCTGCCATCCTTTTGGTGCCGTAGCCTGTCATACCATTGGGATCGTCGCTGCCAAAACCGACCAACATCATATTGTCCTCCTTATCTACCGTCTCGGAAGTTGCTACCTGCACTGGCTCATGGTCTGCGTCCTGGCTCAGGACAAGTAGGGCGATATCATGGGAGGGTACCTGATGGCGCCGATAGTCAGGATGTACATGCACGGCGGTGACCTCTATGATCTGTCCAGCAGCCAGATCGCTGATCTGCCTACCACCCAGGAATACTCTTGTAATGTCTGGTGCGCAGTGTGCCGCTGTGAGAACTACATTCTTCCTGATTAACACACCTGTACAGAACCAATCTTGATCATTGCCAACTGCTGCGCACTCGGGGAAGTCTCCAAATGATACGATACGGCCACCTACTACCCTAATGAATCGATTGGTCAGCCGATCGATGACTACCTTCTTAAAGTTACCCCGATTGTCTTCGAGAAGCTCCTCGACGAAGCCTGTCAGAGCATCTACCTGGCGGCTCAAGGATTGTATCCTCTTGTCGGCCCTGGAGCGCTTCTTGTCACAGTCTGGGCAGTCTGCGTCTATCTGACCACCGAGGACTGGTGGGTGGTAATGATCGGTGTTCCTGCGTGTGGCTGTGGCTCCTCCTCTTGCCCGACGCCGATCGCCCATGAAGAGAATGTCCTCTGGACCGTCGATCTTGATGGGATGCATGAGCGTGCGATCTCGAAACTGTACCTGTCTCCAATTGAACTCATCGAGCTGAGAAAGCTCGCCAAAGTGCAGGCCTGTGTACGCCTCGATATCTTGAATGCCCACTAGGTAAGGCTCGAGATTGTCGATGCGCCGATTGCGCCATAAACGCCAACCCTCATTTTGGGTCATGACTATGCCAAGTGCCGAGAGATCATTGCCTGCGGCAGTAGGATCGCGAAGCACTACGATCTTAAAGAAGGCTGAGGGTATCCTATAACCCCTGTGAAATTGATCTATCTTGGTATAGATTGGGCCGGTGAATACACAAAGTCGGTCGCTGATATCGCCAGCCTTCTGCAGAATCCAGTTCTCCAGTCCTAACCACTTGCTGTCACTCTGATTGAATGTCGCATGCTGCATAGCAGCCACGGGATAGTAGAATGTCGAATCGCTGGCATCTTTGGCTCTTTGTACGTCTCCCCATGCCACTGCGGCCCTACGTACCAGGTGACCACGGTCCCAAGGATTGCTGGCATAGGCGGCATTGTCGGTCTGATACTGAAGGCTAATGCGGGGGTCTGTATCCCAGCCAGTGCGGGAGACGCTCTTGAGCTGGGAGGCATCTACATTGTGTGCGGTGAAGAGGGCAGAGCGGCGATCGGCATGCTGTACCAGGGAGAAATGTATGTAATCGATGACCTGACCGCTGTTGAAGAGGCAGCCTTTGCAGCAGTTTTGTGGTAAAGGAACCGAAAAGCCTGCTCCAAGGAAATCAGGATCGTAGGGTACGGTGTAGGGCAAACGGGCCATAATGATAGATTGATTGAGTAGATAGCGGAAGGCTGCCACGATCAAAGGGCTGCCTTGCCCCTGCTCTTAATGTGCAGAAGTCTAAGAAGTAACCCAGATCCAGGCCGGGGGAGATCATTTAGTTGTCAGGCAATCTGTTTATGGTGCCTCTGTATGCTGGTGATCTGAAGTGCAAGCTTCCTACCCGGCCGCCAGTCCCTAAAACGGATTGAAATGAAGCTTTCAGTCCCTTTAAGTCAGGTGACATCTTCTGAAAATCTACCAGACCGGATGTCTAGAGGCGTTACCATGTCGGCTAAGGGTAGGAGTGGCACGGGGCAAGGAGGAGCCAGTGATGATCTCTTAGTTTTGAGTATGCAGTCGATTTTCGAGGTCATTCATCCAGCCTTTTGTTTGCGGACCGATAGCATAGCTGGGACTCTTCTTTTCAAGGTCTGCTATCCACCGCAGTTCCTCTTGCAGTCGATTTTGTGATGAAAGTAAAAGATGAGAGTCAGCGCTTGACACTATCGAGAGCACATTTGATCGCCCCTTTATGTTGAAGGGGTTACTGCGCACTTTATCAAACATCTGAGCGATAATGCTGGTATCGGGATTAGCCTTGAGATAGTCTCGCGTATCAGTGTATGCCTGTCTACGGACTTCGGGCCGATCGTCGAACAGTTTGTCTAGAAGTATGGGAAATGTCGTGTCCAGATCAACAAGGTGAGTTGGCTGCGAGATTCTGTCGGATCCACCTACTTTTTCTTCTAGAAATGTGGCGAGCTGTTGCTGCTGAGACTCAGTCATTGGAACATTTTCAAATGCGATTTTTGCAAGATGTGCGTTTTCACCTCCTTTCAGGATGTCTTCCATCAGGCTTATGATAATTTTTGCGGTCTCGATTTGACCACTTTGCTGAAGTGCTTGTTGCTTAGATTTGGTTGAGAAAAAAACCGTGAGACCTGCCACCAAGAGAGGCATTATCACAATGAGTATGTCCTTGGTAATAGCTTGTCTTTTCATCTTTTCAGAAGCGATCAGAATCCCTTATTAGTGAATGTTATGTCGGATAGGTAACCCAGGAAATTGAATTGTATTCATGGTTCAATGCTAGAGTGTGGTGAAGGGTGATTGGTTGTAAACTCCTTTACAAGCGGTAGAATTGCGACGAATGTTGCAGGCGACAACACTTTGAAATGTGGAATGACTGATGAAGGTGCCCAGCTTTTGAACTAGAAGTGGGACCCCACCCTGGGTCAGGTTTTTGCTCCGATTAATGATTGTTGGGGAGGAGGGGCCCACTCTTGTCCATCCGAGAATACGAGGTATTTTGTGCACCCGGATAGTCATCATGTAGATCCACAATACCCTGTTCTGACACCAATGGATATCGAGCCCTGCCTCGGAGGGCACCTCTGGGACAATGCCTAATTTATGGGAGATGAGAAGCGCTCGTGCGTGGATTTGGTCGGCATTATGTGGCTCAGCGCCTATAGAACTCGCGATGAAAGACATAGTACTAGGAGGGCCGTTGTTCAGGCCAATTAACAAAGAAGTCATCCGCTACCCTACTGCTCCGCTTCCTTTTTCTCAAACTCGCTGTAGACAGCGGTCTGCATGTAGTTGATCTTCTTTTTGCCGTCGGCCTTGCGGACGTATGCGGAGATGGACTCGAGCTTTTCGATGACCGGATCGGTGCCGTACTTTTTACACCAGTTGCCGAGGGACGGGAGAAAGAGGGTGTTGTGTGTAGCGAGGTCGACACGGCGGGAATAGGATTTGTGGAACTCCACAATACGGGCTTGGTCGCTCTGGAGCCTTTTTCGGGCTTTATAGTCATTATTGATGATGCGGATGCGGTAGCCGGTGATGGACCTGCCATCCTTGAGCACGCCCATCGCTCTGTAACACAATCTATAAACGACCTTCAGCCCTAATAACACGCTGGATCGAATATCTGGATAAGCACAGATCAAAGATACAATACGCTGATTATCAGCAAGAAACCTGATATGTGGTAGCGGCATCGTAGAATCTGGCATTCGAAGAATCATAAACCTGCGATTCAAAATGCCTCGACCTTTTGGCACAAAGAAGTAGGAGAAAAACTGTATCTGCTACGGGCAGCTCTGCTTTCTAAACGTTGGGATATTCTCATCACCAATCTAGCCGCTTATCGAGCTCCTTACTGAGACAGGTCGCAACTGCGCCACATTAGAAACAGAAAATTTCCAGGGCGGTGCGTGTTCGAGGCAGCGCAAGGTGAAAAATTGAAGCAGTGTCGGGCTCGTGTCGGCCGCACTGCCGGGATCCGCACACGCCATGGGCTCCACCATCAATCGGTGGTGTTTGGGGAACGGCAGGGGCGTCCTCCGAAACCAACCCGATAGTGGAGATTCTCCACGTCTTACCGTACCTTGAGACCTCACTGTCTTGTGATAGATGATACCATCAGGTCGTCGTACCTCTAATGGAACAGTTTCAGCAATAGAGATGCATTGAGATCCGCCCATGGCCGGTTACCGAGAAAAAGTGATACATCTGATGCAGGGAGCGGTGCGTTTGCTGCCCCATCGGCTGTTGCAAAGACTTTCCGGCCAGCGATGGATACTTCCTACCTACCATGTCATCTCCGATGTGGAGCTGCCCCACATTAAGCATCTATATGCGGTCAAGGGCACCCGGGCTTTTGAGGACGATTTGGACTTTCTGCTGAAGTACTACGAGCCCGTTGATTATCATACGTTTCGAGCGTTGGCCAAGGAGCAGGCGAGCCCGCCTAAGCCCGCATTTTTGCTGTCTTTTGATGATGGATTGCGGGAGTTTCATGATGTCATCGCCCCCATACTTAGGCGGAAAGGGATCCCCGCCATCTGCTTTCTCAACAGCGGATTCGTGGACAACAAGGACTTGTTCTACCGGCATAAAGCGAGCTTGCTGATGGACATTATCCAGACCAAGGCCCACTTGGGGACGGTGATGGCGGACTTATTTGACCAACCAGACAACATCGCGCATAGTTTGCTATCCGTGGGATATGAGCAGAAGGAGCTCCTGGACCTGGCAGCCGAGCGTTTGGATGTTAGTTTTGAGGATTTCCTTGCGAAGGAAAAGCCTTATCTGACGACCACTCAGGTCGAGCGCCTATTGGAGCAAGGGTTTCAATTTGGTGCCCATAGTGTCGACCATCCCGAATATCAGTATATTGATTTTGATCAACAGGTGGAGCAGACCAGGGAAAGCGTAGCCGATGTTTGTGGCAAATTTTCATTGAATTACAGAATATTTGCTTTTCCCTTTACGGACTACAAAGTGTCTCGAAGATTTTTTGACCATTTGGCAGAGAAAAATATCGTGGACTGTACCTTCGGTTGTGCTGGCCAGAAGTCAGACGAGGCACCTAACCACTTTCAGCGGATTCAATTCGAAATGGCACATTTGTCCGGCAGAGGAATTGCAAGCGCCGAGCTGCTTTATTACTTGATGAAGATGCCCTTTGGGAAAAATGTGATTAGAAGAACATGATAGAGATCAGGCAGCTCAACAAGAAGTCTTTGCGCGACTTTATCTATTCGGAGGAATACTGCAACCTGGAGTACATACCGATAACCAGGCACCGGGCGTTGTCGCATATAGAAAACCCAAGAGCCGGAGAAGACGATACGCTGCTATTATTAGCCTATGCCGATGAGCAGCTGGTGGGGTACCTGGGTGTGCTCCCCGACGCTATCTATCACAAGGACAGCGTAGAAGCCTGCGGTTGGTTAAGCTGCTTGTGGGTGGACATTCGATTTCGGGGTAGGCAGATCGCATTTCAATTATTGCAACGTTGCATTGATTGTTGGCAGGGCCGATTGTTAGTGACAGAATTTACCGGTCCGGCAAAGCGCTTGTACGATAAATCAGGCATTTTTAATGACCTGCCGACGAAGGGGGGTATCCGTCTATACGTACGATCGGATTTGGAAAAATTATTACCTCCTAAGCGCCGGTTTTTTGCGAATAATAAGCGGGTGCTTCGGTGGATAGATGGGGCCATCAATGGTTTATTCGATCTGCGTTTTCATTTTTATTCCGGTCGATTGGGGCAGCTGCAACTGGAATATGTCAATGTCATCGACGACGAGATTGATCAATTTTTGAAAGAAAGGCAGGAGAGGGAGATTTTTAAGAGGAGGGCAGAGGAATTGAATTGGATCATTAAGAATCCCTGGGTATTGCCCGCACCGGATGGTGATAGGTATGCAAAAAAGTATCATTTTTCCGCTGTAGATAAATCCTTTGATTTTGTCCCGGTTAAGGTGTATGGTTCGGGGGGCAATCTGATCGCCTTTTTGATTTTCGCAAAAAGAGATCGACGCTTGAAACTCCCCTATTGCTATCACGATGGGGATGTCCGATCGGTAGTTGAGGTAATTAATTATCACATCGTACGATGGAGAATCAAAACGTTCACCACGTTTAACTTGCCACTGATCGATGCGATTGAGGAGAGGCGGTCTCCAGCGCTGATCAGGCGGCAGGTGAAGAGGAATTACATTATTGGATCGATCCTCAATTTTGAGGAGTCCGAGGGAGACTTTGAGATTCAGGATGGAGATGCCGATTGTAGTTTTACCTAGCAGATGAGTTGGCCAGATCCCCAGGTCCTGCTGCAGCGTAGATTGCAAGTAGGTAAGTATTGCTCGCAAGCGACTTTTCCGACCCCGCAAGTATGATGTGATGGAAGAGGAAAGAAAGGTGGTGGGATCGTGCTTACCCCAGTGGCCATAGATGTGCCTTTGGGTAAGCAGGAGTGACGGTTTGGGTTGTTTGTCGCTGGCTCTCTGCAGCGACGAAAGAGCTTGAAGATCAATTTAGAGATGGTCCTGAATCGGATAGCTGGGGTATTTGGCCTTCGCTGGTGAGATCGTGAAATTTTTGTTGGGGTGGGTGACCTCTCGCTTCCCATCGTCATTAAGAATAGCAATCCTAGGAGAGCTTCGCGTTAGAACTAGCAACAGATTTATTGCGAAGCTGTACTAGACCTTCAACTCAAAAATTCGCTGTTCATGGAGACTACACCGCGACGCGTGCATCCCGGGATCGCCCGACTTTCCGCTACCGTCATTATTTTTCTCTTGCTCCTTACCTTGCCTTCCTGCTATACGGTCAGGTTGACCAACAAGGAGGGTAAGGCGGTGCCCGATCTCTCCAATATGGAGCCTGGCTTTTTCCGACATCAAGAAGTCCATCGAGTAGACACCACCGTCTGTCTAAGCTTCACGCAGGGAAAATTCGAACTGATTCAGCCCTGCTCATCGGGGGGCTTCCATTCCATAGAATACAAGGTGGCCCTGGGACATGTATTGCTCAGCACGATTACCCTGGGAAGGGTAAAGAAAGTGAAGCTGAGATACACCTGCCTCCATACGGAAAACGGCACCGAACCATAAGACCAAAGCTATGGCAACGACGACAGTTAAGACGATCTCGGAGTGGCGCACTTTCCACGACAATGGGCCCTTTCCGTCCAATAAAATGCTGAGGACAAAACCGACGCCCTCCCGTGACATGCGGTCCAAGATCAAACGCTACAACGACGTGGCTGCGGAGATCCAAAACTTGCTTGGCCAATCCCTGGCCACGGGCGAAGGATTTCGTGCGCTGGGATCCACCTGGTCTCTCAGTAGCATAGCGCATCATCCGGACCAGATGCACGACAACCTGTTGATGCGATTAGGCTTTGAGATCGAGCCAGCAGATGTGCATCATCAATCTCCCTATCTTCCTGCCAATCTGTTTATGTTTCAATGTGGCACCCGCATCAAGCAGGTGTCAAAATTCCTGTTTGATCGCGGCAAATCACTTAAGACCACGGGAGCCAGCAATGGTCAGACCATAGCCGGCTGCATCTCCACCGGGGTGCACGGATCCGGTCTCGACGTAGGCTCGATGCAGGACTACGTGGTGGGCCTAAATCTGATCATAGGGCCCAACCCTGACGATATCGTCTACTTGGAAAGGCATACACGTCCGGCACTGACCGACGCATACATCAGTCAATTCAATGCCAGAGTCATTCGCAATGATGACCTTTTTAATGCGGCCGTGTTGGGGCTGGGGTCCTTTGGCTTTATCCACGGAGTGGTCATTGAGGCAGAAGATCTATTTCTGCTGAAGCGCTATGTCGCCAGGATGAATCGAGACACAGCCCTACGCTTGGCCACGACGATGAACTTTGATGAGGTAGTACATTCCCGAGAGGTGGACGCTATGGGCAAAGGCCTGCGACCGTATCACTACAAGATTTTCGCCAATCCCTTCAATGAGGCGGAGCCGCTGGTGGCCGAGATGATATATAAGAAGCCGTATCGGTCTGACTATCCCGACCCCATTCCACGCATTCAGAAGGCTTTCTTTACCGATCTGATCACATTGGTCATCCGCGTCATCGAAAAGTTTCCGAAAAAAATCCCCAAGCTGCTCAAAAGGCTGGCCAAGCCAGGTGCCGGGCTTTTCCCAAAACCGAATGAAGGCACCCTAGGTACCTTGGCTGAGACATTTTGGGATACCCAGCACAAGGGTGGCGCTTTCGCCTGTGAGTTTGCCATAGACCATAAAGACTCGGCCCGTGCCCTTGAACTATTCTCCAAGCTAACCCAAAGACACCCTGTGCCCGGTCTCTATTCCCTGAGATTTGTCAAACGATCGGAGGCCACGCTGGCTTTTGCCAAGTTTCCTATTTCCTGCATGATTGAGATCAACGGGGTGCAGTGGAAGCCAAGGGGCAAGATTATCAGCCTTCAGGATTATCTGAAAAAGATGATGGACGAACTCAAGCAAAATAACATCGATTTTGCGTTGCATTGGGGCAAAAATGCAGATTGGTCACGCCCCAATCTGGTCAAAGATATGCATGGCGCCAGAGCCACCGAGTGGCGCAAGATGCGATCGGCCCTGCTGTCCCCGCAAATGTGTAAGGTCTTCACCAATGACTTTCTTACCACCATCGGGTTGGCAGAGCCCGAGCCGTCCGTGCCGGCAGACCTGATCGCTTCCCTAGGAGTCGATGGGACACCGGTCGTCTAGTGCGCTGTAGCTCCAGGGCCTCGCGAAGGCGGACGGGAGGGACAAGCCTCGCCATTAGGACCTTTTGGTGCTCTCCGCCAAGCGACGGCCCCGTCGACCGACGGGTGGCCGTTCAATCTTCCTTCGGCACATTTTCTTAATAGCAAACTGCGCAACGCAGCTGTGTTTTTCTTTGACCAGAAAGAAAATAGCTGTCGACGATGAGAGGCCCAGGATCTCCATGCGTGATGCCGGAACCCTATGGCTAAGGTGCTAGTACCAGGTGTCGCAAAATGCGGTACCTTACTGACTATTACGCACCACGGAGAACAGGTGGGCATGGCAAAACCAATCGATTCCGAATCGCTGATGGACAATTTTGATTCCGGTATACCATCTGGCCTGAATGCCATCAGCGTCTGGATGTCCACTGTGCATGGCCAAGGTTGAAGAGGAGCTCTGGGTATCGATGCCCCTAACCACAGCGTTTTGAAAAAGATCGTGTACATATCGCTGCTTGCCTCTTTTGCCCTGGCTTGCCAGCATGTTGATGAGGTGTCCGATTTCAGTAACCCGTTCTCAGGTCGGGATGAGATTGATTCAATCGTCACATCGCTTTTGAGCGAAGAGGGTATACCCGGAGCTTCCGTCGGGATAGCCGTGGGGGATACCATTCAATATTTGAGACATTTCGGATTCACAGACACCGCGCGTGCAGAAGCTATCGACGATTCGAGCGTCTTTCCGATCGCATCCATCACCAAGCTGGTGACGGCTGTGGGAGTGCTGCTGCTGCATGAAGAGGGGGCATTGTCGGTCGACAGCTCCATTGTGCGATATTTTCCGGAGTTGCCGGAGACATTCAGTGAACAAGACGAGAGCCCGGAGCATCTGTCCAAGAGCATTTTTCGTAGTTGATCCGGGCAAAAAGAGGATACTTGTGATTTGGGATCGTTTCGCAAATGAAGAAGGCAAAAGTCAGAGAATATTTATTGCAGCTGGCGCTGGTGGTCGTCGGTGTCTTCCTGGCATGATGGCCTCGCAATATGCTGGAGCAGGGGGTGATTGAGGATCGTAGTTGATCAATGTCGGAAAGACGAGAATGAAAAGAGAATAGTAACTACCGATATGGACAAACTGCCTGCACAAGAGACCTTGTTGAGAAAGGAGAATCGAAAGTTAGAGAGGATCATCCAGGAGAAGGGAATATCCATCGAATATAATTTGCTGACAAACCTGCACTTCATAGAGAATAGACGGCGCCTCGAAGTGGCCAAACCAGTGAGCGAGGTGGAGAAGCTGATCATAGGGCGCTGGCTTCATTCCAAGACGTGTCGTGTCACTGGGCTGCTGGCAGACGTGGCACGAGGTCCTGCGATCGAATACACCAGCACCGGTAGGTTTCAAACGCAGAGGCAGGGGAGGGCCATGGAGGGCCGGTACAAAATTGCCGAGGGGGGGAAGTCTAACCTAATACTCACCTTTGATGAGCCCCAATTACCTCCGTTTCATCAGGAGATGTTGCAACGAATGACTCCACAGGAAATAGAGGAGATGTCCTATGATGTGGAGCTCTGGAACCTGTTTGCCGTAGGGAAGAATCAGTTTATTACACACCAAACACATAAATCAGATAGAACGTGGAGTATCTTACCTATTCGTCGGACAATGATTTAGGCACCTTCGTCAAGTGCTATTGGACCCTGTCCGTGCCCGGTGAAGGGCCGAAAGAAAAACAGCAGGTCTTATCCGACGGGTGCATGGATATGATTTTTAACCTGGGCGATGACGTCCACAGAATATTGCCGGGTGATAGATACCTGGTCCAGCCACGATCGTTTATTCTCGGACAAATCATCCAACCGATGTGGATTCGGCCAGTGGGCGAAGTGAAGACATTTGCCGTGCGCTTTCGTCCAGGATGTTTCGCATACTTCACGAATACGCCCATGACGGATTTAGCAGACAAGGATACTGACTTGAGCATGCTATTTGACGGCGACAAAGTGCATGCGATCGAATCGGCAATACAGCAGGCAAAGGATACTCCGGAGAGAATCGGACGAGTGGAAGACTTCCTCCTTGGACTCTTGGAGGAGGGGACCAATGTCCAGGATCTGGTGAAGTCTGTGATCGATAGGATCCTGCAGACCCATGGGTCAGTGAGTATCAAAAGTATCCTTAAGGAGCATCCGGGCCAACGAAGAAAGCTGGAGCGAAAATTTGCAAGCAAGTGGGGACCAGTCCAAAACAACTTTGCAAGTCTATCCGATTTCAGAAGGCCTTAAAGGCCATGTTGGATGGAGACAGAAGCCTGACGGATGTAGGGCATGCCAGCGAATATTACGACCAAGCGCATTTCATTAAGGACTTTAGAGAATTTACAGGCGTAACTCCTAAACAATTTTACACGGACCCTGACTTTACCCTTTCATCCCTACTGTATGCTTCGGATTGAGCGTCGCATTTTTACAATTTTGGTAAGCTATACCCATGTACCTTCGATCATAATGTGAGATCGGTGCCAGTCGATTTTCGCATTAGATATGTTGAATAATTCAAATAGGATTTTGTGCGCAGACGAGGCGCGAAATACAGACATAGCCGTAGCGATGGCGAGGCTTTGCAACGAAGTATGCGGAACAAAAGACATCAGAATTAGCTACAATATTTAATGCGAAGCTCTACGAGGGATGCCATGGCGGCCAGTCTTGGATCACAGGCTAGGCTCCACGGACTGAAGCCGAGCGCCCCCGCAGACAATCAAGCGAATCAACCAGAAAAAAGGAAATAGTATGAACAGTTATCTTGCCATCTTTGAGATCCCAGCTACCGATATTACGAGAGCTATCCAATTTTATGAGGGGATCTTTGATCTGAAGATCGAGAAAATAGAGATGCCAGGGATGGACATGGGCCTCTGGCCGTATCAAGACCAAGCGGTCACCGGAGTGATCGTCCAGGGCGAGGGATACGAACCATCTGCCCGTGGTGTGACCATATACATACACGGCGGAGACGACCTGCAGGTCGTGCTAGACAAAGTCCAGGCCAATGGTGGTCAGATGCTGATGCCGAAGACAGCTCATGCCGATGAGAGTGGGTTTTTTGCCCTGTTTTTAGATTCAGAGGGCAACCGTATTGGACTTCATTCGGCCCATTAGTTGGTGGTGCGGTAGCCATCCGTCAAGAGGCAATAGTTTGGGATGGTATGCAGCCAACAAACTACTGGTTCCGAGTCCGCAGCACGTGTGGATCGATCACGATGTCAACGGCGTAGCAGATTGGCGCGAGAAACCAGCCCTGCGTGCCGCATTCGAATCGTGGTCGGACGCAGCCGGAGGTGCTGGCGAGGAGTGGCAGGAACTCACATTTTCCGTAGGCGCGGAGTACTGGTTTCGTGATTTATTCGCCATCCGATCGGGTTATGTGAGCGAGAATCCAAGGAAGGGTGCGAAAAGATTATTGACCACTGGACTGGGCTTGCGTTGGCACAGTTTGGACCTCTCAGTGTCCTACAGTTTTAGCCTACGTAGCACGTCACACGATAGGCTTCCGTTTAGCCATATTGCGCAAATCTCGTGTGTGTACTCCCGTACAGGGAGGTCGACCTGAGACAGTGGGAGGGGCCTACTTTGTCTTCGATAGACTTTTGTAGACTAATGCGTTGAAGTTGCAAAACTTCAATGATCGTAAAGCATTTGCAGGTGAAATGGCCAACAAGTTCTGAGGAAACTTGGGTTCCTGGCGAATATCATGCACCAACCTTTATTACCCATAATTTCGTAAATTCCTTGGAGCCTCAACCCGCTTGCTTTATAGGATTCGCCGAAATATTCAGATTTTGGATGTTTTGCGGCATGTAAAGGTCAAAAACTTCCCCTGATGCTCAAATTTCTCAAAGTCCTGACGATCATCTTCGGCATATTCATCTTGGTCACGAAGACGATGTCTGTTCGAGCGACCGGTGACTCCGCCTGGACATTATTGCCCATGTATCTGATTGGTTTTTGGCTTCTCAGTTTTCTTTTCTTTCGTGGGCGAGGCCCCAGTCTATTGATGTCAGGCTGGGGTGTGCTGCTGGGATACGCTTACCTGGCCATCTTTGATGTCGCTCCACACCTTCCACCTCGGCCCTCATTTGTGCTGATCTATTTCTTGGTGCTGACGGGGGCAGCACTGCTTGGACTGCTCTTAGCCAATGCGGCGAGCCAGACCGCACAAGAATCCTCAGCGCCTCATCGAGCGGAGCGGATTTTAAAGATCGTCTGCTTTGTCGTAGGTGGCTTTTTCTTAGTGCTCGCGTATATTGGGCTGGGGCCGATCGTGCCAAAAGTAACGTTTGCCGTGTTGGGCGTCATCCTAATCATCTTGGGTATTTTGGGTGCCTCAAGCCCCAAGCGATTACTCGTGGCGTTCAGCATAGCATTTGGGCTCTCATTTTCTTACTTCGAGGGTCTCCATCGCTTCTACGAGGAACCGGGCATGGCCTTGATCATTGCACTTTTGGCTACCCTGGCATCGTTGGCGGGCGTGGCAGGCGCACTTACCGCTGGTGACCTAAGATTCGTATCACCGGCGCGGTAAGATATTCAGGGCTGAAAAGCCGGCAGATTAGTATACCGTGGACATGTACCAACTGCCGTCTCGAGCATGAGTATCTCAAAATGACACTGGGTGGTTTTGCCCCTGACCGATGGGCCAAGTAGGCCAGACGGCATATTGACTATTTCGAGGCGTGCTGCCACGATGTCTGGGCCAGGGAAACGACTGAAGGCTTTACGTCATGTCTTCAAGTGGCTTGATCGGTTTGATTGGGATCTTAAAAAGATGAAGACGGGGTCAAAGCGGCGCCTGACTGCCATCATGTTTACGGATATTGAGGGTTACACGGCCTTAAACGCAGCAGGATGAGCGGAGGGGTGTCGAAATGAGGTCCTGACAATGATTTTTGGAGCACGCTATTCAGCCGGACAGGAGGAAAAGCAATCAGTGAGATGGGGAGGTACAGGCCAATGCCTTGATGGCTGAAGGCGCCTTGATGACGTTTGAGGAGGCGGTGGCCTATGCTGAAGAATGGGTAATGGCACGATCGGGCTGAATGTGCAGGTTACCGGTCAGCGGACCAAGTTATGAAAGTGGACTCCTGTCAATCGAGAAACTCGGTTTCTCTCCGTGTGTAGGTGACGGGCCACGTACAAAATATCTACATTTAGCTGGTGACCTAAAAAATCAATTCAAATGAAATGCGTGTTATTTCTTCTGTGTGTTTTAGTGGCAATGGACGGCTATGGCCAAGACTCGCACATGTCCAATGAGCAACGGATTACGTCCGTGATCGACCAATTCTTTGCGTCCTTAGAGACGAGAGATACGGCACTTATGTTGAAAACTACGATGCGCGAGGCCCAGATATGGCGGAGAGGCAGTGAGGAGGATCCGGTCAGAATTGACATGCGATACTGCAGAGATGACGTATCGAGGTTGAGCGAAATGCCCGATGTCAAAGAAATCGGTCTGGACTATCAAATCACAGAGCGCAACGGGATGGCAGTCGCTTGGGTGCCTTATGAATTTTGGATCGAGGATGAGTTTTCTCATTGTGGCATCGACATTTTTACCCTTTTTGAGGTGGAGGGAAGCTGGAAGATCATGAGTGCCGCCTACTCTGTGGAAAGGAAGCAGTGTGAGGATCTAAGAGGAAAGGACTAGAGATGGCAGCGATCGTGGCGCTGTCGCCTGCGCACAGGGAGTTGTCCGATCTGAGCCAATTAGGTCACTGTGCCGGATGACGGATAGTGAGCTGGAAATTGTGTCTCATTATGGGAGGTGATCCTGGATGTGCTCGCCAACAAACCTCCTTATGCCGATATCCTGGATAGGCATTTCTTCATAGCCGCCTTGCGAGCACAAATTGGCACCACTATTACACAGAACAGCTACGAAGCTTTTAAGAATGTCGGATTTCAATGGTTGAGCAACGATAGCCTTTGGCAGCACATCATCTATCTCTTTGAAGAGGTCTATCATCTGACGAAAAATTGGACATCGTATAACAACCGGTACGCCAGTGAGTCTCAGTCTTATCACTTACGATCCTAACCATTCCTTGACTTCATCAATATATTCAGGAATCGTCAGCTCTTCAATTTCATCTTTAGCGAATTTCTCCGCCTCGGTAGAACTATGGCCCGACCTATATTTCAAGACCTTCTTGTCAAATAGATTCCGGTTGTACAAGATAAAGTCAGCATAAATCTTTGATGATGAATTCAAATTTCTTGCCTGCACTGTTTCCGCAAACCAAGATCTTAAGCATTGAATTAATTTTTCAATATCATCTTCATGGCTTTTGATATCATAACCATTGATGTCTGATAGTGCTTTCATGTACTCGTATTCATCTGTTTCAAGGATCAGGGCTTTCTTCGACGAATACGAATTATCAAAACTCCTTAGGCCGAAATCGATTCCTAATTCAAATGGCATATTTAGCCTGTAATAGTCATTAATTTTTTTAGCTCGTAATCTTGAAAGGTCGTGTATGGAGAACTTGGAAATTTTGATTAATTCAGTTATTTTCCGAATTCTTACTTCACCAGAATCTGAAGTTTCCAAGGCGATTCTGGGTTTGAATCCAAATAAACTATAGTGAAGATTAGCGGCCGAAGTAGTATGAAGTATTCGTCATCAAATGGGCAATTGATGAAGACATTCTTCTCATAGTTAGGATCCATTTGGCTATCTCACGCGGTCCTTTGGAGGGAACGGATCATTGCCGTATGAATTCCTGTTCTGAATTGTGCCGTCTCTCCTGTGAATGTAGAGTTCAGAATGTTCTGATCTACTGAGTTCTCGAGCATATTTCACTGCTTCGGACTTTGTTTCGAATTTCCCAGAGGCTTTCACCGCCCCAGCCTTTTTGACCGCCCATCCACCGGACTTCTTTGAGGGCACGACATGATTTGATCTCTTACTCATATCTCCTGAAATATAAGTCCACAACGGCTAACTTCCTGCAATGGTTCCAAATTTGTGCTTTATTTCCGTTGGTGGCAAATGTATCGCCGGTACACCTACGCAAAAGGATGTCTGTTGCACGATAGTGTATTCGGATCTAGCGTACTCTACAAGCCGCCGTCATCGATGCTGACGGCAACGCAAGGAACATTTTCCGCATAGAAAAGGAAGTCACCCAATACCATGGTATGATGTCTCAGCAGACGCGGGCCAGCATAGCTACTGCCCCAGTGTGCGACAGCCTGTCCCTGATCACGACGCCGGCCTTAGTCTCGAATAGAACCGAGCCGCCCCTCATTCCAGTTGTTCACTTGCAGGGCGATCAGTATGCCAAAGGCCACCAAAGCCACCTCACCAATGCCATAGAGTAAATACCGCTTGGTCTTGCCTGATTCCATCATTTGCCTTCGAAACCTTCTCAAAAGGAACAGCATCAATTAAAGATAGCAAGATGCGCCTTGCCTGGTCACAACACATTCCCCCAAAGGAGGAGTGGCAAGGAAAGCGTATTTTATCTGGGCAGATATCCATTATTCAAACCCTATGATTCCTCCCACAATAGCCAGCAGATTGAAGTTTGCCTTGCTGCCTTGCCTGATCGCCCTAGCCGGCCTCACTTGCCAGGACCCTGCAGCCAAAGCACTTCCACCACCGCCCAACATCCTGTTCGCCTTTGCCGATGACTGGGGCAAATATGCCAGTTGCTATGCCCCCATTGACGGGCCCCAGTCCATCAATGCGCTGATCAGCACACCCCACGTAGATCGCATCGCTAATGAAGGCATCCTCTTCAAACATGCCTTTGTCAATGCGCCCTCCTGCACCCCCTGCCGCAGTAGCCTGCTGTCCGGACAGCACTTTTACCGTACCGGCCGGGGAGCCATTCTACAAGGGGCGGTTTGGAACGACTCCATTCCTACGTATCCCCTATTGCTTGAAGCCAAGGGATATCACATTGGGTATACCTACAAAGTGTGGTCGCCTGGCAGGCCGCAGGATGCCGGTTACGGGGGCACCCAAAAGCGCTATCAGCGAGATGTCAAATTCAACAATTTCAGCCAAAATGCTACGGCTCTGATGGCCGGTCAAGGCTTGTCGGTAGAGGAGGCAAAAGACCGGCTGTTTGACGAAGTGCGCCTAAACTTTCAGGATTTTCTGGACGCGCGGCAGGGCGATCAGCCCTTCTGCTACTGGTGGGGTCCGACCAATGTGCATCGCAAGTGGACCTACGGCTCCGGTGAGGCGCTCTGGGGCCTTGACCCGGACGCCTTGCAGGGCAAAATACCGGCCTTCCTGCCAGATGTAGACACCATCCGGGTCGACTTTGCCGATTACCTGGGCGAAGCGATGGCCTTTGATGCTGGCCTGGGCGTGATCCTCGATATGTTGGAGCGAGCTGGTGAATTGGACAACACCCTAGTGGTGGTGAGTGGCGACCATGGTTTTCCCGGCATGACCAATGGCAAGTGCAACCTCTATGATTTTGGCGTCCAGGTGCCCCTCATGGCGCGCTGGCCCGGAGTGATTGCGCCGGGCCGGGTGGTGGACGACTTTGTCAGCTTGCCGGACTTGGCCCCCACCTTCTTGGAAGCGGGACACACTGACCTTCCCGGAGCCATGACCGCGTCCAGCCTGATGCCCATTTTTCGAAGTCGAGAAAGTGGTCAGATCGAATCACGACGGGACCATGTAATTACCGGAAGAGAGCGGCACGTCCGCATGGCCCGGGCCGGGGCCTTGCCCTACCCGCAGCGGGCCATCAGAAATGCGGAGTACCTCTATATCATCAATTTTGCGCCGGATCGATACCCAATGGGTGATCCCCTGGTCGTCGACGATGACTATGTACCGGACATCGAAGAGTTGACGGGAAACACCTTTCACGCCTTTGGTGACTATGACGGCAGTCCAAGCAAAGCGTGGATTGTGGCCCACCGAAAGGAGCAGGACAACCGACGGTTTTTCGACTTTGCCTTTGGCAAACGGCCGGCGGAGGAGCTCTATGAGATCGACGCCGATCCGGATCAAGTAAATAATCTGGCTCGTGATCCCGCGTACGAAAATATACGCGTGCAACTGCGCACTCAGTTATTAGACGAGCTGAGAGAGACCGGTGATCCCAGAGTCACCCAGGAGCCGGTGCCCTTTGAACATCTTCCCTATGCGGGGGTGGATGCGGAGGGATGGTAGCGTCTTGCCACGTTTGTGGTTGATTAGAGGTCTCGAATAAAAAGGCTGATGTCGGGCCTTCAATTTTCAGATTCCTGCTTGGTCAGGGCGAGCATGCTCTCGCTTTCCGCTCATGCCAGCCGCCACCGGTTTATGATCGCCTCGTGTTTGTATCTAATTCGATTTGCCGAATACAGTTTTCCGGTTTGGATCCGCAGAGGGTCACATTGTGATCATAATCCAAGGATTCCCACGCGGTGATATCAAAATCCATGCATTTGATCTCCCAGTCCAAGGCGTCGGACTGCCACCGACCTACCTTGAACCCAGTAGAGTATGCCAAGCAAGCGGGTTGTTAACGTTCTGCCTCTCCAGGCGGGGATCGGGCGATAGGGCTGGCTGCGATGGGAGAGACGCTTGACCGGTAGTTGATAGATCCATGTAGGAATAAGATGGAAATGTAGGGATGGTACGAGGAGAGGTGGCTATATGGCAGCGCCTCTCTCGTGCTTTTGACACCATGCCACTAGCAAGGTCTGTGTGTTTGGCCGCATTTCCATCCTTCCTACACTCGTGGAGCAATCTATCTATTCCAATCTTGCGTATCTTTTGCGCGCGCTGGAATGAGGAATCATTGGCACCTTGTTCTTTAAGATACAGTGAGATAAGTCGAACCTATGCGGGCCAGTGTTGATTTGGTTATCGATGTGGATGACGGCCACGTGTTTTGCACAACAAGCCGTTGATACCACCAGCTACTTCCAGTTTTACAGTGACTTTTGGATTAATCTCCATCATTTTCTCTATCAAAAAGCAAAAGGAAGTCAACTGGCCCACCTCGAAGAAGATGGCTTGGGATTCTTGCAATCCGGTGAAAGTGAAGCCCTGGCAGCCCTAACTATCACCGAACAAGGTGTGCTGGACGCGGCCATTTCATACTACAGAGAGCACTTGGTAGACCAAAGCCTACGCACTGCTTTGGGTCCCATGCGTCAATGGTTAGCAGATTTGGAGGAACAAGGGGAAGTAGATGATACTACTTTCTCACTGGCATTTACCACAATGCTGAATCAGGTGGCACCTATCTATAGACAGCATGTTTGGCCCATTCATCAAGCACTAAATAGATCGATCTTAGACATGCATCTCCGCAATATTCGAACGCTCGAATCAGCGGTCATTTCTAAAATGGAAGTGCTGGCTATGTATGCTTGGCCCGATGTGGACAAGGTGCGGGTGGACCTGACAGCGTATGCCAACTATGCCGGTGCGTATACAGCGACCAGGCCCACCATGAGTATTGTCATCTCAACGCTTGATTCATTAAATGGTACCACTTCCTTTGTCGAGACGACCTACCACGAGGGCAGCCATTTGCTATTCAACTATACGGACAGTCCATTTCGCGGCGAAATATTTCATCAGGCCAAGGAAAGCAATCAAGCCTTTCCAAGAGGCCTGTGGCACGCCGCCTTATTTTATCTCTGTGGCCGAGCGACGCAGGATGCTCTCCAGACGCTGTCTATCCCGCACGTGCTGGATATGGATCTTCGTGCCATATTTGCCTCGTACAACACACCTGCGTTTAGAGCAACGATGGAAAATTACTATCAGGGAAGGGTTAATTTGAAAAAGGCGATTGAAGAGCTACTGAGCCAACTGCGGTGAGGCAAGGTCCACCCTATCTTTCATTGGCAAGGTAAGGCCTAGCCGCTGACGCGTAGACCAGCCCGAGCATTCCGAAAAAACTCTTATCTTCAGAAAGAGCGTACCTGTATACGTTCCGTGTTGCCGTAGAGACATGGAAAGAGCACTTCAAGGTATTCTCAAAACCATAAAAGCTTTCCTCATTTTGACTGCCCTCGTCGTGGTCGAGCTGAAGGCTCAGCGCGTCGTGGGCGGTACCGTGACAGATGAACATGGTCTCCCCCTCATCGGAGCCAATGTACTGGTGAAGGACGGCGCAGCCGGAACCACCACCGACGTCGATGGCAACTTCTCCTTGACCCTTCCCGCGGATGCCCGCACGCTGATCGTAAGTTACATAGGATTTAGCAGCACCGAAGTGGAGGTGGGCTCAGAGGATCGGATCGAAGTGATCCTGATTACTACCGCCACCACCCTGCAGGAGATCGTGAAGTGGGGCTATGGCACGTCGACCCGGCGCAAGTTGACTTCCTCCATTGCCTCTATTGATGAAGAGGTGTACCTCGGAGCCGCCAAAACCAATGCCTTTCAGGCACTGCAGGGGAGGGTGCCGGGCGTCCAGATCAGTGAAGCCTCCGGGGCCACCCAAACGCCCATGAACATTCGCATCCGCGGTCAGACGTCAATCAATGCCAGCAATCAGCCACTCATCGTCATCGACGGCGTAATCACCGATACTTGGGGTGGTCACAATTATGTCTCGGCAGGAGCCAATAATTTGCTCGGCATTGATCCGAATAATATTGCCTCTATCGAAGTCCTTAAAGATGGCGCAGCCTCGGCGATCTACGGAGCGCGGGGGTCTAATGGCATCCTCTTGATCACGACCAAACAGGGACAGTTTAATACGGCGCCCAAAGTGACTTTGTCCTACCAGATCGGCGCATCCAATCCATCCGTTAGGCAGCAGGCCATGACGGGGCCGGAATTTGCCCGGAGCTGGAATCAGGCAGCCGCTGCCGTCGGCATCACCGACACGAGTTTTCTCTATGCCAACCCCGACGCCGAACCCACCACTGATTGGTATGATCTCTTGACGAGAACAGCCGTCTTTCACGATATCCATGCCTCCGTATCCGGAGGGGATCAATCCACTAACTATCACATTGCCGGAGGCTATCGCAGCGATGAAGATTATTTCATTACCAAGGGCATGCGGCGGTATTCGATTCAAGCCAAGATCAACCAGATGATCGGCGAGCGGTGGCAGGTAGGCGTCTCCATATCGCCGACACGCCTCGAACAGGATCGATTTTTTGAGACAGGACGATTAAGTGAGGCCCCTACCATCTCCAGTTTATTTCCACCCAACCTGCCTGCATTCGACGCCGATGGTGATCCCCTCCTGTTAAACCGCGGGAAGATTAGCACCTTTCGTTGGAACCCGATTGTGGAACTCAGGGAAACGAAGTTCAAGCAGGACGTCAATGAGGTGCGGATGGGTACCCATTTGCAATATGCACCCGCTGCTTCGATTCAATTGCGAACGGAATTTAATGTGGAGTATTCCGGGGTCGAGGTTGAGGAGATTAAAGGTGCCAATACGCGCGTAGGTGGCCCAATAAATGGCCAAATCTTCTCAGAGGCTTATCTGACGTCAAACTACAACTGGACGAACACCTTGACTTGGACGGCTCATCATGCAGCGAATGATGAACTTGTGGTGGTCGCTGGGAGCCAGCTGCAAAGACATGCTTTCAAACACGTGATTTCGTTAGGGGAGAACTTCGCCGATCCGGCGCTACGTGACATTGATGCTGCGGCATTTACTTTAGGAGGGGGACGAGGCGAGGGATATCGATTTGCCGGATTTTTCCTCCGAGCGAATTACAGCTTGAGAAACAAATATTTTTTGGCGGCCTCTGCGCGATACGATGGCTCGTCAAGGTTTGGACAAAACAATCGTTGGGGATTTTTTCCCTCCCTCTCGGCCGGATGGATGATCAGTGAGGAATCCTTTTTTGATGTCGGAGCATTTGATTTCGTCAAGCTTAGTGCTAGTATTGGTCAAACAGGAAATGCCGAGATTTCCAACTTTGGCGCCAGGGCCCTGCTGGGTTTTTCAAGCAGCTATGACGGCGAGCCAGGCTCTTCGATCGATGCGCTGGGAAATACTGAATTGAGCTGGGAAGAAACCACCCAGTACAACGTCAGTCTGTCTTTTGCCCTCTGGCGACAGCAGGTAGAGGGCACACTCACCTGGTTTCGAAAGACGACGGATGGATTGCTTTTACAGGTACCTATCCCGTCGACCAATGGCGTGGGTTCTCTTTTTCAGAATGTGGGTTCACTGTATAATATGGGGGTGGAATTTGAGCTTACGTCGCAGCTTGTCCGATCAAGCGACCTATCGATCAAAGTGGGTGTCAACGGAGCTCATATCCGCAATAAGATCACGGCATTGGCTGATACGGATGGTGATGGAGAAGACAATGACATCTCCACGTTTGCTGCCCGTCATCGCCTGCAGATCTTTCGTGTGGGTGAGCCTTTGGGCAGTTGGTACATGGTGCGCTCCGCCGGGGTGGACCCTGCTAATGGGGACGCCCTGTTCCTGGACGTGGAGGGAAACAAGACCAACGTCCTCAATGACAATGACCGGGTGATCGTCGGGAATGCCTTCCCCAAGTTTACCGGTGGAATGTCTTTCGAAATCGATTACAAGCGATTTTATCTCTCCGCAAATTTTCAATCTGCGCTCGGTTTTCATGCCTACCGGCACGCACACAATCGCGAAGATTGGGCTGGAGAATTTAATGTGCATAGAAACTTGCTAAATGCCTGGAGGGAGGACAACCCGGATACAGATATTCCTCAGTCGAGACTGTTTAGAACCAACGGGACCCAATATCAAATCACCAGGTGGCTGGAGAAAGGTGACTACCTGCGCCTGAAGCAACTGCAAGTGGGACACCGGTTTCTCAATTTGGGACAAAGGAATTCCTCGTTGACCGTCTACATGTCAGGCACCAACCTGTGGCTGTTGACAGGTGTGCCCGATGACATGGATCCAGAACTGATGAATACGCAGGTGGACCGTCCCACCGGCGCTGCCTTTGATGATGGAATTTCGCTGCCCCGTACAATTTCCGTGGGTGTAAAACTTGAGCTATGATCCGGCGGATGAGGCATAGCAGGATTTTCAACGGTTTGACTCTGGGACTGGTCACGCTCTTTTGTTTCTCCTGTGAAAACTATCTGCAAGATGTAAGGCCTGGGTCCTCGCTCCCCCTGGATTCGGGGTTGGACAACCTCCATTCGTTGGAGACATTCCTTTCCGGCACATATAGCGAGTTGGCAGGATGGGCCGACATTCGGATGGTGGCGGTACCAGAGATGCAGACGGAAGACACCGAGCAGAATTGTGCAGGTGGTTCCTTCTTGGCTGACTTCTGCAGAAATGACATTCAATCCACGAATGGCGCCCTCTCCGCCATTTGGAGCAATGGCTATGCGGTGATCAACCAGGCTAGCATCATGATCGAGCGGGTGGACCGACTCTCGGCACAAGGGGACCTGGCCGCTGCCGATGCCAATCGACTGGCAGGCGAAGCGCACTTCCTCCGTGGTCTCATGTATTTTGAGCTTGTGCGCTTATTTGCACTGCCGTATCATGTCAATAGCTCACTTGGCATCCCCATCGTAACGACCGGTGTGGACAACACCGACAAGATCACGTTTCCATCCCGTCACTCCGTCCAGGAGGTGTATGCGCAAGCCTTGCATGATTTGACGGTGGCCAGCGAAATGCTTCCTCGTAGCGGGGGTGACGCTGGCAGAGCTTCCCATTTTGCGGCCATCGCTTATCTAGCGGAGGTAAATTTCCAAATAGCCCAATCTTCGGCCGACTTTGAGGTCGTGGCAAACCTGGCAAGCAGTATCATCGAGAGCGGCAATTATCAGCTCTTAAATTCTCCCGAGGAATTCTTTCGAAATGAAGGTAATTCGGAAGAAATCTGGTCAGTGCTCTACTCGAATCAGGAATTTGGCGCCCTGTTCGAATTGACCCAGGGTAATTTGTCCTTTCAGTTCAACCTGGCGCTAGATCTCGTCGATCGCGTTTACGGCAAGGCCATTACGGATGCACAGAGATCTGTCCTTGACGCCAATGGCTGGCAGGTAGATGACAGACGCTTTAGCCTCTTAACCAATACCGACAGCATTGATCTAAAATCGACAAAGTACAACGATCCCTTCGGAGGTGACAATGCACCTGCGATGCGCTATGCGGAGATTATATTGATGTATGCTGAATGCCAGGCAAGGCTTGGGGATTTGGAGTCGGCGATAGCCTACCTGAACATGATTCGGAAGCGCGCCCTGGTAGTTCGGAATGAAGCAGGTAGTGAGGTCGTCTTTAGTGACCAAGAAAATCCCATCCTCTTTAAGGCCAGTGACTTTTCAAGTGTTGAGGACCTCATTGAAGCGATCATCCTGGAGCGGCAAGTCGAGCTGATCATGGAGGGAAATCGCTTTCACGATTTAATTCGCCTCGGCCGCCCTGTCAATGGCATCGACTACCAGAGTTGTCGCCTGCGATGTCCCATTCCCCAAGCTGAGATCGACGCCAATCCCAACCTGGTGCAAAACTATCCCACGGATTGTTGACCATGTACTTTGAAGGTTGGAAACGCATATCTAGTAAATTGCAAAAAAAGGTGCCTCGACCAAACGGAAAGCACTTTGGGGGTCGGCTTTCATTTTGCCTGCTCGCTTTCATACTACTGGCTACCAACCTTCCCGCCCAATACAACATTTGGCATTTTGACATTAATGATGGCATGGCTACCAATGGAATCTCTTTCGGGATCATACAGGACCGCCATGGCTTTATGTGGTTTAACCATGCCAATGCACTGTCCCGGTACGACGGATACGAGTTTGAAGTATTTACCGGGCCGGCGTTTGAGCCATCTGCAGGAGAGCTTTTGCTGGATTCGGAAGGCAATCTATGGATTGCGCCACGCTACCTTGAATTGCCGCACTCCCTGGTAAAATATGATGTGGCCACCAATGCATTCATCCAGTATACATTTGACCTGGCACAGGAGTTTAACCTGATTGATCCGAATAGTGGCTTGAATCAAGAGCGGATAGGACCTACAATTATTGACGAGAACGGTGCCGTGGCCTGGTTTGGCTCTTTCTACGGTCAGGGAATCTTCCGGTATGATACCAGCAATGATTCGCTGAATCATTTTTATCACCATCGTGCTGACTCCGTGTTAGCATGGCGACAAAATGTCGTCCGGGATATCAGGGACCATGGCTCCCATCTACTGCTGGCCACATTACATGGTCTATGGGTATTTGACAAAGAGGCAGGAGCGTTCAGCAGGCCCGCAATCGATCCTGCAGATACCACCTACTTGTACCAGAGCAACATGCTGGAATTTATGTCGGGCAAGTCAGCAGCATCGGGAGATACCGATTCCTTTTGGTTGAGAACTTGGACCCGGGGCGAACAGGGGATGCGAATGGTCCAATTGGAGGATGGACTGTCTATCACGAAGATGTTTCGTTTTCCTCAGATCCGTTATCCTTCGCAGGTAAACTATGCGAATGGGATGTTCTGGATTGCTACGGAGGAGGGAATCAGTCGATTCGATCCACAGGATTCATCTGAAATTTTCCTGCATGATATTGACATCCTGCCCTATGCGGGTGATCGAGAGGGGAACCTCTGGGGTGCAAGATATGGGGCGGTGCAATTGTTTGAACCTGAATTGTCGTTTTTGTCGATGTCAGGAGTGGGCGGACCCCAATACGGGGGAAGCATCATTTTTGAATCACCGGATGGGCAGTACGTTATAAATGCTGTTGGTGGTCCCACTTTGATAGAATTACCTGAAGATCCTTGGTCGAGAGATATACAGACCAGTAAGTTGCTTAGCCTAGAGGAGGGTAGTCTGTATCAGGGTAAGCGGTATCTCTGGTCAGTTGCGAACGACGGGCTGTTGCTTGGCTACACGTGGGATGCATCCTCTAATCAGTTTATTCTTGAGCTTGAAATACCAATTCCCGATGGCCTATCCTGGGTCCAGAGGGTCTGGGAGGATAGTAAGGGTGTGCTTTGGGTGACGAGGGGGCCGGATGGTTTGACCAAAATTGTGTTGGATGAGACACAGCAGCGCATAACATCTACGGCACACTATGTAAGGGATCCGGATGATTCAGCTTCCATCCGGGACGGCAATGTGTACAGCACCGTTCCGGAAAGCGAGGAGGCGTTTTGGGTGGTGACGGGCTCGGGATTGGATCTTTTCTATCCTGATCTAGACCAATTTGTGCATGTCGCAGACCTGAAGATGCCATGTCTGCACAATGGCGACGACGGGACATTTTATGTCGCCAGCCTGAAGACACTCTATAAAGGTGAAGTGGTGAACGGAGAATATCGGTTTGAGTCGATTCGTGAAACAAATGGATTTATTCACGCTCTTGTGCAGGACGAACTGGGAAGATTATGGATGGGAATGTCGAATGGCCTGGGCGTGTACGATCAAGACGAGGATATCTATTTTGAATTAGGTCCGGAAGATGGTGTGGGCTATGGACTATCACATCAATCGGTATTGCATAGGACCAGGCACGGATATCTCGTAATCGTCGATCCTGAAGGTACGAGCATTTTCGATCCGACAGAGCTGGTATACGAACGAACGATCCCCCGGCCGATGCTTACAAACCTTCTTGTCAATAATCAGCCGGTTGACATCGGTGTCTCAGAGGGAATGGAAGCCTTTGCTGTACCCACTAATGTGAGTGTTGCGGAATCTCTGACCCTGGATCATCGACACAATAATTTTACATTGGAATTTTCGGGTATGCAGTTTGTATCTCCCAAGAAGATTTCCTATCGGTACCGGCTTGACGGATACGATGCAGATTGGATAGAGACCGACTGGGAAAATCGAAGGGCTAACTACATGAACCTTCAAGGTGGTACATACACCTTTCGGCTGCAGGCTTCCAGCCCGTTTGGCCTATGGCCGGATGACGAGACACGAATGTCGTTGACCGTACTGCCGCCACCCTGGAAAACCTGGTGGGCATACCTCACCTATGTTTTGCTGCTCACCGCCGGCCTGATTGGTGTATATCGATGGCGGACTCGTCAAACCCGCATGAAGTTGCAGCGCCAACAGGAGCTCAACGCCCAATTAACCCGGCTTGATCAGCTCAAGGACCAATTTCTCGCCAACACTTCGCACGAGCTGCGTACACCGCTCAATGGCATCATCGGCATCGCCGAATCGCTACGAGACGGCATCGCCGGTCAACTATCTAAGAAAGCCCACTCCAACCTAAACGTCATCATCAGCAGCGGAAAGCGGCTGGCCAACCTGGTCAACGACGTGCTGGACTTTTCTAAACTGAAAAATCAGGATATAGCCTTGCAGCTCGGACCGGTCGATATGCACTCCGCCGTCGACGTGGTCCTGACCCTGAGCGAACCCATCATTCGCCACAAGGAGCTGACCTTGATCAATCAGGTGCCACGGGACGTACCCTTGGTGGAAGCGGATGAAAACCGGGTGCAGCAGATCCTTCACAACTTGATTGGAAATGCCATCAAATTCACAGCTGAGGGGAGCGTCAGCGTCACAGCGCAACAGACGAGCGAGTTTTTGCATATCCGGGTGACGGATACCGGCATTGGCATCGAGCAGGAGAAGTTTGGCGTGATCTTCCAGTCATTTGAGCAGGCCGACGGTGGTACTGCTCGCGAATATGGAGGGACAGGCCTGGGCCTGTCGGTTACCAAACAGTTGGTAGAATTGCATGGGGGCAAAATCGGACTGGAGTCCGAAGTGGGCGCGGGTTCTACCTTTCATTTTACCCTGCCCTTGAGTCAGGTTTCAAGAGATGAGCTGCCCGATCTCGATCCTGTTGGGCAACAACAAACTACGATCGTACCACTGGAAGACACGGCAACAGAGCCCGTTCTCACCGGGGTGACTAAAGCAGGAGACGTTGGCCGCATCCTGATTGTGGATGACGAGCCGGTCAACCTGCAAGTGCTGGAAAATCACCTGGAACTGGCCGGCTACCAGGTCAGAAAGGCCATCAACGGTCCGGATGCCCTGGAGATTATCAAGCGTGAAGGGGCCTTTGATCTGATCATCTTGGACATCATGATGCCCCAGATGTCGGGCTACGAGGTTTGCCACAAATTGAGAGACATGTTCCTGCCCGGGGAGCTGCCGGTCGTCATGCTCACGGCCAAAAATCGAGTGTCGGATCTGGTGGAAGGCTTCAGTGTGGGTGCCAACGACTATCTATCCAAACCCTTTTCGAAAGACGAGTTGCTCAGCCGCATCAAGACCCATCTCAACCTGCACCGCATACATCGGTCTACCGGCAAATTCGTGCCCTTTGAATTTCTTCGCGCAGTGGGCAGGGACACGATCACGGACGTCCGCCTGGGTGATCATACCCACAAGGACGTCACGGTATTTTTCTCGGATATGCGTGATTTTACCTCGCTGTCCGAGCAGATGACACCGGAACAGAATTTCCAATTCATCAATCAGTATGTGGGAGCGATGGGTCCGATCGTTCGGAGGCATCAGGGCTTCATCAATCAATATCAGGGGGATGGCATTATGGCCATCTTTCCCAAGCAGTTTGATCACGCCCTGACCGCTGCCATTGAAATGCAAAGGAAGGTGCAGGAAATGAACCTGACGGCTGCCCACCCACTTCGCGTCGGCATGGGCATGCACGCGGGGCCATTGGTCATGGGCATCATCGGCGACGCTCAGCGCAACGAACCGACGACGATTGCAGATACAGTCAATGCCGCGTCGCGTATGGAGGGGCTGACCAAGCGCTATGGGGCACAAATTATCTTAACGGCCAACTGCCTGGAATCGCTGGAGGATCCCAGTCTTTTCCATTTTCGATTCTTGGGGAAAGTACAGGTGAAGGGAAAGAAGGTTGCCATGGCCACCTACGAGTGCTTCGATGGTGATCTGCCTCAAGTGCGCGAAGGCAAGATCGCAAGCCAGCAGGCATTTGAGGAGGGCATGGAAAAGTTTAGTGCAGGCGAATTTGCCGATGCGACTGCGATATTCAATCGGATCGCTAAGGACAATCCGGGGGATAAGGTGGCCGAGTATTTCAAACACCGTTCGGCAACCTACACGATCAAGGGAGTGCCGGACGATTGGGAGGCCGGCGAACAGATGACCGAAAAATAGAAATGCAGGTGACAAAAGAAGGTGACTGGCGTAGGTTCTGGGCGTGGCTTGGTACGACCTGTGCCCGGGCCGGACAAGAGACGGTTTATGCGGCAGGCATTTGTTGCCTTTGCCTTGCTTCCTGCGCGGACACATCCACACCGTTGCCGGCACCTGCCAGCGAGCGTCCGGGCGGATTTGTCGCCGTGGATGCACAGGGAGGGATAATCGCGCCTGCGGTTTATAAGCAGATCACCAGAGCAGAATCGGATTCAATACTCCCAGCACAGTCTGTTCCCGCTGGTCAGGAGCGTGGGGATAGGATCCAACCCATCCGTTTCAAGGCCTTGACCATGTCTGATGGCCTTCCATTCAACAGCATTCGCGGGCTGCATGTGGATCGGGACGGGTACCTCTGGATCGCTTATGGCAATGGCATCATTCGCTACGATGGCTACGACTTTGTCTATTTGGATGAAGCGAGGCCTATGCACCCGGCTTACGGCTCCTTTCACGAAGACAGTTCTGGCGATATCTGGGTGGGCAGTGCCGTGGGACCCAGCTTGCGATGGTACCAGAGGGAGGGCGGCCTTTTGTACAAGCTCTCGTTGTTTGAGCCCGACAGCCATTTGATCATCAGGATCGGCGAGGACCAAAGGGGGCACACCATCGTTCTGTCCTCCAATCTGGCAGAGACCCAATTTACGTTGACACAATTGCAGCATCGAGATCTTGCCCTACCGACAGATACGAACTGGGTGCCTCACCGTGATCTGGAGCACCTGGTTTCTGAGCTGGCCACCCTTCCTCCCCAGTGGGGCTACGTCTCCGATTTTGCCATAACCGAGAGTGGAGAGATCTGGTTGATTGTAGAAGAAGGCGTCGGACGCCTGGATGACGATGGTGCGGAGCTGGTGCTCTCCGGTGTCTATTGCCGGCCTGGCAATGAGATGACCATGGAAGGTGACAGCGCCATCTGGGTCGGTCTGGACGATCAGATCATGCGCCTGAGCATGAAATCCGAGCGGCCGCAATTCTACACCTTGCCGGCAGCTTGGCTCGACGCCGCTGAAGGTGTCGAATACATGACGGAGGGAATAGGCAGCGATCGAAGGCTGACCATCAGTGGGTTTTCGCGTAATAATTGGCCCGAGCGCCTTCGCATTTTTGACTTCGACCCCGTCACCGAGTCGTTTACCTGGTTTCAGGACCAGACGAAGAGATCCATCCGGGTGATGTCCTTCTCGCCCGATCGTTTTGGCAACCAGTGGGTGGGCACCTTCGATGGCGAAATTCTAAAGACTAATAAGGAGAGTAGTCGCTTCGCGTTTTATCCAGCAGGATCGCCTGAGTCCATATCCGGAGAAGGCATTACGGCACTTTGCGAGGCTACGCCAGGGATCATTTGGATGGGCACTGCGGACGGTCGACTGAGACGTTGGGACCGGGCGTCGGGGTCTGTCACGGACTATCGCCATGAGCCCGGCCGTACGTCTTCCTTGCTTGCGGGACCGATCACCTCCCTTTTGTGGGACAGCCAAGGGCAGCTTTGGGTCGGTACCGGGAGTGGCCTTTGTCGCATGAGATCCACCGGTGCTTTCGATCGCTTTGTGCCCGACCCTAAGGCAACCGGCGGGCTCAATTTTCCCTCCGTACTCAACTTGTTTGAAGATGCCCAAGGGACGATCTGGGTCTCAACCGGCTACGGGGAGGGAGCGGGTATTCTCTATTATGATCCCGATTGCCGCTGTCTCAAATCCAACGATGCATTGGATGGCTTGGTCACCGAGGAAATGGTGCTGGACTCCAACGGCGTCATTTGGTTTGGCAGTGGAGGTGGAAGGGGCCTTCATTCCTTCGATCCAGTAGCCGATCAGTCTAGACACCATCATACCTATGGCAACCAACAGACCATGTCCATCTGGATCGATCAGCACGGCAGCATATGGGAGGGCCAGTGGAACATGCCCTTGATGAAGTATGAACCCGGCTCGGGGAGTAGAATAGCTTACGATCTGTTAGACCTCTATCCAGGCAATCCCATTCGGGTCATCCTGGAGGATGACTTGGGTATGCTCTGGTTGGGCTGTGGCATCGGTCTCATTCACTTTGACCCGCAACGGGAGGTGGTGATCAATGCCTATCGCAGTGATCGTTGGATGGCGGAAGATGCTGAGTGGTCTATAGACCAGCATGGCATTCGGTGCGAGGACGGTACCATCATGATCGGATCGCCCTCGGGTCTGCTCGTCTTTGATCCCAGTGAAATGACCAAGAATACCATTCCTCCCCAGACGGCTATCACCAGTGTAGAGGCTACCGGTGAGCCTGTGTCCCCACCTGGAGCGCTCCCGCAAAGAGCCTTTCGTGACCGCATCGTGCTTCCCTACCGGAGCAATGACCTGGTCATCCGCTATACGGGCCTGCACCTCAAGGACCCCGTGCAGAATAAATTTGCCTATCAGCTGGCTGGCTGGGACGACGGGTGGATCGCGGCTGGCACGCAGCGATTTGCTTCCTACTCCAATCTCGCTCCAGGCACCTATGCGTTTAGGGTGCGGGCTGCCAACAGTGACGGCGTCTGGCTGCCCGCGGACCAAGCTGTTGTGCTACCCCTGCTGATCCGGCCGCCTTGGTGGGCCACTTGGTGGGCTTACACGTTATACGGCCTCCTGATAGCCGGTTCTCTATGGTCGGTACACCTATGGCGCACGAGGGCCCAGAGAAGAAAGTTGGCCGAGCAGAAGCGCATCAACGCTGCTTCCGCCAGATTTGTACCGAGCGCTTTTCTTCAGGCCATCGGCCGCCAAAACATCCTCGAGGTACAGCTGGGCGACCTGGTCGAACGCGAAGTCACGGTGCTCTTTTCTGATATCAGGGACTTTACATCGATCTCAGAAAACCTAACCCCGGTAGAGAACTTTGAATTTGTCAATGCCTACAGCAGACAAATGGGACCCATAATCCAGGAGAACAACGGCTTTGTCAATCAGTACTTGGGTGATGGAGTGATGGCCATCTTTCCCGAGCGACCCACAGATGCCTTGCGGGCGGCCATCGCGATGCAGAAGGCACTGGACGCTTTCAACCAAGGGCAGAGCAGCAATTCAGGCCACACCATCCGGATCGGTACTGGCCTTCACAGTGGTCTGCTGATCATGGGTATTCTCGGTGATCGGGACCGCTTGGACGCCGCCACGATTTCAGATGCCGTCAACACCGCCTCACGCATCGAAAGCCTGACCAAGTACTATGGTGCCTCCATTATTCTGAGCGAGGACACCCGGCGCCAGTTGGATGGTGAGCAGCATTTCAACCTGCGATACTTGGGTAGGGTACAAGTTAAAGGCAAGCAAAAACCCCTCGACATATATGAATGCTTCGATGCCGATGCGGAAGCCCAAAAAATGTTGAAGCGGCAAAATCTAGCGGTATTTGACCAAGGGGTGTCGCACTTCCTGGCCGGATCATTTGTGGAGGCGCAAAAGTGTTTTCAGGAACTCGTGGCTATGAATCCCAAGGACACGTCAGCACTGACCTTCCTGAGTAGATCATCCGAGTTGGCGAGAAAGGGAGTGCCGGAGGGTTGGACAGGCGTGGAGGAGGTCCGATTCATTTGAGATGGGGCATGCCACTGATGCCATATTGTCGCAGAAAGCAGGGCCGGACGATGATTAACAGCGCATAGTATTAGCATCTGCGCTTTGGGGGAGCAGTACTGTCCTTTTGTCAGCGAATATCTGAGGAAGTAAATGGTCTTTGTTGGATACGTCGCTCAGGTGCCCTTCGGATGCTCCGAGCTAGTACTCCAGAATAAACTTGGACAAATTTTGCCCTTTGTGCAGGGCCAATTTCTTTCGCAGCCGATAGCGAGCGATTTCTACACCACGCAAAGAAATACTCATGAGGTTGGCAATTTCCTTGGTGTTGAGATTGAGCCGCAGGAAGGCACAGAGTTTTTGGTCGTTGGGCGTCAGCTCTTCAAATTGGTTTCTCAGGCGGCTGAGGAAGTCGCCGTGTACCTGGTCAAAGTGATATTCAAACTGCTCCCAATCCTCCTGCAGGCGAAGGGTGGTATCAATTTCACGTTCGATCCGCTCGAGAGCCCGCTTGGTCTCTTCGTTTTTGTCCCGACGCCGAACTTCTTTTACTTCCTGCTTAATGGTTTCAATGAATTCGTTTTTGACCACGAGGTTCATCGTAGATGCGGCCAATAGGTTGTTGAGGTGTCGAAGCTCGCTGGCTAGTTTCTCCTCCTCCAGTTGCAAGAGTTCCCGCTGCTTCTGCGCTTCGATTTCGATGAGTTTTTTCTGATTTTCAGCCAGTTCCCCTTGTATTTCTGCTTCTAGCTTCTGCTGTCTCCTGCGGTAGCGGCGTCGCTGTAAGCGATAGAAGAGCACCAGGAGCAAACTGGCTCCCACGAGGTAAAATACGTTGGCCAAGGTACTGCGGTGCAGGGGTGGTTTGACGGTGAAGGGAAAGGGAAGACTCGACGTGAGTTCGCCGACGTGATTACGGGTTTGAGCGACAAAGCGATAGTCTCCTTCGGTCAGATTGGTGTATTCTTTGGTGGTGCTGCTGGTCCAGTCGCCAAAGGTCTCGTCAAAACCTTCGAGAAAGTAACGGAATTGTTGATTGCTCCGATTTTGAAATTGGCAGGACTCCAGGTTAAACTGTAGGATCTTCGCCCGTTGGTTGACGGTGATGGGCTTCAGGGCGTCCGGTCGTTGGTCAAAGGGATGCTGGCGATGCAGATCGACATCTTGGGTGACGTCGCGGACTCGGCTGATAATCAAGGGGGCGTCCTTGGCAATCCGGTCTTCCATGGCGGGGTCGTAGTATAGAAATCCTTCGTTGGCGGAGTACATGATGCCGCCTTGCACATGCACGGAGGCGTTGAGCAGATCATTGTTGAGGTTGTACCGGAGCTGGTACAGCGAGGAAGGTACAAAGGCATAGTTACTGGCACTGATCTGGCGAAAGTAGCCCACCAGATCCTCCGAGATGACATGAATGTTTTTTTGCTGATCCTGCTGGAGAAGATACACCGGCTGTCTCCCGATGATCTCTGAAAACAGGGGGGCGGGAGTGATCTGGTGCGTACTGGGATCAATTTGATACAGACCCTCTTTGGTCGCCAGGTAGAGGGCTTGATCGATTCTGGTGATGATGATCTGCTCGTGTATGGGCAGCGTATCGGGGCCGGATATCTGCCCGGCGTGCACCGCTCGGAGGTCATCACTCAGCGCCAGTTGGTACAGGCCCTTATAGTATTGACTCACCAAAATGTCTCCCTGATCATCCTCCTCAAAAAAGCGACTCGATTCGTCGAATCCTGCAATCTTGCCTTCGGACCGCAACCCCATTTGCGCATCTAGGGTAAACAGGTGGAGACCTGAGTAGGTCCCGGCAATCGCATATTTGGGCTTGGCTCGAAGGTGTTTGAGCTGCCATAGGCCATCGGTGCTGGCGATTAGCGTAGCCATCTCTCCCGCAAGTCGGAACAGACCATTGTGATGACCCGCATAGAGGGTGCCCCCAATTTGCTGTAGGCCGTACGCGGGGCCTTCGGTGCCGGACAAAAAGGTGGTTTGGCCGGTGCGCTGGGCATAGTAGTAGATGCCATTGGAAGTGGAGAAATAGATGCCGTCGGAGGTCTGAAATGCATCGTAACCGCTGCCCTGCAGACGGATGTCCTGGTTGACCAACCGCATCGGTGAATTGATATGAAGCAGCGATATGCCACTCTGCAGACCCAGCCATAGGGTGCCGGCAAAGTCCTGATAGGCCCGGAGGCAGGCGTTGGACGGTAGTCCATGCGCCGAAGTCACTTGTTCGATGGCTTGGCTCTGCCGATCGTATAGAAACAATCCCGCGGTCTGCGTGGAGACGGCCAGTCGCGTGTCGGAGAGTGCAAGCACGTGATTGACGAAGGTGCCTTGGAGTCGCCGGACCAGGGGACCAAAGATCTCCTCCGCACCAAGCGCCGTGGCATAGTCGATTTGCCCGGAGTTGTAAAACAGTGCATAGCCGTCCTGGTACGGTACCATACCAGCGACCACTTGTCCTTCGTATTGCTGGACAAGTGTAGACGCAAGGTCCTTGCCTTTGACCTCAAGGATTTTGCCATCGCGCTGCTGCGTAAACAGCTTGCCCTGCACGGCAAACGACCGATCAAATCCCCCTTCCTGCGTGATGACCGAGATGGCTGTACCGTTGTAGGCATAGATATATTGGAAGGTGCAAAAGTAGACACCCGACCGGAGTACAAAGACATCCCAGACCTCATCAAAATCTCCAAATCCGGTAGGTATCAGGTCAACCAGTGACACGTAGTCCCAGTCCTCCTCAAAGTATCCGAAGTCCCCTTGCGATCCCGCGTAAAGGCGGTTATGTGATTCGTCAAAGGCCAAGGAGCGCATCTTTTTGCCGGTCTTGTAGGCGTACACCTGCCAATGGCTGCCATCATAACACAAGACCCCCAAGTTGTTGGCGACGAAGAGCTGCCGATCTCGATTTTGAGCAAAATCAATGTTTTGGATGCCGGCCTGATAGTCCGATGGACTGAAATTATGGATGGGATACTTGCCCAAAGAAGCCTGCCCAATCAGGGTCGACGAGGACAGAAGCGCCGAGATCAACATGTAGGTGCTGATACGGCGGTGACCAGCCGTGAGAAAGTAGACCATAATCAATATTAGCTAATTATCAGCGATTTACGTTGGAAATGTGAAAGTGTTGTAGTGCTTGATGAAATCATTGATGAGGTCGGTGACGAAATAATTGTTGAGTTGACATCCGTGCGGCCCACTGGCTTATTGGCTAAGTTTGACCCAATAATATTCTGAAGCCATGTTTATTCGCCGCACATCAGATTTGATTTCCACACGAATCAAATATATTATTCTAGGCCTGGTCTTAAGCGTGGGGCCAACCACGTCTTTCGGCCAAGTGAGCGTGGTCAGTGACCAGGACGGCATGCGCTTGGTCGTGGATGGAGAAGCGTTTATGGTCAATGGCATGAACTGGGATTACTTTCCCATTGGTACCAACTTTTCTTACAGCCTGTGGAAACAACCGGACGATATCATCCGGGCGGCGCTCGATGCCGAGATGTCGATGCTCCGGAGCATGGGTGTAAACGCCATCCGGCAGTACACCGGCGTGCCGGCCAAGTGGATTGAATACATCTATGACAACTATGGCATCTATACCATGCTCAATCACTCCTTTGGTCGGTACGGCCTCACTCTGAGCGGAGCCTGGGTGGCTAACACCGAGTATGGCGATCCCCGCGTACGAGAGCTACTGCTCAAGGAAGTGAAAGAGCTTGCCGAGGACTACCGGGGAACCCGGGGTTTGCTACTGTATCTGCTGGGCAACGAGAACAACTACGGCCTCTTCTGGGAAGGGGCGGAGACGGAAGATATTCCCATCAAAGACCGAAGGTCCACGGCACGGGCGCGAGATATGTACAAGCTCTTCAACGAGGCGGCCGTGGCCATGCAGGCAATCGATGATGGGCATCCGGTCGCCATGTGCAATGGTGATTTGCTGTTTATGGAGATCATTGTGGAGGAATGCCAGGACGTGGACATATTTGGCACCAATGTATATCGAGGCATTTCGTTTGGAGATGCTTTTCAGCGTGTCAAAGACGAGTTCAACAAACCCATCCTGTTCACCGAGTTTGGGTCAGACGCCTTTAATGCGATTGAAAACAGTGAAGATCAGATGTCCCAAGCCTACTACATGGTGGGCAACTGGAAGGAGATCTACGAAAATGCGGCGGGTCTGGGCAAAGCCAACAACTCGCTGGGCGGATTCACCTTCCAGTTTAGCGACGGCTGGTGGAAGTTT
The DNA here is from genome assembly GCA_965223165.1 of Saprospiraceae bacterium. GTDB lineage: Bacteria > Bacteroidota > Bacteroidia > Chitinophagales > Saprospiraceae > JABDMH01. The sequence continues at coordinate 504,475 of CBDCVQ010000020.1, read as the reverse complement.
GGCCAGACAAAAAACTTGGACGTGCACGACAATAATGCCTCCTGGAGCAATGGCGGCTATGAGCGCGATCACATAGAGGGGGAGAATAATATGAATGAGGAGTGGTTTGGCATCTGCGCGAAAGGGCCGACCAATCAGCGTGGCTTGTATCAGCTCTATCCCCGTGCGGCTTACTACGCACTTGGCGAAGCCCACGCGCTAAATCCCTATGCCGACGGTGTCACTCTGACCTCTATCGACGACTATTTTTCCGAGATCCAGCTCATGGATGCGGTAGTCAGAGCCCGAGGCGACAAAGCAGCGCTCATCGGTGAGGAAACCAAGAAGGTGCGCCTGAGTGGGCTGCGGGCAGAGTTTACCACCTACAGTACCGGGGGTGATCTGCTGACCACGCCCAAGGATGCTGTGGCGGGTGAACGATCCTATCCGGACGAGCTGGGATTTGACCACATGCAGTCTTACTTCGTCGGGATTGAAGCCAAGCCCACCGAGGGGCTCCGGGCAAATATCTCCTTCAACGTCCTGGGGCATGTCGCCGAGAATCCCATCGACGAGATCTTTTATGAAAACCGAGGACGGCCGGTCTCCGTGGACGGAACCCAAGGCGAGCAAACCCTGACCAGCAACGAGCGCCTCAAAGTGTATCGTGCCGACATCAATTGGAATCACAAGTGGTTTGACTTCACCGGCTTCTATCGTACCGGCCACTACCACTGGGGCTACGAGGGAGACTTCTTTGGTCTGTATCCAGAAGCCAACTACGGGCCCAACATCGATATCTACAACGGGGAGGCCCCATTGGGATTTGAGATTGCCGCTAAGCGATCGTTGAAAGGACTCAAGGTGGCCTTTGGCCCTGAATTGTGGTGGGGTGCCAACCCCGCCGTGCTGCTGAAGTATCACCGACGCTTTGGCCAATATGAGGTGACCGGCATCTTTCATGAGGATATTGACAAACAGGGCCCGGCAGTTAGTTCGTTTGCCGTGCCGGTACCGGAAACTCGGCGTGCTACCCTGCATGTCGCCAGAAAGTTTGGAAAACTAGGCATCGAGCTGGGAGGCATCTGGGGCGGAAAACCCTTGGTGGGGCGATCGTTCCAACTGGTGGACGAAGACGATGAAAATAACCGGACCGCTTACCAAGATGTCATCACGTCGGATGATACCTGGGGCGGAAAAGTCAAGCTGACCTTCAGCTCCGGCCCCTTTAATTGGTATGCACAAAGTGCGGCCATGGGGCTGGTGGCCAATGGCGGGGCTGACTATACGAAAACCTTCACGGGCTGGCGGCTAAAGGACAGCGGCAGCGGAAATCAATACAATTTCTTGACGGGATTTACCGTCGGATTCAACCACCTGCAGTTTGCCCCCAATTTTCTCTGGCAAAAGCCCATTGTGGGTCCCATCTCGACCGATGTCAATGCCCCGGGCAGACCGCGGAATATTGTTGACGATCCATTTGCCGTCCGACAAAACCGCGAGACGGTCGCCGGCGAACTTCTCATCACCTATGACCCGACGCCCGGCACCTGGATGTACGATTGGGATAGTGACCGAGCAGAGGACGCCAAGTTTGCGATGAATCTCGGATTTGTCTATCGCCATTTGCCCACCTTACAGGATGCCGCCATTGGCATCTTTGGCGATGGCCGGACGACCTTTGCATTTCCGGGTTCCGCACCCGCGCAAGATCTCTGGGAGATCCACTCGCGCCTGGTCTCCAAGATCAGCCCGGACCTTGGTCTTATTGCTAATATCTATGCAGGCGACGTCCAGGCCAACGGTAGCGATCCCCGACTGGTAGAGCGATTTGGGGGCGACCTGCGGGTGATCTACCACAGACTCAAGCTGGTGTCACAGGTCAAGGTCAACGATTGGGGGCCATTTGACTATCACCGGGACTTCAACCTGACGTATCCGCTCCAGCTGATGGCCGACCTATCGACCACGCTGGGCAAACCGACTTGGTTTAATCTGCCAGATACCAGATTGGGTGTCCGATTTACCTGGCGTTCGCTCGATCAATATTCGCCTCGGTATTGTCCCACTCGGAGTCTGGATGATCGAGGAGAATTGATCTGTGATCCCACGGCGCTAAATTTTGACCAAGGCAAGGAATGGGAGCTTCGCACCTATTTGCACATCAACATAGGCAAGTAATCATGACAAAACATAAAAAATACTATCAGGCTATCCCCTTCTTGGCGACCCTTTTCGCCCTGAGTTCGATCGGTTGTCAGCGGGATATCGATGAGTTGCAGCCAGCCACTTTTCCGACCACGGCCGAGGTTTTTATCGATGGATTTAGTGCCGGACTGAATTATTCGGCCTTTGGCGGGTCTAAAGTCACGGCTTTTGATGTCGATGAGGACGAGGCGTATGATGGCACCGCGGCTATGGTATTTGCGGTGCCCAATGCGGGTGATCCGGAAGGCAGCTATGCGGGAGGAGCCTTCACTACTTCCGTCGGTCGTGACCTGTCCGGCTTCAATGCCTTGACATTTTGGGCTCGGGCCTCCAAGGCGGCCACCCTTGATCTCATCGGATTTGGCAATGATCTGGACGATGCCAAATACCAGACATCCCTGCAAAACTTGCCATTGACTTCTAACTGGACGAAGTATTATATCCCCATTCCAGATCCGTCCAAACTGACAGCGGAGAAGGGTATGCTATTCTATTCCGAAGGACCGGAGGACGGACTGGGATATACATTTTGGCTGGACGAGGTGAAATTTGAAAAATTGGGGTCGCTCGCACGTGCGGAGCCTGGCATCCTTCAGGGTGAGTCACAAGTGGTATCCGCAGAGACGGGCGACGTGCTGACCATCGGTGATTTATATGTGGAGACCAACCTCCCGACGGGAGTAGATCAGCGTGCGCAGGCGGCACCGGGCTATTATACCTTTTCTTCCAGTGCTACTTCCGTGGCTACTGTCAATGCGCTGGGAGCAGTCTCCGTGCTCGACAGTGGGACCGCCGTGATCACAGCGATGATGGCTGGAACAGCAGCTACCGGCTCGCTCACGATTAATTCTACCGGCCTGCCCATTGCTCCTCCCCAGCCCGCACCCACACCGACGGTGTCATCAGACAGCGTCATCTCACTATTTAGCAATGCCTACGAGGATGTGCTGGTGGACACCTGGAATACACGTTGGGAGTTTTCCACCGCCGAGGACGCTGATATCCAAGTGGATGGGGATGACATCAAGCGCTATAAGATGCTCAATTTTGTGGGTATCGAGTTTTCGTCACAGACGATCGATGCCAGCGAGATGACTCATTTTCACTTGGATCTATGGACGCCAGATCCGACGGATGCACCATTGGCATTTAAGATACTATTGATTGATTTTGGGGCGGACGGGACCTTCGGTGGTGGGGACGATACCTCGCATGAGCTTGCCTTTACGGCACCCGTATTACAGACAGAGGCGTGGGTCAGTATTGATGTACCGCTCACGAGTTTTGCCGGCTTGACCTCCAAAGGCCATTTGGCGCAAATGGTGCTGTCGGGAGATCTGCCCAACGTCTTCCTAGACAATGTCTATTTCTACAAGGGTGGTGCCACGGCCAGCACGGGACCGGAGCAGGCGGCGCCCAGCCCCACTACCGACGCGGCTAAGGTGATTTCCGTGTTCAGCGATGTGTATGATAATATCGAAGGCACCGACCTCAATCCCGATTGGGGACAGGCTACCGTCGCCAGCGAGGAGGTGGTCGAGGGCAACAATACGTTGGTCTACCGGGGGCTCAATTATCAAGGTATTCAGCTGGGCAGCGCCCAGGATGTGTCGACCATGACCCACCTTCATCTGGATTTCTGGACAGAAAATTCCACACTCCTAAATGTCTTTCTCATCAGTCCGGGGCCAACCGAGACGGCCAAGTCCTTGTCCGTGCCCACGGATGGTTGGGTGAGCATGGATATTCCGTTGGAAGATTTTTCACCGGTTATGCTGGCCGAGTTGATCCAGCTGAAATTTGATGGCAATGGCGACATTTTTCTAGACAATATATATTTCTACCAAGCCAGTGACGGAGGCGGTAGCAGTGCACCAGATCAGCCGGCTCCCACCCCTACGAGAGAGCAGGCAAATGTCATCGCCGTATTTAGCGACGCGTATATGAACGTCGAGGGCACGGATTTTAATCCGGACTGGGGGCAAGCGACCCTCGCTACCGAGCAGGCGATCGAAGGCAATAATACGCTGTCGTATAGTGGACTGAATTACCAGGGAATCCAATTGGGAGGGATGCTGGATGTGTCGGGCATGACACACCTACATATGGATTTCTGGACATCCAATTCCTCGGCGCTAAATGTCTTTCTGATCAGTCCTGGCCCCACGGAAATGGCTAAGGCGCTGACGGTGCCTACGTCTGGATGGGCCAGTATCGACATCGATCTGACGGACTTTTCGCCTGTCAATCTGGCCGAGATCATCCAGTTTAAATTCGATGGAAACGGAGATATATTCCTGGACAATATTTACTTCTATCGAGAAGGCGACGGTGGAGGCATGGAGCCCATGCAAGCTGCCCCCACACCTATCCAAGAAGCGGCCAATGTCATATCGGTCTTTAGCGATGCTTATGCCAATCTTGAGGGTACCGACCTCAATCCGGACTGGGGACAAGCGACCGTCGTCAGCGACCAAGCGATCGAAGGAAATAATACCCTGCTGTATAGTGGATTGAATTATCAAGGTATTCAACTGGCGAGCGGTCAAGATCTGACAGGCATGGACTTCTTGCATGTCGATGTTTGGACGGCCAATGCCGAGATGCTGGAGGTATTCTTGATCAGCAGTGGTCCAGTGGAGATGCCCAAACCTATTGCTGTGCCGACGGAGGGTTGGCTGAGCATGGATATTCCGCTCGCTGATTTCTCACCGGTCGATTTATCAGACGTGATTCAATTTAAATTTGTGGGGAGCGGGGATGTGTATTTGGATAACCTTTTCTTCTATAGTGAAGGTATGGTGGGTGGCGATGCGCCCACCGAAGCAGCTCCCCTGCCCATCCATGACGCCGCAGATGTCATCTCCGTATTTAGCAATGCCTACGAAAATATTGCGGGCACTGATCTAAAGCCCGACTGGGGGCAGGCTACGGTGGTCACGGAAACCGAGGTGGCTGGGGACCCAATCTTGAACTATGCCGGCCTAAATTACCAAGGCATTCAGCTCGGCAGCGTACAGGATGTGTCGGGCATGACGCATCTGCATGTCGATTATTGGACCCAAAACTCGACACAGCTCAACGTATTTCTAATCAGCGAGGGTCCGGTAGAGAAGGCCTTTGCCCTGGAGGTACCCACCTCCGGCTGGAACAGTATGGAGATTCCATTGACCGATTTTTCTCCGGTAGATCTGGCAAAGATTATCCAGTTTAAATTTGACGGCAACGGAGATATTTATTTAGACAACCTCTACTTCCACAAATAGTAACAATTTAACATAGGAGGACATGAATATTCATATGACGAGGCACCGCGGTTTGATACCCCAGGGCATCCTGGGGGCGCTAATGGCTATGCTGATATTCGCCTGCGCAGGTTGCACCAAGGAAGAAAATCAAGTGGAGCAACGAAGTTGGCAGATGGTCTGGCAGGACGAATTTGACGGACCGGCCGGCCAGGCACCCGACGGATCAAAGTGGACCTACGACATTGGTACAGACTGGGGCAATGCTCAGTTGGAGTACGATACGGATCGTCCCGAGAACGTTTCGCTGGACGGCAGTGGAAATCTGGCCATTGTAGCTCGGAGGGAGTCCTTTGCCGGATCTGCCTTTACATCTGCGCGGATCACCACCGAGGGCCTCTTTGACCAAACCTATGGCCGCTTCGAAGCGCGTATTCAAATGCCGTGGGGCCCGGGCATGTGGCCGGCCTTTTGGCTCCTGGGGTCAAACATCACCAGCGTGGGCTGGCCCCAATGCGGCGAGATCGACGTGATGGAATATCGGGGCCAGCAGCCTCAACTGATCCATGGTTCCGTACATGGGCCGGGATATTCCGGAGGTGCGGCGATCACGAAGAGTTTTGGTTTGACCGAAAGCAGGTTTGATGTCGGGTTTCATGTATTTGCCGTGGAATGGGGGGAAGGCTACATCGATTACTTCGTGGATGATACGCCCTATCAGCGAATTGAGCCCGACGATGTGACCGGAGAGTGGGTCTACGACCATCCATTTTATATCATTCTCAACCTTGCAGTCGGCGGTAACTATGTGGGGTTTCCTACCGAGCAAACCGAATTTCCTCAGACGATGCTGGTCGACTATGTGCGTGTCTTTCGTGAGAGCAATTAGCCGTATGGCGAGGCTTTGCGGCTAGATGCTCGTACCTTCCGAGTCGGGAGCCTGATCAAAATCTACGAGCCCACACTGTACCATGACTGACCCTCAGCTAGCCGATAAGATTCAATTGGACCGCGTCCTGATCGAGGACGAGGAGTACTTCAAGATCGCCAACAGCGATCGGATGCGACCCTTCTTTATGAGTATTGTCAGTCCCTCAGATCATTGGTTATTCATCTCAAGCAACGGAGGATTGACTGCCGGTCGCAGGAACTCCGATCGAGCCCTTTTTCCTTATTACACGGACGATAAAATTACAGAGTCGACGGAGGTGACGGGGAGTAAATCGATCTTCCTGGTGGTGCAAGATGGCGGGACCAAGCTTTGGGAGCCCCTCTCCGAGCGCTTTGACGGCCGATATGAAGTCAGGCGGAATCTATACAAGAGTGTGCATGGCAACAAAGTGCGCTTTGAAGAGCTTAATCTCAGTTTGCAACTATCGTTTTATTATGAGTGGAATGTGAGCGAAAAATTTGGTTTCGTACGCAGTGCCCGACTGCAAAATGACGGCGCCGTGCCGGTCGAAGTACATATGCTGGATGGCCTGCAGAACATCCTGCCCGCCAATCTGCCCAGCGACGTGCAAAATCAAACCAGCAACTTGGCTGACGCTTACAAAAGGAGTGAGTTGGACCGGGAGATGGGCTTGGCAATATATGCGCTGAGTGCGATCATTGTCGACCGGGCGGAGCCAAGTGAGTCACTAAAGGCGAACGTCGCCTGGTCGACCGGCCTGGAAAACCCGAGCTATTTGTTGTCATCGCTCCAACTGAAGGACTTTCGACAGGCGCGAGCCATCTCCGAAGAGGCGGATGTCAAAGGAGAAAAGGGTGCCTTTTTTGTGCATGCCACAGTGAGCCTCCCCGGTGGAGGAGCCAAGCAGTGGATGATCATCGCTGATGTCCATAAGAGTCTGACGGCGGTGGTCGGCCTATCCCAGGATATTCGGCAGGCTACAGACATCCAATCAACCATTCGCGAGGACATCCGAGAGGGCACCGATCAGTTGATTGCGCTTAATGCCTCCGCCGATGGACTACAACTAACGGCAGACAGATATCGGGACGCCCGACACCTCTCCAATGTGATGTTTAATATCATGCGGGGTGGCATTTTTGATGACCATTACTGGATCGAAAAGGGTGATTTTCTTTCCTATCTGGAGAAGGCCAATCGCGAGGTACATGATACCGTGGGATCGCAATTCCGCTCCTGGGCCGATCGGTTTTCCCTGTTTGAATTGAGAACCCTGGCGCAGCCCCATCCGGAGGCGGATGTTAAAAGGCTTTGCCTGGAATATTTGCCCTTAAAATTTAGTCGAAGGCATGGCGACCCCAGCCGGCCCTGGAATAAATTTTCAATTAATACGAGAAACGAGGTCGACGGTTCGAAAATCCTGAATTATGAAGGAAATTGGCGGGATATATTTCAGAACTGGGAAGCCCTGGCGTATTCCTACCCAGAGTTTTTGGAGGCCATGATCTATAAATTTCTCAATGCCACCACCTTTGATGGATACAACCCCTACCGGGTGACGAAGGGTGGTTTTGACTGGGAGACGATTGAGCCGGATGATCCTTGGTCATACATCGGATATTGGGGCGACCATCAGATTATTTATCTGCTAAAATTTCTTGAATTTGCCGTCGCCAGTCAGCCCGATCTGCTGCCGAAATTTCTGCATGAGGACATATTTGTGTACGCCAATGTACCGTACCGGATTAAGCCCTTTGATCAGATCGTGCAGAATCCAAAGGACACCATCAACTTTGACGCGGCGCTGGACGCTAGAATCCGTCTGCAAAAGGAGGAGGAAGGCTCGGACGGCGCCCTGCTACGTGACCCGTCAAACGACATATACCACGTCAGTTTCGTCGAAAAATTATTGGCGACGGTACTGGCGAAGATGTCCAATCTCGTACCGGAGGGTGGTATCTGGATGAATACACAGCGTCCCGAATGGAATGATGCCAATAACGCCCTGGTGGGCAATGGCCTCTCCATGGTAACCCTGTATTATTTGCGGCGATTCTTACAATTTCTAAAGAGAATAATTAAAAGCTCCGATCGAGAGCGCACGCCGGTCTCCCGGGAATTGATTCAGTTTTACGACCGAGTGGTCACAAGCCTGGACCGACATGTATCGCTGCTGTCACAAGATCTGACGGACGCGGATCGTGGGATGATCGCCGAAGAACTGGGCCGGGCAGGCAGTGACTATCGCGATCAGATCTACGACCAGGGGTTTTCCGGAGAAAAAGAGCGCCTTTCTTTGCAGAGCATCGATCGTTTTATAAGCGTCAGCCTGAAGTATTTGGACCACTCGATCCGGGCCAATCGGCGAGACGATCGGCTGTACCATGCATACAATATACTGTACGTAGCCAAAGACCGAAGCATGGCCGTCGCTCACCTGAGTGAGATGCTAGAGGGACAAGTTGCCGTACTTAGTTCGGGATTCTTGTCGGCTACAGAGGCACTGGAGTTACTGGATGCGCTCAAAGACAGCCGGCTTTTTAGGGCAGATCAGTACAGTTATCTGCTTTATCCCAATAAGGCGCTCCCCCGATTTGTAGAGAGAAATACACTTCGAAAAGAGATGGTGGATCGGTCAGCCCTACTCAAAGAGATGCTGGCCCAAGGCGATCGGCGTATCATCGAAGAGGACGTGCATGGCGACTATCATTTTCATGCTTCTTTTCGCAATGCCGAGGATCTGCAGCAGGCACTGACATCCCTCGTGCAGTCGGACTACAGGGATATGGTAGACCGGGAGTCGGATTTGATCCTGGAGATTTTTGAGGCGACCTTTGATCACCGATCCTTCACCGGTCGATCGGGTACCTTTTATGGCTACGAGGGGCTGGGATCAATTTATTGGCACATGGTGTCCAAGCTGCTGCTGGCCGTGCAAGAATGTTGCCTCCGCGCCATCCGGGCTGACGAGGACAAGGCCGTGATCGGTCGATTGGTGGAGCACTACTATGAGATTAGCGCAGGCATCGGCATTCACAAACCCGCCGAATTATATGGTGCCTTTCCGACGGATCCATATTCGCATACGCCGGCGGGAAAGGGTGCCCAACAACCCGGCATGACGGGTCAGGTCAAGGAGGATATACTTTGCCGCTTTGGAGAGCTCGGCATATATGTACAAGACGGGTGCGTGAGATTTGATCCATGCCTCCTACGGGTGGAAGAATTTTTGACGGCACCCGGGAACTTTACTTACCTGGACGTCTTTGGATCGAAGAAAAATATTTTGCTGGAGGCGGGAAGTCTTTGTTTCACTTTTTGCCAGGTACCTATCGTCTATCGGCTGGACGAAGCTGATCGGCTGATGATCATGGAAAAAACTGGCGTTACCCGAACACTGGATCACTGGCACCTGGACGCGGACACAAGCACGCGCATCCTTCGACGATGCGGAGAGATTGAGCAAATCGCTGTCCACATGCATGCAGAGAAATTGCTGTCTTAACGGATTTTATCAAAACAAAACGGTATCTCATGGCTCAATACAAGACCGCCGCAAAAGATCGAGTGCCCATCGTGCAAAAGGTGGCCTTCGGCGCTGGGCATTTAGTGAATAATTTATTGCCGGGTGCCCTGAGCATCTTTATGTTTTTTCTGTTGACGGCCTTCGGCATGGACCCCTTTTTGGCCGGTTTGTTGGGGGGCTTGCCTAGACTTTTTGATGCCATCACGGATCCCATCATGGGATTTATTTCGGATAATACGAAGTCCCGTTTCGGACGTAGACGGCCGTACATTTTTGTGGGTGCCATACTCAGTGGAGTGTTGTTTGCGGTGCTTTGGCAGTTGAATCCGGAAAATTCGGAGATGTATAATTTCTGGTATTTTCTGATTTTATCGCTGGTATATCTCATTGGCAATACCATTTTCTCCACGCCATTGATCGGACTGGGCTATGAGATGACCTCCGACTACAATGAGCGCACTCGACTGATGGCTTTTTCGCAGATCGTAGGTCAGATCGCCTGGATGATCGTTCCCTGGTTTTGGGTATTGATCGCCAACCCCAATCTGTTTGAGACGCAGGCCATCGGTGTGCGGCGCTTGTCCATCATGGTGGGCGGCCTCTGTCTGTTGCTCGGCATTTTGCCAGCGATCTTTTGCCGAGGGATTGACTCTTCTCAGATGGCAAACCGAAAGGAAATCTCTTTTGGCACCTTGCTATCAAATCTGTCTGACTTGCTCAAGGGAATCATCCAAGTGTCCAAGAATAAGCCCTTTATGCAGTTGTGTGGGGCAACATTCCTGGTGTTTAATGGATTTCAGTTGGTGGCTTCCTTTAGCTATTTTATCATCGTCTTTTACATGTTTAATGGTGATTATGGACTGGCCGGCAATTGGCCTGCCTGGTTTTCTACGGTGAGTGCTTTTGCTACGGCTTTTATGGTGATCCCGATTATCACCGCGATGGCTAATAAATGGGGGAAAAGAAGGGCCTTTATTATTTCTACGGCTATTTCTATCGGCGGTTATGCCCTAAAGTGGTGGGGATTTAGTCCGGGCAATCCCTGGCTGCTGTTTATGCCCATCCCGCTTATGGCCTTTGGCATCGGCGGCTTGTTTACCTTGATGATGAGTATGACAGCCGACGTCTGTGATTTGGACGAGCTAGAAAATGGCATGCCCCGCAAGGAAGGCACGTTTGGGGCTATCTACTGGTGGATGGTCAAATTGGGACAGGCGCTGGCATTGGTGTTAGGAGGCCTGGTGCTCAAGCTGGTTGGCTTTGATCAAAACGCCGCCACCCAGACGGCCGATACCCTGATTCGATTGCGCATTGCTGACATTGTGATCCCTGCCGTGACAGCGGCGTTGGCCATCTGGGTGATGTGGAAATATGACCTGACCGAGGCCCGGGCACGGGAGATCAAAGCCACTTTGGTGGCGCGTCGGGGGGAGTTGTAGTGACATTAGAATTAACAACAAGATTTTAGTGCGAAGCTCTACTAACTACTGATCCGGAATCAAATCGGGGAAATTCACCAGTAATTTCCGATCATCCTCCGTCCAGTCCTGGATATGTCTGAGTCTGGCTGCTTCCTCCAGGAGAATACGGGCGGTAGCCAGATCCCTCTTATTAATATACCTATCGGCGCTCTGGAGATACTCTTTGAACTTGGCTTCAATCTTGTCGTCGGCCGAGTCCATTCTTTCCCGGATGATTCTTAAGGGCACGAGACTGTCGGCCAGTGTCAATTTTTCCAGCCCCAGACGCCAGGCTCGACTATCACTACTGTCGATCAGTGCATTGCCGTCGTGCACCAGGACCCCGGCAGCTGCCCAATGGAGGCTATCTCTTTCCAAGGTCGCCTGATCTTCAGCAGAGGCGTAGACTTTGGCGCTATCCAAATGTACGAGGGCAGCATCGTAATCTCCTGCTTGTAGACTACTCCTTGCCTGCTGGTACTTGGTGTCAAATATCTGGCCGGTCAGCAGCACATTTTGCATCTTCACCCGCTCGCTCTGCCGCCGCGAGTTGACAGCCAGGACGATGGCAATCAGGGCCAGCCCCGATATGCCCGCGATGACCCGATTCCGGGTGGCGATTTGTTTTCGCTGGGCCGCTTCTTTGGCGGCGCGTTCCTGATCTACTTTGTCAGCACTCTTTTTTAGCAGGGTCAGCTGGGCGGCATCGATCCGATCTTGCATGCCCAACCGCCGGATCTCTCCCCGAAAGCTCAGCACTTGTTGCTCACCCAGCAAGACTCGCGGATCTTTGTCATTTTCCTTCACCCAGTTGGACAGGCGCCGGATCAGTTCGCGCCGTTGCCTTTGCTCGTTGGATCGCTGGCCCTCGATGATTTCGGCCAGGCTATCATGAGCCAGCTCAAATGAATCCTCATCCTGCCGGAGTAGCCGGCTTTCTTCCAGTCCCTTGAGGACGAGCGCGATCACTGCTGGGGTGAGATGAGCAATTTCATGGTGTTTGGGGAGACCCAGTAGATGAATATCTTCTCCGTGACGCTCAAAGTAGATGGGACGTTTGGTGCCTTCTTCGCTCAGGAAGATGTCCAGCATGGCACGCATGTCGCTTTCGCTGAATCCGGGGTGGTGGCGACGGACGTTTTGCAATATGGTCTCTTGTCGTTCGCCCAAGAACTGGACAAGTACCTTGTCTATGTCTCCTAAGGTGTCAATTTCTTCCGTCGTAAACGTGAGCGGGGGATACCCAGCACCGTCCCACTGGGACAGGTCCGTCCTGGGGATGTCATCTCGCCACAGTCGGTCCAGATATATTTGTAGATAGGCAAGCGAGGTACTATTCTTGCTGCGCAGATTAAGCCTGATTTGTTTGGCTGTTTCAAGGCCTTTTTGCAGGGTCACATTAAAATGAGCGCAGGTATCGCGGATCACTTTCTGGAGCGTCTGGGGCTTCATTGGCTCGACCCGCATTCTTCGATCGGAAAAGGACGGAATGGCCAGCTCAAAATCTTCCAGTCGCGCGAAGTACTCTTCTCTCATGATAAAAATGAGATGTATGGCCTGCGTCAATCGATCATTGACGATACGGAATATCTGATCGAGAAACTCTTTTCGCTCCTCATCCGAGCCAAGAATCAGCAGCTCTTCAAATTGATCGAAGATCAAATAGACCGGCCGCATATACCGTGTGCTCATCTTATTGAGTGAGGTCAATAGATTGTCACTCGTCACATCAAATCCGCCAATGGCGGAAGAATTCGAAAGGGTATTTCGAAGGGAGGTATTGATATTACTGCCCCGGCGGATCAGAAAAGGCATCCAGTCGGTGACGTCAAAACGGTTGGCGAGGCCGCATCGCACCAGGCTGGTCTTACCCGAGCCCGAGGGGCCATAGACAAGCACCAGCCGGTTCTTGTTGACATGACCATAGAGCTCTTCCGTCTCATCCTCCCTACCAAAGAAGAAATCGGCATCCCGAGGACCGTAGGAGTCCAAAAACTTAAAGGGACTTTTGGTATGTTGGGGCTCTTGTGTCACTCCTCTTCTTCTCTTAATACAGATCGCCTAAATGCCACTACCTGCTGATGGATGGCGTGGAAGCTACCGCCGGCCTTGACCTCCTGCCCTTCATTGTCTCGATCAGGATTCTTGTAGTTTCTATAGAAATAGCTGTCCCACGTGGGCCGGTAGTGATCCAAGAACATCAGGTAATACAAGTCGGCCGATGCTTCAAATGAATTTCTGTCGATAATAAATGGAGACAGATTGAGCGACTGAATGTCGAGCACGTCAAATTCCCATTTATCCTTGTCTTTGACTCTTACCTCGCTTTTGATCAGTGCTACGCCACGGTTGTCAAGGACATCTCTGTGCAGGTAGAAATGGTGCTTGGGAGTACCCATGGCGTGCATGAGCTTGATCATTTCGTGACTGAACACAGCCTGGACCTGATGCCGATTTTTTCGCACATCGATATTTTGAATACTGGCCAAGTCGTACGCATGCAGAAATCCCAGTTCAGAGAATAAAGTACAGAGCGCTTCTTCTCCCTGTCGGCACAGAAAGGGAATGTCCTTCTTGTCTATCGGTCCGGCACGACAGGATTTGTGTATATCGAGTAAGGTTGATCCGGCCTTTCGGAAGGGATGATCTGGTTGAGTCAAGCCAGACAAGTCCGCGAGATCCGCCATAAAGTATTTTCGTTTGGCATTGGGTGGAAGGGATTTCGCAATATTTCCCATGTGTCGGATCAACGCCAGATAATCATGGGTTCTTTTTTCTCGAGTGCCTAGCTTGAAGTATGCCTTGAGGATCTCAACCAAATCTCCTGGGATTTCTTCGATCATTTCCTTGGTCTGCCACTCCCACCACTGCGAGATGTAGACGAAGGCAAGAAATTGGCTGGTGATCTGATATAGCCGCCCAATTTGCTTCACCCGTCCCGGCGTGACCTTGTCATAGCCCTCATACTTATCGACCGGACACAACAGTCGCTGCAGATGCTTAGATATGGGAAAGGGCAGGACGTTGAAGATCATGTTTGCCTTTTCCGTATTGGGCAGTACGCCTTTTCTTTCTTCCTTCTTTTTCAGGTCCTTGATGTCCTCATTGCCCGCTTGGAATAGGGTGTCGAAGAGCACCTTCGTCAGCATTTCATTGGGCACAAAGTCGCCCTTGGCATAGGACTGGGAACCGGTGGGTAGGGGATTGGAATCAATGTCAGACGCATGTTGGTAGTGCAATCCCCAAAGGGGTTCGTTGCGTCGCTCCGCGATCCGGCCGGCTCCCCGATGGATGTGTTTTTGATCGAGTCTGAGATTAATCCCAGGAGCAGTTTGTGCTGCCTCCAGTCCTGCCCTAAAGGACTCTCGGATCGTCTTGCGCTTGGCGGCCAGGTCTTGGAAAAAGCGGATCGCAAATAGCGTGGCGCTTTCGTCCTTGACGGGCGCACTCGTGCCAATCACCGCTGGCGTACCCACATCCAGAAAGAGTGGTACCTGAGCTCCGGTGCAGCAGCCATTGAGGACGACCAATTTGAGGTTGCCCGTCTTGGCACTGTGGCTCAGATGAGCAGCGAGCCCTTTGGCATTGGCTCCCGAGTCATCAAAAATCAGACCCTCCTGATCGGCATGACCACTGTACATAAAAAGGGCAATGCGGCCTTCAAACTTCCGTAGACCCTTCTCTATTTCTTTTAGCGACAAGGTCGGCTGCCGATAGACGAGATAGTCGCCCCCGATGCGTCGTTCCACCAATACGTCATAGACTTGGTTGTCTTCGTCTCGGAGGGCATTCAAGCGGTCCTCTCTGCTATAGGCATAGGCTAGATATATGACGGGTAGTGTTGAATCCTGCATCTCTAATTATTATTGCTAGGCTTCTCGCCAAGGGTTTGTCCTTGGGCCGTACTGCGATCTGCATTGTCAAAGTAGTTTACCTTATGTTCCGGCGTATCCGCATATCGATTGGGATCTGTCAGGTTTGGGTGCTCGGTCTTGATCAACTCTAGGCCGTAATCGGGCATGGGGGTTAAAAGCAAATAGTCCACGCCCCAGGCGGAAAGGATCGATCGGCCATCGGCGGAGAAGCGAGGAGGAATCGTGCTGTCCATCTGATCCAGTCGCATTAAGACATTTCCCTCGAGATCCCAGAGTTGGGACCGTCCGTCGGCCGAGGTGGTGAGCATCGCTTGCTCATCCGGTGAAAACTTCACCTCGAGCATGCGCTGCGTCTGCTCGAGATACTTCATCGAATCCAATGATGGCCGCCAGATGCCTGCGGACTGGTCGACGGAGGACAGGAATATGCCGGAGCCATCGGGAGTAAAGGTGGCCAGCTCAATGCCGAAGGGAACCTGCCGTTGGGCCACTCGCTCACCGCCCTCCCAGATTCGAATCATATCGTCCAAGCCCCAAGTCATCACCTGCTTTCCTTTGGGACCAAACTCGATATGGCGGATTGCAGCGGTGTGACCGGTGAGTCGGTGCCGTCGTCGACCGTGCAAATCCCATATTTCGGCCGTGCCATCGGCCGAGGCAAGGGCCAGTTGGCTTCCATCGGGCGAGAGGTCAGCGTCATAGATGTAAGGCGGTCGGTGAATGGAAAACAGGGAGTCTCCGGAGTCTGTCCAGACCATGACCCGTGCATCCGACCCCCGGGTGATGATTCGATCTCCTACGCTCATGACTTCGTAGACGTTTCCCTGGTGCCCATGAAGAGTCTCTAATTCGTTGCCCTCAAGATCCCAGAGCTTGACCGTATTGTCCCGCGAGCAGGTGATGATCTTCGTGCGATGCTTGGTCATGATCGCGTGTGTGACTTCTCCTCCATGAGGCAGGAGCTGATGAGCGCCGTCTCGAATGAGTGCGGCGGTATGATCGTCAGACCATGTCAAAGCGAGCTTCTGTCGAGGGTAGGTCCGCAATCCTCGCAGGGGCTGGCTATGGGTAAACAAGTGCTGAGGCGGTCCCTTATCACTAGCTCGCAGCACCTTGCCCCCGGCCGCTACGATCGCAACGCTATCGCTCATGTATCCAAAATGTGAGAGCGTATCCCCAGCCACGAAGGAAACACTCAAGTCGCGATACACGGCATTGCCAAAAGCATCCAAGGCAAGCAGGGACACCGAGTCGGGCAGAATTTGGGTAGCGTGATAGGCAAGAAATAGGGCCCGCTGGTTTCCCTCCAGATCACCGAGTGCCAGTTGCTGGCCCGACAGCAGACGCAAGCGGATGACTTCTGCCACCTTGGCTAGCTGCAGCAAGCTATCTTGATTGGCGATCAGTACTTGTTGTCGGCTGCTATCGATCCGATGGAGTGAATCAGCGATAATGCTGTCTCGCCTGGATTTGGTGAGCGCCGCATCCAAGACGTCGATTCTTTCCTGCAGGGCTACCTGAATGATGCTGTCCAGATTATCGTGAGCGGGTCGATCGGGCAAGGTCAAGGCCAATGTCAGCACCCCAATGGCATCGTCATAATGGTGGTTGCGCAGTAGTTCTTTGCCCCGTGCCACTTCGTTGGCATACAGGTCCTTGGTCTGCTGTGACTGTGCGGCGAGATGCTGACTACACCATACAAGCGATATGATAATGAGCGTGCGCATAATCACTGCAGGGTAAATTGCCAGGCCAGTCCGATTTCGCCCACCTCCAGTTTGGGCACAATCTTGCCCAAGGAGGCCTTTTCTTTGGCCGGTGGTGCCTGCCAGAAGTCCGGCGGACAATATTTCTTCTTTAGCTTTATGTGTCGATTTCGGGCCCGTATTCTCCAGACAAATCCACCGACGTCCAAGCCAAGCACGATGGCTCCGGCGATGGTCAGGGCGCGGTAGGTGTTGAATTTATCTTGGATATTCTTCGTCCCACCCGGATCCGGCTCCCCATTGCGCCATGCCTCCTCGTAGACTTTTTGATCTTTATCGTATTGACGACGAAATATTTCTCCCGTGCCGAGCAGCACGAGTCCGGCCAAGCCAGCACCGTAGTAGGGCAATCTTTGCCGCAGGTGGAAGGGAGCAGGTTCTGCGCAAAATTCGCCCATGCCTTCGACGTTTAACGATATCACATATGCTTTGTCCGGCTCAAGCAAGGTCTCCAGGGCATCCTTGAAAACGAACTTTTGCGGTTGCTGCCTAAGCCGGGTGGGCAACAGTTCTTGCAAAATAGCACTGCCCGATCGCAGCGAAGCGCGTATGACATACGCCACGTCTTCGGCAATCATCTCGGTTTGCACATCTTCGACTTCCACGACCAGGTCGGACTCAAACAGGTAGACATTTTGTACCTGCACCATGCTAAAGCCCTTGGTGTCGAGGGTTTCTTTCTGCCAATCGATCTCAAATTCCTTAGCTACGGTGATCAATTGGATCGGTAGGTGGATTTCTTGCTCGGCAAACTGGGCCCGAAGGCTTCCGTTGGCGCACGGCATAAGCGATACGATGAGGAGGATCACCTTCGGCCGAATTCCGGCGTAATATTTAGTTTTCAAGGGCCACATATTGCCAGATTTCGAGTACGTTATTAATGGCATTACCCCCACCCACATAGCCGTGATTTCCGATGGCAAATCCAAAGGAAACATTTTGGCTTTTTATCACGCGCGGATCATCCAAGATCGGAAAGGGCTCGCGAGCGGCCCACGCGGCTCCGTCAAACTCCCACCACTCATTCGAAAAAACGGCGCGGGACTGTCCAAAACCCAGATAAGCCTTGCCTGTAGCCTCGATGCCTATCGCAATGGCCCGGTCCGTGGTTTTGAGAGGTAGATCTCCGTCGACCAGACGCCAGGAGAGCGAGGCTAGGTCCAGGACCCACAAATCTGGGAGAGGCGTGAACAGTCTACTGCCTCCTCCAATATAAATGTCTCCATGCAAGCTAAAAGTGAAAGCGTTGAATCGACCGCGCTCCCGTTTCTGCCCGCCGATGGACACCGGAAGCATTAGCCGGGGCTCCGGGGACCAAGCATTCGCGTCGATATCATAGCTGTAAAAATCTTGTCTTTCGTTATTCCCTTCGTCTTTGCCCGTACCTACATAGATTTGGCGGTCGAGGGCAAAGCCGGTGGCACCGGAGCGCTCCTCGGGATAGGGCGCCAGAGGAGTCCAGGAGGCCGAGCGGGGATCGTAGCTCCAAAAGTCGCTCAGGAATGCGTTGGAGTCGATGCCTTCAACGTCGCCCAGACCAAAATAGAGAAGACCTCCGGATTCGACAGCGATCGCGTGCCTTCGACCAATACCCGTAGGGTCGAGGGGTTCGAGTCGGGAGAGGGGTGCTTCATCGGGTCGGACGGACCAAAATCGGTTGGATTCGATGGTATCGCACAGATTACTGCAGCCGAAGCCGACATATCCACGCTCGCCATCGGTGGTGGCCACCGGATCATACACACCGGCCTGCAAGGTGTCCAGCAACTTCCATCCGTCTCTCGTGACAAAGGACGTGGGCGGCTCACTATACACAATCGAGTCTCCCACGCGAAAGAAAGCCCTGGCATAATAGGTGCTGTTCAGGTCGAGGTCCTGGGCGGTGAAATCGAAGATCTGGTCATTGCGGGTTTTGCCAGAGGAGAAGGTCGAGTCCAGGTAGGCGATGGGACGGATCGATTTCCCGTACACTACCCCATAGTCCTCCAGCGTGTCCTGCACGTTCAGCAGGACTTCCGCTTCGAGCTGGGCCCGGTCATTGGAGACGGTCACCTTCTCCAAGGTGACCAGGGCGTTTTCAGTTAGGTTAAATCGGCGCGACTCTCCAAGCACTTCTCTCTCTCCCATGACAGCAAAGGCACGAACGATAAATGAGCTCTTTAGGGAAAGCGCAGGGGTGGTCTCCGCAAATTCGCCCGTGCTCGGCAGGGTGCCCGCATACTCAAAACGCAAATCAGCGGTGGACAGGGTGGGATCTTGGTCAGAAGTACTCAGGAGAAATCCGTATCGGTTGAGCGAGCTGTTCTGCAGATTTGTCACTCGACCCGTCAATCGCACTCGGTCAACCCCCATTTTTGTGACTTCCCCGGTGACGACGCCAAAAAATATCAGTTCCTCCAGCTCGTGCTTGCAAGAGGCCAGCGTGATGGCCATCGCTCCCACGACCACGAATGCCTGGTAGATCAAGTGTCGGTATTTGCTCAAACCATCCGATGCTCTACACATGGCTCTCACGGTTTGACTATGGCTTGGACATCGTAGCGGTCTCCCTCTATGACCCGCACGAAATACATGCCGGGAGCCAGGGCGGTCGTTGCTATATGCACCTGAGCTTGATAAAAGGTGTCATCAAATTGGACCTGCCCAAAAATGTCGACCAAAGTAACTTGAAAAGGTCCTTGAAAATCCTTGAATTCGATCGCGAGCACATGGTGAAAGGGAGAGGGATATATGTGCGCTAACTGACCGTGCGACGGTGTGGCTGATGAGACTTGTAGCTCGCCTGCTTGGGCCAGCCGGACCTCTCGTGTGATGCCGTCCGGACCCACGATCAGAAAAGACCCCGTCCGCTCTTCGGTGGATGAATTTTCTGAGGCAGTAACCACGATGGGCTGAGTTCGATCGCCGCGCTTTGGGGAGACGGAAAACCAGGTGTCAGTGGCCTGCCGCACGTACCATCGGGTATTCGACCTTACCTCAATTTGGGACTCCCGTGCAAACTCACTGATGCGGGCAATATCCTGGGAGACCTCCAATACTTGTGGCACGCCCCTTGATTTAATTACCCAATCGATGATCACGCTTTTGCCTTGTGGCTGGAATATATTGGTCGCCGTGACAAAGGGCGAATCAATGGGTTCGTAGATGGGCGTCAGTACTTCCACTTTTTTGGTCAGCGCTCGCTGTACCTTGAAAGTGAGGGGATCGCCGGGGTCAAATCCGCATTTTCTGTCGTCATCTGGGCCATCTTGCCCGGCCTGGTAAAAGTTCTGCGATCCGGGGAATGGTTGGGCGTCAAATATGGCTGGGGCATCCAAAAACAACAGGTCCGAGGGATCGACTAGGAGGGAGGGTACGGGAGGGTAGGAGATCTCGTGGTGGGCCGGCGCAACGTTCATGCAAATACTACAGTCATTCGGTTCGAACAGCGAAAATTGGCCGGCGTATGAGGTGTCAATCTCATCAATGACCAGGATGGCTTTGGCAGGGAGGCCGTCGAAAAAAATAATGGTGTCTTCCTCCGTCGTGAGGTATGTGGCCAGACAAGTACCTCCACACAAGTCTTCAAAGACAACGACGGCCAATCCTGGACTGCCATCAAATGCCAATCCCTTGCACAGGGACGGCTCCAGGATAAGCACGATATCCTCCCCGCCGGCACTGGCAGAAAAATGGCAACTATCGTAGATATTGTTTTTGGTCATGTTGTAATCGTCCCCAGCACCCTTGACGGAGCCTGTAAACCCAGATAAGAGTCCACCAAATGTTGATGTAAGGTCCACGATATCATCTGCCTGGCAGGGCACATCCGAAGAAACGTCGAGCTGATAAGCTACCTGGGTGGAGGCAGAGACCAAGACATAGTAGAGCTGTGAGCGATTGTACTTTAGGCTGATCTCATCCTGGGCGGAAGCGATGCAAGGAGATCGGGTAGCTCCGTTGCAGGTATATACCGTCAATCGCAGGGAAGGGTCCTCACCTTGCAGATGAAGGGCAAACGAGTCGGTAGCTCCCACAAAATTGAGGAGATATAGTGCTCCAAACGGTTCCTGCGCCATGGCATGCCAACAGGGGTCAAAGCGAAGGTATTCCAACGGAATGGTCGCCTTCAGCTGATCGGCGACCGTCTCACCACTCAATACGGATTGTGCCGACAATTCGCAGATGTTGGGCAGGGGAAAGCACTGCAGTTGCAACGTGAAGGCGCCCGCCTGACCTTCTCGGCCATCAACAATGATGCGATAGGTGCCGGCCGGCAGATCCAGTAGAAGTGCCTCCTTGGAGTCCCCTTGGTCACTCACATGTAAGCAGGTACCCAATTGGCCGGTATCGGTCAAAAACAGATCAAGATTGTACGCGGTGTCATGCTCGAGCTGAATCCATACATTGCCCGCTTCGGTCAGCTCAAACGAAAAACTCTGATCGGGACCGTCGTAGTAACCTTGCACCTCGCAGCCCTCCCACTGAGCGATGTCAACATCATTGGAGCCGTCCAAGGTGGAGGAGGCCAGCATATCGCCGCATAGGATGGGGGTGGCCGGTTCAGTCCATTCGAAAGTCGGCGCAAAGTCATGGGAGCCCCAAGGCAGTCCGGCCATGGCCAGGACACCAAGGAGTAGTAGACTATAGACTGCAGCCTGTGATCTCATGGGACGAGCGGGTACGTCATAAATTACTCTTTTCTGGCCAGGATGACTTTTCCTACACGGAGATAATGTCGGGTTTGCACTTCAATCAGATATGCACCATTGTCCAGGTGGGATAAGTCAAATTGGAGCCCGCCGATACGACTGCGGTCCCGAAGCACGACCTGGCCGATCGGGTTAAAGACCTTTACGTCCATGACTCCCTGGTCTTTCCACAAGGGTGCGACTGTCAAGGACCCATTAGTGGGATTGGGATAGATGCGCAGCTGTCTGTCGTCCACGAGATTGCGGACTGCCACAGACATCTCTACCTCCACAGTGGGCAAAAAAGCTTGGCAGCCAATTTGATCGGTGACGGTCAGCGAATACATCCCCGCTGCCAGACCCGACAGATCCTCCGTGCTCCCGGTGAAGTTATTGTCGCCGGTCCATGCCAGCTCGTAGTCGGCAATTCCCCCTTCCACGGTGACGTTGATGAAACCTCCCTGCTCCTCGGTCGCCGGACCTACCCCATCCAAGCGCACGCTCAGCGGATTTTGAAAACAGCCGTAGCCAAGCTGCTTGATGGTGACCTCACCTGTCAACCCCTCGGGCCCGATAAATCGAAAAATACCCGATCGCATTTGCTGTGACACATTTCTCGAGACATATACCTGCACGTCCCGAGTGCTCGCACCCTTCTGTGTGGGGTCTACCTCCAACCAGTCCAACTCGGGCGGAATATCAACAAACCAAGAAGCATTCGTTTGAAGTGGCACCGTTAGGGTATCACCCTCGGCGGCAGCCATGCGCTCCGGTGTGGGGACGCGGAGGAAGGGGCCTCTCATTAGCGTGTCTGCGAAAAAGTACCTGACGACACTTCGGGCATTGGGTGTAAAGACACCTTGGGCCGTGATGTTAAACAAAGGATCGAGTGGCTCGTACAAGCCCCGTAGACGGAGCACGGACCGGTCCGGTCGCCGGACCTTAAGCACGATCAAATCCCCATCCGTGTAGCCGCACTTTAGGTTGTTATCGATGAAGGGAAAGTCAGCTAGGATCGTGGATCCCAAACTCCATTCCTCCCTTGGGACGAATATTGCTTTGTAATCGAAGGTGTCTTTTTTGACATGGTCAAAGAAGAGTTCGTCACTAGCCGACACCAGACTGGCATCGAAT
The DNA here is from genome assembly GCA_965223165.1 of Saprospiraceae bacterium. Classification (GTDB taxonomy): domain Bacteria; phylum Bacteroidota; class Bacteroidia; order Chitinophagales; family Saprospiraceae; genus JABDMH01. Next base: position 481,699 of record CBDCVQ010000020.1, on the reverse strand, counting down.
ATGGGAAAATCAATCTGATGGGTGTTGGTGTCAAAATTGGGAATGCAAATCTCGAAAAAATACTGGAAAGTCTCCAGTGAAAAAGTATTCTGATCGGAGGGTTCGCTTCCATCGATGACGAGGCTATACCTGCCCGGAGAAAGGGAGTCCGCCGAAAATCCCACTTCGCCACCGCCATCAGGAATTTCCAGGTAAAGGAGACAATCACTGCCACAGGTGTAGCCAAACAAAAAGACGCCGATGCCTACATCAGAATATATATTGACCGGCATTCGGATCTCGCTGAGATCATCCACTTCAAAATCAATGACAAAGTCTGCGCCGGTATAGGTACGAGGACCGGCATAGCAGCTCCGATAAATATTATTTGTGAGCAGATCGAAATTATTTTTGCCTCTAGTGAACGTGGTGTCTAGGGGATGTGCGAAAGAGACCTGCGCCCGATCATCGACCGAGCAGGGGTCCTCCCGGGCCGATGATCAACTCATAGTCGCTGGACTCGATACTTGCCACCACGATGTAATAATATCCGGCCGGCACATTGCCCAGATTTAGCGACCCATCTTGGGTCCGGCCCAGACAAGCCGATGATGACCCCTGCCCAGAGTCCCGACAATCAAATACAAAAGCAGTCACTGCATCGACATCGGTGTTGCTAAAGTCGATCGTAAACTCCTGCTCACTACTACGTTTGTTATAGATCAGTATGGTGCCGATGGCGGTTTCGTCAAATAAGCCTTGCGCACATGCCAGGCCAGACAATATCCGAGGCAAGGTGTCCACCAGTGTCCCAAAAATCGGATTGCCATTGGAGACGTACGTTCCTTCCAGATCGCATGCGGTAGGAAGGGACAAGCATTGGATGGACAATCTAAAATCCGCCTCATCGATGACAGGTCCGATACCGAATGCCGTCAGCCCATCGACCAGGATCCAATAGGTCCCTGCCTCCAAAGTGGTCAGAATCTCTTCTCCTCCCGCCTTGCCCGCTTCAGTGAACTGGTCACTGATGGCCAGGCAATCGGAGGGCCTTCCTCCTTCGTCACTTAATAGGAATAGCAGTAGGTCGCCGGAGGCATCGTGCTCCAAGCTGATGCTAATGGTTTGTTCTTCGGATAAGGCAAGCTGGTATAGGCGATCGCCGGCGCCGTAGGTCAGGTCAGATATTAAAAATTCGAAGCAGCTCTCATTTTCGCTGAGGTCAAACTGGCTCGCGGCATCAATAGTCGAAGAGAATATTTTCTCTCCGCAGGAAATCTCGTCATACGACAGCGGAATATCACAGCGAATGACGAACGAGTAGCTGGTAATATTAGGGCCCGTACCCGTACATCGTTGGTCCACAATGACTTGGTAGGTACCCGCCTCGAGATCGATGGCATCCAGGGCAAATTCAGCAGACGAGGACTCAACATAGCCGAGACATTCCGGTACCTCCGTGCATGCATTTTTAAATAGAAAAAGGCCAACGATCGGACTATTGGTCGTCTCTACCGCGAAATCCACCGAGACAGTACCATCTGCCATAAGTTCGAATTGATACAGGCGGTCTTCCTGCCTTGCGTAGTCACAGCCTACGAGACTTATGTCCGCACAACCGGCAAAGAATGTATTCGAAAAGTCGTCTCCACCGCCCTCGGTTGTTCCTTGGACCTCGATGTTGCAATCCACAAGAATGGGGTCATTGCAGTCGGTTTGTATGAAGTTAACTTCGGGGGCAGTCGACGTTTGAATTGCAGCATGCTGACTAGCGCTAAGCAATAAAATGCCAATACCAAGAAAGGACATGGCCGGAAGAAGCAAGTGGGTGATTGCATTGGAAGGTTTCATATTTGTTGAGGTTGTTCGACGTCGTCTGGAGTGATCTGTCGAGGTATGGATAATATTTAATTTCTACACTTGATTGTTTTGTTTCCGTCTTCGGAAGCTTTGTATCACTCGCCGTATTTCACGAGCAGGGGAATTTCAAACGTGCGCCAATCGGGGGTGCCCCAAGTCTGTCGCTTGCGTCCGGCGGATCGCTCTTGCCGCCATAGGCTTGCTGTCCAGGGTACGCCTGTCTGGTTAAATTCGTCCGTGCTAAATTCGACGGTGCTCACGATTATTTTAAAAATCATTTTCTGTTCGTTGATCCCCGCCTCGATAAGCTCTTTTTCAATGCGTAGGGGAATCGTCAAGTAGCTCTGGCCCTCCGCCCGATCCAAGAGCCATTGCACGTGACCTCGTCTCAGCCGCTCTTGCCGCAGAAAGCGGTTGCTGATACAGTATTTGGTGGGATGGTTATGATCTTGATCGTAGCCGGTGCCGAGATATAAAGCGCTTACCCAAAGGGGTCTGACGCCCATATTTCCGATGGACATTTTAATGGCCGGCTCGTGCTGTTGCATTCCTTTCGTTTGATAGCGCAGTATGTGTTCGTCAGTGGCCATCGGCAGTTCCCTAGCCGGTGCATCGTCTGCGAGGTTTCCTGGGTCCGTCACCTCCAGTAGAGTGATTTTTAACTCGTCTTCTTGGATAGATGTGTGGGGATTACTCAGGCTGCTGACGTGTTGCCAGTTGGATAATTGTTGTAGGCACTGCACGAAATACGGAATAGCCGATACCCCGTCCAGCGCGACCGGTCGGAAAACGGGCGTGACTTCGTCCTTTTCAACGAGTGCGAGGTAACCGTTGCTATGCTGAATGAAAAAATTAGCCAGTGATCCCTCATCGGTGATGGCCAGGTCGGAGTTCGTTTCAATTTCCTTGTGGCACTCGACTCGGATTTCGTCAGGCACCTCCGGGGAGAAATACACCGAGATCCCTCTAGCAGCCTTCTCCACAAAGGCCGCATAAATTTGTTTCCGGTCCAGTTTTCGGCGGGACACCTTTTCTAATATCGATGATTGGGGTCCGACGGATTGAAGTCCGTATCGAGTAGCGTCGTTATTAAGTCGCACCTGGTCCCCGATCTCAATGCCATGGATCGCGCCGGCGGTGAGATGCCAGGCCTTGGCTCGGTAGCTGATGTGGTGGACGCTGCGTGTGGCCGGCGCAGCGGCTGACAAGAAGGTGCCCTGCAAAAGCTTGGGGTCTGCGTACACCGCTTCGAGGGAAGGTGACTGATCTCTGATCTCCTGCTGCAAACGCAAGCGAACTTTGCTGATCAGATTGGCATAGCTGATATTGGGATTTTCCCCACGTAGGGTCTTGCATAAGAAATAGGTGAAAGCTCCCTGCCTCTTGCCTTCAAACGCGACCTCCTTAGCGGTCTGGTGCTCTTTGGCAGCGGCCAGATGTAGATGGGGTCCCGGGTCAATTTTGTATTGCGCTTTGCCTTCCAGTTGGACCTTCTGATACTGCTCAAAGCCCAGGTAGCTCTCCAAGGGTCGACTGAGGGGATTGGGCTCCAATATTCGAGACTGCATGTATTTACCACGGGTATTCGTACCCGAGTGACAACAATCCATGACCACGACAAAATGCAGATCCTTGCCTTCGGTGGTTTTTTTGATCAAAAAGGCAAGCTCCTTGTCGATCAGTTCATTTCGGCCGTCGGGTTTACTATCGTGGGCAACCACCGTTTCATTCCATCCCTTTTTGTTTGTCAGAAAGGGGGGCGCCTTGATTTTCGACCCGTGGCCGCAATAATAGAGCACGCAGATGTCGCCATCTCGTGCATCAGAAAAAAAAGCGAAGCTATCGATGATATTGGCCCGGGTGGCACTGCTATCTATCAAAGTATGCTGCTCCAACTGCAGCGACGTATCCTCCGCACATCGATGCTCGAGCAGAGCACGAAAATTAGCCAGGTCATTTTTGCAGCCATAAAGCCTAGCCTCGGGATCGGCGTACTCATCGATGGCAATTAGATTGGCAAAAACACTTTTCATCGGGTCGCATCTAAGAGGCTTGGCGCATGAGATGACAGGGTGCAAGCGTCCTCGGAGGCTGTTGAAATACTAACTGCGTCGCGATGCAAACGCAGCCAATAATTCAATGGCCACCGATGCAGGATAATGGGCAGGCCTTACAACTTCATAAACTCCAGCCTCCGCCGCCAAACACTCGGCGACGAGGGCCGCAAGGCAAGGTGTACGGGACTTGTTAATATAACCAGAACAATTTACAGTTGCAAATGGAAGCTCTCGCGACCCCGCGAGGGCCTTCCGCCGGTTTAGGTGTTTAATGGTGTAGATGTTTAGGGGGGCCAACGAGTAACTTGCAGCTTGCTTCCCACGATGGCCTCCCGCCTGTTTAGGTGTTTAATGGTGCAGATGTTTAGAGGGGAAGACGTGTAACTCGTTCACCCGCACCCCCCTCAAATCAGCCGTTCGAGCTCTTCATATCGCGAGGAGACGGCGTCGAGCAGAGATTTTCGCAGCCGGTCATCTGAGAGCTGTCGATGGGCGATCTTGCGCATCCTGCGGGCCAGCTCCTCGTCGTGGAGGGTGCGGCGGAACCAGTGCTCGAAGTCGCCTCGCTCCAGATGGTAGCGCAAGGTGGGTAGAGGCACCTCCGGCAGCAGATGTACAAACTCGTGGATGCTGGAAGCGGATAGCGGAGCAGCATGTGTCTGATCCGTATTAAAGTGAAATCGCTTATGTTGGGGCAAGGGGGCGCGCAGATATTTGTGCAGGTGCCGGATATGGGGCACTTTTCGACGGGTGTGGGCAAACTCAACGATGCCTTGATAGTCCAGATCGCGCTGGTATCCTTCGACCAGCAGGTAGGCTTGTCGTTGTGTGACCGAGCGCAGCTGCTCGTCGTCGGGGGGTGCAAAGTGACGATTTTCAGCAAACCGCTGGAGCACCTCGATCTCTGAAGCCAGCTCCATGCGAGTGGACATCAGATGGTCGAGCCTTTGCAGCACACTTGGGGCAATCATGCTGGGCCGATAGCTGACGATGGTATAGCCCCCGTCCTGCATCCCGTCGAGCAGCATACGGGTGATGGGATCGTCGTCTGATGAGCAGAAATAGTGAATCTCGTCGAAGAGAAACCAATGCGGCTTGCCTCGGCGAGCCCGCAGATAGGAGAGGGTGCCCAGCAACTCGGAGACATACTTTCTTTTCTCCGCATGATCGTACAGAGACAGATCCAGCACCAGGCTCAGATTGGAATATTCCAGGAGCACAGACACCTCGGAGCCATGGGGTGGGGGACCGTCGGCGCCTCCGAGAAGCAACGTGTTTGAAAACGCCTTTAGCCCGCGATAGTCTCCTTCGGGATCAATGATGCAAATCTGATACTCCAGATGCAACAGTTTCTCAGCGATCAAGCCAGATAGCCAGGATTTGCCGCTGCCGCTGGCTCCAAAGATGCCAATGTTTTCTGCCGTAAAGGCGGTGGGTTTGAGTTTGAGCTTGGCTCCGTCCGTACGACGACCGAGGGTGATCAGTTTGTCGGATCGAGTGACTTGGTTGGCGATGCGTGCATCTTCCAGCAATGAGCGCAGAAAGGTACGCACACCCTTTCCATTGCTGTGGGCGAGGTGCACATCCGCCAGTGCTTTGATCCCGGGGGTGGCATTTTCGACAGCCACGGCCAGCTCAACCTGCTGAAAGAGGCTACGGTCATTTTCCGCGTCGCCAAAAGCGATCACGTTGTGGGGCGAATACCCCATTTCTTCCAAGGCCACCAGCAGTCCCGTCCCCTTGGTGGCTCCGGGCGGCATGACCATCACGGCGCCCTTATTAAACTCAATGCTGGCGGCAAATCCTGTGTCTGACAGCACCTGCATCACGGCCTGGTCATGGGGCGTCCAGGTAGAAACGATCGCGGTGCCCTTCTCCAAGGGAATGTCCAACGCCTTCAATTTGGACCAGACCTCAGGGGCCAACTGGCCAAAGGGGAGCAGTACAGATTGGGTGGAAGGAAAGAGAATGGCCGCACCGTCTTCCGCCACGATGGCTTCGCATAGGTCCTCAAAGGACCCCAAGGCATCGATCGCCGCCAAGTGCCTGCCCGTGACCAAGACGATGGCATAGCCGGCCTCCTTGACCGCTCGTAAGACGGTCCATGTCTCTTGCTCGACCTGGTCATGCATTGCAATCGTCCCATCCAGATCCAACGCCACTACTTTATAATACATGGGAGAAAGCTTTATTCCCACAGGATCGCCTCTCTGCAAGACCGGCCAAACCACATGGGATATCCGGCAACAAATTTGGATCAATCGATGTCAGACATCAATGACACCAATCACATGGATGGTTGATACGGCACCCGCAGTGGGCTCAGGTGCTTGTGGAGTTGTTTAGCTGTTTAATTGTTTAGCTGTTTAGAGGGAACGGCATTTGGAGAAATAAATCACAATCACCATCACAATCCGCTAATCCCCAATCAAGCAACCCTCCCACCTGCCATCCGCTTGTGCAGGTGGTTAATTGTGTAGGTGTTTAGAGAGGCAAGCACGCCACCCGCCATTCCGAGCACCGCCTCAAGGCCCAAATGTGCGGCTCGCCGATCTCTGCCAAGCGCAGACACGCCCGCAGCTCGACGATCCAATCACCATCTTCCGATCCCCAATCGAGGCAACCCCGCGCACCCGCCACCTGCCCAACCCGCAACCCGCCGCCCGCTTGTGTAGCTGTTTAATTGTGTAGGTGTTTAGAGGGGCAAGCACGTCACCCGCCACTCCGCGCACCGCCTCAAGGCCCAAATGTGCGGCTCGCCGATCTCTGCCAAGCGCAGGCACGCCCGCAGCTCGACGATCCAATCACCATCTTCCAATCCCCAATCGAGTAAGCTGGCCCACCCGCAATCCGCCGCCCGCTCGTTTAGCTGTTTAATTGTGTAGCTGTTTAGAGGGAACGGCATTCGGAGAAATAAATCACAATCACCATCACAATCCGCTAATCCCCAATCAAGCAACCCCTCCCAACCGCCATCCGCTGGTGTAGGTGTCTAATTGTGGAGGTGTTTAGAGGGGCAAGCACGTCACCCGCCACTCCGAGCACCGCCTCAAGGCCCACATGTGCGGCTCGCCGATCTCTGCCAAGCGCAGGCGCGCCCGCAACTCGACGATCCAATCACCATCTTCCAATCCCCAATCGAGGCAACCCCGCGCACCTGCCACCCGCCCAACCCGCAACCCGCCGGCCGCTTGTGTAGCTGTTTAATTGTGTAGCTGTTTAGAGGGAACGGCATTCGGAGAAATAAATCAGAATCACCATCACAATCCGCTAATCCCCAATCAAGCAACCCCTCCCACCCGCCATCCGCTTGTGTAGGTGTTTAATTGTGTAGGTGTTTAGGGAGGCAAGCACGCCACCCGCCACTCCGAGCACCGCCTCAAGGCCCAAATGTGCGGCTCGCCGATCTCTGCCAAGCGCAGGCACGCCCGCAGCTCGACGATCCAATCACCATCTTCCGATCCCCAATCGAGTAAGCTGGCCCACCCGCAATCCGCCGCCCGCTTGTGTAGCTGTTTAATTGTGTAGATGTTTAGAGGGAACGGCATTCGGAGAAATAAATCACAATCACCATCACAATCCGCTAATCCCCAATCAAGCAACCCCTCCCACCTGCCATCCGCTTGTGTAGCTGTTTAATTGTGTAGCTGTTTAGAGGGGCAAGCACGCCACCCGCCATTTCGCGCAATGCGTCAAGGCCCAAATGTGCAGCTCGCCGATCTCTGCCAAGCGCAGGCACGCCCGCAGCTCGACGATCCAATCACCATCTTCCATCCCCAATCGAGTAAGCTGGCCCACCCGCAATCCGCCGCCCGCTCGTTTAGCTGTTTAATTGTGTAGCTGTTTAGAGGGAACGGCATTCGGAGAAATAAATCACAATCACCATCACAATCCGCTAATCCCCAATCAAGCAACCCCTCCCAACCGCCATCCGCTGGTGTAGGTGTCTAATTGTGGAGGTGTTTAAGAGGGGCAAGCACGTCACCCGCCACTCCGAGCACCGCCTCAAGGCCCACATGTGCGGCTCGCCGATCTCTGCCAAGCGCAGGCGCGCCCGCAGCTCGACGATCCAATCACCATCTTCCAATCCCCAATCGAGGCAACCCCGCGCACCTGCCACCCGCCCAACCCGCAACCCGCCGGCCGCTTGTGTAGCTGTTTAATTGTGTAGCTGTTTAGAGGGAACGGCATTCGGAGAAATAAATCAGAATCACCATCACAATCCGCTAATCCCCAATCAAGCAACCCCTCCCACCCGCCATCCGCTTGTGTAGGTGTTTAATTGTGTAGGTGTTTAGGGAGGCAAGCACGCCACCCGCCACTCCGAGCACCGCCTCAAGGCCCAAATGTGCGGCTCGCCGATCTCTGCCAAGCGCAGGCACGCCCGCAGCTCGACGATCCAATCACCATCTTCCGATCCCCAATCGAGTAAGCTGGCCCACCCGCAATCCGCCGCCCGCTTGTGTAGCTGTTTAATTGTGTAGCTGTTTAGAGGGAACGGCATTCGGAGAAATAAATCACAATCACCATCACAATCCGCTAATCCCCAATCAAGCAACCCCTCCCACCTGCCATCCGCTTGTGTAGCTGTTTAATTGTGTAGCTGTTTAGAGGGGCAAGCACGCCACCCGCCATTTCGCGCAATGCGTCAAGGCCCAAATGTGCGGCTCGCCGATCTCTGCCAAGCGCAGGCACGCCCGCAGCTCGACGATCCAATCACCATCTTCCGATCCCCAATCGAGTAAGCTGGCCCACCCGCAATCCGCCGCCCGCTCGTTTAGCTGTTTAATTGTATAGCTGTTTAGAGGGAACGGCATTCGGAGAAATAAATCACAATCACCATCACAATCCGCTAATCCCCAATCAAGCAACCCCTCCCACCCGCCACTCCGCGCACCGCGTCAAGGCCCAAAGGTGCGGCTCGCTGATCTCTGCCAAGCGCAGGCACGCCCGCAGGTCGACGATCCAATCACCATCTTCCGATCCCCAATCGAGGCAACCCGCGCACCCGCCACCTGCGCACCTACCACGTGATGCCTGTCAGCCAGCCATTTGACCGCTGTCATTTCAATCGGCTGGGGGGAGAAGTACATTGATTCATGGCACCTCTTCCTTGCTGTCGAGATGGCTTAATATCGTGTATCATGAAAGTACTTTGCCCCGTCGATTTTTCTGTAGCATCGGTGGATGCCGTTCGCTATGCACTGCGATTGCTGGACGAGCGCGAAAGCATGCACCTCGAGTTGATGCACTGCGTATACAATGGATTTCGGGCGGAGATCTTTGGCGACCGGGTGGCGTACCTGGAGCAACACGCCAAAGAAGATATGGCCGTGCTCCTGGAGGAGGTGCAACAACTGGCTCCGGAGGTGTTTGTCAGCCAGGTGACGCGGAGAGGCGATCCACTGCAGTTGGTCGCCGATCATCTTGGTGCGCAAGACTTTGACTATGTCGTCATCGGGACGAAGGGTCTTCGAGCGTACCGGGAGACTCCGTTTGGAAGTTTGACCGAGCAGCTCTTTGAACAGTCGGCCACTCCTGTACTGGCCGTACCGCAGGCCTATGTCATGCAGTCCCTGGACAAAGTGCTGCTGGCCTTGGATACGGGGGTGATCAGCGAGGCAAAAGTACTGGATCCGCTCCTGCGGCTGGTCAGGCGCCATGAGAGTAAGTTGCAGTTGGTGCACGTTCGCCAGCCCGGGGACTCGCAGTTGGAGTACGATCCGGGCATCGACCACCTGCTCAAGGGCATCGACTACGACTATCATTCAAAATATACAAAGACCTCGGTCCACCAAGCCTTGGGTGAGGCATGCGTCGAGGCAGATGCCGATCTGCTGTGTATGATTCATCGAGATCGCGGTTGGATGCTCAATCTATGGCACCGGAGTCAAGTAAAGCAGGAGTTGCTTCACATTAGTCTACCGATACTGGTACTGCATGACTGAGCGATATTAAAGAAGGGAAAGACCATGGCTAGAAAGAGCCTTCGTAGCTTACATCAACGACTGAGCTGGAACACCAAGATCTACGTCCTTTTGGTCAGTTGCATGGCCATTTTTGCCCAAGTCACGGGCGCCTTTGCCACGGATTTCTCGTCCGCAATCCTGCTTACCCTGCTTGTCGTCCTCCTGGTCGAGTCCGTGGTATTGATTTCCGGCAGACACCCGATGGTCTGGCAATACATTAAGTGGGTGCTGCTTTTTCTGCTGCTCATGCTGATCTTAATCGGGAGTGGGTGATGCTGCTTAGGATGGCTTGGCGCAACATCTGGCGCAATCGCCGCCGTACGCTGATCACCTGCGCTTCAATCGTCTTTGCAGTGGTACTCTGCGTCCTCATGGATTCGGTGAAAAAGGGGCTTCTCGATCGCATGAAGGATAGTGTCGTCGGACTCTACACGGGATATGTGCAAGTGCATGGACAGGGATACTGGGATACGAAAACATGGGACCATAGCTTTGGCCCGTCGGACACGCTGAGGCAGCAAATTCAATCCCATCCCAATGTGCTGGCTATGGTGCCTCGCTTGGAATCCTACACTTTGGTGGCCTCTGACAGCTATGCCCGGGGAACGGTCATTGTGGGGATAGATTCCGTGCGGTCATTCATCCGAGATTGCCCGGTAGGTACTACTTGCGCATTCTTTATATGGTGGCCGTGACGGCCGTGCTGGCCTCTTTGTATCCTGCCTGGACGGCGGTGCGATTAAATGCCGTGCAAGCCATGCGCAAAATCTAGTCGAGTTTCGCATTGGCATTGTCAACAATGACTTGCGCCAGGCGCCACCCGCCACCCGCCGGTTTAGCTGTTGAATTGTGTAGTTGTTGAGGGGGGGGTGGTGCGTCAGTCCTGGACGCGGCCATATCGACAGTCGATCCATATGATCACAGTCACCATCACCATCTTGCATCCCCAATCGACTCGCGCCCACCCGCCACCCGCCGGTTTAGCTGTTGAATTGTGTAGTTGTTGAGAGGGCTTTGGTGCGTCAGTCCTGGACGCGGCCATATCGACAGTCGATCAATATGATCACAGTCACCATCACCATCTTCCATCCGCAATCGACCCGCTCACGCGTAGCCGCTAGTCCGCTAACTGGGTGACATTCTTAAAATCCAAACATTAAAAGGTAACAAGCACCGGTCGTCTGGGTATCCACGACTGCCGTGGCGCCGAGTCGGTGCGGACAGGAATCTTGTCGTACCCGTATGTTGGCCATCGTGCGTGAGGCTGCGCTTCGGGTGTAGGATTCCCCTATTTCTTAACCCGGAAAAACCGGTCACAGTAATGATCAAGCAACTAAGCCAAGCGGACCAAAGTGCCCAACTCGCCCAGCACATTGATGAAATCGTCCCTAAGGGAGGACTAAAGCGCATTTGCGAAGGCAAGGACTTGCAGGAGGTGGTCCCCATGGTCAAGGGCCATCGCTCAGCCAGAAAGGTGACCACTGCGGTCCAGAAACTCTACCAAAAGAAGGCCATCACCACCTCTGAGCAGGCCCTCATTGAGGCGATAATCTTACCGGAAACACGGCCGGCGATCGACATTGTGGACGATGACTACACGCCCCCGGAGTCGGGTCTTTGGAGTCAGATTCTGAAACGCGAGAAGGTGCGCGACTACTTGCGAAAGGCCATACCGTCCGTCGGTCGCATTGAGCTCCCTAATGAATTTCATATACCCTTTGGCGGCACCGGTTTTGTGGTGGGGCAAAATCTGCTTATGACCAATCGCCACGTAGCGGAGCTATTTTCTACGGGCTTGGGCATTCGCGGGATACGTTTTATTCCAGGTCAGGTGGCTGGCATCGACTTCAAGGAGGAGTTGAATAGCACGAATGAGGACAGCATCTTCCTGGATGTTCGAGAGGTGGTGATGATCCATCCCTTTTGGGACATGGCCTTGCTACGCACCAGCTTTCTGCCCGACGGTGTGGAGCCCCTCCACCTTTCGACCACCCACCCGGAGGATCTGACCAGTGCGGCCAATCGAGATATCGCAGTGATTGGTTATCCGGCATTTGACAGTCGCAACGACAGTACTTTGCAAAACAAGATCTTTAATGGGATCTACAATATCAAGCGTCTGCAACCCGGCACAGTGACCGGTAGGCGCGTGATCCGCAGCTTTGAAAATCTGGTTAACGCGCTCAAACACAACGCTTCGACATTGGGGGGTAATTCCGGGTCCGCCGTGATCAACCTCCGATCAGGGGAGGTAGTCGGACTTCATTTTGCGGGCAAATTCAAAGATTCCAACTATGCTGTTCCGATGTATGATCTGGCAAAGGATTCCTTTGTAGTGGATACGGGGATTAATTTCACTGGCACAGTACCTAGTGCACCCGTCCCCTGGGCGGCACGGTGGAGGGTGGCTGATCCGATCGATGAGCAACAACCTTCGGTGCAGCAGGCTCCGGAGCCCGTCACCTCGGCACCCACGACCAGCCCACAAGGGTTGTCTTCCACCCTGACCGACGAGGGACTACTGACATTTCGCATTCCGGTGGAGGTTACCGTGGGCATCCCCGCGCTGGCGGGACTGCTGCCAGGCACCGCATTGGTCGATGATGAAAAGCCCAGCACGACACCAGATCCCAACTACGACAATCGCACGGGCTACCAAGAAGATTTCTTGCCCCATGCCACGACCGTCCGGATACCCTGGCTGTCTGACGTGCAGTACCAACAGACGGCACGTAATACTTGGGCCACCTCCAGTCGGCACGTGTTGCCATACGAACACTTCAGCATTGTGATGAATCGCCACCGGCGGCTGGCCTTTTTTACCGCCGTCAATATCGATGGCGACTCGGCCAGAAGCGTAGCACGCAGCAATTTCAACGACGACTGGAATTTGGATCCGCGTATTGATGCCGATGCCCAGATGCAGAATGAATATTATGCCAACGCCCATGGCATCGAAAATCCCCTCGACCGGGGACACTTGGTCCGGCGGCTGGATCCCTGCTGGGGGGCAAGCGAGGGTGAGGTGCTCAAGGCCCATCACGATACCTTCCATTGGACCAACTCCAGTCCACAGCATCGCAACTTTAATCGGAGCGCCGGCATCTGGAACAAGATCGAGAAGTTTATTCTCGACAACGCCCTCGCCAGCGACCTCAAGATCTCCGTGTTTAGTGGCCCGGTCTTTCGCGATGACGATCCCGTCTATATGGCACCGACAGGGGTGCAGGCCCAGTTGCCACGATCCTATTGGAAGGTGGTGGCCTTCGTGCAGGATGATCGACTGGCCGCCAGCGCCTACCTGCTGTCGCAGAGTGCTCAGGTGGATGATCTCGTGGAGGAGCCCATCTTTGGCGACTTCCGAAATACACAGGTGAGCATGGCTTCCTTGGAGGATCTTACCGACTTCCACTTTCAGGGGCTGGCTGACCACGACACCTTTGATCCGGGTGCTGCGGAGACTGTCGGGGGTAGAGCAGAGATTGCACTGACCCGATTGGAGGATGCCGTGCTGCTGCATCGGTGACGCTGGCCTCGGCCCCAAGCGCTGCCACATTCGGCGGAATTGCAATCGCTAGCCCGCCAGCCTGCTCGTTTAGCTGTTTAATTGTGTAGTTGTTGAGAGGGGCTTGGTGCGTCAGTCCCAGACGCGGCCCTATCGACAGTCGATCCATATGATCACAATCACCATCACGATTTTCCATCCCAATGGTCCCGCTCACGTGCAACCCGCTCCGCGCAACACATCCACGCCCAAGTGTGCGGCTCGCCGATCTTTGCCAAGCGCAGGCGCACCCGCAGCTCGACGATCCAGCATCACCATCTTGCATCCCCAATCGGCCCGCCAGCGCGCTTCCCTGCCCGCCAACCCGCTTGTTTAGCTGTTTAATTGTCTAGTTGTTGAGAGGGGCTCTGGTGCGTCAGGCGAGGACGCTGGCCTCGGCCCCAAACGCAGTCGCATTGGGAGCAATCACAATCACAATCACCATCTTCCATCCCTAATCGACCCGCTCACGCGCAACCCGCTTGTTTAGCTGTTTAATTGTGTAGTTGTTGAGAGGGGCTTGGTGCGTCAGTCCCAGACGCGGCCCTATCGACAGTCGATCCATATGATCACAATCACCATCACGATTTTCCATCCCAATGGTCCCGCTCACGTGCAACCCGCTCCGCGCAACACATCCACGCCCAAGTGTGCGGGTCGCCGATCTCTGCCAAGCGCAGGCGCACCCGCAGCTCGACGATCCAGCATCACCATCACCATCGTGCATCCCCAATCGGCCCGCCAGCGCGCTTCCCTGCCCGTCAACCCGCTCGTTTAGCTGTTTAATTGTGTAGTTGTTGAGAAGGACTTTGATGCGTCAGGCGAGGACGCTGGCCTCGGCCCCAAACGCAGTCGCATTGGGAGCAATCACAATCACCATCACCATCTTCCATCCCCAATCGACTCGCTCACGTGCAACCCGCCAACCTGCATTCCGCTCCGTGCAACACATCCACGCCCAAGTGTGCGGCTCGCCGATCTCTGCCAAGCGCAGGCGCACCCGCAGCTCGACGATCCAGCATCACCATCACCATCGTGCATCCCCAATCGGCCCGCCAGCGCGCTTCCCTGCCCGTCAACCCGCTCGTTTAGCTGTTTAATTGTGTAGTTGTTGAGAGGGGCTTTGGTGCGTCAGTCCCAGCCAGCGCGCTTCCCTGCCCGCCCACCCGCAACCCGCTGTGCCTGATGCAAAGAGATCGAATTTATACGACAGACGATACTCGTTCGGAGACTGACAGCGATGCCCGATTAGTCATATCATAATCCGCTCCGATCTTTCAAGATATGGGTGACCTAAATAGCTTATATATAGGATGTTATCGCTGATGTGCATGCGCTGAATCGTGACCCTTGTGCAACTGCAAGATTGCCAGATCGATGAAAAATAAGCCCTCCTATTATTGTTTAAAGTGGTTTAGTTATATTCACCAACTCTCGTGGTGATCGTCATTCTGTCAAATCCGTTTTGTCTCCTGCATGATAGGCATTACACATGTCGCCAGAAGGTGTCGGCGGACATGGTGGTATAGTTGCTCATGCATCTGGGGACTTGTGCTCGTACCCCAACCCCTGGACCTCACATCCTACGGTGGCTCACCGGCCGTGGGGACAAAAATTTTGGAGCCGTACATGGACATATTTCATGGCAATCAACAGTTGGAGGAGGCGGTGCTGTATGCACTGGATTGGGGCCTATTTTTACGCCATGATCTGGAAGGGCCCATCATACCATTCCTCTATCTCTTTGATGGAACGGAGATGAGGACAAGGGTCTTGGTCACCGATGGCGATCCGGTCGACTATGCTGCCCGTGTCCTAGCCGAGGAGGAAAAACCCTTTCGTCAATTTGTCATCGGCATGGAGGGCTATATTCAGGAGGAGGAGCATGAGCGAGTGGATGCGATTATTGTGCAGGGATTTGACAGGTCACAGAAGAAAGGAGTGACGTTGGCACAAATGTTCAGTCCTAAGGAGCAGGGTGGTGGCTTTAAGAAAATTGACAAGGCATCTTTCTTGGGCCATCCCAAGCTGCCGATCCCTCTGGAACCGCTCGACGATCCTGATTATACCGCAGAGGAAATGGGTTTCAACGCGATCGCGCTGAAGGTCGAGGGCCTGATTCAATACTTGGCATTCTTTACGCACCCCAGTCCATCGGTGGTGGCCAACGCCATTCGAAAATTTCTGCGGTCGAAGCTGAGCGATCCGGCCGCAGACACCTTAAATGGCAGATTTGACTTGCAATTGACCCCAGGCAGTGTGTCTCACCACGACTTTTTGAAATTTCTGGTGCGGCAGGCGGTGGAGGACGAAAAGAAATCCCCGCATGGGCAAGCATGGGAACAACAGACCGGCCGAAAAATTCAAGTCAACGTGACACAGGGCGGCCACCAGTACCTAGTCGAAGTTGCATCCGATAAAGCCGACGAAAAAAAGCCAAATGCCGGATCGGATACGGGAGAGGGATTGAAATATGCCGCGCTGTCAGCGGAGGGGCTGAGGGGGGAATTTCAACGGATTATTTCGATGCCCAATGCCCGTACCAATGTAGAGGCGCTGACGGACATGGCCGCCCTCATGAAGGAATATGAAAGGCGAGGACTACCGATGCCAAACGCTCAGCCAAAAGCAAAACCAAATAAACCTAAAAAACCCTGGTGGAAATTTTGGTAGGCGGCCCAAAGCTGCATCGACACGTATTTGGTTCGTCCTCCGAGACTGGCAAATAATGGTCATTTTAAGCTTATGGAAAACTGTGTCATTTATAGCCATCGATTGGCGTTTGACGATCTCGTCAATATAGTGAAATCTGTCCTGCCCAAAGCGACGGTCGAATACAGCGATCACGGATTGAACAAATCCATAAAAGCGGTCGTCAAAGGGGGGCTTTTTAGCAAAGCGAAGGTGCTGCAAATCAACTACCGTCAGCGAGAGCGACCCTCCTATAAACTAGATGCCGTAGAATGTGCCCTGACCCAGAATTTGGCCGGCATGGTTGAATGGATCAAATCATTGCCAGCGGATAACCCGGAGGTGCGCAATAAATTTCTCTACCTGGTCATGGCGGCCAATTGTGAGATGCCCTTTATCGCTGAACCGGAAATTACGCCGAAATTCAAGGAAATATTAAAGCGACTTTGCTTCCACCTGGATGCATTTATTTTCGCACAGCCCGGTGCTACGTTCCATAAGTCGGATGGCCAGCATTTTCTTAATAAGCATCTGGAACTCATCCTCGATACGCATGGCCGCTGCGAGGTGGAGGACATCGACGTCCGGGTAGATGCGGCTTATCACGATGAGCCAGCGGATGAAAACCGGGAGGATCAACGGCAGCGAAAGGCCAAATCGGAGTCGTTTCTGCGGCAGCATGGCATTAAGCTGAATTTGAATCTACCCTGCCTGCCATCGGTCGAAGATGTGGTAATCCGAAGCCAAGCGGAGATTGTTGACCGGGCATATGCGCTGATGATCATTGCGGTCAAGGGAGAAGGTATCGAGCAAGCGCATCTGGCGAGGGCCGTCAAGGACAAATCCATCGATTCCTTTTCTCCCAGGGAAGCCTCCATCTATCATGCCGTGCAACTTAGTGATCAAGAGCGCGCATATGCCACCTGGCGGTATGAGAGCCTGAATACACTGCTCTGGGTGCTGGGTAGTACCGAAGCCCTGAGCTATCCCAGTGAGATTTGTGATGTCAAGGAGGTGGTGGGCAAACTGATGAAACCCACCCGCTCGGAATATGTCGCATCAGTGCGTCTGCGCACCCCCGCACAAATTATGGATGCACTGGATAGGACTTTTCGTATGAATTGGGCTTGTGTCGACGCTCGCATAAAAGGAGAGGAGGTGGCCGGAGGTATCCAGCCCAGTGTGGTGTATGAGCGACACTACGCCTTAAACTGGATTACCAACTATCAGGGGCAGGCCTGGGACAATGTGCAAACGAATACCTAGAGAGGTTGTGCAAAGATTAACGCACCTTAGCCCGCTTGCTCTTTTGCTGGCATGCTGTGCTAGCAGGTCTAGGAAGAGCAACGGCTGATAAACCTGTACCTGTACGAGGCCCGCTACAAGGTGGTATTTGATGTGCACCCGTGGGCGTATGACGTCAGGGTTTCCTGCGAAAATGTCTAAATTCATCAGCGCACCCTTACGGTTATCGGACATATGCGACACACGAACGGTCGACTTTTTCAGGTCTGGGATGGGGTGGTGCTTGCCGCCGCATTTTACCTGGCGATCACCATACCTGTGTGCTGGGCATTTGGCCTGGAGACGGCCCCGTTTGGCGCGATTCGCTGGCTGATCACCGTCCTTTTTGCCCTGGATTTTGCCTTTAATCTGAGCAAATTCACCCAACGCAAAGCAGAAGGTGAATTTGACGACTTCGAAGATCGCGAATGGTTTCAAAGCCTACTATTGGGCGCCGATTTCCTCGCCGCTATCCCCTTCACGCTGTTTCTTCCATATCCGATATTACAGCTGCTGCCTTTGCTGAAGCTCCTGCGCATCCATCATATTTTTAAGACCCTGCGACAGACCATGATCCGGCGAGTCGGGCTACTCACCCTCCTGGCTTTTCTGTTTTGGTTGGTGGTGTCGATCAATGCCCTGGCCTGCGGCTGGCACGCCGTAGGCCATGTGCCGGAGCGCACGGACTTTACTACCGAGTACATTGATGCGCTTTACTGGACCATCACGACACTGACGGCGGTGGGTTATGGCGATATCACCCCGGTGGGCAATGCACAGCGGCTCTATGCGATGTTTGTAGAGATATTGGGGTTTGGTGTCTTCACCTTTTTGATCGGGACCGTGGCCAGCCGGTTGATCCGTCGAGATCCCGCGACCAAGCGCTATCAGGAGAATATGGACAGTCTGGCGGCCTTGATGCACTATCGGTCCCTGCCAGTCTCCTTGCAAGAGAGAATCATTGACTTCTATAAGCATATCTGGCGAAAGCGATTGGGCTATGATGAAACGGCCTTCTTAGAGAGCCTCCCGGAGAGCTTGCAGACAGAAGTAGCGCTCCATCTAAAGCAGGAGGTGATAGAAAAGGTCCCCTTGTTTCATGATGCATCGGACCCATTTACACAGGAGATTGCCTTGCTGCTCAAACCGGTTCTACTCACCCCGGGAGATCACGTGTTTCGGGCCGGCGATGCAGGCGATGAGATGTACTTCGTGGTGCATGGAGAGCTGCATGCTGTCACGCCCGACGAAGAGCGGCTGCTGACCAAGATGGGACCGGGCGATTTCTTTGGCGAAATTGCGCTTTTTAAAAACCAAGAGCGCAGTGCCACGGTGCTGGCGATGACCTATTGCGACATCTACGCCCTGGACAAGGACTCGTTTGACAAGGTGCTGGCCAGATACCCTGCGGTCGGCCGGCAGATACGGGAGACGGTGGAGTATCGAGAAAGCAAGTACTCGGGATAGCCGGCCGGTTTGTCTCCCCAGTCCGAACCTACGATCGGGCTTGGCAGAACAATCTGATTTGTCAGCGTGTTACATAACTTTCCATAGGCTGAACCCCGGGGCACCCGCAGATATGGTTCCTACCAACGGCCTTAAGCTATGATGGCAAAGAGCTATCTTCCACAATAGAAAGAGAACCGAATATGTATACTAAAAAAGTCTACCGGATGCGGGACATGGCGAAGTGGACGCGCTTCGAGACCTATCTGTTCCTCGTGATTGGGTTGATCTTTGTGATCTTGTATGAAATTGCTGGTCTGCACTGGATCAGGATACCCTGGACCCCGATCGCCGTGATTGGTACCGCCGTAGCATTTGTCATCGGATTTCAAAACAACTCGGCCTACGGTCGCATTTGGGAGGCACGCAAGATCTGGGGCGGTATTGTCAATACCTCACGGACGTTTGGCATGTTTGTTCAGGACATGGTCACGGCCGAACATGCGAAATCTTCGGTGTCACCGGAGGAGTTGCAGCACGAGATCAAGACACTCACCTACCGTCATATTGCCTGGATGACTGCCTTACGGCATGCCATGCGAGCTCCCAAGCCATGGGAGACCGTACTCAGCGAAAAAACCAATCGGGAGTGGACGGCGGTGATCAAGCCACCCGAGCGCACTATTTCACTAGAGGAGGACCTACAACCCTATTTGTCAGACAAGGATCTCGCATCCGTTATGGCCAAGAATAACAAGCAGACGGCCCTGCTCTATCTCCAATCACACCACCTGCGCCGCCTCAAGGAGCAAGGGGTGATCTGGGAGTTTTCGTTTTTACAATTGGAAGGCGTGCTGGAAGAGCTCTTTACATTGCAGGGCAAGTCGGAGCGCATCAAGAATTTCCCCTACCCCAGACATTTTGCCTCGCTCAATCACTATTTCATGTGGGTTTTCGTGATGCTACTGCCGCTGGGCATAGTCCCGCAGTTTAGCGAGATCGGCCTTTCGCTGACCGAGAGCAACCCGATCGTGGGCCAATATTTTATCTGGTTGTCGATCCCGCTGTATACCATGGTGGCCTGGGTATTTCACACCATGGAGCGAATCGGTCGTACCGGGGAAAATCCCTTCGAGGGCTCTGCCAATGATGTACCGATTTCAACCATCGCTCGAGGCATCGAAATTGACCTTCGGCAGAACTTGGGAGAGCGTAAGGAAGAAATTCCGGCTCAATTTCCCGTGATCTACGACACGCAGATGTAATTCCATTTATTAGAAATAATATTTATCACAAGGAGATCATGAATATTAAAGAAATCATTGCAAGATTAAAGGAAGGAAATCAACGATTTGTAGCCGACAAATTGGATGGTAAATTGCAAAACAGCAGCCGAAGAAGCGAGCTCACCGGAGGCCAAGCGCCTTATGCCATTGTGCTCAGCTGTGCCGATAGCCGGGTCGTGCCGGAGTTGGCATTTGACACTGGCTTGGGCGAATTGTTTGTCGTGCGGGTGGCCGGCAATATCGCCAATAGTTCCTCCATCGCCAGTATCGAATATGCCGTGGCCCACGTAGGCTCCAAGGTCATCGTGGTACTGGGCCATCAGAGTTGTGGTGCCGTCACGGCAGCGGTTCAGGGCGGGGACAACGGATATAATCTCAATCATCTATTGTCTCACATCACGCCGGCGATCTCCGCTTCGGAAGGCAACGCGGATGTCAATGACGTCGTGCGGAAAAATGCGGAGCTCACGGTGCAAGAATTAAGCAGTCGATCTGCCATCATTGCGAATGCCCTCGCCAAGGGCGATATAAGCATTGTCCCGGCGTATTATAATCTCGATAGCGGTCGGGTCGATTGGCTTTAGCCACGACGGAGGTATGATCTATGGTCGGTAGCTGCGGAGTTTACTTTCTGCGGTCCGATCAGGTACGTTATCGTCAACGACGGTAACGGCAGAATCTATATTCTGCGGTTCAAAAGGCACGAGCATCACCGGTAGCCACAGCGTTAACCTCCTGCGGTTCGAAAGCAAGCAGATGCTCGGTATCTGCAGGATCTCCCTTCTGCGGTTTCTCCGTGCATCGGTCCCCGTTTTGAGGGTTCATTAACATATTGTGTGGTGATGCTGTCAAAATATTGTTAATCGCTTCACCCACCCTGGGACACATGGTCTTCATTCTATAGATTGGATGGGGAGATTTATGCCCCTCTCCATAAAAAATGGTCCCGTGCGTTTCGCATTCCTTAATCCCATCAACGCTTGGCTTTGGTTGGCCAGCCTGACCGGCATGGTGGCCTGCGTGCCGGAGATCGAGGTGACGATGAGGCTGCCGGACGAAGGTGAGCCACTAGCCGGCGAGCATTTGCCTTTTGCGATCATCGACGCTCAACATCAAACTTTCACGGACGGACTGCTCTTGGGCCAGATCGAGGTGGGACAAGCCGGTGTCTACCATCCCAGCGACTACAGAACCCTGGAGGATATGGCTCGGCAAAAGGCACTGTCCATGGGCGGCAATGGTCTGGTGATTACAACACTGCGAACATCCTCCATGTGGAGCAACCTGCCCCAACTAAAGGCAGATGTCTATCTGATCGAAAATGCACAGATGTATGAACGGGAGGTCCGGTGGCATGAAGACCGCAAACTCACCGTGGCAGATTTCAAAGGCCCCGTGCGCAGCCTTCGAACCCCAGCGGCGACGTATGCGTCCTTCCGTTATTTCCTTCGATCCATGGCCCCGCTTTCCAACCGTCATGCATTGGAGGTGACCACCTTTTTCGACTGCCAAAAATCCCATTTTGCTGAGGGACCTAGGGATTCGCTTATACTGGCCCACGAGCAATTGCATTTTGATATTGCGGAACTGTTTGCCAGAAAATTTGTGCAGAGGATCGCCACCGCCAATGCTTGTGGAGAGGATGTCTTCTCCGATCACGAACGTTTGGCCAGCGAAGTGGGCAGGGAGCTGCAGGCCCGGCAGGATGCATATGACAAAGACGTCTATGCGAGGCCGAGCCGGCAGCAGTATTGGGAGCGACAGATCGCCCGGGAGCTTGCCGCCTTGCGACCCTATCGCCACAAAAGGATATTTCTGAAAAAGCGATAAGGGCACCCTGTCGAGGACTACGCCATGGTATAGCCTTGCTGGTATGTGTCAGGCGGGGACGCCCGACACGGCCAGATTGCTCTTGTTAAGTTATGGCAACGGCAACTAACCTCAAAGGTCACACAGCCCAGCCCAGCCCGTGTTTGGCGTTCCCGCCAAACGCCTGGCTACCTCGCTATCACCCTAAAGCCTTGATAAATGCGATTGCCCGATGATTGCATGCATGGCCTAGTACCGTTTCGCATTAGCAGCAACAACAAGGTTGGTGCGAAGCTCTACTACTTCCTTTGCTTCGCCGATTCATATCTTTAATTGTATGAGAAGGTTGGTTTTAGGGGTAGCGGTCAGTCTGGGTGGTTTTATCGAGGGCTCAAACGGCGAATACGATTGGTGTTTTACCGATCAGGATTATGGGATGCCTGCTTTTTTTCAAGCGGGTGGACGCCGTATTTATGGGCCGCAAGTCTTATGAGCTCACTCGAGCGATGGGAGAGGCGGAGATGCCGGGTGTCCCCAAAATGCAAGAGTACATATGCTCGACCACGTTGGCGTCGGTGGAGCCAGGGCTATTTTAATCCGGGGAAATATTGCGGCCGAAGTCCATAAAACAAAGGCATCGCCCGGCAAGGATATTTGGCTCTTTGGCGGGGCCAGCCTGACCACCTCCCTGCTCATTCTGGGGCTGGTCGACGAGATTGGGGTCGCCGTTCACCCGGTCGTGTTGGGTGGCGGCAAACTACTCTTTCAAAACATCGCAAAAAGAATCGGACTCAAACTGGTGGATACCAAGACGTACTCTTCTGGCCTGGTGACCTTGACCTATCATCTGCCGTAATAGAAGTGCAAGCGAAGTCGGGCATCGAATTCTATTTGCCCGGAGCCCCCCGGCAGCCTGGAAAGATCCCCGTGCGCTGACAGCACCGGGCGCCGAGGCATTTCTCCCGGGCGTGCTAGAAAAAAATTTTCAAAATAAAATTTGCGTAACCGAACGATTACCTATATATTCGTAACCGATCAGTTACTCGAATGATGAGAAGGGATGTTTTTCAAGCCATTGCCGATCCGGTCAGAAGAGATATTATCGATATGCTGGCCCAGGAGGTGCTCACGGTGAATGCTGTGGCAGAACGGTTTGATATCAGTCGCCCCGCCATCTCCAAGCACATCCGGATACTGCGCGAATGCGGACTGGTGAGGACGATGCCACAGGGTCGAGAGCGGAAATGTATCATCATCCCAGAGGAGCTGCGTATGGTGTCCGATTGGGTCGAACAACACCGCAATTTGTGGGAGGAAAAACTCGACTCCTTCGAAGCTTATTTAAATCAGTTACAATCAAAAAACAAAAAGGATGAATGACACAACCGACCTGGCCAAGCGTACCTTGACCATCAAGAGGACTTTTAACGCCCCTGTCCAATTGGTCTGGGAGGCCTGGACCCAACCCGAACACATCGCCGCTTGGTGGGGACCGAAGGGCATGGAGACCCGCATACTGGAGCACAACTTTCAGGAGGGTGGCGCCTGGAAATATGCGATGACGATGCCCGACGGCAGAGAGTTTATTGCGGAAGGTAGATATGCCGAGATTGTAGAGGCAAGCAAGATCGCAACCTCCGCTGATTTTAAACCGATGACCGAGGGAGTGCAGATGGAAATCGTATTTGAAGCGGATGGAGATAAAACCCATCTGGCCCTGCACGTGATTCATCCGACCGAGGCCTACGCCAAGCAGCAGGAAGAAATGGGCTTCATGAATGGCTGGGGATCTGTGTTTGATCGCCTGGGCGAATTTCTCTTCGACCGACAAGCCGTCTGATCAAGCCTTTGACGTGATCCGGGGCGCAAGATAGCTTGCGCCAACCGGGTATTATGCCGCCATATTCGGCGTCTCACTAAGTCAACAAAACACAGCATGCGAGAAATCAAATCAGAAATCGATATCGCTGCCTCCCCGGCGAAGGTGTGGAATATACTCACCAATATGGACCATTGGAGTGATTGGAATCCAATGGTCAATCACGCCGCCGGTGAGGCTGCCGTCGGTGCTAAGTTGCAGGTGACGATGCGGGGCACCGACGGCAAAGATAGCTCAAGGTATTCGCCGGTTGTCACCACCTTTGACGCACCCACGTCCTTCCAATGGCGGGCCACGATGATGGCCGGCTTTCTATTTACCAATTACAAGATATTCCACTTGAAAGAAACCCAATCCGGAACCAGGCTAAGACACACCGAGGCATTCGCCGGTGTGCTTGTGCCCCTGTTTTGGGGCAAACTCAATCAGGGCGTACCGCCCATACTCGACGCCATGAATGCGGCACTTAAGGCGGTCGCCGAGGCAACGTGATGACGAAGCAGTGCCGGTAAAATTTATTCCAAAAGGTAAAATTTAGTCAAAAAAAACCGCGCACTAATGCGGATCTTTTGCGCGTGTATTGGATCACACGTGAACGTCCGAAGATCGATCGCATTGCTTGCCCCTGGTTGATCAAGCGATTTATCGGTGAAGAAGCGACGTTTCTATTTGTCCCCTTTGCAGACGTCATCCAAACAGCCGAACGGCTGGGCGGCACGCCCTTTGATGTGCCGGGAGTAGAGTTTACCCATTACGAGGACCACTGCACGTTCGATTATTTTATCGAGAAATATGACCTACAGGACCAAGCGGTGCATACCATCGCCAAGATCGTGCGTGCGGCAGACACCGATCGGCATGACCTGGCTCCGCAGGCGGCCGGACTCTGGGCGGTTTTTGCCGGGCTTTCTTTTAATATCAAGGACGACACTGAGCTACTGCGTATCGGGCTACTAATTTATGATGCGCTCTATGCTTGGGCAACGCACCTTCAGGACGTGACCCACACGGGAAATTATTCGGAGGGTCTGCTGCTAGAGATCTATACCAAATTTCTAGCGGAGAAGTCGACGTACAAAAAGACGCCGCATTGGGTGAAAGAACTCCGGGAGATGATCCAGGACCAGATGGACACCAACCTGTCTTTGAGTCTTGGCGAGGTCGCCAGAGGTCTCGAGATCCACCCGGCCTATTTGTCCCGGGAGTTTTCTAAACACTTTGACAATCACACCTTCGGCGCCTACATGCGTAAGCTCTGGATCGAAAAAGCGGTCAAATTGCTGGACGACCGCACCTATACGCTTTCGGAGATCGCCTATCTCACCGGCTTTTCCGATCAAAGCCACTTTACCCGCATTTTCAAAAAACAAATGGGGGTATCGCCCGGCGTCTACCGAAAGAAGATGCGACAGGGTAAAGAAGATTCCAAAAGTTAAGATCGTACTATCCCGCCGGTCGGCAGAGTCTTAATCTTAGGCTCGCTAGACGCCCGGTCTAGCGTTGATAATAATTGATCTATGATCGGCATATTAATTAGGCTCGCTACGAGAAACTTGATAAAGCGAAAGGGGTTTGCCGCCATCAATATAGGGGGTATGACCATCAGCCTGATGGCTTTTATGCTCATTATGTTGTACGTGCGTCATGAGCGTAGCTTCGATGATTTCCATCAAGATCCTGATCGCATCCATCGACTGTATAGCATCAAGGGTGATCGCCAGCTGGCCATTACGCCTTATACCTGGGGTCATGCCCTCCAGGCAGAGATGCCGGAGGTAGAAGCGTGCGTCAACCTGCAGATCATTACTTCACTGACCGTCAAGTATCAGGACCGGATCCATGCGGAAGGGGGTATTGTCGTGACCGACTCCACCTTTTTTGATGTATTTGATTATCCCATCGTCCGTGGTACCCGGCACAGTTTATTGCGTAGCCCCAATCAGGTGATCATCACCCCGGAAACGGCCAGGAAATATTTTGGCGAGGTAGATCCGCTGGGTAAAGTCCTGCAAATAAATCTCTGGGGGACATTCATAGCATACGAAGTGCAAGGTGTCGTGGCCTGCCCCGCCAACTCCCATATTCAATTTGATTTTCTCGTGCCCAATCACCAGGTCAAGAAGCATTTTTTTGACCCTTCTGCCTACGAGAGTTGGCGGATTCATTTTGTGTATTCGTACCTCAAGATGGCCCCTGATTTTGATCGAGCCCGCATGCAAGAAAATCTATTGGATTTTTTGCCTCGACATATGAAGGAGGACTATGGCGGCATCAAAATACCGGTCCTCGAACCGTTGCGAGACATCTATTTGCATTCGGCACTAAAGCTGGACTTTCAGCCACGCGGCTCGGCCGAAAACAATCGGATTTTGACTCTGGTGGCCTTGGCCATTCTGCTGATGGCCGCCATTAACTTCGTGAATATTACCACTGCCCAGTCGCTTGATCGCATGAAGGAGGTGAGCCTGCGAAAGGTGCTCGGTGCCGGCCGGTCGTCGCTGTGGATGCAGTTTATGGGCGAGGCCCTATTTGCCTCCCTTTTGGCAATGCTCGTAGCCCTTTTGCTTGTAATGGTGGCCCTCCCCTATGTGCGTGGACTGACCGACGTCTCCATATCCTGGCAAGAGCTGCTGCAGTGGAGTAATGTCCGCTGGATCCTAGGCTTTACGCTGGCCTTTGGGCTGGTGGCGGGTCTCTATCCCTCCTTCCTGCTCTCTGCCTTCCGGCCCATTGAGGTACTGCAGACGCGGAGATCTGGCCACGCGCGCAGCGCGACTCCCCGAAAAGTCCTGGTTACCCTGCAGTTTTTGGTGGCGGTCGTGCTGCTGGTCAGCACTGGAGTCATCCACCAGCAGGTGAGCTTCATGCAGCAGCGGGATCTGGGCTTTAGCAAGGATCAGTCGATCGCTCTTTTTGACGCCGGCCAGGTGTCGGGTGACGAGGCAAAGGTGGCTCGGCTGAGGGCCCGTCTGCGTCAATCTCCCCTGGTGACGGATGTGGCCGCCTCTTCGACCTATCCGGGACAGCCGAGCTTTGCCACCAAGTATCTGCCGGAAGGCTTTGAGCATGAAGAGCCCGTCTCCCTCTCCACGATCTATTGTGATCACGATTTTCTCAAGGCCTACGATATTCCCATCCTCCAGGGCAGAGACTTTGACCGGGCCTCGGTAAGTGATACGGCAGCAGTGCTGGTCAACGAGGCCGCCATCCGCTTTTTTGCCAGCAGGGACTCGACTTGGCTGTCGGAGCCTCTGGGCAAAACAATTGGCTTTAATCCCGGCCGCGCCGGTACGGAGGAGGTCATTGGGGTCTTTCGGGACTATCACCACGAGTCGCTGCGAAACAGCATCGGCCCGCTGATCCTAAAAATCGAACGAGAATATTTTCTCTGTCTGCAGATTCAGTTGGTGGCCGGGAAGGAGTCGGAAGGGTTACAGCAAGTGCAGCAGGTGTGGGCCGAATTATTTCCAGATATTCCCTTTGACTATAAATATGTCGACCAGGAGTTTGCCCAACTGCACAAGGCCGATCGGCTGCTCGGTATGCTGATGGCTCTATTGTCGCTGCTTGCCGTAGTCGTGGCGGCCCTTGGATTATTCGGATTGTCCTCTTTTCTGGCGCTAGAAAAATCCAGGGAAATGAGCATCCGCAAAGTGATGGGTGCCAATGAAACGCAGCTCGTGCTTTTGCTGACCAATCTGTTTCTCAAGCTGGTACTGCTGGCCGGTCTGCTGGCCCTGCCCCTCAGTTACATGCTGATGGACCAGTGGCTGGCGACGTTTGCCTATCGGATCGCGATGCCGGGTTTTGTGTACGTCCTGGCCATGCTGTATCTCCTGTTGATTACGATAGTGACCATTGGCTATCACGCGTTTAGGACGGCCACCCTGGATCCGGTAAAAGTGCTTTCGGAGGAGTAGCATGCGTAGAGTTACGGTGCTCCTCTAAGTTTGTCCTGCTCGGCACACACCCGAGGGGTCAAAACCCGTTAGTTAGAGCATGGATCTACGTGACTTCAGGCGGACCGGCATGGTCGGCACCTCGTTTTTTTTGGCGTCCACGATGCTCGCTTATCTTACCGCCTGCTCAGGTGAGCCTGCAGATGGAGATACGGGAGCAGGGGTGAGGAGCGAAAGCCAGCAGATCGAGCGGCCGGTGCTGCAGGCCATCCTCGACTCGGCAGAGTTGGAGGGGTCGATCTTAGTGTATGACCTGCAGCGCGATGAGTACTATTCAAACGACTTTGCCTGGGCCTCGGTCGGACGGCTCCCGGCGTCTACCTACAAGATCCCCACTCGATCATTGCGTTGGAGACGGGCGTTGTCGAAGACGATAGTACCTTATTTCGCTGGGACGGACAGGAACGGGCGTTGGATATTTGGGAGCAGGACATGATTTTTCGGCAAGCCTTTCACCTCTCCTGTGTGCCTTGCTACCAGCAGGTGGCCCGGCGCATCGGTCAGGATACGATGCGGGCTTATCTAGACAAACTGGCGTACGGAGATATGAAGGTGGATAGCGCTAGTTTGGATCGATTCTGGCTGGTCGGTGACTCGAAAATCAACCCATTTGAGCAGATCGATTTTCTGAGGCGGTTCTATCAATCCGAACTGCCCATCTCACCACGCACCGAAGACTTGATGCGAGAATTGCTCGTGATCGAGCGCTCAACTAGTCATACCCTGAGCGGCAAGACCGGCTGGGCGATCCGTGACGGAAACAACAACGGATGGTTTGTCGGCTACGTCGAAAATTCATCCGGCACCTACTTCGTGGCGACCAACGTGGTGCCCAGCCAGGCCTTCGATATGGATTTATTTGCCGTGATACGAAGAGACATTACGGAGGCAGCGCTGCGACAATTGCACATTATTGAGTAAAATAGATGGAAAGCTCAAATGCATGCGGCAGGGAAAGCTGGATATGATGGTCAAGGTACTGCCATGGATGATACCCATGTGGATCTTGGTCGCCTCGTGCAGCCCAAATCCCAAAGCTCAGTTCCGGCTGATGGCGGAGTTTGAGCCCACCGAACGCATTTGGCTGCAATGGCAGGAAGGAAGCTACTTACGGAGTCCCGCGGTAGATTCCACTCTGATCGACCTGATGGCAATATTGCATCCGCATGTGGGCATCCGAGTTTTGTTGGACGATACGGTCAAAATACCTGAGATCGTCCAACGACTCCAGCAGCGCGCTATCGATGTGAATAAGGTGACCTTCTCCCCTTTGACCGCAAAGGCAGCCATCACCGACGCCAGTCCGGTATACGTGGAGGGGCTAGGCGGCCGATTGGGTACGGTTGATTTCTCGTGGAATAATTATGGGGTGCGAAAACCGGGGCATCCCAAGACGCTGGATGGGGAGCGATTTGATCGTGATATGGCGGCCCACCTCCATCTGCCGATATGGTCTACCTCATCGCTGGTATGGGAAGGAGGTGCGATGGAGCACAATGGGGCGGGCACGATGATTCTCACGGAGCAGGTTCAGCAGCAGCGCAACCCCGACTGGTCGAAAGCAGACATAGAAAAAGAGCTTGGGGACAAACTAGGGATAGCGCAGGTGATCTGGCTCAAGAACGGCCCTAGTGAGGATGACTTTCAAAGAAAACTGCCGGGCGGACTCTATCCCTTTGGTACGGGAGGACATGTCGACGAGTTTTGTCGCTTTGCCGATGCCCGAACCATTCTGATCGCTGCCATGGACGAATCCGAACGAGCCCTCAGTCCCGTCCACCAGGAGACGTTTGAACGTATGGAAGAGAACTACGAAATCCTCCAGCAGGCCCGGGACCAGCAGGGTCAGCCTTTTCATATTGTGCGGGTGCCCATACCCGATCTGCAGGTCGTGGAAGTAAATTACGAGGAGATTGATCCGGGAGATCTATCGTGGTTTCCCGGAGCGGAGCCAGGGGATACGGTCAAGCTTGTGCTGGCGACCAGTTACCTGAATTTTATTATTGCCAATGACCTGGTGATCGCGGCCAAATATTGGATGCCCGGCCGAGACTCTACCATGCTTGCAAAGGATCAGTTGGTGCAAGAGATCTTCGAAGAACATTTTCCGGAAAGACGCATTGTGCAGCTCAATCCGGAGGCCTACAATCACATGGGCGGAGGCTTTCATTGCTTTTCGTACAATGAACCCAAGGCAGGTACCGACTGATGGAAGATCCACGCAAAAAAGTACGTGCACTCGCCCAAAAATATCGGGCAGAAAACCGAGCCTTGGATTGGTTTGAGGTCCTATATGCGGAGGCCGAGGCCGCTGAAAATACGCAGCTGGTACCTTGGGCAGACCTGGCACCCAACCCCAACCTGGTGCAGGCGGTGCAGAAGGACTCCTACCAAGGACGGGCATTGGTGATTGGTTGTGGGCTGGGAGACGATGCAGAATATCTGCAAAGCCTCGGACTCTCGGTAGATGCATTGGACATTTCGCCATCGGCGATCAAAATTTGCCGAAAACGCTTTCCCCACACCGACGTGCACTACCTGGTCGCTGACATTCTGACCTTTGCCCCCACGGTACCCTATGACCTCGTCGTTGAATCTTACACCTTACAATCGCTGCCCGTAGAGCTTCGTGCAGAAGTGATTCAAAGGCTACCCAAGCTGACAGCGGTTGGCGGCACCTTACTGATCATCTGCCGTGGCCGCGAAAACGACGACTGGGAGGAGCGACTGCCCTTTCCCCTATCCCGTGTAGAACTGGAGCCCTTGCAAGAAAGCTGTCACCTGCGTTCGTGGGAAGACTATCCGGATGAAGAGGACCCTCCGGTGCGGCGTTTTCGAGCGGTGTATGAGCGGTTTCAGTGATCAATGAGCAATGATCAATTAACAATGTTACGTCCCGGATTGTAGAGCTCGGACGCTTTGCGGAGCGGATCTGCGAGCCGCACCCAGGGAAGTAGTGAGCAAATGGCAGCGTGCAATTTGGAAAAAATCTCAGATGCTGGGGGTCGGCCAGTAATGGATCTTCGGACAAAGAATTGAAGTGATGAAGTGGGTAGGCATAGCCATAATTCGGACCGGCATCCTCATATAATTGATTAGTTTTATAGAAGGTCAAAACGAGCGCATGGTGAGATTCATTCGAGGAGTACGGCGAAAATTGTTCGAGGAAAGACGATTGAGGCAATATCTGCCTTATGCTGTCGGAGAAGTGCTGCTAGTGGTCGTCGGAATATTGATCGCCCTGCAAATTAATAACTGGAATGAATGGAGGAAAAGCAAGAAATTGGAGATTGAAATCTTATCGGAAATTAGGGAAAATCTGATCCAGGATCGGGTAGATCATGACCAAAACATGCGCAATTTCAATATAATAATTAAATCAGCTGATATTATTTTGGATCATCTGGACCAAGATCGGCCATATCATGATTCCTTAGCCTACTATTTTTCTTGGGTGGCAGTCGGAGGTGCTAATTTTGATCCGGTCAAGAGTGGATACCAATTGCTAATATCTAAAGGAGTCCAACTAATTAGTAATGATTCTTTGCGCATTGAAATTTCGACGTTGTATGAGAGAGACTATGCGTGGTTGAGAGATATGCTTAAGGATAATGCATATCTTTTTACCGATTTGTTATTCGAAAATATAATGCAAAAATTTCAAACGTTTGATTGGACGCGCTCGGCTGTCCCTAAAGACTTTGAGGCACTGAAAAACGATGACACGTTCAACTTGCTTATCCAGCAGCAGAGGAGTACGATGCAGTATACTAGACGTAATTACGAAAGATTGTATCAACAAAGTGAGTCAATCATTGGTCGCATCGACAGAGAGTTGAACTAGATGCCTTGGGATCGATCTCCCCCATTGTCTATCGCTGCATCTACGGGACCGTTGTCACCAAGGAGTAAAGTGAGATACAAGGTGCTTAACGCATTGATTTGCTGTGATAAGAAAGGAGCGGTCGACCATTTGAGGTTTGACCGAGCGTTCTTGAAAAGTCGTTGAGATCGGATTTCGTATCTTAATTCGACCTCCAGCGCTGTCTAGCTGTGGATCTCAACTCGAGGTCCACGACACTCAGAAAATTCGGGAAATACATGCATGATACTGCCTCAGCCGGCCAATCAAGGAGACTAGCTGCCATTGTCTTTCTGGATATCGTCGGTTATACCGCCCTGATGGAAAAGAATGAGGCGGAGGCGCTGGCGCATCTGGCCATCTTTGAGCAAACGATCGTCACGGAGGTCAAAGAAGCGGGGGGCGAGGTCGCCAGTTTCTACGGCGACGGTGGGCTCCTGGTCTTTGGCACTGCAAGCGCGGCCGTTTCGTGCAGCCTGCGCATTCAGCGCCGCTACCTGGAGTCGGAGCCGCCGATACCCGTGCGCATTGGCATCCACGTCGGCGAACTGGTATATCGCGACGGGCTCCAAGACACGCTGGAGTTATTCCACGAGAAAGTATAATAGGGTCCGATTACATGGCTCCATAGCCTGTCTACCACCCTTGGTCTTCTGGCAACTATGGAGTATAGAGATGGTCAAGATGCATCACACCGAAAAGAGAAAAACTATATATTTAAAATATCAGTACCCTATTGGGAACTATCGGGTAAAGGATTTCTGAGGGAGTTTCCCTTATCCAAAGAAGCTAAAAGAGCTTCTTAAAAAGTAAAAATGGCAGCTAGTAATTTAACTGCCATCCAGACCATCGGTACAAAGGTCACCGTCGGTCGTTTCCCTTAAACAGCAAAATTATGCATATTTGAAGCCCTATTCTTTAACCCTGTAACGAAAGTCTGATATGTAGGGGGTTAACCGATTGTACCCTCCTAAAGCCTAGCCACGCTGTTTATACAAACCGGAAGGAAATATAATAGAACATGAAAAAAATTTGGATCAGTCTAGTGTTATTTATTAATTGGGGGACTTTGTTTGGTCAATCTAATGTAGCATTAGGAACTTCATTCGAAATTCCCATGTACTCGGAATCCATTGGAGATTCTCTTTTCATCCAAATAGCCCTCCCAGCAGACTACGGGACTGGTGAGAAAGAATACCCAGTGATCTATTTATTGGACTCGGACCGATCTTTTGGAATGGTCAAGGGTATTTGCTGGTGGCTAAATTTCGATAAGGTAATTCCAAATGTTATTATCGTCGGTCTTGCCTATAAAAAGGATTGGTGGCAAAAAAGATCAAGAGACTACACTCCGACTAAAGATCATGCAAGGAATTGGGGAGATTGGCCCATTGCTGGGGGGTCGGAGCAATATTTGGAATTCATTGAAAGAGAATTGAATCCGATTTTGACGGAGTATCGTATCAATTGGAAGGAGAAAACGATCATTGGTCATTCATTTGGAGGAATCCTTGCCACGTACTCATTATTCCATAAACCAACATTATTTGGCAATTATATAAGTATAAGCCCTGCCCTTATTTGGGATAATCATTATCTGGCAAAAATGAACTATAAGCAGCTGGAAGACAATACAGTCGAACTTTACGTATTTACGGCAATTGGTGAATTGGATAGCGAGAAAATTACAAGCACATGGAGCGATTTCAATGATTTGATGGAAAGTCGGAATCTTGAAAACCTGAAATGGGAGCCAAGAAAGTACGAAGACCAAACGCACTCGTCGGTCTTACCAATTGCAATTTCAGACGGACTAAGGAAGGTGTTTTCAGAAAAGGAATAGTTTCTACTATTGTTAGCAACAATGGCATGCTTCGCTGCCTCCAGCACGTCTAACCTCAGTGTTTACCATGAGAACAGGGGACAAACATGCTCGCTATCGGCTACGCGTCTCTTGTGCTGACCATTGTCTGAGATCAACAATGTAAGGAAATCGACTTGAGAAGCATTCTGATCATATTATTGGTGTTTATCGGTTGTAATGATCGTGATGAGATAAGTCGGGACGAATACAGAAACTCGCAGGGAAGGAGAGACCACTTCTTTCATGAAATCGAGTTATTGAGAGAAGTAGACTTCGGAGGACGCTTGAGCGAGGTTAACTCAACAGACTATCAAGGTGAGGTTATCGAGATAACATTTGGACGTTTGAAGGGACATATGAGTCAATACCATGATTATGCAGGACTTGTCCAAGACAAGTGGATTGAACCGAGCGAGATCAAGTACCTAGCAAGGAAGATCGAAGAGAGTCGCAGGGAATACTTCTTTTCGTTAGAAATTGATAGGGGAGTGGATGGGGAGTATTTGAGCGAATTTCTTGATTCACTAGATTATTACTCAGAGATGCCAGTGATGGTTGAGGTGATAAACGTGGAAGGACATAGAGAACGCAGAGCTCTTCCAAGGACCTTCCGTTTTTAGTAACCAGTTCAACAACTTGACAATTCAACAATTGCACTGCCTGCCCTACCCGCTGTTTCGGAGCGGAGCGAAGGACACAGGGGTCGGGGCACGGGAGCAGTAGATCAGCCAGGCACCAAAGTAGATGAATCTTTCCAAAACCTTGAGAGGTAGTTGAATTATATGTTTGCGATTGACTACGAAGTGTGTAGCTTTGTGCAAACGTATTGGTAGTGATGGGATCGAGCTATAATTACATTGAGGAGTACCTGCACGAGATACAGGGCAAAGGTAGGTATGCGGTAACATTGACTGAACTTAAGAACCGATTCGATTCGTCAGAGAAGGCGATCAAGCAAAACATCTACCGACTCAAGAGTAAGAATCAGCTTGCTCATGTTCGTAAAGAATTTTATGTGATCGTGCCTCCTCAGTATTCGAACAGGGGTATGGTGCCTCCTACCCTTTTCATTGATGATCTGATGAAGTACCTGAAAAGAGACTACTACATCGGTGCGCTATCAGCAGCTGCACTGCATGGTGCTGGACATCAGCAGCCTATGCAGTTTCAGGTAATGACCAAGAAGCCCTCTTTGCGGAGCATAAAGAATCAGAAACTAAACATCCAGTTTTTGTGAAAAGCAAATGGCAAGTTGGAGATATAGAAGGAAAGAAGACGGAGAGCGGATATATCAATGTGTCAAGCCCTGCATTGACAGCTTTCGACTTAGTGTATTACAATCGGAAGATCGGAGGACTCAACCGGATCATCCCGATACTGGAGGACCTCAGCGAAGGCATACGATCCTCCAACCTTAGGAGAACAGCCTCATATCAAAAAGTGCCGGATATGCAACGATTGGGTTATCTGCTCGAAAAGTTAGGAAATGAAAAACTTGCTTCTGTACTCTATAAGAAAGTTGAAAGGAAACCAATGAGGGATATACCGATCTCGTTGGCACACAAGAACCGGGAAGGCGAGCTTAATGCAAAATGGAACGTGATTCTTAACACCGAGCTTGACGTCTAATGCTGCCGAGACGATACATAGAAGAATGGAAGGAATTTGCCCCGTGGCCCGAGGATGCCCAGGTAGAACAGGACTTGGTGATTGAAAAAGCCTTGTTGGAATTGTTCTCCGAACCATTTCTGCAGGATCGGCTTGCATTCAGAGGAGGAACGGCACTACATAAGCTATTTCTAAAACCACCCGTGCGGTATTCTGAGGACATAGACCTAGTGCAGATCAAGTCCGAACCAATAAAAGACACCTTGTCGGCAGTGCGAAAGCAACTCAACTTCTTGGGAAAGCCTACGGTGAAACAAAAAGCAAGCAACAACACAATGGTCTACAGATTCGAATCCGAGATCCCGCCGGTGATCAACCTCAGACTGAAGATCGAGATCAACTGCAGGGAGCATTTCAGTGTGCTTGGATACAAAGAGATCCATCACAATATTCAGAACTCATGGGCTGAAGGTTCATGTAGACTCATCACGTTTGAAGCCGAGGAAATGCTGGGAACCAAACTACGTGCCTTGTACCAGCGCAAGAAAGGCCGTGACCTTTTCGATCTGTATCATGCGTTGACGAATCTCGATTTGGATACAGACAAACTGCTCAAGTGCTATAAAGAATACATGGCTTCTTCTGTGGATAAACCTCCGACCCGAAGACAATTCCTACGCAACATGGAGCAAAAATTGAATGACCCAGATTTTAGTGGAGATATCTATGCTCTCCTACGACCGGGCATCGAATACGACCAATCAGAGGCCTATGAATTGGTGAGAAGCGAGCTAGTTGAAAAAATATAGATGCGGAATGTAGTATTTGAATTAAGGCAATAATACACGCAGGCACAACGTCGTGCTAAGGAATGCCCTTCGGTCGCCCTACTCATATACTTGACCATTAGATGCAATTGTAATTAAATGAAGATTTGTGTAGTTATGCTATTCTTGGTCTTTGCATTTACTTGCAGTGGCCAAATATTGCCTCTCACGGGATCAAACCTAGAGCGTTTGGCGCCTGACCTGGATGATTGTTCCGAACTAGGACTGACGATCGAAAATGGATCGATCGAAAGGATAAATCATTGCATATATGAGATCGTGCCGCCAGGATATGAATATAATATGATAGTAATGAGATATTCCAATGGAGATACGGCGATCTTTGAGTCGATAAGGATTGACTTTTCAGGACATGAGGCACCAGATGCAATTTTTAACTACCCTGCGAGGGACGCAATTGCCTTGTCGGAGGTAAGACTATTGTCAGCCTTGACTGCTCCGTTCTCAATCGAAGGATTGAATTTCTATCTACGCATAGTAGGATTTGACATAGTGCTGGAGAGAAATGGAAAAATAGAAGATCGTAGTCAGAATTCAGGCGCAAAACTTGGTAAAGCTTCACTAAAACTACTGGCATCTGCCACTGAGGGAGATAAGATTGTTGTGGAGAATATCGGATTCCACGCACCGGGAATGGAACATGGTGGTACCCTCAAACCTATCATTCTTGTTGTTGAATGAGTGCCCCTAGGCACACAATTTATGGATGCAGATCGGCCCTATGGATCTGTGTAGGTAGTGGTTGACAAGCAACGGTGCTGTGAGTGAGGACGGGACGAATGGTGTCAGGACTTGCACCGAACTCGGTCTCTGTTGGACATTCGTGACCGCTGCCCACCTTTTTGGTTCATCCCGACCGGATAGGGCTGATCTGGATTTCGACTTCGGTGCTGTCCACGAGTCAAGAGCTATCGCAAGAATGCAGGAGCTGGCAAAACCATTCTTGTCTGGGGATGGCACCACGCGGTTGAGTCGGACCTGCTCAAGCGGGGACGGTCGTATTGGCTGGCCAAATACTTGTGGGACAAGACAGGCATCGATCCCTTTACCATCTACCAGGACAACTTTACCGAAAAAGTGCTGCACGACGAACACCCTTATCTGCAGGGCCTCGATATTGCCGGACCTTCGGTCTTTGTCGACAACAACGGCCAGATGGTAAGACTCTCCGAGCATGTGGATGTCGAAGTGATCCATCCGAAGACGCAGTATGTAAATGGTCGGCCAGACTGGTTGTACCAAAATGACAAGTATCAGGAATACCATCTGGACCGAGCATGGGCTGACATCGATTATCCCCTCTTCTTTGCCGCCTACCAAGCAGGGGAGCAAGACCTCGGTACACCCGTTGACATCATCGAACTGAAAACCAGCAATGACTATCGACCGCTCATCTTGCCTCCAGGCAATTACGTCATCAAGGTCGATAACAAAAGGGAAAGTCGCGAGATGACCGTGACGTGCACTAGCACAGATGGTGTAGGGGGTTGAGGGTTTAGCGTTTAGACACAGATATGACACCGTCGAACGGCGACAGAGTCCAACCGGATCACGAGCCTGCTGTCTCGATAACAATGCTTACTTTGTAGATGGCCTCGGATTGGTTTACCTCCCTAAACCCTAAACCCTAAACCCTAAACCCTAAACCCTAAACCCTAAACCATACTACTGGACATGAGGGCCAAATTCCTATCAAATTACTGGTAAACAATCAGATATAAATATAAAATAAGGGGAATATGTCACTAACTTGTTGTTACTAAACCAAACAGCAAATGACAATTCCACTTACGCAGCAAGTTACTCGTTTTTTCACCAACTACAATGATCATATCGTTCGAAATCTCTTGGTGGTTTCGCAGGCTGTTTTCGCATCAAAGACGACAAATCTAAATCGTGCCAAAGATCAGGTATCTGCTATTCTTGAGAATCAGGACACTACTATGCCCGAGTCGAACTACAAGAGAATGATCCGTTTTTTCAATTTGCCGGATGAGGAAAAAGAGCGCTTGGTCGAGAGTCTGCTGTACTGTTGCTTTTTTCTGCTTAATCCTCAAGCAAGACAGATAAAGTACCTGACACTTGATGGCACAAGTTGGGAATTTGGATCAAAGAAGATTCACTTGTTGGTCTTGAGCATAGTGGTGGATGGTGTGAGCATTCCTATTGGTTGGGAAGATTTGGATAAGAAAGGAACAAGTAATTTCAGTGAACGTAAGCACTTGATTGATCGAGCCTTTGAGCGATTCAATCTTGCTGGTTTGACTCTGTTGGCCGACCGCGAATTTAATGGAGAACAGTGGTTTAAGTACCTGAAAGACAAAGGGTTGAATTTTGTCATCCGACTTAGGAAGAACGACTACAGGAAATATGTTGATAACCAACGAACAGGCCGAAATGCGGTCTACAAACACCAGCATCATCGATACATAGGTCTGGAGCGAGAGGCCCATAAGAAAATATATGCAGCCTGCGGAGTCATCAAGCGCATTCAAATCCTGTCAGAGTCCTACTCTTTTGTCGTGTTCAAGAATCCCAAAAAGAATGCCACAGAACCTTTGATCTACTTCATTTCCACATTGACAAACAAGAAGAGAATA
Organism: Saprospiraceae bacterium; assembly: GCA_965223165.1. Taxonomy (GTDB): domain Bacteria; phylum Bacteroidota; class Bacteroidia; order Chitinophagales; family Saprospiraceae; genus JABDMH01. Next base: position 443,154 of record CBDCVQ010000020.1, on the reverse strand, counting down.
ACCAAAGCTTATCCCATTCGATGGTCCATCGAATCTTGTTCCAGTTCTTTAGGGGGCTACAGGGCTACTTATCCCAGCATATTGCAGGTAAGTCACCCCCTAAGATCCTCATTCCTAAACCTACCTAAGCCCGTCCATGTCCAGTAGTATGACCCTAAACCCTAAACCCTAAACCCTAGACCCTAAACCCTAAACCCAAACCCTAAAGTAAGCGTACGGGGATGAGCATATTGCAATAATTGGCTGCTAGGCGGATCTTGTGTTGCAAAAAGATGAGACGAGACAAGGATCAGATGTATCCGGTGGTAGCGGCATATGAGCAGGGTAAAAAAAGTAGGCAGGAATTGTGCATAGAGCATGATTTAGGCGAGGGTACAATTTGGTATTGGGTACGCAAGTATCGAGAGGAGAAAGTTGATCAGGGGTTTGTGGAGTTGATAGCAGGGGACCAAGGCCCTGGGGCAGGTCAAGTAGAAGTGTTACTGGGAGGGGGAGTGATTCGTTTTGAAGCAGTTCCTGCCGCATCTTATCTGCGCGAGCTAGTTGTAGGATGCTAGGTCTGAGCGGAATTAAGCGATTCTATTTGTACTGCCCATCGGTAGACATGCGCAAGAGTTTTCGGGGCTTGTGCGGGATAGTCAACAACGAGCTTGGCCAAGATCCGATGAGTGGCGAGGGCTATGTGTGATGTCCCCCCAAGGAATTAGACAGTAAGAATGGTTAACTTTTGACACTACAAATTTACTGTTATGAAAAGGAGAAGATTCAGTTCAGAATTCAAGGCGAAGGTAGTTATAGAAGCGCTCAGGGAGCGAATGACAGCGCAGCAATTGGCAGAGAAGCACAAGATCCACCCTCAACAGATCGCGAAGTGGAAGCGGGAGTTTCTGTCCGGTGCGAGTACGGTATTTGACAGAGGATCTAGTTCAGCCAAGAGTGAGGAGGAGAAGGAAAGGGACAAGCTACTCAAGGTGATTGGAGAGCTTAAGGTGGAGAATGACTTTTTAAAAAAAAATGTTTATTCAAGCCGGTCAAAGCGCGGAAGAAGATGGTTGACAGAACAGCGAAGTTGAGCATGACGAAGCAATGTAAGATCCTGAAGGTCAGTCGGTCGAGTCTGTACTACCAACCGGTTGGGGAAAGTCGATTGAATCTTGAGTTGATGCGGAACATGGATGCGCATTACCTGGATCACCCTTATAAGGGAGCCGGACGAATGCATACGTATTTGACCAAAGACAGGGGGTATAGAGTGAGTAGGAATCGAGTCGAGCGGCTGTATTACAGAGTGATGGGTCTGCGATCCATCCTGCCGGGGCCTCATACGTCCAAGAGGCATAGGGATCACAAAGTCTATCCATACTTATTGAGGGACCTACAGATCAGTGATCCCAACCAGGTGTGGGCCATGGATATCACCTACATTCCCATGCCGAAGGGCTTCATGTACCTGGTGGCGATCATAGACCTGTACAGCCGGTACGTAGTGACCTGGTCGTTATCCAATAGCATGGACAGTCAGTGGTGTGCCGATGTGTTTGGCGAGGCGGTAGAGCGCCACGGAGCTCCTCAAATCATAAACACAGTCAAGGCAGCCAATTCACCAGCAAGGAGTTCACCGAGGCTGTAAAGGCCTCCGGTTCCAAACTAAGTATGGACGGCAAAGGACGAGCCACAGACAAGGCCTTCATCGAGCGACTTTGGCGCAGTGTCAAATATGAACATGTCTATATCCATGCCCATCAATCGACCATGGAGCTCTACGAAGGTTTGCAGTATTATTTCAGCTACTACAATGAACAAAGGCGCCACAGTTCCATCGATGATGCTTATCCACAAACCGTGTACACAAACAACATATCAACCCAACAAAAGGAAAAGGCAGCGTAGGAGTTTTCCACAAAAAAGATGTGGAAAATAAAGAAAGAAAAAGAAGCAAAAAGAAAGAAATGTAATGATGATGTTGATCTTATTTTTAAATTTATCTGTCTAGACTATTGGGGTGGGTACAGTGTTTGTCAACAAACGCAGAACGTTGCTGAAGATATTAGTATGGGGTCGCACTGGTTACCATTTTCTTGCGATATATCCGCAATTTGTTACTTTGAAAAACGCGTGAAACTTGGACGATGTCTGACCAAAGTAATCTTGCAAGTGAACAGTTGTGGCAGTCTTTGCGCCGCGGCAAGAAAGATGCACTTGGAAAACTATATCAGCTGCACTATCAACCACTTGTAGCCTATGCCCAGAAACTGGGTGAAGATGTATCACTTTCGCAGGATGTGATTCAAGACCTGTTTGTCCACCTGTGGAAAAAACATAAGGAGCTACCCAGTGTCAGAAATGTCAAAATGTACCTCCTCAAGTCCATTCGTAATCGAACGATCAGAGCGCTCCAGCAGAATGGCAGATGGGTGAGTCAAGAGAAGGTCCCACCACCTACCACTATCCCCGTTGAGGAAGAATTGATCATGGTAGAGTGGAAGAACGAACAACTACTCAAACTACACTACCATATGGGACAGCTTCCGCTTCGACAGCGCGAGGTCCTTCATCTGAAGTTTTTTCAAGGCCTGACTACAGATGAAACTGCCCAGGTATTGGGAGTTAAGAATCAGTCAGTGGCCAACTTACTGCGAAGAGCTATTCTCAACCTGCAGGCGAGATTTCAGTCCAGCTCGACACGGCCACCTCTTCGCGAGGACAGCATGATGTCGTAGCAGGTTACTCCGAAGAGAGCAGGTTAGGATCAAAGTCCCATTTAGTCCCAGAGGGACATCATACCACACTCGACATGAATCACTGGATTGGCGTCTCATCTAGAGAAGGGTTTGTTGGAGCAATAACAGGCAATATGCTAAACCTTGTGAGGGTCTGTGGCAATGCAAGTGGGAAGATTTCTCAACTTTTTTTAGGCGTGAGTGAGTATAATCGGTTGCATCTCGTATCTAACCTATGAGGCTCGCACAGCATAAAGCAGAGAACCGACATGCTAGAACGCTATTCCGTCGAAGATTTCATAATGGATGATGACTTCGTCCAGTGGGTGCTCCATCCCACTGCCGAATCGACAAATTATTGGGAAGGCTGGATACAATCTCATCCAAAAGGCAAAGAAGCTCTCAGGACAGCCAAAGCCCTAGTTATCAACCTGTCTGCAGCAGAGGTTCAATATGCCGCAGCAGGCAATGCCGAAGAGGATTGGGAGCGAATCCAAGAAAAAATAGGTGGCACTGCACAGACTAAGAATGTATACCTGAGGGTCTTGAGGTACGCAGCAGCTGTCCTTCTTTTTGTCTCAGTGGCCCTTTGGCTTTTGCCCCAAGCCAAAGTGGATGAAAATCTTGGCTCTGAGCTGGCTTGGATCACAGAGGAAAATATGAAGGGTCTACCCCACGAGATCTTACTTCCGGACGGCAGTAAGGTCATTCTTGAACCATACAGTTCACTGAAATATCCCGCGTCTTTTTCTGGAAAACAGAGGGACGTGTTCCTCAAGGGAGAAGCCTTCTTTGATGTGACTAGAGACACTACCATGCCCTTTCTCATATACGCCAATGAGACCATTACCAAAGTGCTCGGCACCAGCTTTACGATTAGGGCATTTGATGGTGATGATGATGTAGAAGTCATCGTGAAGACAGGCAGAGTAGCTGTGTATGCCACCGTGGCGGGAGACGATGGCCTGATCACATCCAAGAAATTGGTCATAAAGGCTGACGAAGATATTGTGGTGCCCCTTCCGAATCGCAAGCTGGAGATTTCGCCAAATCAGAGTGTTGTATTCAACCGTAAAAAGCGAGAACTGGTCAAGGGCATAGCTCCCATACCCACTTTGATCGAGTCCAAAGTGCGTGAAATCGAATCATTTGCATTTGACAATGCACCTGTGATCAATGTCTTTGAAACGTTGACCCTGGTCTATGGGGTAGAAATTAATTTCAGTTCAACACATCTGCTAGATTGCACTATTACTACAAATTTAACCGACATGCCATTGATCGATAAGGTCACGGTGATTTGTCACGCACTGAGTCTGATGATGGAGGAGAAAGACGGCGAGATACACATATACGGTGAAGGATGCCACTGGGCCAAGGATGAATGAAAAAGAACCTCGAAACTTAATTCGACAGAGAAGGCAGAATCCCCGTTTTCATGCGATCTCGACCTTCTAAAATCAACATCTTAAAACATGCATGACCATCGAACAAAATCACGAGTCCTTACAGTAATGCGACTTGCGACACTACAACTGATGTTGCTCGCCTTGACCTTCGCGATTTCTCATGCTGGAAATTCGAATGCTCAAGAAGTGCTGAATGAACGTATTTCTGTCAACTTCGACAATGTAGAGTTGAAGCGAGCGCTGGCAAAAATTAAGCGAGAAGCTGACGTCAATTTCACGTACAGCCCCCAGCGAATCGAGATTCGGCAGAGAGTATCTCTTGTCGCCAATAATGAAACGTTAGGAGACATTTGCAAGCGGCTCTTCAGCCCCCTCAATATTCAATATCATCTATTTAAAAACCGCAACATCGTACTAAGCAATGGCAGAGCCAACGATACGGTTGCCACATTTAACACACAGGTGAGGGAAGACCGCACGATCACTGGTCGAGTATTCGATGAATCTGGCCAGCCGTTAATCGGAGCCAACATCCTTGTCAAGGATGCTTCGGTGGGAACCAGCACTGATGTCGATGGCAGTTTTAGCCTCATCGTCCCTGACGCTGCTACCGTCCTGCTCGTCTCATACACCGGATATGAAGTACAAGAGGTGAGCATCGAAGGCCTTTCGACAATAGACATCATTCTGAGGAAAGGTGTGGCACTCCATGAAGTTACAGTAGTTGGCTCTAGGGGTAAGAAGCGCTCAGATCTCGATCGACCGGTACCCATCGATGTGATCACAACTAAGGAGCTCAATGCCACGGGACAGATCGACATTGGCCAATCTCTTCATTACACTGCGCCGTCCTTCAGCGCTGTGAAGTTTGGTATCAACGACCTGGCTCCATTGATTGATCCAGCAACGCTGCGTGGCCTGGCTCCAGATCAGACTTTGCTCTTGGTCAATGGTAAGCGTCGACACAAGGTGTCCTTCTTTAGCCTCAATCATGGTGTGGGAAAAGGCCAGCTGGGCAACGACATCAATGCAATACCTTCTGCCGCCTTCAAACGGGTCGAAATATTGCGTGATGGAGCAGCTGCCCAATATGGCTCTGACGCCATAGCCGGCGTAGTGAATATGCAGCTCAACGATGCGAGCGAGGGTGGCTCAATAAGGTTCTATACAGGATCTGCACTCACCAAGCCCAAATATGATGACCTGGGGAGCAACGCCGAGCGAGACGGTCTGAACATTTACGGTGATGACTTCATCCGTGATGGCCAGACCTTCAGTGTATCGGCAAACTTTGGCCTCAAGTGGGGCAAGAATGGATTTGTCAACACGACAGTCAATTACCACCACAACGATGCCTACGATCGCTCTGGATTCTACACACATGGCGCCGGATGGTATCCGGATGATCCTAATCTCTCCGACGTTGAGAATGCGCAAATCGATGAACGGCTTCGCCTCATCAATGGCATCGACTTCGATCGAGCGGTGCTGGGAGCAGCGGACAATACCAATTACGGCATCTTCATCAATGCAGGCCAACCGATCGATGACCATTGGGACTTCTACACTTTTGGTGGTTACACTCATAAGGAAGTGATCGGCGGGATATTCTCTCGGGCAGCAGCACGATCTGATAGGAGCGCTCTAGACATCTTCCCAAATGGATTCAATCCTGAGACTCCTTCCATTCTAAAGGATTTTCAATTGTTGGCAGGTGCAAAGGGTAGCCTAGGAGATGGTTTGGGACTCGACATCAGTATGCAGCATAGCGGTAATAACTTGGATCTATTCAATCGAAATACCGTAAACCCCAGTCTTGGCTCAGATTCTCCCACTACATTCTATACGGGTAGTCTCAATGTAGCTCAGATTGTACTCAATGCTGACTTTACGAAGACACTGGGTGCCACTACATTGGCTTTCGGAATAGAGCGCCGCAATGAGTCCTTTGTCCAGTCTCAAGGACAAACAGAATCTTGGGTAGCTGGTCCGCTCGCCACGGCCGGCAAGGATGTCGGATCCACAGGACGAGAAGGGTATTCGGATCGTACAGATGGATCATGGAAACGAAATAATACTGGCGTGTATGCTGAGATTGAGACTGACGTAACAGACGCTTTCCTGATTGGCGCGGCCGCTAGATTTGAAGACTACTCAGACTTCGGAGGCGACCTCTCCTATAAGCTGGCTACACGCTACAAGGTCAGCAAAAACGTCAGCATCCGTGGATCACTTAATCGATCCTTTCGTGCTCCATCATTGGCTCAGCTGCACTATAGCAACTTTGCACAGATAGCCTTCGACAATGATGGCAATTCCGTCGTGACTCCATTCTTGCCAATTCGAGACGCTTTGGTACAGCAAGCATTTGGCATCACAGAGTTGCAACCAGAAACATCCTTTGATATCGCACTGGGACTGACTGCCAAACTATCAAGCACTTTCTCCTTGACCGTAGATGCCTATTCGATTGCCATTAATGATCGCATTATTGTATCGGGTGGAATCCCTGCTGACGACTTTTCAGAGTTTGATGGTGCCGGATACGGTGAGATTAATGTATTTACCAACGCCGTAAATACGACCACTCATGGACTCGATGTGGTCGCAAGCTACAAGGCATTTTTCGATAATGAACATCGACTCGATCTAACGCTAGCAGGAAATTTTAATAATACAGATGTAGATGGATTCAATCTACCTGGTGCATTTGTCGATCGTCAAGATGATCTGATTGACAATCGCGACATCATATTCATGACAGATGGCATCCCAAATCGCAAGATCATCTTTTCCGCAGCATACACCGCCGGTAAGCTGGGGCTTCAGCTGCGAGGCACCAACTTCGGGCAGGTGATAGACGCTCGAGAGAGTGACAATTCTACGGAGAGTGGATTTCAAGAATTTGCTCCTAGGACGGTTGTTGACCTGTCACTGTCATACAAACTGACTGATGGCCTATCTCTGACCTTAGGAGCAAACAATCTATTTGACGTATATCCAGATATGCTCTTAACACCCAATGTCAGGGGAGAAGTAATCTACAGTCGACGCACCAATCAGTTTGGGACACAGGGACGATTTGTAAATCTGGCAGTCAATTACAATTGGTAAAGATGAACGTCATATTATTTGGGGTGGCTCACTCTTGAAACCCAAGGTGTGGGAAGAGACCTATTTGAGGTCGAGCTCAATGCACTTCACAGACTGGGAGGCAAGATCACAAACAAAAGAAAATACATGAGACCTCACATCCAGATTTCGCTACTAGTGGCAGTGTTTTATGGGTTGTACCTAATATACCTTTGGCAGTCACACGATGCGGTGGTTGCTCTTAATTCTGGATCCTATGTCGATGGTCAATCACATTATTTCAAAGACAAGACCATCGAATGGGTGGTCCCCTTCAAGGAAGGTGGCGGTGGAGATACCTGGGCTCGATTCAATGCGCCCTTCTTTCAAAGACACATCCCAGGCAATCCTTCCATTGTGGTCAGCAATATACCTGGAGGAGGGTCGATCAAAGGTGCCAACCTTTTTGCTGAGCGCGTAAAGCCAGATGGTCTCATGATCTTAGGCACATCTGGTACTACTCAGATGCCATTCTTGCTTGAGGATCCGAGAGTCCGCTACGACTACAGTAAATACCGGCCGATTATGGCCTACCCGACAGGAGGTATTGTATATGTCTCGCCTGATCTAGTGTCTGAATCTCTGGCAAAGAGAAAAGTAGCTTCAGTTGAGGAGCAACTATACAAGAGTGTCGACATCATCCGATTTCTAGTAGCAAATCAAGTCCCTCTGAAGTACGGCAGTCAAGGTCCGACATCACTGGATCTGGTAACCATGTTTAGCTTTGATTTACTAGGACTAGATGTCCAGGCAGTCTTTGGATTTAGAGGGCGCGGCGCCGGTCGCCTGGCTTTTGAACGCGGTGAGGTAAAAATCGATTATCAGACTTCGTCCGCCTATTTAAAGAATTCGATACCACTGGTGGAGAATGGTGAGGCAATTCCCCTCTTCAGCTTTGGAGCTCTGAGTGAAGATGGTAAGCTTATCCGAGATGAGAGTTTTCGAAATTCTACCGTAGGCGTTTTTGGAGGGGACACAGTGCGTATCAATGTTCCGCATTTTGGAGAGGTGTATGGTATGCTGGACTACGAGCTTTCCGGTATCAAGTGGGAAACTTGGCTGGCATTCATGTCGGCTGGATTCGGAGGTATGAAGCTGCTGCTTACTCCCAAGGAGACCCCAAGCCACATAATAGATGACTTTCACGAAGGGATTGCTGCGATGAAGACAGATTCGAATTATCAGAAAGATAAATTTAAAGCCCTGGGAGAATACGAACAAGTAACGGGCGATGCTGCCGACAAAATATTTACCCTGGGCACACAGGTCAATGCTAGGGAAAAAATGTATATGAAGGATTGGCTCCGTAGGAAATATGACCTTAACATCTGATAATCTATCTCGACTTGAAAAGAAGACCAATATTTACCAAGAGGTTCAACAGAAATATGATCCACTTTGCAACCGGTCATCATTGCGATTAGAGATCCACTATCAATAATAAATCTGCAGTGGTCCTTTTTGGCATAAAACTAATGCATGCATCTGATATATAGGGCCATCGTTAAACTTTGAGATATGCTCGACCTTGTGTCACAAGCACTAGGGACTCTGTTTACGACCGCCAACTTCATGTATTTGGTACTAGGTGTCCTGCTTGGATTAATGATTGGTGTATTTCCAGGGCTGGGAGGCATTGCTGGATTGTCGCTTCTGCTACCCTTTCTGTATGGCATGGAGGAGGTCTCTGCACTTGCGACATTAATCGGCCTGGTAGCAGTAATACCGACCTCCGCCACCTTTACATCTATCTTGATGGGTATCCCGGGATCGAGTTCTAGTCAGGCCACGGTCCTTGATGGCTTTCCCTTAGCTAAGAAAGGTCAGGCTTCGAGAGCTTTAGCAGCAGCGTTCACCTCTTCGCTATTTGGCGGGCTCTTCGGAGCGATAATCCTTACCTTTTTCGTACAGATTGCTCGCCCAATCATCCTGATCTTTGGATCGGCGGAATTATTCATGCTGGCAGTTTTTGGCCTGTCAATGGTAGGGTCGCTCTCCGGCAAAAGTCTGATGAAAGGCATCATAGCCTGTGGACTTGGGTTGCTGGTGGGCAGCATAGGAGCTGCGCCCGCTACGGGTGAGTTCAGGATGACATACGGAGTTGACTATCTATACGATGGTATACCTTTGGTTGTCATCGCTCTTTCGATCTTTGCATTTCCAGAGATTTCCGAGCTCTTTCGAAAGGAGTCAACCATTGCCGAGGCTGCTGACATTGGCAAAGCTGGCTGGCTGCAAGGGGCGCGAGATTTTTTTAAGAATAAATGGCTGGCCTTACGCTGCGCCGGCATCGGAACACTCGTGGGCGCTATACCAGGCATGGGAGGCAGTGTGGTGGACTGGATCGCCTATGGACATGTGGTACAGACGACAAAAGACAAGTCACGCTTTGGTAAGGGTGAGATCCGAGGTGTCATCGCTCCTGAATCAGCAAACAATGCCAAGGAAGGAGGTGCCCTAATGCCCACTCTACTTTTTGGCATCCCCGGCTCCGGTTCAATGGCTGTATTTTTAGGCGGTATCGTCTTGATCGGGGTGGAAGCGGGACCCTCCATGGTAACTACGGACATCGATCTGACTTACACTATCATTTGGTCACTGGCTATTGCCAACGTGCTGGGCGCTGGTCTCTCCCTTTTCCTCGCCCATCCCATTTCCAAACTCACCCAGATCAAGTTCAGTCTGTTGGCACCCTTTATGATCATGGTTATCAGTTTTGCCGGATTCCAGGCCACTAAGGATATGTTTGACTTGTGGATGTTGCTCATTTTTGGCGTGATCGGCATCTTCATGAAACGTTTTGGATGGTCTCGGCCTGCCTTCCTTATCGGCTTCGTGCTTTCCACCCAGGCCGAGAGCTATCTCAATATGGCAGTCCAGTTCTACGGATGGGAGATGTTTCTCCGGCCAGGTACCATCAGTATCGGTCTGCTGTCATTGATTTCAATCTATTATAGCCGCAAGGGTACGGTCGATGAAAATGCCGAGCTGATGCAAAAGTCGTCGGCGCAGATTAGAATCGCTCCACAGCTTGTCTTTGCAACAGTCATTTTCCTCTTCATTTTCATTGCCTTGCTGGACAGCTACCAACAGTCATTCCTGGGTGGTATTTTTCCATTGATTATTGGGATCATATTGGTTCCGTTCGCTCTGTTACTGCTTCGGATATTCTTACAAGTGAAGGTAGGTCATTCTGCAATATTTGATGCCGAACAGGTGGTTGAACCAGGTACCTACAAGTCACCATGGTATGAACCTGTACTATGGATTGGTGGTTTGTATGTATTGAGTGTGCTCATCGGTTTTATCCCAGCGGTTGGGGTGTTCTTTATTACTTCCTTCACGCTCAAAGCAAGGGCTGGTTTAGTACGAACAGCTGTCCTTACTACCGGTGGAGTGGGCCTTCTACTGGCATTTGGTCATTTCTTAAATCTGCAATTTCCTCAAGGATTATTTCAATTCTAGCGAGTGAATAAAATCAGATGCTTGTATATGCGGGCTGGCACCTCCAGGGGGCCATTCCTAGATCTGCGCGATCTTCCGGACGACCCTGCTGCCCGAGATCAGGTTCTGCTAAGAATCATGGGCTCTCCCGATGGACGTCAAATAGATGGTATTGGAGGAGCTACCGCTGTCACCAGCAAGGTGGTCATGGCTCAACCCTCAGATCGGGATGACGTAGATGTGGACTATCTATTTGCACAGGTCTCCATTGACATGCCGATCGTAGATACTGCACCCACTTGTGGCAATATGATGTCTGGAGTAGGACATCTGGCAATTGAGCGAGGCTGGGTGACAGCAGTACATCCTACTACTAGCGTCCGCATATATGATCTTAGCACCAATGCATATATCGAAGCGGTCATCGACACGCCCCTGGGTCAACTTAACTATGTGCATGGCAGAACTTCTATCGACGGAGTACCTGGCTCGGCAGCTCCTGTCTCTATGAATCTAAGTAATGTCACTGGGGGAGCTACGGGTCTACTCTTTCCTCTGGGGAAACAGATTGTTACCATACAGAATAAAGCCGTGTCTATGGTTGATGCCGGCAATCTGATGATTTTGATGAAGGCAACGGAGTTTGGTCTCGACGGGACGGAAGATCCGGAGTACTTCCGGACTCGTCATCAACTTATGACTCAGCTCGAGTCCATACGTCTGGAAGGAGGCCTCCTGGCTGGGCTAGGTGATGTGAGTCAGTCCGTGCTTCCTAAAATTGGGTTGCTCTCTCAGCCGCAGAGCTGCGGATCCATCAAGTCTCAATACTTCACCCCCAAGACCCTGCATGCCACTCATGCCGTAAGTGGCGCTGTCTGCATCAGCACTGCGATCAAAGCCGGGAGTACAGTAGCGTCTGAACTAGCGGTGACCTCCGGCACCAATCCTGAACGGTTGATCATAGAGCATCCCTCTGGGATGATGCCCATTGAGCTGGAGGTACGAGGCAAAGACAAATCGTTTGAAGTCATCAGGGCTGGCATCATCGGTACAGTGCGCAAATTGATGGATGGCTATGTGTACTACTAAGCATCATCATTGCGATTCCTAATGACTGCCTATATACTTTATTCTAGGCCAGGTTAATCCCGGCTTCCTTCCTGATCTGGTCCAAGACGGTAGTGAGCGAAACCCCGGCAAATGCCAATGCTCTCCTAGGTTTCCAAGACCTGATCCTGGGCCCAGCGGGGTGGGAGAGCATGCACAAGAGCATCGCAAACCATAATTCCCTTCTCATACCTATTAAACTTTTTCCCACCATCGAACCTACCAACCTGATTTCATGCAATTTATTCTCCTCACATTTACTACCTGGACAAGGATTGGGCTGACATCGATTATCCCCTCTTCTTTGCCGCCTACCAAGCAGGGGAGCAAGACATGGGAACCGCCGTCGACATCATCGAACTGAAAACCAGCAATGACTATCGACCGCTCATCTTGCCTCCAGGCAATTACGTCATCAAGGTCGATAACAAAAGGGAAAGCCGAGAAGTATCTGTGACGATAGATTAGGTGCATAGAAAATTGCACTGCTAAACTCGGTTTAGTGGCTTGTTTAATCATTGCCAACGAGACGCTCTCAGCGAGCTCTGCGTCTCCGCGAGAGACCACAAAGGCACCTTGGATAGGTGGTTTCTGCCACAATCCTTACATTGTTGAGATGTCCAGATTTAATGAGAGGGCGATTCCACGACGGAAAGCTGATTCCACCATGCTGCTCCTGGTGGTACCCTTTCTTCTCATGGGCTCACTGACAACGCACCAGGATATATCTCAGATTGAGGTCGTCGTACACCGGGGAGCGAATCGCTTAGCCCCGGAAAATACCATGGCATCCCTGCGCAAGGCGATTGAACTGGGGGCGGATTATGTGGAGGTCGATGTAGCCACCAGCAAGGATGGGGTGTTCTACTGTTTTCACGATCGCCGGTTGGAGCGCACCACCAATGGGACGGGATGGTTTTCGGACTGGACTTCGACCGATATCGACACGCTGGATGCGGGCGCCTGGTTTTCGCCGGCGTTTGCGGGCGAACGGGTGCCACGGATCCGCGATCTGCTGGCCGAGGCCAAGGGCAAGGCAAAAATCTACTTTGACGTTAAAGACGCGGACCTGGACCAGCTCATCGAGCTCATAAAAAGAGAAGAATGGGCGCAGGATTGTTTTGTCTGGTTTTCCAGCAATAAAAGAGCGTTGGCTTTTCGGCAAAAGGCACCCCATCTGCCCCTCAAAATGAACGCAAAAACACCGGAGGAGGTCCAAGAGCTCGTCCGCACGTACCAACCGCAGATCATTGAGTGCGACGTCAATCTGATCGCCCCGGCGCTGCAGCAAGCTTGCCAAGAGCACCAGCTGAAGCTCATGGCCAACGTGATCGGGCACAGTTGGCATGAATATCAGGCAGCCATCCAGCTGCAGGTGGATATGGTCAACCTGGATCATCCCGACTATTTCCGGTCGATGCTGACCGCACCGGACCACCGTTTTCGACAGCATCGTCTGGTCGCCCATCGGGGAGGCATTGTCGAAGATCTTTTTGACGAGTTTGATCCGCGGTCGATCGAAGCGGCCATCGATAGCGGATACTGGATGCTGGAGATCGATGTACAGCCCACGGCAGATAAGCAGGTGATCGTGCATCATGACCGCACCCTGCAGCGGATCTACGGCGACCATAAAACTGCCTCCGAAATGACGTTGGCGGAATTAAAGAAATTGAAGGCCAAGAACGGCGGTTATGCCCCCATGACTTTTGCTGAGGTGGCTGCGATGTGCAGGGGCAAGGTACATTTTATGGTCGATATTAAACCGGAAAAGCCGGAGGCTTGGTTTTGTGCGGCTATCGGGGAGGCCTTGGTAGAAAATCAACTCCTGCAAGGAGCCTATTTTATTCGAAATGATTTGCGAGCGGCATTTGACGGGGGTAAGTACGGTTTTCGCATGGCCGAGGTGGAGGAGATGAAAAAACGGCTGGCTGCCGGGGAGGACATAGCGGCTAGTTATTATTTGTTTGACCATGGCAACCGCATCAATGCAGAGACGGCCCGATGGTGTCAGAAAAATTCCATCGAAGTGTGCGCCTCTGTCAATGTAGGGCATTATCGGCAAGAATTTCATTTGGAGGGAGCCAGGCGTGATATTGAGTATCTGAGAAAATGTGGGGTGACCGTATTTCAGATAGATTCGCCGTACGATGCTTTTTTTGATCTTGATCATATCAGGCCGGAGCCAAGGAAGTGAGCAAGCGAGGACTTTCGTCCCGCACTAAAGACCAAAACTATGAGAAGTTCTGTATTTCTAGTCGTGCTGTTGGCCAGTAACCTCTGGGCCCAAGATGTCAAAAGGGCCCGAGATTGGGGCATCCCTTTTGACGGAGTGCCGGGTGCTCATAACGCGATCACGGATGTGCCCGGGGTGGAGGTCGGCTACAAGACTTTAGTAGAAGGGGAGGGAGAGCTGATTGTGGGCAAGGGCCCGGTGCGGACAGGCGTCACGGTGATATTGCCCAATGGTCGCAATCGCGATTTCTGTCCTGCGGCAGTCTATTCTCTGAATGGAGATGGCGAATTGACCGGATCCCATTTTATCAATGACTACGGGGCATTGCCCTCTGCGGTCATTGGCATCACCAACACAAACAGCGTCGGGGTGGTTCGTGATGCCATTGCCGAGTGGCAGTTTAATCAGTTTTCCGATGGAGGGCTCGAGGACTTTTCAGCGGGTCTCCCAGTGGTAGGCGAAACCTGGGACGGTGATTTCAATGACATTAACGGGCACCACGTGACCAAGGAGCATGTGTTTGAGGCATTGGAGTCTGCTCGGGGCGGGCAGATAAGGGAGGGTAATATTGGAGGCGGTACGGGCATGTGGCTATACGGTTTTAAGGGCGGTACCGGTACATCATCGCGAAGAATTGTCATCGACTCGACGGCGTATACCGTGGGTGTTCTTGTGCAAGCAAATTTCGGTGTTCGGGAGGATCTTACGGTCGCAGGTGTGCCGGTTGGTAGAGAAATAACGGATTTGCAACCTGTCTTTAAGGACCCCAAGAAAGACGGGTCGATCATCGTCATAGTGGCCACAGATGCACCCTTGATACCTGTGCACCTGCAGCTGGTGGCTCGGCGGGTGTCTTTGGGTATGGCCAGGACCGGTGCCATCAGCGGCAATGGCTCCGGCGATATCTTTTTGGCGTTTTCGACGGCCATCCCCAAGTTTGCCAACAAGTACACTATGATGACTTGGACCGTTTTGCCCAAATGGAAATTGGACCCGATTTATCGCGCCACGGTGCAAGCCACCGAAGAGGCCATCATAAATGCGTTGGTGGCCGCAGAGACCATGAGCGGTGCCAATGGCAATCTAATGCATGCGTGTCCGGAGGATCGGCTGATAAAAATCCTCAAGAAATATCAGCGGCTTGATTAGGTTACTCCTTTCTTTTAATCATCTGGATATTTGATTACACGAAGAATGATCACTAATTCAGCACTTCACCACCTGATCCTCCAGCACATCATCGACCATGGCTACGCGCCCGACCTGCCTACGATGGCCGACCTGCTGCAAAGCGATCCGGAGGAGGTGGTAGAAGCCCTTCGTACCTTGCAGGAGTATCATGGGGTGGTCCTTCATCCCCACGAACCCAAAGTGTGGGTGATCCACCCGTTTTCGCTGGCACCTACCACATTTTATGTCACTTCTGCGAGGGGTGAATGGTGGGGCAACTGCGCGTGGTGCTCCCTGGGCGTGGCGGCGTTACTCAAGGAGGACGTGCGCATCAGGACTGTGCTGGGTGGCGAGACAACGCAGATAACGCTCCACATCGTGGAGGGTGAGCTGAAAGAGGATCAGTATGTGGTACATTTCCCGATTCCCATGCAGGAGGCGTGGAACAATGTGATTTACACCTGCAGCAACATGCTAATCTTCGAAAACGAAGCACAAGTCGATCGCTGGGTGGAGAAACATGGCATGCGCCGGGGCGACGTGCAACCCATTGGTAAGATCTGGCAATTCTCAAAAAAATGGTACGGCAGTCACCTGGATCCGCAGTGGATAAAGTGGACGGTGGATGAGGCAAAAGAAATCTTTGCCGAATTCGACCTGACCGGGCCCATTTGGGATTTGGGCGAGTCCAAGGAGAGATTTTGAAAATGCGCTTTTTAAAGTGGCCGGTCGGGACGGACGTTGTATTTCCTATTTTTGAATGGACAGCCAAAACGCGCATGAGATCTACCTTCGACTCAGCCATCTTAACCTTGCTTGCACTGGCGATCGTCTGTGCTTGTCGTCCAGCGGAAACGGCATCGTCATCGGATCCGTCTGACGAGATCCTGTCCGCCAGGTTGGATTCGATCGGTTTGCACTACATCGAGCAGGGACAGATCATGGGCTTGTCGATGGCCGTTGCCAAGGACGGCGAGGTCATCTACACGGGGCAGTTCGGGTATATTGACTCCACACGAAGTCGACCGGTGCAGCAGGATCACTACTTCCTGATGGCATCGATCTCCAAGTTGATCACCTCGGTAGTCGTGGCAAAGCTGGTGGAAGAAGGTAAGCTCTCCTGGGACGATACCTTAGCTGATCTACTTCCAGCCTATCCAAATCAAGCGCAAGCCAGGCAGATCACCATCAGGCATCTGGCCAGCAACACCGCCGGTCTGAAAGATTATGCCGACGTGATCGATTCGACCTACCTCGCCACCGGCATCGACCCGGTTCAGCAAGACTACCTTGATTTTTTCCGGGAGCATCCATTGGATTTTGACCCGGGGTCCCACTTCAATTACAGCAACTCCGGCTTTGCCCTGATGGCGATGATCATCGAGCGGGTCACGGGTCAAAGCTTGGCCGCGGAGGTGGACCGAATCATCAATCAGCCCACCGGGCTGGATCTTCGGCTGATCAGAGAGCGTATCTCGGATGCCAAGATGACGTCTGCCTTTGAGCTGGTTGACTCGGTGCTGGAGTACAGGCCGCATTGGCCGTGGATCCAGGGAGACGGCGGACTGACGGCTACCGCCCGGGACTTGGTGCGTTTTCCCTTCTTCTGGTCGGACGGCTCGATCATCACCCGTAGCGCATTCGAAGAAATGTGCACACCGGTGGTCCTGGAAGATGGAGTGATCACAGGATATGGGCTGGGGGTGCGCACCGGTCGTTTTGAAGGTGCAGCGGTGGTCGGACATACGGGTGGCAACAAGACCGGCCTGTCCGTGATGGCCTACTACCCGGAGAAAGACATCAGCATCGTCGTTTTGGTCAACACGGATAATGTGCCCACCGATGCACTCTACATAGAGGGCTACGTGGCCCTGGCGGTGCTGGGCATCGCAGCACCTGATTTGGCCACGCTGGAAGTGGCGGATGATCAGCTCAGTAGATTCGAGGGAGACTATGAGGCCACCCCCAGCTACTATTACGGTCCGGGCAAGCTGACCCTGACCATCGATGCGGAGGACCAGCATCTCTACCGCAAGCGTATGGGGAGTGACGCACAAGGACAAAAACTGTACTACCTGGGTGATCACACCTTTGGCTATGAACCTTATCCCATGGACCGTGTTGTCTTTCAATTGGACGCCAATGGCCACGTCCGGGGCTTCAACAACTATTGGAACGGTCTGAAGAAGGGAGGGCTCTATCGCAAAGTCAACTGACGGACTCCAAGAAGCCGCTGACTAATTTTCACTCCTTCATGCTAAAATCATCACTCCATGAGCAAAAAGAGAGAGCGTATCATCTATCTGGTGGCTACCGGTCTGGTCAGTCTGCTGATGTTGCTATCGGCCGGCATGTACTTCTTTAGACACGAGGCCGTCAGTCAAACCTTTACCCATCTGGGATATCCCAGCTACCTCATTTACCCATTGGCGGTGGCCAAACTGCTGGGCTTGGTGGCTATCTGGACCCGGCGATCCCAGACCCTGAAAGAATGGGCTTACGCCGGATTCTTCTTTGATTTTGTCCTGGCCACGGCCGCTCATATCCAGGTGAAAGATGGGGAATACGTACCTGCCTTTGTGGCCATCCTGTTGCTGCTTGTCTCCTATCGATTTGAGCCGGTCGATTGAGCTGAATAGGGTAGATCCACGCTTTAATGTCCTTAAATTGGTCAAGAAAATCTTTGCAGACCTCCGGCAAAGGAAGCGATGCGGGTCTCTATGTAAGTACAAGTGTAAAATGAAGAACCTCCACCTCACAGCAGCTATGCTCTGTATCAGTCATCTCACCTGGGCGCAACCTGTCGCACCTGCCCTGCGCGCTATGCTTGATACCGTGATCGAGCAGGCTAAGGAAATATCACTCTATCGGGATCAGGTGGATTGGGATCTATTGACCCGGGAGATGTATGCAGCCGCAAGCGATGCGAAAGAGCTGTACGGACTCAAGCCTGCCTTTGAGCGGATGTTTAATGCCTTAAAAGATCATCATGGAGCGGTCCGAAAGCTGTCGGACTACTCCATTTTGGCCAGTCTGACGGACTATGAAAATACCCCACGGCAGGACCAACGAGCACGGGATCCTGCGATCTGGCAAGTGGTAAATGATGTGGAAGCACGCTTCACCGCTGCATTGCTGCCGGGTCCGATCGGATATTTGCGAGTCGTGGGGGTCGGTCCCAATGTCGATGGTCAGCAGGAAGCTAAGCGCATTAGAGCGGCCCTGACTTCACTGCGGCACCAAGACGTCAGAAAATGGATCTTGGATCTCCGCTATACCGGCGGTGGCAATGTCAATGTCATGTTGGCTGGCCTGGCTCCCCTACTGGATGTTCGGCAGGTGGCCACCATCCGGGGCGAGCAGGGAGAAATCCATGGTGCAGCGGAAATCAAAAGAGGCAAGTTTCAATATTTCGGTACGCAGGCGTTTCAATTCTCTAAAAAACCCCGTATCAAAAAATCCAAAATTGCCATTTTAACGAGCCGATGGACAGCCAGCTCCGGCGAATTGGTCGCCGTGGCCTTTAAGGGCCAACGGAATACAAGATTTCTGGGAGAAGCTACCGCCGGTTTCACGACCAACAATAGTTGGGATGTGATTGGAGATGAGATTGCGCTGCTGCTGGCCACGGGCATCTATTATGATCGAGAGGGACGCGGATATCCGCAATGGGTAGAGCCAGACGAGCCCGTGAAATTCGAGGTAGCGGAGAACTGGGAAAACGATCAGGGCATCGGTCGCGCAGTGAAATGGTTAATGGCAAAATAAAGGCTGCCGGCCCTCTCGGGATGAGCGCTGTTGCTCTTTTTTTTGATAATTGATCTCAGGCAAGCACCAACAGCTTATAATTGGAGCTTAAATCATGCATTGGAGATTCGTGTCAGAAGCCACCTCGAGCACTCGGGCCGGCCCGATCGATTTGTCCCGTGGATTTGAGTATTACAAACACATATCACCAACCCGATGAATGTTGTGGAAGATTTCATCTACCAGCATGAGGATCAGCAATTAGAAATGCTGCTTTTCCTGCACGACCTACTGACTGACCAGTTGCAGTTGACTCCCAAGATACGGTACCAAATTCCCTTCTACTATCGCAATAGCTGGATCTGCTATCTCAATCCTACCAAGGACGGCGGCATCGAGTTTGCCTTTACCCGAGGAAATGAGCTATCCAATGCACAAGGCCTATTGTCTAGCAAGGGGCGAAAGCAGGTGTACAGCGTCGAATTTCGAGCATTGCAAGACATACCCCGGGAGGTAGTCGGCGAAATCTTGCAGGAAGCCATGCTGCTTGATGAAATGAGACCTTATGCATCCAAAAGAAGATCCGGCAAATCGCCTCCGTGATTGGGACTTGCCCATGAAGGGCTAACCGTTCCCTTGCCAGAGTGGGTCTGCTGCTGCAGTGCTGATAACGAGGTTGTCGGAGCGGCTGCCACCCATTATTTTTGCGGCTGGTTTGGTAAAACAATATTCATGTCTCTCTCCCATTCCAACCTAGAAGGAAAGTGTGTAGGCATCGTCGCCCATAGCTACGAAGGGGGTGCGCTCTGCTTTTTGTCGGCTTGCCAGGTAGGCGCGGCCAAGTTGGGAGCGCACATGCATCCGGACATGGTACTGAGTGCCATCCCCATGGGCAAAAGCATGGCTGCCTGGGAGCAAGATGATTATGTGACCGTGGGAAAATACCTAGCCCAGGGAGTCCAGCAGGTGTCAGATGCTGGCGCGGATTTCTTTGTCTGCCCGGACAATACGGCTCACCTGGCGCTGGAGCCGGTGGTCGATGAGCTGCCCATTCCGGGTCTCCATATTGCGCAAGTGGTGTGTCACGAGATTGACCGCCGGGGATGGCACCAAGTGGGACTGCTGGGCACGAAGTGGACCATGCACGGTACGGTGTATCCGGACGCCATGCGGGCACACGGCCAGCGGAAGCTAATACCTGCCGAAGCGGCGATCCAGCGCATCAACGACGCCATCTTCGAGGAGCTCTGCCAGGGCGTTTTTGTGCCAGAGACCGTTGATTATTTTATAGAGACCATCAAACAGCTAAAAGAGGAGGGTGCCGAATGCGTCGTGCTGGGTTGCACTGAAATCCCGCTGATCATCCATGGGGAAAATAGCCCGCTGCCTGTCCTCGATTCTACCCGGTTATTGGCGGCTTATGCCGTGGATCTGGCCCTCTCACAAAAAGCGGTACCGGCCACCGGTTGGATACCTCTGTAAGCTCGCGGCCTGCTCAGCAGGTTTCGACCAGGCAGGCCGGCATAGGGTAGTGACACTTACCACATGAATACTACATGGCATCATGGTGCGACACATGGAAAAATCTATATCCTTTGTGTGCGTAATTGCAGGAATCACTCTCCAAGTCCAATGATCACATAAACTCCAGCTGCTCCGGTAGGGCGGCCTGATGGCAGGATACAGTCAGCCATAGTGTCCGGCCGCCAGCGGGTACGAGATGAGATGGGCTGTCCCGTGCCATGGGTGGCCGTGTGTCGGAATGGCGTCACAGGCAAAGTGGCCCCGCATTTGGGGGCCAAGCAAAGATATTTAGCAGTGACTTTGGTGAATCCTGAATGAGGCTTCTAAAGCCCAATTCTTGACGTGACCGCTGCCTTGAGGGGTGGCGGTCCGTTTTCCGGACCTCCAAGGGATGTATAGCCAAATGAGCCCTTCGGGTAGCGGGGACCCACATCAAAACTACATTAGCAATGTGCCCTGGTTCGAGAAAAAATCTTGTTATTGCCGCCAGCGCATATTGCCAGCGCCTTGAGCATATGTATTTCACCCAACCATTTGAAAACCTGGTAGCACGTTCGCATTAGAAATTAACAAGAAGATTTAATGCGAGGCTCCGCAGGAGATATGGATCTGTAGGGATCGGTTGATAACCCGGACGACCTCCGGCCCAAATGAATCCCGGATCTGAAGACAGAACGTGGCTAGATGCTGGCCACGGAAGAACATTCCCGAAGCCATCTTTTTTGACGGTTTGGCCGCTATCAGTCCTTTGGCAGGTAGCGGCTTTTTTCGTCTAACCCAGTCATGTAATGCAGGTCCAACTTAGGTTGTAGAAGAAGATAGGCAGATCGCTAGAAGAGTTTCAGATTGGATACGTTGAATAATTCTAATAGGATTTTGGTTCGCAGACGAGGCGTAAAATATGACCGAACGATCTCGTAGAGTCGAGCATCACAATCCGAGAAGTGAGGGAACCGCGACAGCGGGTGGGCGGCTAGCCGAAGCTATGGCGAGGCTTTACAATGAAGTATGCGGACCACAGACATTAGAATTGGCAACAAGATTTACGGCGAAGCTCTACTAACTAGTACACTGGCAGGTTAAACATTATAGATATATTTAATATGTTTGCATAGGACAAAACTAAGAGGCCATGCCACGTATTAATGAAAGTATCAAACTATCGAGCCAGGAGGAGCTTGAATTGCGTACGATGTTGTCGAGTGGAGTACATTCCAGTCGGAAGCTGATACGCGCGCAAATCTTATTAAGGAACCATGAAGGGCTTGGGCCACGGGCAATAGCCAATACAGGTATATGCAGTGAGCCGACAGTTTATAATGTCCTGAGGCGATACAAGGCAGAGGGACTAGCTCGAGCGATCCATGAGCGGCCAAGAACTTGTGCTCACAGTAAGAAGGTGACTCCGAAGATTGAAAGTCAAATAACAATGATTGCCTGTAGTGAACCTCCGGCAGGTCATTCACGGTGGACCATACGGATGATTACAGATAAGTATATCGAAATAAGTAGTGAGGCAGTCATAAGCAGAGAAACGGTACGCGGTATCTTAAAAAAAGTAAACTAAAACCATGGCAGAAAAAGATGTGGTGTATAGGTAAGATCAATGGTGAATTTCTTGCCAATATGGAAGACGTGCTGGAAGTATATCAGTCGGAACCATTGCCAGGGGTACGTCGTATATGTATGGATGAACGACCTTGTCAACTGATAGGAGAGGTGTATAGTCCGCTACCGATGAAGCCGGGGAGTGCAAAGAAACTGGATAATGAATATAAACGAGAAGGTACCTGTGTTGCGTTTTTAGCCTATGACATCGACTCAGGCGAACGATTTGTCTGGTTAAATAGGACGCGCACAAAAAAAGACTATGCCACCTTCATGGATTGGATTAGCCGGAAAAAGCAATATCACCAGGCGGAGAAGATCATTGTGGTGCAGGACAATCTCAATACCCACACCTACGGTGCGTTCTATGAACATCTCCCTACAGCAAGAGCTAGTGAGCTAAGGAAAAAATTTGAATTTCATTTTACGCCAAAACATGGGAGTTGGTTGAATATGGCGGAAATCGAATTTTCAGCTCTCAGCCGCCAATGTCTAAATCGCCGCATACCCGGTATAAAAGAAATGGACAGAAATCCAAGCCTGGCAGTTCCAGAGGAATCGAAATAAAGTAAAAATATCTTGGTCATTCACCGTTGATCAGGCTAGAGAGACCATGGGAAGGCATTACGTATTTAACTAAATTCTTTGTCTTGCCAGTGTACTAGTGCCTGCGACGTTGTCCGCTAAATTCCATCGCTTCACCCTTGCCAAATCCGTAGCTGAAGCCCAAGGTCATGAAGCGGCCGCGTTGTCGCCGGCTATAGAGATAGAATGTGGTCTGGTCGGTGATGCTTTTCTGTATCCGCGAGGCAAACACGTCGCGTACGCCTATGCTGATGACCCCTTTTCCTTTCATCAATTTCATGCGGAGGCCCAGATCGGCAAATATATTATCCGAATATTCTCTTTGCACCGTTTGGTAAGCTGATTCATAGTGACCGGTGATTTCAAAGTCGATATCGGCCGGGAGTTTAAACTTGGACGTGAGTTTTGCCGTCCATTGATCGGCATCAAAATCAAAGGAAGTGCCATCCAGGGTGCCGTCTCGTCTGAAGTAATTGTAGTTGAAGTCGCCGTTTGTCGTTAGCCATTTAGTCGGGTTGTATTTGGCATTATACTCCAGGCCCGTGGCCCGATTGGTCCCTATGTTCACCGGCTTGAAGGTGTTGACATTGTCTTCAAACGTGGATATGCGCTCCACTACATCGGTGGTGTAACGATGATAAATGCCAAAATTCATGGAGACTTTGTCCAAGACATAAATGCTGGTCAACTCGTAGGAGTCGGTAAATTCTGGCTGTAGAGCGGGATTTCCCGTACGGATACTAAAATTGTTGCGTACGTTAAAAAAGGGATTTAGATCCCACAATCTCGGCCGAAACACCCGCCTTGAGTAGCCCGCCTGCAAGGAGAATTTATCTGTGACCTTGTAGGAGGTGTGTGCACTGGGAAAGAGGTTGGTGTAGTTTTGCCTGTTGGCTTGACCCGTATTGGCCAGTAGTGTATTTAGATCGGTGTTTTCCAGGCGCAGGCCCAGCTTGATCCCCCACTTTTCTCCCTCATAAGCACCGGTAGCATAGGTGCCAAGCACCTTTTGATCATATTCAAAAAGATTGGTCAGATTGGGATCATTGGTCCACTCACCATCCGTCAGATTATTGACTTCGTAGTCATTGCTGACCACGTTCGTCAGGTATTGTGCTCCCGTTTCCAGGGTGACTTTTTCTGAAAAGGGTTTGGTGTAATCCAGCTTAAACGTATGCTGCGCTTCTTTGAAGTCGGTGGCGGTCGTTTGATCGCCCGCGGGCTGTGTACCAAAGAGGCCGGTGTTGAAAAATCGCGAAGATTGATCTTTGCCAAAGAAATTGCCCAAGGCGCTAAAGAGTAATGTATGCTCTTTATGATCAGGGAAATCTCTTTTGTATTGCAACTCGTACCGATACTTGGGATTGGTCGCTTCCGTCACCTCGTCACGACGCCATCCGGAGACCAGCACGGCACCGGACTCAAAAAAGCTGAAGTCGGTCAACGACGGCTGCTTTTCCACTTCGTAAGCAAAATTGCCTGAGAGGGTGAGGACATTGTATCGGTTGATATGGTAATCCGTGCCAAGTATGATGTTGTAGAAGGTCTCATTGCGGTATTCTCTGCCGTTGGTCAACACCGTAGTGCCAAGCAAAAGGTCCGTGTTTCTATGTGTGGCATCATTGGGCAGTTCGCGATAGCCCACACCCAGCTGGCTGAACAAATTAAATCGATCGGTGCGGCGGTTGAGACTGAGTCCGAAGCTATGATTGTGGGGCGTGCCTGTGTTGAGGGTAAAAGAGCCATTAAGTCCTTTGCGCTCTTCCTTCTTGATCACAATATTGATAATCCCGGAGGTGCCCTCCGCATCGTACTTGGCAGAAGGATTAGTGATGACCTCAATGCGGTCAATCATTTCGGCGGTGATCGTCCCTAGCGTGTTCCCTTGTTCATTGGCCAGCACGGAGGGCTTTCCATTAATCAAAATTTGCACTCCTTGGCTGCATCGCAGGCTGATTTCGCCCTCGATATTGACATTGACCGAGGGCACATGATTCAGCACTTCCAAGACACTGGCTCCCGTGCTGCTCAGGTCTTTGCCCACATTAAAGACACGCTTGTCCAGCTTAAATTCGGTCTGTGATTTCTCCGCTCGCACGACCACCTCGTCCAGCGTTTGTCCGTCTGCCGAGAGTCCGATCGTGCCCACGTCGGCTTTGCCATCCGAGATCTCAAAGCTATCGATCGTGACGGAGGCAAACCCGATGAAACTGACGACCAGTTCGAAAGGTCGGCTCTTGGCCAGGATTTCAAACGTGCCATCGGGGTCCCGTGGTGCTCCCGGTCAGGGGGGCGAGCGATTTACCATCCGTAACCATGATGGTGGCAAATTCGATGGGTTGCTGGCTAGCCCGTTCTACGACCCTGCCACTGACCCATGTGGCCTGACCGGACAAAGTCACGGGCATGAGCGACAGGCATGTGATCATTAAAGTGGTAAAAGCGATATCGGTGATCGGTCGGCATCACGCTGATAGATGAATTATTGCATTAGTCTTGCAAAGAAGCACGGGTTCACTGGCATTTGCAAGGTTTCTGTCCCAAAGCCGCAAAGATGTCATATCCCAGGCAAAGGCAATGCCAGATCTATCGTACAGGGCAGGAAATCAGGGCAATCGCATTATGGGATTCTGCACGTATCTATCAAGTCCAAAGATGGATGGCAAGATGCCCTCTTACAGTAGTTGAGCACACTTAGGACGACCACGCTATGTCATAACCTTGCTAGGATGTGTCAGGCGAGGACACCTGACCCGGCCAGGTCCTGATAAGTTTATGGCCTCGGCTACTAGTAGAGTTTCGGATTAGATATGTTGAATAAATCCAATGGGATTTTGTTCGCAGATGCGGCCTGACCGAACGATCTCGAAGGGTCGAGCATGACAATGCGAGCAGTGAGGGAACCGCGAAAGCGCGTGGGTGGCTGGCCGTGGCTATGGCGAGGCTTTGCAACGAAGTATGCGGACCAAAGACATTAGAATCAACAACAAAATTTCATGCGAAGCTCTACCCGCCTCAAAGGACGCACATCCCAGATCAGGCCGCGTTTGGCGGCCCCGCCAAACGCCTTGCTAGCTCGCTGTCTCTCTGAAGCCTTGATAATGCAATTGCCCTGGGGTGGGGAAGCCCAGACTACCTGAGCTCGAACAAAAACGGTAGATTAAAGGGCGCTTGGACCGGAGCACAGGATAAACCATTGCTAGGATCAACAAAAAACGCAATATCATGACAAGGATTAAAAAGGAGGACATCCGCCAGGAAGTCTTCGATCTCTACGATGACTATGCCCATAACCGTATCGACCGCCGGCAGTTTATGGACAGCCTGTCTGCGTATGCCATTGGAGGTCTGACAGTGCCCTCTATCCTCCAATTTATCATGCCTAATTATCAGGATCATATCCAGGTACCGGAAGACGATCCACGGCTGACCACGGAATCCATCACCTACCCGTCGCCGCAGGGAGGGGGCGAGATCAAGGCGCAGCTTTCTCGGCCCAAGGATCACGCGGGCAAGCTGCCGGGCATCGTGGTGGTGCACGAAAACCGTGGCCTTAATCCACATATTGCCGATGTCGGGCGGCGGGCCGCCTTGGCCGGATTCATCTCGATTTCGCCCGATGCTTTGACGCCGCTGGGTGGCTACCCCGGGACCGACGATGAGGGCCCGGGCCCTGCAGCGACAACGAGATCGCAACGAGATGCTGGAGGACTTCATCGCGGCCTTTGATTATTTGAAAACACACGCTGAGTGCACGGGCAGGGTAGGGGTGGTCGGCTTTTGCTTTGGCGGCTGGATCTCCAACATGATGGCAGCCCGACTACCAGATCTGGGCGCGGCCGTGCCTTTCTACGGCGGACAGGCCCCCATCGAATCGGTGCCCGATATCCAGGCCCCTCTCTTGCTACATTATGCCGGCCTGGACGAGCGGGTCAACAAGGGATGGCCGGCGTATGAACGGGCGCTGAAGGTACACAGGAAGGACTTCACGGCCCATGTATATCCCGACGTCAATCACGGCTTTCACAATGACTCGACCCCACGCTATGACAAGGAGGCGGCCGAGTTGGCTTGGAAATGGACGATCGATTTCTTTAGAATGCATCTAAAGTAGGCTGTCAGCGACAAATAGCGTCGTAATCCGTTCATGCCGAGGGATCGCTGCCTAAATTCGCAGCGGAATCATCAGATCTTTCTCGTGCTATGAGATATAAAACACTGACCATGGGTACAATCCTTTGGATCGCTGCCCTTTGCCTGATCGGCTGTGAGCCAGCCAGTAGTCAAGGCGTGCCAATGGCCCCTCCGACAGAGGAGTTCAGCGCCTACTGGTATGGGGGCGAGGCAGAACTTACGCGCTACCAACTATCACAAGCCAGGTACGGCGAAATGCACGACGGAGAAGCCGTGCTCATCTTTGTGACGGAGGATTTTCTCACCGACAAGCAGGTCAAATTTGAAGGGGGAGCACAGCGGGAGGAGGTTGCCTCCGTGCTGAAACTAAACGCCACGCGTAAGTTCTTCACCGGCATTTATCCGTATTCGATGATGGCCTCGATCTTCACACCGGTGCAAGGGGCTAGGACACTCAAAGTGACGACCACATCGCAGGAGTGGTGCGGACATACCTTTTCTCAGCTCAATCTCAAGCGAAATCAGTATCGCGGGCGGTTGCATTCTTATTTCGAAGCGGAAGGGGATCAAGCATTTACGGTAGGGGCTGCTCTGCTGGAGGACGAACTTTGGACACGGATCCGGCTGAACCCCGAAGCACTGCCCACGGGAGACATTGAGCTGATTCCTGGTACGATGTTTTTGCGACTGAGTCACCGTGATTTTGCTGTGGAATCGGCCACGGCCAGTCTGGTGCCCTCACATGATTCGACGCTGTCCGCTGAGCCGATGCTGCGTTATCGTGTCGAATACCATGATTTCGCACGCATCCTGGAGATCACCTTTGAACAAGCATTTCCCCACCGCATCGTGGCTTGGGAAGAACACAGTCCGTCAAATGGGCGTACCGGCGAGAGGCTGATCACACGGGCGGTCCGCACCCACACGATGAATAGCGCCTACTGGGGGCAGCATGATGTGGCTGACCGAGGGCTGCGCAAACAACTGGGGCTGGATTCAGCTAATTACTGAGTGCTGGTGGCTTTTTTGGGCTGATCAGATGAACGGTATTACGCTACTGTCCGGGGAACGGTATATTGGCAGGGTCATATTTGATTGAATTTTGCCGACTTCCGATCCCCGACCATCTCAGCCTCTCTGCCATCTGCTGGCTGCCGCAGCTGCTCGATCTTGGCCAGCATTTACCGAAGTCCCGAAACCCCAGTCTCGCCCCCAGCGCGGTGGCAGTCGGTACCCGGGGATCTTTTTTCACGATCAATATCGGTAGGTGTCTGCGCTGCAAGAGATCATCACTTTAGCGCAGCAGGTTAGTGTATTGCGCAAGGCAAGCCGAAGGGTGCGGATCTTGCGGCGAGCGATGGCGGCGAGGCAAAAAGCCATGGAAAAACGGCAGGGGAAGATTGCCCGATTTCAACGAAAGTACGGGGCTGCCGGTAGACATCCGAGCCCGTCGGATCTTCGCCAACACCAGGATCACATGCAAGCATATCTGCAACTGGACCAAGAGATCAAAGCCATGCATTATGAGCGATCGGTGCTGGAGAAGCAGGTAGAGACCCTGACGGACGCAGAGCATGCATTGGACCAGGCCCTGCGGTTGGCTCCCAGGCAGGATGAGACCGATCGCGAGAGACGAGCCCTCTTGTACAGCATAGACTTCGTCGGTACGGGCTACCGGTTGTGTATAGAGATGGATGAGGCCGTGGCGGCGGGTGTGCGGAGCTTGGGGCACATCCGGTCGATCACCACGCATCTGGCTGCCGGAGAGATTTTTAATCGAATTGGCAAGTCCTATCACGAGACACAGGTCCTCAAGCGCATCGTGGAGGACAACCTCCGCCATAGCCAGGCGCTCGTGGCTGCTGCCGAGCCGGCTCTGCAAGAATTATTTCGCGAAGTCGATGAGGTTATTGAT
The DNA here is from genome assembly GCA_965223165.1 of Saprospiraceae bacterium. Lineage (GTDB taxonomy): Bacteria > Bacteroidota > Bacteroidia > Chitinophagales > Saprospiraceae > JABDMH01. The sequence goes on along the minus strand of CBDCVQ010000020.1, from coordinate 414,423 downwards.
ATTTTGGTGTCTCTGCATGAGATGTTTACCATGGATTCACATGGACTGCACTATCACGAGATCAACGAGCTTTTTGATGAGATATCGACCACCAAGGAGCGGCAAGACTTACAAAAGAAACTGGACCGATTGGAGCGACTGCTCGATCATCTGATCGGCCTGCTAAAACGTCGCAAGCAGCAGATGATGGACGCAATCGCCACGGAAAAGGAGCAGATTATTGCGCAGGTTTAGGTGCTTAATTGTGTTAGGTGCTTAATTGTGTAGGTGTTTAGCGGGGAATACAGTACTGCTATGGCAGAGGGGGTATCGGCACTGTGGTGGAGTTCGATCAATCGCAATCACCATCACCATCTACCCATCACAATCATCAAGCTTACCCGCAGCGGCTCACCCGCCTGTGTATCTGTTTAATTGTGTAGCTGTTTAGCGGGGAATCCAGACGGTAATTGAGGCCGCGTGCCCTCCTGGAAAATCGCAATCACCATCACGCTCAACCAATCGCAATCACGCCCACCGGCAGCGGCTCACCCGCCTGTTTAGCTGTTTAATTGTGTAGCTGTTTAGGGGGAATACAGACGGTAAACGCGACCGTGGGCTATCCTGGAAAATCGCAATCACCATCACCATCTACCAATCACAATCAAGCTCACCCGCAGCGGCTCACCCGCCTGTTTAGGTGTTTAATTTGTGTAGCTGTTTAGGGGGTATACAGACGGTAAACGCGGCCGTAGGCCCCTCCTGGAAAATCGCAATCACCATCATAATCTACCCATCAAGCTCAGCCGCCTGTTTAGGTGTTTAATTGTGTAGCTGTTTAGCGGGGAATACAGACGGTAAACGCGGCCGTAGGCCATCCCGGAAAATCGCCATCACCATCACGCTCACGCGCAACCCGCCTAAGCAAAAGCAAATGTCTGATAGAGGATCTTCCCATCGCGGATGATAAACGTGTCCGTGCCCACCTGCATCCAGGGTTTGGCATCCCAGAAGATGTAGGCGAGCTCCCCATCTATTTCCTGGCGTCGGATCACGATGGCATCCAGCAGCCCCTCGGGCAGATTGCTCATAAATTCGACGAAGAAGGATCGAATCTCCGAAAGTCCTCTGAGCATGACCTCCGGTCCGATCAGCACGGAGGCTTCCGTGTAATCCTTCAAAATGGTGTCTACATCAGCACTCAGCGCATTTAGATGGTGTTGGAGCACCTCTTTGGTGCTACCCATGGTCTTTTTGGTTTTTTCCGTGAATAAATGCTTCTATTTAAAGTTAGCGAAACACTCACAAATGAGGGTGGACCCGTGATACAAATAGTGGAAGAGAGATTTGGCCGGACCCAACGGGTGGAATTTGACCGATCATCAACTGGTAGATAAATAGTACTTCATGGGGTGACGGGAGCCCTCCATCCATAAAACAAATCCGGGTGCGTTGCTTCGCGCTATCTTCGGTCTATGAAAGCGGTAGTGTACGATCGATACGGACCCCCCGAAGTGCTTTCCGTCCAGGAAGTGCCGATGCCCACCGCCGGAGCCCACGAGCTCTTGATCAAAGTGCGAGCGGCAGCCATCACCATGGGTGATTGCGAGTTGCGCAGCCCGAAGATACCTACGTTTGTCTGGCTCATGGTGCGGCTTTACTTTGGCCTCTTCAAGCCAAGAGTGAAGATCCTGGGCGGCTACCTGGCCGGGGAGGTCGAAGCCGTAGGTGCCGACGTCACCCGGTTTAAACCTGGCGATAGGATCTTTGGCGTCAGTGGGCCCAAATTTGGCAGTTACGCGGAATACATCAGCTTACCAGAGACGACCGCATTAGTCCGGTTGCCCGGCAACATTTCCTTTGCCCAAGCGGCACCCGTGGGCCTGGCCCTGGATTCGCTGCACTTCATTCGACTGGCAGGATTGAAGAAGGGTGAGACCATATTGATCAATGGAGCGGGAGGCGGCATCGGTACGTACGCTGTGCAACTGGCCAAGGAGCTGGGCGCAGCAGTGACAGCCGTGGATGCCGCATCTAAGCTCGACATGCTACGATCGGTAGGCGCGGATTACGTGATTGACTACACGACCGAGCAGTTTGCCCAATCGGGCAAGACATACGACGTCATCTTAGATGTCGTCGGTAAGATCTCGCTTCCCGACGCCTTACGCCTTTTGAACCGAAAGGGGCGCTATTTTTCCGCCATCCCCTCACCCTACCGATCGATCTTGGGATTGTTGCACTCAGGGTATGACTACCTCCCGTGGCGCCGCACAGGAAAAAGGACCGGCACAGGTCTGACCAGTCCAAGTGTCGAGGATATGGAACACTTAAAAGGCCTGTTAGCTTCCGGTCACCTCAAGACCATACTCGAACGATCCTACACCCTGGCAGAGGTTGCCGAAGCCCACCGCCATATTGAGAGCGGTGCCAAGTCAGGCAATGTGGTTTTGGTGATCCAGTAGGGGGGCGTTATCATTTTAATTGCACACCCTGGGCGTCTTAGAGATGGGACATGCTGTGACGGATTGCTTTTTCTTGGTGTCAAAAGCGTTATTTCTTCCACGGTTGCAGGCCAGGACATGGGCGGATGAAAGCTCCGTTTGGGTAAGTCCCGGCCATCTTTTTTTCTCCTTAGCTACGGTCCGCTAGAATTCGGGGCACTTTACCCTAAATCGAATACGCTCGGGACGGATGAAGTCGATGTTATGGATAATCGACAATTCCGGACCCCCTTGACCGCTGCTGGCTTTGGTCAATGGGGAGATGTTGATGTCATAGGATAGTGAGAAAATCGTGTTGCGTATGTCATACCGTACCGAGGCGATGATCGCATCTCTATTGATGTCGGCATCCTTGAAGGACCAGCGCAACCAAGCACCCAGGTAGATGCGATACTCCGGACGTACGTACTCGTCCGTTGGGTTGTACGTAAAGAAGGTGCCAAAGGTCATTTCACGATGGGGCCCCTGGCTAAAGTAGATGAAGCTGGGTTTGAGTGTTAGGAAATAATTCACGTTTAAATTGGCGCCGCCGTGCAAAACCGTCTTGCGAAACAGAAAATGACTGTCGGGCCGATCTTCCAGATTGCGATTGAATGATACCAACGCCCGGTTGATATGCGACAGAGAGGCACCGGCATACACATGATTGTTCCGGCCAAATGGTACGAACCACGCTAGGCCCGCAGAGACATCAAACACGGCAAACTTGCTGACAAAATCAGGATGGTGGAGAAAGGGATCAAACTGCACTTTGGTCTTTGCATTGGCTAGATCCAGCCGATTTTCGACAATACCCGCTACCAAGCCCGCGGAGATGAAATGAGAGCCTTCATCATTGAGCGATTTGTGGTAAGCCATTGATAGTCCGGCTGAGAGCGTGGTAAAATTGAGATCCCCTGCTTGGTCAGCCAGTAGCATGAGACCCACGCCCACATCGTCCTGCGTGCCAAAGCCCTTGTTGAGCTTCATGTCTCCGGACGCCACCACTGTGCGATAGCCTTTGGTAAAAGAATTCCACTGCCCCCGATAGTTGGCTATAAAGCGCATATCAGCCAGGGTCAAGCCCGTCATGGCTGGGTTTAGGTGAGTGGGGGAGGCATGGATGTGCGAAAGATGAATATCCTGAGCCTGGCAAAGCGTCACCAGCAAGCAGGAGCCTATGATCGCTGCCATGATGGATCGGGGGGGTCCAAGCCCGATGGGCGCCCAGCTCGGGACGGGCCGGGTCATGTCAAGAAGTAGCATAATGTGCTCTAACGGGTTATATAAATTAGGTTATATTTTTCAATCCATGCGTTTTAATTGCCTCTCTACCGAATCACGGTGACATTTCCATTGATAAACATCTGCTCGTTGCTGACACAGATGGCCTCCACCAGATACACGTATACACCCGGATTGACAGGCGTACCCCGGAAGGTGCCATCCCATTGCTCCGTAGTGCCGGTCGTTTCGAATACTTTTTCGCCCCAGCGATTGAAGACCTGTACAAGACCGATTCTGGAGATACCGGTATTGGTGATGTCAAAAAAGTCATTGACGCCGTCCCCATTGGGTGTAAATGTGTTGACGATGTCTACCTTCTCCAGCTCGCACTCATCTTCGACGGTCACCACCACGGGGGCGGCAACCGGGCAACCCAGTGGGTTGGCAGCTGTCGCTTCGTAGACAGTTGTCTGCTCCGGTTTGTCGGTGATTTGGTTGCAGTCCTCACAGATGGGTTTCTGCTTTGTTTCGTTGTACCAGTCGATCCTGTTGCCTGGGTTTGTGATGCCCGACAAGCTGACCTGTTCGCCTTTCTTGATGTTCTTGTCCTGGGATACGGTCAGCGAGGGTAGAGGAATCACTTTCACCGTGATAAAAGCGGAGACAAGATCTCCCGCACAGCCCTGTGTGCTTACCGTATACGTAGTGGTTGTATCGGGACTCGCCATGGGATCCAGACAGTCGGTACAGGACAGCTTGTACGGCGGTGACCATTGCACGGCACGACCTTCCGCCCCCCGTACATTTAGTTGTACGCTTTGGCCCTCACATATTTCAGCGTCGTCTCCATCCAGTTGAATCTCGGGGATGATCTCGACGATGTAGGTCACAATGCTGTCGCAACCATCTACGTCTGTGAAGAAGTCACTGAACTCGACATCTGACGAGTACCATATATCATTGATGAGCACACTATCACCATCGCAGATGCGGTAGTGGAAAATGTTCTCTTGCACCGGCAAGAAGGTGAGATGCAGGGTGATCATACTATCGCAGCCTGTGCTTGAACTAAGCACGGCAGCGTAGGTGCCAGCGGAGTCTAGGATTTCGCCGGCAAACTCGTACGTGTCACCGACACAGACCGTGTCATAGATCTCCAAGACACTGGCCATTCCGAAGGAAATCGTCAGTTGTACGGTGCTGTCGCAACCGTTCACAGTGGTTAGTATGATCTCATAGGTGCCTTCCTGGTCAAAAAACTGTCCTCCCACCTCGACCTGCTCACCAGGACAGATGATAGTATCGAGATGGGTCTCCACCGTCGGTAGGACAGCAAGCTCGAGGGTAACGACACTGTCGCAGCCGGTCACACTTGGCAAGGTGTCCGTGTAGGTACCGGTCGATTGCAAGGTATCACTAGCGAAGAGATAGAAGTCGCCAGCGCAAATCTCGACGAGCAAAGTGGTGTCTGATGTCGGGAGTTGTTCGATTTCTATGCGTAAAATACTGTCGCAGCCAAATTGACTCGTGAGCGTATCGTAGTAGACACCTGGTGATCCATAGGTTTTGAGGTTGATCTCCACGGTTTCCGACGGACACAGCGCCACCCCGATGACACTTGTGATGGTGTCAGTCACCGTCAAGGTCAATTCTACCAGGCTGTCGCAGCCTTGCGAGGACGGCAATGTGTCCAAGTAGATGCCCGGTTCCGTCAGGTCGTTGTCTCCAAAGGTGAAGCTGGCTCCTTGACAGATCTGAGCCACTAATCTGGTTGTGTCGGGTTCAAGCACTTTGAGGGAAAGCGTGACGATGCTATCACATCCATCCTGGGTGACCAATGTGTCCGAGTAGAGGCCTGATGTCGTGTACGTCTGCCCCTGGAACAGATAGCTTTCTCCAGGGCAAATCGTATCCTGGACCAATAGCGATTCGCCTGCATAGGTAAAAATGGATATGTTGAGAATACTGTCGCAACCGTCTGGCATCACAATGGTATCGGTGTAAACCCCTGCGTCCGAATAAAGCTGTCCGTTGACCTCGACCACGGAGCCGCTACAGAGGTCGAACGAAAGGGCCGTCTGTTGGAAGGATCCCACCACCAGCGTTAGATTGACAATACTGTCGCAGCCGTTGACATTGCTCAATGTATCTGAATACAAACCACTTTCAGTGAGCACGGTGTCACCAAAGTAATAGGAGGTGCCCGGACATATTTCCACTTCAAGATCGGTGATGTGATATTCGGCCACTACCAAGGTCAGCGTCACCACACTGTCGCAGCCGGTGCTGGTGGTTAGTGTGTCACGGTATGTGCCTGCCTCTCCCTGCAATGTGTCCGCAAAATCAACAAATTCGCCTGGACAGATGGTGTCATGCAAGCTGGTCTCGAGCTGGTCGAGCACGTCGAGCGCGAGGATGATGGTGCTGTCGCAGCCATTGGCTCCTGCTAGGGTCGTCGTGTAGGTGCCCGAATCCGTGAGGGTCTGCCCATGGAAGTCGTAGGATGAACCCGTGCAGATGGTAGCTTGCTGATAGGTGGTGTCGAGAGGTTCGACCGTGAGGTTGAGCGTGACCACGCTGTCACAGCCGGACGCCGCGGTGAGACTATCTGTGTATACGCCCGTAGTGGAGATCACTTGCCCTCCGAAGGACACCGTTTCTCCCTCGCAAATGGTGGAGTCGATCTGAGTCATCGGGTTTGGATGGACCGTGAGGTTGAGTGTGACGACGCTATCGCATCCGGAGGAGGCTGTGAGCGTTTCGACATAGGTCCCCGAGGCTGTCAGAAGATTGCCTGCAAAGTCATAGGTTTCGCCTTCGCAGATGGCCTCATCGAGCTGATTGTTTACCGGATCGATGACGCTGAGATCGAGGGTGACCACGCTGTCACAGCCTGCCTGGCTGGTGAGCGTAACCGAGTAAGACCCCGCTACCGAGAGGATCTGTCCGTGGAAATCATAGGTCTCGCCCAGGCAGATCGAATCGGTCAGGTCCGTTTCCAGTTGATCGAGCACCTGGAGTTCGAGGGTGACGATACTGTCGCAGCCACCAGCGGACGGGAGGGTGTCGACATAGGTGCCGGAGGTGTTCAGCAGCTGTCCGCCAAACGGATAAGTCTGTCCCGTGCAGATCTGTGCAGAGATGAAGGTCTGCACTTCCGGTACCACGGTGAGCGTGAGTGTGACGACGCTATCGCATCCGTGGATGGAGGTGAGGGAGTCCACGTAGATGCCGGTCGAGTCCAGGGTTTGCCCACCAAAGTTGAAAGTAGAACCTTCGCAAATTTGCTGTTGCAGGGCTATCTCCGAGATGGGGTGCACTGTAAGCAGCAGGGTCACCACGCTGTCGCATCCGTTGGCAGCGGGGTAAGTGGCTTGGTAGGTGCCACCCGTGGTGAGTTGCTGTCCATCGAAGGGATAGGACTCGCCCTCGCAGATGGCTGCCTGCAAGTTGGTTTGGACGTGAGGCAAGACGGTCAGCTCCAGGGTGACCACGCTATCACAGCCGGCCTGACTGGTCAGGGTCTCGGAGTAGGATCCGGAGTTGGTTAAGGTTTGGCCAAAGAAGTCATAGGATTCACCGTCGCAGATAGAGTCTGTGAGGTCAGTCTGCAATTGTTCGAGGACTTCGAGCATCAAGGTGACAATGCTGTCGCATCCAAAGGCGGAAGTCAGGGTATCCACATACGTTCCGGAGGTGCTGAGCACGCGGTTGCCGAAGTTATAAGTCTGTCCCAGACAGATCTGAGCGTTGATGTCGGTGGTGATCTCATCGAGCACGTCGAGCGTGAGGATGATGGTGCTGTCACAGCCATTGGTTCCTGCCAGGGTCGTCGTGTAGGTGCCCGAATCCGTGAGGGTCTGCCCATGGAAATCGTAGGATGAACCCGTGCAAATGGTGGCTTGCTGATAGGTAGTGTCCAGAACATCAACCACGAGATTAAGAGTGACCACGCTGTCACAGCCGGATGCCGCGGTGAGACTATCTGTGTATACGCCCGTAGTGGAGATCACTTGCCCTCCGAAGGACACCGTTTCGCCCTCGCAGACGGTGGAGTCGATCTGAGTCATGGGATTTGGATGGACCGTGAGGTTGAGTGTGACGACGCTATCGCATCCGGAGGAGGCTGTGAGCGTTTCGACATAGGTCCCCGAGGCTGTCAGAAGATTGCCTGCAAAGTCATAGGTTTCGCCTTCGCAGATGGCCTCATCGAGCTGAGTGTTTACCGGATCGATGACACTGAGTTCGAGGGTGACCACGCTGTCACAGCCGGCCTGGCTGGTGAGCGTAACCGAGTAAGACCCCGGTACCGAGAGGATCTGTCCGTGGAAATCATAGGTCTCGCCTTGGCAGATCGAATCGGTCAGGTCGGTTTCAAGCTGATCCAGCACCTGGAGCTCGAGGGTGACGATACTGTCGCAGCCACCGGCGGACGTGAGGGTGTCGACGTAGGTGCCGGAAGTGTTCAGCAGCTGTCCGCCAAACGGATAGGTCTGTCCCGTGCAGATCTGTGCAGAGACGAATGTCTGCACTTCTGGTACCACGGTGAGCGTGAGGGTGACTACGCTATCGCATCCGTGGATGGACGTGAGGGAGTCCACGTAGATGCCGGTCGAGTCCAGGGTTTGCCCACCAAAGGCGAAGGTGGAGCCCTCACAAATTTGCTGTTGCAGGGCTATCTCCGAGACGGGGTGCACGGTAAGCAGCAGGGTGACCACGCTGTCACAGCCGTTGGCAGCCGGGTAGGTGGCCTGATAGGTGCCGCTCAGTGTAAGCTCTTGTCCATCGAAAGAGTAGGTGTCGCCCTCGCAGATGGCTGCCTGCATGTCGATTTGGACATGGGGCAGAACAGTGAGCTCAAGCGTGACCACACTATCGCAGCCAGCCTGGCTGGTCAGGGTCTCCGAGTAAGAACCGGAGGCGGTCAGGGTTTGACCAAAGAAGTCATAGGTTTCGCCCTCGCAGATAGAGTCTGTCAAGTCGGTCTGCAATTGTTCGAGGACTTGGAGCATCACGGTGACGATGCTGTCGCATCCAAAGGCGGAAGTCAGGGTATCCACATACGTTCCGGAGGTGCCGAGCACGCGGTTGCCAAAGTTATAAGTCTGTCCCAGACAGATCTGAGCGTTGATGTCGGTGGTGATCTCTTCGAGCACGTCGAGCGTGAGGATGATGGTGCTGTCACAGCCATTGGTTCCTGCCAGGGTCGTCGTGTAGGTGCCCGAATCCGTGAGGGTCTGCCCATGGAAATCGTAGGATGAACCCGTGCAGATGGTAGCTTGCTGATAGGTGGTGTCCAGGCCGTCAACGAAGAGGTTGAGCGTGACCACGCTGTCACAGCCGGACGCCGCGGTGAGACTATCTGTGTATACGCCCGTGGCGGAGATCACTTGCCCTGCAAAAGTCACCGTTTCGCGCTCGCAGATGGTGGAGTCGATCTGAGTCATGGGATTTGGATGGACCGTGAGGTTGAGTGTGACGACGCTATCGCATCCGGAGGAGGCTGTGAGCGTTTCGACATAGGTCCCCGAGGCTGTCAGAAGATTGCCTGCAAAGTCATAGGTTTCACCTTCGCAGATGGCCTCATCGAGCTGAGTGTTTACCGGATCGATGACACTGAGTTCGAGGATGACCACGCTGTCACAGCCTGCCTGGCTGGTGAGCGCAACCGAGTAAGACCCCGGTACCGAGAGGATCTGTCCGTGGAAATCATAGGTCTCGCCCTGGCAGATCGAATCGGTCAGGTCGGTTTCAAGCTGATCCAGCACCTGGAGCTCGAGGGTGACGATACTGTCGCAGCCACCGGCGGACGTGAGGGTGTCGACGTAGGTGCCGGAGGTGTTCAGCAGCTGTCCATCAAACGGATAGGTCTGTCCCGTGCAGATCTGTGCAGAGACGAATGTCTGCACCTCTGGCACCACAGTGAGGGTCAGTGTGACCACGCTATCGCATCCGTGAATGGAGGTGAGAGAGTCCACGTAGATGCCGGTCGAGTCAAGGCTGTTGCCGCCAAAGTCGAAGGTGGAGCCCTCACAAATCTGCTGTTGCAAGGCTATCTCTGAGATGGGGTGCACCGTAAGCAGCAGCGTCACCACGCTATCGCAGCCATTGGCAGCCGGATAGGTGGCTTGATAGGTGCCGCTCATTGTAAGCTCCTGTCCATCGAAAGAGTAGGTGTCGCCCTCGCAGATGGCTGCCTGCCTATCGTCTTGGATATGAGGCAGCACGGTGAGCTCAAGGGTGACTACGCTATCACATCCGGCCTGGCTAGTCAGGGTCTCGGAGTAGGATCCGGAGGTGGTTAAGGTTTGGCCAAAGAAGTCATAGGATTCACCGTCGCAGATAGAGTCTGTGAGGTCAGTCTGCAATTGTTCGAGGACTTCGAGCATCAAGGTGACAATGCTGTCGCATCCAAAGGCGGAAGTCAAGGTATCCACATAAGTTCCAGAGGTGCTGAGAACGCGGTTGCCGAAGTTATAAGTCTGTCCCAGACAGATCTGAGTGTTGATGTCGGTGGTGATCTCTTCGAGCACGTCGAGCGTGAGGATGATGGTACTGTCACAGCCATTGGCTCCTGCTAGGGTCGTCGCGTAGGTGCCCGAATCCGTGAGGGTCTGCCCATGGAAGTCGTAGGATGAACCCGTGCAGATGGTAGCTTGCTGATAGGTGGTGTCTAGGGCGTCAACGACGAGGTTGAGCGTGACCACGCTGTCACAGCCGGACGCCGATGTCAGGCTATCCCTGTACACGCCGGTCGTGGAGACCACTTGCCCTGCAAAAGTCACCGTTTCGCCCTCGCAGATGGTGGAGTCGATCTGAGTCATGGGATTTGGATGGACCGTGAGGTTGAGTGTGACGACGCTATCGCATCCGGAGGAGGCTGTGAGCGTTTCGACATAGGTCCCCGAGGCTGTCAGAAGGTTACCTGCAAAGTCATAGGTTTCACCTTCGCAGATGGCCTCATCGAGCTGAGTGTTTACCGGATCGATGACACTGAGTTCGAGGGTGACCACGCTGTCACAGCCGGCCTGGCTGGTGAGCGTAACCGAGTAAGACCCCGCTACCGATAGGATCTGTCCGTGGAAATCATAGGTCTCGCCCTGGCAGATCGAATCGGTCAGGTCGGTTTCAAGCTGATCCAGCACCTGGAGTTCGAGGGTGACGATACTGTCGCAGCCACCGGCGGACGTGAGGGTGGCGACGTAGGTGCCGGAGATGTTCAGCAGCTGTCCGCCAAACGGATAGGTCTGTCCCGTGCAGATCTGTGCAGAGATGAAGGTCTGCACTTCTGGTACCACGGTGAGTGTCAGTGTCACCACGCTATCGCATCCTTGGATGGAGGTGAGAGAGTCCACATAGACCCCTGTCGAGTCGAGGCTATTTCCGCCAAATGTGTATGTGGAGCCCTCACAAATTTGCTGTTGCCAGGCTATCTCCGAGATGGGGTGCACGGTAAGCAGCAGGGTCACCACGCTGTCGCAGCCATTGGCAGCCGGATGGGTGGCTTGATAGGTACCACCCGTGGTGAGTTGCTGTCCATCGAAGGGGTAGGACTCGCCCTCGCAGACGGCTGCCTGCAAGTTGGTTTGGACGTGAGGCAAGACGGTCAACTCAAGGGTGATCACGCTATCACAGCCGGCCTGACTGGTCAGGGTCTCGGAGTAGGACCCGGAGGTGGTTAAGGTTTGGCCAAAGAAGTCGTAGGATTCACCGTCGCAGATAGAGTCTGTGAGGTCGGTCTGCAATTGTTCGAGGACTTCGAGCATCAAGGTGACAATGCTGTCGCATCCAAAGGCGGAAGTCAGGGTATCCACATACGTTCCGGAGGTGCTGAGAACCCGGTTGCCAAAGTTATAGGTCTGTCCCAGACAGATCTGAGCGTTGATGTCGGTGGTGATCTCTTCGAGCACGTCGAGCGCGAGGATGATGGTGCTGTCACAGCCATTGGTTCCTACTAGGGTCGTCGTATAGGTGCCCGAATCCGTGAGGGTCTGCCCATGGAAGTCATAGGAGGAGCCCGTGCAGATGGTGGCTTGCTGATAGGTGGTATCGAGAGGTTCGACCGTGAGGTTGAGGGTGACCACGCTGTCGCAGCCCGATGCAGCGGTGAGGCTATCCGTGTATACGCCAGTAGCGGTGATCACTTGCCCTCCGAAGGACACCGTTTCGCCCTCGCAGATGGTGGAGTCGATCTGAGTCATCGGGTTTGGATGGACCGTGAGGTTGAGTGTGACGACGCTATCGCATCCGGAGGAGGCTGTGAGCGTTTCGACATAGGTCCCCGAGGCTGTCAGAAGATTGCCTGCAAAGTCATAGGTTTCGCCTTCGCAGATGGCCTCATCGAGCTGAGTGTTTACCGGATCGATGACACTGAGTTCGAGGGTGACCACGCTGTCACAGCCGGCCTGGCTGGTGAGCGTAACCGAGTAAGACCCCGCTACCGAGAGGATCTGTCCGTGGAAATCATAGGTCTCGCCCTGGCAGATCGAATCGGTCAGGTCGGTTTCAAGCTGATCCAGCACCTGGAGCTCGAGGGTGACGATACTGTCGCAGCCACCGGCGGACGTGAGGGTGTCGACGTAGGTGCCGGAAGTGTTCAGCAGCTGTCCGCCAAACGGATAGGTCTGTCCCGTGCAGATCTGTGCAGAGACGAATGTCTGCACTTCTGGTACCACGGTGAGCGTGAGGGTGACTACGCTATCGCATCCTTGAATGGAGGTGAGAGAGTCCACATAGATGCCTGTCGAGTCGAGGCTATTTCCGCCAAAGGTGTATGTGGAGCCCTCACAAATTTGCTGTTGCAGGGCTATCTCCGAGATGGGGTGCACGGTAAGCAGCAGGGTCACCACGCTGTCACAGGCGTTGGCAGCCGGGTAGGTGGCTTGGTACGTGCCGCTCGCGGTTAGTTGCTGTCCATCGAAAGAGTAGGTGTCACCGTCGCAGATGGCTGCCTGCAAGTTGGTTTGGACGTGAGGCAAGACGGTCAGCTCCAGGGTGACCACACTATCACAGCCGGCCTGACTGGTCAGGGTCTCGGAGTAGGATCCGGAGGTGGTTAAGGTTTGGCCAAAGAAGTCGTAGGATTCACCGTCGCAGATAGAGTCTGTGAGGTCAGTCTGCAATTGTTCGAGGACTTCGAGCATCAAGGTGACAATGCTGTCGCATCCAAAGGCGGAAGTCAGGGAATCCACATACGTTCCGGAGGTGCTGAGCACCCGGTTGCCAAAGTTATAGGTCTGTCCCAGACAGATCTGAGCGTTGATGTCGGTGGTGATCTCTTCGAGCACGTCGAGCGTCAGGACGATGGTGCTGTCACAGCCATTGGGTCCTGCTAGGGTCGTCTTATAGGTGCCCGAATCCGTGAGGGTCTGCCCATGGAAGTCATAGGAGGAGCCCGTGCAGATGGTAGCTTGCTGATAGGTGGTGTCTAGGCCGTCAACGACGAGGTTGAGCGTGACCACGCTGTCACAGCCGGACGCCGCGGTGAGACTATCGACGTAGACGCCGGTGGTGGAAATCACTTGCCCTCCGAAAGTCACCGTTTCGCCCTCGCAGATGGTAGAGTCGATCTGAGTCATGGGATTTGGATGGACCGTGAGGTTGAGTGTGACGACGCTATCGCATCCGGAGGAGGCTGTGAGCGTTTCGACATAGGTCCCCGAGGCTGTCAGAAGGTTACCTGCAAAGTCATAGGTTTCACCTTCGCAGATGGCCTCATCGAGCTGAGCGTTTACCGGATCGATGACACTGAGTTCGAGGGTGACCACGCTGTCACAGCCGGCCTGGCTGGTGAGCGTAACCGAGTAAGACCCCGCTACCGATAGGATCTGTCCGTGGAAATCATAGGTCTCGCCCTGGCAGATCGAATCGGTCAGGTCGGTTTCAAGCTGATCGAGCACCTGGAGTTTGAGGGTGACGATACTGTCGCAGCCACCGGCGGACGTGAGGGTGTCGACGTAGGTGCCGGAAGTGTTCAGCAGCTGTCCGCCAAACGGATAGGTCTGTCCCGTGCAGATCTGTGCAGAGACGAATGTCTGCACTTCTGGTACCACGGTGAGCGTGAGGGTGACTACGCTATCGCATCCTTGAATGGAGGTGAGAGAGTCCACATAGATGCCTGTCGAGTCGAGGCTATTTCCGCCAAAGGTGTATGTGGAGCCCTCACAAATTTGCTGTTGCAGGGCTATCTCCGAGATGGGGTGCACGGTAAGCAGCAGGGTCACCACGCTGTCACAGGCGTTGGCAGCCGGGTAGGTGGCTTGGTACGTGCCGCTCGCGGTTAGTTGCTGTCCATCGAAAGAGTAGGTGTCACCGTCGCAGATGGCTGCCTGCAAGTTGGTTTGGACGTGAGGCAAGACGGTCAGCTCCAGGGTGACCACACTATCACAGCCGGCCTGACTCGTCAGGGTCTCGGAGTAGGATCCGGAGGTCATCAAGCTTTGGCCAAAGAAATCATAGGTTTCACCATCACAGATAGAATCCGTCAGATCGGTCTGCAGTTGTTCAAGGACGTCGAGCATGAGCGTGACGATACTATCGCAACCAAAGCCAGAGGTCAGCGTGTCGACATAGGTTCCGGATGTGCTGAGCACGCTGCTGCCGAAGGTATAGGTTTGTCCCAGACAGATCTGGGCGGAGATGCTGTCCCTGATTTCATCGAGCACATCCAGCTCGAGGATCAAGGTACTATCACAACCCTCGACGCCGGTGAGGGTCACGGTGTAGGTACCCGAATCGGTCAGGATCTGGCCATGGAAGTCGTAGGAATTCCCGAAGCAAATGGCCTGCTGCAGGACTTGGGTATCTAGTGGGTGCACGGTGAGATTGAGGGTGACGATGCTGTCGCATCCAAAGACCGTGCTGAGGGTGTCGGGATAGCTCCCGCTGGTGGTCAGGGTCTGTCCGGCAAAGTTGACGGTTTGCCCGTCGCAGATGGCAGAGTCGATCTGGGTGGCTGCTACGGGATGCACCGTCAGGTTGAGGGTGACGATGCTGTCGCACCCTGAGGCTGCGACCAATATGTCCATGTAGATGCCTGCTACGGTTAGAGACTGCCCACCGAAGTCGTGGGTGTCGCCGTCGCAGATCTCAGCGTCGATGGTTTCTTGTACGGGCGTCAGCACGGTCAATTGGAGCTCCACGATGCTGTCGCAGCCAGCCTGGCTGGTGAGTGTCTCTGTATAAGTGCCCGTGGCGGTGAGGGTCTGCCCATTGAAGTCATAGGTCTCGCCTTGACAAATGGTGTCCGTCAGATCGATCTGGATGGCATCTTCGACGGTGAGCATAAGCGTGATCGAACTATCACAACCATTGGCAGCCGGGAGGGTGTCGTAATAGACACCGGTCATATTGAGCAGTTGCCCACCAAAGGGATAGGTCTGTCCGGTACAATTGCTGACATCGAGATCCGTGTGGACATGCTCATTGACGGTGAGATCAAGCACCACCACACTGTCGCATCCCATGATGGTAGTGAGTGAGTCCACATAGAAGCCAGTGGAGTCTTTGTTGGAGCCGCCGAAGGAGTAGGTGTCGTCCTCACAGATGGTTGCCACGATGGTGTCCTGATGGTTGGGCAGTACGGTCAGATCCAGGAGGATGACACTGTCGCATCCATTGGCAGCGGTCAGGGTGTCTTCGTAGATGCCGGTGGTTGACAATTGCTGTCCATCGAAGGGATAAGTATCTCCCTGACAGATCTCCATAACCAGATTGGTCAGGCTGTTTGGCAGGACGGTGAGCGCCAGGTTGACCACACTATCGCAGCCAGCCTGGCTGGTCAGGGTCTCCGAGTAAGAACCGGAGGTCGTCAAGCTTTGGCCAAAGAAATCATAGGCCTCACCATCACAGATGGAGTCGGTCAGATCGGTCTGCAGTTGTTCAAGGACGTCGAGCATGAGCGTGACGATACTATCGCAACCGAAGCTGTAGGTGAGCGTGTCTACATAGGTTCCGGATGTGCTGAGCACACTGCTGCCAAAGGTATAGGTTTGTCCTAAACAGATTTGGGCGGAGATGCTATCCCTGATCTCATCGAGCACGTCCAGTTCGAGTATCAGGGTACTATCGCAACCTTGCATGCCCGTTAGGGTCGCGGAGTAGGTACCTGAGTCGGTCAGGATCTGTCCATGGAAGTCGTAGGCAGTGCCGAAGCAGATGGTCTCTTGCAGGAATTGAGTGTCTAGCGGATGTACGGTCAAGTTTAAAGTGACGATGCTATCGCAACCGAAGACGGTGGTGAGCGTATCGGGATAGCTACCGCTGGCGGTTAGGGTCTGTCCGGCAAAGTTGACGGATTGGCCGTCGCAGATGGCGGAATCGATCTGGGTGGCTGCTACGGGATGCACCGTCAGGTTGAGGGTGACGATGCTGTCGCACCCTGAGGCTGCGACCAATATGTCCATGTAGATGCCTGCTACGGTTAGAGACTGCCCACCGAAGTCGTGGGTGTCGCCGTCGCAGATCTCAGCGTCGATGGTTTCTTGTACGGGCGTCAGCACGGTCAATTGGAGCTCCACGATGCTGTCGCAGCCAGCCTGGCTGGTGAGTGTCTCTGTATAAGTGCCCGTGGCGGTGAGGGTCTGCCCATTGAAGTCATAGGTCTCGCCTTGACAAATGGTGTCCGTCAGATCGATCTGGATGGCATCTTCGACGGTGAGCATAAGCGTGATCGAACTATCACAACCATTGGCAGCCGGGAGGGTGTCGTAATAGACACCGGTCATATTGAGCAGTTGCCCACCAAAGGGATAGGTCTGTCCGGTACAATTGCTGACATCGAGATCCGTGTGGACATGCTCATTGACGGTGAGATCAAGCACCACCACACTGTCGCATCCCATGATGGTAGTGAGTGAGTCCACATAGAAGCCAGTGGAGTCTTTGTTGGAGCCGCCGAAGGAGTAGGTGTCGTCCTCACAGATGGTTGCCACGATGGTGTCCTGATGGTTGGGCAGTACGGTCAGATCCAGGAGGATGACACTGTCGCATCCATTGGCAGCGGTCAGGGTGTCTTCGTAGATGCCGGTGGTTGACAATTGCTGTCCATCGAAGGGATAAGTATCTCCCTGACAGATCTCCATAACCAGATTGGTCAGGCTGTTTGGCAGGACGGTGAGCGCCAGGTTGACCACACTATCGCAGCCAGCTTGGCTGGTGAGCGTCTCCGAGTATGTTCCGGAGGTTGTGAGGGTCTGCCCGAAGAAATCATAGGTCTCACCGTCACAGATGGAGTCGGTGAGGTCGGTCTGGAGCTGCGGCAGGACGTCCAGAGTGAGGGTGACGATGCTGTCGCAGCCGAAGCTAGAGGTGAGCGTGTCGACATAGGTGCCGGAGGTGCTGAGCACACTGCTGCCAAAGGTATAGGTTTGTCCTAGACAGATCTGAGCGGAGATGCTATCCCTGATCTCATCGAGCACGTCCAGTTCGAGGATCAAGGTGCTATCGCAACCTTCAATACCCGTGAGGATCGCGGAGTAGGTACCCGAATCGGTCAGGATCTGGCCATGGAAGTCATAAGTAGTACCGAAGCAAATGGTCTCCTGCAGGTATTGAGTGTCTAGCGCATGGACGGTCAGATTCAAAGTGACGATGCTGTCACAACCAAAGACCGTGCTGAGGGTGTCGGGATAGCTACCGCTAGTGGTCAGGGTCTGTCCGGCAAAGTTGACGGATTGGCCGTCGCAGATGGCGGAATCGATCTGGGTGGCTGCTACGGGATGCACCGTCAGGTTGAGGGTGACGATGCTGTCGCACCCTGAGGCTGCGACCAATATGTCCATGTAGATGCCTGCTACGGTTAGAGACTGCCCACCGAAGTCGTGGGTGTCGCCGTCGCAGATCTCAGCGTCGATGGTTTCTTGTACGGGCGTCAGCACGGTCAATTGGAGCTCCACGATGCTGTCGCAGCCAGCCTGGCTGGTGAGTGTCTCTGTATAAGTGCCCGTGGCGGTGAGGGTCTGCCCATTGAAGTCATAGGTCTCGCCTTGACAAATGGTGTCCGTCAGATCGATCTGGATGGCATCTTCGACGGTGAGCATAAGCGTGATCGAACTATCACAACCATTGGCAGCCGGGAGGGTGTCGTAATAGACACCGGTCATATTGAGCAGTTGCCCACCAAAGGGATAGGTCTGTCCGGTACAATTGCTGACATCGAGATCCGTGTGGACATGCTCATTGACGGTGAGATCAAGCACCACCACACTGTCGCATCCCATGATGGTAGTGAGTGAGTCCACATAGAAGCCAGTGGAGTCTTTGTTGGAGCCGCCGAAGGAGTAGGTGTCGTCCTCACAGATGGTTGCCACGATGGTGTCCTGATGGTTGGGCAGTACGGTCAGATCCAGGAGGATGACACTGTCGCATCCATTGGCAGCGGTCAGGGTGTCTTCGTAGATGCCGGTGGTTGACAATTGCTGTCCATCGAAGGGATAAGTATCTCCCTGACAGATCTCCATAACCAGATTGGTCAGGCTGTTTGGCAGGACGGTGAGCGCCAGGTTGACCACACTATCGCAGCCAGCCTGGCTGGTCAGGGTCTCCGAGTAAGAACCGGAGGTCGTCAAGCTTTGGCCAAAGAAATCATAGGCCTCACCATCACAGATGGAGTCGGTCAGATCGGTCTGCAGTTGTTCAAGGACGTCGAGCATGAGCGTGACGATACTATCGCAACCGAAGCTGTAGGTGAGCGTGTCTACATAGGTTCCGGATGTGCTGAGCACACTGCTGCCAAAGGTATAGGTTTGTCCTAAACAGATTTGGGCGGAGATGCTATCCCTGATCTCATCGAGCACGTCCAGTTCGAGTATCAGGGTACTATCGCAACCTTGCATGCCCGTTAGGGTCGCGGAGTAGGTACCTGAGTCGGTCAGGATCTGTCCATGGAAGTCGTAGGCAGTGCCGAAGCAGATGGTCTCTTGCAGGAATTGAGTGTCTAGCGGATGTACGGTCAAGTTTAAAGTGACGATGCTATCGCAACCGAAGACGGTGGTGAGCGTATCGGGATAGCTACCGCTGGCGGTTAGGGTCTGTCCGGCAAAGTCGACGGTTTGCCCGTCACATATGGCGGAGTCGATCTGGGTGGCCGCCACGGGGTGTACGGTTAAGTTGAGAGTGACAATGCTGTCACATCCCGAGGCTGCCATGAGGGTATCCATATAGGTGCCCCCTACCGTTAGGGACATGCCACCGAAGTCATGGGTGTCGCCATCGCAGATCTCGGCATCGATGGATTCTTGAACGGGTTGGAGGACAGTAAGTTCCAGGTTGATGATGCTGTCACATCCAGCTTGGCTGCTGAGCGTTTGCGAGTAAGTACCTGAAATGGTCAGCATCTGCCCCAAGAAGTCGTAAGTTTCGCCAGCGCAAATGGTATCCTGTAGATCCGTCATGATGTCATCTTCGACGGTCAATACGAGAGTGATGGTACTGTCGCAGCCGTTGGCAGCCGCGAGTGTGTCGTAATACGTCCCAGACATGTTCAAGAGCTGGCCTCCGAAAGGATAAGTCTGTCCCGAACAGATGCCGATGGTAAGGTCTGTTGCAACGTGGTTGTTAACGGTTAAGGTGAGAACGATAACACTGTCACAACCATCGGTCGTGAGGAGCGAATCGACGTAGGTGCCGCTAGAGTCAAGGTTCTCACCTGCGAAAGGATAGGTGTCACCTTCGCAAATGGTCGCGCTTTCTGTTACTTCGAAAGTTGGCAGTACCTCCAGATCGAGCACGGTGATGCTGTCACATCCTTGCGCACTGGCCAAGGTGTCGCTGTAAAAGCCACCACTGATAAGAACATTTCCTCCAAAAGGGTAGCCATCGCCATCGCATATTGAAGCCTGCACGGTATCTCGGTATATGGGATGTACATCCAAGGTCAGCTCCAGGACACTGTCGCAACCTGCCTGACTCAACAGGGTGTCGCGATATGTACCGGCAGTTCCGAGCAATTCACCGCCAAATGGAAATGATTCGCCTTCACAGATTGACCCCTGTAACGGAGTAACTGAGATTGGATGGACGATCAAAGAGAGAGTCACCACACTGTCGCAGCCCTGCGATGAAACCAATGTGTCCATGTAAGTACCTGACGAGGTGAGCTGCTGTCCGTCAAAGTCAAAAGAGTCACCATGGCAGATTTCGGCAGAAAGGAGCGTGTCCTTGACCGGATATACCTCCAGTTCGAGTGTAATGATGCTGTCACAGCCGTCGACTGTCTGAAGGGTGTCTTCGTACATGCCGGACGTTGTCAGCGACAAGCCGTGAAAGTCAAAAGTCTGGCCATCGCAAATAGATGCCTCCAAGGAATCACGGAACACTGGATGCACAATCACATCGAGTTGAACGATACTATCACAACCTCCGACGTTGATCAGCGTATCGACATAGGATCCCGCCATGGTGACCTGCGTTCCGTTGAAGTCATAGCTATCTCCCTCGCAGAGCGTGATGGCCATCATTGTGTGGCTGGTATCTATCACTTGTAGGGTCAATTGCACGATACTGTCGCAGCCTCCAACGCCACTTAAGGTATCCCGGTACACGCCACTGCTCGATAGGCTCTGTCCATCAAATGGATACGTCTCTCCCTCACAAATGCTCTCGGACAACTCGGTCAACACTTCGTCGAGCACGGTGAGGTTTAAGGTGACAACGCTGTCACATCCTTCTGATGTGCTGAGAGAATCAACGTAGGTACCGGTGGTGGTGTAACTGTTACCACCCACCTCGAAACTGGTGCCTTGACAAATGGTCGCGTTGATGGTCGAATCGAACGCCGGGTGCACCGTCAGATCAACGATGATCGTGCTATCACAACCCGCTGTGGTCATGAGATTCTGGATAAAAACACCAGTCGCAAAGTAGGACTGACCACCCACCGTCAGGGTGTCACCCAAGCAGAGTTCTGCTACGATGGTGGTGTCATAGGGATCTTGGACAGTTAGCATGACATGAATCGTGCTGTCACAGCCCGCGGCAGAGGGTATCGTGAAATCATAGGTCCCGGTTTGATCCAATACTTGTCCTGCCACGACAATGAAATCTCCTGTGCAGATCACCGCCTCAATGATGGTGTCCTGGTTGGGATGCACCAATAGATCCAGGTTAACGATACTATCGCATCCAGAGGCAGCGGTAAGGGTGTCACTGTAAGTGCCGCTTTGCGAGTAATCATTTCCTCCAATTGTCACCGTATCGCCTTCGCAAATGGTGTCCTGAAGGTTAGTGAACAACTCGTTCAGCACTGTCAGATTGAGCGTGACTATGGAGTCACATCCTGCCGCTGCTGTAAGGGTGTCGACGTAAGTTCCAGGATTCCAATATTGATTGGGCCCTACACTGATGGTGTCTCCCGTACAGATGGTGGCGTCTATCGTATCCTCAATGGCGGGCTCCACGATGAGATTGAGCGTGATGATGGAATCGCATCCGTTGGATGCCGTCGTGGGGATCGTATAGGTACCCGTAGTCGTAAAGATCCTGCCGCCCGCCGAGAACGATCCGCCAATGCATATGGATGCATCTATCGTTTCTGCCGCGTCCGGCAGGATGGTGATATTAATGCTGATGATACTGTCGCATCCAAGCGCATCCATCAAGGTTATCAGATGGTTACCACCGGTCGTGAAGGTGCTGTCTACCAGGGTGATAGATTCTCCCTGACACATACTCGTATCTATGGTGGTGGTGCTTGGGTTTTGCACTGACAGATTTAGGGTGACGACAGAGTCACAACCCTCCACGGATGTCAGGGTGTCCATGTAGGTGCCGGCGGTGTTGTACACGGTGGAACCTATTACTACACTTTGACCTTGGCAGACCGTGGTGTCAAGCGACGATTGGATCGGTGGTAGTATAGTCAGGTTGAGGGTTATGATGCTGTCGCATCCATCCACCGTGGTCAAGGTGTCCATATAGGTGCCTGCCGTGTTAATAGTTTGTCCATTAAAGTCATAGGACTCGCCATCACAGAGCTGTTCGCTAATCGTCACCTGTTGCGGTGGACTAATAATGAGTTCCACGGGATCGGAAATGACACTGCACTCGGGATTGGTCAGATTGAAGAGGTGGTCGGCAATGACCAGGCGATACAACCCGGCATCCTGGATGTCCACGTCGTCCAGCATAAAAGGTACCGTGGTACCACCCAGTACGTCCACCCAGACTCCACCAAACAATCGTTGCCAACGATAGATGGGATTGTCGTAATTGTCGGTGATCGTGGCCGTAAAAAGTACGTCCTCGCCCAGGCAGACAGGGTTGGGATTGATTTGAATGTCAACGGTTGGGTTGCAGTCCTCTACCGTGATCGTTTGTATGGCCTGGTCGTTGTTTCCGCAAGAGTCCACAGCAATCCAGGTCCGGACAATACTGAAAATGGCTTCACAGGGTCCCGGCAGGGTGTCTTCTATCAACGTGATCTCAACCAAACTACAGTTGTCTGAAGCCGTAATGCCCACCCCAATCTGAGGAGGAGAAGGAATGGCGTCACATGCGACAGTGACATCACCCGGTACCCCTGTGATGGTTGGTGGCACGGTGTCCAGAACGGTGATGGTCTGCAAACAGGAGTCGATGTTGCCACAATTGTCAATGGCTCGCCAGGTCCGTTCGATCACATATTCATCAGGGCATAAGCCGGGGATCTGTCGATCGACAAAATCGATCATCGGCGCCGGTCCGCATTCGTCCGTTGCGGTTGCCACACCTGTCGATCCAACCCCGATAGAAGCATCACAAGAAATCGTCGTATTGGGTGGACAGATCAGCTGTGGAGCAGTTGTGTCCTGTACGGTGATAGTGGCCGTGCACAGGGCAGAACGACCACAAGTGTCTTGGACCATAAATGTGATGATCTTGCCCGCGGTCATGTCACAGGATGGCACGGGAAGGTTGCCATCGAAGTCATTGGAGACCATCGCACCGTGTGGGCATCCCTGAGCTATGCTGTCTTCCATCATCATCGTGATAGAGTCAATCCAGTCGAGTACCTCGTTGAGAGCACTGGCCCCGCAGTCCACGAGTATATCATCGGGACAAGGAAGTACAAGGGCCTCTGGAGGATCTACGGTGAACGTTGCTGTGCAGCTGAAGGACTGGTTACAGACATCCTGGACCATAAAGTCTACCGTCACGGATCCGCCACATGCGCTGGGTGCTGAGTAGGAGCCAAGTCCCGTGACTTGCGGATTGCAGCCGCCGCTGATCTGGATTTCCGCCAACCAATTAGCAAATGCAGCGTCAACCTGGTTCTGATCCAGGCAACTACTTACGGTCGTATCTGCTGGACAGGTCGCGGTCAGGGTCGGAGAAGGATCTACGGTGAAGGTAGCGGAGCAGTTATCGGCTTGTCCACAGTCGTCGGTGGCACTGAAGTTGACGGTGGTTGCTCCCCCACAGGAGTCCGGTGGCGAGAGCAGGGTGAGATCGGTGGTATCCGTGTTGCACCCCCCTGAGAAGGAGAACTGGCTGATCCAGTTGTCCCATGCAGTTTGGATGTCTGCTTGGGAAGAGCATGCCGGTAGAGTCAGATCACCTGGACATGACACGGAGAGCACGGGTGCATTGGGAACGGTAAAGGTAGCGGAGCATGAAGCATTTTGTCCACAGGGGTCGGAGGCATCGAAGTTGATGGTGGTGCTACCTCCACAGGCATCGGGTGCAGACAAGGTAGTGAGGTCTGTAGCGGTGGCAAGGCATCCACCGGAGAAGGAGAACTGCGCGAGCCAGAGGACAAAAGCGTTGTCTACCTCGGCCTGGGTGAGGCATGGGCTGATGGTGGTGTCCGGCGGACAAAAGACCGTCAGTGGCGGCGTGGGATCTACGGTGAAGGTAGCGGAGCATGATGCAGACTCTCCACAGGGGTCAGAGGCATTGAAGGTGACGGTGATGGCCCCCCCACAGGAATCCGGTGGTGTGAGGGTGGACAGGTCGGTGGTATCGACATCACATCCTCCGGAGAAAGAGAACTGGCTGATCCACGCATCGAAGTTTGCCTGGATGGTGGCTTGGGTCAGGCAGCTGGATAGGTTGAGGTCAGCGGGGCAAGAGACGGACAGTGTTGGCGGCGCTGGGACGGTAAAGGTGGCTGAGCAGTTGTCTGATTGCCCGCATGCATCATTGGCTGCGAAGTTGACGGTGGTGGCCCCTCCGCAGGAGTCAGCTGGAGTGAGAGTAGATATATCCGTGGTATCGACATCACATCCTCCGGAGAAGGAGAACTGGCTGATCCAGTTGTCCCATGCGGTTAGGATGTCTGCTTGGGAAGCACAGACCGGAGTGGTGAAGTCGGCGGGGCATGAGACGCTCAGAGTGGGTGGTGCTGGGACGGTAAAGGTGGCGGAGCAGTTGTCCGATTGCCCACATGGATCGGTTGCGACAAAGTTGATGGTGACAGCCCCTCCGCACGAGTCTGGTGGCGAGAAGGTGCTCAGATCACTGGTATCCACATCACATCCTCCGGAGAAAGAGAACTGGCTGATCCAGTTGTCCCAAGCGGTTTGGATGTCAGCTTGGGAAGCACAAATTGGGGTGGTCAGGTTGGCCGGGCAAGAGACAGTCAGGGTTGGTGGTGTTGGGACGGTGAAGGTAGCTGCACAGTTGTCCGACTGCCCACAGGGATCGGAGGCAAGGAAGTTGATGGTGACAGCCCCTCCGCAGGAGTCTGGTGGCGAGAAGGTGGTCAGATCGGTGGTATCCACATCACATCCTCCGGAGAAAGAGAACTGGCTGATCCAGTTGTCCCAGGCGGTTTGGATGTCAGCTTGGGAAGCACAGGCCGGCATATTGAGATCTCCTGGGCAGGAGACGGAGAGCGTGGGTGGTGGATCCACGGTAAATGTGGCAGAACAGTTATCTGCCCCTCCGCAGGGATCGGTGGCGTTGAAGGTGACGGTGACAGCCCCTCCGCAGGAGTCTGGTGGCGAGAAGGTGGTCAGGTCGGTGGTATCGACATCACATCCTCCGGAGAAAGAGAACTGGCCGATCCAGCTATCCCAGGCAGTTTGGATGTCTTGTTGCGAAGAGCAGGCCGGCAATATGAGGTCTCCGGGACAAGAGACGGTGAGTGTTGGCGGCGGATCCACGGTGAAGGTAGCGGAGCAGTTGTCTGCTTGCCCGCAGTCGTCGGTAGCGCTGAAGTTGACCGTGGTTGCTCCCCCACAGGAGTCAGGAGGCGAGAGCAGGGTGAGGTCGGTGGTATCGGTGTTGCAGCCTCCGGAGAAAGAGAACTGGCTGATCCAGTTGTCCCAGGCGTTCTGGATGTCTGCTTGAGAAGAGCAAGCAGGCAGTGTCAGGTCACCGGGGCAGGAGACGGAGAGCACCGGTGCATTGGGTACGGTGAAGGTAGCGGAGCAAGAAGCGTTTTGTCCGCAGGGGTCGGAAGCATCGAAGTTGATGGTGGTACTGCCTCCACAGGCATCGGGAGCCGACAAGGTAGTGAGGTCGGTGCCGGTGGCAAGACATCCTCCTGAGAAGGAGAACTGGGCAAGCCAGAGGACAAAAGCATTGTCAACCTCCGCCTGAGTGAGACATGGGCTGATGGTGGTGTCGGGAGGACAGGAGACGGTTAGCGGGGGCGTGGGATCCACGGAGAAGGTAGCGGAGCAGGATGCGGCCTGCCCGCAAGGGTCAGAGGCGTTGAAGGTGACGGTGATGGACCCGCCACAGGAGTCAGGAGGTGTGAGAGTAGACAGGTCGGTGGTATCGACATCACATCCTCCGGAGAAGGAGAACTGGCTGATCCACGCATCGAAGTTGGCCTGGATGGTTGCTTGGGTCAGGCAACTGGACAGGTTGAGATCTGCCGGGCAAGAGACGGTCAGGGTTGGTGGCGTTGGGACGGTAAAGGTGGCGGAGCAGTTAACTGATTCCCCGCAGGCGTCATTGGCTGCGAAGTTGACGGTAGTCGACCCCCCACAGGAGTCGGGTGGTGTCAGGGTAGATATGTCGGTGGTATCGACGTCACAACCCCCGGAGAAGGAGAACTGGCTAATCCAGTTGTCCCAGGCGGTTTGGATGTCTGCTTGGGAAGCACAAACCGGTGTAGTGAAGTCGGCGGGGCAAGAGACGGACAGGGTTGGAGGTGTTGGGACCGTAAAGGTAGCGGAGCAGTTGTCTGACTGACCGCAGGGATCGGTGGCCGTAAAGTTAATGGTGACGTCTCCTCCGCAGGAGTCCGGTGGCGAGAAGGTGGTCAGATCGGTGGTATCCACATCACACCCTCCGGAGAAAGAGAATTGGCTAATCCAGTTGTCCCATGCGTTTTGGATGTCAGCTTGTGAAGCGCAGACCGGGGTGGTGAGGTTGGCAGGGCAAGAGACGGTGAGGGTTGGGGGTGTTGGGACGGTAAAGGTGGCCGCACAGTTGTGGGATTGCCCGCAAGGATCGGTGGCGAGGAAGTTGATGGTGACGGCTCCCCCGCAGGAGTCCGGCGGCAAGAAGGTGGTCAGGTCAGTGGTATCGACGTCGCATCCCCCGGAGAAGGAGAACTGGCTGATCCAGTTGTCCCAGGCAGTTTGGATATCTGCTTGTGAAGCACACGCCGGCATATTGAGGTCTCCCGGACAGGAGACGGTGAGCGTTGGGGGCGGATCGACGGTGAAGGTAGCCGAGCAGTTGTCTGCCCCTCCGCAGGGGTCAGTGGCATTGAAGGTGACGGTGGTAGCCCCTCCGCAGGAGTCTGGCGGCGAGAAGGTAGTGAGATCAGTAGTATCGACGTCACACCCTCCCGAGAAAGAGAACTGGCCGATCCAGTTATCCCAGGCGTTTTGGATGTCTTGTTGCGAAGAGCAAGCTGGCAATATGAGGTCTCCGGGACAGGAGACGGTGAGTGTTGGCGGTGGATCCACAGTGAAAGTAGCAGAGCAGTTATCTGCTTGTCCGCAGTCGTCGGTGGCGCTGAAGTTGACGGTGGTAGCTCCCCCGCAGGAGTCCGGCGGCGAGAGCAGGGTGAGGTCGGTGGTATCGGTGTTGCAGCCTCCGGAGAAAGAGAACTGGCTGATCCAGTTGTCCCAGGCGTTCTGGATGTCTGCTTGAGAAGAGCAAGCAGGCAGTGTCAGGTCACCGGGGCAGGAGACGGAGAGCACCGGTGCATTGGGTACGGTGAAGGTAGCGGAGCAAGAAGCGTTTTGTCCGCAGGGGTCGGAAGCATCGAAGTTGATGGTGGTACTGCCTCCACAAGCGTCCGGTGCCGCGAGTGTGGTGAGGTCGGTGCCGGTGGCTAGGCATCCTCCGGAGAAGGAGAACTGAGCGAGCCAGAGCACAAAAGCGTTGTCGACCTCCGCTTGGGTGAGGCATGGGCTGACGGTGGTATCCGGTGGACAGAAGACCGTCAGGGGTGGTGTGGGATCCACGGAGAAGGTAGCTGAGCAGGATGCGGACTGTCCGCAGGGGTCAGTGGCGTTGAAGGTGACGGTGATGGATCCTCCACAGGAGTCAGGTGGGATGAGCGTCGACAGGTCAGTGGTATCGACATCACAACCCCCGGAGAAGGAGAACTGGCTGATCCAGCTGTCAAAGTTCGCCTGGATAGTGGCTTGGGTGAGGCAACTGGAGAGGTTGAGGTCGTTGGGGCAAGAGACGGACAGGGTTGGTGGAGCTGGGACGGTAAAGGTGGCGGAGCAGTTGCCGGATTGCCCGCATGCATCATTGGCCGCGAAGTTGACGGTGGTGGACCCTCCGCAGGAGTCCGGCGGTGTGAGGGTAGATATGTCGGTGGTATCGACATCACATCCTCCGGAGAAAGAGAACTGGCTGATCCAGTTGTCCCAAGCGGTTTGGATGTCTTGCTGGGAAGAGCAAGCCGGCAATATGAGGTCTCCAGGGCAAGAGACCGTCAGGGTTGGTGGTGTTGGGACCGTAAAGGTGGCGGAGCAATTATCTGACTGACCGCAGGGATCAGTGGCTGTGAAGTTGATGGTGACGTCTCCTCCGCAGGAATCCGGTGGTGCGAATGTGGTGAGGTCGGTGGTATCCACGTCACATCCCCCCGAGAAAGAGAACTGGCTAATCCAATTGTCCCATGCGGTTTGGATGTCTGCTTGGGAAGCGCAGACCGGGGTGGTGAGGTTTGCGGGGCAAGAAACAGTGAGGGTAGGCGGTGATGGCACCGTAAAGGTGGCCGCACAGTTGTCGGATTGCCCGCAAGGATCGGTGGCGAGGAAGTTGATGGTGACGGCTCCCCCGCAGGAGTCCGGCGGCAAGAAGCTGGTCAGGTCAGTGGTATCGACGTCACATCCCCCTGTGAAAGAGAATTGGCTGATCCAGTTGTCCCAGGCCGATTGGATATCTGCTTGGGAAGCGCACGCCGGCATATTGAGGTCTCCCGGACAGGAGACGGTGAGCGTTGGGGGCGGATCGACGGTGAATGTAGCCGAGCAGTTGTCTGCCCCTCCGCAGGGGTCAGTGGCATTGAAGGTGACAGTGGTGGCCCCTCCGCAGGAGTCTGGCGGCGAGAAGGTGGTGAGATCAGTAGTATCGACGTCACACCCTCCCGAGAAAGAGAACTGGCTGATCCAGTTATCCCAGGCGTTTTGGATGTCTTGTTGCGAAGAGCAAGCCGGCAATATGAGGTCTCCGGGACAGGAGACGGTGAGTGTTGGCGGCGGATCCACCGTGAAAGTAGCTGAGCAGTTGTCTGCTTGTCCGCAGTCGTCGGTGGCACTGAAGTTGACGGTGGTTGCTCCCCCACAGGAGTCAGGTGGCGAGAGCAGGGTGAGGTCGGTGGTATCGGCATTGCACCCTCCGGAGAAGGAGAACTGGCTGATCCAGTTGTCCCAAGCAGTTTGGATGTCCTGCTGGGAAGAGCAGGCAGGCAGAATGAGGTCACCGGGGCAAGACACAGAGAGTACGGGTGCATTGGGTACGGTAAAGGTAGCGGAGCAAGAAGCGTTTTGTCCGCAGGGGTCGGAAGCATCGAAATTGATGGTCGTGCTGCCACCGCAAGCATCGGGAGCCGACAAGGTAGTGAGGTCTGTGCCGGTGGCTAGGCATCCTCCCGAGAAGGAGAACTGGGCGAGCCAGAGCACAAAAGCGTTGTTGACCTCCGCTTGGGTGAGACATGGACTGACGGTGGTATCCGGTGGACAGAAGACCGTCAGGGGCGGTGTGGGATCCACCGAGAAGGTAGCGGAGCAGGATGCGGACTGTCCGCAGGGGTCAGAGGCGTTGAAGGTGACGGTGATGGACCCGCCACAAGAGTCAGGTGGTGTCACGGTCGTCAGGTCGGTGGTATCGACATCACATCCTCCTGTGAAGGAGAACTGGCTGATCCACGCATCGAAGTTGGCCTGGATGGTTGCTTGGGTCAGGCAGCTAGACAGGTTGAGGTCGGCTGGGCAAGAGACGGACAGCGATGGAGGTGTTGGGACGGTAAAGGTGGCAGAGCAATTGCCAGTCCCTCCACAGGGATCATTGGCGGCGAAGTTGACCGTGGTTGCGCCCCCACAGGAGTCAGGAGGGGAGAGCAGGGTGAGGTCGGTGGTATCGGTGTTGCAGCCTCCGGAGAAAGAGAACTGGCTGATCCAGTTGTCCCAAGCGTTCTGGATGTCTGCCTGGGAAGCGCAGACCGGTGTGGTGAAGTCGGCGGGGCAAGAGACCGTCAGGGTTGGTGGTGTCGGGACGGTAAAGGTAGCAGAGCAATTGTCAGACTGCCCGCAGGGATCAGTTGCCGTAAAGTTAATGGTGACGTCTCCTCCGCAGGAATCCGGCGGTGAGAAGGTGGTGAGGTCGGTGGTGTCCACGTCACATCCCCCGGAGAAAGAGAACTGGCTGATCCAGTTGTCCCATGCGGTTTGGATGTCTGCTTGGGAAGCGCAGACCGGAGTGGTGAGGTTGGCGGGGCAAGAAACAGTCAATGTAGGCGGTGATGGCACGGTAAAGGTAGCCGCACAGTTGGCGGATTGCCCGCAGGGATCGGTGGCGAGGAAGTTGATGGTGACGGCCCCCCCGCAGGAGTCCGGCGGCAAGAAGGTGGTCAGGTCGGTGGTATCGACATCACATCCCCCTGTAAAGGAGAACTGGCTGATCCAGTTGTCCCAGGCAGTTTGGATGTCTGCTTGGGAAGCGCACGCCGGCATATTGAGGTCTCCCGGACAGGAGACGGTGAGCGTTGGGGGCGGATCGACGGTGAAGGTAGCCGAGCAGTTGTCTGCCCCTCCGCAGGGGTCAGTGGCATTGAAGGTGACAGTGGTAGCCCCTCCGCAGGAGTCTGGCGGCGAGAAGGTGGTGAGATCAGTAGTCTCGACGTCACACCCTCCCGAGAAAGAGAACTGGCCGATCCAGTTATCCCAGGCGTTTTGAATGTCGGCTTGCGAAGAGCAGGCCGGTAGCGTGGTATCCGGTGGACAGACGACGATCAATGTTTGAGGCGGATCTACGGAGAACGTAGCCGTGCAGTCGTCGACTTGCCCACAGTCGTCACTGGCGCTGAAAGTAACGATCGTTGACCCTCCGCAGGTGTCAGGTGGCAAGAGCAGGGTCAGGTCGGTGGTATCGGTGTTGCACCCTCCGGAGAAGGAGAACTGGCTGATCCAGTTGTCCCAGGCATTTTGGATGTCGGCTTGCGAGGAGCAGGCAGGTAGCGTGAGGTCAGCGGGGCAGGAGACGGAGAGCACGGGCGCATTGGGTACGGTAAAGGTGGCGGAGCACGAAGCGTTTTGTCCACAGGGATCGGAAGCATCGAAGTTGACGGTGACTGCTCCCCCGCAGGCGTCGGGTGCCGACAAGGTGGTGAGGTCGGTGCCCGTAGCGAGGCAACCTCCGGAGAAGGAGAACTGTGCGAGCCAGAGCACAAAAGCGTTGTCGACCTCCGCTTGGGTGAGGCAAGGGCTGATGGTGGTGTCCGGTGGACAAGAGACCGTCAGGGGTGGTGTAGGATCTACCGAGAAGGTAGCGGAGCATGATGCGGACTCTCCACAGGGGTCGGAGGCGTTGAAGGTGACGGTGATGGACCCGCCACAGGAGTCAGGCGGTATGAGGGTAGATAGGTCGGTGGTATCGACATCACATCCTCCGGAGAAGGAGAACTGGCTGATCCACGCATCGAAGTTTGCCTGGATAGTGGCTTGGGTCAGGCAGCTGGACAGATTGAGGTCGGCGGGACAAGAGACCGTCAGGGTTGGTGGTGTTGGGACGGTAAAGGTGGCGGAGCAGTTATCTGATTCCCCGCAGGCGTCATTGGCTGCGAAGTTGACGGTAGTCGACCCACCACAAGAGTCCGGTGGTGTGAGGGTAGATATGTCGGTGGTATCGACATCACACCCCCCGGAGAAGGAGAACTGGCTGATCCAGTTGTCCCAGGCAGTTTGGATGTCTGCTTGGGAAGCGCAGACCGGGGTGGTGAGGTTGGCAGGGCAAGAGACGGACAGGGTTGGTGGTGTTGGGACCGTAAAGGTGGCGGAACAGTTGTCTGACTGACCGCAGGGATCGGTGGCCGTAAAGTTAATGGTGACGTCTCCTCCGCAGGAGTCCGGTGGCGAGAAGGTGGTCAGATCGGTGGTATCCACATCACACCCTCCGGAGAAAGAGAATTGGCTAATCCAGTTGTCCCATGCGTTTTGGATGTCTGCTTGGGAAGCGCAGACCGGGGTGGTGAGGTTGGCAGGGCAAGAGACGGTGAGGGTTGGGGGTGTTGGGACGGTAAAGGTGGCCGCACAGTTGTCGGACTGTCCGCAAGGATCGGTGGCGAGGAAGTTGATGGTGACGGCTCCCCCGCAGGAGTCAGGCGGCGCGAAGGTGGTCAGATCAGTGGTATCGACATCACATCCTCCGGAGAAAGAGAACTGGCTGATCCAGTTGTCCCATGCCGATTGAATGTCTGCTTGGGAAGCGCATACAGGCATATTGAGGTCCCCTGGACAGGAGACGGTGAGCGTTGGTGGCGGATCGACAGTGAAAGTGGCGGAGCAGTTGTCTGACCCTGCGCAGGGGTCCGTGGCATTGAAGGTGACGGTGGTAGCTCCTCCGCAGGAGTCAGGCGGCGCGAAGGTGGTCAGGTCGGTGGTGTCGACATCACAACCTCCGGAGAAAGAGAACTGGCTGATCCAGTTATCCCATGCGTTTTGGATGTCTTGTTGCGAAGAGCAAGCCGGCAATATGAGGTCTCCGGGACAGGAGACGGTGAGTGTTGGCGGCGGATCCACAGTGAAAGTGGCGGAGCAGTTATCTGCTTGCCCGCAGTCGTCGGTAGCGCTGAAGTTGACGGTGGTAGCTCCCCCGCAGGAGTCTGGTGGCGAGAGCAGGGTGAGGTCGGTGGTATCGGCGTTGCACCCCCCGGAGAAAGAGAACTGGCTGATCCAGTTGTCCCAGGCGTTCTGGATGTCTGCTTGAGAAGAGCAAGCAGGCAGTGTCAGGTCACTGGGGCAAGACACAGAGAGCACCGGTGCATTGGGTACGGTGAAGGTAGCGGAGCAAGAAGCATTTTGTCCGCAGGGGTCGGAAGCATCGAAGTTGATGGTGGTGCTGCCTCCGCAGGCATCTGGAGCCGACAAGGTAGTGAGGTCAGTGCCTGTGGCTAGGCATCCTCCGGAGAAGGAGAACTGTGCGAGCCAGAGCACAAAAGCGTTGTCGACCTCCGCTTGGGTGAGGCATGGACTGATGGTGGTATCCGGTGGACAGGAGACGGTTAGCGGGGGCGTGGGATCTACCGAGAAGGTAGCGGAGCAGGATGTGGACTGCCCGCAGGGGTCAGAGGCGTTAAAGGTCACGGTGATGGACCCGCCACAGGAGTCAGGAGGGATGAGCGTCGATAGGTCGGTGGTATCGACATCACACCCCCCGGAGAAGGAGAACTGGCTGATCCAGCTGTCAAAGTTCGCCTGGATAGTGGCTTGGGTCAGGCAGCTGGACAGATTGAGGTCGGCGGGACAAGAGACCGTCAGGGTTGGTGGTGTTGGGACGGTAAAGGTGGCGGGGCAGTTATCTGATTCCCCGCAGGCGTCATTGGCTGCGAAGTTGACGGTAGTCGACCCACCGCAGGAGTCCGGTGGTGTGAGGGTAGATATGTCAGTGGTGTAGACGTCACACCCTCCGGAGAAGGAGAACTGGCTGATCCAGTTGTCCCAAGCGGTTTGGATGTCTGCCTGGGAAGCACAGACGGGGGTAGTGAAGTTGGCGGGGCAGGAGACGGTCAGAGTGGGTGGAGCTGGGACGGTAAAGGTGGCGGAGCAGTTGTCCGATTGTCCGCAGGGATCGGTGGCCGTAAAGTTAATGGTGACGTCTCCTCCGCAGGAGTCCGGTGGCGAGAAGGTGGTCAGATCGGTGGTGTCCACATCACATCCTCCGGAGAAAGAGAACTGGCTAATCCAGTTGTCCCAGGCGTTTTGGATGTCTGCTTGGGAAGCGCAGACCGGGGTGGTGAGGTTGGCGGGGCAAGAAACAGTAAGGGTAGGCGGAGATGGCACCGTGAAGGTGGCCGCGCAGTTGTCTGATTGCCCGCAGGGATCGGTGGCGAGGAAGTTGATGGTGACGGCCCCCCCGCAGGAGTCCGGAGGCAAGAAGGTGGTGAGGTCAGTGGTATCGACATCACATCCTCCGGAGAAAGAGAACTGGCTGATCCAGTTGTCCCAGGCAGTTTGGATGTCTGCTTGGGAGGCACATGGGGGCATATTTACATCAGCGGGGCAGGAGACGGTGAGTGTTGGGGGCGGATCGACGGTAAATGTGGCGGAGCAATTGTCTGCCCCACCGCAAGGGTCCGTGGCATTGAAGGTGACGGTGGTAGCTCCTCCGCAGGAGTCAGGCGGCGAGAAGGTGGTCAAATCGGTGGTATCGACATCACATCCGCCGGCGAAAGAGAACTGGCTGATCCAGCTGTCCCATGCGTTTTGGATGTCTGCTTGGGAAGAGCAAGCAGGCAGGGTGAGGTTGGCAGGGCAAGAGACGGTGAGTGTTGGCGGCGGATCCACGGTGAAGGTGGCGGTACAGTTATCGGCTTGCCCGCAATCATCAGTGGCACTGAAGTTGACGATGGTTGCTCCCCCACAGGAGTCAGGAGGCGAGAGCAGGGTGAGGTCGGTGGTATCGGTGTTGCAGCCTCCGGAGAAAGAGAATTGGCTGATCCAGTTGTCCCAGGCGTTCTGGATGTCTTGCTGGGAGGAGCAGGCGGGTAGCGTGAGGTCAGCGGGGCATGAGACGGAGAGCACAGGCGCATTGGGTACGGTAAAGGTAGCGGAGCACGAAGCATTTTGTCCACAAGGGTCGGAAGCATCAAAGTTGACGGTGACTGCTCCTCCACAGGCGTCGGGTGCCGACAATGTGGTGAGGTCGGTGCCCGTAGCGAGGCAACCACCGGAGAAGGAGAACTGCGCGAGCCAGAGGACAAAAGCATTGTCGACCTCTGCTTGGGTCAGACATGGACTGATGGTGGTATCCGGTGGGCAGGAGACGGTTAGCGGGGGTGTGGGGTCTACCGAGAAGGTAGCGGAGCAGGATGCGGACTGTCCGCAGGGGTCAGTGGCGTTGAAGGTGACGGTGATGGACCCGCCACAAGAGTCAGGCGGTGTTACGGTAGTCAGGTCGGTGGTATCGACATCACAACCCCCGGAGAAGGAGAACTGGCTGATCCACGCATCGAAGTTGGCCTGGATGGTTGCTTGGGTCAGGCAACTGGACAGGTTGAGATCTGCCGGGCAAGAGACGGTCAGGGTTGGTGGCGTTGGGACGGTAAAGGTGGCGGAGCAGTTAACTGATTGGCCGCAAGCGTCATTGGCCGCGAAGTTGACGGTAGTCGACCCCCCACAGGAGTCGGGTGGTGTCAGGGTAGATATGTCGGTGGTATCGACGTCACAACCCCCGGAGAAGGAGAACTGGCTAATCCAGTTGTCCCAGGCGTTTTGGATGTCTGCTTGGGAAGCACAAACTGGGGTGGTGAAGTCAGTGGGGCAGGAGACAGACAGAGTGGGTGGAGCTGGGACGGTAAAGGTGGCGGAGCAGTTGTCCGATTGTCCGCACGGATCGGTGGCCACAAAGTTGATGGTGACGGCCCCTCCGCAGGAGTCAGGCGGCGCGAAGGTGGTCAGGTCGGTGGTATCGACGTCACATCCTCCAGAGAAAGAGAACTGGCTGATCCAGTTGTCCCAGGCCGTTTGAATATCTGCTTGAGAAGCACAAACGGGGGTGGTGAGGTTGGCGGGGCAAGAGACGGTGAGTGTAGGAGGTGTTGGCACCGTAAAGGTGGCCGCACAGTTGTCAGACTGCCCGCAGGGATCGGTGGCGAGGAAGTTGATGGTGACGGCCCCCCCGCAGGAGTCCGGTGGCAAGAAGGTGGTGAGGTCAGTGGTATCGACATCACATCCTCCGGAGAAAGAGAACTGGCTGATCCAGTTGTTCCAGGCAGTTTGGATGTCTGCTTGGGAAGCGCATACAGGCATATTGAGGTCCCCCGGACAGGAGACGGTGAGCGTTGGCGGCGGATCCACGGTAAAGGTGGCGGAACAGTTGTCTGCCCCTCCGCAGGGGTCAGTGGCATTGAAGGTGACAGTGGTAGCCCCTCCGCAGGAGTCTGGCGGCGAGAAGGTGGTGAGATCAGTAGTATCGACGTCACACCCTCCCGAGAAAGAGAACTGGCTGATCCAGTTATCCCATGCGTTTTGGATGTCCTGTTGCGAAGAGCAAGCGGGTAGGGTGAGGTCTCCGGGACAGGAGACGGTGAGTGTTGGTGGCGGATCTACGGAGAACGTAGCCGTGCAGTCGTCGACTTGCCCACAGTCATCACTGGCGCTGAAAATAACGATCGTTGACCCTCCGCAGGTGTCAGGTGGCAAGAGCAGGGTCAGGTCGGTGGTATCGGTGTTGCACCCTCCGGAGAAGGAGAACTGGCTGATCCAGTTGTCCCAGGCATTTTGGATGTCGGCTTGCGAGGAGCAGGCAGGTAGCGTGAGGTCAGCGGGGCAGGAGACGGAGAGGAGAGGAGGGGACAAGACTGCGAATGTCGAGCTGCAGGTATCGGTGTTATTGCAAAGATCTGATGCAATATAGATGACCTCTATCGTGTCCCCGCATTGGGTAGGGGGTAGATAGCTGGCTGCGAAAGCATCGGTTGCCCCGGGACAATTGTCCGAGAAGGAGAACTGCACAATCCAGTTATTCCAGGCATTGGCGATGTCCGTGGGTGTTGAGCAAGACGGCAGCTCCACGGGCGATGGGCAGGCAACTGTAGGAGCTATCGTATCGTGCACGATGATAACTTGCGAGCAGGTATCGGTATTTCCACACAAATCGGCGATCTGATAGACACGGGTGACGGTTTCGGGACAGGTATTGCCATCGCTGGTTTCGGAGAGGAGGGTAAAGCTGGTTGGATCGATCTGGCAGTTGTCGGAAGCGGAGCCACCAGCGGCGTTAAAGCTGGTGAGATCGGGGTAGGGGGGTTGCTCTGAGATGTCACAAACGGCAACCAAGTCAGCAGGACAGCTCAAGAGGGGCGGTGTGGTGTCATGGACGGAGATGGTCTGTGAACAGGTCGCAAGGTTGCCACAGAGGTCAGCTATTTGGTAAGTACGCGTGACAGTTTCGGGACAAGTATTACCGTCGGAGATTTGCGAGAGCAACAGGAAGCTGGTGGGGTCTATAGCGCAGTTGTCGAGGGTGTCTCCTCCGGCATTGATAAAGGTGTCAAGATTGGCGTAGGGGGGGATCTCAGCGATATCGCAGAAGGCGACGAGTGGAGGCGGACAAGTGATAGAGGGAGGCGTGAGATCATTGGCGACTATGAGTTGGGTACAGGTGGTGATGTTGCCGCACAGGTCGGCGACTTGATAGATGCGGGTGATGGTTTCGGGACAGGTATTGCCGTCGCTGGTCTGCGAGATGAGTGCGAAGGAGGCGGTGTCGATGGCGCAGTTGTCGGTGGCCGAGCCGCCACTAGCGAGGAAGGAGCTCCATGAGAGCGTGTCCACCTGTCCAATCGCGCAGTCGGTGTTGATGGTGGGTGGACAGGTCATAGTTGGCGGGATATTATCATCTACGATAATGGTCTGCGTACAAGAGTCCACGTTGCCACACAGGTCGGCCACCAGGTATACGCGGGTGACGGTTTCGGGGCAGCGGAGGCTATCGGTGGTCTCGCGCAGCAGGGCAAAGCTGGCGGGATCGATCTGGCAATTGTCGCTGGCGGTACCACCGGCCGCGGTAAAGGCGGCCAGGGATGCATAGGGAGGCTGTTCGGAGATATCACAGACGGCGCTGAGCGTGGGAGGGCACGACATGGAAGGCGGGATGGTGTCATTGATGACGATGATCTGCGAGCAAGTATCGGTATTTCCACACAAGTCAGCGATTTGATAGACACGCGTGACGGTTTCGGGACAGGTATTGCCGTCGCTGGTTTCGGAGAGGAGGGTAAAGCTGGCGGGATCGATCTGGCAGTTGTCGGAAGCGGAGCCACCAGCGGCGTTAAAGGTGGTGAGATCGGGGTAGGGGGGTTGCTCTGAGATGTCACAAACGGCGACCAAGTCGGCGGGACAGCTCAAGAGGGGCGGGGTGGTGTCATGGACGGTGATGGTCTGTGTACAGGTCGCAAGGTTGCCACAGAGGTCAGCTATTTGGTAAGTACGCGTGACAGTTTCGGGACAAGTATTGCCATCAGAGATTTGCGAGAGCAACAGGAAGCTGGTGGGGTCTATAGCGCAGTTGTCGAGGGTGTCTCCTCCGGCATTGATAAACGTGTCAAGATTGGCGTAGGGGGGGATCTCAGCGATATCGCAGAAGGCGACGAGTGAAGGCGGACAAGTGATAGAGGGAGGCGTGAGATCATTGGCGACGATGAGTTGGGTACAGGTGGTGATGTTGCCGCAGAGGTCAGCGACTTGATAAATGCGGGTGATGGTTTCGGGACAAGTATTGCCGTCGCCAGTCTGAGAGATGAGTGCGAAGGAGGCGGTGTCGATGGCGCAGTTGTCGGTGGCCGAGCCGCCACTAGCGAGGAAGGAGCTCCAAGAGAGCGTGTCCACCTGTCCGATCGCGCAGTCGGTGTTGATGGTGGGTGGACAGGTCATAGTGGGCGGGATGTTATCATCCACGATGATGGTCTGCGTACAAGAGTCCACGTTGCCGCACAGGTCGGCCACCAGGTATACGCGGGTGACGGTTTCGGGGCAGCTGAGGCTATCGGTGGTCTCGCGCAGCAGGGCAAAGCTGGCGGGATCGATCTGGCAATTGTCGCTGGCGGTACCACCGGCTGCGGTAAAGGCGGCCAGCGATGCATAGGGAGGCTGTTCGGAGATATCACAGACGGCGCTGAGCGTGGGAGGGCATGCCAGGGAAGGCGGGATGGTGTCATTGATGAGGATGATCTGCGAGCAAGTATCAGTGTTTCCGCACAAATCAGCGATCTGATAGACACGGGTGATGGTTTCGGGGCAGGTATTGCCATCGCTGGTTTCGGAGAGGAGGGTAAAGCTGGCTGGATCGATCTGGCAGTTGTCGGAAGCGGAGCCACCAGCGGCGTTAAAGGTGGTGAGATCGGGGTAAGGGGGCTGCTCGGAGATGTCACAAACGGCGACCAAGTCAGTGGGACAGCTTAAAAGCGGCGGGGTGGTGTCATGGACGGTGATGGTCTGTGTACAGGTCGCAAGGTTGCCACAGAGGTCAGCTATTTGGTAAGTACGGGTGACAGTTTCGGGACAAGTATTGCCATCAGAGATTTGCGAGAGCAGCAGGAAGCTGGTGGGGTCTATAGCGCAGTTGTCGAGGGTGTCTCCTCCGGCATTGACAAACGTGTCGAGATTGGCGTAGGGAGGGATCTCGGCGATATCGCAGAAGGCGACGAGTGGAGGCGGACAAGTGATAGAGGGAGGCGTGAGATCATTGGCGACGATGAGTTGGGTACAGGTGGTGATGTTGCCGCACAGGTCGGCGACTTGATAGATGCGGGTGATGGTTTCGGGGCAGGTATTACCGTCGCTGGTCTGCGAGATGAGTGCGAAGGAGGCGGTGTCGATGGTGCAGTTGTCGGTGGCCGAGCCGCCACTAGCGAGGAAGGAGCTCCATGAGAGCGTGTCTACCTGTCCGATCGCGCAGTCGGTGTTGATGGTGGGTGGACAGGTCATGGTGGGAGGGATATTATCATCCACAATGATGGTCTGCGTACAAGAGTCCACGTTGCCGCACAGGTCGGCCACCAAGTAGACGCGGGTGACGGTTTCGGGGCAGCTGAGGCTATCGCTGGTCTCGCGCAGAAGGGCGAAGCTGGCGGGATCGATCTGGCAATTGTCGCTGGCGGTACCACCGGCCGCGGTAAAGGCAGCCAGCGATGCATAGGGAGGCTGTTCGGAGATATCGCAGATGGCGTTAAGGGTAGGAGGGCATGCCAGGGAAGGCGGGATGGTGTCATTGATGACGATGATCTGCGAGCAAGTATCAGTGTTTCCGCACAAGTCAGCGATCTGATAGACACGGGTGATGGTTTCGGGGCAGGTATTGCCATCGCTGGTTTCGGAGAGGAGGGTAAAGCTGGCTGGATCGATCTGGCAGTTGTCTGCCACGGATCCGCCTGCAGCCGCAAAGTCGATTAAGTCGGCATATGGCGGTTGCTCTGCTATATCGCAGACGGCTTCCAAGTTGGCCGGGCAATTGATGGTCGGCGGGAACGTGTCATGGACGATCACTTGCTGTTGACAAGTGGTCACATTCCCACATAGATCTGCGATCTGATAGGTACGGGTAATCGTCTCCGGGCACGTGTTGCCATCACTGATTTCGGTCAGCAAGACGAAACTATTCACATCTATCCCGCAGTTGTCAGCGGTGTCACCCCCTGCTGAGATGAAGGCTGCAAGATCGTTATAGGGCAAGATTTCAGAAATAAAACATACGGCCGCCAATGGTGCAGGACAGATCAAGGATGGGGGTGTCACATCATGCACAGTGATTTGCTGTGTGCAACTGACGGTATTTCCGCAAGAGTCAGCCACCTCGTATGTGCGCGTGACGATCTCGGGGCAGGTGTTGCCATTGCTCACTTGACTGACGAGGACGAAGGTGGTCGTGTCGATGCCGCAGTTGTCTGAGGCAAGGCCACCAGCAGCCAAGAAAGCTGACCAGGTGAGGGTATCGATCTCTTGGATGGAACATTCGGTGACAACGGCAGGAGGGCAAAGTATGGTGGGAGCCACATTGTCGTCGATGGTGATGATCTGGGTACAAGAATCCGCATTGCCGCAATGATCCTCTAGGTAGTATGTGCGGGTGATGACCTCCGGGCAGGAATTGCCGTCGCTTACCTCCCTGATCAGTGCGAAAGAAGAAGGGACGATGGCACAGTTGCCAAAAGCCGTGCCTCCAGCAGCGATAAAAGCATTCCAGTCGGCATAGGGAGGGTGCTCGGTGACGCTGCATATGGCGGTCAGGGAGCCAGGACACTGGATATCTACCACGGGAGGCACTGGCACCGTAAACGTTACAGTGCAGCTATCGGCACTGCCACAGGCATCCACCGCCACAAAGGTGATCGTCTCCACACCACCACAGCTGTCGGGCGGGCTGAAGGCGGTCAAATCAGTCGTCGTCACGTTACATCCGTCCAAATATCCCATACCGGCAATCCAGTTGCTCCAGGCAAAATCGATGCTGGCTTGGCTGGCGCACAGGGGCATGACGAGGTTGGAGGGGCACACAATCACCACCGGATCGGGCGAAGGTACCGTGAAGGAGGCGGTGCAGCTGTCTTGCTCTCCACAAGCATCGGTGACCACGTAGGTGATCACCTCGGTACCACCACAACTGTCCGGCGGGCTGTATATGCTCAGATCAGTCGTGGTGACATCACAGCCATTGGAATAGGTGAACTGTCCTACCCAATTGGACCATGCAGCAGCAATCTCACCCGTAGTACTGCAGAGGGGCACGGTGAGATTAGCGGGACAGGAGGCGGATACCGGGATAGGGGCCAAGACGATAAAAGTCGCATTGCAGGTCGCGGAATTGTTGCATTCATCAGTGACCGTATAGATGACGGTGATCGAGCCACCACAGGAGTCAGGCGGTGTCAATCCTGTCAATCCGGTCTCTGTGACGTTGGTGCACACCTCGCTATGGGTGAAGAGACCTAGCCAATTGGCAAACTGGGCATCAATATCCGCTTGGCTAGCGCATGGCCCAATCTGCAAGTCCGCTGGGCAGGAGGGTACGGGCGGCTGCGTATCGTCGACGTAGATGGTACCCGTGCAGTTGGTCGTATTTCCGCACACATCCGTCACCGTAAAGGTCACGGTTAGGCCTTGGGTAAGATTGCAACTGAAGGGTGGGATCGAATCCACCCAATCATTATCCACCGTCAGTGTGGCCCCGCAGTCATCGCTCGAGCCTGCCAGAATAGTTGCCTGCATGCTGGCCAGCCAATTGTTGATTTCGCTAGTGTAGTCGAGGTCACATTCCAGGACAAGGTCGGTGACGGTGCAGTTGACAATGGGCGGTAGGTCGTCGATGATAATGATGTCAGCAGTGCAAGTGGTGACATTATTGCACTGATCCGTGACGGAAAAGGTCACCGTCAGGCCGGTCGATCCCGAGCAGTCAAGGGTGGGCAAGCCGCCCGTCCAATCGTGACTTACGACCGGGTCCGGCCCGCAACCATCACTGGAGTTACCTTCCAGTAGGGTGACCATGTTGCCCAGCCAAGTGTTTATCTCAGCGGCATAGTCCTGATCGCATTGGAGTTGTAGATCGGTGACGTTGCAGGTGACGACCGGAGCAATGGTATCGATGATGATGACATTGCCGGTGCAACTGGTGGTATTATTGCATGCGTCGGCCACCGTAAAGGTGATGCTGATGCCGGTGTTGCCGCTACAGTCTAGCACGGGTACATCTGTACCGTTCCAGTTATTGGTGACACTGAGGGTTTGACCGCAGTCGTCCACGGCGTTGGTCAGAATGTCGGCTTCGGTGGTGCTGATCCAGGCCTGGATCTCCGCCGTGTAGTCCTGATCACATTGCAAAAGCAAGGGGTCCACGCTGCAGTTCAACACCGGAGGAATTTCGTCATCGATGATGATTTGAGCGGTACACGTGCTCGAGTTGCCACAGTCGTCGGCCACAGTGAAAGTGACAGTGAGTCCGGTGTTGCCCGAGCAGTCTAAGCTAGGTAGGGCACCGGTCCAATCATGGGTATAGGTCATGGGACCACAATTGTCGGACGATGTACCCACCAGGATGCTCAGCATGGCCGTCAGCCAACTCTGTATTTCGACCGCGTAGTCTTGGTCACATTCCAATACGAGATTGACGACGTTGCAGGAAATGGTAGGGGGCACCGTGTCTTGTACGGTGATGATTTGCATGCAGGTGACCGGCGTAGTACAGGAGTCCCGGGCCGTCCAGGTTCGTTCGATCGTGTAAGTGCCGGTACAAGGCCCGGTCACAATATTGTCGGAGTAGGAGACAAAAGCCCCACAGTTGTCCGACACCGTGGCCGTACCCGTATTGGAAGGATCAAGGGAGTCATCACAATTGACTGTGAGATTGGCCGGACAGGTCAGGACGGGCTGCTGAGTGTCGCCTGGCACGGTCACCATATCGGTATCCGTACAACCGTTGAGCGTCACAGAAAGCGTGATGGTCTTATCGCCGCACGTGGAATAGGTGACATTGGGAGGGTTGTAGCCTGCAGCATTGGTTCCGCTATGACTGGCCGGGGATGCTCCATTCCCAAAGTCCCAGACATAGACAGCACCCGATCCCTCATTATCGGCGGAGAAGGTTACCCCTTGATCGACGCAGATAGCAGAGGGAGCCGTGATCACGGCATCGGGTACCGGACGTAGGGTGATGGTAAAGTCTTCGATCCGGCGAGAGCACAGTCCGTAGGTGGGATTTTCCACCGCCACCGATTTGGTGCCGGCAGTGGTGTAGGGATTACCGGGGGTATAGAGGTCGATCCCTTGGTCTATCAGGGTGCCCGTCGCACCTGCTCCATCATACCAGAAGATCTCGTAGGTATTAGTGGGAGTGACGGTGGCGGTCGGAAAGTATTCCGCTAGGGCATTGGCGCAGAGGTTGGGATCGGTGACGGTGATCGATCCGATCGGTTCGATGGTGACTTCGACGGTGGTACAAACGGTCAAATCACTGGCACAATTGGCCGGCAGGTTGGAAGCAGCCGAACCACACACCTCATACACCAGAATGTTGTTAGCCGGCAAGGGAGACCCCGCGGGTACAAAGACAGAGTTAGTCATCACACAACAGGTGTTAGCCAGGTATGAATTGTACAGTGGGTCCTGCGTCGAGTTCCAAGTGATGGTGGTGCTGTCTATCCCACTGGCATTGACTGTCAGGTCCAAACCACAATCCTCCGCGGTGACTTCGATCGTAGGGTTGATGTCGGCTTTTAGAGACTTGATCCGGTAGATGTTGTCGTTGGCTCCGGTCATGCAGAAGTTGATAAAGAGCGTATCCGTGCTGATGTTGAAGTTGGGTATGTCATCAATGCAGATCGGGTCAAAACCTTGGTAAACGGTGGGTTCACAATTGAGGCGATAGCTGAAATTGCCCGAATTGCCGGAGTTGGAGATGTTGGGTGCTCCGGGGGCATCTTTGTCACCCGGCCCACCCGCTGGCCC
Organism: Saprospiraceae bacterium; assembly: GCA_965223165.1. Lineage (GTDB taxonomy): Bacteria > Bacteroidota > Bacteroidia > Chitinophagales > Saprospiraceae > JABDMH01. Next base: position 371,177 of record CBDCVQ010000020.1, on the reverse strand, counting down.
CTTCCATTCAGCATCTTGTCCGGAGTTGATCAGCTCAAAGAGAAAACCCTCGGCCTGTGGATCGAGGATGATCTGAAACTCCAGACAGCGTTCATTGCTGAAGGTCTGCGAGTAGCCACAGCAGGTATCCGAATTGATGCCGCGGTCTTGCTCGCAGGTGTACCACTTGTAGCTGGGAAAACCCCGAAAATCTACAAAGATGCTCGGCACTTCATTATTGCAGTTTTCGACGTTCACATAATTGCAGACAAACCAAGCCGGCTGTGCCTGGAGTGCTGGCGAGCACAACAGGAGACCAAGACATATCAGTATGAATTGGGTAGACCTTCTATTCATGCAGTACGGAGTAGAGGCCCAGAGAAATGTTTGTACCTGAGCCTCCGATGACCGCACCCTGTCCCAATAGACAAGGCCATAGCCATGTTGGCTCGTAGTGGAACACCTCACGCATCGTGAGATAGATCCACCGCTGGATGGATTGGGGGAGATCCAGCGATCGAATTTGACAAACATTCCTTCTCACGGATGCGATCCAGCCGACAATGGCGGCAGAGCGATGAGAGAAGGTCTGGAAAAGAACTCTACTCAGACTGAGTGGGTTCTGACACCCAATTAAGGGGTCCAATTCATCACGGTCTTTCTGAAAACTGGAGATAGATGAATATCGGGGTGTCGATGGACACACAGGTCTTCCACAGGAAACGGATAGGCCATTTCCTTTCATGATCGGGGCAAAAGAACAGTGTGCTCCTTCTTTGGTTTTCACGGGTACTTTTTGGGTCTTAAGTACGGATCAAGGAGGCTTTGTGCCTCCCTAAAGAGTCACAATGAAGTTGGCAAAAAAAGCCCGCACTGCCAATTGCTGCAGGCGATTACTGGGCAAGGAGAAAGTTTTGAAATTACAATGTTAATATATGTTTGAAATCTAATGTTTTGAGTACTGTGATTTAGTTGAGTATACATATGCATTATCTCTATGTCTTAGATTTTGTCGTCGGGAAGATGGTTTTGTGCATTTGGCCGGGCGCCATGGCAGGCTTTCGGATCTACATTTGACCCCGAGATTACGGGTTGACATCAAGTCAACACACATACCTCGTTAGAAATTAAGGCAAGGACCGCTGTCGAAAATGTACAAATCGGGCAAAAGGATACGTAGCCACTGCATGACCCACAATAGCTTGCCAGAAACCTCCCCATTAGCGTATTTGCCAAAGCGGCACCCGGTGAACTAGGCCCCGGACTCGCTGCACTTTATTCGATTGGTAGGATTGAAGAAGGAAGATCGGCGATGTGGTACTGGTTGCATCAAAGCAAGGGCATCCATCTCCAGCCGGCTGATAGTAGGGCAATTGTAGGGGATCTCCGACGGCTGTGCACCTGTGTTCATATCGAAAACTAATACATTACGGCAGACAATTTTGTTAGTTGCCTGCAAGCATCTGAATAGTAGTATGAAGCGTCCGCATTCCCATAACATCAGTAGTCAGGCCACTAGAGCGGTGGTGTCCATATTTGCGTTCATACTGGTCTATCTCCTCCTCACCTGCATGGCCCTGGCACTCACCGTCATTTGCACCTACTTTGGCTATCAGATGGCAGTATTGCATCCTTCGACGGTCACGATCTTGATTGGTATAGGGCTGGTAAGCTTTGGATTGCTGATACTGATTTTTCTGCTGAAGTTTACCTTTAAGGTGCACAAGGTCGACCGATCTCAATATCGTGAAATCACCAGAGGTGAAGCTCCCAAATTATTCGAACTAATTGACGAGATCGTAGGCGAAGTTCAAACTCAATTTCCCAAAAAAGTCTATCTGTCGAGCGAGGTCAATGCTTCCGTATTCTATGATTCGACATTCTGGAGTATGTTCTTCCCCATTCGAAAAAACCTAATGATAGGAATGGGGTTGGTAAATGCAACAGACCTGAGTGAACTCCGGGCCATTTTAGGGCATGAATTTGGACACTTTTCGCAGAGATCGATGAAGGTGGGCAGCTATGTCTATAATAGCAATAGGATTATCCATGACATGCTTTTCGAAAATGAAGGCTACGACAATATGGTGCAAAAATGGGCGGAGACCAGTGGCTACTTCGCCATATTTGTGTTGTTGGCGGTCAAGGTAAATCAGGGTATTCAATGGATATTCCGAAAAGTTTATGAGCTGGTCAATAGAAACTATTTGGCGCTGTCACGAGAAATGGAATATCAGGCAGATGAGATCGCCGCAGGTGTAGCTGGCTCACGGCCCCTAGAGACTTTCCTGCTAAGAATGAACCTGGCGCAACACGCACTGGATACTGTTCTGGCATACTATGGACAAAAAACACAGAAGCAGATAAGGAGCAAAAATGTCTTTCGAGAGCAGGAGTTTATCATGAACTACCTTGCACTGCAGAATAATACGCCGATTACTAATGGTCTACCATATGTCTCTCTGTCAAACCTCCGCCGATTTGACAAATCGAAGCTTACCGTGGAGGATCAGTGGGCCTCGCATCCAAGTCTGGAGGATAGGATTGCCCGGCTGAGGAAATTGAAGACTAAAGATGTTGGAAGGGAAGGTCGGTCGAGTCGCCATATCTTCGAAGATTATGTTGCGCTTGAGGAAGAATTGACCCAAGAACTATTTCCAAAAGAATTGAAATCCAGTGTTCCTGAGGATTCCCTGGCGTCCTTCAAGGCAGATTTTGTCGAAGCCTATCAGGCTGGTTCTTTCCCCGAGATATATCGAGGATACTATGATGACAAAAACCCTTTGCTAAAATCCATGCGGGCGCCTGCGGGGCTTGATCAGGTTACCTTGGAAAGTCTATTCGCCGACGACAAGCTGGACCGAGTCTATACGTCACTGGCCTTGCAAGCCGACCTCGAAGTTTTACAGCACATCGTCGCAGGGCAGATCAACGTCAGAACCTTTGACTATGACGGTCTGAAGTATCATGTGTCTGATGCCGAAGATCTCCTTCAGCAATTGCGGGGAGAGCTACAGTCACTGAACGATGAATTGGAGGTGCATGAGTCGAGAATATTTCACTTCTTCCAAAAAAGGGAATATGCAAGCGCCACAGGTCACAGATTAGAGGGACTGTACAAGGCTTTGCGCGGTCATGCGGACCAATATGATGAGAAGATCGAAATCTATAATCAACTACAGGCGGCAACTCATTTTATTCATTTTAACACTCCGTTTGACGAAATTAGGAGGAACTTTCATACGGTTGAACGGCTGGAGGAGAAGCTGAGAATTCAAATTTCTGAGATGCTTGATGATCCCACCTATCAGGAGCAATGCAATGCCGACGTTCGTGACTCCTTGCAATTATACATGTCCAAGAAATGGAGATACTTTGGTCACGACAAATACTATGAAAAAAACCTGGGGATACTGTTCGACGCGATGCAGAATTATCAGTTCGTCTTGTCCAATCGCTTTTTCCAGCTAAAGAAAGAGCTACTGGTGTATCAAGCAAAGCTGATGCAGAGAGATATTGATGAAGAACAGTAGGCTCATTCGTCTTCTACAATTGCAAGAGAGGGGATTCAAGCCATCGTCATCACAACTATACTTGTCGCCGTTTATCCCTGGAGCCCGTTGAGCAGGTATTTGCGTAACATAGGTGTCCACTGGTTTGACCCCCTAAATATCAGACTTTCGTTACAGGATTAAAGAATAGGATTTCAAATATGCATAATTTTGCTGTTTAAGGGAAACGACCGACGGTGACCTTTGTACCGATGGTCTAGAAATGGCAGTTACATTAAGAGCTGCCATTTTTGCTTTAAGAAGCTTTTCTAGCTTCTTTGGATAAGGGAAACTCCCTCAGGATTCCTTTACCCGATAGTTGCCAATATGGCACTGAGATTTTGAATTTTGTTTTTCCTTTTTCCGTCTGGTACATTGTGACCATACCTTTGTTCCAGAGTTCCCAGAAGACCAATGGTGGTAGGCAGGCTATAGAGCCATGTAATCTGACCTTATTGTACTTGGCGTAAAATCGTTCCAGCGTGGCTTGGAGCTGCTCTAAGGTGTCAAAGTAGAACCGGTCCAGGTGTTCTGATAAGATAGAATGAAAGCTTTCTATGTGTCCATTCTGCTCGGGGCAATATGGGTAGGTAAACACCTGGTTCAAGCCGTTTTCTGCTAGGAATTCTCGCACCATGGTGGCGGCAAACTGAGGACCGTTGTCATTTCTAATTTCTACGGCCAACCCTTTGTCTTTTAGATCTGCCGGCTGTAAGTAATGCTCAATGACATACTCCCATGCGGCACGTACCTCATGCTGAGTCATATGGTATGCCGAGCTCTTGTACAGTATGGTGCGGGTGAATGTATCGATGATATTAAGAATGTACGCCGAGCGCGCATATTCCTCCACCCACACCTGCTTGATGTCCATGGATAAGATTTCCAATGGCCGGCTTGGTTGCACTTTCCTGCCACGTACCCTGTTCTTGCCCGTAGGCCGAATCCGTCTGCGTAGCAACCCATTTTCCTTCATCAGCCGATACACTTTCTTTGTGCCGATCATATAACCTAACAGCATCATCGCTGCGGTCATCCGCTTATAGCCATATTGAGTGTCTGGATCCTCCAGTACTCTTTCCATCTGCTCAACTACTTGGTTGTTCGCCACTACCTCACGGGTGGTCTCATCTATGTACTTGACCGTCTTGTTGCTTACCGGACGGCCTGGCCTTTTGCTACCCTGGGATCGCTTATGATAGTATTGATTCCTGCTCAATCCTGCCAACGCCAAGGCCTTATCCACTCTTAGCCCTTCTGACACATATTGTCGCACTAACGCCTTCTTTTCTCCCACAGTGGTCGGTTTTTTTTTATGATCTCCTGTTGCATCTTGATCTTTAAGTCCTTCTCCACCAGCAATTCCTTGAGGGTCGCATTCTCTTTTTCTAAGCAGCGTATCTGTTTCAACCGAGCTTTGGTCATCCCATAATCCATCCCCTTCTCGCCCATCTGTTCGTACTTCTTCCTCCACGAATAGTACGTCGCTGGATAGACCCCATGCTTATCTAAGGTCTTCTTTACCCCTTCTGCCTTGGCCTCTTTCAGTATCAGCAGCTTCTTCTCTTTGCTAAATGTCCGTCTAGTCATAGCGTAAAATTACAGTTATTTATCTGTAACTCTGTCTGACCAATTAGAGGGCTGAAACATCCACAGCGTCGGGTGTGCAGTGGCATATGATCCGTCCCGGTACCGAAGGCTTGCACGTTCGTTGGGGGGCTTGGTGCCCCAGCAACATACCTCTCTAGATCTCCATTCCATCCCTAGGGGCGATGCTCCTTCATTCAAATCTGCTCCATGAGGTTTCCTGCCGGGGCTGCGGAGTACGACCCATGATTTTCATCGCTGGTCGGACAGGATCTATTGTTTGATCAATTTGCCAGTATGCCACCTACCATCAGCCCAGGCGGAGAGTAGATAGATGCCAGGCTGCAGGTGAGACACATCGATATCAGCATCGCCACTGCTCAGGAAAATCCGTGTTCCCATGAGATCGCTAATCCACACTTTCTCTATGCGGCCGGATGGGTACTCCAGATGGACATGATCAGTAGCAGGATTTGGGTACGCCTGTAGGAGGCCACGCTGAAAATAATTGGCCACTGCGGTTACGGAAGTCTCTTCGACGGTGTTCGCGGCGATATCTGCTAGGATCCAATGTTGGGGATCAAACTCGACTTCTTTGACTTCAAATGGGATCTGAATGGAGAACGTTTGTCCAGAAGCTTGATGATCCAATCTCAATATCGTATCATGCTCCGCAAGATTACCCCTCACCTGCACGGGGATGGGCATTTCATAAAAATCCACAGAGGGATGAGAGGTGGTTTGATGGATTTGCAAGTGTAGTTCTCCCGTTTTGTTTTGATGCCACTTGAGGTGGTAGGTGGGATGACCCTCACCATAAAACCAATCATCAAAAAACTCATTGAAATCCTGTCCACTCACCTGCTCCAGAGCGTCTTGAAGGTCTTTGGTTTCGGCATACTCGTGGGCTTGGTCCGGGTCGTAGAGATATTGATTGATGGCTTTAAAGAAATGGTCGTCCCCAAGCCTCCATCGAATCATGTGCAGTAACATGGCCGCCTTAAAGTATGTCAGCCTGCTGTCAAAGATCTTTTCCGGATCAGCCGCGTTTTCCACATAGACGGATCCACCTGATTCCTCAATGCATGCGTACATTAATTCAAGCAAGAATTCATCCCTTGGCTGGTACCAATGGTTGGGCTCGGTAGGTGGGTTAATGAGCTCCAGGTAGAATAACATCAAATAAGTGGCAAAGCCCTCATTGAGCCATATATCATGCCAGGAATTGCAGGTCACGAAATTGCCAAACCACTGATGTGCCAGTTCGTGGATTAATATGAGCACATCCTGGTGGTCGTCCATAAATGTCATGGTTTGATGCTCCAGACCCGCAACCGCCACATCAAAGTAAGATCCAAAATAGGCATGTCCGTACTTTTCCTTTGCAAAAGGGTACGTCCCAAAGTAGGAGCCAAAGAGGCTGAGCGCGTCTTTTACGTACCTACTGGATACCCATACCTCGTCCGGGCTCTGGTCGGGCAGCATAAAATCCACGTAGGGGAGGCGGGCTCCATTTTCCAATACGACTTCGTCCTCCAGAACCTCGTATTCGGACACGGCAAAGCAGACCAGATACGTTTCTATGGGATAGCGGTGCTTCCATTGATATATTCTTTTGCCTGCTACGGAGGTGCTGTCAACCCCTGTCAGGAGCCCGTTGGACACGGCCCGAAAGCGAGCTGGCGTAGTGATGTTGATGTCTATGCTATCCACCTTGTCCTGCAAGGATTGCTTGCAGGGCCACCAATCTCTTGAAAAATAAGGTTCGGCAAGGGACCAGGCAATAGGAATCTTACTCTCCGTCTCTCGAAAAAACACACCCACCGCACCAGGATCCGGCGGGACCCCCTCGTACAGGATAGTCAGGCTATCCATGATCGACGGGCTGAGCATGTCGGACAGTTTGACGGTCAGCCTATGATCCTGGTGCACATAATCTACGTTTTGGTTATGATAGTACACGGCCTCCACGTGGTAATCGTCGTGCAGATCAAAGGAGACCTGGTTGACTTCACCAGATTTCGGTGTGAATCGATGAAGAGCCTGCCCTTTAATATACCTGACGGAGGGATCAATCTCAATGGAGAGAGTCGTGTACACCAGGTCAACATTTTCTTCGGCTTGCGATCTTTGATGATCAGTGGACGTATAGGATATCCGAGTAGAATGCTTACAGTTCAGACGATCTATCCGGCAGGTCAGATCAGCTCGCTGGGAATGAAGCGAGACAGCAAAACTCATAGCAACACAAAGGGTAGATAGAGAGATGATTCTATTTGTCATGGCTTGGAAGCGCTCTTTTAATGTAACTTACTATCTACTAGACGACGTCTTATATCAGGTCCCCTACTCCACACCAAAAGAAAACGCTTGTTTCATGATTCCTGCACTTCAATCATCGGATGGTGCGACTAGTAGAGTTTCGCATTAGATATGTTGAAAGATTCTAATAGAGGATTTTGTTTGGCAGACGAGGCACAAAAACATGACCAAACGATCGCGTAAAGTCGAGCATGACGATGCGGGAAGTGAGGGAACCGCGACAGCAGCTGGGTGGCTAGCCGTAGCTATGGCGAGGCTTTGCAACGAAGTATGCGGACCAAGAGACATTAGAATTAGACAGCCAAGATTAAATGCGAAGCTCTACCAGGGGTCAGCGGGCTTGCTGATATTTTTACTTTTCAAATCCAAATGAAGCGTATCTTTAGAGGATCACCAATGTGAGATTGCCGGCCTGGGAGCCGGCATTTGTTGTATGTTCAGCAGGTGCTCATATTGTGATGGCATGCTTGCGGCCATCAAAGCAGACAACTACTGCTCCCTACGCTCGTCAGATTCGTCAGACTTTGAGTCTAATGCTTTTTTTTTCCTGAAGGACGATATGTGCTCCGGTCACCATGTCAGTCGGTTTTCGGTTCGATGTGTTTCCAATGGCTATCAGATCTATGAGATCGATGGAAAGTATCATTGCTTGAACGACCGAAATTTTATTATTGTCAACGAGGGGCAAACGTTTGCAAGCGAGCTTCGTCAGGATTGGAAAGCAGATGGTTTGATTATGGCGCTTGACGGTAAGATGGTCCAAGAGTATTGGGAGAGTCGCCAAGCATGGAGGGGATTTCACTTGGATCCGTCATCAATAGCGACGGGTACCATGCCGATCTTTGAAAATACCCTCGATCGCTCTGAGAGCCTCGATGCCTATTTCCAGTTGATCAAGGCCGCGATTACTGATGGTGATAAGGATCCCTTGTTTTTTCAGGAGAAGTTTGTGCTCTTGTTGGATCAGTTATGCGAGCTTTCGACACGGACCAAACTCAGCATGCAATCACTTCCGGCATTGAAGGACAGCACACGTGAGGAGCTGTACAGACGGCTAAGCACCGCACGAGACTATATGGAGGCTCACCTGGATATGAATCTTTCCCTTCGTGATATCTGTCGGGAGGCCTGCCTCTCCTCCTTTCATTTTATCCGCTCGTTCCGCGCACTCTATGGCGAATCCCCCTATCAATATTTAATGCGGCAACGGCTTTCCAAGGCTCACCTTATGGTCAAGAGATCAAAGGCAAGTATCGGTGAGATCATGGGTCAGACAGGATTCAACAGCAGTCGAACATTTAGGAGGGCTTATCAGCGAAAATATGGCATGACACCACTTGCGAGCAGAAGTGTCGGCGACTTGCTGAATTAGCAATTTTTGTCCGTTCTGTCACAATTACTCTAGCATATCTTGCGAGGGTTAATGTCCAAATATGAGGGCAGCGACTGGCATTGGGCAGCATGATGTCGCAATGTAGGAGCGGTGCCATAGTCTAAAAGAAAAATTAAGATGAAGACAGGTATATTCAGTTGCACGCTAGCGGCGATTCTGCTAGCGAGTATCGCCACGGCGCAGGTGGCCGTCACCGGCTTGGTCACGGATACTGACGGAGAGCCACTCATAGGCGTCAACATCCTCCAAGAAGGAACCTCTCATGGGGTTGTCAGTGATCTCGATGGTGCTTATTCCATCGATGTGCCGGCGGATAGCCGATTGGTCTTTAGCTATACAGGCATGGAGACCGTCGTTGAGTCTGTAGGCAATCGCACCTCTATCAACGTGCAGATGTCAGCATCCGCGGAGTTGCTGGGCGAGGTTGTGGTCACGGCTCTCGGCTTTAGAGAAAATCGCGATCGCATTGCCTCTACCTACTCCAAGATTGATGGTGACCGGGTGGTGCAGGCGGGAGAAAGCAAGGTGATTGATGGGTTGGCAGGCAAAACTTCCGGTGTGCGGATATCGGGAGCGTCTGGCGATCCAGGTGCCGGGGCCAACATCCAGATCCGGGGGCAAAACACGCTTACGGGCAGTAGCCAGCCTTTGATCATTGTTGACGGAGTGCCGTACAGCAACGATTACCTCCGTGGCGATGGCAGTGATGAAGATGCCGGTGTATCCCAGCAATCCCGTCTCAATGATATCAATCCAGAAGACATCGAGACCTTGCAGATATACAAGGGAGCCTCGGCTGGAGCGCTCTACGGAACCAGAGCCATGAATGGTGCCATTGTCATCACAACAAAGAGGGGACAGGCGGGCAAGCTCAAGGTGGGTTTTACCAGTACGTACACGGTGGATGAGATCGCATACAAGCATCCCCTGCAACAGATCTACGGACAGGGCACAAATGGTAGATTTAGTCCGACCACTGCCTTCAGCTGGGGCGACAAGATTCGAGAACGGTCTGGAGCCGCCGATGATGTGAATCGAGACGGACAACATTTTAGATCCACGACCGGCAATGTGATTTATCCAATCACCACTAAAAATTCGAGAGAAACATATACGGACCGGAATTTTGACCGGATCTTCGGAAATGGAAGTGCATGGGACAACAAGCTCTCATTTAGTGGTGGAAATGACCAAGGTACTTTTTACCTCAGCTTGGGTCATTTGGAGCAGGATGGTATCATTCAAGGCAGTTTCTTTGACAAGACAAATGTGACCTTGTCGACCACCCGGCATTTTGGCGAAAAGTTCTCTGCCAGTGTCAAGGCTAATTATGTCAACAGCACCTCCAACCGGATTCAGCAGGGTTCTAATACGGCGGGAGTATATCTGGGATTGCTCCGAAGTCCCCCGGACTTTGACATTACTGACTACAGAGGTGACTATGTGAGTAGCTCCGGAACGGTGGTGCAATCCCGGCAGCGGTCTTATCGACGGTATCTAGGCAACAACGACAATGCTATTTACAATAATCCGCTATGGACGATCAGTGAGCAGCTAAGTACAGCAGACGTCAACCGGTTTGTGGGCACGGCTGAGCTGACGTACCGGGTCGATGACCACATTACCTTCATCACTAGAGGTGGTGGCGACATGTACTTCGATTCCAGAGTATACTTTTTTCCTTATTACACCGCTGGAGCAGATCGGAGGTATGGCTTGCTCATTGATGAGAGCTTTCACAATCAAGAGTACAACCTTGATTTTCTGGCCAATCTCCAATATCCTCTTTTTGGCGAGACAGATGCCAATGTCGTTTTAGGTTACGGTATCAATCGTCGGCAGCGGCGAAGAAACTATGCTTCTGCCGACAATTTTATTTCCAACTTCCGTGGATTGTTGGACCCGGCCGAACTATCAAAAAAGGAAAATATTACCAGTGAGGTAGCACGTACGCTGCGAAATAATATCAGATTCTATGGTACGGCTACCATTGATTACCAGGACCAGGTGATCCTTACCGTGGGTGGGGCCTACGAGAAGCACTCCTCTCTCAATGATGGATTTTTCTATCCCACCGCTGAGCTGGGCTGGATCTTCACCAGTGCCTTTGCCAAGCCCGATTGGTTTAATTTTGGTAAGCTACGCCTAGCCTACGGCCAGGTCGGAAATGTGCCATTGCCACACCGTTCCGAGACGATTTACGAGGTGGGGAGTTTTTCTACCTTTTCCGATAACATCACCTTGGAAGATTTTGGAGGCGGTTATCAACTGGATGAGCGCATCGGCAATAGCAACATAAAGCCGGAGATCAAGACCGAAGTAGAGGTAGGGGTGGATCTTCGATTTTATCGGAATCGCATCAACTTCTCTGCCACCTACTATCAAAATGATGTTAAGGATGCACTACTGGATATTACGCTGACTCCTTCGCTGGGGTATAGTGAGATCTACGGCAACGGTGCCGATCTGGAAAACGAAGGTGTTGAGATCGAGGCGGGCTACCAGTTTTTGAAGACCCAAAAGTGGAGGGCGGGCATAAATCTCAATTACAGCAAGAATGACAATCTGGTGACCAAGATCATCGGCGGCGGTGTGGTCAATTTGACGCCGGGTAGTTCGGTGCAGTCCGTGGCCATTGAGGGTCATCCCATTGGGGTTTTCTATACCCAGGATGCCTTGCGCAATAGTGATGGTGGCTTGGTGTTGGACGACAATGGTTTTCCGCAGGTAGATTTGACCGGCAATAAAGTCGTTGGCGATCCCAACCCGGATTGGCGCGGAGGACTTGGTTTTAATGTGGGCTACAAGGGGTTGGATCTTCGTGTGCTCTTTGAGACATCCCAGGGGAATGACTTTAGCGAAAGGACACGATTTATTACTTCATATTTTGGCACGCATTCGGACGTGGCCAATGAAATCACCCTCTCCAGGGACTATGTCAACTATGCCGGCGACGTGATCACTGCTGGCACGGTGGTGCGAGGTAATCTTCGTGATTTTGGTGGTGGAGAAGTCCTGCTCGACGAATCTTACTATCGTACGCTACATGGATTTGGTGACGGCAAGTTGAACTCCTTCACGGTAGCCGATGGCAGTTGGACCCGCATTCGTGAAGCATCGTTGACCTATGCCTTGCCCAAACAGCTGATCAGGACAATAGGCTTCGAAGATCTGCAACTGTCAGTGTCCGGCAGAAACCTGGTCATCTGGACCGATTTGGTCGGCATTGATCCGGACATTAACCAATTTGGTGTGGGGCTCGGTCAGGGGATCGACTACTTCACCAACCCCGGCACTCGTACCTACGCTTTTTCTTTGAGAGCCACCTTTTGACTTCTAAAAATCGACGTTGACATGAAAAAAACAGCATATATACTCATCCTTCTGGCAGCCGGGCTGCACGCTTGCGACGACTTCCTCGATGTCAATTCCAACCCCAATCAGTTGGTCGATGTTCCATCGGGAGACCTGCTGCTCAAGGGTACCATACTGGCTAATACGCAGTTGCATAAAGGACATCTCCTACGTGCTTCCATGTACTATTCCGGAGGACTAATCGGAAAGCAGCTTGTACAGCAAACGCTATACAACTATAATTTCACCCCCGGTGATTCGGATGATGCATGGGAACACCTTTACAATGGCATTTTGGCCCAAAACAAGAAGATTAGAGAGCTTTCGCCAAATCTTGACATGTTGCAGGGGGTGGTAGATATCAACGAGGCACTGGCATTGGGTACGGCTGCCACGATTTGGGGAGATATACCCTATTCGACCGCCCTCCCAGACGACCCGAATCTCACCTCCCCCAAGCCTGTGTATGATGCTCAGAGCCAAATCTACACAGAGGTGCAGCGGCTTCTGGAGTCTGGCATATCCAAACTGCAGTCGGCGTCGACCAAGCTGGGTGCGGAGGATATCATCTACAATGGGGACAAGAGCGCATGGATCGAAGCTGCGCACACACTGAGGGCACGCCACTACCTGCTGAGCAAAAACTACACGGAGGCGCTAAAGTATGTGCCCATGGGTATCAGTTCGCCGGACAACGATATGAACTATAACCCAATCGGCACAGTGAACGAAAACAGCAATTTGATGTACATTTTGGTCAATGGCAGTCGTGCAGGTGATATGACAGGTACCGGTGCTTTTTATCGACAACTGCTGGATCCGGACAACCCTGACAGTCGCAACCATGGCAAAACCGACGAAACAGCAAGGCGCAATTTTTCTTTCATAAGTGGCGACGGCTCACAACCGAAGGGGATTGATGCCGCCGATCAACCGATGCCTTTTGCCTCCTATGCCGAAAATATATTGATTTGGGCAGAGTGTCTGGTGCGGACTGGCGACGAGGGTGGAGCAATTGATAAATTAAACGACCTACGTACATGGCTCGGATCTGGCACTGCCTTTAATCTAATTAGTGAGGATGACACCTATCTGTATGAGCCATACGCCCCTGAAGATTTTGCAGCGGGTGGCTTGGAGAATAAAGATGGTATGGCCACGGATCGAGCCATTTTGAGAGAAATTGTGGAGGAAAGATATGTTTCAGGCTTTATGACGTACATGCCCTTTAACGACGCTCGTCGACTCAGAAAATCAGATAACGACGTTATAGTCCCGTTTCCCCTCAATACAGGTGATGCCTCCATGAATCCACAGCGTTTCTTATATCCCAGGTCAGAAATCGACAACAATGAGAATGTCCCTTCGCCCCTCCCTGATCTATTTGCGGTCACTCCCATCAATCAATAGAAGAGTTGCTTGACTGGCCGTAGGCGATGCTGTCACCCCTTGAGGCACCGAAAATCAAATTGAGAGTTCAAAGGACATCTTGGGATGCAGGCGTTTTGGATGGTCCCGCCGGGATGGGCACACTCTGTGCCTCATCGATACTGTGACAAAATCAAAAATAATGCATACATACACCGAGCCTCTTGGGACTGCGAAGGTCATCATCAGGCAGCCGTTGGGAGCTTTGGGTGTCTCAGCTACCCTACGCATTAACGAAGACTGCCAGCGGCTGGCAGCCGAAGGTAGGAGGATCTACCGGTTTGGATTTGGTCAGTCGCCTTTTCCGGTACCGGAATACATGCAACGAGCTTTGGGCCATCGGACGCAGGTGGGTGGGTATCTGCCTGTCCAAGGTCTCCCTGAGCTGAGAGCTGCTATCGCGCAGCACCACAGTAGCGGAGGCGCTGACGTCTCACCGGGACAGGTGATCATTGGTCCTGGCTCCAAAGAGCTGATCTTTCATCTGTTGATGCTGCTGGATGGCCCATTACTACTTCCAGCTCCGAGTTGGGTTTCGTATGCAGCCCAGGCCAAGATACTTGACAAGCAGGTAGTGTGGATACAGACGCGTCCGGAGGAGGACTACAAGATCACCGCTACAGATCTGGAAGGATCATGTGTGCAACTGACGAGCCAGCAAAAGATTCTGCTACTAAACTATCCCAATAATCCTACGGGGGTGACCTACTCCAAGGCCGAGCTACATGACCTGGCCGCCGTGGCACGTGCCCACAATGTCTGGCTTATTTCTGATGAAATTTATGGACAAATTCACCACCACAAAGGCCACATATCTATGGCTGAGGTATGCCCCGAACAAACGATCCTGACCTCTGGCATAAGCAAGTGGCTCGGGGCAGGGGGCTGGCGGCTGGGTTATGCCGTACTGCCCACAGATGCCGGTGAGTTGATGCAGCGGTTTTGTGCCCTAGCCAGTGAGACCTTTACATCGGTGTCTGGGCCCATTCAATACGCGGCTGTGGGCATGTTTAGCGATCCCACGCTTAGCGCAGAATACCTAGACTACTCCCGGACTGCCCTTACTAGGGTTGGGCAATGGTGTTGGCGAAAACTGGTGACATCAGGTGTGCCGACCCCGGAGCCTCAGGGTGGCTTCTATTTATTTCCCTCCTTTGACAGCTACCGGGATAGCTGGCCTGAGCTGGCCGGTGCCGGTAGTGAGGACTTTTGTCGTTGGGTGCTTGCTAAATCGGGAGTAGCTCTTTTACCAGGTAGTGCCTTTGGTCGCCTGCCGGGAGAATGGACCGCTCGTCTGGCTTACGTCGATTTTGATGGTGAGCAGATGGTTGGACGGGGTGTCTCGGACATCGATGCGGGTGAGCCTGACGAATGGATGCAACGATGGGCGCCCTCTGTCTACGAAGGTATGACTAGTCTTTTGCAAACCCTTCAGAATGGATAGCAGGCTACTGGCGGGGACAGGACTTTGCCTGATATGCTTGCTCACCCGCTGCGCACTGCCTCCGATGCCCTCGGGGGCGGTGAGCGCTGCGTCACCGGAAGCCGTTGAGGCAGGCCTGGAAATTTTGGATAAGGGGGGCAACGCCGTCGACGCAGCCGTGGCCGTGGCCCTAAGTCTCAATGTTACAGAGCCAGCCATGAGCGGTGTGGGAGGAGGCATCCAGATGATCATATCGGAGCCCGGTCGTGTCCCTTTGGCGTTGAATGGTACTACATACGCATCCTCTGGCCTGTCTTATCCCCTGGCGCGGGATGATCTAAGGGGTCTAGCCAGGTCTACGGTCCCCAGTTCACTGAAGGCCCTGGATCATGCTTGGCGTCACTATGGTAGTAGACAGGTGGACTGGGCGGAACTATGCCGTCCAGCCATCAAGCAGGCAGAGGATGGATACGAGGTGGGGTGGTTTAGACACAAGGTCTATCGACGCTACGGAGCGTCGGCGCTAGCACAATGCCCTTCTTACCTCACCGAGGATGGACGAATTCCCGGACCCGGCGAGCAAATTGCCAACGTCAAGCTGGCTAAGTTTTTCAAAGTCATTGCCGAGAAAGGTGCTGAGGAGTTTTACTCCGGGTCCATGGTACAAGACGTGGTGCAGGACATGGACCGACACGGTGGAGGTGTTACCGCCCAGGACCTAAGATCTTTTCCCGATCCGACCGTTTCTCCGGCGCTGCACGTCGACTTCCGGGGTCATCGTGTCTATACCAGCCTTCCACCCACGGGCGGCTGGGCGGTGCTATACATGTTAGATCGTTTGAATGATCTTCCCCGGGACTCCCTGCTGTCCTCTTCTCAGGATCTGCATCGACTACGGGCTCTGCAGGAGGGCCATCAAGTCAGAGAGCGCCATCCATTGTACCAGTCCAAAGATGCGCCAAAAGAATTTCGAGAGCGACTGCAATTGGATCTTGGAGAAAGCGGTGAAACGACCCACTATTCGGTGGTGGATCGCGAAGGGATGATGGTATCGGTGACAGCGAGTATCAACGCTTATTTCGGAGCCCGAATCGAGTCCGAGAAGTGGGGCTTTCTCTACAACAGCTATATGACCGATTTTGATTATGAGGATTCGACGCATGTGTTTCATGCCAGGCCGGCTAATGCCTCGTATTCCTCCATGAGTCCAACCGTGGTACGGTACGAAGGGACAAATGTGCTAGCCATCGGCAGTCCGGGCAGTGCTCGAATCATGTCGACCGTGGCTCAGTTGATTCAGCGGTGGACCGACGAGGATCTGAGCCTGGAGCATCTCGTAGCCCTGCCAAGGATACATGTGGTAGATGACCAGGCTTATCTGGAGGCGTATGAACCGGCCTTGGCGACACGCCTGCAGGAGCAGGGATGGACATTGGCCTTTCCCGCCTATGACTTGATGATGGGCGGACGCAATGCCTATTTTGGTGGCGTACATGCCGTGGGAGTGCGACATGGCAAGCTAGAGGCTGCGGCAGATCCGCGGCGGGATGGCGCTGCGAAAGTACGGCATGCGAAGTGAGGTGGCCTAGAGACTTGCGCTATTTGCCTTGGATTTTCGAGGAGAGCTTGCTCGAAGGATGATAATGCAATCTTACCACCCCAGCACGTAAGCGAATATCAGGGGAGCCACGATCGTAGCATCAGATTCTATGACGTGTTTTGGCGTGTCTATGCCCAGTTTCCCCCAGGTAATTTTTTCGTTTGGAGCAGCTCCCGAGTATGAGCCATAGCTGGTGGTAGAATCGCTGATCTGACAGAAATAGGACCATTTTGGCGAGGCGGTCATCCTCAAGTCCTGGTGTAGCATCGGAACGACGCAAATGGGGAAATCCCCCGCTATTCCACCTCCGATCTGAAAAAAGCCAACGCCCTTGGTGCCTGCATTTTTCTGATACCAATCGGCGAGATACATCATATATTGAATTCCTGATTTCATGACAGAAGGTTGCAATACCTTGCGTAGGCAGAAAGCCGCAAAAAAATTGCCGCAGGTAGAATCTTCCCACCCGGGTACGATGATGGGCAGGTCTTTTTCTGCGGCGGCCAGGAGCCAAGAGTCGTCTGGGTTCATGGCGGGAGAATATTCCAACGCTCCTCCCCTCAGTAGTTGAAAGAAATATTCGTGCGGAAAATATGCCTTTCCCTGTGCGTGCGCCCGCTCCCATACCTCAAACAGTTCACGCTCTATACAGCGCATGGCCTCCTCTTCTGGAATACAAGTGTCGGTCACCCGATTCATGTGTGATTGATACAGCCTTTGTTCATCTGCTGCCGTGAGGTTTCGGTAGTCGGGAATCCTCTCATAATGATGGTGTGCTACCAGATTAAATAGATCCTCTTCGAGGTTGGCTCCCGTACAACAAATAATCTGGACCTTATTTTGCCGTATCATCTCGGCGAGTGATTTGCCTAGCTGGGCTGTGCTCATGGCTCCTGCCATCGTGACCATCATGGGGTGACCTGCATCGAGCTGCTGTCGGTAACCGCGCGCGGCTTCGACCAGGGCAGCTGCATTAAAATGCCTGAAGTGCCGCTCGAGAAAATCCGATATGGGAGAATCGGTCTGCATCATAGTTCGTACTTATAAGTCAGCATTTTATAGTATAGCTTTGCAGCTAGAAATTGGGGGCTACGCAGGTTTGGTGCAGGTGCCAACTCGACAATATCAAAGCCGACCACTCTTTTACTGGCAAATACCATTTTGAGAAAAGCCAATGTTTCGTACCAGAAAAGCCCACCCGGCTCAGGTGTGCCCGTGGCAGGCATCAGGGAGGGATCCAACGCATCCAGATCAAAGGTTATGTAGACATCGTCGCTCAAATGACGCAGCGCCCTTGCCATCCAATTTTCCTCGTGGCGAATGTCATGCATGGTAACCGAGGTCTCGGCATTGAAATGAGCGAGTTCGGATTTGTCCATGCTTCGGATGGCTACCTGAACGAGCTGACATCTCTTGCTGGCAGCATGCAGCGCACAGGCGTGATTGAAGGGCGATCCTTCGTACTCCGGTCGCAGATCTGCGTGAGCGTCAATTTGCAAAACGGACAGTCCTGGGTACTTTTCCGAAAAGGCCTCCAAAATGCCGATACTGATCGAATGCTCCCCGCCAAAAAATGTCAGAAATTTATCTAGTTGCAATAGTTGACGGGCGCGCACCAAGGTGGCCTGATACATGTCGACGGGGCTACGGAAATGCTCCATGGGTTCAGCTAAGTAGATCCCCCGCCTAAACACCTCTGAGCCGGTCTCAATGTCATACAGCTCCAAGTGCTCTGCGGCTACTAAGAACGCCTCAAAACCCAGGTCGGCACCTTTGCCCCACGTACTGGTGCCATCATAGCTGATGCCCTGCAAGTGAATTGCTGCCCTATCAAACGTGGAATAGTCCTCAGGTATGCCGGCAAATGTCCTCCTCGCCATCTATCCGTACCCCAAAATATTTAGCATTTCATCAATGGATTGCTCGCCGCGATATACCACATCAACGTAATTGCCACGATCATCTCGATCTACGATAATCATCTTGGGTGATGGTATCAGGCAGTGCTTGATACCTCCATAGCCACTGATCGAATCCTGATAGGCGCCGCTATGAAAAAAACCGATAAACAAGGGACTCGACTGGCCTTCTGCAATCTGGGGTAGGACCAGCTGCTGATTTAGCTCATCGGAATTATAGTAGTCGGAATGGTCACAGCTTATACCACCAATGTTGACCTTTTGGTAGGGTTGATCCCAATAATTCACGGGTAATACAATAAATTTTTCAAATATCGACCACGCGTCAGGTATGGTATTCATCAGACTGTTGTCTACGATGTACCATAGTTCGCTGTCATTCTGTAGCTTCTGCTCCAGTACGGAGAGAATGATGGCTCCGCTTTCGCCCACAGAGTACCTCCCGAATTCTGTAAAAATATCGGGTTCTTTTATGTCTTCGTCATTGCAGGCGCTCTTGATCCGTTCTACAATCTGGCTGATCATGTCCTCATAGTCGTATTCAAAACCGAGATTGTTGCGAATGGGTAGCCCGCCTCCGATATTGAAGGCCTTAAGACTGGAGGCCTCCTTTTGCAGATTTATAAATAGACCAATTGCTTGATTAAACTGATCCCAGTAGTAGAGAGTGTCCCTGATGCCTGAATCCACAAAAAAGTGAAACATCTTGAGTTCCACGGCGGGATTGTCTTTAATTTCCGTACGGAAAAATTCCATAATTTCGCTGCTTCGGATGCCCAAGCGTGATGTGTGATAGGAAGCTTGGGGCTCTTCATCAATCGCCATCCTGATCCCTATCTTCAGGCGCACTCCTTCCGACAGGCTTAGCACTCGATTGAGTTCTCGCTTGGAGTCCAGAATTAATATGCTATTTCTAAATCCCATGCGCTGGAGTGCAATAATTTTTTTCACGTAGTCATCTGTCTTGTAACCGTTGTGGATGAGAATGCGGGATTTTGAAATATCACCCTCCTGCTCCAGTTTTAATATAATGTCAATGTCGAAAGAAGACGAGGTCTCGAGATGTACACCTTCCTGCAAGGCCGCACGAACCACATGATAGAAATGGCAGCATTTGGTACAATAGCAATAATAGTATCGGCCCTTATATCGATGCTTTCGGAATGCGCGTTTGAAAAGATTGTTAGCCTTGCGGATTTTTTCGCCTACGCCCGGCAGATAGAGCAATTTGAAAGGAGTGCCATATTTTTCAATGAGATAACTAAGGGAGAGGCCATGAAAGGTCAGGTATCCATTGCGTAAGTCGAACCCTTCTTGGGGGAAGTAGAACGATTGCTCGATCAATTCGCGGTAGGAATTCTTCATCTGGCTGGCAAGGGGATCTCGGCTACTTTAGTGATCGTGGATGTGCATGGCTCCAAGGCACAATTGTCACGCGCATATCGATGCCGGTGCCATGGACCCCCTAGGGACATGACAGGTTGAGGACTCGAGCAAGTCCCGGCGAAGTGGTAGCTAGTCATCTTGGATCTTACTTTTGGTGATCGAATAGATGTCGTCCCTGCGATCGGACAGCGTCGTGGCGGAGCCATTGCGATGAAGGTGTGAGAGGAGCCCCAGATCGATCGAGCCCTCGTAGTGCCGTAACGAAGCCGGAGACTCGTCTGGGGTAATACCGCTTGCAGGGAAGGTATGATCTAATGGAGTATAGATCCGCGGGTGACCGTGGTGCCCAGAGAGATCGGGCACGTCAAGCCCACCTTGTAGCCCGGTCATGGCCACATAGCATTCGTTTTCCACCGCTCGCGCAGCTGCGCAGCGTGATACGCGGCTATACGCAGTTTTATCTTCCGTCATAAACGGAACGAATAATATCTTGACGCCGTATTCCGCGTAGATGCGACACCATTCGGGAAACTCAATATCATAGCAGATCTGGATACCGACGGCGCCAAAATCTGTGAAAAAAATGCCTGGTGCATCTCCCGCATGAATATTCCAATATTGTCTCTCGAAGGGTGTCACATGTACCTTCGCATACGAATGAAACGTACCGTCCGGCCGACAGAGATAGGAGACATTGAAAAGTACTTCATGCCCAATCGTGGGCATCGAGCCAGCTATAATGTGTACGCCATGTTTTTTGCTTAGAAAACAAATATGTGACACAATATCGGCCGTTAACCTTGCGACCTCGACGAGCCCCTTGTGTATCGGCCAGTCAACATTTAGCAACGATAGCGAAAAATACTCGGGGTACAATATGAAGTCCACAGCGGGAGCTAACTGAGTCACGCCGTGTTCCACTTCCCTCAGTAGTGCCTGCAAATCCCTGGCGCTAGAGAGTACCCATTCTACCAGTCCGATGCGAACAGTCAATTGCGCAGTTTTACCCTCGTCAATGTCGCCATCGTGGTAATGCCCTGATCTTCAACCCTACTACCCAGCATGGCAATTCAAGTGGACTTAAGGTCCCGTTGCGATTCCTTTTCGACCTGTTTGGCAGTGATGCTTTTGGTCGTTGTGGGAACAGCCCGCAACCGGCGGTGATCTATCAATTGGCCGGTCACCACACAAACTCCGTATGTCTTTTGCTCAATTCGAATGAGTGCGTTTTCCAGTTCGCGGATGTAGTGCTGCAGACGGTTGGCCATGGTGCAATCAAACTCCAAGTCCCGAGCGCTGATTGTACCATCTACCCAATCGCCCCCAGCCCGGTTTCCACCACCTCGCTCACCGATGCGTTCCAAAAAGGATTGCAGTTCCCTTTCAGATTTATTCAATCTGTCCGTGATTATCCGGTGAAACGACTGAAGCTCCTCGTCCGAATACCTAATGCTCTTTCTTACTACCATACTCATACATTTGGGCACACGCTTAACAAAAGTGCGATTGACACATCCCAGGACCGATTGTCTTGCTTGGATGGCCAGATCCATCCACCAGCAATTTGGCCAAAGACGCATTCGCTCGGTAATCTACAGGGCAAATCGGAATAAATTCTGAATTTTTGCCCGCACTCGATCTCGTGGTCAGGGCAATCGCATTATGGTATTCTACCCTTCTCGATTAACGGCCAAAGCATTGCTGGGAAGATGTCCCATTGTAGTAGAAGAACACACTTTAGGTCGACTACTCCAAGGGATCACCTTACTAGTATGTCAGTCGAGGACGCCGGACACGGCCAGGTTGCTCTTGTTGAGTTATTTTTGGTTCTCATGGCTCAGCTGTATGACGTGTCGGTCCTTGATGTAGCTATACGTCACCCTTAGTTGATGTGTCTTGCAAATCCTTTCGACGATAGACAGACCAAGACCCAAACTTTCTTCGCTGTCTGACTCTCTATGGAATCTCAAAAACATCTCCGCCGGATCAGATCTGAGTGGTCTCCCGGTATTGGAAATCGTGAAGGTATGATCTTGAGCCTCGATTTGAATGGAGCCACCCTGGGCCAAATTGTGCCTGATAGCGTTATGAATGAGATTGGTCAAGAGTATTTCTGCCAGGGCTTCACTCATGGTGGCCCGAAAGGCTGGATGCCCTATACGTACGACAGATATTCCCTTAAGCTCAATCATGTCTCTGAAGAGCGCAAGCACACGTTGAGTGAGTTCACTGAAATTGACTTCTTTTTCATCAGAGAAACGCTGTTGTTCAATCTTAGACAATAGGATCAGGGCGCTACTGATTTTGGAAAGTCGGTTGGTGTTTTGCAACACGATGGCTAGCGATTTCATCTCCTCGTCGCCCAAATTGGAGGACTGCAACAGGGTTTCGACATGTCCCTTGATGATGGCCAAGGGGGTCTGCAACTCGTGTGATGCATTTTGGGTAAACTGCTTCTTGGTCTGAAAATTGGCTCTCGCTTGCTCGATCAAATCGAGCAGCTGTCGATTCAAACGATTGATGACGTTAAATGACGAAGTGCTGAAATGTACGGTATCTCCGTTGTCTACCTCAAATTCGCGTAAGGTCTCAATGATGGTAGTCAACTGGTCTCGAATTCGACGGATCCTGGTTTGGGTAATCAGGCGAAAACTTACCGCCAGGACAGTCAGCGGTGCCAACACTACGGCGAGAAAGTAGGACAAGATCATTCCTCCTGCCAGGTAGTAGATAGCTGCTGCACCTACT
Source organism: Saprospiraceae bacterium (assembly GCA_965223165.1). Lineage (GTDB taxonomy): Bacteria > Bacteroidota > Bacteroidia > Chitinophagales > Saprospiraceae > JABDMH01. Next base: position 348,487 of record CBDCVQ010000020.1, on the reverse strand, counting down.
GCCATTGCAGCCACTGAAGCGAGGATGTAGTAGAGCAGGTACCTGGTCAATCCATTTGAAATTTGTACCCTATGCCATACACGGTCCTGAGGTAATCGATGCAACCTACTGCGGCGAGCTTTCGCCTTAGGTTCTTGATATGAGCATACACAAAGTCAAAGGATACGGCCTCGTCCATATAGTCTCCCCATAGGTGCTCCACGATACTATCTTTGGTCACAACCCGGTTCCTGTTTCTGGCAAGGTAAAGCAGAATGTTAAATTCCTTCTTCGTCAGATCCAAAAGCTCTCCGTCTGCACTCACTAGCCTGGCATCAGGATCAATCACCAATTTGTCAAAAACCATTCTGGCGTCAAATTGATTGGTCTTTCTCCTCATCACCGCTTTGATCCGAGCATTTAATTCTGAGAGGTTGAAAGGCTTGATCAGATAGTCATCGGCTCCCATATCAAGGCCATAGATGCGATCATCGATCCCTTCTCTTGCGGAAATAATGACAATCCCTCTCTCTGTGCTATCTTCCCGGATCGTTTTGATGAGGCCCACACCGTTGCCCCCCGGCAGGTTGAGATCAATCACAAAACAGTCATAAGTATAGTTGAGTATTTTTCGAAGTGCTGACCGGTAATCCGCTGCCGTTTCGCAGACGTATCCCTCCCGTCTCAGGTATCCGGTGATCAGATCCAGTAGCTCGCTTTCGTCTTCAATGATGAGTAGCTTCATCCTGTCTGCCAAGAGATCGTTTGCAAAGCGGTCAGCCCCTGGGGTAGATCCTGAGTCCATCACCTGCGCAAGGGCGTTGATCCGATAGGCAAAGATAATTCGTCCTGCGAGTCTGTGCATCCGCGGTGCGCTGACCGACGGAAGCCGGTGTCTGCAGGCGGCCTGGTCAGACTTGCTACTACCGTGGGATACTCCTCTCGCCAGGACTCCGTTGAATGACTTGGCAAAGAGTGGGCATCGGAGAAGGGATACTCTGTGCGGTGCTCAGCAATCACTGACGCATCCTCCATACACTTTGTTGAGACGGACACACCACGAAATTTGTGAGGGGGAATCTAACTAGCAAATCCGAATAGAATCTGAATTGTAAGCCGCCGATACACCCCACCGAGGCTCAGATGGGTCCCCGTGTTCGCTCAGCATAGGCCTCAAATTCCGCTGTCAAAGTCCAATGGTCTCACACGGCGTCGAGGCGGCGCAGTACCCACGAATACGGTAGATTTTTGATAATTTGTTAAGAAATGAAGGGCGATGGCAAACGAAATCTCCAGCGCATTCCCCTACGAATCGAAATACATCGAAGTACACGGCTCCCAGATGCATTACATTGATGTGGGAGCAGGCGACCCTGTCCTCTTCTTGCACGGCAATCCCACCTCGTCATACCTGTGGCGCAATGTCATCCCCCACGTCCGGTCCAAGCGGCGATGCATTGCCCCGGACCTGATCGGGATGGGTAAGTCAGACAAGCCAGCCCTTACCTATCAGTTTGATGATCACTACCGGTATGTGCTGGGTTTTATCGATGCGATGGGGCTGGATCAGGTGACACTGGTGATCCATGATTGGGGCTCCGGTCTGGGATTTCACTTTGCCGCAGAACACCCGGACCGGGTCAAAGGCATCGCCTTTATGGAGGCCATCTTGCGGCCGGCCAAGTGGTCACAATTTCCCAAGGACTTCAAGATGGGCTTCAAGCTGATGCGTACACCCGTGGTGGGTTGGTTGATGATCAGTCTGATGAATTTCTTTGTCAAGAAGATCTTGCCCCAGGCGACCATGCGACAACTGACCGATGAAGAAATGAAGCATTACCGTGCTCCTTATCCGACGGTTGCCAGCCGGAAGCCTGTGCGGCAGTGGCCCTGTGAGATACCGATCGACGGTCAGCCCAAAAGAATGCATGATATCGTCATGAATTTTCACGAGAAGCTAAAAGAAAGTACTTACCCCAAGTTGCTGCTATACGCGAAACCTGGGGGCCTGATCACCGCGCAGGGGGTCGCCTGGTGTCAGGATAATCTACAGCATCTCACCAGTGTCGATATTGGGCCGGGATTGCACTATGTGCAAGAGGATCACCCGCATGAGATCGGCCAGGCCATCGCAGACTGGTTGGACCGAGACGCTTGAGGGCATCGTGCCCAAATCCTGGATTGGGGCCGGGTCCATGCGCAGGTCTACGGGTGACAAAGTCGTACATCCTACGTGCCGATCGATGCAGTTCCAACATCACGTGGTTTTAGGTCGATCGCGATAGCTATCAAAGACCATCACCCTGTGCCGGATAGGGACCTATCACGGTCTGGCCCTATACGGTATATGATCCAATACAAAACTCCCGCTGATGCACAGGAGGCTACCAAAAGCCACGCTGCCGGCGATAGATCATCACTGGTGATAAATAGTGATGCGATCAACGGGCCCAGGGCGGAGCCGATGGAAAACATGGATGGTACCATCGCAGCGCCCACCTCTTGATCGTCATGCTCGCTGATCAGTCCTACCATATAGGGCAAAACAATATTCCAGAAAATGTAAAACAGGCTGAGAGCCACCACATAGATCGAGGCAGTCAGCTTGCCAAAGATCACGAGACCACTGCCGATCATCACCAAGAGGGAGATGATGATTGGTGCGATACGACCAAAACGAAGGTCAAGTACAATGGGCAGAAAGGCGCCGATCAGCGAAACGATGAGCGAGATGCCGATGGCATTGGCAATAAATGCACTTTCCAGGCCCGCCAGCGTGGCCAACCGCTCTACGAAGGCCCAGAATGCGCCCACTCCAATGTAAAGTATCAATATGCCCAATAGGCCCATTATGACGGGCTTGGAAAAAAGGCTGAGGTCGATAGCTCGGGCTTGCGACAGGTCCGTCCTTCCTGATCTCAGATCGGCAGGTACCTTGAATAGTACCAAGAAGGAGACTATGCCAAGCAATAGGATAAAGAATAGGTAGATCGGATCCGCAGCATATTTTTCAATCCACGGGGGAAGGAGCAACAGTCCCGCAGCCGAGATGATCAGTAAGACAGCCAAAAAGATGCCCATGTTGGCGTCCGGTTTGGCCGAAGCTCCAATGGCAGCGAGTGCAATGGCAGTTAAAGCTCCCTCACCCAAGCCGCACAAAATGCGTGCACTCAACAATAGAGGATATTGTGAGGCGAGGACAGAAATGAAATTGCCCGACAATGCCAACACCAATGCGACGAGGGCAGCTTTTTGCCACCCGATTCGGTGTATCCAGTAGAAGGAAGTCAAGGACGCAACGGCGTAGCCGATCAGATCGCTAGACGCAAAATAACTCATGCGCTTTTCATCGAGGCCCATGGTGTCGGCCACAGCGCCGACCATCACTGGTTGAAAATTGATAAAAAGCGTGCCGATTGATCCCAATAGGATGAGCGTGTACAAGGTCCACTTATTTTCCAGATCTTTCATGATCAGTAGGTAGCTGGCAGATTCTTTAGATATTTGTTTGTCGCGGACGGTGAGTCCAATGCCAATTAATTTCAAGACTATACTCCAGTTGTCCAACACGGTGTGCTACCCCGTCCGTTTTGTGCCACCATTAATTCCGTTAGCGATATTGCGTCCATGAGCAAAGCTGTATCGTTAGCTGCTGAGAAGTAGCTGGTAGTCTTGCTATAGGCCGCCGGTGCATCGTTGGAGTATTGTGATACATTGAAAGGATTGACCATGCACACCTTGGCAAGCAAAAACGATTTCATCTTTGATCCCCTGGATCAGTCTTATTTTGCCGACCCCAGAGGCACCATCCGCAAGGTGAGAGATAGGTGTAGAGCCTACGCCCATGAGCAAGGCAGCGTTTCTTTCTTTCACTATGATGATATCAAGGAGATCGTCTCTGACTGGGAGACCTTTTCCAGCGTGCCCGATCCGGCAACCAAGGGTCTGGCAAATCCGGAGAACATTCCGGTAGTTTTTGAAGATCCCCCCGAACACGATTTTCACCGGTCGATCGTCAATCATCTGTTTTCGCCGGGCCACATTCGCAAGCAAGAACCAGTCATACAGCAGTATGTAGACGAGATTATTGATCAGGTGATTGATTTGAACGAATTTGATGCAGTCGAGGATTTTGCCGGCAAAATCACCACTCGAATGATTGCCCAATTGCTGGGCATACCTTTGGAGGGACTGGAGGAGATACGATATTGGACCAAGGTATATTCGTGCAATGACAGTTACTTCCTGTTCCTGCCGCCAGATCATCCCAGAGTCATTGAGACAGGCAAAGAATTTGATCGTCTCATGCGTGACATGCCCAAGTTTTTTGAGCGTGTGATCGACCAGCATTTAGCAGATCCTGACAAGTATGACGACATCCTTTCTGTGCTGATCAAAGCCGGCTTACCCCGTGTCACGCTCAACGGATTTTGTGTGCTGATCCTGGTGGCGGGCAACGATACCACCGCCTTGCTCATCAGCAATGCGTTGAGGTTGTTGACAGACTATCCAGATCAGCAGCGCAAGTTGCGCGAAGATCATCGCCTTATCAACCGGGCGATCGAGGAGATTGTCAGGTTTATGCCCTCGATCAGATTTGGCTCCCGGCGAGCTACCCGCGCCACCCAGGTGGCAGGCATACCAATCGAAAAAGACCAGTGGGTCAATGTCTGGTGGATCGCTGCCAATATGGATCCCAAGGTCTGTGCCGACCCCCATATATTTGACGTGACCCGAAAACCTACTCGACACATTTCCTTTGCTCATGGGTTGCATTCGTGTCTGGGCAATGCACTGGCCAGGGCGGAGGCCAGAGTCACCCTACGCAGGCTCCTGGAACGAACAAAGGACATTGTCCGAGTGCGAGAAGAGATACCACCGCTGGAAGCAATGAGCTATAACGGTCATGTCCATCATTGGATCAGATTGGAGAGTTAGTAGCTAGCGGACGAGCCAATGACCACAAGATCCTATGCTGAAACGAAAGTCTAAAATGGCAAGAATAATCTACATTGAGTTTGACGAGACACGCCACGAGGTTGATATCCCGGAGGGCCATACGGTCATGCAGGGGGGCGTCGACAACATGGTGGACGGTATCATCGCAGAGTGTGGCGGCAACTGCAATTGTGCTACCTGCCATGTCTATGTCGATGCAGCATGGGCGGACAAGTTGCCAAGTGCATCAAAAGAAGAGCAGGAGATGCTAGAGGGAGCAGCAGGCCCTAAGGAAAATAGCAGATTGAGCTGTCAAATTAAGGTCACCGAAGAATTGGATGGTCTGGTGATTAATATTCCGGAATTCCAATTCTAATAGAAGGCGCTATGTTTTCGATCGAGGGCAAAAATGTTTTTATTGCCGGTGGTGCCACGGGTATCGGGCTGGCGGTGGTCAAGAGATTTGCTGCGGCAGGGGCCAACGTTATGGTCGCTGACATCAAAGATGTCCGGGGTACAATGGACGATCTGGGTGTGCTCTACACCCAGATGGATGTCGCCGAGGAAGCACAGGTGGCGTCTGCCCTGCAATGGGCAGCGCAGCAGCTGGGTAAGCTCGATGTGCTGATTAACAACGTAGGGGTTTTTGACGAGGAAAAGCCTTTTTCGGAGTATGACTCGGCAGCTTTTGACAGACTCATAAATGTGAATGTCAAGGGTATGTACCACGGTTTGAAGCATGGACCAGGTCATATGAAAGATGGGGGCTCCATTATCAATACCGTCTCACAGGTGGCCTTTACACACATACCCCAGACGGGGCCGTACGCGGCCACCAAAGCAGCTGGCGTAAGCATGACGATGACGGCCGCACTGGAAATGGCGCCACGCAATATTAGGGTCAATGGCGTGGCTCCAACGCTCGTCGATACGCCCTTTTACGAAGTCCTGAGGGACGAGGATATTAATCTCTGTAAGTATAATATTCCTTTGGGCCGGGTGAGCGTGCCGGAGGATCTGGCTGGCACCTTTCACTTCCTTGCCTCGGACGAGAGTGCCTTCATTACAGGGCATATCCTCCATGTCAACGGAGGTTGGACAGCGGGACTCAGCTATGGCCTCTTGGAGAAGACCACTAGGGCGGATACGAAGTAGTAAATCTTGTTGTCAGCAAGGAAAATCGAATCCACATTTGCATGTATATTCCACCGCACATCAGCGAGGAGGCCAAGGAATTTATCCAAGGTTTTCCACCCTATGTCCGACGTCCGCCACTGAAGCCTCAAGACCTAGCAGGTTGGCAAGCGATGCGGGACGAGCTACACCCCATTTGGAGGTCATTTGCCGATGCGCTGAAGTTTGAATATGTGATGAGAGATGAGACCATCGGCGGGGTGCCCTGTGTCTGGATGGAAACGTCTGCCACCAGTGATGAGGAGGGATTGCTCTATTATATCCATTCGGGCGGCTACTGTCTGGGCGAGCCCCGGGTCAATTGTGCCCTGCCTCTGCAGATTGCACATCTGGCGGGGATCAAGGTCCTGGCAGTAGACTATCGCAAGGCGCCAGAGCATCCCTTTCCGGCAGGTCTGGATGATGTAGTCAATGTGTACAAGGCGTTGCTTGCGTCGGGTCAAGCACCTGGCTCGATAGCCTGGTTTGGGGACAGTGCGGGAGGAGCGCTAACTGCTGCAGGCTTCATGCGACTACGTGCAGAACAGGTCACACTGCCGGCAGCCGGTGGCATGATCTCAGCTATGGCCGATCTGACCGGTACCGGAGACAGCTATCATACCTTAGCGGACCAGGATCCGATGCAGTACAACTGGGACGCCACTCTGGAGCAGGTGCACGCCTACTGTCAGGGGCAGGCGGCCGACCAGCCCCTGGTGTCACCGGTATACGGAGACTTCACAGGTTTTCCCCCCTTACTGATCCAGGTAGCGACCAAAGAAATTATGTTGAGCGATTCTATCAGACTCTACCAGCGAGCCAAGGAGGCCAACGTAGATGTGCGGCTGGATGTGTGGGAGGGATTGTGGCACGTCTTTCAGGCGTTACCCCAGGTGCCAGAGGCACGTCAGGCGTGCCTGGAGATGGCTCATTTCTTACGTGCGCAGGTGATCGGGTGAAGCCGGCCAGCGAAATAGATAGTCGTATCTGCTACTTCGAGCATCAAGATGCAGTGACCAGACGATGATGGAGCTCCAGCCTCCGACCGGGAAGATGCAAGAAAGTAAGCGTGGCAGTCAGGATCGACGAGCCAAAGGGCATCTTTGCGGTTACATTGATGGGCACATCTGCTGTGACCATGTTTCTCCTGCTGCCTATGCTAATCGGTGCAGTGGCTGATACGGTCGAGGCGGCACAAGAGCAGTTGGGACTATATTGGCCTCATCCGAGTTGGTGGGATTTGGCGTGCGTGGCTTGCTGGGCCTTTTGTGGGCCCGAAAGGTACACTGGCGCAACACGTCCATTCTGTTGTTGGCCATGATTGGTGTCAGTTCTTGTCCGTATACTCGGCCAACCGGATCGGGTATCTAACGTTTTTTCGATTTGTGCGCGGTCTGACCGAAGGGAGCCTGGTCGCTATCTACACCGCATACATTAGCGATAGCGCGAAGCCCGAACGATGCTGGTGCAACGCGGGGGTCTTGGTGCAATTATCCACAGCCAGACGCTGCTGGCAGTTGTGTCAGATGCCACAGGTTTAGGAAGTAGCACTAGCTGCTCCCTGTGTAGTGGTGGTGCAACGCCTGAGCTGCCTCGACATGACCCAAGATGGGGGGAGCGATGTGCTTGGTATAGGACGACTGTCCCACATAGACAAAATCGTCTGCCAGACTATATACTACCACTTGTCCGTAGGCCCCTAGAAAATAGTTTAGCAATGCGCCATTGTGCAGGCTCTCGCCTAGATAGAAGAAATTGGAGTAGTGGGTAATGCCATACTCGCCAAAGACCTTCAAGAATTCCTCAAACTTCTCATGTTTTGATTTCCCAGTAACCATAGCTGCATCCGGCAGTCTTTGGTTGATGCGATGATATAAATAGGGAGATTGGATCCGTTTCTCCTGGAGCGCTAGCCCAAGGCGTAGCATATCCATGGCCGTCACAGAGTAACCTCCCTCACCACTAGCAGGCTCACCTAGACAGTTGACCCCAGCGGTGGCATCGTGGCTAGCGCCGATCTTGGCATATACTTCTGCTGCGTAGATCTCGTGAAAGGGACGATCGACCACGGACTCGACGATCATCGCGGCGATATTCGTGTGCAGCGAGAAGTAGCTAAAGATCTCGCCATGCTCCTGAAACATGGTGGGAAGGTCTTTGGCAAGAAATCTATGAGCCATTTCGATGACAGAGGTGGTGCAGTGCCAACCGGAATTCTGGGTGGAGTAAACCATTTCGGCCAGCTCAAACGAATCGCCATTGGGATAGGTCGGATGGAGCATAGAATACCAGTCATTGCATGGAGCATTGACACGCATGTCAACCAATTGCTGGACGGTAGCATCGTCGTAGGCGGTACCGGCCAGCTCGGGCAAAAACTCGACCACCTTCTGACCAGGATCAATGTCTCCTCGGTCTACCAGAATGGCGTAGACCATACCCACCATGCTCTTGCTGTTGGATTGGATGTAGTGGGGGATCTCCTTGTACTTCTCATCTGCGTAGTATCTGGTGCGCAGCTTACCGTCGAAATGCACCAATATGGCATCAAAACAAAGATTATCCTTGGCCTCACGCACAGGGACCGATGCGCCCTGGTCATTTTTAATGCGCATATCCATCGCCAGGTCCATGTCCAGGTCTTCTTCAATAGTACGTATCTCACCTGCTCGCGGGATGATCACCGTCGGTGCTACGATGCTCTTTTGATAATAATATTGGCGAGCATTTGCTGGATCTTCCGGATTCATCCAATCGTTGATTTGCTCCCGAATATGCGACTGGATATTGTTTCTAAATGTTCTGATGTTTTGCATGATATTCCTGAATAAGCGAAAAAATGGATGTACGGCATATTAAGCCCAATCATGCATAGAAGATTTGCCATGACAAGTCGTCCCAAGTAACCGGGTGGCTCCTTCATGGGCAGTCTGACACATGAATTGGGCTAAATAACTTACTCTTGAGTCAATTTTCCAACCAGGCCGTGTGTCTTGCAGAACAGTATTCCCTTTCGTGACACACGGATTTCTTTACGTGATATGACCAGAGACTCATAAGTTCCAATATTAAGCTCCGGTACAACGGATTTCTACATGAGAAAAGCAATTTGTTTGGTACCCATGCAAATGAAAGGTGAGATTTTAGCAGGGTGAGATTTGAAGGTAGCAATTGACAAAGGTGCCATATCGGATGAGCAAATCATGTAGTAATTCAAGCCTACCGTGGCTTTAAAATAAATTGGCAAAATGAACAAGACGACATTCGTATATGCTGGGCTGTTAATGCTCATTTTTCTGCCAGGCACTCTGCTGGCACAGATCTCCGTATCTGGCAAGATCACCGATGCGTCCAGCGGTGAAGGTCTTTATGGCGTGAATGTATTGATCCAGGGAACTGGGACCGGTACAACAAGTGATTTGGATGGATCGTATCAGCTCTCGGTGCCGGACCCAGGTGCGGTGCTCATATTTACTTACACGGGCTATGAGACTCAGAATGTGACAATCTCAGGTGCGGAGCAAGAGCCAAGGGATATCGTAATGGTTGAGAGTGCTCTTCAATTGAAAGATGTTGTTGTCACCGCCAATCGTGTCGAGGAAAACCTGCAGCAGATACCCGTGGCTGCGACCGTACTTACCGGCATCGATTTGAGGAGCCGTTCAGCTACCAATTCTCTCGATGCATTGAGCAGCACTCCCGGCCTGATCTTTGATGCCTATACGCCGGGCTCCATATCTCTGTCCCTCAGGGGTATCGCCACAAATCTTGAAAATGCAGGAATTGAGCAAGGGATTGGCATGTATGTTAATGATGTATACCAGTCTCGCCCCTTTGGTTTTAATGCTACCTTGATGGATGTCGAGCGAGTGGAGGTGCTCAGAGGACCTCAGGGCACGCTCTTCGGAAAAAATACGGTCGGTGGGGTGGTACACATTATCACCGAAGATCCAAAGATGAATCATTCGGGTGCGGTAGAACTTGGTGTTGGTTCCAACAACTTCTTTCAGCTCCGAGCCAAAGCCAATGTGATGTTGGCGCCTGAAAAGTTAGCGCTGCGACTTGGCGGTGCTATGAGTAAAAGAAAGGCCGGCTTTGTAGATCACGATGCCAGTACCAACAAGATGGATTTCATGGGCTTGAAGGCATCCCTCCTTTACAGAGCTTCAGATAAAGTGGATGCCCTGCTGGATGTCAATTGGAGTGAAGACAAATCGGGTGAGGTCTATTCGATCTACCTAGGGTATGACGCAGACAATCCGGAGGAAAGGCCGGAGGACCGCCGCACGGAGGCCGATCAACCCTTTGATTGGAGTAGGGATCAATTTAGCAGTTCCCTCCGAGTCCGGGCTGATCTGGGAGGTGACCATTCTCTCAATATCATTTCGGCCTATGGCCGTTCATCTGACGCAGGTCTGCAGGAGTCTGATTGGTCGCCGGCTGCCTTCGTCAACTTCAGCCATGCGCAAGAGTTTTCGACGTTTACCCAGGAAGTTCGCATAAACTCTGGTCGGGACCGAACGTTTGCTTACGTGGCTGGCCTCTTTTACGCCAACGAAACCATTACGGGATCTGACGCAGGATATTTTTTGGAACCTCTGATCCCTGCCGTGATCGCTCCGTTATTTGGCTTGCCCGATGGTTTCACGATTCCGGGCTATGAGGAGAGCTCGACCACCGACGCAGAAACCAAGAGCAACTCGTTTTCCATATTTGGTTCCGGTACGTATCGGTTGAACGAGCAATTAAAACTGACGGCTGGGCTTAGGTTTATCTCAGAGAACAAAGACTTGACCATTGCGCAGACGCACATACCCCATCAAGGGGGAGTGGAAGCCTTTGGTTTTCCTTTGGTCACTGCCTTTTTTCCTGACTTCGGCAGTAAGGCCAATCCCGAGCAATTTAGCCAGACCGACAACGCCCTCAGCGGCAATCTAAGTTTGGAATATACTCCGTCAGAAAATGTATTGACATACCTGAGTTTTGCTCGGGGATACAAGGGATCTGGATTCAATTTCACAGAGAACGCTGTGCCATCCGAGCAAAGCCTGATTTTTGCTCCTGAGACAGTGAATAATTACGAGGTGGGGCTTAAGTCCAAGATCGGCAGCCGAATGAGATTTAATCTGGCAGGCTATGTCATGAAATATTTTGACAAACAAGAGCTCGTCGTTGAGGCGACCTCTACCAGAGTAGCCAATGCTCCTGAATCCAACGGGTGGGGCCTGGAGGCAGAGTTGTCAGCTATCTTGGCCAAGGGCCTGCAGTTGGATGTGTCCGGTGCCATTTTGGATTTCGAGTACGCAGATTTTCCCTTTGCTACCGATCAGACGAATCCGGAGCCAGGTGTGCCCGTCAATCTGGAAGGAAACAAGTTGTCGAAGGTCCCTGAGAATACATGGTCCATTTCTCCGCAGTACACCACCAAGCTGGGTACGTCCGGAAAACTTTTGGTGCGACTGGATCTAAATCACACGGGTGATTCCTTTAATGATATCCTCAACACAATGATCATTCGCAGAAAAGCCGCAACCCTCCTGAACGCCAGACTTGGATTCGACTTTAACCATGGTAAATATGGGATTGCCTTGTGGGGCAAAAACATGACCGACGAAGCATTTGTGGCCGGAGGTGTTGATCTGATTTTTGGTGCCAATGGTCAACTTAATGCCCGACGGGTGTTTGGCGTGGACCTTCGCGTAGCATTTTACTAGTACTAGTAGAGTTTCACATTAGATATGTTGAATAATTCTAATAGGATCTCGTTCGCAGACGAGGCGCGAAACACAGGCATAGCCGAGGCTATGGCGAGGCTTTGCAACGAAGTATGCGGACCAAAGACATTAAAATTGACCGCAAGATTTAATGCGAAACTCTACTAGGGCCCCGGTCTTGCATTGGAGATTTTGTCGTGAGAAAGCCAGCCCGAGTGACTCCGGTGGATTCGCAGCAGAATGTTTAATGTGTGCATTTGGACAGGAAGCGAGCAGAGCGTGCGTTGGCCCGGTCACGCACGTCAACGGGACCGTCCGCTTTGTCTGGCGTGCTTGCTCTTCATCAGCAAATGATAACGATGTCTGTAAGCGGAATGGTTGCTACGTACACTCCTCCTAGAAAGCTCGGATGCGGGCTGTCCATTGGTATCCTGCTAACAGGCGACGGAACTCGGTTTTTCTACGGACAACAATTGTGCCTGCGCCTTAAAGACCTGAGGTGACACCCCATGAAAGCGCTTAAACAGCTTGGCAAAATAGCCACGATGATCATACCCCACCTGATAGGAAACTTCCCCAATAGGGGCGCCGGGCTGCTGGAGCAGCTCTTTGGCCTTGTCCATACGAAGACAGATGACATACTGACGAATAGTAATATTGTATAGCTGCTTAAAACCTTGCTTAAGTTTCTGCTCATTAATGCCGACCTGCCGTGATAGCTGCTTGATGGAAGGGGGATTAACAAAGGAATCTTCCACAATGCATCTGGCCCTGGCTATACAATCACGATCGTAGTCACTTAAAACGGCCCCTCGCTCATCTAACGCTTGATGATTTTCTCTCAAAAATTGCAATAGCTGGGAGGTGAAGGCAAGCCCTTTTGATTCAAGCATAATCACCTGAGCTACGCTTTCCCCTTGGACTGCGAGAAGCTCCTTCAAGCGAGCCCGCACCAAGGGCAGATTTGAAAAGTGCCGAAAGTGCGTAAGTAGCTCTGCACATGACTTATTGCGTGGAATCAATTCCAGCGGCACATTGAGGGCCAAGTGCTTAAAGCTGCCCCTGGGCACATCGAGCGCAAAAGCCGGCTGCTCCATCAGAAAGCTACTCTCGACTTCGCCGTTCTCAAATATGCCGAAGTCCACGAAGTCACAGCGCGACAGTTCAAGATCTGGCGAGCGATAGAGTAGATCCTCATTCAAGAGGACATTGCTTAAGATGAAGGAGAAGTGACTGTGTTTGATATAGCTGATCTGTCCAGCGCCTGCTTTTTCAGGAAAGATCACCGCTTGCAGGTTTAGGCATCGCATTTCCTTGCCCTCGACCTGCCTGGCAAACTGATAGATAAACTTATCCTGATTGTTTAAGGTGGCATTGACCTCCATAGCGTGCTAATTAGATAGTTATGGCAGCGTGTTTGTCTTGCTCCATCTACATGTTGAAAGATATTCTTGTGTCCTGACTCGGCAATTATCTATCTGTCCTGTGCTCAAGTGAACCATTGCTAGTTTTGGTTCATTCTGCTGGGCACGTACTCTGAGAAACAACAAAATACGCATTTTCTACCTATTGTGCCCATTCTGTAGGCCCATTGGAGTGCGTGCCCACAAGGCCAGATATCCATCGAATCGACTAGGTCTGTGCGTAAGTTGTTAGCTGCGTGGCAGGCGCCCGAGCTTCCTCACCGGGACCTCTTATTGTATGGGTTTGACGACAGCCCCATCTGACGCTACATAGTCTTGAGCAATGTGCATCGTCATAGCGATAAAATCGCCGACGATTTCTTGGGCAAAGGAGGTCTCTCTGCGCGTGTGCATCCAGCCGAGCCCAAAGAGTCCTCTGCACATCAGAAATGTGGGCACCATAGCTATGTCCTCCGTTTTCAATGGTCGCATGGTCTGATAGCCATCGAGCCAGGCTTGGTACAGATCATTGTAGTGATCTTCGGTCAGTTGAAAAAAGAGTGAAGTACCAAAATCGTGCATAAACCATCCAAATCCTGCATCATCAAAGTCGATCAGGCGGACCTCATCCCCTTCCACCAGGATGTTTTCTAGCATCATGTCGGCGTGGATGAGGCCGTATCTGTCTTTGCCCTTGCCGTAGGCCTGCAACTTGCTCACCGCCAGATTGTGTGCCTGATGGAGCAGCTTCAGTTGCTCCTCCGTTAGTTGTTGCAGGTCTGCAAAGTGACCGTCGTGCGCGTCTGGGCCCATCAGCCCGTGCTCGTCCCAGCTGTGCCGGGTAAAGCCTGCTGGTAACACCCAATCCCTTTCCACGTGCAGGTGCATCTTGGCATTAAGGACCCCCAAGGTCCGAAAGGATTCTACGATGTTTTCGGGCGCCGGTGGACTGCCATCGATCCACTCCAACACATCTACCTGCCGTGGTTCGGGCACACCCTCCATCGATACAACATACATCGTCTGACCGTCCTTGCCCCGGATGATGGATGGAGTCTGAATGCCATATTCTTTGAGCGCCTCCATCCAGTGCAGTTCCCACTTCAGTTCTGCATCCGAATGATAGCCATGTCGATGGATGCGCATCGCATATTTCGCCTCTGCAGCGGTAATGCTAAAGACGGCATTCTCCCGATGTATGAGGAGTTGGATGACAGCGTTGTCATCAATATGGTAATGTTGCAGCGCCTTCCGGGCGAGACGTTGGAGCAGATCGCTTTGCGCCTCTGGGGTCAGTTGGTAGAAGTCCTGCGGCTGTGGTCGTGCACTTTCCTGCATTTTGTGTAGTTGTAGTTTATTTGTGAATATGGCTGGCTCCTAGTTCTTGTGAAATGGTCGGGAATCTCCCAGAATGTCTTTACGTATTTGCCTTTTTAGCACCTTACCTACCGGGCTGCGCGGCAGTTGATCGCAGATCACGATCCTTTTTGGGGCCTTGACGCTGCCGATTTTTTGTTTGCAATGATCTATCAATGCTTGCGGCTCCACGTGCTGATCCAGGGCAGGCTGCACCGCTGCAATCACCATTTCTCCCCATTTTTCGTCTGGGATCCCAACGACAGCACAGTCCTGCACTCCGGGGTACTGGAGCACGACGTTTTCGACCTCCGCCGAGAATACATTAAAGCCGCCGGTGATAATCATGTCCTTCTTTCGATCTACGATATAGAGATATCCATCCTCGTCCAAGTATCCGATGTCTCCCGTACGTAACCATCCTCCGGTCAGGGCTGCCTCGGTGGCCGCTTGATCCTTGTAGTATCCGGCCATCACCAGGCTGCTACGTACGATGATTTCGCCGTGTGTGCCCCGATTCACTGCATTACCCTCGTCGTCAATGATGTCAACCTGTACCAACGGAGTGGGCCGGCCGCAACTGAGCAGACGCTCCATGGCCACCTGACCTGCTGTCGTGAAGTGCTCCCCCGGCGACAAACAACTGATCAACATCGGCGCCTCCGTCTGACCAAAAAATTGGATCATCACCGGGCCGATGATGTCGATGGCCTGCATCAATTTGTGCCGCGACATGGGTGCTGCTCCATACCAGAAGTATCGGAGGGAGGTGAAGTCGGTCTTCCTTATTTCCGGGTGCTCCAGCAGTCGGTAGATCAGTGTCGGAGGAAGAAAGGTGGTCGTGACATTATGCTGTTGGATGTGGTCCAAAAATGCATCCAGGCTGGGGGCTGGCATGATAATCGTCGTGCCGCCTAATGCTAAGATCGGAAACGTGAACACCCCCGCGGCGTGCGTCAAGGGGGCCAGGGCAAGATAGACCGGCGGAGTGTCGTACGGCGCACATATCAGGGTGAGCGCGACAAACGTCTCGATGTTTTGGTAGGTCAGCATGACCCCTTTTGGCTGACCCGTCGTGCCGCCCGTGCCGGCTAAGATGCAAAGGTCATCGGGCTGGACGGCGACCGGCGGAAACTGGTCTGCCTGTCTGGCCATCCAGTCGGTTAGGGCTGGATCACCTTGGCAGGGGCGGTCAATACAGACAAAAAAGGTGAGCTGGGGCAGACGATCTCGGAGTGCCTGTACAATCGAGCTGAAGTGACTGTGATAAAACAGACCTACGCAATCGAAGTGATCGAAGACGTAGCGATTCTCCTCCAAGCCGTTGCGTGGATTGATGGGGACCCAGACCGCTGCTAGCCGGGAAAGACCCAGCACGCAGGTGAAGGCGAAAGGGTCATTCGGCGACAGGACGGCTATCTTGCTGCCCTTACGCATCCCTGCGCCGACCAAGCCATTGGCGATGCGATGGGAGAGCTTCTGCACCTCTTGAAAGGTCATCTCTTGCTCATCCGTCACAAAACATTTGCCCTGCGGATTCAAAAAGGCACCCCGATCCAAGTAGTCTGCCAGTCTCATCTCAATCCATATGGTAGTATGATCGCTCGCTCCGGTAGTCAATCCCGGTGGAGCCGGTAGATCACTATTCCTAGAGCGGCTTTCCTAGCCAGTCCCGATAGAAGGTATCTATATCCGGCTTGAAGTCATGGACGATCGGATAGCCAGGTGGCACAGCTTCTACTTCCAGTAGGACGCCGCTGATGGGGTCATAGTACTCCCGCAACTGCATCCAGCTAGTGTCAGCCCCCATCATCCTGGGATAGATTTCGTCCATGAGCTCGGGGCTATCCCGTACAAAGACTTTGGCGTAGAGCTTCCAATTTTCATGCGCCTCGCAATACTCGTATCCCCATTTTGATTTGATGATCCGCCTACCGTCTGGCTTCAAAACCACAAACAGATGCTCTGCCAGTGGCATGAGGATGCGATCATCCCAGTCCACAGACTCCTGCCAGATACTCAGTAGTTTTTCAAAACGGTTGGTATCCTTGAAGTGGCTCTGCATCTGGTGTGCCTTATCGTGCGAAAGCTCCCCTTTTTGGAGCAACTTCAAGGTTTCCTTATCGTATGAAATATTCATTTTTTTGCTATTAAAGTTGATCAAAAGGTAAAGTCCTCTGGCAGGTCCCAGCAATCAAAAAACTTCTTGCGCCATGCTTCAGACAGCGAGAGAGAACTCTTGTACATGTTGTACACGGGTGGAATAAAATCCTTCGCTAGCACTCTTTCGCGTTCCTGTGCCAAGAAGTCCTTGACATCCATGGCCTTCTCCAGGCGGCTGGCTCGCATGTCGTTTCGGCACTGACGTGTGGCCGCTGGATCCACCTCCCAAGTTTGTCCATCCTTCTGTTGCGCCACCACACCGTAGATGGTTTTGGCAAATCTGGGTAAGAGATCGCCCATATTCAGGTCGGTTTCCACTGCCTTGGGATCACGCTCCAGCGGATCTCCCAGTCCAGGAGCCCCGCGCTGGATGGAGGCATACAGATCATACTCCCCAAAAGGATGCGGTCCTGACAGTTGATGCTTGTCAAATACTTCCTGACCACTGGCTAGGTTGCTGAGCTGTGCATTTTCAGGGTCGCCGTCTAGTATGGGATAGGGTTTCTTCTGGCTGATCAGATCCTTCATGTTGGTGTTGTGGAGTGCGTGTCGATAGCCAGCATTGCCCGGGTAGCCTCCAAAGATGCCGCAGGAAGAAAACACATGGCCATCGCCTGCCGTAAACAGTACTTGGCCGGGAGTCTTGTAGACCATGCGGATGGTCTCGGCACCCATGCCACCACAGTATTTACCAGGACCGGCGGTATTGGGCTTAATGCTTCGACCCAGGTAGAGTAGGGGTTCGAGAAATTCCCAGGTCTCGATCTCTCCCATGTCGCCTTCGGGATTCCACATGGCGGCGCAGGTGGCCTCTCCGTCCTTGTAGTAGAGTGCCCCTGTACCCTGCGATGATAGCTCGAAGTTGGTAAAGGCTGACGGCTGCCCAAAGTGATTGACGCCTCCGCCCTGTAGTAGATTGCCGGAGAAGGGATAACTCGCACTGATCTCCTCCAGAAAGCCCCGTGCAAAATACGAACGACTCAGACAGCGTACCATGCCCGAAAAGCCAGGGATCAGGAAGAGCCAGGTCAGTGTGGTCGATACTTTATCAAAGTCCGGGTTGCACCATGATCCGAAGGGCAAATCAATACTGGATGCGAAGTAGGCGCCGTCATTGATCTTATCACTGTTGAAGAGCGTCTGGGTCAGTAGTACCCACATGGCTCCCTGCATGGGAGACGGGGCACAGTTGAAGGAGTGATAGTCCCATTGATTGGCGCCTTCAAACGACAAAGCCAGGTGTCCGTTGGCACTCACGGTCATCTTTAATGGAGCGTGCATCAACGTGTCTTTGCGCGCCATGGGGTGCACGGTGGCATCGTCCTTCCATGGCACATCCATAAAGGAAGGAGATTCGTACTCACCCGGGAAGGTCATCTGCCTGACCTTGCCGATGAACGAGCGACGGCCCTCTTCGATGGCTTCATAGCAAAACTGTTTATACGCGTCGATGCCCACTTCTTCGATCGTACGATATACTTGGTCGCGCACCAGTTGGCAGCCGGTGAGTCGCGTTTTTTCGTCCAGTATCCAGTACATTTCTGCACGGACAGATTCTCGACAACGGAGCAGGTAGTCTTCGTGGAAAGTGTCATCTGTGCCCACCAGTTCTGCTGATATCAGAAGGCCATCTCCATAACGGTCGGCATGGCCGTAGCACATGGATCCCGGCGAAATGCCACCGACGTCTATCTCATGGGTTACCCCGGCCGCCCAACCGATCAATTCTTCTTCCCAAAAGATGGGAATGATGGTGTGCACATCAGCCGTATGCACATCGCCGATCATGGAGTTGTTGTTGCTGAAAACAAATCCGGGTTGGATGCCGGGATTGTCCTCGTAGTTGTTGCGTATCATGTACTTGATCGCATCGCTGATGGTATGTACATGCACGATGATGCCCGTAGAAAGAGCGATAGAGTCTCCTTCGGGGGTATAGAGGGCAAAACACAACTCGCCAATCTCCTTCACGATGGGCGAAGCAGATATGTTTAGAGCGGTCGCCCGGGCATTGACCAATCCTCCCCGCAAGTGGGAAAAGATTTTCTCGTAAAGGATGGGCTGCTCCTCGCGCAGGGGCAGGGTGTCCTGGCCCTGATAGTGGCCCGTATCCTTGACCAGTTGCTCGGACTTGGTGAGCATTTCCTTGAGGGTCAGCCCATTGCGTCCGATGGGTTTCTTCACTGCAGTTGCCACGTTCATGCTAGATTTCTTTTAAGTGAAAGATATAGTGCTCATCCAGTCGAGCCTCAAATCCCGGTGGAATGACCAAGGTTGTTGCTGGGGACTCCACCACGCTCACAGCGGATAGTCTTACACCCGGGTGGAGTTTCTCCATATCGTATATGTTAGCCTCGTGCCACTGGCCGTGTCGATAGGCTTGTCGGGTGCCTTTGAGCGCTTCCTGAGATGGCGCCTCGTCTCCCAGAGGTTTTGTAGGGAGTTTTGGTTTGCTCACGCCGACCATGCCTTTTAAGACAGCAGTAGTCACCAGATATCCCAACTCAGGCGAGGAGGCGGATCGTGAGTATAGTTTGGCATAAGCTTCTTCGAATAGGGAGATGATCTGCTTCACGTCCTCGTGCGACTTCACCTCTTCGAAGGGAACTTTGATTTCCACATCGTTGAGTTGTCCCACATACTGGACCCGCAAGTAGTAACCAAATCGCACTTGATCTGCCTCGACACCCCCCTTGGCAAATTCGGCGAGGATCCCGCCCTTGAGACTTTGCCAGCTCATGTTGACAGCGCCAGCAAACAGATCAAAGCCTGCCGCAAAGTGATCCGGGGCCAAGATCGGGCTGGCGATCGGCACATTTACCGTCCGGTCATTGCGATACTCGTAATCGGCACAGGCACACCCAAATGCCGAGAAGCCAGCCGCCCAGGCAGGGATGAGCACGTCCTGAAATTTCAGCCCGCGCACGTAGCCTGCCACGTGCATCGGACCGCCTCCGCCGTAGGAGAACAAGTGGTAGTCTTCCGGTGCGTACCCCTTACCAAAAATCCGGGCATACACCTCGTTTCTCAGGTGATCTTCAAAGAGCTCGAGCACACCCTCGGCTGCCTCATACACATCGAGGCCAAGCGGGTCCGCTACTTGCTCTTTGATCGCTTCAAACGCGCGGTCTTTGTCCAATATAATATCACCCCCCAGAAAATTGTGGGGGTTGAGGTATCCCAATACGACATTGCAATCCGAGAGGGTGGGGATCTCCACCTGTCCCTCCGGATAGCAGACACCGATGCGAGAGCCGGCACTGTCCGGGCCAATCTCTATTCGATTGGAGATCGGATTGACCCGTACATACGATCCGGTGCCTGCACCCACGGAGTCTATGTCCACCAGCGGGAGCTTAAGCATAAAACCAGCCATGTCCGGCTGGGACTTAATGGTAAACTCACCATCGGTGATCAACCCCAAGTCGAAGCTGGTACCTCCAATATCGCTGCACATCACATTGGTGTAACCCAACTCACGGGCAATGTATTTGGCCCCAACCATCCCCCCAATCGGTCCGGATATCAGTGTTCTGGCCAGCTCCCGGGCTCCCGTGGATATCGTGCCGCCATGAGAGGCCATGACCCTCAACGGAAATGTTGCGCCAAAGGACTTTGCTTGATCCGATATTTTTTCAAACTGATCTCGAGAGGGCGCAGCAGCATAGGCTTCAACCAGCACCGTATTGAGCCGAGCGAAATCTTGCATGACGGGATACAGCTCCGAGGAGAGGTAGATTGGGATATCCTTGCCCGCTTCCGTTAGTAAGCGTTGGGCGATCTCCTTTACCTTCAGCTCATGGCTGGGATTTACATAGGAGTAAATCAAGTTGACGACGATGCCCTGTACATCCTTCTCGATGCAGCACTTGATGGCAGCTTCTACCTCGTCTTCATAAATGGGAATGACCTCCGTGCCAAACAAGTCGATCCTTCCCCGTACCCCATGGATGCGGTCGAGGGGGACCAAGGGCGTGTTGTGCCGATGGGTGATCACCTTTAGCCGGTCTTGATAGGAATAGCCCAGATAGGTCTGTATGCCGCGCTCCATGCGCAGATAGTCCTGACACCCTCCGGACACAATGACTCCAATCTTCTGCCCTTTTCGTTCGAGCAGCCGGTTGAGCATAGACGTGCCTGAGTAGATCCCGGTCAAGGTATCGGGTAAGATTTCTTCCGGCGTGGTCGACCAATACTTTAGGGCATCACGTGCAGAACTGGCAAATCCTTGCGATTCATCTTGTGGAGTCGTCTGGGCCTTGCCCACCACAAACCGTCCGCCCTCGTCGACAAAAAAAGTGTCGGTCATGGTGCCTCCGGCATCCATCGACATAATGTACTTTTCTTTAGACATGTTGAAAATGGTTGTTGGAAAAAACAGAAACCTATCTTGGAGTTCCTGTGTCGCTTAAAAATATGCAACGGACCAATTCGCCTGTGGGAGGACCCACCTGTACTTCCTTTTGTGATATTCATTTTCCCAAACATGACCTCCGAGATCACCGCCCTAATTTTTTATTTGCCACATATTCTCATTTAATCCTGCCAGTCGGCTCAGTACCATGGTTTGTCGGCTGGACGGAGGAATAAATGCTAAATACATGAATAGTAGGAAACGTCAAAAGGCCGTTGAACTTCACAAAAAATATCTCTCTAAGCATAAGATCCCGGTATATCAGGAATTCAATTGGGAGGTGATCGAGGGTAAAAGAGAAGGCGTCTACTTCTGGGATCTGAGCGGCAAACGCTATTTCGACTGCCATGTCTGCGGCGGTGTATATAACCTGGGACATCGCAATCCCGAGGTGATCAAGGCAGTCAGACGAGCACTGTCAAAATACGATCTGGGCAATCACCATTTAATCTCCTATGAGCGTTCATTATTGGCGGAGAAATTAGTGCGCTCTGCCGGAGAAGACTCACAGGGTGAAAAAATGGGACGCGTGGTCTGGGCGTCCGGCGGAGGCGAATCGATGGACTTTGCCTTCAAATTAGCGCGGGGATACACCGGTAGAAAAAAGATCGTGTGTCTGGACGGTGGATATCACGGCCATACAGGATTTGCTATGGGCGCTGGTGATGAAAAATATCTCAAACCCTGGAACTATAGTTCAGATGACTATGTAAAGGTACCCTACAGCGATCTGAGGCAAATAGAGAAATACCTGGACGCTGATACTGCCGCCGTCAGTTTGGAGACCATCCCGGCGACGCTGGGCATGACCCTAATTGCAAAAAGAGTCATGCAACATATTCGGCAGGTGACTCGAGATCGCGAGGTCTTGCTGATCTTGGATGAGATCCAAACGGGATGCGGGCGCACCGGGCGCACCTGGGCCTTTCAACACTACGATATCATGCCGGATATTTTTACCACTGCCAAAGGGTTGTCGGGAGGCATTTACCCCATCGCCGCCACGGTCTACCGCGATGAAATGGAGAAAGTTTTTGAGAAAAACCCCCTGAGTCATTTCTCCTCGTTTGGCGGTAGCGAGATTGGCTGCGCAGCGGCATCGGTGGTAGTAGACAAGGCCACAGACCCTGGATTTCTAGATCATGTGGTACAGATATCGCGCTATTTTAAAGAGCGGATCCATGATCTGACAAAGGAGACGGATAAGGTGAAGGGCATACGACAACTGGGATTGTTTCAAGCCATCGAGTTTAGAGATATACCCACCTGCATCGCAACTGTAGAGCGGTTGAATGACAACGGCGTATTTTGCATTTTCTCGAATAATGACCGCATTTGCGCTCAATTTATGCCTCCTCTAACCATTACGAAACTAGAGGCTGAAGAGCTGATGAACTTGGTGAGGAAAAGTGTCCTGGAAGCAGAACCTTTTGACTTGACCCAATCAGAGTTTTTTGGTACCCAGACCAAACCCCGGATCTCCATCAGTGGCGACCAGGTAGCGTTGTAAGCCTTTGCGTAAAGAGCCCGCCGCTGTGGTAATTTCGATAGGTGGCTAGTAGAGTTTCGCATTAAATCTTGTAGTTAATTCTAATGTCTTTGGTTCGCATACTTCGTTGCAAAGCCTCGCCATAGCTACGGCTATGCCTGTGTTTCGCGCCTCGTCTGCGAACAAAATCCTATTAGAATTATTCAACATATCTAATGCGAAACTCTACTAGGAGAATCACGCGAGGGGCTGGAAAAACATAACCGCTGGTCATACCATAAGGGTTTCGTTTTTGCGAAAAGCCAGCTTGTCTGCTGGGTCAGCTTGCCGCTGCGAGGCATTCCATGGCTCGGGTGTGCCAGTATTTGCACTTTGTCCGCGAAGAAGGGTTGACATCTTTGATCCCAGACGGGACCCTTTTGAGACGTTGGGATTCGGTCTAATTTTGTTGAATACCTGGCCAGGGGCCTGTACCTTACCACCAGATCAATCGACCCACGTGTGGTACACCTGTCATGACAAACAGACAATCAGTCAATGCATGCCTTGGGCTATTCCTCCTTTTAAGTGCCTGTGAAATTGGGCAGGAAGCCCCACAGCCACCCAATATCGTCATCATCTATGCAGATGACATGGGCTATGGGGATCTGGGCTGCCAGAACCCGGAATCCAAGATTCCCACCCCTCACCTGGATGGCTTGGCCGCAGAAGGTATGCGTTTCACCGATGCTCATAGCTCCTCCGGTATCTGTTCACCCAGTCGCTTTGCCCTGCTTACCGGCTCCTATCATTGGCGTAGGCAGCACGGCATCGTGGGCGCAATGGGGGAGCCCTTTTTTCAAGACGGCGATATCACCCTGCCGCAGGTCCTGAGAGAAGGAGGATATGCCACGGCGTGCATAGGCAAGTGGCACTTGGGCTGGGATTGGGACAAAAAGAACGAACCCTCCGGGGAGGTGGAGCAATGGGGCAGGATGCGAAAGTACTTTCTGGTAGATGACATTGATTGGAGCCAGCCGGTGAAGGGCGGCCCGCTGGACCGAGGCTTTGATTACTATTTTGGTGATGGCACCATCAATTTTCCTCCGTATGCCTGGATGGAAAACGATACGTTCCTCACGGTGCCCAATGCCGAGCTGGACATCAATGATATCCGGCATGAAACCAAGGAGGGTAGTTGGGAATTTCGGCCGGGGCCCATGGTCGAGGGCTGGGATCCTTACCAGGTACTTCCCACGTTGACGGACAAAACGGTGACATGGATCGAGTCCCACTCGGATGCGCAACCTTTCTTCCTCTATTTTGCCTTGCCCTCCCCGCATGCACCCATTATTCCTAATGAGGAATTTGTCGGCAAGTCCGCGGCGGGAGGATATGGTGATTTTGTGTATCAGACCGACTGGGTCGTCGGGCAGGTGCTGGGTGCCCTTCGCGACAATGGGCTGGAGCAGAATACCTTGGTCATATTTACTTCGGACAATGGGCCGGAGAGATATGCTTTTGTCCGTGCGGAGCGCCACGATCACCTGAGCATGGGCGAGCTACGCGGCCTCAAGAGGGATGTCTGGGAGGGCGGACACCGTGTGCCGTTCATAGTCAAGTGGCCGGGTCAGGTCGCGCCGGGCTCCGTCTCTCCCGAGGTCATATCTCAGATTGACCTCATGGCCACCTTGGCCGGGATCGCAGATGCACCACTGCCGGACCAGGCAGCACCGGATAGCTACAACCTGTTGCCCGTCTGGCTGGGCAAGTCCTATCCGCAGCCACTGCGAGAGGCTACGGTACAAAACACCTTTGCTGACAAATGGGCGTTGCGTCAGGGAGACTGGCTATATATCAATCGCCCGGATGGCGAGCACTCCAAAATGCCGTCTGCATTCAAAGAATTGAGGGGCTATCAGGACTTCAAATCCATGGTACTGCTCTTTAACCTGGCGGACGATCCCGGGCAACGCAATAACCTCGCGGGACAATTTCCAGAGCGGGCGCAGGCCATGGCCGCCCTACTGACCACGTATCGCGAGGCGCCCGCTAGCGTACGGTAAGTGGACGCCGTATCACCCGCTTGGCCAAGGTCAATCAGTCGACTATCCCATCATTTACCAATCCGGTGTAACCCTCTCCACATCCCATAATCATGCGATAGTAAGTGGCAAATCGCCTGAGTGATGGTCGGTCCGATGTGCTGGAAGCAAGGAGAGTGTCCGAGCCCAGTCCGCAGCGAGATGAAATCCGGGTGAAAGTACAGGCCAGCTCGATCAAACACCAGGATCGAGCGGCAGATCAGCTATACCACCCTCATGATCGATCATCAGCGCCCGGGTGCGATGGGGCAGAGATTTGGGGAGGATTGGTGCCCCACGGCCGGGTCGGAGAGCCGGAGCCAATGAGAACACGGTGTTCACGGAGATAGACCATGTCCATGTACAGCACTTTGCCGGTAGGGGAGCCATGGGCTGCATCTGCTTGCCTCCAGCAGATGAATGGACGTTCATTTTCTGCAAAGATCACGCCCTTGGGGGCCGTTATTTCTACGACGAGAGTGAAGATGCACCGCGCATCACGGTTTCAGACCGGGCGACTCCCGATACGAGCGAATGGATGGGCTTCGAGGTGCACCGAAGGTTCACAGGTCACCGTCCATCTTTCTCGCTTGGGCAGCTCGCTGAGCTGGCTTCGATCTGACCCTGCCCGAAGAAGGACCAGGCTGCCGGCGGGCTCACTTCATCGGGCCAACGCATTGGCTGGCCTGGGACAGTCAGCAGAGGCAATACGTGCTTACAAAGAGGCATGAGCGCACGCCGAGGCGGGTGATCGACCCCGTATTGAGCGACGCCTCCAGGCCTTGGAGTAGGGGCGAGGCGAAGCTCCTCGGCCGTCCCGGAGTGAGTAGACACCTCAGGTTGAAGGAAAAGGAAGATCCCCGGCGATGCTGCCCCAAATAGTCCTGCTTGATGTACCTTGGTATTTTAGTATTTCAACGCCTTCTTAACGTCATGGCTGCTAACATCGACCACCTGGTATATGCCAGCCCATCCTTGGAGGAGGGCATGGCTGCGATCGAGCACCTGATTGGGGTTCGACCGGTCTATGGGGGACAGCACCCGCAGTGGGGCACGCACAATGCGCTGCTTGGGTTAGGACCAAGGGCATATTTGGAGGTGATTGCCCCCGACCCCACTTTGATCGAGCCGGGCGGCGGTCGACTTTTTGCCAGGTCCTTTGCCGGAGCCCCTCGACTGATCACCTGGGCAGCGGCCTGTGCTGATATAGACCACGTGGCCGATACCTGCCGAGCGGCCGGTTTGGACCTGGGCGCGATCACCACCGGTCAGCGCACCACCGCCGATAGGGGCATTTTGTCATGGCGCTTGAGTGATATTTACCGTATGCCCTTGCAGGGGATGTTTCCCTTTCTCATTGACTGGGGAGCCAGTCCCCATCCAGCCCGTTCGCTTCCCTCGGGTGGCCACCTCGTTGATTTGACGATCACACATCCCGAGGCAGCCGAGGTCCGTAGATTTCTCCATCTCCTAGGAATGGATTGCGTAGTGCACTCCGGACCGGCGGCACTGATGGCAACGATCAGGACAGTCCAGGGCGAGGTGCAACTACGCTAGTGGACCAGGCGATCCATGCATCCCTTTCAGTGCAACGGTCCATTAGTACTTAGTCCAGTCGGCCCCGGGTCTGGCTTCGCGAGTCTCCAGACTCTTATTGACTATACAAGTAGACTATGGATTTGACGGACGGGTATCAAGAGACGGTCCGACGGTAGACGGTAGACGGTGGCCGGGTTTGCGAGCTCTCGTGGGGTGGAAATGTTGTCGTTGTTCAAGCTCTTTTTCTTTGGTGGATGTCTAGCCCAGCAATTGATTGGGGATAGCTGATTGTGATTGTGATGGTGATTGGATCGTCGAGCTGCGGGATTGCATGCGCGGCGGAGATCGGCGAGCCGCCCACTGGGACGGTGGACGGTAGACGGTGGACGGTTTTTGCGAGCTCTCGTGGGGTGGAAACTTGTTCTGCTTCATACTCTTTTCTTTTGGTGAATGTCTAGCCCAGCAATTGATTGGGGATAGCTGATTGTGATTGTGATGGTGATTGGATCGTCGAGCTGCGGGATGGCCTGTGCGTGGGTGAGATCGGCGAGCCGCCCACTGGGACGGTGGACGATAGACGGTGGACGGTTTTTGCGAGCTTTCGTGGGGTGGAAACTTGTTCTACTTCATACTCTATTCTTTGGTGGATGTCTAGCCCAGCAATTGATTGGGGATAGCTGATTGTGATTGTGATGGTGATTTGATCGACGAGCTGCGGGTCGGGCCTGCGCGTGGCAAAGATCGAACGAGCCGCACACTTAGACGGCGAGCTGCCCATTGGACGTACCTAACGGATCTCGGATGCTGGTCGACGGGATGTCAGCGGATAAATTCCCTACCTTGCGATCAGATAATACGTGTCCTGCGTGCTCCCCAACCATCAGGATACCGTTGGTTTTTTTTGGCTCATGATTCGGACTAGGTGGTCCCGCACTTGGTGGCGTGGTCTGGATTGGCTGAATAAATAATTTCATCTGTTCAAATGTTTCGATTATACTCACCCATTCTCATCCTGCAGCTTTTTTGCCTGTATCATGCGTATAAACATTCCAAGGACTACGGCTGGTATTTACTGGTGTTGTTCCTGCCGCTCATAGGATCACTGATTTATCTATATGTACATTTTGCTACCCGCACAAATATTGATGCCACGGCAGATCACCTGGAGCGGGCTTTTACCAAAGATGCGACCATCAAGAAGATGGAGCAGGAACCAGTGGACTGTAACACTGAAAGCGGAATGCCCGATCGCATTCTTTCGCACCAACTCTTCATCGCTAGAAGCCTTACGTAGCTTAGGCTATGTGCGGTTCTGTCTCTTCGATTTGGTACGAAATAATTGCGATCCATGCATCCCTTTTCAATGTTACAGTCCACTAGCACTTGCTGATACGCTAAATAATCGCGTCCGCTTGGCCGATGAGTATGTAAAGAAGGGTCACTATGGAAAGGCGAAAGCCCTTTATGAGCAATGCTTATCTGGACCCTACGCCGATGATGTCCCAATATTATTGCGCCTGCTGGACACGAGTTTTCGAGAAGGGGATTTTGATACAGTCGTGTCCATTGGCAGGAAAGTGCACGGCAAGCCACTATTTCGCAAGTCCGATCGCCGTATAGATTTTGCCTGGGCGCTCTATCACCTGGATCACGTAGAACAAGCCCGCACCGAATTTTCAAAAATGGATGTACACTATACGAACTATCCTCACCGATTGGCCTATGCTCGCTTTTTGCACCTTGTCGGCGAAGAGAAGGCATCCCAGGAGCTTCTTGGTTTGTTGGTGACGGATATGGATCAAATGAGCCGGACCGAAAGACGCTCGAATGCCAAGATCATCACGCGCATCAAGCAAGCGAATAGATATGGCTTTAACGAGTGAGGAGCCTAAGCTTATCAGTAGGATTATCCGAATGAGATTTGGTTTGTCTTAGACTCAGTTTCCTAGATTTAAAATGACCTTTCAAGGAGTGCAGTCACCAGGAAGTGGCGGCTCACACCCAACCCTATTATTGGAATGGCCCGTCTAAGTATCCAGAACCAAGCATCTTCATGACCTCTTCTGCCCCGCCGTGCAGACCGTCTGAATTCGTCAGCATGGGGCGGTGGGATTTCTGACAAACAGGTGCACATTTTTTGATCTTAAGATATTAACGATGGTGCGAGCGAGTTTTTTAGTTATCCTTCTCATGACCGGATGTGCCAAGGAAGCAGATGAAGTGTTGATTCGTGTGCAAAATATTAGTGATCAACATTATGAGTGTCTGACGTCGAGAGGTATCGAGGAGCAGTCGTTTGGGCCGTTGGATGCAAGGGAGATTTCTGAATATCGGGCATTTGGGCAGATTCGGAATATACCGAGCGGCACGGTAATCGTGGACGGGCAGGAGTATTCTCAATGGGGTTTTTGTGGGGTTGGACTACACTTCTTGGATCCCGGAAAATATACATGCGCGGCCCGGGTGTATAGGGTCAACGATGCACGGACATTGCGACTTTCATTGCGACCGGACTAGTTATTGCGAAACCTCGATGGAGCCAAATGCCTCGGGGATAGTGACTTGTCGTAATAATTAGGTGGCTAAGAGCCAAATAGGTTCGCTTCATGATATTCGCTACAGTAGAGTCGCAGCGGCGTACTCCACCGACCCTGCAAATCATGCCGCAGAATGAGCTGGAAGAATCCCGTGAAGCCGATACCTGAAGTTTTCAACTTCAGGCCCATATGAAGATTACCCCAAGACCCTCCTGTACATTTTTAATGACCGCCGTGCAAGAATGCTTGAAGTGCCTTCCCGTGTTTGCCATGCTGAAATAATCGGCCTGACGATTATTTTGATGCCCTTTGGCCATGCATGCAATCACATCGATGCCTGTATAGAGTAGAGAATGGCACCCGAGTGTTATTAACTAGCAACACCCTGGCTCACTCACCCCCTTTCTCTTTCTGCAAGAATTTTCGCTTGATTCGAATACCCGAAATAATAATGACGATCGTCAGGGCCATTAATATCAATGCCACGGGCCGGTCAAAGAAGGCGCCCATATCCCACCGGGACTTAATGGCGCTGACCATAAAATTCTGCTCCATAATGGGTCCTAGCACCATACCCAAGACCACTTGGGCCAGTGGGAAGCCACCCCGCTTGAGCAGAAAGGCGATCACACCCATGGCTACCATGACCCATACGTCAAACACACTGTTGTTGATGGTGTAGGCACCGATGATGCAGAGCGCCGTGATAAAGGTCATGAGGATGGGAAATCGGATGTTGAGCAACGAAGCGGCCAACCTGGCCGAGACAAAACCAAAGACGGGCAGCAGGATAATATTGGCGACAATAAACGTGATGTAGAGGGACCACAGCAATTCCGGCTGCTGCTCAAACAGGAGCGGTCCCGGCGTAATCCCCTTCATCAAAAAAACCCCCAACACAATGGCCGTCACGGTATCACCTGGCAGACCCAGCGAAAGCGCCGGTATCCAGGCGCTGGCTACGGCCGAGTTATTACTGCTTGTGCCGGCGAGTACCACTTCCTCTTCTCCCTCCGTATCCGCACCGGTGCCCCGCATTTTTTGCACGCTACTGGATACCCAAGCGCCAATATCGGCGCCTGCCCCGGGCAAGAATCCAACCACGACACCGATCAGCGAAGACCGAAGCACAAGCCACTTCTTGCGGGCAATCATGGCCAGCGGAGCCAAATAGAATTGGCGGGCTTTACCCTGCGTCGTATCCTGCGCCGCAGCTGCCTGACCAGACTTGCTATAGAGATATTCCAGCACTTCGGAGAAGCCAAAAAGTCCGATCATGGCCACAATGTAGTTTAGGCCACCCAGGAGCTGGGGATTGTCAAAATGAAATCGAGGAAAACCAAGCGTCGGATCCACCCCTACGGTCGCAAATAGCAGACCCAACAATAGCGAGGCCAAGGCCTTGATCGGGGAGCCACCACTGGCAAAGACACCAGCCATCAGGCCCAGCACGGCTATCCAAAAATATTCAAAGGAAGAAAACTGGCGGGCCACTGTCACGATCGTAGTCGCGGTCACAATCAGCAGCACCGTACCGATGATTCCTCCGACGGCTGATCCCATGGCGCTCAGTCCCAACCCGAATATCGCACCGCGCTTTCGGCTGATGCCAAACAACTCTTCGAGGTAAGCCGCACTGGCTGGGGTGCCGGGTATCTTAGCAATCGTCGAACCCACATCGCCGGCGTAGATAGCCACCGAAGAAATCGCAATGATCGCCGGCAAAGCAATCACTGGGTCCAGAAAGAAAGCGATGGGAATAAACAGGGCGATCGCCAACGTCGCCGTCAGACCAGGGATGGCACCAAACAACGATCCATACAGGCCGCCCAGCAGCAGTGCCAGTAGTCCTTGCCAACTTACAAAATCACTCATATGGCTACGCCTAGTACCACCTGAAAAATCAAATAAATAAATCCGGCTGCAATCGCTGCAGTCAACGCTGCCTGCCACCAGATCACCCGCAATAACAACCCGATCGTGATACAGACCAGAAAGATGCATGCCAGCGAGCCGATCAAGGGCTGTAAAATGGGATATAAAATAACCGTGGCGATGCCTAAGACAAAATCTCGGTAGTGAGGCTTCTTCTGGTCTGCGGCTTCGATGCGGGAAGGGGTCAGGAAGTGTTGTCCCAGGGAGAATACCCCGATTAGAAGCAGGAGCCAACCTACCAAACTCGGAAACAAACTTGGACCCGGATAACCCTCATCCAGCTTGGGAAAGTAACGGACATACCAAACGACCCAGCCGCCAATCAGCAATAGCAGGAGGCCACTGGCAAACTCTCGGTGCCACAGTTTTTGCCTCATCACTGAGCGATCCCGGCAGACTTCATCAAGTCACCATTTACCTTGTCTTGCTCGGCCATGAAGGCCACTAACTCGTCTCCAAACAAGGTCTGAATGTTTGATCCGGTCTGCGTCAAAGAGGAGATGAACATTTCATCTTGGGTGGCTTTTTTGACGGCTTCTTCCAATATGACTTTGGCCGCTGGATCGAGGTTTGCCGGGGCACATACGGAGACCCAACCGCCAATACTCCAGTCGATCCCGCTCTCCTTGAGCGTGGGGATCTCGGGAAAATTGGGCAGGCGCTCCTCGGCCATCACCGCCAGCAATTTCACCTGACCGGCCTTGCGCAGCGACTCGACCTCCGAAGGAGAGGCTGTGACCACATCCACCCCGCCAGCAATTAACTCCTGTAAGGCCGGAGAAGCTCCTTGACTAGGCACCCAGGGCAGGGCACTACCCTCGAGATCGGCAGCCGCCAAGAAGCCCAATCGAGCCAGATCCCAGATGCCGCCGCGCGCGGTGCCGGAGGCCTGGTATTGACCGGGGTTGGAGCGAATGGCTTCCACCAGTTCGGCTACGGTATTCCACGGTGCATCGGCACGCACGGTCACACCCGCAGGATTGTTGATCAGCAGTGCTAGGGGCGTATAGTCCTGGTATCCCAGGTCGGTCAGGCCCATGTGCTTGAGCATGGTGATCTCGACTGTCACCGCTCCCAACGTATAGCCGTCCGGCTTGGCCTGCGAGAGCGCGAGGTGACCCACCACTCCTCCGCCACCGGTGCGATTGATCACACTGACCGAGTTGTCCAGCACTTGCTGCAGAGCCACACCCATGATGCGTGAGGTGCCATCGGTCATGCCGCCGGGCGACCAGGGCACGAGATAAGTGATCGGTTTAGAGGGATACTCGGCGGGTCCGCCTGATCCACAGCCACACAGCAAACAGATCACTAGGCAACCGTAGGCCCATGAACGCACGCTAGCAAAATTCATATGAGATCGAGTATTTTTTCTGAAAATAGAAAAAGATCACGGGGGCCTGAAACCAGCTATGGAGATCAGTCGAAATAATGGAAGAAAATGTGAATTGTCGATAGAGATGCCTGGGAGATCCTTTATTTTGCGACCATGAATGAACAACTGAGAGTACTTGTCGTAGGCTGCGGAAACATGGGCGCCTCACATGCCCGGGCCTACCACAAAATGGATGCCTTTAAGATTGTTGGGCTGGTCAGTCGTACGGAAAGCAGTAGGCAAAAGCTGTCGACGGAGCTAGGGGGCTATCCCACCTACGATTCGTTTGAGCGGGCCCTGCAGATCACCAAGCCCGATGTCGTGTCGATCAATACCTATCCGGACACACACGCCCCCTACGTCGAGCAGAGCCTTCATGCGGGTGCCCATGTCTTCATCGAGAAGCCGCTGGCCCTCACGGTGGAGGACTCGCAGGCGCTGGTGGATCTGGCCCGAGAGCGGGAGCGGAAGATGGTAGTGGGCTATATCCTGCGGGTCCATCCTGCCTGGATAAAGTTCATCGACATGGCTAAGAATCTGGGCAAACCCCTGGTGATGCGGATGAACCTCAATCAGCAGAGCGACGGCTATATGTGGAATGTGCACAAGCAACTGATGCGCTCCATGTCGCCGATCGTAGACTGTGGGGTACATTACGTAGATGTCATGTGCCTCATGACCGAGGCCAATCCCATACGCGTGAGTGCCATTGGAGCAAATTTGACCCCGGAGATTGCCGAAACCATGTACAACTATGGGCATCTACAAGTGACATTTGACGACGGCAGTGTAGGTTGGTACGAAGCCGGATGGGGCCCCATGATGAGTGAGACCGCCTTCTTTGTCAAGGACGTCATCGGCCCCAAGGGTTCGGTCAGCATCGTCGATGAGTCGGGTGAGCGCACCGAGGACTCGCAGGACATCGATAGCCACTCTAAGACAGGTGGAATCAAATTGCATCACAGCGATATCACCGACGAGGGCCTCTTCGCCAGAGAAGATGAGTTCTTTAGCACCAAAGATGAGCCGAGCCACGACGAGCTGTGTTACCTGGAGCAGGAATATTTGTTGAAGGCCATCCAAGAGGATCTAGACCTGGAGGACCACTGGCGGGATGCCGTCAACAGCCTACGCATTGTCCTAGCTGCCGACGAATCCTTCCGTACAGGCAAGACCGTCGAGCTGTAGCATTCCTCCCGCGGCTGCTTGCCCGATTGTTGAGCTGTTTAATTGTGTAGTTGTTGAGGGGAATCCCGGCACGCTGATGGAAGGCGCTGCCATTGGCAAGTGTTCCAGCTTTGATGAAACCACCATCACAATCACCATCTTCCAATCCCCAATCAGGACACGCAACCCGCCAGCCCGCAGTCTGCCTCCCGCATGTTTAGGTGTTTAATTGTGTAGTTGTTTAGGGGAATTCCGGCACGCTGATGGAAGACGCAGCCGTGGGCAAGGTTCCAGCATTGAGGAAATCACCATCACAATCACCATCTTCCAATCCCCAATCAGGACACGCAACCCGCCAGCCCGCAGTCTGCCTCCCGCATGTTTAGGTGTTTAATTGTGTAGCTGTTTAGGGGGACTTTGGATAGTACTGATGGAAGACACAGCCATTGGCAAGGTTCCAGCATTGATGAAATCACCATCACAATCACCATCCTTCAATCCCCAATCAGGACACGCAACCCGCCAGCCCGCAGTCTGCCTCCCGCATGTTTAGGTGTTTAATTGTGTAGCTGTTGAGGGGAATTCCGGTACGCTGATGGCGGACGCAGCCGTGGGCAAAGGTTCCAGCATTGATGAAATCACCATCACAATCACCATCCTTCAATCCCCAATCAGGATGCGACACCTTGCCAGCCCGCAGTCTGCCTCCCGCATGTTTAGGTGTTTAATTGTGCAGTTGTTGAGGGGAATTCCGGCACGCTGATGGCGCACGCAGCCGTGGGCAAAGGTTCCAGCATTGATGAAATCACCATCACCATCTTCCAATCCCCAATCAGGACACGCAACCCGCCAGCCCGCAGTCTGCCTCCCGCATGTTTAGGTGTTTAATTGTGTAGCTGGTGAGGGGAATTCCGGTACGCTGATGGCGGACGCAGCCGTGGGCAAAGGTTCCAGCATTGATGAAATCACCATCACAATCACCATCCTTCAATCCCCAATCCGGATGCGACACCTTGCCAGCCCGCAGTCTGCCTCCCGCATGTTGAGCTGTTTAATTGTGTAGTTGTTGAGGGGAATCCCGGCACGCTGATGGCGGACGCAGCCGTGGGCAAGGTTCCAGCATTGAGAAAATCACCATCACCATCACCATCTTCCAATCCCCAATCAGGACACGCAGCCCGCCAGCCCGCAGTCTGCCTCCCGCATGTTTAGGTGTTTAATTGTGCAGTTGTTGAGGGGAATTCCGGCACGCTGATGGCGCACGCAGCCGTGGGCAAAGGTTCCAGCATTGATGAAATCACCATCACCATCTTCCAATCCCCAATCAGGACACGCAACCCGCCAGCCCGCAGTCTGCCTCCCGCATGTTTAGGTGTTTAATTGTGTAGCTGGTGAGGGGAATTCCGGTACGCTGATGGCGGACGCAGCCGGGCAAAGGTTCCAGCATTGATGAAATCACCATCACAATCACCATCCTTCAATCCCCAATCCGGATGCGACACCTTGCCAGCCCGCAGTCTGCCTCCCGCATGTTGAGCTGTTTAATTGTGTAGCTGTTGAGGGGAATCCCGGCACGCTGATGGAAGACGCTGCCATTGGCAAGGTTCCAGCATTGATGAAATCACCATCACCATCACCATCTTCCAATCCCCGATCAGGATGCGACACCTTGCCAGCCCGCCGGTGCCTCCCGCAATGTTTAGGTGTTTAATTGTGTAGTTGTTGAGGGGAATTCCGGCACGCTGATGGCGGACGCAGCCGTGGGCAAGGTTCCCGCATTGAGGAAATCACCATCCCGCAATCCCAAATCAGGATGCGACAACCTTGTCAGCCCGCCGCTGACTCCCGCATGTTTAGGTGTTTAATTGTGTAGTTGTTTAGGGGGGAATTTGGATCATACTGATGGAAGACGCTGCCATTGGCAAGGTTCCAGCATTGATGAAATCACCATCACGATCCTTCAATCCCCAATCAGGATGCGACACCTTGCCAGCCCTCCGCTGCCTCCCGCAATGTTTAGGTGTTTAATTGTGTAGTTGTTGAGGGGAATCCCGGCACGCTGATGGCGGACGCAGCCGTGGGCAAGGTTCCAGCATTGAGAAAATCACCATCACAATCACCATCTTCCAATCCCCAATCAGGACACGCAACTCGCCAACCCGCCCCTGCCTCCCGCATGTTTAGGTGTTTAATTGTGTAGTTGTTGAGGGGACACTAATGGATGCGAGAACCCGCTCACCCGCAGCCCCGCCACGCTACGCTTTGACAAAGTTTAACTTCCCGTAGGGCTTGGTTGCCCGCTTGAGGTAGATGAAGCTCAAGATAGCCGCTAGGATGTCAGCGATCGGAAACGAAATCCAGATACCGTTAAGTCCCATGAATAAGGGCAGCGTCAGGAGGAGGGGAATGAGGAAGAATCCCTGCTTGCTTAGGGCCAGCATGAGCGCTGGGATGGCCTTGCCCACGGCTTGGAAATAGGCCGAGCCAATGAGCTGGATGGCGATCAAGGGAGTAGCCAGGAAAGCTATGCGGATGGCATCGGGAGTCTGGCTCAGTAAGACATCGTCCACCGTGAAGATCTTAACCAGACCCGGGGCAAAGAGCATCAGCAAGGCAAATAGCGCCACGCCGATCCCGGTACCGTACTTCACGGCCGTATTGATGACATGTAGCACCCGGCCCCAAAGTCCGGCCCCGTAGTTGTAGCCGGCAATGGGTAGAAACCCCTGCATGATACCCACCACCGGAAAGTTGACAAACATCATGAGCCGGTTGATGATCCCGTAGATCGAGATACTGACTTCTCCGCCATACTTAAACAGCGAGTTATTCAGGACGATGTAGAGGAGACTGATGGTGCCCTGTCGGGCCAGGGTGACGGAGCCGATGGAAGCGATGTCCTTTATGATCGGGGTGGAGAGAATCAACTGCTTGCGCGTGCACTTCATCTCAGACTTTCCAAAGATGAAGTAGTGCAGGGTGTACAGGGCACTGGAGATATATCCCAGCGCAGTGGCCCAGGCCGCACCAGCCATACCCATGTCCAGCCAGACGATAAAGATGGGATCGAGAAATAGATTGGCTACCGCAGGCACGATCATGGTATACATGGCCACCTTGGGATAGCCTTCCGCTCGGATGATGCTGTTGGACATCATGGCCCAGGCCAAAAAGGGGACCCCAAACAGCGTGATGGTGAAGTACTCCGTGGCCGGAGGCAGAATATTGCCGCGGCCGCCAAACAAAGCCAACACTTCGTCCATGCAGACGCCCCCGATGACCGAAAAGAGCAGTCCTAGGGATACCGTTAGCACGATGGAGTTGCCAAAAGCATGGTATGCTTTGCCTCGATTGCCCTCGCCAAGGGATCGCGAGATCAGCGATGCGGCACCGATGCCGATGGACATGCCCACCGCTCCGATCAAAAAGGTGATAGGCATGACGACGGTGATGGCCGCAATTCCCATCGTGCCCACCCAACGCCCGACGAAGATCGTATCGACAATACCGTATATGGACATGATCAGGATGCCGATGGAAGCGGGGATGGCCTGCTGCTTGAGCAGACGACCTATGGGCTCGGTGCCAAATTTTGTCGATTGTGACATGTGTGTACGGGTCTGGTGGCAAAAGCCGCTCCAAATAGTGTATTGTCAGGCTTGGCCAAGCGCGACCGCTATCTAGAACCCCCTGCTCATGGCTCAAATTGCGAGCCAAGTCCGACTTTCCAGCCAGAATTCGACCAGAGACCAGTCCACCCTGTCGAAGGAGATGGAAGGCCCCACCAAGTGACCTATTTGGATGTTATTTGACCGTGATGCGCAGTGCTTTGAGCCCTTCTGCGCCCTGCAGTGGAGCTAGCTCCAGATCTTCGTGCTCCGCTTCGATCAACCCTTTTTTGCGTAGGTATTCGAAATGCTCGAGATATTCACCCCGATCGCGGTCCTGCAAGAAAACGATGGCCACCTTCCCGGCTTCGGTAAGGCGCTCATTCGTCCCCTTTATCACGGCCTTGTCGATTCGCTTTTTCAGGATTTCGTACCGCACATTGTACGTGCCGTCTACATCAAATTGCTTCTCATCCATGCGAAATCGGATACTGATCGGATTGTTGTACACGAAGATGAGTTGTGCGGTCTTCAGCGCGACGGGCAGTCTTTCGGCCAGGCGATTGCTCTTGCGGGTGGTTTCGCACATCAGGATCAACTGCCACAGGCGAAATTCCTTTAGATCCGCCGGCGTAAAAGTGCCGTTCTCAAGAATGGACTGCCCCAGGTATAGATTGTACTCGATACCGTCCGTCTTGTATTTTTCAAAAAAGTGGGGCAGCACTTCCTGTATCTTCTGATCCGCCTCCTCGACGTAGTTACCCACCTCGAGATTGATCCGCGCCACACTCGCTTCATACTCCTTGCGGTGATTGTAGACGATGCCGAGCTCGCTATTCAGCAGGTCGAGGTACTGCGCATAGATTTCCCCCGGCAAGTCTTGATGTCGATGCCGCAATTGCTGCAGTAGAGGATTGATCTCCCGAACGATGAAATCCACGATTTCAGACTCGTCGCTTGCCACATAAGAGCTTTCGACGCTTGCCAGGAGGTCTCGCGCTTTGAAGAGGTAGGACTCGACCAGATACAGGTCGCGCGAGGCGGTCCATGACTCCATGACCTCGATCACGGCCTTCAAATTGTCGGTCAAGTCGCGCTGGATCGCCTGGTTGCGACGAGTGGAACTGCCCACGATGTCCGCCTGACCATAGATGGGGTATACATCCTTAAAGACAATAGGGTCGATGGATCCATCAAACCCAGGCGCGTTGGCATTAATCTGATATTTGGTCGCAGCCTGGACAAACTTCCATTCTACGCTGGGATGGATCGATGTAAACTGCTCTTGAATAAATAGATTGACCCTGCTGTCATTGTTCTTCAGAAATTTCTCATTGCCCGATCGCATCAGTTCAAAGACACCATTGAGCTGCATCAGGGTGGCTTGATTGAAGCTGCATGGGCTCGGCGACCCAATCTCAAGAATCGAGCTGATGCCTCCCTCAGCATTGAATAGCGGGTACAAGATCAGTGATCGGATACCTTTATCAATCAGTCGTTGCTCCGCTCTGGTCGGTTGGGCAATGGCCTGTAGGTCGTTGATGACGAGGGTTTCCTTCGCATCGGATACGTCCTCGTAGATCGAAGGGGAGTCATCCGGTCGCTTTTTGCCGAGTACGTCGGATAGGTCTTGCGAGCCATTGAGTGAGTACGGATCACCGTCAAAGAGTTCGGCAAATTGTATCATCTGGATCCCCACCTCAATGTCATCTCGGCCCAGAAAATCCTGCATCAACTTTTGCAGCAAGGGAAAAAACTCCTGAGGCTTAATGTCATCGTCCAACAGGACCACCTGATCCTTGAGGCGAGAAAGAATCTGAATACGCGTGATATCGATCATCTCGCCAATGACAAATCCACGGAAAGCAAAGTTCTCGGGTGGCAACTGTTGCAGCCATAACTCGTGATCGCCGAGGCGATTGAGTAGTTCATTGATTTCCTGCTGGGAAAGTTTCTTGAGGGGCTGGAGGAGGTCGATCTCGACGTAGTTGAGGTCCAGTTGCATCTTGAAATGATGCTCTCGACCGGTCGTACGGTTGTGGAGGGTAAAAGCCTTCTCGTGATCCAAGGGGAGATGAACCCCATAGTGTTTCTCCAGAATCGCACAACCTGCTTGCAGGACCTTATTGAAGGCATTCCATTCGACGCACGGATCAATCTTCAATTGCCACAGATCGGAAGAGAAAATCTCCTCCAACATCGGTGTTTGGAAGACAAAATTCTTGTCAAATGGTCCGGATAGAAAAGCGCGCTTAGTGCCGGTATTCAAGCCCGGCAAAAACACGGATACAAAGTGCTCCACTTGCTGTCCCAGTTGGCCGTTGGCCTTTTCCAGCATCGCCGCATCAAAGTGTTTTACGGCAGCTGCTCTATATTGAGTTAACGGGTGATCAGCCCCCAGAGACTCCTTTGTATCGAGCTTGGCGAGGAAGGGTTCAAGGCTGAAAACCGACCCGTACGGAAAGTAATGCATCTCTCGCATACGTTGGAGAAATTGCCCTGCGGTCACATAGTGACTCTGCTCGACTTGAGGTTCGGAGACAACTACTGTCTTTTCCATAAATGAGCCGTATTGGCCTTTAAAATATCTGCAAATACTACGCCGACTACCTGAGGATGTACCTTCTGAAGGTACAACCGGCCGGACGGAATGTCAACTGACACCCGATCCACCCCTGGGTAGCCTTCCCGAGCGAAGCGTCTTTTTCTAACAATTTGATCAGGCCAGAAGTTGCGTCCCTGATTGTGATGACTTGCACTTGGACCCTTTGCCCATGGGCTGGGAAAGCCGCGGACGGATTGGTATTTTTATAGCAGTAGGCTTTTCTCCCCTATCGCTATGACGGACAGTAAGACAGCCATCAGGCATAGAATGCACCGGTTAAGACGCAATCTGGGGCCGGACGAACGGCAGCAGTACGATCGTCAGGTGTCTGAGCTCCTGATCGCCGAACTGCGGCAGAATGACTATCGAATAGTCAATAGCTTCCTACCCTTGCCGGACGAGGTAGATATCATGCCGGTGGTGGAGGATCTATTGGAGCGTGGCGTGCTTGTCGTGGCCCCCAAGACGCTGGAGAGCCCTTATCTGCAGCACCTTGTGCTGACAGACCTGAACAATCTGGAGGTTGGAAAGTATGCGACAAAGCATCCCGCAGAAGGAGAGATATTTACCGGCACCTACGATGCGATCTTGGTCCCTGGGCTGGCTTTCGACCATCGCGGCTATCGCATCGGCTATGGCGCTGGCTATTACGACCATTTTCTCCGCGATCAGCACACTGCGATCAAGATCGGGGTGGGTTATGGGTTTCAGTACGTGCCTCAGATCCCGGTATCTGAGCATGATGTACCGGTGGATGTGGTGATCACCAACGAGGGGATCAGCGTGTGTGCATGACGCAGCTCCCTCCGCGTTGGGGCCCAAGCGTCGGCTAGTGGAGTTTCGCATTCGATATATGTTGATTAATCTAATAGGATTTTGTTCGCATCCAGGATGTAC
The DNA here is from genome assembly GCA_965223165.1 of Saprospiraceae bacterium. GTDB lineage: Bacteria > Bacteroidota > Bacteroidia > Chitinophagales > Saprospiraceae > JABDMH01. Next base: position 308,132 of record CBDCVQ010000020.1, on the reverse strand, counting down.
AAGGTGTCACGAGGCCAATGATATGACCATTGCCCAGCCTGGCGTCGGAGATGACTTCTGATGGTTGCTGACTATACGATGGGGAGCACAGCAGGCATAGGATGTACACAGCGCATCAGCGTCTCACGGTACAACTGTATGGGTGCTCTGGCTAATTATAGCAAAATGCGAAGCGTCTCAGCGGAGATTACTTCGAGTAAGGTCCCAGCGAGACGCGCCCGGGTGTGCGAACGCTAGTTCATTTCTTTGTCCTTCAGTGCTTGACGCAGGAGACTGCGCTGCTTGCTCCAGTCAGCGGTATTGACAAAGGTGAGCGGCACATAGTTATCCGTGGGAATGCCTATATCATAGATCGTCCAATCCTTGCCGTATTGATCGACTAGCTCACGGATGCAGTCCACGCGATTCTCTGTGTCCACCTCGCAAGCATCCCAGGGAAATACCTCGACAATGAAATGCATCTTCTGTTTCTGCCCATTCACCGTCATATCGATCTCGATATCCTGCTTGCCTTGAATATTCGGAATGGGTACGGATAATTGTAACATCGTTTATAATTTTTTAGGTTAACCAAATAGTGGACTCTTAAGATATTGAAAAGCGGCCACATGCACAATCGGCGGCGCAGCCAGCGCAGGGTACTCGCATTGTGGGATTCTACACGGCATAACCTTGCTAGATGTGTCAGGCGAGGACGCCTGACACGGCCAGTTTTCCCAACGGCCCCACCGCCCAGACCAGGCCGCGTTTGGCGTCCTCGCCAAACGCCATCGTAGCTCGCTGTCAGCGCTGACCGGCGAATCTGCCCTGCCTGTGCCCCCGCAACGCGCCCTCCCCCTGTGGAGCTGCTTAATTGTGTAGTTGTTGAGAGAGCTTCATAGGAAATCACAATCACCATCCTCCAATCCCCAATCCCGCCCCCCGCAACGTGCCCTCCCGAGCCGTTTAATTGTGTAATTGTTGAGAGAGCTTCATAGGAAATCACAATCACAATCACAATCACAATCTGCCAATCCCCAATCAAATGCCTTGCCGCCCCCCGCAACGTGTCCTCCCGCCTGTGGAGCTGTTTAATGGTGTAATTGTTGAGGGCAGTCTGATGAAAATTACCATCACCTTCACAATCTGCCAATCCCCAATCAACTGCCTTGCCGCCCCCCGCAACGCGCCCTTCCGCCTGTGGAGCTGTTTAATGGTGTAATTGTTGAGGGAGTCTGATGAAAATCACAATCACAATCACAATCTGCCAATCCCCAATCAACTGCCTTGCCGCCCCCCGCAACGTGCCCTCCCGCCTGTGGAGCTGTTTAATTGTGTAGTTGTTGAGAGAGCTTCATAGGAAATCACAATCACAATCTGCCAATCCCCAATCAGGAAGGGGACAACCCGCCACGCGCTCCTCCGCAACGCGCCCTCCCGCCTGTGGAGCTGTTTAATTGTGTAGTTGTTGAGAGAGCTTCATAGGAAATCACAATCACAATCACCATCTGCCAATCCCCAATCAACTGCCTTGCCGCCCCCCGCAACGCGCCGTCCTGCCCTGTGGAGCTGTTTAATGGTGTAATTGTTGAGGGGAGCTTCATGAGAAATCACCATCACAATCTGCCAATCCCCAATCAACTGCCTTGCCGCCCCCGCAACGCGCCCTCCCGCCTGTGGAGCTGTTTAATTGTGTAGTTGTTGAGGGCAGTCTGATGAAAATCACCATCACAATCACAATCTGCTAATCCCCAATCAAATGCCTTGCCGCCCCGCTCCGCGACGGCCCTCCCGCCTGTGGAGCTGTTTAATGGTGTAATTGTTGAGGGGAGCTTCATGAGAAAATCACAATCACAATCACAATCTGCCAATCCCCAATCAGGAAGGGAACAACCTGCCCACCCGCAGCCCGCTAACCCGTATCTTCACGCCGGCCGGGGGCCAACCAACTGTAGAGCAATGGCAAATCGTATGAGCGCAGAAGAGATGCAAATGATGCAGGACACGCACTTTTTGCTGACCAAGCGCCGCATTTCCGACAAGATCGAGGACCTGCTTAAGGAGACGCGGACCGCGCTGAAGGGGGCCCTGGAGCAGCTGGATTTTGACTTTCCTCCCGATCTGCCGCTAGACAAGGGCAAGATCTCCAAGGGCGATAACTACCGGGGCCTACCCTATCAGGTCCTGGATTATCCGGCGCTCTATCGCGGAGAAGACATTTTTGCGCTGCGCACGATGTTTTGGTGGGGTCACCACTTCAGTGTCACGCTACATTTGCAGGGCGCATTCCTGTCCGTTTTTCGACCCAGGCTGTTGGAGCGATTTGCGGTATGGTCTGATGACAACTTGTACTGGGGTGTAGGAGCTTCGCCCTGGGAGTACCACTATGACAGCGACAATTATCTCCCCCTCGCAGACGTGTCGATCAATCGATGGGCCACCCATCCGTTTATCAAGATCAGCCGTCGAGTCGAGTTGGACCAGTGGGATCAGTTGTCCCGGATGGCAACCGATTTTCTGGAGAAAATGGCAGTAGCGCTGCGCTGAAGCAGACCGAACTATTGCTTCATCTTGATCACGATCACACCGTTGGCTCCCCGGACGCCATAGATACCAATGTCCTCTGGATTCTTCAACACACGAATGGAGGCGATATCGTTGACGGGAGCGGCATTCATGACAGTACCGATACCACCGACGATCTGCTGCCCATCGACAATGAATAGGGGATCATTGCCACCATTGATCGAGGTGATCCCACGCACACGAATGCGAGCATTGGGGCCCGATCCTTGAATGGTCAAGCCGGGTATGGTACGTAGGTGCTCGACAAGGCTAATGCTGTGCGCAGGATCGGTGATATCAGCCGACGGGGAGGCGATTGGCGCTTGGGTGGACCGTGATGTGCCGCAAGCCAACAACAACAGGAGAGAGAGCGACGCCAACCAAAGCGAGAGAAAGTCCTTCATCTTTTACCACTATGGGTTTCCTACAAATTACGCACTTCTACAGCTATAAAGCCGTGCAAATATCCGCGCTGGCAATCCGGCGGAAGGCCGTACCTTACTAATCTATGAAAGACCTTCAACCTAGAACCATACGTGTCCGACGGCCGTGTTGTCTGCTTTTCCTGACGGTAGTCCTAGGCTTACTCACACAGGTAGGTATAATGGGGCAGGAGTTGGAGTTGGAGCCGATGCACTATGACCAACAGCCGCCTAAGGACTGGCTCATCGACGGTGCGGACTTTAAGGCGGGCGTGTATCGGAGTTCCGACGACAAAGACATCCTGCTGTCCAACGGACTGATTAGGCGCACCTTCCGTTTAGCCCCTAATCTGGCCACCATCGGATTTGACAATATCGCCACTAGTGAGAATTTGCTTCGGGGCATCAAGCCGGAAGCTGAAATCATGATTGATAGCACACTGTATGCCGTTGGGGGCTTGGAGGGACAGGAAAATTATGCCTTTCTACGGCCGCAAGATATCAGAACGCTAAAGGCTAGCGACGATGCTTTTCAGTTTGTAGACTACGAAGTCGAATTGCCCCAACTGCCCTTTGCGTGGAAGCGAGTACGGCACCACGCCAAAGATCTTTCTTGGCCGCCGAAGGGAGCCTATCTCAAAATGAACTATCAGCATGCCGATGTACCGGGCGTGGAGGTTTCGGTACACTACGAGCTGTACGACGGTATCCCGGTGTTGGTAAAATGGTTGACCGTCGAAAATAAATCGAGCGAATCCTTCCGTATCGATGGTTTTGCCAGTGAAATCCTGGCGACCGTGGAATACGGATCGGCCGTCGAGGCAAGGGAATACATCGTGACCAAGCCGAATATCCATGTCGAGACGGATTTTGCCTTTGCCAGTTTTAATGTGGATGACGCCAATCATCATGTCGTGCATTGGGTCCCAGATCCGGACTACGAGACGCAGGTCAATTATCTCAAGTTGACCCCGTGCCTGCTGCGAGTGGAGCCAGAGATTGGGCCGGCGCAAATGGTTGGTCCAGGTGAAAGCTTTCGCAGTTTCCGGACCTTTATTTTGCCCTACGATAGTTATGATCGCGAGCGACAGGGATTATCCTTGCGCAGAATGTATCGTACGCTGGCCCCTTGGACGACCGAAAATCCGCTCATGATGCATGCTAGATTTGCCGATTGGGATCAGGTAAAGGCAGCCATTGACCAGTGTGCGGCAGTGGGATTTGAAATGGTCATTTTGACTTTTGGCAGTGGATTTAATATTGAAGATGACAGCGAGGAATATTTAACCAGCATGAAGAAATACGCCAGCTACGCCAAGCGCAAAGGGGTAGAAATCGGTGGATATTCTCTGCTTGCTTCCCGCTCGCTGGGACCAGCGCATGATGTGATCTCTCGAGAGGGTGAAAGACCTACTTTCAATCAGTCGCCTTGTCTAGCCAGTGCGTGGGGACAAACGTACTTTGATAAACTATATCGTTTTTATGCCGAGACGGGATTTACTTTATTGGAGCACGATGGCTCGTATCCGGGAGATTATTGCCTGTCGGAAAATCATCCTGGTCACGTGGGATATCTGGACTCCCGGTGGAATCAATATCAGATGATTTCTAAATTTTACCATTGGTGCCGTGGCGAAGGGATTTATTTGAATGTGCCGGATTATTATTATTTGTCCGGGTCAAGTAAGTGCGGTATGGGTTATCGGGAGACAAATTGGAGCTTGCCGAGAGCGCAGCAGGTGCTACACACGCGGCAAAATATTTATGACGGATCCTGGACGAAAACCCCATCGATGGGTTGGATGTTTGTGCCACTGACCGAGTACCATGGGGGAGGGGCGGCGGCTACTATTGAGCCTTTGCATGAGCACCTGGATCACTATGAGAAAATGCTGATGGGCAATCTAGGGGGAGGCGTACAGGCCTGCTATCGGGGCCCGCGTCTTTTCGACTCCGAAGAAACCAAAGCGATGGTGAAGAAATCCGTCGATTGGTTTAAGAAATATCGGGAAGTGCTGGAGGGGGACATTATCCACCTCCGTCGAGCTGATGGTCGAGATATTGATTATTGGCTGAATGTCAATCCACAGAGTGAAGAGCGTGGGCTGCTGATGGTGCACAATCCGCTGGAGGTGGATGTCACGCGCGAGATTTCAGTGCCCCTGTATTATACGGGACTTTCGGATCGCGCTTGGGTCAGCCACGAGGACGGCCCGGCTGAGGTGGTAGATTTGGAGCGGGACTATAGCATTCGGCTGGAGGTGGAGGTGCCGGCTGAGTCGCATACATGGTATGTGGTGCGGTGAGGGTTGAGATCACAACTTAGGGACCGAATAAGTCAAGTGACATCCGATTTTTTTAATAGGAAGATCGGGATCACAAACGTGATAATTAGGATCGAAAAGGTCAGACCGCCGATCGTGCCCAACGCCAGGGCAAACCAAAATACGTCCTCCTTACCATACATCAAGAATGGAACCATACCTAAGGCAGTGGACGCAATCGTCAACATAATTGGAAGAAATTTATGATGAAATGCCTTCAGATATGCATCTAACTTGCTGATCCCTACCACTGATTTGCGAAAGTGGTTAAAGTCGTTAATGATCAGGATGAGACTATTGACCACTAACCCACTCAATAGGATAAAAGAAGTGTATCCCCCCTGATCGAAAGAACCATCAAACCAATAGAACACGAGAAAAATACCAATAAACGAAAGGGGGATAAGAAGGACAATGGTGAGGGCTTGCTTGAAGGACTCAAATTGGATCGAACAAATGAAGAAGATGAGACCGATAATAAGTAGAAGCAGGCCGTATTGTTTTTTCCTCTCTTTTCCAAAAAAATCATAGGATTTTCGCTCAGCAGAATAACCGATCGGCATTTCCTGTCGTAGCTGGACAAGACATTCGTCCAGGTATTTGCTGCCAAAGCGATGGGATCCAGTATATTCGAAATCGATCGATCTGATGTATTGCTGGTTTTCTTTATGAACGGCCTGGGCCATTTTCTGCTTTTGTATCTCACCAAAAGTGGAGAATTGAAATTTCAGAGAATCGACCTCATGGATTTTGTTGTTCCACCTCCACAGGTCGTTTCCCTTTTGACCATTGCTAACTAGCCGAACCGCCTGACGACCCGGCAGATAAAAGTCCGGATAATTCTGCTGATCGTATGGCTGCATAGCGGTGAGCACCTGGCTAGCGGATATTTGCTGCTCTGCCAATTGCCGATAGTCCAATTCCATTTCGTAGGTGTAACGATCTTTGCGATACCAATCGATATTGGCATCGACATCGACTTCCTGAATGCGAGGATGCTCCAGCAGCAGGTTGGCCAGTCGTTGTGCTTGATTCAGCAGCACATCATCATTGTATCCATACAAGGAGACTTTGAAACGGGGTGGACTGCCACCGCCGGCATTGCTAAAACCTCGCCCCACACCATATATGCTCCAGGTGACGCCACCCATATTGGTGGAGTATACCACCAGTCGGTTCTTTAGCAAGTATGGAAACATGACCTCATGGCCAGCATTAAAATGGATGATCATCTGCCCGTGATCTCCACTGAAGATGTTGGAATTATATTTTTTTATTTCGACGGGGAATTGTCGAAGGTAGTTTTCGATTTGCAAGAAGACATCGTTCATTTGTTCGATGGTGCTGCCGGGCGGCATGGATGCCCTGACATAGAGTAAAGTTTCGTCGGGTTCTCGGTAGGTTGACCCCTCATATACATACCATACAAAGAGACGAAGGGAGCCCCCCAAGACTTTGTTGAGGGTGGGTCGAATGTGTTCTACAAACCATTCGTTGCCCAGGGTACGATCATATAAGGGCAAGTCGTTCGTTTTATTCGGAAGCATAAAGACGGGAAGACCAAACAAGAGTACCAGCCCGACGGTGATCGGGGTCTTTTTGGTCACCACGAAACGTACGAGGTTTCGGTATTGTGCTGAGAGCAGATTTTCAAAACGCTGGCGGATATGCCCTGAGCGAGAAGACAGTCGTAAATCAAGACGACTCAGCAAGGCAGGAATAAACAGTAGCGCCACCACCAGGGAGACAAATAAGTTGATCATCAATACTTTGCCAAAGTCAGACAAGTTTACTTGCCATTTTTCGGGTAGAAAAAAAATGACGAGGAGAGAGGCAATAGTGGTAACCGTGGAGGCCAGCAATGCTGAAAATACTTTGAGATTGCCCTGTCGATACAGATGATGAGACATTACAATGGCATTGTCGATAATAATGCCAAAGGAAACGGTGATTCCCGCCAATGCATATAAATGCAATTGCACCTGAAAGAGATAATAGAAGATAGACGTCAAGGCCAGATTGACCAATAAGGCCAGAGCTACCACGAGAAAGTACCGGACATTTTGATAGGCTATGAATAAGAAAACCATTAATAGGCCAAGACTAAACAGGGTGCGGTGCCAAATTCTGTCCAATTCCTGGCGTAGGTATTCGGTGGCATCGTCTTCAAGATGCATCCGGTAGGATGAGGGTAAGGTGGTCTGCAACGACGGAATCGATCTTCTGATTTCTTCCGCCAACGCCAGTTGATTGACCTGATCCTCAGGGTATATCAATAGTCTGACACTGTTCTGACCGTTAATGCGGTAGTACTGGCGGGAGATTTGCTTCGCCTGAGTCACTTTTCCCAGGTCACCCAAGCGGACTAATTGGCCCTCTATTACCTTTATAGGTATCGTTTTCCAATCCTCCTTGTTCAATTCCTTCAACAAATTGTCCAACCGAACATTGTATTGCCTGGAGCTCAAGCGGCTTAGACCGACGACCTGATCTTCAAAAGCCCTCCGAATGCCTTGGATAACGTCCAGGTCTCTCAGACCGTATCGCAGCATCCTGTCCTCATCCAAGGTCAGCAACCACTCCATTTCCTCCCCCCCGACTGTATTAATCCTTTTGATACCGGAAATTAGGCTCAGCTGGGAAGACACCGACTCCCGGGCATACCTAAATATCGCCGGCACCTCCGCCTGCCCACTAAGCGAATAGGTCAGAATGGGACGGTCCTGGATCTCCCGGTCCGGATCAAAGTCATGTATGACCGGATACTGTGCCCCTTCGGGCAATCGGGGAAATATCTGACGGATCTTCGAGGCAATCTCAAAGCGCAAGTAGTCCAGCTGTTGACCGCTACTGGCATCCAGCGTGATCCGAGCCGATCCCAGCTCAGAGACGGAATAGATTCTTTCGATTCCCTGTACCAGCACAAAGGAAGCCTCCAAGGGAGTGACTATTTCCTGCTCCATGATTCGCGGATTGGCACCGGGCCACTGGATCTGGATACTAAAGCCAGGTTGGCGGTACTGAGGAAGATACTGCAGAGACAAACGTGGAGCCAAAGCCAAACCTACGATGGAGAGGAGAGCAAACCCCGTCAGAATGGAAAAGGAGTGGCGCTGTATGCTGGCTAACAGTTGCTGCACAACGACAAGTTAAGAAAAACGAGTGCCCGGCACGCAGTGGACAATAGGTGGGAAATCGACATGTCAGCCGGGTGATATTCATCGTTAAACATATGTTGACGCAATGTTTTTCCAATAATTTTGCATATTGGTGTCACAAATCGCTTAGTGCAAGACTAAACCCTAGTGTATTGGCAGTCCAAATACCATCTCCTTTTGTTCCTTTCGGCGGCTTTTATTGCCTGCTACTCCACTGCTCCCAGTCCCCGTCATGAGGAAAGTACGGGGCAGCCAGAAGACACGACTTTGGCAATCGACACTCGTATTCCCGTACATGTCGTGCCTGTACGTGGGGGCGATTTCCCAATACAAGTCTTGACGACCGGCGTAATCACTGCGGACGAGTTGGTCGAGGTCAGATTACGAAGTGCCGGCCGCATTGAGGAGCTGCCTATCGTCGAGGGACTGCATGTTAAGAAGGGCGATCTGCTTTGTCGGCAGGAGATCGAGGAACTATGGTTGCAACTTCGCCGGAATCGAGCCATTTTGGATGAAGCCGAGATCAAATTGCAGGAGCTGCTGATCTTGCAGGGGGGTGAAGCTGACGATACAAATTCGGTGGCTCCGGATGTTCTGAGGACTCTTCGTATCAGCAGTGGGTGGTCTGCCATCATGCATGACATCCGTCAGACCGAATACCTCATACGCCAAACCCGTCTAGAGGCGCCATTTGCCGGCCTAGTAGCAGGAGTCAAGATGAAAAAATTTCATGAGGGTGTACAGGGACACATTCTCTGTACTTTGATCAATCCAAGCACCTTCGAGGTTACGTTCACTGTCTTGGAAAAAGACATTGCAAATGTAAGACGAGGTCAAAAGGTTCGGGTGCAGCCCATCGCTATGCCAGATCGCGATTATCACGCCCAGATCTCAACGATTGATCCGCTCATTGATGAGCATGGACTTATCTGTGTCAAAGCTCGGATAAGGGGCCGAAAAGCCGGATTGTTTTTTGGCATGAAATGCAACGTTACATTAGAGCAGGTGATTCGCGATCGCTTGATTGTACCCAAGGAGGCACTGGTTCAGCGAAGTAATAGAGAAGTAGTTTTTGTTGCTGATACGATGACCAACCTTGCGAAATGGAAATACATATCGATCTCCCACCGGAATGATAAAGAAATAGCAGTTTCACAAGGCCTTGATATTGGGGAATTCGTTATTACAGATGGAAGTCTAAATCTATCCCATGATGCTGGTGTGGTCATTCTTAAATAATAATCGATGAAGAAAAGATATATTACTGTTTTGCAATTGGAGAGGAGGCCGAGAACCAAGCAGGAAATTGCTTGCATCTTGAAGATCAGCTACTCCACTTTGAGGCGAAGATTGAGAGAAAGTGAACTCAATGGTAGTAAGCGCCTGCTCAACTTGTCGGATCAGGAAAGTATACTTCAGATCTTTGATTATAAACCCTCATGGCTCTGAAGTAATTTGATCTCGGATCAGTTATAGCTCTCTTCGAAGTCTGGTTTTGATCGACGACGAGTATAGTATAGTCTACTTGAAACTTTTCTCTTGAGCACTTAGCAGCAAGATATCTCGAATGATAGATCGGTATAGATGGATTTTGATTTGGACGTGTTCACTACTACGCTGTAATCAAGATCAAGTAGAGCTGATATTTATATCAAGGTTGATTATCAGCTAGTTTAAGCATCGATGGAATTCTGAATAGTTTGTTCGAGTAATCGGTTTTCCTGTCATAATTCAAGGCGGGGTTGGCATTTTGTGTCCTTTGAGAAGCTCGAAATAGTCAGAGTTTGGCAACCTTTGATCGTAGATAATAATCTTCCATATTGTTGACAAATTGCCCATGAAGAACGGAGTAGGCAGACTTCTGATCCTTAATGTTCCTAGGCAGGTGGACCTGTTTATGCTGTTGTATCTAATTTATGAGATCGGATGGACATTCTATTTTGGCTTGACGTGGCGCGGCGCATCTCATCTACTTTATGTATTTACGTTCTTCAGTACGTATTACTTGTCTTGTGCCTTCGCCGGATCAAAGAAGATCATGACATATATTATGTATCTCATAGTGTTTTATTGTGGGTTCATGTCTATAGCACTCATATTCAAAGTGTTTCTCCTTTCAGGGGTCATAAATATCTTAGGCTTTCAGGGTCTGATTAACTTCAAGCATTTTATTAATGCCTTTCGAATGATATCTCCAGATATCACTTGCAATGTTTTGCTGGGCATGCCTTTATTACTGTATTTCTCTTACGTAAAGAGATCGTTGATTTATCTTGTACCTTTAAGTTTTGGTATCTCTGCAATCATACTTACTTTCTCGCGGGGCTCGTACCTTGATCTATCCCCAAGAAATTAGACAGTAAGATTAGTTAACTTTTAAGATAGAAATTTTACTGTTATGAAAAGGAGAAGATTTAGCGCAGAATTTAAGACAAGAGTAGTGTTGGATGCCCTCAAGGAGGGCATGACATCCCAGCAATTAGCAGACAAACACAAGATACACCCACAGCAGATAGCCAAATGGAAGCGGCACTTTTTAGAAGGAGCCAGCCAGGTATTTGAAGGGGGAGTTAAGTCGGTCAAGAGCGAGCAAGAGAGTGAGCGCGATAAGCTGCTACAGGTGATTGGGCAGTTGAAGGTAGAGAATGAATTTCTTAAAAAAAAGCTTTAGCCATGCCGGTTGAACAACGTAAAAAGCTGGTAGACAAGGACATAGAGTTGAGCATAGTGCAGCAATGCATCCTTCTGAATCTGTGTAGATCCAGTCTGTACTATGAGCCTAAGGGAGAAGACGAATTGAACTTGCGACTGATGCGGTTGATAGATGAACACTACCTGAAGTACCCATTCAAAGGAGCAGGTCGGATGCACACTTACTTGACCAAGGATCTGGGCTATAAGGTGAGTAAAAATCGGATAGAGCGGCTGTATTACAAAGTCATGGGTTTGCGGTCCATCTTGCCAGGGCCACACACCTCCAAGCGCCACAAGGACCATAAGGTCTACCCATACCTATTGCGAGACCTGGACATAACCAAGTCTAATCAAGTTTGGGCCATGGACATCACTTACATTCCGATGCAACGAGGATATATGTATCTGACAGCGATCATAGATTTGCACAGTAGGATGGTGCTCACCTGGTCGTTGTCTAACACCATGGACGCCCAGTGGTGTGCGCAAGTGTATACCCAAGCGGTACAGGACTATGGAGCCCCCAAGATCATAAACACCGACCAAGGCAGTCAATTTACCAGCACGGTCTTCACAGAGGCAGTCATGGCATCAGGAGCCAAGCTAAGCATGGATGGCAAGGGCCGAGCAACAGACAATGCCTTTATAGAGCGATTATGGCGCAGTGTAAAGTATGAACATGTGTACATATACGCATACCACACCGTCCAGCAGCTACAGCAAGGGCTTGAAGACTACATCAGCTACTACAATGGCAATAGACGACACACAGCCATTGATGATAGATATCCACAAGAAGTCTATCTGTCGGCTCTGTCAGAACAACAGAAAAAACCAGCAGCCTAAAAGTTATCAACAATCAGATTGTGGAAACTAAAGAAAGAAAAAGAAGCAAAAAGAAAGAAATGTAATTATGGTGTTGATGATCTTATTTTTAAATTTATCTGTCTGAAGGATTGGGGTTAGTTCACCTTGTCGCTTGCTGTTTATTTTGCTTTTCTTGTTGCATTGAGTCTTAGGCGTGGTTGGTTTCGCTTGGTGGGTTCCAGCGTGGGGTTTCTTACAGTTCTTATGCTAGTAGTTGCAACAACCTTTTTATTCAGGCGGTCCGTCATAGCAACATTGGGAATCGTGCCAGTGGAATCCCAAATCCGCAGCGTGGCTGGAAGATTTGATATATGGAAGAATAGTCTCACTCTAATTGGAGAGAAACCGTTGCTCGGTTGGGGCCCTGGCGCATTCGAGCAAAGTTATCAATATCACTACGGGAATGGGGGAGTAAAGAGGCCCATGAATGTACTTGTCCTTATCTTATTCGCACGTGGATTCATTGGTTCGTTCCTACTCCTGATCCTCGCTAGGTCAATACTCTGGAGTTTTCTAAGAAAGGCAAAGAGCAAGTCAGCAAGTGTTCTTCATCTTCTTCTACTGTTTGGCCTAGTGGCCATGCTTTTACGAGAAATGACGACAACATCTTTGCCATACAATTTGTCATCCATTGTTTTGCTAGGATATGTGTGTTCACATTTTAGGGAATCTTCAACGGCTTTAAAAGGCAAAGGCTATAGCATGAAATTTTTGTTAGGCTTGGGCTTGATAGGATTAATGCTGCTTTACTTGGTTTTGATAAACAGCAGAGTGCATTTTTCCAATGCCTCAAGGTCATTTCCAGATGATAAAAAGACCAATGCGCTGTTGGATCAGGCAAATGCATTTCTCTTTCATAATTCTCCCATTTTTTCATTGAAGGCTTTGACGCATCTGGCCAATATAGTTGAGGATGGGAGGTGCTCAAAAGAAACTATCTGCAATACCAGAATAGAATTACAGAAGGATGTTGAGTTGTCTTTATTGAAGGCGCATCAGCTCAATGATTGCGATAGATCTTATATTAATAATCTGGGCTGGTATTATCATTTCGCTGGATTGCAGCCTGAGGCTGCCGAATACTTTGAGACACTTGGGGCTCTGCCCGATATGCCTCCTGTGTACTATTTTAGCCTCGCCCTATACTATCAATGCATTGGGGATGGTATTTTGGCTGACAACAATTTGACAAAGGGGATTATTAAGTCGCCAAGTGCACTTTTTTCGGAATTCTTTATGGATCTGAAGGACGAAGATCATGTTCGCTTTGCATCAATCTTAAATTCTGCTGAAAGTCACTTTCGGGACAGTGGTGAGCAGCTCGATGCCATAGAGAGTTGTAAGTATGCTATCATTCTCATAGAAAAGGGCAGAGTAGACAGTGCGATATCGATCCTAGAAGAAGCTCTTAAGACACTTCCGAGTCTCAATCGACCTTGGTACTACTTGGCTGCTGCTGGTCAGAATAGATTTTCCGTTGATTCCCTTCTTCTCTTCGCTGAGAGATCGGTTTTTCTTGACAACTCTGACCATATTTCGAAGCGATTGCTTGCACGGCTATATGAGGCGGTTGGAGATGTAGAAAGGTCTCAAAAACTTACAATTATGGCTCGCATCGATTCTGCAAATGTGAAAACGGTTCACTCTAGTACCAGTGGCCGCCACTATCGAAGTGAGACCATAAAGAATGATATTTTGCCTTTTTGCCTGTTGACACAGTTCAACAGTCACGGACTTCAAGTTGATCTAAGTAACGTAGGTATTAGATAAAGGCAAGCCATCGGAATGAGCTTAATCGATATAATTATAATGGAAAATGAAGAAATGGGGAAGCGCGCTATGGGCGGTCCCTCAACATGATAATTACTATGACCTATACCCTTGATTTTATGATGACTTAATCTTATTTAATTATTTAGTTATGAAGAATCGGACCTGCGCTTCAGGGCCTCTGGAGGGCAAGATCTTCAATGCTTCAATTCTGAGCTAGAGTCGCTGGACAAACAACTTCAATGTGATATAGTTTCAATATAGTGGGAAATCAAAGAGAATGACTCAAATCAAGAATGTCCTTACCGCCTATAGCAAATTGTCAGTCACCCATAGAATGGCCTGGCAAACGGTAACTCTCGCGATACGATTTGCCATTATCTCAAAATAGGAAACTTAGAATTCGTAAGGGACTCCTTACTGGTGGATTGAGCGTTTTATAGATGATGTGATCATCTCATCACGTTTTATTTGCACGGACCTCTCTATCCAAAGCTCTGATATGTGAGAGTCAAATCACTGACGACCATCCAATGAAATGTGGAGTGACTTTTACGATGCACCTGTAAGCTGTGGCTGCTCAGGGATGCAGGTATATTGCTACATTATGGAAGATATTGGAAGATATTGGAAGATATTGGGATATAGTGGAAGATATTGGAAGACTCATTTGCGAATCATATTTTGAATCTTTGTGGCAGACCTTAAAGTACAAATTGTGTAGCGGTGATTACCGAAAGTGATCTTAGAGTGAGCGTGGGCGGATATAAAGGCGAAGCGTTAGCCTTTTTTTGGTCAACGTAACTGGGAACCTGTTAGTGCTTAGGAATAGATCACTGGGACATCCGATCCTTGATTGGTAGCAAAGGTTGCCGGATGATGATCAAACAACGGAGACCAGTATTCGAGGTTAAAGAGGGATAACTGAGACCTTGGTACTTTGAAGTTATAAGCGGAGACCGAAAAGCTTGAATAGAGTAGGTGAAATTTAATCGTAATTGTTATGCAACAGAAGGTAGTGACCGGCAAGGTATTGATGTACGTATTGACTCTAATTGCTGTTCTCGGGTCAGCGAGTGTATACGCAATTGATTACCTCGATAAGAACGCTCGTTGGTGGGAGTGTATTTACAGCACCTGGGCGTGTGCCGTCTAAATTATCATTTGACCAGATGTTTGTGGATAAAAAGCTGGCATCTGGTCAAAAATTGTGTTGCCAGTGTGAGGTGGGGTTATGTGAGCGGAATACTCTACCTGGCAGTTGCATCATCATGCGGGAGTGCTCCTGGCAATGTAGCAGGTACTCAGCGAGAGATTATCAAGATTCCCATCACCTCATCCACCTCGCCTGAGTCTAATGTTCTCAAGGTCTTTGATTCAGGAACACAGGAGCTGCTGTTCTATCACAATCATCCGGGTCATGAGATAATCGTCTTCGACATACAGCAAGCCACTGAGCTGTATTCAATCAAGCTGGATAGGGAAGGACCGAATGGCGTGTCTCACGTGCGAGGTTTCACTGTACTATCCCCTTACAATATCCTAGTTTCTGGTCTTGGCACCAAGCTTTATAATGTAGATAAGGATCATCAGATTGTCAAGGTTTATGACTACTCAATGGGACACGATTCAGGAAGTGAAAGTTCTCCTGCTGAGCTTAGCTCTTTTAATTACTGCGATGTGTATGAAATTGAGAATGGTCTCGTAATACCTCAGTTTCCGCCAGATCGCAATAAGGATGGAGTGCTACTAGATGGTTCGGAAAAGCAGGGGATGAGCCTTTTTGCTTTTATTTCTCATGATGGGAGAACAAAAGAATCTTGGAAGATATACCTACCCCCCAATTACTTTGATGGAGATGGTTTCTTGAGTCGAACAGACTTCTCCACCGCATACGTGGAAGGTGTGCTTTATTGGGCCTTTACTAATTCACCTACGATCCATTTTAGAGATTCGAACGGTAAGATAGGTTCGATACTCCCTGATAATTATGACAAAGAAACCAAGATAAGGGTCAAGATCTCTGACATCTTCACCACACTTACTGAGAATACATATTTCAATAGCCTTTTATATAGCCCGTATAGAAAGAGGTTTTACAGGATGATGCGAATTGGAGTAAGAGGCCAAGAGAAAGATGGCATCCCGGATCAGCACCTTTTGCGATATCCGAATAGATTTTCCATCTTTGTTTACAATCGAAACTTCCAACTTATCGACGAACTTCATTTTAAGGGTACAAAGTACAACTACGGTCAATTTTTCATTGCGAGCGGAGGGTTTTATCTTTCATTGGACAATCCTTTCAATCCAGATTTTGATGAGAATTACCTGCAATTTGAAAGGTTTGATATCTGAGCTGTGTGATTTTATGACTCCGTATCAGAAAAGAGCAAGTATGGTAGAAGAATGATAAGTCGAATCTTCTAAGAAGGTGAAATGTTTAGATTGGTTGTCTTGCTTGGAACAATAGCGAAGTGTACCTGCGGAGGTTGCCGATCAAGGATGGTAAATCGCTTTTTTGCATCTAGATGTCAAGCCAATGGATTCCAGGTTATTCGGCTATGGTTAGCTGGAGAAGGTTCCCTTCATAGCCTCAGAGGAAGGGTCAATAGACAATCACGATAAAGTCATAGCATGGTCAAATGTATCGGCAATATTCCTGAACACGTGGAATGGGAATCATTTCATAGCCTTCTGTATGAGGTGGGATTCAAAAGCTGTATGGCCCTTCAGTATCATGTTTAGAAATGCAAAGATTTTAGGCCTTTTACTGACATTGATAGCCTTGTTTTGGTTATGCCTGGGATTGTTCAATTCTTCCGAAACCAGCATGGATGCTGTTGTACCTCGCTATCTGAAGGCGATTGGGGTGAAAGATATTTCTCAGCTAAGATATTTGCTAATTGTGCCCCTGGGAGGTTGCAATAATCATATTAGACCAGTGCTGGAAGTCATTGATAAGTATTATCCTTGTGAGGATGTTCCTCATTCGCAGATTGTTTTTGACGCCGACTTCACAAAGCAACTTTCTCTAGTGTCAAAATTCGAGACAGCTAGTCAGCTTCCAACTTGCATAACCTTTGATCGAACTACCAGGGCTTTTTTTAATCAACTAGTGTACTTTTCGCCAATCATTTATGAGTTCGACGGGTATGAGCTGAAGCAGATCATAAGCATTGATATGTCGGAGACTTATAGTGAATACCTGAACAAATATTTTCATATTGATCTTACCTTTATTGAGGAGGTCGAATAGTAAGATTGTGATGGCTGCCCCAGAAGTTGTTCTATTGTCATTCATCGTTATGTGCTTTGCAGACTGTCAAGGGCCAGTTGGGGTTGACTGGTCTCTGGAGGAGGACATTCTGGAGGTGTTCTTGAGAGAGAATCCCGTGCTTGTGCGACCATCTCTGGATGGGAGGTACTACCTTGCTAAGGAGCGGCAAGCAGATGGATACGAACTCCTTTTGCATGACCTCCAAGATGGGGCATTTACTTCTCTTAGAACTGACTCTTATACGCAATTATCATTAACATGGCATCCTGATGGTGATCGGATTTTTTTTCAGCAATTTGATCCGACTTGTAAATGCTTCAGACTTAGGTATTTCTATATTAATGACACAGTTGTCATTACACCCGCTCTTCCGGCCTCAAACAATGCTATTGCGCCACTTAGGTTTTCAAAGGATGGGAAACTTATGGGTTATCTTTCCTGTGGGGATTTTGGTCTCAATAGATTGCTAGTAGTGAGATTGTATGATGAATCAATAGTGAAGATCATCGATTCTGTAGAAACATATTCACACTTTGATTTTCTTGATCGAAATTTGATTCAATTTACCAAAAAGGAGGAGGTTTCAAAAATATTGATTTTGAACGTATGGTCTGACGAGGTTGTTACTTTTTCAATTCCTGAGACTGTTGTACTAAAAGAGATGGTGAAGTTTAAGGATTACTATATTGCTATTGCTCGCCCAAATGATGAGGAATATTTCGGATTATACAAGATGAGACATCAAGCATTGGAGAAAATAAGCTCTGACCGGGCTTTCAATATTGTTGACTTAGGGCTATTAGATTCTGATACTTACTATTATATTGTAAATCGCGACGGCTTACATACTTTTGAGTCACGTGATGCTCGCCTAAAGAAACTGATTGACGAAGGGATCGAATCAGTAGGTAATGTTTATAAGGTGAGTGACAATTCAATTTTCTTCGAAGGTAGAAATTCGAAATCGAAACCCGAAGTTTTTAGATATTATTTGGGTGGGGATTCTTTGATTAGAGTCAATCAATCGATGGAATTGGAACCTCCTACCTATGTGGTTAATAGCTGCTGGGTTTCGGATGGTACGGCACAGGTCGTCCTATATGAGGACGAACTTGTGGACAGAAGCAGCAGCCCTATTGTGATCTACATTCATGGTGGACCATATTTACAGTATATGCCCAACTGGTCACCTGGCGTGGAAGCGTTATTACGTAACGATATTTCTTTTGCTGCTATCAACTATCATGGATCGTCTGGTTTTTCGCGTGATTTTGCTGCAAAGGATGAGATAAGGCTACAAGTTGATGACATTGTGAATCTTGTTGAGTTTCTAGTTTATGAAGGCTATTCCTTGGAAAGTATTGTGATGATGGCTTCAAGTTACGGAGGGTTGATTGCGGTTAAAGCCGGCTTGCAGGTTAGTGATATCTACGGTCTTTACCTTGTGTCTGGAATTTATGATCGAAATATAGAGATGCTACTAAAGGAGGACATGGTGATTCGCGGTTTCTACGGTGAGCATGATGAATTGACTAAGCATGCGATACGCGGGATGAGAAGGTTGTCAAATAGTGGGAGCAGTATCACATGGACTGAATTTAAAGATGAAGGGCACCTCTTTCACAACCCTGTGAGTTGGGCAGTTATTTATTCTCAGCTAGTGGACGATTTAAGGAAGGGTTGAGGCCGCATGTTTAGATTGACGATTCTTGGAGTGCTATCATTTGTCTTTATTGCAGCTTGTACCGATGACTTTGACAAGGGATTGATCGGTAATCATCACGCAATTTGGAGTGAAAGCATATATTTAAGAGGCCATCGTCCAAGTACTCAGCAGGTGTTACAAGACGGGCAATGTGCTTTGTATCGGAAGCTCTTGGGAAGACACGGAATTAGATACTCATATATGTTTTCCGGTCCCTTTTCTGTGGAGGGCTTTGTGCCGGAGTACTCTTATTCAGATCGTGCAGCAGAATCTCTGTCTGTGTTTTCTAGAGGGAAGAGCAACTTACTGGTATTGCCATGGTTGGGCGGAGTACAGAACAAGACAGTTTTTCTTGATGACCCAGTTTGGCAAGCTAATGCAGTGGTGAGCACGAGGGAACTTGTGGACTCCATGGGATATTCTGGTGTCCATATTGATGTTGAATTCTTACTAAATAGCGACAGCTTTATCTATTCGGATATAAGCCCTCTTATTAATTATGAGCAGTCATTCAGACGATATGATGATGATCTCATTTCGTTTCACCGAAGATTACGAGAAGCGCTGCAGGGTTATTTTATCTCAACAGTTGTCGTGTCAACTGCTTCAGATACAAGGCCATGGAAGAAAAAAATATCTATTGAGAAGGTTGTCGAACTTGTGAAATATGTCGATCAGATCGTTTTTCTCTTTTATGATACAGCGATTGATTCTCAAGAGATTTTTGATAAGAATTGTAGAGAGCAGGTTGAGCATTTGATTGCCCTGAGAAAGTTGTATCCCAATGTGCAACTTCTCTTGGCGATAGGTACGTTCGAAAATCATCCTGCTCTGCGAAAGTATCGTAAAATTGATATCGAAATTATGGAAAATACTGTTGAGTCGATCAATCAGGCTCTGTGGGAACTCGAAGCAAGTGATATTGTTGATGGTCTGGCGATCTTTGCCGATTGGACAACAAGTAGGGATGAATGGCGACGATTGAGGAAGCTCTTGAACTGAATTGAACTAGATTAAAAGGAAGATCAAGAATATGACGTGCCGGATTAAGAATTTGTAGGCTACCCATCTCAAGGATGGACGAAGCATATTGGCTGTTTTTAGCATATTGGTTGTGTGTTCTTGACTTTCCGCCAAATAAATAAGTTTCATACAAATACAGGGACTAATCCTCTCCAGGCGATTACTTTTTATTGCAGGTCATTTTGGTTTAAGTAAGGGATTATTGGAATTTGCTATACAGATTTCCAGCGAAATTGCTGCCAGATTTTGCGATTTCATTATTTTGGGCGTCAAAGAATTTCTGTCTCTTGCTACGCTTCCTCATCCATCGTCCCATAGCTGTCCTAATGTCCTTCCTTGGCATGGTCATCGTGGGCGTGGTCGTCACTGGAATTGTACCCATCTCCCTCCTGCCAGACATACCCATACCCAAGATCACTGTCCAGGTCAACTATCCCAATGTCGATGCACGCACCTTAGAGAATAGCGTAACGAGACCGCTACGCAATCAGCTGATGCAGGTGGGACGGCTGAAGGACATTCATAGTCGTACGAGAAGCAACTTCGCCTCGATAGAGTTGGATTTTGAGTACCAGACCAACACGAATTTGGCTTTTCTGGAGGTCAATGAGAAAATAGATCAGATCATGGGCAACCTGCCCAGAGAGTTGCCTCGACCCAAAGTGATCAAGAGCAATGCGGCAGATATTCCGGTGTACTATTTGAGCATCTTTGCCAAGGAGGCAGAAGGACAATTTGAGCTTGAGCTAAGCGATCTAACAAGAGCCGTACTAAAGCGGAGGATTGAGCAACTACGGGAAGTGGCCTTTGTGGATCGGACCGGATATGCGGAGCCACAGGTGCTCATCAAAACAAACCAGGCCATGCTGCGAAGCTTGGGATTGGATGATCAGGATGTCCAGCGGGCATTGGTAGAGAACAATGTCAACCTTGGCAATATTTTGCTCAAGGACGGACAGAATCAATACCAGGTGGAGTTTTTGTCGGAACTGAGGACCAAGGAGGACGTAGAGAACATTTATTTGAGAGCAGGGCGGCAGATCGTACAACTTAGGGAATTGGCCGAGATAGCCGTGCAGGAACTGCCAACCAGAGGCCTTCATCTCTATGGCGATCGCAAGGCCATATTGTTTACCGTCCGGAAGAATGCCAGCGCTCAATTATTTCAGTTGCGAAGGGCCTTTGCTACGCTCCTCCAGCAGTTGGAGGAGGAATATCCCCAGTTAGAATTTCAGGTGACGAACGACCAATCAGAACTCCTGCAAGTCTCCATGTCCAACCTGGGGACAAGTCTACTATATGGGGGTGCCTTTGCCTTCCTCATAATGTTTTTATTCTACCGGGAGTGGCGCGCACCGGCCTTGATCGGTCTAGCCATACCAATGGCCCTGCTTCTGACCATTCTGGGGTTTTATTTGCTGGATATTTCCATCAACATCATTTCGCTCGCAGGCCTGATATTGGGCGTTGGATTGATGGTCGATAATTCGATTATCATCATTGATAATATCAAGCAGTCGAGAAATCGGACAGATTCTACATGGACTGCCTCCGTGCGAGGAGCAAACGAAGTAATCAAACCCCTGATTAGTTCGGCCCTTACTACCTGCTCGGTTTTTCTTCCCCTGATCTTTCTCAGTGGTCTGACTGGTGCTCTATTTTATGATCAGGCAATTTCCATATCGGTGGCCTTGGCCAGTTCGCTTCTGGTAGCTTATTTTCTCTTACCAGTCCTCATGACATTGGGAAAGGACGAAAAGGAAAGGGCAGTAATGCCCCAGGGCCCCTCCTTTTTTAGGTCATCCGTGGGATGGGCTTTGCAGAGACCATTTTTGATCATTCCCGTGTTTTTGCTGATGGTCGTCTCGGGTGTGCTCATTTTTGGCGGATTGGCCAAAGGCACGTTTCCACCATTGACCCGTGACGCCATCAAGTTGAATGTAGATTGGAATGAGCCCATCCGCATCGAGGAAAATCGACAGAGAGTCACATCCTTAATCAGTGCATTAGACGACAGGGTTGCGGCAGCCAACAGCTTTATTGGAGAAAAACAATTTCTCCTACTGCAGGAGGAGCAGAGCCTCTATGAGGCAGAGATCTTATTGTTCCTGTCACCCGGGTTGACATACAGCAAGACGGAGCAGATAATTACGGAGGGGCTATATGCAAAATATCCACAGGCGAGTTTTAAAATCGCTCCATTGGAAAACCTGTTTGATAAAGTATTTGCCAGCGTGCGACCGGATCTTGTCGCTCACATTCAAGATAACAGGAGTAATATCATCTCGGAACCGAAAGATGTGAAACCGATTTTCGACCACCTTCTGGCCAAGGGCCTTTCCGGATCTCAACCGGCGATGCAGGAAGAATATGCCATTCGGGTGCGGCTCGATCAGCTTCAACTGTACCAGATCGAATATCAAACCCTTCATGACAAACTAAGGACCCTCTTTAATCAAAATCTGATCTCTCAGCTTCGAGCATCAGACCAGTTCATACCCATTCATTTGGGGACCGAGGAAAAGTCAATGTACCAGTTGATCGAAGAGGCGGAAGTGTCCAATAGACATGGTAAGTATCTACCCTTGAGGCATTTCATTACATTGGAAAAGACGGAGCGATTAAAGACCATCACCGCTGGAATTTCCGGAGAAAGCTTGGACTTTACGTTCTCCAGATACCGACCGTCGCTTGTCCAGGACATCAAAGAAGCTGTACAGGTCACCGGCCATCACACCGTCTCATTCTCAGGGCAGTATTTTGACAATCAAACCACGATGAAGGAACTGGCAGTGGTCGTGACTGTCTCCCTCTTTCTGCTGTTTCTCATACTCGCTGCCCAGTTTGAATCGCTAAGGCAACCCTTTATTGTCATGCTGACGGTCCCGGTAGGGTTGGCGGGATCACTGTCGGCATTGTACCTGCTGGATGGCAGCGTCAATGTCGTGTCAATTATTGGCATGATTGTCATGAGTGGGATCGTCGTCAATGATGCCATCTTAAAAGTGGATATGATTAATCGGGCCAGGAAGCAACACTCAATTGTGGAGGCCATACACATTGGTGGTCAGCGGAGGCTCAAGCCTATCTTGATGACCTCCCTGACCACGATCCTCGCATTATCGCCCATTCTGTTTTCGGGAGGTCTCGGAGCAGAGCTGCAACGACCCCTCGCCATTACCGTCATTGGAGGTCTCGTGTTTGGCACAATCGCAAGCTTATATTTTGTGCCGGTGATTTACCAACTGTTGACGCCCAAGCTCAAGGTACTGGATACAAGCAGAACAACCAGCTGACGGAAGCATCCAGTCACCATCGAACAACAAGCGCTGGCCTTATATTGTCATAATGTGTATATTTGAAGTGCTGCGTGCACACTTGCAGTAATACATTGTCAGGGATGTGAGAGGCTTGTCCCTTTCTGGCATGACCTAAAACCGTCATCGATGCATTATACGGCCGCCTTGCGCCTAGAGAAGAAACCGCGCACCAAGCAGGAAATTGCGACCATACTGCAAATCAGTTATGCGACACTACGCCGACGGTTACAGGGTCATGACATTCGTTTGAGTCGTCGACTCCTCAGCTTAGCCGAGCAAGAGATGATCTTGCTAATATTCGACTTGCAGGTGATGTGGTGCCCGTTGCCAATCGAGCTCGACTGAAAAAGTCAGCCGTTACGGCCGATGACCTGACATATTATTCTCTAATTCTTAAAATGCAAAGCATGCTTGATGACTGATTGTACTTCAAAACTGTCGTACGACAAATGCGAGGCGAGATGCCCAGTTTCCATCCATAGCCATAGGTCTTCAGATCTTTCCACATCTTCAAGAAATGGTTGATACTCAAGATAGAGCATTGTGCGGGCGCAAACCCAAAGAGAAATTTCTATGCTTATCAGAGAGTAAAAATCAACGTACTGCTTTTGAATCTCATGATTATCAACCGCGTGGCTAATGAGCACATGCCGCTCTTGGGTTGTCATATGTCTTAATATGTCAAAATCGCAAACTAATCCCACCAATCTCAAATGGTCAATTATACTTGGAAAGGTGTGCAAATCCATGGCTTGATATCGAGCTAAGATCTTGCACCCCGCATTTCCTCTCGTAATGAGTTCTCCCAACCCATTAAAGTGTTCCTTAAAATAGCTCATCGCATATACCCAGCTATTATATAGTTTATTAGATTTTCTCCCGGATAGGTTAACCAAGTTTCAATCAAACCATCCGTAGACATCCTTCTAGCAGTTTCTTGTGACACTTGTGTTGCAGCAAGTCGATCTTCCCCCGTTTTCAGTTCCGCCCATTCCGGCATACCTGGCACTACCGGATACATATATGAATCCTCTGGCTCTAAGTTGATGTCGCAATCTTCCATCTCCCCAATGTCGTCGGTGCAGGCGAAAAACGAGAAGAGAAAAAAGCAAATCACTGAGCGAATCATGCTTGTGTTAGTTAATTGGTTAGAAGATGTTAGGGTCATAGCTGCGTAAGGCTTGAAGAGTCTCGCTACCATAGCGTGAGTGTGAAAGCATCCATTATCTAGTTACAACATACGACATCCAGTGAAGAGTGCACCGACCTCGCCAAATAAAAGTATGCAGGATACCGCAGGAGGGATCGGTGTGCAGGGTGGCGGTCACCCAAAACCATAGCGCATACTTCATTTCTTTCAGCGACTATGATCAGCTGATCTCTCACCCCATAGTGGGCGCCTCTTGGGAGGGTTATGGCATCGAGCAGATTCGCCACCATAGACCCGAAGACCTTGAGTTATACTTCTATCGCGCACATGCAGGAGCAGGGATAGAATTTGCTGCTCGTACGTGGTCAAGGACGTGGCAGGGATCGAAATAAAGTATAGCAACAGTCCCAAGATTTCGAGAGGATTTTATGTCGCATCTGCTGACTTGGAGGTGGATCGAAAGTTCATCGTAACGCCGGCGTCAGATACATATCCGACTACCCATGACACCCTAGTCTACAGTCTCATTTCGTTTCTCAAGGAAGGTTGACCCCACCTCTAGCTCCATTGAATGATCACCTTGGTTCACCTTCAGTGACAAGCTCATCACTCATCCACCATCACCAATGAGCTACCCTCCACCGCTTGAAAGCCATCCTCATTAATGTACGCCGCAAAGGGATGCCGACCTTTCCGTCCGCGAATGGCAGCGTACCCGACCTCTCCCTGCTTTGTTGACGGCGACGAATCTATCGTTGTAGTCGCCGGTGTCCAGTCCGCCGTTGATCTTCACGATGCGCTGACAGGCGGCTTCACAGGCTTCTTGAAAAATCTAATTAAGGGTCGTGATATTCTATTTTTAGAAACATGAAAACTTGAAAATTGAAAGTGTAAACTTATATTTGCAAGGTTAGATGCTTTTGCGTTCAGATGACTTTGATAGCGAGACAGTACCAGGAGCTTTTGCTCGATAAGCTTGGCCTGGCTCCGGCTACCCTGATCTTGGGTGCCAGGCAGGTCGGAAAGACGACACTAGCTTTTCAGTTGGCGGAGCAGTATGAAACACCAACAATCCACCTGGATTTGGAGCTGCCTCGGGATCGCGTGAAACTCTCCGATGCCGAGACATTTCTTGATCATCATGGCGACAAATTGGTGATTCTAGATGAGGTGCAGGCCATGCCTCATCTTTTCGATACGTTGCGTGGCTTGATTGATCGCGATCGGCGAATGGGAAAGTATCTACTGCTGGGATCCGCAGCACCACAATTGGTAAGTGGCGTTTCAGAATCCCTTGCCGGAAGAATCAACTTTATTGATTTGCCTCCATTTCGACTGGACGAGGTCTTTCCCAAGTACAGCCAACAGGTACATTGGCTTCGCGGGGGATTTCCCCGAGCGTTTCTTGCAGATGATAAGAAGGCACGCACCGATTGGATGTCTAGTTTTGTGCGATCATACGTAGAACGCGATCTAAATGTCATGTTTGGTTTGAGATTTAATGCTTCCTTAACCAGACGTCTTTGGACCATTCTCTCCTATCACCATGGTGGATTACTAAACATGCAAGATCTGTCTAGATCATTGGGCGTCACGGGTCCAGCGGTCAATCGATATCTAGACTTTATGGAGGGAGCGTTTCTGCTGCACCGACTAAGGCCATGGTTTATAAATATCGGCAAACGGTTGGTCAAGGCGCCCAAAGTATACCTGGTCGACAGCGGCATACTTCATTTCTTTCAGCATATCAGCGACTATGACCAACTGATCTCTCACCCCATAGTGGGCGCCTCTTGGGAGGGTTATGTCATCGAGCAAATTCGCCACCATAGACCCGAAGGCCTTGAGTTATACTTCTACCGCACACATGCAGGAGCAGAGATAGATTTGCTGCTAGTACGTGGTCAAGTACCTGTGGCAGCGATAGAAATCAAGTATAGCAACAGTCCCAAGATTTCGAGAGGATTTTATGTCGCATGTGCTGACTTGGAGGTGGATCGAAAGTTCATCGTAACGCCGGCGTCAGATACATATCCAACTTCCCATGACACCCTAGTCTACAGTCTCATTTCGTTTCTCAAGGAAGGTTTACCCCACCTCTAGCTCCATTGAACGATCACCTTGGTTCACCATCAGTGACAAGCTCATCACTCCTCCACCATCACCAACGAGCTACCCTCCACCGCCTGAAAGCCATCCTGGTTGATGTACGCCACAAAGGGATGCCGACCTTTCCGGCCGCGGATGGCAGCGCAGCCCACCTCACCGGCCTTGTTGACGGCGACGAATTTATCGTTGTAGTCGCCGGTGTCGAGGCCGCCGTTGATTTCGACGATACGTTGGCAGGCGGCTTCGCAGGCTTCTTGGGGGCTCATACCTTGGCTCATCTTTTCGACCACATAGAAGCTGCCACAGGTGCGGATGACTTCCTCCCCCCGGCCTGTGGCGCCGGCAGCGCCGACGCGGTTGTCCACATATAGGCCAGCGCCAATGATGGGAGAATCGCCTACCCGGCCGGGTAGCTTGCCAAAGAGGCCGCTGGTGGTAGTGATGCCGGCCACGTCGCCATTGGCATCAATGCCAAGTACATTGATGGTGCCGGTGGTCCGCTTTTGGATCCCATATTTGCCGTCGGCCGGTGGTAGCCAGTCGTCCCGGTCGCTCAGGTTTTCTTTCCAACGCACCCAGTGGAGTCGGGCTCGCTCAGTCAGCAGGTTCTCTTCTTGGAAGCCATGGGCGCGGGCAAACTGCAAGGCACCTTGGCCGACGAGCATCATGTGGTCCGTGCGCTCCATG
Organism: Saprospiraceae bacterium; assembly: GCA_965223165.1. Taxonomy (GTDB): domain Bacteria; phylum Bacteroidota; class Bacteroidia; order Chitinophagales; family Saprospiraceae; genus JABDMH01. Next base: position 281,079 of record CBDCVQ010000020.1, on the reverse strand, counting down.
ACCAGTCTGGCTACCGAGCAGGGGGTCTTGATGCGCTCCAGGGCAGCTACAGAGCCACAGTTGTGGGTAGGACCATACATGACGGAGGCATCGAGGGTGACGACACCGTGTTCGTTGGGTAGGCCGCCATAGCCCACCGACGTATCATCGGGATCAAGCTCGACAACATTGGCTCCTGCCTCCACCGCATCCAGGATACTGCCAGATCGCTGTAAGGTGTCCCATGCCGGTTGGAGCACCTTTTTTCCCCAGCTTTCCCCTCTACTGCAGAGAATTACCGGTAGGCCGGCGGCAGCAGGTGTGGGATTTGATGGTCGATCAAAGGCAGCCTTAATAAAGGGAAGACTCACGCCAAATTGGGTCAATCTCTGAAGAAAGTAGCGTCGATTATTCATTGCTCGATTTTGAAAGAAGTGATGGTGCCCAAGTTAACAATCCATATCCAAGAATTGAACTCCTCGGTCTGCGGCCCAAAACGTGCTATGGGATCGTAAGGAGAACTGCTAACTTGGTGCAGGCGTATCCTTAGAGAAATCAGGCGTGATGGTGATCACAATAAAGAAAGGGCAGATGGATCACCTATTAGCTATGCTAGACAAGCAAAGTGCTGATGGGTTGGACGCCTCTAAGCACAGGGGGGTAATCACATTGTCAGAGGACCCGAAGGAAATTCAAGCGAAGTCAAGGGATTGGACGTGATAGTCTACCATATCTGGCCAGAAGCGGCCCATTATGGCTGCTGATCGGACGAAATGCTTACATGACTGGTGTGACGATTGTACTTGGATCCATGCCAGGCATGGATTAAATGTCCAGCAAAATGGAGGTGTTCCTCACCTCTGAGATTCTCATTTCACATAAACATAACACTGGATTTAATAGGTTGAATATCAGATCATTGTGTGCATCCAGCCAGTTTTGGTTGTCACAATCTGGCATCCGATTCATGGCTCGAAAAGGCCCCTCCCGTTTTTTCTTTACATTTGCGGCCTCAAAACCGAGGTAAACCAAAACTAACGCTTGCTTACTAACTATTTAAAACAATTGTCATGAGTGTTACCAAAAAATTCCTCAAGTCGAAGCCCGTTTGCAAAGTAACCTTCAAATTGCAGTCGGAGGCTGCCAAAGAGGCCAAGAAGGCCACCATCTTGGGAGACTTCAACGACTGGAATCCCAAGAAGGGCAAGATGAAAAAACTCAAGAGCGGTGCGTTCACAGCGACCCTGGACCTGGACTCGGGCAAAGACTACCAATTCCGCTACCTGTTGGATGGTAAGAGCTGGGAGAATGACGATCAGGCAGATCGCTATGTACCCACGGGCGTCAGCTACGAAGAAAACGGTGTGGTTAGCGTCTGACCCACGCCCTTCGGACAAAGAAACTCAAAACAGATTTTTCCTAGGCCGATCCAACGGCTCTCGGCGGTGCGTACCCGACATTGCGCCAGTAAACCCCCTGCGCAGTGGGCATCATCCAGCCCATAGCAGTAGGCCTAAGACACGGGTTGAAGTACTACGGCTGCGAGCGGTGGTAGATTGATGACGAGTGATCGATCGCGACCGTGGTACTTCTTCTTGCTGGTCTTGAGTGTCTTGCGCGTGAGATATCCTGACCCCCCATATTTGGCCTCGTCGGTGTTAAAGGCCACTTGCCACTTGCCCTCGACCGGCACGCCGATGCGGTACTTGTCTCTGGTCTCCGGAGTAAAATTGCAGATGACGACCATCTGATCCTTGCTCTTCTTGCCTTTGCGAAGGAACACGATGACGGACTGCTCCTCGTCCGAAAAGTCAATCCATTCAAATCCAGCTGGATCGTATTGCTGTTCGTACAGGGCCTTGCTGGTCCTAAACAGCTCATTTAGCTCTCTGACGGCGGTCTGAAGTCCCTGGTGGACCACATATTCCAACAAGCCCCAACTGAGCTCTTGCTGATAGTTCCATTCATTGGTTTGCCCCCACTCATTGCCCATGAAGAGTAGCTTGTTGCCCGGATGGGTGTACATGTATCCATAGAGCAGACGGAGGTTGGCAAACTTTTGCCATTCATCCCCCGGCATCTTGTAGATCATCGAGGCCTTGCCATGCACCACCTCATCGTGCGAAAAAGGCAACACATAGTTTTCTGAGTAGGCGTAAAACATATTAAATGTGAGCTTGCCCTGCTCGTATCGGCGGAAGAATGGGTCGGCTTTGAAATACTCCAACGTGTCATTCATCCAACCCATCATCCACTTCATGCCAAATCCCAACCCGCCCAGGTGCACGGGATGGGTGACCATCGGAAAAGCGGTCGACTCTTCGGCGATCGTCTGCACATCGGGATAGTGCTCGTATACGGCCAAGTTGAAGTCCTTAACAAAATCCACGGCCTCCAGATAGTAGTTGCCCCCGTAGATATTGGGTGTCCACTCGCCTTCCTCCCGCGAATAGTCCAAATGCAGAATGGAGGCGACGGCGTCCACCCGTAGTCCGTCAATGTGGTACACCTCCAGCCAGTACAGCGCATTGGAGATCAGGAAAGAACGTACCTCGGGCCGCGCATAGTTAAATATGTGACTCTTCCAATCCGGATGGTAGCCTCGCTGCGGATCGGGATGCTCATACACGCAACTGCCGTCAAAGGTGGCCAAGCCGTGTCCATCGGAAGGAAAGTGGGAGGGCACCCAGTCCAGGATCACACCAATGTCCGCCCGGTGAAAGGCCTCTACCAGTCGCATGAACCCCTGCGGATCTCCAAATCGACTGGTGGGCGCAAAAAAGGCGGTGATCTGATATCCCCAAGATCCGTCAAACGGAAACTCCATAATGGGCATAAACTCCACATGGGTGAAGCCCATTTCGGTCACATAGGGTACCAAGTGTTCGATCAGGTCATCGTAGCTATACCGCCTCCCGTCCGGATGTATCTTCCAAGAGCCCAGATGGACCTCGTAGACCGAATAGGGGGCACTCAAGCTGTTTTTCTTCGCTCGATTGCGCATCCATTTTTTGTCCTTCCATTTATACGAAAGGTCGGTGACGATACTGGCGGTCTTGGGCTTGACCTCCTGCTGATAGCCAAATGGATCGCTCTTGATCAACGTCTGCTGGCCGTCATGGCTTAGCACTTCATACTTATACAGATCCCCGACACCCATGCCGGGAACGAAACCTTCCCAGATGCCGGAGTTGTCCCACCGGACCATCAGCCGATGGTCGTCCCCCTGCCAGGCATTAAAATCACCGACGACCTTGACTGAGGCGGCCATCGGTGCCCAAACGGCAAAGTAGGTGCCCTTTATTCCATCCTTCTCCAACTCCCGCGCCCCCAGCTTCTCGTACAGCCGAAAGTGCTTGCCCGTCTGAAAAAGGCTGATGTCAAATTCGGTCAGCAGTGTATGAGGTTGGATCGGTCCGGCAGCCATGTGTCCTGATGTCGTTTATCTGTGGAAGATAGGAAAAGCGTCAGAGTGGGGTCATTCTAGTTCCGAGTGCCTTGAGTGCGCTTGAGTGAGCTTGAGTTGGGGACGAGCTCTCGGCAGGGAAGCATGGAATCTCGTATGAGCCCTCTCCTTATTCCAAGATAGCGCCTGACCTCACTCAGAACTCTGAACTCGAGTCACTCAGAACTCTGAACTCCAATGGTTTAGTTCCGAGTGCCTTGAGTGCGCTTGAGTGAACTTGAGTGGGGGACGAGCTCGCGTCAGGGAGCATGGAATATCGGATGAGCCCTTGTCGCAATTACAGCACCTGATCTCACTCCAAACTCAGAACTCAAGTCACTCAGAACTCAAGTCACTCCGAACTCTGAACTCCAGTCACTCCAAACTCGGCACTCCAATGGTTAGTTCCGAGTGCCTTGAGTGCACTTGAGTGAACTTGAGTGGGGACGAGCTCGCGTCAGGGAGCATCTGAATCTCAGATAGACCTTTTCTTATCGCAAGACAGCACCCGATCTCACTCGGAACTCGGAACTCAGAACTCAGAACTCAAGTCACTCCATACTCGCAACTCCAATGGTTAGTTCCGAGTGCCTTGAGTGATTCTAGTTCGGAGTGCCTTGAGTGCGCTTGAGTGAACTTGAGTGGGGGACGAGCTCGCGTCAGGGGGCATGGAATATCGGATGAGCCCTTGTCACAATTACAACACCTGACCTCCCTCCAAACTCGGAACTCCAATGGTTTAGTTCCGAGTGCCTTGAGTGCGCTTGAGTGAACTTGAGTGGGGGACGAGCTCGCGTCAGGGAGCATGGAATCCCGGATGAGCCCTTGTCACAATTACAACACCTGACCTCACTCCAAACTCGGAACTCAAGTCACTCCGAACTCGGAACTCCAATGGTTAGTTCCGAGTGCCTTGAGTGCACTTGAGTGAACTTGAGTGGGGACGAGCTCGCGTCAGGGAGCATCTGAATCTCAGATAGACCTTTTCTTATCGCAAGACAGCACCCGATCTCACTCGGAACTCGGAACTCCGAACTCGCAACTCCAATGGTTTAGTTCCGAGTGCCTTGAGTGCGCTTGAGTGCGCTTGAGTGAACTTGAGTGGCGGGACGAGTTCGCGTCAGGGAGCATCTGAATCTCAGATAGACCTTTTCTTATCGCAAGGCATCACCCGATCTCACTCGGAACTCGGAACTCGGAACTCAAGTCACTCCGAACTCAAGTCACTCCGAACTCAAGTCACTCCGAACTCAAGTCACTCCGAACTCGGAACTCAAGTCACTCCGAACTAAACCCCCTCTTTTTCGTACTTTTTCCGGCAGACACAAAATTGATCCCATTTTGAAGAAAATCGGAATCCTCTTCGGTCAAGAAAATTCGTTCCCGCCGGCATTTGTGGAAAGGGTCAATGCCAAAAAGGTCAAAGGAATCAAGGCAGAGATGGCCAGCGTGAAGGAGGTCATGCAGGCCAGGACCAGCGGGTACGCGGTGCTGATCGACCGCATCTCCCAGGATGTACCCTTTTATCGCTCGTACCTTAAGAATGCGGCAGCTTGTGGCACGGCCGTCATCAACAATCCGTTTTGGTGGAGCGCGGATGAGAAGTTCTTTAACAATGTGCTGGCGGAGAAGATCAAGGTGCCGGTGCCCAAGACCGTCTTACTGCCCTCCAAGGACATGCCGGAGGACACCAGTGCGCACTCATTTCGCAATCTGAAGTATCCGCTGGAATGGGAGAAAATGGTGGCGTATCTGGGTGGATTTCCGCTCTATATGAAACCACATGCCGGCGGCGGCTGGAAAAGTGTCTACAAGGTACACGACTACAATGAGCTGTTTGCCGCCTACGCAGAAACGGGCAGACTAGTGATGATGCTCCAGGAAAATGTGGATTTTGACTACTACTTCCGCTGTTATGTCATCGGTGGGAAGTATGTGCATATCATGCCTTACGAGCCGCGCAATCCCCACCATGAGCGCTACCTGCAGCAGGCTCCCGAATACCCGGCTGGCCTCCTTCAAAAAGTGAAGCGCCTGGTGCTCAAAATCAACAATGCCCTGGGATATGACTTCAACACGGTTGAATTTGCCGTGAGAGAGGGCACTCCCTATGCCATTGACTTTTGCAATCCTGCGCCCGACGCCGAGATCACCTCGGTGGGTGAAGCCAATTTTGAGTGGGTGGTGGAGCATGCCGCCAAGATGGCGATCGAGCGAGCAGAAGCACATCAGTCTGGCCAGACAAATCTGACTTGGGGCTCATTCGTGCAGAAGGCGGTCGCCGAAAGAGTCTACTTAGTGGGGGCTTGAGGTATGACTCAAAGTCAAACACATGCGCAAAAATGTTGAGTAAAGTTGCTGCAAATGCGCCTCAGATTGAGTATTATCGAAGCTTCTAAGCACCAATGAACTGAGTAGAAATCGACCTATATCATCATCCGTGTTGCTCCAGAACTTGCCTTCCAAGATGCTGTGCCTTTGCATCCTATGTGCGGTGCCCAGTGCGCTAACAGCACAGCGAGTATTGACCGGTTCGATCATTGACATCGACAACCAGGAGCCGTTGATTGGCGCTTGCCTAAATGTCGTGGGTACCAACCTGGGTGTTTGCACCGAGTTGGACGGAACGCTGCAACTGGCAGATGTGCCGGCACCACCCTTTACCGTAGAGTTGACCTACTTGGGATACACCGCACGTCAGGTGGAAGTGACGGACCTGTCCACGGCTATCCAATTTGGCATGGAACAGCAACAATTGGCACTCCAACAAGTGGAGGTGCGCGGCGAAGGATCCCGCCTGAAGCAGGAGCTATCCCTCACGGTGGAGTCACTCGGCCTGGCCGAGATTGAGCGAAACTCCGAAGCCAGCTTCTATGATGTCCTGGCGACCATGCGCGAGACGGATCTGCTGACCGTCAGCTTTGGCGTGAAGGTGATCAATACCCGCGGATTCAACAGCAGTACACCTGTGCGGTCGCTTCAGTTGATTGACGGCGTGGACAATGCTTCGCCCGGCCTAAACTATCCCCTGGGCAATTTCTTGGGCCTGCCGGAATTGGACGTGCAAGGGGTTGACTTGGTCATTGGAGCCAGCTCAGCCTATTTCGGACCGGGAGCATTCAATGGGGTGATCAATATGCGCACGAAGAATCCCTTCGACTACCAAGGGCTGGAAGCACAGGTCAAATACGGTGAAAGATCCTATAGAGAAGCCTCTTTGCGTTGGGCTCACGCCTTCAAAGACAAGCAGGACCGGGAGCGTCTGGGCGTGAAGCTAAATATGACCTATACCACGGTTTACGATTGGGTAGCGGACAATGCCAATCCTTCTTTTGGTGCGCTGGCAGACAGTATTTACGCCGATAATCCGGGCGGTTACGATGCAGTCAATCGGTATGGAGATGAAGCGCAAGGAAATTATACGTCGCTATTTGAGCAATTTCGCCACCCCGGCTTGTGGCGTTTTTATCGGACCGGATACTGGGAGGAGGACCTGGCCAACTACGACAGCTACAACTTCAAGACGAGCGCTGGCCTGTTTTATCGCTTTGGCAAAGACTGGGAAATCGTAACCACGGGAAACTATGGACGCGGTACCACCGTGATGCAATTGGATAATCGACTCAGTCTAAATGATGTTTTTGCTTACCAGCCCAAGCTGGAGATCAAGAAAAAGGACCGGTTCTTCCTCCGCATGTTTATGACCGGTGAGAATGCCGGAGATACCTATGATATCGTCTCTACTGCCAGTAAGCTGCAAAGCCGTTGGCGCGGTGACGGAGAATGGCTCAATGGGTACAAGAATCACTGGTTTTCCAATATCAATCCCATGGTCAAAGAGCTCCCGGGCTTTCCGGAGATCGGACCGGCGCCGGACTTCTACTATGACTTTGATGGGGCGCAGATGGTATTGGACCAGAATGTGGATATGATCAGAGAGTGGCACAAGCGTGCCCGAGCATCCCAAGACGGCGGGTACCTGGTACCTGGCACCCCTGAATTTGATCTGGTCTTTGACGACATCATCAATACCAAGGTATCCGAAGGTGGGACAAAATATGTCGACGAGTCAAAGCTCTATGATATGCATGCCCAGTACCGCATCCTGCCCAAATTTGCGGATGCCATCACGCTGGGCGGAAATTATCGACGGTACCATCCGTATTCTGAAGGAACCATTTTTTCGGATACTTCCGGGACCTCCATCCGCACGTACGAATATGGCCTCTATGCCGGTATCGAACGAACATTTGCCAGCCGCTTTAAGATTGATTTTGCGGCCAGGCTGGACAAGCATCAGAACTACGACCTACTATTTAGCCCGGCTGTCTCTTTTCAATACATTATTGATCCGGTGCAGTCCATTCGATTTTCGGTGTCCTCGGCACTAAGGAATCCGACTTTGATTGACCAGTATTATTTTTTTCGGGTAGGATCAGCCCTGTTGCTAGGCAATACCACGGGTTATACGAATCTGATTTCACTCAAGTCTTTTGAGGACTATTTGGACAATGGTTTGGACGCGTCCTTGCTGGAGTATTTTGACGAGCCCCCGGTCAAGCCGGAAGAGGCACTGGCGTTGGAATTGGCCTACTCGGGATTGTTCTTTGAGTTTGTTGATGTAAAAAGTGCACTGTATCTAAATAGGTACGAGGACTTCATTGGTTATAAGATCGGTCTGGACGTACCCTTCTTTATGGGGTTTCCCGGGCAACCCAATATTTTTCGATTTGCGGCCAATGCCAAGGACATTACCTATACGACGGGATTTTCTACCGCGCTGACTTTATTTACCGGAGAAAACTCCGGGATTAGAGCCAATTATTCTTGGAACAAAATATTTATCGACAGCGATGATCCGCTGATACCGGCCTACAATACACCCGAGCACAAGGTCAATTTGGGCTTTCAAGTGGGTGACCTAACCATTGCAGGTGTAAGGCACATGGATGTAGGATTCAATTTTCGCTGGGTGGAGGGCTACAAATTTGAAAGCTCCCCTCAGTTTTCCGGCCGCATTCCCGCCCAGTATCATCTCAATGGACAAATCAGTAAGCGATTTCCCAAGTTGAGAAGCACCTTGAAAGTTAGTGGATCGAACCTCCTTAATCGTCAGCAGAATGGCTTGTATGGAGGTCCGGCGGTGGGCCGATTTGTATTTTTATCTTGGCATTATTCTTCATATTAGCATCATAACCTATTTCACATGAATAAATTTTTACAAAACATTTTGACCGGGGCGTGCATCGCGACACTGTCGATGACGGCGATCGCACAAGAGCGGTATCTGGACAAGGTCTTCGACGAAGTCAACGTGACTGAGGGTGTCGTCTATGGGAATAATATTAGTATTCTTCCTGTGTTATTTGAGATGGATCCTGCACCGGAGGATCTCTTAATGGACGTGTATGAGCCGGCGGGAGATACTCTGTCGCAACGACCTCTCGTGATCTTGGCCCATCGGGGTGACTTTCTTCCACCGATCGTTAATCAATCGCCTTATGGAAGCCGGAAAGATAGCGCGGTTGTAGAGATGTGCATGGACTATGCAAGGAGGGGATTTGTAGCGGCCTCCGTGGATTATCGTCTGGGTTGGAACCCACTCAGTCCGCAAGACAAGGTGATTAAGGAAACTGTCTTGCAGGCGGTATATCGCATTACTCAAGATCTGCGGACTGCCGTTCGATTCTTTCGCAGAGAGGCAGCTGAGAATGGTAACTCGTTCTCGGTGGATACAAGTAGGATTGCCGTTGGTGGCATGGACGCTGCAGGATACGCAGCAGTGAATGTGGGTTGCCTGACCAACTACGAGCAGAGCTTGCAGCCGAAATTTCTCGACTTCTCAACGCAACCTCCGACACCATTCCTGATTGAAGAGGTGCATGGTGATCCCTATGGGCTTAACGAAGCCTTCCTAAATATTCCGAACCATGTCGGCTATTCCTCGGACGTGAGTGCCGTGATTACTTTCGAGGGTGGTTTGGGAGAGTTTGAGTGGTTGACAGCGGAGTCTCCTCCGGTCATCGTGCTGATGCCCGAAGATAAATTTTCCAATGCAGGTATTCGCGACGTGACGATCGGTGTGGGAGGCAGCATCATTATTGCGGAAGGTGCCTTCCCCGATACAATCGCGCACCGGGCCAATGAATTGGGGATCAACGATCCATTTATCGAGGCAAATTTTGAAGATCCATTGACCCAAATTGCGCTCGAACGCTCCGGTGGCCTGGAGGGGATCTACCTTTATCGGCCCTTTACCTTGGATACGTCCATTCAATGTGACAATAGCGCCGGTGCACCGTCCGTCAGTTGGGGTGGCAATGCCTATCCTTGGAATTGGTATGACGAAGCCACCTTTGCCTTTACCTGGGACTTTGCCGGGCTAAATCCGCCGTCGGCACAAAAGATATGTGAGTATAACACAGGCGAGGGCAATCCCAACGATCCGGCCATTTCTCGAGCCATGATCGACACCCTGCAGCGGTATATTGTGCCTCGTCTCATGGCTGCCTTTGCCGAGCAGACCAGTACTCAGGCGCCCCAGTTGAGCAAGGAAGCGGTAGGTTTGACCATATTTCCTAATCCCACAAGAGATGTCGTGTCATTTAGGGCCAATGAGGAGATCATGACCTTGGAGTTGTATGATATGGCTGGTAAACTGCTCATGAGCCGACACCGGGCGTTGGGACAGCAGACGACCTTGGATCTTCGGCCATTTGGCCCGGGCTTCTACGTCAGTCGCCTGTCATTTGACCAGGGTGTGGTGTCGCAGAAGATTGTGGTAGGCAATTAAGCCGATCATCCAAAGATCATAGAAGTACGGAGAAGTACGGAGCCGCCCCATCTCCGTACTTTTTCATTTCACCTATATTCCGTTCTTTTTTTGTCAGCAGATTGCTCCAGACACCCTCTATGAAGAAAGCGCGATGGGCCGTCAGTGCCGTATTTTTTGTCAATGGTTTTCTTTTTGCCAATTACGTGGCCCGTCTGCCTGACATCCAGGACAAATACCATATCGACTATCGACAGCTGGGTTTTGTCTTGTTAGCTTCCGCCATTGGGTCGCTGCTGGCCATGCCTATTACCGGTGGTCTCATCGCTCGCTATGGCAGCCGTGTGGTCACGCTGACAGCGGTGTTCAGCCTATGTCTCTTGGTCGGTACGTTTGCCCAGTTGCCCGTCTATGGTCTGCTGGTGGTGGCGTTCTTTTTCCTGGGTGCGTCGAGCGGCATCACCGATGTGGCCATGAATGCGCAGGCGGTGGTCGTAGAAAAGGGGCTGGGCAAGTCGATCATGGCCTCATTTCACGGTATCTGGAGCTTGGGCATGTTTAGTGGGGCGGGCACCGGCACCCTGTTTGTGTCTCTGGGCAGTACCATCGCCGTCCATCTCTTGGTCATGGCCCTGGTTTCGATCGTTGCCGTGTGGTATTTGCGGAGCTATTTGGTGCGAGACAAGCCGGCTTCTCAGGTAAGGGGTCCACTATTCAACTGGCCGGCCAAAGTGCTGGTCGGCATCGGCCTGGTCGCCTTTTGCGCGATGCTAGGGGAGGGGGCCATGGCGGAGTGGAGTACCAGCTATATGCGGGATGTCATGCGAGTGGATGATGCTTGGGCGCCGCTGGGACTGGTATTTCATTCTTTGGCCATGTTGATCGGACGTTTGCTGGGCGATGGCGCCCGGATGAGTTATGGGGACAAACGCCTGATCGTGGCCTGTAGTGTGACCGCGCTGGTAGGGGTGGTGGCCATCGTGCTGGCTCTTGGTCCTGTCTGGAGTCTGATTGGCTTCTTCCTGGCGGGACTAGGCTTATCGATCATCGTACCCATAGCCTACAGTCGTGCCGGCAATACCCCGGGTATCCCGCCAGGCACCGGTATCGGCATGGTTACCACTATCGGATACAGTGGCTTTATCATCGGGCCACCCATCATCGGCCTTCTCGCCGACTGGCAAAATCTGCAGGTAGCCTACGGCTTCATTCTCATCCTGTTTGCCATCATGCTTGCCCTGGGCTGGCGCCTAAAAGTAGATTAGGTGCAAGAGATCCTGTCCTCGCATTGATTGGCAAGTCCCTCACATTGCCATTGAAATTGCCATTGCCATTGCCATTGAAATTGCCATTGCCATTGCCATTGAAATTGCCATTGAAATTGTCATTGTCATTGAAATTGTCATTGCCATTGAAATTGCCATTGAAATTGCCATTGTCATTGAAATTGTCATTGCCATTGTCATTGCCATTGAAACGCTAATTGCCCTATCTTCAGCGGAGGAATCAAAGCTCCCATCTAATGCATGTCACGCAACTGAGCAAGGCGGTTTGCCTGGCCGCCATCAGCCTGTCGGTCCATTTGGCTTCGGCGCAACCGTCGGCCACCGTACACGAGTCATGGCGGACCTTTAAGACGTATGAATTCTCGGATCCCGATCCCGTGCCGATCTACTTCAGTGATGTGAAGATCTATCCTTACCACAAGTATGAAGGATATACCCATGAGCCCGTGGATCGCGAGTGGAAGGTAGTGACCCTCGAAAATGAGTATATCGCGGTCTACGTGCTCCCTGAGGTGGGCGGCAAGGTATGGGGTGCCATCGAAAAGTCGACCGGTGAGGAGTTTATCTATCGCAACGAGGTGATGAAGTTTCGCAACATCTCGATGCGGGGCCCCTGGACCTCCGGGGGGATCGAATTCAATTTTGGGATCATCGGCCATCATCCGTCGACGGCCACACCGGTGGACTATGTGACCATGGAGAATGAGGATGGCAGTGTCAGCTGTATTGTAGGAAATGTGGATCTGCCCTCACGTACGCAGTGGAGGGTCGAGATCCGCCTGGCCCCCGACAAGGCCTATTTTGAAACGCGGGTCAACTGGTACAATCCTACGCATGCCAGTCAAGCGTACTACAACTGGATGACGGGCGCTGCCGTGGCCAGCGATGATCTCGAGTTCTACTGCCCTGGCAATGCGTACCTGGATCATCCGGGCAAGGCCCATCCCTGGCCGTATGATACGGAAGGCCGAAACTTGGCACGATACGATGAAAATGATTTTGGACCAGCCAAGTCCTACCACGTAGTGGGGGTCTATGATGATTTCTTTGGCGGCTACTACCATGAGCGGGATTTTGGTTTTGGTCACTGGGCTCCCTATGAGGAGATTCCGGGACAAAAGCTATGGCTTTGGGCCCAATCCCGATCTGGCGGCATCTGGGAGGATCTGCTCACAGATACGGATGGACAATACATTGAGTTTCAGGCAGGACGCCTGCTTAATCAATACTCGCAAGGGCGCAATCAGAATCCGATCACCGAAGGGGTGTTTGACCCAGGTCGGGCCGATATTTGGCGAGAACTGTGGTTTCCGGTCAAGCGGATCGGTGGCTTGAGCGAAGTGAGCCCCAAGGGGGTACTCCATGTGCAGCAGCAAGACGATCAGTTGATCATCGGGGTGAATGCGCTGGAGCAAAGCTCGGGCACCCTAGAGATCTTGTGCGAGGGCGAGGTGGTGGCTTCCACAGCACTGGTGCTGGCACCCATGGAGGTTCATCTGGACACGGTCAGCAAACCCGAGGGCAACCGTTGGCAAGTGCGCATCCAGGGGATGGATCTCGTGTATGATGTCTCAAAAGTCAAGGAAATCGCCCGCCCTTTTGTAGAGCAGGCCTCTCCGGAAGCGTATGCGGCATCGTTGGACCGCACGTATCGGCGCGCGCTCGAACTCATCAAATTGCGCAACTATAAGCGAGCAGAAGCGGCGATCGATGAGTGCTTGGCGGCGGATCCCATCCATCTGGGGGCGCTACGGGCAAAAGCAGATCTGCTCATGAGATCAGCTAGGTATAAGGAGGCCTTGCAGTTTGCGCAGCAAGCCCTTCGCCTGGATACCTACGATCCGGCCACCAATCACACGACCGCAGCGATCTATCGGGGGTTGGGCGATCATCTCAATGCCTTGGAGTGTTTGGGTTGGGCAGCCAGATCACTGGCGTTCAAGGCAGATGCGTATGCCCAGATGGCGGAGATTTACTTTATCCAAGACCGCTACGCTCAGGCCAACCGCTATGCCCGCAATGCCTTGGATTTCAACCGTTTTCATATGGGGGCGCGGCAGCTCCTTGCCTTGATCGGCAGAGTCACCGGCAATGCCTATGCGGCAGCACGTCAGCGTGATGCCATCCGGACGCTCGATCCACTCAACCATTTCGTCTTCATGGAAGGGTTTTTGACGAGCGGCGCCGAGGCCGACAAGAAGGCGGTGGCGGCGTCCCATCGCAGCGAACTGTCTTATCAGACCATGCTGGAGTTGGCGCTCTACTATCATGCCGTTGGGCGGGATCAGGACGCCTTGGAGGTGCTTCATCTAGCGCCAGAACATCCCCTTATCGACCTATGGATTGCCTACCTGATCAAGGACACCCCAGGAGGAGATGCCCAAGACTATTTGGCCAAGGTCGAAACCGCTTCGCCAGATCTGATCTTCCCCTACCGGCAGGAGACTTTTAAAGTGCTTTCCTGGGCGCAAGGTGCGTCTACGGATTGGCACATCGACTATTATGAGGCCCTCGCCATGGGTGGAGTCGGCCGGTTTCACGAGGCCCTTGATCTCATGGAAGGCATCGGGCAGGAGATCAGATTTGCGCCTGTCTTCCTGACGCGAGCCCTGTTGAAGGAGCGGGTGGGGGAGGACGATCCGCTGCCCGATCTGCAGCATGCGGTCCTGCTTGACAAGACGTCCTGGCGATCGTGGCTGGCATTGATCGGATACTGGCAAAAGCACCCAGATCCCGAGCAGGCCCTGCTGGCTTCGGCAGAAGCTTATGACCAGATGCCGGACAACTATGCCATCGGGATGGCCCATGCCAGAAGTCTTGTCTCAGCTAAAAATTACGAGGCGGCCATTGATGTTTTGTCGGGCTTAAGGGTACTGCCCTTCGAAGGAGCTTACGCCGGCCGCAGGCTATGGGAACAGGCGCACCTGGGCGCTGCGCTGGACGCGATCGAGAAAAGCCGATACGACGATGCCGTGGCAACCCTGGAGGCAGCCAAGACCTGGCCGGAAAATCTGGGCGTAGGTAGTCCCTACCATCCCGATCTCCGTCGCATGCACTACCTGCTGGCCGTGATCCACAAGAAGGCCAAGAACAAGAAGGGGCACCGGCAGGCCGAAAGCGAGTTGATTGACAATACAACACAGCTCAAGCGACGGGATATCGACAACGTGCTGCCCCTTCGGGTCCTGCGGCAAAATGCCCGATCGGATGATGCCGAATTGTTTACAGATGAAACTCCCTCCTCGGTGGGCAGTTGGATCGAGGCGGCCTTGACCGGAGATGCTCAATCCATCCGGGCACTCGAGACACAGGACCCCAAAAAATTCTCAGGGGTCGAATACGAGCTGCTAAAGCGAATCCTAGCGCTGGATTAGACCCGTTTAAGCGGATTTTCTGAAGGTTACCATCGTTCTATCGTTGACGTAATAGGACGGTAATCAACGTGTTGCTTCAAGTCGTGCACGTATCTCTTCGTCATTGCAACCGGACCCCTCGGGCTGGCTCCTTGTGATTACTTTTACAATTTGTATAGAAATGTATACATTTGTCATACAAAGTATATACAAATGGGTAAACGGTATCTGGGAGAGTTTGAAGAGTTGATCCTTACGGTGGTGGGTATTCTAGAAGATGAAGCCTATGGGAATGCCATTGTCCAAACCATCAAAGAGCAACTGGACCGGGAGGTCAACCTTAGTGCCGTACACATCACGCTGTACCGCCTGGAAGACAAGGGCCTACTGCACTCCGAGCTCAAAGGAGCCACCGCCAAGCGAGGGGGACGTCGCAAGCGCTATTTTCAGATCAGCAACGCCGGGAGGGCAAGACTCAGAGATCTGCAATCGGAAAGGCAGAAACTCTGGCAGCTATTGCCAAAGCTCGAATTTCGATGGGCATGAAAAACGATCATTCTAGCCCGCACGATCCTCCCCGTTGGGCCGTTTCCTTTTTGTCTTGGTTCTGTCCGGGGCACCTGCATGAAGGTATTATGGGTGACCTGGTGGAAAGATTTGAAGACGACCTGGGGCTATATACCCGTGGCCGGGCACGACGCCGGTTTGCTTGGTCCGTCGTACGACTACTTCATCCCAGTTTACTGCTGCGGCATAAGCGCTTGTGGGGCCTACAGACCGGGCTCCTTCGAAATCACCTGAAGGTCGCCAGCCGCGGGATGATCAGAAATCGGTTTTATACGGGGGTCAACATACTCGGCTTGGCCTTTGCGATCGCCTTCATATTCTTGGTCTATATTTTCATCGATAGCGAGCGATCCTACGATCAGTTTCACACGCATGCCGATCAGATCTATCGAGTGTACCACCGAGTGAAGATGGTCGAATCGGGAGAGATGAGGAGCGAAAGTGCGGTGACGGCCTTACCCTTGGCTAAAGACATGCATGAAGCATTGCCATCGGTGACTGACTACACGCGGGTGGGGAGCAGCACGGTGACGATACAGGTGGATGACGAACCCTTTCAAGAATCCGTGCACTTCGTGGATCCCGGTTTTCTCCGGATGTTTGATTTTCCTTGGCTGGCCGGGGATCAGGCTTCGGCACTTGATCAGCCCAACGCCATCATCTTGGCTGCGGAACAGGCAAAGAAACATTTTGGCACGGTAGATCCGCTCGGAAAGGTCATCACGGTCAACTTTAACGATAGCCTGGTGGATTTTCGAATTTCAGGCATCATTGACCCGCTCAAATCTCAATCGAGCCTTCCGTTTGATTTCTTGATCCCCTTTGACAAGTATCGCATCTTGATGGGCGATGAATTCTTCACCTCCTACCGATTTTCGGCCGTTGAAAATTACATCCAGACCGATGGTCGAATTGCCCAAGCGGAGCTAAACGAACTATTGACGACGGCGGTCCAGAAGTTCAGTCCCCCTGCGGATCGCCGTACGAAGCTCGGTACGCAAGTACTGAGCCGGATGCATTTTGCTCATACGATCGTAGGCAATGCGCAATACACTGACCCCAAGAAGATGTATATCATGCTGGCGTTGGCTCTCCTGGTACTAGTGATCGCCGTGATCAACTTTGTCACACTCTCGCTGAGTCATGCGCTAAATCGTTTGCCTGAGGTTGGGATCCGAAAGACGATGGGCGCCCTTCATGGGCAGTTGCGTCGGCAGCTTATCTTGGAGTCATTTATACTCACTTTTGCCGCAGCCCTGTTGGCCGTCGGTTTATCGTATTTCTTCTTCCCTCTCTTTCAAGATTTGATTGGATCAACGATCTCTTTCTCGCCGGGGCCGGACGAGGTCGTCTTGGTCTTTCTCCTGTTGATTTCGATCGCCTGGATCAATGGTTGGCTGCAATCCCTGTTTCTGCTGAAAAATCGGCCGGTGGCAGCCTTGAAAGAAAGCAAAATGACGCCAGGCAATAACCGCCTCTTTAACGAAGGACTCGTGCTGGTGCAATTCGCCCTGTCAATTATGCTGGTGATCGGTGCGGTACACATCCGAGCCCAGATGAAATATGTACAACAGCGGGACTTGGGGTTTGATCAGGAGCAATTGATTGAAATCGGCATGGGCAATTCTCCCGATCCGGTGCGTGCGCAACAGGCCTTCCATCGCTTTAGAGAACTTGCCCTCCAAGATGCCCGCATCGTTGAGGTGTCCGCAGGGATGAACAACAGCCGGGAGCCATGGACACAGCTCATTTTTGAGCAAGAAGATGGATCCCAAAAGGCGGTGTACTTCAACCAGGTGGATCGCCGATACCTGGAGACCATGGGCATCGAGCTCCTGCAGGGCACGGATTTCTTTCAGCAGGACAACGGATCTTCCACCGGTATCTTGGTCAACCAAGCCCTGGTGAAGTACCTGGACTGGACGGAGCCCCTGGAGGGCCAAATTCCTGGCAAAAACTTTAGTAGCAGTCATCAGGTCTTGGGTGTATTTCGCGACTTCCATTTTTCTTCTCTCCATCAGCGTATCGAGCCACTGGTGCTGGCGCTCGATGTAGCTCCCCTGGAATCCGGCATTACCGGATTGTCCACCTACGTCTGGCCGGCTAATCTGTACCAGATGATCGTGCGGGTCGGCCCGGGAGACGTGGATGGGACCTTGGCTCACTTGGAGTCGGTCTGGAACGCCGTCCATCCGGATGGTCCCTTCACTTATCACTTTGTAGATGAAGTGATTGATCAGAAATATGCAGAGGAAAGGCGGTGGGGCCTAGTGATGGATTGGGCCTCGCTTTTTGCCTTGGTCATCGCCTGGCTTGGGCTCGTCGGCCTCATGCGGTTGTCGGTGGTCCGCAAGATGCGAGAGATTGGTATTCGAAAGGTGCTGGGTTCTTCCACCGCAGGACTGATGAGCTGGTTGTCAAAGCGATTCGTCGGGCTAGTCTTGCTCGGAGGCCTCGTGGCTTGTCCCATCATCTGGATATTGCTTTCGCGGTGGCTCGAGTCATTTAGCTATCGTATTTCGCTAAATCCGCTCGTCTTTGCCCTCGTGTTGGGAGTCATTCTACTGGTGGCCATGGTCTCTTTGGGCTTGCAGACGTATCGGGCCGCTACCGCTAATCCGGCGGAGGTGCTTCGGGTCCGTGGGGATTAAGTACATTCTGGCAAGAAGTCCCCACTTGTAAATGAGGTAAAGATGGTGCGTTTGCTCGTCGGTCTCTCCTGAGCTCACCCCTTGCCCGTTTCTTAACGGCCGATCTCATCCCATTAAATCGATCTCTGGACACAGCCATCCTTCCGGGCATCTTAGCATTGGCAGCGACGGTCGACTCCCTTTGCACTTAATCAAACCTCGGCTGCTCATAGTCCTTGATAGGATGCAAGTTGTCATACACAGTTTGATCCAACAATCGCATTATGCACAGGCTTCGGGGCGGCTGCCTGGCCCTTTAAGGCTACTGCCGTCAGAACAAATAGCTCAACAAGATAACCCGGCCGTGTGCGGACCATCACCTTTCGAATCGGGACTTATCGGGATACAAATCTCCAATCACAGACTTTAGGGCAGAGGTGAGGCCGGAATCGTTGTGAAATAAGAAGGTCTTGTCCCGCAGCTGCGAGATTATTTTGCTCTTTCGGCGATATCGATGGTAACGGGTAAACCCGATGCGATAGGGCAATGCCTGTCGCGGAGCACGGCCTTGGTCGCCGATGACATTCCAGTAGGCGGTGGCCGGACAATAACTCTGGTTGTCGTGTTGAGCGGCCGCTTCCACATTGATAAATAGCGCTGCCATGCGCAGATATTTCTCACGGTCGACCCGCATGGGCGTGTGGGATTCGTAGTTGGCAGTGGGATATCCCATATGTACCAAGAGATCATAGGTGCGCCAGAGTTTGAGCTGCCAGGGGGAGGTGCCGCGCTCCTTCACCTCGCTGAGCTCCTGCAGAATGTACGGTCCAAAATCCTCAAACGCAACCGGCCGCAAGAGATAGTGATCATCAGACGCGATGACAAATTGCTCTCCCAGCTCTGGAAACTGCTGCATGCTCAGTCGGCGCACACCGGACTGCGTGAACACGCCCGGCCGCACCATGGGCTGTTGGGGGATATGGTGCACCTGACGAGGATCGAGATAGTCGGGCAGATCTCCGATGATCCAAATATCGCCGAGCTCGGCGAAGTTTTTCTCAAACGATCGTATGGAGTACCTTAATTCCTGATTCCATTTGGAGGTCACGACAAAGTATACCAAGTTGAAAGTCATCGGGTACGCTCCACTGTTTATTAACAATGTACGCTTTTGGTCCGAGGGCTTGATAATTCATTACCTTAATCATATGCTTAGTGATCGTACCAATCATGCGCGGTCAATCGCCGTGCTTCTGGGCCTGGTGCTAGTCGTCGCTTGTTCATCCTCCCCTGGCGATGGGTCGGCTGATCGTCCGCCCAACATTATTTATATCCTGGCAGATGATCTGGGCTATGGTGAGCTCGGCTGCTACGGGCAGGAACGGATCGAAACGCCCCACATTGATGCCCTTGCTCGTACCGGTATGCGATTTACCAACCACTATTCCGGAGCACCGGTGTGTGCACCTGCACGTTGTGTGTTGATGACGGGAAAGCATGCCGGCCATGCCCACATCCGGGGCAACGACGAGTGGCGGGACCGGGGAGAGGTCTGGGACTTCCAGGCCATGTTTGACGATCCTAATCTGGAAGGTCAGCGACCGATTCCTGATGAGGAAGTTACGGTAGCGGAGCTACTCAAGCAGGGGGGGTATGCGACCGGCTGCTTCGGCAAATGGGGACTGGGCGCTCCCAACACAGAAGGCATCCCCAACAAGCAGGGGTTTGACGTCTTCTACGGTTACAATTGTCAGCGACAGGCACATACCTTCTATCCACTCCATCTCTGGCGCAATGAAGAACGCGACCTGCTCGACAATGCATTGGTCCCCCCTCACGCGGGGCTGGAGGAGGGTGCAGATCCAACGGACCCAAGTAGTTACGCCAAGTTTCGGCTCAAGGATTATGCGCCAACACTGATCCACCAAGAAGTCTTGTCTTTTATCAAGACCCAAAGTGATCGTCCGTTCTTTGTGTACTATCCGAATATTATTCCCCACCTGCCTCTGCAGGCTCCAGCACACTGGTTGCAGTACTACCGGGAGAAATTTGGTCCCGAAGCACCCTACCTAGGGGACAAGGGCTATTTTCCCAATCAATATCCCCGTGCTGCGTATGCGGCCATGATCTCATACTTGGATGAACAAGTGGGCGAGATCGTACAATTGCTCAAAGATCTGGACTTGTACGACCATACGATCGTCATGTTTAGCAGTGATAATGGCCCCACCTACACGGGAGGCGCAGATACACCCTACTTTGACAGCGCCAAGCCCTTTAAGACGGAATATGGCTGGGGAAAAGGTTTTACTCACGAGGGTGGCATCCGCGTCCCATTGATCGCGAGCTGGCCGGGTCAAATTCAAGCGGGCACTAGCACCGATCACGTTTCTATTTTTTATGATCTGTTGCCCACACTTTGTGATGTGGCTTCGATCGATCCGCCAGCGGATATCGACGGCATCAGTTTCCTGCCAACACTTTTGGGTGAGCCTCAGCCAAAGCACGATTATTTGTATTGGGAATTTCCGGCTTATAAGGGACAGCAAGCGGTGAGAATGGGCCATTGGAAAGGAATCCGGAAGAATATTTTTGAGGGGAATATGGACATCGAACTCTACGATCTGGCGGTAGATCAGCGAGAGCAGGAAAATGTGGCCGATCAGCATCAGGATATTGTGCGGCAGATAGCAGACATCATGACCGAGGCCCATACACCTGCCTCCATTGAGCGATTTAAAATCAAAGAATTGGGCGACTAATCAAGTCGTGTTTAGCATGAATCGAATGAGAAATTATCCGGGCGCTGTGCGTCTGCATCCACTGGTTTGGGCAATGTTTCTGGTCACGTTCTCTTGCGTGAATCCACCCGAGGAGGATGCTCGTCCAAACATCATTTTTATCATGACGGACGATCACTCCTATCAGACCTTGAGTGCGTATGATGACCGGCATGTAAGCACTCCTCACCTGGACCGACTGGCGATGGAGGGCGTGAAGTTTACCAATAGTTTTGTGACCAATTCCATCTGTGCGCCGAGTCGAGCCGTGATGCTGACAGGAAAGCACAGTCATCTCAACGGGCAAATAGATAATGGCCGGACATTTGACGGCACCCAAATGACTTTTCCCAAGCTGCTGCAGCAGGCAGATTACCAGACAGCGCTCATTGGCAAATGGCACCTGCGAAGTCTACCCACCGGCTTTGACCATTTCGAGGTACTGCGCGGACAAGGTGACTACTACAATACACCTTTCATCACCAAGGACGACACGGTGCGGTCGCAAGGTTATGTGACTGATGTGATCACGGACAAGGGACTGACCTGGCTCAAGAAACGCCAACCGGACCGGCCCTTTTGCCTGCTCCTACATCACAAAGCGACCCACCGGGTCTGGATGCCGCCCTTGAAGTATCTGGATACGCTGGAGGATCACGAGTTTGAGGAGCCGCCTTCGCTCTTTGATGATTACCAGGGACGCGAGGCCGCCGCAGCCCAAAAGATGAGCATTGACCAGGATCTGGATCTGGTCTATGATCTGAAGATGCTGGATCAAGAGGGTGAACTGGAGACAAAGTACCGCCAAATGTACGAGCGAGGTCGCATCAGCAACCTGGACGCTGCACAACGCAAGATCTGGGATGAGCACTACGACGCATTGATTGCAGACTTCAAGTCGGCTGACCTGGAAGGGGACGATCTGGTCCGCTGGAAGTATCAAAGATATATGCGTGACTACGTACGCTGCGTCATGTCCGTCGACGACAATGTGGGTCGCGTGCTGGATTATCTGGATGCCGAGGGGCTGGCGGAAAATACGGTGGTCATCTATACCTCGGATCAGGGCTTTTATATGGGTGAGCATGGGTGGTTTGACAAGCGATTTATGTATGAGGAATCCATGCGCACGCCGCTCTTGGTGCGATACCCCAAGATGGTGCAGGGCCCGAAGATCGTCGACGATCTCGTGCAAAACATTGATTACGCCCCATCGATGTTGGACTTGGCCGGGGTGTCAATTCCTTCCGAAATGCAGGGTGTGTCGCTGGTCCCATTGCTCGGAGGTGGGGGAGCCTTTCCGGAGCGGCCCGGGCTGTACTACCATTACTACGAATTTCCCAACGAACACATGGTAAAGAAGCATTACGGCATCCGTACCCGGGACTATAAGCTTATCCATTTTTACGATGATATTGACGACTGGGAATTTTATGATCTCCGCAACGATCCCTCCGAGATGCAAAATCTCTATGAGTCGGAGGGGTACCAGTCGACGATCGACAGCCTAAAGCGGGAATTGACCAAACTCCAGGAAAAATATCAGGATCCGGTTAGATCCTAAATATTGAAAGGGAGAATGGGCTGATCCGCCCTGCGCACTTTGGGCCGTACGCCCAGCAAGCGCCCGTCTATTTAGGTGCCCCGGCCGTCTCAAGGACGCTGTGCGACTGAGCCTTTTCGCGAGCCTGAATTTCTTTCAAGGATGAGGATTCGACGATGGTCTTGAGATGTCCTAATGACTCCACAATATTCTTTTTGAACTGTCGCATCAGCAGCGGTTTGAATATTCTTCCGAAGACGTTCTTTGGTATCATGTGAATCTCGCTAGTCACGATGGAACCTTCTCCCGCCGGCTCGACAATCATATAACTTTGCATCTCCTTCATCAACGGGACGTCGGCGGTTTTTTCACCATAGACAAGTTTGTCACCCGTTCCCGGTTTGGTAATGGTCTCCAGATGGATTTCGCGATTGTTGATCACGCAGACGTGGTCTGTACCTACGCGATTCACTCGGTCTTTCTTATAGATAAATTTCGGCTGGGGATTCCACAAGGCCCGATACTTGAAGTTGGAAATGAACTCAAAGACGTCCTCTGGTTTTCCCTGGACCTCCTCCCGGACGATCATGGGATGGTTGGTCTGGATTTCTCCACCGTATTTGCCGGGAGCGGTGAGCTTGGTCTTGATCTCAGAGATATCCGCATATTCATAGGTCACCGGCCCTGCGTCATACTCTTCGCTCAGTCGCTTGAATGACAACTCCCGGCGAGCATTCCAATCGGCGAATTCGTCGGCCAGATTTTGAGATAGCAGCAGATACTCCGGATGCGGCACCTGGTTCTTCATCAGTCGATGTGCTACGATAACCTCCTTGCCGTGCGGCTTCTTGAAGCCTTTCAGCTCGATAAACTGGATGTTGCCGGCGTGCGCAAAAAACTTCAGTTTGAGATTGACCGCGCCATGGCAGGCTCCGCAGTCACAGATCCGTTGGTGCTCGTACAGCTGCAGATGCTTGTGAAAGGCCAGAAACATGTGCTCCACCTGCCGCTGGATTTCTTCCTGGGTAGGCAGGGGACCTTCGCGATAGAAGAAAAGCGCGTCCCCTTCGATCTCTGCCAGTTGAAGATCCAGAAGGTTAGCGTCGATCAATATCTCGAGTAGCTCAGCGATGATATGCTGACTATGTTCGATCTCTGTTTCACTAACAAACTTGGTGAAGCCGGTGATATCCGGTAAGAACAGGAGTGCTTTTGCCATGAAATCTGTGCAGTTCCGATGATTAAACAGTGTAGGTGATCAATGGTTTTGGTCCTTGGAGTGGTCACCAGAAGCGATTAGACCGGCGAGGTCATAGCCTCTATATGTGCAAGGATACGATAGATCTAGGGAATATCTAAACCCTAGGAGGCAGTTGAAATACGAACGCTGATTTGGCCGCTGGTTCTTTTGCCTGCATGCTTCGGAGCCAGAAATTCAACAGCCTCCTAAGGTCCATGGATCTCTTAGCAATACAGATGCGGTGGATCGGCGCTGCCTCGCATTGCTTACTTTTGTGTGATGCAGGAGCTGGGAGACACGATTGTGGCGTTGGCCACTCCGCCGGGGGTTGGGGCGCTGGGCATCGTCCGGCTGTCCGGGCCGGACAGTATTGCCGTGGCAGACGAGATATTCTTTGGTGCGAAACTGGAGAATTGTGCCTCGCATACGATTCATTTTGGTGAAATCAGAGGTGCGCAAGGGGAGGTAATTGATGAAGTGCTCACTTTCTTGTTCAGAGGGCCAAAGTCGTACACCGGCGAGGATGTGGTAGAGATATCGGGTCATGGGTCGACGTACACGCTCCAGCGGATTATCGAACGATGTCTGGCTGCCGGGGCCCGTCTCGCCCGACCCGGTGAGTTTACCCAGCGAGCCTTTCTGCACGGTAAGATGGACTTGTCACAGGCGGAGGCAGTGGCCGATCTGATCGCATCGGATTCGGAGGCGTCCCATCGCCTGGCCATGACCCAGATGCGGGGAGGGGTGGCCATGAAGATTAAGGATCTCCGTGGCCAGCTGATCGAGTTTGCCAGTCTCATTGAGCTGGAGTTGGATTTTGGAGAAGAAGATGTGGCATTTGCCGATCGGGGCAAGTTAAAGGATCTGGTACAAGAGATGCTGGCGGAGGTGGATCGGCTGATCGATTCTTTCCGACTGGGCAACGCGATCAAACACGGGATCGGCACGGTGATCGCTGGACGGCCCAATGCGGGCAAATCCACGCTACTCAACCGACTCCTGGACGAGGATCGAGCGCTGGTCTCTGCCATTGCGGGCACCACCCGGGACACCGTAGAGGAGATATTGAACATCGAGGGGGTGCAGTTTCGGCTCATAGATACGGCCGGCATCCGCGAGGCGGAGGACCAAATCGAAGCCATGGGGGTGGATCGCACCCGACAGAAGATCACCGAGGCAGCCATTGTGCTCTATGTTTTTGATGTCACCGCTGTCACGGCCGAGGAGGTGGCCTCGGACCTGGCAGACCTGGTGCAACCGGACCGCCAGATCTTGGCGGTGGCCAATAAGATGGACCTAAATCCCTACGTCAAGGCCCAGGACTTTGCCAGTGCGATATTGTCTCGCGATCACTTCGTACCCGTCAGCGCAAAGAACAATATGAATGTGGCGTACGTCAAAGAACGTTTGTACGACCTGGCGGTGGGTGATACCCTCCAGACGGGTAGTACCGTGCTCACTAGTGCCCGTCATCAGGAAGCGTTGAACCGTACTGCCGACAGTCTCCGCAAAGTCTTGAAAGGGCTAGCGGGAGAGGTCACCGGAGATTTCATCGCCATGGACATCCGTCAGAGTCTGCACTATCTGGGTGAGATCACCGGTGAGATCAGCACCGATGACTTGCTGGACAATATCTTCCGTAATTTTTGTATTGGAAAGTGACCTCGACAAAAAGTAAAGAAGAAGAAATACGGATGTAACCCAGGATCTCCTGCCGAATACCGGGCAATAATTAGCCCCGGACAGGAACCACTATCGTGCAGTTCCGCTTTTTCCATTTTCTGTGCCAGTCGGGGCTCGTCCCGAAAGCCATTGGACTAGATTAGCCAGTCCGCGAGGAGGAGAAGGCATGTCGTCATCGTGACACGCGACCACTGGCATCTCCGGCCATTAGTTTTTCTACTTCGGCCCTACTCACCAGGTTTGCATCTCCGTAGATGGTATGTTTCAGACAGGAGGCTGCTACGGCAAAATCCAGCGCTTTTTGGTCGTCCTGGTACGCATGTAAACCAAATATCAGTCCACCCATGAAGCTGTCGCCACCGCCCCCACGGTCCACAATATGGGTGATCTGATACGTTTGGGTCTGATGAAGTTTGTGGCCATCATAGAGGACACCGGACCAGCTATTGTGTGATGCGCTGATTGATCCCCTCAAGGTAATGATCACCTTCCTGCATCTGGGAAACATATTCATCAACTGTTGGCAAACGGACTGGTATACTTCCGCTTCGACTGTACGTCCATGTGTGACATCTACCCCTTCTGGGTGAATGCCAAAGTGTTTCTCAGCATCTTCTTCATTTCCAAGGATGATGTCACATCCTGATACTAGATCTGGCATCACCTCAGATGCCTCTTTGCCATAATTCCAGAGGTTTTTGCGGTAGTTTAGATCGGTGGATACTGTCACACCTAACTCGTTCGCGATTTCAATGGCTTCCCGACAAGCGTCAGCGGCACTTTGGGACACGGCAGGCGTAATGCCTGTCCAGTGAAACCAGGAGGCATCCTGTAATATTTTTCTCCAATCTAACTGTCCGGGGCGTATCTCGGAAAACGATGAATGGCCCCGATCATAAACTACTTTGCTTCCTCGGCTGACAGCCCCCATCTCGAGAAAATAGATGCCAAGTCTATCTCCTCCCCAAATGATGTTGTTTGTCCCGACGCCTCTTTTGCGCATTTCCATCGCTGCACATCTACCCAGATCGTTGTCTGGCAGACGGGTTACGTACTCGGTGGCGAGACCGTAGTTGGCCAATGAAACTGCCACATTACTCTCGCCACCCCCATAGATGACGTCAAAATTTGTGGCCTGTGAAAACCTCCGAAAGCCGGGTGCTGTCAGGCGTAGCATGATTTCTCCAAAGCAGACAATCTTTGCCATGATAAAGAGACTTTGTTGAAGCTCTACTAGGAAAACGCCAGACCTCCGTTGATGTCGAAATTGGCCCCGGTCACGAAGGAGGTTTCACTTGAGGCCAGGCAGGCGACAAGATTAGCTACTTCTTCCGGTCTGCCTTCTCTTCGCAGAGGGGTTTTGGCGGCAACAATTTCCCGCACGTTGTCTGGCGTGAAAGTATCGTGAAAGGTCGTGGCGATGAGCCCGGGACATACTGCGTTTACCCTAATCCCATCGGGTCCCAGTTCCTTGGCCATCGCACGTGTAAAGGTCATCACTGCACCTTTAGAGGAGGCGTAAGCAGAAGCTCCTGAGCCGCCTCCATCTCGACCGGCTTGGGAGGCAATGTTAATAATGGCACTGCCTTGGGGCATATGTCTCACCGTAGCCTTGTGCATCATGAAGACAGACTTCAGATTGAGATTCATGACCAACTCCCAGAATTTCTCATCCATCTCGCACAACTTCTTGCGAGCTACCAAGCCCCCGGCATTATTGACCAGGACATGAATATCATCCCCAAAGGCCTCGCGAGTCACGTCGACCAAACGGTGGCATTCCTTCCACTGGGTGAGATCAGCCTGGACGATCACGGCTTTGCCGCCGATCTGTTTTATTTGATCAAGCGTTTCCTCAGCTGACTTTGCTCCGCTGTTATAATTAATTGCTACACTCACACCTTTGGATGCAAGCTTGACTGAGATGGCTCTCCCGATATCTCGGCCCCCACCGGTAACAATGGCGACTTTTCCTTCTAAGTTCATGTTGAATATTTTTTCAAGATTTTGAAATTCAATTAATTTTTACTGGTCCGATATTGCGTATCAAGTAGTATATGGCAAATACGCCAAGTGGAACAAATACAGCAATGATGACAAATGCCGGCGTGTAAGACACCTCAGTAATAACAGGTATCAGAAAATTCATCAGTATAACTGAAAAGACACCTACTGTACCGCCAAATCCCGCCAGCGTGGCCACGGATTTTCCACTAAATAAATCACTAGGAATGGTCTGAATATTGCTGATAGAGAATTGAAAGCCGAACAGGACGAAGGCTACAATTAGCACAAATTTGAGTGGCGTGTCTGCAAAGATGATGGTTGATACCAAACCCAGGAACATGACAACTCCGCCGACCAAGATTGTTCTCTTTCTTGCAGAGTCAACGGAAGCACCCTTGACCATGAGTCTACCGGCAAACCAACCCCCTGACACACTGCCGAAGGCTGCTCCTACATAGGGTACCCATGCAAAGAGGCCAATTTGTTTTACATCAAAGCCATATTGGTCTGCCAGGTAGATAGGCATCCAACCGACAAAGAGCCACCAAATGGGTTCCAAGAAAAACCTCGAAACCAGGACACCCCAGGAAGCCCTGTATGAAAGGATTTTCTTCAAGGGTAGCATTTCGTCTGACTGGTCATCTGTAGTTTGTTGGTCAGCCAGAATATAGTCGCGCTCGGTCTCGTGAATCCATGGATGTTCCGACGGCTCTTTCTTATTTATTAAAAGCCAAGGAATGACCCAGACAAAGCCCAGGAGGCCTACGATCACGAAGGTGATGCGCCACCCGAAGCCGAGAAATAGCATGGCTATTAGTGGGGGGGCAATGATTGATCCGATGGAAGCTCCCGCATTAAAGATGCCCTGTGCAATTGCACGTTCCTTGATCGGAAACCACTCGGCATTGCTCTTAACCGCGCCCGGCCAATTGCCAGCCTCCGAGATGCCCAGGGTAGCCCGGAAGATGCTAAACGATGCCAGGCCATTTGCGATAGCATGGAGCGCCGTAGAGGCTCCCCAGACCACGATGGAAATGACGTATCCGATGCGAGTACCAACTTTGTCAAACATCCGTCCAGTTAAAGACTGGCCTAGAGCGTACGCCACCATAAAAACGTTAAGCATGATGGCATAGTCATAGCTGTCAAATCCGAGATCGTCCTGAATACTCGGCCACATCACCGCCAAGGCACTTCGGTCGATGTAGTTAATTACCGTAGCGATGGAAATCAAGGTGATAATCCACCACCGGAGGCCCTTTACTTTCATGAGTCTGCTTTAGCTATTTAGAAATTCATCCCTTTTGGGGCTAAAAACGTCGATGAGCACTCCAGGCTCAGTGCAAAGACATCCATGGATGGCATGGGGTGGGACATAGAAGGAATCCCCTGCCGTGAGCGTCTGGACTTCTTCTCCGATTGTCATTTCAAATGATCCACTTTCGACATAGGTCGCCTGCGAGTGATGATGATGGTGTTGCTCCCCAATGGCTCCTTTTTCAAACCGTACCTTCACCAGCATGATCTTGTCGTCGTAGGCTAAAATTTGCCTGGACAACCCTGGCCCGACATCTTCCCACTCGGTATTCGTTCCTGAAATAAATACATTACTTGTACTAGTCATTATTGATCTTATTTTCTGTTAATTCAATGAAATGAATGGGACCCTGCCATCGGAGACTGCGCCCTTCAACTGAAACTTGATGATGGGCCTCCATGGCCGGATCTTGATTTGATACCGCCAGTAGCCAACTCCTTCCGGATTTCTCGCCGACCTCTACAATCGAATAGGGCGCTGAGTCAAGGAGGGTCGTCACAGATTCGATCGCGGGAAACGGATGATGGGGAACCTCTTCAGCAGGATTGTATGATCCGTGTGACTCGTAGACACTGGCAAAGAGCGTTCTTTTCTGATCGGATCGTCGGTGAATGTGAACGGGGTCTCGCCTTAGGTTGAATTGGGGGTCGTTGGCCCCCGCCCTGCCTAGAATAAGCACGTCCTTCGGACCCGTGGCGGAAGTCATCGAGTAGAATCTGCCCTGCCCAAACCACGTTATTTGATATCCGTTGCTGGGAGCACCTTGCCCTTCCCTCCAGATGTGTTGATATCCGTGTTTGCTGCCCAAGGTCTCTAGGCTTGTGGTTTCGGCCAAGATATCATAGCTGGTTTCCAATAGGTGGCCCCTAAACCACACCGGTAAATCAATCTGATGTTCTTCATCAGCCTCTACTCGAAACAAGTCAATGATCAAAGGCTGTGTGTATTCGGGATCGGCAAATAGTACCAGTGTCCGGTGCATCTCCGTACGGTGGTACGCATGTTTGTCCTTGGTGCTAATGATTTGGAGATCGCTGTCATCCACAGAAGCATAATACAACTCGGGGTGATGCTGTTCTGCTCTGCTGATGTCTCCGCCAAAATGCGATTGCTCGTCTATGACCAGTGTATTATGGGCGATGGTTTGCTTGGCAAATGTTTGATTTTCGGGTAAGTATCGGCCACCGCCTTTTTGGTCGATGTTGACCCATCGAGCAGCACCATAATCCTGAAGCACCTCGCCTCGGTCATCATACATAGAGATAGATAGCTTGTCAAAGTGGCCATGTCCCATCCCCTGAGAGGAATACTTGTGGACTAGGCATACCTCACGGTTGGCATCAGATCTCCTTAAGATAGCGACGCCTCCTTCGTTTCCCTCGGGGCCATCCCCAAAGATTCGAGAGGATGGTACGAAGGCCTTTTGCAGATCTCTGGAAATGTCCTGAGCTACCGCAAAGCCGGCCTCATCAAGAAGAACTTCATTCTGACGTGCTGCGATGGAAAGCAAATTTTTGTCTCGTCCACAGTGATAGTAGATGATGTCCAGCCCCGTCATCACCTCTCTTGCCTCAACGGACATACCCTTTTGGGCATCATTTAAGGGAAAGAAGTGTCCCCGCCAGTCTCTTTGTTCTAGCAGGGCGAGGACTGACTTCTCAAGAATACCGTCGCGGTAGTTGAAAATGTCCAGCCCCGGATCATAGTTTGCCAAAGACTTGGCAAATAATAGAAATGGGAAAATAGCATATCGCAGATAGTAGGGACCCTCTGTAAAGTAGCCATCAGGAGAAAAGGAGTGATCGAGCTGGGCAAAAAAACCTGCCCGATCGACACCGCCTAGTTTTATTAATCCGTTGTCATCGTCCCTCAGATCATCGGGGACGTCATCATCTCTGAGTCCGTACAACGCCCGATCAATCAAGATGGAGTCTCGCATGACGATGCCAATCATTCCGACTGCTGCATTTCCCCATGTGCTGTGATTGTGAATTCGATTGAAAAATTGTGGATTTTCTACTGAAAGAAAGTCAGCTAGAGGCCGAAACAAGGTCTGATTGAGAAAATCGCGATCCTCCTCGTTTAACCATTCATAAATGCAATCATACGCCTGACTGACATACACTAGCCAGTTGGCGTCATTTAGACATTGCCAAAATATCTTGCCCGTAGCATACGACTGGTTGGTAGGATGTAGGGACAAACTAGGATAGATCGCCGCATACTGAAAGAGGACGTCCTTAATATATCGGGCATATTTTGCATTGCCGGTTAGTTGGTAGATGTTACCGGCTTTTTGCAGGATTAGAAAATTACGTTTGTGTCTTTCGTGGGTATATCCGCCAGACATATCCTTGGGAATGGGAACGGCGACCCCCTTCTCGATTTCCTGGTCTACCTCGGCAATCGTTCGGGTTAGCACCTCTTCAAACAGCGGAGCGGTCCCTCTCTTATTTTTGATCCGCTCGACCCCTTCTTTTGTCAGTATTAGGTTGGGATGCCCTTGACTCCAGCCACTCTCACCAGCGGCGATCACAAGGAGAATGAGAAACCAGCATTTTGCTCGATGAAGCATTTTTTTGTTCTCCGTTTCTCTTATTCGAAAGTCAAGTTACTCCGTTCGAAATCAGTGCTATTGGACACGACCTCGGGTGTATTGATAAAAGCACAATCTCGGATCGTGGTGATGGGATCTCCCACTACCAGGTGCAATCTCAGCGGCTCACAGTTTTGGAACTTATTGTTGTGTATCCTTGAGATCTGTACACCATGTAGCGAAATGGAAGCCTTGGCCTTATTCCTGGAGCCATACCCGACGTTGGCAAAAGAATTGCCGATTGCTTGTAGCATCGGCCCGAAAGTGCTCTCGTCTCGCCCTCCTCTGTGCAGATTTAGCGCAGTGCCTTGGACGTCTCTGAAGTCGCAATGCTCCATGATTACATTCTCGGCATTGTAAATTCCAATATCATCGGTTTCCTTGTCCAGCGAGAGAACATGACCAGTGATATTTTGAAAGGTGGAGTTACGCAACACGATCGAGTCTGCAAAGGTCCCCTTAAACGATTGGAGTAGATTAAAACTGTGATTGACATCTAGGTCACGAATGTCACAATCATTGATCAGGAGCTTGTAGTTGTGCAGCATGGAATACCTGCTTGTCCTGATGACTGCATTGTTGGGTTTGTCATCGCACTCGGCTCCCGAGATCTCCAAACTTTCCAGGGAGAGGGCACCGCCATCCTCGATGTTGAATAGAGAGCTACGTTGAAATGTGATCAGCGGCTTGCCATCCGTTTGACCCCTAATGGAAAGTGGCCAGCGAAGGTCAATGGCTTTCGAGCAGGTGTACGATCCTTCCTGCAATTGGAGCACATCGCCCGGCTTCGAGTGATTGACCGCTGTCAAAATCGTATTCTCGCCGGGCGGCACCGGTAGGACAGAGCCGAGACCAAATGTCTTCTCCCCCTCATTGCGTGGATACCAGTCGACACCCGTATTTTCCGGGGTGGCTCTTTCTGGAATGCCTTGCAGGCCGGAGGAGCCTTCAAATTTGAGTACTTTGATACCGGCTGGATCGGAGCTCAGTGTGATTTCTTGGTGCCTGAATGAACCGTCAGCCAGGGGCTTGCCACCAAAGGAGGGAGGCACAATACCTGGACTCAGAATGTTGTTCCTAAATGAAATTCCATCGATATTGTCGTAAACGGTAAATATATCTTTCCTTGTGGGATGATATATCACATTGTCAGCAAAGGCCGTATTGACCGGAATGGCAGATCTCTCCTGGTCACTTCCTGCACATAGCTGGATGTAATCGCAATCGATGAACGTGTTGTTTGATGCCTCAGAGTCTTTTACCTGAAAATACCGGTTCAGGGGCGAATTGGGTACGCCATTCATAATGACCAATGCGCCTCTAAACCGATAACCAGTCAACCCCTCAAAGTAGTTGTTCCTGACGGTCTGAGTTTCATTGATGATTCTGACGCCGCCAGTGTTAGCCTTGCGATTGCCAAAAAAGAAATTTTCTTCGACCAGGGTCTCGTTGCCATGCCGCATGGTCAAGGTGCCCTCGCACTCGTAGAAGGTGTTGTTGCGAAAAATGTTCTGGCAGGATTTGTTGGAGATGATTTCGTGCTCACCACTGCAGTGACTGAAATAATTGTATTCCACGACAGTGTTGGAGTTGGTCAGCGAATAATGGCTGGTACCAATTCGCAAGGTTTCTCCTCCGTTTGATCCAAGGACTGGTCGCCTGCCAAAGTAGTTGTGATCAATCAGGTGGTCATTCTCTCGACTAGCTTCTGTGTTAAGTCGCACTGCCAGGGTCACTCCCTGATTGCGCTTGCCGGTCAAATAATTATGATCAAAGCGGTTATTCTTGCCGTAGATGCCGACCCAATAGTCCGATTCAAATCTCTCCGGATTATTGTAATTGTCTATTACACACTCGGTCACGCGGGAGTTATTCGCTAGTTCATCCTCGCTGCTGCGAAAGGATATCACTTCGTTTGAGGGTGTATATCCATTTCTGAATACGAGGCCCTCAACGTGCAGATGCTCACCCGAAATTTTCAGATTTGACTGCCCTTCGAGAAATACTTTACCCTTGTCCTGGGCGCGTAGCACGATGGGCATTTCTTCAGTGCCGTGAGCGACAAATGTGAGTTCTACATCTTCCCAGATACCATTTGCCAGCACAATTTCTTCTCCCGGTGATAGCCCAGCAACAGCTGCATCAAATTGTTCTTTGGTATGCACGACATTGGCACTGTTGCTACAGGAGATTAGACCTGCAAGGCTATAAAGTGCCAGAAGGATTGCGAGAAGGGAGGAGTTGGACATGATAATTGACGATTTACTCATTACAGAACTAACTCATTCCGAATATACCTAGGACTCCTGTATACGATACGACGCAGGCAAATACCAGGGACAAGGCCATACCGATGTTCATTGGCAGACTCGCTCTGTGCTCTCCCATCAGTCCTCTATTGTTTAATAGTATGATGATACCGATGATCACCAGTGGCAGAACAAAGACATTAAATACCTGGGTTAGGATCTGGGCATTGATCGGATTGAAGCCAAACACGGGAACGGTCATGCCAACAATGCAGGCCAAACCGGTGATAGTACGAAATTGCCTGGACGTAATATCCAGCTCGCCGGCGCGGTAGTCAGCTATCAGTATTGGTGTAATCATTAAAATCGGAAAGACAGAAGATAGCCCGGCACCCAAGATCCCGACAAAGAAGATGGCCACGGCAAACTTCCCGGCCAAGGGTTGGAGAGCTTGCATCATGTCAAAGACTTTCACAACACGGGTGCCTGATGCATGCAAGGTGGCTGTAGCGATGGCCATGATGGCGCCACTAATCAAGAAGATCAGAATCGCGGCAGTGATGGCATCCCGGCGCTGCTCGGGCAAGTGTTCGATGGTCCACTTTTTTCCCTTGACAAATAAGGGACGCGAGAGAAAGGTCGCAGCTGCCATGGTTGTGCCGACGAAGGCTGCCACCAGCAGCTTTCCGCCTGGCACCTCCGGAATACTAGGCAGCATTCCTGCTCCGATTTCCGACGGTTGTGGAAATGCCACAAATAAGGAAATCACAAATGATAGGGCCATCAACGAAACAAAGAAGACAAGGATCTTCTCCAGACTGGAATATTTTCCTTGCATCAAAATGCCATACATGAGGGCCAGTATTAGAGAAGCAATTGTCAATACCACGAGATAGGCGTGGGCCTCCAGGATCGGAAAAAATATCACCAGTGTTTCGAAAAGTACATTGGCTGAGATACCTAATATCCCTATCAGGGAGTTCCACTGGCCGATCGTAATTCCAATAATGATCAGGATGGCCATAGCCTTGCCGTACCTAAGATGCTTTCGGAAGCCATAGAGCGCCGTTTCGCCTGTCACTAAAGCATACCGGCCGTAGGCCTCCATCAGGAGCCAAGAAAACAAGCAACTTAGCGCCAACACCCAGAGCAATTGCATGCCGTACCGATTGCCTGCCACAATCATCGATGTCACGCTTCCGGTGCCGATGGTGAAGCCTATAGCCATTATGCCTGGTCCAAGAACGTTTATGAGTCGATAGAGTCTAGTCATCATTCTCTCATGAGCCAACGTTGGTTGTTGCAGGGAGGTGTAGTTGGGGAGTCTTCTACCCCTCCCCAACCCATTTACAGAATTACACTGATAATGATGAAATTTTGCTGCAGGCAGTATCCCGGGGGAAACTTATTCAACATATTAATGCGAAGCTCTACTAGTAGCCGTCATTTTGTGTAATAATCCCGTCGCTTGCCAGCACTTCCGAATTTGGAATGGGAAAAACATGGTAATTTGTATTAATGGTTTGTCCCATTTCGGTGTCGACAGTGCCTGTCCTCACCAAATCAAACCACCGGTGTCCTTCAAATGCCAGCTCCAACCTTCTCTCGTCAGCTATAGCTTTTCTAATGTCGGCTTGTGTAGTTGCCGTCGAGTTAGCTAGACCAGCCCTGGTCCTAATCTTGTTCAGCTCTGCTAATGCTGCTGGCGTATCGCCAGTTTCATTCAGTGCTTCGGCATACAGCAGAATGACGTCACCAAGTCTCAGCTCAATCCAGTCCTGGTCAAGGCCACCCCATTTAGGACCGGTCATAAGTGATTCGTCAATCGTCAATGCTCTTCGCAAATCTCCGGGACTGGCATTAAAAGCAGTAATCAGGTCCGGATCTAAGGGCTGAAGGGACTTGGTGTCACCACCACTAAACCATCCGGGAAACCCAGTAAAGCCGTACTCGTCTTCTATGGAAGTTGAAATCTGCGTGGCAAAGATAATTTCCGGATTCAAATCATTGGCCTCGCCAAAGATATCTCCAAAGTTGGCCTGTAAGGCGACACCGGCTGCATCAGCTCCATTTACCACAGCGGCCAGTTGTGTTAGGGCGCTGCTGAAATTGCTCATGTGCATATAGACTTTGCCCAACAGTCCCTGCGCAGCTATTCGGGATGCACGACCATTGGAAATCTCGGCATTGTCCAAAGTAGCGATTGCGTCCTCAAAATCTGGAATAATTACATTGCTATAGACAGAGGCAGCTTCTTGCCTAGCCAGTTCCGACTTATTTTCTACGTCTGGCGAAGCGGACAGATTCACGGTAACATCACCAAAAACCATCACGAGTTTGAAGTAGGACAGAGCCCTAAGAAATTTAGCCTCTCCAATCTCAGTGGCATCAGATGAGTTTTCAATGACATTATTCGAACTTAGTATGGATTTGTACAGATTACTATAAAATGGGCGAAAGAATTGCTCTACTAGATCTCCACCTGCTAGATCAGCGTCAAATCTGTCAAAGGCCGGATACGGCTCTTCTGCCATTAGCATATTGTCTGCTCTGAAGTCTCCCATGACAGCCAAGGGCGTGGTCGAAGCTTGCTGGTAGTAATATGCCGCATTCAACACACCTCCGAATGAGGTCAATGAACTGGCTTCAGCATCCAGTGGAGGAAATTGCTCTAAATCTTCGACGCATGCGGTAAGAAATAGCAAGAGCCCCAGAATGATATATCGTGTTTTCATTATTTTCTTTTTAGAAATTAAGATTAATGCCCAGCGTAAAACTCCGGACGACAGGACTAGCACCCTCTTGGTAACCATAAGTGGTAGGTCCGAGATAGCCATTATTTGTGATTTCGACACCCTCCGGATTAAAAGAGGTATAGTTGTCTGCCATCAGATACAACAGGTTGGTGGCTGCAGCATAGATCCTGGCGCTTAGACCTGCTCTGCTAGCCCATTCAGCATCTATATTGTACCCCACTGTCAGATTCCTCAGGGCCAAATAGGATGCATCCTGAATCATCGAACCATGCGCATTTCTAGTCTGTGCATAGGGCAGTCCGTTATGATCTGCGATGCCATCACCTTCAGCGTCGAAACTGGCTCTTAATCGCCCACCAAATTGTGACTTCCAGTAGATCGGGTCGATGTTGTAGACCTCCGCACCTTGAGATCCCTGGAGCTGAAAGGAGAAGTCGAAATCTCTGTATGTCATTGAGCTATTCAGGCCCCAATAGAAATCGGGCGTATTGGACCCCAGCTTGACGTAGTCATTCGCGGGATCAATGGCACCATCGCCATTTTGGTCAACGACATAGTATTCTGAGCTGCCGAATCCGATGTTTCTGGACGGATCTTTCATGTGTATCGTTTCCACCTCTCTGATGACTTCATATCCCCACATCTCTCCAATTTCGCCGCCAACATAGTTTCGAAACTGCGGACCCCGACCGCTAGGACCGCCGTAAACCACATGTGGCAGCGCGTCGAGATCACCTAGACTCGTTATTTCTGTGCTTACCGTAGATAGGTTGGCACTAAGATTCCATCTGAGGTTCTGGCTATTGATCACTGCGGCGCCCACCTCAAACTCTAATCCCGAGCTACTGACATCACCTCGATTCAGCACAATGGAAGGCGTACCTAATACCTCCGATACGCTTTGATTGATCAGCATATCTTCGATGTCGGAGGTATAATAGTCTATACCCAATGTGAAACGATTACCCAGAAAACCCAAATTGATCCCAAAGTTGGTTTCGGTATTGGTCTGCCAGGTCAAGTTGGGGTTGGAGACATTGCTGGGAATCAGGAATCCAGTCCCAAAGATGGTCGGTTGGGCTTGCAATAGGCTCAAGGCATCGTACGATCCCAGAAAAGAAGTAGTTCCTAAAGAACCAATACTAAATCGAAGTTTCAAATCACTCAAGAAATGGCCGTTGTAGAACGACTCATTGTGCACATTCCATCCTACAGAGACCGCGGGAAACACTTCGAATCGGTTGTTCTCTCCGAAACGGGAATCGCCGTCTCGTCGGATGGAGACCGATGCCAGATATCTATTGTCATATGCATAATTTATTCTTCCAAATACACTTCTTCTTGCCACCGTCTCATCTCGCAGAGTGGTGCTTATGTCGGCAGGCTCCAAATAGGAATAGTTTATAGGCTGACCGACTGGGACATTGGTACCTGTCAAGGACGTTCCCTTGAGGTAGAAATTCTGAAATTCTACGCCAGCTACGGCAGAGATATCATGATTGCCCAGCGTTTTGGCATAATTCAAGGTGGTCTCACTTAGCACCGAGGATCGCTTGAGATCTGTCTGATCAAGGTCGGATTGGTTAGTCCGTTCGCGGGCATCTGCTAGTACTCCTTGATAATAATATAGTTGGCTGTCATTGAGGTCTGTACCCAGAACGGTTTTTATGTGTAGCCCTTCAATTATGTTGAATTGCAGATAAGAATTTACGTTGGCAAAGTACGTTTTCTGAAATCTTCGTGCATTGTCAAACTTGGCTGCTGGACCAGCGTCTCCCGATCCTCCAATGCCGTTTCGTCCTCGACCATAATGCCACTCGTGTGCAATGTCACCTGGCTGGAGGGTATAGATACTGGAATTGACTAATCCACCTCCTCGGTATCCACTGTCAAATGCAGGACCCAGCCGTGCGTTTCCGTCGGGCGTGACGACTCCTGCATCATGCAATGTTTGCCTCTGAGCATCTAATTGCTGCACGAAGTCGATGGATGCTTGCGTATGATAGATCGGATGGATACTATATGCTCGCAGGAGATCTCTCATATCGTGAGGCACAATTTCCTGGTGGCTATAGAAGCCGTTGATACTCAATCCCGTTTTGAATCTGTTGCCGAGATTAGCATCGACGTTCAGGCGGCCGTTGTATCTCTCGAAGGCCTGCTCCCTCACAATACCATCTGTATTGAGATAGCCGACCGAAGCAAAATATCTGGCATCTTCACTGCCCCCACTGATACTTAAGTCGTGGTTTGTACTAAATCCCGTGCGAAATAACCAGTCTTCAACGCTCACTACATCTGGTGCATTTTTGTAAGCATTTATTCTGTATTCCAATAACCTTGGATCGACTTCAGACAGGTCATAGGTACCATTGGTCTGTCCCGTCACCAGTTCGTCAGCCCATTCAGATGCTGTTTTGAGCATTTCAATATCTTTGACATATTTATTTACTGTGCTCACGTATGCGTTGTAGCTGATGCGGGCTTTGCCGGATTTGCCCTTTTTAGTAGTGACCAAGACAACTCCATTGGCTCCCCTAGATCCATAGATGGCGGCTGAAGCAGCATCTTTCAGCACTTCCATGCTTTCTATGTCATTGGGGTTGACAGTGGCCAAACTTCCAGAGATCGGGTAGCCATCCACAACGATGAGCGGATCGGAATC
Organism: Saprospiraceae bacterium; assembly: GCA_965223165.1. Lineage (GTDB taxonomy): Bacteria > Bacteroidota > Bacteroidia > Chitinophagales > Saprospiraceae > JABDMH01. Next base: position 242,210 of record CBDCVQ010000020.1, on the reverse strand, counting down.
ACCAGAAAGGGACGAGGCTGCTCTGATCTGTATCTTGGGATCCGCCCCAGGCTCACCACTTTGATTTTGAATTAATACACCTGCCAATTTACCTGCTAGGGCATCATCTACCCGATTAGCCTGTATGGTGGCTAAGTCTCTACCACCGACCTGAGCAATGGCACCTGTATTGTGAGACTTTTTTCGTGTACCGTAACCTACCACGACAATCTCATCTAGTAGTTGGGCGTCTGTCCCCATGGTGATGTTTAATTCGGTCTGATCTGAAATGGTCACTGATTGACTAGCGAACCCTGTGTAAGAAAATTGGAGCACATCTCCACTTCGCACAATCAGCTGATATTTTCCATCAATGTCGGTAGAGGCGCCGGTTGTGGTCCCGGCTATTAATACATTGACTCCAATAAGTGGGATATTAGTTCCATCAGTCACTGTTCCGGTCAACGTGTAACCGTTTTGCGCAAATGATGACACAGGCAGGATCAGTATCATCATTAGAATAAATGGCGTCTTAAAATTCATGACAGTTGTAAGATTTTTTAGTATAGCTTGCGGTTTTACATAGGCGGAAGAGAGATTCGGGCGCAGATATCCAGCTTGTCCTGGATCACCAGATTGGACAAGTAGAGAGAAGTTTAGTCTACGTTCAGCCACGGCAAAGCATCCTTGTGCTGTAGCTAGATCGTTATGACAAGAGAATCAAAAAAGAATTATGGGATTTACGCCAGTCTCTGTCCTAATTTGTTCATCTCAATAGGTAGCAGTATCGTTATTTGATGCCATTCTTGGATTTCAAATCCATGCTGTATTGCAGTACGTCATCTAGGTGCTGCCGCATGGCAGAGGCAGCCGACTCAGCCTGTTGATTTCTTATATGTTCGAGTATCTCCTTGTGCTCCTCCAGCGCCTGGTAGAACCTGCCGTCTTTGCACACCTCTAGGCTGATATAGTGTGAAACAATGTCCGGTGTGATGATCAGCATAAGGGACTTCAATACGTTGTTTTTGCTAGCCTCGGCGATCTTGAGGTGAAACAGGAGGTCTTCCTCGACGGCTTCGAGCCCTTGTGATACCTTGGCTTCGTAGGCCTCTAGGGCCTTTTGTATTTGAACCAGATCTTCATCGGTCCTTCTCTTGGCGGCGTAGGATGCGGCATTGGCCTCCAGTATCACGCGGGTCTCAACCAGTGATGCAAAATCGGAATCTTCTATCTCTAGCACATCTGTGATCAGGCCTTCCAAGGCGGTAATGCCAATCCCAGCCACGATTGTTCCACTCTGCGGGAGGGTCTTCAGGATGCCATAGAACTCAAGTTTCCGGATGGCGTCCCGTACGGCACTTCGCCCTATGCCCAGGTGATCAGCTAACTTTCTTTCTGGCGGCAATTTGTCTCCAGGCTTCAACTGACCAGAGGAAATCAACAGCCGGATCTGTTTGATGATCTTGTCAACTGGCTTCTCAATTACGATCTTTTCAAGGTTGTTCAGCATAACTTATCGTTGGTCCGTCAGCGTGTTGGTTTTTGGTCATTGGTTATTGGTTGACCAATTGTGGTTGACCAAATATAGAACTTCTTTCGAATTATCCAAAGAATGCCGAAGAAATTCCTCAGTTTTTGCGTAGTACAAGATTTTTACCGCGACTCAGGTGCGCTCATGGAATGTTACGTAGTGAGGGACCATTATGTACAGGCATGCCAAGCGGGATATGAGAGGTAGTGTTTCAATAACGCCTAAGCCACTTTGATCGGCTCACTCGATGTCTGAGTCTTGGAGCCCTTCGATGAGTATGTCGATTTGCTGAATTAATGCACGTCGTTTTGCCCGAGCCTTTTCGATGACCTCTGCTGGGTTCTGAGGATTTGCGATCTGAATATTGTAATAATTAATGACGGTGCTCATGGCATTTATTTTTGCCGTGAGATGGGTCTGCTGTACCTGTTCCCTAAGTGCCTCTTGAGAGTTCTGCTGGGCTGTCACTGACTTTCTCAGTTCTTTTCTGTTTAATTCGATCTCGTTCCTGTTGAGCTTGATTTCCTCTCGCTGCAGAATGATCGTATAGATCAAGGCAGCAAATGCCAAACCAGAAAACAGGGCATTGATGGCGCCAAAGCTGTCGCCCATTGTGCCGCGCGTTCCCCAGTCCGGTGCGGCGGCAAGCATGATGATGACGGAACCGATCCACATGAGCAGGACAACCAGAGACATGCCAATCAGGGCAGTAAACGGACGTTTATCATTCTTAGCCGGTCCCTTCATTTTGATAATGTATGAGCGTTCTTGAATACGATGGTCCGATAGGGGAATGGGATTTCGATGCCGTTGTTGTCAAAGGAGAGCTTAGTGGCATGCAGTACGTCCCACTCTAATTGTCTCGAAGATTCAAAGTCTCTTGTCCAGGCAAATGCGCGCAGCACCACGCTAAAGTCTGCCAGCCTGACGACCTGTACCGGTACAGCAGGTACGTCCGCAGACAGCTCAGCTTCGGTGCGCTCATCGACGAACAGGGGATGCTTTTCAATCTCCTGCGCAATGATCTCCATTGCCCGCTGAATGTCGGCATCATAGGAAATGCCAAATTCAAGGCTCCTCCTGATCCTCTTGTCTGTTATGCTGCTATTGGTGATAGTCTCCTCGCTAATGATGCTATTTGGTATGACTATCCTCCTGTTTTCGAAATCTCTAATGACGGTATGTCGCAGGGTAATTTCCTCCACAATGCCCCGATTTGTCGTCGAGATCTCAATCACATCATCTACACGAAATGGTTTGAAAATCAGGATGAAGACGCCCCCGACGATATTGGCAAAAGCCTTTTGTGATGCAAAGCCAAGGATGGCAGCGAAGATGCCGGCACTGGCAAAAAGGGCATTACCTAGCGTTTGAAGGTATGGCACTTGCGTGAAGACCCAGATGATCGCAGCCGAGAAGCAAATGAAGGTGACCGAGTTCTTGAGAAAGATAAAGTTGGTAGGGTCGACTAGCAACTGCTTAGTGTTTCTGCGAATGAAGTAGCCCATGACCCTACGAAGCAGAAAGGAGATCAACCAGGCGACAGCGAGCGTGACGGTGACGAGGATGAGGTAATCTTGGTATTTCTGATCCATGAGCTAGCACTTAGTTGTGGTGGGGCAGCGCTCGACCAGACAAGCCCGGCGGCAAAGGCCGGCTCGAGCAGGCAGGTATGATATCTATCCAAGCGCCCTCAACCATGTTTTAAGATATATATCAAACGGGATTTCTCCAAGAGCCGTCAGCAGGCCCTTGAGGAGGATATGAACGACGATATCAATAGAGTGCTTTGCGGCCCTCTGGCACTTTCTTGCCATAGTTTGATCTATGCGGGTGGCACTGATACAGTTATAGTCTGCCACTGAAAAGTGCACCCCCTATGCCATCGAAAAGTGCACCCCCCGTCATGGGTTCAGGGAGATGATGCGCAGGGCTAAAAAGAGACCGCCAGGGGCGTCTCGGATGGTTTTAAGGGCATCCGGGCGGCAATGATACAGTTGTTGTAGTCTGCCACTGAAAAGTGCACCCCCTATGCCATCTAAAGGTGCACCCCTGTCATGGGTTCGGGGAGATGATGCGCAGGGCTAAAAAGAGACCGCCAGGGGTGTAGTCATGAATCAGTGCATTTGTAGGGTTTCGCATTAGATTTGATGCGAAGCCGTAAGAGCTGAGAGTGCAGTCAATGTAAGTAGATACCCGATGACAGTGATTAGGCATGCGCCCTTTCGGTTTTCGGGTGACACTTTGGCCGAGAGTGGGAGACCATGCGGGTGCTAGCATTGACTTGATAGCAATGTCTGAGTGGGGGATAGGACGGTCCCGGGCAAACCTGTGAGGTGCCTAGTCTGCGGTCACTCCTCTGCTGGTATCTGGAGCGAACTTCCCCCGATGCCGAGGACTCTAGCGAGTCGAAGCTTTGCGTCGAGCTTCCTTGCGATGCTCGGTCATGACCTTGACCACACGTTTCTTGGCCTCGGTCAGACTTTTGATCGTGTCGGTTTCTACCGAACCACCCAGCCAGACTTCCTTCTTGTCTTCGCCCAGCAGAAAACAGTTATAGTACCAATAACCGTTGCTCTGATGTAGCATCAGATAATAGGGATCCTGAAAGGCGGTGCATCTACCTAAATATTTTGACCACTTCAATTTCATATGAACTACTTCTCCAAAGGTATGTCACTAAGGTAGGAAGAATGTAGGGTTTAGCGTTGGGTTAGGCCTTTCTAATTTGGGATTTTGGGCGGTCGGCAGCACGAAAGGAGGTGATCGCGTTGGTTGGTCGCCGCTCAATTAGGGTGATTGGGATAGGTGTTGCTAGTTGCTAGCGATGACAGCAGCTCTCTAAAGTGCTTGACCTTTCCCTCGCATGTCAAGCAAATAAATCGTCAAGTACAACTACCTGATCGATGTGATTCACCCTATTGGCGTTGCTTACGACGCCAAAGGTTGTGATCAAAGATAAGAAGAGGTGTTTTCGTGTTTTGGTGTGATGACGAAACACCCGTTTCCTCTTTTCGAGCTTGGCTACATCGTCTTTGGTAACCTCGTACTCTGCATTGCTATACTTTGCTTCACAGAGGTTGATCGATTGGTCTCCTCGGTCGATTATTAGATCGATCTGTGCACCTGGAAGATGCTCCGTGGGCTTAGCGGTAAAGGAAGATATTGAGGTGAAAATGCCGGAAATGCCAAGTGCTTTCTTTATCTGATTGACATGACAAAGACAGACGTTCTCAAAAGCATAGCCGCTCCATGCCCGATAGTGGGGTAAATCACTTAGTCTTGCAAAGCTAACTTGATCATCGCGGCCCCGCGGCTCAAGAAAAGTCAGATAGAACAGGGAGTATGGGTCTGTGAGACGATAAAGACTGTCCCTCTTCTTTTTACCATAACCCTGGTAGACGCCAATGAATCCTGATTCCCTCAGTTCTTCGAGTACTTGGGTGAGCATTCCGCCGTTTTTGAGACTTGTATTGCTGATGATCTCTAGTCTTGTCATACCACTTTTTCGGGACGCTAAGGCTCTGATGATCTCGATATGCTTCTCAGCATTATCGAAGAGAGACGTATAAAGGCGATTGAATTCATCTCTCAAGTAACCACCTCTGGCAAAACAAATGTCATGGATATTTTGCACGGCCGATAGACCGGGCTTCACTTGTTCCAGATACATGGGAACACCTCCCATGGCAAGAAATAGTTGTGTAATCTGGTATCGGTTGAGATGAATCTGCTTAGACCTCAAGAACGATTCAACCTCACCCAGGTTGAAGGGCTGGAGTGAGATAAGTCTCGTGACTCGATTGTGCAATCCTCCTTTATCGTTGATCACATTCCTAATCATCCAAGAAGCTGCCGAGCCACATATTACAAGGACAATCCTGTGATTGACAGCCCAACTGTTCCAAAACCATCCTAGAGCGGAGACAAACTGAGATCGCTTAGTACCAAGCCAGGGCAATTCATCTAAAAAGACGATGAGCTTGTCATTTTTTTCTATAGAGGTCAGGGCTTGCGAAAGCATGTAGAAGGCCTCCAGCCACGAAGATGGTCGGTCGCCGTCGGCATGGAATGGGAAGTACTGTCTAAATGCATAAGCGAAATTCTGTAGTTGTGAGGCCATCTTGGCGTGCTGCATACCGGTCAACTCAAAGTTGATTTTGTCTTCATACACTCGTTTGACCAGGAATGTCTTGCCAACTCGTCTTCTGCCAACGATCGCAACTAGCTCAGGACGGGAGGATTGTAATGCATCCTGCAGTTCTTGCATTTCTTGCTTTCGAGCCAGTATAGACAGGGTCACATCACCTACAGTTATTCGACCTAAGATACGTTTAAAGCTAATTAAAATACATATAATCCGCTCTATTTTGGAATATTGTTATAGATAAAGCGGATTATAACATACGTAAAATGCTTTATCAAGACAATCTGCTGCCGTTACAGCAGGCTTAAGGAGGTCTCCATTTCGTGTTCATACCCTCGACTTTTGCTCTTACTTCCATCACTCCAGACGTTGTCGCTTGCCGCTATTCAAGAAAAAAGGATCCATGTGTCATGGATCCCTCGTAATATCAATCCCCATTGATATATGAAAATACTCCTTTACCGGACCATGGCCTTCCCTGCTACAGGGAGCATCCACCGTCGTGTGCAGTATCAGTACCCTCGGATCTGTACCGCAGGTGATGAGTATGTGTTTCCTGATATCGGGCGGCGATCGCAAGGATCTTGGAGTTCCTCGCCGGCCGGATCTACGATGGCCTGTTTCGCCGGCACACGCCGGCTATGTGCTGGGATGCAAAATTCATTCCAAATGAACGCAGGAAGTTCCATCGTTTGGAAAGGAGGCATTTGGCGGTATTATCCTAACCTATTTAGGGCGTCTGGCGATGAAGAGTTGATGGGAAAAGACGAGATCGGGTGTTCCGCTTCCGTGTCAAGCCACTAACTAGTAGAGTTTCGCATTAAATCTTGTGGTTGATCCTAACAGTCTTTCGTCCGCATACCTAGTTGCAAAACCTCGCCGTAGCTACGGCTAGCCACCCACCCGCTTTCGCGGTTCCCTCACTTCTCGCAGGGTCATGCTCGACTCTACGAGATCGCTCGGTCATGCCTCGTCTGCGAACAGAATCCTATTAGATTATTCAACATATCTAATGCGAAACTCTACTAGGGTTGCTCTTGCTCTGCCGCTGTTCTCAGTTCCTTCAACATGTCTACAATGTTGCGGTAGCCTCTTACACCGACAGAGAAAGCAATAAAGATATACCAGATGATGATACTGATCATCACAACAAACCAGAAGGTCTTGATCATAGTCTCCGTCTTTTAGATTGCCAATGCTTCAAACGAGAACCGATGTACATAGCCAGACCAGTCCCGACAAAGGCCAAGATGCTTGACTGGTAAGGACCGATGTCCAGTGCCATCAGTTGTGTCTGGGGTAGCTGTTGCAGGATCAGATAGGCCACGGGGATGACACTGCCGACCACAATGGCAGCCATTGCTCCCCAGTCATTTGCCCGGTCCCAGTAGCAGGCAGCAATCAGTATCGTCGTCATGCTCGCGAGATAGATGGTTCCGGTCACTTGGAGGTAGACCCAGAGATCCCCTTTGAGGGGATACCACAACCCGTATAGCAGCAGAAAGATGCCAATGAGCCCGACCAGTATCCTATTGACGCGCAGGCCTCTTTTCTCAGACCAGCGACCCTTGTGGATCGGCGCCATGATGTCATTGTAGATCACCGAACTCCAGGCCAGCATGTAGGACGAATTCGTCGACATGTCGGCGGCCAGCATCCCTGAAATCAGCAGGCCAAGCAAGCCGGTGGGTACCGCCACAGCGAGAAAGGAAGGCAAGGCCAAAATTTCTCTTTCTGGAGCACCCCCATGCTGGCCGAAATAATAAAACGCTGCGATGCCTAAGAAGGCCGGAATCCCAAATCTGACCAGGAAAAAGGGAGAGGTGGTCTTGTAGATCTTTTGCCCTGTCTCGGTATTCTTTGCTGCGAGCACGCGGGTGATCATCGTCTGCCAGGTAAGGATCGATGCGAAGGCTGTGAGAATATCAAGCACAATGCGGTCCAACCCATAGGTGCCTCCCACGAAGGGATTGTAAGCGCGGTCTCCGTAGGCATCCGTCAGATAGCTGGTGAGGTTCTCCCATCCAAACTGAAAGAGAAACAGCAAAGTGACAGACAGCAGCCCAATGCTCATCACCACAAACTGCAGGTAGTCGGTCACCAGGACGGACAGCATGCCGCCCAGTACCGTATACAGCGCCACGATTAGCAGGATGATGGTCATCATCACCTCCAGGTATCCGGGCGGCAGACCAAACGTCAGCGTGAGAAAATCACCACCCATACGGAGGAAGACGCCCATATTAAGCAGACCTCCCAAGACAATGACCACCCCGCTGGCCCACCTGACCTTCCGGCCAAATTTGTTCTGGAAAAATTCGGGGATGGTGATGACACTTTGGTCCCGCAACGGCTTGATACAGAAGCCGGTAACACCGATGATATACATGGCCCCAAAGAGCGCAATCCCAGGTGTGGTACCCGCAAATCCGTATTTGTAACCGAGTTCGGCGTTGGCCATGCAGGTGACAATACCAAATTCGGTAGCTGCCAGCGAGGCTATCCCCAGATACAGATCCACTTTTCGTCCCGCAAGCAGGTAGTCATCTACGCCCTTGACGTACCGGCGCACCATGAGTCCGGCTGCCAAGGTACCGGCAATGTAGCATAGCAGGATGGCTCCATCCAGGTACCAATTGAAGTTTGATTCGATCATTGGTCCACCAACACCAGTTTGCCAAATGCCGAGGGAATGTGAAAATCCGGATGATCAGAGTCTGGCAGCACCCAGCTGATCCACCGGACATCCGTCTCGTCGGCGGAGGTATGATAGTAGTCACCTCGGAATAGGCCGGCATCCATGTCTGTGCCCTCCAGGATGCCCAGCTCCCGCAGTGACTGGAGGCCAATCTTGCCCTCGACGATGTAGCCGTCTGAGGTCTTGTTTGCCAGTACTTCCAGTTGTCCTTTGGGCCAGGACCATCCAAAATCGCTGTTGCGATAGTACTGACCCTTGTAGTCAAAGACGCGACCCAGTGGGTCCATTTCTAGGCAGTAGTACGGATCCATGCCACCATCCACCTTAAAGAATATCTCGATCCGATCGGAGGGAAGCACCCCGCGGGGGTCATTCGGATCGCCGGGGGTGACTACGTCCAGATCGATCACCTGATAGAGGAAGTAGAAGTGACTGTCGTCCCAGAGTGCCCTAAATGTGGTGGGTTCGGCCAATTGGTCGCGCCAAGGCAGCCTAAAATCTGTCAACAGGGCGGCTTGATTCCAATGATCACTGGTGCCAAAGCCGTTGATAACCATTTCACTAGATAGGCGATGGACCTCATAGGTCTTTGTCCCACTGTCTTGGGGCCAAAACAGGTGCAGTAGTACGGAGAGTGTTACGAATGACATTTGGTTGTTCGGTGCGAAATTAACGGCAGTGGCCGTCGCTGATAGGGTACACCTAATATACGGCACTCATTTGACTGCCCAAAGCTCGATCTCAACTAAGAAAGTCATTAGTAATGGTGTCTGCACAGCCGTGCGCACCGGTCGAGGCTCTGGGAAATAACGTTCGTAGACTGCGTTGAATCGAGGCCAGTCGTCTAAGTCCTTGAGATAGACGTTGACCTTAAATACATCGGAAAGATTGCAGCCGGCGGTGGCTAGCTGAGTCCGGCAGTTCTCCAGGGTCGCCACAGCTTGTTCTTCAATGGTTTCACCCAGGACTTCTCCCGCCGGATTGAGTGCGGCCTGACCGGAGATGACCACTAGCCTCTGGGGATCTACGACGAGCACCGGCGAGTAGGGGCCCGCGGTCACGTGCTGGCTGGCTCCCGGGGGTACGGCCTTGCTGCCAGCCGATCTAGCCCCCATGGGATATGGCATATATCCGACGAATCCGGCGATCTTCCAGACGCCATCCACCTTCCTGCAGCGATAGAGCGTCTGCCAGTTGAGATACTCTGTCTGTCCGTCCTCGCTCGTGATCGTACCGTCAAACTTCTTGTGTGCCACTGCAGTATGTTCTTGGATATCCATGTCTTGCAAGGTGGTCAGTCGGTGAAAGGCGACGATGGGGTCTTCTTTCCAGCTACGCTGCAAAAACTTGGCGGCTTGATCCAACCACTCGTCCTTGTACGATTCGAGGTCTGGGAAGCCCAGCTTCCAATCATCGGGATTGTTTGTCTTGCCGGCATCGATGCCCATAAATCCCTCTGCTACAAAGTCTTCGGCCACCATAGACCAATCGGCCCGGCAGAAAGCTAGTATATCTCGGGCGACCAGCATCTCCCAGATCTCGTGATGATCACTACCAGCGGGGAAGGGGTTAGTCACGTTGCTCATTTATAGAGTTTGTAGTTGGTCTGATAATGTTTGATGGCGTCTTCATCCGGGCTGATCCCCAGTCCCTTGCCCTCCGGTAGATACGCGTATGGGGGTTCCAGGAGGAGGGGCTCCTGGAGCAGATCGTGTTCTCTGATCAGTCGTCCAAAGATGTCGCTTGGCCAGATACAAGAATCAGCGGCGGCGCAAGAGTGCAGATACATCGCCTCGAGTATACCCAGGTCCACCTCAGATCCATGCCAACAAGGCAACGCTGCGGCGGCACCGATATGGTCCAGACGTTGGAAATTTGCGAGCCCTCCATTAAAGTTGAATCCATCCACGGCATTGTACTCCAGGGCCTGAATGGCATCCTTGACCCGCTGCCCATGCAGGATATAGGGTAGAGACACATGCAGGACGATCGGTACCTCGCCGTAGGCCTTAAGCAGGGCATAATCATTGAGCTTCCAGCGGGGTATGGGATCTTCCAGGCACAGCACGTTGCCGATATCGGCCAGCACTCGCATACGTTTTCTCGTCTCTCCGCTGGTCTCCCAGCGCTCATTGGGATCAAGAATGACCTGCATGGCCGGATCGGTCACCCGAATGCTCTCGCACCAAGCAGCCACATCATCCTCCAGGTCTGTCTTAAACTTGATGCAGTCAAAACCCATGGCAGAGAACTTAGCCGCGAGATCAGGAATTTCTTCTTTCTCCCGGTGACTGGACCAGGCTCCGACTTTGATGGCACTTCTGAGCGGTCCACCCAGCAGATCCACGACCCGCAGATCATGCGCTTTTGCATAGGCATCCCAGATGGCACACTCAAAGCCATCGTACTCGCGGCAGAAGGCGAAGGGTAGTTTTTGCAAACATAGCTGGCGGATATCTTGCCCTAAAATGGTCTGCACCATCTGATCGACGATCTCCCATCGGTGTCCCCGATAGCATTCGCCCCAGCCAATGACCCCATTGCTCAGCTCCAGCTTTACGATCACCTTGGTCAACTCATCAAACTGTACACTCCACCCGCTCTTAGCCCCCACCGGCAACTTATGCAGCGGCTTATGGATGGTCTTACTGGCGATAGCATCCGGCCGCGCCGGTACGCGCACTTCGAAGCAGTGTATTCTGTCAATTTTCATGTTTATGGTTTTTTTATGGTTTTATGGTCTTATGGTCTTATGGTCTTATGGTCTTATGGTCTTATGGTCTTATGGTCTTATGGTCTTATGGTCTTATGGTCTTGTGGTCTTATGGTCTTGTGGTCTTGTGGTCTTGTGGTCTTGTGGTCTTGTGGTCTTGTGGTCTTGTGGTCTTGTGGTCTTGTGGTCTTGTGGTCTTGTGGTGGAGTTGTGTAATTGTGTAATCGTTGAGTGGTTGAGTCTTCATTGCTCATTGTCCATAGCTCATTGTCCATCGTTCATTGTCCATAGCTCATTGTCCATTGCTCCTTGCTCCTTGCTCCTTGCTCCTTGCTCCTTGCTCCTTGCTCCTTGCTCCTTGCTCCTTGCTCCTTGCTCCTTGCTCCTTGCTCCTTGCTCCTTGCTCATTGCTCCTTGCTCATTGCTCATTGCTCATTGCTCATTGCTCATTGTCCATTGTCCATTGCTCATTGTCCATTGTCCATTGCTCATTGTCCATTGCTCCTTGCTCCTTGCTCATTGCTCATTGTCCATATTGCTACGTATAGTCCCTATTAAAGATCAGACTGGTCGTACCATTGTCCACATAGATGTTTTGTCCGGTGATGCAGTGCGCCAGATCGGAGAGTAGGAAAGCCACGGCCTGTCCGATGTCGATCGGCCGTATTTCGTAGTTGAGTACTTGCTGATTTTCGAAGAAATCCTTTATCCACTGCTCAGGGTCATCGGTCCAGGTTTTGATCAGGTCCAAGTTTTGCTCCGCGTGGACATATCCGGGCCCGACGGCATTGACCCGTATGCCCATGGGGCCCAACTCCACCGCCATGCCTTTCGTCAGTCCCAAGACCGCGTTTTTGGCACTGCAGTAGATGGCGTAGCGAGACATGGTACTATGGGCATGAACCGAGGAGATATTTACAATGCTGCCTGTATGGCTGTGACCAATACATTGCTGCGCAAACCTCCGGGACAGATCCCATACCGCCCTGACATTGACGCCGAAGAGCCGATCAAACTCGTCCTCACGGACCTCATGGGCTACCTTGCTAAGGCCGATGCCCGCATTATTCACCAATCCTGTGATCGGTCCAACATCGGCCGCTATTTCTTCAAACATGGCATCTACCTCGGACGTCACGGTCAGATCGGCCACGTATAACCGCGCTCCCGGATACCGATCCTTTAGGGCGTCTAGCTCTGGTATTCGCACATCATTGATCAGCAACGTCGCACCGGCGGCATGCAAGGCCTGACAGACACCGGCTCCCACTCCAGTGCCGGCACCGCCAGTCACCAGCACTTTCATTTGACTCAGGTCTAGTTGCGTAGCCATGGATTCGTTGTTAAGTCAAGATTGAATAATGACGAGGTCCGTTACATGATGCCATAGGTCTTGAAAGCCTCTACGGCAGACATACCCCCAGTGATGGCCTCTTGCACCACCTTTTCGCCCATAGCTTTTGTCAAGGACTGCCGAATCACCTCGTCTTCGCTGTCTCGAGGAATGACGCAGATTCCATCGAGATCTCCCATCATCAGGTCGCCAGGTGAGATTTGAACCGAGCCCACGTTGACCGGCAGACGAAAATCTACGACGGTGCCACGAGGTCCTTGATCCTGAGCAAAACGCCCTCGGGAGAAGGTGGGAAAGTTGAGATCCAAGATTCCAGGGGTATCCCTACTGTACCCGTCCAGCACGGCTCCGGCAGCACCCAGCTTGATGGCGCGTGTACTCATCAGCTCGCCCCAGAGTGCGTAGTCAAATGAACCGCCGGATGCCAGATATACTTCCCCCTTCTTCAGGTCGTCAAGCGCCTCGAGCATCAGTCCAAATGGTTTGTCCTGCACCAGCTGTTGATTGCCGGCATGGATATCTTCCACCAGCAGGGGCATGGCTCTGCCGACCACCACCATATCCGCCCGCAAAGGCTGAATCTCCGCCGGTAGGAATTGGTGCAAAAGACCCATGCCATCCATGATATCACCGATCACAGCCGGAAACAAGTGTGACCGCATCAGGGCGAAGAGCTCTTCATCGGAGTTCCAGGAGGGTAGATTATTCATTGCTAAGCTTCAGTCTGGCGCATGGAGGCGGTAAGAAATCATGGGCCCGTCATTGCGAGCGAAGACGATATGCCGGGTGCCGGTCACAGTGATGACGGCACCATCTCGGATATCCCCATCCACGGCCAGGCCGCTATGTGCGGGCGGGACCTCGGAGAAAGAGAGCTCGCCATGGTTTTCCAATAGGACACCGTGGTTGGCCTGCATTTCGCCTAGTTTGACCCGGTTGTACTTCTGGTTGCCGGCCAAGACCAGATCCTGATCCCCGTCTCCATCATAGTCGATGGCTTGTATACTAAAGAGGGGCGCCAGCTGAGCCGCGTCGGGTAATACCATGGTACGCATACCGTCCTCGGCGAGATCGAGACAAACCGAATTCAATTCTTGGACGCTGTCCGCGTGATACTCACCGATCAGCCCGAGAAAGTCTGCGGTCGAAAAACCGGCATAGTCGGCATAGGATACAAAGTATTTTTTGAAAGCCGCCAATTGACCTACCAAGTCATCTCGCGAAACAAATGGATAGCTCTCCCCGCTGTGGAAAGTGGTGAGAACCGGGTCGATCGTGCCATTGTCATCAAAATCGCCAGAATATAAGATCATCGGCGCCTGAGGTGAGGCTTGCCATTGACTATTGCGGCCATGGTTGCCCGCCACGATCTCCAGGGCGGGGTCGGCATCAAGATTGGCCGCACAAAGGGCCGTCCAAAGACCTTTATGCGGAGATGATTGGGTCAGTTCCCATCGCCCATCCTGCAAAGTCCAGATCTCAATGCGCTCCCATTCACCGGCCAAGATCAGATCGATTTGTCCGTCGGCATGGACATCTGCGCTTTCCACCGCGGTGGTCTTGTGAAATTCAAATGGGAGGTCGGTCATGGCAGTGAATTGCCCGGATCCGTCGTTGATGAGGAGGTGGTTGGCCTCGGGGGTAGGGTACAGTTGCGCTCGATAAGCACCCCCGAGAAAGATGTCCGGATCACCATCGCCATCATAATCTGCCACATCGGCACAGTGGGCATGGCACAAGACCGTTGGGAAGGTACGATCGCGCGCAAAGTGGCCCCGTCCGTCATTGAGGTAGAGCCGGGCAAAATAGCTCGAATCCCCATGCGGCTTGGCATTGCCTCCGGAGGCAATGAGCAGATCCACATCCAGGTCACCGTCGAGGTCGCGGGCCACGAGCGCTACATCTTCAAAGGCCTGGTCAGCTTCAAAAGCAGGTTGCGCCTTGGTGGTGAATGCTTGCCCGCTGGCCCTAAACATCGTGGTGGGTTGGTCCGCAGCTCCAGCACAGATGATCTCCTCCCTTCCGTCTCCATCAAAATCGGCCGCAGCGATCTTTGGGCCCAGTCGAGAATAATACCGCGGCAAAAGGGACTGTCCGCGAAAGTCGTTGAAATTGTTTTCTCGGTGCCTAAACGGTATCAGATCCACCTCTTGAAAGGCGGTAGTGGGCCGAGGGGCCTTGACCAGATCCAAGGTGACGCCCGTACCTTGCTTGAGTACGAGCAGCGCATTGATCGGCACGTAGTCAAACTTCTCCAGATCGCCCAGCGGCCACTGGACGATCAGAGAATCGATCCGTTCTACGGAGCCCAGCCCGAAGAACAAACTGGGTTCGACGGAGGACTGAAATCCCCGCGTGGGATGGAGCTCGCGATGTTGTTTGCCGGAGGGGCTATAGAGCGTGACTTTGGTGCCAAACGCGGTTGTTGTATTGTCCGTGCTGATCTTGATCTTCAGAAAATTGCCCATGGCGCGCTCGACCGCAGTATTTCGATACACACCGGCATAGTCGTTGACATTGTTGACGACCAGATCCAGGTCTCCATCATTGTCGAGATCGCCGTAGGCGGCACCATTGGACAGCTCGATTTTGGTAAATCCCCATGATTTACTACGGTCAGAAAAGCGGGTTCCATCGATGTTCTTAAAGATCTGATTGGGTACTTCGATCTTGGGCATGTGTTCCAGCAGCTCTTCGATGCCCTCCTCTGAGGCAATATCCCCTCCTTCGACCTTCATATCAACGGCGTATGAAAGGAAGTCCATGTTGGTATAGTCCCGCAGATATCCATTGGTGACAAAGAGATCTTGCCAGCCGTCCAGATCGTAATCCGCCACCAGTGCAGACCAAGACCAGTCAGTATTGCTAATTCCGGCAAGCTGACCCATCTCCCGAAAATGTCCTTGCCCGTCATTGACCTGCAACATATTGCGCATCACCTGCGGATGAAAGCCCTGGCTTAGGAGTGCTTCATATTTGTCAAAGTTGTCTGGGCCGGAGGTCAACTTGTTTCGATAGTGATCGCCAGGCAGCATATCCAGTGTCACCACGTCCGGATGGCCATCGTTGTTGACATCGGCGGCGTCGGAGCCCATCGAGAACAAGGAGGTCTGATTCATGGCCCCTGACAGTTGCTCGGCAAAGGTTCCGTCCTGCTGATTGATATACAGATAATCCTCCTCGTTAAAGTCGTTGCTGACATAGATGTCGGGCCAACCATCACCATTTAAGTCTGATATAGCCACCCCCAAACCAAAGCCCAGGACGTTGGCCTTGATTCCGGCCTCTGAAGTGACGTCGACAAATTTCCCGTCGTCATTGCGGTATAGTTTATCACCGAAATAGGGATTCACTCGATGCTTAAGTTGGCCGATGTAACTGGAAAAGTCAGCGTACTGGGGTAGGGAGTGGTTGAGGAGATACATGTCCAGGTCTCCGTCTAGATCAGCATCGAAGAAGGCGGCCTGGGTGGAGTAGCCTTGGTCGTCCAGGCCTAGCCGTTCTGCTTCGTCCACAAAGCTGATTTGTCCGCCACTATTGGAGCCTTGGTTGATAAAGAGGAGATTGCGACGTGCATCCGCATTGACCGCCGCCGACCGGCAGACGTAGATATCTAGCCACCCATCTGCGTTGACGTCTGCCAGGGTGACACCCGTATTCCAGAGGCCCTCGGCAGCTACACCGACGTCCGCAGCCACTTCGTCAAAGGCCCAAGATCCTTGATTGAGGTAGAGGCGGCTGGCCACCAGATTGCCGGTGAAATATATGTCTTGCAGGCCATTGTTGTCCAAGTCTCCGATAGCTACGCCGCCGCCATTGTAGAAGTAGCCATACTTCATCACATTAAAGTCGTTGGATTCCTTGAGTGTATTCCTGAACTCTATGCCGGTATGCCGGGGATGTAGCCGATCAAACAGCGTTTTGGGATCCGACTGACAGCTGGCGACCAGCAGGCACAGTACGGCGAGATATGTCCAGGAGCAATGCACAGATATGCGTAATATTAAGGTAGAAAAAAAGCACCAACTAACGAGTAGTTGGTGCTCAGAAGAAATTTTCAATGTAGGAATATTTCTATGCTGCCTGAGGACGATAATCAGGCAGCACAGAAAGTAAATCTTCTATTTCTTGTCCCACCAGAAATCGCATGGTGTCTGCTTTACGACCGGTGGCCTGAATGGTCACCTGCTAAGATAGATTCCGCCCGCTGAGATAAAATCCATCCAAGTTCAATTGTCGCATTGCGCTGGAACAGTACTCCAATTCTCATTTGTGGAGGTGGTACAGTTTCTGGCAAATAGCTCAGCCTTTATAATGTTCCTTCTGAGGTAGGTAAAAGTAGTACTTCAGGAAGACTTCTCAAAGATAGTTGACCCATAAAATAGGGGGATCTCAACTTGAATAGGCCGAGCACTACATTTGTACCCATCATGCAAAGGGGCAGGCTGTGATTTGGGGACAATTTTTGGCTTGGCAGGTGAAGGTATCTGGTCTATCTTCTGCTAAGAAGGCTGTCTATGAGGACTGAATACTGCTCCTTTAACTCCTCGATCGAACTGCTGTCAATCATTGCTTGAAGTGCAGGTTGTAGATGATCGATTGAAGCGGAATCAAACCAGATCAAGTTCCTGCTTATCGATGAAGCTATGGAGTCGCTCAGGAGGATGAAATCATTCAAGCCATACAGCGCTCTATGCTTTGACCTTCCTAAAACATATTCGAGCATTTTCATATAGGAAATTCGAATCGTCTCAAACTCGTACTGCATGTGCTTATCTCTGCTGTCCTTTGATTCGTTGATCTCATTTGCAAGCTCCAGCATTTGCTCGGCTATTTGAAGGCCAAAGATATAGATATGGGCAAGTTCGGTACTATAGTATTGTTCTCTCGTAGATGCATTGTAGTAAATGTCAAGCAAAGTACTTTGAATATTGACAAATATGCTGATTTGGTAAGCTTTATTGTGCAGCGGTATGGTGTCGTTTTTGAGAAAGGAGAGGTTTTCCAGGCTGACTAGGCGCTCAAATAGTGGTCCTGATTTTTTGCTGCTTTTTCGCGGGAGGGAGAGAGGTGCCTGATACCGCACTTTGAAGAGATTTCTGCAGGCAGCGTTGTAGTCGGCACCAGTCCAGTGTCGGTCATGACTCGGAATACCAAGTCCATCGTACTCTTGAGGCGTAAATGTGTGATCTTCTGAGTCTCGACTGTGGCAAGCCAAGATGAATAGAAAAATGGTAAACGACAAGATTAGAATACGCATTGAACAAATATGATTGAGGGTGACACACTGAGGTGTCGGCTAACCTGCAAGATAAGTGCCGGCAAAGACATTAAACAGTGCGAGGAAAGGGATAGATCTAAAAAAGACAGGCCGGAACCTGTCTTTTCTAAAAGTCATATTTTCTGATCCTTCCAACTAGTTAGGATCCCACCACAGGCGTGTGCTCCCAAGATCGGGGCCTCCAAGCTTACTCACGGCATCTGCCACGGCAGGACCATTGGTGGTGTACTCACCACTTACATATGTGACCCTTCGCATCAACTCATCAACACCTACGTCAGGGTTCTCCGAAGCCATGCGAGGATACATTCGAGGTAACTCTGATCGTCGGAGATCAGCCCATGCCTCCCATCCGTCTGGATAAAGGGCGATCCATTTCTGCGTATGAATTTGCTCCAGGGCTATGGCATTGTCAGTGGCATCAAACTTAATGGGAATGTCAGAAACTGGTTCAGGTGCATCGTGCGTGGCAACAGGCACGTTGGTACTCTGCTGATAGGCGGCGATTGCCGCATCATCTACAATGCCCCAGCGCTTCATATTCATCTCGATGCCCTTGTTATAGAATTCCTCTGCTGTTCCACCCATGTTCCAACCTTTCAAAACACCCTCAGCTCTGAGAAAGTAAGCCTCCGGTGACATCATGATTTCATAAGGTAGGTTGTCCCGTACGGAGACTGGCTTCCATTGCGGTCCAGGTTCAGACAGATTATTAAAGTTCAACTCTTCTTTACCTCCTAGATCAACGATCTCATACCCGTTTCGCAATCCGCGGTACTCTCCGTCGGTGGCAGCTGGAGACCACAAAATCGGCAATCTAGGATCTTCATACCCCTTAAGAACACTTTCCATCGTGGCGCTCATGCGGAATTCATTCCAAGGCAGCATCCTAGGCATGTTGTGGGGAGAGTTGGCGGTCGTCTGAAACAAGGCGTCATCATCCGTGCTAAGCATGACGCCGTCACTAACGGCTTTTTCAGCTTGCTGCTGGGCCAGCCCTGGCTCCACATCTGAGATCCTCATGGCAATTCTGAGTCTCAGCGTGTTGGCGAATGTGATCCACTTGTCGATATCACCTCCGTAGACTTGATCGTGGGCCCCGAAGGCAGTCCCACCCCGCTTACCATTTAATGTGGACAGTGCATTGTCCAGTATTGTGAAGAAACTCTTGTAAATGTCCTCCTCAGAATCATAAGGAACCGAAGATTCAGCATTGTTTACCTGGCTATACGGTATTGGACCCCAGTAATTAGCCATTCGCTCGTAGGTAATGACTCTCCAAATCTGAGCCAATGCATGCTCAGCCTCCAATCCCGGATTCTCACTGGGGTCTGTGGCGGTCAGTACTTCCGCAAGATTTCCGGCTAGATCGGAATAGAAAGCATTCCAAGACCCATTCAACCATCCACCGACCAGGACATACCGGTCAGACGGGAAGGCATTTTGCGTGTTGGAAGTATATTGACAGTAGTAATCAGCAAACAAGGTTTGCCGGGTCTGGTGGTAGTTAATGAAGAAGCCTCGATACTGACAACGCGCGTAGACGTTGCCAATCGTGGCCGGATCCAATTCGCTAAGGACTCGTGGATTGGTATTGAGTTCATCAAAATCATCGGTACATCCGGTTGTCATAGCGAGTATCAAAAAGCCGCACAAAGCAAACTTCAAGAAGAGATCTATTTTCATGATGTATATTGTTTTTAGTGGTCTTCTAATTAAAGCTTAACATTCACATTCAAGCCGAAGGTACTTGTCGTTGGTACGGCAAATCCCTCTACCCCTTGGATGTTGCTGACACCGATTGACATCCCTGGATCTATGATTTCAGAGGCATTATATAGAAATCCCAGATTTCTTCCGTAAAGAGATACACTGAGGTCTTGCACAATGTCACTCTTCAAATCAAAAGTATATCCTAGCACTATTTCGCGGAGGCGGATGAAGGAGGCATCATAGCCGTAGGGTTCGCCAATTGGAGAATTTCTGCCTCCAAGTGCATGCCAGTAGGCCTCTGCGGTGGTCACAATCGTATTCTCCGACCCATCTGATGCGAGCACTCCGTCCACAACAAAGCCGTCCCTGCCTTCTAAGGTCTGCGCCGAATATCCATCAAAAGTCAGATTGGCCTCGGTGAAGGAAAATACTTTGCCCCCACTCCTGACATCAATCAACGCGCTCAGTGTCAATCCTTTATAACTCAAGTTGTTGGTTAGGCCTCCTGTCCAGTCTGGAGCTGCACTTCCTTGTGGTACTGTCTGCCCAGGTGTAGTAAGTGGCAGTCCCAGGTCATTAATCAGTATTCTGCCTTGCTCATTTCTCTCAAAGCCACGTGTCAGTATTTGATCGTAAACCTCCCCTTCTATAATGGCATGGGTAGTCATCCAACTTCGACCTCGTGTGGTAAATTCCTTAAGGTCATCAGTTAATTCGATGGCGATGTTTTCATTGCTGGCGAAGTTGACCATTAGGTCCCAGGTGAAATCCCTGCCCTCCAGCGGTGTAGCGGAGAGTACGACTTCCACACCTTTGTTTTGAATATTACCTGCGTTGATGAATTTAGATGAAAATCCAGATGGCCTGGGAAGTGGAATACTTAGCAACTGATCGAACGTATTAGACTTGTACCAGGTAAAGTCTATGCCCAGGCGGTTGGAGAACAATCTTACGTCAAATCCCAACTCCACAGATTCGGTATTTTCGGGACGTAGCTCGAGGGCTGGCAAGCTGCTTCCCTTCCAAGCATAGCCCAGCACACCACCGGCACCAAAGTTGAAGATTTGCGAGAGTCGATAGGGATCGGTGTCGCTACCGACTTCAGCATAGCTAGCTCGAATTTTGGCAAATGTTAAGAAGTCAGGTGCGATCCGCAGCATATCTGTAATAATCCAGGTCAATCCGACGGAAGGATAGAAATATGACCGGTTGTCAGCTGGAAGCGTGGAAGACCAATCGTTCCTTCCTGTGATATCCAAGTACAGGAAGTCCTTGTATCCGATGCTGGCAAATCCATACAGGGAATGGACCTCTTTTTCCCATCCACCTTGCGAGGAGTTGATCTGACTGGTATTAGTAATTACAAAGAGATTGGGTTTGAGCAAACGATTGGTGCGTGTATTTAGGGTGGACTGACGTTGGTAGAGTATGTTGCCACCAACTGAAGCGTCGATGCTGAACGAGCTCCCAATATTTCTATTGTAGTTGATTAAGAAGTCGTTGTTGGTCTCTACGCCGCGCCTGTCGTCCAAGTTTAGGTTGCCTGCATCCGCAATCGTATAGGTATCATTGTACTGCATGTAACTTTGATCCTCAAAGACCTGATCAAAGGATGATCGCAGCATGAAGCTCAAGCCATCAGCAATCTGGTATCTGAGCATTCCCATACCTATCACCCGGTTACGATTTTCGTCACGTTTCGTGCGGTTCAGCATCCAATAGACGTTTTCTCCGCCGTTGGTTCCAGGATTCCAATAATGTTGGCGTCGGTTACCCAGGTCATCAAAGAATTCAAACTCTTTCACCTGTTCCAGGGAAATGCTACTGGGCTGTCTGTAGATGGCTCGCATTGGATTGTTAAAATCATCCCCGGTGGCCAATCGGTTGTCCACTTGTTGATTGAAATATGTGAGTTTTGCGTCAAAAGAGAGCCTTTTACTGAGATTTCCGTCGAGGCGCAAGTTGAAATTATGCCTCCTCAGTTCGTTGGTCTCCACGATTCCCCTAGAGTTCGTGTTTGTATAGGAGAATAGTGCTCTGACGTCCTCTGATCCAGTGGTAAGAGTCAGCGAATTAGCCAAGTTATATCCAGTGACAAAGAAGTCCTCAAAATTGTTGTGCGGACTATAGGCGTACTGCGAGGGTCCTTCGAAATTGGGGTTATTCGTCCAATGGTCTACCAACTGTCCATCCATTCTAGCACCCCAACCTTCTTCGCTACTAGGAATGTATACACCACCATTACCTTGTCCATACACATTTTGAAACTTGGTCAGAATTAGAGGCCTATCAATAGAATTATTGAAATTAAATTCTACTCCAATGCCCTTCCTGGCCACACCCTTCTTGGTGGTAATAACGACAGCCCCATTGTTTGCCCGGGCGCCGTATATCGCCACGGCATTAGGGCCTTTCAGTACAGTGATGTTTTCTATGTCGTCTGGATTAATGTTGCCGATGCCGTCACCGCTCTGCACACCGCCATTGTCGGAATTGGGATTGCTAAACGCAGTATTGGACATCGGGACCCCGTCTATGATGTACAAAGGCTGATTATTTCCGGTGATCGATCGGTTGCCTCTGATCGTGACCCTCGACGCCGACCCCACTCCAGCGCTGGATCGCACTAAGTCAACACCCGCAACCTTTCCAGCTATGGAGTTGGCCACATTCAGTTCGCGGGCCTGCGCGATATTCCGCGTATCCACATTCTGTGCTGCGTAGCTGATTCTCCGCTTTTCCCTTTCGATACCCAGGGAGGTCACTACAACCTCTTGCAGTTCGACACCAGGACGCAGTGTGATATCAATCACAGTCCTGTCGCCGACCGTCACAGATTGGGTGCTGAAACCAGTATAGGAATAGATCAGGACAGCGTCTGCCGTGGATACAACGATAGAATACGTCCCGTCTAGATCCGTGACGGTACCGTTGGCAGTGCCTTGCTCAAGGATGTTCACCCCTATGAGGGGGCTGCCATCCTCATCCGTAATGTTTCCACTCACAGTGGTTTGCGCCCAGCCACCTACGGCTGTAAGAAGCATCAGGGCAACTGAGAGGTACAAATTGTATTTCATTTGCATTTGGTTTTAATTGATATGCATAATTTCACCATTTCTAATCAACGGCCCTTCTCTATTCACAAGCTCAACCGAGCCGAAGCCAGCTCCAACTGAACACAAGAATAGAATGAAGAGACTTGCTTCCTGTTAATTTCATCAAGATTTGCCAGTCAACTCAAGATTTGCCAGTCAACAGTATTTGGCGGGCCATCATGATAATTCAACAGAAACATTGCAGCAGGCATTGGAAGTGGCGGTGCTCTGCTTGAAAATAGCTTTCGGCTACCAGAGCCTGAGCTTGTCTTCTAAATCTAATTCCCTCAAGAGTCGCGATCCTATGTCACAGCGTGTTGCGACAGCAGAGTATTCACGCGCCGCCCAAATTCCCTTCTATTGGCACAATATAGGTATTTCGGCAGATGTGTGCGCACACACAAGTAAAAAATTGTGAGTACATTTAGACTTGTGGCTGAATCGGAACTTTTGCAAGCAGTTGGTTATCAGTCTTGTATGAAGGGAATTGTTTTGTTGGAAACATTCTGAAAATATTACATTTGCCCGGCGAATAGTTAGAAAGGGCCTTGTATGCGTGTAAGAATCAAGGATATAGCGGCAAAAGCCAATGTTTCCACCGGTACCGTCGACCGGGTGATCCACAATCGGGGTAAGGTGTCTCCCGAGGTTAAGGCCCGAATCGAGAAGGTGATGTCTGAGTTGGGCTACAAGCGCAATATCATCGCCAGCACCCTGGCTTACAACCGGACCCTCCGTCTGGCTGTCCTCATCTCGGAGCAAGATGATGCCTACTGGCGACAGATTCGACTGGGCGTGGAAAAGGCCCAGGAGGCCACGATGCACTACGGTATTCGCATCGAGATCTTTTGTTTTGATCAGGGTACCCCCGCTTCCTTTGAGGAGCAGGCCACCCGACTCCTTACCTCTGATCCCGATGGGGTGCTGTTTGTGCCCTTGTTTCTGGAGGAAGGCAAGGAATTTCTCGAGGTTTGCCGCTCTCGATCGATTCCCACCGTCATTATTAATACACAGCTCGAGGCAGAAGGACAACTGTGCTACATCGGACAAGATTCCTACCATAGCGGGTACCTGGCTGCCAGGTTGGTCGCGCTGGGTGTGGCGGACTGTGGGACGGCGCTGCTGCTCAATCTGGATGCGAGCGCCACCAATGCCCAACATCTACTGGACAAAGAGAGAGGTTTCCGAGATTACTTTTTGGAGGTGCAAGACAAAGACGTCAAAGTGGTGGCGACTACGGTGGATAAGTATCAAGATCGGGCCGTGGTCACCGCTTTTCTGGAAGATGTCCTGGCCAAACACGACGACCTATCAGCGATCTTCGTCACCAACTCACGAGCGTTTATCGTGGCTGATTGTCTGCCATCAGCGGTACTCAATCGGATCATGCTGGTGGGATTCGATCTGATTGAGCCCAACATAGCGCACCTGCGAGCAAACAACATTGATTTTCTCATCAACCAAAACCCCATTCTGCAGGGCTACCTGGGCGTGATCAACTTGACCAATCATCTGGTGCTGCGCCAGGAGGTGGCCCCCGTGCAATATCTGCCCCTGGACATTGTGGTGGCCGAGAATTACGACTACTATCTCAAGAGCAGTGTCTCTCTCCCGGTAGTGGTGTAATTACTTTGCGAAGCATGACGATTGAATATCTCGCGCTGGGCGACTCCTACACAGTGGGAGAGGGCGTATCGCCCGACGATAGTTTTCCCCTTCAGCTCGCCGCTGCCCTCCGCGCAGAAGGTTACCACGTGCCGGAGCCCATGGTAATCGCCAAGACGGGCTGGACCACGGAGGAACTTGCCGATGCGATCGATGGAGCTGCCCTGGCACCGGATGCATTTGACCTGGTGACCTTATTGATCGGCGTCAATGATCAATATCGTGGCTATCCGATCGATCCGTATCCGGACAGATACAAACGGTTGCTCGAAGTCGCCATCAGCCAATCCAGATATGGCGCCCGCGGCGTACTAGCGATTTCCGTCCCTGACTATGCCTATACGCCCTTTGGCCAGGAGAAGGACGCGGCGCAGATCTCACGTGACATCGAGCGCTACAATGTGATCAATCAGTCGGCGGCCATCAAAGCACAAGTGACCTACCTCGACACTAATCACATTGCCAGGCAGGGCCTGCTCAGGCCCAAACTGCTAGCCGCAGATCTTCTCCATCCCTCGGCTCTCATGTATAAAGAGTGGGTTCGATGGATGCTACCCACCGTCTTGAAGATGTTTCCGATAGCATCGCATAGCTAGTAGAGTCTCGCATGAGAAATTAGCTACAAGATTTAATGCGAAACTCTAGTAGGAAGCTGTTGCCCTTGACCGTGACTTGCAAAAAGGGCTGATCGAGCTGAAGGGGTTTGTCCAGCTTTTCGTACACCTCTTCCGTGATCAAAAGCTGTGACTTGTATTGCTTGTTGAGCTGCTCGACGCGACTGGCAATGATGACCGTGTTGCCCGTCACCGAATACCGCTTTCTCGTATCATTGCCAACATTACCCGTCACTACAAGGCCCGCGTGCAGACCGATGCCGATGCGCGTTTTGGGGATCACACTGGGCTTCGTTGCGGTCCTTGATTTCCTTCAGCATTTCTCTGGTAGCTAAGAAGGCGTTTTGACAATCATTGCCCTGGGAGACCGGTGCACCAAAGTGGCCATAAATCCATCGCCGAGTAGCTGATTGATGATGCCATTGTGACGCTGGATGATCTATGTCATAAAGCCAAAGACCCTGTTTTGATAGGAGATCAACTCTTCCGGGCTTGATTTCTCGGCCATGGACGTGAAGTCGCGAATGTCCAGGAACATAATCGACACAAATCGGCGTTCACTTGCGCTTCTTGCGCATCAAGCCCTCCTGCACCACCGAGGCGACCATGCGACCTTCCTGATCAAAAATATTCCCTCGAGTGAATCCTCTTGAGTTGGAGGCACTGGGACTGTCGATTGCGTATAGCAGCCATTCATCTACTCTAAAGGCGCGATGAAACCACATGGCATGATCGAGACTGGCAATCTGGAGTTCGAAATAGCTGACCTCATGCTGGTGAGGTTGAATCGCCGTGGTGAGTAGATTGTAGTCTGAGGCGTAAGCCAATAACCGTTGATGCACTACGGGTTCGTCTGGTACTTGCCCCTTTGCTCTAAACCAGACATAGCGCTCCGGCTTCTGCTTTTTGGGTAGCACGAAGTTGAGGGGATCTAACGGACGAAACTCAATGGGCCGGGACAAAAGAAAGCGCCGGAACCCCTTGGGCAGTTTGTCCTCATGCTGCTCCAGGAGTTGTTGATCAGATAGGAGCTTCTCCGGTGGGGTGACCTGCGGCATTTCGATCTGATGGTCGAGACCCGGCTGGTCCAATTGAAAGGACACCGCCGCGACAAAGATATCCTGTCCATGCTGGATCCCTCGTACTCTCCGGGTGGTAAAACTGCCACCGTCCCTCACCTGATCTACCGAGTAGATGATCGGCTGGGTAAGATCACCGCGAAGGATGAAATAGCCATGCATCGAATGTGCGTACCGTTCGGGAGCCACGGTCCGGGCGGCGGCCTCCAGTGCTTGCGAGAGCACCTGCCCACCAAAGACATGATGCGCTCCAATGTCGTGGCTCGCCCCGCGAAAGATGTTTACCTCGATCTGCTCCAACTGCATGGAGGCCAAAAGTGATTCTGTATCCTGCAACAACATGTGAATGACTGATGAAGCCGCAAAGATGAGAGTTTTCAGGCGATGATCCAGTTATCGCCGGTGGTCTGGCCAGGCGATCGCTGGAGCAGCCACTGGGCGTGG
Organism: Saprospiraceae bacterium; assembly: GCA_965223165.1. Lineage (GTDB taxonomy): Bacteria > Bacteroidota > Bacteroidia > Chitinophagales > Saprospiraceae > JABDMH01. Next base: position 215,897 of record CBDCVQ010000020.1, on the reverse strand, counting down.
CTGAAGAGAGCCTGCTATATTTTCAGACCTACGGTAAATACCAGCTGGGTCCGTCGGGTATCATTGCTGACGATCTGGGACGGAGCCCCCTCGACGGCATAGGGGAGGTAGGTCTGGTCCTCGCTATGATAGGTATAGGCCACATCGAGGAAGGCCCGGTCACCCCGAATGCCGCCGCCGATGGAAAAGATCTTTTGGCTCGTATGATCATCGACAAAGGGACTGCCGAGGACTTGCACGCCTCCACGTAGCCTCAGCCCTTGATAGGCCAGCTCACCGCCGAGTTTGATGTTGATGGCACCACCGTACAAGTCCTTGATGCTCTGGTTGACCTCTTCCTGGTATTCGCGATCGGCAATGTTGTCGCTATTTGTGGTAAAGTCATATCGGGCTGCACCGTAGTCGATGTACTCGATGTCCGCACTCACGAATCCGCTCTTGCCAAAGATGGCTGCCGCGCTACCGACCGCCTTCCAGGGCGTGGTGATGGCGTATTCAAACTCTCCCTCGGGTGAGTTACTTTGAAATTCTTCACTGCTACCTGACTGAATAAAGTCATAGGCCATGTCGGTGGTGTATCGATCCGTCAGACTCAGGTATGTCGGCGAGTGAAAAGCTGCACCCAAGCGAAACTGCTGGCCCAGCTTGGCGATGGCACCCACTTTGAGGTTGACGCCGCTGCCTTCCGTGATCAGGGCTTCATCAAATTTCAACCCATTAAAGGTGGGGATCACATCATCGGGGTCGCTCTCCGTATACTGCTTTTCAGACTCATACTTGAGGAAAGGAATGCCTAGGGTGGCTCCCAGCAAAAGGTTGTTGTCCAGATTGCCTCCAAAGGAGATGACCATTTCATTCATGTGGCCGGAGCTCTTGACCAGTTGGCGTTTGCTGAAAGCATCTTGATCCTGATCCAGGAAGTCGGTCTCATAGATGCCGTCCTTCTCGGCATCAAAAATGGCTCCGGTTTCATAGGCTAGCCCTGCCTCAAAATTGTCCAATTCGTCGGGGGTCAATCCATACGCCAGGCCCGCGAATCGGTCCACGATGCTGCCTGGGGTCTCGCCGGTAAAGAAGAACTCTTGGTTGAAGTTGTTCATCTTGTTTAAGCCAAAACCAAGACCTACTGCTTTCCACTTTCCCCTCCTGGGGGTATTGGCGAAGACGATCCCCAGGTTGCTGAGGTTAAACTGGCGATCTGTCTCTTGTGTGTTTAGCCCTCCATTCAGCGAAGATTCTGTGCTGATATTGAAGATGGAGGGCGTCACCATAAACTCTGACTTCCAATAGCCTCCGATGCCTGCCGGATTGATGGACAAGCTGGAGAAATCGCCCCCCAACGCTCCCACGGCCATGCCGGTACCCATCGCACGGGCAGTGCCCTGACCGTTCAGGTAGGACCAGCGTAGGGCATCACTGGCTGTCTGGGCATGCAATATCGTGACCATCAACAGGGAGAGAATCGTCAGAAGGTATGTTCGCCTCATCGTATTAGTATTTGTTGTGCGCCCCGAACGCTCGATTCCGGGCAAAAAAAAATGGGCGCAACTTTTGACCAAAAGTCCCACCCACCTCTATTCGTTTTTCTTTTATGCTACCTCGAGCCTAGTGTTTCCTTGCCGAACTACGGCTGCTGCTACTGCTTGAACTTCGCGAAGGGCTAGCCGATCTGCTGGGTGACGAAGATCTCGATGGGCTGTAGCTTCTCGAGCTGCCGGACGATCTGCTCGGTGCGTAACTGCGAGAGCTAGAGCGACTTGGGCTATAGCTTCTCGAGCGGCTGCTATCTGACCTGCTCGGGCTGTAGCTGCGGGAGCTGCCGGACGACCTGCTTGGCGAATAGGTTCGAGAAGAAGAGCGTGTGGCGCTGCTGCTTCTGGATGAAGACCTGCTAGGTGCATAGCTCCTTGTGCGGCTTGGCGAGGTGCTTCGCGAGGGACTATACGACTTGCGTGCCGAGCTTGATGACGGTTGATATGACCTTGCTTTGCTGCTCGTCGTGGATACCCGACGACGGCTATCGATGGTCGTACCGCGGTACGACTTCGTGGAAGTAGCCGAGCGTGTGATGCTCCGAGTGGCGGCTGTATTGGTTCGTGCCCTAGGTGTGCGATACGTGGTCGTAGCCTTCGTAGTGCCAGAACGATCAATGCCACGTACGCTTTGACTCTTGTCTGCGGTACGTACGCCCGGTCTATTGACGACCGCGCCTTTGGTAGCTGTCCGCACATTGCTTACTCGGGGTGAGCCGACGGGGCTCTTGGGCGATGCAACGGCACTGCCCGCTCGTCTCGCACCGTAGTGACTACCGCGATTGGCCGCCGAAAAGCGCGGCTGATAGTAATCATATCCCGTGCGTCCCGAATTATAGTAGTAGTTATTTACGCTGTAGTAGCTGGGGCCATAGCCATAGAATCCTCCGCCGTAGAAGCTATTAAACCCATAATTGCGATAGTAGGGGCTGTAGCCAAAGACACAGTCAAAGTAGCTTCGCCGTGAGCCCCAGTACGGATTGTATGACCAAGGATCGTAGGCATCGTAAAAGCCATAACCGAATCGGTTGTATCGGTTCCAACGATTCCATCGATTCCAACGTGAGCCAAATCCAATGTTCACTCCATAGTAGAACGGATCGTAGAAGAAGGGATCAAAGAAGTTGAAAGAGACAAAGGGTCGACTAAACCGACGAATGCGCGAGGAGTACTGGAAATCGTCCTCATAATCGTAATAGTCGTATTCGTCGTCGTCGTAGTAGTAGTTCTCCGTGACATACACGTCACCATTATCTTCTTCCACAGCATAAGAGTCGACGTAGTAGTCGTCTGCGTCGGGGTCGAAGTAGATGTCGTCAAACTGAGCCATGGCCGTAAAGGTGACCATCCAACTCAATACGAAGAGCGATCCAACTCTCCAAGTGTACTTTTTCATCGCGTAGTTGTTTTTGCTATAATTACCCTGACTCTCTTTCAAGCTCTAATTTATTACTTTTGGGCCTTTAATCTTGTTAATGATGTTTTAAAGTTGATCACCCGGTGCGTTAAAGGTCCCAATCAGCCGAAGATCATCAATAGTAAGACACGGTCATCTCTTCAAAAGTTTCTTGTTAACACTTATTTAAATAAAGGCTTAAGGCCTTATTAATAGCGCTTTACGACCAAGCATGGCAAAGGAAATCACGTCTCGCGAAGACAACTATTCACAGTGGTACAACGACATCGTTAAGAAGGCTGGGTTGGCCGAGCACTCGGCGGTGCGGGGCTGTATGGTCATCAAGCCTTATGGCTTTGCCATCTGGGAAAAGATGCAGGCGCAATTGGACCGGATGTTCAAGGACACCGGACACGTCAACGCGTATTTCCCCCTCTTCATACCCAAGAGCTTCCTCAGTCGAGAGGCGGATCACGTTGAAGGCTTTGCTAAGGAGTGCGCCGTCGTGACCCACTATCGCCTAAAGCAAGGTCCCGATGGCCAGGGCGTTATAGTAGACCCCGAGGCTAAGCTAGAGGAGGAACTGATCGTACGACCCACCTCAGAGACCATCATCTGGAACACCTATAAGGACTGGATCAATTCTTACCGAGATCTACCGCTGCTGATCAACCAGTGGGCCAATGTGGTGCGATGGGAGATGCGGACTCGCTTGTTCTTGCGCACCACCGAATTTCTCTGGCAGGAAGGGCACACCGCCCATGCCACGGAGTCCGAAGCGATCGAGGAGGCGCTGCTCATGCAATCGGTCTACGCGTCCTTTGCCGAGTCATGGATGGCCATGCCGGTGGTCAAAGGGGTCAAGACCCCCAACGAGCGATTTGCCGGGGCGGTAGAGACCTATACGATTGAGTCATTGATGCAAGATCGGCGCGCGCTCCAGGCTGGCACCTCGCACTATCTGGGACAGAATTTTGCCAAGGCCTTTGACGTGAAATACCTCAATCAGAACAACGAAGAGGCGTACGTTTGGGCCACTTCCTGGGGCGTGACTACCCGTCTCATCGGCGGTCTCATCATGACGCACTCTGACGACCAGGGGCTGGTCCTTCCCCCCAAACTGGCCCCCACACAAGTGGTCATTGTCCCCATACCCAAGCCAGCACCCGAAATAACGATCGTCGCCGAACAGCTAAAGAGTGAATTGACCGAGCAAGGCGTGTCGGTCAAGATTGATGCCGATGAAAAACGGCGCCCCGGCTTCAAGTTTGCCGAGTACGAGATGAAGGGTATTCCCGTGAGGGTCGGCATCGGCAAGCGGGACCTGGAGAAGAATCAGGTAGAGATTGCCCGGCGGGACACACGGGAGAAAGATTTTGTCAGACTTGACAAAGCGACAGCGCACATCACTGACCTGCTGGTCGAAATCCAGGAGAATTTGTTTAGAAGGGCCGTCAAGTTTCGCGACGAACACATCACAGAAGTGGATGATTGGGCGTCCTTCACAAGGACATTGGACGAAAAAGGTGGCTTTGTGCGTGCACATTGGGACGGCACCACTGAGACCGAACTGGAGATCAAGGCCAAGACCAAGGCCACTATTCGGTGCATACCGGAAAAAGCGCCTGAGGAATCTGGGGCATGTATCCTGACTGGCAAACCTTCCGGTAGACGGGTGCTCTTTGCCCGTGCCTACTAGTACAGGGGATATTCAAGCACATACGGACCTGGACGCGGCCTTGTGCCTCTATTGACCTTGCCGACTAGATTGCTTATCTTCCTGTAGCCAGATCGCGCAGGTATGAAGACGCACAATCGTGAAATACTTATCTACTACAATCCGGACAAACGCTCTGATCGTCAGACGGTTGCAGTAGCAAAAGGGGTCAGTTCGCACGTCCGGACCTACGCCTATGGCAAGACCCCATCCACTACTACCAGTTGGAAGTCGATCATACATGCCTTGGACTGTCACCCCAAGGATCTCCTCAATAAAGCACATCCGTACTATCAGGCGAACATCCGAGGACGCGAGTTTGATGAGGAGAGTTGGGTGAAAATCCTGCGTTACAATCCGGATCTGATGCGGTCACCGATTGCCATGAGTGGTCGCCGGGCCGTGGTCTGTCGCACGCCCTCGGACGTATACAGGCTTGTGGAAAATTCTTAATGTATTTTTCATTTCTACCCTAAGCGGTTTTCTATCTTTGGGGCTTCTTTTTCCACTTTGCTAAAGTCCACCATATGTCATTTGAGATCGAAGGCAAGCTCCATCGCAAGTTTGAAACCGAAAATAAGACCGCCACTTTTCAAGCCAGGGAGTTTGTCATAGAGGTCAACTCCAACAACTACATGCAGTACATCAAGTTTCAACTGACACAGGACCGGTGTGGCTTGATCGACCCCTTCAACGAGGGAGATAGAATCAAAGTACATTTCGATCTCCGTGGCCGAGAGTGGAATGACAAGTACTTTACCAATCTGAATGCCTGGAAGTTGGAGAAACCGGTCGAGGATGTCGTGGTGGTAGACCCACCTGAGCCGGGTGAGGTTTTTCCGGATGCTTCGTCTGAGCCCGTCTTTGATGGTGGTCAAGATGATGACCTTCCCTTCTGATCTGGCACATAAAAAAGTCGGCTAGGCAAAAAACTAACTAGACCAACGGATGCTTTATAGTGGTATGCGCATCGTATTCGTAGTACTAGTATCGATTTTGTCTCTCACGGCACAGGGTCAGCGACTGGCGGGCCTTTCCACACAATGGGACGATTCATTCTCTGCCTGGTATCTCTATGCCGATGGGGAGGAGCAAGTAGGTGAGATCACGATGCGGTGGCCGCAGCGAGGAGACTGGTCGGAGTGGGACTACCGATTGGGTGATCGCAGCGGAGCCATCAAAGTCAAGTGGAAGGGAGATGCCAATCTATGGGAACTAAGAGGGGACAATGAGATCGTGACGATCCGCACCGTGTGGAAGGACGAATGGCGACAGTGGGAAGTGAAATCCGGAGATCTCCGTTTTGACGTGAAGAGTCGGTGGTCCAACATCCTGGAAGAATGGTCGGCGGAAGACCGACGCTTTGGGGACCTTCAGATGTATACCGCCTGGGAGGGGGATCTGCGAGACTGGGTGATCGAGGATAATCTGAGCGAAGAGGTCTCCGTACCGATGAAGATAGCCCTGGTATTTATCCCCGTCGTGTACTCCACGCCCAAGTTCTAACTCGATCCTAAGAGCCCTTTTTCAAAAATGCCTGGGATCGTAGCACAGCATTGTTGCGCACATTCACCCAAAACAAGTTGAAGTCCGCTACATGGTAGTTCTTGGTCGTCAGTAGGAAACTGCCGGGAAATCTTGGCTTGTCCACCCAGAGCATGCCTTGATGGACTTGTGCATTGGCGAGATTGGGGTAGATACCGCTGTGAAATCGTCGCAGGACGCCACCCCGGTTTTCGGTCTTCTCCACTTTTTCGGTCTGGGTGGTCCAGGATAATGGGTTGGTCACGGCGATCAAGTCGCCATACGTCCACTTCCGTGGATAGTATCCGGTGCGATAGCTACGCCAGCTGCAGAAACAGCCGATTTCTTCGGCGGATCGACAGAGGCCAATCTGTTGATAGAGGTCTTTCTTGATGGGCATGCCTACCAGGTAGGCGACCACCAGTTGTCTGTGCAGTGGTGTACCATCGAAAAACTCCAGCAGTAGCCTGGCAGCGTGCATGGCACCCTGACTGTGCGAGGCGATGATGATCGGACGGCCCTCATTATAGTGCTCGAGGTAGTATTCAAATGCAGCCCTGACGTCACCGTAGGCTAGGTCAAAGGATCGCTGTACTTGCGCCTTGTGCCGCTTGGTATAGTAGGCGTGCAGATGTGCCTGGCGATAGCGCGGCGCATATACCTTGCCGGCCCCATTGAAGATGGAGGCCTGATGCAATATGGTCGTTTTATCTGTCCGCTTGATGAGTGCCGGGTCGATGATCGGCGCATTCCACCGGTTGTGACCCTTGCGCCCCGTGTAGGTGGTAGGGTGCAGAAAAAATATGTCGACGGGAGCGGTCGCCTGCCGATCCACAAACTGCTCGGAGGGTATGGCATCAGCAGAATCTAGCCGAAAGGGTAGGGCTGCCCAAGCTATCTCCTGACTGTAGTCGGGGGCTTGTGAAGCCTCCGCCATCCGCAAGCTCGGTTTGACCGAGCACGCGTGGAGGCCCAATCCCAGGAGCATGACCGTCATGCCAATCAGGCGCATATCAAGTCAAAATTTGGGACGCGTGTTTAGATGTTTTGACCGAGGATATGACGCGGGATATGGTCCCCTCCTCGTCGATGAGAAAAGTAGTGCGCAGAATGCCCTCAAACTCACGGCCCATAAACTTTTTGACCCCCCAGACTCCGTAGTCGGTGATCATTTTCCTTTCGGTATCTGCCAAAAGCGGAAAGGGCAGATCAAACTTGGCGATGAAATTTTGATGTTTTCGCTGACTGTCCGCACTGACACCCAAGATCGTGTAGCCAGCTTTTGACAAGGCACTATAGTTGTCCCGCAGATTGCAAGCTTCTGCTGTACAACCGGGCGTGTTATCGCGGGGATAGAAGAAAATGACCAGCTTCTGGCCACGATACTGGGCCAGGGTGTGTACCTGACCATCTTGATCTGGGCAGGCAAAATCAGGTGCAGGATCGCCCTCCTGCAGATGCGTCTTTGACATATCCTTAATGATGCTATTTGAGAGTAAATCGATGATCATAGACGGTTTGGTTTCCGACGTAGTCTTTAACAACCAGCCGAAGGAGATGTTCTCCGACTCCAAAACGACTTTTGTCCAAGGCATATGTGACCTTCTTGGATTTTAAGTCATAGCGGCCAAGCGCCCATCGACCACCCACCTCACCACTAAAGGGCAAGGTTCCCTTATCGAGGTCGTCACTGATCTGAAAATGGATGACATGACCGCCTGAGGTGGCCGCACTTCGAATCAGCCGGACCTCCGGTGGCATGGTATCGACCGTCACACGAAATCTGCCGAAATGCGACGTGGTTGCCGTGAGGTAGGCACCTTCCCAGTCGCCACCGACTATACGCTGCTCATCGCCATCGTCCTCTGTGATCACCGCCTTGGAAGCCAGCGAGTCCGGCAGGTGGTCCGGCTCAATGTGGATTTTGATCGCTCGACGAAGCGGTGTGCCAGGGTCATGAATCTGGTAAATGGGTGAAAACGAAAGCGGCTCGTCCGTTTCCTGGCAGCTATACTGACAATGCAGGGGCTCATACAGGGCATCTGGGGGAAAGTCCACCCGCAGCTGCCCCACCTCCAGCCGCTGCATTTTGCCCGGTTCAAATTTGAACTGATAGGGAGCGGCCACGGCCGGAGTGACCTGCTCATCACGCCGTACCCAGAAGGAGACAGATCGCGTGTTGCCAGCGAGATCACTTACCTCAAGCCCGACTTTTTGAGGCCGGTCTCTGTAGAGAGGCACAACCCCTTCATTGATGGCCTGCCGGTAGATGGAGAGATCATTGCCCGGGGAGATATAGCACTTGTGCAGGCTGCGACCTTCTTCCGCCTGTACTTTGTAGTCAATATGGCGGGCATAGCTTATACCTTTCGAGAAGGGGATGGAGTCCATCTGAAAGGCAAATACGCGCTGTTCATCGACGGACAGTCGAGCGGCGTAGATACCGTTTCTGTTGTGGCCCCCGTTCTGCGGATCATGGACCTCGACGCCCAAGGCCACTCTCCAGGCATCGATCGTCAGTGTATCTTCCAGCGACAGTGAGTCCGCATGCAAGGGCAGCGAGCGATAGACGCGGTGGTTGTGGTCCAGGTAGTAGAGCATCAGCCCTCGAAGCGATGGAGCTGTCCGATCGTGCACAGATAGACCATGTAGCAAGGGATTGAGTGACAGACCTGTGGCTGAGCGGACTTCAAAATGCAGGTGTGGACCAAAGGAAAAACCGGTCGAACCCATCCTACCAAGGAGCTCCCCTTGTCCAAGCGGAAAGAGGTCGGGATCGGGTCGAAGGTCGACTTGGAAGGATTGCTGCAAGTATTGATGCTCCTCTACGTAGGAGGCGATATCCGGTCGGAAAGCGTGCAAGTGAGCATAGACGGTGGTTAGTCCATTGGGATGTGCTACGTACAGGGCCTGGCCAAATCCGCCCGCTTGCACGGTGATTCTCACAATGTGGCCTGCGCCAGCGGCAAGAATGGGCTCACCGACCCCACCATTGCGAGATTTGATGTCGATGCCCCAGTGAAAGTGATCCCCTCGCAGCTCGCCAAAGGTGCCCGAAAGGCGGATCGGATGTTCCACCGGACTGGATAAGCTGCCGCTGCTACTACCTTGTCCCTGCGCCATGCCCGGCAAGCAAGCGTACCCCATTCCAGCCGCCAGGCTGAGGCATCCTTTGATCAGGGGGCAAAACTGATTCCACCATCGGGGACGAAGCGTACACGAGATCAGCATCACTTAATCACTCCCTTTGTCTGGCGGATGGAATCTGGCGAGGATCTGTCGGGTTGCCGTGAGATAATCTCGCTTGCCGGTGGAAATATCCTGGCGAAGTGCGTCCATTTCCGGAGCTACCTTGCGCATCATTTCTTCCAGCAATAGGCTTCTGACCCGCTGCTCGAACCAATATGCTTGTGCGGCAGTGCGGCTCTCACGAAAATCGTCTTGACTGCGCAATTGCTGTATAGCGGTCCATATCTCGGTATGCCCAAAGGGCACCTGCGAGGAGCAAAGAAAGACTTGTTGCCGTCCGGTGTCCTCTCCCGGCGACAGTCTCTTTAGGGTACGAAATGTCTTTTCGGCTTCGTCTGCCAGGATGCCATCGGCCTTGTGAACGATCACCATGTCGCTGACCTCCAGGATGCCTTTCTTCATCCCCTGCAGCTCATCTCCGGAAGCAGGCTGCACCAGGAGCACGAAGATGTCAGACAGGTGTCTTGCTCTCGTTTCGGCTTGTCCTACCCCCACCGTCTCGATTAATAGTACGTCGTAGCCGGCTGTTTCGCAGAGCTGCACCGTCTCATACGAGCTCGGATGGATGGCACCGGCGGCACCCGTGTTGGGTGAGGGTCGAATGTAGGCTAGGGGGTGCCTGGACAGCCGGGCCATGCGAGTCTTGTCTCCCAGTATGCTGCCTTGCGTCCGCTCAGAGGAGGGATCCACCGCCAGTACGGCCACCCTATGACCACGTTGGACCAGCATCAGGCCAAGCGCCTCAATGAAGGTGCTCTTGCCCACTCCGGGTGGACCGGAGACGGCAACTCTTACCGTGCCGGAAGATTGATTGGAGCATTTCGCCAGGAGTGCTTCGGCCAGGGATCGATCACTGGGCAGGGTGCTTTCCACCAGCGTGATGGCCCGGCTCAGGGCAAATCGATCGCCCCCTTTGATCCGCTCACATAGTTGCTCCAATTCTCCCGATGTCATGAGATGTTAAAATCCTTAACGCGAATATATTAGTTATTTAAATAATTTATATATATCTGTAAAACAAATGATTAATTCACTTGATATTTAACTAAATCGCACCAAAGTGCCTGCCTTCGTTAAAGATTGATTAAACAGTATGGTCGTCAGATTGAAAAGTTGGCCGACTGATACGAATGCCATAACCTTACTCCTGATTCATTTTTTATCCTTCGTTAAGATGGAAGAAGGGCTGGCAAAACTGATAATTATTGAATCTTCATAATTATCTAGACTCTCAACGTCCAGCCCTTCTTTCCCTGAAAGTCTTCCACCCCTTCTCGGCTATATCGTGACTCAATTTCTCAATCAGGTAGCTGCCGCCCAAGGGATCCGTGACCCGATCGAGGCCACACTCCAAACGAAGTACGTGGTGTAGCTTGGTGGCAATGGTGTGCAGTGTGTCTGCATCAGAGGAGAGATAGTTCATGTTGAGATAGTCCACACCGCCCAAGATGGCACTGGTGGCAGCGGTAGCCGTAGCGATCAAATTAGAATATTTGTCTTGGCCGGACATGCCGACCATCACCACCGCTTCTAGGGCCGGGTCACTATCGACCGGAAGCTGATAGGTTAGCCAAAGGCGTTGTAAAGCCAGTCGCAGTGCTCTGATCTTGCAGATCTCCGCGACATAAGCACGACCTACCGGGACCGTGACCCGCACGTTGTTCGCCACCTCATCGGCATCGATTAGGTCAAACCAATCTACCAGGCCAGTCAGAATGCGTGCCAACTGCTCGCTGTAGGTGTCTTTGGCTGACGCGTGGACGCAGACGACCGCCGCTTTAGCCCGTGTCTGGCGTTTCCAGTCCAGGAGCTGGCTCCGTTGTGCCGTGCTTGCCTCCGGTATAGAGATGCTGAATATGCGGCCATCGGATGTATTCGTCAAATGGCTTAGCGAATGGTCCGTCTCGCCCACCTCCAATCTGAGGTGAAAGGCAGCATTTGCCGGCATATGAGGTCGAGACAGTTCACTGACCAAAGTGCTTAGGTCATTGAGCGGCAGGGACACTTGATAGTGGGATATGTCCAGCGCTTGCAGCTCTTCTATCTCGGACGACTGAAGTGGCCAGCCGAGGCTCTCGACAGGCATCCAGGCAGCGTCCCTCGCGCTGGGTCGACCCAAGGGGGTTTCAAGCTGGTCGTCGGGGTGATAAAAGGGCTCGATGTTCAGCCCCGGTTCAGGGCTCCAAATCAGATCATCATAACTGCGGTCTCCCTTGAGTTCGCTGGATATTTGCTCGATCCACATCGCCTTGGATTGCTTGCTAAAGTGATGTCTATCAGTATGTTTTGTCATGTCAAGCCCTTACTTTTCGCCCGGTAAAAGAGCTCCATTTGGTCCCAAAAAATTAAAAATAGAACAATTGGCTGATTTAAACATTTTGAAGTCAAAAGCGTTATATTTGCAGCTTAGAATCAATCTAAATAACGAGTTTCGAAGGGGATGAGTAAACGCCTGATTTACCTGGATAATAACGCTACTACACCGACCGATCCACGGGTGGTGGAGCGGATGGTGCCGTACTTTTTTGAGAAGCATGGCAATGCGGCAAGTAGGAGCCACTCGTTTGGCTGGGAGGCTGAAGAAGCAGTGGATTATGCCAGAGAGCAGATAGCCGATCTAATTGAGGTCGATGCGAAGGAGATCATCTTTACGAGTGGCGCCACAGAGGCGGACAATCTCGCTCTGAAGGGGGTGTTTGCTATGTATGGCCGGAAAGGCAACCATATCATTGCGCTGAAGACGGAACACAAAGCGGTCCTAGATGCTTGTCGGAGTATTGAGAAGCGAGGTGGAGAAGTGACCTATCTCGATGTGCAGGACGATGGCCGGGTGGATCTCGCAGAGCTGGAGGCAGCTATTAAGGATTCCACGATTTTGGTGTCCATCATGTGGGCCAACAACGAGACGGGCGTCATCCAGCCGATGAGGGAGATCGGTGAGATCTGTGCCAAGCACGGCGTCCTGTTTATGAGTGATGCCACGCAGGCGGTGGGCAAAGTACCGGTCAAACCCCGCGAGGTGGGTATTCATCTGATGGCCTTTACGGCGCATAAAATGTATGGTCCCAAAGGGGTCGGAGCCCTTTTTGTCAATCGTAAGAAGCCCCGAGTGAAGGTAACGGCACAGATGGATGGGGGCGGACATGAGCGGGGCATGCGGTCCGGGACGCTCAACGTGCCAGGTATTGTAGGATTTGGCGAGGCAGCCGCTTTGGCAAAGAAAGAGATGGCCTCCGACGCGGAGCGCGTAAGTAAACTTCGAGACAAGCTGGAGCACTCCTTGATGGAGTTGGAGGAAGTATACATCAACGGCAGTCCGGAGCATCGCATGCCACACGTGACCAACTTGTCCTTCAAGCATGTCGAGGGCGAGGGACTCATGATGACCTTTAACCAAAATATTGCGTTGTCATCAGGTTCGGCATGCACGTCGGCCTCCTTGGAGCCTTCGTACGTGCTGATCGCCATGGGACTGGGAGATGATCTGGCCCATAGCTCACTGAGGTTTAGTTTGGGTCGCTTTACCACCGAGGAGGACATCGATTTTGCGATTGAGGCGGTCAAGAACGGCGTCAATCACATGCGAGATCTTAGTCCGATCTGGGAAATGTACAAGGAAGGCGTTGATCTCGAGTCCGTTGAATGGTCCGAGCATTAGGAGAAAATTTAAGAACTGTTCGAATAGAACAGATGTTATAAAAAACCACTAAAGCATTGTAAGGATGGCTTATTCTGAAAAAGTACTTGAGCACTTTAAGCACCCCAAGAACGTGGGTACCCTTGACAAGAGTAAAAAGAACGTAGGCACTGGTCTCGTCGGCGCGCCGGAATGTGGTGATGTGATGCGACTGCAGATCGAGGTAGACGAATCTACCAACGTCATTCAGGATGCCAAGTTTAAGACCTTCGGATGTGGATCGGCCATCGCCTCGTCCTCGCTGGCTACCGAGTGGTTAAAGGGCAAGTCGATCGACGAAGCCATGACGATAGACAACATGGACATCGTCGAAGAGCTGGCGCTTCCTCCAGTAAAGATCCATTGCTCGGTGCTGGCTGAAGATGCTATCAAGAGTGCGATCACTGACTACCGACAAAAGAATGGATTGGATGAGCCAGTGGGAGCAGAAATCAGTGAAGCTGCCTCCTAGCAAATGATCTATGTAGCTGACACGGCTAAGGAAAAAATTGACGGACTCAAGGCATCGGCCAATATCTCCGATGAGCACTTCATCCGCGTGTCTGTCATCAGTGGAGGCTGCAGCGGTCTATCCTATCAAATGGATTTTGACACCGAGGAAAAGGAAAACGACCAAATCTTTGAGGACAAAGGCATTAAGATTGTCACCGACCTCAAGAGCTTTCTCTACCTGTTCAATTCCACACTTGAGTTTTCCGGTGGGCTAGATGGCAAGGGGTTTTACTTCGTTAATCCCAATGCCACCCGCGAGTGTGGGTGTGGTGAAAGTTTTGCCGTTTAGCTCGACCAGCCGGGAAAAGTACGCCTGAATCGGTTCCGGCCGCTCGTCATAAAAGTCCGTAATTCCCACGCTTCTCCTGACACTAAATGGGAATACTCCTCCTTGCACACATAGGTATACGCCACGACGGACCCTTGATCGGTCTGTACCTCCACCGCTTGTCTCCGATACAAGTCACCCTCAAAGGCATCAAGTCTCTCCAAGTTTTCCTGAGACAAGCCCGCATACAGTCTACCCGACACTTCTGACCCAGCAACGGGTAATATGGCTGGATAGACCTCATGCATGACTCGGTATCGCTTGAAGCCCTGCAGCACGGCCGGCGAAGGTGTGCGTGCGACGCCGGTTACCTCCAGGAGCATCTCCGGCAGCATCAAGGTACCGTAGGCGAAGAGATGGGACATCGCGCGAATCTAAGGCAAAAAAAAAAGAGCCAGCGGAGATGCCGGCTCTCTAAGCATTTCTTTTGTCATGGAGCAGATCCTACTGCTTGGATTTGATCGATCCGGAGAAGCCGGCATCGATGTCTGTCTTACGCGGATTGCCCTTGTACGCGATGGATCCTCCCGAGCTGGCGTGAGCATCAAGGGATTCGGAGACGTGGATCCGAGCCACTCCTCCGGAGGAAGCTCCGCCATCTGCATTTCTGCACCGCAATTCGTACCCTCTCAATACGCCTCCTGACGACACCTCAAAATCAAGGTCTCCACAGGTACCTTCAATCTCCACGATGCTACCGCTGGATACATCCACATCTACATTGCTGGACTCCAGGCTGACGACCATCTGTCCACCGCTCGATCCACCCAGTTCCAAGTCGTCGGATCGTATTGGGTTGGCCGAACTCATATAGGCCCCGGATGAAACATCGAGTTCGTTCAAGGACCGATAGTGTACGGTGATGGTGGCCTTTCTGTTTCTGGTCTTTTTCCATTCCCCCTTCTGATCCTTAAATTTGACATAGAGTCTGCCGTTTCGCACTTCTGTGATGACCTCGCCAGGCTCACAATTCTCTACTTCGACTACCGCTTTCGTCTCATTGCCGGCCGTCAGGATTACTTTCACCCCGGCCGCGGCTGATACCTCATCAAAGCTGGACAAGGAGCGGGTTTCCTGGCTCCAACCCATGGTCAGGAGCAAGCATAAACTGAAGGTGCTGAATAATTTTGTCATTGGTTTAAGCTTTTGTCTTAGTCTAAGGACACGAGCCACGCTGAAAGGTTGCACCAACTGGCGAAAAGTCTCGAACATCCACGGATACCGGACCGCAGGAAGGTTTATGCCTGGCTGTATCTAGTCAAAAGGGCTTGTGTATGAGGATCTAAGGCAAGGATGGCACTTTGGCGAGCACGTTCGTGCAAATGTGCCTGCCAGTGATCCGTATCGTGCCACAACGCCGATTTGATGGCCGACAAAGCAAGGTGGCTATGTGACGTCAGTTGTGTCAACTGTCGGTCCAGATAGTCATCCATCTGTTCCACTTTCTCAAACCGCTCTTGGTAGAGTCCTTGCTCAAAGGCCCATTGTGCCGTGTGCCATTCAGCGGGTGACAAGGACATGCGGGCAAAGGCAGCCTTGCCCATCTTGCGAGTTATGGCGGGCTCAATCACCAAGGGGGCAATGCCGATCGACAATTCGCTGAGGCGTACCAGACCCCATTTGGTGGTCATGCTCAGGTCACAGGCGGCAATGATCCCCACACCCCCTCCGACAGCCTTACCATGAACGCGGCCAATGACGATCTTGCCACACGTCCGTATGGCGTTGATCACGTTGGCGAAACCCAAGAAGAAGGAATGTCCTTCGCGTATATCCTTGACAGCGGCCAATTGGGCCAGGTTTGCTCCTGCGCTAAAGGTACGATCGCCTTGGCTTTGCAGCACGATCACCTTGACTTGCTCGGACGCACCTGCGCGATGCAGTTGATCGCTTAGATCGCTGAGCATGTCTGAGGTAAGTGAGTTGTGACTAGGATGCCCAAAAGTGATGGTACAAACCCCGGACTCCACCGCCGACTTGACAAAGGGCTCTACGCTCATCTCTCCGGATCTCGAATATTGCGGTGCTGATCGGATCGATCTAGCCGGCAATCAATGCGCTGACTGTGTAACGTCGCTGTCACTCACGGCCCGAAAAGATCGCCAATATCCGCAGGATCTCGATGTAGATCCAGACCAATGTGATGATCAGTCCCATAGCGGCAAACCACTCCATGTAGATGGGGGCGCCGTGCTCTTCTCCCTTGTCAAAAAGATCAAAGTCTAGCAGCAGGTTGAGCGCGGCAATGGCCAAAATGCCCAAGCTAATCACCAATGTAAGGGGGGAAGCCTGATGCAGAAACGGCATGTGCACACCGAAAAGTCCCAGTACGAATGAGACCAGATATAGACCAAAGATGCCAAAGGTGGCCATCACAATGCCGGACCGGAAGGACTTGGTCACTTTGATGAGGCCGGACTTGTACAATGCCAGCATGGCGAAAAATACCGCAAATGTGAGGGTGACCGCCTGCAGTATAATACCGCTGGTGGCTGCCGCATACATGGCGGTGATACCTCCTACGAAGAAGCCCTCGGCGATGGCGTAGAGGGGAGCATAGGTCCCTGACTTCTCCATCTTTCGCACGGACAAAAACACGATGATCAGACCGGCTATGGCGCCGCCCCAAGTCAGTAAAGCACTGGGAAAAGTGTAGGACACGCCTGCTGCGCCGAGTAGGATGGTACCCAGCAGAAATGTCTTGTTTACTGCGCCGTTGACAGTCATTTTCTCATCTTCTGCCAGCGCATATGTCTGCCCTGATCGGGCAAATGCTTCCTCGGTCATATATGGGTTTGACGAGTCGAAGAAACCTCTGGATTTTCTACTGCGATTCATGGTTGTAACTAGCTATTTTATCAGATATAACAATGAATGATGGTTCAATAGTTTACGCATTGGTCGAGGTTCGCCCAAATATAGATGATTCCTCACCAAAAGCGGATGAATTCAGAGGGGATTGCGACGATACTTGTCGATTGCCTCCTGAATGCGCTCGATCCTATTCTCGGGATCGGGATGCGTGCTGGCAAACTCGGGGCGTCGGGTGCCACCGCTAGCTTCCTTGAGGATGCGCATCACTCCCTTCAGCGCCTCGGGATCATAACCGGCCTCGATCATCAGCCGGACGCCCAGCTCATCAGATTGCAACTCTTGATCTCGCCCAAATTTCATGGTGATCAGATTGCTGATATATTGGGCTACCTCTGCCGACCTTTGGCTGGCTGGATTGCCGGGATCGTAGGTGGCCATCACGGCTGCCCCGGTGAGTCCCTGATACAATTCTTGCTTGGCCATGCGTGCGGCACTGTGTCTCGCGATCACATGCCCGACCTCATGACCCAGCACACCGGCCAACTGATCTTCGCTTTCGAGCCGATTGTACATAGCCGCCGTGATGAAGATCTGTCCGCCAGGCAGGGCGAAGGCATTTACCGTGCGCTGATCCCGAAGCAGGTGAAAATCATACTTATAAGGAGTGGTCGAGGCGATTGTATGGTCTACCAGACGCTGTCCTACCTGCTTGACCAGCGCCTGAGCCCTTTGATCGGGATGGAGTCCGCCATGTTGATGAGCCATGCTAGGGGCACTCTGGAGACCGATGGCAATCTCCTGCTCCACGGTCATGTTGATGTGCTGTTTTTCCTGCGTGATCGGATTGATCTGGGCTGAACCGTAGTATTTGCAGAGCGCAAATCCTGCCATGACTATGGCGATCAGTAGTCCGCCACCGATGGTATTACGACGAGGACGGCGATAGCCCCGTCGCTGGTTTTCGTAATAAGTCATGAATCTTGATGTTTAGAGTGTTTATGCTCGTTTGCATATGTTCAAATGTAGGCAATTTGAACTCATTTTGACGGGATGCGGTCTGACAGAGGGGACCTTGGTGACCGTCCTGATCTTTGCTTGGGCGTACGGGCTCATGCGATGCGACCGAGCTTGTTGTCTATCCCGGAGGAGCTTGGTTTGGGCTGTAACGGGACTTTATCAAAAAGGGGTTACGCACCGAACCTGCGCCGACAGCTTGGGCTAGAACAATAGGAATCAGATTGATCAGGGCAGGCACAGTGCCTGTCTCAAATCCTGAACTTTTGCGTTGATTGGATTGCTTAGAGGCTAGCTACGTGCTTGGTGAGCTTGCTCTTGAGGTTGGCAGCCTTGTTCTTGTGGATGTTGTTCTTTTTGGCAAGGCGGTCGATCATGCTGACGACCTTTGCAAGAAACTTCTCAGCTTCGTCCTTGTCAGTCATCTCGCGAAGGTTCTTGATCGCTGTACGAGTGGTCTTCTTGTAGTACCGATTGCGCAGACGCTTTTTGGCGTCCTGTCGAATCCGCTTCTTCGAAGATTTATGATGGGCCATACCTATTTTTGCATTTTGCGAGCGCAAAGATACATGCTGCTGCACCTGATAGCAAACATTGAGTCAACTTTTTTCCAAGAATCTAACGCGAAATATATTTGTTGGGGATGGAATTGGTCCTACCGGCAGGCCGCTTAACAGGCATTTACGTGGTAATGTATGATCAAATAGCCATATTCATTGGGCTAGTGGGCTTTTTTTGGGGTCAAAATTTGTTTAGCATGGCTGGACCGCCTAACTTTACTGCCGTATTAAATAATTATTTAATTTAAATTTCTGATAATGAACAAAGGAGATCTTATTGAAAGTGTGGCAAATCAATCAGGCCTGACCAAGGCTGATGCTGCACGGGCTGTGGATGCTGTTCTCGACGCCATCACTGGCAGCCTGATGCAAGGCAGTAAGGTTACATTGCCTGGATTTGGTACATTCTCAACTTCCAAGAGAGCTGCTAGGACGGGTCGGAATCCTTCTACCGGTGAAGCCATTCAGATCAAAGCCAAGACCGTAGCAAAATTCAAAGCTGGATCTAAACTAACCGATGCCGTCAACTGATCCCCAAAATCAGTTGACAGATTGTGAACATAAATGATAAAAAAGGCAATCGAGTTCGGTTGCCTTTTTTTAATCCCAGCTTCCCCATCTCCACCTGAAGCAGCGCCAAAATTACCTGATCGAAGACTGTTTATTGCTCCAATGGGTAATTCCCAACGCTAAAGTGGTATGACAAAATGAAATTTGAAACGAAAGTGGTACATGCCGGGATCGAGCCAGATCCCGCGACCGGAGCGATTATGACTCCCATCTATCAGACCTCGACCTATGTGCAGGATGCTCCCGGTCGACATAAAGGACATGAGTACGGGCGGACCTCCAATCCTACCCGATCCGCACTCGAAAAGAACCTTGCTGCCCTGGAAAATGGCGTTGATGCCATTTGTTTCAGTTCTGGTCTGGCGGCCATGGATGCCGTCATGAAATTGCTCAATCCCGGCGATGAGGTGATTTCTACGTATGCCTTGTATGGCGGCTCGGTACGACAGATGGTCCAGGTGTTCGGTCGTTATGGCATTAAGTGCCACTTCATTGACCTGAATGACAAGAACGCCCTGAAAGAGGCCATCAATGATTATACGAAGCTGATCTGGATTGAAACGCCGTCTAATCCGATGCTTTCGATCATCGACCTCAAGCAAGTTTGCGGCATGGCAAAGAAGCACCGGATATTGACCTGCGTCGACAATACCTTTGCCACGCCCTATCTGCAGAGACCGCTGGACCTGGGAGCAGATCTGGTGCATCACTCCGCCACCAAATATTTGGCCGGCCATTCGGACGTGATCCTAGGCGCCTTGGTGGCCAAAGAGCAGGAGCTGGCCGGCGAGTTACATTTTCAGCAAAATGCTACCGGAGCGGTGCCTGGGCCACAGGACTGCTTTCTCACCCTCCGCGGCATCAAAACGCTGCACTTGAGGGTTCAGCGATCGTGTGACAATGCCACGGAGATTGCCGGATTTCTGAGACGGCATAAGAAGGTAGATCGAGTATATTATCCGGGGTTCCATGACGCCCACAATCATGCGGTGGCCAAGCGACAGATGGATCACTATGGCGCTATGGTGTCCTTCTCCCTCAAGAGTGACACCAAACGATCGGCCAACCGTGTGCTCAATCGTACGAAGCTATTTAGCTTGGCCGAGTCTCTGGGTGGGGTGGAGTCTCTCATTGGCCATCCGGCCACGATGACTCATGCCAGCATCCCGCGCAAGGAAAGGGTGGCCCTGGGTATGACCGACTCGCTCATGCGACTGAGCATTGGTGTCGAGCACGTCGACGATCTCTTGGCAGATCTCAAATACGCACTGGGGTAGCGGCACTGCAGATTATTACCAATCGGATTCGATCCTCTGGAGCTTACATGCGCTCGAGCGGTGTCCCGGCATATTCATTAGCACTGACCTCGATTTTATACATTCGTAGCGTCGATTAAACAACGGCAGGCCTCCGATATGGATCTGACTGAACTCCAGCACTTCGATCACACTTATCGCCATCCGTGGGAACTGGCCCGACTGGATATTGTGAAGGGCGAGGTCGGCAAGTTGCTTCGATCCAGGTCAGCAGGAGCTGCCACGGTGTTGGACATAGGTTGTGGGGATGCGTTTGTGGTATCTGAGCTGGCCAAGGCCTGGCCCTATGTAAGCTTCTGTGGAGTCGACATCAATCTCACCGAAGGGCTGAGAAAGCAATTGGAAGACCAACACAACTTGCCCAATCTGAAGATCTATCGCTCGCTAGATGATGTGCCATTGGACCCGGGTGCCGTCGATTTGGTGTTGCTCCTGGATGTCATCGAACACATCGAGGATGAAGTTGGCTTTCTCCAATCGCTGAACCAATACCCTTTCCTACGAGTAGACACGGACTACCTGATTACCGTGCCCGCTTATCAGAGACTCTTTGCTGCCCATGATGTCATATTGGGTCACTATCGGCGATATTCCAACAAGTCGCTGAGACGGCGCTTGGCACGAGCAGGTTTGGAGACCAAGATGGAGAGATACTTCTTCTTGTCGTTGATTCCGCCACGCATGTTCCAGTTGCTCAAGGAGAAAGTTTCTCCGCGCAACGTCGATACGGGATCCGATCTGGCCGCGTGGAGCGGCGGCAAGTTTCTTACGCAAGTGATCAAGATCGTGCTCTGGTCGGATTACCGGCTGGGCAGCATCTTACGCAGGATCGGCATCAAATTGCCTGGTCTGTCAAATCTGGTCGTATGTCAAAGGTCTGCTTAGTGGTTCCTTGTTACAATGAGGCCCTTCGATTTGACAGCACCAGCTTCGATCAATTTTTGCGGGATGAAGAGGACTACCGATTTGTCTTTGTCAATGACGGTTCTACCGACGATACCTTGAGATTGCTGCGATCTTTTGCGGATGCCCATGAGCGTGCAGCACTTGTACATCTTGAACAAAATGTGGGCAAAGCCGAAGCCGTCAGACAAGGCATCTTGTCTGCCCTCCGCCAGTTCGACTGTCGGTATGTCGGATATGTGGACGTGGATTTGGCTACACCTCTTAGCGAATTTAAGCAGTTTGAGGCCGCGCTGGAGACTCGACCAGCCACCCGCATCGCCATTGGGAGTCGGTGGAAGAGACTGGGCGCTGACATCCAGCGAAGCACGCTTAGACATTATTTGGGCAGAATATTTGCGACGCTCACCAGTGTACTACTCGCTATCAACGTCTATGATACGCAGTGTGGAGCCAAGCTAATGCGCAGGGAGGATTTGGCCGAGGTGATGCAGGAGCCCTTCATCACGTCCTGGTTCTTTGACATCGAGATTCTGCGCAGATATCAGGCGATCCATCGAGGCCAAGCAGTCAGCAGCTGGGCGGTGGAGATTCCACTGCGTACCTGGCGGGAAATCAAAGGGTCCAAGATCGGGCCTATGGATTTTGTTCGCGCACCCTTTGCCCTCCTTCGGATCAAGCGACACTACTGAGCAAGATCCATGCCACTGAATGGGGATCGTTCCCTTCATCGTATGGCAATTGGATCTTATATGTCTATATTTATGGCACCTCGTCAGGATGCTTCTTCTTGTACACTCTTATTCTGAGCGGGGATACACTACGCAATAATCTGATTGGTGCCCAGTAATGACGGCGAGGAGAAAAAAGCAACGAGTTAAAGCGCCTAAGGTTCAGGGGGCTAGGACCCGATCGCGCAAAGTAAAACCGATCCAGCGCAAGAAGAAGAAAGTTCGACGCTTTGATATCATGGGCAAGGATCGGACGGGGGAGGACGGATCCCTTCGAAAAATTGTGTGGGGTTGCTTTGCAACGCTGGCCTTGATTAGTCTACTGGTCTCTGCCAACGTAGGTCTAAATGCGGATGAGAATGTCCAAGTGCCCTATTCGGAGAACCTTCTTAAGTACTACACCTCGCTGGGTTCCGATATTTCGGCGTTTTCCAGTTCCAAGGGGGACCAGATCCGATACTATGGGGGGATCTATGAGATTCCCGTGGCTGTCGTGGCCCAAACCTTTGGCTTGGATCAAAATGACCCTGGCTACTTCACCCTCCGGCACGTCCTGACCATGCTGTTTGGGCTGCTAGCGATATTTTATGCTTTCTCGCTGGCACGAGCATTAGGGGGTTGGCGTGCTGGTCTTTTGGCTCTTGGCATCATGTTTTTGTCACCTAGATTCTTGGGACATTCCATGATCAATCCTAAGGACATTCCCTTTGCGGCCGGGTACATCATGTCGATCTTTTACATCTATCAGGTGGTTCGTGACCTGCCCAAGGTTTCTTATAAGAAGTTGCTGCTCTTGATCCTAGGTATTGGCATCTGTGTCGGAGTGAGGATCAATGGTGGTATGTTGCTGGTCGCTTACCTTCTCTTGGCACTCGGCATGCATTTTCTATTCGTGCCAGGCATTCGCCAGATCAGTTCCTGGCGTACGATGAAGCCCTACCTAGTGATTGGCCTGCTGACGAGTGTTGGAGGCCTTCTCTGCGGACTGCTATTCTGGCCTTACGGCCTGGCCAACCCTCTGGCCCATGTCCCAGAGGCTATGGAGGCCTTTTCCAATTTTCAGACCGCTATTCGTGTACTCTTTGACGGCACGTTGGTCTGGTCTGTAGACATTCCGTTTCAATATGTGAGCAGTTGGATGCTGTTTACGCTACCTCCCATTGTGCTGGTGGGCATTGTGCTGCTATTCGCTTTCCTGCGCAGCAATTTCAAGTCCTATGCTCCCTTTGGCATTGGGCTGGCCATCTTCACCTTCGTGTTTCCGGTGGTCTATGTCATTGTCAAGGGATCAGCACTTTACGATGGGTGGAGGCACTTCAGCTTTGTCTACCCCAGTCTGGTCGTTTTGAGCGCACTGGCATGGCATCAGCTCTTGGACCGATACTGGACCAGTGTCAAGATCAGATACGGGCTTGGTGGTATTCTAGTGTTACTGCTCCTGCATCCTCTGCTCTATCAGGTCAGAAACGCAAGCAACATGTATACCTACTTCAACCCACTGATCGGAGGAATCAAGGGGGCCTTTGGTCACTATGAACTGGACTACTGGGGTACCAGTACGAAGCAAGCCTTCAACTGGATGGAAGATGAGGACATAATCTCCGTGTCGATGGAGGACACGATAACGATCGCTTCCAATTTCAGCTATGCCCTGGACAGGTATGCGGCTCCTTACAACGGCAAAGTCAAGACCGCCTATGTGCGTTGGCGCGACCGACACTCGGTCGACTGGGACTATTCCATCTTTGTCAATCGCTTTGTGGATGGTAGTTATCTCCGCGGAGGCTACTGGCCGCCTGAGAAGACCATACACTCGGTCGAGGCCAATGGTACCTCGATTTGTGTCGTGCAGAAAGCAGACGACGCCAGGAATGCGTACTATGGGGATCGAGCCATCAAGGGCCAGCGCTGGGATGAGGCCATCGGCTATCTCAGCCGGGAAGTGCAAAATCATCCGACCAATGAACTGGCCTGGGTCGGCCTCGGCATGGCCTATCTCAATAAATCGGATTTTGCCAATGCCCGAGGGCCGCTGGATCGTGCCCTGGCGATTACGCCCGAAAATCAAAACGCGCTCAATTTCCTAGGCTACTATCATTATCAGACGGGCAATCCGGATGCGGCCATCACCGTATTCAAGGAGGCGACGGATATTCATAAGAACAATGCCACCGCATTCTACTATTGGGGGCTGATCGAATTGGGCCGAAAGAACTATACAATGGCTCTGGATCGAGTGTCCGATTGTATCACGGCCGATGGTAGATTTAGACAATGCTATCAACTGGGAGCAAGCGTGTATGATGCCATGGGTGATGCTACCAATGCCCAGATCTATCGAGATGCGATGAGTCAGCTCTAGCTATGTGTTCGCCAGGAAGCACCAATCTGGTCGGATGAGGTCCTGCCATCCCAGTGAGCGTACCTCGGATCCTCAGTCAGAAAGATTTTCGATGATCATCGCGGAGGCCCCTCCACCGCCATTGCAAATGGTTGACATCCCGTACCGGGCTTTCTTGGTCTGCAGGACATTGACCAATGTGGTCAGGATCCTGGCGCCCGAAGCTCCCAGGGGATGCCCCAAGCTGACCGCCCCACCGTGTACGTTGAGCTTTTCCGGATCGACATCAAGGATCTGGCTGAAGGCCAGCGGTACCACGGCAAAGGCCTCGTTGACTTCCCAGAAAGCAATGTCGTCCTTGGAGAGACCGGCCCTCTGAAGGGCCAAAGGAGCGGCCAGTGTGGGTGCCGTGGTGAAGAAGGTCGGTGCGTGCGCTGCGTCTGCAAAGGATACGATCCGGGCTATTGGCCTCAGCTCAAGCTGTCTGACCGCCTGCTCACTGACTAGGACCATCGCAGATGCACCGTCGTTGATGGTGGAAGCATTGGCCGCGGTCACCGTGCCGTCCTGGCTAAATGCCGGTCTCAACCCCGGAAACTTGTCAAAGTTCACTCGCTTATACTCTTCATCTTCCGCCACCGATAGAGGGTCTCCCTTGCGTTGAGGCACTTCTACCGCTACGATCTCTGCTGAGAAGATATCTGCTGCGGTGGTGGCTGCGCTCCGTTCATAAGACCTGCGAGCGTAGGCATCCTGCGCTTCACGCGAAATGTCATATTTCTTGGCCGTTTCGTCTGCGCATACGCCCATGGCGCATTGATCGTAGACATCTATCAGGCCGTCCTTTTCCAGGCCGTCGATCATCTGGGTGGTGCCATATTTATGTCCAAATCTGACCTGTGGGAGGTAGTAGGGGATGCGTGACATATTCTCCATACCCCCAGCCACAATTACGTCCGCATGGCCGAGCTGTATGCTTTGGGCGCCAAACATGGCTGCCTTCAGCCCGGATGAACAGACTTTATTGATCGTTGTGCAGGGTACATTTTCTCCGATGCCCGCTTTCAACGAAGCCTGCCGTGCGGGTGCCTGGCCGAGATTGGCAGACACGACATTGCCCATAAGTACTTCCTGCACGTCAGCGGCTGGGACGTTTGCCTGCTGCAGGGCTCCTTTGATCGCTACCGCGCCCAGGTCTGTGGCCGGCACTGCGGCAAATGCTCCTCCAAAGCTACCAATCGGGGTGCGTACCGCCGATAGGATGTAGACGTCATTCATATTTGTGTAATTCCTCAAATAATATCTTGCAAATCTAATTGATCACGGTTGTTATTTCTATTTTAGGCACATACAGCATCCCCCGTATGTCCGAAGGCTTCAAATCCATCGTTTCGATCAAATCCTGGGCTCCGGACGATCAGCCCCGGTTTAAATTGAGGCATAAGGGAGCATCGGCCCTATCGGACTCAGAATTGTTGGCGATTTTGATCGGCAGTGGTACGGCTGAGATATCAGCAGTTGAGCTCTGCAAGCGCATCCTGCAGTCGGTCGATCATGATTTGGATCGGTTGGCCCGGTTGGATTTGGCACAGCTCAAGGAGTTTAGAGGGATCGGGGAAGTAAAGGCGATAACGATCTCGGCAGCTTTGGAGCTGGGCCGGCGGAGGCAATTTGCAGGACCCATTGACAAGGTGCCCGTCACGGACAGCCTATCGGCCTTTCAGATGATCGCGCCGATCTTGGTAGACAAGAATCACGAAGAGTTTTGGATACTCTTGCTCAACCGCTCCAACTGCCTCATTGAGCGCTGTCGCATCAGTCAGGGTGGGGTAGCCGGCACCTTTGTCGACCCAAAGATCATCTTCAAGAAGTCGCTGGAGACGCTTGCCTCGGGCGTGATACTCTGCCACAATCACCCCAGCGGCAAGCTGCGACCCAGTCGCGCTGATATCCAGCTGACCAAGAAGCTCCAGGCCGCGGGCTCGGTCTTGGATGTGCAGATTCTGGATCATCTCATTGTCGGAGGGCGAGACTATTTTAGTTTTGCGGATGAGGGCATGCTTTAAATCCCTCCGCACGCCACAACTTCCATCGCGAGATAATGTTTATTGAAGGATCATGAGCGAGGCTAAACAATCGAGTTTTGACTACCAGATCCTGGGGCGCATCCTGCGTCTGGCCAGGCCATATCGCAATATCTTCATTCTCGCGGCGATCCTGGCGATCGTATTGGCACCCGTGGCTTCCCTGAGACCTTACCTGATCAATGTGATGGTCGACGACTACATCATGAATTTTGATCTCAACGGCATGCTGTGGATGGTGGGCCTCTTGTCGGGCTTGTTAGTACTTGAGGTCATCATGCGTTATGGCTTCATCTATTCGACCAATTGGCTGGGGCAATCCGTGATTCGGGACTTACGCAGTGCCACGTTTAGGCACATCGTTTCCTTGCGGCTGCGGTTTTTTGACCAGACACCGATTGGCACCATCACTACTCGTACCATCAACGATATTGAATCGATCAACACGATCTTTTCGCAGGGAGTGATCACGATCGTCGCCGACATATTGGGGCTGATCGCCGTGATTGTCATCATGTTTATGTCCAGCTGGCAATTGACCGTGATCTGTCTGGCAACGATGCCAATAATGATCCTGGCTACCTACATTTTTAAGGAGAAGGTCAAGGCGGCCTATCAGATCGTACGCAATCAGATTGCCCGGATGAATGCATTCCTGCAGGAGCGTATCTCGGGCATGCGGATTGTCCAGATTTTTAATGCTGAAGGACGGGAGATGGAAAAATTCAAGGCCATCAATCGCCAATATACGCAGGCTAACCTCGATTCAATACTGTACTACGCGGTCTTCTTTCCTGTAGTGGACATCATCTCTGCGGCGTCGCTGGGATTGATGATCTGGTGGGGTGCTCGCGGCGTGATCAGTGAGGACATATCCTTTGGTGCACTCGTGGCCTTTCCCATCTACCTCTCGATGTTGTTTCGACCGCTCCGCTTTATCGCCGATCGCTTTAACACGCTGCAGATGGGCCTGGTGGCAGCCGATCGCGTGTTTAAGATTGTAGATAGTACCAAGGTGATCGAGAATGAAGGGACCATCGTCCCCGAGAAGCTCAAAGGCAAGGTAGATTTCGACAATGTATCCTTTGCCTATGATGAGCTCAACTACGTGCTCAATGACATCGATCTGCATATACACCCGGGCGAGACATTGGCCTTGGTCGGTAGCACGGGATCGGGCAAGTCGACGATCATCAACATCCTCAATCGGTTTTATGATATCCAAAGGGGTGCGATCAAGATCGATGACGTCGACATCAAGGAGTATGATCTGACCGCCCTCCGGGATCGGATGTCCATTGTGCTGCAGGACGTCTTCCTATTCTCCGGTACGATCATGGAGAATATCACACTGCGTGATGCAAAAATTGCCCCTGATAAGGTGGTGGAGGCTGCAAAGATGATCGGGGCGCACGATTTCATCTCCAACATGCCAGGTGGATACGAATTTCGCGTGAATGAACGGGGTTCCAATCTTTCGATGGGCCAGCGACAGATCATATCCTTTGTGCGAGCGTTGGTCTTTGATCCTGACATTTTGATCTTGGACGAGGCTACCTCCAGTGTGGATACTGAGACCGAGTCGATTATCCAGTTTGCGATCGAACAGCTCATCGACAAGCGCACCTCTATCATCATTGCTCACCGGCTCTCCACCATCCGACATGCAGACCAGGTGATCGTCTTAAGCGATGGCAAAATTGTCGAACAGGGTAGTCACGAGAGCCTGTTGGAGATTGAGCATGGCCACTATCGACGACTGCATGACATGCAGTTTGCCGAGGCATTGCACTAGTAGAGTTTCGCATTAGATATGTTGAATAATTCTAATGGGATTTTGTTCGCAGACGAGGCATGACCGAACGATCTCGTAGAGTCGAGCATGACAATGCGAGAAGTGAGGTAACCGCGAAAGCGGGTGGGTGGCTAGCCGTAGCTATGGCGAGGCTTTGCAACGAAGTATGCGGACCAAAGACATTAGAATTGGCTACAAGATCTAATGCGAAACTCTACTAGGACCTGGACCCAGCGGTGCCATCAGTTTTAGCTGACTGCTGCCTTCGAAACCATCGAATGTTTCGAGGCCTTGGTCTAGTAATTAGGTAGCTCGATGCCGCAAGGCAAACTTTTTGAGGCCCCGAGTAATTATATTTATGACAGCAAGTCAAGATTATGCAACGCAGAAGAGGATTTGAGCTGAATTCTTCCAATACGATCGTGACCATCGTATTCCTCATCCTTGCGTTTGTGGCTTTGTTCTGGCTGGCGCGAAGTCTATTTGCCATCCTTTCTTGGGCCGCACCTATCCTCCTGATTGCGACCCTAATTATGGATTATCGCATTGTCCTCAATTATGGCAAGTGGATCTTGAAGCTATTCAAGACCAACGTACTAGGTGGGATCGCTGCCTCCGTGCTGACCGTACTGGGCTTTCCGATCGTATCCCTCCTTCTCTTTGGTCGTGCCATGCTGGAACGCAAGACTCGCCAGATGAGAGAGGCTTACGAGGCGGAGCGGAATCCCGCCTATACAGACTACGAAGTGATCGAAGAGCACGAGACCTTGGAGTTGCCGCACCTGGAAAAGCGGATTCTGGAGCAGGACGAGGACGAGTACGAACAACTCTTTGACTGATGCTCTTCTATGCAGCCTTTGTGTTGCTCATTGCTCTCGGATATATTGTCATCATCTTCCTATTGGTGCGTGGCTGGAACCAGATAGGGACTTGGTCCTGTCCCGCATATTTTACAGCTGATCAGCGGGTGTCTGTGCTGGTGGCGGCTCGAAACGAGGCCGGAGGCATTGCCAACTGTGTCCGTAGCCTACTGAGCCAGTCATACCCATCTGCGCTGACCGAGATCTTGGTGTTAGACAATCACTCGAGTGACGACACACTGGCGATCTTGCGTCAATTTGAAGATGCTCGCCTCCAAGTGATTGCATTGGCCGACTATGTGCCGGAGCAGGGAACCTACAAAAAGGAAGCACTCACTTTTGGGATCCAACGGGCAACGGGAAGTTGGATATTTACTACCGATGGTGATTGCCAGGTGTCTCCGGATTGGCTCCGAGAGACGATGTCGTTTGTGCAAAGTCGAGAGCTCGACATGGCAGTCGGTGCTGTCAAACTGGTGCATGATGGCAGCTTGGTACAAAGCTATCAGTCGCTGGATATGGCCGGCCTGACGGCCGCTAGCGCGGGAGGGCTGGTTACGGGACTGCTGCATTCTTGCAACGGTGCAAATCTTGCCTTTAGAAAGTCGGCCTTTGCCGATGTGGGAGGGCATGAGGAACATCGACATCATGCCTCGGGCGATGACCTCTTTCTGCTGCAGAAAATGATGGCCAGGGATCCTGGCAAGGTGGTCTTTCTAAAGTCTGCGACGACACCTGTATTGAGTGCATCCCAGTCTGACTGGTCATCCCTCTGGCGTCAGCGGCATCGGTGGGCGGCTAAGTCGAGAGGCCTTCCTCATGTCCCAACTCGTCTAGTCAATGGATGGGTATTCGCACAGTCGCTCGTGCTGGTTATCAATACCATATTGGGCTTTGCTGTTGGAGGGGCTTTTGTTTTCCTGGCCATCGTCCAGTGGGCCACGAAGATCTTTGCCGACTTCGCTCTACTGTCCCGAGCCAATCGATTTTATCGCACCGGCGTCAAAGGATGGCACTGGGTTTTGGCTCTCCTGATCCATCCGCTCTATGTGACCACGGTCGGACTAACTGCCCTTACCTCGCCCAAAGTCATCTGGAAGGGCCGCCTTGTGCGTTCATAGCAAGGCGGTAAATGTACTACACGTCGACGTTGGCGTATTTCGCGTTGTTTTCGATGAATTCCCTTCGCGGGGGCACTTCCTCGCCCATGAGCATAGAGAAGACACGATCGGCTTCGAGCGCATCTTCGATGGTGACCTGCCGCAGGATGCGTTCCTCCGGATCCATGGTCGTCTCCCATAGCTGCTCGGCATTCATCTCTCCCAGCCCTTTGTAGCGCTGCACTTTGACCGAGCCCTCGGAACCCTTGCCGTAGATCTCAATCGCTTCCATGCGTTCTTCTTCGCTCCAGCAGTAACGCGATTGCTTGCCTTTTTTCACCTGATAGAGTGGGGGAGAAGCAATGTAGATGTATCCCTGCTCGACCAGCGGGCGCATATACCGGAAGAAGAAGGTCAGAATGAGCGTCGTGATGTGACTGCCATCCACATCTGCATCTGTCATGATCACGATCTTATGGTAGCGCAGTTTTTCGATGTTGAGTGATCGTTCGCCATCGACATCTTCGATGCTGACACCCAGTGCGGTGAACATGTTTTTGATCTCCTCGTTGTCGTAGATCTTATGCTCCAGGGCTTTTTCGACGTTGAGGATCTTACCTCGGAGGGGTAGGATGGCCTGAAAATGGCGATCGCGCCCTTGCTTGGCGGTGCCACCGGCCGAATCACCCTCCACCAGAAAGATCTCCGACTCTACCGGGTCCTTGGAGGTGCAGTCCGACAGTTTGCCGGGCAGGCCTCCACCGGCTAGCACATTCTTGCGTTGCACCTGCTCCCTTGCCTTGCGGGCGGCCTCTCGGGCGGTCGCGGCTAGGACCACCTTTTGCACGATTTGCTTGGCCTTCTTGGGATTTTCTTCCAGGTAGTGCTTGAGCACATCACCGACGGTCTGAGACACGATCGATGTGACCTCCGAGTTGCCCAGCTCGCCCTTCGTCTGTCCTTTAAACTGGGGCTCAGGTACCTTGACGGAGATGACAGCGGTTAGACCTTCGCGAAAGTCTTCGCCAGAGACCTTAAACTTCAGTTTAGAAAAGAGGCCATTGTCCTCCCCATACTTGGAAAACTCTCGGGTGATAGCGCGCTTAAAGCCGCTGACATGGGTACCTCCCTCCTTGGTGGAGATATTGTTGACGAAGCTGTAGATATTTTCTGAGTAGCTGGTGTTGTACTGCATCGCTACATCGACCTCGACGTCATCTTTCTTACCTGATACCAGTATCGGCTCTTCAAGGAAGGCTGTCCTGCTTTCGTCCAGGTATTTGACAAACTCGGTAAGCCCCCCTTCCGAATGAAAGCTTTGGGAGGCAAAATTGCCGTCGTCATCTTTCTGACGTTCGTCCACAATAGTGAGGC
Source organism: Saprospiraceae bacterium (assembly GCA_965223165.1). Taxonomy (GTDB): domain Bacteria; phylum Bacteroidota; class Bacteroidia; order Chitinophagales; family Saprospiraceae; genus JABDMH01. The sequence goes on along the minus strand of CBDCVQ010000020.1, from coordinate 184,500 downwards.
GCAGACCCTTGTTGAGGAAGCTGAGCTCGCGCAGGCGATGTGTCAAGGTCTCATACTTGAAGTCCAGCGTCTCAAAGATCTCGTGATCCGGCTTAAAGGTCACATACGTACCTCGCTCGTCGGTAGTCCCGATCTCTTTGACTTCGGAAGTGGGTATGCCTCGTTGGTACTCCTGTCGGTAGATCTTGCCGTCCCGATGTACTTCCGCTTTCAAATGCTCGGATAGGGCATTGACACAGGACACGCCCACGCCATGCAAGCCGCCCGAGACCTTGTACGTGTCTTTATCAAACTTGCCCCCCGCATGTAGCACGGTCATCACGACTTCCAGCGCGGATTTCTTGAGCTTTTCATGCATGCCCACCGGTATGCCCCGGCCATTGTCCTTGACGGTGAGCGAATGGTCTGTGTGGATGATCATATTGATCTCGCTGCAGTGTCCTGCCAGATGCTCATCGATAGAGTTGTCTACGACCTCCCAGACCAGATGGTGAAGCCCCTTACCATCGGTACTTCCAATGTACATTCCAGGACGCTTTCGGACCGCTTCAAGGCCCTCCAGCGCTTGGATATTGCTAGCACTATAATCGCTGTTCTGCTGCTGCATATTTCCCCTTTAATCAGGCGGTTGGATGTGCCGGCAAAGATACGAAATTAATAGGTGATCACCCAGTGGCGCGCCAAGGGTAAATCGTTAATTTCTAGCTAATTTTATACTATGAAAATCAACGATAAGATGTCTGGGATGGCCCCAAACGGCAGGCGCTTTTTCGGCGGACTAGAAAGCCGGCGGGGGTGAAGGAGTTTGTGATCAAGCAGGAGCAGGAATGGGGGTCCTTGGTGCCTCAAATCCTAGCTTATCTCGGAGAGCGAAAGGTGCTGTGCCTGAAGGGCGACCTGGGGGCGGGCAAAACCACCTTTGTGCAATATTTGGGGCGACATCTGGGTACACAGGACGAAGTCACCAGCCCCACCTTTGGCATTGTCAATCAATATCTACTGGAGGATGGTGGTATGCTCAATCATTTGGACCTGTATCGTCTGGAGACTTTGGATGAGGTGCTTGGCATTGGGTTTGAAGAATACCTGGCGGATGACCACCTGACGATGATCGAATGGCCGGCCATCGCCAAGCCCCTGCTAGATGTTGAAGCCGGGTGGATGAGCATCACAGCCTTGGAGGGCGGCGAGCGAAAAATCGTACTTTTATAGGCACCGCAACCGAATCATGACAGACCCAAAAAGGAAGCAGTATTCCGTCGAGGAGTATCTCTCCATGAGTCAACTGGAGACAAAAGCTGAGATGCTCGATGTGGCCAAGGGCAAGCGAAGGCTCTTTATCGGCATTCCGCTGGAATCGACGCATCAAGAAAATCGCGTGTCTTTGGTCCCGTCTTCGGTAGCTACGCTGGTAGCCAATGGTCATCGGGTAGTCATCGAGCGAGGTGCCGGGGAAAAGTCCAATTTTAGCGACAACGAGTACAGCGAGGTGGGTGCCGAGATCGCCTATAGCCGGTCGGAGGTATTCAAGGCGGATTGCCTCATCAAAGTGGCTCCTCCCACCCTGGAGGAGATCGAACTGCTACACCCTAACCAGATGCTGATATCGCCGCTGCATCTGCCCTATTTGACCGAAGAATATCTGCTGCGCCTCAAGCACAAGCGAGTCATCGCCTTGGCCATGGAATATCTTCAAGACAAAGATGGCTCTTTTCCCGTGGTGCGGATCATGAGCGAGATAGCGGGCCTCAGCGCCATTCTCACCGCGGCTGAACTGCTCAATACGACCTCTGGCGGAAATGGTGTGTTGCTGGGAGGCATCAGTGGAGTCCCACCGGCCAAAGTGGTGATTCTGGGCGCCGGCATTGTAGCCGAGTATGCGACCATCGCGGCGCTGGGACTGGGGGCCTCCGTCCGCATCTTTGACAATAATATCTACAAGCTGATGCGCCTGCAGACGCGACTGGGGCGGAAGATCTTTACCTCGTCCATAGACCCGCTCTATCTCGAGCAAGAGCTGGTATCGGCGGATGTGGCCATCGGTGCGATCCACTCCAAATCCGGTCGTACCCCGATGGTCGTGTCTGAGGATCTGGTCCGAAAGATGAAGCCGGGCTCGGTGATCGTAGACGTCAGCATTGACCAGGGGGGATGCTTTGAGACGAGCGAAGTCACGTCGCATGTCAATCCGACATTTACCAAGCACGACGTGATCCACTACTGCGTGCCCAATCTTTCCTCCAAGGTATCGCGGACGGCCTCGGTAGCGGTCAGCAATATTATGACCCTTATCATGCTCCAGGCTGGCCATGCAGATAGCCTGGAAAATCTTTTCGTGACGCATCAGGGCCTACGACATGGCATCTATACCTACAAGGGATGCCTGACCAATGAATATCTGTCGCAGCGATTTCATATCAAGTACACAGATCTCGATCTGCTGCTTACGGCTAATCTCTAGAGGGCCCTATTCCTTCAGCCCCGGCTTCCGATCCAGAAACTCATCGTATAGGTAGGTGTGGCGGCTCTCCAACGGGACCTTATATCCCTCGATAAACAGGTGCTGCACCGTGGTGGAGGTCTCAAATGGATCCCCATCGGTGACAAACAAGTTGGCTACCTTCCCCACTTCGAGGGATCCCAGCTGATCGTCCACCCCAAAGATCTGCGCCGGGACAATGGTCACCGCTCGCAATGCCTGCACCTTTCCCAGTCCGTAGGTCGCGGCAAATCCGGCGTGATAGGGAAGATTGCGCACGTTTTCCGTCTCATTGGTCCGTAGCGCCACCTGGACACCCGCATGGTGCATGATGCCGGCATTGGCATAGGCCTTGTCGTACCGATCGGAAGCCCGCGACGGTGTGGCCAACACAGGCCCGGTAATCACGGGTATCTTCGCCTTTGCCAGCTCCTCTGCCACGCGCCACCCTTCGGCGACCCCGGTAAAGATGGCCCGGATCTTCTTCTTTTCTACCCACTTGATGGCAGCCCGGATGTCCTTGTAGGCATTGACCCCGATCAACAAGGGAGCCTCCCCCCGATAGGTAGGCAGCAATGCCCGAAAGGCCGGGTTGTAGTCCGGTGGGTCCTTCTCTGCCGCCGTTGCTGCAGAATCGATCCGGTGGTACACCTTCAGTTGGTCCCAGAATTTGTTTAGGGCCTTGAGGGCCTTCTCTGCCTCCTTTTTGGCTTCTTCGGCCGTTTGGCGCCGGTTGGGGGTGGAGCTCGGATAGTTCAATACGACGCCCCGAAACCCTGCGTACATCTGCTTGGGTGTGTAACCATGCAGGTTGATCAATGCAGCAGTGCCTGGGAATCTGCCTCCCGTAGGTTGGGTCAAGACGGTGGTCACCCCGTTGACTCGGGTGACGGGTATCAGCACCGAATTGGGGTTTACCGCGGTCAGAGCCTCCATCTGCGGCCGAATATCTCCCAGCTCGTTGAAATCTCGCGTCAGCGAAACCGCACCAATCTCTGAGGTGCCCAGGGTAGTGCCGCCGTCGATCATACCCGGATAGGCGGTCAGTCCTTGGCAGTCCACGCTTTGGGCATCGTCCGGTATGGCTACATCGCCGATGCCCGCGATCTTGCCGTCCCGGATCAGGAGGGTCCCTGATACCGTACCTTGCGTGACCGTCTCAATGGTGGCATTGGTTAGGGCAAAAGTGCCCGCCGTGGACTTGGTGATCTGTTGGGCCACGAGCGTGCCGCTGGCTAGGGCCCACGTGGCAAGTATGCAGTATAATCTGGTCATTGTCTTTGTCTTATTTGGTGCCAGGCTACTTATTTGAAAATAGGAGTTCGAACACATCCTGCATGCAGCGATCATGGTCATGTGTATCGCTGTGCTGATACACGGGTAGTTCCTCTTCGGGATCCACGTCCACGCGGGTATCGTCCGGATCCTTGTTGATGTCGAAGTACGGCACCCCTTCGATGATCGTCATCTGAGGGACAGCGTAGATGGAGAGCGGGTGCTGGTTGAAGATGGCGATATCGCCGTCTTTGCCAACCTCGATGCTTCCGATCCGATCGGCTACACCCAACTGTTTGGCCGCATTGATGGTGATCAGGGCCAAGGCTTCATCGTCAGTGAGCCCGCCATATTTTTGACTCTTGGCAGCCTCGTGATACAGATGTCGAATCAGCTCACCCGAGTCGGAGTTGATCGAAGTGATGACCCCATTTTTAGTCAGGATGGCGGCATTGTAGGCGGTGCTGTAGTATACCTCAAACTTGTAGGCCCACCAATCGGCAAAGACGGAGGCCATAGCTCCGAAATCGGCGAGTTCAGGGGCCACTTTGAAGCCCTCATTGACATGCTGGAAGACGATCTGGGTGACACCAAAGTCTTCCAGGACATCGAGCAGCATCAAAATCTCATCGGCTCGGTAGGAGTGGCAGTGTACAATGATCTCACCACGCAAGATGTCAGCCAATACTTCCATTCTCAGATTATATTCAGGAGGCGCTGTGCCTTCTTCGTTCGCCCGGTACCGATCCCATTCCCTCATGTATTCCTGGGCCTCACTAAAGGCGTCTCGAAAAATCTGTTCCACACCCATACGAGTTCTAGGCTTGATCTTGCCTCCTTCACCATGGACGCGCATGGGATTTTCTCCCAGGGCAAACTTGATCGTGCGGGGGGCGCCTTGCATGACCATATCCTCCGGATGCCAGGTTCCCCAGCGATGTTTGATCGTCTCACATTGACCTCCGATGGCATTGGCCGAGCCGTGCATGGCATGAGAGGTCGTGACACCACCGGCTAGTGCCCGGTAGATGCCGATGTCCAACGGATCCAGGGCGTCTCCTACGTCCACTTCTGCGGTGACCGGTGCGGAGGCCTCATTGACCGTCTCCAAGCCAATGTGCGAATGCGCATCGATGATGCCTGGCATCACAAATTGTCCACTGGCGTCTACCACCGGGACCTGCGATGGGGCCCGTAGTTCCTGGCCGATTTGGCTGATCTTGCCATCCCGTATGAGCACGTCTGTGTTTGGCAGAGTGCCATGGGTCACGGTGATGACCGTCCCATTCTTGATGAGCATACTGCCCGTTTTGGTCTGGCCTACACTCAAAAATGTCAGCAGGCAGAACCCTAAGATGGATAACAGTCTTTTGTGCATAGCTCTTAGTTGTTTTTAGGTATCGAGGTGCGCGACCCTTCCATGCGAAAATCTCCGTACTCGCCGACCGAAGCCTTTCCTTCAAATGTTTCTCCTTTTATATCCAAGTCATAGGTGATCAGGGTCGTTTGGCCCTCGATGACCAGCTCGGTAGAAAACTGCAAGGCACCATCTGCATAGGAGAGTGCTTCTACGGCAATGTCATCGTCGTAATTAGAATTAGTCATCGAGCCTTCCAAGACCCCATTTGTATGACTGATGGTCAATGTTCCCGTGGAAGATTGTCCCGGCACCTCCACCGTATAGGTCCACTCACCGGCCACCCGGGCGGCTACGTCTTCGGTGACGGCCTTGTCACCATCTTTCTTCTCGTCTTTTTTCAGCTCATACTGCTTGGCTATGCCGTCCACGAATACATAGGCAGTTTGCACCTTCTCCGAAAAGAGGGGCAGATTGGTGATCACCAGGTTGCCCATTTTGCCGGTCTCTACCGTACCCATCAGATGATGGGCTCCCAGCATCTGCGCGGGATGGGTCGTCAGTGCTGCCAGCGCCTGATCCTCGCTCAGCCCCGCCTGGATGATCCGTCGGAGATTCTTCCGAAAGTCCTTGGACTTGAAGTCAATCATCGAAAAGGCGAAGTCAATCCCCAGCTCGGCAAAAGCAGCCGCCTGCCCTTCGTAGGCAAGTTGGCTGGCCTTCTTGCGCTCTTTCAACGCTTTGATCTCCGGATTGTCTGCTGAGGTGGAATCTGCGCTTGCGGCCTTCTTCTTGTCCTTGCTGGACTTTGCTTTCTCTTCTTTGGGGAGCTCCAAAGAAAGCAGCACGGGAAAACCAGCTTTCTTGATCTTATGTTTGATAGGTGTGCCCTGCTTTACTTCGCAGAGGGCGAGGTCAAATTGCAGCTCCTTTTGTAGCGTGAGGGCCTTCTGCACATCTAATGCTTTTTCGGTCCGGAAGAAGACGGGGAGTGAACCATCAACGACCGGGAGCATGGCCTCGATGCCCCGATCTTGCTTGGGCCGACGTAGGCCTTTGGCGTCCGCCTGGAATCTTTGCTGGTGCTTCGCAAATAGTTCTGCTTGCCGATAGTACTCCTTGAACTTGGCCATGACTCCAATGGTAGTGCGTGGAAAGTCACGGGTGCCGGAACCCACAAACTGACTATGCACCGAGACGGGCTCCATCAACACCATATCGTCGGAGGTCTTGCCATGAAGAATCACCAAGGCACCCGATCCTGGCATCATCCGACCCCTTGGTACCACATGTGCCGCCGTGAAGCCCAGTTGGCGCATGGCCTCTATGGATTTGTCAGTGGGTATGATTTTTTCCCGAGCTTGCAGATGCGGCTCGGTGCCCGCCCGCTCGTGGGGGGATTTGTCGCTTGTCGGTCCGAATGTGCTAGCAGATGGTCTCTGCGATCCCTTGGCCTTCGGTTTTGGTACGCCGACATGGCTTAGACCGGCGATCAGACCGGCATAGACGTACATAGAATCTGCATCGATCACCTGAGCCCGTGGATCATCTGTTAGATCAGGCCCCACGGCACGGATGATACCATCGTCGATCAGCACATCACAATTGTCAATGACCACACCGGGGGAGACGGTCACTGTGGCGTCTTTGATCAAGTACACGGAGGTTAGCGGTTTAACCTCCTCCGTGCTTTGCGCCCAGGTCATCGTGCAAGCGCACAGGAGACCAACTAAGCTGACAGCGCCTGCACTCAAACGGCTAGTATGGTAGAGCATAGCAAACTTTTGATTGTAAAAAGCACTCACACATCCCGGAAGGCAATGGGTTAGAAACAGGGTCATTTTTTCTTACATAGGCATTACCCTCCCACACGGATCACCTTTGCTACCTTGCGACGGTCATCCGCTTGCGGGAAATTAGTAAAAATTGAGATGAGCGGATTTAGTACTTGGCCATGTACACCGAGCTATCGCATTATGGGATTCTGCACCTACCTATCAACGACCAAAAAAATTGCCGGCAAAATGCCCTTTGAACAGACTTAGGACGACTACTCCAGGGTATGACCTTGCTAGTATGTGTCAGGCGAAGACGCTTGACACGGCCAGGTTGTTCTTGTTGCGTTATTCCAACGGATACTAGTCTCAAAGGCCCACACAGCCCAATCAAGCCGCGTTTGGCGTCCGCGCCAAACGCCATGGTAGCTCGCTGTCACCCGGAAGCCTGGATAATGCGATTGCCCTGGCCATGTGCATGACGTAAGGTTCAGTTAGCGGGCAGGTGGCTGAGGTAGGGTTTTGTGCAGGTAGTGCAGTTTGACCCTTACAGCCTCGTAGTGGGATCGGGCGGCAGCACGGGCAGTACCACAAACCATCCCAGGGGATGCCTGCCTAACCATCCGGTCAGGCTAGCCCATGGCATGCCTACAGGTGTTTCGCCAAGAAGCCCAAGGCCGCCTTATAGACCTCAAAGCGATTTTCCTCGTTGTGAAAGCCGTGTCCCTCGTTGTACTTGACCATGTAGGGCACATCGATGCCGCGGGCCCGGAGTGACCGCACGATTTGGTCGGATTCGTCGATGTTTACTCTGGGATCATTGGCCCCCTGGATGACAAAGAGGGGTGCCTTGATCTTGTCGACGTGATAGACCGGAGAGGCGGCATGCATCAATTCTTGGTCCTTTTCCGGATGGCCCACCATTTCATACATCATGTCCAAATAGGGCTTCCAATAAGGTGGGATCGTGTTCATAAAGGTGAATAAGTTGGACACTCCTACATAATCGATCGCGCAGCTGTAGAGATCGGGCGTGAACGTGACTCCGGCCAAGGTGGCATATCCTCCGTAGCTCCCCCCGTAGATGGCGATGCGCTGAGGATTGGCGATGCCTTCTTCGATGAGCCACTGGACTCCATCGGTGACGTCATCCTGCATCTTTCTGCCCCACTGCTTAAAGCTGGACTTCCAAAATGCTTTGCCATAACCGGTACTACCTCGATAGTTCATTTGCAGTATGGCATAACCTCGGCTGGCGAGCAGCTGGATCTCCGGATCGTAGCCCCATACGTCCCGTACCCAGGGGCCCCCATGCGGATTGATGATGACCGGCAGGCCCCGTTGCTCGCCTGGAGGCAGCGTGAGGTACCCATGGATTGTCAGCCCGTCGCGGGAGACATACGTGATCGGGCGCATCTCACACATTTCTTTTTCCTCCAGCCACGGACTGACCTCGGCGATCTTGCTGAGCGTCTTATCTGCCAGATCATACAGGTAGTATGCACCCAGGGAGCGGTCGGTATGTGTGCGTACGATGAATTTATCTTCTGCCTTGTTTTTACCACTGATGGCGATCTCGTAGCCAGGAAGTTTTGACGCCAGATCGCCAAACCATTCCTCTGTCACGGGATCCAAGAACCGTCGGTGCTTTTTGTCGGTGATGTATGATATCGAGGTCAGCACCTTTCGCTTGCGCGAGTAGTGCAGACCTGTCACGTCCACTTCATCATGTCGAAAGAGCACTTCGCCCGTTTCTTGGCCTTGATGCATATCAAATTGGACGATCTCCGACTTGTCTCGGCCTAGGTTGGAGGCGGCGTACACCACATGTGGCTTTTCAAAGTCAAAGAAGAGCGGGGATAGGCTCTCGGTAAAGTCCGTCTTGATGATTTCGCGAAAGGGCTCGTCTTCGCTGTCTCGGTACAAGAGCACATGTTCAGTGCCGTTGACAATCTTGGAAGCAATGCGCAGCCTGCCCTCGTGATCCGTCATCCAGGCATCGATGGGTTCAAGCACGTTGTCGTTTTCGGCGAGCTGCTGCAGGTCGCCCGTGTGCACATTGAGGCGATAGGGCTCAAAGAGCTGTGGATTGTTCTTGTTCATTCCGATGATGATCTCGTCCTCGTTGTCTTCCAGGACGTCGATCAATTGGATGCGGACGCCCTCGTAGGGGGTCAGGTCTTTGGGATTGGTGCCATCGCAGTCGACGGCATACAACTGGTAGTTTTCGTCGCCTCCGGCATCTTTGATGTACAAGATGCGGTTTGCATTGGCCCAGCCATAGCCGCTGATGTCCCGTGCGGTCTCGAATGTCAACTGCAGGATTTGGTCCTCGCCCGGCTTTTGCACGAAAACATTTCGCCTACGCTCATAAGGCGCCATGAAGGACAAATAGTCGCCGCCCGGCGACAATTGAAAGTTGCTTTTCTCGGGATTTCGGAAGAAATCCTCTACCGAGTATCGGTGGTGCCCCTCTTCCCCTAGCTTCATAAGTTCGTTGAGTTGGTCTTCAGACGAGACCAGTGAAGGGTCACCGGGGACTGCTGTTTGCGTCATAGTATTATGCTTTTCGGCCGCGCAAAGCTAACGATTAGCGTTTGCAAAGGTTAGTCGATTTGGGTGAAAATGCGGGGTGAAAGACATCAGCATTGTCTACAACACCATCACACGGTCGCTCACAGAGTTTCTGGTGTGAGAAGTCATATTCCACCCCTGTCAAAACTAAAGTTACAGGGGAAGAGCAATTTGTTCGATTTACCATTTAGACCAAAGATCTTATCTTAAAAGCCTATTTCTCCTGATTGACTTATCTCTAAGTCAAGCCATCTGCTGTTTCTTGGTACACAAATGTGATAAACCTAAAAAACAATGAGAAGGATCTATCTTTATTCGCTCTTGGTGGCATTATTGGCTGGCTGCCAAAAGGAGGAATCATCAATTTTCGAATCCAAACCGTCAGTGCTCGGAGCTACAATGTACGATCAAGGGGAGCCGATACCGGACCGATATATCGTAGTCTTAGCGAGCGAGCAGATACCAGAACTGAAGAAGAGATCAGTACCCACTTTAGCCGTCAAGATGGATGCGGTGACTAATCAGATTGATCGATTTGATCGTCGCATGCCAGGCCTGAAGGATCAGATAGAGCACGTCTATGGAGCCGCACTGACCGGATTTTCGGTAGCCCTCGACGAGGATCAAGTGGCTAAATTGCGGACAGATCCCAACGTATCTTATATCGAACAAGATCGTGTGATCGGCCTGGGCCCTGGAAACGGAAGAGGCAAGCCAAGTGGCGGAGATGAAGGGCCGCCTGCTCCACAGGAGACACCCTGGGGAATCTCCAGAGTCAACGGTGGGGTGAGCTCTGGTGGCAAGGCATACATCATCGATACCGGTATAGATCTGGATCACCCTGATCTAAATGTGTCCAGTTCCGGGTTTTCTGTTTTTGCGAGGGGGAAGGACAAAGGCTTGGATGATGGTCACGGTCATGGTACCCATGTGGCTGGCACCGTGGCCGCCATAGACAATGAGATTGGAGTCATCGGCGTGGCTGCAGGAGCTCTGGTGGTGCCAGTCAAAGTGCTAGACTCGAGGGGATCTGGTTCTACATCCGGCGTGATTGCGGGGGTGGATTATGTCGCCGCCGAAGGCAAATCCGGTGATGTGGCCAACATGAGCCTGGGTGGTGGGGCCTCCAGTGCCCTTGACGATGCAGTCAAGCGTGCAGCTCAAAATGGGATCAAATTTAGCTTGGCAGCCGGCAACGCCAGCGAACATGCCAACAACTATTCACCTGCACGTGCCAATGGCGCCAACATATACACGGTATCTGCCATGAGTGTGGGCGATCAGTGGGCTACCTTCTCTAATTATGGTAACCCACCTATAGACTTCTGTGCTCCTGGGGTATCCGTTCTGTCCACTTGGAAGGGCGGCGGATATCGAAGTATAAGTGGTACGAGCATGGCCGCTCCCCATGTGGCCGGCATATTACTGCTTGGCAACGTCCAGACGGATGGAACAGTAAACGGAGACCCTGATGGACAGGCTGATCCGATAGCTAGCCACTAATGTCACTGCTAGCCAGCAGACAGCAAGAGGCTTTCCATGGAGACTTGTCTCCGTAGTCTGTCTTTGATTTCGCTGATGGGTATGCGTTCCTGCTGCAGGGTATCACGCTCTCGGATGGTCACCGTGTCGTCTTCGAGCGTGTCAAAATCTATCGTGATGCAATACGGTGTACCGATGGCATCCTGCCGACGATAGCGCCGGCCGATGGCATCCTTCTCATCGTATTGGCATTGCGTGACAAACTTGAGATCGTGAAAGATCTTTTGCGCCTTTTCAGTCAATTCTGGTTTGTTTTTGACCAGCGGCAAGATGGCACATTTGACGGGCGCCAATGCCGGGTGTAGCTTCATCACGAGTCGTGTGGTCTCCTTGCCTTTGGCATCAGGGACTTGCTCCTCTTGCAGCGCGTGGCTCATCAATGCCAGAAACATGCGATCCAGTCCGATCGAAGTCTCGACCACATATGGCACATAGCTACGCTCTTCTTGGGGGTCAAAATATTGTAATTTTTTGCCCGAGAGTTCCTGGTGATTACCCAGATCGAAGTCCGTCCGACTGTGAATGCCTTCTAGCTCCTTAAAGCCAAAAGGAAATTGAAATTGAATGTCCACCGCCGCGTTGGCGTAGTGGGCGAGATTGTCGTGGTCGTGAAAGCGCAGTTTTTCCGGAGGTGATCCGGCCGCCCGGTGCCATTGCAGGCGCATGTCTTTCCAGTATTCGTACCATTCCATTTCGGAGCCGGGCTTGATGAAAAATTGCATTTCCATCTGCTCAAACTCTCGCATACGAAAGATAAATTGCCGGGCAATGATCTCATTTCTGAAGGCCTTGCCGATTTGCGCAATGCCAAAGGGTATTTTTTGGCGACTGGTCTTGGCGACATTGAGAAAATTCACAAAGATGCCCTGGGCCGTTTCGGGTCGGAGATAGAGTTTGCCCTCCTCGCCAGCAATATTGCCAAGCTGCGTGGAAAACATCAGATTAAACTGCCGCACGTCTGTCCAATTTCGCGATCCACTCTCCGGGCAGGCGATGGCCAACTCTTCGATCAGAGCCTTGATGTCGGCCAGGTCCGATGCTTTCATTGCCGTGGCCAATCGTTTGGTGATCGTCTCTTTTTGCGTGAGGTAGCGTTGGACTCGCTCGTTGGTGGTCACAAATTGGGCTCGGTCAAAGCTATCTCCAAAGCGACGCGCGGCCTTGTTTATTTCTTTCTGTGCCTTGGTCTCTAGTTTCTCTACGTACTCCTCGACAAGTACATCGGCACGATACCTCTTTTTGCTGTCCTTGTTGTCTATCAGCGGATCGTTGAAGGCATCCACGTGCCCACTGGCCTTCCATGTCTTTGGGTGCATGAAAATGGCAGCGTCAATGCCCACGATATTTTCATGTCGCTGGACCATGGAGCGCCACCAGTACTCCTTAATATTATTTTTCAGTTCGGAGCCGTTTGGGCCATAATCATATACGGCAGCCAGCGTATCGTAGATCTCGCTGGACTGATAAATAAATCCGTATTCTTTTGCGTGTGAGACTATCTTCTTAAAATCCATGATTTTCTGCCTGAGTGTGTATGATTTAAAATTCAGACGTGAAGTGAAATTCGACCTCAGGATAATTTTCGCGGGCCATTTTTAGCGCCCAACTGGACTCTGCCAAGAAGACGTAGTGTCCATCCTTGTCCTTGGCAATATCCTTTTTTCTCTCCCGCAGGATTTTGGACATCGCCTGGGCATCGTCCGAAGTCAACCAGCAAGCCTTGTGCAGCGAAATGGGCTCGTATCGGCAGGACGCACCGTACTCATGTTCCAGTCGGTATTGGATCACCTCAAACTGTAGCGCACCCACCGTACCGACGATGCGACGTCCATTATCTTCCTTGGTAAAAAGCTGTGCGACGCCCTCCTCGATCAACTGCTCCAGCCCTTTTTGCAGTTGCTTGGACTTAAGCGGATTGGCATTATTGATATAGCGAAACTGCTCCGGGGAAAAGTTGGGGATACCTTTGAAATGTAAGGTCTCACCTTCGGTGAGGGAGTCTCCAATCTTGAAATTTCCCGAGTCGTATAATCCCACAATATCGCCCGGGTAGGCCTCTTCCAGAATTGATTTTTTGGAAGCCATAAATGCGGTGGGATTGGAAAATTTCATCTTCTTTTCCTTCCGCACATGGAGGTAGTTTTTATTTCGCTCAAACCTGCCCGAACAAATGCGTAAGAATGCGATGCGATCCCGATGCTTGGGGTCCATGTTTGCGTGAATCTTAAAGACAAATCCACTAAACTTCGACTCGTCCGGAGTCACCAGCCGCTCTTCGGTCTCACGGATCTTCGGGGGTGGAGCAATGCGAATAAAGCAATCCAACAATTCTTTGACGCCAAAATTATTAATGGCGCTGCCGAAGAAAACGGGAGACTGATTTCCCTGGAGATATTCCTCCACGTCAAAGGGGGGATACACGGTGGTCACAATTTCCAGATCGCTTCGCAATTCTTCCGCAGATTCCTCACCGACTTGCTGGTCCAGTACATCGGAAGTGATGTCGGTAATCTCGATCGTTTCTTCGCTGCCTTGCTTGCCGTGTGGTTGGAAGAGATTGAGTTTCTGCTCATATAAATTGTAGACGCCCTTGAAGCGTTGTCCCATCCCGATAGGCCAACTTAGGGGGACCACATGTAGGCCCAACTTTTCCTCGATCTCGTCGAGCAGGTCAAATCCATCCTTGCCCTCCCGATCCAGCTTGTTGATGAATACAATCATAGGCGTCTTGCGCATCCGGCAGACATGGACCAATTTTTCTGTCTGGGTTTCCACCCCTTTGGCGACATCCAGCACGACGATGGTGCTGTCTACGGCGGTGAGGGTACGGTAGGTATCTTCGGCAAAATCTTGGTGACCCGGTGTGTCGAGAATGTTGATCTTGAGGCCTTCGTACTCAAAGGCCATCACGGAGGTAGCCACGGAGATACCACGCTGTCGCTCGATATCCATGAAGTCGGAGGTAGCGTGTCTTTTGATCTTGTTGCTCTTGACCGCCCCGGCGACTTGTATGGCCCCGCCAAATAGGAGTAGCTTTTCGGTGAGGGTGGTCTTCCCTGCATCCGGATGGCTGACGATCGCAAAGGTGCGCCTCTTTTCTATTTCCTCCCGTAGGCCCAATCTGTCTGTATTAGAAGGCTGCAAAGATAGCAAGATGACGCTAATGGGGCAGAGGGCCGACACAGCGGCGATCAGGCAAACTACGTACACTGCGTCCAAATTCTTTTGTGCCCTTGTGGTAGGCACCTCACCGGCTTATACCCTTTTGCCCAATGTATACTTTTCGTTGATCGGCAAAGGGGCTAGACTCACTTTTTCAGATCAAAGAAGACGCCCACTTGGTAAGCGGGAGCAGCGTAGGTGATCCGCCCGGACAGGGGCAGCGTGACCGCTGCAGTGACCCCGAGTGATGGAGTGAGATAGTAAGCTCCCTCCAGATCGAGGCTGACTATCTCCGTGTTGTTGGCAAAGATGCTGGTGCTGGTGACTTCAGCCGCCGTTTTACCGTTTTTGAAAGATTTTATGCCATTGAGCTTCGCAATCAACCACAGATCCTGATCAAACAGACCCACGCCGATCTCCCCACCATACCTGAACTCGTCCGAAAAATCATTCGTGCGATTGTTAAGACCACTGTAGAGGTTGGCGTAGGCCGGTCTTTGGCTGCTGCCGAAGGAGGTGCCCAGATCCAGTCGGATCATTTGATTGAATTCTCCATCGCCCGTCTGAAGGTTGCGGTCGCTTCCTCCGCCCGTCTTCCCCAGGGGCAGGCACACGGTGGCAGTCACCGCTAGTGCATAGCTCGATCCCGGCTTGGTCAGACCCAGCTTGATCGCTAACTCCGGATCTCCCAGGGAATTGATCGCCTCCCCCGCCTTGAGAATTTCGCCGGTGGTGCCGGACACCTGATTGTTTTGGTAATTGCGGCTGAAAAAGGGCAGATAGAGGATGCCCGTCAGCCGATCCGTAAAACCATATTCGCCGTAGAAGCTGGTGGTATACAGGCCCGAGGTAATATTGGGATCTTTTAAGCCCGTATCGGTGTAATGCTCATCGGCCACGATCCACCATTGCGCCAGCTTGAAGTATCCATGTCCGCAGGGTTGGGGCCAACCACCTCCCGCCCATGCCGCTCCCGTCCAGCCTAGGAGTAAGACTGCGATGAGCAATGTTGTCCGTACGTTACTGCTGATTTTCTTCATGCTCCGACCATCATTTTCAGTTGTCAAATTGGCCGTCACCGACCTTCACCCGAAAGGGTTTGCAGTAGTAGAGCAGATATCCGTATTCTTCTAGTTGTGCCCCCGCTATCTTGTAGCTATGGGCACCCTGAAAAATGCTGACCGCGCCCACCTCCAAGGCATTGGAGATCGAGTTGGGATTGTTCGTCAGATAGAGATACAGGCCCGGCAGGCTGGAGGAAGCGCGATAGTTGCTGGCCAGGGTGAGTTGCAAGGTGCCGTCTGAGGCGCCGAGCGTAAAATCCCCTTCCAGCACGTAGCTGCTGGTGGTCCTCAGGCTCCCCGAGCGATCCTCTGAAGAGACTACCGTAGCGCTTCCGACGTGCACATCGATTTCATCGGCGGCACGGATGCCTTCGCTGGCCGTCTCCAGCCGAATGCGGACGGTGCCCAGACGGAGAGCGGTGGCCAGACCATGCTGATCGATCTCCACGATGCCGGGATCGCTGCTGGACCAAGTCACATTTTCGTTGGTCTCCTCCTGACCGACATTATTGAAGAAAGTATATTCAAATTGATAGGAGGAGTTGACTTGGATGGTGTCTACGGCATTTTGAATGCGGATGATGGGGTCTACCTGGTCCAAGATGATATCGTCGCCGATGCATCCAGCCAGGAGGAAAGCGAATAATACAAATGTCCTTGGGCGGATGGAGGCTGCCTTGCGTGGTCGGTCCGCGCAGATCTGTTGGTGGCTTAGGTGGTGCTCAAAGGTGAATGAACGCATGCCGGCAAAATAAGCCGGGAAGTATCACAAGTTGTTCACAGCAATCTCACAAAACAGTGAGGTGACAGCGCACGGGGTCTCTCGTGCCGAGTCTTGGTTTGATAGATGGCTGAAAGTCAAGAAATTAGCTTCTTGACTTGCCTCAATTCGTCGGGGCCAAGTCAATTTGTTCGATTTGCTCTAGCAGGCCCGTGATCGTGTCAGTGGTGGTCTCCAGATTCATGATCACCAGGCGCAGGTATCGCACCCCTTTGACCTCGGTGGTGCTGATGTAGTAGTGGCCGGTGGCGATCAGCCTATTGCGCAGCGCTAGCTGGTCGATCTCACCGCCTCGATATCGAAAGCAGATAATGTTTGAATCGATGGGAAACGGTGAGGTGAATCCCTTTCTCGATCGGATGAGGTCGGCAAAGGTGCGCGCGTTGTCGTAGAGCTTTTCTACAAAATGACCCAGGCCTTGCGGGCCTTCGGAGGCAAGCACCAGGAACAGCTTGGTACCCAGGCCTGT
This sequence comes from Saprospiraceae bacterium, assembly GCA_965223165.1. GTDB lineage: Bacteria > Bacteroidota > Bacteroidia > Chitinophagales > Saprospiraceae > JABDMH01. The sequence goes on along the minus strand of CBDCVQ010000020.1, from coordinate 168,022 downwards.
CTTCGTGCATTCGATTTGATAGGGGATGGTATCCACACCTAGATGGTCCTTGTCGTGGATGAGGTAGCTGGCCTGCTGGGTGAAGGTCTGGTGAAAGTGATCTGCCTGCCGGAATAGTACAGCGGTACACAGCGTCGAGGTTCGCATCATCTTGTGCGCATCCCAGACCATGGAATCCGCCCATTCGAGGCCATCGAGATAGTGCCGGTACTTGGGCGAGAGCAGGGCAGTGGCGCCGTGCGGGCTATCAAGATGAAACCAGACCTCCTCTTGGCGGCAGATGTCAGCCATTTCGCGCACCGGATCGTAGAGGCCGGTGGAGGTGGCGCAAGCGTTGGCTACGACGGCCATGATGCGTTTGCCGGCTGCCCGTTGCGTAGCGATGGTCTGGCGGAGCTTGTCGGCCCGTATTACTTCGTGGGCGTCGGTGGGCAAGGGGATTAGTGCCTTGCTGCCCATGCCCATCATGCTGATAGCACGTGCGACGCAGTAGTGTGCACTAGCTGAACATAGCACCACCAGATCGGCGGGATTGCCTTGGGTCCAAGCTTCCGGAGCAATGGCTGCTCGTGCGGAAAGCAGGGCATGCAGATTGGCAATCGAGCCGCCGTGCGTCAATACCCCCGCTCCGTCATGCCAGCCGATCAGCTGCAGCATCCAGCGCTTCACCTCGTACTCGATGGTAGCCGCTCCCGGGCCCATTTCGAAGATGGACATCGGATTGGCAATCATGCCTTGCATCAGGTCGGCCAGGGCCGTGCCGACATGGGGTACGGCGACCTGGTGTCCCAGATAGGCCGGATGATGCAAATGCATGGAATGCTCGAGAAAGGATTCGACGAAACGAGTCAGTCCCTCCGTGGTCATTCCCCCTTGCGTAATATACTCCCGGATTTTCATCGCGTCGGAAAGCGTCGCCAGTGAGGTAGGCTTTGTGACTGGGGTCGTGCCCGCGCGACTTTGATCGACGTATTTTGCCAGTGCTGCCAGGACTGCCTGACCATTTTCTAAGAGTCCGGTGCCATCATTTCGTATCATAGATCTTGATCCGCTGTGAGGCGACAAAAGTAGCGCATTTCGAGTCAGCTTAACTGATGAAATCAGTTGCTCACTGCGGCAGATTGGCCAGTAACTACCTGGGGCACTTGGCCGGAGTAGAGCCCCTCACGACGGGGTGGGTGGGCCCAAAGGGGTTGAGAATTAAGCTAGCGGAGGGCTTGGATTTTGCCTTTGACCTCCTCGGCAAAGTCTTGCTGATCCGTCCCACAGTGATCCAAGCACTTCTGATAGGCCTCAATCGCCTTTTCTTTTTGGCCCCAAGCGCTGTAGATGGTGCCCTGTTCGTGGTAAGCCCCAATCTTCTCGTGCGGATGGTCTGCGAGCATCCATTCGGTCACCTCAAGCGCTTCCTGATAGGCTTTGTTTTCCCGATAGATCACCACGAGATGGACATAGGGCAAAATGGACGGGGCCTTGAGCTCGATCGCTCGGCGGAAATCCTTGATGGCTGCACGCTCCCGGCCCATGCCCTGAAAGCTTCGACCGCGCAAGTCATAGGCTTCAGCGTAAGGGGGGTGGAGGGCAATCGCGTCTGTGAAGTGCACGGTTGCAGCGACCAGCAATCCCTTATTCATTTTTGATTCGCCCTTCTCATAGAGCTTGATAGCCTTCTTCGGTTGGGCATTTACCGGGCCTGCCAGGAGACCCAGGACCAGGCAAGCCACTTGGCATCCCAGCGTTGCATATGTCCTCATCTGACTTCGGTGGGTTTGGAACACGACGCAAATGTAAGGGATTACGGGAGGTGTGTCGGACAAAATGCGCGGGTGTTGCGATTCAGCTGATCTTCTTCTAGCTAGGATGTTGGGGTGAGCTGCCAGCCCCAATGATCCAACGGGGCACGGTGCAGGTCAACCGAAGTGGCCGCTTTGAAGATCCTGTACCTCGGACGTCCGCTATTTAGTCAAGGCGTGAGTGATGTTGGACGACGTTTGGGCGACTCAGGCAATTTCCTTCACCGCACGTGCGGCCCTTAGTTGGAGGAATTTTCCGTAGAGTGCCGGCATGGTGTTCCAGGGAAACTCGGACAAGATCATGAGCAGCAATATGGTGGGATCAAAAAGGGTGGCGGCGAGCACGATGGCCATGCCGTTGTTTTGATACGTATTGGCCAAGATGATGCTGACTCGGTCCCTGCTGCGGCGGCCCCAAGCCATCAGATAGCCTGAGAAGTGAAGAAATCCGTAGACGAGGTAAATGATCCCTATCTGCCAAAGCAGCTTGACCGGTTCCTGGAGCAACGGGTCCCTTTGAAAGCCTATGGTGGCATACACAAAGAAGAAAAAGATGATCACATTCGCTGCCGAGTAATAGGGCTGGGTACGATGGACAAATGGCAGAAACCATTGCTTGACCATGATGGAGACCACCATCGGAAGGAATACGAGTAGGCTCAATTTCTCCACGAGGTCCCAGGGCGAGAGTTCCAGTCCTTCACCCAAGAGCAGATAGAAGAGCAAGGGAGCTGTGACTGGGGCGAGCAACGAGGTGAAGATCGTGAGACTCATGGAGAGCTCGACATTGCCTTTGAGGATATCGGCCAGCGCTGGGGTGGCCATCCCTGCCGGCATGCTAGTCAGTAGCAGCATCGCCAGTGCCAAGGTTTGATCCCATGGATTAAAAAAGAGGAACATGAGTAGGGGTATGACCAACATGGTCATGCCACTTAGATAGAGCATGAGCCGCAGATCCGTGATGTTGCCGATGACCCTGACCAGATCGATCTTTAGAAAGACCAGAAACAAGATCAGCATGAGCGACAGCTCCAGGAAGGGGATCAGTGCATCGCTGTATCTAGGGTAGAGTAGGCCCATGACAAGGCCTCCCAGCATAAACAGCCAAAAGTTAGCGCTGATCCAGCTCGCGATCTTCACGCCGTAAAGAAAGCCAGCCGCCGGGACAAATTATAGGATCAGGTAGCCCGCATGCGATTGTTGCGGCTATTGTGCTCGACTTCGGCCAGGCCTAAATGCTCCATCAGCGGTGGTACATACATGGCAAATCGGCCCCTAAAGCCTTTTTTCAAGCCATACCAACCACCGATCGGGTTGGACCTTGACCTGGCCCAGGCTTCTACCGTATGATCCTTGGGCACTTGGTTCTCGTCCTTGCTGCCCAGTAGCATCCAGTCGTTATGTGCCTTCAACATCTCATAGAGATGCCCTATACAGCGGGCATCGTACTTGATCACTGTCGGCCCCACCAGGCAAACCAGCGCAGGAGGGTCATGTTTGTCGTCGTAGTAGATTAAGTAGTGGGTTCTTCCTGGAGGGGTCCGAAGTGGCAATGGTTGCTGGGCTGTACCAAGTCGGCTGGCCAGTTGTTGTGTCATAGTTTATCAAAGTCTCGTTCGGAGTATAGGGTCGCCGGCAAGAGACACGCAACCGATCGCCGGCTCCGGGTTTTAGATCATAGTGGCCTTGTCGTTAGTGATTTCCCAAGTTATTGATTCCAGCTTGGCTTTGCAATCGGATGCTACGAATGAAGACGGCTTTGCTGCGAATGGTCGTTCTCACGCGACGAAGGTGTATAGAGGAGCCCATGCAAAGTACCGCCGAGCACCGAGACCGAGCTCCATATCAGGGTAATTATCGGTGACGTTAAAGTTGGAGGGGGCTCATTGGCAGGCTTCCCACCGGAAGCAATCGATCGTATGATCGTTGACCATACCTACTGCTTGCATGAAGGCGTAGCAGATGGTGGAGCCCACAAATTTGAAGCCCCGCTTCTTGAGGTCCTTGCTCATGGCGTCACTTTTCGCGGTCTTGGCCGGCACCTCTGCCAGTGTCTTCCACCGGTTGACGATCGTTTTGCCATCGACGAAGCTCCAGATGTATTCATCAAAGGAGCCGAGCTCCTCCTGGATGGCCAGATAAGCCCGGGCATTGCTGACGACGGCATTTACCTTGAGTCGATTGCGTACGATGCCGGGGTCTTGCAACAAGGACGCAATCTTCCGCTCGGAATATCGACTGATCCTCTGTGCATCAAACTGATCGAAGGCCCGGCGGTAGTTTTCGCGTTTTTTGAGTATCGTGATCCAACTGAGTCCTGCCTGTGCACCTTCGAGGTTGATCATCTCAAAGAGTTTTTGATCGCGGTGTTCGGGTAGACCCCACTCCAGATCATGATAATCCTGGTAGATCTGGAGGTCGCCGGCCCAGCGGCATCTTGTTTTGCTCATCGTATGGGGATTAGTCTCGTGAAGGAGTGGTTTCGATCGCTTCCAGGACGCGTCTGACCAGGCCGTCCATTGCCTCACGTTGTATCCATCTGGCCACGATGACAAGCTCGTTTTCCGGATCCACGTACACCATATTGGTACCCGCACCTAGGTGAAAAAAGGCCGTTTCCGGGGCGGAGGGTAGTCTTTCCCGCCGAGTGTTTAGAAACCAATTCATAAAGCCATAGGTGTCATTCGCCTGCGTTGGTGTCAACGCCATACTGACCCAACGCTCAGAGAGGATCTGCTTGTCTCGCCACTTGCCCCGGCGCAAGGTCAGGTAACCAAATCGAGCCTGATCCATCGCGTTGATCATCATGCCGCCGCCCCAATGTCCGCCCCCACTGGGTACTTGGACTGCCTGCCCATCGATCAGTATCCAGGAGTTTTCATAACCCAGCCAGCGCCAAGTGGGAGAGGCTCCAATCGGATCCATGACCGCGCGGCGCAGCACTTGGGGGAGCGGCGTACGCCATAGGTTGGTTGCAGCCAGTGCCAGGAGGTTGACTCGCGTATCATTGTACTCAAATACGCTGCCCGCCTCATGACGTTCTCTCGTCATCCAGTCAGAGGGTTGGCCGCTGGGTCGATCCGCCCAGTCTGGCTTGCCCCACAGGGTGCCCTGCCAGTCGCTCGTTTGTCGGAGCAGATGATTCCAGGTGATGGTGCTATTGTGCTCGCCGGTAAAGGGCTCGAGCACTTTAGGCTGGCCCAATTGGTCTGCTTTATTCGTGACCTGCGTTTGTGCAAGTGGGATAATGGGGGCCATGTAGGGATGCACTCGATCATCGATATCCCTGATCAGGCCTTGGTCGTAGGCCAGACCCACCGTCGTGGAGAGGAAGCTCTTCGTGACGCTAAATGTCATGTCCACCCGCTCGGGTTCTCCCCATTTTGTGACGAGGTAGCCATCCTTGATGATTAAGCCGGTGGCCGGACCTCGGGTCTTGTGGGGACCCACGGCGTCGCCAAAGGGTTCTCGGCCGAAACTCAAGTAATGGTTGAGTTCCAGATCTCGGGGAGCCGGGCTTTCTTGCTCCACCGCAAATTGGACGGCGGCTTGCAGCTGTGCAGCATTCATACCCAGCTCATGTGCGGTCTTCACCTTCCACTCGCCGCGGTCGGGATAGTAGTGTTCATAGGCCTGTTGGGCTTCGCCAGCCATGAGGATGCAGGCGATAGCAGCTAGGGTGAGTGGTATTCGAAGGTGGATCATCATTTTTTGCATTGAGATACGATCGAGACTACTTGTCTAAGCATACGAGTGCAAGGCCAATCGATTGCCCTCCGTATCGACAAACAAGGCCATATAGCCGTGCTGTGGTGAGATTTGCTTTTTGGTCATTTGCACCGAGCCACCCGCGCCTTCTATTTTGTCTTGAACGGTCCGAAGATCCGGACTGGCATCCATATACACCACGGGACCAGTGCTGCCCGGTTGGTAGGCCTCGCCTTTGCATAGGGCGCAACCCACTTCTTTGTGCGGAAACACACCCATCTGTAAGGGCCCCAAGTCGCTGACCTCTATTTCGGTCTCAAAAATGGTTTCGTAAAACTGCTTTGCCCGATTCATGTCCTGGACCGGGATTTCGAACCATCCGGTCCACGATTTCTTAAGATGCTCTTTGACCGTGTCTGCCATGGCTTTTTTCCAAAGTTAAAGAATCGGGTCCAGCCTGCTCTGAGGCTTTTGCAAAAAAAAAATGGGGGCCAAAATGACCCCCACCCTTCAAAAAATAAACAGAACTGCTACCAATTCTTGACGATCTTATGGGTCTCTGATCCGATTCGGACAAAGTAAAGTGTGGATGGGACTTCCATCGGAAGGGTAATCTCCAACGTGTTGGTACCCCTGAAGAATGTCTGTACATCCTGGTAAAGCGGTAGCCCACTTAGGTGGTTGATCTGAATGGGTGCATCCAAGGTGGCGTCCGAATGCACAATGGCACGAATCTGATAGCCGTCATGCCAGACCCGCTCTATTTCCAATGTCTGGGCGCGGGCCGTTGCACCTACAGCTGCCTCAAAGGATGCACCTGCCACATCGAGCGCTGCACATACGGCTCCACCCCCTTGTACCAATAGACCGTTGACATCGACACCGGTGGTCACGCCTATTTCCACGATGCTTAGGTCCAGTGTGGTCGGATCATATACCAACGTGTGGATGGTATATCGTCCTTCGCTTGTGACCGAAAAGGATGGGCTATCACTGACGTTCTCGATGATAAGGCCCTCGCCGGAGGTCAGGACGTAAAGTACCGAGTATCCCGATGGCACAAACGGCTCCTGGTCGACACTGGCAGAGATCGTCGTTGAATCGCCTCCTGCCAGGGATGGGGAGCTCTGATCTGCGGTAAGGGTTCCGGCAGACGGCCCGGTGGTGAAAGCAGCTCCTGACACATCTAATGCCGCACAGATACTACCGCCCCCTTGCACTAGCAGACCATTGACATCGACACCGGTGGTTGCGCCGATTTCCACGATGCTGAGATCCAGTGTTGTAGAATCATATACCAGCGTGTGGATAGTGTAGGTGCCAGCCACATCCACGGTGAAGGATGGCGCTGCGCCGACCTGCCTGATGACGAGATCGTCCCCTTGGGTCAATACGTATAGACTCGAATATCCCATGGGTACAGTTGGCGCCTGATCAACGGTGGCCTCAAGCAAGGACGATGTGCCATCAAAGCAGACGAAAGTCGCACTTGCTGAAAGCGTGCCTGCGGACGGTGCTGCCACCATGAATACCGCACCGGCTACATCCAGGGCAGCACAGACATCGCCGCCTCCTTGCACCAGCAGTCCGTTGACGTCGACGCCGGTGGTCACACCTATTTGCACGATACCCAGGTCAAGGGTAGCTGTGTCGTAGACCAGCGTGTGAATGGTGAACATACCTGTTGTATCGACCGTAAAGCTGGGATCAGCGCTGACCTGCTCGATGACCAGCGTGGGTCCACTAGTGAGGACGTAGAGCGTACTGTATCCTTCGGGCACGTAGGGCATGTCGACGTGCTCTGCAGCAATGACGAATGATTCTTCACATCCCTCCGTTGCCGTAGGAGACAGGGTTCCGGCTCCGGGCCCGACGCTGAAAGTAGCGCCCGCTACATCCAGGCTAGCGCAGATAGATCCACCACCCTGGGTCAAAAGACCATTTACATCGACACCTGTTGTGACACCGATCTCGACGATGCCAAGGTCGAGGGTGTTGGGATCGTAGACCAACGTATGGATCGTGTACCAGCCCGCATCTTCCACCTCAAAGGAAGGTGCACTGTTGACATTCTGGATGGTCAGCTCACTTCCTCGGGTCAAGACATAGATCGTCTCATAGCCCGAGGGCACACTGGGGGCGGTTTGCGTGGTCGCCTCCAGCATCACGGGACTACCGGCATAGCAAATTTCTGAAGCCGTAGCAGATAGGGTTCCGGCGTCAGGACTGGCAAGCTCAAATCGCGCACCGGGTACGTCGAGAGCTGCGCATATCGAGCCACCTCCCTGCACGAGTAGGCCATTGACATCCACGCCGGTGGTTACGCCCACTTCAACAATACCGAGATCCAAGGTCGCCGGATCATACACAAGCGTATGGATGGTATAGATACCTGTCTCGTCTACGTCAAATGACGGGTCTGCAGACACGTTTTGAATGACGAGATCGTCTCCGCTGGTAAGCACATAAATGATACTGAAACCAGCCGGTGCGACAGGCTCGCTCGCATGGATGGCTGAAATGGTTATCGAGTCATCCTCAAAGCACAAATTCGCATGGTCAGATTGCAGGCTTCCGGCGGATGGACTGTTGACATTAAACTTAGCACCCGCGACGTCCAGCGCGGCGCAAATCTCTCCTCCGCCCTGACGTAGCAACCCATTGACATCAACACCGGTGGTCACGCCAACTTCTACAATACCCAGATCCAGGGTCTCGGGGTCGTATACTAAGGTGTGAATGGTGTACAAACCACCGGCGGATACCTCAAAGGTGGGCTCGGCGTTGACATTCTGAATCGTCAGCTCGTCTCCGCTGGTCAGGACGTACAATACGCTGTAGCCGTCTGGTACCGAGGGAGCTTGGTCCGTGCTCGCGCTCAAGGTCGCGGTCGCAACACAACCAATGGTCGTGTCCACGGGCAGGAGTGTTCCGGCCATCGGATTATCGATGGAGAAGCGGGCGCCGGCCACATCCAGGCTGGCGCAGATGGTGCCACCTCCTTGGATAAGCAATCCATTGACATCGACACCGGTGGTCACACCAAACTCCACAATTCCTAGGTCCAGGGTGTTGGGGTCATATACCAGGGTATGTATCGTATAGATGCCTGATCCTTCTACATCAAACGTGGGATCGGCGCCTACCTGCTCGATGGTTAGGCCTTCGCCAGAAGTTAATACGTATAAAGATGCGTATCCTTCGGGCACCGTGGGGCTCTCCACCACTTCGGCGATTAGTGTGGTTCCACCCTCTTCGTAGCAGATCGATGCTTGCTGAGCGGTTAGGCTTCCGGCGGAGGGACTGTTGACATTAAACTTGGCCCCCGCGACGTCCAGCGCGGCGCAGATCTCTCCTCCGCCCTGACGTAGCAACCCATTGACATCAACACCGGTGGTCACGCCAACTTCTACAATACCCAGATCCAGGGTTTCGGGGTCGTATACTAAGGTGTGAATGGTGTACAAACCACCGGCGGATACATCAAAGGTGGGCTCAGCGCTGACATTCTGAATCGTCAGCTCGTCTCCGCTGGTCAGGACGTACAATACGCTGTAGCCGTCTGGTACCGAGGGAGCTTGTTCCGTGCTCGCGCTCAAGGTCGCGGTCGTTTCACAACCAATGATGGCATCGACCGGTAGGAGTGTTCCGGCCATCGGATTATCTACGGAGAAGCGCGCCCCAGCCACATCCAGGCTGGCACAAATAGTACCTCCGCCCTGCGACAGCAATCCGTTGACGTCCACACCGGTGGTCACGCCAAACTCTACAATACTCAAATCCAGTGTATTGGGGTCATATACCAGGGTGTGTATCGTATAGATGCCTGATCCTTCCACATCAAACGTAGGATCGGCACCTACCTGCTCGATGGTCAATCCTTCGCCAGAAGTCAATACGTATAAAGATGCGTAGCCTTCGGGCACGATTGGGCTCTCCGCGACTTCGGCGGTCAGCGTGGTCCCGTCCTCCTCATAGCAAATGGATGATTGCTGAGCGGTCAGGCTTCCGGCGGATGGACTGTTGACACTAAACTTTGCACCAGCGACATCTAGCACGGCACAGATCTCTCCTCCCCCTTGACGCAGCAACCCATTGACATCGAATCCGGTGGTCACCCCAATTTCTACAATACCTAGATCCAGGGTGGCCGGATCGTAGAAGAGCGGATGGATCGTATATGTGCCAGCCGAGGTGACATCAAAAGACGGACTGGCATTCACATTCTGGATCACCAGATCATCTCCACTGGTCAGGACATAGATCAATTCGTAGCCGCTACCCACTTCAAAGTTCGTGTGTTCAGCCATTAGGGACGCTTGATCGCCCTCCAGGCATACGTCGGCCACGGTAGGTGTGATCGTGCCGGTAGAACCTCCCGCTATATTGACCTCGATGAAGTTGGCGGAGAGCTCATAGCAGAAATCGGCGAATTCCGCGGTCATAATGTCTTCGCCAACCGGGTTGTGAAGTGTACCCCACCAACTGACGCCGTAGATACGTTTGTTGCCGGCCGACAGGTTTCCGAGGTCGATGACATTCTTGGTTTCAATGGCTTCGATGATTCCTTCGGGATTGGTGATGGCAAAGACGTTTGGGCCACCCGAGCCTGGATGCAGGCGGATCTTGGTGGTGGCACATATGTCGATGCTCGTACCTCCGCCGTACAAGCTAATCGTTTTGCCGGGTACGCACTGAGCGATTATTCCCTCAGGAACAAGCATCATCCCTAGGGTGAACAGAGCAGAAATTAGGTAGTGAAATTTGTGTTTCATCTTCTGATTATTTGGTGAACTAGTAATTCATTTTGAAGAATGGTCTTCACTTATACATGTACTAGTTGCCGGTCAGGGGTTGCCTGGAAGGACAATATTTTGTTTAATTTTTATAAAAAATTATTAAACAAACTAATTTCTTAAACCTTCACGTATAGACCTTGTTTACCCAACTATGACTCAAGAGAACCTTCAGAAAATCCACCGACTGTGCCTGATGGGAGATCGACGCTCCCAGAATCGATTGTTCACGCTCCACCGCGGACCTTTGTATGCGCTTTGCCTACGTTTTGCGCGGGACAGCGATGAGGCTCAAGACCTCTTGCAAGAGGGGTTCATCCAGATTTTTAAAGACCTCCATCAGTTTGATCCCAGTGAGGGCACGTTGCTACCCTGGATGAGGCGGGTCGTCATTAATGCCTGTCTGCGCTTTCGGCGTCGTAATCGGCTTGCTCTTGTCCGTTTGGATCCAGAGCAGCATGCCAAGTCTTATACAGTGACGGAGGCACCCACCGTGATGAATACCGCCTCAGCACTCACAAAATATCTGGATCTCCTCCCTACGGGCTACCGTACCGTGTTCAATCTTCATGTGCTGGAGGGATACTCCCATCCGGAGATTGCCAGTTTGCTGGACATCACAGTCAACACGTCCAAATCACAGCTCTCCAAGGCAAAAGCCTTTCTGCGGAGGAAGATCAGAGAAGGACGAGAGAAGGCCGAGATCTATGACTTGGCTACGGCCAACTAGTAGAGTTTCGCATTAGATATGTTGAATAAATCTAATAGGATTTTGTTCGCAGACGAGGCATGACCGAGCGATCTCGAAGAGTCGAGCATGACAATGCGAGAAGTGAGGGAACCGCGAAAGCGGGTGGGTGGCTAGACATAGCCGTAGCTATGGCGAGGCTTTGCAACGAAGTATGCGGACCAAAGACATTAGAATTAGCTACAAGATTTAATGCGAAGCTCTACTAGGGAGTGGAGTTAGGCCTACGACTTAAGGATCAACCGTTAGCATTACGTCCTCTCCCCACACGTATTTGAGAAACCATTGCCAGTTGTGCCAATTGGCAGCCAGCAATTCTTTGGGTTTGTTGATTCCATGGCCAAATCCCTTGTACACGATCAACCTGGTGTCGACGCCGACATCTTGCAATCCCTGAAACAGCTTGTAGGCATTGGGTATTGGTACACGTCGATCAAACTCACCATGCTGGATGAGGGTAGGGGTGGAGGCATGGTTGATGTAGCTCATGGGTGAAGTCCGACGGTACACCTCCTCGTCCTCCCAGGGAGTCGCCTTAAGGTATTGCCGCGTGAACGGATGGATATCGGTATTGACGTAGTAGGTGATCCAGTCGGAGATGCCCGCTCCCACCGAGATGGCCTTGAACCGCGGTGTCGTGGTGGTGAGAAAGGCAGAAATGTAGCCTCCCTGGCTCCAACCCATGGCTCCCATCCGAGCCGTATCGATCATGCCTAGCGACTGCAGATGGTCCACCCCTGAGAGCACATCCCAAGCATCACCGACGCCGAGATTCTGCACATTCAAGGAGCGAAACTCTTCGCCATATCCGGCTGATCCTCGATAATTGGGTCGGAGGATCAAGGCGCCCTTGTATAGCCATTGCAGGGCTGGGTACACATAGGTGAGCAGCGGGGCTGGGCGATCGATGCCAGTAGGTCCTCCGTGGATCAAGACCAGCAGAGGATACTGCCTGGTCGAATCATAGTCCTTGGGCTTGTGCAAAATGCCCTCGATTTCAGCCCCATCATGACTGCGCCATCGAATGATTTCGCTGTCAGCGGTTTTCCAATTTGAGATTTGTGCCGTGGCATCGGTCAGTCGGCGATCGTCCGCACCCGCTAAGTCCCCTAAGTAGACTTCGGGGAGGCTTTCCGGATTGGCTCCGTAGTAGGCTATTCGGCTGCCGTCGTCGGAGAGCGTGAACGAATACAGATTGTGAAGTCCCTTGTCGATGACATGCACCTCATCCGTCTCCATATCCAGCTCTACCAGTTGGGTGGTGGTCCGGAGGTTGGCCCTGGCGAAAATACCGGTCGTTCGCCATTCGAATCCGAAAAGTTCCTCATCGAAGTCTGCTGCCAGGCGTCGAGAGGGACCCTCCAGCGGACGGACGAAGATGGGTGTGTTCTTATAGTAGTTGGAAGTGCTGTCCTCCAGGGAGCTACTGTATAAGAACGATTTTCCATCCGGGGCCCAGCAGATGAAGCCGTCGTAACTTGGATGACGCACCAGCGTGGTTATCTGCCTGTCCTTCAGATCGATGAGAGAAATGTCCGCTTTAAAAAACGAATTGATCAAGGGGTCAGGTTGATGGTTAAAGGCGATGTGGTTGCCATCGGGTGACCACTCAAATCCGGTGACCGTGTAGTCCACGCTGTCCATCAGGATGTCCGCTTTGGGCCACTCCAAGCACGTGGCCGTGGAATCATCCGGGCAAGGCAATTCGCTGGGATTTCTGGCCTCGGGATCAAATGCCAGCAGGTATAGATAGCTCAGTTGAAATTCATCGTCTTCGATATCGAAGACGCCGTATTTGTCATCTCGCGCCTCGCGGTCCTTGTCCTCTTTGCGCATGCGGAGGGCAAATTGCTTTCCATCAGGCGACCATCGAAAGCTCTGAATCGACTCTTCTTCATGTGAGAGTTGGATCGCCTCTCCACCGGAGATACGGATGCCGAAGATTTGTGTTTTTTCCTGCCGATCAGACAAGAAGGCAATCCATCGACTGTCCGGAGACCACTGGGCCGACCATGCTCCCGCCGTGGGGTGAGTGGTCAGCGGAAAAGGTACATCTCCATGCTTGGACAGCCACAGCTGGGTACGGTAGGAATTGTCCTCCCAGTCCGTGACTCGCTTCTGAAACACGACATGCTGTCCATCTGGAGAGATGCGCGGACTGAAATAGCGATGGAGGGATATGACCTCCTCAAAGGTCGGTAGGTGTGACTCTTGCGCCCAAAAGGGAAGTACACCAAGCGTGGCGATCAAGACAAATACAGGTTTCATGGTCGATCAAGATTGCTAATTCAAAGTACGCAATCGGCGGCATACGGCTCAGGATAGGTCAATCCGGACCAGATCTTGGATGGTCCTGCCTTCATGCCTGAAGCGGGCCAAGGTGTAGACGTGACCCATTGCATCAAGGGCGATGGAATTGACATAGGTCGGGATAGAGCCGTCGGGATAGAGGATGGGTCCGTGGTCGCAATAGCTGGCCTGATCCAAGTCATAGGTGACGAGATGCAAATTTTCCAATCGAGAGGCACCCCCCATAGAGAGCTTTTGCTTCGGAGCATTGGGGCTTTGGGTTTTGATGGGTCCACCGGTGAGATAGTACAGCGTGCGCTGGTCCGGGCCCAAATCAAATCCCAGATAGCCGTAGGTATAGGCGTCGGACATGCCGCTGCGCCGTGAGGGCTCAGAAGTAAGTCTCTCCACAATCTCCACTTTCCGTCTGCTAGGGTCGAATCGAAGGAGGTACCCTGAATTGCCATGCACCGCATAGGCTACGTTTTCGCGGTCATGCCAGAAGGCCTGTCGCCAATTGTAGGCCATGGAGCCCGGCTGACGGACATCATACGATCCGACATAGTCGAGGCGCAGATGCACGTCGTCCACTTTCACTAGCTCCTTTGTAGACGGATGATAACTGAAAATGTCCCCCTCCGCTATGGTGAAGTACACCTGCCCTGATCGCGGGTCTGCCACCAGCGCCCGGCAGAGCACGCGGTAGTCATGGCCGGGTATACCAGCCTCCCCGCGGTGTGAGATCGGACCGAGGTTGTGTAGTTGTCCGGTGCTGAGGTCGAAGTGAAGGAAGTAGCCCTGGGGCCAGGTTATCCCATAGAGATGTCGGCCGACCCGATCCATGGTCATGGATATGATGCCTTCACCGTCGGGAGCTACCGCCAGATCCCGGAATTCTGCGCTTTTCAGATCGTAGGCTAGAAAGTGCCCGCCCGGATACAGGCCGAATCCCGATGGTGGATGTTGCGGGAGTCGCTCCATACCATCGATCATCTCGTAGAAGCCGACGTGGGTGGCAAAGTAAAGATGTCCGTCGCATTCGTAAAATCGCACGTGACTCTTGCCCTGTGAAATGACCTTTTGCCCACCTTCGCCACATACCTGCGAAAGGTCACCCAGAAACTTTATGTTTTCTGTAAGAGGATCGAACACATACATTCTGCCCGCCACGTCATGACGATCGGAGGACAGGATGTAGTAAATGCAGCCATCGCTGGCCGACGAGAGGGCATTGTAGGTGTCATGTGCATAGGCAAAGCCGGAGTAATAGGGTCTGCCGGTCAGGGGCGTCCGGGATCGGATGTTCATGCGTCTGCGTTGTGTTCGTGTTGTGCTTGTTTCAAAGTGCCAGTCAGGGTGACTGGGTGGTCTGCCAAATCTACTTTATGTGGGTGTTCAAAGGTGATCGAGCACATTAAGCTGCCTAATCTAGCTTCGCCAAATGTGCTTCCAGCCGTTTGAGCGAGCCTTCGGTCTGCGAACCGATGACCGCAACGCCCCGATCAGAGCGATCACGTATGTCATGGATGGCGCTGGTAGCCCGTCTAATCAGATCGGGGGACCAGGCAGCGGCCTCCGTATTGGACAGAAACACCAGCACATTGATCCGACCGCTGGCCGAGAGATTCTCCAACTTGGGTGGTTCGATCAATTTGATGGCCTGGTCCACGGCGGCTGAATTGGTACGGTGGGTCTGGATGAGCTTTTCCACGGCACCGACTCGATTCTGTCGGACCACGTCATTCATTTGAGCCACCAGACCCTGGAGCGCCACAACATCACTGCCGAGCGAGCCGACATCGCGTGCATCGGCATTGTCCGAAGCCTGTAGGCCGGCAAAGAGCTGCTGTGCTTCCTCTTCGGTCAGTGCCAGGGTCATGAGATTGACGGTCAAGGTCTTTTGTGCCTGGTCCTGGTTGAGTACCCCATCAAACAGCTTGTGCACGAAGGTATAGCGGGCCAGTTTTTCCTTTCCCGCATCTAGCTCGAGCTGCAGGGCTTTTAGGTCGGCCTCACGTTGCTTCAACTGCTGATCCACCGTTTCTATCTGTTTTGACCAATAGGCATTTAAGACGGTGAGGCTAACCGTCACGATGGCAGATGCCAGCCCCAGCCACTTACCCGCTTTGCTGGGAAAGTATTCTACGTTCAGTGATTCCATGACAATGCTTTGATTCTTGAGGCTATGGGATGTATGCGACCATGCACGGTCTGGAGCTTGGTGATATAGACAAGATAGGGGCTTTTCGTGAGATCCCTGCGAGGGGAGATCGGGTGCATCCCATAGGTCCTCGGGGCCGTACGCTCCCTTAGCTGTCTGTACCGCCCCCTACCTGACGAGCACCAGCTTTTGCCAGGGCTGCGGTGGCTCGCCCTTGGATTGCATGAAATAGTAATAGATGCCTCCCGGCATGGTCGATGGTAGGTCCAGCACGATGATGCCCGGAGACAAGGGGTAGCTCATGACCTGATTGCCCAGGAGGTCCACCAGTATGATCTGTAAGTCGTCATTGGCCTCCCCACCGGTTGTGCTCACGAACACATGATCGTGGGCGGGATTTGGCCCAAGGACCATATGAGGTTTTACCCTGTCCGGACTGCGGGTGCTTACCAGGACCGCGCCTGGCATACAGTCCTGATAATTGACCTTGTGACTGGTCGTGTCGATCACCCTATCCTCATCGCCGCGCTGGTACAAAGCAAGGGACATAAAGAAGAGCATCATCTCGTCGGTGGTGGCCTCGCCCAGGGAGACGTCTCTGGGTACTTCAAAGGGCAGATGGGGATTGCTCGTCGTATTGTTGTACGTGGCCGTACCATGCAGCACACTACCAAATGGGAGGACCACCGGCTGCTGAAAATCATAGAATCCTTGCCACTCAAAGTCCCAGTGGGGGATGTCGATCAGCCGGATGGTATCACCAAAAGGTGTGGTGGCAAAAGCCCGCATCGATTCGCAGATCAAATGGGCATGGGGCGCAATACCTGTCGCCGTCAACTTGAAGGGGACCACCTGGGTCGCATGAAAGGTCTTGCGTGTGTTGGCTGGAATAAAAAGGGGTTCGGAAAGTCCCACAAAGTGATTCAACACCGGCAAGTTGACCAAGTCTCGGCGTGTATCTCCCGGCGGCGCGAACTGAAAATTGACTCGGGTCGAGTCCATCTGTCCCACGGAACCCTCCGGGTAATGCACCTGCACCACAATGTCTGATCCTGCGGGTAAGAGAATACCCATGTCGTCGGGTGTAAAGTTAGCGTCCGAGCCCGGCACCCATCCTGCCAGCATCATGGCCGAGTTGGAGCCGATACCTCCAAAACAAGTATAACCTGCGCCTGGGTCAGCCGCATCCAGTTGCTCCGTGATCCCGGTGGTATCGGCATAGACCAAAACATGGTGCACGATCGACCGATTGCCCGGGAGCACCTCGACGCCGGTAATGTATTTGTCCTGCTTAAAGCCGGGCGCGATGCGAAAGCAGCGGTACAGATCGATTTCTCGCAGATCGGGCACGACGTAGTCCGGGAGTCTAAAGGAGAAGTCCGGTTCCAGGATCTGGCGGTTGGTCTCGATCACCGGTGGCTCTAAGGCCTGGTCGGGATCGCCTTCGGCAGCACCTTCTTCCACCCAGGTTTTGAATAGTTGGATTTCCTGCTCGCTGAGTAAGCGCTCGCCGGCTAGATGTTTGTAGTGCGGATTTGGTGGCCAGGGCGGCATGATCTTCTGGCTGATGGCCTCCTCCATGGCGTAACGATAGGCGAAAGCATCGGGGTAGGAGCTCAGGGCGAAGGGTGCGATGCCCTTGTCATTGTGGCAGGGGGTGCAATGGGTATAGACGATGCAACCGATGTGCTCGGCCCATGTCACCTCTTCCTGGCACACCAATACCTGCAGATAGCAGAAAATGAAGATTAGGCCTAGGGATGACTTCCTCATACCAGGATCAATTTAGGTATTGAACGGGTGGCATTTGGCATTTGTTGGGTGAATGAATGTTCATTCTTGGGCACTGGGTCTGGGGCGCATGGTCCGGACATTGTTGCATGTAAGCCTCCGTCCATAGCGGTGTGTTTGGGTCAGTATCCCCGTGTTTATTACAACTAAGGGTCAATTAACGGTTAGTGGGTTTGCCTTTTTTGCGGGAGGAGCTCTGCCTGCGCAATTGTGGGCTCCGTTGGAACCCGAGATGCCGGTGTTTATTACAACTAAGGGTCAATTAACGGTTAGTGGGTTTGCCTTTTTTTGCGGGAGGAGCTATGCCTGCGAAATGTGGGCTCCGTTGGAACCCGAGGTGCCCGTGTTTATTACAACTAAGGGTCAATTAACGGTTAGTGGGTTTGCCTTTTTTGCGGGAGGAGCTCTCCTGGCGAAATGCGGGCTCCGTTGGAACCCGAGATGCCGGTGATTATTACAGCTAAGGGTCAATTAACGGTTAGTGGGTTTGCCTTTTTGGGGCAGGAGGTGCTTTGTCCGAGAAATGCGGGCTCTGTTGGAACCCGAGATGCCCGTGTTTATTACAACTAAGGGTCAATTAACGGTTAGTGGGTTTGCCTTTTTTGCGGGAGGAGCTATGCCTGCGCAATTGTGGGCTCCGTTGGAACCCGAGATGCCGATGCTATTACAGCTAAGGGTCAATTAACGGTTAGTGGGTTGCCTTTTGTGCAGGCAGCTGTGCCTGCACAATTGTGGGCTCCGTTGGAACCCGAGGTGCCCGTGTTTATTACAACTAAGGGTCAATTAACGGTTAGTGGATTTGCCTTTTTGGGGCTGGAGGTGCGTTGCCCGAGAAATGCGGGCTCTGTTGGAACCCGAGATGCCCGTGTTTATTACAGTTAAGGGTCAATTAGCGGTTAGTGGGTTTGCCTTTTTTGCGGGAGGAGCTCTGCCTGCGCAATTGTGGGCTCCGTTGGAACCCGAGGTGCCGGTGTCAATTACAACTAAGGGTGAATTAACGGTTAGTTGGTTTGCCTCTTTGGAGCAGGAGGTGCTTTGCCCGAGAAATGCGGGCTCTGTTGGAACCCGAGATGCCGGTGTTTATTACAGCTAAGGGTCGATTAACGGTTAGTGGGTTTCCTTTTTTGCGGGAGGAGCTATGCCTGCGCAATTGTGGGCTCCCTTGGAACCCGAGATGCCGGTGTTTATTACAACTAAGGGTCAATTAACGGTTAGTGGGTTTGCCTTTTTTGCGGGAGGAGCTATGCCTGCGGAATGTGGGCCCGTTGGAATCCGAGGTGCCCGTGTTTATTACAACTAAGGGTCAATTAACGGTTAGTGGGTTTGCCTTTTTTGCTGGAGGAGCTCTGCCTGCGCAATTGTGGGCTCCGTTGGAACCCGAGATGCCGGTGTTTATTACAACTAAGGGTCAATTAGCGGTTAGTGGGTTGCCTTTTGCGCAGGCGGCCATGCCTGTGTAATGTGGGCTCCGTTGGAACCCATGTGCCGGCGCTTATTACAGTTAAGGGTCAATTAACGGTTAGTGGGGTCGGCTTTTGGCGGGAGGAGCTGTGCCTGCGAAATGTGGGCTCCGTTGGAACCCGAGATGCCGGTGTTTACTACAACTAAGGGTCAATTAGCGGTTAGTGGGTTTGCCTTTTTTTGCGGGAGGAGCTATGCCTGCGAAATGTGGGCTCCGTTGGAACCCGAGATGCCCGTGTTTATTACAACTAAGGGTCAATTAACGGTTAGTGGGTTTGCCTTTTTCGCGGGAGGAGCTCTGCCTGCGCAATTGTGGGCTCTGTTAGAACCCGAGATGCCGGTGTTTACTACAACTAAGGGTCAATTAATGGTTAATGGGGTCGGATTTTGCTGGAGGAACTATGCCTGCGCAATTGTGGGCTCCGTTGGAACCCGAGGTGCCTTTGTTTATTACAACTAAGGGTCAATTAACGGCTAATCCTGTCCGCGATCCACACCCCAACGATCCCCATTCCGAGATGATCCGATCGTGGTCATTGCCTCCCTCCCGCACAACGTGCATCCTGCCAGCGACCACCATTTTTTGTGACCGATATTCGATTATTCTAATTTGGATGCTATGACCGATCACCGGAATTTGACCTGGGGCTGGCGCTTCCTGCTGACCATTTCCTCGATATTTCTTTTGACTCCGATCCTGGAGGCTCAGGAAGTTCCTTTCAGCCGGGGTGTCAATTTGACCCGCTGGTTTCAGGCGGATTCACCACGCAGCATACACTTTACCCGCTACGACAAGCAGGATCTGGAGAACATCAAATCCCTCGGTTGCGATGTGATCCGTCTACCCATCCATCTCCACGAAATGGTTGGCGATGCTCCGGAGTATGCCCTGGATCCACTTTTTACCCGTTTCCTGGATCAGGTCATCGACTGGGCGGAGGAACTTCAGATCTATCTCATCCTGGACAATCATACTTTTTCCGTCGAGGACAACACATCTCCCACCATCGAACCCACACTGACCAAGGTCTGGCAAAACATGGCGATGAGATATCGAGACCGGTCTCACTATGTGATGTACGAAGTACTCAATGAACCCCATGGGATCGACGATGCCGTCTGGAACCGCATTCAAAAAAATGTCGTAGCAGCCATCAGGGAGGTAGACGACAAGCACACGATTGTCGTGGGGGGTGCCGGCTGGAATAGCTACAACAATCTTGCGCTGATCCCGGACCTGGGCGATGATAATTTGATCTACACCTTCCACTTCTATGATCCCTTCCTGTTTACGCATCAGGGAGCCACATGGGTGCGCCCATCTATGCAACCCCTGGCTGACGTGCCCTTTCCCTACGACGCAGGCCGCATGCCACCACTCGATGCCACTCTGGCCAATTCTTGGGTGGCCTTCAACTATGCCGCCTATCCGCTTGAGGGCAATGCTGCGCGAATCAAGGAACTCATCGACATCGCTGTGGCCTTTCGCGAAGAGCGGGGTCTGCCTGTCTTTTGCGGCGAGTTTGGTGTATACCAACCCAATAGCCAGGAAAGTGATCGGGTGGCGTGGTATCGAGTGGTGCGTACGTACCTGGAAGAAAAGGGCATACCCTGGACCATTTGGGACTACCACCAGGGCTTTGGCATCTTCGCCGAGGGAGGAAACGGACTTTTCGACCACGATCTAAATCTGCCCCTGCTGCAATCGTTGGGACTAGCCCTACCGGAGCAGACACCTTACGTGCAGCGACCGGACTCCGTCGGTTTTCCTATCTACACGGATGTCATTGAGTCGGGTATGGTAGAAAATGGGTTTGGTGGACAGAAGGATTTTTATGCCGAGAATGACCCCAACTATGGTGATCACTGCCTGCGTTGGGACGATGTCGGCCAGTACAATGCCATCAGCTTCGATTTTGGTCCAGACAAAGACCTCAGTCAGCTCACGGCAGATGGCTATGCGTTGGATCTATTTTTTCGCACCGATGTAGCTGACTTGAGTTTTGATGTACGCTTTGTAGATACCAACGAGGAGGGCGAGGACCTGCCTTGGCGCATTCGGTGGCCCGTGCATCCGGCGGTGGGCGGGTGGTCCGAGGACTGGCAACATCTGCACATCCCCCTTTCCAGCTTCACGGAGCACGGCGCCTGGGACAATGCCTGGTACAATCCCATTGGCGCTTTTGACTGGACCGCCATTGACCGATTTGAGGTGTCTACAGAGTATAGCGGCTTCAGCGGTTACTTAGAACTTGATCAGGTGATGGTCACCAACCTGGATACGGCTCAGGTACGTATGGTCACATCAACTTCCTTCCCGATACAGGCAACCGTCAAGTGTTATCCCAATCCGGTACGCGATCATCTGACCATCGCACATACCGGGTCGGGCCCGCTCGTATTGGAGCTTTTTGATCAGGTCGGCCGGCGTATGGCTGCCGTGGAAGGGCTTGGTACATTGTCCTTGGATGTTCAGCACTGGCCATCGGGTATCTATATGGGACATTTTGCCCATGCATCGGGTCGGGGCCATTTGAAGATTGTCAAGCGGTAGCCCGCTCCAGGGTGGACATAAAAAAGGCCCCGCATTGCGAGGCCTTTCGCCAATAGAATATCACTTTTCTCTTACCGGCTTATTTTGCCCACCACAATTTAGTATCCTGCTGGTCTGGTCCCTGTACGGAGATCGCAGCACTCACATTGTTACCATTGTTGTTGGTGGCCTGGTTGCCATATCTCATACGCTGAGGGTAGTCGCCGTTGATATCGCCTGCGGCAAAAATGTCGAAATCCTCCACGCCCTGAGCAAGTTCGGCCGGATATCCATAGTCTCTGACAATGGCCCAAGCTTCAAAGCCGTCGGTGTAGCTGTTGATCCATCGCTGGATAGCGATTTTCTCGATCATCTCTTCCTCGGAGCCCGTCAGTTGCGCCATCGGAGAATCCATCATGAAAGCAGCGACATCTGCATCGGCTACTTTCCACAGTTTCATGGACTCCTCCAGTCCTTTCTGATACATGGCGTTGGCATCCTCTGAGCTCAGGCCACGTACAGCAGCTTCAGCCCGTAGAAAATAAGCTTCGGCCGTGGTCAGCACGATCTCCGGTGAGATCTCACCGGTATTCTTACGTCTGATGATCCGCTCGTTGGGCTTTGACCAGAATTCGTAAGCTGCATAAGGATAGGTCTCCCCGTTAAGTCGCGTGGGCTGTCCTACGTAGTAGGTATCCTCAGGCATAGTGATCGTCGTCGTGATACCTTCGGTCGAAACCTCGTACTCCACGCCCGCATCATCCAATGTGCCGAGGATGAAGTCCAGGCGCTTTTGATGGGCACCTGCCTCTGCACCGTCAGGCTGATCGATCGTCACCGTACCACCCGGAGCTGGCTCGGCAAAAAGCGGAAGTCTCGGGTCACCAAAGTTGCGAAGATTGTCTATGAGTGTCTTACCGACCTTGAAGTCAGATCCACGACCAAAGTTGTAGTAGACATCGCCATAGGCGGCACTGTTCCACTGAGAGAGGGTAATGTCCTTCTCCAGTAGGCAGTTGTCACCAGCGTCCTCTAGTAGGGGTGCAGCGAGCGCCTCTGTGATCGCACTCTGGGCAAAACTAGCACCAGGAGCACCCAGGGCACGCATGCCCATGCGCAGCTTCAACGTATTGGCCAGTTTTTTCCACTTCTGGAGATCGCCACCATAGTACAGGTCGTTCTCACCTACGTCATCGACGTTGGCTCCCGTCCTCGTTGCATCTCCGATGGTAGCCATCGCTTCGTTCAGCTCGCTGATAATGCCCGCATAAATGGTCTGCTGATCATCGTACTTGGGCAACGTAATGTCGGGATTCACTGCCTCGGTGTAAGGGATCATCCCAAAGATGTCCGTATACATTTGGAAGTAGAGGCCTCGTATGATCTTTCCGATCGCATGCATATACTCATTGTCAAATTCACCGCCGGGCCTGACGAATTTTATGTAATTGTCGAGCCCACTTATATAGCCGGCTAACCAGCCCCAGGAAGCATCCGTGTAGGCACTGTGATAGGAGTAGCCCAACCCGTCTGACCACCAGCAGCCCCTAAAGCCAAAAGTGAAATGCCCGGCATACCGGTCGGCATGGATCAACTGTGCTCGCCAGTATGGAAATCGATTGGGTCCGTATAGACTGACCTGAGGGCCGGTCAGAAAGAACTTACCACTCACCTCATCACTGGTAAACCCGGATGGGTTGACATTGATCTCATTAAAATCCTCCGTGCACTGACTCAGGAAAAAGCAGGTCATGATCAGCGCAAGGACCTTTATGTTAGATTTCATGATTGTTGGAAAATTAGATTTAAGAAGATTGTAGTTCGTCATCATCCAAAAGTGACTACATTAAAATTTCAGATTTACATTCAAACCGATGCTGCGAGCCGTTGGCAAGTTGGAACTGAGAATACCTTGCCCATTATTGCCGGTACCCAAGATCGCTTCCGGATCTACATGGTCGATGTCCTTTTTCAAGAAAAAGAGGTTTCGTCCGATCACGCTAAAAGTAGCTCCTTCGAGGAAGCTATTTTGTAAGATGCGCGACGGAAGCGAGTAACCCAAGACAAATTCTCTCAATCGGATATTATCCTGGTCGAAGACGTAGTTTTCGCCGATGCCGGAGATTGCTCCCCAGTATTCCTGACCCGTGATCTCAGTGGTGTTAGTGACAAAGGTGCCGTCATCCTGTTCCATCACTCCGTCGACCACCAGGCCTCCCTCGCGAAATTCCAAGCTTTGCACCGAGGCACCCGATCCATCCAGGTTGGCATTGGTCTGCGAATAGATTTGACCACCTATCCTGGCGTCAATCAAAAATCTCAGGGAGAGATTCTTGTAGTTGAGGGTATTTGTCAGACCACCGATCCAGTCCGGCTGCGCATTTCCGAGCAGCGACTTGTCGGTAGATGCCAAGGGAATACCATTGGCGTTGACAATCACTTGCCCAGCGTCATTGCGACGTAGTGTAGTGCCATAGATGTCACCGTATCCGCCGTTGACCGTTGCACGAATTATAATGTTACCTGAGTTGGTTGAATTCAACGTATGACTCTCCAGGTCTTCGATCAGCTCTTTGAGCTCGTTCTTGTTCTTGGAAAAGTTGAGGGCAATTTCCCAGTTGAAATCTCCGCTCTGTACCGGTCGACCACCGACGAGGAACTCTACCCCTTTGTTTGAGATCTCACCAATGTTCTCCCGAAAGCTGCTAAAACCTGTCGCCGCTGGAACCGGAACATCGTAGATCAGATCCGTGGAGGCGATATCGTAATAGGAGAAATCGACAAAGGCCCGGTTCTTCAGAAACCTCAGTTCCAGACCAAACTCTGTGGACTGCACGCTTTCCGGTCGAAGGGAAGTCGTCTTGCGCACCCTATCCCGAGACAATGTGGTCCGACCCAGATACCCATCCTGCGCCACAAAGTACAGGGTGTTCAGCTGATACGGACCCGTATCGTTTCCTACCTCCGCATAGTTGCCTCGCACTTTGACCAGATCAAAGAAGTTGTTGCCAGGATCGACAAAGCGAGTCAACAAGAAAGACAAGCCGACGGACGGGTAGAAGTAAGATCGGTTTTCTTCAGGCAAGGTGGAGGACCAGTCATTACGACCCGTTATATCCAAGAATGCCCAGCCGTCATAGGAAAGTGATGCAGATGCATAAAGTGAGTTCACTTTTTGCTCCCGCAGGGGTGTGTAGGACGGTCTATTCTCTCGTGTGTTGGCCAAGATCGGTCGAGTCGGAATCTTAAAGTCCTCACTGCTGAATCTGATGCTTTCCGCCGTACGGTGGGAAAGGTTGCCACCTACGTTAAGGTTGAGGTTGAAAGCGGAGGAAATGTCCTTGTGGACCATCAGCAGGAAATCAGCGTTGGTTTCTACATTTCGGCCGTTGCTGGCACCTAACCTTCCTGACTTAAAGAAGTGATGTCCGGGCTGAGTAATGCCCTCCCCTTTGATATTGGTGACGTCCGTACCGACGCGCACAAAGGCGGACAACCAGTCAGTAAACTGATACTGCAGTTTGGCAAAACTGAGTAATCTCTCTCGTCGGTTTATGTTCTGATCATGTCGCAAGATCCAGTATGGATTGGCGCCCAGACTGGAAAACGATACGGCATCCAGGGATTCTTCCGGGATCTGAAAGGTCTCCAGATCTTGAATCGCCACGTTTCTTGGCATGTAGTAGACGTAGTTGAGCACACCTTCTGAACCTTGGGACACCTTGTTATTGATCTCCTGGGTAAAGTAGGTTGCCTTGGCATCCAATACCAGACCTTCGGCCAGATTAAACTGAGACCGCAGGTTGAAGTTGTGGCTAGTCAAATCAGAGTTGGGTAGCATCGATTCCGTCTGATTGTTGGTATAAGAGAATCGAGCGGTAAAGTCCTGACTACCCCCTTCCAGTGAAAGTGTATTGACAATCTTTGATCCGGTGCGGAAGAAGTCCTTGACATTGTCCGGCTGAGCCGTATAGGATCGCTGTTCGCCAGTGTAGTAGAGTTGACTACTGCCGTCTAGTCTGGGACCCCAGGAGCTAGAAGAGTTCTTTAGATCCGTCACATTGGTCGGCACGTTTTGACCGGATCCCTGTCCGTACTCATTCTGATAGTCTGGCAGGAACATGGGATTGTCAAAGGTGATATTGGAGCTGATGGATACCCCGATGCCCTGACGTGCCACACCTTTCTTGGTCGTGATGAGCAGGACACCATTACTGGCACGCGAGCCATAGAGCGCCGCGGCATTGGGTCCCTTTAGGACGGAGATGCTTTCGATGTCATCCGGATTGATGTCGGTGATACCTCCGCCTGACACATTGCTGTTGTAGACACTTCCACCACTGTTTGAGCCTGAGGCGTCAATGGGCATGCCGTCTACCACAATCAGCGGCTGGTTGTTCGATGTGATCGAATTATTACCACGGATTACCACCCGTGACCCTCCACCCGGTCCACCGGTACCTTGGGAGATGACCATGCCGGACACCTTTCCCACCAGTGAATTGAGCGGATTGTGGTCTTGGACAGTGGAGATATCCGCGCCGTCTACTTCAGTGATGGAGTAGCTCAAGGCTTTTTTCTCCCGCGAGATGCCAATCGCGGTGACGACCACCTCATCCAGGTCCGTTCCAAATTCCATCACGACGTCGATGATCGATCGACCGTCGATGGTAATGGTCTGGGTAGTGTATCCAGTGTATGAGACAACCAATGTGGTAGCATCACTTGGTACGTCTACGGAGAATCTGCCGTCCAGGTCAGTGATGGAGCCGATTGAACTCCCACTGACCAACACGCTGGCACCGATCAGAGGAGAGCCATCCTCACCGGTTACTGTGCCAGTCACCGTCTGCGCAGACAGATTCATGGTCAGGCCTGCTAGCAGTCCGCAGGCAAGTAGTAAGAAACTTTTCATCGTGAATTACAAGGTTTGTAGTTTAAACTGTGATTAATTCCCATTCAAAAATTCAGTAATCGTTCTATCCCGTTACGTTGCTCGCGTGTACGCACACGCAAGGTTATTACTTCTTTAGCAGGTCCCATGTCAAGGTTTTCCCCCTTAGTCGAGGAATCGCTTGTTCCTTGCAAAACGAAACGCTGCAGGAAATGGCGGCCCCATGCCAAACCAGAGTGCACCACTGCTCCAGGCGTGAGCGCACACGCACAAAGGGTTCCATCATCGTCTTTTGGATAGCCGTTGACCACATCCAGCGTTCTCCTACGGCGAATATAGGACATCCTGATAGGTTCTTTTGCAATTTCTTGACATGTAGGGCATATCGATCTTGTGTTTCGTTTGATAAATAAGTGTACAATCTGGCTGCAGCATCTTGCACGTGATCGAAGAAGCCACACCGCACATAACCCCCGCTCTGTGTCCCCATGCCTCGGGATTGGATGATGAAGGGCAAGTGCAAAAGGGACAGCCAGGGTGTGTAGCTATTTGTCTGGCGAAACACTGGCTGCCGTTGCCGGTGATTACGAGGACGCTTGCCCAAAGGTAAGCGGCCATTGTTCGATCCTGAGAGGTGACCCTGTAGCATTGTTGGATTGAGGGTCATGACATATTCGGAGGAGCCCAAATTGGGCCCCTCCAGCCATATGAAAATGTAGGAAATGCTAATTGAAACGTGGCTCATAATCCTACTTTGGTCGAAAAGCGTGAACGCACACGCAACAAAGATGGATAAAAGGGGTAGTAGCACATTGGATCCAAGTGATTCTAGAGCTTTTTGCTTATGTCCAAGCGATGATGAAAAAATGATTCAGGTTCTCTGACCGATTAGATTCCTTTCGCTATCTTTCGTGTCTTGCGTGAACGCACACGCACCTTCCTTCTAAACCAAAGCCCATGAGACTGTGAGATGGGCTTTGCAAGTAAAACACAGAGGCAATATAGATATTATTTGATGGTTTTTTCACAAACTTTTTTAAATCTAGTAGGCTTTCGCATTAGATATGTTGAATAATTCTAATAGGATTTTGTTCGCAGCCGAGGCGCAAAACATGACCGAACAATCTCGTAGCGTCGAGCATGACCATGCGAGAAGTGAGGGAACCGCGACAGCGGGTGGGTGGCTAGCCGGAGCTATGGCGAGGCTTTGCCACGAGGTATGCGGACCAAAGGAATTCGAATTAACAACAAGATTTAATGCGAAGATCTACCCAGTGCACAGGTCGCCATGAAGAAGAAGCCTCGGCTGGTGGATATTGCCCGACTTGCCGGCGTGTCGATCGGTACGGTCGACCGAGCCCTCCACAATCGGGGTCGAGTGGCCGAGGACGTACGAAAGCGTGTGCTGCAAGTGGCAGCTGACCTAGGCTACAAGCCCAACATGCTGGCTAGCACACTGGCAGCCAACAAGAATTTTCTCCTCTCCCTGCTACTACCTGATCCTTCGATGGATCCGTTTTGGGAGCAAGTGGCTTCGGGGGTGCGCCAGGCCGCTGAGCAGGTTTCGCACTACGGGGCAGAGATCGATGTCACCTATTTCGATCTCTTTGATGCGGCCGACTTCGAGGCCAAGTCGAGCTTGCTCTTTCAAAGTAAATATCACGGTGCGCTGGTGGCTCCCGTCTTCATGAATGAAGGTCGGCGCGTACTGAGCCGACTGGAGCACGAGGGCAAACCGCATGTGCTGATCAACACGCTCATCGAAAGCGCCAGTGATACACAGGTCTGCTACATCGGCCCAGACTCCTACCAGAGCGGACGGCTGGCGGCCAGACTGCTCTATCTACACCTGAAGGAGGGGGATATGGTCGCTATGCTGCCGCTTGAAAAGGACTTCAAAAATGCCTACCATATGCTCATCAAGGAGCAGGGTTTTCGCGATTTTTTTGGTGATCAACCCCTGGATGTAGTGGTAGAAACCTGGGACTTTGAAGATTTTGATGATGATGCCCAACTGGAGCGCTTCCTGACCGATAAGATCCAAGAATACCCGCAGCTGGCTGGCATCTATAGCACCGCCTCCCGGATACACAAGGTCGCCGCCTTCTTTGAGCGGGAAGACATCCACAACGTCCGCCTGGTCGGATATGACTCCGTGGATCGCAACTTGGAGTTTTTAGAGCGCGGAGTCATCGACTACCTCATCAATCAGAATCCTCACCTGATGGGCTACCTGGGCGTCATCAATCTAAGTA
Organism: Saprospiraceae bacterium; assembly: GCA_965223165.1. Lineage (GTDB taxonomy): Bacteria > Bacteroidota > Bacteroidia > Chitinophagales > Saprospiraceae > JABDMH01. The sequence goes on along the minus strand of CBDCVQ010000020.1, from coordinate 139,593 downwards.
AGAGCCTCCTCACCAAGAAGGCGCCCGAGCGCATTCAATACATGCCCATGGATGTGATCCTCTTCGAAAATGTCAAATACTACTCCAAAGGCTATCTCTTTGGACAACAGATCTTTTAAAGGCGCCGATCGGGCCGTCCCGCTGGGGGCTGGCTCTGGCTCTTGCGAACCAGCCATTGGGTCAGGCCGTCCCTCTGGGACTTTTCGCGGCGGTTCTTCGAACCTTGCCTTGGGGTTGTTGTCGTTCCTTTTGGGGCTGGCTCTTGCGAACCAGCCATTGGGTCAGGCCGTCCCTTTGGGACTTTTCGCGGCGGTTCTTCGAACCTTGCCTTGATGTTTCGGCCGTCCCTTTGGGACTTTTCGCGGTGGTTCTTCGAACCTTGCCTTGGTGTTGTGGTCGTCCCTTTTGGGCTGGCTCTTGCGAACCAGCCATTGGGTCAGGCCGTCCCTCTGGGACTTTGTGCGGCGGTTCTTCGAACCTTACCTTGGGGTTGTTGTCGTTCCTTTTGGGGCTGGCTCTTGCGAACCAGCCATTGGGTCAGGCCGTCCCTTTGGGACTTTTCGCGGCGGTTCTTCGAACCTTGCCTTGATGTTTCGGCCGTCCCTTTGGGACTTTTCGCGGTGGTTCTTCGAACCTTGCCTTGATGTTTCGGTCGTCCCTTTTTGGGCTGGCTCTTGCGAACCAGCCATTGGGTCAGGCCGTCCCTCTGGGACTCTGCACGGCGGTTCTTCGAACCTTCCTTGGGGTTGCGGTCGTCCCTTTTTGGGCTGGCTCTTGTGAACCAGCCATTGGGTCAGGCCGTCCCTTTGGGACTTTTCGCGGCGGTTCTTCGAACCTTGCCTTGGTGTTGCGGTCGTTCCTTTTGAGGCTGGCTCTTGCGCACCAGCCATTGGGTCAGGCCGTCCCTCTGGGACTTTTCGCGGCGGTTCTTCGAACCTTGCCTTGGGGTTGTTGTCGTTCATTTTGGGCTGGCTCTTGCGAACCAGCCATTGGGTCAGGCCGTCCCTCTGGGACTTTTCGCGGCGGCTCTTCGAACCTTGCCTTGATGTTGTTGTCGTTCATTTTGGGCTGGCTCTTGCGAACCAGCCATTGGGTCAGGCCGTCCCTCTGGGACTTTGTGCGGCGGTTCTTCGAACCTTGCCTTGGGGTTGTTGTCGTTCCTTTTGGGGCTGGCTCTTGCGAACCAGCCATTGGGTCAGGCCGTCCCTCTGGGACTCTGCACGGCGGTTCTTCGAACCTTCCTTGGGGTTGCGGTCGTCCCTTTTTGGGCTGGCTCTTGTGAACCAGCCATTGGGTCAGGCCGTCCCTTTGGGACTTTTCGCGGCGGTTCTTCGAACCTTGCCTTGGTGTTGCGGTCGTTCCTTTTGAGGCTGGCTCTTGCGCACCAGCCATTGGGTCAGGCCGTCCCTCTGGGACTTTTCGCGGCGGTTCTTCGAACCTTGCCTTGGGGTTGTTGTCGTTCATTTTGGGCTGGCTCTTGCGAACCAGCCATTGGGTCAGGCCGTCCCTCTGGGACTCTGCGCGGCGGTTCTTCGAACCTTGCCTTGATAATCCGGTGGTCCCTTTGGAACGCCTTTGTCTGGACCAGTGTGCTGAGTCCCGTAGGGACGTCCTGGCCTGGGGACGTGCGTTAAGCACGTCCCCAGGAGCGTGGGCCTTAGATGAGCCCCATCGGGGCGTCCCGGGCATCATCATTCATAGAAGTCGAACAGATATTGCTCGTCGTAGTCGACGTCAAATTTGGCAAGGAAGTCTACGTATTCGGCGGAAAACTTCTCTTTTCGGTGGTGCTCTTGTTGGCGCTCGATGTAGCGGGTGACAGTGGGGATCTGTGAGCGCGCATAGGATAAGGCACAATAGCCCCTTTGCCAGGTGAAAGTGGGCAGTCCCAGTTCCACCTTGATGAACGAGGAAGAATTGGCTTTGACCTCCTGAATGAGTTTAGCTACAGAAACGGAAGGATGCAATGACATCAATGCATGCAAGTGGTCCGAGACATGATTGACGGCCAGGCATGCACAATTGCGGGCGCGCGCTATTCCGGCAATATATTTACATAATGCCTCGTGACGCTCGTACGGTAGCAGGTTCGCTCGGTACTTGACAGCGGTGATGTAGTGGATGTGGATGCGGGTGTAGGAATTGGCCATGTAGATCGGTCGCGTCTAATCCGGCGAAAGCAGTGAGACTACATCGCCCAGGCGGATTTCCCCACCCTCCAGGACCCGAGCGGTGATACCGCCATGGCCGCGCATGGCATTGTAGCCGCCGGTGCCCAAGTTCTCCTCCATCCGGCTGCAGGGATGGCACAGGCCGGTCATCTCGAGAATGGTACTTCCCACGGCAAACCGCTGCTCCTTGAACGACAAGAGGTTGATGCCACGCACTACAATGTTGCGGCGGGTCAGTCCAGGATCCACCGTCTTGCCCAACATGTTGCCCACGCCGTCCAGATGCTCCGCCTGGATCAACGTCACCTGTCGATTTCCGCTTTGTCCGTGGTAGTGATCGCCTACCAGCCCCTGGTCCGTCGTCGCGGTCACCGTTTCGACGGGTGCCAAGGCACTTCGCTTGGCGGGCCGTACGCCGATCCACTCGACCGTGCCGGCCTTGGCCTGGCGATGCATCAGTTCTTTAATTACTTCCGCCATGAGGTTTCCTATATGCCAGGCAAAAGTACCAAAAAGCCCATGGACGGTTTGGAACGAAAGGGAGCTTTCGTACGTTTGTGGATTAGCAATGGCGGCGATCAGCGCATCGCCGCCATGCAAAAGATCTTTGACGATATGGGGCTGAATTGGAATCGACAGGAAATGTGATCGATTGGTAAGCATGCCGGAGCATGATGTCTTATCTCCGTTAAAATCTGGACATTAACCAATTTTTACATGGCAATCAAAGATTTGCCTTGGCTGCCTAATTCTAGGAATTAGTAGCCTTTGTGGTCCGCACTTGACGCCAGATACATAGGGCGGCACCACATCAACGAATCGCTGGCTGGCTCCGAAGGTTGTCTCACCGGAGGAGTAAGATCTTCGAGACTACGGGATACATGGGCTCGTCATCAGGCACGTGTATCCACGGAATCCAAGAGTGATGACTAAGCATGTAGAAGTCCTCTAGGTACTTTCTCTGGACCCGGGTTCGAATCCCGGCAGCTCCACTAGAGAATGCCATCCAAGCCCGAGGCAGTAGCAGAGACCACTCGAGCTTGCTCGACATCGGTCGGAGTGAATGCCTCCTGTGCCCGGAGGGACCAGATTGGATAGCATTTTGACCTTGGGCGCCAACGGGATCGCTCGGCAATCCCGGCAGCTCCACTAGAGAATGCTATCCAAAGGCTGAGGCAGTAGCAGAGACCGCTCGAGCTTGGCTCGACATCGGTCGAAGTGGATGCATCCTGTGCCTGGAGGGACCAACTTGGATAGCATTTTGACCTTGGGCGCCAACGGATCGCTCGGCAATCCCGGCAGCTCCACTAGAGAATGCTATCCAAAGGCGGAGGCAGCGGCGGAGACCGATCGAGCTCTGCTCGACATCGGTCGGAGTGGATGCATCCCGAACCTGTAGGCGCCATCGTGATCGCGCTGCACTTCCGGCGGTGCCACTTTTGCCCTCCGGCCTGGAGCGAGAAGGATAGACTGGCAGTTTATGGATGACGGGGTATCATGGACGAAAGGCTGTGCCAATTTGACCTGCCGGTGGTTCACCTGGATTGTGTCTATGTCGTTCCTAATCGCAAGTGCCTACCCTCAGACGGCCTCCTGGTCCGTTGAATTGCAGGGAGGCGTCCCTTACAACATCCCGCTTCCAATGATCATCAGGCAAGATGATCAGTCGCCGATGCGTCTGACCGCACACTTCCGTTCGGAACCTTTCCGCTCACCACACTATGCGATCTGGCGCATGTCTCGCTGGCAGGACGGCAACGCCTGGGAATTTGAGGTGATTCATCATAAACTGTACCTCAAAAATCGTCCACCAGATGTTCAATGGTTTGCGATATCTGACGGGTACAACTTGATTATGATCAACCGTGCACAGCATGTGAAGTCACAGGCGCGGCATCCGCCGATCTTGCGGATGGGCGGAGGTATCGTAATTTCCCATCCCGAAAGTAGGATCCGGAATCAGGTGCTGTCAGGCACGGGCGGCATCTTCAACTGGGGATATTACCTCACTGGCCCAGTGCTGCATCTTGCCTTGGCTAAAAGATTTGCACTAGGCAAGCGCCTCTTCATCAGCACAGACATCAAGGCCAATCCATCGGTATCGTGGGTGCCGCTAGCGGTTGGATCTGCCACGGTTTGGAACCTGCCCCTGTCACTGACCCTGGGCTTGGGGTTCGGCTTTGGAGATGTCACAGAGTGAAGGAATAGCGAGCTAGGGATAGCGTCTCTTATGGATTTCCAAAATTTTAATCTGAAGGTGGCTGTAAGTATGCCGATGGCAATGAGGGCAATCCCTCCACAGCATATAGAAGATAGCGATAGGAAGCACCACCGGTGAGACATCCCTTCCTGGCCTACGAATGAAAGTGTGCATCATCCCTCGATGGGAAAGATCACTATTGCGTCTGATTGCTGATCATAGATCCCAAGCATTGTGGGCATTAATTTTCCAGGATTATCGAGGATCGCAGTAGAGCTTTTTCTGCCACTTGCTGCACCGCCTGCCAGCCGGCTCGATCTTCAGCTTCCGATAATTTCAGATGCACCCGGTGCTTCTCTCCAGCCATCATCACGGCCGCGGGCATATCCATATACCGCATGATTCTTAGATAATAGGGGCCCTCCCTGTGACTCAGGGGCAGGTCGCCCAGTCGCAGCACATGTCCACCGTCCAGATAAAGGGATGCGTACAGCGCCTGGCCAGCCGTGGCACCATCTGCCCGAATGTGTAAAGCTACGGACGTGTCCGTGGAGGCAGACAAGCTGGCAATCGCTTCAAGGGCTTGCCGGGCGTCCCAGGTCTGCATAGTATGGAGCGATTGTCCCAGGAGATAGTATCGCTTTCTGATCTGCGTCTGCTTGAAATCATCACCGGAAAATTGAGCGGGTCCCGAGCCTCTCCGGGAGACCAAGTACAAATCACCGGAAGTTCCCAACGCATCTGCCCATCCTGGCTCGATGGCCGGGTCATGGGTGTTCGTCGTCCAAAAGTGTCCGCTGGAAAAGCTCGCCGCCAGCTTGCTAGACCATGCAGGCCAATTGTCGTTGTCCAACATAATGACGCGCGTCGATCCATCCCCAGCTGCGGAGTCGGCCTGGATCCGAAACAAAGGCAGGGTCGTGTGTGCGTCTGTCTGCACCGCGTAGGTGGTCATGTTCATACCAGACCGGCTAAAAGACTCCACGACTGCCGGAGCAGCTATCTGAGTTTCATCAGGCCAAGCGGCAAAGACGGTCTCCAGATTCTCGGTCCAGTGTGCCTTCGCTTCCGGCCAGGAGGTCGCCCTGAGTGTTTCTTCGAGTGGGGGCGCCGTCGGGGTAAATATTTCGTCGATGCGGTCATTGACCGCATCCGCGGGCAGTGTTTCAAAGACCCGCAGTTGCTCAGGTGCAAAGAACTTGACCGCTGGTTTTTCTATAAGGTCTTCACGTCCATGCAGATACTTGTCAAACCAGCGAAAGGCGTGAATGCGGAGTTCTTGCACATCCTGGTGAGGACCGGCCGTGACATGCAAGGCAAATCGATCACCTGCGTCCAGGTGCTCATACACCGGCCGCACTTGCTGGTAGGTACGAAATACGCCGCCAATGGGAAAGATCGGATCGCGATCCGTATTGCTGAGCAGCAGCGGACGAGGCGCTACCATGGCGGCCACGCGCGGATAATCCCATCCATACGTATTGAACATATACATGCAATCGCAATGACCCTCCACACACCCATTAATGACATGGTCTTCCATATCTGTGATGCCTGCGACGGGCACGGTCACCTGGATACGCTCGTCCAGCGCTGCGACCCACCAGCTGTAGGCCCCCCCACCACTTCGCCCGGTGATTCCGATCTGGTCGGGTGCCACTTCCGGTCGGCTTAGCAAGTAGTCGATGGCTCGGATGCCATTCCAAGCCTCGATGCCAGCCGGGGTGTATCCTCGACACAGCCACCACCATCGATCGTACCGATGGAGCCCATGATGAATGCCTTCTACCTCACCCAGCTGGACCGTGTCCAGAATAAGGCAGACGTAGCCATGGCGGGCAAACCAGGCCGGATGATGCTGATAGTGCACCTTGGCCCCGTAGTTGTATCCGTCCTTGATCACAGTGGCATGGCCGCACACGTAGAGGATAGCCGGAGCGGGTCCCTTCAAGTTTTTTGGGAGGTACAAGTTGGCGGTGACATACATACCCGGAAGGGACTGAAAATGCAGTTTCTCCACCGTAAATGCTGGGTGTTCGACCGTCCCCGTGACCGTGGCTTGAAGGGGTGTTTTCTCTGGAAAGGGCGATAGTCCTAGCATGTCGAGGAGTTGGTCCCGACTTACGTCCAGAAAAGCCTCCCAATCGTCGACGGATGCCAGTGCCTCCCGGGTATCCGCTGCAATTTGTGCGGTAGCTGCGGCAAAATATGCCTCTAGCTGATCGTCAAAATCCCAAGGAGGCGCAGGTGCTGCCAGGTTCCCAGAGATAAATAGTACGGGCAGCAGGGTGAGAACCAACATCTTCATCGGCGGATGATTTGAATAGCGTTAATGTCGCTCCCGCTCAGCCGTGGTGCTCCGCTCCAAAGCAATCTTCCAGCGGCCATCCACTTTAAGCAGGACAATAAACAACGTTCTTTCTTGTGAAAGTAGGTCTATTCTCGCAATGGCCAGTTTGTCATGGTAAAGATCAATCGAGCGCTGCTGGTGGGATCCAAGGGCGGTGACTTGGGCAAGTGTTGGAGAAAGCCAGCGCTGGAAACCATGTCCAAATCTCCCTCCGCATCGCTGTGCTTCAAGTCCCAGCCTTCGTGGAGCAGGGCCGCTAGGGCCTGGCGATCCGCCTGGACCAATGTCCGGAAGTATTCGTGAAGGGTCTCCTCCACCTCAGCATAAGCGGTGGACGGCTGGATGGTAGTGCTTTCCTCTGGCACATTGACCCACAGCTTATCTAAGATCACCCATCGCTCAGCTACCTTGCCAAGGAAGAAGCTTGTGGAGCTCCGGGACGGCTCCTTGGTGATACGCATAAAAGCCAGCTGGTCGTGAACCACACTCACGGAAGCAAACACCCGCTCACTGGCATACCCCGCATAAGGTCCGTGGTCGCGAACCCGCTTTATGAACGTCGCCCTATCCTCGAGGTTCAGGCGGGTCTCACCGGGGGAATCGGTATCCCGCATCACCCAGTCCTTGTGAAAGACGTCTTCCAGGAGATCCACCTTTGCTCGTTCGATAGCGTTTCTGGCACATGCGCCGGCCCGCCAACTCCTTTATTCCCTTTTAAATGTTTATCTTGCTTCTTTTCATCAGAGGTTCTTGTTCCCTTCCATTCGTTTGGCGGGATGGTCGTCATGGTGCCATGTTAGCAATCGTAATCAGGCAGTGGATCTTCGTTTCACTTTCTTCCTATTGACTTTTAATTTATAAGGCCTTGAGAAAGCTTCTGGTCGCATTTTAAATCTATTTGAAAGTCTATTTACCATATCCAAACTAATTGCTCTCCTATACAAAAGAATATCCGAAATTAGTTGTTTAGATACCTTTAATTGTTTTGCTAACTCTGTTTTAGATATCTCTTCTTCTTCGATTATGTAGCTGAGCATTTCTACCGGATTCATTTCACCTGCAGGTTCTAGGGTTCTATTTTCATATTCATCGATCAACAATTCAATGAGTTCAATTTCATCTTTATATTTAGCATGGTCTTTATATGTTAGTTTTTCATGAATTTCGCAGTACTCATTGTATTGTTCATCGTTAGAAATAATTTTGTACTTCATAATTACTCATTTTTGAACATGTCTACTTTGCAAACATCGATTAAGTCATACTCTTTATGAGTTCCGACAAATTTTATATATAAATTCACAGTTTTAACTCTGAAACTATAGCCACAAATTAACCTGAATCTATTTCTTGCAATGTTGAAAACAATTCTAGGATACCCTTTTTTGCATGTTATTAAGTCCGCTTTGGTAAATGTTTCAATTATATCTTGTGGGTTTTCCCAATCTGCATATTTAGCACGTTGATAAAATTGATCGAAAGTCTTGTTCTTGAGATGGTCATTTCCGCAAAACGATTTCACATTCTTCCATTTGATGAATTTAGCTTTCATAACCAAATATAAGACAAAATCTCATAGTACGCAAATGGCATACTTTTTTATGATTGCTAGCTTCGTAGTATTGCGCCATGGATGTGTAAATGGCGGAGAGGTCGCTGGCGTTTTGGGCCAGGTTGGCGGTGTCAAAAATAAATGGTGGCGTCATGTCCACGGGTTTATTGGTTGGGTTTTGCGCAAGCAAGGTGTGTAAAGGCATCGACAGTAGCCAGAGGAAGAGGGTTGCCGTGTATCTTCGCTTCCAGATCGCTGGTATCGCATGGTGACAGTGCATAACAAAGCGCTTTTGCATGAAAAAGAAAGAAGCCAGGATCCAACGGGTAGGAAGGACCGGGCGAGAAGGGGAGGAGAGCTGCGTGGAGGGGATGTGTGGCTCTAGTTATCCATCCGCGCCCATATCAGCAAGTAATGGCTGAAACGAAGCTGTCTACCATGCTATGCCATTAATCGCTCGGACACTTTGTATTCGACATAGGCAAGCATGAGCACCAGACCAATCTCCACCAGTATGTACGACCAACCCCAGATGGTGACACTATCCGCGTGATAGAAGGCACATCCCAAGGACAGGACACAGTAGAGCAAATTCATGACGGCAATTCCCCGCAAGTAGGGACCCGCGTTGGGTCGCCCCAGTCGATAGGCATAGAAATCGTAGAGGGCAAAAATGATCGGCCACAAGGCAAGAAAATACAAGGTGGCAGAGGGCAGTCCAAATAGCTGTTCCCATTGAACCAAGACGACACCCAATATGAAAGCAGAGAGCAGGGCACCTAGACCATCGATCAAAAAGAGCTTCTTCGGATCGATAGTTCGAGCTTTGATCACTTGCTTCAATGGCATTGGTCAGTGGGCGGTTTGTTTTGGTGTGGGGGAGGTTAGCCTAGGCATAAGCTGCGGTCCGTTAGTAATGTATACGACGTTGGGCCTGATGCTGCAGGCTGTAACTCCTACGCGTGGTAAAGTTCATGTCGGATCGCGATTAACACCTTTTCGATATAGTCATGGTCCGGTTCATCAGGCAGTTTCGATGTCTCGTATGCCATTTCCACGATCTTCATTTTCTGGTTAGCCATCTCAATCAGTTCATCATACTCCCATTCGCCGTTTCGAATTTTTAGTAATTCCGCGCGATTCGGTCTCTCTACTTGTACTTTTCCCTCTTCAAGGATCTCTATTGCCATGTCCAATAGCCGAAAGGTGTGCATCATGTTCTTGGAGTCGTAGTTTTTGCCATGCCGGAGGTTGTTTTCGAACCTACTTTCATTTCGTTTGTCCACCCAATCCCAATAATCTCGGTAGTCTTTACAGTATTTCATGTATCCGTCCTGATTAAAGTGCAGATAAGTTATTGGCCTCTCACTCTTGGGGATGCTGCTCAATAGTACGGTGGTAGCGGATTTTTTCTTTATTATTCCTTTGTATCCGTGACGGTTTTCCTCATCATAGTAAACACCATAGGTATCCTGAAAATGAGGAATGTTCACTAAGCCAACGTTCGTCTGCTGTCTATTTCCTTCTTTAAGCCATTGTTTCAACGGGATCGATCCCTGCCAGCTCAGTACGTAGCAGAAGTCCGTAACTATCTTTTTCTCCTTTGGCATCGGGTTGACAATTTTCTTATTCAACCCCCTGGCTTTCCTTACCTGCGTAAAGGCATATCCGCCGAACGTATCCTTGCATTTTCTGGAAAGAAAATCATTTGTTTTGATTTTTCCCATGATCGCGTGCTTGAAAATCACTTTGTCTGACGGGGTGGATAAGAGTTCAAGAATGTTTGGATTGTTTTTAGTAAGTAACTCAATGAATCGACCAATTTCGTAGAACACGACATCGTGCGAGTCATTCGAAATTTGAGGCAAATAGTGGAATCCATAGAAATGTTCTTTCGGGAGATAGAATACGCCCTTTATGTCGGTATCTGAGCTCGGAACGTCCAAGTTGTAGGCCTTACTGCCTGAAATGCATTCAAGTAGAATGAGGTCTTTTTCCCTCAAGTATGCTATGTCCAATTCACTCTTCAATGATCGATGCGAATGCTTGATTTAATGTTTGATATGATGGAGTTTCTCTGCTACGTTGTATGCGCACACTTTCTATCTGGTCAAATTGTTCGTTGATGAAATCAGCCATCGGGCTGCCCAGCTTATGCATATAATCTTCATTCACGGTCTTCTTGAGATCTAAGAGGTGATTGATGTGCCTGATCATTGACTTATTTTCAACTATGTCCAGCAGACTGGGAATGTCCATAGGTGGAACTTCGCCCATCGACACGATCCACTTAGCTGCCATGAGCGGCCTCAATACATAGAAGAGTTTCTTGAGATTTATATGGTCACTCGGTTTGCGACCCAAATAGGTGTTTTTGGCAATGCCTCGATAGTGATTGACAGCGTGGTAGGCTTGAAAATACTCTTTGCAGAGTTCGAGAATACGGGCGGAAAAACCTACCTGCTCTTTGTATCTAATGGGAGATTGTGACCATTCAAAAGGTGTGGCATTCGATTTTCGTATTAGCCTTAGTACCTTTCTAATGTCCCAGCCGTTGATATCGAGCAGTTTTCCGTGGAAATAATTAATGGTGTCTGGTTTATCGTCAAGCTCCAAGTAGGCTGACTTGGGCCTCTTATAGATGATGCGAACATCATAGTCGCTGTCAGGGGAGGGACAGCCCCACGCTCGACTTCCACTTTCCACCGCAAGTAGGACGGTTATTTGTTCGTTCTGCTCCAAGTGAGAGATATGCTCAATAATTTGCTCTCGCATTTTCACCAATTAAGAAACCTAGGAATAAAACCTCCTTGTGTACACCCGGAACAGGTATCAATTGGTCACCTGTCTGGTCCACCCGAAGGGACTTAATACCATGGTAGAATTTCGACTTGAATTCGGGTCTGATCTTCTTCAGGGTGACCAGTAGGTGGTAGCCTCCTCTAGTATCGAGGATCTCCACGCTATCTCTATTAATGAATTCATCCAGTCTGGCCGGATCGAAGGGTTTATAATCGATGTCGAAGTCCAGATATATTTTTCTTCCGATACTTCTCTGTATGCAGCTCATGACCTCCGCATGCGGATTGTATGCGCTCTTTTCATCTCGAAGTAATTTGGTCAACTCAATAATACTATTGTAGGTGGCCTTTCGCAGGGAGCGCGGGTTCGGATTTATATAGAGGGCCAATGACTCCTCTTCAATGACTTCACCGAATAGGGTATACGCACCTCTAGAGATTTCGAGCTGCCGGATTTCGAGCAGTAACTGCTTGTCCTTGATGATCTCGTAGTTCATGCTGAGGTTTTAGCGTGTTGTGGGTGCGGAGAAAAGGCTGCCTGGGCGAGGCAGGATTTCGAGAGAACAGAGATTGAAGCTGGGCGGCAAACGGCGTCGGCAGACCGAGAAAAGGAAGCAGTGTGTGACCCACCGGAAGATAGGAGCAACCTTCGAGGAGCGATTTGGCATGTGCGGATCGAGATCACTTGCATGTCGAGTATGTGGATTCCCGCTCGAGGTGTAGCCTGCACCCACCCAGCGAATTGCATCTGTGGCCTACAGACTTCTGTCCAGGATGTGCGATTCCGGGATGTCGTAAAGATGGGTGCCAGGTCCGTACTATTCCTATGAGTAGTCATTGGGTGTCGTTGCTCTGCCAAGATACGTAGCCTCGCTTATAGTGCCACCATTGGCAGTGCAATCTCCCTTGAATCCGGCATATCCCCAATCTTCCTTCCGAAATGCCCCTACCTTCATACGTGGAAGATCGGAGTCGAAGCACCTCTGCTGCCAGAGTCTGCTGACTCTCCCTGGCGAAGTTTTCTTGACGATGCCCTTACACCGTCGTACTTTGAGCTCTGCGGCGCCTTCAGCTTGCGACACGGAGGATATCTCATTCCGGGAAAAAGGGTCTGCCTTGTGGCCCTTCTCCCTACGGCATTCAGAGAAACCGCTACAACATACCGTAGACCAAGTAGCATAGATTGGCGGCACCCAAGACCAATTCCGAACCCAGCCCTTGCATCAGCAGCTTGTTGGGTTTGCCATCCAGTTGAAGGCGTAGCAGTCGTCCCACGGCAAAACCCAGCAGTATCAGCACAGCCACGACGAGCGAAGGGAAGGTCAGTTTGTTGAGGAAGACGATTGAGATGCCGGATTTTTGCAGCGTTCGAATATCACGGTAAATGGTGCGAATACTGACTCGATGTTTTTCTGCGAGTTCTGTGGATGCGGCCAGCCTTTAGGACTGCAATTGGGTGAGAATTGTGGTCAGTCGTAGTCAGTCGTGCGAGTCTGGGTTTTTCTTTGTTTTGCATGTTCCTTATGGTTTTATGGTTTTATGGTTTTATGGTTTTATGGTTTTACGGTTTTATGGTTGTGTTGGTTTTTTGGTGAATTGGTGAATTGGTGTGCTTTGCTTTTCGGATGTAGCATGCATGGGAGCTCCATGCCATTGCGCTTCCTGTGGTCAGGGCATCAATACCACGTCGATGGCCGTGTTGGTATGGTTACAAGATTGTCAAATTGATTTTTGGGTTTTAGTGCTATCAAATGGGGGTCGAATGAATGGCGGATTTCGTGGCTGCCAACTTCCTGCATTCTACACCCTAAACTCTGGTATTAGGAAAGGTTCTACGGCATTTTCGTTTGACGGTATTTGGTTTGTCGTGGGCTGGGCGCTGCAAAGTGTTGGGAGTATTCGCTTAGATCGTCAAGGGGTGTCTATCAAATTAGGTGACTCAGAGGTCCGTACTTCTGGCAACGCTCATAGACACGGTTGGGTGCGCAAACTCTGGATCTCATTCACTATGTGATGGAGCCTAGATTTCCACGAGCCTCCCACCTCGCTAAATTTGATGCCAAAGTGACGCAAAGTCATTCGGTGTATAGCGTCAAGATGCAACCTCTCGGCCTGATCTAATCTTGTCCCATCCTGACTGAGATCCAATGTGGCATCAAGATAAAAATAGAGATGTGCTCGATTTGCTTGGTAAATATCGTATGGGAGGTCAAGATATTCGCCGAATCGATATTTAGCGTAGGATTGGGTGATGTGTACATCCGTGTCGATCAGGACTAGAGGACTCAAGTTATCACACGCACTGCGTATTCTTGATGCATGATGGAAGGCAACCTTGCGAAGGTCATCTTTGGTAAAGCTGTTCGAGTTGGGAATGAGTTGCCTTCCCGTCTCGTCGACAAGAGTGGAGTCCAGAGATTGTGATATGCTCTCAGCGATGCTACTTTTGCCCGTCGACTCGGTTCCCAGCAGCACGATCTTCTTCTGATAGCTCCTCTTGACGGCCACCGGGAGGAAGGACCAATACGCATAGTATGAGGTACGGATCATCGAAGAGGAGACTGGAACTTGGATGCGATCGCGATCAAAGAGGACATGCTCAATTCCCATAAATTCCCCCACGTAGTCGCCATATGGTTCGGAGGTGCAGACCATATGAACTTGTGGCAACCTTGACAGGAATTCTTTAGACCAGCGCTTTGAAGCTTCCTTCGAGGACACCGAGGTGTTTGGAAGGATGGTCTCATCGTATTTCAAAGTCAGTACTGTGACATTTCGGACTTCCTGGAATGTCTCTTGCAACCAACCCACCCTGGTTTCCACACTAGTTACTTCTGTATTAGTTGCACAGACGAGCACATAGAGTTGATCACATTTCGTAAGTGCGAATTCGATCAGGGCTTTGTGGCCAAGATGAAATGGCAGATATTTTCCAAATACAAAGCCTCTTCTCATACTTTGGTCTTATCAAGGTTTTATGGTTTTATGGTTTTATGGTTTATGGTTTATGGTGGATTGGTGTGTGCGTGTTGCTTTTCGGCTATAGCCTACGTGGGAGCTCAATGCCATTGCGCTTTCTGTGGTCAGGGCATCAATATCATGTCAATGGCTGTGCTTGTCTTATTACAAGGTAATCAAAATGATTTTGGGTTTTAGTGCAATCAAATGGCGGATTTCGCGGCTGCCATTTCCCTGCCTCTACACGCTAAATTCTACACTCTAAACTTTGGCACTGATAGATGTTGTGGTGCTGTAACCCAATGGTATTTAGTCCGGCAGATCTATCTTCTTATCTCTTGGGATGCTGCTAGGTATTGTTCAATATCCTCCAAGTTGCCTTGAGCCACGACCTCACTACTACTCCCAATAAGCATGTAGAAAGGTATTTGTTTGACATTCATGTCTCGACAGAGGTCGCTGTCCCACCCTAGGGGTAGGTGGTAACTATCTGTCATCTGACTATGTTCGTTTAGATAAGCCAACCATGTTTTTTTGTCCTCATTAATCGACAGACTTATTACCTCCAATGCATGTTGGTTTTGTTGTTCCCATGCAAGCAGTTTGGGAATTTGCTTGATACACGGACGACACCAGGTGGCCCAAAAATGAACCAATTGAAATGGTTTCTTACTTTGTCTGAATATTGCGCCTAGATTTATGCTATCCTGTTGGGTAGTGACCCAGTATGTCTTAAGATTACTGCCCACGTTTTTCTTCCGGGCAATACCGGATTGGATCATGTTTGATTCTCTCTCAGGTAGAGGCGTTCCCTCCAATTTTGTATATAGGGCTTCACACTGCCCTAAGGTCATTTGATCAGTGATTCGTGCCAAGATCCAGGCGCCTAGGTGCTTCGATTCTCCAATCTTCTCGCTCACCAATTGGTATAGTCTCTCGCTCGGAGAAATAGCGGTCTTTTTGTCTGCCTGGAGCGCCTTATAATCCTTAAACCATTGGTTTAATCCGTTTTCGAGGCCTGATCCCTTGATACTGTCTACAATGATCTTCGGCATGGTCTCATCCGTGGCCGCTATATAGCGGCAGAACATTTCAATGTCACTATTCTCAAGGAAAACCCAGGCCACGTTAGACCTGCCCTCAAGTATAATTGCTACTTGTTCAGGGATTTCTTGGTGCCCCCTGAATATGGCCTTGCCGTCATGCACAAGCACGCTATCTCTATCTCTGCGCATTAGATATAGGTGACCTTCGTAGTCCCCCTCCAGGTGGATGGTCAGGGTAAAGGCGGGCTTGGTTTCTTGCGATTCTATCGGAATCATATGGCATCCTAGCAAGAGGAATGTCAGTAAGGTTATCAGAGGGTGTGTCATCTTTCTTTTGTAGCTGTGATGGTGGGACCGTGAGCGGGGAGAAACCCATGCTATGCAATTGTGAATTAATGTCGGGCTGCTCTCTGATTTCATCCATAATCTCGTCAAAACTATGCAAATCATTGGTGCGATGAAATTCATCGGCAAGATCTAAAATCCCGTGATGTTTGTGGAAGTAGATTCTAATTCTATCCTTGTGTACCACCTCGATTCTCCCCTCCGAGAACTCTTCGCCTTTGGATTCGTCCCAGATGGTGAAGTCATACCAGTCTTTCTTCCTTGGCACTATCGCTATCATGAGACTGTCGAATATCGATAAGCCATCCAGGAATAATTTCCCATCCCTATAGACCTTATATCTTTCCTCGGCGGTGATTTCGACCACGAAATTTCGGTCGTTTAGAGATTGCCACTTTCCATGAAAGTTGAGCGGTGGGCTTGAATCGCAATGTGTGAAAAGTAGGAGTGCTCCAAATACGGTGCTCAAGGTTTGGGTGGTGGTCATTTTTGATGGTTGTGGTCCAGGCCTAGTTGGCCATTGGGAAATCGATGCCCTAAGGGGGCTCACATTTAAACGCTAGAAGATCTCCTCAAATTATCGATTCTCTTCCTGGCTTCTTGCATAGTTATACCCTCCGACCAATCCTTGATTAGCGTATGGGGCGAGTCGTGCGGAAAGATCTCTGGCCTCACACCATCGGCCCTGGTTTCGATATTGACATGCAGTCCAAGGGTGCTTTCCTCATAGTCTGGGATTTCGTTGCAAATCCTTCCGAAGTAGGTGCGTCCAGCCTCACTATTCTTGAACTCTGCTCGGTATTCGTTAAACGTATGTTCACTGACGGAGACCCAGATACCATAGTCCAGATCTTCACAGGCATCGATAATCCTAAGCGTCATCGTTGTCCGAATGAACCTGTCAGTCTGATCTGGGTAAGTTATGACGCAAAAGTCTTGTGACAGATCAGCAAGCCCTTCCTTCTCTTCCTCTTTCAGATACTCATAGTAGTCGGGAGATGAAAAAGCAAGGGCCGGCAATTCATCATGCGCTCTGCCACATTTTGCGCAGACATACTTGGGATCGCACTGCTTAATTCTTCTCTTCCAAAACATTGGTTTGTAGTATGATTTCTTTAGCATCGACCTTCCACATATCGCATCACTCCAGCACGAATTTCACGGGAATGATCGTATAGGTGTCAATGGGCTCTCCATCTTGGGTGCCCGGTTCCCACAATCCACAATCAAGGAGGGCTCGTACGGCTTCCTGATCCAGATGGTCTTCGACCCCTTGGTTGATGCTGACGAGCTCAGGCTGACCCTGTCGATGGATCTTGAGGTGCACCAAGACCGTTCCTTCATACCCCTGCTCTCTCGAGTATTGGGGGTAGAAGATGTTAGAGTAGAGACAGAGAAAAAATGATTGGGATGCCAGCAGTCGCGGAGCTACAAATCCCTCAAATTCGACTTCTTTCCGCTCGGCCAGGGTCATGTCAAAATAGATGGCATCGTCATGCAGGAAGTCAGAATACTCGACCTCGAGAGGGTATTCCACCACTAGGGTATCATTCAGATGGTCGTCATTGTAGATCCAGCTGCCATAAGGAAATCTGTCCTTGTATCTCTTGTATCGGATGAGTCTATCGTCGCTCAATCGCCGAATTTCAGTTGCGACGGACCCATCATTTAGGTCAATTGTGCGCTTGAGGTAGGTCGCGTGCTTTTTCTTTGATTCCGTCAAGCCATTCGGATCTTTGCAATATGTCAATTGGGTTTGTTGGCTAAAGGCTTGTGTAGTTAAACTGGCGGTTAGGCCGAGCAAGATGATGATTTGGATCCAGTTTGTCATGATGTTGTGGTTTGTGATGTTGTGATGGCTGCCAAGGCAGTGACGTACCCTTGGGAAAATTATTGGTGTCCTGCTAATATATACTTGTTTCTATTGCACCGTGCTCCTAAGCGACATTTATACAGTGACTACCACCTAACTAGCTCTAGGTATGTACCAATAGATCGAGCTGGGATCTGATAGCTCTGCTCTTGTGCTGCGCGGGCTCCCATCTTCCTAACTGTAGCAGAAGTTCTCGAGCAACCCTACAGCTTGTTTTTCCTTCATTGCCCAGGCACTCAAAGTTGGTCAGTGTTCCGTCTTTCTCGACGATGCACAGCACATTTGCGATGCCGTCGCACCCAAATTCGTTGAGGATGAGGCCCCTGTATCGATCCGTGGCGTGGGGGAATTGAGGTTTACGGTCAGGATTGATCTCGAAGTCTTGTTGGTCATTAAAGTACTCCCTGTGATAGGAGAAATAGACGGACTGATAGCGTCTCTGTATCACGATTTTACCGTCGAGACGATAGGGTTGCCAGCACCGAAATGTGTCCACCATTTCAATCGCTGATCCGACAAATCTAGAGTCCCACGTCCATCGATACTCGACCTTGGGATAGTATGTTCTTGGCCTATCCACCGGTCTTTCAGCCACCTGGATCTCACATGCTCTCCAGTCGACATCGACGAAAAACTCAGGATCAACTTTCCAGAAACGATGTTCATTTGAATCAATGGCCGGATAGCGCAAGGCTGAACGGATCTGGCTATCAAAGGCAATCTGCGCAGTTTTTAGTTCTCTCCAATTGTTCCAACGCATTCGTTAATGTTCGAACCTGTTCATTCAAATCGCCACCAACTTCGAATTATGGAATCAAGGCCCCATTTCGCTGCTGGAAAGTGCATGCAAATCCAGTTCCCACTGTCGTCACTGACCCCATTCAATCCTCCCGACCCTTCACCTCATCCCCATCATCTCCTTGCAGTCGTTCCTGAATTTGCTCCAGCACCGTTCGGTGGGAGTATTGGGAGCAGTGACCCTCCATGGGCGAAAAAATGATTTCTGCATTGGACTTGGGGTCGGAGGTTTGCTCCAGGTGATCGGCAAAGGCTCGGGTAGCCGGATTTAAATAAAAGTGATCCATGTCGCCCATCCAGATGTAGATTTTGTCTTGCAGTTTGGGACCTAATTCGTTCCAGTGCTCCTGTACGTGCAGTTTGAAATCGTATTTTTTCCAATGATCGGCCACGGTTGAATCGATGACGCCGGTTTGGGGATCAAAAAGGGCTTTTGGCAGGCCGTCATCGCCCTTCGGACTATACAGGGCCGTATGTGCACTGAACTGGCCGCCGGAGTTGAGGTAGGTGTTGGATGATCCCAGGACATTTTCATATTGGATGAAGTCTTCGAGCGACAGCATGGGCTCGCCCATCGTACTTCGCATGACCGGTCTGGGGTAGCCGTACTCATTGACAAAGGCATTTTTGTCTTTGTAAATATTGATCAGCTGATAATTTTCAAACTCGATGGCATCCGGACTGTAGGAATAAACCCCGCCAAAGACATCCGGATAGTACAATTGCAATCCCAATGACACCCAGCCACCGGTCGAACACCCATCGACAAATCGGGTATCGACAGATTGTGTGCCTCTGTACTGCTGCTCGATATGAGGGATAAATTCATCGATCAGGGCCGTGCCGTAAGGGCCGCTATTATCCGAGTCCATTTGATAGGAATCGCCAAAGGGGCCCTCGCCATCTAGAAAGACGGTAATGATCTGAGGAGCCTCCTCAGAATCCCACCATTTCATAAAGTCCTCATTGTTTAGGAGGCGATTGATCCTGGTGTATCTGCCGCCATATCCGGCGACGTTGTAGCGGATCGGATACTCCTTCCCCTCGTCATAGGCATGCGGAAGCAGCACCGAAGCCTTGAGGGTCATCGGTCGATCCCACCAATCAGAAAGGACCTTGCTCTCGTATTCGACTACTCGACAGAGGTCATGGCTGTCCACCTTGCGCGCAGCGATGGCCTGACTCAATACCAGATCAAATTCCGTGGATTTGTCCAGGACGAGCCGCTGCTTTTCGCTGTAGAGATTGCCGGGCGCACTAATTCTGGACTCCTGGACGTCCTGGTCCCAAAGAATCTGCAGATTGTATTCTCCCTCTGGTACGGCATCTAAGGTCCAATCAGCGGTGCTTATCCACTGGTCGTCATGGGCGATCTGCCATCCTGAGCTTGGCTCCAGGGGGTCTACATTTTTTGCGAAAATGTGGGTCTTGCTCCTCGGGTTAGGCCAGATCTGGGTCCGAGGTTCAACGTTTAGGTTTTCCGAGATGAACAGGAACATACGTCCCTTTTGCTGAAACTGATCTTCTAGTTCGGGAGCAAGGGTCACCTTGACCGCCAGACGAAAACTTTCTTGCTGGGAGTGGAGGTTTGGTCCCATGACCAAGCATAGGATCAGTACAAGTAGAGCCTGATATTTCATGTGTGTAAATTTTGGGTACGTCGACGCATTGCCGCTAATCTAACAAAGGAGTTTTGCTTTCCGATCAAAGAAAGCACAGATTATGTTCCTCTTGCAGCTAGGCCAATATGGCCATTTTGGAGGTGACGCTGCCTCATTCATCAAATAAAATACACACCGGAGTTGGCGCCTCGATCTCATCGACAAACGTCAAGCTGCCATTCAGGTCGCTTCGCCGAAAGGATATGATGTTATTCGTACGCTGATTGGCCACCAGGAGGAATCGATTGTCTGGCGACAGGGCAAAATTGCGGGGTGTTTCGCCCCGGGTACTTTCATGCCTCTGTAGGGTGAGGGAGCCATCCGCCCCATCCACCTCATAGATGACGATACTGTGGTGGCCCCGATTAGACGCATAGAGAAATCGGCCGTCGGAGGAGATGTGAATGTCGGCGCAAAAATTGCGCTCGGTGAAGGTCGCCGGTAGCGTCGATAAGGAAGTGCCCAGCTGATAGATTCCATCGGCATCCTTTTCCAATACGGAGACGGTGGAGTTCAGCTCGTTGAGGACATAGGCGTATTGGCCATTGGGGTGAAATGTCATATGGCGCGGCCCGGCGCCCGGCTCCATGGCCAGCTTCTCGGGAGCTCGCGGCACCAACGTTTCGCTGGCCGGGTCGATCCGAGAAAACCAAAGTTCGTTCGTGCCGAGGTCGATGGCGATCAGATCGTGCCCATCGCCTACGGACTGCACGTAATGGGCATGGGGCCCCTTTTGACGATCCGTGGTGCCGCTGCCCGTATGCCGCTGCACATCCAAGGGTCCGGTCAATCGACCCTCGGCATCTAGTTTACAAAGTGCTACGGTGCCATCTCCATAGTTGGCCGTGACCACATAATCCTGCTTCGTAGCCGCCACGTAGCAAGGTCCGGCTCCACCTGATCTCACCTCGCTTAGGGCAACCAACTGGTCGCCTTCGATCTGATATGACCGCAGTATGCCTTGGCCATCTTGCTTGCTGGTTTCGCCGACCGCGATCAAAAACTTGCCTGATTTACTCTTTGCCAGGTACGAAGGATTCACCGTCTCGGCGACCAAGCCCAAGCGCTCCAAACTGCCGTCTGGCTGCAGCACGTAGCGGTAGATGCCCTCACTTTCGCCGTTGGTATAGGTGCCGACAAAGAAAGGGAGTGCCGTCTCTTGGGCAGTGCAACCCCAGGGACCCACCAAGAAAACAAATAGCATAACCTGGCTAAGAGCGCGAATCCTGGCGTGTCTGATAGCTAGTGAAACCAAATGCATACAAGCTGTTTTCTGAGAAAGATAGGGGTTAATTCTTCCTAGTTCGAGCCAATTCATTTTGGAGGGTCGATCTTGAGTCCTTTGGTTGACATATCGATGATACGTCATGGGATGCTCTATGGGCCATAGGGATCGAATACACTCTTCTGTTTGTCCCAACTCTTGCTTTGATTCCTCATCTGGAGATAAGCTGTTGATATACCTGAGTTGGTCCATCGAGCTCCACGCTCTCTGGCTCAGTAGCAATCTTGTCCCTCAGCTCAGTCATTGGAATCCCATCATGGTATTCGGATGCTAAGAACCTCCTAATTATCTGTTCCTCGCCGTCAGCCAACTCTATTGGCGCGGAGAAGGGTAGTCTTTTATGATTTGAATTGATCACGTTGAATCGAAGTTGACATGCCTGGTCGTCAAACCAGGAATAGTAGATCATATCTATGTCGATTCTTGATTGTGAAAGTTGGAGTTTGACTCGATCACGATGTTCCTTCAACGCATTGGCAAGGCTCGACAAATTGATCTTGGACGCGAGACCTCCGCTGATGGAGATTGCCCTGAAATTGTGGAATATCTCATCCTGAATTGATTCTGTGCTATCTGTGATTAGTATTGGGCCATCGATTATTTCTCGGAGCACTTGATCAAATTCTTCTGGAGTCATTGCTAGGGTGTTTGATAGATGGTTCTTTTTTGTTGGTCTCAGCGGTTGCTCTTTCTTGTTCACTTTTAGCCTTGATAGCTGCGTTGGCGTTATACACACTTGCTTGCTTCATCAGTGTGAACTTGCATAGATCAAGATGAGCACTGTAGAGATTGTGATGACCCCTGCAGGCAACATGCTGAGTACCTCAGGCCAATAGCCTCTTTTCTTCGAGCCAAAAAAAGCAAGGACGAGAGCAAGTAAGAGTCCTACACCCAGCATTGACACCAGCTGGCTGACCACATCAAGGATGATAACTACCGTTCCGGCTTCTGCCAACATGGCTGTCGTATCTGTTCCTCGCATGGACATCACGATCGCAGCAAATGAGGAGGCGAAGGCAATGCTCCATTTCCAGGTTGTGCTAGTCATGCAGTAAAACGCACCGTTCCTTTGATTTTCATCTCCTAAGATATCCAACACTCCTCATAGTGGACTAGAGTGCCGCAGGTCAAGCAAAGACTCAAGTTGCAGATCTACTCGTTGGTGCAGGATCGTCAGACCAATGGTATCTCTTCATCCCTGCAACTGACGAAGCACAGCATCCAAGCCTTCGTAGGCCATGGTAAGACCTTCTTCGATGCCCATCTGTATCACTTGTTGCAGGTGTTCTGCAGAGGCATATTCGGTCACAATGGTCACGAGGGTTGTATTTCCATTTGCTTGAAAGTGATTCTCAAATTGTGCGACAGGGAAATCAAAATTGATGGCGCCGCTTTCATCCTGGCAAAAGGCGTCTTCCCCGGACAGCTTGATTTCCTTGACAATGGATTGAAAGTTGGTGATGCACCAATGTTCTTCGCCCTCCGGGCCGCGCATGGCATAGAGTCGACTTCCGCCTTCTCTAAAGTCCATTCGTTTGGTTAGGGACTGCCAGGGTTTTGGCGCCCACCACTGGTCCAGCAGGTCAGCTTCTGTAAAGGCGCGCCAGACCAGGGCTATCGGGGCCTGAAATGTTCGGGTGATCGTCAGTTGGTTTCCTTCCGACTTAATTGTAGTCTCACTCATTTTTTATTCTTTTTCTATTTCTGCAATTCATCCAAGAGATTGTCCAATTGCTTGAATCGGCCCTCCCAGAGCTGGCGGAAGGGCTCTAGCCAATCGGCTACATCAGCCAGTTTTTGCGCGTCCAAGTGGCAGTAGCGCTCGCGGCCTTGCCTTTCGATATTCACAAGTCCACATTCACGCAAATACTTCACATGCAGCGACACTGCTTGTCTGGTCATATCAAACTGGTCGGCGAGGGTGTTCACGTTCTGTGATGCGGTGGTCAGCGAGCGGAGGATGCTACGACGGGTAGGGTCTGCGATCGCCTGAAATACGTCTCTTCTCATAATTTCTAGCTTGGATACGCAAGCATTTGCTTGCAAATATATATGCAAGTGATCACTTGCGCAATAGCTGAAGGAAAATTTTTTTGATTGCAGAAGGGTGGGTGTTAGCACTAGAGGAGAAGACCTCGCCAAGTGGGGGCAGCCTGCGGGGCTCTTGATCAATGATCTGCGAAGGGCCTGATGCTGGGTACGCGGGGAGGCTTAGAGAGGGTAGCGAGACAAGCCGAGTATAATTAATTCAAGCGCCGATACTCGCTGGGGCTCATGCCCGTCTTAGCCTTAAATACGGTAGAAAAGTGCTGGGCGTATTCAAAACCCAAGTCAAAGGCGATTTCGCTGATGGAGGTCATCGAACTCAGCAATCGATTTTTGGCCCGGTGGATGAGAAAATCATCTATGTGCGCTTTGGCGTTCTTGCCCGTTTCTCGCTTGAGCAGGTCACTGAGGTATTTGGGAGACATCCCCAGTTCTTTTCCACAGTAACTCACCGTGGGGATGCCTATTTGCAATTGTGTATCGTTGGAATAATAGGTCCTTAGCAGGTCATCAAATTTTGCCAGAATATCCTTGTTTAGGTTTTCCCGGGTATAAAATTGGCGCTCATAGAAGCGGGTGCAGTAATTCAGCAGTAGCTCAATATTCGAAATGATGAGGCGCTGACTGTGTCGATCAATATTTTGTTGATACTCCTTTTCAATCTTTACGACCAATTCATTAAGTGACTGTTTTTCGTCGTCGGAGAGATGTAACGCTTCCGAGATGTCATAGGAGAAAAAGGAATAGTCATTCATGGACTTGCCCAGGGCGGACTTCCGGAGCAGGTCGGGATGAAATAGTAAGGCCCAGCCCGGGTCTTCGGCGGACGACTGATGACCATCGTAGGCCATCACTTGGCCCGGCTTGACAAAGAGCATGGACCCTTCTTGAAAGTCATACGAACTGCGGCCATATCGCATGCTGCCTTCGATTTCATTTTTCAAAGAGATGCAATACATGCCAAAGGAGCAGTGGACGTGATGATATTCTGACTGGATGCGTGTGTTTTTGAATCGCACAACGGAGACCAGCGGATGCTTGGGTTTGGGAAGTCCGAAGACCTCATGCATCTGCGAAATGCTCTCTATTTGAAGGATTTCTTTCATCCTTTGCCGGCCGTTGGGAGTAAACATACTAATTTTTGGTGCGGACGTCTACAGCTGAAATGGCTGGCCGGTCATTTCTTCGGATAGGAGCCAGAGCTTCTCCGCAATGTCTTCGTGCTTGGAGTAGGCACTGCGCTTAGCAATACCTACTTTGCCTCGAAATTCTCGGAAGCCCTGGGGTCCCAGGTATTCGCCGCCCTGGATGTCCGGGCTAAGTGCGGCAAAAAGCGAGGGTTTGGCCGCCGAGGCATTAGAGTGCAAAATGAAAGGGGACAATATCTTGAAGGTGTAATACATGACCGTAGACATCTCGTCGAAGAGCCCGGAGTCCGATCCGCCCGGATGTACGGTGAGTGCTATAATTTTTCGGTTTTTCCTCTTTAGCCTACGGTGTAGTTCGTCGCCAAACATGAGGTTGGCCAATTTGGATTGACCATAGGCGTCGCCGGCATCGCCGGTGTTTTCGCAGTTGATATTATCGAAATGGATCCTTGCCCCCTTGTGCGCCAGGCTACTCAGCGCCACGATGCGCGATGAAGAGTGGTCGGGCATGTGGTTGATCAGCAGGTTGGTCAGCAGAAAATGGCCGAGATGATTGGTGGCAAATTGCAACTCGATACCCGCCTCGTTCTTCTTGCCGGAGTAGACTAAAATACCGGCATTGTTAATAAGGACGTCTAGTTTAGGATGCCTGTCCTTGAAGTTTCTGCAAAAGGCACGTACGCTCTCCAGCTTGCTCAGGTCCAAGGGAAGGATGTCCAGATCGGCGCTGGGCTGTTTCCGGAGGATATCGGATTTGGCTTTTTCCGCTTTTGCCAGGTTGCGACAGGCCATGATCACTTTAAAACCATAGGCTGCTAATGCCACGGTGGTTTCAAAGCCGATGCCGTTGTTTGCACCGGTCACGATGGCTACCCGTCCTTTTTGCGACGGAATATTTTTCAGCTTGAAATTCATAATCCTTAATTTTTTGCCGAATGCTATTTTTTGAAGCGACGTTCTACCTCAGCTTTTAGGTGCCGGTTAAAAGCCTGGTATCCGTCGGCATACATTTTTGATAAGTTGCCACCCAGCAGCCAGGTCATGCCCTTCATGATTTCATCGGATTGGATGAAAAGGGACTTGCCGTCGCCGATAGGCACCACCTTGAAGTGATGATTGTCTTTAATCCCTCCCGGGCCTTTCTCGGCCCAGAAAAACTCTTCGCCCTCGGTCACCGAAATCGTATGCTCGATGGTGGTCAGCTTCTCCTTTTTGGGGTCGGTCTTGAAGACGGCGGTGATCTTTTGACCGTCTTGGATTTCACCCTGAATATCCACGAGAAATACAGCCCAGCTTGGGTAGGACTTGGTATCGGTCAGGACCGACCATACCTTCTCGGGCTCGGCGTGAATGACGATGTCGGTGTAGATCTTGCGGTGGCTGCCGCTTATTTTTTCTGTTCTGACATTTTCAATGACTTGGTCCATGACTAACGTTTTGTCGTTGATAAGGTGGTTTTCGGTTGCTGACTTAGCATTAGAAATGAATATCTGCTCCACCGTCCACTTTGATCAATTGGCCGGTGATGTATCGGGAGCCCTTGGAGGCCATGAATACCATCACCGGAGCGATATCGGTGTCGACGTCACCGATGTACCCCAGCGGCACGATATCCTTGACGACGTGTTCGCCATACTGGTCAAAGAGCTTGTTGGAAAGGTCGCTGTAGAACACTGGGATAATGCTGTTGCAGGTGATATGGTCGGCACCCCACTCTCGGGCCGCGACCATGGTGATGGCGTGTACTCCTGCTTTGACGCCGGCATATACACCAAATAGGGGTGCACCGATCAAAGCTGCACCGGACGATATGTTGATAATTCTCCCGCCGTGTTCTTTCATGTGCGGATAACAGAGGCGCATGAGGTGCCACACGGCTTCAAACCCGCTGACGACGGTGTTGTTCCATATTTCCTCGGTATGGTCCATGATCGACACCCCTTGCTTGGTCGAGATGGCGTTGTTTACCAGAATATCTACGGTGCCGAATGTTTCGATGGTTTGCGCTACCAGCTGTTGCCGGTCCTCGGGTACCATCACATCGCATTTGAGAGCAAGCGCTTTGACACCTTGTGCTTCACAAATCTGGGCCACTTCTTGGAGTTTGTCCAATCGCCGGGCGCAGATGACGACGTCAGCTCCTGCCTTGGCGTAGGCAATGGCGGTTCCTTTGCCCAGGCCGCCGCTTGCTCCGGTGACCAGCGCTACTTTGTTTGCGAGTGGTTTCATCAGTACGAGTTTTTAAAATGGTTAGCGTTGATAAGGCAAAGCTATGTCGACCGTGGATCGGGCACGTACAGATTTGTCCGAACTTTGTATGGATTTTCCCGATTTCGGGCGGGAAGGTGCAGCGGCGGTCTCTATTTATGGCTCTAGGATGCCCAGATCGGAATTGCCTATGCGGAGGCCATGATGGATTATACTGGTTTCGAGGGACAGATTATCTGACAGTGAAAGCCAGGTGCGGGGTGATAATTCGCCGCTTGCAGTGCAAGAAAACTATGTTTCACCTTTGGCGAGAAGACAGGGCCAGCAATGGCGGAGCCATATTTCAGGGACTGTTCTGCGCCTGCTTTCTCTCGTTCTGAAAACGGTGGATGGGGTGGTGCACCCGCGAATGCATGTCTTGCCCTCGATAATTGTGAAAATAGCGCCACACAATGTCATACTTCTCTCGCTCCGTGACGGGGAAGATGTCTAGCCCAGGCACGGCAGACTTAACCGTCTCATACATGGAGTCAATGGGCACGAGGTCTCGGTGAAGGTCAAATATGGACTTAAATAGATCGCCGTAGGACAAATGGATCTGCAAAGAGACCTTGTAAACGACAATTGCCAGAAGAAGCGAACCTGCTGAGATAATGCCAAAAACGGTAGCGGTAAGGGAGTAGCCATCAAACATGGAGGTCCATATAGCTAGAAAGGCATAGACGGCAAAAAGCCCACCCACCCCAAAAAGGGCAAAGGTGGAATAGACGGTGCTGTCTGCCAAGCCCTGCTGGCTGTCCAGATGCTGCCGCAGGTCTTTGTCCAGCTTGAGCCAGATTCTATTGTAGTAGAAGATGGCCTCCATGCCATAGGTGACCTCGGGATAATTTTCATAGGCATAAATGACATTGCCCAGGGTGGTTGGGAATTTTATTGTTCGATTTCCCTCCGAATCCACCGGATAACGGCGCGATTTCACGGACAGCTCTATGTATTTATTATAGGCCTGCACATGTTCGGCCGTGCCTTCGGTTAGCTTCTCGCTTTCTTCATAGGCCGATCGAAGGTCAGCCCACAGCTTTTTGAGCCTTTGCTGCTTTCTGCGTACAGCGAATTTTCGCAGAAAGGCCGGCCAATACCGACGACCTTCAATGCACATGTAGATATGCATATCGCAAATGAGAAACAACCACCCAAATACGATGGCAAACACAGCTGTGAAGTACTCGATTTTGAGCTGAATACTCCAATAGTTAATGGCCCATTCAATGAAGGGCACAAATCCCAAAGAAAGAATAAAGCCAGGCAATATGACCCGGAAGAGAAACTTGAGGTCAAAGGAGAACGGCAGCTTCATGGTAGGGGGAGTCTAATCGAAGAGTCCTTTGCCGCCACCGTGTGGCCCCAAAGCTGCTTTTACCTCAATTTGGTGCCCATCGAGTTTGAATTTATTCATCGCTGTGATCGCAGCCAGCGCCTCATTCTTGTCCAGCATCTCGACGAGTCCAAACCCTTTGGATCTTCCGGTAGATTTGTCTAGTGCGATTTTGGCCGAGATGACTTTGCCGTGGTTTTCGAAAACTGATTTTAACCGGTCTTCATCAGTATCGAGGGATAATTTTGCTATGAAGATTTTCATGATGCCTTTTGCATTTAGTTCTTTTGATGCCTGCAGGGTGGGATGGCGATCGGTAGTGTGTCAGGAGGAGTGGGGTCAGGGTCTGCTCGCCTTAAGTGGACCGATTGTCCCCAGTGGCGGCGCTGACCATTGAAGTTAACTCTTAATGACCGTTTGGGCAAAAGGTCACCCAATGACTAGGCATGCGATTTTGTGGTCATTGGATGGTGGTGCGTTGTTGACAGGGCTGGGTGGGCCTGTTTCCATGCGTCAGATTCCAATGTCATCGCTATTGCCTGGTGGATTAGTACAGAGCTATTGAACTAGGAGCTAATAATCCAGTTTTTAGAAGAGGCAAGATCAGAATCTGGGTACCCAGCATCGGACCTTGTTTCGGTAGACCTCATATTCGCTTCCAAATCTCTGTAGCAGGTCGGTTTCTTCATGCGGCCGCACTACCCAGTGCCAGAGTATTGCTCCGAGTAGCGCGTAGGCTAGAATGGGAAGGGAGCTAAAGGTGATACTGATCGATATCCCTTGTCCGATGCCGGCGACGGCCATCGGGTTTCTCACGTAACGATAAGGTCCCACAGTGACCAGCTTCTGCGTCTGATCCAAGGGCAGGGGAGTACCGGCCCCATGGGCCACCATTGAGTATCCGCTGTATAGACCGAGGCCGCTGAACAAGGCAAATAATATTCCTCCGAGCAGGAGATTTGTCGCGGAGGGCTCGGTCATGCCTCCAAATGATTTCATGATAAGGACTGGAAACACGAGTAGTGTAATTGTCCATATACAGACCACTTGAAGCGTCGTTTTCAGGCCGTTTATGATCACATGGCTGGTCTGGGATGTCCGAAAGAGTCGATCTCCCAAGATCAAGAAAAGATTATAAGATAACCCAAGTGTCATGGCTGTCGTAGCCAGGAGACCTCCTCCTGTCAGAATGGACGCATTAATGCAATACAGCGTGGCAAATGCAAATCCTCCGAGAATTACGTATCCAAGTTCGTCCACGGATCGATAGGCCCGCACGATCGATAGAACAGCGATAACGACAAGGTCGGGAAGCAAGAATGAATGAAAGGCCGCTCTGCCTATGGAAGGAAATTGAAAGGCCTGATAGAAGGTCTGGTCCAGCAGAAGACCCAACCACCACAAAGAGATCAGCGTAGCCTGTAGTAGATATGCGGTCTCCTTCATTGTTTCGTTTTATTATGTTGCTGACATCTCAAAACAGCAAGTCATCGCAATAGCAACATTCAATGAATATACCACGGTCCCTGCTCTGAGTGATAAACACTACTGAGGAATTTCTTCAGTGTCGTAATGCTAATCCCATGTTCCAGATCTCTCTGTAGTGCTTCAAGGTTGTGGATGCTGGTGATCCTCGGAAGTTCATCTTCTTCCAGATTGATTTGGATGTTAGCCTGGAGAGGGCTTACAATTTCGTAAAATGGTACGGCCTCCAATATCTCCCCTTGCAGATCCAAAAACCCTGTATTGTTCATTTTCTTAATTCCATTTACTACGGTAGGCACATTCAGCGAGACCCAAATATGCAGATCTAATTGGTCTTCATCATCCAACAAATCAATGGATAGTTCGCATTCGAGTAGTGTCACCTCTCGATTTACAATGAGAAGGCTATTGGCGATCACATCAAGACTATGATCAAGTTCGCCGCTTGTAATTTGGCCGATGACTCGTGGCCGAGGGCATTGGACCAAGGTAGTCAAAGGGTGGTCGCTGCCGCAGATCTCACAATTGAATTTGTTCATTGTTTGCTCGATCTCTTGACGAGGACTCATTGACACCAATTAAGTCAAATCCAATCTGCGCCTGAGCGCTTCATCCTCGATGGGTATCACTTGTTCGTACGGAACCCACAACTCGGAGATCGATCGATCGAGGTTCGCTTTTTGCTCGTGCACAAAAGGAGTGATGTCCTCTATGCCAACGATCCAGTTAGCGGCAAAGTTCAAAAGCATGTCACCCTTTAGTCCCAGTTGGATGGCTCTGCGTGCTAGTTTTTGTCCTGTAGGATCGTGATCAGGGTCCCACTGCAATCGCACATTGGACGATGCGAGAGCGGATTTCCAATCTTCCGGTGTGGGATAAATATGCGCTTTGAAACTGGTGTGCACCGCCTCTGCCAGGATATCTTCGAAGTTCTCCTTTGGTAGCCGCATGGCGAGGATGCGCTGTTGGTGCGACTTCATGGCCCAGCCGGCTCGGTACATCATCCAGAGAAAATTGGGCTTGATCCAAGACATTCTGGTGAAGCGGTAATAGTCGCCACCAAATTTCTGGTGCTTCACAGCATAAGAGGCGATGTTGGGATTGAAGGCTTGGTAGACAATGATGTTTTGTGCTTCTTCTTGGCCGACGATCACGTGGCCTTCTTGTGGAAGTTCCTTCTCGTAGTCGATATAGGGGATGGTCTTAAGGTTCATAAGATTAGGTTTTGGGTATGGATAAATTTTGGTTGCCGGCGGTCAAAGATGGTGCCGCGGCAGAATGATCTCACTTCAGGGTCATTTTTTCATGCGCAAATTTAATAAAGAACCTATTATTATTTATGGCGAAGGGCGTGATGTTTTTTCGCCACACGCATTCATGCATGTGCGGGGTTCTTGCCGCTCTGAGTTTTGGGTAGAATTATTTTTTTTGGAAGCGATTTGTGGTATGGTTATTCTGATGTCAGACCCAGCGACTGCCTCTCGATCTGTCCAAACTTAGTCGACTTTTACTCTCCATTGCGAAAAATATCCCGAATAATACTCTTTTAATGCCACCACTTGATTTTCCGGGTTGCGGACAAACTTTACCCGGTCGGTGGGCCATTTCTCCACCCAAAACTCATCATTGCCCAGGTGGTGCATTTTTTCGCCTTCTTCGACCTTGCCTGCAAAGGTGTAGTAGAGGTGATCGTCGGCTTCATGCCACACGATCGTGATGGTGCGACTGGGCGCATCACCGGAACGATAGTACTCGCCGGCATACGAATTTCGATCATAGGTCTCGACTTCGGACCCGGTGTAGTCTGGTACGGCTTGGTCGAATACCGCTAGGGCTACGCGCTCGTACAGCTCTTTCGCATCGTAGGGGGTATCGTTGGTATTGACCAGCGTGACAATGGTCATCTTGTCATCGGGGAAGTAGTACATCATACTCCAATAGGACTTATCGGCTCCCGAATGTCCCCATAGCCGGTGCCCTTCGAAGTTTCCACGTGCTACGCCCAGGCCATAGTCCGGACGGAGGCCCCCCTTGAGCCTGGTGGGAGCTATCAATTGCCGGAGTGAGGAGGTATCGATGATGGCTCCCCGCATGAGCAGCGGCGGCAGATGGGCCAACTCCATGGCCGAGGCCGTCAGGCCGCCATCACCTCGCAGCCAAGTCCAGGGCGCTCGGGGTTTTAGCTGGTCGCCGGCCAGCTCGAAAAAATGCGTGAGGTTGGGATCATGGACGCGGTCAGCCATCAGGCGGATATCGAGCCCGGTGGGTTGGTTAATGATCCGTTCGATCAGGTCTTCGTAAGTCTCGCCGGTGGCGCGCTCTAAGATGAACGGGAGTAGCACGTAGCCGGAGTTGCAATACCGGTAGCTTTCGCCTGGCGAAAAAGCAAGCTGCTGCCGGGCAAAAAACCGAAGCAGGTCCTTTTTGGTGGGCGCCCGGCCCGTGGCCAGGTACATGCTGTCGATTTCCGGGGCGTACTCCTGGAGTCCGGAGGTCATGGAGAGCAGATGCCGGAGCTTGATGGCTTTCGCCTGTTCTCTCTGGGGAAATTCGGGCAGTAGTTCCCCTAAGGTCTGGTCTAAGGATAACACCCCTTCTTCTGCCAGCTTTAAGGTGATGGCGGATCCAATCAGTTTGGAGATCGAGGCCAGATTAAATACCGTGGCGGTATTCGTCTCTTTGGTGCGTAGGGTATCCATAAACCCGAAGCCCTTGTTGTAGAGCGTGTCGTCGTCTTTGAGAATTGCAATGGAAAATCCCATGGTCTTGCCCTGGGCCAGAAAGTCGTGGGCGATGGAGTCGAGTTTTGCGATCAGGCTGGTGCGATGTGGTGCTTTGGGGGTGGGAGCTTTGCTAGGGCCGCAGGCGGTGAGCATGACCGCTAGCGCGGGCAGGATGATTAGTTGAGTAGAGGGTCGCATGCGTAGGTTGTTTTGGTTTCCTCCCTCAGCTCCTGCGAAAAAGCGTCATCGGATGGATGTTGCTTTGAAAATAGGAGATATTGTCTGTATTCAATAAATACAATGAGTTCACGACATAGATTACACACTAGGCTCAGCAGACTTCTTGCTGCGGCTTGAGCGCAGCGGTAGATACGCAGAATCAGTCAATGATCTTCAAAGGTATCTACCAAACAAGTCTGATGGCATATCTAGCGTCGGCAACTCTATTGTTTCACTAGTTTCCTTCTAATCATATTACCCAGCCTATCGGAGACAATGAGAATATAAATGCCACTATCCAAGGCAGCCAGATTTAATTCAGTGGCCTCCGATTCTATGAGTCTTTGGCCGCTGAGACTGTAAACTGTCACGGTATTCAGTTGAAAGTCTGGATCTACTTGGATCGTTATGCGATCGCTAGTGGGATTTGGCAGCACATGTACGAATCTGTCCAGATGCGTCTGAGTGGTCGATAGATATAGGTGTTTTCGACCGATGCCAATCCAAAATGCTGAGACAACACTGCCGTCCTCAAGGGTGTAGGCGTAGTTCTTGTTTATGCTCTGATCTTGCTCGTAGACCTGCGCTCTAAAGGTCACAGAGTCTGTCTCTTGCATTTTTATCCTCTGCAAATCGCTGGGACTACCTGTGTCCCACCATCCGCCGGGGTGGATACTGGTAAAGACACTGCCTTCGGTACAGGAATCCCCAAACAGCTCGGCCTTCCAGGATGCGGTGATGGGCCAATGATCTGATTTGATGTTTACCTCTATGATTTCTCTTGGTTGCCCTGTGCATTCCTTGCTAATAATCTGCTTCTTGGTGTGGAACTCGGGCATATTGTCGACTTCAGTGTAACGCGATTGAGATGAGATTCTTACCTCAAAAAGAGCATCCCATGGCGTGGTCACAATATTTTCCTCCTGAAAGATAGAATCCAATTCCTCGGTAGCTAACGGATCATAGCCGATCTCAAGGGAATCTCGATTTCCGAGCGAATCCGTGAAGTGCATCGTAAAGGAAAATTCTTGCCCGACGGATGGTATCCAAGCAGCAAGCAAGGTGATAATTAGTGGTAAGCTAGATGTGGAGTGCATAGTTTTGACGTATGGTGTGGATGAATGGGCGTTATTCTATCATTTCTATCTCGAAGCCAAAACAGCGAGGGTGATCCACCTCGGATCCTGTTTCCTCGGCTGATATCTTTATCCTCTTAACATGATCTGCGTTATCCTTGACGAACCGTTGCATGCTGAATCCCTGCTCGTCAAGGTAGTCAATTAGTCTATGATTGCCCTGTGCTGTCCTCCTGCCCACCTTAAGGCTGATCTGCAGTTTCCCTGAACTATTCTTTCGAAGGTCATGAGAGGGCGGGCAGGTGTAGATTACCCGCGAGATTTCCGGAATCAATTTTTGCAGATGGCTACTGGCAAGGCCGATGGAGTCGCCGTCCACGAAGATGGCGTCAAGAGGGAAGCTGGCAGCGAGCCTTGGCTGATCTAGGTAAGGCGTCTCATTGCAGAAGTCAAAATCGATGGGTGTCGGCAGCGTATCTGAGATCGCGTCGGGATGGAATTCATTGTTTTGCGAACTGGCAAGCTGGAAACTGGCCAGGAATAGGAGGGTCAGAAAGTTGTTTAAGAGTGATCTGGGTTTCACTGGATTGCGATGGTTGTTGTTCCGAGGGCTGAGCCACGCCTCGTGCTGACCCTCTACTAAAGCTATCAATCTTCTAACGAGATGGTTTTCGAGATAGTATTCCGCCTCTGCAGGCCCAAAGAAGCATGGTATCGAGTCATTGCCCTTAGGCCCTGAGAGATATCCGTGTTTCGATACTAGCTTGTGCCATTTGCCCTTCTCTGGATGCGTTTCCAATTTATGTCGAATTTTTCTCCTTCCTTGTACCAAGGAGGCAGTGGAACAAGGGGATGGAATGGCGGATACGCGTCAATCTTATCATTTAAATCATGTTCGCTTCTCAGCCTTCTGCTGCAAATTAGTTTGACTATCGTTTGATCTTTGGTTGATCGCTCCACTTCCATATTAATCCAGAGAGGAACACGGCCAGGGTCATGCAGTATTTGCACGACTCTGTCGGCGCTGAGTAGCTGTCCTTCGAGTTCATTTAATTCGTGCAGCTTTTCGACCTCTCGCTCGCTTAGATGGTTGCCGACCAATCGACTATTGGATTCAATCAGATATTGGACCGATTGAGAGATCATATTAGTCACCATCGGGCGTGTAAGCAGGAGCAGATCTTTGGTTGCTTCAGCCAGTCGGTATTTGAATTCTGTTTGTAACATCCAGTTAGTGGATTACATCAATCGCGAGATAGATCAGTTCAATGATTGGGCTTGTTGTATCTTGACTGTTCACTCGATCTTAGGGCCGGATCATATTCAGGATTTGGCTCCATCATCTGTGCCCCGACTTCTTCACGCCACTTTTGCAGCATGCCTTGCAGTGCTCTCGTTTTTTCAACCGCAATGTCAGATAAATCGGTTTGCTCTCCGATGTCTTCTTTCAGGTTAAAGAGTTGAACTTTGCCTGTATCAAAATACTCAAGCAATTTGAAATCGCCAGATCGGACGGCACCGCCTGCGCTTTGCATGCCGTGGTTGCTGTAATGAGGAAAATGCCAGAATATGGCTTCACGAGGTAGGGTCGTGTCGCCATTTAGTAAAGGTACCAGGCTTAGCCCATCGGAGGATGCCGTATGGTCGATGCCCACCATGTCTAAGATCGTAGGGAGGAGATCAGGACTGGTAACGGGGACATCGCAAACAGCATTCTGTAGGCTTTGCCCGGGCCATTTGATGATTAGCGGCACTCGAATGCCTCCTTCGTACAGCCATCCTTTCGCTCCCCGCAGGGGAAGATTTGAGGTGGAGTAGGCTTTGTCCAAGTCCTCTTTATAGATGACCCTTTTGGGATTCCAAAAATTGGCGGCTGACATTCCTCCATTGTCCGAATAGAATAGCACGATGGTCTCATCATCCAGTCCCAGTTCGTCCAGCTTCTGGAGTACACGCCCCAGGCTTTGATCCATACTCTCCACCATTGCTGCAAACTGCACATTATCTTGATGCTGTTTGATTTTGACCGTTTGGTCTGGAAATACCTTGAAGCTCGCATAGGCATCTTGATCGATGGCTTTATCAAGCGTTTCTTTAGTGATTGGATTTTCTGCACCAGGCTTTCCTTCCAGTATGAACGGAGGGCCTTCGGGAGTAGGCGTACCTGCCAGCTTCTTCTTATACTGTTCAACTAAATCGGGTCGGCCCTCTATGGGATCGTGGACGGCAAAATGGGATAAATAGAGAAAGAAGGGTTCGTCCTTGTGCGCTTCCATATAGTCTAGCGCCTCGCTGGTGAGCCGGTCGGTGAGGT
Source organism: Saprospiraceae bacterium (assembly GCA_965223165.1). GTDB lineage: Bacteria > Bacteroidota > Bacteroidia > Chitinophagales > Saprospiraceae > JABDMH01. The sequence goes on along the minus strand of CBDCVQ010000020.1, from coordinate 103,959 downwards.
ACTCTCCATCCTCACCCTCTTCCAGCCCCGTCATGCCGTAAGGGAAGTAGTAGCCATCCTTGGGCCACCCACGATTCCAATGGGGAAGCTGAAGATCGAAGCCTTGTCGCGTCGTGGATGCCGAATCTTCACCCAAATGCCATTTTCCAAAAATGGCCGTCTGGTAGCCATTTTCTTTCAGCACTTCCGGAAGGGTTTGGAGGTCATAGGGTAGGTGTTGATTAATGGGCGCATTTAGAAGTTTTTGAAACGGAAAATCTCTTCGCCCTGGTAGCCAATCGGTTAAATTTAGACGTGCGGGATACTTGCCCGTTAGTATACTAGCCCGGGTAGGAGAGCAAACATGGCAAGCGGCATAGGCGCTGGTAAAGCGCACCCCTGCCTTTGCCAGAGCGTCAATGTTCGGCGTCTCATAAAATGAGCTCCCGTAGCAGCCCACATCGGTCCAGCCTAAATCATCCACTAGAAAGAGGACAATATTTGGCTGCTTGCTTTGCTCTTTACAAGAAGTGAGCAGCATAGCCAGCAGTAGGGGAACCAGCCAAGTTGCCTGATTTGGAGCTGCTGTTCTCCTGTGTGCAATATCCACGGTACTTAGTTTTCGCGATCGTAAGATAAGTCGGGATATCCAAAGAGAGGTGACGAGATTGGATTGTTCTGCTGCGAGCTGTTTTAGGGTTCGATGGGGTTCTTGATGGCTGTATGTCCCCTGACGTTCTTCCACAAAAATGCCAACGCACGAATGAGATTAACGGCGACAGTTAAATATAGTACGAAGTCAATGCATATCCTTTGGACTTGCGGTCCGATGTCGGGCTCTACGCCAGGGGACTCAAAAATATCTTCTAAATAGCTATCCGCGTCGTCATATAAAGTTCTTGGGTCCGTCAATGTCGCCGTATCTAGGAAATTTTGTTCCTCGTTAGATAGATCGTTGAGATTAGGGTGTCTGCCGCACATATAGCTTCCCAACATCTGAGGATCGATCTCGTCTGCAAAGCAGAGGATAGTATCTCCGATCTTCTTTCCGTACAAGAGCCCTTCGCAGCTTGTATTTGATGCTGAATCGAAGACAGTTATCTTGAGTTGCGCCTTGTTTAAGCCCTTGTGAGACCTGAAGACGTCGAAGTTGACGTATTTCAAACCTGTTCCGATGCCATTGTTGAGGTGAAATAAATGGTCGGCGTTAATAGAAGAAATGATTCCGACAAATATGGCATCAGATGAATCGATGTCCGTCTCCAACAAGTTCTTAGGTCCTCCACAGCCGCAGCTGACCAGGTCTCCAATGGCAAGTAGTTGGATGAGTGTAAGTGTGATTACAGCCTTCAAGGTTCTAGGTGTTTATACGATTGCAATAACGACTAGAACAGCATCGTCCGTATGCCGGCTGGTTAGCTCCCTGTCAACATGGCTGCAACCAATACTAGTGATTGATACAGGCTAGAACTCGCCTGGGAATTAGTGGAGCCCGATGGCTCACTCGGACTTCTTCCTTCGTACGTATAAATATGGGCTAAAGTCTGAGCACAATTGCTACTGCCGCAGCCGGTATTGTGTCCTGTCCCTCGTTAGAGAGTGTCACAAATTATTTATCCTCGCTTGCAATGTCTTGAGTCTATTGATTAGATTTTCGAAAGTCATTGTGGCTCCATAGAACATTGACTCTTGCATATTTCTATAGTCCTGCTTCCATTCTCCCATAACGTTGTCTGGAGGAAGGAAGTTGATATATTTTGGTTCGTGGTTATCATAATTTACCCAGCTCAAACCTATAAGCATTCTTCTATGGTCGACAATCGACCGGTACAACTGCATGTCGTTCAATGCTGCTTCTAAGTATTGGGTATCCATTAGTTTTCCTAGGTCATACAAATGTCTTGTCATTCGCTGGTGACGAATCTTTTTGGGATCTGGTTTTTGAAACTCTTCATGTAGCAAAAAGATTTTTTCTAGCATTGTACGCGAAGGAAGGACAGTTGGTACTTTCACTTCTTTGTCAGAGAAATTATTGTTAGGATACATTCTCCCGACAAATGATCGCATTCTTCTTAATTCAAAAGGATCTCTTAATGACCTTGAGCTTAGTTCCACTAGTACTCTTGGCTTTAGATAATCTATATTATCGGTCAATGATTCATACTCCAATTCAATAGATAGCGGGTCAGTATCAGACTCTTCGAAATCAATCAGAGATAAATTGAAGTCTTTTATGCCGTTATCTTCCAGTTGAGCTTTAAGATTTGGAACAAATATTTTGTCAATAAACTTTGCGGCAGTTTTTCTAAGCTTTTTGACACGACTTCTTGTCAATTCTCCTCCAAAATCAAAATAGGATCTGTCAAAACCCAAGTCAATGTCCTCGGAGAATCTATCGATGATATTCCAGCCCTTACTCAATGATGTTCCACCTTTAAATACAATATGTGCCCCATACTTCGTGTCAAATATTGCCTTCAATGAAATCATTACCCAGAAATCTTTTTCTATTGCTGTAGGTATTATGCCAACTTGAGCACTCGTTTGATTAATGATTTCAACTCTATCGCTTGTTGATAGATTAAACCAGTTTTCCACGATTATTGAGATTTTTAGAAAGTAGATCACTAATCCATCTTGGTGCCAACTTCAGATCATGTTTCAAGTCTTCGGAATTTATTGTTTTTAGGTGTTCCCTGATTAGTTCAGTGGTTTCCTGTGTTATGTGTTCCTTCTTTATAAACTTTAATGCCTGGATTATCAATATCATCTTGTCGTTCCTGGCTGCCAACAATTTGGTTGGAGCCACTTTGAATTTAATACTACCTGAACGTACTTTGATCTCTCTTGGACTGCCGTCAGTTAAGTAGACCGCATTCGTGGGCACTTGTGTTGAAAGACCAAGTTTGTTTAAAGCATATAGTCCCGAAGGGATAATTCTTGCTTTATCGCGCTTGGCAATTGCTTTTGCTATCTCATCTATTGTTGGATACAAGACTCCCAGAACTTTATGCGTTTTGGGGAACAGGTAGATACCCCTCGCAAGTCTAACCAGTATCTTTTTATCTTCTAATCTGTTGAGTGCTTGCCTAACAGCTACTGAAGATCCAAATTTGCCAAAGTTGCTGGGAAAAAATATTTTGCCACGCTTATGATTATGAATGGACTTAAGTATTTGGTTTTCAATAGACTGCCTCATATATGAGATGCAAAGTTTGTCACAAAAATATCATAAAAACGTGACAAAAGGCGCAGGTCCGATGATATGGAAATATGAAAAGAAGAACTACTATTATGATGAATCTTCTATTCATCACAAACAGGAAGTGTTAGGATGGCTGGTCGCACCAATGGTGAGATATACTGTTGGAGGGCAGAGATTTACAGGGGTAAGCTAGCTGATTGCGCTTGTTGGGCAAGTACTATGTTCTAGGGTAATGACCCGATTTCCATGATTGGCTGACCACTCGGTGGATGATGCGTGTGATTGTGGTATGGTCTTGATGGCCTCGCACTAGATGTAGAAAGGATGCTTGAAGTATTTCTACCCTTACCTGTCCTCGTATCCCAGTGGGTTCGTGAGCACTGGGACCGCGAAGCTGTAGCGGTGTACGGCCCGTATGACCATATCACTGCACGACCCTCTCCATCGCCCGGATCTGCCCAAAATGCATCGCCTCATGAACATTATTGAAATAAATGGCGTCCTCCACCGACTGTAATAGCGGGCCATAGCGCGTCTGCAGGGACTTGAAGGTGCCAAAGATGGCCTGGGCGTAGTCCTCCTTGAGTTGGTCGACGGTGGGGAGGAGAAGAGCCTTGGCGTAGTCTAGATGCGCTAGGTCCTGCTCTCCGGACGGCTTCGTGCCGCCTTTGAACTTGTGGATGAAGTCTGCCTCCAGGCGAAGGGGTGTCTGGCTAAGGCCATAGATGAGCAACTGCTGGCCCACCAGCATGTGGTAGACATTCCACAAGATGTTGTTGTTGAAGCCGGTGGGGATGGCAAGCAGGGTCTCGGGCGAGGTTTCTTGCAAGACGGTAAGTAGATTTTTGCGGGTGGCTCTGAGTAGTTCAAATTGTGTTTCCATCAAATGGTTGATCTGTTGGTTATGCTATATTTCAGGTGATGTCCTTCGTTGCAGTTGCAAGCTAGCGATTTCAGGATCGCCGGTTGCTCGTTGGTTTTGCCATTGAGCGTATAAAGGCTACACCCTACACTTGTTCAGTGGTGATATTGGTCTTCAGGGGAGACGCCCTTTGAGACAGGGCAACCCTGGCGAAAAGTTGATCATTGTCAACTCTACTAATCCTTGGGAAGTAGACAAAGGTCAAGCCAGGCGCTTGGCAGTCCTTGTCTTCCCGTCAGAAGACGCCCCGACAATTGTCCTGCAGCGACACCACGATTCGGTCCACTTCGCGGGCGCCGTCGGGGAGATCAGCTAGCTCCAACCCTGGGTAGGAGGCCGCCTCCTTCCACTCTTGGATCGTAGAGCTAAAATATTGCGAAGCCGACGCGTCCGTATCGTAGACGATGAGTTCGTAAGCCTCCCCCTTGTCCCCGCCAAAGCGGGTGATCACCTGCCACTCGCCGTTGCGCTTGTAGGAGGTATTGGTGTGGTCAGACTGCGGATAATACTTCCCGTCCGAGGGCTTTAATAGCACCCAGATATCCTGGGTATGGGCCGAGGGGTAGACCCCCATGGTCAAAATCCGGCACTGCACCGAATCCCCTTCCACGGGGGAGATGACCTGCACATCATCGACCGGCTGGCTCACGAGCAATTTGTTACCCACCGCCGGCTGCTCCATCTGACCGGACAGATTCACCGCGCCATAGGAGTATCCGCCATAGATGATCAATAGCAGTCCTACCAAGGCCAGCGGGATCCGCAGCTTGTTGCTTAGCAGGCGTAGGGACAATAAGCCATCCGCGATGGCGATCAGGAGCATGGCTGATCCTACGATTAAGATTACTAGTTCTGCACTCATGTGTTTGCGTTTTTGCACGGGTGTATGTGCTTCTTGCCTGGAGAAGTTAAGATTTTGGTGGGAGAAATGTGGTGTGGTTTTTTTGGTTTTGTGGTGTTTTGGTTTTTTGGTCTTATGGTAATCTGGTTTCTACAGTAGGTGATTCTTAGCATTTTGTTCGACCACCCACCCCCCTTTGCAGGGGGCAACAACTGTCGAGGCAGCCTTTGTCTTGGCTCGGTGCTGACCGAGCCCTCAACAAGGGGGCGTGTCAGTGCCGAGATGCGGCTCTGGAGGATGGCAGATCTAGCCCGTGGATACCAGGACAGCCTCGCCCTAAACTCTTACACGTTGCACCCTTAAACCTCCCACATCATAGAAGCTGTTGACTCGTGCTGCCCTGGGGGCCTCGACATCTCTTTCAGATATCTGATCCTTACGTCTACGTCGCCATTCATACCTTACCTTAGCAATGGACTAAAGCGGACATTTCCATGAGATACCTTCTACGCCACCTGCTGTTTGGACTAGGGGCCCTGCTGTTTATCCGGTGCGGTTTTACTGAGCCGACTGCGCCGACCCCTCCCAACGTGCTGTTCATCGCCATCGATGATTTGCGTCCGGAGTTGGGGTGCTATGGTGAGAGCCATATGCAGACGCCGCATCTGGACGGACTGGCGGCGGAGGGTCGATTGTTTAATAGGCACTACGTGCAGGTGCCTACCTGTGGTGCCTCCCGTTTTGCCCTGCTGATGGGGCGCTATCCCCAACATGTCAAGCATACGAGCAATCAGGTATTTCGTGATGAGCTGGCCACGGCCAAAGCGGAGGGCTGGCAGACGCTGCCCCAGGTATTTCGGGCGGGGGGCTATCATACGGTGGGCCTGGGCAAGATCAGTCACTACGTCGATGGCCTGATCTACAGCTATGACGGAGAGGGGGACGGTCGCCTGGAAATGCCGGACAGCTGGGATGAGTGCTGGGGGCCCGTAGGCAAGTGGGGCACAGCCTGGAATGCGTTTTTTGGCTATGCCGACGGGAGTAACCGCAACGGCAAGGCGAAAAAGGGATCGCCCACGGAGTTTGTGGCAGAAAGCGATGACGACCTGCCCGATGGGCTGATCGCGCAAAAGGCGGTCTCCACCCTGCAAGCACTGAAGGAGCGGGACGAGCCCTTCTTCATGGCCGTAGGCTTCCTCAAACCCCATCTGCCTTTTGTGGCGCCTAAGAAATACTGGGATTTGTATGATGACGTGACCATTCCCTTGTCGCCCAACCCGGATGTTCCGGAGGGCGTAGCTCCCATGGCCCTTCATCGCAGTGGCGAGATGTTTGGCAACTATCAGGATCAGCCCGAGACGGGTGGCCTGGGCGTGCGTCTCAGCGATGACCGGGCCCGCTACCTACGCCGGGCCTATGCCGCCGCGGTCAGCTACATCGACGCACAGGTAGGGCGGGTCCTGGCGGCCCTGGAGGAGACGGGATTGGACGAAAATACCATTGTGGTGGTTTGGGGCGATCATGGCTGGCACCTGGGCGATCATACCATCTGGGGCAAGCATACCCTGTTTGACCGGGCCCTGCGGAGCGCGTTGATCGTGAAGACCCCCGCCCAAGCATGGCCGGGCGAGGCCAGCGATGCGATCGTGGAGACCGTGGATCTGTTTCCCACCCTGACGGAGCTCTGTGGCCTCAGGGCCGACACAAAACTGTCCGGGCAAAGCCTGGTCCCGATGATCAATGATCCTTCACGGAGCCTGGACAAGCCAGCGCTGGGGTTCTGGCGCCGGGGCTATACCCTGCGCTCCGAGCAGTACCGGCTCACCCACTTTTACGGAGAGGGAGCGCGACATACGGAGTTTTATGACCATGGACAAGATCCGTGGGAAGCCAAAAATCTGGCCGATATGCCTCCATATGCCGACGTCATCGAGCAACTGACGAGTGAAATGGAGCGAAGGATCCCCTCGGGTTTTCGGGCTTCGCTGCCTTGATCGACCGAAGCACCTGCATCAGCCATTACTCCGGGTCGTGGACGTAGGGACGCAGAAACGAAGCCAAATCCTTGGCCAGTCGGCGATGTCCCTCCCGATTGGGGTGCAGCTCATCTAAGAACAAGGCCCCCGCATCCAGGGAGTCGGGATGGAGGCTGCCAAACGCATCCAAGAGCGGGATCGCCTGCGACTGACAAAAGTGGGTGAGCACACATGTGTGGGGCTGGCTGTCGCGATAGCTGGGATGGATCACCACCAACGGCACCCCCTCCTGGGTGCAGCGCGCTTGAAAGGAGGCCAAGATTTCCGATCGCTCGACCTCGCTGACCCGCTGGCCCAAATGGGACTCGTTGAAGGTGGTGCGCGTGACTTGCCCCTCCCGCTCGGTCGCCAGGCGGTTGGCCAGGAGATCCGGCCGGTGCAGCGCGATTTGGGACAAGGGATTGGGCAGGTCCTGCCTGCTCATCCGGCGCATCTTGTAGGCGGCATACCGATAGTGCAGGAGCGTCAGCAATTTGGAGCGTCTGATCACGTCTCGGGTGAGCGAGTGCGTGCGGGTGCGGTGGAGGGCTGCGTCGCTGAGGTAGCTGCTCGTCTCGTCAAAGCCATAGCTACGCAGGGTCGAGGGAAGATAATCGTTGACCTCAAAGTAGATCAGGACCAGATCCGGCTGCAGATCCAGGCCGTACAACTCCAGATACTTCAGGCCTTGAAACGATGAATACGCCGAGACACCGGCATTGATGACTCGGACGACTCGATCGACCGGGGCCGCTGCGTTTATGAAATCTTCGAGCCGGGCGGAATAGGTGTCTTCTTCGGCCACATTGGCCCCAAAGGTGGTGCTTTCGCCCAGGGACAAGATGCGAAACTCGTTGGCTGCTTTGTCTGGGAGGTCGCCGCCACGTAGACCATGGCTATTAATCCGCACGGGGACGCCATTGGGCTCGACGGAGCGGGCACCGGGTTTTAATACCCAAAATAACTCCTCGTGGGGCTCGATCAGGCCGCGAAATTCGTCGGGCAGCGGTGCGGTGACATATTGCGGATGCGCGAGATCCAAGAGACGCACCCCCATCTCGAGCAGCAGGAGCAGGATCGTGACCGGCAAGAGACTGAAAACGACGTATTTGATCTTGGTCTTCATGAGGTTGCCCGAGCTTGACAGGAAATCTTAATCGGGGGCAGTAAAAATACACCTTACGGAGCACGCCATTTGTTTGTGGCCGTCGGGGTGGCGATTGAGCAGTCCCGCTCCGGAGGCAAAATTGTAAAACCAGGCTTGGTCTGGGCCCGTCTCGGTCGCCGTCCAATAAAAGCCGTGTGCGTTTAGCCGAGCATAGGAGCCGTCGGGGTCGCGGCCTCCACCCAGCCGGGCGTCAAAGCCTGCGATGCCCCCTACGCGAAGCGCCTCGTAGGCGGCCCGACCACGGTCCTCAGCGTCCTCGACCACACCACCGTATGCCTTGGCTAGGGCACGCCACTCCTGGTCCGTCGGTAGCCGCCAGTCGGGACCCAGCTGCGCACACCCCTGCCGGGCAGCCTCCCAGGTGTAGAGTCTGCCGTAGATGCGGCCATGCGTCTCGCGGTCGTCGTAGTAGAAGGCGCCGTCCGTCTCGTTGGCCAGATTATGCGATGTCCAGCGGCGACCGTCTTTCCTCACAGCAGATGGGATGGTGCCCTCGATCGGTGATGCCGATGCCTGGATTTTGCGATCGTCCCGGGTGATCCGCTCCGCTGGGCCGCAGCCGCCAAAAATGCTCAGCAGTAGTGCAGGTAGTAACAACAGTGGGCAGTGCATCGAAGGATTTTTACTATAAGACAAAAGATGTCAACATCCAATATTTGTCAAGTTTGGTGGATTTGGCGATGATTTTCGATCGAAAAAAATAGCGATCGTCATGTTTGGCAGATAGGGTGTATGATCTACGTGGTTCGAAGAGCCAGACATTTAGGGTTCGATTTGAAATACGGTGACGACCCCGGCATGATCGGACGGAAACATGATGGGATGGTAGTCCACCACCCGCGAATGGATGGGCATCAAGGCGTCTCCCTGGTAGTAAATATAATCGATGCGATCCCGCTGACCATACCGGTCCGAGGAGGTGGCTGCCCTGGGTGTCCAGGTAAATCCGGGATCGGTCAAGGGGTCCACGTACAGCTCTCGAAAACTATCGCGAAATCCGGCTGCCGTCATGGATCGACTGACCGGCCAGGGCACCACGTAATCGTGATGGATCGGCCGCGCACGATCATTCCAGTCCAGGTGCGAACCGCTGTTGAAGTCCCCGCCCATGATGATGCCCTGTAGGTCAGATGCGTCGAGCCAGGGTTGGATTTCGGTTAGAATCTGATCGATTTCTGATCCGCGGGTTTTGTTTTCTTCGACCACCAGCTGCTCCACCGAGCTTTCTCCCTCCGTGACCGCCTTGAGATAATCGGGTCGATAGTCCAACCAAGTGTCCATCACCGCCAAGCGCTGCCCTTCGCCGAGGGAAATGATGACGCCGCCAAAATTAAAGGGCTTGAAGGCTTTAATTGTTTGCTCCAGGGGATATTTGCTCAAGATGGATAGATTGGAGCTGATCAAATAAAAATAATATCCCAGGGCATCGGCGATGGTCGGCCCAGAGCCGTAGGTTTCGATCATGCAAATAATATCCGCTTGCGACCGCTTGATCACTTCGATGGTTCGCTGCACCCCGACGTACTCTCCGTAGCGTCGGCCGCCGTGCCAGATATTCCAGGCCAGGACCTTTACCTGCTCAGGTGACTGCAGAGAGGTATTTTCGACTGGAAAAAATTGACGATAATCCGTACGCACCTCATCCGCCGATAGCACCCGATCCCATAGTTTGACTTCATCCAGATATCCATTGAAGGCTTTCCATTGCCCTTCCGAGCCCCACTCAAAATACTCATCCGAACCTCCGATCATGGTGCGCAATGGACTGGCCAGACTGCCCAGGTTTTCAAGGTTGTAGATCGCCACTAGATCTCCATCAAAATACATGCGGGCTTCATTCTTGGGGCGCTGTATGGTCACCGTGATCTGGTGCCAGTCGCCGTCGTTGATGGCCTGGCGCCGAGTGGGCCGATAGGCATAGTGTTTCTCTCCGTCGGAGAGAAGTACCGCCCATGCTCCGTTGGGCTGCGTGGAGATCTGCCACCCGGCATCCGAGGGTTGGTCGTCCCGCTGATTGCCCATGATGACGGTCCCCTGAGGGGCGTCCACTTGGGTCTTGACCCATACCTGGACCGACATACTTTGTGCCCAGTCGATCTGCCCAATCGCTGCACTATCGGGGATCCAAGGCCTGCGCAAGATGGCATCTTGGCTGAGGTCGAGGGCTTGGCCGCTGACACCGTCGGCAAATTGATGCCGGAGCAGATCAACGGTATATATCGCGTCGGCAGGAAGTACCGCAGGCTTGTTGAGGTGGCGGTCCGGCCCATCAAAGGAGAGATGCATCACCGGCGGTGCCGATCCTTGCCCGGATAGGGAAAGGCACCAGGTCAAACAGGCCAAAAAAAGGACGATGCTTTTTCGACAAATGCGGTCCACCTGAGAGCAGCACCGGAGCGAAATATGTATGGTCATCATGCGCGATTGGGATTACCACTGGAAGGTGGCAGTGACCGGAAAATGATCGGACAGGTAATGCGTATCGGCTTGATTGTGTATGGAGGCCTTGACGCATTGTGATTCCAGGCTTGGACTGACCAGAATAAAATCAATTCGACATTTAGTTTTCTCCATCTCTTCCGCGGTCAGCCATCTAGGTACATTGATCGGTGCCGGGAAGGTCGATCTATTATCCATGGGTACATATGGATAGCAGACGTCGGAAAGCGGCAAAGCGAGAAATTGTGCCACCACACTGTAATCTACTTGCCCATCACGCAAGTTCTGGTATTTCTCGTTTTTTTCATCGCTTTGGCGTGTGCGCTCGGTCTTGTATGGGTATTTCAGATCGAAGTCTCCGTCAAAAGGAGAATGGGCGTTAAAATCACCCAATACGATGTAGCGGTCTCCTTCGTTTTGTCTCCGCTGGATTTCTTTCACGATAATTTCTGCCTCCTTCTGCCGAAACTGCCAGTCGGCCGGGCTCAGGTGCACGACGTAAAAATGGATGCCCTGGGTTTTGCCGTGCAGCATGCCGTGCCAGAGGCCATCTCGGGTCCGCTCGACTCCTTCTATGGGTTGGCTGGATGTCAGGCCCACGGGATAACCATCTTCTTTTAATAAAACGGAGTAGGGATGGCCCCACGCCTGGGCCAGCTGGGCTAATTTGTCCGGTGTAAAGTCGCACAGCTCCTGCAACGCCACCACGTCCGGCGCTTGGTCTGCTACCCAAGTAGCCAACCTCGTTTGACGTGCCGTGTCCTTCCCCCAGTCAAAGCCGGTGAGAATATTATATGTCATTACCTTGATCGGACCTTCCTGGCCGGCCATAGCCAAAGGCCAGAGCAGCAGTCCCATTAAAATCGATCTTGTGATCATTCCGAATTTTCTTTTTTTATTTGCCGGTAGCTAGTAGAGTTTCGCATTAAATCTTGTGGTTAATTCTAATGTCTTTGGTCCGCATACTTCGTTGCAAAGCCTCGCCATAGCTACGGCTATGTCTGTGTTTCGCGCCTCGTCTGCGAACAAAATCCTATTAGAATTATTCAACATATCTAATGCGAAACTCTACTAGTCCACAGCGGCATCAATCAGTTGACCCAGCTGCCATCGGGCTTCGTCCCAGGCACGCGGATGGTGGTTCCATGCTTCGAGATCACCGATTGCGGCCGAACCGTAAGGGCGATACACCACCCGGTTGACAATCTCCTCCACCCGCCCCCGATGACCGTCCAGCTCGGACAGCATCTGCATATACTCGTATTCTTCTACGCCATCACGCATATTCTTCAGGCGAATGCTGGGACACGGTTCGTGTACGCCGGGAATATATCCGGGGGCGTAGATCGTCATCGCATTGCCATTGTAGCTGCGGTAGCTCGGTGGGCCGGTGCCATGGTCCCGAAAAATATCTTTAAAAGTCTCGCTGTTGTACCACCCGGTCGCCCATCCACTGCCGATGCCCCAACTGCACCAGGTGTGCGTGCTGTATTTAAAGCAACTCCAACTGATCAACCGCTCATTGCTCAGTTCGAGATCGAGGAAGGTGCTGGAGCCGCACCAGCCATTTTGTGGCCCCTCGTACATTTGGGGGCCATAGAGCCAATCGACCACTCCGTATGCGCGATATTTTTCAATGGTGTCGATATCATAGCCAATGGTGTGACAGCACCAATAATCAATGGCATCTTTGATCACGGTCATCGCTTCGTCACTGTAGGACCCGTCTACCCGAAATTTGGACTCGGGAAATGCTTCTTTAAATAGGGTGCCCCAGTATTTCATGCGATCCCAGGCCTCCGGAAAATAACTTTCGTCGAGTCCGTTGAGATAAACGATGAGGTCTGTTTTTTGCGGGTCAACCATCTGCAGAAGGTGGCTGCGCACCAGGTGAATGGCCTCTAGGTAGATTTTCTTCTTTGCGGCCACTTGCTCCCATTGAGCCGCTTCTTGGTAGGCGTCCATCCAATGGTCCGTCGGGGTAAGTTCACGCTTGACGATGTCTGGCCATCCGCCACTGCCGTGCTTGCCATAGACGTCAAAAGGAAGGACAAATTGTTCGAGGGGTTCGCCGTAGCCGGGTCCGTAGGGGTAGCCATGCTTAGTGGTAAAGGCCTCCCCGGTAAAATATTTTTTTAACCGTTGATCATAGATGTCGAAATCAATTTGCACTTCGCCGTCGGCGGAGACGGTTACGGTCGGATCATAGGTGGGGTCGGCCGGGACGACGCGATGCCGTTTAAATAATTGATACACCTGTAGCTCCAGCTCCTCGTCCATACGTTTCAAAAAACCCTCGTGCTGTAGATTGCCTGCCAGGGTGTTTTCATTGGGTAGGGCAAAGTCCCATACGTCCAGCTGCACTGGCATGGATCGAGACTGGCCGGAGACGGAGACGGTAATAGTCGCCTGGTATTTTCCCGGTGGGGCTTGGGATCGGCCCCGGGGTATCCATTGGTCGATCCAGATAATGGCATATTGCTGATTTTTTATCCGATTAATAAAATCAGGTAATTCAAAGGGATAGTGGAGTCGTCCCGGATATAGCCGTCGATCCATCTGCAATAATCTCAGCGGGATCAACGCATCGGGATAATAGGCGGGGCCCAGGCTGGTCTGCGGATATCCCGTGGACGGTGCGGTCACCTCCACGGCCCACTCCAAGAATAATTCTGCGCTCACGGGTAGGGTATCATCGGCACGGGTGAAGGGACTCATTTCAACAACGACATCCTTGAGATCCTCCTTGCCGGTTTTTTGAATCACCAGCTGCACACTCACGTATTCGCCCCGAGCCGCACGGAGCTGCACCGATTGACCGTCGTAGACCCAATTGTTTTTGCGGAGATCGCCCAACGCATCCATGGTATACAGGTCGGGTCGATCCTCCAGTATCTTGCCCGTAGAAGGGTCCATCCGTACGGAGGAGGGCAGGGCGAAGATATCCCATCCCTCCGGGCTCGCGGCTTGCTGACCCACGGTGACCCCTGCCCAGCTGATCCAGAGCATAACGAGGGTGTACCGATAAAAGGGGTGGTACCACATGATGTGTACTAATATCTTGCATTTGTACCAATCCAGCGCAATGAATGCGCTCGAAATAGCCTGGGTAGGTGCTCGGTGCTCTGACGACGTAGCATAAACTAAGCGGCTGTTGAAATACTAACACTGATTTGTCTGCTAGTAGAGCTTCGCATTAAATCTTGTAGCTAATTCTAATGTCTTTGGTCCGCATACTTCGTTGCAAAGCCTCGCCATAGCTACGGCTATGTCTAGCCACCCACCCGCTGTCGCGGTTCCCTCACTTCTCGCATTGTCATGCTCGACTCTTCGAGATCGTTCGGTCATGCCTCGTCTGCGAACAAAATCCTATTAGAATCATTCAACATATCTAATGCGAAACTCTGCTAGTTCTTTTGCCCGCATGCTTTGTTGCAAAGCCTCGCCGTAGCTCTGGCTAGCCACCCATCCGCCGTCGGGGTTCCCTCACTTCTCGTTTTGTCATGCTCAACTCTACGAGATCGTTCGGTCATGCCTGGTCCTGCGGACTAAATAACGTCACGATCTGAATGGAGCCAGTAATTCAGACAGCCTCCTGCGACTGGGGAGCACCCGGCTTGACCTTCGTCGTTTTCCATTTTTTTGTCATCTTCTCCGGATGATACGATCTGGCTGCTATGCTATCGCCGGGTGGGTTGCTCTGACCCTGCTGCTGGTCGCTTGCCGGGGTAAGGCGCCGGCCGGTGCCTCGATCGCTCCCTCGACCCACGACGTGGGGGAGGAATTGGGGCGGGGCTTGGACTCGTTGCTGGAGCAAGCCGTACGGGCGCCCTTGGTACCAGGCGTCGTCTTGTCGGTGATGATGGACGGAGAGCACATCTATTCGCAGGCGATGGGCCATGCGCAATTATTTTCCTACGGCCCGGATCGCTTGGCGCAACCGGAGCCGATGACCACGGCCCACCGTTTTGACCTGGCCTCACTGACCAAGGTTTTTGCTACCACCATGGGGGTGATGCTCCTAGTCGATGCGGATAAGCTGGTGCTGGATCAGTCCCTGCGTCACTATCTGCCCGACTTCTCCGGCCCCGCCAAGGATAGCATCACCGTGCGTCATCTGCTGACCCATACGGCAGGCCTCCATCCCTGGAAGCCGACGTATTACCACGCATCAGATCCAAGCGAGGCCTACCAATACATCCGGGAGTTGGGGCTCGCTTATCCGGTCGGCCGGGAGCGGCACTACAGCGACCTGGGCTTTATGCTGCTCGGCCACCTCATCGAAGTGGTCTCCGGACAGCCCCTGCCGCACTTCTTACACGACCATCTCTACGAGGTACTTGATCTACGACATACTTCCTATGTGCCCACCTCGGCCGGACCTCCCTTTGCGGCCACTTCCCATGGCAATCCCTTTGAGCGGCGCATGGTGGCCGACGATGATTTTGGCTACCGCTGCGACGAGGATCCGCTGTCCTTTGACGGCTGGCGCCGCTACACACTCGTGGGCGAAGTCAATGATGGCAATGCCTTTCATGCCTTTCAAGGCGTGGCCGGCCATGCGGGCCTGTTCTCCACCGCCGACGAGCTGCAGGTATTGCTCCAAGTGCTTCTGCAGGCGGGCACGTACGGGGATCATACCATCTTTGATCCCGGCACCATCGATACTTTTCTGACGCCTGACCGATTTGGTCAGGGCCTGGGTTGGTTGATGTCTGCTGACTTGCTGCCGATCGATGACTTGCCGGCTGGCGCCTTTGGGCACACCGGTTTTACCGGCACTTTTGCCTTGGCTGTACCCAGTAAAAAGCTGTCCATCGTCCTATTGACCAATAGGCAAAATTTGGGTGTCAACGCAGATGGATTTTATAATTCCGTGACGGCGCTGCGGCGGGAGGTGAGCCGGTGGGTCTTGGATCATCTGCCTTGAGCAGTTCCGAGTTAGAGAGTTGTGAGTTGAGGAGTTGTGAGTTGAGGAGTTCCGAATTCTGAGTTGAGGAGTTCCGAGTTGTGAGTTGAGGAGTTTTGTGGATCGGGGAGCTGCGCAGCGGCACGTGGGTGGGCGGAGATCTTCGAGCTGCTGAGTTCACGAGCCAGGTAGCTTCCTTCCTTTTTTTGGATCGAGCAAATTAATACATTGTGTCATGAAGCAGCTGATCTATTTGACGATGGGCCTCCTCTGGATGGCCTGCGAATCTGCCAACAAATCTCCGGACGACGAGATGAATAAAGAATCGACCGTAAAAATTATGACCGTAGACCCGGGACACTTTCACGCGGGTTTGGTGCAAAAGAAAATGTATGCCCAGGTGAGCCCCCTGGTGCATGTTTATGCCCCGGAGGGTCCCGACGTAGAAGACCACCTGCGGCGCGTGCAAGGCTACAATGAGCGCGCCGAAGATCCCACCCGGTGGGAGGCCAAGGTGTACAAAGGTGCGGACTACCTGGAGAAAATGCTTGCGGACCGGCCGGGTAATGTGATGGTCGTCGCGGGCAAAAATTCGCAAAAGACCAACTATATCCATCGGGCGGTGCAAGCCGGTATCCACGTGCTGGCTGATAAACCGATGGCCATCGCGCCGGATCAATTCGCCCTTTTGCAGGAAGCATTCGCGGCGGCCGCGGCCAACGACGTGCTGCTCTACGACATCATGACCGAGCGGTATGAGATCACCACCATGATGCAAAAGGAACTTTCGCAGGTGGAAGAAATATTTGGGCAATTATCCCCGGGTACTCCGGATGAGCCTGCCATCACCAAGGAAAGTGTGCATCACTTTTTTAAGTACGTGTCGGGTGCGCCGTTGCAGCGACCCGGATGGTTTTTTGACGTGAGCGAGCAAGGGGAGGGTGTCGTCGATGTCTCTACGCATCTGGTGGATTTGGTGTTTTGGGAGTGCTTTCCGGAGCAGACACTGGATTATCAGCAGGACATTGAGATGGTGTCGGCACGTCGGTGGGCCACAGAGCTTACCCCCGCGGAGTTTCAACGAGTCACAAAACTTGAACCCTATCCGCCCTACCTAGCCAAAGACGTAAATGAGGATTCGATCTTGCAGGTGTACGCCAATGGTGAAATCCTCTTCAAAGTACGAGGGGTGCATGCGAAAGTGTCCGTCATCTGGAATTATGAAGCTCCCGAAGGTGCCAAGGACACGCACTATTCGATCATGCGGGGATCTCGTGCCAATCTGGTGATTCGTCAGGGGGCGGAGCAAAATTATCAGCCTACCCTCTATGTGGAGCCGGTAGGGGAGGTTTCGGCAAATTATGCGCAGGCACTGAGTGACGTCCTAACATCGAAGCTGGCAGACCGGTTCCCGGGCCTCGATCTGACGCGCAGTGGGGAGGGCTGGATCGTGGAGATTCCCGATCGCTACAAGGTGGGGCACGAAGCCCATTTTAGCCAGGTCATGGAAAAATACCTGCGGTATCTGGAGGATGGTCGCCTACCCGATTGGGAGGTACCCAATATGATCGCCAAATATTTTGTCACCACCGAGGGATATCGCCTGAGCCGGTAAGGGTGTTTTAGTTGATCTGTGGCTTCACGAGCACGATCTTTTGCTGCTCCTGATTACGCCATGGGTCTGCGAATACCGGCTTTGGTAGGAGATGATGGTACCGGGCATAGCTGGCATCCTCCCGGAGTGCCTCACAGACCTGGATCAGTCGGCTTTGGATGGTGGTATTGCGCAACAGTAGATACCGGGCGTGGTACGATCTTTCTCTTTGATAGTTCGTCCGCTCGGATGCACTGCCTCTCGGAGCAGATGCGTCTGCAAGAAGGGATATTTGTTCGCGAAGAATTTCACAAAGTAAAGGAACCGCTGGATCTCCCTTCGGGCGAATCACGATCTGGTGGTATATCTCTTTGGGCAGGGGGTAGGGCCAATGGGCATCTGCCTCGTCCATCTTGGGACGAAAAAGGCGGGTCGATGAGAGGTTGTGTATGACGATCTTCTGAAGGAGCAAGGTGTCTAGAGGTAGGGGATGGGTGGACTGGAAAGCCTGTCTCAACCGGATCACCAATTTTGCTGCGGTTATGCTGCGTTGCTGAGCCAGTATGCTTTTAAGTCCTTCGTTAAAGGGAACGCCTAGTTTTGCAGCCTGATCAAATGTTTCGTCGATGTAGGTCAAACGTTCGTGATGGGCACCCGCATAGGTCTCGTTCAAAATGCTTCTGTCTACGGTCATGCTGAGTGTGAGACCCATCGCAGTGGTCAGACAACCCAGTCCCGAAATCCAGATCCATCGGTGTGTCCGGTAAATCAGGCGGACGACATTCCAATGGGCGAAGAACATGCAGACCGGGATCAGCATAAGCATTACCCAATTTTGATTGAGCACATCAAAATCGGGTACGGTTAGACTGAAGATCGGATGCATTAACCCCAGCAGGGATCCCAGTCGAGTGATCACCATGAAGGCGACCACATTGATAAACCAGGCATTGGCGGCCGCGTACCGTCTCTTGTATCGTCTGACGTGCCGGTGACCGCTGCCCAACATCCAGCAGATGATGCTAAATCCGAATCCTATGCTGGTCGCAAAACTGGCAAAAAACAGATCCCAGCGGCGGAAATCACGCAACGGGAGGTTGTGCAGATCGTGCAGAAAACTCATCGTCCGCAACGCCTCACGGGAGTAATTGAAGAAACTGGTGAGGACCACGGCAATAAGTATCCCCAGCATGATACCCGTCCAGAATCGCAGGCGGCCGACCTGTCTAATCGATAAAGCGGGCTTTACGAATCCGGATGATAGCATGGGCTGCTGATTTAAGTGGGTGCCTTGATCGCTCGTCGATCGGTACCGACCATCGATCACTTTAGAATGTAAGCGTCTTTATCCGAGCCTGCCATGATTATAGCCGACCTTGCGTCCTTTTTTCGACGAAAATTATGGCAGAGCAATATAGATGATCGTGGGCCCTTGGTCTAAACTACATCTTCATAGCTGGGGGACCCGACGGTCAACCGGCCAACTCCACCAGCTTGAGCACAGTGCGCCAGGTCCGAGTCGTCGCCGGCACCTTTAATTTTTTTTCAAAGAAATGGTTGCCGAGCTTGGTCTCGTGATATTTACCGGCACAGCGAATAAAAACATCCCTGCCATCGATGACAAATTCATCGGGTGGAAAGCGATGTCGCTCGATTTCCTTAATGTTGTCCGCCGGGGGTTTTTCCTTTAGCATCGTGAGATGCAGTTTGGAAATGTCGGTTTCGACGTCCGGATAGTAGGGATTGTTTTGCAGCGTCTGCTGCAGCTCCTCAACTGACCGGACAAGGACCGGTACGGAGAAGCTGAATTCCCTGGCCATGGCTTCTTCTATATTCCCAGCTAGCTCAGAGTTTGACCTTTGCTCGGATGGGGTAAAGATGACATTGCCACTTTGGATATAGGTGGAGATCTGCAGAAAGCCCAGCTGTGCGAAGAGCTGTCGAAGATCTTTCATCAATACGCTTCGCTTTCCGCCCACGTTGATTCCTCGCAATATCGCTATCCGCTTCCTCATGTTTACTTGTTGTTGGGGCATTGATCACACCCGCTACCTCCGTCGCAGATATGCGGCTAGTCGCTCAGCGACCACCTCGTGCCCATACTCGTCCCAATGATAGTCGTAGCGAGAATTAAATGGACGTCCGTCGGCGCGAAAGCGTTGGTCAAACGTCTCTGTCAAATCCAACAAGTCGACGCCATGTTTTTGGCAGATTTCAGCCGTCATGGTGTGGATCCACTGCACGCTGCTTTCCTCCAGCTGATCCTGATAGATGTCCCGACGTGGGCCATCTAATACGAAGAGGACGCGTCGATCCTTGTTTTCGCTGGCTATCGTGGAGATCAGATAGTCGGTGCCTGCTCGTAGCTCCGCAGCGATTTGTTCCACCTCCGCGACCGGAATATTTGCGTTGAAAATCTGCTTTTCCCGGGTGATAAGCTCCTGATAGGTAGCAGAGAGATTGAGATTGAAAAATAGGTATCGCATCAAGGCGCTGTGACGCAGCCATCGGGTCATGCGCTCGGGAGGGCTCGGCGGTATCTCTCGCATCGCCGAGCCGTGCCAGTCTAGCTGCAGGAAGTGGGGGGTGCGCTTGTACTGCAGGAGACTCTCGGCAAAGTCGTGGTGCAGGAGATTAAATATGAGCAGGTCCGGATCATAGTGTTGGACGACATATCTGCTCATGTGCAGGTACTGGGAGAGCGGGGCTCCGGAGATACCAAAACTGTAGACTTCGTACTTGTGCTGATCCTCATTGAGTCGGGTACCCAAGCTGTGTTGTACATGTACATGCTTGGCCTCGATGTAAGAATCCCCAATCAGACAGGCACGCGGTAGGCCGGACCGCTTGTCAAAGGTGTAGTCCCGGGCGTGATTCCAGCCATGATTATTGACGTGCCAGTAGGCCGCCTTTTGTGCGAAGGGACCCATACTAAACATCCCGGTTCGCTGGCCCGTGGTGTCGAGTTTGAGCAAATGATGCTCCTGGTCATAGGTGATCGGAGGAGACTCGGCTGCCACGATCCAGGAGCGCAGTAGGACTTCCAGGGCGACCAGCGTGATCAGGAACGCAGGCAACGAAATGGACAGAAGTTTTCTGACAAAGCTTGCCTTCCTTGGTCTGCTGTTGGTGCTGTGGTATGTCACTGCGCTGATGCCTTCATCTCTGGCCGGTGCGTTAAGACCGCAAAAGTAACGAATCCGATGAGGGCATAGCCACTCAGTGGGGTCTCTCTAATCTTGCCCCGCGTCGAGTCAGGCGTCCGTGGATGTCTGGTCGGCCCGATGATGCAAAAACCAGGAAAGCAGGTAAAAGAGTCCCGGGGCCAGGATGAGGGGATGGAGAAATCCGGAGATAAGTACGCCAAGCGTCACGATAATCCCACCGGTCAGTTCTCGGCGGTACGCGATCGACAAGCCCAGGATCAAGCCCACGTAGAGGACGATGTTGCGCCAGTCCATCAAAAAGGTGCGATCGCCGGTCACGCATTGTCCCAGCGCAATCAGTGGGATCAGGAGCACGATGGTCCCACTGATGCGGGCCACCCATCGTATCAAGGTTGGCCAATGTATCCTTTTCATGGCGAGGTCTAGCTTAGAAAAGTCCGGGGAGAGATGGACCAAGCGTTTGGTCTTCTATAAGATAAGCACTTTGACGGGTATGGCCAAGAGTCCGTCGCTGCAGCTGGTAGAGTGACGGCTCGAAGACGCTGCCTACCCACTGTGCCACCCCGCAGCTCCCCGATCCAATCCGCCCGTGGGACCTATCGCACCGCCTTGATCTTGCCGATGCCCGAGCCGTTGAGGCGCTTGATCTTGGGATCGCCCAGATATCTAACGCTGCCAATGCCAGTGGCCGACACGATCAACTTCTTCTGGGCGTGCACTTCGATGCGGCCGATGCCCGTGCTTGCCACCTTCATCTCGTCTGTCACCAGGTCGTAGGCCTGCAGGTTTCCTATCCCTGTGTATTCGATGTTAGCGGTCTGTGCCCGGCCGTAGAGCGAGGCGCGGCCTATCCCATGAAAGAGGGCGGTGAAGGTGCCTACTTCCAGGGGGAGCACGAGATCGCGGATGCCATTGCACTCGAGGTCCAGCTGTGCCGATCGAATGGGTCCCTCACAGACCAGGTGGCTTAAGCCGTTGAGTTCCAAGCGATGCAGGGTGCGATAGTGTAACTTGATAAAGACCCTTCGACCCCCTCTCCAACGGTCCTCGTCACGGTACTTGACGATCACCTTGCCATCTTTTTCGACGATCTTGATGTCTTCCAGTGAGCGGTCCCGACCTTCAAGGATCATCTTTTCGGTGGAACCGGGGATCAGTGTCACATCAAAATTGCCATTGAACACCACTTCCTTAAATGGACTTAGTTCTTTGGTGATCTCATCTCGGACATCTGAGGCATACGCCATTGAACCGCCTAATGTGCAGCAGATTAGGCATATCGAGAGAATGTAAAGTGAGCGCATAGTTATGCTTTTGATGTAGGAAATCGAGTACTTCTAATCTCCTTAGACGTGGCAGCCTCCAAGTAGTTACATGCTACATCAAAAATCGCCCATCGACATCGATGCAGGAAGGGTGCCTGTCGGCTACATGATCGAACAATCAGGTATCATCGGGAGCGACTCGAGTAGCACTAAGAAAGTTAAGACCCGCCTTTTTAATCAGCAAATACAATTTATTTACAGCCGGGTGGTTAATTATTTGGAAGCAGGACAAAAATATTTGCACGATTCTTGCTTCTGTCTAATCATCATCCAATTTCAGCGGTGACACACTTGGCATTCGATGCACACCATCGAGCCATATTTTTCTCGATTTAATTACGAACCATAGCTCATCCCTGATGAGTCGCTTTTGTATTGGGCCCGACGGGTAGTCCCACCTCTAGGCCATCCTTTGTCAGGTGCTAGCCAACGGCATACGCCGTCCTGGCTCTGCTTTGCCCTCCGTGTAATGGGTGAAATGGCAGTTGATACACATTCAAGCTAGTGGATTCCGACGCGATTATGGTCGGCGCAAAACTTGAAATCAATCAACGTATTTAATCATGAGAGGTATCTTCATCATCCTAGTTGTATTCTTATGTAACGCACTATCT
The DNA here is from genome assembly GCA_965223165.1 of Saprospiraceae bacterium. GTDB lineage: Bacteria > Bacteroidota > Bacteroidia > Chitinophagales > Saprospiraceae > JABDMH01. The sequence continues at coordinate 81,781 of CBDCVQ010000020.1, read as the reverse complement.
ACCTATGCGTACCCGAATTATTTGATCAGAAATGAAGCCCTAGGAGCTACCACCAATCCCACGGGAAACCCCGTCGGAGGAGGAACGGGATATTCTAATATCTATACCCAGGGAGATTTTACCGTCGACACCAAGAGCGAGTTGCTCAATGCCCTCGATCAAGCGGAATCCGGACAGGTGGTGTACATCGCATCAGCCGCATCCATTGATCTAACGGGCACTACCGATATCGAAATTCCACCGGGGGTCACCCTGGCAGGGGATCGCGGTGCAAGTGGGTCACCGGGTCCCCTTGTCTTCAACGACAATATGCCGGAATATGGACGCATATTCCTGCCGAAAAATAATGCGCGTATCACCGGTATCCGCATCAAGGGGCCCGATGAGGATTTTGACGAAATCACGTATCAGCAATCGCCTTTTGCCGTGCCGCCGTACGATACCCCCAAGTCCAATGCCGCTGCCATTGTGGTACGTCATGCCCACCATGTAGAAATTGATAATTGTGAAATATCCAATTTTCACCGGGATGGAGTGAATGTGCAGCGTGGTAGCCGGGGTACCCATATTCATCACAATTTTATTCACGACGTCCATGCCTATCCGGTGGTGGTTTCCAATCAATCGGAGATGCCCCTGCTGATCGAGGCCAATATTATTCACTACATCTGGCATGCTACGGCCGGCAGCGGGGATATTGGCACCGGCTATGAGGTCAGGTATAATCAGATCGTGCGCAAAGCCTCGCCTTCGTCCTGGCAGCCCTGGTACGATGGCGGACATGGTATCGACATGCATGCCGACGCGTCTATCAAGAGCTCGCGCGGTCAGCGCATCGCGGGCGACGTCATGAAGGTCCATCACAATACCTTTATCCTGGATGCGGCCGGCGATGTCTCCGCCTCAGGAGCGCGGGACGTCAAGGTTCGCGGTGTGCCCAGGGACTTGGTGGAGATTTATGACAACCATTTTTTCAATAGTAACCCCTCGCAGGCGGTCGTGCATTATGGCGGTAATACCTGGGTACACGATAATACCTACGGCCGGGCGAGATCGGCGCCCTCGTCGGTGGCGATGGAGTCGACGCCACAAATCTTGTTTCAGATGCCCCCGCCCCCCGGCGAAAGCGCACCCGAGCTGCCCGCACAGGTAGCGGTGGATCTGGACGTCAATCTGTACGGTCAGTTGACGCTCTCCAACGTGCAGATACTGCTCAACGGAAGTGAGATCTATAACGGACCGCAGGTGCCTGCACAGGGAGCGCTAATGATCAACTTTGGCGATACGGATCCAAGTCTAGCGTATCAGGAGATGACGGTGATTGCGACCGACGATCGTGGGGTGACCGGCACCTTTATGACGGTCTTTAATCTGAGCTCTCTGTTGCCCATCGTGCTGTCGGATTTTGAAGGAAAGTTGGCGCAAAATAAAATCGCTCTACACTGGGTGACGCAGAGTGAGATCGACGCCGATCATTTTGAGATCCAAAAAAGAATGGTAGGTGACAAGTGGCGCACATTGGGGCGCCGCGAAGCGCGGGGCCGGGAAGCACAGGGAGAACGCTATGAGTTTGTCGATCACGCTCCTCTCTACGGTGATAATGTCTATCGCCTGCGTATGGTCGACCAGGACGGTACTTTTTCCTTTTCACCGATCGAGGTCGTGAAATTTGCCACCGGCAAAGGCAAGTTTAAGATTATACCCAATCCATTTTCCAACGAATTTAATCTGCAGACGGAGCCGGATATGGAGGGTTTTCGTTTTGAATTATTTGATGCGGTGGGCAAGCTCTTGCGCTCCGGGATCATTGACCGACCGAATATTCGAGTTTTGGCGCAGGGTTTAATCGACGGACCCTATTATCTACAGTTTTCTAAAAATGCCATCAGATACACTGCCCGCTTGATGAAAATGTAAATTGCATCGAGCGGCGACAGATTGATTGGCTCCGAACAAAGATGACTTTTATTTGGTAGAAGGAAGGTTCACTAATACCCTGTCGTATCGACGGGCAGTTCGTATCCGGCCGGGCCTTCCATGGCTAAATATTACCAGTCAGGCGGTAAGGCGCACGGGGTTGCATGTGAAATTTCCTTAATTTGGGAAAGAGAATCTTTGCCCGTGCTCCGGCGAGCAGCAAAGACCTCCCCTTGCTTCACAAGTGAGGGGAGTGCTCGTTTTTACAGACCGGCTATACGCCTAAATATCTTTTGTTGGATTCTTATAAATAATAGATGATGAAATATATTCTGGGAGGCGTGCTACTCCTTATAGTTGCCATCTGCATACTATCTGTCCGCATGCCATCCGAGCATTCGGACTACTACTCGATCGCACGGGGAGGCTCTTCCGGTCCGGCCCACGGCACACTGTTGATCATTGGTGGACGGGCCTCCGATGCATTTTATGCCAAATTTATGGAGCTCGTCGGCGGTCCGGATGCGCCTATCGTGGTGATTCCGACGGCCATCACCAGCGAGGTCATCGACAGTGCCGGGCGGGCGCGATTTCGGCAGCGATTTGTGCAGCTGGGCTTTCGCCAAGTGACAGTGCTCCATACACGCAGCCGGGACGAGGCGAACAGTCCTGCCTTTTGGCGGCCGATCCAAGAGGCGCGGGGTGTCTGGTTTAGCGGAGGCCGCCAATGGAGGCACGCGGATTCATATCTCGATACGGAGACGCACGAGGCCTTTCATGCGTTGCTGGACCGGGGGGGCGTGATCGCCGGGAGCTCCGCCGGGGCGACCATACAGGGTTCGTATCTCGCCCGCGGGGATACGAAGACCAATACGATCATGATGGGAGATCACGAGGAGGGTCTGGCGTTTCTCACCAATGTAGCTATCGATCAGCATCTTTTTGCTCGTAATCGCCAGTTTGATCTCTTCGAGATTTTGGAGCACAAGCCACGCTTGCTAGGCCTGGGCCTGGACGAAGATACGGGCATCATCGTGCAGGGAGACGAGTTTGAAGTGTTTGGTTCCAGCTATGTAGCGATCTACGATGGTACCCGTTGGTCAGCCGAAAGAGACACCCTATATCGACTGCCTGAAGGGAGCCAGCAGTTTTACCTACTACGGCACGGCGATCGCTACGATCTGGCCCACTGGCAGGTGATTCAGTCTGACGACTAGATCTTCACTCGTCCCGGATCGAAGTAGCGGGATTTAGTTGCGCCACCTTGAAGTTTTGATAGCCCACCGTCATAAAGGCAAATAGCGTCACGGTCAGTGCGGACACCACCAGAATCCACCAAGGGAAGTCGATGCGATAAGCGTATCCACTGAGCCAGGGATCCATGCTAAAATAGACCAACGGCACACCGATAATAACCGCGTATAGCACCAGCCAGAGAAATTCGCGGAAAAATAGAAGTACGATGCTCCCCACCGATGCGCCGAGTACTTTTCGCACCCCAATCTCCTTCGTCCGACGTAGGGCCAGGAAAGACGACAATCCAAACAGGCCCATGCTGGCTACAAATATGGCCAAGATGGAAAAATTGGCAAAAAGCCATCCAAATTTCCGGTCTTCCATATACAGTTTTTCAAAACGTTGATCCAGAAAAGTGTAATTAAAGGGATCATTGGGAAAGAAGGAATTCCAGGTGTTTTCGATGCCTGCCATCGCTGTGCTCAAATCCGTGTCGCCCAATTTTACGAGCGTATTGCTGGACCGCTCCCGATAGAAAAATACGGTAGGCTCCACGTGATTTTTTAGCGTGCTGCGATTGAAATTGCTGATCACCCCCACTACCGGATATTTATCATTGTCGGCATTTTCGCCAAACATCAATCGTTCGTTGATCACCTTCGAAGGATCGGGCACATTCAGTTTTTGTAACAAGGCCTCGTTGACAATTACCGCCATGGTGTCAGACTTGATGTCTTCATGAAAACTGCGGCCGTAGAGCAGATCCATATCGAGTAGATCGGTCGCTTGATCATCGATAGTGTTGATATAAATGGTGGTGTGGACCCGGTCGGTCAAACCGACGATGCGAGCCCCGCCACTGTTAGAGCTGATGTCTGAGCTGCCCCCACCGGGCACATTGGACATGGAGCCCACCTGCGCGATGCCGGGCACTCTTTCCAATTCGTCCTTAAAGGCTTTGTACTTGATGCGATATTGATCACGCTCTTGCTGACTCACTCTTGGATTGCTGATGCCGACCACCCGGTCGATGTCGATGCCTTTGTCCCTACCCATGAGGTAATTGACTTGTCGGTAGACGATCAGCGTATTTGCGATCAGGATCAAGGACGCTGCAAATTGGATCACTACGAGACTCTTGCGCAGGAGTTGTCCTTTTTGTGATTTGCTAAATCGGCCCCGCAAGACTTCCAGCGGTCGGAAGGAAGACAGTACCAAAGCGGGATAGAATCCGGCAGCAAATATGCCAATGACGAAGAATAGGGCCAACTGTCGGAGCAGGCCTGGATCGGACCACGCAGACGTGACAATCGTCTTGCCGACGAGCGTGTGAAAATAGGGTAGGGCCAGTTGGACCAGCACCAGCGCTGTGACGGCCCCCAATAAGTTGATCAGTACGGCTTCTAGAAAAAACTGGCCCAGGAGATGTTGTTTCTTTGCACCGACCACTTTTCTCAAGCCCACTTCGCGTGCCCGCTCCACGGCTTTGGCAGTGGAAAGATTGATATAGTTGACCCAGGCGATGACCAGGATAAAAATGGAAATAATACTCAGGAATCGGACGGCTTTGGCACTGCCGTGTATTTCCGGCTCAAAGGTGAAATCACTATGGAGGTGGATGTCGGTGACGGGCTGGAGGTTAAAATACAGCTGTGAATTCTCACCGATATATTTTTCAGCGAGCGGCTCGATCTTCTTCTCGAGTGCAGCGATATCCGCGCCCGGCTGGATGTCGAGGTAGGTATAGTAGTTAAATCCGTTCCACTCGTCATTTTCAATTTGATCTTGGATGCTGCCCAGCGAGATCAGTAGATTGAATTTGTAATGGGTGTTTTGTCGGGCTTCCGCAAATACGCCCGTCACATCAAAAGACCGGTTGAATCGACCCAATACCTCCAAGGAACGGCCAATCACATCCGTGGAACCAAAATATTTCAGCGCCATTTCTTCGGAGAGCACCAGGCTGTTGGGTTGGCTCAGCGCCGTCTCCGCGTTTCCGGCGATGAGCGGATAGTGAAAGTATCGAAGGAAATTACTGTCAGCCGCCACAACCATTTGTTCTTCCAGGGGTACGGCATCTTTGCGGATGATCAAGTTTTCGAGTTTGTAGGTGGTCGTATATCCCGTGATCTCTGGCACGTCGTCTGTCAATACTTTGCCGGATGGGGCAAAGGACATCGCATCCCGCACTTGCAACTGTCCATTGACAATGTTGTCGGTGGTCAGCCGATAGAGATTGTCGGGATTGGTATGAAAGGTGTCATAGCTACGCTCAAACGAGGTGTAGCGATTGATCAACAGAAAGGCGGCCAGTCCAATGGCCAGCCCAAAAATGTGGATAAACGTGGAAAACTTGTGCTTCAGCAGATTTCTGAAACCGATCTTCAAATAGTTTTGCAACATGTCTAATTCTGTTAGGATGTCAAAAAACGGCAGTGGTTTTGCGATGGAGCGACGAAATAAGAGGCAGACTTCCCAGGCAAACCGGCGATCGGCCCGGCGTCTCGACGTGGTCTCCCGTTGTCGCAGATGGAGCTCGTCCAGATCACCCAAGATGTCCTCCAGGATCTCCGGCTTGCAATACCAGCGTAATATTCTTTCCGCGTAGGCTTTCAAAACTCCAGCGCTATATCGGGCAGGTCATTCCAAAGATTTTCCCTGATTTCTTTGGCATGGACCAACGCCTTTTTGCCATAGCCAGTCATCGCGTAGTATCGTTTTCTCTTTCCTCCCCGGGCCCCCGTGGCTTCGCCTAGTTGCGACTTGAGGTAGGCCTTTTTCTCCATGCGGCGCAGGGCTGATTGTAACGCCCCCACGCTGATCCGCCGCTGCAGCCGGGCTTCCATTTCGTCCTTGATGGCTACGCCATAGGCACCCTCGTGCAGCACGCCCACGGTCAGCAGGACCAACTCTTCAAATTCGCCGAGGGGGTATTTCTTCATCAGATAAAATTCCTAAATGTAGTATTGAGCGTTTGAATGTATGGATTTATTGTGAAAGAGGCAATTTGGGGAGACGAAAGGGGTGATTTGCCAGATGCGAGATGCCAGAGGCCGGCCAAGGGGGATCTTCATCTCTGCCTACCCTGTGACCAGATGGCAACCCGGCCGGCGACGACAGGGTGACATGGGCGTCGGCTTGCCAGTGGTGTACCACAATGGTGGCTTGCGATATTTTGATAATTTTAGCATCCCCCTCAAAATGAGGGGTTTATTTTATCAGCACCATGCAACCAAAGTGACTGAGATGGACAAGCATACCTTACGAGAAGAGGCGTTGGAATATCACGCTAAGGGTCGTCCCGGCAAGATCGAGGTGATACCAACCAAGGAGACATCCACCCAGCGCGATCTCTCCCTGGCGTACTCTCCCGGTGTGGCCGATCCTTGCCTGGCGATCAGCGAAAATGTGGACGATGCCTATCGGTACACAGCCAAGGGCAATCTCGTGGCGGTGATCAGCAATGGCACCGCGGTACTGGGCCTGGGTGATATCGGCCCGGAGGCAAGCAAACCGGTCATGGAGGGCAAGGGCCTGCTTTTTAAGATCTACGCCGACATCGATTGCTTTGATCTCGAGCTGGACACGAAAAATGTGGATGAATTTGTGCGCACCGTCCAGATCCTTGAGCCCAGCTTTGGCGGCGTCAATCTGGAGGATATCTCTGCACCGGAGTGTTTTGAGATTGAAGAACGACTGAAGGCCGCGCTCAATGTGCCCGTCATGCATGACGATCAGCACGGCACGGCGATTATCAGTGGTGCTGCGCTGCTCAATGCGCTGGAGATCTTTGACAAAGAGATCGGCAATACCAAGTTTGTGGTCAGTGGTGCCGGGGCTTCCGCGATCTCGTGCACGCGGCTTTATGTATCGCTGGGGGCCCGTAAGGAGAATATCTTCATGTTTGACAGCAAGGGGCTGATACATCCGGATCGCACCAACCTGGATGGCAAAAAGTCAGAATTTGTCAATGGGGGGGCGCCGGCGGATGCTACCCTGGCCGACGTCATGCAAGGCGCCGATGTTTTCATCGGCCTTTCGCGTGGGGGCATTTTGAGCCAGGAGATGGTTCGCTCGATGTCAGAGGACTGCATCATTTTTGCCATGGCCAATCCCAATCCCGAGATCAGCTATGAGGATGCAAAGGCGGTCCGGCCCAACTGCATTATGGCCACAGGCAGATCGGATTATCCCAATCAGGTAAACAATGTGCTGGGCTTTCCTTTCATCTTTCGGGGAGCCCTGGACGTGCGGGCGACGGAGATCAACGAAGAGATGAAGCTGGCGGCCGTATACTCGCTCGCGGAGCTGGCCAAAAAGACGGTCCCGGACATGGTCAATATGGCGTATAACACCACCAATCTCAAATTTGGGATTGACTATATCATACCCAAACCGGTGGATCCAAGATTGATTACCACCGTGGCTCCAGCAGTGGCTCGGGCGGCTATGGAGTCGGGGGTGGCCAAGCAGCACATCACCGATTGGGAGGCGTACGACGAGCAGCTGAGCAAGCGGCTGGGGCACGATCATACGCTGACCAAGGTCATCGAGACCAAAGCCCGTCAGGATGTGCAGCGCATTGTCTTTGCCGATGCGGAGAACAGCTCCGTGCTCAAAGCGGTGCAGCGAGTCATCGAAGAGCGCATCGCCCGCCCCATACTCCTGGGCAACCGGAAGGCCATCCATGCGATCATGGAGGAGCATGATCTTCAGTTGCCCCAGGTGCCGATCATCGACCCCAAGTTGCCGGCAGATCAGGCGGAGGTGGATACCCAGTCCCGATACGCCCGCATGTACTATGATAAGCGCAAGCGCAAGGGGGTCACCGTCCCGGAGTCGGCGGAGGTGATGACCAGCCGCAACTACTATGGGGCTATGATGGTAGAGACCGGCGAGGCCGATGCGATGATCAGTGGTCTCTCACGCAAGTATCCGGATACCGTGCGGCCCGCCTTGCAGATCATTGGTGCGAAGGAAGGCGTCCGCAAGGTGGCCAGCACGCACATAGCGATGACGAATAGTGGACCCCTATTCCTGGCAGATACCACGGTCAATCATCATCTTTCGGCAGAAGACATTGCTGATATTACAGAGCTGGTGGCCGAGCAGGTCCGCACCTTTAATATCGAACCTAAGATTGCCCTGGTGACCTACTCCAACTTTGGCTCTGTGGCCAAAGGGGAGTCGGCGATGCTCATGCGGGCGGCGACCAAGCTGCTGCATCATCGGCATCCGGATTGGATCGTAGATGGTGAAATGCAGGCCCACATGGCCTTCAATAGTCAGCTATTAATGCAGCTACATCCATTCTCAAAGCTGGCCGGGCACCGTGCCAATACCCTGATTTTTCCCAATCTCTCTTCCGCCAATATCGCCTACAATCTACTAGGTGAGGTCTTTGACATGCCGATCATCGGTCCCATTCTGTTGGGTTTGAAAAAGCCGGTGCATGTACTGCAATTGGGCGCCAGCGTGCGGCAGATCGTCGAAATGGTGGGCATCGCGGCGGTGCACGCGCAGGAGCTGAAGAAGTCATAAAAGGGAAAGTCCCGGCCATTCATCAGCCAGGACTTTCTGCAACCGGGGGGTTGGGTCCTTGGAGTCGCGTCCTGGGTGTAGTGGAGAGCTGAGCTCCGGGCGCATTACAAGGAGCGGAGGACCCGCCTTATTCCACAAGATCTTCGAGGATTTTTCATCGGACCGGCAGGATAGCTCCACGCATTCCGGACCAAGACATAGGTAATAAGCTACATAGTGATCACGTATTAGAAAATAAGCTAAATGCGATAATAGGTAGCAGCATCATTGATGTATAGTTGATTATGAGCGATTTAGGTAGAAGAGATCGGGGTAGATCGATTAACCAGGACCACGTTAGAGCATTCAGTATATAGCAAATATCATCGATGCTTTGCGAGGCTTGTCTGCAGGCGCTAGAAAAGGACGATCAGTACGATCCAGCCCAGCGCTAGACAACTACACCATTATACGTCTCAACGAAGCGCACGGCGCGCTGCCTTGCGGTTGCGCGGTTGGCAACCTTGATTGGGGATTGGAAGATGGTGATAAGTGATTATGATTAGCATAGGGGATGTCAGCGCCAGGGCACAAAATCCCATTTTACCCTCGCTCAACAACTCAACAATTCAACAATTCAACAATTCAACAACACATCTCAACGAAGCCCACGGCGCGCAGCGTTGCCAACATCGTCAATCCATGCCTGCAGATACTCAAAGGCAGGTTTCAATCGGCCATGCTCGCAGATGGTAGCACGACTGAGCATCTCGCTGGGCTCATCCTTGAGAAATTCGCCAAGAATGGCGGTGATAAACTGCTTGCCAAATGCCTTGGATGCCTCGCGCGGCAATTCGTTGGGCAGATTGTCGATGGTCATCATGTCGATCACATGGGATTGATAGGGGGCTACTTGTTCTTCACTTAGGGGATCATAGCCAAAGACCGGGTCCGACATGGTGGTGGCTCTTAAGGTCGAAGGGATGGACGATACCGGTGCAATATCGCAGGAGATGTCAGCAATGACCCGGATCCGAAAGTCGGGTAGCTTCATCTCGGCGTTGGTGAAAAAAGCTGGGGCGTCATTGACCCAGTAAATACCATTGATCATGATGTCGCTGGCCCGGTAGTAGGGCTGAAAGATGCTTTCGAAGGAGGCGGGATTGTTGTAAAAGAAAGACTTGTCAAAGGGATCGCCCGATCGATCGGCCGCGTAGTGATGCGGGAGCAATTGCGTAAAGACGGCACGATCATAGGATTCCTCGAGAAAATGAAGGGGATCCACTTGCTCTACACCCATGTCCTGGAGGGTCAGGAGCGCCCCGGTGCCCACTCTGCCTGTGCCCGTCAGTACGATCTTTAGCGGAGGTAGGGTGAGGCCTTTGTAGATCACCTTGGCGGCCTCATAATCCCGCAGATCCATGAGCCGCGGCAGGGCAAAGTCGCCGGTACGTTGAGCCCAGGTCCACAGGGCATTGTGGGCTCCCACCCTGCCGGCAAAGTGACCAAAAGCGATGAGACGTTGACCGTACGTATTGGTCAGGAGCTCGTAGTCGATCAGGCGGATGCCCTTTTCGACAATCGCCTTGAGCATTGCTCGATTGTACGCCTGCTTCTTGATGGTATGAGAAAAGATGAAGTAGATCTTGTCCTTCTTTAGGTGTTCGATAGGCACTTCCTTTACGCCGAGCAGGACGTCCGCATCGTCCAGATTGGCCAGCACAGGCACCCCCAACGACCGATACTCATCATCCGTAAAGCAACGATCGGGTGACGACTCTACGACAATGTCGAGATCCAACTGATCTCGCATGAACTGCACTTGCACGGGATTTAGGGGGACACGTGATTCCGGCGGCACTTTACGCTCACGCAGGATGCCTATTCTCATCTTTCTACGGTTCTTGACAGCCGGAAGAAAAGAAAAAATCGGCTATTTAGCCGAGTCATGGTGCACAAGGAGCCATCCCGGCTTCGCACGGTCTCCACGAGCTCTTAGCGCTGCGCCTCCTTGTTCACGGTCGCACCTACTATAGCAGCCACTGCAGCTACCGTCTGCTGTACCTCCTCCAGGGTGTTGTACACGACGACGCCCATTCGGGTGACGCCTCCCACTTTCAGCAGATCAAACACTTCCATCGATCGGATGGCATAGAAATGCCCGTCCCAGGCATAGATGTTTTGCTGCCCCAGTGCCTTACAGACTTCGACCGGGTCCATACCCTCTACGGTGAAAGAAATCGTCGGGGCTCGAGGCGCCGTGGCGGTCGAAGGCCCATACAGGGTGACTCCCGGTATGGCATCCAGTCCTTTGGCCAAGACCTGGATGAGGTGACGCTCATGCCGGCCGATCGCTGTCATAGCGCCAAGTATCCGCTCCCGCAGATCCGCTCCGGATGCCAGATCGGCGACGAAGTCGATGGCCGCTTCTACCCCAGCGATGGCGGCGTGATTGAGGGTGCCCGTCTCGATTTTGTAGGGTGCCACCTGCTCCTGCGTACGCAATCGGTCCGTATGCAACTGGTCCAACAATCCCTTTCTCGCATACAGGATACCCACATGTGGACCATAGAACTTATAAGCGGAGCATAGCAAAAAATCGCAGCCCAGCGCGGATACATCCAGCGGCAAGTGCGGTGCATAGTGCACCGCATCTACCACGACGCGGGCACCCACCGCATGGGCCTGCTCTCGTATCGCTACGACATCGTTGACGGTGCCAAAGATATTGGAGGCATAGCCCACACAGACCAGTTTGACTCGATCGGTCAAGAGAGCCGTGTAAGCGTCGTAGTCAAGCACACCCGAGGGCAGCAGGGGAATCTCCCTGACCTGGACGCCAAAGGACTTGAGCGCCAACCAGGGCCCCCGGTTGGCTTCGTGGTCCAACTGAGAGATGAGAATCTCATCCCCAGGCGACAGATCGCGGACCAATGCACGGCTGAGGGAGTAGTTGAGACTGGTCATATTCGAGCCAAAGGAGATGCAGGCCCCGCTTGGTGCTCCCAGGAAGGTCGCCACCTTGTCCCGTGTCCGCTCCAGCAGCTCGTCGGTCTCTCGCGAGGCGGTAAAGTAGCCATGGGTATTGGCATTGGATTGGTGGTAATATTGGCTGATCGCCTCAATCACCCGCTCCGGTACTTGGGTCCCCGCAGGCCCGTCCAGATAGATGGTCGGCCGGCCGTTTATTTTACGCGAGAGGGCAGGAAATTGCTTTCTGATCCGAGCTATGTCCATGGCATCCGTTGCTTTGCCGGACAAGTTAGCAATGATTGTTGTTTTTACGGCCGGCTGCGGAGGGGCGGGGCCAGTATCTATTCCAGCCTTTCACTCGAACAACTGGCCATGCTAGTACAGTTTCGCATTAAATCTTGTAGCTAATTCTAATGTCTTTAGTCCGCATACGTCGTTGCAAAGCCTCGCCATAGCTAAGGCTAGCCACCCACCCGCTGTCGCGGTTCCCTCACTTCTCGCATTGCCATGCTCGACTCTACGAGATCGTTCGGTCATGCCTCGTCTGCGAACAAAATCTTATTAGAATTATTCAACATATCTAATGCGAAACTCTACTAGGGCCATCGCATTAGCAAGGCTTCCGTGTGCCAGCAAGCTATGATGGCGTTTGGCGAGGACGCCAAAAACGGCCTGATCTGGGCTGTGTGGCCTTTGAGGCTAGCTGCCGTTGGAATATCACTCGACAAGTGCTACCTGGCCGTATCAGGCGTCCTCGCCTGACACATACTAGCAAGGTGACGGCATGGAGAAGTCATCCTTGGTGTGTTCAACTACTAAAATAGGGCATCTTGCCAGCCATTCTTTGGCCGTTGATGGACAAGGGCAAAATTTATATAATGCGATTGCCCTGCTGGCCATGCTAGGCCATATGAGCTTGTGCTCCTTTGGACGCACTTTTAAGAAGACGTACGCTACCTCTCCTGCCACCCATCTAAAGATCAAACGGCTGGAAAATGCCGCCGATCTCCTGCTGGGATCGGACCTGCCCGTGAGCCAAGTGGCGTATGACGCGTCTTTGTTGATTTGGCTCATTTTTCCAAATCTTTTAAGAAGTCATTTCGGCGCGCCGCCATCCGCATATCGAAAGATCCATTTTAGACAATTCACTCCCAAGGGCCAAAACGATCCAACGGTACGCATCTCGACGCCGTCTATGACTCAAACAGAAGTGATGCACGATTGCATTTTTTGCCAGATTGTCCGTCAGGAAGCGAAGTCGTGGAAGGTGTACGAGAATGATCACATTTACTCGTTTCTGGACATTAACCCGGTCAATGCCTATCATACGTTGGTGATTCCGAAAGCCCATTATCAAGACATCTTTGATCTGCCCAGCGAATTGTTTCAAAAGCTGGCCGGCGCCATTAAGGACGTGACCACTTTATATCGACAGAAGTTGGGCATCGAGCATCTCCAGATCGTCAACAGCTCTGGAGAGCAGGCACAGCAAGATGTCTTTCATGTGCATTTTCACATCGTGCCTCGCTATTGGGGAGATGGGCAGGACATTGTGTGGACACCTGATCAATCCTTACGTGCATCCTTTGATGAGCAGCTGAGTATGCTGCGGCAATAGTGACTACCGCCGGATTGGCTCTGTATAGACTTAAGGGTGTGGCTTATTTTCGGCGATGGGTGATAAACCCGCAACTACTTCTTCTGAGCATTTAATTTGCGCCACAAGCTATCGGGCTTCGTGCGAATATGTACCACCCCGTGCGCCGCTTCAGGTCCATAGGCCTTGGCGGACAACCCCGTTACCACCTGCACGGACTCGATTTCTTCTGTGTCGATCACCCACCGGGAGGTCAGGAGTGGCCATTGGTGCTTGACCCCATCGACCATCAGGAGGGGCTTGGGCTTCTCGATGAGTGCGAGTGCCCGCAGGCCGGACTGTGACGCAGTAACTGACCCATTAACCTGCACGGTGGTGAGTAACTCATGGACAGTCAAAAATGCGCGTTGTGGTTGCAGCTGAGCCCAGGTCGAGCCCGACAGGAGCAGAAGCATGACGATGGCTGTGTATTTGGCCATGGTGTGATTTTATTGTTAGGCTCTCAAGTTAACGAAGAACTTTGAATCCTCCGCGCTCAGAGATGTCTCTCACCTGTTAAAAATATCGTAATGTTTTAGGATCGGCGGGTTGTGCGTTGACGCGTTGCGGGTCGATGGGTTGGGTGTTGCAGACCTGATTGTGATTGGCAGATGTGCCGCACCTGGCGTAAAATCCCATTTTGCCCTCTCAACAACTACACAATTAAACAGTTTAACCCGGGCGCGGGCGGCCTTGCGCGTGACGCTTGATTGTGATTGGAGATGGTGATTAAGGATTGTGATTCATTGAAATCCGGCCAAGGCCAAGATAGAGTTTTCGAAAGGCGGGTCAAAACCCGAAGGAAAATCCCCTTAAACCTTCGGCGGACGCAGCACCTAAATCCAAACCTCTGCACCCAAGACATTTGACCAAGCTCAGTAAAATGCATCGCCTAACATAATATCCCATTTTGCCCACTCAACAACTACACAATTAAACAACTCAACAAAGGGCGCGGGCTGCTCTGCGGGTAGGGCTTGATTGTGATTGGAGATTGTGATTAAAGATTGTGATTTCATGGAGATCCGGGCACGAGGGCCAGGGAGAGTTTTCAAAAATAGTTCGTCAAAACCCGAAGGAAACCCCCTAAACATTCGGCGGAGGCAGCACCTAAACCCCAAACCTCTGCACTAAGACATTTGACCAAGACAGCAAAGTGCCGTACCTGGCATAAAATCCCATTTTGCCCTCTCAACAACTACACAATTAGACATTTCAACCTGGGCGCGGGCTGCTCTGCGGGTAGGGCTCGATTGTGATTAAAGATTGTGATTTCATGGAGATCCGGGCACGAGGGCCAGGGAGAGTTTTCAAAAATAGTTCGTCAAAACCCGAAGGAAACCCCCTAAACATTCGGCGGAGGCAGCACCTAAACCCCAAACCTCTGCACTAAGACATTTGACCAAGACAGCAAAGTGCCGTACCTGGCATAAAATCCCATTTTGCCCTCTCAACAACTACACAATTAGACATTTCAACCTGGGCGCGGGCTGCTCTGCGGGTAGGGCTCGATTGTGATTAAAGATTGTGATTTCATGGAGATCCGGGCACGAGGGCCAGGGAGAGTTTCCAAAATAGTTCGTCAAAACCCGAAGGAAAATCCTCCTAGACGTTCGCCGGAGGCAGCACCTAAATCCAAACCTCTGCACCCAAGACATTTGACCAAGCTCAGCAAAATACATCGCCTAGCATAATATCCCATTCTACCCTCTCAACAACTACACAATTAAACATTTCAACCTGGGCGCGGACTGCTCGCGGGTAGGGCTTGATTGTGATTAAGGATTGTGATTTTATTGAGATTCGTGCCAGGCCTGAAAGTGTTTTCAAATAGTGCGTCAAAGCCCGAAGGAAAATCCCCTAAACGCCGCCGAAGGCGTCACCTAAACCCTAAACCCTAAACATCTGCATTGTAGACTTCTGACCAGCAAGGGCAAAAATGCATCGCCTAGCATAATATCCCATTCTACCCTCTCAACAACTACACAATTAAACATTTCAACCTGGGCGCGGACGGCCTTGCGCGCGCGATTGTGATCGAAAGATTGTGATTAAGGATTGTGATTTCATTGAGATTCGTGCCAGGCCTGAAAGTGTTTTCAAATAGTGCGTCAAAACCCGAAGGAAAATCCCCTAAACGCCGCCGAAGGCGTCACCTAAACCCTAAACCCTAAACATCTGCATTGTAGACTTCTGACCAGCAAGGGCAAAAATGCATCGCCTAGCATAATATCCCATTCTACCCTCTCAACAACTACACAATTAAACAGCTCCACCCGGGCGCTGCCTTGCGCACGCGCGATTGCGCTTTCATGGAAATTCGGCACCAGGGCCAGCGCATCAGATCGCCGCCCAGACCTTTTCGATGAGTTTTTTGGTGGCGATAATGCCCTCGGACTCCGACAGCACGTCGCCTTCGTACTCGATGCCGATGTAACCGTCGTATCCAAAGTCAGCTACGATGTTAAGCATGCGGGCATAGTCAATGACGGTGGCGCTGCCGTCCGCTTTGAAGTCATAGGACTTCGCGCTGACGCCTTGGGCATAGGGCAGAAATGCCTGCACCCCCTCGTAGCGGTCGAAGGCTCTGTCGCAAGGGATCTTGGTGCTGCCCCACTGGGCCGTAAGACACCAATTGCCAAAGTCGGGGAGGGTACCCAGGTAGGGACTATCTACTTCTTTGATTACGTCCACAACAAAGTCTGCGTCGGAACTGAACAGTCCGTGATTTTCGATGAGGACATGCACTTCTTCTTGGGCGCTGTACGTGACCAGCTGGCCCAGGCCGTCCACCAGCGCTGCACGTAGCTCTGCCTGATTACCCTCGCCAAAGGCGTTGACCCGGATCGAGTGGCAACCTAGGACTTTGGCTGCATCCACCCACTTGTGGTGGTTTTGGGCGGCCTTCTTTCGCTGTCGCTGGTTCGGATCTCCCAGGTCTCCCTCGTTATCGACCATGATCAGTAAGCTCCGCACCCCATGATCATCCGCCCGTCGCCTTAGAGCCTGCCAGAAAGACGTTTTCTTAGCCTGAGCGACATAAAATTGATTGACATATTCCACTGCCTCAATACCAAATGCTTGCTTGGTGATTTGGGCGAAGTTGTCGGGATCCAGGTCGCCGGCATTAAATGCCCGATGCAGGGACCACTGGGCGAGTGAGAGTTTCAAGGGTGCTTTGTCCCTAGCCATGGTATGTCCATAGGTGCTGGGGGCCAAGGTCAAACCGGCAAGCGCCGCCCCCGTCGTGCGGGTGAAGGTCCTTCGATCCATGATGCTTGAGTTGCGTGATCATTAAGGGGAAGATAGGCTTTTCAAAGGGCATCCAAAGATCGGCGCTGAGTAATCACCGCCGCGTATGCACCTTGAAATTGGCATAACGGGCAGCACGTGTGTACATGTGTCGCAGGCCGATTCGGCCGGCTGGCAAAGCCGAGTGGGTGGTGATGTCCCAATGAAATAATTTAGTCCGGTCGGATCCTTTCACCTGCAGAAATAGTTGCTGATCCGTTTTGATGATGGTGAGATGGTAGGTCACCCCCGGCTTGAATAAGTTGGTCTTGAAATAAGCAGGAGGCACCTTCGTCTGTCGGAAAGTGGTTGTCGAGTCGACGGGATATCTACGTACGCGGAGATAGTCATTGTCCGCTTCGGTATTGGCGCCGCCAAAGGCCGCATAACTCAAGTGCAGGGCACGCATATTTTGAAAATAGGTACGCATGGATGGGATGATGCGCAGATGATTCCAGGCGGTAATGTCCGGGTGGAAGGGTCCGGTGCCAATGCCCGAGGCCTGGATGTAGAGTATATTGACCCATTTGGTTCGGGCGTCGAGACGCGTGTAGTCATATTCGATCTTTACGGCACCCTCAAACGACGGTTTGGTCCATAGGACCGCATGGCAGGCATCGTCGCCCTCCACCGGCCCCGCAGTGAAGACCATCCCCTCCGGGGTCGGACGTATCTCCGCTCTCGTCCCATCTAGAAACCACTTGGACTGCCATCGCCGCGTGCCTGCGTCTCTAAAGGACAGATGCCAACGGTCGTCGTCCCGCAGTTGCTGAAATTGCCGATCAAGGGGCGACTGCGCATGCAGCGAGCCGAAGCACATGGGCAACGCGATCATCCACCAGGCTAGTTTTAATAAATGCATTTAGTAAAAATAAGGGAGTGCGGAGAAATCATGCTGGGTTATTGTGTATAGGGAATATTATGGCCGTATTTGTGGCATGCTAGATTTTGACTTAGTGCATCGCATCTCCTGGGTTTAGATGTAGCAGCAGATTTTTTTACCGCAAAGTGCGCAAGGGTTTTCGCTAAGTGCGCGGAGGGCTAGTTCTTGGTCGTCGAGTGATCTGCTGCGGCGGAGGGCCTGGACCAGTCAAGGGCAATGTGGCCCCCTCAACTTGAAATTGAAAGGCACCACTGAATTTGTTCGACGCAGTAATTTGCTGATAGGACGACAAGGTTACCTAGTCCAGCGCACGGATGATTACTAGGATGTTTGGTTGTAGTAATTTTATTACAGCCACTAAAATATTGGTACTAAAGTATATATGCATTGAAATAAATAAATATGAAAAAAAATCGTAATATGTATTGATAAAAAGAAAGAGTATGGTTAGGTTTGGCCTATTGAATAGAATCTTAATCATCTAAAACCATCTTTAATTCTAGTAGGCCAAAACCATCATTTTCCACATTTACCATCTTTAAGAGATCCGATTCGGCGTCGTTTAGCACTTGTCTGAGCAGTAGATTCCTGTGAACTAACTAGCTATAGCCAGTTTTCTCTTGGTATTCAAGCATGGATGTGCGGACTTTGTAGGGGTGTCATTCCCTGGGGTTAGGGATGTATGGAACGAGCATATGAATCAATTAGTTTCAAAGACATTTGCAAGAGGAGTAAGTTGCTTCTCGTCGAGATCGCTATCGTTTATTCTCATATTTATTGCTCCACTCATGCTATCGGTAGCCACGGCACAGGTAGCCGAGGAGATCGTGACTAGTGGCGGCGATGGGACGTCAGATGTTGACGACTGTGAATTTGGAGATTATCCCAATGATCGGGCTATTTTCGATAAGGTGGAGCTCATACATGCCGTCTGCGGAGAGGCAAATGGCTCACTGACAATATTTGCTTTCGGGGGCATCGGCATCTATGAGTACAGTATTGATGGTACACAATGGCAGTCTTCCAATAAGTTTGAAAACCTGTGGGCCGGCGAGTATATGGCGTTGGTGAGAGACCTGGGCTCTCCTTGCAACGATGGCTTGGCAGGAGTAGTGCTGAAAGGAGCTGCATTGTCACTCGGGAGAGGCACATTTATCACGCCAACTTGCGACAGGGCAACTGGCACTTTCGAATTGGTTGCACGCGGAGGTTCGGGTGAGTATGAATATAAACTTGACGGCGGACAGTGGCGCAGCAGCGGTTACTACAACTACATGGAACCCGGTACTTACATACCCTATGCTCGAGATAAGAACCACCCTGATTGTATTGTTCAAGGAGCTCCCATCGTACTTGAGTCCGAGCATCACGCTCCGTCCGTCACCTTAGCCAGCAAGTCAAATGCCACCTGTGGCCAGAGCAACGGGTCTATCACGTTGTCTGGCAGCGGCGGACTGGGGACTTATGAATACCGAATAAATGACGGTGCCTGGCAGACTGCTGCGACCTTTTCCGCATTGGCACCGGGCTTTTATCTTTCCGAAATCAGGAATAACACGACGCACAATGGCCGATGTGCCACGGATGGACCCAGCATTGAGATTACTGGTATACCGGCCCTGGCACTGACCGTGGAGCGGGTGACACACACCACATGCGGTGATCCCGTAGGCGAAATTCGACTACTGGCGAGTGGGGGAGTCGGTTTTTATGAATATCAACTCAACGGTGGTTTCTGGCAGTCTTCACGGATTTTCGATGATTTGCCAGCGGACAGTTATGTCCCGGCCGTGAGAAATAGTACCGGCGATCCCTGTACGCTGACGGGTGCAGCGATTACGGTGAATGGATCTACCGCCCTGACGGTAGCCGCAAGTTCGTCGACCAATCCCTCGGCTTGCGGGGTGGATGACGGCAGTATCACCATTAGCCGGAGGGCCGGCAGGAGGTACTTACGAGTTCAACCTAAACGGTGGAACTTGGCAGAGTAGCACCTCCTTTACCGGCTTAGCTCCCGGTCGCTACACGCCGTATATCCGTAAGGTGGTGACCAGCGGTAATCGATGTGTCACGCCGGGGCCGTCCGTCGATCTGGCTAATCCTGCAGGGCTGACCGTATCAGCCGTGGCGACCGATGTGCAGTGCGCCGGCGGTAGTGATGGTCGCATCGATCTGACGGTGGCTAATGGCTCCGGAGCGCTGACCTTTTCCTGGGATGGGCCAGTGGCTATTGGCAACGTGGAGGACCCCACCGGTCTTGGTATAGGAAGCTATTCGGTGACCGTGACGGATCAGAATAGTTGCGCTGTATCTATCCAGGACATCAGCATCGCCATGCCCGCAGCTATGGGTATCGCTGCGCAGATCACCGAAGAATCGACCGATGGCGCCTCGGATGGTCAAATAAATCTGCAGGTGGAAGGAGGTGCTCCTCCGTATACCTTCACCTGGTCCAATGGGGCCACTACCGAGGATCTGATGAATCTTGCCGGGGGAGAACTATATACGGTGATTGTCACGGACAATAACAACTGCTCATCGGAGGAGTCCTTCCTTGTGAAGGTCATCTGCGATGGAGTGAATTGTCAGGACATTGTCAATACCACGATATATGAGCATATCTGTGAGGGAGATAGTTTTCATTTCTATGGGCAGCAACTATCGCAATCTGGCACCTATCTACATGAGATCGTAGATCCGAGTGGCCAGGTGATATTGGTGCGTCTTATTCTGGTGGCACACCCTCCACAAGTGGTGCATATTGACACTACGATATTGAGCTGTGAGGTATTTTATCTGGGGGATTCTGCGATCAATCAAGCGGGGGCGTACAGCATGACCTTGACGAGTCAGTACGGATGCGATAGCACAGTAACCCTGAATTTGGGCATCTTGCCGGTACAAGAAGATCCTGCTAATCCTTGCTATCCCTCCTATGTCAGACAGTTTGATTCGCAGTCGGCGAGAAATGCCAAGCTTGTTTGGTCCCAGACTAAAGACTACTGGGGAGTCTATGATCAAAATAAGACCAGTCCCAACGGCACCGGTTATATCATCGGTACCACTAAATACACCTATGGAAATTGCTTCAATTGTTATGTGCGGAAGACCAGGAGCATTTTCGACTTTCCGGAGCTGAGGTCAGATACGCTGCTGCGGGCTGCCTCCATCAGATCCGCTATTCTCACCTTGCAGCAGACGGGACGGGATCCCATCACCACGCGCTTGCATCCCATTGAGGAGGATTGGGATGAGCAGACGGTCACGTGGAACACCCGGCCCGATGTCGGTGCTGATTACCTGACGATAAGTGCTCCGGGCCAAGACAAGCCGGTGGATATTGATGTCACAGAATACATCCGGCAGATGGTGGAGCAAAAGAACCTGTACGGCTTCATGCTTAAGCTCCCCTCAGAGACACCTCACAAATGGCAGACCTTTGCTTCTTCTTTCTATTCGGTGGAGAGCCATCGACCTACTTTGACCTTGATCCTTAACAAGGGCGATACGACCAAACTCAGCTACGTCATTTGCCCGGGCGAGCAGGTGACGGTAGGAAACGAAACCTATACGGAGGCGGGATCGTATGTGCAGGTCGTGCAAGGTCAAATGGGCTGCGATAGCTTGATCAGTGTGGAAGTAGAAATGCAACCTCTTAGGGTCATTGACACGAGCAAACGTAATTCATTATGACCCTGCATCTTTGACTGATCGAATCGAAGAAGCGTGTGCCCAATCCACATCATCAGGCCTTGTTGCCGAAACAAGCGGCGATTCACCTCGTGATGCCGCCCGATCCGTCCAGACGGCCCCTTTGCTCACCACTGTGCAGTATCTAAATGATACGTCTACATTTCAAGTGCTGAAAGATTTTCATGCCAACCACTATTTTGATTTCGGCGATGACTTTGTTGCACCCTTCGGCACTGTCAATCTGGCGGAAGGGAAGACTCTTTCCTACGAGTTTCTGCTGGATGAGAAGGAGCCGGTGATTTCTCCAAGCGACAGTTTGGTCGATTTCTTTTATTTCGATACGTCTGATATTTATGACGTCACGTCTTTCAGGTCGCTTCAGTTAATCGAGGATGATAGCTTATACCAAGTCGTTCTAGAAAACGGCAAAAATTACCACTCGATAAGGGTAGGAGCCACCTATTGCCGCCCACTAGATCTATCAGCGTATGGTGAAACAACAGTTCTACACGCGATGGTAGCTGGAGAGGTTTTGATCATGGATTCACTCTATTTGACTTCTCCGGATACCGTCATGCTGGTTTTGACCGTCGGAGCTAGTGGGGATGTCCATCAAATGCAAACCATATCGGGAATTGACTTGGATTTTCAGCCGATGATCGAGGGCGATGGAAGGTCTGTCATCGTGACGGTGAAGGCAGGAGGTGCGGGACTAAGCGTCAACGGGGTACAAGCAATGCCGGCAGGATCAATAGCTATAGTATCATTCGATCTGAACGACCAGTTGCAAGCCCTAAGCAACCTTGAGTGCAGAGATTACGAGGTGTTGCTCGGTGTGTACGGCAGTCGCGATCAGACGGCCTACGTTGCAGCAAAATATGATACACTAGAGAAGTTCTTAGTGTTGGGGAAGTACCATAGGGACGGAACAGCTTTGGACATGGACACCGTCACTTTTCGTGTGGATAGCCTCTGTACTGAGAGCTTTGATTTAGATTATATTTTCCATCAGTCTAAGCCCGGAAACCAAGAACTTCTCGTCGGAATCACCTTTGCAGATACTGCTTTTATTGAAACCGACACCTTTGTGAGCAAGGGGGGCACTGATGTGCTGATCCTGAGGCTGGACGAGGATGGAAGTGTCATATCTGCCAACAGCTATGGTGAAAGATTTAGTGAAACCGTCTCTCAGGTGATGGCTAGTTACTACCCGCCGGACAACACTACCTATCTTTTCTTCGGAGGCGAGTTCTCGAGCAAGATCTACAAACGCCAACTAGGAGATGTCGAGTTCATCAATCCCAAACGTGGTGTTCAAAAGGCCTATATCTCCTATATCGCCGAGCCTGAGCCATTGTCGGATGAACCTGGAGAGGTTACCACTCCGCTAGCCCAGACACAAGTAGTGCAAGATGTTGTGTCACCCTCGCAGCTGACGGCCTTTCCCAATCCGTTTACCGACGGATTTGTGCTGGAGTATAACAGTCCGGAGGCAACCACGATCGCTGTAGAAATTACGGACCTGTTCGGACGCTCTGTTTGGCGCAAGCAGGTGGACCTGGCGGGCGGCAAAGTCCGGGTGGACGTGGACTTGGGCCGGCATGTGGCGGATGGGCTATACTTGGCAAATGTGAAGGATGACCAAGGGAATACCGGCAGTGTAAAAGTACTCAAGGCAGGACATAGCGAGCCCAGGCCGGACGACGATTGATACGAAGGCACTTTATGAAGATTACTACATTTGCACACTTTGTTTGACCATCCTGAAATCATGCAGTACTTCCAGTGGAAAGTCGTTCGGTTTGCCTTCTTGCTAGGGGTCATATGGTACCCGAGCTGCATCTCGGCTCAAACTGCCAGCGGCTTGAGCATTAATGCTTTGTCAGATCATTCTCCTTCGGAGCTCCCAAGGTCGAAGGCTCGCAGTTCTAATCTTTATTATCAGTACATCACAGATGCAAACAGGTATGAAACACTGCAGCGAATCGGATTGCAGTACTCGCTCGACTATGACGAGCAGTATATTGCTCCTTTTGGACTTGTCGAATCTGATTCTGGGCGGCTTTTCTACAATTTCTACCCCGAAGAGACGGAGGTTTATAAGGAGGCCATTGCAAACATTGATCTAGCCCTATTTGTGGAGGATTGGCAGTTCGGCTTCTACGCCGACTATTATCTCACCGAAATAGACTCACTAAGGGCATACTTATTGAACCTGGACATTGGGATTGAATATTTCGAGTATAATTTTAAGGCGGATTACGTCAGATTTGACGACCTGGTGGCCGCCGATACCAATCTCCATTTGATTGGAGCTTATAGCGGTACGCTCCGCATGGATGGAGATACCCTTGCAGAGGCGACTGACACGATGGTATTCTCAATTACTTTTGACGGCTCGGGCCAGGTCTCAGGTTTTCATCAGATTGAGGGCATGCGTGGATCCGAGCGTATGCTCACCACCCGCTCCGTCGGAGGAATGTATCTTGCTGGGAGGGCTGATTCGGGCTTGTACGTAGATGGACAGGCCCAGCATCACCTCGCAGGTAGTTGGGCGATTCTATCGCTCGATAATTTGGGGAGGATGGAATTTGTCACAAGCATTACCCAAGCAGGTGCAGAGATGCTTGATATTGCCCGGTCAGGTGCCGGTGAATTCATGGTCTCCTGGCTAGCGAACGCTCAAGGTTCAGGCCAACCCTTAGCATTACATCGATACAATCACTCCGGTCAGCTCATTAATGAGCGAAGCTTTCTCATACCCGGATTGGAGCCTACACAGTATGACCTGGACTACGTGTTTCATGCCCACAATCAGTCATTTAGGGATGTGGTCGTGGGTATCACTTTCTCTGGGTCGGTCGAATTGGACAGCGTGACCTTCACGAGTGTGGGTGGCACCGATGTCATGATACTTCGGATGGACCACGATTTTGAAATGCTCAACAAGTATCACTACGGCAGCCGATTTGATGAGAATGTATCTTTCGTGGGGAGTACCTATGTGCGATCGCTGGACTGTTTCTACCATTTTTTCGGTGGTGAGTTTTCGAGCAAGCACTACCGACGCCGGCTGGGCGATATAGAGTTTATTAATTCGAAGCGAGGCATTCAAAAGGCCTACATCACCTACATCCACGATCAAGGCCCGGACATCTACCGGCCGCTTAACGTGGGTCCGCTGACTGCCGAACTACCGACCACGCGACCATTACCCGGCCATCTACAGCTATCACCCAATCCGGCCGTCGACGAAATCAGCCTGCGCTATGAAAATGTGCTGGCATCCTCTGCCATCGTGGAGATCACCGACCTCGATGGATCAGTCCTTTATCAGAAAAAATATACGATGGACAGCGGCCAACTGCAGGCTTCTATGTCCGTGGATCATCTGTTACCGGCGGCGTATTTTATCCGAGTGGTAGATGATCAAGGGGTAGCCAGATCCCGGAAGCTCGTCAAGGTACCGTGATGTAGCACTCCGGCGGTTGGCGTCGGGCCAGATTCTTTTCTTTACCGCAAAGTGCGCAGAGGTTTTCGCAAAGTGCGCTGAAGTGGCCAACAGCATGACACGCCTATGCTGTTCCTCAGCTTGACATTTTCGCTGAGGCCGATGGCGATCGGGGACAATTTTGGGAGAATCAATTTCTATCTTCAGAACTTCTGCGAATAATCTGACCGATCTCTATGACTCGTCTCATTTCGACCATTTTTGTCCGGTGGTGCCTTCTGCTGTCGGTGACGCTGTTTTTCGGTTGCGGCGACGGCGATGCCAGCATCGAGGCAGGCCCTGTGCAAATCAGCGGCATTTATCCGCACCTAGCCTATTACAATGACGAAGGTGAGTGCGGCACCGGGGCCGTGGTCCCGTGGGCAGACCGACTCTGGGTCGTGACCTATAGTCCCCATAAGCCCCAGGGTTCTTCGGATAGACTGTATGAGATCACCCCTGACCTGCAACGGATCATCCGGGAGGAGAGCGTCGGAGGTACGGCGGCCAATCGCATGATTCATCGAGAGAGTCAGCAGCTTTTCATCGGACCCTATGCGATTGACACTCAGCGTGCCGTGCGCGTGATTCCTTATGCCGAGATGCCCGGACGCCACACCGGCAACGCCCGGCACCTGTCGGAGCCTGGTCACCAGATCTACTATGCCACGATGGAGGAAGGCTTTTATGCCGTCGATGTGGCATCCTTGGATGTGCGCACCCTGTACAAGGATGGCCACCAGGATGGACGACGGCTGGACTATGATGCGTCCGATCCGCAGCCGGGCTACGCCTCCCTGCCGGGAGCTCATGGCAAAGGTCTGTACTCGGGCCAGGGCGTCTTGGTGTACAGCAACAATGGTGAAACCACCTCCGCGGCCATGTCTCAATTTGATGTGGCGTCGGGAGCCCTGGCCGAGTGGGATGGTAAGCAGTGGACGGTGGTGCGTCGCAACCAATTTGTCGAGGTGACGGGACCGGGTGGGATACATGGCAACACGGAGCCGGCCACCGATCCGATTTGGGCGACCGGGTGGGATCACAAATCCGTTATCCTTGGCGTGCGAAGTCCGGATCAGTGGCAATTCTATCGCCTGCCCAAGGCCAGTCATAGCTATGACGGAGCGCATGGTTGGAATACCGAGTGGCCCCGCATCCGAGACATTGGCCCGGACGGGCGCCCGGACTATCTGATGACGATGCACGGCATGTTCTGGCGCTTTCCGGGACAATTCGCGGCCGACCATGCCGTGGGTATTCGGCCTCGGTCCGCCTACCTCAAAGTGATCGGCGACTTTGCCCGTTGGGGTGACCGATTGGTCTTCGGATGTGACGACTCGGCCCAGCGAGAATTTTTGAATAAGCGGAAGCATAAAGGAGGCATCGAAGGCCCCGGCCAATCCAATTCCAATCTCTGGTTTGCCTCCGAGGACACACCCGATCGACTCGGTCCTACCCATGCCGCCGGGGCCGTGTGGCTGTCAGAAGAGGTGACGGCCGATGGCCCTTCCGAGCCCTTCCTGTTTGCGGGATGGCCGCGCCGAAGCGCCTGGTTGCAGAACCATAGTGACCGTGCCGTGCAAATCCAATTTGAAGTGGATCGACTGGGGGAGGACACGTGGCAGCCGTTACGTCAGGTCGACGTGGCGGCAGCGTCCAGTCAGTGGATTTCTTTTGCAGAGGCAGACATGGGGGAGTGGATCCGGGCAAGCGCATCGGACCAAGCGACCTTGACCCTCAGTTATCACTATGCGGATGACGACGGAAGGAGCGCCGCACCTCATTCGATGTTTGCGGGATTAGCCACTGTGGCGTCTGATCAGGCGCAGGGTGGGTTGCTGTACGGCTTGGGTGATCATCGTCGCTCACTAGGTCTGGCCGTCACGCATTTTGACGGAGCCACTGCCAGGGATGGCGCTTACTATGAATTGGATGAGCGACTGCAGTTGGAGCAGGTGGACGATCCAAGCACGGCCCAGTTTATCCCCGAGCGATTTGCCATCCCGTCGGGGGTGGTCGAGGCGCAACGCGCTTCCGTGCTGGTCATCGATGATGCCGGTCGGCGGTGGAGATTCCCTCGGGGCATGGGTGCCCACGACACACTGATAGCTCGGTCCCAACTGCGGATCTGCCGTGAGGTGGCAACGGAAAGGGATTTATTTCACCTCCATGGCACCTTTTATGAGCTACCAGCAGAAAATGCCGATGGTTTTGCCAAGGTCCGCCCCATCGCGAGCCACGGCTTCCGCATCCATGATTATGCGTCCTATCGGGGCATGCTGGTCATGACTGGCATGGATCCCGAGGCAGCAGATCAGCCGCACCTTATTCGATCGGATGATGGAGAGGCCGCCGTGTGGGTAGGTGTGATCGACGATCTTTGGCAGCTCGGCAAACCGTGCGGGGAAGGTGGTCCCTGGCTCGAAACAACGGTGCAGGCGGGGCAGCCTTCAGACCCCTATTTGATGGGCCTCTACGACGCCAAGTCATTGGTGCTGTCCCACGACCAAGATGCAGCCATACGCATTCGGATCGAGGTTTTGCCCATGGGGCACGGTCCTTGGCATCGGTACGATGAGGTGCTTGTGGCGACCAACGAAACGTACCGTCATACATTCCCGCGAAATTTTGAGGTGCGGTGGATCCGCTTTGTGGCGGACACGGACTGCGTGGCGACGGCTTGGTTGGTGTACGAGTGATTAGGGCACAGCTCTGAAGCTTGGTCCATACTTGGCTCGCAACCTGTGGCGGAGGATGCCTGTTCTTCTCCGTTCGCGCTTCACTCCTGCCACCTGGCTAACGTATCAGTCCTGAGCAGGTGGTACGCTCACCTGATATTCACGTCATTGGGTAGCGGGAGGTCTCGCACCGTAAAAATCGTAGATCGGATCTTCTACGATGATCCTGCCATTCTCCTGGGCCGTGGGGGTCTTAATCATCATCATGTTAAATCTGCCGTGCACACCGATATATTGCTCTTTTCCCTCCAGAGAATCAAATATGCCGATGACCATTTCGATCATTTCCAATACCTCTTCTCTGCCATCTCTCTCGACTCTTTTCAGGTCCGGAATTTTCGCTAGGACAAGGAGACGATCGCCCTCCGTTCTGCTCATAAATTCAAATTCTTCCGGATTAATGGCCGGGTTAGCAAAATCAGTGAAGAACGTTTTCAACGTGCTCGATAGCGAATCTTCGGTGGCGGAAGGAGTGGCAGTCAGTTGTTCAAGGTCGGCTTGCAGCAAAGCCCTCCGTGGATCCTCATCCGCCGTTTCGCTGGTGATTGCGATGAGGGCAACTAGGGTCACAAACACACCCAACCCAAGCCAGTGCCAGTAGGGGCGCTTGGCCAAGGATTTGTTCTCGGTGTATACACTTTCAAGTTCTGGCGTAAAATCTCGACGTTCTATCGTCCTCAGGCAATGCATGCATTCGGCCACCGCCTTTTTTCCCATGGGAAAACATGGTATCCAGAAGATGTGTGCGTAGAGGCCAAAGACCGATACTCTTTGGGTGCTTACTTGGTGGCAATGAGCGCATTGTGTTCCATTTACTTTGAAACTGCCAATGTGGTTGGCTTTCCTTCCGTAGATGATCATTTGTGGTGTTTTTTATGGTTTGTACTAATGCAATGTGCGTCCTTGGGAGAGGGCAGGGGTTCGTGACCGGCATGGCCTTGAGCCGGTCTGCCCACTCTATTGTCAAAACAACGCTTTGGCACCTTGGGAAGCCGTAAAATAGGAAACTACGGCCAATCAAATTTTGGCTGGCTTGGTGTCATTTTTAGAAAGGTGTAGGAGCGTTGATCGCCTAGACGCTTACTCCAGCACCACCTGTTCTCTTTTCGGATACTTCACCGCGTATTCGAATACGATGGTTTGTTGCTGTCCAGGTGCGAGGGTCAGCTCCCATCGAAGCGCCCCGGATTTTTCGTCCAGTTTGGCGCTGCTCAATTCTTTGGCGACTACTTGTATGTTATTGATGACGGGTACGGGCAACTGATCATGCACCATAATGCTGGCATGTTGCGATTTATTGTTTCGTACAATAATCTCAAAACTTCTGCTGTCGATCCGGTTGGTGCCAACCGTACGTTTTCGGCTAAACTCATTTTTTCTCTTTCTACCGACAACAATATTTCGATCCCTCCCCAAAGAAATCCGGAGGGTGTCCACAAGCATCTTGGCCTCCAGTACACTCCGTCCGACATAGGCATCCTCGAAATACAAGTTGGCCTCACCCTCTAGCAGGTGATGCTGGTCCCAGTGCGGGATCTTGGCCATCAAGAATGCGTCCTTGTCAAGTTTAGGCACGGCATGGTACTCGTAGTGGGCGGGCATTTTAAGTTCTTTCACATCAATGGACTGGACCTGACCATCCGTGGGAATGGTGTAGGGGCGGTCCACTTCAAATTCTACCGTCGTTTGATTTTCGATGACCGTGGTGGAGATTCGCTTTACCTCTCTGCTCCGAGCTTCCTGTATATGGACCCCACTGACCCTACCTGCCACGGCTAGTCCGGCGACCACCACCTCGTCAAGGCCCTCCCGTGGTGGCAGGGTCAGGTTGAGGCTGGAGGAGTGGACAGGCATGGTCACTTCTTCGTAGCCTGCATAGGAGACCACTAGCTCGGCACCTTCGTGGGGCACCGTCAGCGCATAATTGCCATCAAAGTCTGTGACCGTGCCCAGGGTAGTCCCTTTGACATGCACGCTGGCACCGATCAAGGGCACGCCAGCTTCGTCGAATACCCGGCCGGTGACTTTCCTTCGATCCATGGCCGGATTGACATTGGCGCGGTAGACCGTATTCCTTCTAAAGTTCAGATCCCATCGGCTGAGCTTGGGCGCCATGCCGGTGGTGCTGGGCACGGCGTTGGAAAATCTGAGCCTGACGTCATTCCAGTCTACACCCGTATTTTGGTGTACCTCCGCTTTGTAGTTTAGTAGGATGGGTTCCTCCACGGAAGATACCCGAAGATCATAGGTGGGAAACCAGCCGGCGTTGCTCACCAAATACCGGACCTCAAATTGTGCCTCCGTACTATGGTCGGCTTCGACCACGACCACGATTTCGCTATAGGGTAGCTCTTCTTGATGGAGAAGCAGGTGCATTTGCTTTGTCACCCTTTCCTCCCTCTTCGAAAGGCTATCGATTTGCCGTTGGATCGTGATATTTTCCGATTTAATTTTAGAAAACTGCTCTTCGAAGAAGATGAGTGCCCGCTGCAATTCGCCGGAAGCGATGGAATTTTTATCGCCTGCCAGTCTCCGATTGCTGGTCAGCAGGCGGGCTTTTTCCTCCAGGGTTTCTGACCTGGCTTCCGCTTGTAGTATTTCCCATTTTAGGTTGGCCAGTTTATGGCGTAGACTGTCGGCCTGCATGGTTCTTGACTGCGTGTGCAGAAAATTATTTCGATATTGGATGGACAGCAGGGTAAAGTCGCCCTCGGCCTCCACTTTTATGCTTTTCTGGTCAAGGTGGGGCGAGAGAGATTTTAGTACCAGTCGGGACCGTCCGGCAGGAACCGTGACCGTGCCTTTTCTCGTGATTTGAGCGCTTTGTAGAAACACCGTGACCCTGTCGATGTCGGTGACCAATTCGGTTTCGAGAGGCTCCTGGGTGGGGCCCCATAGAGGGGTGCAAGCGACGAGTAGGGGGATCAATAATTTCATCTCGTTTTATTTTGATAACGAAACGAGATCTTCATTTGTCAGACAATTTTCAGATTATTCAAATTATTCTTATTTGATAATTAATTTTTTTTACTGGAATTATTTCGAAGGTGGGGCAGCGAACATCCGAGCATGGAACGTTATTGTTTTACTCAAGGGAAGACGGGGGGAGCATCGTTTCGTTGCCTCCTCGCATGGCCATGGCAAAATGGTTTGACCGACTGATCTGTTTAGGCGACGCTAGGATAGCGGTAGTGACCTAGGCCTTCGCGTTTTCCCCTCTCATCCGATGGGTCGTAAGAAATGGCATGAAAACTGTAGCTGTGTAAGCTAATCACGTTGCATTAACAGTTAATTTCCTACGACCTTGACCCAGACACTGCTCTTTTTCGATCGACTGCGCCTTCTCGCTCTGATATGTGGGATGCTGCTGATGGGTACGATTTCATTATCTGCCCAGCCTAAGGACCCAAACTTGCTGCCCGAGGGCAGGTCCCTCATCCCGCGGTCGGCACCATCGATCAGCTGCGATCGGATGGCTTTTCTTGAGGATTTCTTTGCGAATTATGTCGAGGCCGGTACTAGCTCTTCGGAGCTGGGCTGGACAGGCAATGTGGAGCATTGTGAGGCGGGTACTATCTCAGCGGTGACACTTGACAAGACCTTGCAACGGGTCAACTACTTCCGTCGACTGGTGGGCGTGGAGGACCATATCCGTTGGGATACGAGTAAAAATCGCAAGTGTCAGGAAGCGGCGCTGATGATGAAGGCCAACAATAAGCTGAGTCACGGGCCTGACACGACTTGGAGTTGCTACACGAAAGATGGTGCACTGAGCGCCGGCAGATCCAACTTAAGTCGGGGGAGGTTGGGATCTGGAGCCATCCCACAGTACATGGCGGACGGGGGCAGCCATAACTCAGCTGTGGGCCATCGTCGCTGGATCGTGTATCACCGGGCGTCGACCTTTGGCTTTGGATCTACCGATGTGGGTACGGCCCTGTGGGTCATCGGCGACCATGGTATACCAGACAGCATCCCTGAATTTACGGCCTATCCGCCGCCGGGTTATGTTCCGAAAGCCCTGAATTATCCCAGATGGTCCTTTTCGAAGCATGGGGCGGACTTTCGTGCGGCTAATGTGCGCATGTGGAATGAACGAGGGGACACCGTGGCGCTCCGGATCGAACCTCTGTCCCAGGGATTTGGTGACAATAGCATCGTGTGGGTGCCCGACCGTGCTCAGACCACGGCAGAGATCAATGGCACGGATGTCTGGATGGAGGTGGAAGTGTCAAATATCGGTACGAGCGAGGGCCCGCGATCATACACGTATGCGGTGCTCTTGATCAATCCCGAGTACGTGGCGCCCATGTTGGAAATTTCCCATGGTGCGGGTACCTGCCGATTGGTAGCCGAGCACGGATGGCGTTCGATCAAATGGAGCAATGGGGCCGTGGATACTGATTTTATAACGGAGCTGGAGGCCGGAGATTATAGCGTGACCGTAATCAACAAAATCGGGTGCGAGGAGACCTTTCCATTTACGGTAGAACCCGTCACGCGGGTGCACGACGTTGGCGCATCCGCGCTTAAAGTATATCCCAATCCCACAAGGGACAAGGTTTTCTTGGAGCCAGAGAACGGTCTATCTGTCAAGGGCTGGCAGATCGTAGATCAGCAGGGTGTTAGGTATTTAGAGGGAGGCCGTGCCTTTGGCAGAAGAACGCTTGACCTGGGCGGGTTGGTCGAAGGCATTTATTTTCTGATCGTGCAGACGGACCGGGGCACCGTTGCCAAAAAAGTGTGTAAAATGGCTGGGCGGTGAGCGATAAAAAGGTCTTTTTTGCTGCACTACTTTTGCAATCGCATCCTCTTCGTCCACTTCATCACGGAGCCAAAAATTTCGAAATCTTCCTGACTAGGGATGCGAAAGGATACAAATCCCTCCTTCGGAGATTTGAGGCGCCGATGCAGGAATAGAGCAATGATGGCCAGGGCCGCTCCCCCCAATAAGGCCAGCAGATTTTGATTACATTCTTGGAGATAAAAAAACCACAGGGTCAGGATCGCGATCAGCAGGTATCCCATGGCGATATTCAGAAAAAGTCGCCGACGCCGACGACAGGCGTATCGCAAGCATAGCATCGGCACTAGTACAGTGATCCCCAGGCAGATCGGAAAGAGGGGAAACCTATCTGCGGATGTCACACCACCCTCCTTGGTGACCTGGAGAATAAAATACGGATTGATGAATGCAAAGGCCAAAAGAAGCGAGGTGACAGTCATCTGGCGCGCCAGTGGTTTGGTGACCAGGTTGCCAGTATTTTGCATGCGTCGACCCAGGACATAGGGGAGTAGACAAAAAGAGCTGAGCACAAAGGGAAACAAATAATTGTCACCCCACTGAGAGGCGAGGAAATAATACAGCGTAAGTAACGACGCCACCAGCGTACCGTAAAGAAAAAGCATCATCCGATATCGCAGAACAAATAGCCCTTGCACCAGCGTCAGGATAGCAAACCTGCTCGCTAGCTGATCCGGGGTATCCGCCTTGTAGACGCTAAATAAAGTGATGAGGAGACAGAGCGTGGAGGCGGCCAAAAGACCATCCTCAATGCCCGAGTGATACAAGTGAAAGGCCCGGATCACCACCTCCGCACTGACCCAGTAGATCAGTGTGAGCGTCAGATACCCATACGGGTCGTCATCCTGGACAATCTTCCAATGGTCGAGCAGCAGGACCAATCCTAGGGCAGCCATAAAAATGGCACCGGTCAGCAGAATCCGAAAGTAAGGTCCCGGTGAAAAGGATCCCGCAGTCAACTGCGGTTTCATTTGCGCATGGGTGTCGGCATCGATCACTTCCGCGTTCTCCAAAGATTGCGCGAATCGGCGCAGCGTGCCTGCCACCATGGCCTGTTTGGGATAGGCATTCATCGGCGAGCGCGATTGATCAGGTACAGCACTAGGGCAATACCCGAGATAACGAGATAAATGGCCACTCCCTCATCCTTAATGCTTAAGGGTACCTCCGGAAACCTTATGAAATTTCTTAATTTGTAGTGAGCAAAGAATGCGAGATGAAATCTACATTATTTGATGAGGAATTTCGGTTGGAAGAGCTTTCAAAAATGGGAGATCCATTGGAGAAGTTGGCTAAGTACAGTGATTTTGAGAGCTATAGAGAGCTGGTTGAGAGCGTATTTAGGAAGAAGGACCCTAAGAAGGGAGGCAGGCCGTCATTTGACAAGATAATGATGCTAAAGGCATTGATTCTGCGATCAATGTATGATCTGTCTTTTGAGAAGCTGGAGTTTCACATCAAAGACAGGCTTAGTTTTCAGCGGTTTTTGGGCATTAGCCTTGGAGATAAAGTTCCAGATGCAAATACGTTTTGGGATTTCAACGAGGCGGTGGTGCAGGCAGGGGTGATCGATCAGATATTTATCAGGCTTAGAGATGAACTCGGGAAACAGGGATTGATAATGAATAACGGATCGATAGTGGATGCCAGCATAGTAGATGCACCCAAACAGCGTAATAGTCGAGATGAGAATGCTCGGATCAAGGCTGGCAAGAAACCGGAAGAGTGGTCGGAGAATAAGTCACGTCAAAAGGACACCGATGCAAGCTGGACTAACAAGGACAAGCAGAGTCGCTTTGGGTACAAGAATCATATCAAGGTGGACAAGGGCAGTAAACTGATCACGAACTTCGAAGTAAGCACGGCGAGCGTGCACGACTCTCAGATGTTGGATCATCTGCTTGAGGACAGTGACAGCGGCCATGAGTTATATGCTGACTCTGCCTATCGCAGTAAAAAGACAGAAGAGGAGCTAAAACGTAGAAAGATAACGAGCAGAGTTCATCTCAAGGGATATCGTAATAAACCGCTGGCCGAAAAGGACAAAGACATCAATACAAGGAAATCAAAGATACGTGCCCGTGTAGAACACGTATTTGGCGATATGCATCAGCAAATGGGGCGGGTGATGGTCCAACAAATAGGAATGATTCGAAATACCGCAGCAATCACGATGATGAACATCTGCTATAACCTGCGTAGAAGAGTATATCTACAATCGATGTCGGGATAGAAAGGTTGAAAACAGATGAAAAATCAGCAAAAAAAGGAATATTCTACAGCTAGAATCAAAAAAAGTAACTACTCAGCAGGGTAGAATTAGAAAAATTAAAAAGTTATCCACATTTGGACAGGAAGATTTCGAGGAGAAGTGGAAAATCAGAAGGTTTATCCACAGTTGTTGAGAAATAGTTGATAATTGTTTGAAGATGGCTGGAATTGTATAAGATACATATGCGATATTTGCATATGTATGATAGATCGAAAAGAATTAGAACGTTTATCGCGAGAGCAACTAATAGACTTAGTGTTGTCGCTAATGGAGCGGATGGCATTGCTGGAGAAAGAGATAGAGATTTTGCGGGGAAAAAATAGTAGGAATACGTCATTGCCACCCTCAAGGGATAAGCAGTCAGAAAAGAGAAGGACCAGATCGCTACGGACAAAGAGTAAGCGCAGGAAGGGAGGGCAGCCGGGTCACAAAGGAACGACCTTGGAACTGAGTGAATCGGTGGACAGGTATAAGGATTACGAGGTGAAACAATGTAGTCATTGCGCATCTGATCTGACGCAGGTGGAAGGAGAAGTGATAGAACGCAAGCAAATATGGGATATACCGCCACTAGATTTAGAAGTAGTAGAACACAGGAGGTGGGCCAAACAGTGCGATCAATGTGAACAATGGAGTAGATCAGAGTATGAAGGGGATTTGCAGGGGGGACCGGTGGTGAGGTATGGGCGAAGATGGAAGAATTTAGTGGTGTATTTGTCGGTACGGCAGATGCTGCCCTATCGCAGATTAGTAGAGACCTTAGAGGTGTTGTTTGGTCGCAAGGCAAGTGAGGGGACAGTGGATAACATAATGAAGGCAAAAGCAAAGGAATGCACAGAGTCCTATGGACAGATAATAGAGCAGATAAGGCAAAGTAAATCGGTAGGAGTGGATGAAAGTGGTGTGAGTGTAGAGGGTAAGAAGAATTGGATATGGACGTGGGTAACCAGCAGGTACAGCCTGTTTCATATATCGAATAATCGGGGGTCACAGACCAGTAAGGCGCTATTCCCGGATGGATTCAAGAAGGCAGTATTGATCAGTGATTGTTGGAAAACACATTTAAACACCCAGTCAAAGGGACATCAGATATGCTTGGCACATATACGTAGAGAATGCCAAGGGCTCAAAGAATTCCATGGATCTAGGTGGGCTACAAAATTAGATGGCATACTACAGGAGATCTTCCGCTTGTGCCGACTGTCCAGAATACCGACCAACCGCAAGGAGGCCGTCGAAGAACAGTTGGACCAGATTCTATCTAGTCCACTGCTTCGATCACATAAAAAGGTCAGAACCCTGAGAGATCGACTTATTAGGCTACGAAAATCTATCACCATATGCCTATATGACCGTGGTGTAATGCCCGACAACAATCACAGCGAAAGAGCCATCCGAATGATCAAACTTAAAAACAAAATATCCGGCACCTTTAGATCTTATCATGGAGCGAGACGATTCGCAATCTTAGGAACCATCGTTGACTCCGCAATCAAACAAGGTATCCATCCATTTGAGGCCTTGATAGATCCTCACATTGTCCTAAAACCTACTGAGTAGTTACCAAAAAAATATGCGATCTGCCTTGCCCTCATTCATCAATCACATGGCAATGCCTCTAGGCAGGCCTTGCTAAGTTTCCCGAAATATAGGCTTTACTCATTTTTTTTAGCATAAGACAGGTTGTCGGAGGTTCCCTTAAGTATTTCGATACAAAGAGTAGGGCCCCGATATACAAATATATCAGCGCAAAGAATTCGATGGATCTGATCTTCTGGGTGGCGCCGATGACTTGAAAGAGCACCCAGAAAACAGCCAGGAGGATGTAGTGAATCAAATTGTCACCCTCTTTGTCATGGATGATGGCACCGCAGAGGGCCACCAAGACCAGGTGGGTGGCAAAAAGGAGATATCGATTTTTGAAGTGAGCCTTGATGTCCAGTTTGGCAGAGACCAGTCCTAAGGCCACCAACGTCACACCGAGTCCAATGGATGCAGAGACGGGTGCCGGCGCAAAGGTGTCGGCTAGATGCTCCACATCCAGTGTGCGGTAATCGATGGCTAGCCAGGCCGCCAGGGCGATCAAGCCTTTGACCAGTACGTTTCGGTCATCAAAGTAATAGGCCGACCAGAGATACACCAACGTGGCAACAATCAACAGGTCAGCATATCTACCAAATAGTTGATAGCGAAATTGTACATATCCCTCTAATACCGCAAATGCGGTAGTGGCAGTGAGGAGAATAATCCCAAAGAATACAGGCTTTTCTTCTGCTGTCTGCTTGCGAGAAAAACCATCGGAGTGCTGCCAGCAATAGCGAAAAGCAAGCATGGTCAGCACGACCAATAAAAGTATCAGTACTTCATGCAACGCATCGAAGAAATGATCGTAGATCAGCCGGCCGGCAGCACCGACGAGCATGGCCATGCCTAGTACAAAAAGGGTTCGAATTTCCCAAAAGATGGAAATTTGGTCGGTCTGCTGGTGCGCCTGCCAAGCATCGGATTCTTGATGTCCGATCAACGACTTTCGGACTAGCAGATCGAGGGCATCTTTGTCAGACAAAAACGGATTTTCCATGGATTTATAAATGTACCTTAAAGCAGTCGATCTATGTAAAGGGTGTCAAAAGAAATGCTCCCAAATATTATTTGAATTTTTCTGAAAATAGTAAATGGGATTTCCCTCTAGCAAGAGTCGCTGGGTGGTCGTGCCTGTGTCATCTATCGAGCTTATCACGATCTTATCCATGCCCCAGTTGTCCGCGTTCCAGTCGTTTCCGGCGGCTACATGCCGGATGCCCACGGCATTGATATCACTCCAGATGAGGTCGTCCGGCAGCTCGATCCGGCGCTGATGCTGCGTATGAGCATGCCAGGTTTCGCCCTGGTTCAAGCCAATTTCCACCTCGTCACCCGACCGCAATCGGACGAAGAGAAAGTCCTCACTGACCTGGGGCCGCAACCAATCGGTATCGCCCAGGGGATCAGCGCCTACCGTGACATCTGCCACGATGGTTCGGACCACGGTGTCTTCCAGCGGCTCCAAGTTGTAAAATGAGGTAAAGTTGTTGCTGAAGGTAAAGTCCCGACCTCCACCTTCACGGATGAGGGATCGGAGGGTCTGGCGCCACACGATGAGATCATCGCCATATAGGTCTCGAATATTTCGTGCGTTGAAGCCCCTCATATCTTGGCCCCAGTGAGGTACCCCGTCGCATCTGATCGCTGCTTGATGCACTCTCCGGATGAATTCTTCGTTGCCACCAAAGTCCTGCAGAATGGGAATCTCAATGTGACAGGTTTGGGCAAATCTGGACATGCCCAACTTGGCGGCGGTACCTCCCGTGAAGCGCAATGCCAGGAGACCGGCAACGGCCTGGTTACGCCGGAAGAGGTCATCGAAGATGCTAAATACCTCCTCTAGAAAACCGAGATAACCCGTGTGGGTGCCCCGCGCATCGATGGAAGCACGGGCAACATCAAAAGCTATATCCATCGACTCCACCTTCTGACAGAAGTCCTCACCCTCGTACCCGTAGGTGTCCATGATCTTCCAACTGACCCCTCGACTGGGAGTCAAGGGATAGGCGCTGTCGAAGAGCAGCCCCAGCACGATACGCATCAAGTCCTTCATCCGATAGGCGTAGGCAAAATTTGCGATACGTGCGACCAGTTGTCCGGTCGTGACTCGGCCGCTGACCGTCAGAAAGCCAATGATGCCCGTGAGCGCGGTGGCCGCCGCGCCTGCCGCCCCTGCCGCCGCGTAGGAGGCCGCGGCCAGCGCCCAGCCGACAAAAGGAATGGCAGCCAGGGCAGTGGCCGTCGCTAGCAACCCCGTCACTGCGGCGCTGAGACCAGCCACGATACCAGCCAGGACGGGAATGAAGATCCGGGCATCCTGCCGCCGGCAGATAAACCCCATCACATCCAGTCCACCCCCTGTTTCCACGTTCTCCGCCTCACAATCTGCCTCGTGTCGGTGAGCCACTTTACAATCGTGCTGATTGCGTCGATTCCGAAACGGGTTAATCAATATTTGCAGAAAATGCAAGGGAGTGCGATCCAGTGCCTGCCCGTCTAGATAGGTGCGGAAATTGGCGGCGGTCAAATCATTCTTCAAAGTTTCCCAGATGTCATTGCGGCGTGTTTCATTCAGTTTGAAGGAGTCGACGGTCCGGAATACCAGCGCATAGACGAAGCCCATCCGGCCGACCGATACCAATACCGAGTGAAAGAAATCGTCATCCTTGACCACTCGAACGTCTGCACAGATCTCAGCGGCGGCTGCTTCGGACGATTCGGAGATGGCTCGCAGCGTTGCTTGCGTAGCTTCGGCATCTCCGGTGGTGAGACTGCGGCTGGATCGTTCGAGCCACCACTCTTGGCCGCCGGGTCCGATCAGGTGGATGGCGGCCACGGCATCGGCCATCGGCGTGCGATCCACATCGCCCCCGTGCGATCCGGTCGCGAGCAATCCCGCAATGGACTGGCCGCCACTCCCGCCCAAGGTTGGCATCGCCTTATCTCCGCAGGGTAGATTCGTTTCGTCGGCACCCCCTCCGTTGCTGGCCGGGGGCAGGCCATGCAGGATGCGATTGAGGTTATAGATCTTGGTCCCCCCTTTGACATGGACGAGATCTTCGATCGGATCGCGGAGATCTAGTTGCTCCAGGATGAGGTCGGCAGGGATGTCTCCGGTAATGCCCTCACTTTCTATGATGATATCATTAGTGACGAAACTCTCCGTAAATGACCACAGGCTCCCGGTCCACTTGACCCTTAGCCCCTCGGCTTCCGCTCGTTGAATGATGGCCACGATCTCCCCTCGAAGGGTGGGACGATAGGCATTGGCGGCCGTAAAGGTGAGTTTCCGGGCCCAGTTGGTAAAGCGCTTGGGCGAAGTGATAGGCGTGGGCTCCAGCGAAGATGGACAGGTCATTTCCTAATTGGTTTCTCGTGATTAGATAAGAAGCACAGTGCCAAGGGCAGATACGCTGCCGCACCGCGTTCTCATCCTTAGTGAATAAGCGAGTCCAGAGGTCACCCGGATCACCGGAACCTTTATCGTCTATCCGGGTCCAGTGCGCATGCGATTTTACGTCATGGCAGGGACCTGCCGGGACATCCATTTCACGGATATCGAGGAAATGTATACGTAGAGATCGGTGCAGGGAGGAGGGGTGGCAAGATCCTCTTCGAGTCATAGTCTTCAGAGGATCTTGCCAGTGCTGATCGGTTTGGCCGCCAGGCTAGCGAAGTTTCACACTGGATTTACTTTGAAACTCCGCTACGGCTGTGTGACGCCTGAGAAGATGAGTATATCCTCCGCTCCAAAGGTTTCCTGGGGGCAAGCCGGGGGTAAAACCTCCCGGCTCATGGTAGGTACGATTTTGCGCCTGCCTTTAGCAATCCGGCAAAGGTCCGGTGTCTTTGCTGTCCCTTCCGCGTACCGGGTGCCCGAGTCACGCGGTATCGATACCGACAGCAGCTATTATGGGGTCTGCACTACACCACCAGTCGAGACATAGGGGCCTCCTGTCCTATTTATGCGTGATTTTTGCAGAAGGTAACCCCCCGCACGAAAAAATATCTGCTGAGATGATTGCCAGGCGATGGCTCGGCGATCGACAACCAGCCAAGGGAGAAGGGAGAGATGCTTGCTAGCGCTTTACATTTTGCTCGTACAGAGCGATCCATTCGTCCACGCCCATCTTACTGACGAGCTCTCCCACCAGCGCAAAAGGAATTTCCTCCGGTTTTTTAAATCGGATACAGCTCTTGCCCATATCCAACTTGCGTTTGCTGTGCTTGGGATACTCCGCCACAAACCACTTGAGCAATTCCGGGGAAGCGTAAATGCCAGAATGGTACAAGGCGATATAGTTCTTTTGAGATGCGATGTTTAGAAAGGGCAGTGGGGTTTTGGGATCGCAATGATAGCCATCGGGATAGATCTTGTGCGGTACCACGTAGGCGATCATGCCGTAGCCCATCGTCTCTTGAAAGCCCTTGGGCAAATGTTTTCGAATGGTGGCCCGAAGCTTTTTGATTGGGCCTTGCCGTTCTTCCGGCACCTTTGAGATATAGTCGGCGGGAGAAGTCGCCTCAATTTGCATAGCAATGAATTTTCTCCTATATCCAGAAAAATCCGAACACTTGCAAACTCGCCGGGCAGATTTATGCGGCCTGCTCTTCGGGGACCAATAGGAAGCGCAGCGCCTGTGCCATGAAATTACTGGAAGATGACGGATCAAGCTCATAAAAGAACTGCCAAGCGTCCGCCTTATTGTCGTGATAGGCATCGGCCAAGTCTGGTTGATGTGCGATGTAGGCCAGACGCACAGCATGGCCCAATAGCACATCCAGGACCAGATGGTCCTCGATCTCGAGATCGGGATTTTGACGCATGAAACTGGCAATCATGTCGATGGCCTCCATATTAAGCTGCCGATATTCGGGGGCGTCGATCTTGTTGAGCAGATGCTCGATGCGCAGGGCAAAGGCACGCTCTTGGGGGGTCATTTCACTGAGGATGATCTGACTATCGATACGGTTTCTACGGTCTAATTTGTCGCCGATGATCAAGCCCTTGGAGCGACTAAAGATCTCCCATACCTGTCCGAAGAAACGTTTGGACAGTCGTCCGATGGTGCCGGTCGATTGGCGCCAGGCCATCCAGCCAGCGGCCGGTTTTTCCAGCTCGGCCAGATTGAGGTCCGGCATCCAAGTCACCGTTCGACCAGCCGTCGACGGTTGGAGGTGCTCCAGTCGGTTGAGATTAGCTCCCATCTGCTGGTAGTTTTCCAAGGCCTCCCGCACGCCGGTCTGGATACGAGAGGGGGCCAAGTGCATCAATCGCTCATAGGCCTCGTCCTGGGACAGGTTGAGTCTGCGGGCCAGGTCTCCGGTCAGCAGCAGGATGATATAGCTGACCCGGATCGTGCTTAGATCTTTGAACAGTGGAGGCTGCGCCTTGATCAATAGCCCCAGGTACACCAGCACCTCCTGGGTGAGTACCCGGTCTCGGATATCGTCGCGGCAATAGGTGTTGATCTTGTCAATGAGCTCATCAAAGGGGATCATCTGGCGTATGAGCGACGCTTCACTGTAGGCTTTGCCCACCTGGATGATCTTGTGCCGCACTAAAATATTGGTCACCGCTGTCTGGAGGTCCACTTCGAGTTTGCCCAGCAACGCAGCCGCTTGCCTGACCACGGCCCAGAGCCGTTCTCGACCAGCCTTCTGATAGATTTCCTCGAGCAACAGTCGAGCACTGACCGTGGTACCGTTCAACTTTATTTGGCCTTCTAAGCCGATCTGCCGCTTGATATTGGTCAAGATTTCGACCTGCTCAAAGAAGTTGCCGGAGCCGGTGAGGCGCTCTCGTAGCCGGTCGAGATCCTCTTCCGTCTCGATCTCCAACTCAGCCACGTTGTCCAGGGCCTCATGGGGTCCGTCACCTTGGAGACGGTCATGCATGGACAGATCTGCAATGGGCGAAGCTTGCGGAAACTCAAGATCATGGATATTGTCCACCTGTTCGAAGCTGGCCGATCCGATCAACTGCTTTAGCGGTTTGGCCACGACCGGCACGCCTTCTACTTCCCCCGATCGAATCTGCTGCATAAAATCAAAGAATTCATCTCCGGCCTTGTCCATCAGCCCACGGGTGAGCAACACCGTGACAGTGGGTCGTCCCACCTGATTCCAATGCCGATGTAAGTAGGCCAGCTCACTCTTGAATCGAGCCAGCAGAAAGTGCATATCATAGGCCAGGTAAAACTCGCGCTGCATGAAGAAGAGGGAGAGGCAAGCCATGGTCTCTCCGGCTACTCGGTAGAGTCGGCTGGTCGTCATCGTCTTCATACGACGCTGCGGGCGTCCCGTGAGCTTGAGCTTGTCATTGCGGCCCACTTGCTCATAGATGGCAGCAATGTCCTCTGGTAGTCGCAGCCGGATGTTGTGCAAGGAGTCCCAGGATTCGGTTTCGACACCCCGTTGTCCCAGCTCTGTCTGCAGGGCCTCATCTTCTGCCAGCAGCGCTATTTGGATCACCGGATGGCGACGTTGTCTCTTGCGGCTCAGGCCCATGGGATCGACATCGCCTCGGTCGATAAATCCCTCTTGCAGCAGTTGAGCCACGAGGTAGAGACTTTGTGCCCAGATCAGGGGTACATTTTCATTGGGTTGACGGGCTTGACTGCCTGGCTCTTCTTTTTCCGCTTCGATGGCCTGCTCCGGCACGAAGTATAGCTCCGGGATGAGCTGAAATTCCCCTTCCTGCACCAAGACCTTCTGAATCTTTGCGTGATAGTGCTCGGTCGATTTGAGATCTTGATCAAAGAGTGAATTCAACAGAAGATATACGTAAAAGAGCGGCCACTCTGATTCAATGTCTTCAAAAAGCTTGAGCTCCTCCGCATGATAGTAGTGCCGATTGGGATCTTCCAGCACCGTTTGATGGCCGTCTCGGAGAAAGCGCTTTAGGCCATAGTTACCTTCCAGTTTACTGATGATCTCCTGATAGATCCGGTCCACCTTGTAGGCATCATCGACGGCAAAAGCCGGGAATCCCACGGCCGAGAGGAGGGCGGCATCGATCTCCTTGGTCTTGGACTCCCTCGGCAGCATGGTCATCAAGGTAATGTCGGTCTGGGCCAGATTGTCCGGATTGACATGAATCACGGAGGCCTGCGATCCGCGCGCTCCGTATAGATCAAAATCGTCCAGAGTCCGCATCGCCGCTTTGGCCATGGCCAGCGAGCTGGCGTTGAGCTCCACATACCCGATGTTGGACTTCTCCCCTCGCTCCCAGATGCCATAGTCTGGGGCCCGGTAGGCACGCTCGATGTAGTAGACCAGGTTTTGTACGAAGTTGACCTCGTCCGTTGTCCATATGATATCGAGGCCGGAGGCAATCATCTGGACCAGCATAAGCAAGTATAGGGACGTGGCATCGATCTGCAGATGCCCCCACTCGTGATCGCCCACCACCGTGCTTCCGGTCTCCGTGTTGTATTTGGCATGGAGGGCATCATGCAGCGCCATGGTGGACTTGAACCGCTCGACCTTGTCTGCCTGCCGCATCATGGATCGAAGGAGGCCACGCATGAGCTTAATGGTAGATTGCTCCAGCTCGTGGCTACGGCCGCCATCGTTGTCAATGCTGCGGTACGACAGACCCAAAGCCCAGACCGCTAGCACGCTGTACACGTTGTCTCGCACCCAGGCATCCCGGTAGTCTCCGTGGATCGTCACGGCGGTCGAGGCAGGTAGCAGGCCGGTCACCGGATGCTGCTTGTCCAGGATCAGTCCTTTGACCTGACGGTAAAAGTGGTCTAGTCTCTTGGCGTGCTCAAGGTTTGTCATGTGCCAGTACCCATGAAAAAAGGCCGTAATGTTAGCAATTATCTGCGCAACAAGCAAAGGGATAAATCCACGGTCACATGTGGTAGCCATGTGACCTTGTGCTGGAGCATGGCAGAGGGAGAACCACGGGGCAATCCACTGTCAGGAGAACCCTGAGCGTCTGTTTGTGGCCCTGGCCGTTGGGGATGCATCGGCTTTCGCAGTCCTGTATAAAGAATTGTTTCATTTGGCAGCAGGGATTGTTTCGAAAAATCACTACCTTATAATCTGCTTACGCAACCACCGTGCTTTGCTAAATTTCCTGCAGAAGCACGGGTCACCCCATGAAGGTCTATCATTGCCTGGCTACCAGGCAGACCTACCGCCTTGTAAGACTCGTCCATATCCGTTGGCTGCTCAGCACGGATAATCATGTTTTTTAACAACCTAATAATCATCTTATGAGAGTAATACTCGCTTGCCAGTTGCTGCTGGCGTCTGCTACACTTTTGTCCGGCCAGTCCTACGTCGAAGATTTTACGGGCGAAGACGGCCAGGGTCATGAGGCAGCCTGTGGCGTGGACGGGGGCAGTCCAGCCACCGTCGACGTGACCACTTGCCCGGGAGATCTATCGGCGGTGCAGTGGACCTTGGACGGTTCGGCCGCTTTGGGTGGCCAAGATCACGCTCGTGTCGAAAACGGAATATTGGAATATCAGGACGTAGATGGAGAAG
The DNA here is from genome assembly GCA_965223165.1 of Saprospiraceae bacterium. Taxonomy (GTDB): domain Bacteria; phylum Bacteroidota; class Bacteroidia; order Chitinophagales; family Saprospiraceae; genus JABDMH01. The sequence continues at coordinate 37,242 of CBDCVQ010000020.1, read as the reverse complement.
TGTGCTGGCAGAGCCCCCTGCTCGACATCAGCGGAGTCACAGGAAATTTTGATGTGTCTGTCGATGTAGCGACCGTGGCTACCAGCTATGAGGCGGCCGATTATCTCGATGTGTGGTATACGATCGACGGCGGCACTCCCCAACCGGTGCCAAACTGGATGGGGATGGGCGACGCTAGCCATACCATTATTGGCACTGGGATCGGACCCAGCGGTTCTACCACGGTGGCGGTGACCGGGCTGACCGGTAGCAGCACGCTAACCGTCCGCGTCTGTGCCCTGGTGAATGCCAATAACGAAGTCTGGCAGATCGATAATATTTCTGCCGTTCCGCAAGGGGGGAGCATCATTTTGCCCATCGAGTTGATCTCGTTTTCTGCAGTGGTGCATGGGGCTGTGGTGCAGGTGGCATGGGAGACGGCCTCCGAGGAGGCTAATGAGGCCATGATCATTGAAAAGAGTACCGATGGACAGGTATTTCACGAAGTTGGGCGGGTGCGCGGAAAAAGGTATGCCTCAGAAAGGCAGTCTTACCGGTGGCAGGATCATCAGCCCAGCCCTGGTGTGAACTACTATCGTCTGCGACAGATCGATGTTGATGGTCGGGAAATGGTTCATGAGATGACCAGTGTGTTTGTTTCTTTTGAACCTGATATAACCTTCGACCCCAATCCCGTCGAAGACGTGGGTCGATTGCATTTGGGCAAAGTCACTACGGTGCCTTTACGTGTGCAACTGCAGGACTTCAGCGGCAGATTATGCCGTGCATGGGACATCCCGGGTGGGGCATCGACGTGGGACCTGGAATGGGATGATCTGCTTCCGGGATTCTACACATTGCAAATCCAGTCGGACACCCATGTGCTAAATAGTATTAAAGTCGTCAAGCAGTAAGGTGTCCGACAAAACATCCAGCGAGTTTTTACACTTTCTGTTTCAGCCTTGGGGTGGTGGATTCGCAGACGGTTGAAATTCAAGAAGCATACGGTTTTCCAATTTACGCTCCCTAACCAGATGAAGTCCTTCTTGTCCGAGTAATGCAAGGATAGCGCCTCTGCTCATGGCCTCCGGGCAGGTGTAGATGCCTTCGATGTCGACGACATTTTCTGTCAGCACCACTCTGCCATCGGGTGCGAGAGAGTGCTTGATGGACTGCAGCATCTTTTTCTTTCGCTTGAAGTGGTGAAAACTATTGCGCATGAAAATAACGTCGATCTGACCTTCTTCCAGACGAGTGGATTTATCACTGCCCCAGACGACCTTTATGTTGGATTGAGCGCAAAGTGATTTTATAAATAGCGATTTTTGTTCGATCCGTTCGGTGACCTCCCGGTCAAGTTCATTGATGTAAATGTCGATCGGTATTGGAATACTTGCGATCAGCAGGCTCATGGCGCCGGAGCCGGCTCCGATTTCGGCAATTTTATCACCCGGTTTCAGGGAAAGGAATGCGATCTCATCGGAGATATTTTGCCCCGGATTAATATTATAGGGTGAGACCTTTTTCAGGAGATCCAATTGGCATAGGTCGAACAATATTTGATCTGCCCAAAACAGCGTGTCGGCCAATGCCAGGAATTCAGTGACAAATTTTCGTATTCGCTTGCCTTTGAATCTCGTTCGCATGTGATCGGCCCGGGCCTGCAGTTGCAATGTGCTGCTCAGCGCCCCCTCCATGTATTTCTTCAGTGCGGCCTTTTGGTAGGGGGTGATGTCCAGTTGGTGGATGCCGGCAATAAGGTGGTCAATATCTTGCAGCAGCGCGATGCGCTGTCCCAGTATCGTCGATCGAAGTCGGATGATTCCTTGAAGGACCTCCTCTTGTGTCAAGGGAGATGGCTGGGCCCATAATGCCGGCCAGATAAATGACCAAGCTAGGACGAGCGTAATCGTTCGGATCATGTAGATGGTTCGCTGGAATGTGACGGGTGAAATATCTTCCAGTGTCAATATAACGTCGTGGCCGGCTAGACATTGTGGTGGCTGCTTCTCGCTCAAACACCGGGCGATGCATCGGTCTCACCCGGATGCCAGAAGCTTCGTCGTGCTGTATCAGCGCGGTATAGCCCTGGATGTCGGTAAACATGATCGCTCTATGCGCCCTGTGATTTGGTTGTGTCATCATTGATGCTCTTGCCCCGGCTCATGGTAATCCCCTCTACCGGCAGCTGTCCGGACAAGCGAGTGGACGGTACCGGTCGACTAGTGGTCGATGGTCCTGGCCAGCTCGGGAGACGTTGAGAGATCGATCTATCGCCGATAGCGGCCCACAATGGGTCGGCCGGGGAAGGCCCCTTCGACGTTTTCACCATCACGGACGACGGGCACCCCATTGATGATCACATGCATGACCCCTTCCGAGAATTGGAGTCCCTGAAAATCCGCCTTGTCGATGATGGTGGCTGGATCAAAGAGGGTAATGTCGGCATCTGCACCGACTTGCAGACGCCCCTTACGCTGCATCATGGGAGCGATATCAGCGAGCCGTTCCGCCGGCATGATCGTCATCTTCTTAAGGGCCTGCATCAAGCTGAGGGCCTGCTTTTCCCGCACATACCGTCCCAGTACTCGGGAGAAGGTGCCGGCCGTACGAGGATGAGCGCCTGGTGCATAGGGCATACCGTCGGAGCCGATCATGGTACGGGGATCCATGATACCTTTTAGGATCCACTCGGGTTTCATCATGTGAATAATCACGGTGCCGCCTTGCTTGCGGTAGCTGGCAAAGGTCTCTTTGGTCAGACGCTCGCCACTAGCCTCCCACTGGAGATCTTCATAGGTGATGTTGAGGGTTTCTTGCCAGCCCTCATCAAAAAGGGCCGATTCAAGCGAGGTGGAGGCGGCGGTGTAGGGATATACTTCGGTCGTTACATCCAGCCCTTGCGCCTGAGCGGCGGCGACCATATCCAGGGTGACCTGGATCTCCCCGAGTGACAGACTATTGGCGTGGACGATGTGCAGGGGGGCGCCGGTCGTCGTGGCATTGGCTACCGCCTCTTGAATCCCGGGCAGTCCGAAACCCCGCGTGTGCGAGAAGACGGGAGCCTGCATCTCCGCCGCGGTACGATAGACGGCAAAGATTTCGCCGGAGGTGGCGCCGGGATAGTAGCCCACCGGGATGCCGATACCAAGAGCACCCTCGGCCAGGGCTTCCTTGATATGTTGCTGCAATACGGGGAGATCATCTTCTTCGAGCGATTGGTAGCCCGCCCGGCCCAGATTGATCATGATCTTGGATAGCTCGGGACTATGGATGCCATGCGTCTCGACCGCCTCAAGCGCGGCAGCAAAATAGTGTCGGTACTGCTCCATGGACAAGGCACGCAGGATACCATGCGGTACGGTAGCGCCAAAGTTTACGATCGACTGGCCGGTCTTGCTCGCTAGCCAGTGAGATAGAAATGCTTCGCCGCTCTCCAACTCCAGGGCGGTAGTGACACCATCGCGTACTTGGTAGGCGTGTGCCTGGTTGGTCATGCCGTGTACATGTAGATCGATAAATCCCGGGGCGACCACCAAGCCCGTGGCATCAATCACAACCTCACCCACCAAATCTTCGGTGGAGATTTCTGCGATTCGATCGCCTTGAATACCCACATTCCGTATTTCATCAAAGTCGGTCGCCGGATCCATGACGCGACCTCCTCGGAGCACGATATCGTAAGGGCTCTGGGCAGATAGGCAAAGGACGGATCCGAGGGTTAGTGCGAGCAGACACTTTTTCACGATGCTTTTTTTACTAAAATACGATTTCGCGAGATCGGGTCTGCCGCTGGTGGCAGGATTCGACGGCTGCTCGCGGTGGGATTACCCAGTCCCTCGCTACCATTCCGAATAAATGATGTCGTCGCCTACCTGCAATTGTACCACGTGTCCGCCTCGCAGTGGCCACGACTTGGCATGCCACAACTGAATTTGCTGCCCCAATAGGTGTGTACGGAGATCCCCTAGGTCCAGGCCGCGCTCCAGTCCTCGGTTGATGTAAAAGTATGCGGAGTGGTCGGTCAGCTCAATGGTCACGTCATTTGTGCCAGCTTCTCCAATGGCCTTGACCTCACCATGGATCTGCCGACAATTGGCTGGGGTAACATCGGTGGGCCCAACCACGAAGACCAAAAAGGAGACGTACAAAAAAAGGAGACCTATGGGTGCACCGATTAGTACAGTGGCTACCGGGTGACGGCGGGAGATGGCCATAGGATTTTCTTTTCAAGATAAGACGTTCCTTGATTTATTGCCATTTGCCGTGGAGCTGGAGCATGACATCGCGCACCACAAAGGGGCCATGTGCGGATCACCGTTTTCATTTCGTAAAAAAGACAGGCCAATGTACGACGGCATGGCCCGACCAATAAAAAAGATGACTGCCACTGTCCCATTAGCCATGACTCCGGTGTCAGGAGAGTGATATAGATTATTTCAAAACCCAAATCATACAATAGCGATTCGTGATGAGAAGGTTGCAAAATCCTCAGAATCGACATCCTGCATGATTGGGGTCAACGTAAAATTTGAATTTTTCGTGATGGACATTAAGCACGAATTGGAGATTAAGGCATCGGCGGCTACGATTTATCAAGCCGCATCGACCCAAAAAGGAATACAAGGCTGGTGGTCTGCCGATTGTCAGGTGGGCGAGGAGGAAGGTGGTACCTCTTTGCTGCGATTTAATAAGCAGGGTACGATCATCGAGATGGGATTTCGCACCGTGGCATTAGAGCCAGCGGCCAAAGTGGTGTGGGAGTGTACTGCCATGCCCAATCCCGCGTGGTTGGGTACCAGAATTATTACGGAGATTTCACCCCGTGAGACCGGATGCGCAGTGGTCTTTTCTCATGTGGGTTTTGATGAGCAGTGGAAGGGAAAACCTCCTTTTGAAGACACCAAAAAGACCTGGCATCATTTTATGCAAAGCCTGATCACCTATTGTGAGGGCGGCGAAGGATCTCCTTGGTGAAAGTGACCCTCCAGGGCGATAGGATTATCAGATCTATTTGTGAGGTCATTTTCGCCCGTCTGGCAAATACGAATGCGCTCCAGGAGGAGGGAGCGGGCATTTTCCGGCGGTTGCAAATGCAGGGCTTGCTCAAATTGCTTTAGAGCGTTGGCAAAATCACCTCGCTTCATATAAAATACACCGAGGGTGGCGGGTAATAAATAATAGCTGCTTAGAGCACCTTCGCTGATCAATCGACCGATGCATTCATCAGCCTCCGCCCGTTGGTCTAATTGATCCAGTACAACAGCAATATTCAAGCGGATAATGGGGGTGGGTTTTAGCTCCAATAATATTTGATAATTAGCCAAGATGCTTTGCCAGTCCGTATCAGTGAAACTCTTTGCCATACTATGATGCGCAGCAATGCTTGCCTCAAGATGATAAGTAGATAGCATATGGGTTTGCTGTGATCGATGGAGAAATTGCATGCCCTGATTGATCAGGGACTGATTCCACCGAGATCGATCCTGCTCCGCAAAGATGACGATGCCCCCTCGATCGTCGATACGGGCATCAAAGCGCGAAGTATGAAAGCATTGGAGCGCCAGCAGGGCATTGGTTTGCGCGTCCGTAGGGTATCGATCTACGAGCAACTTGGTCAGGCGCATGGCCTCCAGGCAGAGATCTTGCTGAATTGTGTTTGGACCGGTGGTGCGGTGGTATCCTTCATTAAAGAGCAGGTAAAGGGCGGTACGCACCGTGTCCATCCGCTCGACGAGCGTCGCACCGCTAGGTACATGAAAGTCTAGCGCTGCATCCCGAATGTAGGCCTTGGCCCGATAGATTCGCTTGCGAATGGTGGCTTCCGGTGTGAGGAGCGCATTGGCTACCTCTCGGGTGCCAAAACCACCCAGGATCTTCAAGATCAGGGCGATCTGCGCCGACGGCCGGATGCCCGGATGACAGCAGGTGAATATCATGCGCAGTTGGCTATCCGAGATTTCCTCGTCCAAAAATATCTCATGGATGTGCTCGATCTCTGAATCCGTGGCTTGGTGCTTGGACCGATATCTGTGCTCGGACTTGAGTCGACGCAGGTGATTTAATGCCTTGCGCTTGGCCACTTGATGCAGCCACCCCTCGGGATTGTTTGGTACGCCGTTGTGGGCCCAATGGTCGAGGGCTGCAATGAGCGATTCCTGCACCGTGTCTTCTGCCAATTGGAGGTGGGCGGTGCCAAATATGCGGGTGAGTGATGCGACCAATTTGCCATATTCATTCCGAAAAAGATGCTCGACCAATGGATGGTGTGTAACCTCCATGATCAGGTCATTTTGGGAAAGGCGATGGGTCTTACTTCGATCTGATAGAGTCCGAGATGAGGGCTCGAACGAATGATACGCACCGCCTCTTCCAGGTCAGCTGCCTGAATAAGAAAGTAGCCGGCGATCATCTCCTTGGATTCGAGAAAGGGTCCATCCGTCATCATGGGCGCTGTGGAGCTCGGTAGTAGTGCGCCTCGGTCTTCCAATCGTTGGCCTGCTAGATATTGGTCACCGAGATCCTGCACCCAGCGTTGATATTCTTGGAAGATTTTTTGCAATTCGTCCGGAGACAGATGGCGCATGCCATCGCCTTTCAAGATCAGCAGAAACTCCTTCATAGGCTTTTTTTATGTGACAAACGGAAGATCCGAAATGGGACATCTTGTCGCTTTTTTTGCAGTAGGGACTACGTACAAATTAGGGGGTACCAACGTGTGGTAACCCCCTGGGAATAAAATACGTCAAAAAAGTGTATCCTACCGAAGCACCTGCATCTTTCCCCGGATCAGGCGCCGGTCATCGATGATGGCTACGATGTACGTGCCGCTGACGAGCTCGGAGACATTGACCCGCCAGCGGCAATCACCTGCACAGGTGGCCAGCTCCAAACGTTGGGCCGCCAGCTGTTTTCCCTGTACGTTGGTCAATAGCAGTCGGGGACTTCGCAGTGGATCTCCCGTGTATTCCAGGGTCACCCATTCGGACGCAGGATTCGGCGAGATGAGTAGCTCTTCCAGATCCCAACGGATATTGGCTAGGCTAGTGACCATTTCGTCACAGGAATCTCCCTCCCCATCTTGATCTACATCTTCCTGGTTTGGATTGCTCATCGTCGGACAATTATCTACTGCATTTAAGATCCCGTCTCCATCAATGTCATCGTCGCATAGGTCTCCAATGCCATCGCCATCCGTATCCGTTAGATCTTCTCCTGGCACAGTGGCACAATTGTCTTCTACGTTGATGATGCCATCTCCGTCAATGTCATCATCGCATTGGTCTCCGATGCCATCGCCGTCTGTGTCCTCTTGCGACGGATTGGCGGCCAAGGAACAATTGTCTAGTTGATTTTCGATGCCGTCCTGATCGACGTCATTGTCGTCCAGGCCGCTCTGTCCGCCCACCACGAAGGACCACGTGAACACCGTATCTGCTGAGGGATTGCCCAGGAGATCGGTGATGCCGCTCAATTCGATCCGAATGTCTTCGCCGATGTGCGAGCTGAGATTCCATAGTGGCTGAATGATCAGTCGGTTGCCGGAACAACCAAGTTGAACCGGGTAGGTCTCCTCGTTTTCTCTGTTCGTCATGACTACCTGCGCAGGACCAATTTGATCACAGTCAATGCCCTCATTAAAGCTGGCAGAAATCACATCTCCAAGCACCAACTCGAGGTCAGCAGGTTCTGGTAGGCCAAGGAGGGATGGACCTTCCCGGTCAATTGTGCCGGTATGGATATCTGAGTACATGTCTCCGTCGGCATAGTCTGCGCGATATCGCACATCGTAGGTGCCATCTTCCATCATGGAGAGATCCCAGAGGTCGGTAAAGTCTCCGCCAAAGCCTCCCAGTGCAGCGGGCAGCCATTCCTGTCCCACCTCCCAGGCAAAGGTGCCTGCCGGCGCATATTGCAATTGGATCTTCTGTAACAGGGTCTCATCATAGCCGGCAAATCGGACCAGCAGGAGGTCATCATCGCTGGCTGTCGCCGTCCAGGTGGGATTTGGCTTGACGATGCGGAGGTCCGGATAGTCACTTTCGAAGGAGACGGATAGCCCCACAGTGTCTGCGATCGCCTCATCTTCGCATCCGGAGGTCAGGACAAACTGCAGGTTGCTGTAATTGAAGGCCCGGGCGCCGCGTTCCACTGTGACGGTGGCGCTGCGCTTACCTCCTGCCGGAATGGTGTATGGTATAGGCGCTTGTGCCTGGCTTCCGCCAATGGTAACCATCGCACCATCGGGATTGCTTTCCTGGAGAAACCGCAAGAGATAAGTGCGCGGTTCGTCAGATTGGCTGATATTGCCCAGGTCCAGTTTGAAGACGGCCGTTCCGTCTGCGGGCAGGTCAAATTGCGCATAAGAGTCCGATTGCAATTGTACCGACTCCCGCGGTTGGGTGAATTCTTCTAAGGGGCAGCTGCTGCGCCCACTAACGACGTCAAAGACTGGCGTGCCGTAGATCGGATCCTCACGGATATTGACGCTAAAGAAGTCGCCCTGATCATCGTCGTTGAGCTCAAAACCCGTCGTCACGCTCTTGACCTCGGATCCGGTGACGGAGGCCCCCAGCTCGAGACTGAGCCGCGTCTCCACCTCACCGCTGACCCCTGAGCCGGCGATTTCATAGCCGGCACCCACGACCACACTCGTATTGAGAAAGGCGCTTACCTCAAGGGTAGCACTGGCCTGTGACTCAAAGGTCGTGGTGGATGTGTAGGCAGCTCCTCCACTAAATGAGCGGTTTTCGATTAATCGTGCCTTTTGTTTGTTGCGACGGTTGTTGTCGATGACCTGCTGCCATACGGAGATCTGGTTGCGGTAGATTTCTGCTGAGTCTGACTGCTGTTCAATGTACAAATCCCGTATCTGCTGTAACTGTGGGATAAGGGAGTTTTTGATATGGTCCTCGGTGTACATGAAGGTGGTGGCAAAGCCGTCATTGCCCATGATCATGTCCTGGGTGAGATTGACCATGCAGCCGCTGGGATCGACTGAGAGCACATCTGCCAAGGCGTAGAGCATGTTCATGGCGGCGCCGATGTACAGATCGCCCTCGACGCCGGTGATTTGTGAATTGTCCGAGGTAGAGAAACGTTCGACGGTAGAGGTCGTCATGACCAGCTCGGTGGAGCCGACCGCTCGGGCTCCCACCTCCAGAGATCCTCCAATCGTGCCCCAGAACTCGCTCTCAATATCGGTGATCGGCGAGACCTCGATCTCAAACTTGGATCCCAGTTTTACCTGAGCCCTGGTTTCCACGCTACCTTCAGCTTGTGCATACATCCGCATGGCCAAGCCCGAAGTCGTACCCTCTTCCCTGAAGCTGTAGCTGGCATCACCCGGAGGGTCGTGCAGGATCATGAAGGGAATTTCGGGCATCACGGTGGCAAAGGTCTGCTCCCTCGGGCGCAGTCCGGTGACGAGCAAGGGCTCGGACCAGTCGGAGATCTCATCTTCCACCACCGCAATCACTTGCAGCAATTTGTGATGTGGAGCCACCAGATTGGGCGCCCCGGGTCGCAGGACATACTCCACCTTGCCATCTATAAGCTCGAGGGTGTCGGGCTTACTATCCCGATCACTTACCTCATCAAAGACGATGACGTAGCCCGTCTCAACAAAGCAACTCTCATCACCAAAGGTCTCTGAGACCGCGATCTCAAGGTTGTACGAGGTCGATTGCTCAACGATCGCTGCTCCCAGGTCGGCACAACTCACGGCAGGCAGACCTTTGATCGCGATCGAGGGGGGTCGACGGAAGATGAAGTCGCGTTGCTGTGCTTCAAACGTGAGGTTTGCGGACTCGGTATTGAAGTAAGAGAGCACCTCATCACGATCGATGGCTAGTCCCTCGGATGGTTCAAACTGGGTGACCTCGACCTGGTATTGGCGTGCTGGCAACACGGCCTGATAGCGTCCGGCGGTGTCCGTTGTCAGGGTCGTATCGAAGCAGATTGAGTTGGTGCCGGCGTAGATACGCACCTCGGCATGTCCAATGAATAGATCACAACCAGCTTTGACCACGCCCTCGATGGGATGCATCTTGGTGTCTTCGAAGTCAACGCCCACGATATCCTTGTCAACCAGTACAGATCGACTCTCTGGCACCATGGTATGCCCCAGCAGCCGCGGTTCGATGAGGTAGGTGCCTGACTCTTCTACCCCGATGGAGAAATTGCCGTCCTCATCGGTCGTCGTGCCTTTGAAGATGCCGTCTACCCACATTTCTATGCCGGGCAATCCGCAGGTGTCGCCATGTAGTGTTTGTACGATGCGCCCACTGACGATAAAGGCCGTGGTGTCGTCAAAGTTGACGTTGGCACTGGGGAAATCCAGTTCCAGGCGTTGGCCTTCTACCTGCATGGGGTCAAAGGCATGATTCTCTTTGGATGGCACGATGGTAAAGGTGGCCTCAGAGCCATAGTAAATTCTTCGTACCTCGTAGTTGCCAAATTCGTCTGTGGTGTCGCAATACATCCATCCGGCCGGACTTTGGTCTAAGTCCACTTCCTGGATCACGCACACCTCCACGCCTGGTATTGGCAGCTGCGTCAGCGGTGTTTGAATTTTTCCGCTAATACGTCCATTGGGCTGGCTGGAGCCAAAGGCCGTTAAGGTGTATGTCTCGTCACTCTTGGTCCACGAGATGGTGTATTTATACGTGCGACCGGGAATCAAAGCCGGATCGCTGTCGGAGAAGGCCGTATCTGCGGCACTGTTAATGTTGATCTCTGCGAGTTGGGCACCGTCTCTTTTGATGACCGCCATGTCTGTGGCTGCGGAGAGGTCATCCCAGCTGAGATCTACCTTGCGCGCTAATCCAACGGACGCATTCAAGCTTCTGGGCCGGGTGGCACCACTTGTGATAGACGCGGTTGATTTGTGGCCACCCCAACTATTGGTACGGGTGTAGATATAGTAGGTGTGCTGCTCATTTGGACCTACGGCTTGGTCACGCCAGGTCTGCGTCTTGTTTTTGTCCACTCCTGATCTGGTGGCGACCACATTGGTTGGATCGTCTTTGGCAATCTCGTAGTAGTGACTCCCCTTGGGAATGTCCGTATTTGAGATCCAACTCACGTCGATGTAGTCGTTGGTCCGGGTGGCGGACTGCGATCTGGGCCTGCGGATGGAAGAGCTGCTTACGCGTCGCGATGCGGATCCGGTCCCCTCGCAGCTCACCGCGCAGTCAAAGACAAAGTTGTTCTTTCCGGTGACCACCACAGCCATGCGGTAGTTGTGATTGGACTTGGGCCCGACTTTCATCGTGACCTTGCCCTTCTTGGAGGAGCTGCTGCCCAGCAGATTGGACGCTGACACGCTGCCCTTGTAGACAGCGAAACTGTACTTGTTGTTGCAGTCGCAAAAGGCGTCGATGTTGAAGTCGACATACGCGTAGTAGTCGCTGCCGGAGTAGACATTGTACGTATATCCCTGCCCGAAGAGCTGGGCTGTACAAAGCAAGATAAAACCGATTAGCCATGGGTACGATGTTTTCATTGGTGACACTTTTTTGAGATTATTCCGATAATACTGGCCGTTGCCATTGGTCTCGAAAGTAGGTTCACCTAGGGCCTGAGGCAAGAAAAGAGGGTGGACAAAGGGGGGACATGGCGAAAAAACGGTTGACGGTGGACGGTAGACGGTGGATGGTGGACGGTTGACGGTGGACGTTTTTTTCGAGCGCTCGTGGGGTGGAACTTTGTCCTGCTTTATACTCTATTCTTTGGTGGATCAGGAGCCTCGTAGCTTGATTGGGGATAGTTAATTGTGATTTTGGATCGTCGAGCTGCGGGAAGGCCCTGTGCTTGGCAGAGATCGGCGAGTCGCCCACTGGCACGGCGGACGGCAGACGGTGGACGGTTTTTTCGAGCGCTCGTCGGGTGGAACTTTGTCCTGCTTCATACTCTATTCTTTGGTGGATCGGGAGCCTCGTAGCTTGATTGGGGATAGTTGATTGTGCTGCTGGATCGTCGAGCTGCGGGAAGGCCCTGCGTCGGCAGAGATCGGCGAGCCGCCCACTACGACGGTGGACGGTAGACGGCAGACGGTGGACGGTTTTTTCGAGCGCTCGTGGGGTGGAACTTTGTCCTGCTTCATACTCTATTCTTTGGTGGATCAGGAGCCTCGTAGTTGATTGGGGATAACTGATTGTGATGGTGATTGTGATTTGGGATCGTCGAGCTGTGGGTGTGCCTGCGCTCGGCAGAGATCGGCGAGCCGCCCACTGGCACGGCAGACGGTCATGCGAGCGCTCGTGGGGTGGATCTGTTAGTCCGGCTGAGATCGATGGCCCCACTGCTAGCTGGGGATTTCACGTATTATACGCACCCCTTTTGGCCGCGTGAGCGCGTCCTCGCCTCACGCATTTGTGCTGCTGGATCGTCGAGCTGCGGGAAGGCCCTGCGCTTGGCAGAGATCGGCGAGCCGCCCACTGGGACGGTGGACGGTAGACGGTAGACGGTGGATGGTTTTTCGAGCGCTCGTGGGGTGGAAATTTGTCCTGCTTTATACTCTATTCTTTGGTGGATCAGGAGCCTCGTAGCTGATTGGGGATAACTGATTGTGATTTTGGATCGTCGAGCTGTGGGTGTGCCTGCGCTTGGCAGAGATCGGCGAGCCGCCCACTGGCACGGCAGACGGCAGACGGTGGACGGTTTTTGCGAGCGCTCGTGGGGTGGAACTTTGTCCTGCTTCATACTCTATTCTTTGGTGGATCAGGAGCCTCGTAGTTGATTGGGGATAACTGATGGTGATGGTGATGGTGATTTGGGATCGTCGAGCTGTGGGTGTGCCTGCGCTCGGCAGAGATCGGCGAGCCGCCCACTGGCACGGCAGACGGTCATGCGAGCGCTCGTGGGGTGGATCTGTTAGTCCGGCTGAGATCGATGGCCCCACTGCTAGCTGGGGATTTCACGTATTATACGCACCCCTTTTGGCCGCGTGAGCGCGTCCTCGCCTCACGCATTGTGCTGCTGGATCGTCGAGCTGCGGGAAGGCCCTGCGCTTGGCGGAGATCGGCGAGCCGCCCACTACGACGGTGGACGGTAGACGGCAGACGGTGGACGGTTCTTTCGAGCGCTCGTGGGGTTGAAATTTGTCCTGCTTTATACTCTATTCTTTGGTGGATCAGGAGCCTCGTAGCTTGATTGGGGATAGTTGATTGTGATTTCGGATCGTCGAGCTGCGGGAAGGCCCTGCGTCGGCAGAGATCGGCGAGCCGCCCACTGGGACGGCAGACGGTAGACGGTGGACGGTGGACGGTTTTTCGAGCGCTCGTGGGGTTGAAATTTGTCCTGCTTCATACTCTATTCTTTGGTGGATCAGGAGCCTCGTAGTTGATTGGGGATAACTGATGGTGATGGTGATTGTGATTTTGGATCGTCGAGCTGCGGGAAGGCCCTGCGCTCGGCAGAGATCGGCGAGCCGCCCACTGGGATGGCAGACGGCAGACGGTAGACGGTGGACGGTTTTTTCGAGCGCTCGTGGGGTGGAACTTTGACCAGCTTCATACTCTATTCTTTGGTGGATCAGGAGCCTCGTAGCTGATTGGGGATAACTGATTGTGATGGTGATGGTGATTTTGGATCGTCGAGCTGCGGGAAGGCCCTGCGCTTGGCAGAGATCGGCGAGCCGCCCACTGGCACGGCGGACGGTAGACGGTGGGGTTTGTCCTGCTTTATACTCTATTCTTTGGTGGATCAGGAGCCTCGTAGCTTGATTGGGGATAGTTAATTGTGATTTTGGATCGTCGAGCTGCGGGAAGGCCCTGCGTCGGCAGAGATCGGCGAGCCGCCCACTGGGACGGTAGACGGTGGATGGTTTTTCGAGCGCTCGTGGGGTGGAACTTTGACCTGCTTCATACTCTATTCTTTGGTGGATCAGGAGCCTCGTAGCTTGATTGGGGATAGTTGATTGTGATTTTGGATCGTCGAGCTGCGGGAAGGCCCTGCGCTCGGCAGAGATCGGCGAGCCCCCCACTGGCACGGCAGACGGTGGACGGTTTTTTCGAGCGCTCGTGGGGTGGAACTTTGTCCTGCTTCATACTCTATTCTTGGGTGGATCGGGAGCCTCGTAGTTTGATTGGGGATAACTGATTGTGATGGTGATGGTGATTTTGGATCGTCGAGCTGCGGGTGTGCCCTGCGCTCGGCAGAGATCGGCGAGCCGCCCACTAGGACCAATGCCCCCAAAACTGGATGCACCCACATGACCCTGCCACATGCAGCGACCACGGCTAGTCAGCTAAAACCACCACACCATATGGACCGAGTTTCCTATTTTCTGACCGTTCTAATAAATGGGACGACGATGAGAAAGAAACTTTTGTGTGTTACCATCTGCTGTTTTTGCCTGTCCGCGCTGGGAGCCTTGGCCCTGCAGGCACAGCCGCCCAATGTGATACTTATCATCACGGACGACCAAGGCTATGGAGACCTAGGCTACCATGGCAATCCCCATGTGAAGACACCCGTATTGGACGCATTGGCTCGCGAAAGCGTTCGCTTTACCAACTTTTACGTGTCCCCGGTCTGTGCCCCCACACGGTCGAGCCTGATGACGGGGCGCTACTCCCTTCGCACGGGGGTGCGAGATACCTACAACGGCGGTGCCATCATGGCGGGTAATGAGGTGACCATAGCCGAAGTCCTGGCGAAGGCGGGATACGCCACCGGGGTGTTTGGCAAGTGGCACCTGGGAGATGCTTACCCAAGCCGACCCAGCGACCAGGGTTTTGATGTTTCGCTGATTCACAAAGCCGGCGGTATGGGTCAAGTGGGAGACTTCACTACCTACTTTAGACGTGATAGCAGTTACTATGATCCCGTCCTGTGGCATAATGACGAGCAAGAAGCCTTTCGTGGATACTGCTCCGACATATTTACGGACGGGGCCATCCGCTTCGTCGAGACTCACGCCGATCAGCCCTTCTTCTGCTATTTGTCCTTCAATGCACCGCACACGCCACTGCAAGTGCCGAACAAATATTACCAGATGTACAAGGACATCGATCCCGCCGCAGGATTTGATGACGATATGCCCCTACCCGAGATGACCGAACGAGACAAGGAGGACGCCCGAAAGGTGTACGCCATGGTGTCCAATATTGATGACAATGTGGGGCGACTGCTGAGCAGACTGAAAGAGCTGGGCATCGAGCGCAACACAATGGTCATTTTTATGACCGACAACGGCCCACAGCAGCGTCGATATGTCGGAGGTATGCGGGGCCGCAAAAGCAGTGTCTTTCGGGGAGGGGTGCGAGTGCCCCTTTTCATGCGCTATCCCAATATGTTTTCGGGCGATCGTGATATCCAAACCACGGCGGCGCACATCGATATGCTGCCCACCCTGGCCCAAATATGTGGGGTACGGCTCCCAGGCGATCGAGTCATCGACGGAGTGAGTCTACAACCCCTGCTATTAGGACAGGAAGTCGCATGGCAGGACCGCAGTTTGTTCTTTTATTGGACCCGAAAGTATCCCGAATTGTACAACAATATGGCTCTCCAAAAGGGCGCGCTGAAGCTGGTCGGCAATGGCAGCTATGACGATCCCATTGATGCCTTCGAACTCTTTGATCTGGCTAATGATCCCTACGAGCAACGAAATATGGTGGCCGACCGGCCCAGCGAGGCAGCGGCCCTAAAGGTCGAAATGGACGAGATCTACGGCGAACTGATCGCGTCGGCAAATATGGTGGATCCGCCGCGGATCGTGCTCGGTAGCAGGTACGAGAATCCAGTCTACCTGAGCAGAAATGACGCGGATGGAGCGAGAGGCATCTGGGCACAAGAGGACATCTTTGGAAAGTGGAATGTGGCCGTCAAGGAAGGCCGCTATCATGTGCGATTCAAATTCATCGAGCCCGTGCCCTTGGGTGGGCAGCTCTTTCTCGAGACGGGTGCCACCCTGCATCGCAAGCAAGTCGAGGGCGACGGCACCACGAATCTGATCGAAATGCGGGATGTCCGCCTACCTAAGGTCAAGGGCGATCTGATACCCTTTTATCGAGTCGATGGTCGACGAATTTTTCCTTTCTGGGTGGCCGTGGAGCGAGTGGACTGAGTCGGGATGCCTTAACGGTTGACCACATCCGGGTTGCCCATTCGACCCAGGCGATAATTACGGATGCATTCATGTATCTCGGCTTCCGTATTCATCACAAATGGACCATAGGAATAGACGGGCTCATCGAGCGGTTGTCCCCCCAATACCAGAAATTCTGCGCCTTCCTGACTGAACAAATTAATAATACTTTCTCCTCGCTCATAAAACACCACTTGGTTGGCGCTGAGACCCGTCCGACCTTCCAGCTCAAGCTGACCATTGATCAGGTAGATGAAGGCGTTGTGCTGGGGGTCGGTCGGAATATCCATGCGTCCATTTGCCTTGAGGGTGATGTGATAGTAAAAGGCCGGTGAAAGGAGCTCGACGTCAGACTTGGCACCGTACAATTCGCCCAGCACCACCTGTGCGCTGAAGTGATCGGAATCGAGTCCGCCAATGGCATCGTCTCCGTACACACGCGTACTGGGATCGATGTGTTTGAATTGCCTGGGCATATTGAGCCAGATCTGAAATCCGTGGTAGCTGCCGCCCTGCTCATACATCTTTCGCCCCGTCTCCTCCATATGGATCGCCCCTCGACCGGAGCTAAACATCATAAATTCTCCCTTGTTGACCTGAATGTCGTAGTCCAAGCTATCCTTGTGGTGGCCGCTTCCTGCTAGAAAATAAGTGGTGGGGATGACTCCGGCGTGCGGATGTGCATCGACTCGGAGGGGTGCATTTCCAGCGGAAAGATCTACCGGCCCAAACTCATCAAAGAGCACATAGGGAGAAACATAGTCCAAATGATTGCCGGCAAACGCCCGCATAATCGGCAGGGTGCCTACCATGGTCCGGTCTGCTTTGAGTATGCGATGGATCTTTCGGGAGCCGGTGCTGCCTAGCATGCCCGATCCGTGCACCAGGAAGGGACTGGCCGCCGTAAGACCTACCACGGCTGAGCCTTGAATAAACTTGCGTCGTTTCATGCCAATATTAACTGTGCGAGCCGCCCTTTGTTCAGGTAGGTCGCGCTCAGCAGTACAGCGCCCAGAAGCCGCCCCCAGACCCGTCGGTGACCATGTTGCGGCATCCGGCGTCAATATTGGGTCATGGATTTGTCTGGTTCAGTAGCGAAATCTGCGGTGCCGGACGATTTGTGGCTATCTTGAGGCTACCGGATCAGACTGCTACCGCATTGACTTGTTGTGCACGAGACATATCCACCTGGTGGTATCTTGCTTTTTTTATGCGACGACCTGTCCTCGGTAATTTTATTTTCCCTAAGCTTGTTCCAAAACATCACCTACTATGACTAGGAAGGCAAAGCTCCTTATAACTTACTGCTTGCTGTTCTTCACCTGGATGGTTTTTAGCAGTAGATCTGACAATCCGCCAAACGGCCGCACCAACGCTCCCTTTGATGGCTTCTGCACCGGTTGTCATTCGCCTTCCAGTTTAAATGGTACCGTCAGCATTTCAGGCATCCCATCTACGGTGGAAGGAGGCACGACCTATAGTGTGACGGTCACGGTCGAGGCCACTACGGCCGGGGCGGTACGTGCTGGTTTTCAGATGGTATCGGTATTCGACAATGGGAATACCAATGCGGGCGATTTTGTTCCGAATTCAAATGATGAAGGCACCAATACTTCCGGCGGCAGAGAATATGTAGAGCATCGAGGCGCCAAGAACTTCAGTAGCAATGTAGCCAGTTGGACCTTTGACTGGGTCGCACCAGATGGACCTGACGGAGCCAGCATCACCATGTACTACGCAGGCAATATTGCCAATGGTGGCGGATCTTCGGGCGATCGTCCCGTGTCGGGCAACTCAAGCTTCACCCTGTCGGCTGCATCGGCACCTTTGGCTGCCTCCATCGCAAGCAAGGTCGACGTTGATTGCAACGGGGAGAACACTGGGTCTGCTACGGCAGAAGCGGAGGGCGGCAGCACTCCCTATTCCTATGCCTGGTCTAATGGTGGCAACACGGCTACTATCAATAATCTATCCGCAGGGGACTATACGGTAACTGTCACGGACAATGATAACGAGACCTCCACGGCATCTGTCACCATAAACGAGCCTACCGCACTTGAAATCCTGGTAAGCGCCTCAGATCCGGATTGTAACGGTGAGAATTCTGGATCGGCTTCCGCCAGTGCTTCAGGTGGTTCGGGCTCGTTTAGCTATAGCTGGTCCAATGGCATGAACACAGCTACGATTAGCAATGTGGCAGCAGGCTCCTATGGCGTGACGGCCACGGACGCCAACGGGTGCACCATATCAGACATGGTTACCCTCTCAGAGCCGGCTGCCTTGTCGATTATGGCGAGCAGTACAGATGAAACCGCCAACATGGCCAACGATGGCACCGCCGAAGCTACGGCATCAGGGGGTTCTGGAGGATTCACCTACGCCTGGAGCAATGGCGACTCCGGTAGCTCGATCGATGGCTTGGCTGGCGGCACTTATGCGGTGACCGCCACGGATGCCAATGGATGCGAAATCGTGGATATGGTGACGGTACAGGCATTCGATTGCGGGCTTTCTGCTACTGTCAGTAGCGTGGATGTGGATTGTCACGGCGATAGTACGGGTTCGGCCTCTGTATCTGTCAGTGGCGCGGTGCAGCCGGTCACGTATAGTTGGTCCAATGGCCTGACGACCAGTGAAGTTGAAGGATTGGCGGCCGGCATGTATGACGTGACCGTGGAGGACGGCGCCGCGTGCCAGGAGATTCTAGCGGTCATGATCGAGGAGTCAACGGCCTTATCAGCCAGCCTGGTAGCCAGCCACCTAACTTGTCCTGATGATAGTACGGGGAGCTTGATGGTGTTGGTTTCTGGAGGCAGCGGCAACCATACCTATCTCTGGTCGAGTGGTGGCACCCTTGATACGGAGAGCGGTCTTCCGGTCGGATCCTATTCCGTGTCCGTCACGGACGAAAATGGTTGTCAAGCTACCTTTGATACTTCACTGGTGGCCAACGATGATATTCCGCCGCAGGCTGTGGTCGTCGATACGCTTACCGTGTATTTGGACACGACGGGTCAGGCGACCGTTTCTGTGCAAATGATAGAAGCTGGCAGTTCAGACAATTGCAGCATCGTAGGGTTTGCGCTCCCCGATGGCTTGGCCACCTGCACAGATCTCGGTACAAAGGACTTCGCCTATGTGGTTGTGGATCAGGCTGGCAATGCCGATACCGCTACCGTCTCCGTCGGGGTGGTAGACACCGTCAGTCCGGTATTCACATTCTGCATGCCAGACATCACGGTCGATAGTGGTGCGATGGTCACCTATGATATGCCGGTCGCTACCGATAATTGCGGTGTGGACACACTTGAAATGCTGGAAGGCCTTCCGAGTGGAAGCGAATTTCCAGTTGGCGAGACGAAGGTGTCCTATCTAGCCACAGATGACTCTGGTAATTACGCTTGCTGTTCGTTCTTTGTCACCGTGGAAGGTCAAAGCACCGACGTGATCGACCTGGCTTTCACCGAGAGCATCAACCTCTTTCCCAATCCGGTCGAAGATTGGCTCCGCATGTCCTTTTCTTCACCTCTCTCCTCGGCCATTGACCTGGAGATTGTGGACTTATCGGGCAGCACCCTGAGACGGGTTCAAAACCAGTTTTTGACTGACGGGATGATCGAGTACTCGATGGAGGGCATCAACGCTGGAATATACTTCGTACGGATCCGCCAGGACGACAAGATTGCCTTGAAGAAGCTTGTGAAGAGGTAAGGGGGGAGTTTTGAGTTAGGGAGTTCAGAGTTCAGAGTTCAGAGTTCTGAGTTAGGGAGTTCAGAGTTGGGGAGTTTTGAGTGATCTTGCGCCATGCAAAATCCATGGAGTTGATAAGGATAAAAGTATCCGATCAAAGAATGTCCCTACGGGTGGGAGTCCCGTTCGGTAAGGAGTAGTCAACCGCCGGAAGCGAGTCTTGCGTAGTCAATAGAGATGTTGGCACGAAGCGTAGACAGCGACTGATGAAGGACTGGTAGATAGCCTCGAAAGAGAACGAAATGCTGATGCCTTAACTATGTTCACGGTTGGGGCGAGATCAAAGCCACGTTACAGACGAGTGGTGGCGAATCGGCCGGGGTTGAGAAACAGTTCAGAGTCAGCAGGGAACCATGGGAACATGGGAGAGCCTACCGTCTCCTTCACGAGTACGGGCATGGATGACCTGACCGCAAACATCCGAGCGACCGTGGTCGATGATGCCACCGCGGAAGCGAGCAGAAAAGGCATCAAGGTGGAGGTATGCGTAGCCGAGGGAGACCGAAGGCGCGGAGAAGGACGGAGGCAGTCTTAGTATCCTCATAGTACCGTTAGAAAAGTGGGAAATCGACTCCACGAGAGCCACGGATTAGGGAAGGGGGATACCTTACAAGGGGTCTGCATATTGGAAACATTACGAGTACCAGAGACAAGAGAAGGATGTCAACAGTAGAGATGCAGATAGCGACCAGATCACGGGAACATCCGTCTGGAGCGCTGACGAACCTGCACAGCTATATCACGCCAGGCTTTTTGGCAGAAAGCTTTCTGGGCCTGAATAAAAAGGGTGCCAGCGGAGTGGACGGCCAGAGTTGGGCGGATTATGCGGAGCACTATGAGCAGAGCATAGAGACCCTGCATACGGCCTTCAAGGGTGGTAGCTACCGTGCTCCCCATATACGCCGAGCGTATATACCGAAGGGGCATGGTCAGCGGCCGTTAGGGCTACCGACGGTGGAGGACAAGGTCCTGCAAAGCGCAGTGACTAGAGTTTTGACGCCGGTGTATGAACAGGAGTTCTATAGCTATTCGTACGGGTTCAGGCCAGGGAAGTCAGCGCATCAGGCGTTGGAGGCCTTGTACAAGGAAGTAAGTTATGAAGGCAAGCGCTATATCATAGACGCAGACCTACGCAATTACTTCGGCAGTATAAACCACCAGCAGTTACGGGGGTTTCTGGATCGCCGGATAAAAGATGGAGTGATACGCAGACAGATAGATAAGTGGCTGAAAGCGGGGATACTAGAGGATGGGCAGGTGCACTACCCGAAAGAGGGTACCCCACAAGGGGGCATCATCTCCCCGTTGTTGGGCAATATCTATCTGCATTATGTACTGGACGAGTGGTTTAGTGAGCAAGTGCAAGGTCGGCTAAGGGGCAGAAGCAGTTTGATCCGTTATGCGGATGACTTTGTGATGTGTTTTAGCGACCAAGCGGATGCGGAGCGGGTGCTGGCCGTACTACCGAAACGTTTGGGCAAGTATGGATTGAGCCTCCATGAGGACAAGACCCGCCTGATCGATCTGGGGAGTGGAAAGCGCGGAGCGCGGAGTTTTGACTTTTTGGGCTTTACCCATTATCTGGGCAAAAGCAAAAGAGGCAACCCTGTTCTGAAGCGCAAGACCAGCAGCCATAAGCTGACCCAGTCCTTACATAAAGTGAGTCAGTGGATACGGCAGCATCGACACCGGCCCATTGGCCAGTTAATCGAGGATCTGAACCGTAAGTTAAGAGGCTACTACAATTACTATGGGATTACCTTTAACAGCCGGGGTATAGTCAGGTACTTCGAAGGAGTGAAGCGCCTACTATTCAAGTGGATAAACAGAAGAGGCGGGAAACGATCCTGGAACTGGACGAGGTATAACCAACTCATCAAGGAGTGGCAGCCCTTACTCAGACCCAAAGTGTATCACCGCTATCCTTTAGCGAAGCCCTTGTAGGAGGAACCGTATGCGGGAAATCCGCTCGTACGGATCTGTGGGGGAGCGGGGAGGTAACGATCCGCTCTACCCGGACCATATCCACACTCACGCGAGCTCGTGCAAACTCAAGCTCACTCCTAGGCACTTTAGGTCACTCTAGTCACTCAGAACTCAAGCTCACTCAAGCTCACTCAGAACTCCAGCTCACTCCAGCTCACTCAATCCAGGGGCCACATCAGTTTCTTCTTGATGGCATCAGGCATGGTAGCGTATCGGGTGCTATTAGGACCCGCCTTGACCTTAGGCTTGTTCTTCTTGCGGCCATTGGCAGACTGCTTTTTGGACTGAGCTCGCTGCGTTGACTTTGGTGAGTCCTCCTGCTTAGGCTTGGATCGCTGCTGTGCCGTTTGTGGCTTGGGTTTTCGCTTGGGTTTTGATTTGGCGGGCGTTCGTTGTCCGTTGGATTTGTTTTTCTCTTTTTTCTTTTGGCGTCGATTTTCAAAGAATTCCCTGCGTCGCT
This sequence comes from Saprospiraceae bacterium, assembly GCA_965223165.1. Classification (GTDB taxonomy): domain Bacteria; phylum Bacteroidota; class Bacteroidia; order Chitinophagales; family Saprospiraceae; genus JABDMH01. Next base: position 14,971 of record CBDCVQ010000020.1, on the reverse strand, counting down.
CCGCCTTCTCTTTCAGCCATTCCTTTTTCTCCTCGGGGGTCATCGGTTTGTCGGTCTGCGGAAAGGGATGGTCCTGCACCACCGGGATATTTTTCTTAATCAACTTCTGAATGTCCGTGACATAGGCATTCTCCTCCGGCTCACAGAGGGATATCGCGAGCCCCTCCTCACCGGCCCGTCCGGAGCGTCCGATACGATGGACGTAGATCTCCGGTTCATTGGGGATTTCGTAGTTGATGACATGTGTCAACTTGTCTATATCGATACCCCGGGAGGCGATGTCGGTGGCGACCAGTACTTTGATCGACCGGTCCTTGAAGCGACCCAGCGCTTTCTGCCGGGTGTTTTGCGCCTTGTCGCCATGGATGGAGGCTGCCTGGATGCCATTTTTGTTCAGCGTCTTCGATAGTCGATCTGATCCGTGCTTCGTCCGAGCAAAGATCAGCGCATGATCTATCTGCTGACTCTTCAGGATATGGATCAGTAGTCGCTGTTTATCTCGCTTGTTGGTGTAATAGAGTTGCTGCTCCACCGTGTCGGCGGTCGAGGACACCGGGGTGACCGATACTTCGGCTGGTTGGGTCAATATGGTATTCGCCAGTTTTCGCACGTTGGTCGGCATGGTGGCCGAGAAGAAGAGAGACTGCCGTTTCTTTGGCAACTCTGCGATGACCTTTCGCACATCATGGATAAAGCCCATATCCAACATACGATCGGCCTCGTCCAATACAAATAGGCGAATATCCGCCAGCGATATATACCCCTGTTGCATTAGATCTAGCAGTCGACCGGGGGTAGCCACCAGAATATTCACTCCTTTGGCCAGTTGCTCGACCTGTTGAGCTTGGTTGACTCCTCCGAAGATGACCGCATGCTTGATGTCGGTGTACTTGCCGTAGGTGGCAAAACTTTCATTGATCTGTATAGCCAGTTCTCTCGTGGGGGTAATGATCAGAGATCGCAGCACGGGCTTGTCTTGGCCCGGAATGTCTTTCTGCTGGATCATCTGCAGAATCGGCAACGCAAATGCAGCGGTCTTGCCGGTGCCCGTCTGCGCACAACCCAGAATGTCTTTGCGCGAAAGTATTTTAGGAATGGTCTGCTTCTGGATGGGTGTGGGAGTGTGGTAGCCCTCCTCGCTGATAGCCCTCAATAAAGGATCTATCAGTCCTGTCTGCTCAAATGTCATGCTAGTTCATTTTCAGTTGGCGAAGGTACAATCTAATTTTATATCGCCAGCAGCACAAAATACATTAATATTTCATCATATATGTAATAAATTATTTATCAGTAAAATGTGGTGGCTAGTAGAGTTTCACATTAGATATGTTGAATAATTCTAATAGGATCTTGTTCGCAGACGAGGCGCGAAACACAGACATAGCCGTAGCTATGGCGAGGCTTTGCAACGAAGTATGCGGACCAAAGACATTAGAATTAACCACAAGATTTAATGCGAAGCTCTACTAGGGGAGCAGTCCGGTCTAGGAGTCGCTAGGGTCAAGGATGGACGCAAGCGCAAAGGTGACATGGTTCAAACTGCGCAGATGATCGATTTCGCTGGCATGATCTCTTCGTATCTTTTGATATAGGGCGATATCGCCTGCCCGGGCCTCCCTCATGGCCTCCAAATAGGTGTCTGCACTGGTTTGCCATGCCTGATCGGCGAAGTGATAACTTGCCGTCAACGAGAGAATCTCTGCCAGGAGTCTGGGTGCCTCCATATCCAGCGCCAGGGCCTTTGCTTGCCTCAGGTACTCTCTGCCATGTGTTCCGGTTCTCCTAGACAAATCCGACCGTGCCATCACACAATAGCACTTGGCGATGCCCCACAGGTCTCCAATGCGCTGGTAGATATCAAAAGCCGCCTGCAAGTGGCTGCCGTGCTGGATGCTCGAATTCTCCTCGCTTTCGAGCTCGGCGAGCAAGCGGTGAGCGAAGCCTTGTCCCCAAGAATCACCGATGGATTCAAATGCTGGCAAGACGGCTTGGACCAGTAGTTCCCTTGATTCCATCCTACGGCCCTGAAGCAGGTAGGCATTTGCCAGGATCGCCTTCGTAAAAGTGGCCAGTTGGCGGTCTTTGAGCTCTTCAAACGTGGCCAGCGCCTGCAGGCACATGGATTCTGCCTTTTGCAGGCGCCATCTATCACAGGCTATCCATGCCAGGATGGTTTGAGCGAAAGCCATACCCCTTTCGTTTTGGGATCTCCGATGAATATCCAGGACCTCCTGTAGATATTGTTCCGTTTTATTCAAGTGGCCGCGAAATAGGGCTACCCAGGCGAGATTATTTAGGGCTCGTGCCACATGACTGCGATAGTCATATTTCGTGGCAAGATTCAGTGCATCCGTACCGTAGGAGATACTTCGGGGGTAATGCCCCAGTCGATAACCTATCCATGACAGAAGGTTAAGGGCCAGGCAGGTCTTGTTATGCAGACCTTGGCTAATATAGACGGGAAGGGCTTGCGAAAAGTAGGTTTTGGCGTCATCGTATGCTCCCAGGTTCTGCGCGAATGTGCCTGCCGCAATCAACAGATCCGCCTGGGTCTCATCGGCTCGACTCGTTTTGAGCTCCAGGGCGGTACGGATAAGGGCAAAGCCCTCTTGCAGGAGGCCCCGGTGGAGAAAAAACCGCCAGAACTGCAAGACAAATGGCTGAAAATCCTGCGGAGCACCAACGTCGGCCAGCATGTGAGCTGCCAAGCGCAGATGCTCAATCTCCGCACCGATTGCTTCAAGCCACCGGCTACTCGCACTGCCCAGCCGCGACCTAGGGTGCTCTTTCAAAAAGAGCTGAAAAAACCGTACATATCTGTCCGTTGCGCGTTGATATTCTTTCGGATGCGCTCGCAGCAATTCATATCCGAATTCTCGAATGACCCGTAGCATCCTAAATCTGCGAGTGGCCGCTCCCGAGTCGAAAATGGTGATCAGGCTTTTGTCGAGGAGTGACTCAAGGATACCGGTGGAGGCGTCGGGGAATAGGGCCTTGGCTGCGGCCAGTGTGAAGCTCACGGGGAAGATGGCATAGGCCCTGAAAGCGGACTGTTCCTCTACACTCAACAGATCATAGCTCCACCGAATGGTTTCGTACATCGTTTGGTGGCGGCTGGTGTGTTGAGATCGACCGGTGGCAAGCATTTGAAAGAGATCCTTGAGTCCATCCAGGATCTGAGCCGGCTTGTACAACTTAATTCTGGATGCGGCGAGTTCGATCGCCAGGGGTACACCATCTAGCTGGCGACAGATGTCGGCTATGGCCGGCAGATTGGACGAACTCAAGCGGAAGCCGGCCCTCAATTGGCTAGCCTTCTGGACGAATAGGGCAATCGACTCGTTGTTGCGGGCCCCATCCACATCCTGATTGCTCGGAGGCTTGTTGAGAGGACCTAATTGGTACTCCGTTTCGCAGTGTAGAGCCAGACTGGTCCTGCTCGTGACGAGGAGCTTCACGTTGGGACAGTGCTCGACCAAGGATCGCAATGTGTCTAGCGCACCTGCATGTATCAGGTGCTCGAAATTGTCCAAGATGAGCAGGAGTTGGCGGCTGCGAAGGTGGTCGGTCAAGAGCTGCGTCCAATCTTGGGGTCCAGTGGAGGTTAAGCCCAGTGCCTTGCCTATGGTGCCAGCCACCTGTGATGGTTCGGTCAACCCATCCAAACCAATGAAGACAGCACCATCAGCATAGTGAGGGGCTGCTTGTTGCCCTACCTGTACTGCCAACCGAGTCTTTCCGAGGCCTCCGGCGCCCAGGATGGTAATCATACTTATGTCGTCCCTGAGCAACAGCTGCTGCAATTCGTGCAGGGGTGCCTCTCGACCGACAAAGGTACCTGGGAACTTCGGGAAGCCCTTCGTCTGGCTGACCCGCGCTAGCTTGGCATCGGGACGGATGTCATCGGGCACGGAGATGCCTGGCGCTTCGATGGCATGTACCTGCATGGGCAACTCTACGTTTTTAAATTGAAAACTGCCCAGGCTCACCGTCCGGATCTCGCTGTGATTGTCTAGTTCAGACCTTACTTTCTCTGAGAGCAGGACGGTATTGGGGAGCGCGAGGGACTCTATCCTAGAGGCGATATTGACGGCATCGCCCACCACCATCCCGTCCTGCACAAGTACTTCGCCGAGATGTAGCCCGATCCGGAGCGGTACTATGACGCCTGCACCCAGATCCCGCTGCAACTGTACCGCGCAGGTGACCGCATCCAGGGCAGAACTAAAGGTGCAGAGTGCCCCATCTCCGTAGTGCTGGATGATCTCACCTTGTTGACGACCAACCAAGGAAATCAATCGTTCTCGAAATCGACGTAGTATGCGGACAGCCTGCCGTTCATCCCGATGCATGATCGCGGTGTAACCATCGATATCTGCAAACATGATGACGGCGATCTTCCTCATGACGTCTTCAAGCGATTAGAGAAGCGACTGACCGAGCGATGATGGAGGTGGCAGGCCTGTCGATGAAGGGGTGACCCATGTCGAGCTACGACCGCAGCTATGCCATATAGAACTCCCAACTGATGCGATCAGGGTCTTTAAAAGCGATGTATTGTTTGTCGAGTACGGGATCTTGCTTAATGCCGGTGTTTTCGATGTTGAGGGCCTTGAGCGAGTCGGCTACCCTTTTTAATTCTTCCGGGTCCTGGCAGGCCAGGGCAACGTGGTCCATGCCCACCCTGAACGGGTCAAATACATCTCCTTCAGGTGTCTGCGCTTCAGGACCGCGGACCGCGATGGCGGTTTGGCCAGCAAAGAAGATAAAGAGATTGGGTTTCTCCAGAGCGATGCTAAAACCCAGTTGATCGATGTAGAAGGCCTTCGCTCTTTCGTAGTCACTGGAGCGGAGAGTCAGGTGATGTATTCCAGATGTTTTGATCTCAATTGACATAAGCTTCCAATTTTGGTGATTTAGTGTTTACGAGGATTGCCAGCCGGGGTGTGTGAGGTCACGGGGGTCGAAGAAGTTTTCCTGGGCGGTGATCAGACCATGCTCGTCGATCTCAAATTTGTCCATGATACGCAGGCGGATCTGCGGTTGCGCCAGGTCACAGTAAAATTCTGCACAGACTGCGCTGCCTTGCGCATTGGTGTAGGCGTCCAAAAAAGTGACGCTCGCCACCAGATCCGGAAGGGGTGCCCACCAACCCGTGCGGAGTGTCTCCTTGCCGACCATGGGCGTGGCTGATCCGCCGGGGTTGATAGGAGCTCGTAGGCTCACCTCTTCATGATAGGGTATGGCGTCAAAATTGCCTTTGCCGAGACCATCTTCTACATAGGTTTTGGCAATAGCATGTAGTTGTGCAACGCGTGCAGATGTCATGGTTGATGTAGTTTATGTTAGAAAATGAGCGCTTGCCAGGTTTTGGCAAGTCGCACTAGCCGCCTAGCTGTCGGACAAAGTCATGATGGTCCCAGGTGACTTGCAGGTGCTGGATCTTGTGTGCTGGGTCCAGTTGAAAAACAAAGATGTGCTCACTGTCAAACGACAGACCTTTGCTTTTGATACCCGCGAAGTCCTGGGCCTGAGTTCCACGTATGGAGACTTTACAGGTGACCCCGTCCTCATCTGAGCTGATACTGTGTACCGTGTTGCTGATGTCGGGAAAGCACTCAAACAGACCTGCCCAGATTGTTCTGCCCAGTTCCCAGATTTCGCCCTGTCCCTCCTCACCTAGCGGGAGAAAGTCGATGGTGGACCCTCTTTGAGCCAAACCTAGCATTTCCTCGAGTTTGTGCTCTTCATAATATTTCATGAAGTCCACACAGATGTTTCGCCATTTGGTGTGCATCTGCGCATTTGTTCGGACGAGTGGTTGCATGACTTTGTAACGCTATTTTGTTATGGTGGAAAGATGAGAAAGTAGCATCGCATGGTATTGTAAAAATGCGTCAACTTTAACCTGGGTCCAGATGATGAGATACTTCACGATTGTCCTGCAAGTATTGTCCGGGCGATCTCCCCGAAAACTCTCTGAAGTCTTTAATGAAGTGGCTTTGGTCATAATATCCGGACTTATGTAGTACTTGGCTCCAGTCGACGGTGCGCTTTCCGTTAATCAGAAGGCAGGCGTATCCGTAGCGTCGAATGCGTGCGTAGTATTTCGGACTCAAACCGACCTGCTTGAGGAATTGTCGTTCAAACTTGCGCCTGCTCATGAATACCTTTTCCATGACCTCTCCGATGGATAGGCTCCCCTTTCTATCAAAGATTTCGGAGGCAGCCCAGTCGAGGGCATCGGGCCTTTGGTGCGCAGCGTGGAGACAAAGTAGAAGTTCTTGCTCCAGAACCGCGATTCTTGCCTGGCTCTCTTTCGCCTCCCTCACTCGATCACTGACTTCCTGCCAACGCTGCCCAAATACGTCAGCTAGGGGATATCGCTGATCCGTAAGTTCGTAACCCGGTACACCAAAAAGTTTGTAGATGCCCGTGGGACGGAAGACAATGCCGACTTGCGAGATCTGGCGGGAAATGCCAATGCTAAAGTTTTTTAATGCCTGTCCCGAGACGAAGGATTGAGGTACCTGATTTTGAGATCCATCCAGGCGTGTGACTTGATACGGATCCAGGAAATTGAACACAAAGGCAGTGAGAGCGGTGGGTGGGGCATCTACCAAGATTCCAAGGCCATTAGTTCCTCCCTCCCACACAAAATAGCACTCCACGTAGGACCTAAGGGCAGGGACAGGTGCAAACTTTGCGTAGCGCATAGGAGGGATATGGAGCATGTAGAAGTTACAAAAAAAGACGGTGCTGTACAGGATCCTTGCCCCTCAGGGTTTGTGTGGGACAACTGCATAGGTGCGCACAAAATCGGTGCTCAGCCAGATACAGATGCAGGCAGGGTGGTTTGGATGGATATGTCACGACAGGCTCAGCCATTGCAGAGCTCTACGATTAAGTCTTTTCTCTACCAAAGTCATCGCGTCACCTGTTTCTAACCACTCGAAAAGCAAAAGTGGCCGAAGCGCAAGGGTGCTGCCGACAGATTTTGGTTGAGAAACACTACTTTTCCGACCCAAGTAGCGACCTTTGGTCCCCATATGATTATCCACACCAGGGCATATCCGCGAGCCGCTCTCATCGGCAATCCCTCTGACGGCTACTACGGCAAAACCATCGCCTTCGTATTCGCTGACTTTTGGGCGGAAGTGCGCTTGTACGAGTCTCCAGAGCTGGAGATCATTCCGCAGGAACGTGACCGCAGTTCGTACGACGACATTGGTGCATTGTACCGCGATGTGCAAGAGCATGGATATTATGGGGGGATTCGGCTGCTAAAGGCCACGATAAAGAAGTTTTTGGAGCACACCCGCAGCCATCGCATCGTGTTGGACCATCGAAATTTTACCATTCGGTATCGATCCAACATTCCCCACCGATTGGGTCTGGCCGGCTCCAGTGCCATCATCACGGCGTGCATGCGTGCCCTGATGCAATTCTACCGCATTCAGATACCCAAGCCGCAGCTTGCCAATATCATTTTGTCCGTGGAAACCGAGGAGTTGGATATCGGGGCTGGCCTGCAGGATCGGGTGGCACAAGTGTATGAGGAGCCAGTGTACATGGACTTTGACAAGACCTACTTTGACAAGATGGGGTATGGACACTACGAAACATTTGACGCTTCCCTCCTCCGAAATCTCTACATCGCCTATCGGACGGACCTGGGCCAGGGTTCGGAGGTGATCCACAACGATCTGCGCAAGCGATTTGAGCGGGGGGACAAGCAGGTGGTGGACGCTATGAAGGAGTTTGGCGAGATCACCGTCCGGGCTCGGGCTTGTCTGGCGGCGGGCAATCTGCAAGAGCTGGGAGCATTGATGCAATCCAATTTTGAGCTGCGGAAGTCCATCATGCAGATCAGTGCCAAAAACCAGGAGATGGTCGAACTGGCCCGTGCCCTGGGTTCTCCCGCAAAATTTACCGGGTCTGGGGGGGCGATCATCGGGATCTATCAGGACGACGCTATGTTTGACCAGTTGCAGGCGCAAATGGCCAAGGTGGAAATTCAAATTCTTAAGCCCACGATCGTCTCCACCAACTAAAGAGCAGAGATCTATGTCACAAGTGAGAAAAGCCATCATTCCCGCTGCCGGTTACGGCACGAGATTGCTGCCGGGTACAAAGTCGCAACCCAAGGAGATGATTCCGATTGTGGACAAACCCGTGATTCAGTATGTGATCGAAGAGGCGGTAGCTTCTGGCATCACCGACATCCTGATGGTGATCGGAAAAGGCAAGCGCGCCATCGAGGAGCACTTTGACCGCAATTTTGAACTGGAATATAATCTGCAGCAGAAGGGCAAGCTCAAGGAGTTGGAGATGATCAAGCGCATCACGGACATGGCCAATATCCACTTTGTCTGGCAGAAGGAGCTCAATGGTTTGGGTGATGCCGTGCGGTATGGCAAGCAGCATGTGGGAAATGAACCCTTTGCCGTGCTGCTAGGAGATACCATCGTGGAGTCCCAGGGAGACCGGCCGATCACTCGGCAGATCCTCGACATTTTTGAAGAGCGGCAGGCCTCGGTGGTGGCCCTTGAGGAGGTGCCTTGGGAAGTGATCAGTCGATACGGTGTCATGGGTGGTCAGGCCCTCGATGCAGCGGGATTGTACAAAGTGGATCAATGGGTCGAGAAGCCGGCCAGGGAGGTGGCGCCCAGCAACCTGGCCATTGCGGGTCGCTACGTCTTCACCCCGGAGATCTTGGATCTCTTGGAGTTTATACCGACGGGCGTCAATAACGAAATTCAACTGACGAGTGCCATGCACTTGCTCTTGCAGGACCAGGAGATGTACGGACTGCATTTTGCCGGTACGCGCTACGATATTGGCAACAAGATGGACTTTATTCGCACCAACCTTCTCTTCGGTCTTCGCCGACCTGAGCTGAGGCAAGAGTTGACCCAATGGGTGAAGGAGCTAGCTAAATCGCTGGAGGAGGAGTAAGTACATCTGAGAAAGCGGCCAAAACGTCGAAGCCCATCCTCCGCCGGAGTCAGGTGGAGTCGGTATCCTAATTGGCGGAGCAGGACTGACAGAGACCGGAGACCAGCAGCTGCATGTCCTCGACCTCATATCCCTCTGGTACCGAGACCGTGGTAGGTATCGCCAAGTCCAGGCATGTCGTGCTATCACACTGCCTACAATGGAAATGCATATGATTGTGATGGTGATGACCCGGGCTGCAGCCCTCAGAGCATACGGCATACTTGGTCTTGCCGGTGCCGTCGGCTATGCTGTGGATGAGTCCGACCTCCTCATACGTCTTGAGGATACGGTACAGCGTGATGCGGTCAATGCCCGAGAGACGATTCTCAATCGTTGCGCTTGAGACGGCCATGTCTCCACAAGCCACCAATTGCGCCAGCACATCTTTGCGCGATTGGGTGATTCTCAGGCCTACCTTGCGTAGTGTATCGGTGATTGCTGTTTCGTCCATATGAAGGAGCTAATTGATATAAAGGTAGCTATTCGAGCAGATTCCTGCGGTATGTCGCCTCGCAGCCTTTAATGTGTTCGTACTCAACTATTTATTCACGGAATGCACCATTGGTTGCACTCAAGTACTCAACACAAAGAATACGCCATTGTTGAAAAACGGTCCCGTATTTGCAACTTTGTTGCACGTTTGTTTGTATGTTTGTCAGAGAGATGAAAAGCAGCAAAGATATTTCCTCTTCATTAGACGTCCTGGGATTTGCCGGGTCCTTCATCTGTGCCATTCACTGCCTAGCGATACCGCTGATGGTGTCTTTAGGGCTGCTTGGGCACATGCACATGCACGAGACCTTCGCGTGGGAGTGGATCTTATTCGTCTTTCTCCTTGCCATTGCCCTTCTATCGCTGATCAGCAGCTTTCGATCTGGGCATCGCGACAGTAGACCCCTCCTGTTGGGCATTCTTGGTCTGGCGATGATCGCCATCGGCGAATCCTTTCCGCATAGCACGGGGCATTTTCTTTCGGGGATTGGTGGCCTTGCGCTGGCGGCGGCACACTTCCTCAATTGGTCGCTGCTGCGAAGGTTGGCCAGGTCTTAGTCGATTTTTGTCAATGATCAGTTGTCAATGATCAATGATCAGTTGACAGTGAGCAATTATCAGGTGTCGATTGTCAATGATCAGTTTTCAATGAACACACAGCAGTGAGCAATCTGGGCGGCAATTGGTTTGGCCAATTTTCAGGGTGGAAGTATGCATGGATGCATTGAGACTATTCCTGACAAGAATAATATGCGAAAATTTCCCTGATCACCAAAATCCAATTAAATTGCTAATTGCTAATTGCTAATTGCTAATTGCTAATTGCTAATTGCTAATTGCTAATTGCTAATTGCTAATTGCTAATTGCTAATTGCTAATTGCTAATTGCTAATTGCTAATTGCTAATTGCTAATTGCTAATTGCTAATTGCTAATTGCTAATTGCTAATTGCTAATTGCTAATTGCTAATTGCTAATTGCTAATTGCTAATTGCTAATTGCTAACTCAAGTTTCGGCAGTAAAGGAATAAGAAAAAAAAGGAGTTAAGTTACTTCTCTAAAATACAGTAAATCAGTATTTTAGAGTTGACAAAAGAAACAAAACTCCTTAATGAAAGATACAGATTTTTTCGAGGAAATACAATCAATTTTGATGTATTCTGGACAGATTTCGTGCGCACTATTTAACGATGTAGTGAATAGTTCTCTATCAGGGATCAAGGCACATCATCATGCTTTAGCCAGTCGAGATTCGGTGGTCAAGATGATGGTCTTGCTAAAGCTGTTGAAGATTGAGTCAATTGGGCAGTATTTTAGATCCGATTTAGGCAGGTTGATCCAATATGGCAAAGACGTATTCTATGGGATCAAGAATAGTCCGAGGATTAATTGGCGACAATGCTTGCTGAGACAAGCAAAGAGTTGTGATATCGAAGGCGAAGAAATATCACAAGACCATTCAAGGGCCGATCAGACGCGATGCTTTATTATAGATGATACCGACATGCCAAAGACGGGCAAGCGCATGGAACTATTAGGGCGGATCTATTCCCATGTGAAGGGCGGGTCCATACTGGGATATAAGGGGCTGAATCTGGCGTTGTGGACAGGTGCGACCCTGTTGCATCTTGACTTCTCCCTACATGGGGAGGCTGGGAAAAAGAAGGACCAGGGAATCAGGAAAAAAGATCGAAAGAAAAGATATGCTAAGAGGCGGGATAAGAATAGTCCAGGATGTAAAAGGACATCAGAATACTTTGAGAAGAAGACACTGGTAGCCGTACAAATGCTGAGACGAGCTATCAACAAAGGGTTCAGAGCCTCCTATATACTGGTAGATTCCTGGTTTTTTAACAGGTCATTGGTGGAAGCGGCGGTAAGCCATGGGATCCATTTGATTAGCCGGCCGAAGAACAATAATTGGAAGTATATATTGAAGGGGAATCCCCGTACTATTTCCAGCCTATCCAACAAGTTTCGATCGTTGAACTCCAGAAAATATTGGACAGAGATGGGCCTATATTACGGAGGATTGACTGTAGAGTTCCAGGGTCACCTCCTCCAATTATTCTTTTACAAAGAGAACAAACGAGGTAGCAAATGGGAGGTTATTGCCACGACCAATCTAAAAATTGGAGCCAAAAAGGCTTATCAGATTTACCAGAATCGGTGGAGCATCGAAGTGTCTTACAAGGAACTCAAGCAACATTTGAAATTTGGCGCTTGTCAAAGCAGAGACTTTGACGCCCAAATCGCTGATGCTACCCAATGCCTGCTGGCCTATAATTTCTTGTCAAAATATAAGATGATTCACCATTATCAAACCATCGGCGGTTTATTCAAAGAGATCTCACGCAACTGGCTCAGTCCCACTCTCATGAATAGATTTTGGAACAAAGTAATGGGCCTAATCCGAAAACTTGCCCGATTCGTAGACCTGCCCATCAACATCCTGCGCGATAATCTACTGCGGAAGGATGAATTCTACTCCAAATTTGAGAAACTGTCCCTAGCATTTACTACCGAAACTTGAGTTGCTAATTGCTAATTGCTAATTGCTACATATTTCTTCTGTACTGGCCGCCCACCTGAAATAAGGCATGGGTAATCTGTCCCAGGGTGCAGTGCTTGACCGTTTCCATCAGTTGGGTAAAAAGATTGGCGTTTGTCCGAGCGGCTTCTTTGAGCCGTTGTAATTCATTGGAAGCCTGATCGATATTTTTTTCTTTGAAGGCGTCGACGTTTTCGATTTGTCGTTCCTTTTCGTTTTTGGTGGCACGAATGACCTCTTTGGGAATGATCGTGGGAGAATTCTCACTGGACAAAAAGGTGTTCACCCCGACGATCGGATATTCGCCGTTGTGCTTGAGTGTTTCGTAGTGGAGAGACTCCTCTTGAATTTTACCGCGTTGGTACATGGTTTCCATCGCGCCCAATACGCCGCCGCGTTCGTTGATGCGGTCAAACTCGGTGAGGACCGCTTCTTCTACCAGGTCGGTGAGCTCAGCGATGATGAAAGATCCTTGGAGGGGGTTTTCGTTTTTCGTGAGACCCAACTCATGGTTGATGATGAGTTGGATGGCCATGGCCCGTCGCACACTTTCTTCCGTAGGGGTGGTAATGGCCTCGTCGTAAGCATTGGTATGTAGCGAATTGCAATTGTCATAAATGGCATACAGCGCTTGCAGCGTCGTACGAATATCGTTGAAGGAGATTTCCTGGGCATGCAACGATCGACCAGACGTCTGAATGTGGTACTTAAGTTTTTGAGAGCGCTCATTGGCCCCGTATTTATATTTCATCGCCTTGGCCCAGATCCTTCGAGCGACCCGACCGATGACGGCGTATTCCGGATCAATACCGTTGGAAAAGAAAAAAGACAGATTGGGAGCAAAGTCGTCGATATGCATGCCTCGACCCAAGTAATACTCCACAAAGGTGAATCCATTGGAGAGCGTAAATGCCAGTTGCGATATAGGGTTAGCTCCAGCCTCGGCAATGTGATAGCCGGAAATAGACACCGAATAAAAATTTCTAACTCGATGGTCAATAAAATATTGCTGGACGTCGCCCATGAGCCGGAGCGAAAATTCCGTCGAAAAAATGCAAGTGTTCTGGGCCTGGTCTTCCTTGAGAATGTCTGCCTGGACCGTGCCTCGCACCGCGGACAAGGCCTGCCCCTTGATGTCGGAGTAGGTTTCCGCATCCAGGACTTGGTCTCCGGTCAGTCCCAGCAATAGCAGGCCTAGGCCGTCATGTCCGTCGGGCAGCTCGCCATCATACGAAGGGCGGACCAGGCCTCGGCGGTCATAGTGCGATACAAAGGCCGCCTCGACCCGCTCTTCCAGGCCATGGATCTTGATATACTTCTCGCACTGCTGATCGATCGCAGCATTCATAAAAAATGCGGATATCGTAGCGGCGGGACCATTGATCGTCATCGATACCGAGGTACGAGGATCGCAGAGATCAAACCCCGAATACAATTTTTTGGCGTCATTTAGGGTGGCAATACTCACTCCCGAATTTCCCACCTTACCGTAGATGTCTGGCCGGAGGTGCGGATCCTCGCCGTATAGTGTGACGCTGTCAAAGGCGGTGGACAGCCGCTTGGCAGGCTGCTCTCGGGAGAGGTAATGAAATCGCCGATTGGTCCGTTCAGGTCCGCCTTCTCCGGCAAACATACGGGTCGGATCTTCCCCTTTGCGCTTAAATGGAAAGACACCTGCCGTAAAAGGGAAAACGCCGGGCACATTTTCCTGAAGCAGCCACGTGAGACGGTCGCCCCAATCGCGAAAGTGGGGGAGCGCGATCTTTGGGATGCGATTGTGCGAGAGGGTCTCCACATAGTTGTCGACGGCAATGGCACGACCCCGCACATGATAGGTGGCAGTGTCTGCTGTGTAATAGGCTTTTTTCTCGTCCCACTGATGTAACATCTGGAGATAGTCGTCCTTGAGTCTGCCGGTAAGGTGATCTATGCTGCCCTGTAGGGGGGATTGGTCTTTCTCTCCCGCTAATAATTCCTGGGTTCGGAGGACCGCCTGCAGTTGACTTGCCCATTCGGACTGTGCTGCGACCTCCTGGTCGTATTGCCGGATGACCTCGTGGATCTCTGACAAGTATCGCACGCGTGACGGGGGTATGATCGGATGCCTTTCCGTCTCGCAGGTGGGGTTGGCCGGCTTTGTCTGAGGAGAAAGTTTGGACATCAAGGCTGCAAACAACTGATTGACACCACTGTCATTGAACTGCGAGGCAACCGTGCCAAACACCGGCAACGTGGCCAGCTCCTGGGACCACAGATCGTGATTGCGCTGATATTGCTTTCGTACGTCTCGCAGCGCATCGAGCGCTCCCCGCTTGTCAAATTTGTTGATCGCAATTACATCGGCATAGTCGAGCATGTCGATCTTTTCCAATTGCGAAGGTGCGCCGTACTCCGGGGTCATCACATAAAGCGATAGATCGGCTAGATCCACGATATCGGAGCCGGACTGTCCGATGCCGGAGGTCTCTAGGATGATCAGGTCAAATCGCGCCTGCTTCAGCACAGCCAGAGATGCATCGATATGCTCGTTGAGGGCCTGGTTGGGCCGCCGGGTAGCCTGTGATCGCATGAATACGCGGGGGTTGGAGATGGCGTTCATGCGGATGCGATCACCCAGTAAAGCACCCCCGGATTTTCGCTTGGATGGATCTACGGAGATAATTCCGATGTGATGGTCGGGATAGGCTTCGAGATATCTGAGCACGAGTTCATCGACCAGGCTGGATTTTCCGGCACCGCCGGTACCCGTCACACCCAGCACCGGTACAGTCGAATCTGGAGAACGAGTGTGGACGGCCGCTCGGGATAATTCTCCACTATAGTGATCGCACGTGCAATGGCTCCGTGGTCGCTGACGCTAAGCTTTTCGGGCTTGATGCGGTCACTTTCACCCAGGGCAAAGTCGCATTGCTGGATGAGGTCGTTGACC
>CBDCVQ010000019.1:0-1071054 GCA_965223165.1 Saprospiraceae bacterium | reverse complement strand
TAAGGTTTTAGCATACGTTATTTTCTTTTATTTGATTCCATTCACCTAAAATGGACAAACACCCCCCAAGTCTTATGAAGAACACAGCTCTAATTCTCCATGTGATCATCCTGCTAGGTGCCTTATGCCTACTACAGGGATGCCAGGCCGGTGCCAGTGAGTCCGGACAGATGATTACCTCGGAAGTCAAACAAGGTCCCTTCAACATTTATGTCAATGCCACCGGCGAGCTTAAGGCAAAAAGGTCGGTCAAGATCCGTGGGCCACAGGGCATGCGATCGGTGGGCATCTGGCAGACGGCCATCTCCGACCTGATTCCGGAGGGCAGCATGGTCAAAAAGGGTGACTTTGTGGCTAGCCTGGACAAGAGCGAGCTGGCAACCAAGATGCAAGAGCTGCAAAGTGAGATTGAAAAGATCGAGACGCAGCTAGCCCAGAGCAAGATCGATACGGCCATCGAGATGAAGGAGATTCGGGATGAGATCGCCAACCTCGAATTTTCTATGCAGCAGGAAGAATTGGAGATTGAAAAGAATCGCTTTGAGCCCGAGATGATCATCGAACAGTCGAAGCTCAAGCTGCAGAAATCCGAGCGCGATTACGCACAGCTGCAGGAAAAGTTGAAGCTGAAAGAGATCCAGTCAGAGGCCAAGATCGGCGAGCATGATGCCGAGCTGCGGCAAAAGCGCATCCGGATGAACCAATATGAGACCGTAGCCCAGCAGTTTACCGTCACGGCTCCGGAGGATGGCATGCTGATCTATGACCGAAACTGGAACGGTAGTAAGAAGGGGCCGGGGTCAACCGTGAGCGCCTGGGATCCAGTCGTCGCTGAGCTGCCTGATCTTAGCGATTTCATCTCCGTCATCTATGTCAATGAGGTCGACATCAGTAAGCTTAAGGATGGTCAGGATGTGAAGATCCAGGTCGATGCCTTCCCTGAAAAGACCTTTGAAGGATACGTCAGCGCTGTGGCCAATATCGGCCAACAGTTGCGCAATCAAGACGCCAAGGTCTTTGAAGTCACAGTACAACTCAATCAGGTGGACAGCATCTTGCGCCCTGCCATGACCACCAGCAATGAAGTACTGGTCTATGCATATGAGGATGTACTGTCTGTGCCGCTGGAGGCATATCAGAAGACCGACTCGCTAGAGTTTGTCGTCAAGAAGGTCGGCAACAAGTTTCTCAAGCAGCAGGTGATTGCCGACGCCTCCAACGATGACGAAATCATCATTGCCGCAGGCCTTTCGTCCGAAGACATTGTCTGTCTGACCACACCCGACAACCTCCCTGAATTAGATCTTGTGCCACTCGATGACCAGATCATACAACAGACGCGCGATCGCCTGAAGGAGGTCTCGGCTGAGCGGGCCGCTAAAGAGAGCGAGCTATCCAAGAGAGCCAAGGGCGAGCTGGCCAGTCAGCGCGAGTCTTCCGGCTCAGGTGTTCTCATAATCAACTAGCGCGATGGAAATTATATCGCGCAACTTTCGCCTGGCGTTGCAGGGCATGTTGCAAAATAAGCTTCGGTCCATCCTTACCGCCTTGGGCATCATTTTTGGCGTTGGAGCCGTCATCGCCATGCTTGGCATAGGCACGGGAGCCAAACAGTCCATCATCGAGCAACTGAGTCTCATCGGGGCCAACAGCATTGTGGTCAATGCCAAGATCCCTACACCCGGCGAGGGCGGCGACGAAGATGAAGCGGAGGGGGTCGTCGCAGGTCTGGATGCCCTAAAGGGATTCACGCCCGGATTGACGCTGGCAGACATGGACGCCCTGCAGCGCATCATGCCGACGACCAGCAAGATCAGCCCTGAGATCGTCGAAGAACTGTCTGTCATCAGGGACAAGAGCAATCAACGCGCTCGATGCGTGGGGATCACCAACGATTTCTTTGATATTAACAATCTCGAAGTGGGCGAGGGACAGTACTTCCACCCCACCCATTTTGAAAAGGGGGCCAATGTCTGTATCGTCGGCAGCGCCATCGGTACCCGTCTATTCAAGGGCGAGGACCCGATCGGCAAAAGAATCAAATGTGGGAGCACATGGTTTAAAGTGATCGGGGTCCTGGCCCAGCGTCGTATCCAAAAATCAAAGATCGAAGAGCTGAGCATAAGAGACTACAATGACGACGTGTACGTACCCATTCGTTCATTTTTACTGCGCATCAAGAATCGAAGGCGCATTGATGAATCGGATGTCGTCCGGGGCAGGAGAGATGATCGCAATGATGAGTTGGAAAACTACCATCAAATAGACCGGGCGGTGATCCGCATTACTGAGCCTCAATATGTGGAGGCCAGTGCCTCTCTCATCAGCCGGATCTTGAAGCGCCGGCACAATGACAAGATTGATTTTGAGATCGAAGTGCCGGAGCTCCTGCTCAAGCAGCAGCAAAAGACGCAAGAGACATTAAATTTTGTGCTGGCGGTGATTGCTGGCATCTCTTTGCTGGTCGGCGGGATTGGCATCATGAATATCATGCTAGCCAGTGTGCTGGAGCGAGTGAAGGAGATTGGCATACGCCGGTCCCTGGGTGCCAAGAAGAAGGATGTAGTCTTTCAGTTCTTATTTGAGGCGATCTCCATCAGTTTGATGGGTGGACTGCTTGGGGTGATACTAGGTGTGCTGGCGGCCAAGTTGATTGCTTCTTACGCGGATATACCCACAATCATTTCCTGGTGGTCCATTGCCCTGTCCTTCTTAGTGGCTGCCGGTATCGGGCTGGCATTTGGCATTTTGCCCGCCAGGCGAGCGGCAAACCTCGACCCCATCATTGCCCTACGTACAGATTAATCCTTTCCAGATCTATGAAACATTACGTGACCGCCCTTTTTGCCCTATGTTGTCTATCACTGCTGGGGCAAGGGACCTCCAAGATTGATATCAGTTTGCCTGAGGTGATCCGGATCGCGCAAGGCGACGCCCCGGTGGCGCAGATTGCGGAGACCCGATTGACCAACAATTACTGGCAGTACCAGCAGGTGTTGGGCAGTTTCAAGCCGCAGCTGTCACTGGTGTCCACGCTGCCCAATCTAAACCGGTCCATTGATGTGATCACGCTCCCCAATGGTACCGATGCATTTATCGACCGGTCGCAAATGTCCACGAGCTTGGGTGTGCGCCTGGGTCAGAGTGTGCCCTCTACCGGGGGCTTTATTTTTGCGCAAAGTAGGTTGCAACGCATCGATCTCTTTGCCAATGAGAACCGTGGCGCCTCAAAATCGTATCTGTCGGCGCCATTGTTCATCGGCTTTGACCAGCCCATCTTCCAATTCAATCGGTTTAAGTGGGATAAAAAGTTGGGGGAAATCGAATACGAAGAGTCCAAGCAGGTCTTTGCCGAGGAGATGGAGCAAATAGCGTATGACGCCGTCGAATTGTTCTTCATACTATATGTGGCCCAGCTCAATCTGGAGGAGGCACGCCGACAGAAGCTCTATGCGGATTCACTGTATCAGATATCGATTGGTCGGCTGGACGTGGGAAGGATCGCAGAGACAGAGTTGCTACAGATCGAACTCCGATCCAGGAATGCCGAGGCTACGCAAGCCCAAGAATTGCTCAATTACCAGAGTGCCAACGAAGAGTTGCGAAATTTCTTGGGCATTCAGCAGGATGTGCAGTTTAATCTCCTACCGCCCGAGGCATTGGAGGACTACGATATAGATGTGGATCGAGCTTTGGACAATGCGCGAAAGTATCGCAGTGAGACCATCGCCTTCAGAAGACGCATTATGGAGGCTGAAATGGATCTGGAACGGGCCAACAAGTCTGCTGGATTGTCCGTATCGCTGCAGGGATCCTTTGCCTTGTCACAGACAGCCCCTGAGCTTTCGGATGCTTATCGGAATCCCATCGACCAAGAAAGACTCACCCTGTCCCTGCAAGTGCCTATTGCGGACTGGGGCTTATCGCGAGCCCGCCGGGAGATTGCGCGGTCCAATATGGATCTGACCCAGCGCACGGTCGAGCAGGATAATATTCGATTTGAGCGGCAAGTCATCCTCAAGGTTCAGCAGATTGATCTCAAACGTCAGCAGCTTGCGCTGGCCCAGCGAGCGCTGGAGGTGGCGGAGGAGCGCTTGAAGATTGCCAAGAGTCGGTATCAGATAGGCAAGATTGGCGTGACCGATCTCAATATTGCACTCAATGAAAATGACACGGCGCGACGCGTGTATTATCAGTCGATGTGGTCGCTTTGGACGGCCCACTATGAGATTAGAAATCTCACCTTATATGACTTTATTGAGGACCGGCCATTGAAAACAGACCATCCATCGGACGATGCCAGGTGATGGGTGCCCGGGCTTTGCCTAGCGGGGACGCCAAGCCCGGCCAAGGGGATTTATGCGATCTGGCCAGGTAAGAATCAAGGCCGCGTTCGGCGTCCCCGCCGGACGCCTTGCGTGTAACACAAGACGTTGTGAGAAGTGATGCTGCTCGTCTGATCGAGTTCCGCCCCTGGGGTGAAGCTACGAGCCCGGAAGTGTGCTTGGCGGGGACGCCAAGCACGGCCCTGGGGGATTTGGGAGTATGGCAAACGGGGACGACCTGTGCCGAGCCCACCAGTCCCAAGTAGAAAAAAAACAGGCCGCGTTCGGCGTCTCCGCCGGACGCCTTTGCGTGTAACACAAGACGTTGTGAGAAGTGATGCAGCTCGTCTGATCGGGTTCCGCCCCTGGATTGAGACTACGAGCCCGGAAGTGTGCTTGGCGGGGCCGCCAAGCACGGCCAAGGGGTTTTTGGCGATTTGGCCAGGGGGCAAAAACAGGCCGCGTTCGGCGTCCCCGCCGGACGCCTTTGCGTGGACCACAAGACGTTGCGAGAAGTGATGCAGCTCGTCTGCTCGGGTTCGCCCCTGGATTGAGACAACGAGCCCGGAAGTGTGCTTGGCGGGGACGCCAAGCACGGCCAAGGGGTTTTTGGGCGATTTGGCCAGGGGCAAAAAACAGGCCGCGTTCGGCGTCCCCGCCGGACGCCATTGCGTGTAACACAAGACGTTGCGAGAAGTGATGCAGCTGGTCTAATCGGGTTCCGCCCCTGGATTGAGACAACGAGCCCGGAAGTGTGCTTGGCGGGGACGCCAAGCCCGGCCGTAGGGGTTTTGGGCGATTTGGCCAGGGGCAAAAAACAGGCCGCGTTCGGCGTCTCCGCCGGACGCCTTTGCGAGGAACACAAGACGGTGTGAGAAGTGATGCAGCTCGTCTGATCGGGTTCCGCCCCTGGATTGAGACTACGAGCCCGGAAGTGTGCTTGGCGGGGCCGCCAAGCCCGGCCCTGGGGTGTAATGAGACAGGCAAGCGCGGGACGACCTGTGCCGAGCCCACCAGTCCCAAGTAGAAAAAGAACAGGCCGCGGTCGGCGTCCCCGCCGGACGCCTTTGCGTGGACCACAAGACGGTGCGAGAAGTGAAGCAGCTCGTCTGCTCGGGTTCCGCCCCTGGATTGAGACAACGAGCCCGGAAGTGTGCTTGGCGGGGCCGCCAAGCCCGGCCGTAGGGGTTTAGGCAATCTGGCCGGGTCAAAAAGTGAGGCCGCGTTCGGCGTCCCCGCCGGACGCCCTTGCGAGGAACACAAGACGGTGCGAGAAGCGATGTCAGCTCGTCTGCTCGGGTTCGCCCCTGGATTGAGGCAACGAGCCCGGAAGTGTGCTTGGCAGGGACGCCAAGCCCGGCCGTAGGGGTTTTTAGGCGATTTGGCCAGGGTCAAAAAGCGGGCCGCGTTCGGCGTCCCCGCCGGACGCCTTTTCGTGGAACACAAGACGGTGCGAGAAGCGACGTCAGCTCGTCTGATCGTGTTCGCCCCTGGATTGAGACAACGAGCTCGAATTGTGCTTGGCGGGGACGCCAAGCACGGCCAAGGGCGTACTGAGACTGGCAGACGGGGACGACCTGTGCCGAGCCCTCCAGTCCCAAGCAGAAAAAAAACAGGCCGCGTTCGGCGTCCCCGCCGGACGCCTTTGCGTGGAACACAAGACGGTGTGAGAAGTGATGCAGCTCGTCTGCTCGGGTTCCGCCCCTGGATTGAGACAACGAGCCCGGAAGTGTGCTTGGCGGGGACGCCAAGCCCGGCCGTAGGGTGTAATGAGACTGGCAAGTGCGGGAGGACCTGTGCCGAGCCCACCAGTCCCAAGTAGAAAAAAACAGGCCGCGTTCCGCGTCCCCGCCGGACGCCTTTGCGTGGACCACAAGACGGTGCGAGAAGTGAAGCAGCTCGTCTGCTCGGGTTCCGCCCCTGGATTGAGACAACGAGCCCGGAAGTGTGCTTGGCGGGGAGGCCAAGCACGGCCGTAGGGGCTTTTTGGGCGATTTGGCCGGGGTCAAAAAACAGGCCGCGTTCGGCGTCCCCGCCGGACGCCTTGCGTGTAACACAAGACGTTGTGAGAAGTGATGCAGCTCGTCTGATCGGGTTCCGCCCCTGGATTGAGACTACGAGCCCGGAAGTGTGCTTGGCGGGGCCGCCAAGCCCGGCCGTAGGGGCTTTTTGGGCGATTTGGCCAGGGTCAAAAAACAGGCCGCGTTCGGCGTCCCCGCCGGACGCCTTTGCGTGTAACACAGGACGTTGCGAGAAGTGATGCAGCTCGTCTGCTCGGGTTCCGCCCCTGGATTGAGACTACGAGCCCGGAAGTGTGCTTGGCGGGGACGCCAAGCACGGCCAAGGGGTTTTTGGCGAGTTGGCCAGGGTCAAAAAACAGGCCGCGTTCGGCGTCCCCGCCGGACGCCTGCTCTAGGACGACGTAAATATGTTACCTTGATCGCATGGGTTACATCTATTATCCGGCCCTTTACTTCACGACGGCGTCCATTTATAGAAAGAGACCTTTGCTCCAGGATTCAGCGTGCAAAGAGATTGTCCTTGAGACCTTCCATTACTTGTGCGATACTCAACGCGTATACATCTTTGCATTTGTGCTAATGTCCAACCACCTGCATCTTATTTGGCAAATGCGCGAAGGCATTGAGCTGCCGGCAGCACAGCATTCTCTATTGAGCTATACTTCGAAGGTGCTCTTAAGACATCTTGGAACGGAACGACCGTTCGATCGTGAGCATTATCTGGCTTCGAGGAGTGATAGGACACATCAAGTGTGGAATGATAGATCCTTGTCCATTCCGTTGACCCATGATAGGATCTTCGAGCAGAAGTTTCACTATATCCATCAGAATCCGGTCGAAGCGGGGCTCGTGTCTAAGCCCGAGCACTATCAATACTCTTCTTACCGATCTTACTTGGTGGGCATACCGGATTGGAGCTTTCTGACATTGTGGTAGACTAGCTCTGGGGTGAAGCTACGAGCCCGGAAGTGTGCTTGGCGGGGACGCCAAGCACGGCCCTGGGGGATTTGGGAGTATGGCAAACGGGGACGACCTGTGCCGAGCCCACCAGTCCCAAGTAGAAAAAAAACAGGCCGCGTTCGGCGTCCCTGCCGGACGCCTTGCGTGGATTAGAAGATTGTGCGAGAAGTGATGCAGCTCGTCTGATCGGGTTCGCCCCTGGATTGAGACTACGAGCCCGGAAGTGTGCTTGGCGGGGTCGCCAAGCACGGCCGTAGGGTGTAACGAAACTGGCAAGTGCGGGACGACCTGTGCCGAGCCCACCAGTCCCAAGTAGAAAAAGAACAGGCCGCGTTCGGCGTCTCCGCCGGACGCCTTTTCGTGGAACACAAGACGTTGCGAGAAGTGATGCAGCTCCTCTGTCCGGGTACGTCCCTTGGTTGAGACAACGAGCTCGAATTGTGCTTGGCGGGGACGCCAAGCACGGCCAAGGGGTTTTTGGGCGATTTGGCCAGGGGCAAAAAAACAGGCCGCGTTCGGCGTCCCCGCCGGACGCCTTTGCGTGGACCACAAGACGTTGCGAGAAGTGAAGCAGCTCGTCTGCTCGGGTTCCGCCCCTGGATTGAGACTACGAGCCCGGAAGTGTGCTTGGCGGGGTCGCCAAGCACGGCCGTAGGGTGTAATGAGACTGGCAAGTGCGGGAGGACCTGTGCCAAGCCCACCAGTCCTAAGCAATAAAAAGCTGGCCGCGTTCGGCGTCCCTGCCGGACGCCTTTCGTGGAACACAAGACGTTGGGAGAAGTGATACAGCTCGTCTGCTCGGGTTCGCCCCTGGATTGAGACTACGAGCCCGGAAGTGTGCTTGGCGGGGACGCCAAGCACGGCCGTAGGGTGTAATGAGACAGGCAAGCGCGGGACGACCTGTGCCGAGCCCACCAGTCCTAAGTAGAAAAAAGCAGGCCGCGTTCGGCGTCCCCGCCGGACGCCTTTGCGTGTAACAAGAGACGGTGCGAGAAGCGATGTCAGCTCGTCTGATCGGGTTCCGCCCCTGGATTGAGACTACGAGCCCGGAAGTGTGCTTGGCGGGGCCGCCAAGCACGACCGTAGCTACCTTAATCAAACAAGGTGCCCTCGTTGCGAGGGGGTACTACCTTTAAGTGCTGATAGGCCCTGTCCGTCGCCAGTCGTCCACGAGGCGTGCGTTGAATGTAGCCCTCCATGATCAGAAAGGGTTCGTGTACCTCTTCGATTGTTCCTGCCTCCTCACCGACGGCCGTAGCGATCGTGCTAAGACCAACCGGCCCACCCTTGAACTTGTGGATGATCGTACTTAGAATGCGGTTGTCCATCTCATCCAAGCCGCTCTCGTCCACATTGAGCGCCTCCAAACCAAATTGAGCGATTTCAACGCCGATTGTGCCGTCGCCCTTGATCTGTGCAAAATCTCGGACCCGACGCAAAAGCGCATTGGCAATCCGGGGGGTGCCACGACTGCGACGTGCGATCTCTTCCGCACCCTCCACCGAGATCGGAATCTCCAGGATGCCGGCCGATCGCTGGATGATGCCTGTGAGCACCTGAGCATCGTAGTAGTCCAAGTGACAGTTGATACCAAATCGTGCCCGCATAGGCGGTGTCAGGAGACCCATGCGAGTGGTAGCACCCACGAGCGTAAAAGGGTTCAAGGTCAGTTGGATGGAGCGTGCATTGGGGCCACTATCGATCATGATGTCGATCGTGTAATCTTCCATGGCACTATAGAGATACTCTTCGATCACATTGTTAAGCCGATGGATCTCGTCGATGAAGAGCACGTCATTTTCCTGAAGGTTGGTAAGGAGGCCCGCCAGGTCTCCTGGCTTCTCCAGCACAGGACCGGAGCTAAGTTTTAGATTGGCTCCCAGCTCATTGGCGATGATGTGGGAGAGGGTGGTCTTTCCCAATCCGGGAGGGCCGTGCAACAGCACATGATCCAGCGCTTCGCCCCGCAGCTTGGCGGCCTGGATAAAGACCCTGAGATTTTCGACGATCTTGGGTTGTCCGGCAAAATCGGTCAACTCTTTGGGGCGGAGGGCCCGTTCGATCTGTCGATCGTCCTGATTCTGGGCGCTGCCGCTGGGATCTAACAAGGGATTCTCCATATACATTCCATCTTAGCGGTGGGCCACCCAGATTTCCGTTTTGTTTTGTAGCAGATCCGCGGAGACCGAGCAATCCGTTTGCTCGTCGCAGATCCGATTTCCCCGGCAGTCATACCATCGATGTTGGCCTTGTTTCCGTGCCTCGTAGAGATGTCCATCCAGATAATCATACCGGGTGACCATGACCGGCTGCCAATCATCCACCAAGGCCGCCACCCAGTCCGACGCCGAGACATGCTCAATAGGCTCACATACACCTTTCGTGAGGGTGAAGGCACAAGTAAGTCTGATGGTTTGGCTCTCGGCCATGCAGATGCTCATCGCATCTTCGTCCACATAGGATATGGCCAATTGATCTCCTGCTGCATAGTGGTAGGCATCTCCATTCACCGGTAAGAGCGTTTTACCATTTCTTAACTGCAAGAGCAGACCACATCCGTCCAAATTGGTTTCTATGACGGTGACGGTCTCATCACAGAAGACAGATCGCTGCGGTGCTTGACAGTGAGACAGGAAAAGTGCAAGAGCAGCAGCGGCATAACGCATTAAGCAATATTATATATGTGGGGCAAAATAAATAAATTATTACTTTTGTCGAGCTTTTTCGAGCCCCTGCAAGAGGGGCAAATCCAACCTAATTTTTCTTAAGTAGATTAACAAATGCAAGGATCCAAAATTACAATTGCCGGGGGTGAGCTCCAGGTACCATCCAATCCTATTGTGCCCTTTATTGAGGGCGACGGAATCGGCCCCGATATCTGGGCGGCTTCCGTACGTGTCTTTGATGCAGCCGTAGCGAAGGCCTATCACGGTGAACGCAAGATCGAATGGCATGAAGTCCTGGCGGGACAGAAAGCTTTTGATCAAACTGGTGAGTGGCTGCCTCAGGCTACCCTGGACGCAGTAAAGGAATATTTGGTGGCTATCAAGGGCCCATTGACCACTCCGGTGGGAGGGGGCATCCGATCACTCAATGTGGCCCTACGGCAAAAGCTGGATCTGTATGCATGCGTTCGACCCGTGCGATGGTTTAGTGGCGTACCCAGTCCGGTGAAGAATCCGGGATTGGTCGATATGGTCATCTTCCGGGAGAATACGGAGGACATTTATGCAGGCATTGAGTACAACTACGGTACGCCTGAGGCCGAAAAGGTGAAGAAGTTCCTCATGGAGGAAATGGGCGTCTCGCAGATCCGCTTCCCCGATACGGTGTCCCTGGGGGTCAAGCCTGTATCGGTCGAAGGGACGGAGCGATTGGTTCGTTCGGCGATTAAGTACGCCTTGGATCAGGGGCGCAAGTCGGTGACCCTCGTGCACAAGGGCAATATCATGAAGTTTACCGAGGGCAAGTTTAAGGAGTGGGGTTACGAACTGGCTGAGCGAGAGTTTGGTGATCGCGTCTTTACTTGGGCACAATACGATCGAATTGCGGCGGAACAAGGATCAGCTGCTGCCCGGGAGGCACAAAGTAAGGCCATCGAAGGAGGTGCGCTGCTGATCAAAGATGTCATAGCGGATGCCTTCCTGCAGCAGATATTGACCCGTCCGGCAGAGTATGAGGTGATCGCCACCTTGAATCTCAATGGAGACTACATCTCCGATGCTTTGGCAGCCGCCGTAGGAGGTATTGGCATCGCCCCTGGCGCTAACATCAACTACAGCACCGGCATGGCCATCTTTGAGGCGACCCACGGGACCGCACCTAAGTACGCTGGTCTGGACAAAGTCAATCCCAGCTCGGTCATTTTGTCCGGGGTCATGATGCTGGAGTATATGGGCTGGAAAGAGGCCGGTGACTTGATCGTCAAGGGCATAGAAGGCGCCATCTCCAACAAACTGGTGACCTACGACTTTGAGCGACTGATGGAAAATGCCACCTTGCTCAAATGCTCAGAATACGGATCGGCGATCATCGATCACATGTAGCAAGCTTGCTGTCTGACGGCAGGAGCTAGGCGGTACTATCGATTGATCAGGAGTCGGTGGGTCTGCACCTGACCGTCTGCCGAGACCCTGACATAGTACAGGCCCTCCGCCCAGTCCTCGGTGGCTACCCAGGTGGATTTGCTCACCGTCTGGCGCTGGAGTCGTCTGCCCAGCGCATCATAGATTTCCAACTCGTATCCGTCCACACCTTCGAGTTGCAGTTGAAACCGACTAACGGCCGGATTGGGTGCGATCGTCACCTGCAGATTGCTAAAGCCACATCCTTGGAGCTGTCGGAAGTCTTTGAGCGAGAGTTCGCTCAAACCGGGGGCGATACTGCCCGAGACGATGCCCCGAGTAACGCGCAGAGGCGGGGGTTCACAAATGTTGAATTCGCCCAATTCGAAGGAGTCTTGCCTGTGCGTCCACATCCGGGTATGGAAGATCAGTTCTTGCCCTTCCTCATAGTCACCCAGGAATCGGCCACAATTGGCGCCATTGCCTTCCTGAATCACGATGCGCTTCAATTGCCGCGGATTGTGAAACGACTCTATAATCTCCAATACGATGCCTTGATGGTATTCATCAATCACCATGCTGCCATCGACTACTGCCCGTGCGAGAAGCATATGGTCGTTGCGCTCAGACGATCTCGAGGCATCGACAACTTCGCAAAACGTGCCTGCCGGTACACAAGAACAAGGAAAGATTTTGATGGGAGAGAGCAGGCAGATCAACAGTATGATGGGTCTACATAGCATGCTTTAGGTGCAGTTGCTACCAACTAATTTAGTAAATCGACATCATATGGAGGTGGAGGAGTGAGCTGGAGTGAGCTTGAGTGAGCTTGAGTGAGCTTGAGTGCGCTTGAGTGACTAAAGTTGCGGTACGAGCCCGCGACGCGTGGAGTCATTTGTATGACTGAGAAAAAACTCTTAGTCACTCTTAGTCACTCTTAGTCACTCTTAGTCACTCTTAGTCACTCAGACCCAAAAGCGGAGACGGAAGGTCAAATCAACCACCCTTCGCGAGCTGCACTCTGAACTCAAGCGCACTCTGAACTCAAGCGCACTCTGAACTCAAGCGCACTCCAAACTTCTATGCAGAAAAACTGGTGCCGCAGCCACACGTGTCAGTGGCATTGGGATTATTGAAGGTAAAACCCCGGTTGTTGAGGCCATCGACGTAGTCGATCTCCATACCCAGCAGATAGATGCCGTGGGCCTTCGACATGAGGACGCGGAGGCCTTCGATCTCATACTCGGCATCCTGCTCCTTCTTCTCATCAAAACCCAATATGTAGGAGAACCCGGAGCAGCCCCCTCCCTTCACGCCAATACGGAGCCCGTAGTCCTCCGGAATGCTTTGCGCTTTTCGGATGTTCTTGAGTTCCATGACGGCGCCTTCGGTCAGCTTGATCGGGGCAACCATGGTGTTTTCTTTTACTTCAGTCATGATGCTGTGCATTTTGCACCCGGCAAAGGTAACAAAGCCGCGAAAAGTATGCCGGTTGTTTGACCTTAACGCGTTTGATTTGGGATTTGTTCATATAATTACGTTATGGGAGATCAAATGTCCGTGTGGTTTTTTATTGTCCTGGTTTGTTTACCATCGATCATCGTCTTTGTGGTGTGTTATTTGCTCATAAAGCAGTTTCTCAAGAATCGGGAGGAGATGGAGCGGTTGGACATCTTGCGGAGAAAGAGCGGTAAGATTTTGCCCCTGAAGCTACAAGCCTATGAGCGTCTGGTGCTCCTATTTGAACGGATTGATGTGCCGGCCATGATTGCCAAGCTGAAGCGAAAGAAGATGTCGTCGGGAGATCTTCAATCGGCACTGATGATTGCCATCCAGCAGGAGTTTGAGCACAATGTCACCCAGCAAATCTACGTCTCTGACAAGCTGTGGGAGGTCCTGCGCCTCTCTAAGACTGAGTTGTTCAATCAGCTGCATCAGGTGATGATCAAGACGGCCTTTAGCGAGGATGTTGATAGCTACAGCAATGCACTGATCGAGCACTTCAGCCAGCCCGAGCACAATATTACCCAGCGAGCCATTTACGCCATTAAGCAGGAGGCCAAGCTACATCTATGAGGTCTTCATGCCCTGTCCATACGTTTCTTGCGCTGCTGGCAACGGTCATGCTCTTCGGTAGTTGTGGGCGCATGTATCATATTGCCGCAGAGGGCAGTGATGCATATCGGATCCACGCCAATCGGGCCCCCAGCTCGGAT
Organism: Saprospiraceae bacterium; assembly: GCA_965223165.1. Classification (GTDB taxonomy): domain Bacteria; phylum Bacteroidota; class Bacteroidia; order Chitinophagales; family Saprospiraceae; genus JABDMH01. Next base: position 1,057,468 of record CBDCVQ010000019.1, on the reverse strand, counting down.
TCGTCGGCGATCGAGACCTTGATCGGTCCGTACCGAGATAGTCTGGAGGCTGATATGGAGGAGATTATCGGGCATGCCAAACATGAACTGGCCAAACACGCCGGCGAATCTCCGCTGGGCAATTGGGTGGCTGATGCTGTGCTGGACTATGCGGACCGATTGCTAGGCAGGTCACATGATGTTAGTATCTGCAATTCCGGGGGTATCAGACTCCCGAGTATCGGGGCAGGGCCGGTGGCCCAGGGCAAGATCTACGAGCTGATGCCTTTTGACAATTACGTGGTGGTCATGCAGTTGGACGGTTTGACGCTGAGTCAATTTTTTGACTTGATGGCGGACAAGGGGGGGTGGCCCATCAGCCGGGGCATCAGCTATGTCATACGCGATGGCAAGGCCACGGAGGTGACCATTGGTGGACAAGCTCTTGATCCGGATCGAACCTACCGAGTGGTACTCTCCGACTACATTGCAGACGGAAATGGGGGATGCGATTTCCTCCGGGCACACGACTATGTCAATACCGGGGCCTACTATCGTGATGCCATGATCGAGCAGGTCAGACATCTGACCCAGCAAGGGTTGCCGCTGACTGCAGCCATCGAAGGACGGATAAAGAAGACCGATCAAGCTGACCCATGAATAGAAGAAGATTTCTCCGCCAGTCTGCCGGGGCCGCTGCGTTGCTCAGCGTTGGAGCGCTGCCTGCAGAGATGATAGCAGCTCCAGAGACCCGCAAGGTGACCATATTGCACACCAACGACGTCCATAGCCGGATAGAGCCCTTCCCGATGGATGGCGGACGCAATGCAGGCCTGGGCGGAGCTTCGAAGCGAGCCCGAATCATTGAAGAGATCAGAGCATTGGAGAAAAACGTCCTGCTCCTGGACAGCGGGGACATCTTTCAAGGGACACCCTACTTCAACTTCTTCGGTGGAGAGCTTGAGATCAAGCTGATGACTGCGATGGGGTACGATGCGGCGACCATCGGCAATCACGACTTTGATGCGGGCATCGACGGCTTGGCAAAGCAACTGCAGCATGCCTCGTTTCCAATGATCAACTGCAACTATGATTTTGCGGATACGGTCATGGCAGGCCGACACTTGGAGCATAAGATATTCGAATTTCAGGACCTGCGTATCGGTGTCCTTGGGGTGGGCATTGAGCTGGCCGGCTTGGTGCCTGACAAACTCGTCGGAAGCACGCGATATCTAGATCCGGTGCAACAGGCCAATCAGGTGGCCCGTCATCTCAAAGGGGAACACAAATGCCACTACGTGATCTGTCTTTCGCATCTCGGCTACCGCTATTCCGGAGATCGGATCGACGACATCAAGCTCGCCCGCAGTACGAGAGACATCGACCTCATCTTAGGTGGGCATACACACACTTTCTTGGATGCTCCAGTGATAGTTGCAAGTGCAGATAACAAACCCGTGACGATCAATCAGGTAGGCTGGGCCGGCATCCTTCTGGGGCGAATAGATGTGTACTTTGAATACAACCGCCGGGATCGCTGTGTCACGTGTCAAAATCGCTGGGTGAGGTAGTTTTCCACATCCTCGCCTTCTCACATATTAGGATCTTTTCTAAGGTGAAAATCGACCCACGTCGACTCAAAAAACCTTCAGAAGGTATTGACATTAAGTCGAATATGAATTATATTTAGTAATAATTTAAATTTTTTTTGAATAAAATAAAAGTAACTATTCGGTTTACAAATTTTTTTTCCCACATTTGTTTTTAAGAAAGGAGACTGTAAAGATTAGGGGTCAAAATTCCCCTGAAATCCTGTGATTTTCTCGCTGTTCAAGGGAGAAAACTTCGTCGTGTAAATCTAGTAATAGAGCACTCAGGTAGAATGGTAAAAGACTGTCATATCATATGGGGCAACTGTCTCCAAACGATACGAGAAAGTGTCAATCCGCAGAGCTATAAGACTTGGTTCGAGCCCATCAAACCGGTAGGACTAAACGAGAATGCGCTCACCATTCAGGTGCCCAATAAGTTTTTCTATGAGTGGCTCGAGGAGCACTATGTCGGCCTCTTAAAAAAGTCGATTCGAGCAGAACTGGGTGACGAGGGACGGTTGGAGTATCAGATTTTGCTGAGGACCGATGATCACCGCTTTAAGCCCTCCCACAATGGCAGCAACACAGCTTCACTGGCCGTGGTCAATGATCAGCAGGAGATCCGAAATCCCTTTGTGATCCCCGGCATCCGAAAGCTGAAGATTGACCCACAGCTGAACAAGAAGTATACATTTGACACCTATATAGAAGGCGATTGCAATCGCTTGGCACGATCTGCAGGCATCGCCGTAGCCAAGAAACCGGGAGGGACCGCATTCAACCCGTTGGTGATCTACGGCGATGTTGGATTGGGTAAGACCCACCTGGCACAGGCCATTGGCAATCAGATCCTTGAGGAGCAAGAAAAGAAGTCCGTGCTCTATGTGTCCTCCGAGAAATTTACCAATCAGATCATACAGGCGATCAAGAACAACGCAATCAACGATTTCGTCAACTTTTATCAGCAGATTGATGCACTGATTGTCGACGATATCCAGTTCTTGGCCAACAAGCAAAAGACCCAAGAGATCTTCTTTCACATCTTTAATCAGTTGCACCAGAGTGGAAAACAATTGATCCTCACCTCCGATCGACCTCCGAAAGATCTGGACGGGATGCAGGAGCGATTGATCTCCCGGTTCAAATGGGGGCTGACGGCGGACCTGAAGGCACCTGATCTGGAGACACGCATGGCAATCTTGGTGTCAAAAATGAACGACGAGGGACTGACTGTGCCCGAGCCGGTGGTGGAGTTCATCTGTTACAATATCCAGAACAATATCCGGGAGCTAGAGGGGGTCCTCATCTCCATTATTGCCCAGGCATCGCTCAATCGAAGAGAGATCGATATCGATCTGGCCAGAGAAGTGATTGAGAAGTTCGTATCCCAGCTCTCCAAACAGGTCACAGTGGAAAGTATAAAGGATCTCGTCGCGGAGCACTTTGATATGCCCGTGGAGAAGCTGCAGAGTAAAACTCGTAAGCGATCCATCGTCATTGCCCGCCAGCTATCCATGTTTCTGGCTAAGAAACTCACCGACAATTCTCTCAAGGCGATCGGAGCCAAATTTGGCGGCCGAGATCACAGCACGGTGATCTACTCCTGCAACGCAGTGCAAGATCTTATGGACACCGATGTCGTCTTTAAGGATACAGTGCAGGAGCTGGAGAAGAAAGTCTCGATGAGCTTGGCATCCTAGGCGGGAAGCTTCCCTAGCACACCACACACACAGCAGCACTAGTAGAGTTTCGCATTAAATCTTGTAGCTAATTCTAATGTCTTTGGTCCGCATACTTCGTTGCAAAGCCTCGCCATAGCTACGGCTATGCCTGTGTTTCGCGCCTCGTCTGCGAACAGAATCCTATTAGAATTATTCAACATATCTAATGCGAAACTCTACTAGTATCTACTAGGAGGCAGCTGAAATACTAACGCTGATTTGTTCGCTGGTTCTCTTTGCCCGCATGCTTCGTTGCAAAGCCTCGCCGATCCCGAGTCCGCGCGATGCCTGTGTCTTGCGCCATGCCTGTGCACAAAGAGCGTCGCGATCCAAAGGGAGCCCCTGATTCAACAGCCTCCTAGACTAAAACCCTCCTATGGCATCAAGATCCCGACATTCGGGCGGCAGTTCTATCCCTGCGAAAGTGCTTTTAGGTAATTGTGCTGGCGTTTTTGCCAGAGATCTAGTCTAGTCAGTCAGGTCCCAGTGGCTCAGGGAGACTGTTTGGACGCCGTCATCGGAAAGGTCGTGTAGTCCACGCCCACTTCTCCCGAAAAACTCGATCCTTCAAAGTCACCGCTGATTGTCAACTCATAGCCTTGAAAATCAAAGGTGCCGCTGAGTTTGTTGTCGGTGATTGTCAGATTGTTGATATTGGTATCTCCCATCTCGCTCTTGAGCATACCACTATAGGAGTCGCCGTCTTGGCGGATGATCATCTGCCCTTTGGCATCTCCATCGGGCGTGTTGGCCACTACATAGTCCCAGGTGCCAGTAAAGGGATCTGCCATTTTCTTGGTCATTTCCTTGGTAGGCTCGGAGGCCGTCGCCGTGGCTTTTTTGGCGGTATTACAAGCCGTCACAAGCATCGCCATGACAAGCGCGAGAAGCAGGGTGAGGTGTCTGTGTGCCATACTTTTCATAATCAATGGTTGATAGGTTAATTCGAATCTTCCAAAATAAGCATTTTGCCCAAAGCAATCATCCCGTTCTTGACGCGGGGTGACCTGCAGCATCGTGCCGAATAGCTCAAAAAGTATCGCTAGCAGTGTATATGGGCAGTCAAACCCGCTGGATGTTGGTCCACCCTGATCGAGCCAGTGGTAGAGCGAGCGCCCGACCAAGGGCATTGGCTCCCTATGGATCCTATGACCAGGGGGCCGCACAGACCTGGCAACGCCTCCTTATGCAACCGTTTTCGTCACTTTGGTGACAGCCGCCTGGACCTGGCACGTCTTTCTTTTCTGTTGTCTGCTTAAGAAAGATGCCTCTCCAGGGCCGTTGCCCAGCGGGCGTAGGCTTGTTGGTATGGGTGCACCAGTCCGGATGGTTCGATCACGGACAAGATCTGTAGGTTCTGCTGCGCCTCATCTACGCTGCTAAAGGCCCCAATGGCCACACCCGAGGCCAGGGCGGCTCCCACAGCCCCTGTGCTGTCCGCAATTTCGATGGCTGCACCGGTCAGGTGTGCAATGGTCGATGAGAAGATGGTGGATTGAAACAAATTGTCATTGCCCACACGCATGATATCCAGCGAGAGGCCCATGTCTTTGAGGATCTCGGTACCATAAACAAAAGAAAAGGCAATGCCCTCCAACGCAGCACGGTAGAGATGGGCACGGCCGTGCTGATTCAGTTGCAGATTGATGACATGCGCTCCGATCTCCTTGTTCTGAAAAATCCGTTCAGCGCCATTGCCAAAGGGCAGGATGGACAGCTCGTCGCTGCCCACAGATACTTGGCCAGCGAGGGCCTCCATCTCTCCATAGGTCGTGCCTGCGGTGGCCACTTGGTTCTTGACCCAGCCATATTGTATACCTGCTCCATTGATGCATAGGAGGATGCCGATACGTGGCTGTTGGGGCGTGTGATTGACATGCGCAAAGCCGTTGACGCGTGAAGCATGGTCGTGCAAGGGTCGGTCAACTACTCCATAGATGACACCTGACGTGCCACCAGTAGCCGCAATTTCGCCGGGCTGCAGCACATTGAGCGACATGGCATTGTTGGGTTGGTCACCGGCACGGAATGTCACTGGCGTGCCTACGGCCAGCCCGGTGGCTTCACTGGCGAGCTGGCTAAGCCTACCCTGCTCAGCAAACGTATCGACCACGGTCGGCATCAGCGCGGAGGCAAAGCCATAGTGCTCCAGCACGTCGGAAGAGATCTTGTTTTCTGCGAAATCCCAAAATACCCCTTCGGAGAGTCCGGAGATCGTGCTGCAGATCTCGCCCGTGAGGCGATAGGCAATATAGTCACCAGGCAACATGATCTTGTGTATTCGCTCATAGCGCTCCGGTTCTTGGGATTTCACCCAAGCCAATTTGGAAGCAGTGAAGTTGCCCGGAGAGTTGAGCAGACGGCTGAGGCAACGATCTGGTCCGATGGCTGCAAAGGCTCGGTCACCCATTTCGACCGCTCGGCTGTCGCACCAGATGATCGAAGGACGGATGGGCTTGCCCGAGCTATCCACCGCGACCAAGCCATGCATCTGATAGGCTATACCGATGCTCTTGATTTCTGTCGGCGCCACGCCCGTACTTTGCAGCAACGCTTGACTGGCCAGGCACAACTGTTGCCACCAAGTGTCGGGATCCTGCTCGGCCCAGCCACGGTGGGGGGCTGCGATGGACATTTCCGTCTTAGGCTGCTGCACTACTTCGACCTTCTGACCCGTGGTAGCATCCACCAAGGCGGCCTTGATCGAAGAGCTTCCGATGTCAAATCCTATGAGATACATACCGCTTATTTAATGGCTTTCCAAGGTAAAGGATAATATGCTAAGTGAACGGCGGTGGTCAAATAGCAGGAACGCATGCCGTCGACTTCGTCGTCCACAGGGCGTTCGTACTCGGAGGCGGGTATTGGACCGCTCCGAAGACATGCCGAAGTGAAGGCACTACCCTTGCCATACATCCGGACGACCTGATTTGTCACCAGACCGTGTGCCTCATGCCAGAGCCCGAAGCCAGTAGCAATCTTCCTATGAGGTAGCTCAGGACACGTAGACATCACTATTTTCGCAGCGAAAGTTCTATTCATTGATCAAAACGATGATCCCATGCGAAACAAGGAAACTGGGCTGTTGCTGGTGCTCATGCTTTTGATGACGCCGCTCTCCTCCCAAGTGGACACCCTGCTGATGAAAACGATGTCCGAGCACATCCATCCGCTTCGATTGTCGGAGGAGGGATGGCAAGGTGAGGGGGCAGCACTCTTGGATGCAGCCCTCAAAGGGAGCCAGTTTGCGCTCATCGGCGAGCAGCATGGTATACGTGAAGTGGGTCAGTTCACCCGTGCTCTGCTCCACGCGGCGTCTGATCATGGTTATCGTCACGTGGCCCTTGAGGTGAGTCCCATGATGGCAGAGACGTTGGTGCAAAAAGTGGCAGCGGGGAAAGATGCTTTGGCACAGTACAGCCGAGACTATCCGTTTGCCGTCCCTTTCTACGACAATCACGACGATTTTTCCATGTTGGAAGCGATTGTCAGCCAGCAGCAATGCCAGGTGTGGGGATTGGATCAGGTCTTTATAGCAGAGCCCCGCACCCTCATGGCCAAACTGGTCGAGCTTGCCCCCAGCCAACAGGCCAGAGCGATGGCGGAGGGCTATCTGGAGCAGGCGCACGAGGGAGCACAGAAAGCGATCCAGGGCGGCCAGTTTGATGCAGTCATTCTCTTCCACCTGGAAATGGAGGATTACGAGAAGCTGGCCAAGGCATTTGATGGTGAGCCGCAAGCACGGCGTATCCTGGAAGAAATGAAGGCCACCCGCAGCGTCTATCAGGCTTGGTTTGATGGCCGGTACTACGATAACAATAAAGAGCGAATTCTGCTGATGAAACATCACCTACGTACCTATTATCGAGAGGCATTAAAGGACGAGCCGCAGCCGAAGGTCATCTTTAAGTTTGGCGCTAACCATATGACACGGGGCTTGACCCCGGTCAATGTATTTGACATCGGCAATATGGCCCATGAGATAGCGCTTCTTAATGGCAAACATTCCGTACACATTCTATTTAATGGACTTAAGGGCACCTACCATCACGCGCTGGAGGGGGCGCAGTCGTACGATAAATGGGAAGATCTGGACACGCATGTGCGCGCAGCTTTGGAAAAAAGGGGCTCTGTGGATGGCTGGTATCTCATCGATCTCCGACCGCTACGTGCCCTCCGTATGAAGGGCATCGATCCTGCGCTCAAATCCAAAATCTTCGGATTCGATTTTTGGGTCCTGGTGCCGGAGACAAAGGCCACAAGTCCCTTTTAATCGCGAGACACGACCGAATTTTGACGATGAAAAACACATTTGCAGATCGAGTATTGGCCCACCACTTTGACTTGAAGCCCTCCCTTGTACTGCCCGACGGTGTAGAATGGCTCTATCCGTACGAGCGTCCGGAGGTACGTGAGGCGATGGGGCAGTTCTTTACGAAGTATTTTGCGGAAGGCTCCTCTCGCGTGGCGTTGTTGGGGATCAATCCCGGTCGATTTGGCGCCGGGATCACGGGTATTCCATTCACTGATCCGATCCGGATGGAGAAGATCTGCGCCTTGCCCAATGCATTTGATAAGCGGCAAGAACTGTCATCCGTCTTTGTTTATGACGTGGTAGATGCCCTGGGAGGGCCTGATCTCTTTTATCGGTCATTTTACATCACATCGATCTGCCCCCTGGGTTTTGTGCGGGACGGCAAGAACTACAACTATTATGACAGCAAATCATTGACGGAGACGGTGATGCCCATGATTCTGCACAATCTGAGGGCGCACTTGGAGATGGGAGTTTCTGAAAAGGTGGCCTTTAGCATGGGGCAGGGCAAAAACTACAAGTTTCTCAAGGCACTCAACGATGAACATGGCTTCTTCGAGCAGGTGCATCCACTGCCGCATCCCCGATGGGTCATGCAGTATCGGCTGAAAAGAAAGGAAGCGTTTGTGCAAGCGTATGTGAACGCACTGAGTCCATGGCAGGAAAAAGGGGAATCCGGAGATTCCCCACTGCTTTCATAGGTTCTATATTGTTGGCCGGCCCGGAGCCGGGATGTTTTTATTCCTCGTCTTTCTTCCGGTCTTTGTCTCGATCATGCTTGATGTCGATCTCGATATCCTCAAACATTTCAGCGAGTTCCTCCAGTGCCTCTTCGATGGGCGACAAGTCTATGTCTTGTAGATCCTCCATGGCGTCGACGATCACATCTCGGTAAGATTCCAGTTCTTCGTGAGTGGGCATGGCCTCTTCCACCTCCTCCATAATGGCATCGATGTCGATGTCGGGGATCTCGATGTTTGCAAGCGCTTCTTCGACAGCTTTCATGGCTTCCTTCACCTCACGGTCGATAGAGATTTCGGTCTGGTGCCTGTCCTTCTTTCCTTTCTTTTCTTCTGCTTGCGCAAAGGTGATGCTGCCGAGGCATCCTACCAGACATATTACAGCGACAAGTTTCTTCATGATGTTGTGATCCTTTTTGGTTTCTACCTAAAGGACTCCGCTAGCGGAAAAAGGTTACAGGATCGGCCGCCTTTTTTTGGGCAAAGACTATTTGATGACCACCTCGTGGGAGGCATCGTGGTGAAAAGGTAGGGCATCCTTGCCGCTCAACCCCAGCTTCTCGTTGATTCGCCGCAGATGGTAGTCCACACCGATCTCCGCCTCTGGGACGAAGCCCGGGATCGTGATGACCTGGGCCAGCACGCCCCCGATGCCGCGGTGTACCACGCCGCGGGGTATGTAGACGAGGTCACCGACATTTAGCGGTGTCTCTTTGAGCAGTCCGTCTACGTCGGCGGCCTCAATCTTATCGACATCTTCGATCAGGGCGGTATGGGTGCTGGTGATCAGCCTTGCCTCGGGCAGCGCCATTTGCACGAGATAAAACTCGTCAAAACCACCTTCCTTGGGATGATAGTGCGTAAACGAGTCCATAATGCGCACTCGGTGGGCATTCAAGTGCTTATAGAGGTAGGGACCCACCTTGCCCAACCAGGTGAGGAGGATCCGACGATACGCATTGGTCTCTGTCGCACATCCTCCTGGTGTATCAGTGATGTTGGGGTCCCAGTCTGGTCGAATAAAAACAGGAATACGGTCAGACGGTGGGACGGGCACCGCGAAGGAGACATACTCAATCAGGCTATCGGTCTCCAGGGAGATCTGTGCGCCTACGCTAATAATATCGCCGACCGATAGCTTGGAGGTCGGGCCGGAGGAGAGCTGGCCGGTGCCACCACCATCCTGCACAAACAAGATGCGGTGGTTGCTGGCAGCCATGACTGACTTAGTCGCGGGTAGGTAGTTTATCTGGTAGCCTGGATTATTGTTAGCGAAGGCCCTGCGAAGGGCATGCCAACGGTCGTCATCACCATCACCCAGCCTGGCCACGATGATGTCCTCCGGCTCTTCGGTTGGGACAGCCCGAGGTTGGGTGGTCTTGATGCCATCGGTTTCTCCACAGGTAGCAAGTAGCAATCCCAGCGTACAAAGTACTAGCCATCGCAAGGGGGAGCCTAGTGCTTCAGGTCGATATAATCTCATCGCGTATGAAGATAGTATTAAAACACGCCAAAACATGCTTTGAGTCTTTTCCGGACGCAAAAGCCTTTGTATTTTTCGTCCGCCCGAAAGGACCTTTCTCAATCAAAATCAGCTATAGTTATGAATGATCAAGTCTTTAACCTAGACAGGTACCTTGAGATGGCCCTGGATTTTGCCCCGCAACTGCTACTTGCCCTTTTTGTCCTAGTCGTGGGCTGGCGCATTGTCAATTGGATCAGTAGGCGTCTGGACCATCTCTTGGCCCGTCGCGAGATGGATGATGCCATCCGCCCCTTTTTGGTCTCATTGGCCAGTATCCTCCTCAAGGTGCTACTGCTGTTTAGTGTAGCCGAGATGGTGGGTATCAAAACCGCCTCTTTTATCGCGATTATGGCCGCAGCGGGCTTCGCGATCGGTATGGCTATGCAGGGCAGCTTGAGCAATTTTGCGGCAGGCGTGATGATCCTCTTCTTCAAGCCCTACAAGATCGGTGACATCATTGAGGTGGGGGATTGGAAGGGCAAGGTATCGTCGATCCAGATATTCAATACCATCATGGTCACCCCTAAGAACGAGACCGTCATCGTGCCCAATAGTACGGCGATTGCCGACAAGATTATCAACCATTCCACCATAGGAAATGTGCGGGTAGATCTGTACTTCCATATACCCTATGAGGAGGATTACCACAAAGTGCGGGACATTGTCATGGGATTGGCTGACGCACATCCCAAAGTGCTCAAGGATCCCCGGGGATCAGTGGACATTGAGGCTTACGACACGCACAACATTCAGATCGGAGTCTTTCTGTTTTGCGCTCCCGACGACTACTGGACGGTCTTCTATGAGATGAATAACGTGATCAAACCGGCCCTGGGTCAGCACGGCATCAAGGTGGCGTACAGCGAGGGCATCGAGCTTGGATCGATCAGTGACGGCTAGTCTGCCCGGTCCAACCCCCTAAGATCAGTAGAGGCAATCTCGCTCGACAATGGCAGTGGTCATGGCTGCATTGTCTCCGATCTCTGCCAGCAAGACAACGGCACAGCGATCGTCAGAGATCTGGTATATGGTTTTGCCCGAGCCTTGCGTATGTAGATGGGTAATCGCGATAGGAAAGTCTGCCTCGCCCAGTCGCAAGAGGTGATGATCAGCGCTCTTTTGGTAGTAAGTCGCAACGTGTACCTGCTGCCGCAGTGGGAATTCCTCCTGCAAAGCCGCCAGCGAGATGGTGTAACGTTGATGGTTGGCGGTATCAAGCTGGTCCAGCAGCATGGGTAGGGATAGCTGGTCGGCGGGCACGCTTTGATCCAGGTCAATTTGTGCTACACAGCATATGCCTAGAGACAACGAAAGCAACGTCGTCAGGGCCATCGGGATCAGTCTCATGGTGCCTGGAAGGTACGAATAAGCGTTGAAGGGGCGCGGTGCAAGTGTTGTCCCTGGCGTTTCGGAGCGAAGCGTAGAACGCAGGGGCCGGGGCAGATTGGGAAAAGGTTGGACTCGGGATGGAAGAGCGATGGAACCACTACCAGAATAGCTCAAATAGGCTGATCGTCAGCATACCCCAGTAGGTCCCCGTCACCATACTTAGGATCGCCAGCAAAATGGCATGGGGCATCCACTCTTCGTTGTAGGCCTTGGTCACGGCGGGTGCGGTGGAGACGCCGCCCACATTGGCCATGCTGGCTATCGGTACCCAGGCCATATTGAGCCGCAGCAGGTAGGCCATGAGCATCATCACCACATAGTGTCCGATCAACCAGACGGCGGCGAAAAGGACCACCGAGGCAGGGATACCAAAGTTGGTGAAATCCAATTTTAAGCCGAGAATCGCCATGATCGTGATGATCAGATAGCCACCGGCCTTGATGACAAAGGCATGATTCCAGAACGCCAAGAAGTTGCCAAAGAGTAGGCCGGCGATCGAAAGCAAGACGATCTTTAGTAAGAAGCTGGGTACCCAGAGGAGGCAGATGACTACTGCCGCGAGGCAGATCACAGCCGTTTGTACGATCTTGGACGAGTCCGGGCCCTGCAGTTGCACCTGATCCGGCACAAAGTCTAGGGACTGATCGTCAATGCCGAGTTTTTTATTGATCAGATGACTGATTTTGATCTTCTGAAACATCAAGATGGTCCACAGATTGACGAGCACATTGTCCATCACCAGTATGACCAGGAAGATGTCCTCGGGGCACGCCACCAGCTCCTTCAGCACCAACTGGCTGGTACTGCCACCTACCCAGCTGCCTACTACCGTGACCAGCCCCCGCCAGTAGCCATCGTCGATCAGCACCTTTTCCAACGATGGGCTGAAGCTGCCAGCCAGCCAAAGCAACAGAATGGGCAGAATGGCCACTGCTGCCGAGCCACTGACAAAGACCAGGATGGGTCGCCATCCCACTGACTTTAGCTGAGCAAAAGACAGGGCACTCATGACCAGCACGATCGCCAGCGGCATGATAAAATCCCGGCTCACCTGATGCAGGCCTACCCCGGAGAGATCTAGCCCAAAGAGGTGCGTCACAGTGGCAGGTACGATGTAGGCAAAGAGGATGGCAGGTAGCCACTGGAGTAGCACTTGGATGGGCTTGCTGCGTGTCCGCTCAAGCAAGACCACCACCAGGACGGTCAAGGCCACGATCAGGTAGCTCTGTAGCTCTGGCATCACCCGCTAATGTATGGGAAAGGGACCGAAGAAAATCAGAATAAATCGTCCCTCGTGACGACGTTGTCAACCAGACTCGGGCTATGCCTATTTTCGACTAGACCGTGGGTCGTGACCAGGACGATAATAATCTGCTTGCGGGTGTTTGAATGCTGTCGAAAGCTGGTCCTTTTCCCTCATGTCTACGACCAATCACGTCTAAATGTGCGGAAACTGGACAACTAAGTGTGATTCCGCGAAAAAGAGAAGGATAAATTGCTGAAAGCATTTCACTGAGAAGACTTTCCGCGACTTTATGTGTCCCTTCTCAGGGAAGATGGTGCCATTTGGGAGTCGATATTGATCCTCTACGACCTGCTAGCGGAGGGGTCCCCTGCGCTCGACCACGGCCACGGTCCATAGACCCCGTCTAAATCCTATCTTCACAAGCTCTACTTAGTCATTCGGAACGAACTTCCCTTAGATGATCCAATATTCGCATCAAATGAAGCTCTTAGCTACGCTCACCCTTATCCTGTCGATTCCTAGTCTTACGTTTGGGCAGGAAGATCTAAAGAAACAAGCGGCCTTCTCCCTGCAGAAGGCCGTCGGCTTCTTCTACACGCTCAACACCCATGGCGGCTATGTGTACCACGTCACGCCTGATCAGTCTTTGCGCTGGGGAGAAGGCCCTAAGGACTCGGCGACGATCGAGGTGCAGCCGCCCGGTACGCCCGCGGTAGGGCAGGCCTTTTTACGTGCCTATCAGGTCACCGGAGATGAGCAAGCCTTGATCGCTGCCAAGCATGCCGCGAAAGCCCTGATCCGCGGTCAGAACAAATACGGGGGGTGGGAGCACACCATCAATTTTGCCAATGTGAGTCACCGGAGAGTCAGTTTCGATGATGACCAAACCCAATCTGCGATCAGCTTCCTGATGGCGCTGGACCGGGAAATCGACGATCCCGATCTTTCCGAAGCCGTGGATCGAGCGATGGCGATGATGATCCGTTCGCAGCTCGGCAACGGCGGATGGCCGCACATGTTTCCGGAGCAAGGGAATTATCATGACTATGCGACCTTTAATGACGGTGGCATCAACGACTGCATTCGGGTGATGATGGAGGCCCACCAGATATACCCCGGTGATACCGCGATTGAGAAGAGCCTGCGCAAGGCAGCACGCTTTATGATGATCTCTCAGCTTCCGCCTCCGCAACCCGGCTGGGCTCAGCAGTACAATGAGTTTTTGCAGCCGGCCTGGGCCAGGACCTTCGAGCCACCGGCGGTCTGCCCCCTGGTGACGGTGCGCAACATCAACACGCTGATCGATCTCTACTTGGTGCTACATGAGCGCACCCTGCTCGATCCGATTGCCGATGCGCTCAGATGGCTGCGGGAAATCCGCATGGAAAATGGCCTGTGGGGGCGTTTTATCGAGTTTGGCACCAATAAGACACTCTACTACGATCGGTTGCGGATTCGAGTGGAAACGATGGCCGAGCTGCACCCCGAACGGCGCACGGGCTATGGATACGAGTCGGATTTGGCAGGGCCGATCCAGGCAGCCGGTCAGCGCTACCACAAGGCCGTGACATTGGGGCATCACGGACTGATGGCCGAGGAACATCCGCAGTTGACCGAGCAGCAGGCAACGCAACGCCTGCAGGAACTATACGGCCCGGTAAAGGAGATACTCGACGCACAAGAGCCCTCCGGCGCCTGGATCACTCGCAACGATCGATTTAAAAAGACGATGCCCAGGGGTGTCCGTTGGAATGGCCAATATCTGACGATGGACCGCATCAGCAGCGCGGTCTTTAATCAAAACGTGGCACTACTCTGCGAGTACCTCGAGCTGAGTGATCGCAGGGCAGGGGAGTAACGAAGTACCGGATGCCCTTGGCAACGGCCGACAAGTCAGTCCTTACCCGACTTCTGGACGATTTCAATGGCCTTATCCACAAGTTCATCCGTGCCTTCCTTAATGCCTTGGAGGGTAGGGTGCATGGGAATGGTCGATTGGATCCCGATCAAGTGATGTTGGCTCCCATCGTGCTTGAGCACCTTCATGCAGTGAGGCGATCCGGACACCAGCGCTTCCCTCTGCTGCCTCGGTGAGAGACTTCCCGTTGATATGAAAGTGCTTGCTGACTATTTGTGGGCCCCCTCAACTAAAAATGCCGCCATGTCTTGACACAATTGATCTCCGAGACTAGAATTTGTAAAAACGACAAAACCCATATCCAGATCGTCATACACCTCAAATTGGCATTTAAAATCTCCATTGTTTCCTCCGTGCCCAAAGACTTTTCCTTGACTCGATTCTCTCACGTGGACGCCGAGCCCGGCACCCTCCGGATAATCAGAATGATTCCACCACTTTTCTGGAGACTTGGTATGAATTTGCGTCATTTCTTGGTAGGTGCTGGGGGTAAGGCCTTTCTTATCTAGCAGGGCAATGGCAAATGTGGCAAAGGCCTTGGCTTCGGTGTGCATGCTGTGTGCCATTCCGGGCTCCGTGGGTATAGGCCAATAGGTGGGGTAGGTGCCTTGATGTCCAATGGCCGCTACCTCCCGCAAGGCCTCACTATCTTTAAATTGCATGTGGTAGAGTCCTAAGGGCTCCATGACCTCCGTCTGCAAAAGTTGTTCGATATCCTGGCCCGTAATCTCACACACCACTCGCTTTAGATACTCAAATCCTTCTCCTGAATATCCATATTTGGTTCCGGGCGTATTGATCAGTGGTACACCCCAATTTGGCAATCCGCTTCTATGAATTAGGACATGCCTTGCCGTCATTTTTTTGTACGCAGGGGTTTCTTCCAGCGCTTCGAAGGGCAGGTATTCGTACAGCGGCTTGTCCAAATCAATCGTTCCCTTTTCAGCCAGCCGGAGGACCAAGTAGCCAAATACCGGTTTGGTGATCGAGGCAGCTTCAAAAAGAGTCTGATGATTTACAGGCTCGTTGGTTTTCATGCTTGTCACTCCGTAGGTCTGGTGATATACCACTTGTCGGTCCTTGATCAAGGCCAACGAGACTCCCGGAATATCATAATACGTTCGATAGATCTCGATGAATTGATCTACCTGCGAGTGCTGCTCCGCGGAAAAATCAAACAACAAACCCTTTTCTCCCGCCAAAGAAGGCGGCGCCTCTTGCTCAGCCACGAGTCTCTCTGCAATGCGCATATCCTCACTCGCTTCAATGGTGATGGCCGGATTGTCTTTCATCCGGTAAAAGTGGATGCCAGAACGCATCATTTCCGCTGGCACATATACGCGATAGTTGCCGGTAGGTATCCGGATGGCGAAGTTGCCCAGAGAGTCGCTGCGAGTCTGCAGCCACAAATCCCGGGAATCTGTGGACTCAAATCGCACAGGTAGATCGGTGGGGCCGGACAGGAGTGCTGACAGATCCACGTGGCCCTGGAGCTCACATAAAGAAGGATTGGATTGGACCAACACCAAATCACCGCAATTGTTGGGGCTAGACAGCTTCTGGGATCGTTCTCCCCAGGCCAGCCAAGAATAGCTGCCGTCTTCATCCTTATCTAGCACCACCAGATCCAGGCCGAGCGAAAGCCCCTCGGACAAAGGGCGATCAATGGCAATAGCCCACTCATAACTACGGCCACTTGATGTGCGCATCATCTCCATCTCTACGTCATCCCAGTTTTCTTCGTGTCCGAATATGAGGCGCTTCAACCCATAGTGGCTAAACTGGGTAATGGTAGCTTTGGACCCGTGGTGTGTTGCATCCAAATACAGCTCCATGCCATCGTGCGTGTTCCAATTGACGTATTGGGTGGTGTCGAGCACGAGGGATTGGTCAACGACCTCGACAGCAATAAAAATCTTTTGTAACGCTGGGCTGAACCCAATGCGAAAGTGAGCGCTGAGATCTTGACTGTCCTCGGGGTCCACACCCACGCGTATTTTCTCCATGGCGTGGTGGGTCATATCCTCAGGCCAGTCACTAAAATCTCCGTCGATAGTGACGGCCGGCATTGGGGTAGCATAGGCAATTGCTCCGTTATGGGCCTCTGCGGAGGTGATGATAACTGCAGAGCTGATCACAAAAGGAAGAGCTATGCTGAGAGCGACCGAGGTCAGTTGGCGACCTGCAAGAATGGACGATGGCTTCATGGCACACATGATGGGCACTATAAGATTTTGTGATACCCTTAAAGACTGCAACCCTGTGGAAGGGGTTGCATGGATGGCAAAACTTCTCGTACTATATTAAGCTGCATCATTGAAAATTTTTTAGTACCTATCCTGATATGCTCCAACGATTTACGGCTCAATTCATTCGTACCGATGCACAGAAAACAATTTCTTCTCTCCATGGGTGCTGGCATGCTGTCCCTATTGCCACATCGTGTCTCTTCTACCTCATTGACCGGGCGCAAAGACCGGGCACCGGGTGGGTCTATTCCGCGCAAGGCCATCATTCCGGCAGCCATTACCTCGATAGATGAGGAGGGCCAGATTGACTTTGAAGATTTCAAACGGCACATTCGCACCTTAGCTGATACGCAGGGCGTCTCTGCCATTATGGTCAACGGGGGTTCGATGCATGACAAGACCTTGTCTCGGGAAGAACGCCAAAAATTACTGGCCGAGGCACTGAAAGCAGTAGATGGAAGCGTGCCCATTCTGGCCGCCGTACGGGAATCCAAGGCCATGTCCAATCTCACCCCATTGGCCAAAGATGCGCAGCAAGAAGGTGCCCAAGCCATCACGATCATGCCGCCGGGCCGTGCACAGGGCTACGGATGGGAAGCAGCCCGAAGGCGCTTTGAGGAAGTGTGCGCTGTGGCTGACCTGCCAGTGGTCATTTATCAGACCCGGTACGATACCGAGGTACTGGTACAGCTGGCAAGCACGTTTCCAGTCGTGGGTGTTAAGGAGGGCAGCAAGGACCCATTGACTTTTGAGCAAAATCTTAGGGCGCTGCGGGGTCTGCAAAGGAATATCGCCGTCTGGTCCACCCATAGCAAATGGTTACTGGCTGATCTGGCCATCGGCGCGGACGGGATTCTATCGGGCATGGGCAGCGTGGCCGCCGATCTCCAAGCAGCTCTGGCGGAGGCCGTCAGCCGATCCGATTTGGCGGCGGCAAGAAGAATCAACGACCGGATCTTCCCGTTGGTGGAGGCCTTCTACTATCCGGAGCAGGATGCCCATATCTCCATGAAATATGCACTCAAAAAACTAGGTCGTCAGAAACATGATTTTGTGCGGCCCCCGTTGCGACCCCTCACTGCCGCTGATCGTAGTCGAATTGATCGGGCCCTGGTAGTGAGCGGACTTCTGTAGGAAAGACAGGACTACTCCGTCCCGAGGTTGCCTTCTTGCTTTCGGTTTTTTGTGTTGTGTATGAGAGACGGAAGATGCTCACTACTTTGGACCCAATAGCCTGGCTGCGTCATTGTAACGGCTTTGCCAAAAGACGGGGATCGTCGAGGCATCGCAAAAACTCCTGATCCCTGTCGCAACAAGCACTTGCGTGTTCTCCGTTTCCGTGTTACCTTTTGCATCCAGTTAAAGGACCATGCCCGCCGTTCCTGGGCTTTCAGCACCGCGATGCTGAAGCAAAAAGCGCAGGTGCGATACCAGGTGGTTGCGGTTGTTGGTGAGTTAGGCTCCACCAAAACAGAAAATGATGAAAAAAGTAACTCCATAAAAGAGCTAAAGATTAAGAGAATATATAATCATGTTCCAACGGCAACGAGCCTCAAAGGCACATAGCCCAGATCAGGCCGCGTTTGGCGGCCTCGCCAAACGCCATGCTAGCTCGCTGTCACCCCGAGGCCTTGATAATGCGGCCCTGCCACAATAGCACCTCCACTGGTAACTCCCGCGCTAAAACACTATCTTCTATTCCCAATGGCGTGTCCTGCGTTCCCTATCGAGACCATTAGGCTACCAGCACTCTTGTCAACACAGCTTCGTGCCCCTGTCATGGATCCCGACATTCATCGTTGGGGAAATGTCGACGTCTGACACCACCCTGAGCCCTGATCGTCTCGCCATAGTGACGCGGGCATTCCTTTGAGTTGTGTGCCATTAGGAAAATGGGAAAAATCGAACACATAAAGTTTCAAAACAGAAAGAGACCAACGTCCGATTTCGATTTATTGAAACTTGAAGAATTGCTTCATAGAGACGTACAACATGACATTACCCAACCTCATAGAATAGAATTCTTCCACGTTATGATCATTACACAAGGACAAGGTTGTCACACGATTGATTTTACTGACTACAAGTATCAAAGAGGGACTTTGCTTACTATTCGGAAGGACCGAATACACAATTTTTGCAGGAGTACAACTGCCAGGGGCTACCTCTTATTATTCACGGAATCGTTTTTGGCGAGCCAGTATGGCAAGGTGGAAGTATTGAGAGCATTCCAATTGTTCAATGAGTTAATCATTTCACCTGTTGTCAATCTTAGTAGTAAGGAGTTTGAGGAAATAATACAGTTAGTCAAATATATTGAGACCGAATATGACAGCTATGAAGACGACTTTTCATTGAGTATAATCCGAAGTACTTTACACCTCCTTGTCATTAAACTTTTTCGAATTAAATCTAAACACAGTACCAAGCTGTCAGGGCCAAAATACTATGAAGAATTTTTGCAGTTACAGCGGCTTATCGAAGAAAACTGCTTTAAAACGAGAAAAGCACTTGATTATGCAAAAATGATGACTTGTACTACCAAGACACTAAATAACATATGTAAAGCCACGCTACATAAATCTGCCAAGACGGTCATTGATGATATTGCAATTACGCAAATCAAAAGACTACTAATCAATACAAAACTCTCCGTATCAGAGGTAGCCTGTACTGCTGGGTTTACTGAACCAACTAACATGTACCGATATTTTAAGAAATATACCGGCGTCTCTCCAGATGCCTTTCGACAAGCCCGTCAATAGCAAGTTTCCCATTTTGATAGTTTAAAGGATCTTTTTAGCTTTTAACAAGTTTGTTCTGGCTAATATCTTTACACACACTTTACGAAGTGAAATGAAACGAAAGACATTTGTAAAACTAGCTGCCATATGTGGTACTTCAACTTTAGTCGGTATGAAAAAATTAGGGAATTTGGAGAAATATGCGGACACCCTTCCGAATTCAGACAGGATGCCAATCTTGTTTTTAGGGCATGGCAGTCCAATGAATGCCATTGAGGAAAATGAATTTGTGCGGGGGTTTAGAGAGGTTGGTGAAACTTTACCATCCCCAAGAACAATAGTTTGCATTTCAGCCCATTGGTACACCAAAGGAACAAAGGTTACGGCAATGGAAATGCCAAGAACAATTCACGATTTTGGAGGATTTCCGCAAGCCTTGTATGAAGTAAGCTATCCTGCTAAGGGGAACCCTAAACTTGCCAAGACTATCAAGCAAGAATTGGTGCCAACTGAGGTTGAATTAGATGATAAATGGGGGCTTGACCACGGAGCTTGGTCGGTTATCAAGCATCTATATCCAAAAGCAAATACCCCAGTCATTCAATTAAGCATCGATTATACCAAGCCTCCAGAATACCATTATGGACTTGCAAAAAGGCTCAACAGCCTTAGAAACAAAGGCATTCTCATCATAGGAAGTGGTAATATAGTTCACAATCTACGGATGATGGATCTTAGAGCTACCGATAGAGGCAATTACGGGTATGATTGGGCATTGGAGGCCCAACAGAGTGTGAATGCGTTATTAAAGAATGGTGATTATAAGCCCTTACTAGAATACAAAAAAGGTGGATCAGCAATACAATTGGCTATTCCCACACCTGATCATTTTCTGCCTCTTGTCTATACTTTGGGGCTCCAACATCGAAGGGATGAGATGAAATTGTTTAATGATAAATTGGTTGGAGGAAGCATTAGTATGACCTCTTTGAAGTTATTCTAAAGCTAGGAGAGTTGGGATTTCCCATTTTGACAGTCTAAAGGCAAGTTTCAATCTGTTTGAAGCGGAAAACTCCTGCTAAGTTTGCATCGGATTAAGCGGAGTAGGGAACAGTGAATCAGCGTGTTTTGTCTTGGTGTCGGTACCTGGAATGCCGTTTGGTGATTTCGGTGCCACAGCAAAGGTTTGAAATCTATAAGACGTACCAAATATGGAATTGACAAACAAGGAAAAGGCAGTGGCCTTATTGAACAGCTTTAGCACGGGAGACCAAACTCCTATTTCTTACATCAATGCCGACAAATACCTTCAGCACAATTTGGCGGTTGGTGATGGTTTGGCAGGTTTCGGTGAAGTTCTGGATAATGCTCCTCCTCAAGGATTTAGTGCAGAGGTTGTCAGGGCTTTCCAAGATGGAGATTATGTTTTTACACATACGAAATATGACTTCTTCGGTCCCAAAGTTGGCTTCGATGTATTTCGATTTGAAGGTGAGAAGATTGTAGAGCATTGGGATAACCTAGCGGAGATAACTCCTCCGAACCCTAGTGGAAGAACACAATTTGACGGAGAAACGGATATTACAAGTAGAGAGAAGACCGCGGATAATAAGAAAGTGGTAGAGAGGTTTGTCAATGATGTTTTAGTGAATGGAAACATCGAGAAGGTGACAGACTACATCAGCCCTAACAAATATCTACAGCACAATTCCGCAATTGCTGACGGATTGGAGGGATTAGGTGCCGCTTTAGAATACTTTGCTGAGAATGGACTAGTGTTGGAATATGACAAAGTGCATAAAGTTTTGGGCGAGGGTAATTTTGTATTGACAATGAGCGAGGGGAGATTTGGCAGGGGGGAGCATGTTGCTTTCTATGATCTATTCCGAATGGAAAATGATCTTATCGTAGAACATTGGGATATTATCCAGCCTATTCCACCTAGGTCGGAGTGGAAGAATGATAATGGTAAATTTTGAAGGATCGGGAGGCTGCCTACGGTTATAACGTACCGCGAGTTTCGGCAGAAGGAGTTGGAATGGGTAGGGTAGTTTCTGAAGTTTGGAGTAGAATTCATCTTGTCGCAGTAGATGATCGTGCAGGTGGGGCATGGATAGATTGCTATGGGACTGTCAAACTGTGGGGATGAGATTTATCGGTAAGCACCGAAAGGTTTGACCCGTGGCTGGCTATCCACAGGATCGTGCAGCAGCTGGTGCCCCAATAGTTTGGAAGGTCCCGGGCATTTCGGTTTGCGCTCTCCTGCTACCTTTAAGCAACGTCAAGGACCACTTCCCAACCGGGTGCTTTCCAACGGGCATACCTTACATAACGTCCACAACTGGCAACTCCCACGCTAAACACAGTCTTCTACCGCCAATGGCTTGAGTTATCTCTTCTCAACAAACTCTAAGGCAAAAAGGACCGACTCAGTCAGGACCAAATGATTCATGGTAAACCCTATGCCTGATAATGGAATTGAGGATCAGTGAAGTCGTTAACTCGCCATATACCGCCAGCCTTCTATTGAGATCGTCCAGATGCTTTGGGTCTGTGACAAATCCTTTCATCAGCATACAGTCCGTGCCAGTCAATTTGTGGCACTCACATATCTCAGGTACGGTTTGAATGTACTTCTCAAATCGTTCCACATGCCCAAACCGGAGCTTTATAGAAATATATAATCCAAGAGAATACCCAAGTTTGTCCATATCAAGCTCAGAAGTATGTCGTGATATGACACCGGTATCCTCCAGTTTTTGTATTCGATCCGCAACAGCCGGAGACGAAAGCCCCACCTCGTGAGCGATATCTTTCAATGGCCGACGTGAGTTTTGCTGCAATAGCTGCAATATTTTCCAATATACGCTATCTAGTTTCATTTATTAGGCTAGGGCTCTCATGAGATTAAGAAAGATATGCAAAGATAAGAAATAAACTAATAATCAAAAGGCATATTTCACAATTGTACTCTAATTTTGGTTTATGCGAATAGGAGAAATACAAGACAGGGAATATGATGCCTACTATGCCAGATACATAGACCAGCTCTTGCCAGACATTAACCTGAGAGACGGATTTGAGCGTGGTGCAACTGCGACGCTGCATTTTTTTGATGATGTACCACTCGATAAGTTGGACTATCGCTACGCTAACGGAAAATGGAGCATAAAGGAGGTCTTTCAGCATCTGGTAGACACAGAGCGAATATTTATATATAGATGCTTTCGGATAGCTCGCAATGATCCAACTCCATTGGCTGGCTTTGATCAAAACAACTTTATAGAGCCATCGGGAGCATCAAATAAATCATGGAGAGACCTGACGCTGGAATACACAACTACCCGAAATGCTTCCGTTGCCTTATTGAACAGCCTCAGCAATGATGATCTGCAGAATGTCGGCAGTGCCAATGGTTCGGCAATATCGGCTAGGGCAGCAGCTGCGGTCATCATTGGTCATGACATCTGGCATACCAAAATCATCACGGAAAGGTATCTCTATGATAAATGAAACAACGACATCGCATACGTTTGAAACGTGTCAGGACAGAACGATAAGATATTTGCGGACTTGTCACCGCCGCTGGTTTCGCCGTTAGGGTTTGTACGGTTACTAAAGGGGATCATTTGTGATCAGAAACTACACTAGTAGAGTTTCGCATTAGATATGTTGAATAATTCTAATAGGATTTTGTTCGCAGACGAGGCGCGAAACACAGACATAGCCGTAGCTATGGCGAGGCTTTGCAACGAAGTATGCGGACAAAAGACATTAGAATAAGCTACAAGATTTAATGCGAAACTCTACTAGATAAGGCTATTTAGAGACTTCCTGAGCGGTTGAAAGTGGTGGATTTTCCTATCCAAATTCATCAGAATGCCTTTTGTGCTCACCCACATAGCTAGGGATGTGGTACTAGCGGATCTTCGCATTTGGTATGTTGAAATGGGATTTTGTTTCGCAGACGAGGCATGACCGAACGATCTCACAGCGTGGAGCATGACAATGCGAGAAGTGAGGGAGCCGCGATAGCGGGTGGGTGGCTAGCCATAGCTGCGGCGAGGCTTGGCAACGAAGTATGCGGACCAAAGACATTGGAATTAACCACCTGATTTGATACGAAGCTCTGCTAGTTAGTACTGTTGGTGGAGGGGTCGTGAGATGATGCCAACCAAGGTGTGTTTTTCCTCTGGCGATACGCCATCGGGAATTAACACTTCCATTTGTGATGACAAGTACCTGCTGTGTGTATGAGAATTGGAGATTATCTAACGCGTTAGTAAGGCCTGGCTTCAACGCATCTTATCACCTCCAGATGAGCCTGAATTGCATGCTGATAACCGGAGCCATTTGACAAAATGCAAAATTGGATCAGATGAATTTATTTCCATATTATGATCGACGGATTGTCGTATTGTTGCTTACTTTCTTGTCTACTGACGTATTTGCCCAGGAGCCTTATACTATCACTGCCAAAGTTCAGAATCGGGAAGGCTTATCCATAGACATTGGTAATGCGTTGATCTTATCGGTGGTTGATTCCACTCTTGTGCGGGGTAGTGTTTTTTACGATGGACAGTTCTCAATAGAAAACATTGGTATCCGACACTTTTTGTTAAGAGTATCTTCTCTGGGTTATAAAGACCACATGCAGGAAATACATCTGCAGGAGACATCCCATATATTAGAACCTATCATCCTTATGAGGGAATATTTGGACGAAGTCGTGATTAGGGCCAATAGACAGCTTATCGAGAGGCGGGGTACGGACATCATCGTCAATGTAGCGCATACATCTCTGAGCAATGCAGGAACGATCACCGATGTATTGCAAAATACTCCCAAGGTGGATATCAATCGCAATGGGCAAATATCTGTATTGGGCAAAGGGCAGGCATCAGTCTTTGTAGACGGTCAGCAAGTGGCTTCTACGCAGATTCTGAACAGCCTGTCTTCGCTGGATGTGGTCAAGGTTGAAATTCTGGAGAATCCGCCTGCCAGCTTCGATGCTGCCGGGAATGCGGTCATTAATATCATTACGAAGACCAAAACCCTGGAAGGATACAAGCTGGGATTTACGCAAGAAGCGGGATACGGCGAGCACTTTCGCTCCTACTTTCAGGCTAATGGCTACCTGAAGATCAAAAACATTATGGTGCAAGGAGACTACGGCGTCAGACCGCAGACACTTGGTAGTTGGTTTAGGCAGGCAAGGACATATCTGGGCGACGCTGACCAGTACTTTACCGATAGTCGCTATTTGTTGACCAACGAGTGGCTAGGGCAAAACTACTCGTTGAGTTCCGCCTACATCCTCAAAAATCGTATGTCCCTGGGAGTCAACTACAGTGGCAGTTATGGTGAAGCAGACAAGACAGGCAAAAATCACCGAATAGGTGAAGTAGCAAGGGATCGTATTCTCGATATTGGCACATTAGTGACTGGTATCACAGCACGAAGGAATAATACGGCCACCATATATTTGAAGAGCAATGCTGAAAAATCGTTGACCTACCTGCTGCAGGGACAATATGCCGATTTTGGTTTTGGCCGCAATGAAGTAAGCGAGCAGGATATTGAATCGACGGGTAACATCCATCGACTAGTGAGAAAGAGCGGAAACGCCAATGAAATTTCGATATATACACTACAGCTCGACTTTCAGAAGAAAATGGAACATAATCTGTCTTTGGAATGGGGAGCAAAAAATGCGCTGATTACAAATAGCAGTTCGGTGGGTCTGGATGATCTTTTGGATGATGGCTCCACTGTGCCGGTGCCGGATTTTAGTAATGAGTTTGACTATGAAGAGAACATAATGGCAACCTACGTACAGGGCTATTGGAACAATGATAGCAACTGGTCTGCTTCTGTGGGTTTCAGGGGTGAATGGACTAGAGCCAATAGTGCCGGCGAGGAGTTTGCGGATGGAGTATTGGAGCGAGACTATTTCAATATATTTCCATCGGCATCCCTGCAGTATTCACCATCGGAGGAAATCAAAACGTCATTGTCGTACAGCTACCGGATTAATAGGCCTCTCTTCAGGGATTTGAACCCCTATATACTCTATGTTGACTCGCTTATTTCATTAAGAGGCAATGCCTACCTGATACCCGAATACAGTCATTCTATCGCTGCAAGTGCAGCGTACAAGGCGTGGTCATTGGACTTCAATTTTGTGAGGACTAATAATAAGATCAATCAAATACATCGCTCGCTCAATCCTGACAATCCAAATATTATCACAGGTGTCAAAGTGAATCTGGATTATACCGACCTTTTCATGCTCTCTGCCTCAGGGCAGATCAATTACAAGAAGTACCATGCTAATATTTCGCTTGGAGGATTTTATGACAAACACAATTTGCAGGATTTTGATCGAGAATTTTCCAATAGGCGTTTTGGCTATTACCTGCAGTTCAATCAGAAACTCGGATTGCCGTGGGGCTTGCAGCTGGCAGGCTATATG
The DNA here is from genome assembly GCA_965223165.1 of Saprospiraceae bacterium. Classification (GTDB taxonomy): domain Bacteria; phylum Bacteroidota; class Bacteroidia; order Chitinophagales; family Saprospiraceae; genus JABDMH01. Next base: position 1,031,575 of record CBDCVQ010000019.1, on the reverse strand, counting down.
CGTTACGTTTCTACGAGAGTAGATGGGGTGTATATTGACGACCCTATGTCATATCTCAATCTTTCATTGAGTAAGGGGTTTATGGGGGATCAACTCAATGTGCAGCTTTGGTTTAATGATGTATGGGATGATTGGCGATTTGTAGGTATTTCTACGTTTAATAATATGTATATGGACTATGTATCGCAGGGAGATTGGCATTTTTTCAAATTGTCTCTTAATTGGAATTTTGGTAAGCTCAATGCAGCAGGACTGAATGAGAAGAGGATTTCGAAAGATGAGTTGAATCGTGCCGAGCAAGGAATGTAAGAGCTGGAGAAGTGGAGTGTAACGACGCAGTGGGGCGAAATTGGAAACAGTAGGATGGCTACCTATGGAGAGGATGAGGTGGAGGGGAGTACAGAATCGCTGAGATTGAGCGCAGCGTGTGAAGAAATGAATGGTAATTCATTGTGATAGCTGGAATTTGTATACGATCGCACCTGGGTGAGTTTAGCCTGGTGCAGGCCAGCAAACACATATGATCTTTTGACGATGTCTTGGGGCTTTGGCCGTCAATGCTCTGATGGGACAGGCTTGGGGCAAAGTGCGCTCTGCGTTAAGAAGTCTGGTCAGGGATTGGCAGGTATGTGTTTTAGCTGCTGAAGGGTGGCCGGGGTCGCTTGGCGAGGAGCTGGCATGGACCAAGAGACTCGCCGCAATATTTCTCGGTATAAGAAAGGGGAGGTGATGACGGCACACAGACCCATCGGCTCCTTGACTTAACCTGCCGTCCCTTCGGCCAGCATGCGTTTGGGAGTATTTATGACCCGCGCCTAGTGAATGGTGGTCCAAGGATGAGCGTGTCCTGACAAGTTGCTGGCGTGTGGCAAGGTGCTCTCTACTACAAGTCCAACTTCCCAAGCAGCTCCTTGAAGAGCGAAGTGTCCCACAGTTCCTGCAAATCTGTGTCCTGTGCAATCCACGGAAAATAGGGATGTCTTAGGTCATAGGCTTGCTGCAATGCTTGGCGGGCCTTTGCATGCTCACCTAGGGCGAGGTGGATTTTGACCTTTCCGAGACTGTTCCATTGATTGTCCTCCAGGGCATTTAGAAGCTCCCGTGCCTCTTTGGTGTGACCGGCCAGGGCCAGTGTATGTGCCAGGCCATAGGTCCACATGGTCGGATCCAGGGACGCGGCCTTTCGATGGAGGGTGATCGCTGTATCAAAGTCGCCTCTGACGACATAGATCTTGCTCTTGACATGAAAAGCCTCCGCATAGGAGGGGTCAATCGCCAGCGCTTGATTCACGGCCTTTTCAGCGGATGCGGCTTCTCCCAACCAAACGTAGGCCCAGCCCAACCAGGTGGGCCATAGCGGGTCGCTTGGAGCATCTTGCAAAGCGATTTTCATTTCGGAGATGGCTTGCGTGGAACGATTGTACAGCAGATGATACCAGGCCAGATCTACCCGGGCCCGGGCATTCTTGGGATCAAGCCTGAGGGCCCGGTCCAGCTCTTTCTTGGCGGCATCAAAATCCCAGGCACCATACATCAGCTCGCTGGCCGTCTGAGCGGCATCTGCACTTAACTGAACGTTCGTTTTCCGCCCCTGTGCAAACACACACATACACCCAAGGACCAACAAGCCGGCGCACGTGGACCTAAGCCTCAGGGGCTGCTTAGAAGACCTTCCAAATTCAAATGGATACATGGTTAGAAAAGTTATAGGTCAGCCAGTCCCATTTTGGTCAGCAGTTGATGATAGCGCGGATCCGCACGGATTGGCTCAAAGACAGGGTCAGATTTTATCGTAAACAGCAGTGTAAAGGACCGCTGGCCGTAAGCTTCCTCCAACAGATCAAACGTCGTGTCAAAATCTGCCAAACCCACATAAATTCGGGCCAGCATCGCGGGATCGATGTAGTCTCTGTCCGCATGGCGTTTCATCTCCTCGACTACTTGGATGGCTTCTGCCTTGGCGCCAGACATCGCATATACCCAGCCCAAATTGGCCGCTACCCAGGGTTCGGGTCTCTCGAATCTTGCCTGGAGTGTGTCGATAATCACCGAGAGGTCGTGACCGCCGGCCGATAGGCTGTCCACAGCCAAAATGCTTTCGAGCGTACTGTGAAACGGGCAATCCGTGCCAAAGCGCGCTTTGGTTTGCTTCACTTGCTGCCTGGCCAGGTCGTTATGCCCGGCATAATGATAGGCCCAGGCCAGGTCACAATGAGCAAAATGCGCCGTCGAATCGAGCTTGACCGCCCTTTCGCCCGCCCAGACACTGCGATCCATCCGTCCCATCGCCCACATGAGCTGGCTATACGAGTCGTAGGCTGAAGACTCCGGATGGTCCTCGATGGCTTGCAGCAGTTCCTCTTCTGCGCCGAGCCAGTCCCACTCACTAAATAGCTTGACCATGGCGCGCTGGTGGTGGTCCTGGGCCATGCGTTCATCGAGATCGATCGCTTTCTGGGCATAGATCCGAAAGTTGGCAAATGCTTCCTGTGAGGAAACCGAGCCAAAACCCTGCAGAAGGTAGGCCTCCACCAAGCCCGTATAAGCTTCGCCCAGCTGGGGATCAATATCGATTGCTTCTTGAAAGAGATGGATGGCCCGCTGTACATCTGACCTTCCGGCCAGATTCAGCCTGGCTCTGGCCCGCAGGTAGATATCGTAGGCTTCGGGATCCACCTTGCGGGTGGTTCCCATTCTGGCCTCGACGGTCGGTGTCAGTGCCAGTTGGATCTCGTCGGCGATGGATTTGGTGATGTCGTTATAGATAAACATGATGTCGCTCAGATCTCCCTCAAAGGCCTGCCCCCACAAGTACTCTTCATCTCGTCCGCTGACGAGTCGAATCTCTATCGACACATTGCCGCCTGATCTCATCACAGAACCCTCAAGGAGACCGTCCACCTGAAGTTCCTCCGAAATCTGCATCACGCTCTTCTCCGCTCCGCGATAAGCCAGCATGGATGTCCGGGGTTTCACCGATACACCGGCCAACTGTAGTTTGGAAATGAGCGCCTCATGTATGCCATCGACGAGGTAGTCCTGCTCCATATCGTTCATCAGATTGGAGAAGGGCAGTACCGCCAATCGCTGAATCCCGACGCCGTCATTGCCAGACCACAGCCATTGACCTACTACGAAGAGGGCCACCAGTCCCAGCAAGATCATCACCTGGCGACCAGCGAATGGACGGGTTTGTTTGGTCCGTTCCAGTTTGCCGGTCAGTTGTTCTCTCGCTGGCACGACCAGACCGGGCAAGTTCATAGCCAGCACCTCCCGAGGGTGGGCATCGTTCTTGAAATGAAATAATCCCAGCGAAGAGACCGGGAGATCGCCCTTGTTACCGATTTCTTCGGCCACTTTGGCGGAAATCAGCACACTTCCGGCGACCCCTAGTGACTCTACCCGGGACGCCAGATTGACGCTATCTCCGATGATATCCACGTCGGTCAAGACGATATCTCCCATGTGGATGCCAATGCGCACGGGGATCACCGGATCTTGCTGAAACAGCTGCTGCATCGCACATCCGCAGCGCACCGCGTCTACCGCGCTCTTAAAGATGCTGAGCGTCCCATCCCCATAGTAGTTGATGACCTTGCCCTGGTATTCTTCGGTGAGCCGGTCAAAGACTTGCCGGTGTCGGTCGCGAAACTCTATGGCCTTATCTTCACTGACCTGCATGAGCTTGGTATAGCCCTGTATATCAGTGAACATGATCGCCGCTAGTTGACGGTCGAAACCCATCGCTATCTAAGTTTCTACGTTCCGGGGCGTAGCGTATCACCCAAATCATGCGATAAAGTTCGTTGCTACGAGCCACCCCAAGTCACTCGGGGTAGCTTTACAGCAGAAAGCCTATTGCATAGTTTGGGTTTAAGATAATCTAAATATCAATGCTGTAGAAGACGATCTGTGCCTGCGTGAAGCAAGTGGTCCGTTTCGCGCATTCGTCTGGATTTCCTGGCGGCCATCTCGACGGTCTGGCTAGCGGACTGCCCAGTCGCAGCAGTCGGCTTTTGAAGTCAAGTATGCATCTCTCCGGTGGAGCTTTCCTGCCGGATGCACTCAGTAATTTGACTACGTGACCCAAGGCGGCCACCAAGATTACGAGGGCCGTTCAGGTCATCTGTACCCATGACCAAAATCAATTCCATTAATCAGTGTGACGGAGGTATGATACGCATCCATTTTCCTATATTAATACTACATCCCTCCTTTTTTCCTGATCAAAAGCAACTGAACATGAGACGCTTATGCCTTCTCCTCTTCCTTGCTGTACTTAGCCTGCCCGGCTTCGCGCAAGATGTACGTCCCTCGACCTTTGGAATTTCACTGACCCAAGAAAATGCCTTTGGCTTCTATCCGGTCATTTATGGTACCCTGGGCTTGTCCAGTGATGTGGACTTGACCTTCTATGGTGTCATGTGGACCAATCCCAGCTTTGGACTTCCTGTCACTACCTTCAGTTCTGACCTGTGGTTGGAAAATAGCGTCGGTATAGGATTTAATGCCTTGGGTGGCAATGCTTACATCAATCCGGCCCTTGGTTTTACGCATGGTAAATTTTTATCCGGGGGAGACCAAAGCGTTATTTTCGAGGGCCTCGTGCCCAGCCTGAGCATGTATTTCTATCCAGGCAACTTCGAGAGTGAGATCTACTTTTCGCTGTACCAACATCTCCGCGATGAAGTGACCGATCCCCAGACACGTTCCACAGCTGATTTTCTATTTTATTGGCTGACTCCGGGATATAAGGTCAGTCAAAAGGTTTCGCTGGGTGTGCACTATGAGGGGGTCTTCCTCAAATTTGGAGACGGCGAATTTGAAAGTTCCTATCAGTGGTTGGGGCCTTATATCAAATTCCGGGTCCATGATAAATATGATTTGCGCTTTGCGGCAGGTCCGAACCTCAGAGAGGGTATCTACGCCGACGAGTTTTATAAATTGAGCACGACGATTCCGCTGGAGTGAGCCTACTGGGTCATCAGTGGCTCAGACAGGTGCCGTAGAGATGGAAGAGAGAGCATATCAGTCGAAATCCTAGTAAAGGCGATTTTTTCTGGGCTCTATTTGAGGTCACCTGTCCTTTGCAAAGAAGATAGAGTTATGATTCAAATTGCTCCCATTTTCTTTTCACCATTTCCATTAGTTCTTTAAATCGATCTTCTCCTCGCAAGGTATCAAGGAAGGGATCGTGTTTGGAGAACAAGGGGTAGTTGCAATAACCCAGGCTGATGGCCTTTTCAAGCCATTCCAAAGCTTTTTCTTTTTCATTTAAGAGGGCATAGGTCGACGATAGCCACCAGGAGGTGTGTTCGTCCCATTTTGCTGAATTTTGTAAAACTTCATCCTCCCCTGCTTTTAAAGCTTCCTTTCTTTTGCCCTCTAAAGTCAATCGGAGAAATCGGCCGTGAAGAGAAAAGGTGTGGTGGGGGAAGAACGTCTCCAGTTTGTTTAAGACGGAGATGATTTTATCCGCGCTCAATACTCGCGCACATATCTGACAGTAGACCAACATCATAAAAGGATTGTTGGGATCCATGTCAAGTCCTTTTTGGTAGTAAGGTACTGCTTTCTCGAAGTTTCCCATGCTTAATTCTATGTAGCCTGGCATGGCATGGTTGAGCGGGGATAATGGATCCAGCGCAATCAATCTTTCAATTAGTGCAGTCCCATTTGCAGGGTACCCCGCCAGTATATACATGATGGTGAGATACAACAAAGTGTCTCGATTATTTGGATCGTATTGCAAAACTTTTTTAAAATCATAGACGGCTTGCTGAATATGGGCTTGTTTGAAACGGATCATTCCCCGGAGGAAATATCTGTAAGCGGAATTTGGATTGAGATGGGTGAGTTCATCCAGGCATTTTTCGGCAACGAACAGGTGAGAAGTATCGGGGCGCAGACCCAAAATAATATAACTCAAATGAATATATCCTTTGGTCGCAAGTAATACATCGTTGGGCCCAATGATTTGGAGGGCGTTCTTAATTAATTGCTCCGCCCTTTCCAGTGCCTCTTCGCTCATTAGATTAATTTCTCGACGAGCTTTTAGATAGGCATCATAGGCTCTTACGTCTCCAATGGGGCGTTTTGCCAGGTGTTCTTTTTCTTTCGTATTTAGTTTAAGGTTTAGCGCGCTGACAATCCTTTCGGAGATGTTTTCCTGCAGGTCAAAGATGGCGTCGGTCGAGCCCTTGTACTTTTGCGCCCAGATCTGTGTATTGTTTTGGGCATCAATTAATTGGGCCGTGACCCTGAGTTGATTGCCGGCCTGTCGTATTCCGCCGGTCAAGAGATATCGAACGCCCAATTGTGAGCCGATCTCGTTGGCAATTAATTGACTCCCCTTTAGTCGGGTGGAGGAATTGCGGCAGATCACTTTGATGTTGCGCAGGCCGGAAAGGTCAGTTATTATCTCATCAGCCAATCCATCGCATAGGTGGTCCTGATTCTTTTCTGGGCTAAGGTCTGCAAATGGTAACACGGCGATCGAAGGGTGAAAGTCATGATCTAAGGATAATTCGAGGCCGGATATATTGTTTTCCGTTGTATCTTCGAGTGCCCTACCTTTTCCCTTTATGGTGTTTATATCAGGCACGACCAAATCTGGGTGGGACACGGCAAATATTTCAATCGGATCGGCAATGTTTTTTAACTCAAATAATCCCAGGGATTTAAATGTTAGGTTTTTGTGGTTACGCAGCTCATGTTGCAATTTGGCAGATACTAGTATGGAGCCAACTTCAGCAAATGACTCTAACCTAGAAGCGATGTTTACCGCATTGCCGTAAATGCCTTCGTCGTCCCATGATACTTCTCCGGAATGAATGCCCACCCTTAAGGGAACCTTGGGATCGCTGTGGAAGGCAAGCTGAATGTTTACGGCACAATTGACCGCCTCGAGTGCTGATGGGAAGACGCTAAGGGTGCCATCGCCAAAATATTGAATGATTTCTCCGTGGTGTTGCTGATGGTATTTGTGGAGAACTTCGCGATGACGAATTCGCAGTTTGTTGGCAAGTGCCTCGTCGTGGGCCATCAGTGCTGTATAGCCAGCCATATCGGTGAATACAATAGCGGCAAGCTGGCGTCGAGCCATAGGAAGTTCATTTCTTGCTATCTAAAGTAGGAAATTAAGAAAAAGCTGATTTTGGTTTTGCGAAGGCAAAGGTAAGTGCCACCCTCGACAGGATGATCGGCGCTGGCCAGGTCGCCAGAGGTAGGGTAAACGGAGGACCCTGGTATGATCTGGGGATGCACTGGTGGTCTTGGATAGGGTAGTGGGGAGTCCCGACGTCTGATGCGCGGCTGTGTACTTGATCCGGCGAGGCTTGCAGACTTTTTAGTGCCTGGCGTAGGACGTGCAGGGTTTGGGCCCTCTTTCTGCGCGGAGGGTTGGGGGCAGATAAGGAGAGCATCGAGCTTTGGCAAGATCGCAGTTTTTATATCTTTGTGCCGCCTAAAATGGCACAGGGTGTAGCCCTGACAATCCCTGCGGATGTCAGGACCACTTCGAAATAGAAAATCAGGGCCTTGGGTGTCTTTGCATTCTCCAGGCTCTTTGCATACGGGGTGTAGCGCAGTCCGGTTAGCGCACCTGCTTTGGGAGCAGGGGGTCGCAGGTTCGAATCCTGCCACCCCGACTTGATTATCAAGGAGTTATGGATGAACATTCATGACTCTTTTTTATTTTCAAACAATTTTCAAACACGTTTCGTTGCCCCTGATAGGCCTACGCATTCCTAACAAAAACTTCATACCTTGAAGCTGGAAAAAGCCTGTTAAGGCGGCAGTCGTGAACGCTCACACCAATCAGCTCAATATCATCTGTCTGGAGACCGAGGCCTTCTACGCCCTGATCCACAAAAGTCCTAAAGCTTAACTTCTAACTGACTGATGTCCCCATTTTGCAGAGCTTGAAGATGACTCTCTAAGTTGAGGAAATCAAAAAGCGATTTGCCGATCTCCAGGTTTTCAAGTAAGGCTTCTTCCCGAGCTTGGATAAGCCTTGCACTAGGTACTATCTGAATCAATCTTTGCAGCGTAATGACGACCAAGCCGTCGTCGTCACCAATCACGACGTCCCCATGTACGACACTAGTGCCACCACAATGTACTTGATCAGTAGAAACAGGTATTTCAACGGCTGAACCAGCCATCGGACACGTAGCACGAGCGTAGATGGGAATATCAAGCTTGTCAAGCTTCTCGCGATCTCGAACACAACCATCAACTATGATACCAGCAAGTCCACGTCTTTGGGCTTCGGTCGCAAACAGTTCACCAAGTATTGCCAGCTCAGTGCCGCCACCATCGATCACGAGCACGTCATCTTGTTTTGAGTCTTGTAGAGTGCTCAAAACTGGAAGGAAGTCTCCGGTACATTTAATCGTTCGCGCGGTCCCAATGAAACTGGAATTCTTTGAAAGACACAGCAGGCTACTGGACATAACACGAAGTGATTTATCTGCATCGCATAATGAGGCTGTATCTAAGCCAGTCCATAATTTCTGAAAGTTGTTTCGCATACTGTTCACCTTAACTCCAATACTATGTGGAACTTAAAAAAGACCTTGTGAAACCCCAGCCCATTGCACCAAGCATCTCACCTACCTGTACATGCAGTTGCTGTTTCCCTCCGATCTGTTTCAGCCTCATGATGTCTTTAACAAAGCCACCCCTATTCTCTTTCATGGTCTTGCTCAAGGTGGGCGTACATGCCTTGATAGCTGGCCCAAGTTGCCTTGTGAATGCGGTGGGATACACTGCCAACAGATTAACTCGCTGATTCTCTGCGATGGGCTCGAGTGTCATGTATTCCTCGTAGATTGATTCTTGTGCCAGCTGAAGAATTGCGTGATCCTCCTGATACCTCGCCTTCCTTATGTCCAAATCTATGGAGCACCCATTGTGCCATGCCTCCCTGGAAAAACTTTTGCTGTATGGAATTGGACTTGTGGCAATTGTACTGACAATCTGTGCCGGGCTTAAGCTGACACTAAGCCCATTTCTTGTGACTGCACCGAAGAAAGAACCAATATTGGTGGAATCGATCGAATATGTGATCTGATTCTTATCTGTCATGACCAGCCATATATGTTGCTGTAGCGAGCTCCTGTCAAAACCTGCAAGCGCTGAACGAAGTACAGAATTCATCGCGATTTGAATAGGAGTTGCCGAATGACTGACGTATTTGCATACCTCCTGCCTCAACCAGCTGTAACAGACTTCAACTAACTGAACACAGTAGTCTAGAACTTGGTCCATATCGGCGAAGAGTCCAGAGGGGGCTGATATACCCAATTTCCTGACACTACCGATAGAATTTTTGATATCCTGCACCAAATTCAAGCTCAGCATTCTGACTCTACCAAGTGGTCTGATTGTGATTATCCATGTCGTCTGTTCGAGAGGCTCACGCAACAAAGAAAGGTGATAAGTAACTCCATCAACCGTGAAGAGGAGAGAATCGGACTGAGATCCACAGTGATGCGATGTCTTCAACGTTTGTGACAAGACACATTCCAGAACTAGATCTGTCAAGAGTCTTTCGACATCTTCCACCAATGAACTAATCCCTGCAGATTGACCATGAGAACGGAATTCTTCAAGACAATGTACGACGCACTGTATCAGAGCTACCCCATCTCGTTTACCATGATTGGACTCGGCCTCTCTCATCACTCTTTGAACTTGAGGACAATAAAGAGGGGTTGGTAGCTGGCTCTACAACATCTAACGCAAAATTGGTACAAAGGGTTCGCCCTCTGAAAAAAATCTACACAATCTTCAAGTCTCCAATGATTTTGTCGACAATTTTCTTCTGGTCCCTCACCAACTGTCCGCTATCCTGAGGAAGCATAGGCAAACTCGCAGTCTGACTACCTTGGCCCATAGCCGCCTCATCAAAGAACCGCGAAACATCCCAATCGTGACTTTCCATCAATTTTGAAAGATCGCTTAAGTTTTGACGCATCTTAGAGTACGATTCGTTATCGTAATGCAAAGTGCTTCGTAAGAGTGCCGCCCGATCAAGGCATACCCTTAACATCATCAGACCTTCTCGCATGGCTGTTTCACTAAGTATCATTGAAGCTTCAAAATGCTAATTCTTCTATAGTATGCCACCAAATGTACGACCATCCGCGCAGCATTTCAAGAGCAAAGCTTATCTCGAAGGCAATTCATCTGGACCGAACTAAATGGGACAGATAGGTTGTAAATCAATTATATACATATGCACTTCATGCCAATGTATTACCTCACAAATAGGAATGGACTGCCGGCAACACCAAATGATGTTGTCAGCGTCCTTCAACCGGTTTCATCCTTCCACTCCGCAGTCGAGGTATATTCTCCAAAATGTTCCCTGATGTACGCCTCAATTTCACTTTTGAGATAGAACACTGAGTGGCGGTGCTTTATGAAGGAGGGACCCACGCCCTGGCTTCTCCAATTGGTTAAAGTGCCCGGGGCCACGCAAAGCAACCGGGCCGCCTGATTGGTGGTTAGACGTTCACTAACAAATGTACTGGTCTTCTCGCCGAAAGAGTTTTCTGAGCCGGGAACCATCACCACATCCTCCGCAAAGGTAGCGGTGGACGCAATCGTCAGAAGTGTGCCGGGTTTCAGCACACGCCCGACTTTGAAGTTATGGATTGGATTGGCCGCAATGAAAGGGCGGCAGTAATCCCCTACACTCACCACCCGCCGTTCATTCGCACGGTCATCCAGCACAACCCCAAAAATCTCTCCCTCATGATCCAGAAACCATGTTCCAGGTTCCAGTTCCCCGGCCGTCACGGCCTGAACGGTTTCGGGCTCCCTTACGATTATCAAACTCATTGCTCTACTCCTTTACTTAGCACTCAAAATCACGGAATAGACCATCTGCCGATCGCACAATGAGCCATTCCCCCACAAGACCAATATCATTCTACACTTGAATTAAATATCAGCCACCGGGGAACCTACAGGGGCGCCGCACCTAATGCAACCTCAAATTGTGTTACCATGAGATATGATTATCAGAAATGAACGCTGATGATATGTGGTGAGTACCCCTCGGCTAGCTCTGGACCTTCTGTCTGGGTATGGTTGAGCACGACCCACTCATGCCAGAGGAGCCAACACTATGCCTTCAAGTAAGCCAGACCCGACAACCTTTCACGACTGCAGCACTTTACGAGACGACTATCTCACCGATCTCGTGGGACAACTAATCCAACGTAGAACATCCCTGGGCCTCACCCAGGAGGACATTGACACAATGATGGGCAACGGGGATCGCATGTGCTCCAAATGGGAATGCGGCCAAAGTACCCCGACAGGTTTCAACCTCTATTGCTGGGTCGAGGTTCTCAAATGTCAGATCAGAATCACCTCCAGCTCTTCGAAGGCTTAGGCCATAATCCCCACATGTTTGGAACCAAAGATCCCGACCACGCATTATGTTCTTATGTAATATCTATGTGCTCTTTGAGACATTCCACAATTTGACCGCCTATGGCAGAAGACAATCATGAGCGAGACCGGATAGTTGATCTATCAGCAAAGAAAACAGAAAGTGAATGGGCCCTTTCCGCCCAGGGGTTTTTTGAAAAATTTACTCCACTCTGGTTCAAGTGGATAGGGTGGATCTTTGCTGTTGGAGGGATAGCTTTTCTGTCTCAACAAACTGGAAGCATTGTTCTTGAAGGGCTCGAAACCATTTCCTACGTATTGCTATTTCAGTATTTCATATATTTCTTTGCCTCCATCCGTATTGAGCCCTAGCACACATGGGCTACTAAGCAAACAGGAAAAACCAAGAGATTTTTTGCCTTGCTGCCAGGCTTCTTTCTTTCTATTGTGTCAATACTTGGTGTCATAGGCCTTGTCACACACGTTACGGCTCTGATCCAGTTAGGAGGTTAGTTGATCTTGAAACATTGGCCACAGTTGGGCAAACACTACTGGGCAAATTTGCTTCCATATAGCTACCACGGTCGAAATTGCCGCGCACCTTTACTCCGCACAACTATTTGACTGCAAAGGATAAATTTTATGAAGAAAGTTCTTGACAACTAAGACACAAAGTCTTCATACTACTCTTATAACGTGTGATCACGGCTTATAAGGGTATGTAATTTCTTCTAATGCCTTCAATGGGTTTAGCTTGTAATTTCTCTTATGGTGTGATCATGTCCGATCACGTGGTTTCACAAAAAAAGTTACCACATAGTTACCATGAGGGGGAAGGCAATGAAACATAAAACGCGACTGACAATCAACAAAATAGAGACGCTCCGGCCCGGCGATGAACTCTGGGATGCGGAGGTGCCAGGGCTCCATGTACGCGGTTTGAAGACGGGCCGTTTTTACTACCTGTTCTACCGGACTTCCGCAGGACGGCAACGCAAACCGGCGCTGGGGCGGCATGGCGTGATCACGCTGGATCAGGCCCGCCGCAAGGCCCGCGACATGCTCACGGCTCTGGCCGAGGGTAAGGACCCCTCTATCGAGATTATCAGCGGTAAAACTGACCGTACCATGGGGGACCTGTTCGAGCGATGGAAAACGGACCACGCCTCGAAACTCAAGAGTGCTGACAGAATGATCCGCCAGTGGGAACTGCACATTCTTCCTGTTATCGGTCAGCATAAGGTCCGCGACATCACAAAGGATGATATCCTGAGCCTGCTCAGCGACTTGGAGGGCCATGTGTGTTTCAACCGGGTGCGATCATTGCTGAGCCTTGCGTTTAACCTGGCCGAGGAATGGGGCTGGCGGGATGAATACACAAACCCCGTTCGGCGCATTAAAAAGAAGCCGGAAGTGAAACGGCGGCGGTATTTGCGCCCGGACGAAGTCACGCGTCTTGGGAAAGTGTTGCATCGCTGGCGCGGCTCCAACCGGATGCTGAAACGAAGTTTCGCGGGGCTGATCCTGCTTCTCATGTACACGGGTGCGCGGCGGAGTGAGATCATGACGGCCCGGTGGGACTATGTTGACTGGCACCGGAGCATCCTGGACCTGCCCGACAGTAAGACCGGGGCAAAGGAAATCATCCTGCCGGAAGCCGCCTTATCTCTACTTAAAGAAATGAAGCGATCTGCCTCGAAGGACTATATCATCCCGGCCAAACGCGGCAACAAACCGCTCGGGCATCCGGCGGATTTATGGAAGATTTTGCTCGAGGAGGCCGACATCTCAAACCTGCGTATTCACGATTTGCGCCATTCCTTTGCCTCGACGGCTCTTTCGACGGCCAACGGCACCCTGCAACAGGTCGGCGATCTGCTCGGCCACGCTCATCCTTCGACCACCGCCCGCTATGCCCACTTCATGAATACGCCAAAACGGATGCTGGCGGACAGGACGGCGGCCACGCTCAATGAGTGGATGGGCGGAGCGTCATAGCCTCCGCAGCACTCTATGCCGAGAAATAACGCGGCAGGTCTCTTGATCCGTGCAAAATCCTGACAATCCGAATCCGGTCATCGAGCAGTCTGTAAAACACCACATGGTGCTCTTTGACAACACTTCTCAGCCCGGCGCGAACTTCGTCCCGTGTCCGTCCCATATGGGGATTGGCGGCCAGAGCCTCAAGAACATCGTCGAAGGAGGACACGTATTGTGCGGCCTGCGCCACACCAAGCTCACCGTATGTATGATCGAAAATATCTTCAAGGTCCCGGTCGGCCTCCAGCGAGAGCTCATAGCGCATACCGAACGCCTATTCTCCGCGGAGTGCGTCTTGCTTCGCGCGGGCGATTTGCGAGGGCGTTCTGGAACTTGCCTCTCCCTCCCAGCCTTTGGCTATTTCGGCGCGCAAATCCTCTATGATCCGGTGCCTGTAGACCTCATGAAGCCGGAGTGCATCCCGCACGACCTCGCTGGCGTTTTTGAAGTCCCCGGACTCCAGTTGCGAAGCAATATACTTTTGCTGCTTTTCCGTGAAGCTGATATTCATGGTGATCCTCCTCTTTTACCACATAAAGATAACACCTATGTCCATATTTGTCAATATTGGACATTGGACCCTGCAGGTTTTGCGCCTGTCTCGACCAGCATGGGCGAGAGCACCCCATTTCACGCTGCGTCGCAAGAAAGGCCTTGGCAAAATTCTTTTGGTGGATGCTGTGCGACGAAGTCTAATGGCTTCCTCCGACTCAGTCGCGTCCATGGCAGTGGTGGTAGATCCGATTGACGCCGAGGCAATTGCGTTTTACGAGAAGTACGGATTTATCGCATTGCTTGATAGTAACCGGATGTTTCTGCCCATGGCAACCATTGCTAAGGCATTTGATTCCACATAATTTGGGCCTATTGGCGTGTACCCTTTGGGGCCTGGGCATCAACCTTTTCTTTAAATTCATATCGCCCTGGCTCTTCGACTTCGGTTTCTCGCGGGGCCAAGAGATGTTGGCTGGTGCCTTGATTCTCTTTGCCATGCTGGCAGGCTACGAGTGGTATGCGAGATACAAGGATCAGCTAAGGGCAGACTATCTGGCATTTGTCAGTCGACCGCGGATGGCCTCGATTGAAGGGGATCACTCATCTGGGGTGCAGAATATTTTTGGATTGAAAGTGCTGGCTACCACCCTAGTAGAGTATCGCATTAGAATTAGCTACCAAAATTTAATGCGAAGCTCTACTAGCCATCGTGGACGTCATGATCTGGGTGTTAGGCCTGTTTGCGAGCGAGGCAAAGGTGCTGGTAGTAGCCATGGGCAGTATCGTACTACTACTATCGCTGTACATACATCCCAGGTTACGCCTGCAGGCCAAAGCGGCCGCATGATGGAGCCGAGCGATCATAGCCCTGCTGGCACTTGAGCAAAAGAAAAAGAGAAATGGTGATAGAATGATTTTCAGAAGAAAATATGAACCGAAAGAATGATTAAGGAGGGATATACGAAGTCGCGTCAACCGAAGGAGGTGCGCATGTCTGCCGATCTGGTTGTGGTCGGCGGTGGCATGGCAGGGGTGTGTTGTTCGCTGACGGCAGCGCGCGCAGGCATTAAGGTGATCTTGGTGCAGGACCGGCCGGTGCTTGGCGGTAACGCATCCAGTGAGGTGCGGCTATGGATTCTGGGGGCCACGTCTCACATGGGTAATAACAACCGGTGGGCACGTGAAGGTGGCGTGATTGATGAAATTCTCGTAGAAAACACGTACCGAAATCCGGAAGGGAATCCGGTGATTTTTGACACGATTTTGTTAGGTAAAATCTCAGAGGAGAAAAACATAACCTTACTTCTCAATACGTCGGTGTACGAGGTGGTAAAGAAGGGAGACCGGGAGGTTAAAAGTGTGATTGGCTTTTGCAGCCAAAACTCCACCAGGTATGTGCTTGAGGCACCCATATTTTGCGATTCGTCAGGAGATGGCATTGTGGGCTTTTTGTCGGGAGCATCCTTTCGAATGGGAGCCGAAAAGGTGGAAGAATTTGGGGAATTATTCGCTCCCGATGTCGAGGATTATGGCGAGCTTCTAGGCCACTCCCTTTATTTCCACACGAAAGATGTGGGACAACCTGTCAATTTTGTTGCCCCCTCGTACGCCCTTAAAGACGTTAATAAATTGGCCCGATGGCGCAACTACCAACTGCAGGACGACGGATGTCGATTGTGGTGGGTGGAGTATGGCGGTCGCTTGGATACCGTGCATCAGACGGAAGAGATCAAATGGCAACTCTGGCAAGTCGTTTACGGTATTTGGGATCACGTCAAAAACAGTGGTGAATTTCCGGAGGCCGCAAATCTCACCCTTGAGTGGGTGGGAATGATCCCAGGCAAGCGCGAAAGCCGCCGCTTTATCGGAGACTACATGATAATTCAACAGGATGTCGTCGAGCAGCGCGAACACTACGATGCGGTGGCATTTGGAGGATGGTCGATAGACCTACATCCGGCGGATGGGGTCTTTAGTGACAAACGGCCATGCAATCAGTGGCATGCCAAAGGGGTCTACCAAATACCCTATCGGTGTTATTACAGCAAGGACATTAATAATCTGTTTCTTGCCGGTCGAATTATTAGTGCATCCCATGTTGCTTTCGCTTCCACCCGAGTCATGGCTACTTCCGCCCATGGAGGTCAAGCTGTGGGAATGGCTGCTGCATTGGCAGCCAGAAATGGTTGGAAACCACGCGACCTGGCAGACCCCGCGCGAATCGGTCTGCTTCAACAGGCACTCAACCGGGCTGGGCAAAGCATCCCATTATTTCCTTACACCGACGGTGAAAACCTCATTCGCAGCGCGCACCTCGAGTGTGAAGCACTAGAGCTCCACAAAATTCCATTTGACGGACCGTGGATGTCGCTGGAATATTCAGCTGGTCAGTTGCTGCCCTTGCGGGCGGATACCAGATACGCATTTGAATTGGAGGTGAAGGCGGAGCGAGCGACGACGCTGATCATCGAGTGGCGGACCAGTGAAAAGCAACACAATTACACACCCGATGTCCTATTGGGTCAGCGCGAGGTCGCGCTGGAAGCCGGATCTCAAACCATCGAAGTATCGTTTGACGCTATGCTCAAGCAGGATCAGTACGGATTATTGTGTCTTCGCGCCAATGAGTTCGTGTCGGTGCGTTCGAGTGAATGTCTGATTACCGGCATCGTCTCGGTATTTAATAAATTCAACAAAGCGGTGTCCAATTTTGGAAAACAAGATCCACCCGAGGGCATCGGTGTAGAGTCCTTCGAGTTCTGGACGCCGCGACGTCGGCCGGAAGGAAGAAATATCGCCATGAAAATATCACCACCCCTCGATTGCTTCGGGACGGACAATTTGGGAAATGGGTTCATGCGGCCCAATAGCCGGCCCAATGCCTTTGTAGCAGGACTGGATCAGGCGACATGTACGGTTGAAATATTCTGGTCGGAGATACAAGTGGTGGATGAAATCGTATTATTCTTTGATACCGATTATGATCACCCCATGGAGTCGACTCTGCTGGGACATGCCGAAAATATTATGCCCCATTGTGTCGAGCAATATTCCATTGTTAATTGTGGAACGACCGTCCTCTCGGAGGTTAACGACAATCATCAGACCATTAATCGCTTAAAATTGGACGCACCGATCGAAACTCAGCATTTGCAGCTGCGACTCAAGCGCAGGAACCCCAACGTACCTATTAGTTTATTTGAAGTGCTGTGTTTTTCTGGCGGGAAAAAAATCAGAGGAAAATGAATGCAAACCGCTATACGAGGTTAAAGGCCAAAATGCAGGCGATCCGTCGCATGGGATTGATGGTCTTTGGCACTATTCTGGCCGTGGCTGCCTGGAGTCAAGAAGACTTTCTGATTGAGGCCGAGAGTTTTGTGGATCCGGGCGGATGGGTGGTCGACCCCCAGTTTGTGCAGCAGATGGGCTCGCCTTATCTGATGGCGCACGGCATGGGCACACCTGTCAAGCATGCCACTACCGAGGTCGACGTCACCCAGGCCGGTGTCTACCACGTCTGGGTGCGTACGAGAGATTGGGCTCCCGGACCTTGGGATCCTCCTGGCCAATTTAAGTTGGCTGTCAACGGTAAGGTTTTTGAAGATCCGCTGGGTCGATCGCCGGAATGGTCCTGGGAATTGGCAGGCGTCACAGATCTCCCGGCTGCACCAGTTCAGCTCCAGCTCAGGGATTTGTCGGGCTTTAATGGTCGTTGTGATGCAGTCTATTTAAGTCGGCAAAATATTGCACCGCCCTCGGGCGACAAAGACCTGGCCCGTTTCCGTAGAGAGAAACTCAAAGAGCCAACGGTACCCGACGAGGTTCGCCATTATGATTTAGTGGTGACGGGAGGTGGATTGGCAGGATGTGCGGCGAGCATAGCTGCAGCCGAGCAGGGCCTAAAGGTAGCCTTGATTCACGACCGCCCGGTACTGGGAGGCAACGCCAGCAGTGAGATCAGGGTGCACACCCTGGGTATCTACGGTCACTATGAGCGGATCTTGAAAATGATTGACACAGAGCATTATCCCAATGGATCTCCGGAGGCCATCTTGGATCAGCAGAAAAGGGGTGCCAACGTAAAGAAGTATGCCAATATTGATCTGCATTTAAATTGGAGGGCCTATGATGCGGTTTCGGAGCAAAATATAATTCAGTACGTAGACGCCCGCCACACCTCGACCGGCGACCGGAAGCGATTTATTGCTCCGCTATTTGTCGATGCCACCGGTGATGGTTGGATCGGCTACTGGGCGGGCGCCGAATATTCGTACGGACGAGAAAGCGTCTACAAATATGGCGAGCATTGGGAAAAATGGGGCGAGCTATGGAGCCCTGAAATTGAAGACAATTTTGTGATGGGATCATCGATCTTATGGTTGACCGACACGGTGGATCATCCGGTTGATTTTCCCGAGGTACCCTGGGCAGTGAGCGTGGCCAAAGATCACGTTGCCACAGCGGGCGAATGGTATTGGGAATTTTCACGCGATGACCTGCACCAAATTCACGATGGGGAAGAGATTAGAGATCATATGCTCCGGGCCATCTTTGGTTCCTTCAGCAACGCCAAACAGGATCCGGCAAACGACAATTTCAAATTACGTTGGGTCTCTTATTTGCTTGGAAAACGTGAGTCCAGACGGTTGGTCGGTGATCATGTCTTCACCCTCAATGATGTCGTAGAGAATCCGGGGTTTGCTGATTCGGTGGTGGCGGAGATCCGGGCGGTCGATGTGCACTATCAGCGGAATCTCCAGGATGAAAACCTGCCGGATTTTCTATCTGAAGCCCTTTTTTATCGGACAGGGAGATATCACGTACCCTATCGAAGTCTGTACTCACGAAATATTGGCAATCTATTTATGGCCGGTCGATGCTTTAGCACCTCACACATCGGATTGGGAGGACCTCGGGTGATGCGGACTACTGGCCAGATGGGTGCTGCGGTTGGCTTGGCCGCAGTCCTCTGCCATGAATATGACGCTAAACCGAGGGAGATTTACGAAAAATACCTGAAGGAATATTGGGACTTGATCTATGTGCAAAAGGGACTTAAAAATTAGGAACAGCGCCGGCCTTTCGTGTCGGTTTTGATGATTTGATCTTGAAACTAATCTACCAGACAGCGTTTTGGGGCTTGGTTAGCATGGTTTCTTCCGCCAGCCAATTGCCGGAAAATCGACCGATGTTTTTTGGCATGCCTACCGAATATGAGCAAATGGTCGAGTCTAAGCCCATCGCCACATTTTACGGCAAGGACACCAGCATGGACCATCAGCTCTACCTGATGTATGGTGAGGAAGAGCGTCCGCTCTTTTACTATGCCAATATCCAAACACCCGTCTGTATCGATAGTCTGTGCAAGCCTTTGTATATCGAAGTATACTGGAATTTATTAGGAAACTATACCGGTTTCGGTGTCTACCAGGAACAGCTATTGACGAAGTATGATCATGATTTGTTCGAGCCGGTAGACTACGAGAAATTGCATCGTCTATTATTAGACAAACATTCCATATTGGAACGGAGGAAACTAACGGATCTCTTCGATCCAAATGCGGTGCCGGACAAGCAGATCGAGTACAAGGGGCAAAAAGTGGACGCTATTTCGGGAGCCACGCGGCGTGAGATCAGAGAAAGCGTGGTAGCCGGTGGACTGTTTTCATGCTATACGCTATGGCATCTGGTCAATGGAGAAGTAGTTACAAGTATCAGGCGCCTTCTTGATGAGCAGTACAGCCCGGTCATGGAGCAGTACTTCCTGCATTCCGGCTATGAGGATTACCAATATTATGCGATCAAGCAAATGAGTGGTCAAACCATGACTAAGGAGTTTTCTTCGGTACTTGGGATATTGCGGGAGGCTCGTCCCCTGGTTAGATCCTATATCCTAAAAAAGTTGCCGGCAGAGGTTTGGACGGATCAACGTCATGCAGCTGATCTCTACCATTTCTTTGGGGTAGGCGACACGAACTCAAAAACGCTCCTGGTCAAAAATCTGGACCTCGCCCATCCGGTTGCATTTGAACACTTGTCCATGCACGTAGAGGACATGACGAAGCAACAGTTGAAAGGGTTCTTGTCCACCTTATCCAACAGGAAAGACGGTCTCACGCCAACGCTTATGTCGAAACTGCAAAAAGTGGCCAGCAGCCAATACAGCTATAATTATTTGGTGCAGGCATTTATTGAGCAAGAAAAAAGATGAAGATCATGACTAGGGGGATACATTTCTTCATGAGTGCGCTGACCTTTGCGGGTCTGACCACTAGTTGTTTAAAGCCGGCGAGTGAAGTGGGCCCCTAATATCCTATGGATTCTCGCAGAGGACTTCTCTCCGGATCTGGGATGCTATGGACATCCGTTGGTGCATACCCCATCTGGATGGCTGCCGGTCTACTTGCTGATGGTCCTTCTGCCTTTGATTCTTCTACGCAGATCGACTTTTCTCAAATTGCTGAGGATCACGCTTTTCGTGGTATGTTTTCTCTTGATCGCGACCAAACTCTAGTTCACTCATAACTCAAGCACACTCGGAACTAACTCTAGGTGACTAATAGCTCGAGCGCACTCAGAACTCACTCTACCAAATGGCCACAATCGCGAGCAATCAGCCTCCCCCCGCCGCGAGCTCGTATCAAACTCTAGTTCACTCATAACCCAAGCGCACTCGGAACTAACTCTAGGTGCCTAATAACTCGAGCGCACTCAGAACTCACTCTACCAAATGGCCACAATCGCGAGCAATGAGCCTCCCCCGCCGCGAGCTCGTATCAAACTCAAGTTCACTCGGAACTCAAGTTCACTCAGCACTCAAGATCACTCAGCACTCAACATCACTCGGAACTCCACTCTAGTCACTCAACCGCACTTTAGGCATGCTAGTCAGGCCTTGGCTCTCGCATATGTCCGGCCCTGATGCGGGACAGGCCAGCCTACCCGTCTTTGACTCCAATTATGTATCTTCTGGATTAAACATAATTCATAAAGAATCACACAAATGAAAAGTCAAATACTCAACTTCGTAGCCGTACTCCTACTCAGCATGAGTTTTCTCACTGTTGCCGCTCAAAAAGATGTGTCAGCGGACATCCAGGAGGCCAATGATAACTTCATGAACCTCTTTAATGCGGGCGACGTAGACCAATTTGTCACGATCTATACCGACGATGCCCGATTGCTGCCTCCAAATAGTCCGGTGGTTACGGGCAAAGAGAACCTGAAGGCATTCTGGGGTGGCATGATGGCGGCGGGCATCACCCCCAAGCTGACCACCGTGTCGGCGACCGGCCATGGCAAAACCGCCATCGAGGAGGGAGTCGTCGAAATTCTTGCTGGGGATCAGGTCGTCGATAATGCCAAGTACCTCGTAATCTGGAAAAAAGTCAAGGGCGAGTGGAAGATGCACCAGGATATTTGGAACAGCAGCAATCCGCAGCCGCCCCAGTAAGGCGTGTGAGCTCGAATTCCGGGTGACTGGTCGATGTGCGATGATCTTGCTCCTAATGAGTGTCTAATATGTGTTGCAACAGGAAACACTCCCTCCGGTCGCAAGCTCGTATCAAACTCTAGCTCACTCATAACTCGAGCGCACTCGGCACTGACTCTAGCTCACTCATAGGCACTTTAGGCATCCTAGTGGACTGTAACGCTGAAAGCGGAATGCCCGATCGCATTCTTTCGCACCAACTCTTCATCGCCAGAAGCCCCCGATAACTATCGGGGTAGCTTAGGCTATGTGCGGTTCTGTCTCTTCGATTTGGCACGAAATAATTGCGATCCATGCACCCCTTTTCAATGTTACAGTCCACTAGTACTAGTCACTTCCGCAACTTGTCGGCCTCTACAGAAACGTACGCGACATCTCCCCACTAGCAGATGGCCACGATCGAGTGCAATCAGGTATCCCCCGCCGAGAGCTAGTATGAAACTCAAGTTCACTCAGCACTCAAGCGCACTCGGAACTCAAGATCACTCATAACTCAAGATCACTCGGAACTCAAGTTCACTCATAACTCAAGATCACTCGGAACTCAAGTTCACTCCAAACTCCACTCTAGTACCGCAGAATGCGTCTGTCGACCGCATGACCAGGGATTTTAATGCTGATGAAATGCCTCCGACACAAAGGAGAGGACGTTGGGCAGCGATTCTCTCCAGTATGTCCAGCTGTGTCCACCGTCGCGGATGCGAAACTCATGTGGGATATCCTTCTTTCGCATCGCGATGTGCACCAGTGAGTTGCCCTCGTACAGAAAGTCATCGTCACCACAGTCGATAAACCATCGCACGGACTTCACGTCATCTGGCTTCATCGACTCGATCAGCGATACGGCATAATGCCGCTGCCAATAGGCTCGCAGATCGGCTTCAGGAGTTTGATCGGTGGCCCCATACCTTTGTTTGGCCCGCTCGAGAAAGCGCTCGAAGGTCACTTGGCCCGTAGAAGCACTGAGCGGGCAAGCCGACGAAAACATTTCGGGTCGATGGAGTGCATATATGAATGATCCTCCGCCTCCCATCGATAGGCCGGCCACCGCTCGGTATCTCTTTTCGCCTTTGATGCGGTACTTCTCTTCCACATGAGGCATCAGTTCGTCAAAGAAGAAGTCCTCATAACGCCAGCTGCCATCGATGCTGTTGAAGTAGCCCCTTCGCCCCGTGTTAGCATCGGGCATGACAATAATCATGGGCGTCGCCTTCCTTTCCCGAATGGCTTTGTCCGTGATGTAGAGCACTTCCCCAAATTGGATCCAGCCCGTCTGATCATCGCCGCCGCCATGAAGAAGGTAGAGTACCGGATAGCTCCGCTCGGACGTCTCATAGTCTGGAGGCAGGTAGATGGCGTATTTGCGCTCCATGTCCAGGATGTCGCTTTGCATCGTGAGTACGTCGTGTACGGTGCCTGACTGTGCGATGGTGACAATCGGTAGAAGGATCAATATGGGAGAGAGAAATGATGAAGCCATATCT
Source organism: Saprospiraceae bacterium (assembly GCA_965223165.1). Taxonomy (GTDB): domain Bacteria; phylum Bacteroidota; class Bacteroidia; order Chitinophagales; family Saprospiraceae; genus JABDMH01. The sequence goes on along the minus strand of CBDCVQ010000019.1, from coordinate 1,008,655 downwards.
GCGTTAGTGTGTGCGATGACAAAGGTTTCATCCCGAGCCGGGTGCCGGATGATCTTTGAAGTTAGTTGAAAAATGTGGACGTGCAAGGTCTAAACTTTTCGATCCAGCATCTCAAGGGCATTCGTCAGTGGGTTGCTCAGTGCAAGACCAGCCATCTTGGGCCGGAGTACCAACTACCTCTTGCGCGATACACTCCTTCGATCTGCGTCCGTGGTGTCCGATTGAGTACATGAAACTAGGCCAGTCCTAGCCAGGCGATATTCTTTCCAACATCAATGAGGGTTACCAATCCTTCCATTATTCATTAAGAAACATGAGAACAATTGGATCTATTACAACAAGTGCCTTTCTGTTTTTAGCGATGTTCCAGCCTTCCTACGGTCAATCACCCATTGGCATAGGCGGCATAGCAGAAATCGAATCCGGAGGCGACACATCTAGTCTCTTTCTGGTGATTCATGACCACAAGTACAATAAGCACACCGCAAATCTCAGCCGTTTTGGCATTGTTGTAGTTCCAACCAAGCACGAGACGAAAGAGAAAGTGAGGTATATCGCGGTAAATGAAGACTGGAAAAAGTTTTCAAAGAAGGGCAATGATCTCGAAGCTATATGTGCATTGCCAAACAGGAAGAATGAGTTCTTAGCAATTGAAAGCTCATACTACAAAGGTGACTATGGGAGGATCTTTCATCTTACGGTCAGCGAATCGCGACCCTTCGTTTGGGACGTTGCGGTCACCGACAGTACCCTGATTCCGGGCTTTATCAATGAGACGACTGATTTGAGTGTTGAAGGGCTTAGTTGCGTTGCAAATGGAACGGATGCTGTACACTTGATCATCGGCTTTAGAAGCGGATCAACTATCACTAATTCGATTCTCTGGGACAAATTGAACTTGAAGCAGTGGCCCAAGAGGCTTGTATTTGCAAACACACTTCCTTTTTCAGCTGATATCAGCGATAGGTATAGTCGAGACATTTCGGATCTACACGTAGATAAAGCTGGACGTCTTTGGATTGCCGCTAGCTACGACATTGATAACGATCAGGGACCCTTCGCTTCAGCAGTTTATCTAGCTGGGCGAGTCAAATCAAGTCCTGCGTTTTCCGTGGACTTACTGCAGAAGCCGATCAAGATCAGCGAGTTCCAAGGTCTGAAGATCGAGGCACTTGGTCCGCCCGTGACCCCTGCGGGGATTTTGAGCTATGGAACCGATGATGAGGTGTATGGAGGTATTCTCAGGCAGTTGTACTGGAGATAAATGACCGGCCTTTGTAAGCCATAGCTTGATTGGGCTCTATAGTCTTGGGAGCTACTCTGCTACCGACTCAAGCAAGGCTTCTGAGCCGTAGTTCATGATGAAGGTGGCATAAAAACTTCCGAAGATGTCCTTCAGGTAGGTACCTACGTCGATGTCGTCCTCTTCTTTACTTGAAATCCTAAACCCGCGGTTGATTGTGATGGTGTAAAGAAAGAGCACATGGAAATAGACGGAGGAGTAGTATTTTCTATTGGTGAGATCAACTTGCTCAGGATTCTGATTTCTGTGACGGCTCTTAAAATTCTTCAAAACACGAGCATCCATGTTTACGAAGATTTTCTCCAACACGTCTCCGCTCACTTGCAGACCCAATACGTCCTCAAAATCCATTGTCTGCCCCGTCGCTTCCTCCGCCTCTCCCCATGACGCATGGTCCGTTTGGCTCTTCTTTTGATAAGCTAAGACCAGGGCGGGGAGTCCCTTAAGTGGCGGGTCTTCGGCAGGCCCCTTCTCCTTCTCTTTGACCTTCCTTCTTTCTGCAATTTTGACAAAGAAGATTTCCTCAAAAGGGCCTCCGGGCCCGCTCAAAGTGATGGTGACCTGCTGTTTGTCCCCGACCTTCGCTTCAGCCGGCGCTCCGATGGCTACGCGAATTTGACCCTGATTTGGGCTACTCTTTGCTACATGCAAAGGCAATGCGGGATTTGAGGGACGTCGACGAGTACGATTAGCGTCGGTTGGATCGATCTCAGCTTCTGGACCAAGAATAGCCACTTGCAGATCTCCGGGCTCGTCCAAGCGATCGAAGTAATTGTCTTCTACATCGGTATGCAGGGTGAGACGTTTTTCTCCGCCCCTCGGTATCTGTACTACGGTTTCACCCTGATCATTCCTGCGTTCCAGCTTGAGAAAGGTCGGAAACCGCTTTGGATTGAATTTGAATTCCTCTTTGGACTTTTCGTCTTTCTTTTTGCTTGATTTCCGTTTTGAAGAAGCGGCTTTGTCAAATACTTCAAGCTTGAAGGTTGAGCTGAGCAGCTTCATCAGATCCTCGTGGAGGGGGATCTCCTTCGAAAGGTGCTTGATGAGATCTCCCGTATCCATGGAGACGTCGACATTCACCGCCTGTTTTCTCCGTCGCTCGATTTCCTTTAACCGGCTCCCTGGTTTAGATAGCTGACCACTCAGAAAACTTCGCAAATATTGCGTCTCCTCGCCCTGCTTTAGTCGATCCCGAGAGGCCATGAACAGCTCTTTGCGAAACCCATATTTCATATTGGTGCATTCCACATGTATGAGCAGGTAGTTCTTTAAGAGATTCATCTTGAGAGAGCGCGTGATGAATTCTGATGTATAGTGCCCGTGTACTTGACCGTTGAGGGTGAAGATCACCGACATTCTGTTCTTAAAGTAGCGATCGGCAATGATGCTCTTGGTCCTCTTGGTATCGTGGTGTTTAACTTTTCGGTTGAACACAAAGCAGAATACCTTTACTTCTCCGATTGTCGGATCGGTAAGTGTCTCAGAAAACTTGTCCTCCAGATAGTCCTTCTCCTCCGAATGCAATCGACGGCTCAGGCCATAGGCGGTATTGACAAGAATCTTGTTGTTGGGATAGCGCTCTGCATTGTCCTTGGTGAGGATCGGGAGTGCAGGTTGAAACAAATACTCATTGATGCTTTGATTCAATTCCTGCGAAAAGGCAGAGTATCCCGGCGGAAATTGGTAATTGTACAGTTTGATTATAGTGCCCGTAGTAAATTTTCTCCCCTCCAAGCCTAAATCCAGAGAAGAGATCGGAAATGAAGGGATCCGGCCATCGATGGTCAGATACTCAAACCAGGTTTCTTTGGCCCTGTCCGATTCCGTTTTCACGTGTTCTCGTACCAGGGTAAATCCAAAATCACCGCTACCGTCAAACCGCCGGGACCCAATGAGTTGGTACCTCTTTTTACCACAGAATACGATCGCTCCGGATCCTCCCATGTTGTATTTGCCTTGGACAAACGGAACATCGTTTTTGTTGCCCTTGATCAGTGAGAGGAAGGTGTCTTCAAAGTCCTCGGGGTGTTGCCCTTCTCCATTATCATAGATAATGACCGCCGTCTGTCGTTTCGGACCATCTGCAATGATTTGAATGTCTTGGGCTTGCTGTCTGCGAAAGGTGGGAAGAAGTGCCCATTGTTTGTTTTCCGGATAAAATTGATCAAGGGCTTCTTGCATGGTTTGGGGAGCGACCTCACTTTTTGGATCCATGCCGACTTCCAGGCACTTTTTAGTCAAGAGTGCATCAATAGAGTTGGTGATTTTTTCAATCAGGGCTGCGATGGGATTGGACTGCTGATTCTTGACGATGCTGAAGTTACTTCGATTATTGGCTAATGGCTTCCACCTAAACGTATCTAGATACGGGGATTTTTGTGAAGTAATATTTTCGATTTTTGATTCTGAGGATGTTGCGTAAAGGGACAGGAAGAGTTTCTCAAGATTCATTGAAAAGGAACTAATCATCTGAATTGGGAGCCAATTTACATCTCAAAAGAATCAGGTCATCATTCTCTATTTGTTGCTGTCGATGCAGGATCTTCGTAAAATAATCAGACGAGGCATCTTCAGATGCGATATCGAATATGGCTGGAAATGCCTTGAATATCTTAGAGAGCTGTGAATTTCCAACTAGTGCATCGTGGTGCGCAGTGATCCCAGAGAGATTGAAGCCATCCAGTTTTTCAATAAGGCTCTCCAAATGCTTCTTTAAAGTTCGGTCTTTGCGGAAGCGGATCGATGTATTTATCTCTGATTGTAGATGTCTCAATCTTCCCAGCAGATGGACTACTTGCTGGCGGTAGTGGGTCAGCAAATTGTTAATGAATCGGAGGGCATCTCTTTTGATCAGACTTGGATCTTGCCGATGCATTAGGATTATGAGATCTACCGTGTCTTCGATGGCTCCAATCTGATGACTCTGGAAGAACGGGGAGAAGCAATCTCTTGCAGCAATATCATCTGTATGAAAGAAGATTTTCGTCTTTTCTTTTCCAGCAAGGTGATAAGAGATAACGCTTGAGAAGAACTCGCCATTTTTTTTATGATATGCCAAGTGATCACTAACTTCCTGAACTAAATCGGGGTTATAGCTTTTGGCGACCTCAACTGCCTGTATGCAATGACCCCATAGGTGGTTAATTTTCTGTTGTACCTCACCTTCGTTCTCGCTGAGCTCTTTGATACTCCGATAATTACCTTGAACTTCGCGAATAACTACGTCAGATACTCGATAATTCATTGTCTGTCTGAGGCGATTCCACAAGCGATCTTGTTCATCAATGAGCAGAAGATGGATGATGCAACAAGCATCCAAGACACAGATCGTCCTATTCATCTTTCCAGCCAACTATGTCACCTCTTACTTTTTTCCAATAATCAGTCGTGATCGGTATTTTGGTTTTATCCAAATCAGCTAGCTCAAGGAGAAGTGAAAAAACTTCGTTCAGGGCCCTTATTGAGGAGTTAGACATTTCAGAAAGTACGAGATCAACCGTCGTTTCGTCGAGAGGATGGTAGGGATTGTTTAAGGACTTACCAGTCCGAAATTTGGAGAAGAGGTCTTTCAAAAAGTCCTTGTAGTCGGCAGTGGTGGGAAGCTCAAAATTTATCCTTTCTTTTATTCTCGACTTCACCGAGTCGAACAAGTAGTTACTGAGATCTGCTGCCCTAAATAGAGCTGACTGCGTGAGGTTAAGAAAAACTAATAGGTTATTAGGTGTGTGGTCTAGCAGCTCGCGAAGAAAATTATTTGTTTTATCAATATTGGAACTACTCAAGATGGCAATGTCTTCGAATTCATCGATCCATAGAACGATGCAGGAGTACATTGCTTTATCATATGTGAGTGCCGTGAACAATGCTGCCAACAAACTAATGTAGTCATTATCTGTCTGGAGGGGCCTTAATATCGGATTCTGTTTTGTAGCATTAAGAGTTTCGAGGTCCTTTCTGGTGGTTTGGCCATACAAGTACTTCTTGAGCAGGATGTCATCAAAGTCAGTGGAAAAAATGCCGAGCAAGACGCTTTGTATGAATCTGTTATAAGAAAACTGGTCAATTACCTTGCTGGCATCGGATGAAAGATCTTGATGCTTTTGACGAAGCTCATTCAAGTCTAGGTTATCTATTATGGAAATGTATATATCACGAACTGGTTCCTTACCCTTTGGCAAGGGAAGATTGATGCAATAGGGTGGGCTGGTTTTAGCACGTTTTGCGATAGCGCCGACGGCACTTTCCTTTGTGAAGAATCTGGCTGCGTGAGTCTTGCCACTCCCATATTCTCCCCAGTTCAACACAAGGGATGAGTTTTGTGACTTCAAGCTCCGGAAAATTCTATTCTCTATTTTGCCTTTGAGAGCAGGGAATCCTGCCCAGACCAATTCTTCTTCGAGAATTGCAGGTGTGATCCTGAAAGGATTGCTTGTTAGATTATAATCGGGCCACTGCATAGTTATATCTTTTGAATGTATCCATCCCCATACTGGTTCTGAAATTTGTAAACATAGTCGTGTTTCAATTGAGTTCGCAAAATCAATTCAAGCTCACTGGTTTCTACGACTAATTGATCTGAGTAGAACAGTCGCCATTTGATGTATGTGAAGGCCTGAGAGGAAGTAATTCTATTTGGAGCTAGAGTCCCGAAGCTACTGAAGCAATCTTGCAGATACTCCCGCACCTTGGCAGGCAAACCACCGTCATTTGGATGTTTGTACCCCAACTTATAGGTCTCGTTGAAGAGGTGAACGAAGTAACTACGAATAAACTGCGTAGAATCCACTAAGAAGCCAATGTTAAGATCTGTCCAGAAGCATAACTGCTCAAGTAATGACGTCCCACGAGAAGAAAGAGAGTAGTGAGTGTTGCTTTGACCAGAGAACTGTACCAAGGAGAGATCTAAGAGCCAGTTCAATCTTGGCATGATGATATGTTCTAGATACTTATCGGGCTTTTTCCATTCTTTGATGCGCTTCGTAACCTTATTCAAGTTGCGTGCGTAAACTGTTCCAGATTCTTGCTTTTCTTTTTCGGATTGCAGTTTGGAAATAATACGCGTCTGAAAGGTTTTCAGGAGGACATTGTAGTTACAAGATTCGTCATGGCGATAGAGCTCTTCGATGAGTGTTGTGAGAAAGAGGTAATCGTTCTGCAGTAGGACTTCGAGCAGGATAGCTTTATCGAGGCAATCCAAGGTAAATATATTGTCACCAGCCCTTGAGTAATACTGGCGCAATTTGTTAAGGACCACCAGTTGTTTGCCAGGAATGATGATCCTACTGAGTTCAGTTACCCAATGGGAATCTTTGTAGAGAGATATGTAGGGTCGTGCAGATACGCCGCTTTGAGTAACTTCGATTACTCCTTTTGGGTTTTGGTAGTTTTGCAGTTGAGCAGAATAAGACGAACAGTGTCTCTCGAATGCTCTGTCTATTTGGGAAGTAGGAACTTTGGGGTTCTTTGCAAGGTATTGAGCCATGGCCAGATAGTACCCTAGTCGTCTGACTTTGGTCTTCGTACCTAGGATGTGGATGTTTCTCGGCGCGTATGACTCAGTGGTGGTGTGGGTCTGATATGTGTGATCTGGATAAATCTTGCTTAACTGTCTCTTATTGAGATGATCTACTATTTTTAAGATGGTATCCGCTTCCGGTCTTAAGTATATCAAGGAGATGTAGTTGGGCGCGCCATCTTGATAGTTTCCTCTGGTATCGCCATATCCATAGTTTATATCGAGCGCGAATCGATCTATTATTGATGGCCATCTCTGACTGAGTTCTCGAAGACATTGAAACATAATGTGAGAGATCGAGAATTGAGTACTCTTAAGGAACTGTCCAGCACCTCCTCGTCTTCCCAAGTATTCCCAATGTGTCAGATAGATATTGTCCACTTCGAGAATATTCTGGACATCTTGGGGAAGATCCGAAAGTGTGATGTCTCCAGTGAATTTTTCTATTAAATCATCCTCTATCTGAGCCATGTCAACGTGGGCAGCATCGCTAAACTTGAGATCAATCACGATGGAGAACCACTGAAATCCGAAGCACAAGCAATCGTGGGCCACAAAGTGATATTTGTCTTCAGCTCGGTGAGTTAGTTGTGTATATAACTGTGTGAGCACAACAGATTAGTTAGATAAAGCAAGCCGCACATCCCTCCTCTTCCGGCAGTAGATCAAGAAGTAGGGCTGATTTTCTGTTGGAAGCACCTGCCTTCTGCAGAAATTCTGTCTTAATCTGCCGTATGCGATCAGTGCGAATCAGTTCTTCCAATGTTTCATTATCCATCCAGGAATATCCCGCCTTTTCATAGGCCATGGCTTTCTCAAACTGTTCGGGATGTTGCTCGTGCAGCCATACCCACTCGATTTTTTGCTGAAAGAAGCAAAAGTAGCAGCCCGACCTGCTGCGGAAGTATTTTCCGGTCTTGCCATCCACTTGAAATGGCAGCTCATCATAGTAGCCCGGTAGTCCTACGCCGGACCGTTCTAACAGAGAAAAAATATGCTGGAGGCCCAGCGCTTCATCATTGTCGATAAGCGGAAAGTGATCCACCAGTGCCAAGGGGTAATCCGTAAATTCTTTAATAAACTGATGTACTACTTGATTGAACGCGCGAATGTCCAGATCGAGTAATGCATGGAGTTTTTGCTCCTGATGATATGAGAGGGATAAGGGAGTGAGTAGTACCTCCTTAATGCGATCAATATCAGACCTTGTCTCGGTGGCATGATAAAGATCCATGACTACGTCTCGGGCTCCATTGGCGAGGACTCTGCTGATGACATCCTCGCTCCAGATATTTTTCCGAAAAGGAAAGATGGATTGGATATTTGGTTTTCGAGATATATAGCCCTCCCTGTCCTCGTCATGTCTAATGCCGACATAGGAAATGACCGGATCATCGCCGACGTAAGCTTCAAAGGGTTCTAATTTGAGTTTCTTGGTGCACCAACGGGCACCGGAAGAGGGTAGAAAGCCTCCATATACTTCGAGAAAATGATCAAAGGGATCTTTGTGACTTGATCCGGCGGCTTTAAGCCTTTTAATTTGTGTCCCTAGCACCGTCTCGAGAGTCTGTAGGAGATCATAAGTCTCCATGAGCTCTTTGCCCGTGTCACAGAAGTAATACTCCAGATCAAGACTACCATACTTCTGCTCCAGGTAGAGTGCCAAGGCCGTGCTATCTTTTCCCCCTGATATGCCCAAGACATGCCGTACCTTACTCATCCAGTAGTTGCTTTAATAATAGGGTAACAACCGCCATGTTCAACTGCCTGTCGTCCCCCATGATCTGGCGTATTTGCTCTATGGTTTCTGCAATATTCTTCTCTTTGGATTTTGGCAACCTAATCACCCGCTTTCTTACACCCTGCTGAGGTTCCGTAATTTCGATAGAAAGGGCACTTTCCTCCTCTGAAACAGCGTTCGACAGCTGGCAGAAGGTGTCCAGCTCTTTTGTTATCTCCGCAAATCTCTCGTACAAAAGTGGCTCGGCTGCATCCTTCAGATTTTGGAGATTGCTTCCTACACACGATTGTGCTAGAGCGCCCAACCATGCATCCCTATCCAGATCAGATCGCAAGCGCTTTACCACCGAACTAAGTTGGGCTGGCAGCAATTCAACGTTCAGTGTGCCGTATCGAGCCATTAATAAGTCCCTGTAGGATCGATCATTTTCCGGAAGGCCAAGATTGGAATTTATGGACGCTTCAAATCGTTGCAACAATTCTTCCTGGGCACCCCGCAATTCTTTGATGGCAGATTGCAGGGTAGTAAAATATTCCTCGAGTAGCGTCTCATTCTTTGCCAATTTCCTCGCTTCATATCCAAGAGCTGCTGGAAAATCCTCGAAAAATATCTTTTCAGGACTAGTCGCTCGAGCAATAGCTCGCCGTAGATTGATCGCCCCTTTGGAAAGGTTTCTTGTCCCTTTGGTGTACGGGGGTAGTTTCCGATAGAATGTCAGAAAGGGCCTGACGGTATCGATAAAACCTTGACTGCTTGGTGTGACTTGTTCCTGGTTTAGTAGTGCACGATATCGCTGGAAGAGCTGGAGGTTAATGCCATCCAAATCAAACGACTTGATATAATATTTGCGAGGACTCTTTGTGACCAGCTCTAGGACATCCGGTGTGACATAGGGAATGTAGACATCTTTTTCGTAGAGCGCATAGTCATCAGTGGTCGCCAGAAGAAATAGGGGAAGCCAGAAGTCTACAAAGCCCCGCTTGAGTTTCAGGGGCCTAGTCAGCAAGACATCTATAAATTCGCCCAGATTTCTCCGAGATGCCTTTGAGCTTTGTAGAAAATTTTCGCTGGTCTGCCACAGTTTTGCAAATGTCTCATCGGACGGCGGACGAAAACCCCAAGCCTCATTTTCTAATCTAAGCAGCCCAGTTTCCTTAACTAGAGACAAGTAGATAGCCTTCTCCGGTGGAAATGTGGATTTGCTAAATCCCAGATCTTCTACCATCCAATTGGCATGGACCGCTTGGATCAACTTTTTTTGCGCAGTGGCTATCGCAGCGGATAGTTTGGTCTTGTTAACAAGCTCACTCTTATAGATTGGTGTTCCATGATACACGGTCTCACAAATTCTCGATAGCAGTCGATTAAATTCCTTCGCATTTGAGAATGAAACCTCCTCCCCAGCAAAAAACCATGTAATGGCACTCTGATCACTATAGATGCTTTCCAGCACATAGTGATTTAGCAGTTTAATCTGATGTTCGTGTATACTCTTTAGCTCGCGCAATGCCACGCGGTCTTCTGGGTTGTTTTCAATGACTTTCTCGATCTTTTGGATCTCAAAAATCAGGTGCCTTATATCGTGACTGTTGTTGTACAAGCCAAAGACGATGGCTTCCTTGCAATGAAGAGAATTGTGTTGGACTTCTGTTGCTGATACATCTTCTGCAAAGATGAGATTGACAAAGCCATCGATCTCCCCCTTTGGTACTTTATCGACGGGGGACTCACTCAGTTCAAACTGGAAGAACCTAGGTGTACCATATCGATAGTAAAAGGACTTGGCGAGAATGCAGGGGAAATCGAAATAGGTATTGAGGTAGTTGACGACGCCATAGACTTGTTCGACCAGATTGCCGGCTTCGTCAATAGCTAGCTCTATGTCTAGATCTGTTCCCTCAAAAAGTATGTACCGTCGATTATGTCGTACGTAGCGGATGAGCTTCTTCTTCTCGAGATCCTTAAGGATGGTCTTGACATTCTTGATACCCAGACTATACCGTCCATAAGCATCGAGAAACGAGGCATCCAACAGCGAGCCTTTGGAACCAAAAATGCCGAGCAACCCTATCGTCTTTACTAGTTTAAGGTGATCGTCATATGCCGTGGAAAAAATGCCTTCGACTTTTTCTAAAGAATTTTTGATTGCCAACCATTGAGTATGGTGTGGATTATACTTCGTATGGAGAATGGGGAAATTAGCTAATAGATAATCACAGACCTGGCTTAGATTGAAGTATGTGCCATTGTCCTCAAATCCTCGAAGACCAAAACGATCACTGGATTCCAGGAAAGAAAATAAGGATCGCTCGTTTTGGCCGTATTTCTGCAAAGCCAAGGTCAACACAGAGGCAGCCAAGATATCTAGCGGTAGCAGTCTTTCCGCTGTCTCCAATGACAAATAATCTCGCAGCGGGAATAGTTTGGACTGCTCAATGGTCTTATGCAAAGACTTGAGCGATCGATACTTCTTCCGATCGTAGAGATTCTCCGAAAGTCTTTCCGATGCCAAATACAGCAGCTGCTCTACTGGTTCGTTAAAGGTTATTTCGCACCACCTGCCTTTGACTTTGCTCCATTCGTTCCTCTGGGCTTTCGAGAGACCATAGGCATAGGAGCCGAACTCTTGATGTAGAGTAGATATGAGTAGGATGTCCTTATCGGGATCGTTGGCATACTCGGTAAGCTGCTGGATGAAATACAACTCCTGCTCAGGGTCGACCTTGGCCGCGAATTCCAGAAATTTTCCGAATTCATCCAAGCAAAGAACTAGGCCCTGGTGCTTCTTTTTGCACTTTTTGTACTCCTTGTCTAGGGTTTTAATGATATCTCCTACCGGGAGGTCTTCGTCGATTTGAAACTCCCTTTGAAAGGTATGGATCAGGGAGGCGTATTGACCCACAATATTGATCACGCGAAATCCGCGGTATTCCTGCATAGATGGCGGAAGCTCGAAATAATCCCTGCGGCCATTTAATACCTTGTCAACCGCCCAAAGGAAGCTGGATTTGCCAGTGCCGTATGCACCAACGATGGTAAACGAACGTCTGGCCGACACAAATTCTGAGGCAATTTGATCAAAAACCTTGCGGGCATTCGAGGTAGGGACATAATTGAGATCCTTGTGGAAATCCCGGATAATATTGACCGATGGGTTGTAAGACCTCTTAGCTGCTGTAGTAGTCATAAAGAGGTTTCCATTTGTCGAGGGGCTCAATGATCTGTAACTGTTGTGCACCTGCTGTTTCTGAATAAACAGCCATTGGATACTTAGCGCAGATGAGTTCTAATTTTCTGACTAGACCATCTGTAGACAGTGCGAAAATGTTCCCTGGACTGTTCTCCGATCGTAGGAGCTCAGCGAGCGTGATGGTCTTGCGCTCGCCCATGAGGTCCAGCATGGCAAAAAACAAAATTTCTTCCGGGAGCGTGTCCCTTGCATCAGATGGAATAGCAAGGTAAGCCCTGGTGCTGTCATCCAGTACGCTTTGCCTATCGCGCATATTCAGGAGCCCGAGCTCATGTAGAAGGCTTGTGTACGCGTCTTCAACCTGTGCGCCTCGTAATCTGGGCCTTTGGTAGTTATGCACAAAAACTCGAATGTCTCGCTCGACTGTGTTTTGATTGTACTTCGAAGGATCTTGCTCGAGGCAGATCCTCTTGATGTAATTGTGCAATTGATCGACCGTAAATTCGGTCTTAGTTCGACGCAACTGATTGAAAACCAGATTGTAGATGGATGCAGTCGCATTCTTCACCAGATAATAGTGTAGCAGCCAGATGGAGCCAATGTCCTCTAGATAGGGATCTGCACCGTCATCCCCAAAGAGGAAACTTCCCAAGGTCGATGCCTCCTTTCCTGACCTCTCTTCCGAGATTCCGAAGGCATGGAGCCAAAACCGTATGGATCTGACCATATTTTTGCCCACACCAAGATGAACCACAGCTTCCTCCGCGTTGAAGTCTCTACCTTCATGGATGAAGTCAAATCCCTTTTTGAGCCAGAATTGCTTGCAGGCAAAGGATTCATGTCCGGAGAAACTTAACTTGCTCATTACGCACAGTAATATAGTTAAATTCCAAAATATATTGTTGTCAACCATCGACGACATCGAGGACATTTGAGGACATCACTCTCACTCTTCTTGTAGTGCTATACAGCTTTCCGCACTCCTTTCTTGTAGGAGGACTCTGACAGATCCAGAGCCAGCTTGCTGACACACTGCTCCTAGTCGGTTGACATGGTCCGTAACTGTCTAGTGAGCAGCATCCATCGACCATCTGTTTGAGTATCTTTAGGTTTGCGGAGCGAACCCATGCAAGATCAAACCAAAAACATCGAACGCTACGCCGATTGGCTGGATACCAAGTTTAAGATCCCTGGCACCAATGTCACCTTTGGCCTGGATTTTATCATCGGGCTTTTTCCGGTGGTCGGTGATGTCCTAAGCTTTAGTCTGTCGGGGGGATTGTTGATACTGATGGTCAGGAAAGGTGCGAGTGGCCGGGCGCTCAGTCTGATGATCGTCAATATTCTGCTGGATGTGACGCTCGGATCAATACCCGTGGTCGGTGATCTGTTTGACCTCTTTTTCAAGGCCAACAAGCGCAATCTGGATCTCTTTCAAGACCATTTTGAAGAAGGAGAACACCAGGGCAGCGCCTGGCCGGTCGTTTGGACGGTGCTGGTGATCCTCCTGATTCTCTTTGCCTTGGTGATCTGGGGGCTGGTAAAGTTATTTCAGGTGCTGTATTTTCTATTGATTTGAGGACACAATGAGCTGGACAAATGAAGGGTTTGCCATTGGCATTCAACGACTTGCAAGGATTTAGGTAGATATACCCACAAGTATCATTAGAGACTGCATATCGCTTAATTGGTCCTCATTGGTAGGCAGCAATTCGTGTATGCTAAAATTGTAACGAAGTTCACATTTTAGTTGCTGTCCTCCCTTGGATTCAAGCAGAACTCCTATACCAGTCAGCATGTCTACTTTGGAATAGATTTGTGTTCGCACGAGATGACTTGATCTTGCGAAACTCTCATCATTGAGGCTGATTGATGATTTTTCTGCTGGCTGAGTAAGATTGAAATACCTCACGTCCAAATCAGTAAGCTCATATCTGGAGAATACGTTGACTGATAAGCCCAGGTTTAGAAACGGCCGGAAGGCCTGTCTGAAAAGCAAATCCCGACTTAGTATTAGCGATCCTTTCCAGAACCCCAGGTGTAGTGTAGACGGATTCATTTCGAACGCCGCATGGTGGTACTGAATCTCCAGATGTCCTGACGATCTCCAGTTATTGGCAACTCTAACGAACAGTATAGGAGTCACGTATTTCGTGCTGAGCTGGCTCTGGGACACCAAATCCAAGAACAATGGAGATCCGAAGGATACAATGGTCCCAGCTCGAAAACCTTCGGATCTCCTGATGAACGCGGCGATCCGCCTCTTGAAATCAGCAACTAGGGTAAAGTCAGTCGATGACCTCGCTGCAGCAATGCCCACTCGCATCCTCCATTGGTTGCTGCCTAACTTACGTCCTTTACGCTCATAAACTATGCACCGCTCGTCAGGACATATTACATTGTGATAGTCTCTGCTGATTTTGACAAAGGACGAGTGTTCAAATTTGATGTTCTCAATGTCGGTGTACAGGGTGGGTGCATCCCGCATTAGGTATTTGATCAAACCCACATAATCCCTTGTAAACCTTTTCACTCTCCGTCCGCCCTGGTATGTGATTTCAAATTCGTCTGTCAGCTCTAGGAAATAACCTTCCTTCTCGATATAAAAGAAGTCACCAAATGGATCAGCATGGTAGAACAAGTCGATCGCTCCATCGACCAGATATTCAAGGAAAACCTCGTGAACTTTGCCCTCTCGAACGATCTCTCTAGACACGTAAAACCTCGAACCGTGGAACCTGTAACAAATGAGCTCCGAAGGAAGGTATGTCACGACTTTTTGGTCCGGTGAACTCTTAAAGCGACAATATTTGGCGTGACTCTTTGCGTTTGCATATTCAATAAGACCGGTAATAGTGTCGGCAGCCTGGGTCACGATAAAACCGCTGCGAAAATCTTCTTGCCCCTGACATGGCACTGGGAACATGACTTGTACTAGAACGCTAAGTACGATAACGGACAACACGGCTGTGAGATGATTCTGGAGCATATCCGACGATTTTAGATGGTTGGGCAAATTCCCTACTAAAGATATTTTGCACACTTCGTGCCATTGTCTAGCGCCCGAGTGGCACTTGGCTTGTGAACAGGTCAATTCAATCTTCCTTCTTCGCTCAAAGTAGAGCCGCAAGCAACCAACGCGTATTTTTCTACCTCCGTCACTCGGTCTATCGCATTTCGAGAGTGCCGATGTGATCTAAGACACCCATCTTCCTCGATTACATCTAGTCATAAATAGCTGATAATCAATTTTTTGAATGTCCAATTTGATTGTTTCGCACCGGCTGATCGGCCAAATTAATTTGAATCTCCGCGCTCGGCTTCTTAATTTGGGTAAACCAAACCCAACGTAACTCAAGATCCCGTTCGGATTTTCAGTCAAGGCTATTTTTCTGGTCATGGAGTAGGCTGAGACCTTTCAGCCCTTCGATGATCGCTAGAGTAATGCCGCTATGAAATATCTGTTACCTCTGACCATCGCTGCTTTCGTTGCAGCGCCGTTGCTTAGCCAGCAAACTTCGAGGGAGCTCGACATTGCCCAGCAAAAGTCCATGGACGACGCCTGCACAAAGATTGTTTTTGTAGAGTCCCCCGTAGCCGACACCTATGTGGCGGTCGAGGATTCTACTACCCACGGACTGGAGCGGCACATGAGACTGCGAGGCCAGCCAGCGAAGAAGGCCAGGCAAGCGCTGCTCCGGTACAAGATCCATCACATCGATCCCAATTACGTCCGCTCCTGCACCCTCAAGTTGTACACTGTGTCGCGTAGGACTGATTGTAGGCTCATGCTCTTTCAAGGTACCGAGGATTTTGATGAGCATGGCCTTCATTGGTTTGATCGACCTGCGACAGGCCGGGAGATCGCTAGTCAGAGGCTCAGTGACAGACCCTTTACGGAGTTTGACGTGACAGACTACGTCCGAGGCCGGTTAAGCCAGGGAGATATCCGCTTTAGCGTGCAGACCGATAGCAGAAAACCGATCGACATATCCAGTCGTGAGAGTGGGTTGGGATCAGAACTGATCATCAGCGTATGCACCCCGGTTGATCAAGATCTGCTGGCCGGCAAGCATACTTCCCCTGATCAGCCCTGTGGGGTGAGAGTCCTGCCCTCCCGCATTCCGGGCAAGTTTACCGTGGAGCTGATGGGTGTACCTGCCGGCGGCTTTGGTGACCTTATGCTGATGGATGAGGTGGGGAATATCATCCGACAGGTGCCCTTGGCGATTCAGGAGGGTGACTTGCTCTATCACACGCTGGATTTTGGCGATCTACCTCCCGGGCCGTATCACGCCTTGTTTCGCAAGGGTCGCGTGATGATTAGGGATCAGTTTCGACTCAAACCCAGCGCGGATCATGCATTCCAATTGGAGGTGGAGTTGGTGGCAGCACCCACGCATTAGGTACGCTTGGCGGACGTTCCGCTGCATGTTTGACCGTGCTGCACCTGGTCCACCGTACAATCGGCGCTTGGTTCACTGGGTAGTGGGGGCCTTTTCCGGTCGCAAGCGTTGGGCGACTTCGGCCTTGGACAGGACCACTTTGTAGTCTTCAAAGCCATTCACGCCTTTGGCCTCCCAATCAAATGGGAAGTCGCAGCTCAAGTCCCGATTCAAGCTTACTTTGGCCAAAGAACTTATGCAGGATTGATGAGGCCTCCATGGACATGCTTGAGCAGCACGAAAGAAAGTTGAGGTTTTCTCGCGCACAAGAACGCGACATCACGCTAGATGTCCATTACCGCCTCCACATCCGGGTCGAGTTGGGGTGGGCTGGAGGCCAGCGACACACCAAAAAACACCGTTAAAGAAACCAGCAGGGACAAGGCACCTACGTCGATGCCATAGGGAATCTGGATGCCGGCAAGCTTGACGACAAAATTGATGGAGAGGCTGGTGATAATCGCCGCATTGGCCGCGGTGGCGGTGGCTCGCTTCCAATTGAGGCCGATGGCCACCGTCGGTACCAGGGCAGCGGCAAAGGTGCCCCATCCGAAGGCCCCTAGGATGGCGACCAAGTCACCCGAATAGAGTGCAAAGCCCCCCGCGAAGATGGTCAACAGGAAGGTGACCATCCTAGCCCAGAAAAGCTCATTTTTGACGGTCTTGCCAGTCAGGCCCTGCGGAATGTCGTGGATCACGGCCGCGGTACCTACGTTGAGAAATCCATCTGCCGTGGACATGATCGCGGCAAAAAGCCCGGCGAAGACCACGCCTGCCAGAATGGGGTGTGCATAGTTTTGTAGAAACTGAGAAGCAGCAGCATCCGCGGTGGCCAGCTCCGGGTGCTGTCCGGACAGTACCAGACTTCGCATCACCAAGCCGATGCTGATCCAGAGCAGGGCCGAGATCAGATACCCCACATTGGACACCGGTAAGATGTATTTGGCATCACTCACCCGTTTGTTCATCATCATTTTGGTCATGACATGGGGCTGACCGGCCCCGCCCAAGCCAAATACAAATAGCCAGGATAGACAGCCGATCATGCCCAGGGTGCCCCAGGGCCCGATGGCCTCGGCATCGTCTTGCGCGATGATGCGAGTGATGTCACTAAAGCCGTCATCATAGGTGTACACGACGGTGAGGAATATCAGGATGGCAGCGACAACCATGATGCCGCCTTGCGCCAGATCCGTGTAGACCGAGGCTACGATCCCGCCCGTCACCGAGTAGAAAACCAAGATGGCGCAGGAGATGGCAGCGCATGCCGGTAGGCTGATCCCGCCAGCAAAGCTGGTCTCCCCCAGGATATCTTGCAATACAATCGCCATGGCCAGGATCTGTGTGGCCAGATAACCCAATACCCCAAGCAGAATGGCGATCGATACCCAGATCCGGGTCGAATTGCTGTCATACCGGACCGCCACGGCGTCGGGCAAAGAGATCGAATCTCGGAGCTCGGCAAAGAGCCGCAGCCTTTTGCCCAGCAGAAAGAAAGACAGATTGAATCCGATCACGGCACAGACCACCATCCAGACGGAACTCATCCCCATCTTATAGACGAGGCCAGGGCCTCCGACAAAGCCAAAGCCGCTGAGCGTGCTGGAGAACACCGCAAAAGCCGTCACCATCACGCCGAGATCGCGACCGGCCATGAAAAAATCTTTGGTGGATTTGGTCCGTCGCAAGGACCAGAGCCCGATGGCAACGCAGAGCAGCATGTACAGGCTCACGGAGATCAGGACAATGGTATGGCGGTGTGCTTCCATCTAGCTTTCCTGCTGTCGATTTTGCTCCACGAGCGACCGAAAGACTGCCATGTCTGCGTCGGTCAAGGTCCATTTGTGGAAGAAAGAGATGTATAAAATGGTCAGCAGAAAGGGCGAAAACCAGATGCCATAGATCATCCAGGCGGTAGGTATGGGAAAGCCACCAAAAATCCCTTCCAGTCCATACTCGGCATAGCGCCACCACGCTATCACCAGCATGGTATATATGCTCAGGTAGAGGGCGCCGAATGCCAAGATCCATCGGTGCATCCGTCCCCATTGTCCGGCCCGGAGGGTGCCGACGATCAAGCAGGCGGTAAAAACAAAGATGACAAAGACCCCAAAGAGATAGGACAAGATCTGGAAGGGTCCATCCGGGAGCACCACCGCCCCACTGGAAAACATGGTCTGGTAGGTGGGATGCAGCGTACCGGTCATACCGGCGGGTGCGGGCTGGAGCATGAGGAGGATGACCAGGAGCAACCAGCCTAGCAGCAGCGCAAAGAAGATCTTAAAGATGGGTGGTTTCATGACCGCGGGCTAAGCTTTTCGCAATTCCCTCTTGAGAATTTTGCCTGTGGCGCTCATAGGCAGCGATGGTACGTACTCGATCAGTCGGGGGTATTTGTAGGCGGCGATCCTGGACTTTGTCCACTCGATCAGGGTTTGTTCTTCCAGGGTGTGTCCCTCATTGAGCACGACATAGGCTTTGATTTCCTCACCCAGTTTTTCGTCGGCCACACCGATGACGGCGACCAGGGAGATTGCCTCATGTTTGATCATGAGTTCTTCCACCTCGCGTGGATACACATTAAGCCCACCCCGGATGATCATGTCTTTGGTGCGATCGACGATGTAGTAGTAGCCGTCGGCATCCTTGATAGCGACATCACCCGAGTGCATCCAGCCGCCCCGCAGTGAGACTTGGTTGGCTTCCGGCTTTTGATAATATCCTTTCATCACATTGTGGCCGCGGTAGAGGAGTTCGCCCTTTTCTCCGAGGTCAACTTCTTCATCGTTTTCATCAACCAGCTTTACCTCGACCCCCCACACTGGTGTGCCAATCGATCCGGGCTTTCGCTCCCTGCCTGGCCGGTTGAAGGTGACTACGGGAGAGCCTTCCGACATGCCATAGCCCTCGTAGATGGGTACGCCAAACTTCTCTTCGAAATCCGTAAGCACTTGGAGCGGCAGCGCTGCGCCTCCCGAAATGCATTGCCTGAGCGTTGACTTGATCTGCTCGACCTTTGGCTGCTCGGTCTCGTGATTGAGCAGCCCCCAGTACATGGTTGGCACGCCCGCAAAAATCGTCACGCCCTCTTGGACGACGAGATCTTTGACGGCCTGTGCATCAAATCGCACCAGCAGGACACTGGTCAAGCCGTGCATGATGCCGGCATTCATCAGACAGGTCTGGCCGAATATATGAAACAAGGGGAGAACGATCAAAAGCCGGTCCTCATCCTCGAAGCGAAATAGATGCCGGCAGACATCGGCATTCCAAGCAAGATTGGAATGGGTTAGTTCAGCGCCCTTGGGTCGTCCGGTGGTTCCCGAGGTATAGATGATGACAGCGGTGTCCTCGGCACTGGTCCGCACGCTTTCGAAAGATGGACGTTGCCCCTGCATCAAGTGGGTGAGGGTCTGCGTATCGTCAAAGGGCGATGGGGCAGCCGGGCTGGCCGTGATGCAAATAAAATGTTTGCACGCCGCAACATGTTGCCAACCTTCGTACCCCTCCTGACCCATCGGCAGAGCCCCAGAACCTTCAAAGCAGAAGTACGCCACCGCGTCTGAATCATCGAGATGGTAGGTCACCTCCTCGTGCTTCAGCAGGATACTCAAAGGCACCACCACTGCCCCTGCCTTCAAGATGCCAAAGTAGGCGATCGGAAAGTAGGGCAGATTGGGACAGGACAAGGCGACCTTGTCACCTGGTCGGATGCCCAACTGCGCCAGTCCACCTGCTACCTGGGACGCCGCAGCGTCGATCTGCTGGTAAGAATATCTTTTGTCACCAAATACAAAGGCGGTTTTCTCTGGTAAGCGATGGGCGCTGTCCTCCAGGAGGATGGCTAGGTTTAGCATGGACTGAAAATAGTCCTTTTTTGGCGCAATCGGATGAGCTACAAGATCAGTATCAGGGCAATCGCATGATCAAGGCTTGGGGTGACAGCGAGCCGGCAATGGTGTTTGGCGGGGACGCTGCCTGATCTGGGCTGTGTGGCCTTTGAGGCTAGTTGCCGTGGGAATAGACGCAACAAGAGCAACCTGGCCGTGTCAGGCGTCCTCGCCTGACACATGCTAGCAAGGTTATGCCATAGAGTAGTTGACCTAGTAGATCTTCGGATTAGAATTAACAACAGGATTTAAGGCGCAGCTCTAGAAGGTGTGTTCAACCACGAAAAAGGGCATCTGGCCAGCCATTCTTTGGCCGTTGATAGACAAGTGCAGAATCCCTTGATGCGATTGCCCTGCGCCTATGCGATGTGGGTGAGAAAAGATCCGACGAACCCGGCAAAAGCAGACATGGAGACATTAAAATTCGGAGATTGAAGGGCTTTGATTATCATCCTGACAATTTGAAATCGTTTTGCAGTAATCTCGAAAGGCAGCTAAGAAGAGGGATGGCGGAACCGATTTATGCCTGCAATGACACTTTCAGATTTCTCGTGACCTTGAAAATGTCTGAGCGTGCAAACATTGGTCAGGCCCTATTGGACATAATTGTAGATAATCAGGACACTAATGCTAACCGTAAGGCCGGGACTGTTCCATGCAGGACAAATTTCCTAGGTATCTTAGCAATAGAAAAACAGCGAATCAAACAAGTATCACTCCAAACTTCCATAATCTGCCCTTATCGATCCCTACCATTTGGCTCCTATCATGTATTGCTACATTCTGGCGACATTGGATGCTAGTTAACATTGCGTTGTCCTGCCTTTGCTGCATCGTAGCAGCGCAAGCTGGTTTTAAGTTTGAAGCCCTCCATATCGATCATGAACCCTACAATCACACGACAACGGTGGTGCACCAGGATTCGAGGGGATTTATGTGGTTTGGGGGCTACAGGGGTTTGAGGCGCTTTGACGGGTACGAAGCGACGGCCTATCTCCATGATCCCAGTAATCCGTTTAGCTTAGGAGACAATAAAATCAATAATATCCACGAAAACTCTAAGAGTGACCTTTGGATCTGTACCCAAAATGGCCTCAATTTTTTCGATCGTAGCAAGAATAAGTTTACGAGATATTTAGCCAATCAGGATGGAACTTTCGTCTGGGTAACCCAGGCCGAGGAGGATCATGAAGGCAAAGTATGGTTTAGCACGCTCCGCAAGGGATTGGGCTACCTGGATCCCCAATCAAATAGTGTTTCATACTACACCTTAAATCAAGATCACATTCAACCTGCATTCAATAGTTTTGTAGCCGATGAGAGCAACATTTGGATTGCATCCCAGGCTGGTCTAATCAGGAAACCACGGATGTTGGATACCTTAATTCATCTGCTGCCTTCAGCTTCGCTGTCGATTTCTAATCGATTTGATGTCATCTTAGATATCGAAATATTCAACGATACTGTGATGATCTTGGGTACCTCGGGTGGTTGCCTTTTGTCCGATATGGACGGCACTTTTTCAATCCCAAACTGGCAAAATCAGCTTCAAGAAAGCCCAATCATCAATTACATTAGTAAGATCGGAAGGACTGTATGGATGAGTACCTACCCCCCCAGGATTGTATCACCTGGACATGGCGAGCCACAGCATAAGTGAGACTCTCCTGGACCGGCGGCAGTCATCTGGACTGCCAAACACACAAGTCTTGAGCGCGGTCCAAGATCAGTTTGGTATCCAGTGGTTCCCGACGGTCCAAGGTATTTTTCAAATCAGACCTCTTTCTAGTAGATTTCTCTCTTGGGAGACAGATCCGGACGGTCGGACGACCACAGTTTCGGGTCTTCAGGAACCATTCGAATACCGTCCTGATAAAATCCTTTTGTCTTATCCAGAAGGATTGAAAATATTCGATTGGAAAAGAGGGACACTAGAGCCGTTTCCTGAGCAGCCGACCAAATTCCTAAAGTACTGGAGTAGTGGATCTACCTGCTATCACCGTGACAACAATAATATTCTCTGGATCGGGACCAACGGTGGTGGCCTGTTTTCCTATGATGAAATAACCGGGACATTTCAGCATAAGCTATTTGGAGGTGAAGATGCATTTCTGTCAGGCCTCAATGTGGTGCGTGATATAACCACAGATGGGGAGTACATCTGGGTTGCTAGCTGGAATGCAGGCGTTGTCCGTATGCATAGGTCCTCACAAAGGATCAAACATTATATCCCTGATCCTGGGGATTCCGGTGCAATTAGTGGTTACAGTGTTCGGCGCTTTTTCTGGGATCGCGGAGGAGGATTGTGGGTCGGCACAAGACAGGGTCTCAACCGATACCATCCGAGATCTGATTCATTTGAGAAGTTCTTGATAGATCCAACGGGGAAGGGATTATCGGAAGGCACCGTTTTTCACATGTATGAAGACAGGGATAGCAATCTTTGGTTGGGGACCTATGGTGGAGGTCTCAATAGAATGAACATGCGGACCAAGGAATTTACGTACTTCTCGCTTCAGGAGGCCGCGAATTCGAATACGATTTTCTGTATCTATCCTGATAAGAATGAGAATCTTTGGTTAGGTACATTCAGTGGTTTGTGGCATTTTGATACACGCACGCTAGAGTTTAGGAAATATAGTCGTGACGATGGATTATTAAATAATGCCTTCGAGGCTTTTGGTCATTTCAAGAGCCCCTACTCAGGACACATATTTCTGGAAAGTTCGAGTGGTATGGATATTTTCCATCCTGACAGCGTACTGTTGGACACGCATCCTCCTCGTATGGTCATAACCGAATTTAGCATTTTTAATCAGCCGGTTTCGGTGGCTAGTAATGACGTTGAGAGGAGCAACCCCGATGCATTTTATCTCGATCAGGTCATTGAGGAAAACCACAAGCTTAACCCTTCCCCATAAATACAATGTGCTGGGCTTCAAATTTTCCGGACTGAATTATCATGCACCTGAAAAGCACGAATATGCTTACCAACTGGAGGGATTCGATCCAGAATGGCGACACATCGGCAATCGCCGGACGGTGACATATACCAATCTTAATCCGGGCAAGTATCTGTTTAAGGTGAAGGCTAGCAACAGTGACGGAGTATGGAGTAAGGAAAGTCGCAAAATTAGTTTGACCATATTGGCTCCTTGGTATCGTACGCCAGTAGCCTACATCAGCTATATCCTTCTCATAGGAGGATTAATCGTTCTGTTTTACCGTATGCAGCTGAAAAGGCGGTTGGCCCAAAATCAGGCAGCGCATTTCAAGCAGTTGGACGAAGTGCGGACCACACTGTACACCAACATTACTCACGAGTTTAGAACGCCATTGTCTGTCATTCGGGGGATAGTAGATGAAATGGAGGAGTCTCCGGAATTATGGCTGAAAAAAGGCGCTCAACTCATACGCCGCAACTCTGCCAAGCTATTGGAGCTGGTCAATCAAATGTTGCATCTACAAAAGATCGAATCGGGAAGAGAACGAGTCCAGGCAGTGAGAGCGGATGTGGTCGCCTTCCTGCGTTATCTGCATGATACATACACCACCGTGGGGGCGGCCAAGGAAATCGAATTTCTGTGGGAAAGCTCGATCGAGGAACTTGAGATGGACTTTGATCCGGACAAATTGACCACGATCTGCTCTAATTTATATTCCAACGCCATAAAGTATACGCCTCCCGGGGGAACGATCCGACTGCAGATCCAAGAGAAGCCCGAAGGCTTGCATTTGGCCTTTTCGGACAATGGTGTTGGCATCGCCAGCGAAAAGATGCCGTTCATCTTTGATCGATTTTACCAGGCGGATGACGCAGATACCCGGCAGCAGGAGGGATCTGGGATCGGTCTGGCGCTTGTGCAAAGCTTGGTGGAGTTGATGGGAGGCACCGTATCTGCCTCCAGTCAGGTGGGAGAGGGGAGTACGTTTCTCACTATCCTACCCATCACTCGTGACGCCGAAAGGTCGCAGCCGGTCGCTAAGAAGATCGAGCTGGCTGCACTGGGGGATACCGAGTCTCCCGAGCTCACAGGGAGCACCGGATCAGGTACCTCAGAATCCTTACCACGCCTCCTGGTTGTAGAGGACAATGCTGATGTCAGGGCATATTTGCTAGCCTGCCTCCAACAAGGCTACCAAATAGACATGGCGATCAATGGCAGGGAGGGTCTCAAGGCTGCGCATGAGACTGTCCCCGACTTGGTGATCAGTGATGTGATGATGCCACTGTTGGATGGCTTTGAGCTCTGTGAGGGCGTGAAAAGCGACGACCGCACAAGCCACATACCCGTGCTCCTTCTGACGGCCAAAGCCGACGATGCCTCCCGGGTGAAGGGACTCTCCATGCGGGCGGATGCCTACATCGCAAAACCCTTTCGCAAAGATGAGCTGCTTTTGACGGTCTATAACCTGCTGGAGAGCCGGCGACAGTTGCGCAAATATTATCTGGCGCTCACCACCGACCCGTCGCCAGAAGTGGAGCCAAAGGAGCACGCTTTTCTCCAGCGAGTGCGAGCCATCATTGAAGGCCAGTTTCTAAATGAGGATTTCAAGATCACCGACCTGGCCGCAGCGACCCACATGAGCCGATCGCAACTGCACAACAAGCTTACCGCCCTAACCGGTCAGTCAGCTACAAGGTTCGTCCGAAGTGTCAAATTGCACCATGCCAAGGAGATGCTCAAAGACACCGATCATTCGATTGCAGAGATTGCCTATCAACTTGGTTTTAAGGACCCAAACTACTTCACCCGAATATTTAACGGGGAGGTGGGTATGTCTCCTACTCGATGGCGTAGAGATCAGTCATAGTCTTGATTGTCGCTAAAGGAACTCTCAAGATTTCGCAGCTCGGCGGTATTCAATGGTGATCCCAGCCAATTGAACATAGCTCTAGAAGATTAAAACAATAATGCTAGTCAGGTATGGGGGTGGCAGGACATCTTTGAAATATTCTCAAACCAATACAAAATCGCTATCACATGAAACACCTTAGGCTACAAAAAAGCAAACAGGTACTAACAAAGAAAGTTATCCCCTTCCTGGTATTGATTTCCATCATGATTCTAATCTCCATGCTTGATCTGCTTGCCCATGGGGAAGGGAGAGCCGGGATCCCTATTTCAACAGGCACCGTGGTTGACTTTGACTTCCCTACACCGAGTCTGGAGGTTGACTCTCAGCAGGTGAAGATCTATTTCCCTGCTGACTACGACGAAGACCATGACCGGAAACATCGCATCATTATCTATCTGCACGGTGCACTGGGCAATGATCATAACTTCATTAGTTCCGTAGTCGTGCCCGCCGCGGATGAGCTGATTGCCAATGGAGAAATGGAGTCAGCAATTATTGTGATGCCCAATCTCCAAAAGAGTTCGGACCCCGCTGAATATTTTGGCAATCGACACATGTATGCCAACTCCGAGTTCTATGGAAATTATGAAGATGTGATCACTGTGGATCTGATCAACTTTCTGAGGGATCAATCCTTCAGAAAGTTGAAGGACAAGATCAATTTATCCAGAGAGACAATGGCTATTATGGGTCTATCGATGGGAGGAGATGGTGCAATTCGAATCGTCTTGCGAAATCCGACTCAGTTTGGAGTGCTGGCTTCGCACGCTGGCGCACCTTCGTTTGCGGATCCATTAGTCGAGGGTTTCGCAGCTGGGGTGGTTGCTGAAGCTGGAGATGGACCTCCATATATCTATGATATTACGCAGCCTTTGACCTCCACGCTCATGGGGGTATCAGCGGCCTGGTTAGATCTTGATACGATGGGTCAAATTCAATTTCTATTGGATTCTCAAGGAAACATTCGCCAAGACATTTTGGACCAATGGAGGAATGTAGCCGAGCCAGCTACCATGATTGCCGATGGAGATCTATTCGGACATTCTTCCACCAGTGTATTTATGTATATCGAGGTGAACGCACAGGATCATTTTGGTTTTACCCCCTTCAATCAGGTCTTTACTCAACTGCAGTTGCCTTCCATCCCGGTAGATCCCAAGTGGTTCGAATATGTGGAAACGCCCGGACCGGGTCACCTGCTCACTTTAGACAGAGCCAAAGAGGGTTTAAAATGGGTGAGTAATGTCATGGATCAAAGCACTCCAACAAAGGATGTTGCTGAGGAATACGGGTTTTCGGTCTATCCAAATCCCGTGGTAGATGGTGGGCTGATGGTGAGAATTTGATCGACAGTGGACGGCAAGCACACAATTGTCTTTGGTCGACATGCTTGGTAGGGAGGTTAGGTTGCATCAGGAATGGGATAACTCTATTGGACCGGCGGAATTCCACATGAATGTTTCTGGACTACCCGTAGGCCTGTATATGTTGCGGTTGAGCATTGATTCCAGACAAGCATTTCACAGAGTTTTCATTCGCTAGTCCAGAGTGCCTATATGGGAAGCCATTCATGTCTCAACATGACTTTTCAAAATGATGTCGAACCTGTGGGATAGGAGGTTTTCTGAAGCAATGGCCTAGGGGCGATAGCCCTGGCGTATTCGACGTGGGTGAGAAAAGATCTGACGAATCCGGCAAAGGCGTAGTCCAATTTGCCAGCGAAAATTCGCATCTTTGTGGCCCCTTAGCAACAAGCAACTTCGAGCACACACTATGATCCGACTGCCAATCCTCTGGCTGTTTTGCCTGACGGGGCTAAGTCTCTGGAGCCAAAAACCCACCATCGAAGACGATCAACTGGACATCTTTCTTGACTGTCGCTACTGCGACCTGACTTTTCTACGCAAGGAGGTGGGTTATGTCAACTACGTGCGTGATCCCAACGTGGCGGATGTACACATCATCTCAAATACCCAGCGTACCGGAGCCGGTGGCCTGGACCATACGATCCGTTTCTTGGGGAGGCAGCAGTTTGAGGGGACCGAGCACGAGCTGAATTTTTCTGAGTTGCCGGGTTCAAGCAGGCAGGAACGACAGGTGGGCTTTGGCAAGATGATCCAGACGGGTCTGGTGCCTTTCTGGATGAACACATCCCTGGCCCAAAAGCTAGACCTCTCTGTCAAGCACGACGAGTCAGCCGATGCCCAGGTCACCACAGATCCGGTGTCAGATCCATGGGATAGCTGGATTTTCTCGGTGGAGGCCGGCGGCAGTGCCAATTCTGATTCCAGGACCAACCGCTATGTGGGTTGGGCTCGCCTGCGGGCGGATCGGGTCTCCGAAGAATGGCGGATTCGCAACCTCTTTTACACTCGATATGATGGCCGCCGCTTTGAGCAAGGCGAGGATGAAGTCATCATCAGTCGCAACGACCGTAGTTATGCCAGCAGTAGTGTGGTTTGGAGTGTGTCCGACCACTGGTCAGTCGGGGCCTTTGGGTCGTTGTCCAGTAGTACCTTCTCAAATCTTGACCTTTCTACTCGTATGGCACCCGCCGTCGAGTTTAGCATCTTTCCCTATGAGGAGGTGCACAAGAAGGAGCTGACCATCGCGTACCGGATCAGTCATATCTACCGCGATTATGCAGAAGAAACCATCTTTCTGCAGTTGAGCGAAAATCTATTTAACCAGAGCCTGGTGATGGCCGCCAGGTTGCAGCAGCCATGGGGGTCGCTGTACGCTGAGCTGGAAGGATCACACTTTTGGCACGACTTCCGTCAAAATCGCATCGAGTTTGAAGGTTACTTGTCTCTGAGAGTGGCTCGTGGCTTGTCCATCACGTTGGGCAATGAGATTGAGTTCATCAATGATCAGCGATCGCTGCCAAAACGGGACATCTCGCTGGAGGAACTGTTGCTGGCCCAGAGACAGTCGGCGACCAGTTTTCGTCTCAGTGGCCAGTTTGGATTCAAGTACACCTTTGGATCCATCTACAACAATGTTGTCAATACTCGACTGTAGCGCAGTCGCTATTTCTGCGAGGTACAATCAAGACTAATCGAGGAGCTTCTTTTCGATGGGTTCTCGGACGGCTAGCCGGGATGAATCCCTATTTTAGGGATCACCTTTGATCGACTCATGGAAAAGAAGTATCAAGCCGATACCCTGATTGTCGGGGCGGGTCTGGCCGGCATGGTTGCTGCCCTCGAATTGCTTGGCTCTGGGCAACAGATTCTGATGATCGACCGG
Organism: Saprospiraceae bacterium; assembly: GCA_965223165.1. GTDB lineage: Bacteria > Bacteroidota > Bacteroidia > Chitinophagales > Saprospiraceae > JABDMH01. Next base: position 980,459 of record CBDCVQ010000019.1, on the reverse strand, counting down.
GATGAAGAAGCCGCCTTGGGTGGGCTCGCCCGCTGGTCCTTTGGCGGGATGTTTTTTGTGGATACCAAGCACCAACGGCGCATGGGTATCAAGGATAGTATCGACCTGGCCAAAAAGGACTGGTGGTCATTTGCTGAGTTTGCCGAGGATGAGTATTGGGGTCAGCAGTGGGCCGACCAGTATATACATCTTTGCAGGGATCATGGGTATCGGTGGCTGCGAGCCCGGGATGTTAATTTCTTTCCTGTCCTCAATTGGCCTGAGCGAGGGCTCCTCCGCCATGGCAACTCTCTTCCCCGTTTTCACATGGTTTGGGGTACTGGTCATGGGCTTGTGCAGGCGCTGATCGGGCAGTTGCGAAAACACCCCAAGGCAGGTAACCTTCGGATCGTGTATAGGCACCGGGTGCAGTCCTTGATTGTGTCCGGCAAAACGGTCACCGGCGTTCGGGGCAAGACCGAGAAGGACGGACTTCCCTTTGAGGCACACGCCGACAATGTCATTATCGCCACGGGCGGCATCAATGGTAGTATAGAGCGACTGAAAGAAAATTGGTACAAACCCTGGGGCCCTCCTCCCGAGACGATCCTCAATGGGGCACATAAATATGCGATCGGAGACATGCACGATGCCACCACGGCCATCGAGGGCAGTGTAGTCAATCTGGATAAGCAGTGGAATTATGCGGCTGGCATTCGCCACTATCAACCCCGCAAGCCCGACCACGGCCTGAGCCTCGTGCCAGGTAAGTCGCAGCTCTGGCTTACCTACGAGGGCAAGCGATTTGGGCCGATGCCCTTGATGTCTCCGTGGGACACCCGGTACCTTGTCGAGCAGGTTTGCCGGCAGCCGGTCAAATACAGCTGGCAATTGCTCAACCAGAAGATTGCCAACAAGGAATTTGCCATCTCCGGCGCCGAACACAATGAAGCCGTCCGTGACAAGAAATGGCTAAAATTCATTTTGTCTACGGTGCTTCTCGGCAAGAAGAAATTGGTGGATAAGATAGCGGCCGAGTGTGAAGATCTTATCGTCGCCGACAGTCTGGAGGAGCTGGTGGCAAAAATGAATGCACTCACGGGCGAGCAGCATGTCAAGCTGGCTTATGTCAGAGCTGCGGCCGAGCACTACGACTCGGAGATCCTCAAAGGGCCGAAATATTTTAACGACGAGCAGTTGCGACGCATCATGAATGTGCGTAAGTATAGGGGAGATCGTGTGCGGACGTGCAAGTTTCAGCGTATTCTCGACCCCAAGGCCCGACCCTTGATCGCCATCCGTTCTTTTATCCTTTCCAGAAAGAGCTTGGGCGGCATTCAGACGGATCTGCAAAGTCGAGTGTTGACTCGCCCCGATGCCGGCGGTCAGCAGCAGGCTATTGAGGGACTGTATGCTGTGGGCGAGTCGGCCGGCTTTGGGGGTGGTGGAATGCACGGACTGCGATCCCTGGAAGGGACCTTCTTGGGTGGCTGTGTGATCACCGCGAGGGTGGCGGCCGCCGACATCATGGGTCGGAAGCTCGCGTAGTAAAGTTAAAAGGACGACGAAAAATAACGATAGATGAGCGCAAAAACCCTGATCATTGGCGCCGGACCTGGCGGCTTGGCGGTAGCAGGCCGACTTCGCCAGCGCGGTATGGATTTTGACATGCTGGAAATGTCCGATCGCGTGGCGTCGATGTGGCATCTCCACTATGATCGCCTCTGCCTGCACACGGTAAAGCAATTGTCTCAGTTGCCCCATCTGGACTTTCCCAAGGACTACCCGACCTACATTCCCAGGCAAAAGCTCGTCGACTACTTTGAAGCCTACGCCAAGAAGTTTGCTATCCAACCGCAATTTGGCGTGGAGGTGGTGTCGATCGATCCGGACGGCCAAGGGGGATGGACGGTCCGGGCTCGTGATGGTCGTCTCTACGAGGCAGCAAATGTCGTCGTGGCCACCGGAGTAAACCGGGTACCGCACGAGCCGACCTGGCCAGGCCAGGATCTATTTGCCGGGACCGTCGTGCACAGCCGCCTCTACAAAAATCCGACTCCTTTTACCGGCAAGACGCTGGTGATTGGCATGGGCAATACGGGTGCCGAGATTGCCCTTGACCTGGCGGAGCAAGGGGTGGAGACCTACCTGTCGGTGCGCAGTCCAGTCAATATTGTACCACGGGATCTACACGGACGACCCACACAGCTCACCGCCCGTAAGCTCGCCAAGATTCCCTTTGGGCTGGGCGACTGGCTGGGATCGGTTATCCGCCGGTGGTATATCGGTGACCTCCGTCCTTTTGGCATTGAGCTGAGCAAAATGCATCCGGCGGTACAGCTTCGCGAGACGGGCAAGACACCGGTGATCGACCTGGGCACGGTCGACCTGATCAAGGCCGGAAAGATCAAGGTCTTGCCCGACATCCAGTCCTTTGACGAGACCGGTGTGACTGGCACCGATGGCCAACACCACCCCATCGATCACGTGATCCTGGCCACCGGCTACACCGCTGAACTAGCAGACTTCATGACAGATCTCGAGGGACTGCTCGACCGCTGGCGGGTGCCCAAATCTCCCATTGGGACCGGACGGCATCGAGGTCTCTACTTCGTCGGCTTTGACAACTACAAGCTGGGTGGCATCCTAGGGACGATCTACACGGACTCGGAGGCGATTGTGGAGGCGATTGCCACGACATGAGCCGGAACTAAATGGCTGGGATTTTATTTAGGCATGCTGAAGTGCAGGGCATCTGCCAAATAAGTAATTATTCGGTTATTTTGGGCGTAGACCTTGGAGTGCTCCAAGGCAAGCACCGCAAACCATGAACTACTACGAGCGATTAGTCCCAGACCGTTTTTATCATATCTACAATCGCGGTAATAACGGTGACAACCTGTTTTATCAACGTCGGAATTATCACTTCTTTCTTAGGCGGTATAATCAGTACCTAAGTAGATACCTCGACACTTTCGCCTACTGTCTGTTACCCAATCACTTTCACCTGCTGGTACGAGTGAAGCCCAACGACCATGAGAATATCTCTAAGATCATCAGTGAACAGTTTAGGCATTTTTTCACCTCCTTTGCCAAGGCCATCATCAAGCAAGAAGGTAGGACGGGATCACTCTTCGAGAAAAAATTCCGCCGGATTGCCGTGGCTAATGAGGGTCACTTTCACAATCTGATACTGTATATCCATGCTAATCCACAACTTCACCGGATATATAATAACTATCGGGAATATGAGCACAGTTCATTTAACACCTTGAACAGTACTGTTCCGACGAAATTGTGCCGCCAAGAAGTCTGGGAATGGTTTGGATCGAGGGAAGCCTATGAGGAGACCCATGAAAGATATGTGAACTTCAAGATGGATCGGCGGATGTTTGAGGACCCCGACGACCTTTGACCCGCGCCGAGAACTTCAAGGTTTCCGGAGGGCGAAAGGTCTTGTGCGGGTAACAATCTGCATGGATCTTTCTGGAAGCCTTGAGCAGTAAACCTTGAAGTTCTCCATGCCTGGGCGAAAGGTCTTGTGCGGGTAACAATCTGCATGGATCTTTCTGGAAGCCTTGAGCAGTAAACCTTGAAGTTCTCCATGCCTGGGCGAAAGGTCTTGTGCGGGTAACAATCTGCATGGATCGTTCTGGAAGCCTTGAGCAGTAAACCTTGAAGTTCTCCATGCCTGGGCGGACGAAAGGTCTTGTGCGGGTAACAATCTGCATGGATCGCTCTGGAAGCCTTGAGCAGTAAACCTTGAAGTTCTTTCACCCGTCAATCAATCTTCAACAATTGCAACTGGTGGAGCTCAGTACCTTGCCGGACAGTCAAGACGTAGCTCCCAGGGGCCAAGTAGTGTCCCTCGATGGGCAGATCATGAATGCCCGCGGAACCCGCGACCAGCCCCGCATCCACCGTGCGGCCCAGTAGGTCCGTGATCCGATAGGAGACCCTGGTCTCACATTGAGACTGCACCAGCAGTCGGCTACGCTCCACGAATGGATTAGGGTAGACCTGGGCAGTGAAGCAGCTCGAAGAGGGAGCGGATACCTCGGCGACATCGGTGGTGGCCTCCTCCGCCGCGAATCGCACTTCACTCAGTCCGTAGCAGGAGGCGGAGCCATGGTTGTCTACGGCGGTGAGCAGGACGTACTGGGCTTGGATACCCGCCAGATCCGGACCCTCAAAGCCCTCGTAGGTGGAGGTACCATCCCCCCGGGCAAAGGTAAACGTGCCGGCCTGGGTCCAGGAGGCACCATCGAGCGAGTAGTCCACAATCACATTCCGTAGGCCACGATCCAAATGGCTGGGGTCGTTGGTGTTCCAGACGTGCATCTCATGCAACTTGTACGGCTGGTCAAAATCATACATGATCCAATGCGACAGCCCATGCTGTGGATTGGGATTGGGAAAGGGTTGACACGACACCCAGCCATCAAACCAATTGGTACTGTGACGATCGGGATAGCACTGGCTGGCCGACCACTGGGCGACAGCGACGACGAGACTCAGGGAGAGCAATAGATGCTTTGCAGACATGGGCATTAGACATTTAGGAATCCGATGGGCAGATCATTGGACTGGACATCGTAGAAGTTTTCGAGATTCGGGAAAATGGTCGCCAGCTCTCCCTTGGACACGCCAAACCACTCGGCCAGCTCCGCAAAATATTGATCGGTCGAAATGGTCGGCACCAGCACGCCGTCACCGAGCTCCAATGAACTGTCCAGGGCCAGGGTGGGATAATCGCCAAAGATTCGACCGCCATTCAATTGAGCACCACCCATGACCATGACGTTGCCGCCCCAGGCATGATCAGTACCATTGCCGTTGGAAGTCAACGTCCTGCCAAACTCGGATATGCTGAAGGTGGTCACACAGTCAGACATATTCAGCTCTTGGAGCGCGGCATCAAACTCGCCCAGGGCGTTCCCCAGCACGTTGAGCATCCCAAATTGATTGTTTAGCAATTCGTCGTGGTGATCCCATCCGCCAAAGTTGATAAAGAAGATCTGCCGCTTCATCCCCAGCTGACTCCGAGCGGCGATCGTGCGAGCTACCATGTGAAAACTCTGGGAGACGGAGTTGTCGGCGAACGCTGTGCTGAGCGCACCGACACTTTCCAAGGCCGAGTTAAAAAGTATATGTCCATCACGCGAGCGCCTGATCACGTCGACGTAGGTTTTTTGAAAGATGTCCTGATACTCGTGGTCGATGAGGTTGTCAATGGCGGTACCCCTAGTGATATTGAAGACATCGTACATGTTGTCTGCGCCGTAACCTTCGATGCCGACACTGCCGTCATTTGGATCGATCGCGTACTCGATGGTCTCCGCACCGGTTTGAAATACGTTGGTGCCTGACAGGGAGACATTCATAGATATGTCCGTGCTGGTGTTCATATCTCGAATCAGGTCCGCCACCTTGCCTCCCCAGCCCGCCGCCGAAGAGCGCTCGTGGGGCAGGGACGTCTGCCACTGGTGTATCTGATCCGAATGGGAAAATAGTCCCAGGGGCAGGTGCGAGGCCTCGTTGAAGTAGTCTTGCTTAGTGGTAGGTTGCACCATCGTGCCGACGTTGGAGATGAAGGACAACTTACCTGCGTCAAACAGCTGCTGTACGGGGCTGAGCGCCGGGTGTACGCCAAAGGTCCGTCCGGGAGTATTAGCCACATTGATGGGCAGGAGATCTCCAGCGGCGATGGCTAGGTTGGAGCGCGTGCTACGGTACTCGGCATATTCGCTGGCGCTGGTAGGCACCAGCATGTTAAATGAGTCATTGCCACCAGACTGGAACACGCACACCAAGGCACGATAGTCATCTCCATCGTTGGATCCGTTGGCAGCGGCGGCAGCATTAAAGGCCTTGAGGCTGATCAGCGACGAAAATAGGGTAGAGGAACCAATGGCGGCACAGCTCAGCTGGCCCAAGAACTTCCTTCGGGATGGGTAAAAGCGATCGTTCATTTTCGGTCTCACTTATTTGAGGATGGCGTAGTCAGGAGAAATCAGTATGAGATACAAGGCCATGCGCACACGGTCATCACGATAATCGCCGAAGATGAGGGGCTCCAACGCATCCTTGATCACCGCCCGTGTACGGTCAGAAAGCTGACCGTGTGTAAAGAGCATATCCAGCTCATTAATGAGCACCTCAGCGTCTCGAGCCAGATTCTTTAAGCGGTCGATATTGAGAAATGGACGGGGATCATTTTCCTCCCAGCTCCACATGGGTGCATCATAGACGGTCCAGGTATTTGCATGGTTGATAAATCCGATGCTAGTACGCGCGTTGTGTATTTGAAACTCGGGGGCCACATATCCCGCATCGGCAATGGCTCCAATGGGCTGATGGGTCGGAAGGAAGAAATTGAAGACGCTTGGGGCGGCAAAGACCATCTGACCGGTTTCTTCCCAGAAATTGTAGCTGGCGTTCCAATACCTATCATAATACTGTTCGATATCCATGGCGCGGATGAAATGGCTGTACCGCACCAAAGGCTCTCGGAGCATCCCTTGCGAGGGGTCTGAGAGCCAGGCACAACTGCGCGCCTCTTCATCGAGCAAGATGGCCTTGATCACGGCTTTCATGTCGCCGCGTACCCCAGATCCATTGTTATTGAAGGCCGAGGCCACACGATCCACATAGGCCGGTGAGGGGTTGGACTTGACCAACCGTTGGATCAGTCGATAACCGATGAACGGACCGACATTGGGATGATCGAACAGGTTGTCCAAGGCATCGCTGATGTCCTCCATGCCGGTCTGCCCAGCCGGTACGATGGTGCCGTTTAGCAGGGTCTTTTCACCGGGCTCGTGGTGCTCGTCGTACATCTTCATTGGCTGCGTCATATCTGCGAGGTAGATGCCCATGCCAAAGTAGGGCTCGTCCTCGTACATGTTGGGCATGACGCCGGACACCCCCAGTCCTGTCCAGATCTTGGCAAATTCCTTGATCTCGGCCTGGCCATACGTGGGAATGTCGTGGCCATCGGCATCGACCTTCCGGGTCCCGTCATTGTTGAGCTCATAGAGTCCGATGGAAAACAACTGCATGGCTTCTCGGGCATAATTCTCATCGGGGTGGATATTCTCCGCCGGGTCGGATCGGGGGTTATTCAAGTGGCTCAGGAAGAAGCCCATGCAAGGGTGTAGCGACACGCCTTCCAAGATGTCTCTGAAGTTGCCGAAGGCGTGAGTTGAAAAGATGTCATAATAGCTGGCCAGGCCATCGCCATAGCTATCCAGATCTGATCGCACCGAAATGACAAAGATTTCGGTGAGCGCGGTAGCAATGCGTTGCCTCAGCAAGTCGTTATTCCGTAAGTTGGCTTCCCACCAGGCATAGTTGAAGCGTATCCATCCGGGCCTTCCACCGATCTCCGTGGAGTCGCCACCATTGGCCAAAAACCACTGATTGACGGCTTCGTGTACCTCCATCACCTGCTCCAGCATCACTGTGGGTGTCGCGGCAAACTGTTGGTCCATCCAACCCTCATATCCGAGCGCAACCACCTCATTGATGGTCGCTGGGTCAGCCCCCAAGGTGGCATGTGCGAGGAACCTGGAAGCGGCCAATCGCGCAGCATCGAGCCCTTGACCTTCAATGGTCTTTTCGCCGGAGGCCACCTGGTCCCAAAGCGCTGGCGCATAGCTGCTGCTGCTGCTGGTCACCTGAATATTTTCACTATTTCCGGCACCTAAATAGATCACTTGGGCGCCGGAATAGTGAAAAGGAAAGTAGAAAAAGAAGAATGCTATATACCTTATCATGTCAATCGGGCTTGGCCGTCAGTAAGTGTGTGGTAGACTCAGTTCGTGGATGCGGTTGGAGATCCAAGAGCAAGCCGGAGAGGGTCCGTATGAAAGGATGATATGGTCAATCGCTGAAACGTTGCCCCGATGGGCAAAAGAATCTTCGGCAGCATCTCCAGTGAAGGGATGGAAAATATATTCATGTTTTCCGCGTTATTTGACTTGTCACGCTCTGAACTTTCTTCAGACCATTTTCCCAATCATTTAGCGACCGCGAGAGACTATTTGCTGATGGCCACTGCACTTGCCGTGGCCCAAATTCTGTTACGTTAAATGAACTACCATGGGCGCAAGATTGCATTACCCCCTTTTAGCCTACCTCTGTTTCTTGTTGATTCCGAGTCCAACTTGGGCGCAGAAAAAATGTCCCAAAGCGGAGAGCCTTTCCGCCAGCGATATTGGAGATCATTCGGCGCTACTATCCTGGACCGGCGGAGACGAGGTGATCACCTATCAGATTAGCGTCAAGCATGGTCAGGGGACCAGCCATTATAATTTTGACGCTAGCACGGAGGAGACTTCCCTTGCTGTGGATGGCCTTAGCGCTGGAAGCAAGTATCGCTTTCAGGTAAAGACGAAATGCGATAAGGGGTCGGGCGGCGCCAGTCAGTGGTTTGAATTCACGACTACGGGCGATCCGTCCACCTTGGAAGACAGCACGTATGCACCGAAGGGACCCTGCCCAAAGGCGTCCAATCTGGCGGTGCTGGAGGTGACCGACAGTAGTGTGTTGCTCACTTGGCTCGGCAATCCGGAGAATGTCTCCTATCAGGTGGACGTGCATCAGAAGGAATTCACCCCTCGATTTAGGCTCTCCGAGGTGGTTGACACCAGTGTTCTTGCCGTAGATGGCCTGGAGCCGGGCGGCAACTATAAGTTTCGAGTCAAGTCAAAGTGTGCCAAGAACTCAGGTGGTTCGAGTTCGTGGATTAACTTCTCGACGACCGGTGGAGACTCCACATTCACCCATTGTCCCAAGCCCTCCAATCTATCCGTCCTTGAGGTCACGGACTCTTCCGCCTTGCTTACCTGGATTGCCAAAGATTCGGCATCGTCATTTGAGTTAACGGTGAAGAGTTTTCAGCAGACACCATCATTTTCGCTGGTTGAGATGCTGGAAGATACTTTTAAGCTGGTGGAGAGCCTGGCGCCTGATGGTGATTATCAGTTTCGGGTGGTAGCTACCTGCACGGATGGCGGAACCAGTGGATCATCCGATTGGTCGAAGTTTAGGACCCTGCCAGAAGAGGAGGTGGCAGATACGTCCGGAGCTGCGGATACAACAACCGCAGAGGCTCTGGCCATTTCCACATTCCCCAATCCAGCCAGTCGTGAGTTTGCCTTCGAGCTTCCAGTACAGGACACTACGACCGAAATCGTCATTAGCGATGTCAATGGACGAGTAGTATATCACGAGAGAATAGCCGAAGGCGTCCTGCCGGACACGTTTGTGGTGCCAGTAGATGCACTCATTGATGGGATCTACAAGCTGGTAATCACCTCCGGAAGCACTAGGCTGACTAATACAATCCTGGTACAGCATTAGTAAGGCACTTCCATCTCTTGGCAATGGAGTTACATGTCCATATGCCCGGGTCGACGGGTGGCACACCACGGATAGCTACTTCAGCTTTTGGACGGCATGCGCCAGCTTGATCACCTGATCCTTAGGAAAGAGATCGGGACTATGAGCCATCAATGCTTCCAGATCCAGCTGCCAATAAGGTGACAGAGACTCCTGGCTCAGGCTAGCCACGGCGGGCAAGTACTCCTGCACCAAAGGTCTACTCAGCGGATGCGTCAGCAGATGACCCAGCACGCTATAGGTATCCGGCAGCTCGTGAAAGGCCATCACATAGGGAAAAGTATAATGGTGCTGCCCTGAACCCACCTCTTCCACACTACTGTTGGCTGTCTGATCGATGCCCTCTTGCGGCAGGATAATCGTGGCCGTGGTATTTGGCGGCACTTCGAAGGAATAGTATAGGCTGTCGTTGGCAAAACGCCAGTGGGAGCGGAGCTTGCCGTAGTCCGTATGGAGACTGGCCGTGGCGTGCCCTAATGCGGGGTAAGGATCGGGCCTTAGAATCGTGTGTTTGTAGCCCGGCTGCTCGGGGTCGATCTGAATGCCGGACACCGTCGAATACATCCAGTCGCCGATGGCTCCATACGCATAATGATTAAAGGAATTCATGCCGGGTGACTGAAATTGTCCGTTGGATTTGATCCCGTCCCATCGCTCCCAGATGGTGGTGGCTCCCTTCGTGACGGGATAGAGCCACGATGGGTAGGTCTCCTGCAGGAGGAGCCGGTAGGCGATCTCCTTCTGACCATTTGCGGAGAGTACATGACAAAGCTGGGGGGTGCCGAGGAAGCCGGTTGAAAGATGGTATGCTCTCTTCTTAATGTTCTGCGTGAGGTAGGCCACTCCTCTCTTGACCAGGTCGTCGGGAAGGAGCCCAAAGGAAAGGGCCAGGACGTAGGCCGTTTGGCTGTGCGAACTGAGGCGTCCACTGGGCGTGACAAACTCATGTTGAAAGGCGGCCTTGATCTTGTCATACAGCTGCCGATAGCGGTCTACCTCCTCCTCTTGGTCAAGCACCTTGGCGGCTTGCATACAGAGTTTGGCAGAGTGTGCGAAGAAGGCGGTCGCAATCAGATCCTTGTCCGTGTATCCCGGCTTATCGTGCCAAAACTGGGGATCGCTGATGTAGAGCCAGTCGCCAAATTGGAAACGACCCTGGATCAAATAGTTGTCGCCGGCGGTGGCGCCGAGGTACTCGACCCAGCGCTTCATACTGGGGAAAGACTCCTCCAGCAGACGACGGTCACCATGGTGCTGGTAGATCGTCCAGGGTACAATCGTCGCGGCATCGCCCCACCCCGAAGCCCCAAAGGAGGAGGTGGACATCACATGAGGAACCACAAAGGGTACGGCCCCGTTGCTCTTCTGGTCGGCACGCAGGTCGGCCAGCCATTTGGTGAAGAAGCTTGCCGTGTGATAGTTGAAGCAGGCCGTGGCGACGAAGGCTTGGGCATCGCCGGTCCAGCCTAGCCGCTCGTCCCGCTGCGGGCAGTCGGTAGGTACATCGAGAAAGTTGCCGCGCTGTCCCCATTGGATATTGCTCTGTAACCGATTCAAGAGTGAGTCCCCGGTCTCGAAGGTGCCCCTCGCTTTCATATCGGAGTGGATGACCATGGCACGAAAGTGCTTTCGCTCCAACGGACCCGGATAGCCGGATATCTTCACATAGCGAAACCCCTGAAAGCTGAACTTGGGCGAGAAGGATCTGGTTCCTTGGCCATCACAGATATATTCGACCCGCTGATCAGCCGATCGCAGGTTTTCGGTGTAAAAGTTGCCGTCCCAATCCAGCACCTCCGCATGGGTCAGCACGATGCGATGACCAGCTTCGCCATTGGCAGTGATCTGGACCCAACCGACCATGTTTTGACCAAAGTCTACCACGGTGTCTCCCTGGGGGGTCTGCAGAATCTCTTTGGGTTCGAGGATTTCAGTGACCTTGACCGGCACGCCATTGCTTGCCACCAGGCGTTGTAGGCTGTGGCTCGTCTCTACCACGGGCAACCAGTCATCATGCTGATACCCGGGCCCATAGACGGCCGGGTCAGCTAATCTGGCGTCATACAGCTCGCCGTCATACATATCCGAAGAGCGGATGGGATTGGGTCCGGATTGCCAACTACCGTCGGTGATGATCCTCTCGGACTGCCCGTTTTCGTAGTTGATTTCTAACTGCGCCAGTAAGGCTAGCTCGTCACCGTAACGTTTGGCCCCCAGGCCGTTGCCAAATCCCCGGTACCAGCCCTGGGCCAGCTCGACCACCAGGGTGTTGTTGCCGCTTAGCAGCAAGGGTGTGATATCATAGACCTGATATTGGAGCCGTTTGTAGTAGCTGGTCCAACCGGGGGTGAAGAGGTGATCCGTGATGCCGGTGCCATTTATGGTCGCCTCGTATAGACCATGCGAAGTGATGTAGAGCCTAGCACGTGCTATTTTGCTACCCGTGGCAAATTCCTTGCGCAATAGGTGGGCTCCATTGAGGAGCTGCTGGCCCTCCACCCTGGCTGGCGAAATCCACGATGCAGACCATTCGCTGGTGTCAAGCAGGCCCATCTCCCAGTGCGCAATCTCGCTCCAAGCGGACTCGCTCTCGTCCTGATCCCAGATCTTGACTCTCCAATAGTATCTACCGCGAGATTGCAGGGTCGCACCTTCGTATACGATGTGGACGGACTGACCGGAGTCCCTGCGTCCGGGATCCCAGATGTCAGCACGGCCTCGCTCCAGATGACGGAGGGAGGATGCAACCTGGATTTGATAGGCTGCTTGGTGCACGTCCCTCATCTGCGCATCTGCGTCAAGTATCCAACTTAGGCGAGGAGCTGGGTGGCCGATGCCCATCGGACTTGTCTGGTACTCACAGGTGAGATCTGCTACCCGCACCTGAGCTGCCAAAGCGAAATGGACGAGAATGCTGAGCGAAAATACCAGGAGCGAAACGGTACGGATGTGGGGTGGACATTTGCCCGTTGAGTACATAACTAGTAAAGTTTCGCATTAAATCTTGTAGCTAATTCTAATGTCTTTTGTCCGCATACGTCGTGACAAAGCCTCGCCATAGCTAAGGCTATGTCTGTGTTTCGCGCCTCGTCTGCGAACAAAATCCTATTAGAATTATTCAACATATCTAATGCGAAACTCTACTAGTTAATAAAGTCAGCAGTATAGATGAGTAAGATATGTAATATGTTTGAAAATTCCGCTAAAGCTGCTAACCAGTACTGCAAGACCAGCCTATGACATTATCCTGGAGGCTGCCAGGTTGAACACAAATTCGGTGTCCGATCTGGCTGAGCTATTTTGTGCCTGATCGAAGACGCCAAACCACATATAGCCCAGTCTGTATTCCGAGGCCTCGGGATTGGATGATAAAGAGCGGGTGCAAAAGAGACCGCCAGGGTGGGTAGTCACTTTGTCGGATGAAAAACTAGTACACGCCGCCGTTGACATTAAGCGTCTCCCCATTGATAAAGCCGGACTTCCGATCGGCCAGGAAGAGGTAGGCATGCGCCAAATCCTCCGGCTGTGCGATGCGTTTTACCGGTATCTGTGCGATGCTGTGCGCCACGATTTCTTCCGGGATGCTGTCGGTCATGTCGGTTTTGACAAATCCGGGAGCGATGCAGTTGACGGTCACACCGTACTTGCCCAGTTCCTTGGCCAAGGCTTTGGTAAATCCGATGATGGCTGCCTTAGAGCTACTATAGTTCGTCTGGCCAAAGGCTCCGGTCAAGCCGTTGATGGAGGAGGCAGATATGATTCTGCCGTATCCGGCCTCTTTCATGTGCGGGGCCACGGCCTTGGTCACGACATACGTACCGTGAAGATTGACATTGATCACATCAAACCACTCCTGGTCGGACATCTTGAGAAAAGAGCGATCTCGGATGATGCCGGCATTATTTATAAGGATATCAATCTTGCCGTATTGCTGGATGATGGCCGCTACGCCCGCTGCCACTTGAGCGGCGTCGGTGATATCAATTTTGTTAAAGCTCGCAGACCCCCCTACTTGGGATAGCGTTTGGGCGAGGGATGCCCCCTCCTCCAGCACATCCCAGAGCACGACATTGGCACCCTCATCACAGAAAGCTCGTGCAATCGCTGCCCCAATGCCTCTTGATGCCCCGGTGACCAGGGCGGTTTGATCCTTAAATCGATCCATAAAAGTCTTTTCCCCCAAAATAGGAAATGTTGGCGCTGCCGTCGGTCAGGGATTTCTCTGTCTACTCCGAAACACGCCGTCATAATGATGTCCTTGATAGGCCCCCCAACTGAGATGAGGTGGCATGGGAATCTGCGTCACCAGTCGGTGTACCTGCAAGCCGTCAAATGTATAGGTATGTCGCAGGTTGGTCCCATGACAATAGATGATATCCAGGAAGCCGTCGTCATCCAGATCTCCGACCCATGGCGTGGAGGAGAGGTTGCTGCCCTCGTGCACGTCACTGATCTTGATGATTTCTCCGCTGGAAAAGTCGATGATCGCCAGCATCGTATAGAAGAATTTGCGATACAGCTCATCCACCTCCTGAAAGTTTACACTCATCAGCACTTCGTCCCTGCCGTCTGCAGTCAGATCGATGGCCAGCGGCGACGTGTTTTGGTAAAACCCCAACGAGTCCGTGAAGAGTACGTCACCAGTGGCCCCGTCGACCATTTTTTGAATGCCCCAACCGAGATGGGGCCACACTCCGCGACCAAAGGAGATGAATACATCCGGCACGGCGTCTGGGGTGAAGTATCCGACAGCCGCCGAGCTGTACGATTCGGTGTTGGGCAACACTACCTGCCAGAGTTTGTCCTTCGAGTGTCCATCGAAGGCTAGCAGTCGGCCGTCTACGGCGTTGGTGATGATATCCGGCACCTGGTCACCACTCAGATCGGCAACGACCGAGGGTCCGATAAATCCTTTTTCTTCCGAGCTATCCAGTCTGGCAGCCGCGCCAAGGTCATGGTTGATGAGCTGGGCCAAGGTGCCGGCAAAGAGGCTCCCACCCAGGGTCTCTCCGCCCGTGCCAAATATGACCTCCCCCGCGGGTGTGAGCGTCACGCTCATGTAGGTCTCCTTGCCATCCGGCATCTCGGCACGATGCAGCAGCTCACCCGTCCGGCTGGAGACCAACACCAGTTGTCCGGCGGGACGGTCGGGATCAAAGGGTTCGGCCATCACATCACCGCCGTTGGACACCAGCAGATCAGCAAATCCATCTTGATCCTCGTCGTGCGAGAGCTGTACATTGTAAAAATTAAACCAGCCCTGTTCGGCCGGCCGGTCGATGCCGTTGACCTCATTAAACTTCCAGAGTACCGAGCCCCGCGCTCCGTCCACGGCCGTCAGTTCTGCCGAGCGCCCATTGATGAAGACATCACTGACCCCATCTCCGGTCACATCCAGGAAGACGGCTGAACCAAAGATTTGATCTTTGGCGGAGATCTTCCAGAGCAACTGACCCGTGGCACCGTCCAGGGCAAAGATGGCGGTATCACAAGCCTGAAACTCTTCTCGACCGGCTCCCATGACAATATCCAGGACACCGTCGGCCGTCAGATCCACGGCCCGTGGCGAGGAGAAAGTACCCACCGTCGGCAGATCGATGGTCCACGAGGTCTGCCCCATCATGGTGGCGGCAATAGGAAGAATCAGCAGAAGTATCGAGAGACGGCGAAGCCTGCGAGGTCTACAAAATGATGGGCATCCGGTCATCCCTTTTCCATGTTACCGTCCACTAGAATCGATAGGCTCTCATCCGGTCGTCATTGCAACCAACCAGCAAGATCAAATGATCGCCACTACGTAGGGTGGCCAGGCTCTTGACGTCATGCGGGACAAATAGGCCGCTTGCTTGCTTGGATAGGGCTGTGAAGCCACCCTCCCCATCACCCAGCATCACCAGACCGATGCCTGCATCCGCCCGGGCGGTCTCGACCTCTGCCGAGAAAAGATTGCCCGCCGCCAGGATATCCGGATGACCGTCTCCGTTGAAGTCTCGTACGACCAGATCATTCAGGCTGGATATCTGGGCCTCCATGGGCAGGCTATGCATCTGGTATTGCCCTTTGCCCATGTTTTCGAGGTAGACGCTGGCAAAATTGGTGGCTTCGTAGTGGAGCGCTTCGGCCAGCTTGTTGGCACCATACACTTTGGTGACATCTGCAGAGGCAAAGAGATCGTAGTTTTCAAATTTTTCTTTGATCATGGGCACCTGCTCGGAGGAGCATTGACGACCCCGCAGTGGGTATTGGATGCCAAAATTGTAGTAGGTCAATACCACGTCCTTTGACCCATTGTCATCAAAATCGTAGTAGTACACCTCGAAGGGCTCGCTTTCGGTTGCCTTGTACTTGTAGTTCAGCCCCAGGTTGCCTAGGATCAGGTCCTCGTCCCCGTCACCGTCCATGTCTGCGGTCTCCAGGCTAAACCACCACCCCTTGGTGTTGGGCACGGTCTGCGAATGATCCAGTCGCTGCAGCGCATCTCCGGTATGTTTGAGTACCGTCAAGGGCATCCACTCGCCCACCAGGACCAAGTCGGATTTTCCATCTTGATCAAAGTCAAACCATTTGGCGTCATTGACCATGCCCAGGTCCAGCAGATCGGGTGCCAGCTGCTCCGTCACGTCGGTAAAATGACCCTGCTCGTTGAGCAGGAGCACCGACTTGGCCGGCTCGGGGTAGGTCCAAGCACGATGTCGGCCGGTGACGACCAAATCCAAATCACCGTCAGCATCAAAATCATGCGGCACCACCTTCGAACCACAAAAACGGGTATCGGGCAGCCGCTCGGGCGCATAGGTGAAAACGCCCTGACCATCGTTGAGATAAAGCCGGTCCTGGTAAGAAGGATCGCCTTCGGGCCATTCATTGCCACCACTGACGACATAGAGATCCTGATCGCCGTCCAGGTCTACATCCAGAAAGGCGCTGCCCATATCCTCACGGCGGCGGTGGGCCAGCAGATCTGGGCTGGCACTCTGCTCAAAGGTGCCTGTGGCGGTTTGCGTATAGATGGTACCCTCCTGCCCAGACGCTCCACCAATGAAAAAATCGTCCAGACCGTCGCCGTTGGCATCTGCGACGGAGATGCAGGGTCCCATGGTCGACATCTTGTGGGGTATTAGCACCTGCTTGCTGTAGTCGTCAAAGTCATTTTCGATATGCCGATAATCGAGACCCAGTGCAGCCGTGACTTCGTGCAAGAGGGGTGCGTGGTCCGTTGCTTTCGTGGCCTCGGGCTCGGAGGAGGAGCTATGCCTGACGTCTATGGTCTGATTGGCTGGGAGGTCCTTGATCCGGTTGATCCGTCCATCTGGCCAGGTCACCAGCACTTCATCCACCAGTTCGCTCCGACCCAGGCCGAAGTGGGCTACCGTCTCACTGGTCGAGTACATGCCTCGCACCGTGGTGATCTCCACATATTGCTGCATGTCTCCTGTCGTCACCTTCACTGTGGCCCCCACTTTGTGACATGCCGGGTCATCTGCGAGCAGATGCACGCGCAGGAAGTGATGGTCACCGATGTCGGCAGCCGTATTTCGATAGATGAAGGCTTCGTCGTTGATGTTACTGACGATCAAATCGAGATCCCCGTCATTATCGAGGTCCCCTATCGCCGAGCCATGCGAAAAGCTCTTCTGATCCAACCCCCATTCGGTCATGCGCTTGCTGAAGGTCAAGTCCCCGTTGTTCTTGAACATATAGTTGGACAGCTTCTCTGAGGGCACCAGCTCCAGGGCTTTATTGATGTCCACGATATCCCAGACACTGATGTCGGCTGGCGGATTGGGGTTCTTCTGCAAGTAGTCAAAGAGGCTGGATTCCAAGTAGTCGGGGAAGGACTTTGATGCATCATTGCTGCGGATATCCCGCATGAGCCCATTAGTGACGTGCACGTCCTTCCATCCGTCATTGTCAAAGTCAGCGATCAGTGGCGACCAACTCCAGTCGGTGTTGGCCTGACCGGCGAGTTGAGCGATATCACTAAAGTACCCATCGCCCTGGTTGAGAAATAGCATGTTGAACATGTACTGATGGTGCCCTCCGTCGGCGACTACCTTCCAAAACCGCTTTGGATTCATGCCACTCATGTTGGTCTTTGATCGGTAGTTGTCTTCCGCGGCCATATCCACGACCATCAGATCCAAAGACCCGTCGTTATTGATGTCACCGGCATCTACACCCATGCTGCTGAAAGAAATATGATTCAACCGCTCATAGATTTCATTGCGAAACGTGCCGTCGCCATTGTTCATGAAGATCCAGTCCTCGATCCAAAAGTCGTTGGCAACGTAGAGGTCTGTCCAACCGTCGTTGTCCAGGTCAGCAGCGGTTACACTGTTGGGAAATCCGGTTTTTCTCAACCCGGCCGAGACGGTCACATCCTCATAGCGATCGTTGTCGTAGCGATAGAGCGTGATCCCGTATTCCGGTTTGATCAATTCGTCTTTCTTAAACTTGGAGTAGTCACCGGGATTGGGCGGTTGATTGCAGAGGAATAGATCCAGATCACCGTCTTTGTCATAGTCCAAGAAGGCAGCATGT
This sequence comes from Saprospiraceae bacterium, assembly GCA_965223165.1. Lineage (GTDB taxonomy): Bacteria > Bacteroidota > Bacteroidia > Chitinophagales > Saprospiraceae > JABDMH01. Next base: position 962,534 of record CBDCVQ010000019.1, on the reverse strand, counting down.
CGGGTGCGCTGATCATTATCCACGCCATAGGCTGCAGCCATCTCCTCAAATCGAGCGTTGCCCTGATTGATGTACAGCTTATTGCGCCGCATTGCGGGTGCGTCGTCGTACAGCTCGCGAGTCACGTAGATGTCCAGTAGGCCATCTCCATTGACGTCGCCCATGACCACCCCCGACGACCAGCCGCCGTCGTCCTTGATGCCGGCTCGCTTGGTGATGTCGCGAAACACCATGTCGCCCTGGTTGAGGTAGAGCTGGTCAGCCACTTGATTGCCGGCAAAATAGAGATCGAGTAGCCCGTCGTTGTTGATATCTCCCACTCCGACACCGGCCCCTCCGTAGAAGTTGGAGTAGATCATGATATTATGCTCCTTGGTGTCCTTCAGCTTGTTGTTAAACTTGACCCCGGTATGACTGGAGGGGAGCAGCTCGAACAGCGGATCTCCATTGGTCTCCACTTGTTGGGGAGCAAGCAGGGCAGCAGAGGCCAGCACCAGTAGCGCGAGTGTGATTTTCCTTGGCCCCAAAACTTGCATAGCGGTTATTTCTGTCCTTAGTAGAGCTTCGCATTAAATTTTGTGGCTAATTCTAATGTCTTTGGTCCGCATACTTCGTTGCAAAGCCTCGCCATAGCTACGGCTAGCCACCCACCCGCTTTCGCGGTTCCCTCACTTCTCGCATTGTCATGCTCGACTCTTCGAGATCGCTCGGTCATGCCTCGTCTGCCAACAAAATCCTATTAGAATTATTCAACATATCTAATGCGAAACTCTACTATTTGGTTGGTTTAGTCGTTTTGTTGAACATCAGCACGGTGTCATTGTTTCGGGCGATCACCAGGGTTGGACCCGACGGTCCGTCGACCACAGCAGCATCCCGAACTTCACCCTCGACCCGGATCCCGGATTGCACCGGGTCTAGGTACCTAAACGTTCGACTACCGAGTCCTTCCAGAAGAACGCCCTTGCTGGCGTCATGGCGGCCTACTTGCGGCTTCAATCCATAGAAATTGCCCCCCAGCCAGATGTCGAGATGGCCATTGTCCGTGAGATCTGCCGCGACAATGCCAAAGACAGGTGCAACCTGGGCTTCGACCGGTAGGGCCTCCAGCGCAAAATCGCTACCCTCATTCCACAAGATGGCTGATTGTAGGTACTGGACTTGAAAGGCTAACGAGCTCTGCCGCACTTGTTCTTCAAAGAGTGTTTCGTACGTCTGCCGGGCATAGTCCTCATAGCGCAGCGACCGTTTGCGTAGCTCGGGTAGCTGTTGTGTCATGTCCATTTTTGCCGCAAAAGGGTAGGCCCGATTGTCCAACGGTGCATACCAGTTGATGATAAACTCACTCTTACCATTGCCATCGAAATCATTGACATACATGGTCAGCGGCTTGCTGGCGGAGGCCTTTAACTTGGAGTTGGTGCCCCAATTGCCAAGGACAAAATCCGTATCACCATCGGCGTCGAGATCCGCGGGCTCTACGCGGGTCCACCAACCTTCGCTGCCCGGAATCGTGGGACTCTGCGCCAATACCCCGCCCACGTTTTTGAAGATACGTACACCCATCCAATCACCCACGACGACCAGGTCCGGATCTTGATCCTGATCGATATCGGTCCAGCAGGCATCCGTCACCATGCCCATACCCGCAATGGCATCGGGTGTCTGGTCTACCCAGGTGCCATCCTGATTCTTAAATAGGTAACTGCGGGGTGGCAGGCCATAGTTGCCGGGGATGGTGCGAGCGCCCAAAAACAAATCGAGGTCCCCATCTTGGTCGTAGTCGGCTACCTCCAGGCAGGAAAAGTTGCCGATAGCCCGTGGTACTTTCCGATCCATGTCCAAGGTAAAGTTTCCCTGGCCATCGTTGTCGTAGTAGCGTACGATGTAAAACTGGTTGCCCTGCAATGACTCATTGCCTCCCGATCCTAACAGCAAGTCTTGATCTCCATCCTGATCAAAGTCTAAAAAGGCGCCGCAAGTACTTTCGAAGGCCACGGTGGATTGGAAGGCCTGGCTGGCCTGACTTCTGAATACACCGTCCGCTTCCTGTAGAAATAACTTATCCGGATCATGCTTGGCGCCCATCAGGACCAGATCATCACGGCCATCTCCGTTGACATCGCCGACCACCATTCTCGGACCCTCCGTGGAGAGCATTCGAGGGAGCAAGATCTCGTGGTCAAAATCATTGTATCGATTCTCCCGATGAGCGGTATTCCCCACGATTCTGGTATCCGTGACCTCGGCGAAGGTTGGCTGGGCTTCCGTTGCCTCCAGTGGTGCGCCCGCAGCCTCTTCGTAGCGAAGGACAAGTGCTTGATCCACAGAGACATCTGTCAAATGTTGTCTTCGCTGGTCCGGCCAGGTCACCTCGAGTCGGTCGACGGACGTGGCCGGCCCCAACCCAAAGGTCAGGTGCGGCTCGACACTGCTTTGAAATCCGCGTGTGTTGAAGTTTTGCATGGTCTGCGTGCCTTCGGCGGTGACGACCTTTACGTGGGCTCCGATACCAAAGGGATTGGAGCTAGGCCCTTCAAACATCAGCGTAAGGTGATGGTGCCCCACCTTTTCGGCTTCATTGCGATAGAGATAAGCAGGCATGTTGACATTGTTGATCACCAGATCCATGTCGCCATCGTTGTCCAGGTCGCCGTAGGCTGACCCATTGCTAAAGGTCTCTTGAGACAGCCCAAGTTCATCCGCCTGCTCCTCAAATTGGATGCCTCGTCGGTTGGCAAAGGCGTAGTTTTTTAAGGGGTTGGAGGGCATTTGGGCGACGAGACTGGGGTAGTCCAGCGTCTGGTTTTGGGCAATTTTGCGATAGATGTCGTTGTCAGACAGAAAATCGCGAAAGTCCATGTACATCAGATCCTTTTGCAGCCCATTGCTGATAAAGAGATCTTTCCAACCATCGTTTTCAAAGTCGAAGAATAGCGCTCCCCAGCTCCAATCAGTGGCAGCCACATTGGAGAGCATGGCGATTTCTTGAAAATCTCCGGTGCCATCATTGAGATGCAGACAGTTTTGCCCAATCTGGTAGTGGTAGTTGGCCCGGTATTTCATGTTTTCGAGGTGATACGGATCGAAGCTAGACATGGCCTTGAGCCGATAGTTGTCTGCAGCCAGCATATCGGTGGATATGATCTCGGGGTGGCCATCGTTATTGATGTCGGCGATATCTCCGCCCATACTGGAAATGGAGCAAAAGTCAATGCGGTCGATCAACTCTTCGGAAAAGGTCCCATCGCCCTGATTGACGTAGAGATAGTCCCGCTCCCAGAAGTCATTGCTGACGTAAATGTCCGGCAAGAAGTCGTGGTTGATGTCACCGATGGAGGCTCCCAGGCCAAAGCCAATTTCACTTGAATAAATCCCGGCACTCGTGGTGACATCGACAAAACGGCCATGGTCATTGCGGTAGAGCTTGTCTCCCCCCAGTGGATCGGGTCGATCACGCATGCTCCGAAAGAGCTCGATCTTGCTGGGATCCTTAAAACTGTTGTTCAGCAGATAGCAGTCCAAGTCACCATCGGCATCATAGTCAAAGAAGGCGGCTTGGGTGGAGTAACCTTGATTGTTGAGCCCGTACTCGGCCGCCTGCTCCGTAAAGGTGAGATCGCCGTTGTTGATAAACAACTCATTCTCCTTATTGTCATTGGCCAGGTCACCCGAATTGCTGACATAGATGTCCAGTAGGCCGTCTCCGTTGACATCGCCCATGGTGACACCTGTGCTCCAGGCTTTGGTGCCCCCTACGCCGGCAGCCGTGGTGATATCTTCAAAGTTGAAATCTCCTTTGTTGAGGTAAAGTTTGTTGGGGGTGAGATTGGCCGTGAAATAGAGGTCGGGGAGTCCGTCATTGTTGATATCGCCGATCGCGACGCCACCTCCATTGTAGTAGTTGCGATAGGTGAGGATGTTAAAGTCGGGACGATCCTCTACATCATTGCGAAAGGTGACGCCCGTCTCGGTGGGATCAAGCAAGTCAAAGTGGGTGTGGGCTTGGGTTGGCGCTGTCGAGACACCCGCCTCCGGCGAGCAGCCGAGGTATAAAACGGCCATCAGTAGGAAGGCTCGTCCTGCCACCGATGTCAAATAAACTCCCCTGTGCGACCTTCCTGTCATGGCAACATAATTTACAGATTAGATAGGAAAAACGCCATTTGAGCCACTGCCCATATAACCGCCCCACCGGGGTGGCTGCTGGCATCTGATATGCGTATCGATACGCTTGATACTCATGCCCAGATAGCGGCGTATGTCGATGGCATTGAAGTATTGGCTGTAGACAATGTCCAGGTGGCCATCTCCGTCGAGATCGCCGAGCCAGGGCGTCGAGAAAATATTGCGAAACCGCTCCTGCCGGTCGACCACTTGGGTGGCCCCGCTCTGCATGTCAAGCACAAGCAATAGATTGCTCATATCAGGAGGGGTGAGCGAATCTTCGGTGAGGGTAAATGAGCAATCGTACTGATTCACACTGATCAGGGCATCATCCAGGCCATCGCCGTCAAAATCATAGATAGCGGGCGTAGAAAGAGAAAAACAACCTAGCGAATCGCTGAAGATCTCCGCACCTGTCCGGCCGTCCAAGACGACATGCAAGGAATGGGCATAGTGCGGCCAGGTGCCGCGGCTCATCGTGATCATAACGTCCGGAGTTTCATCCGTATTAAAACAGCCGACCCCAAAGCTACTGCTGGTCTCCATACCGGCAAATGCCTTTGACCACAGCGTCATCTCCGTGTCCAAGTCGATCACGGAGAGTCGACTCGCGTGGGAAATGGCGGCAAGCTCATACTGCCCGTCACCGGTGACGTCGAGCACCGCTGGCGGGGCGATGAATCCATGACCGTTCTCCGTGGCCAGCGGCTGTGCTTCACGCAGTCGACCCGACATCAGCGAGGCCAGGTCGGCTCTGTAGAGGGATCCGCCAATGGTCTCCCCCCCGGTGCCGAAAACGATCTGCCAGCGATCGGAACCCGGCTGCTGGAAGCAAATCGGGGACATGTAGGACTCTTTGCCGTCGGGCATGGTATCTGCCGCAAGAATGTGTCCATTGACGGGGTCCAGGACCATCAGCACCCCCGGATATCGTTCGAGCGTATCGAAAGGTGCCGCATCCCAGTTGCCCCCGTTGACAATCAGCAGATCCCGGATGCCGTCTCCATTTTGATCAGGGACGGCTACACTGTTGTAAAAATTGAAGTGGGCGTACCGGAGCACGGGATCGTCGGTACTTGGGCGGTCGTACGACCAAAGCACAGTCCCGGTCCTACCATCGATGCCTACCAAAAAATGAGCCCGCCCCCCGATTAAGACATCGTCGGTACCATCGCCATTGACATCCAAGAAGGTGGGCGACCCGACCACATGGGCCGAGGAAGCCACTTGCCAGAGCAGATCGCCGGTCTGGCCGTCCAGGGCAATGACGCCCTGCTCGCATTCGGCGGTCTCCTCCTTGCCTGCGCCCATGACGATGTCCAGCACACCATCGCCGTTGAGATCCGTGGCTCGCGGGGACGACTGTGATCCCATGTTGTAAAAGGATTGGGTCCAGCGGAGTTCGGTGGTTTTGGGTTGGCAGGCAGCCTGGCAAAGCGCAACTAGGAGAAACACCCTAAAACTGGTCCGGTTAGACATGGATTTCTGTGACCCTTTTGGAACGGGACGAAGCTAATAAATCGAGGGAAGAATTAGTGAATTTGAGCACCTGTGCACCTGCCGGTAAGGTTAAGGGCGGGCCTCAAGCAATCTGGGATCAATGTGTTCTGTATGTATGCTCAGATGCATCTTTCCTGCCTCTTTCGGATTGATTAGCACATTGTACTCTCCCTTGACGATGGTGCTGGGAACAAAGAGGGCCAATTCGTCTGACACTGTGAAATTATCTCCAAGATCCTGGGTCGCGGGATGATATCGATCGATTCGATCCCAACCCGCTGGCAGATCCTCCGCTCGAATCTTCTCATATGGCCCATCAGGTAGGGTGATGACAGCAATACAGAAGATGGATGGCAATCCAAAGAACGGCCGTGACATATTGCCGGCCTTTTCGTGCAAAGCCAATGATCGCGATTCGGAAGCGTAGATAATCGGATGACCTTTAGTGTTCCATCGAAAATCATGATCCCTACCGCCGATTCCATCTAGTAGGGTGGACAGGTACTTTGTCTTTTCAACGCGGAAGACCTTCATGACTCGTAGCCCTTGGATGCGGATGGCTATACAGGAGCTCCATATTCAATCTTGTCCAGCAAATGCTTGACGAGATTGATGCCGGCCAAGCTGTCGAAAAGCTGCAGGGGCACTTGGCCTTCGAGATGAATGTTTGCACTCTCGAGCCAGGACTTAAAATGGTCGTCAGATCCAAAGACCTCCTCCCCGTAGAGGAACAATTCGATGATGGCTGACAATCGATCCACATACTTTTCGCCGACCACTTGGGTGCTGCTCTTCCATCGGTATATAGTAGTGGGGCTGACCTTCATCATATCACCGAGGATCTCCGCCTTGGTCTTGTCGCGAGACCCGGTGCCGGTGGTGAGAATTCTCTCGTTGAGATAATTGTATAAGGATTTGTAATCAAAGGCAATGTGGCTCATGGCTCGATAGACGGCACTCCGATCCTTTGCCAGAATAATGTGCTCCAAGTCTTCCGGCGATTTCAAGGGCTTGAGTCTTCGCTTGTAAGTCATTTGACAAAATTATTTTGGTCATATGATAAACGAAGATAGACATCCTAAAGTTTCTTCCCAAGGCCTCTTTCGACATAAAACCATCTGCCTTGGGATTTGTCGAGAGCAGTCCGGGTTAAGCATTAAAGCACTATGGCCAGCCAACAAAAAAAGCGATGCCGTTGCCAGCATCGCTTCTCCATTTTTTGGTATTACTTCATCAGTTCACATCCCACCACACTCTGGTCTTCACATCGTCGGGCAACGTGCCCTGCGTGGCCAGATTGGGATTGGTAGCAGCTTCTACCGTATTGTATTCAATCCTTCGGAAGATCGTTCCACCGGATGCGTTCCCAGGATAGTTTACGGGTGTCAATGCTGGAATACCGGTCCGTCTCCAATTGCTATAGGCCTCATACCACTGCATGAAGTTGGAAGCCCAGTGCTGCCAGCCGATCATCTCCAGCGAGCCATCAAACGGATTGGCGGCCAGATATTCTTCGACTTGTGCATCCGTCACCTCAAAGTCGCCAAACATGGTCCACTGCTGCATAGCAGACTTGACACCATTGTTGTAGTGCTCTGCCGCATCGCCATTGTGCCAGCCTTTCAAGGCCGCTTCGGCTAAGAGAAACTCAACCTCTGCATGGGTCATCAGAATGAACGGAGCATCTCGTTTTAACAGATCAGGATTCAGTCTCGAAAACTGGGTCTCGCGATCCACCGGTTCGTCCTGACCGAGCCATTCTTTAAGCGTCTCTGTGTCAAAGCCATTGGGCATGCCGACCTGGTCAGCCGCATCCGTGAGGTAGGGACCACCCCACACACCACGAACGGCCCAGATGGTCAGTCGAGGATCGTTGTTGGCCTGCAGCCAGTCGATCATGGTCTTGCTCATCATGTTATTGGCACCCCAGTCATCTGGGATTAAGGCACGAGAGATACCATTTTGGTTAAACCATTCGCTGGGCCCCGAGGCCATGGGCACGCGGCACAGATCGTCGTTACTGGTCATCACGCCTCCAGAAATGGCTTTTTGCACAAAAGTCTGGGCCGTGCCGGGATCTACATTAGAGATCCGCATCGCCAGGCGAAGCATCAATGAATTGGCCAACTTCTTCCACTTGCTGAAATCCCCGTCATAGTAGATGTCAGCAGCGCCAACTTCATCAGGACCCGTCCCAATGGTGGCAGCAGCAACTTCCAGCTTGGCCAGCATATCCTTGTAGATGGCTTCCTGCTCGTCAAACTGTGGGAAGAAGATTTGCTCTAGGCCTCGATTAGCCTCAGAGTAGGGCACATTGCCGTACAAGTCTGTCATGATGTGCATCGGCAGGATATAAGTGACTTGGGCCATATGATGCAGGTTGGTCCAGTCGGGATTTAATCCATCCGGTCCCGTCTGTCGGATGACCTCAGCTATGGGCTTCAAGGCCGTCTCATAGACCCGGTCCATATAGGCATTGAAACTATCCAGGTGACGGAAATACTTATCACCAGCGCCTCTTTCTCCGCCGATCTGCATGGTAGCCATTTGTTGGATCAAGCCGGCTGCCAGATTAAGGTGCACGCGTCCATTCACATATCGGTTTTCCGCCGTCCATACTTGGCCGGTGGTGAAGAGGAACTTCCAGTCCAAACTATTGGCGGCAGTCGGGTTAATATTCAGCTCCACCAGCTCGTCTGTATCACAGCTCACCAGCGGCATCATAAACAGCATACCCAGTATGAAATATTTATATAGTTGTTTCATAATACGTATCGATTTAAAATTAGAAGCCAAGCTTCAGGTTAAGTCCATACGAGCGAGTCTGCGGAATACCAAAGTAGTCCAGTCCCTGCGCATTGGAGTTGTGATAGGTGGACTCGGGATCCACGTTTTCGATGTTGTCAAACAGCAAGAACAAGTTTCTCGCCACGAAGGAAAGCCTCGCAGAATTGAGCGGCGTACTGCCGATCACACTCTGGGGGAAGTTATATCCCAGGCTCACTTGTCGGAGTTTACTAAAGGCAGCATCTCGGATAAAGCGATCGGACAATTGCGAGTAGGCACCGTAAAATCCGGCAATCTCGGTCTGGTCCAGTGTCTTGGTAAATGGGTTGCCTTCCGGATCCACACCAGTCACCTTCACAGACTCACGTCCATTGGCCTCGATACCCAGATCGCTCCATGCTTGTGCGGTATTGGCATGTTGACCAGAACTATACAGCCGCACATTTGTACCTGAGTAGATTTCGCCACCGGATTTCAGGTCAATCAAGAAGTCAAAATAGAAATTCTTGTAAGAGAAGCTGTTGGTAAGTCCGGCGGTAAATCGGTGCACACCGTTGCCCAAAATCGAAGTGGTGGTCGTGCGTACCGGCTGGCCATTGTCCGGATTAAATACCGGCTGGCCGTTGATCATCTGCTGGGTAAAACCCGTGATCGTGCCAAAGCGCTCACCTACGACGTGATCGATAAAGGCCCAGCGTGTACGTGGTTGTCCCAGACTTCCATCCACTCGAATTTGATCAAGACCTTCCACCAGACTGACCACCTCGCTGTCGTTAAAGGCTATATTTAAAGAAACATCCCATGTCAGATTGCTATTCTGGATCGGCGTACCAGTCAGGAGCAATTCGACGCCCTTATTGGTGATCTCACCAATGTTGATCGTAGTGCCACTAAATCCAGAACTCTCTGCAATGGAGGCATCAAGAATATCATCGGTCGTCTTCTGATCATAGTAGGTAAAGTCCACTCCCAAACGATTATTGAAAAACCTCAGATCAAAGCCGACCTCAAACTCGGTGGAAGTCAAGGGCTTAAGGAAAGCGTTCGGAATGCTGTTCTGCTGAATGTTTGCATTGGGCAGATCGAGATGGCCAGCACCCAGATTGTAGGTAGGACGCAACCGATAGGGCTCAGTATCACCCCCAACCTGCGCCCAGGAGGCTCGAAGTTTACCAAAGCTCAAGAAGCTGTTGGCAGCCAGATCAAGTAGTTCGGTGAAGATCAAACTACCACCCACCGAGGGATACAAGATGTCGTTGGTTTCCGGATTCAGTGTCGAGAACCAATCGTTTCGAGCTGTACCCGTGATGTACAAGAAGTCCTTGTAGCCCAGTGTCACTGATCCAAATACAGAGTTAATCCCCTCTTCTGCGATGCCGTATCCGGTGTTTCGATTAGCCAGGTTGGAGATCGTATAAAAGAAGGGGATATTAAAGCTACCTCCAGTCAGGGCCAGCGTTTCGCTCGAACGTCGCATTCGGTTAGCTCCCACAAAAGCGTCTACGGAGAAATCGCCGTAGCGATCGTTAAAGCCCAGAATGGATTCTAGGTTGATTTCGCGAATCCTGCGCTCGCGCTCTTGCATACTACCTCTACGCTGGTACCCGGTACCAAATGGTGTGAGATCAGTCTCTCTTCTGGTGTACCAGTCCATGCTGAAACGGCCTTGCACATACAAGAAGTCAGTCAGCTCAATTCTGGCCACATTCGAAGTGATGATCCGATCTCGGGTATCATCATTGCTAAACTGATAGGCAGCAAACCAGGGATTCTGATTCCACAAGTTGTCAGATATTTGAAGCTCCTCCCCTGGGGCCTTGCCATCGGGTGGAATCTCACCTTCTTGCACCGTTCCCAGCATGTCAGGGTTGCCTCGCAGGTCGTCCACGTTGTAGTTGGCCGGTAGGCGTATCAGTCCTTGGAAGCCATTTCCTGGGGAGTCGGCAATCCTGGGCCGGTTCTCTGCCAGTTCGTGCGAATAGAGAATCTTACTGGTCACGGTGATGCGATCACCATAGTTGCCCGTATAGCTCAAGCTCACATTTTGCCGGTCGAAGCCCGCATTGGGAATGATGCTTTCGCTACGCAGATCAGAGAGATTCAATCGTACTTGGTGATCTTCATTGCCACCGGTAAAACCGACCGTATTAGTCCAGGTTGTACCTGTACGATAATATCTATCGAGGTTGTTGTACGTCTCAAATGAATAGGGTCGACTGGAACCGTCAAACTGTGGTACACTCTGACCATTCAGGCGAGCTCCCCAGTTGCTTGTGCCAAAATTCCAAGCCTCCTCGGCTGACGAAGGTGCCTCGCCATCCCGGCCATGACCGTACTGTTCCTGAAATTCGAAATGGTTGATAAATTCTTCCGCGACAAAGTTGGAGTTGATCTCCACCCCAATGCCCTTGCGAGATTTACCGCTCTTGGTGGTGATCAAGATCACCCCGTTGGAGGCTCTGGACCCGTAGAGGGCGGCTGCGTTAGCACCCTTGAGGACGCTGATCGTTTCAATGTCGTCCGGATTGATACTGGAGGTACCGTCACCTTCGTCAGAACCACCCCAGAGTCCGGCTTGGCCAAAGCCTGAGTTGTCGAGAGGTACACCGTCCACTACATAGAGCGGTTGGTTATTTCCTCCCAGGGAGGTATTACCTCGGATGATCACCCGGCTGGACCCTGCAGGACCGGAAGCAATGCTGCTTACGTTGACCCCCGCAATTTTACCAGACAGTGCGTTGGCCACGTTGATCTCACGAGCCTCTTGAAAGCCTTCGCCATCCACCTCTGTGACGGAGTAGTTGAGGGCTTTGACGTCTCGCTCGACCCCGAGGGCCGTGACAACCACCTCATCAAGGGCCACACCGGGCGACATGATGACGTCCAACACATTGTCCGAGCCGACGACCATTTCGGTGGCCGAAAACCCGGTGTAGGTAAAGACGAGGGTTTGTCCTGCTGCGACATTGATCGAATAGGTACCGTCAAATCCTGTGACCGTACCTTGTGCCGTTCCTTTCACCAGCACAGTGACACCAATTAGCGGCTGACCGTCCTCAGCACTGGTGACTGTACCACTCACATCTTGCTGCGCGTAGATAAAGCTGCAGCAAGCCATGAAAAACAGCACTACTAGATAATTACGTTTCATATGGCAGTAGATTATTTAAAAAAAATTGATTTCCTACATTCAAGTTGACACAACCGTCCCATGATTCAGTGACTCCTTCCGCAATCGGTTGCATTTCCGCTAGAAAGTTAAGAAAAAACTAAAATTCGACATATTCGAAAAGCAATCAGTCGTCCTGCAAGCAAGCCGGGGTGGGGGTTTCGGAAATTTTTAGGGCAGGATTTGATTTCTAGGTAGGCTTTAAGATTGCATTAACAATCGATGCTTTGCTTGTGAACGCCTCCACCAGACCAAATGCTGCTCACCCCGATGATATTAGGATCTGGGAGTATCACGCCTGACAATGCGTCCGGGCAATGAGCGCATTGACCATTCCAATTTTGTGGAAAGGGGCACCGCGCCGTGCCTCGCGATCCGAGGGCAACTGATATCTTAGTAACAAATTGACAAAGGAATAGAACTCATCGATATGGAAAAGACACAAAAACGCCGGACTGCTACCGTTTTGCTACCTCTCTTTTTATCGCTGACCTTCATGACCGCACAGACGTCCTCGATCCAACAGTCTCCGGCGCTGACGGTCGCGTCGCCCGAGTCGGTGGGTGTGTCTGCCGAACGATTGGCACGTATCGACCGGATGTGTCAGCAAGCCATAGATCTCGGCGAGGTACCAGGTATAGCGGCTATGATGGTCAGAAACGGTAAGATCGTCTACCACAAGGCATTTGGTATGGCCGACAACGCGAGCGACCGGACACTGGACAAGGACGATATTTTTCGCATCGCTTCGCAGACCAAGGCCATCACCTCCACTGCGGTCATGATGCTTTGGGAAGAGGGGCTCTTCCGGCTAGACGATCCGATATCCAAATACATACCAGCCTTCGAAGATGTGCAGGTGCTTACGTCCTTCCGCTATTCGGACACCTCATACACGTCTGAGCCGGCGAAAACGGCGATCACCGTCCGGCATCTTCTCACCCATACCTCCGGGATTGGTTATGGGGTGATCGACGGTGACGAGCGATTTAAGATGATCTACCACAAGGCAGGCATCACGGATCTATTCACTACCAAATCTGTGACAATCAAAGAAAGTGTGCTTAAGTTGGCCAAACTCCCCCTGCATCACGAACCGGGCGAAAAATTTACCTATAGTGAAGGATTGGACGTGCTGGGGTACTTTGTTGAAGTCATATCCGGACAGCCTTTTGATGAATTTCTCCGCGAACGACTCTTTGATCCGCTGGGTATGGACGACACCTATTTCTATTTGCCACCGGATAGGGCGGAGCGACTGGTCACCGTCCAGCGCAAGGTAGAAGATCGGTGGCAAGCCTATCCGGTCACCTTCTATGATCCGGCTTATCCCGTGCGAGGAGCCCGCACCTTCTTTTCCGGCGGGGCCGGCTTATCGAGCACCTTACGAGACTATGCCACTTTTCTACAGATGTATCTGAATGGAGGCGAACTAAATGGTGTGCGGATACTGAGTCGTACAACCGTGCAGTCCATGATGGGCAACCAGACCGGCGATCTGTTTGGAGGTGCAGACAGCTATTACGGCCTGGCCTTTGGGGTGCTGACGCAAGCCGGTCAGGACAGCGGCGGACTAGGCAGCAAGGGTACCTTTACCTGGGGAGGCTACTTCAATACCCAGTACTTTGCGGATCCGCAGGAGCAGGTGATCGGCCTGCTCTTCAAACAAACCCAGGGTGCACGCGACCAGACCGGATGGAAGTTTAGGCTGCTGGTGGGGCAGGCCATTGATGACTAGTAGAGTTTCGCATTAAATATTGTGGTTAATTCTAATGTCTTTAGTCCGCATACTTCGTTGCAAAGCCTCGCCATAGCTACGGCTATGTCTAGCCACCCACCCGCTTTCGCGGTTCCCTCACTTCTCGCATTGTCATGCTCGACTCTACGAGATCGTTCGGTCATGCCTCGTCTGCGAACAAAATCCTATTAGAATTATTCAACATATCTAATGCGAAACTCTACTAGGGTGATACGTTGCACCATGCGGTAGTACTACCTTGGCTGCATAGTCTGCTAGGGTTGTCACATGCTCCTGCCGTGCCGGTGGAAGGTCTATCTGCCCGAGTCTGATAGAAAGCGACTTAGTATAGCGCGACAATATCTTCCAGCGCGATGTTACGCTCCTGCCAATACTCATCCGTGTGAAATTGGTAGGCCGTGGGCTCATAGCTGCCGACAAGGGTTACATCCGCTTCCTCCGGAACGGGCTGCCCCAGGCACCAGTAGGTGGCATTGACAAAAATCCGCCGGGTCTCTTCGTCCAGCAGGTCCGTAGATGATCCTATCGTGGAGGCAACCGCAGTGCCAGACTGACCGCCGGGCAGTTGGTAGGCTTTGGTCCAGACAATTGGCATCATAGGGTCGTTGGGGTTGCCCGATGCTTCCCGCACAGGATTATGACTGGCCACTTCGGTGTCTGTCTCTCGCATGCCGTAGAGGAGATCCGCCTGATCAAAGGTGTCTTGACGATTGACGACTTCCCCCAATATGAGATGCTGTGCATTACCCGGCATGGGCAATCGTACCCCATAGACATCGGTGGGACCCCACACCTCCCCGTCTTCGATGCCATTGGTCACGGGATGATCCCCGGCGCCCGGCGCGATGCGACCACGGGTGCTCTGGTGCTTATGGTGTCCATGATGAGAGTACCATCGCTCACCCAGTATCCGTCGACCAAAACCGTGCTCCCAGCCCTCCAACTCTCCCTCGTAGTAGTTGCCATAATGCCTCCAGGCATGGGTGGTGTCTTGAAAACGGAAGGCATGGGTGGCCGTACGTATGGCAATGACCGGCTTGCCTGCCTTAAGATATCGATCGATGTGCTGCATCTGATCGTCGGGCAATGCCCGAAACCGGGTAAACAATATCATGAGATCTGCATCATCGAGCAGGTGAAGACCGGGTATATTCTCCAAATAATTTGGATCCACATAGCCGGGCTTGTCCGGGCGCTGCGCAAAATGTACGGAGCAATTATATCCGTGATGCTTTGACAAGATCGCAGCCAGTTGAGGAAGCGCCTCCTCCGATCGATATTCCTCGTCGCCGGAGATCAGGACCACTTTTTTGGCGTCAGCGGCGCCCGAGAAGGTAAGCCAGTCACCGGTACGCTGCACCGAAAACTGGACTTGCGCGGTCTCCGGAGCCGTGCCACACCCCGTCGTGAGAATGGCTGCGAGGAGCAGGCCGTAGATTAGTTTTTCCATGGGTCTGAAGATAGAAAATATCGACACGAGGAGATACAGCGGGACAAATCGTCTGATCGTGCGCTTGACATGTCACAGTACCGGCAGAATTCTGTACATTTCTTTCATGCCGAGGATACGCATCGTGCTAGCACCGGATTTAAGGATTCAAGGATGGCATACCGCATGAAAGTGGGTTTATTCATACCCTGCTACATGGATCAGTTCTATCCGGATGCGGCTCGAGCGGCGCTCCGTCTGCTGGAAAGTGTGGGTTGCCAAGTAGCGTACCCGCCCGGGCAGACTTGCTGTGGCCAGCCGCTCGCCAATAGCGGTCTTGAGCAGGAGGCCATACCCATCTATAGACATTTTGTGGAGGTGTTTTCCGGGTACGATCATGTCGTGGCGCCCTCTGCCAGTTGTGTCTATCATGTCTGTCATCACTACAATGTACTCCCCTCATCAGAGGAGCTGGAGACCTTGCGAGCGCGGACGTACGATATATCCACCTTTTTGGTGGATGTGTTACAGGTGCAACATCTGGAAGCACACTTTCCGCACAAGGTGGGACTGCACCAGAGCTGCCATGGACTGCGGGGCTTGCGGTCGGCAAAGAGCACCGAGCTGGTCGGTCCTGCGTTTTCCAAATGGGAGCAATTGCTGCAGATGGTCCATGGCATCGAATTGATCGAGCTGGATCGGCGCGATGAATGTTGTGGCTTTGGCGGCACCTTTTCCATCAACGAGCCGGACGTATCCGCCAAGATGGGCATCGACCGCATTGATGATCATGTAAGGCACGGGGCAGCATACATCACATCCGGGGACATGAGTTGTCTAATGCATCTGGATGGATTGATCCGCCGACGCGACCTCCCAGTACAGGTGAAACATTTGGTCGAAATTTTAGCTCCAGCAGGATGAAGGAATCAGCCGTTGACCATGCCAAAGCTGCCCGGCAGTTTATCTCCGACGGACCACGGACCGACTGGCACAACCAGGCAATCACTTGGCTGAGGCACAATCGCGACCGGGGGGTACATCAGGTGGTGGAGTGGGAGCGACTGCGGACATCCGCCTCCGAGATCAAGGACTACGTATTGAGCCATTTGGATGAGCTGCTGATCCAGTTTGAAGCCGCTGCGCAGGCCAATGGGGTCCAGATCCACTGGGCATCAACCGCCGAAGAGCACAACCAAGCCGTGCTGGATATCCTCCGCAGGCGTGGCTCCACCAAAATGGTCAAAAGTAAATCCATGCTGACCGAGGAGTGTGGGTTGAATCACTACCTCGAAACCCATGGCATCGAGGTGATTGATACGGACCTGGGAGAGCGCATCATTCAGCTTAGAAATGAGCCCCCCAGCCATATTGTGGCCCCCGCAGTCCACATCAAAAAGGAGGAAGTGAGTGCCCTCTTTCATGAGGTGCTGGATACCGATCCCGACAATGCCGATCCCACCTATCTGGCCGAGGCGGCCAGGGATCACCTACGAGAGAAGTTTATCCAGGCGGAGGTGGCCTTGACGGGAGTCAACTTTGCCATTGCGGAGACAGGGGGCGTGGTGGTGTGTACCAACGAAGGAAATGCGGACATGGGCGTACACCGCGTGCCGGTGCAGATCCACAGTATGGGCATCGAAAAGATCATACCCGCTGCGGAGCATCTCGGTGTTTTTACCCGGGTCTTGGCGAGGAGCGCCACCGGTCAGCCGATCACTATATATACCTCCCATCATCACCGGCCCAAGCCGAATGGAGAAATGCATATCATCATTGTCGACAATGGCAGAAGCGAACACTTGGGCAGGGCCGACTTTCGCAATGCGCTGAAATGCATACGGTGTGGAGCTTGCATCAACACCTGTCCGGTATACCGGCGCAGCGGGGGCTACAGCTATGGTCACACGGTCCCGGGTCCGATTGGATCTATTCTGACGCCGGGTCTCGATCTGGAGAAATATCGCCATCTGCCATTTGCGTCCAGCCTCTGTGGTGCATGCTCGGATGTGTGCCCGGTCAAGATTGATATACACACACAACTATATAAATGGCGACAGGTGGTGGCGGGCAAGGGACTGCTCGACCGCTTCAAGGTGATGGGGCTGCGCTTTGCCGGCAAGGTTCTGGCCCATCCGGGTCGCTATGCCTTTTGGGGAGGACTCCTTCGGAGGGTACTTCGGGTATTTCCCAGATTCATCGTGTACAGCCGATCAAATGCCTGGGGTAAAGACCGCGAGCTACCCGAGCCACCCCAGGAATCGTTTCGATCTTGGTACGCTAAGCATCACTCACCAAGGGAGTCCTAATGGCAAAATCAGACATTCTCGCACGCATACGGGCAAGCAAGCCAGCGAGTAGCTCGCTGCCAGCCCCCATCCGCTCCACGGGTCCGGATTCACAGATCATCGAGCGATTTATGGTGAATGCGGAATTGTCAGGATCTTCCGTACATCGGGCTCCGTCACGAGCGGCCCTGGACCAGATCACAAAGCCGTGGCGGGAGGGTGCCGAGGTGGTCCTTTCTTGCATTCCCGAGATTTCGTCTTCAGTTGATCCGAGCGACCGTCAGGATCCGCTGGCCTATGAGCGGGTGGAGGTGGCCTTCGTCGAGGGAGAACTCGGCGTAGCTGAAAACGGTGCGGTCTGGCTTACGGAGGCCGTTTTACCCCATCGTATCTTGCCCTTCATGTGTCAGCATCTGGTGGTCATCTTGCCCGTCGGTCTGCTGGTGGGCGACATGCATCAGGCCTACCAAAGCGTGTCCATTGATCGATCGGGTTTTGGCGTATTTGTCGCCGGGCCTTCGAAAACGGCGGACATTGAGCAAACCTTGGTGATTGGTGCGCAAGGAGCGAGGCGACATTCCGTCGTACTCGTGGGTTGATCCAGACCAGCAGGCCGGGGGGGACCGATTTTCTTTACACTATTTCCTCGGAGATTGTCATGAAGGGGCGAAAAAGAAACGAGTCGTACCAGAGGATTGACACGACTCGTCCAACAAATTATAATCCCATGAACATATCCAAAACGATATTTCTTTGAATCGATTTTTCGAAGTCTTCACTTCGAGACGATTCCTAAAAACAAATATGGTCCCTCAAACATATGTCGGCAAGGACAAATAATTCTCATTGTTAAATATAAAAAATAATAATATGTTTGATGCCAAAGGTGTAAATATCAGAAGCAGAGGTGTTTAAAACACCTGTATTCGTCAGATTATGTCTCAAATGTTCAGTAAGGATTACTGGTTGGCGGAGAAAGAATGCGGGATGCCATCGACAATCTTCTCGGCTAGGGCTGCTGCATCATCCGTGAGAAGATCCAAATTTTCAAACCAGCGAGCATAGTCGACGGTGATGGGAATCCTTAGATCAGATCCGCGGCTGGTGGTCAGATCAAAGTTGATGCTGATCCCCTGTCCCTGATCGGCTGCCAGGGTGATGGTGTCGATCTCCATCGTGGCCGTGTCTCTGACAATCCCAAGCTCAAACAGATGGTACTGTGCAGCCTCCGTCAGGGGTCCATCCGGGGCCAGGGGATGGCCCTCTTCAAAGTCTTCGGGATCGGCAGATAGCTCGGGCTCGCTCAGACCCAGCAGAAACTGGACCTGTTCAAAGTGCCCCGAATTGGTAAACTCGCCGACCTCAAATTGAAAGCCCGTGCGCGACAGCACCGTGGCATCATCCGGCTCTGCTGTTACCTCTCCGGTAGTCGACGATATATCGATGGTCTGCGTCACGTTGAGCCACTGGGTATCCCGTCGTACCTGGACATCGGATACAAAGAGCGCAAAGTGGTTGATGGAAAATGGCTGGCCCAGCGCATTGTGGTAGGTAGTGCCGACATTGAAGCTGAGGGTGTCATAAATGTGATTGATATCCAGTACGAGATTGGGGTATTCGCAACAGCCACAGTCGATGTCGGCGACGATGCTGAAGTTGGAAGCATCCGCATCCAGGCAGCCATCTACTTTTTCATAGCATGACCACACGGTCAGCCCGAGTAGCAGTGCGAGCCAACTATTTCTTGGCTTCTCCATGCGTCAGATCTATGTCCTTGGCGAGCTTCTTGACGATCTTCTTCATTTGGACGCTAAATTCTTTGTTTTGGATCCAGTGATAGTAGTCCTTGTCTTCCTTGAAGACGTCCTGCACAATTCTTCCCTTGTACCGCCCAAAGTTGAATACAACCTCCCCTTGGTGATTGTACTTGAGTCGTTGGGTGACATCCAGGGTACGGGTGTCATTGGTAAAATCATGTAGGGCCTTCATATCATTTTTGACCGGCGCCTGGAGTACTGTGTCGTCCTGCACCAGGTCTCGGTCTTGATACATGTCAAGCTGTCCCATCAGCACGGCCACCGTGGCGTCCACATCGGCCATAGCATCGTGTGCGTTTTCCATTTCACTCTTGCAGTAGAATCGGTGCGCTGCTTTGAGCGAACGGGGCTCCATGCGGTAGAAGATCCGCTGTACGTCAATCAGCTTGCGATGCTCAATGGAGAAATCAAAGCCCGCGCGATGAAACTCTTCCATCAAGATCGGTATGTCAAACCGGTTGCTGTTGTAGCCGGCCAAATCTGCGTCTCCAAAAAAATCATAGATCTGCTGGGCCACCTGGCGAAAGGTCGGCTTATTGCGCAGGTCGGCTGGGGTGATGCCGGTGATCTCCATCGCTTCCTCGCTGATGGGCAGTCCCGGATTGATGAGCTGCGAATAGCTTGCCGGGGGCCGATCATCCGGAAAGAACTTCTTGATGGCAATCTGAATGATCCGATCGCGGATCACATGCAGGCCCGTGGCCTCGACGTCAAAGAAGCAAAGCTCCTTCTGTAGATTAAATTTTATCATGGTTTAGTTTGTGGCGGGTGTGACGGCATCCTGTAATCCAGGTGTGACGAAGGTATCGGTTTGCCCCTGTTCATCCGCAAAAATGAGAAAGCCTTCCAATTCGGATCGTTGGGCCAATAGTTGCTGGCATTGCTCCAGACCCATGGCCATGCAGGCGGTCGCGTAGGCATCTGACACGGCACAATCGGCCGACACGATGCTGACGCTCAGCAAGCGATTGCGCTCGAAGAAGCCGGTCTTGGGATTCATAGTGTGACTGATGATCATATCGTTCGCTTCATAAAAATTGCGGTAGTTGCCTGAGGTAGCTACGGATTGATCGCGGAGCTCAAGGATATAACGAAAACTATCAAACAATGCGTTTTCGGCGGGATCGGCGATGCCAATTCGCCATCGACGTCCCTCCGCGTTGGTCCCTCGGGCCCGCGTCTCTCCGCCGATGTCGATGAGATAGTTCTCAATACCTAAGTCTTCCAGCAGGTGGCCCAGCTGATCGATCGCATATCCCTTGGCCACCGCGCTAAAGTCCAATTCGACTTGCGGCAGGCTCTTTTGGATGTGCTTGCCATCCACCGCTATCTTGTCCAGCCCCACATGCGTCAAGAGTCGCTGCACCTCTTGACTGTCGATAGGGCCCTCTTGCCTCTGATCCACATACCCAAATCCCCAGAAATTGACCAGTGGCATGACGGTGGGGTCAAAGTAGCCGTGGGAGCGCTCACCGATTTCCAAAGACAGTTGCACATTGTCCATGAAGTAGGTCGAAAGCGCATCGTCGTCCACCGCTGCCAGATCCAACCCTTGGGCGGATCGGTTGAAGTGGCTAATGAGCGAGCTGGAGTCATAGGTGGACAAAGCCTGATTGAGCTTGGCTAGCGTCTCCTCGATCATCTGTTCGGACAGATCCGGTGCATGCTCGCAGGTGATGCGATAATAGGTGCCCATCGTCTGCCCCCCGTACTGCATGAATTGCTTGATAGCTGGCTGGCAGCTCCAGGCTAAGACGAGGCACATACCGCCCAGGGACCCTATCTTCCAGCCGCTCATGCCTGCAAGATACCCTCTTCCACCGCATCTTCTTTAATGCCATGCAGTTGGACCGGGGGTCGCTTACGCCGGACCCGAATATTTAAGAATTCTACGGCGAGCGAGAAGGCAATGGCAAAGTACAAGTAACCCTTGGGCACACTGCCTATCGGTGCTCCCAGGACCACGACATGAGCCAGGTGAGCGCTCTCCGCGATCAGCATAAAGCCGATGAGTATAAGAAAGGCCAGCCCCAGCATCTGTATACTGGGATGTCGATTGACAAATCGGCCAACGGGAATAGCAAATACCATCATGATCACTACCGAAAATACCACGGCAATGATCATAATGACCAAGGCACCCACCAGCCCACTGGTCATACCCACGGCGGTCAGGATGCTATCAAAAGAGAAGATGATGTTGATCAAGGTGATCTGGACCATCACCCGGTACAGGCTGGCCTTGCGTTTGTTACCCTCTTTTCCTGCATGCTCCTGCCCTTCCAACTTGTGATGTATCTCCGTCGTGCTCTTGTAGAGCAGAAAGATGCCTCCGATCATCAAGATCAAGCTTTGGCCACTAAATGCGCCCGTCATAAACGAGGTATCAATGTGAAACCAGGGATTTTCCATCGCGATCAGCCAAGTGATCCCAAACAGCAGTACGATTCGAATGGCCATGGCAAAGATCAGCCCCACGTTGGTGGCTTTCTTCTGCTCCTCCTCCGGGAGTTTGCCCGCGGTGATCGAAATGAAGATGATGTTGTCCACCCCCAGCACAATCTCCAAGAATGTCAATGTGATCAGGCTCATCCACACCTCGGGGGATCCCCAATCGGGCCATATCAATGCTGTTATCATTACCTTTGTTAGCTTATTGGGCCAAAAATATGAAGCTTGCGCTAATACTCTGTGACAGCAGCCAAAATCCAAGCATCGCTAAGGGCGGCAGATGAGTGTGCACATCAAATACCGAGCTCTCTCGTCGGATGAACTGCAGGAGTTGGAGCCAGAGTTCATTCGATTTCTAGCCAGTCAAGGGGTCACAGCGGCGGATTGGGAAAAACTAAAGCGCAAAGCGCCCGATCAAGTCCGAGGACATATTAACCACTTTAGCAATCTGGTGTTGGCGCGTGTGCTGGGGCGAGTGGAGCTCCTGGAGCGCAGGACGCAGAGCGAAATTCACCTCTTCCGCTTCGCAGGAGACAAGGTGCAGATGAATGGCCTCCGTCTGGTCGGTAATGAGAAAATCGATTTTCGGCGAGCGTATCAAGCCATCGATCTAGGGGAGATCTATCGCAAGAGCGACTCCTCCGCACAGCTGCTTTCTGCGGAGAAAGCGTACACCAAGGACAAGCCGGATGAAGTTTTTGCACTGATTCGGCAAGGGTGTCTCATATCCAAGAATGATGACCTTTTTGATCTGCTGGAAGGGCTGAAAAAGCCCGGCACGGACAAATAGTGTTCTCAACCGGGGGTTAAACCTGGCCAACCGTATAACAAAGACGTATAATTGCAGTTTCGTTTAAGAAAGCAAAGAAAAAAGTACCATCTAATGAAGAAGTTGTACCTGTTGTTTCTTTTGGCCACCCCGCTCCTCCTCGAAGCCCAGACCGTCAACAAGTATTTGCTGGTAGAGCACTTTACCAATACGTATTGTGGTATCTGCAGTAGCCGCAATCCCGCCTTGTACACAGTGATGGAAAAATATCCAGACGAGATTCATCACATAGCCATTCATCCACCGGTGCCCTACGATCAATGTCCGCTCTATCGATTTAACGAGGAGGACAATGGAGCCCGACGAGACTATTACGGGGTGCCCGCTACCCCGACCATGTACATCAATGGAGTACGGTCGAGTTCCAGCAGCAGCTCTTTTGAGCAGAACCTGCTTAGCCAGATGAATGCACCTGCTGCGCTCTCGATACAGGTAGAAGAGAGCGGCTTTCCGGTGCGTGCAGTGACGCTGACCATCACCACCCATGACAATATTGAGGCGGCCAACCACAAGCTCTTTGTAGCGGTGGTGGAGGAGCGACTCCTATTTGATGCCAACAATGGCGAGAGCGAGCACCACGATGTCCTGCGAGACTACGTGACAGCCTCGACCGGAGATGACGTCACGCCTGCCCCCGTGGGCGAATCGGTGGTGCTGAATTACGAAATCGACATTCCGGATGGGGTGGATCCGACGGAGGTGTATGTGCTAGCCTACGTACAAGACCAGGATACCAAGGAAATTTTGAACTCCGGGACAAAGTTTGATGAGCAGATCCTGGGGGTAAACCGATTGGCAGCCAGCTTTGATCTGGTTACTTTTCCCAATCCGGCCTCAGAGGTGCTGGAGGTGCAGGTAGGTGCCGATCATGCGATATCCGCCTACCGCATCTACAACCAACTCGGTCAGGAGATGACGGCCAAGCAGTTGGCGAAGTCAGTGGGCACGCTCAGCGTCGATCTACTGCCGCTGGCTTCGGGCAGTTATGTGCTTGAGGTGCTGGTGGACGATACACCGGTGTCGGCTCCCTTTCTCAAGCGCTAGGAGGCTGTCGTAAATACCAACTTGCAATTTTACCCACATAGTGCGTTACAAAGCCTTCGGAACGGCTACGGCTAGCTGTACCCGCGGTCGCGGTTCCCTCATTTCTCGCATTGTGTCATGCACGACGCTACAAGATCGTTCGGTCACATTTTGCGCCATGTCTGCGAACAAAATCATATTAAAATATTCAACATATCTAATGCAAGGTTCTACTGGGCGCTTTAGCGCACGCTAGTCACTCCGCAGAGTCCAAGCTGAGGCCCAATATTCGCGAGCTCGCCAAAAACTCAAGTCACTCAGAACTCCCTCACTCAGAACTCCCACGCTAGTCACGCTAGGCACTTTAGCGCACGATAGGCACTCCGCAGAGCCTAAGTTTGAGGCCCAATATTCGCGAGCTCGCCCATAACTCAAGTCACTCAGAACTCCCTCACTCTGAACTACAACGATAGTCACCTCTAGGCACTTTAGCGCACGCTAGTCACTCCGCAGAGCCCAAGCCGAGGCCCAATATTCGCGAGCTTGCCAAAAACTCAAGTCACTCAGAACTCCCTCACTCTCAACTACCACGCTAGTCACCCTAGGCACTTTAGCGCACGCTGGTCACTCCGCAGAGCCCAAGCCGAGGCCCAATATTCGCGAGCTCGCCAAAAACTCAAGTCACTCAGAACTCCCCCACTCTGAACTCCCACGCTAGTCACGCTTAGGCGCTTTAGCGCACGCTAGTCACTCTGCAGAGCCCAAGCTAAGGCCCAATATTCGCGAGCTCGCCAAAAACTCAAGTCACTCAGAACTCCCTCACTCAGAACTACCACGCTAGTCACTCCTAGGCACTTTAGCGCACGCTAGTCACTCCGCAGAGCCCAAGCCGAGGCCCAATATTCGCGAGCTCGCCAAAAACTCAAGTCACTCTGAACTCCCTCACTCAGAACTACCACGCTAGTCACGCTTAGGCGCTTTAGCGCACGATAGCTACTCCGCAGAATCTAAGTTGAGGCCTAATCCTCGCGAGCTCGCCCATAACTCAAGTCACTCTGAACTCCCTCACTCTCAACTACCACGCTAGTCACCCTGGGCACTTTAGCGCACGCTAGTCACTCCGCCGAGTCTAAGTTTGAGGCCCAATATTCGCGAGCTCGCCCATAACTCAAGTCACTCTGAACTCCCTCACTCAGAACTCCCACGCTAGTCACTCCTAGGCACTTTAGCGCACGCTAGTCACTCCGCAGAGCCCAAGCTGAGGCCCAATATTCGCGAGCTCGCCAAAAACTCAAGTCACTCTGAACTCCCTCACTCTCAACTACCACGCTAGTCACTCCTAGGCACTTTAGCGCACGCTAGTCACTACGCAGAGTCTAAGTTTGAGGCCCAATATTCGCGAGCTCGCCCATAACTCAAGTCACTCAGAACTCCCTCACTCAGAACTCCCTCACTCAGAACTCCCTCACTCAGAACTCCCACGCTAGTCACTCCGCAGAGTCCAAGCTAAAACGGTGTCAGAGATCTACTTTGACCGGCAGTCGGAGGCGGACATGCTGCTTAGGGGCAATGATGGCATTGAGCACTTCAAAATCCAGTTCAAATTGCGCTTTCTGCTCGATCGTCTTGACTTGGACCATGGTGGTGCTATGCGGTTCCAGCGTCAGGACGTCACCAAAGTTGTGAAAGGTAAACGTACCCCGGTTCTTCAGCATGTACTTGGCGTCACAATTGTTCGTGATTTCTACGTTGACCACAGATGAGGGACCCTGATAGGCTGCTTTGGCCACGGAGATGGAAGCACTGACGAGTGGTTCGAGCACATCTTGCCGACCGATCAAGAGGTTTTGAAACCAAGCTGCGCTGCGTCCTTCAAACAGGGCCTCCCGGATGGAGGCCTCGGTCCGCTCGCGGGCAAAGATCAGATTGATCGGGCGATGACCGCCGGTGGCAATTTCAAACTGCCAGTCTACCAGACCATGAATATCCGACGTGCCGATGATCGCCAGGTTGTGGTCCAGCGCAATCTGCAGGGCTTCGTCGGAGTAGGTGATGTCGTTCACGACCTCGATGCCATGTAGGAGGCCCTCGCCAATGAGCTGACGATGCAAATCAGTCAGCGTGGCTATACCATTGCGCTGCTGACTGATCCAATTTGGGTGATTCCAGAAAATGAATCCTCCCTGACGCACGGCTTCCCGATAGGCTGCAATGGAGTCATCCAGGACCAGCTTGTTGGCGTCTTGAATGAAGATGGCGTTGGCATGTCCCGGGGGCAGCTTGCGGGTAATCTCTGAACCGCGCACCACGATCAGATCGTAGGCTTTGCTTTGCTCGACGGCGATGTCATAGGAGCGATTGCGATCCGGGTGGGGCAAATCCGCAGCGTGGGGCTGATACTCCAAATGTTCGGTGAGCGAGATCGCATCCAAACCATCTCGGATGGCCTCCTGTACGCGGATGTTTGGCCACACTTTGCCATCGGAGAAGACGGTGTGGATGTGAAAGTCACATTTGAGGGTCTTGTAGCCCGGGATATCTGGGAAGGTAATGGCTCGCTGGGTCTTCTGGCCTATGACAAGGGAGGGCAGCAGTAGTAGTGGGATGATCGCAAATCTCATATCTGGACGTTTGATGATGCAAGAATTGAAAGTAGTGAATAATCATCAGCCGAGTGTGGGCTAGACTCACCTTGCATGGTAAGCGCGGGCCCTAGCCTTGGGCTGGAGGGCTCGGCGCTTCTTGCGCTCCGCACTCACCACCGTGACACTAGCAATGATCAAGGCGGCTCCGATCATCTGAGGCCACGCCAGGCGCTCATCCAGCAACCAGTAGGCCAAGGTGATGGTTGAGATCGGGCCGACGCTAGAGATGATCCCGGCGCGAACGGCACCAATCCGGTCGATCGCTGCATTGACGATGTACGAGGGGAGTACGGTGGCCAGTATAGCCATGGCGGCCCCGTACAAGTACACTGCCGGATCGAGGGTCCACAGGGTGTGCGAGACGTGCGTGGCGGCAAAATGCACGATGACCAGTACGCAGGCAAACGTCATCGATAGGCTGGTAAAGGATGTCACCCCAAATCTGGGGATCAACCACTGGCTCATCACCAGAAAGGCAGCAAAGGTGATGGCACAGAGAATGATCAGGGATGCTCCCTTCCAAAAGTCGCTGTCCAGGGAGATATGCTGCAGATGCTGGCCAAAGACAAAGAGGAGACCGATATACGAACTCAGCAGTGCTAGTACTTGAAACTTGCTGAGCCTTTCTCCAAAGAAGAAGTAGCTGAGCAACGCGATAATCGTGGGATAAATGAATAAAATCAACCGTTCTACACTGGCATCAATAAACCGCAGACCCAAAAAATCCAACAAGCTGGAGAGGTAATAGCCGAGAAAACCTGCCAGTAAGATCCCTGCCCAGTAATAGGGTTTGATCTCTTTCCACGCTTGCGCCTTACTGGGGGCAAGTCGGGCCAGCACCACCAGGTAAAAGGGCAAAGCAAAGGACATGCGGAGTAAGAGCAGGGTGATGGTGTCCACGTCGTACTGATAGGCCAGCTTCACAAAAACTGCCTTCGTCGAGAACAGGAGTGCCCCTAGCAGGGCCAAGAGTACGCCGACTGTGTGATCGTTATAGCGGGACATGGCCTCAATATTACCCAAGTCCGTAGCGGTACGGAAGGCAAATGTCTTGAGAATTACGATGGCCAAGGGCAGGAATTTGATGGGCCCGTGCTCCGTGTCGAGGGAGGGTACCAGGTGATCTCGCGGGGAGACGAGTGGTAAGCTATTTGAGAGTCTTTCGAGATTTGAAAATCGGCGGGGCTATCTTATCTTTGCCATCCTTTGGTATCAGCTACCAATCGATACTACGGTGAGGTGGGTGAGTGGCTGAAACCACCGGTTTGCTAAACCGGCGTACTCTTAACGGGGTACCGCGGGTTCGAATCCCGCCCTCACCGCCAGCCCACTGCAGCATGCCCGCGAGAGCGGGCATTTCTGTTTTGGACAGGAGCAGTCCAAGTGCACTTGCCGATGGTCCTGCCAAAAGAAATAGGGGCGACGGTAGGAGCCGCGTGCTGCGGTGGGATGAGCCGCCCCCCTCTCTGGGATCATCTGGAGATAATCCCGCCCTCACCGCAGTGTTTCCAAGACATGGCTCTTCGCGTTAGCGAAGGGCTTTTTTGTGCGGGGACGATCCATGCTGTGCATGGAGTTGGCCATAGCACAAAAAAGACGCCGATAGGTGCCATGTCTTGGAAACAATGACGATCCCCCCCTCTGGGATCATCTGCGATAATCCCGCCCTCACCGCCAGCCCACTGCAGCATGCCCGCGAGAGCGGGCATTTCTGTTTTGATAGGACCAGGGTAAGTTGTACTTAAATGAAACGGGCGGAGCCTGATTACCTCCGCTCGTTTCTGCTACTCGATTGTTCGGTGCTGTGAACACCACCACCCGCTCAGTTTACAGTCTCGCTCCTATGCCAATGCCATAGTCGATATAGAAAATACCAGCCTTGGATGTGGCATGAACTGCAATCCTGGCTCCGAGGGTCAACACTTTTCCCACATAAAGGTCCAGATCCAACTGACCATTTCCTCCGATATCCCAATAGCGATAGTTCCCCGGTGCGGTGTACACCACATTGACTTCGCCGTAGAAGGGAGTGGTCAAGACACCGTCACCATACTCCCAAATGCCGGATTGATTAGCGTAAACGAAGGTGCCACCGCCAGCGAAGATCAGGGACCACGTCGATTTCCTTATGATCTCGTAGCCGAGATCAAGATCAAAAGTGTAGAAGGTACTCCGATTGGTTTTGGGTTTCAGTGACTTGATGCCTTCGACACTTCCAGGACCTGCAGCTCCAAGAGGATGACCACGATATTTGTCAATAAAAATGAAAGGCTTGCTGCCCTTGTACAGATTGACCCCCAGCCAGTCAAATCCTCCGTCTAAGACATGTGCCTCGACCAATAGATGCAGCCGTTCCCTCAGTTGATGCCTGAACTGATTTCTCACGACTATGGATGGAATATCACCTGAGGTATTGAAGGCATAAGAGACCCCGAACTCGACCTGGCTCCGGGGCTGACCCAATGCTAGCGTCGTGCAGCTGAAAAGTGCTAGGAACAATAGATATTTCATGGTTCGTGGATAATTAGTAAGATGGAGCATCCCAGTATCTGTGTACCCTGAATGGGTGAAGATTTGATGTTGAGAGACTACTTGAGATTTCCCTCCCGGAACTAGAACGATGGTGTATCATCACCTGGGGCATATTGCTCTAGCAAAAATATTCCTCCGTATTCAGGTTGTCAAGCGAGACCATTACAGTCTTTTTTCCTTGAAATTGTCACAGGATAAACTCCGCTGCGCCTACCATCATCGGCGAGGTTCAACTTTCTTATCTTATCCAGGCTACCATGACGACGAGAGCCGAAGACTTCGTGCGTTGCCAGGGCAAGGATCTTTATGTGCAGCGTCTGATCCCATCTGGTCACCCTTCATCGGGATTGACCTTGGTATTCCTCCATGATGCCCTCGGCTGTACCACGTCGTGGGGATCCTTTCCCAGCTTGC
Organism: Saprospiraceae bacterium; assembly: GCA_965223165.1. Taxonomy (GTDB): domain Bacteria; phylum Bacteroidota; class Bacteroidia; order Chitinophagales; family Saprospiraceae; genus JABDMH01. The sequence continues at coordinate 933,724 of CBDCVQ010000019.1, read as the reverse complement.
TCTGTGCGGACTCGGGCTTAGACGCAGTCATCTTTGATCGTGCTGGGCATGGCAGGTCATCCTCCCGTGACGAAGGCAGAAACACGGATTATCTTGAACGGGAGGCGTTGGAGGTCTTGCCCCAACTGCTGGCACGGCTGGAGATACACCAGCCCATCTTGATCGGAGCCAGTGATGGGGCCAGCATTGCATTGATCTACGGCGCTCATCACCACCATGTCCGGGGCGTCATCGCGATTGCTGGGCATGGATGGGTGCTGGAGAAGACGCTAGCCGGGATCGGATCTACGTACAAAAATCTGCAGAGCCCTGCGGCGATGCATAAGCTCATTGCCTTGCATGGAGAAAAGGCCTCCCGGCTGGTCGAGGACTGGGCCTCCACATGGCTGTCCGAGGACTTCCGGTCTTGGGACATCACGCCCTTGCTGTCTAAGATCCAATGTCCCGTCCTGGTGCTCCAAGGGGCAGACGATGAATATGCCGATAGTCAACACGCTTTGGACCTGGCACGATCCATTGGAGCAAACGCTGCATCCGTGATCTTGCCCGGCTGCGGTCATTTTCCCCATAAAGAGCAACCCGAAAGAACGCTGGCGGCCATCCACCACTTTCTTTCACCTATCCTATCCAGCAAAACACAGCATCATGTCAAATAATATTAGTTACGCTTCGGGACCTTCCTCGGAGCCGTTGTTGGGCCTGACCATTGGCGATGCTTTCGACCAGACGGTACTTGCATTCGGAGATAAGGAGGCGGTCGTTTCCGTCCATCAAAACATCCGCTACACCTATCTCGAACTGCAGGAAAAAGTCAATCAGTGCGCAAAGGCACTACTGGCGATCGACATCAAAAAGGGCGATCGGGTCGGGATCTGGTCGCCCAACTGCGTGGAGTGGTTGATTACGCAAATTGCCACGGCCAAGATCGGTTGCATCCTGGTCAACATCAATCCCGCTTATCGACTGCATGAGCTGGAGTATGCACTAAACCAGTCGGGTTGCAAGGCGATCGTCTTAGCGGATCGATTCAAGACGTCGGATTATACCGCCATGATTCATGCGCTTGTGCCAGAGCTAAAAACGTCGGGTGCTGACGCTGTTGCTTGTGCTAAACTTCCATTTTTGAAGCGAGCCATCTCTTTGGCCGCGGTACGCCGCGAGGGACTGCTGATGTGGGAAGAGTTCATGCGCATGGGCCAGACCATCGCCGATACATCGCTAAGCACTCGTCAGGCCCAACTTGGTTTTGATGATCCGATAAACATTCAGTATACCAGTGGCACGACGGGCTATCCTAAGGGCGCAACCTTGAGCCATCACAACATTTTAAATAATGGCTACCTGGTCACCAAGATGCAGAATTTTTCGTCTGAGGATCGGTTGATCATTCCCGTACCACTGTATCATTGTTTTGGCATGGTCATGGGCAATCTTGGCTGCATTGCTCACGGGGCCACGATGATCTATGCCAGCGAGGGTTTTGATGCCCTGGCTGTGCTCGAGGCGGTGGAGGCGGAGCGGGCCACTGCTTTATATGGGGTGCCTACTATGTTTTATGCCGAGCTCAATCACCCCGATTTTGCAAAATATGACATGTCCTCCCTGCGCACGGGCGTGATGGCGGGGTCGCTGTGCCCGCCGGAACTGATGAAGCGGGTGAACAAAGAAATGCATATGAGCGAAGTGGAGATTGCCTATGGCATGACGGAGACCAGCCCAGTCAGCACCCAAACCAGGCACGATGCTCCTTTTGACAAGCGGGTGAATACGGTCGGTAGCATCATGCCTCATACCGAGATCAAGATCGTAGATCCGGAGACAGGGCAGATCGTACCGATCGGATCCAGGGGAGAGCTCTGCACTAGGGGCTACTGTGTGATGCTGGGCTATTGGAAAGATGCGGAGAAGACTGCGCAAGCGATCGACCAGGCTCGGTGGATGCACTCGGGGGATCTTGCCATGATGGACTCTGAGGGCTATATCTCGATTGTGGGTCGTATCAAGGATATGATCATCCGCGGCGGCGAAAATGTCTATCCCAAGGAGATTGAGCAGTTTCTTTGCCAGCATTCGGCGGTTGATCAGGCGCAGGTCGTGGGGGTGCCAGACGAAAAGTATGGCGAGGAGATTTGCGCTTGGATTAAGTTACTGGACGGCGAGGAGATCCATGCCGATGAGGTCAAACGCTATTGCGAAGAGCGGATCTCCCACTTCAAGATTCCGAAATACATCAAGTTTGTGGACCAGTTTCCGATGACGGTCACCGGCAAGATCCGCAAGGTCGAGATGCGGAAGATCAGTACCCAGGAAATCCAGGGTGGTGTGCTGTCCTAACGATATCCCACACCTTAGGGCAATCTTGGACTGACCACCTTGCCGATTAAACGACGCTGCGGAGTTGTTCACGTTGTTGAGCTTAGGGGGGTGCATGTGCCAGCGTCTTTTTTGGCTGGAAGGCCAACCCATGTCTCACCTAGAAACATTTCCCTATTTTCCGTCTGGATCTAATCCTACCCATGGAGAAGCTAAAGGCCTGGTCCGTACATGCGTATACTGCCAGCGGCGGTGTATTTGCCTTTCTTTCCCTAGTCGCCTTTGATCGAGAGGATTGGCGTGCAGGGATGGCATGGCTGCTGGTTTGCCTGTTTATCGACGGGAGTGATGGTCTCTTGGCCCGGCGTTGGGAGGTCAGCCGGGTGCTGCCGCACATTCAGGGTAAGAATATCGACTTCGTAATCGACTTCTTGACTTACGCTTTTCTGCCGGCCTACTTTATCTACAAAGCGGAGCTGGTGGACCCGTCGGTGCGATTGTGGGCCTCCTTTTACGTCATCCTGATCTCTGCATTTTACTATGGTCAAGCACGGATGGTCACCGACAAAGATCAATTTGCGGGCTTTCCCGTCCTCTGGAATCTCGTCGTGTTCTACGCCTTCTTTGTGTTCAGACAGGGACCGACGTTTAACCTCGGGATGATCCTGCTCTTCGGTGTCCTCCACTTCGCACCGATTGAAGTATCCTATCCTTCCCGAAATATTAAGAAGTCCGTTTGGCCCGCCGCCATTGGGTTTTCAATGATCGGGGTCCTATTGGCGATATTATACCTCTATCCCGAGCAACATTGGGCCCTAACGACGGTAGCCCTTTTGGCCTTTGTCTACTTCATCTATTTGACGGTGCGCTATACCTGGTGGAAATAGGCCAAAGAGTGGATAGGGAATGGTTGGTGCGAGTCCGCCAAATCACAATAGCGTGATTATCTGGGAGGATCCTTAGTAGCAGACCATTCGGACGTGATTGGCGTCCTCGCCAAACGCTAGATCGCAGCTCATGCCGAGGTGAGAGCAGCTAGCATCTGTACATATTAAGTACGGCAACCCGTCTGACAGAATATCAAGTAATCCGTCAAATGGCCAGGGTTATGGCTTTGGCAATAAAAAATTTCCCAGAGAAGTCACTGCAGTGGAACACGCTAAATTGCTGACTCACTCACAGGTACCTGTTCAACACCTCCACCATTACACAGTTCTACAAATAAAAAAAGGGGACTCCTTTCGTCATCCCCCTTTTTTTGGTTGCTTATCATCTCTCAGGCGGTTCTATACACGCCCCCTTGCGGGTTTGTGTAATAACCAGATGACGGGCATCCAAAGTCGGCAATGGCACCTTTGAAGACGCTATCGCCGGGTCGCATGCTACCGAGGTAGCACACTATCAAGGCATTTTAATCCGTCCTTAGCGGCTACGATCTTTACCTCTTCGCTTATCCCGAAGGCGTCGCAATTCGGCATTCCTGCAGCCAGACATGATTCGAATGACCTCAATTCAGCCAACATGTTAGACATGTAACGTTCAACCTCTTCGGCCTTCGCTGCAAGCAGCTCCAACCTCCAAAGCTGATGTTATGTTCCCATTGATTAACGGTCACAAACCTCTTACGAGGCGCTTCGCTTCCAAACCGGTTTCCACCCGCTGTTAGTGTCTGACCCCTCCATTCGCCTTGCGGCAAACTTCCTGGCCTGACCAACTGGCTTCCGTCTGTTCTTTCACTCAGCATATGCCTTCCAGTGGCAGTTTATCAGTAAGATCCTTTCGGACCAAACTTATTCTTTGATAAGTAAAACGCTGATCATAAGTATCTGCTTTTGGGAAACAGAGATTGTACTTATCAACTCAATTTTTCAAACTTTTCGAGAGTAACTTTCTACCCTCATATCGTGAAGTTAAATATATATGATTAACTCATATATACCAAATGTAGACCAAAAAAAATTTCAAAAAAATCACCCGAGGCCAAATTATATATGTTATATCTAAATAATATAAATATATAATTGGATGTTAGTCTGCATAGAATATATCTGTGGAGAATCTCATACATCTGAAAATCAGTCATTTAGGAAATGCGGATCTGCGCCATAGAAAATTCTGCCCATGGTAGGCTAAGAAGCTCGGGAGCCCTTTCTCAGAGCTTGATCAGGGTGCAAATGAACAATCGCGAGCACGATCTATTTGTGACCAAGCTGATGCCCCGCCAGGAAATCCCAAACGTCCTCCTTTCGCGACCTTCAATGGCTGGTCGCCGGGGTGCCGCTAGTTAGACATTATTGTACCACGATCTTTTTCACGAGATAGTCACCCTGGGCATTGCGCAGTCGCAGCAAGTAGTAGCCAGGTTGCCTTTGCCATCCGACTAGCTGCCGGGTGGCCTCCGGCGTGCGGACGTCCCACGAAGCGGCATAGAGTCGTCTGCCTACCACGTCAAACAATGCTAGTTGATACAGACCCGACTCCTGAGTCTTTAGGGTCAGGTGAAGCGGTTGCTGTGGTGACACGGGATTGGGACTGAGGGTCAACGTGGCATCCAGGTGGTGCCCTTCGCTGGCACTGGTCGTCGGATCCAGGGTGAACTCAAACACCTCGCTGCATCCGGCGTCGTCGGTGACGGTGAGCTGATATACACCAGCCGGAACGCTGTCGAGCAAGAGCGTACTATCTCCCGTGTTCCAGCGGTAGAATAGAAAATCGAAGCCACCTGTAATCGTCGGCTCGATGGAGCCAACGTTTTGGGAGTTGAGCAGCAGGCGTGCCCCCTCCAGTTCTATGGGGTCAGTCACGTTGATCCTGGATACAACCAACGTATCGCAACCATTTGCATTAAATAACGTGTCTCGGAAGATGCCACTTACCTTATATATGTTGTTGGCCACCCTTAGCGAGTCGCCAAAGCATAAGACCGTGTCAATGGTGCGAGACCAAAAGTCCACAAAGTTGACACGTGCCTTGATGATAGAGTCGCAACCTCCCTGCGCCGTAAGGGAGTCAATGTAGATGCCGGCGGTGGTGATCGTATCGTCCCCAAAAAATAGCGTGTCTCCCTCGCAGAAGGTATAGTTGAACTCTTGATTGAAATCGTCGACCACATCCAGGCGCAGGAACACAAACGAATCGCAACCGGCTAGCGTCATCAGCGAATCCACGTAGACGCCAGGCTCAAAATAAGCTGTCCCGCCGATCACAATGGAGTCTCCGCGACAGATAATCTGCTCGACAAAAAAGCTGTCTGTCTCCTGGACGGTGAGATCGAGCACAAAAAGTGAATCACATCCCGTCGAGGTCATAAACGAGTCGACGTAAATACCGGTCTCATCATACACCTCCCCTCGCCACATGACCATCTCACCAAAGCACAAGGTGGTGTCTGTCACGGACAGAAACGTATCGATCACGGTGAGATCGGATATGATCACGGAATCGCAGCCATGGATGGTCTGCAAGGTGTCAAAGTAGATGCCGGCCGCGGTGTGGGCAAACGGCCCGACAAACAAGGTGTCTCCCGAACACAGTTCGATTTCTCTCACCGAGGTAAAGGAGGGCCTCACCGTCAACGCCAGGGTCACAATGGAGTCGCAGCCGGCCACCGATGCCAGTGTGTCGACATAAGTGCCTGACTCCGTTAAGATCTGGTCTCCAAATAAGAGCTGATCCGATTCGCAGATGGTGTCGACCAGCGACGTATCAAACGTCGGACGCACCGTGAGGTCGATGATAAATACCGAGTCACAGGTGCCTGGATCCGGTACCAGTACCGTATCCCGATACATGCCGCTACTTGTATAGTTGACGCCATTGACCCGGAGGGTATCTCCGGCGCAGATCGTGTCCACTACGTTGACCTCGTTGATGGGACAGCGCATGATCAGTCGCACCTCTTCCGAAAACAAAGACAAAGCCGGTAGCGAGTTGTTGTTGACAATGCAATGATAGATGCCTTCGTCCAGGCCATTGATATTGAGCAGGTTGTAACGATTGATAGCCGTGGCGACGATGAAATCATCATTGAGATACCAGGAGAATGTATTATTGGGCACGTTGCGATCCTCCACCAGATCTATGGTTACATTGTCTCCGATCGTAGCGATGATAGTGTCGGGCATCATGATCTTCTTCTGCGGAGCATAGACGAACTGTGTCAATCCGGTCCCATTGATGTCAAAGAGGTCACCAAAGGTGAGCTGATTGTTTTGGACGCGCAGTACGGACAGCGTGCCAAAGGCCGTGGCGTCGAGCAGGGAGTGGCTAAAGTTGTTGCTGTCGAGCCGCAGGTCCTCCAGGTTGGTCAGATAACTGAGGTCAGGGATTGTGTCGCCCAGTTGATTGCGCGATAGATCAATGCGCTGGAGCAAACCCAGACCGGCAAACGAGGGGATGTTGCCCTCAAAGTCGTTGCCAGCGGCATAAAACTCCTGCAGGTCCACATTGGCCGTGAGGTCGGGGAGTGATCCACCCAGGAAATTATCCGAAATGTCTAGTACCTGGAGATCTTGCAATGCACTCAGATTGGGCACATCGCCCACGAGTCGATTGCCCTGTACGTATAGATCATTGAGCAGGCTGAGACGTGAGAAGGATGGCAGAAATCCGTTCAAATCATTGTCAGAGACGTCGATAATAAACAGTGAGGTAGAGCCACGAAACGCAGGCAAACTACCAAAGAAGTTATTATTGCCGAGATCGAGGACGAGCAGATTGGGTAGAAAGTTGAACTCGGGGATAAACCCTTCCAACTGGTTGTCTGCCAAGCGCAGCGTAGCCAGATTGGGCATCGTGTTAAAGTCGGGCAGACCGCCGGTCAGTCGGTTGTTGCTGAGTAGCAAGGTCTGCAAGTCTCGGAGATGCGTAAAGGGTGGAAGGGTTCCACTCAGCTTGTTGTTGTCTAGTCGGAGGCTGCCCAGATCCGGCATATTGAAATCGTGTAGCTGGCCGTCCAGTTCATTATTGGACAAATCGAGAAACTGCAGCTTTCGCATAAAGGACAGGCTGGGCAATGTATCGCGCAGGGTATTGCCCCGCAGTGCAAAGTCCAGCAGCTCCGGCAGGTTTAGATTGGGTAAAGACCCTTTGAGGTTGTTGTTGACCAGTATCAACGACGTCACTCGGTTGTCTACATTGACCGTCACGCCATGCCAAGTGCTCATGGGGCTATTGAGGTCCCACTTCGTAAACCAGGCAGCACCTTCGGTGGAGTTGTAGAGATCTACCAGTTCGAGGGAGTCGGACTGTGCCCGCAGATTGACCGAGGACCAGATCAGCGCACCTAGAAGGAGAAGCCGCTTCATATCTCTGTCGTTTTCTTATCTAATTGAGATTAGTAAAGATAGAATAATAATATTTATATTATATTAATTTGTAAAGTGTTTTCGACAGATTGTAAGGCCGTTCTGGCATCAGTATTCCGATCTGATCGATGCCTGGCCACCTGGTTTCTACCCCTTTAGCGTGGCTAGGGCGCGTGGGTTTCCACTCCAACCATGCATAAAGAAAGGCCACGGTGCTTTCGCCGTGGCCCTTAAAAAGAAACCTTGACATTGATATTACTTAGCCTCCGCAGCTATCCTTCAGCTCCATCAGTGCTTCCTTGCTATCGACGGTGACAACCGTCTCATCTTCCATGGTTACATCGATCGGAAAGACTAGCTCGGGACGTTCATCAGAGTCGGGATTGTCGGCTTTCCAAGACCTAACGGTTTGCTTGAGTTCCATCCGATCGGCTACCTCTACGGTGGTGTCGTCGGGCAGGGCTAGGGTGACGGGAAAGTTGAGGCTAAAGCAAAAATGGCCTCGGTGGCGATGTCCTTTGGGTCCGTGTCCTCTAAAGAAGGCGCGGCGGCATGCCACTCGCAGCGCTCGCAGCTCGTCAGCAGAAGCTACACTGATGACCTCGCCTTCATCTGTGGTGACTTCCAAGGGAAAGGCAAGTGTCGGTTTGGTCTCCGCGTCCGGATTGGCCTCGCGCCAAGCGCTGATGGCGTCCCGAAGCTCCGTATAATCATTGACTTCCAGGGAGGTTTCGTCCGCAAAAGCAATGGTGACCGGAAAGACGTATTCGTAGCAGCCAAATTTGCCACAGTTGCCTCGCTCCTGCATGTCAAAGACGACTTCATCCACGTAGTTTTCCACCTCACCGGTATCAATATTTTCTTCTTCGGTACAGGCCAACATGCAGGCAGTGGCGGCAAAGGCCAGTAGCCATTTGAATCTCATCAGTTGCTTAATCATGGTTTATGATATTTTTTTAGTTTGGAAAATATTTACAACTGAAAAAGCCGGCGATGATCCAGATGTACTCAAAGCTGTTTGTTAAAAGTTTCTTAAGAGATCCGCAGGCCGTCCTTTCCACCCACCATTAAGTCACCAGACGACGTTATTGGCACACAGCTGGATCAATAGCCGCTAGCTTTACATGAGTGATCAGGAACTTTGGAGTCAACTTAAGCAAGGAGATGATCGGGCCTTTGCCGTCATTTATGAGGCACATGCAGAGGCCCTATTCCAATATGGACTGCGTTTCTCTCAGCAGCGAGCCCTGATCGAAGACCATGTGCATGATCTCTTTATCTATCTGTGGAAGAACCGGGCGACCCTGAGCGACACCGATTCGATTAGACGGTATCTGCTGGTGTCGCTGCGACGGCGGATCTTCAAGGGGGCCAAACGTCAGCAGCGGGTGACCGACCTGCAAGAGAACGTCGGCTACGACTTTCTGGCTGAGGGGGCCATTGACGAGCAAATAATACGGGAAGAGGAAGAGGCCATCCATGCTGCCGGGGTCAAGCAGGCCCTGGCCCGGCTCAGTGCACGTCAGAAGGAGGTGATCTATCTCAAGTATTTTGAAAATTACTCATACGACGATATCTGTCAAATCATGGACATCAGCTATCAGTCGGTGCGAAACCTCACTTTTCAGTCCATCAAGTCTCTGCGAAAGCTGATGTCATCCCTGATCCCACTACTGATTTTTCTATGGCCATGAGTACAAATTTGACATGCAGTGCCTTATTAGATTGTACAAAGGAAGATTGATGCGCACATTTTTGCTATTACTTGTTGCCGTTCTTGCCCTTGGATGCCAAAAGGATCAGGCCCTTGAGGAGGCGTATGTGGCGGATGAACTCACCACCTACTTTGCGTCGTTTGTGGTCGAGGCGGCCAAGCGCGGCGTGACGGTAGATTTTGAAAGAATCCCTGTGTCCGGATACCTGGTTTCGCTCACAGATGAGGGCGTCTCCGCCCAATGTCAACATCAGGCGGATGGTCCAGACCGAGTGGTTATTGATCAGACCTATTGGAACCGCGTCTCCGCGCGTCAGCGGGAGTTTGTGGTGTTTCATGAGTTGGGCCATTGCTATTTGGACCGACGCCATCGGGATGAGCGCGACCCCGAGGGCAACTGCCTGAGCATGATGCACTCAGCGGGTACCATTTGCCACAATTTGTACAATGACATCACCCGAGATTATTACCTCGACGAGCTGTTTTCAAATCAATAGGGTATGGATGACAAGTACTTGACATACAAAGCACTCGATTTTGCGGCAGATGAGGCCTTCATTGATTGGATACAAAAGCCCTCAACAGAGCGAGCGCATCAATGGTCGGTATGGCTGGAGGCACATCCGCAGATGCAGGACGAAATCCAGGGGGCTAAAGCACTATTGGCTGAGCTTCAGGTAGCACCGCTGGAGATCGGATCCAGTAAGGATGAGACCTGGGCGCGCATTCAGACCACCCTTAAGGGAGAGAAAGCTGCATCCGATGACGTCACCCACACCACACAGACCGGAGATGCACGACCGCCCATCGGTATTCGGACCATCCTCCGGAGAGCCTCCTGGCTGGCAGCGGCCAGCGTGGCGGTTTTCTTCATCGTGCGATCGACGGATTTCTTTCAGACCAAGATCGTGACTACGCCGGGTCAACAGATGGCCTATGTCCTTCCGGACGAATCGATCATCCACATCAATGACGGGAGCAAGGTGACTTTTCGAGCGCGAAAATTTGACAATGAGCGAACCGTCCGACTGGCAGGGGAGGCCTTTTTCGAGGTGAAGCCAGGTGTCCCATTTACGGTCCGAAGCCATAGCGGTCGTGTCCGGGTATTGGGCACCAGCTTCAATATTTACGATCGGGAGGAGACGTTTGCGGTGCACTGCAAGACCGGCAAAGTAGAGGTGACGGCGGGAGCCACCGCAGTCATACTTGTCCCGGGGGAGATGGCTACGCTAGCTCAGGATGGGACGTTGGAAAAGGCCCAATTTGATGCTTCTGCGCAGATACCCTGGATGGCAGGACGCTTCACTTTTGACGATCAACCGCTGTCGCGGGTGATGGCAGAATTCGAACGCCAGTTTGATGTGCAGGTGGATCTGCCTCCGGATTTGGCAGACATGCCCTATTCAGGTTTTTTTGAGGAAGGTAACCGCCAAAAAGCACTGGAGGCTATCTGCTGGCCCTTGCGACTACACGCTGTGGAGGAGGGCGCCCTGATCCGGCTCACAGCTAAGCCCCTGGAGTAAATTGACAGGATGGCATTGATCAGGTGCTCGCTGCTTGGATGTATCATGCTTATTGTCGGGACTCCCCTGGCACAGGCTCCCATGCTTATCCGGTTGGAGATCGATGAAACCGACAATCTTCAGACTGTCGTAGACCGACTGAGTCGTCGCCAACAATATCAGTTTGCCTATCCGCCCCAGCTGGCTGTACTCACGCCCAATCAGAGGGGTGTCTTGGAAGCCACATCATTGGAGGATCTCTTTGCCGCGCTTTTTGACGATTTGGACTGCAAGAGCCTGGCGCCCAATAAGCTGCTGCTTCGCAAGCGGTTGGCTACCCCGAAGAATGATGCCGAGGAGCGGTGGCGACTAGAAGGGCAGGTCACAGATGCCGAGACCGACCTGCCGATTCCCGATGTACTCGTCTATCTCGATTCCGTTTTCGTGCATACGACGACTGACGAGCAGGGACTGTTTCACCTCGACGTACCATCGCGATACATCGATCAGTTGCTGCACTTCAAGGCCTTGAGCTACAATCCCTTGGCCATCCGGGCCTCGATCGCTGACCGCAACTTCGCCGTCAGTCTTAGGTCTGCCCCGGTCATGGTCAATAATGTTGTGGTGGTCACGGAGAAGATCCCTTCTCTGCGGCTAAGCAACGAATTGCTGGCCGTTGATGTAAGGACGAAACGCTTGCTCCAACGACCAGCCAATACGTACACCGGGGCTGATGTGCTGCGCACCATACAGATGTTGCCCGGCGTCACGGCCCACGACGATCTCAGCTCCCAGATTAGGATCCGTGGCAGTGAGGGTCAGGAGACGTTGCTGCTGCTGGACGGTATACCCATCTATCAAGCGGATCACTACTACGGCATCTTCAGCTCCGTAAATGCTGGATTTGTGCAGGAAGCCAGTCTGTACAAGAATGGACTGCCGGTAGAATATGGCGGCAAGACAGGTGGTATGCTGGCCATGCGAGGACCTACCTCCCTGTCGGATCTGGGTCTTGATGTGGACATGAATCTGCTGACGGCGACCGCTCATGCACAGGTGCCCACTGGAGGCAACTCCGCTTTATTTGTTTCGTCGCGCACATCATATAATAATGCGGCGGACAACAATGTCTTTGACTTCACAAATGCCCTTGATTTTTCCCAGAGCGATCAGCGCAACATCTCCCGGGAGCCCCTCATCACACTGGAGCCACGCTATCGGTTTTATGATGTCAATGCCAAATGGCTCTTGATCCCCGACAAGCAAAGCAGCCTTGACCTCAATTTCTTCACTAGTCGCGATAACTCTACCAATGAATACAACCTGGCGTTTCAGACCCGCCTCCAAGGCCGGAGCACACCTAGTCAAGAGCTCTTCGATCATCGCGAGCACTGGCGAAATCTGGGCGCCAGCGTCAACTACGAGCGTGCCTTGTCGGGCACCTGGAAGATCCGATCAAACGCCTACCTCAGCCGCTACCAGCAGGAAGGCGATATTCAGTCGTCCTTGCGTCGTCAAGCACCGGATAACATCATCACCGACGGGTTTGTCAATAACCAGCGCAATGAAGTGACGGACCTGGGTGCTCATTTTTTCCTGGAGGGCTCCTGGCGTCGGCAGGAGGTCAAATTTGGCGTGGCTGCTAAGCGTCAGCAGGTGGATCTCAGCTTTCAAGAGGATGACGTATCGATCCTAGGCCAAGACCAGCAAGGATCGGAGGCCAGTCTCTTTGGCGATTATCGATGGGAGTGGGCCGAGGATCTCACGTTCTCCGCCGGTGGCCGCGTCAGCCATTTTAGTGGAGATGATCAGGTATACTTCGCCCCGCGAGTACAACTAAACTACCGGCCGGATCAGCCGCTGTCTTTCAAGGCCGCCTGGAGCCGCAGTTATCAGTATGTGCGTGAAATCACCTATGACAATCGCATTGGCCAAAGCATCAACTATTTGATCCTCGCCGATGGCGGTCAATATCCCGTCGGGTCGACCACCGCCTATATGCTAGGAGCTACCTTTAAAAAGGGTGCTTGGGCCGTCGATGCAGAGCTGTATCGCAAGGAGCTGGATGAAGTAATGGATTATGCGTTGATCAGTCCGGGATTTCAAGGCAGTGTGCAGCCCTCCAAGAAGCGAAACTACCGGGTCTTTGCCGGAGAAGGCAAGGTCCTGGGCATGGATCTGCTGGTCAGCTATGAGTCCAAGAGGTATTCGGGCTGGCTGGCGTACACCCTCAGTGAGAGCACGCGGTGGTTCCGGGAGATTTTGCGCAACAGGCCTTTTCCTGCCGAGGACGACCGCAGGCATCAACTGAAATGGGTGAATGCTTACCGATGGGGCAAGTTTACCGTGGGGGGCAATCTCGTGTACAGTAGTGGCCGGCCATATACCGATCTCACTCTGTTGAATACCGGCGATGATCGCCGGCAACTGCGTCCGGAGCAACGCATCAGTCGCTTGCCCAGCTATCAACGGGTGGATCTTTCTGTATTCTACGACTTCACCACGCTGGGCACCCATGGATCCGTGGGACTCACGTGCTTTAACTTGACCAATCACACCAACGTCAAGTACATCCAATATATCTACAGCATTCCTACCGGCGGTCACAATGGCGCTCCCCTGAAAAATTCGGTGGTCGGTAGCGAGGCCACTCTACTCCCCCGAGTATACAACGTGACCTTGCGGCTGGACCTCTAGCCAGATCCTCCATCGCCTTGCACTAGCTAGTTGGTGTTTCGTCCGACAAACAACCACACATCCTGTCTGTATCTTTTGCACCCTTCATCATCCGATCTCGAGACCTCGGGATACAGAGCGACGGCTGTGCGCGGTTTGTCTTCTTTTGATCAGGCACTAAATAGCTCTACTAGTCAGGGGGCTCGCATGAGCCTATTCCTTGGGCGACCCGTTTGGATAGCGTTTAACCTCAATTAAGGTTGTTTAACCTTGTCGATGGGTACGGAGACTGTGTGTGGGGCCTTATCAACAGGAAACCTCGTGATGGCATGCCATCACTGCTAAGTACCCACTTATCATATGAAAATACTGTACCTGTCTATTATTTCCCTTTTCTGGCTAAGTGCATCGATGGCGCAGCCGCTGCAGGACCTTAAGATGAAGGGTCAGTACCAAAATCGACCCCTGCATCTAGTCCTGTCGGACCTGGAGACCAGATATCATCTCACCTTCCACTTTGATCGGGAGGTGGTCAAGCAGCACCGCGTGACTGTCTCATTTCGCCAAAGCAGCCTTGGAGAGACTATGAAATTGCTATTGGCGGATACCCCATTCTCCTATCTGATTGGCCAAGATAGAACGATTGCATTGGCGCGCGGTACGCGACCATCCGCAGCTGAAGTCAGCCCGTCCGTTCGACCCCGTAGGCGGATGTGCACGGTCTCTGGTGTGGTCCGGGACCAGGCGACGGGCGAACGACTTCCCTTCGCTCATGTGCTCCTCGCCCGAGAGGGGAGGGGTACCGAGACCAATGCCGATGGTTACTTTACCCTTTTTCATGTACCCTCAGATACCCATACGCTGCTCATCGAGTATCTGGGATATCAGCCTACCCGCTTCCGGCTCCATCCTTCCCTAGATATGGCAAACTTGGACATCCCTGTCAGCGAGGCCGGGGTGGAGCTAACAACAATTATGGTGCGGGCATCAGCCGAAGACCAAATGATCCGAGCATCCACCGGGGTCAGCCAAGTGGGCTTTTCGCCGGCCGCCTTATCTACCCTGCCCAGTTATGGAGAGAAGGACATCTTCCGGTCACTCCAGCTGCTCCCGGGGATCAGTGGCACAAATGAGAGTTCTAGTGGGCTCTTTGTCAGAGGAGGTACGCCTGACCAAAACTTGATTTTGCTTGACGGCTTTACGGTCTATCACGTAGATCACCTGTTTGGTTTTTTCAGTGCTTTCAACGCTCAGGCGGTCAAGGACATTCAGCTGCACAAAGGGGGCTTTGACGCTGAGTTTGGTGGGCGCCTGTCCAGTGTCGTAGAGATGACAGGCAAGGACGGCAATACGGAGTCCTTTAACCTAGGCCTAGGGGCTAGCCTACTCAGCGTGAATGGCTATCTCGAAGCACCCTTTGCCGGTGGAAGGGGATCAATGCTGTTGGCCGGACGCAGGTCTTTTCAAAGTGGGTTCTACACAGATCTCTTTGATGCCTTTACCGGTAGTGATGGGAACAATAACATCCCGCAAGGGAGGGCCGGAGGGAGATTTGCACAATTTGGCCAGCAGCAGGTGCGGCCCAATTCGTATTTCTACGATCTCAACGCCAAAGTCACCTACCGACTTGGGCGGAATGACGTCCTCTCACTCAGCTTCTACAATGGAGAGGACGATCTCGACAATTCCCGGCTGACTGACAGTAATTCTTTTGGCGGTCTCGGAGGACGTTTTGGTGGAGGTGCTGCCAACTTCAGTTTTACTAGCGACAATATTGATCTAAGCAACTGGGGCAATGTCGGTTCCAGCCTGAAGTGGTCGCGCAAATGGAACGAGCATCTTTATTCCAGGGCGACCATCTCTTATTCCAACTACTTCAGTGAGCGAGACCGGAGAAATCAGACCACGGTGACACGGGAGGACAGCTCTTTTACCCGAAATGCCGGAAGCTATGAGATAAATGATTTAAGGGATTTCACGGCCAAGCTAGATCATGAGTGGAAGATATCGCAAAATAATCAGATTGATTTTGGGATGCAGTTTACCCACAACGATATTGCCTATGATTATACCCAGAATGACACGCTAAATCTCATTGGCCGGGATGACCAGGGTACGACCACGGCCATCTACCTCCAGGATAAGATGACCTTTTCCGACGACCTGATTGTCAAGTTTGGAACGCGGGGCTCCTATTATTCGCCTACAGATAACAGCTACCTTGAGCCACGAGCATCACTCACCTATTTACTCAATGACCGGATAAAAGTGAAAGCCGCGACGGGCAAATACTTTCAATTTGCCAATCGTATCGTGCGGGAGGATATTCAGCAGGGTAGTCGGGATTTTTGGTTGCTTGCCGATGATGATCGAATACCCATTGGAGAAGCGGTGCATTTCATTGCCGGTGCTGCCTACGAGTCGCCCTCCTGGTTCCTTGATGTAGAGGCATACCACAAGGATCTGGACGGATTATCGGAGTACTCCACGCGATTTACTCCATCCGGTCGAGGCCCCGATCGTGTACTCAATTACGAAGAATTTTTCTATACCGGCCAAGGTATGGCCCAGGGGGTTGAATTCCTGCTCCAGAAAAAAGTCGGAAGACTAACGGGCTGGGTAGGTTATACCCTGGGAAGGGTCAAATATGATTTTGAGGCATTTGGAGAAGAGCCATTTTTTGCCAATCAGGATCAAACCCACGAATTAAAGATCGTGGGCAACTATAAATGGGGGCGCTGGAATTTTTCAGGAACCTTCATCTATGCCACGGGTCGTCCATACACGGCACCTACCGGCTACTATGAAATACCCTTGATTGATGGAAGCAGCGAAAACTTTTTTGAGGTGAGCAGCAAAAACGGCCTGCGACTGCCAGACTATCATCGCCTCGATTTGTCAGCCACTTATCAATGCTACTTGGGCAATTCGAAGGCGACCTTGGGCTTGTCGCTGATCAATCTCTACGATCGCAGCAACATTTGGTACAAGGAGTACGAAGTCGTAGAGGGCGAATTGTTTGAGACCAATATTTCTCTCATCGACTTTACGCCCAGTTTTTTTGTTACCTGGGACCTGAAATAGATAGCCATGATGATTCGAAAAAAATTCCTTTGCTTGTGTTTGTTCTTTGGCAGCCTGATGGCGGCTTGTGTGGACGACGCCCTTGACCAAGTCGGCGGGACCCAAGCGGTCGTCGCCGGATATATCTACTCCAACGAGCCCATTGATTCTCTTCGAATATTTGAGTCCAATTCCTATCTGGGCGATACGACCTTGAACACCATCGATAGCATCATCGTGGAGGTGATAAGCGATGACGAGGTCTTTGCCCTGTCCTCCTTGGGATCGGGTTATTACTATGATCCGGATGCGATTGTCCGTCCCGGTCAGAGCTACATGTTATCGTTTGTGTGGAATGGCCAGACGGTGCTGGCAGAGACCTATGTTCCGGTCGTCAATGAGGCCACCGTTTCGGACAGTGTGGTCTATCGTGAGCAAGTGAGCAGTAGTGGCTTTGGTGGTCCAGGGGGGCTTGGTGCCCCAGCTGATAATATCGAGGTGAGCTGGGACAATGCGCAGGGTGACTACTACTACGTGCTCGTCGAGAATATCGAAGAGGCACCGGAATTCATCAATAGTCGCCTGGCTGAGCTATTGGATGCCCAAGGACTCTTATCGTTGCGCAGGGTGGCCCGCACAGAGCCGGAGATCGTCGACTTTTATGTGATAAACACCACACGGGATATACAGCAATTTGGCCGCCATCGCGTGGTGATCTACCGCCTCAATCCCGAGTATGCTGCCCTGTATGAGCGTACGGGTACCAGTTCCATAACGATCCAGGCGCCACCCACCAATGTGGAGAATGGTCTGGGCATCTTCACGGGCATAAGCACCGATACCGTCTATTTTGAAGTGAAAAAGTGGTAGGAGTCGAGAGGGGGGATCTATGCGCACTTAGTGTAGGGCGACTGATCCCTCCCATAGCTCCGGCAGTCCTAGCGTACGTAAAAGGATGCGGTTGTTTTTGAGGGGCGAGAAAGATGCCTTGTCTCGCCTCTCTTTGTATTTATTCTCGGTTACTTGACCCTCCGCATGTAGGCATCCTGGTGGTCCTTGTCCTTGCTTTCTTTACAAATCAGGCGGTCGCCCTTGAGGATCCAGACTTCATCTTCGTCATCATCGTTGAGATTTCGAATGATCACTTCACCCTCATCCGTGAGATCCCACGTCAGATATTCGAGCTCTCGCTCGCCTAACACGGCCACTTCCATCTTGACATCGTGGTTCTCGAGAAAGGTAAAGCGAACTCCAAAGTCATCCAGTAGATCAACGACAAAGGTAGAAATGGCGCGCTCGAAGGCGGCACCCAATCGCTGGCCAGCATCGAGGTCCTCTTTGTCTTTGCTTTCGCAGACCTTTTTCTTGGCCCGGTCGAGATCTTCGATCACCAATTCCCAGGTGCCCAGCAGTTGTTTTTCCGAAATCTTTGTTGGTTCATGGATGTGCCAACCGATAGCTAGCGCTGCCACCAGGATCAAAACTGTTCTCATCATCTAAGGTTTTATTGGGAGACCGGATTTCGGACAGATTAGTTTCAAAAAGAAATGCCTGTCTCGAAGAGGGAGTAGGAATTTTCGACCAACGTGCTCACATCACGCACCAAGGGTCTCGGAAAGCATGTCAGGCTTCGCCTTCCGCGGCAAAGATCCGCTCAGCCTGCTCGATGATCGCGCTGGCTTCCTCATAGCCTTGTGAAAGTAGAAAGTACGCATCCCCCAATTGGAGGACGGTAGTGGGAAAACCACGAATGCCCGCCTCCTGGCTCCATCGAAAGTCCCGCTGGGTCTTCTTTCGAAAGTCAGGTTCTGCGTACAAGGCAGCAAAGTCGGTGGGATCCACCTCGTAGTCGGCTAAGAGGGCTTGGTACGTGGCCAGGTCATTGGTATTGGCATTGTCCCGGTAGAAGGCCTTCTGGATGTCCTTAAAGAAAGCAAACTCGTGCTGCGGGGCGAGATGTCGCATGACCACACACGCCCGAGCTGGTGGTTCCGTATCGTAGTACATCTCTTGGTTGTCTAGAATGTCGAAGTTGAAGGGCTGACCGCTGCGCTCCTGTACGTGGTGCCAATGCTCTGCCAGGAAAGACTTCATGGACCCAATGGTCTCTGTGTTGTAGGGTCGAAGACCACCCATGACCAGGCGCAGTTTATATGCACGGAGATGTTCTCGGACCTGGGTGATCTGTGGTGCAAAACCGTAGCACCACGAGCACATGGGGTCGGTGACGTATATCAGGGTACCTTCTGAATTATTCATTGACATTTCTTATTTGGGGAGGGGGTGCCCACTTACTCGTGGACCGATAGCATGATGACAAACAGCCAAAATCCTTGAAAGTTGTAAATCTTCTATGACAGGAATGAGGAAAGCCGGGCAATGCGGGACGGACAGGGGCGCAGAGATTGTTATAGTTTGGTTACCTTTTGATCGTAAAAAAGCAAAACAGTGAAATCGATCCTGATTGGTGTAGTCTTGTCGCTGGTCCTCTCGAGTCTTTCGGCGCAACGTCCGGTGGATAGTATCGCGGTGAGGGGATTTGCCATTGCGGCTCCCAGCAGCGATGGCGTCGATGCCTTCATCACTTTCATGCAAGAGGTCCTGGCACCGGCCAACATTAATACCCTGGTCTTGCGGGTGGATTACAATTATGCCTACGAGAGCCATCCGGAGCTTCGTGAGGAAGCCCCGCTAAGCAAGGCACAGGTCAGCGCGATGGTGTCCGCCGCGCGCGATCTGCATATGGAGATTGTTCCCCAGATCAATTTGCTTGGGCACCAGTCGTGGGCAAGTACCTCTTCAAAGTTACTAGAGGTATACCCCCAGTTTGATGAGACTCCCGAGATCGCATTACCGGCAGAATACAAGTGGCCCAATGATGATGGACTCTATTGCAAAAGCTATTGTCCGCTGCATCCTGAGGTGCACGATGTCGTGTTTGCGCTGGTCGATGAGATCATGGAGGTCTTCGAGGCACGTCAGTTTCACGCCGGCATGGACGAGGTCTTCTACATTGCGCATGAGCAGTGTCCTCGCTGTCACGGTAGGGATCCGGCGGTGCTCTTTGCCGAGGAGGTCCGGCGCATCCGAAACCATCTGCATGCCCGGGGCCAGCGCCTTTGGATCTGGGGGGACCGCCTGATTGATGGTAAGACTACCGGCATTGGCATGTGGGAGGCCAGCATGAACAATACCCACCAGGCTATTGATATGATCCCCAGAGATGTGGTCATCTGCGATTGGCACTATGAGCGAGCGGAGCCTACTGCCGCCTATTTTGCGGTGAAGGGCTTTGATGTGATCACTTGCCCTTGGAACCAAAAGGATGTGGCTGCGCAGCAGTATGCACAGTACATTGACTTTCAAGAGACCGCGCACCCGACCTTGGCGGCCAGGTATTTGGGCCTGATGCAGACGGTATGGACCAGTGCGGGGGCCTTCCAGCAGCAGTACGATTCTACCGAAGGCCTGAGCAAGCGAGAGCAGGGGCAGGTCGATTGCTTTAAGACATTGTGTCAGAAGATCAATGGCCAATGAGTGCTAGCACACGCATTCACTCCATCGACGTACTCCGTGCTGTGACCATGTTGTTGATGATCTTTGTCAATGACTTTTGGACGCTCACCGGCATCCCGCAGTGGCTGAAGCACATGCCAGCAGAAGGGGACGGGCTGGGCTTTTCTGATATCATCTTTCCGGCATTTCTAGTCATCGTGGGGTTGTCACTGCCCTTTGCTGTGCGAGCTCGAAGGCAAAAAGGCCAGACAACCAGCAGCATGGCCATACACATATTGGTCAGGAGCTTGTCACTCATCATCATGGGGGTGTTGATGGTCAATCTGGAGCACATGCAGGCCGAGGGCATGCCGATCAGCAAGCCGGTTTGGCAACTTCTGATGGCGACCGCCTTCTTTCTGATCTGGAATCGGTATCCGAAGATGGCGTCCAGGTTTCATCGGTATGCGGTAATGCAGCTGGTAGGATGGGGCATCCTGATCTACCTTGCATCGATTTACCAGGGAGGCACGGTATCGGAGCCTACCTGGATGCAGACCCACTGGTGGGGGATATTGGGGTTGATCGGTTGGGCGTACTTGGTTTGTGCCCTGATCTACCTATTGTCAAGGGGTGATCTACGGCTGCTGGTAGCCAGCTGGATTTTCTTCTTGTTTTTTAATGTCGCCGCCTTTGCCGGGTGGCTTGACTTTATGGCGCCGATCCAGGCCCATGTGTGGCTGGTGGGCGACGGTGCTTTTGCGGCGTTTACGATGTCGGGCGTGGTGGCCGGACGGATTTACCAGTTGTATTACGAAGAGACCAAGGACACCCGGTTTATCGGCCTGCTCGTGGCCTTGTCTGTGGTCATGTTTGTGTTTGCCCTGGTCACACGGCCCTACTGGGGTATCTCCAAGATCCAAGCGACTCCCGCCTGGATCGGCCATTGCACTGCGATCACCCTTGCGGCTTTTGCCTTCTTCTATTGGCTGATCGATCAACGTCAGATCCGAGCCTGGAGCCAGGTGATTGCCCCCGCGGGCACCAGTACCCTTACCTGCTATCTGATCCCTTATTTCTACTATCCGATTGTCACGCTTTTGGGTCTATCGCTGCCTTTGGGTCTGAAGGTCGGTATCATCGGGCTGGCTAAATCCATGTTGGTGGCTCTGGCGGTTGTGATCTTCACCGGTATTCTCCAGCGTTGGAGGATTCAACTCAAGCTCTGATCCGAGCGTCGATTTGCAAGATTTTTTAACTTTGCGTCCCTGTCGAAAGCGACCGGTGTGGTGTGTCATAGCACCGCGGTACGTAGATAAGATGAGACTGTAGCTCAGCTGGTTTAGAGCATTACCTTGACAGGGTAGGGGTCGGGGGTTCGAATCCCTCCAGTCTCACCAAGTCGCTTTGGCGGTTTGCCAATCAATGATTGGAGTGGACAAGTAAGTTCGGGGTGTAGCTCAGCCCGGTTAGAGTGCACGTCTGGGGGGCGTGAGGTCGGAAGTTCGAATCTTCTCACCCCGACCAAGCAAAAGGAAGGTCACCGACATG
This sequence comes from Saprospiraceae bacterium, assembly GCA_965223165.1. GTDB lineage: Bacteria > Bacteroidota > Bacteroidia > Chitinophagales > Saprospiraceae > JABDMH01. The sequence continues at coordinate 912,104 of CBDCVQ010000019.1, read as the reverse complement.
GTCGGTGGCCTTTGCTGTTTGGGAGTGACTCAAGCTTGCTTGAAAGCACGGACAAACGGCAAAGGGCGACACCCGCAGGGTGTGTCCTTGCTTTTGCTTGAGGCCACCCCTTTTTGAAGATCGCCGGAGGCAATCTTCTCACCCCGACCAAGCAAAAGGAAGGTCACCGACATGGTCGGTGGCCTTTGCTGTTTGGGAGTGACTCAAGCTTGCTTGAAAGCACGGACAAACGGCAAAGGGCGACACCCGCAGGGTGTGTCCTTGCTTTTGCTTGAGGCCACCCCTTTTTGAAGATCGCCGGAGGCAATCTTCTCACCCCGAGCAAGCAAAAGGAAGGTCGTCAATATGTGTCGGTGGCCTTACTGTTTTGGGAGAGAGCCAAGTTCGCGAGCGCAGGCACAAACGGCCCAAAGGGGCTGCACCCCACCAGCGTGTGACATTTCAATTGCCTCGCGGACACCCCTGATGTGATACCGCCAGAGGTGATCTCCCCCTGGACTTAATGCTACAAAGCCTCTTTGCCGTCCATTCCGAGGTTGCGATCAAATGGCAGAATGTTGGATGGGTTGTCACAGATATGCACCAAGGTCTATTTGGTGCAAGGGGAGGGCTTGGAGCGCCGATGGTAGAGATCTAATGATTGTACACGGTGAAGTTGTGATCGAAGAAGAGGACATGGAAGACGAAGCGGTCACGATAGCCGATAATTGGCTTGAGCCCCGCAGCTCTAAAGGCCAGCAAGGTGACATCTGCTGTAATGTCCAATGGCAATGCCACATTTAGGCTCTTTTGAGCTATTTTTTCCGTACCCAGGCCATGCCGTTGTGTTGACACGACCTCATTCCAACTAAGCTTTGAAATCTTGCACATGCGGAGCAGAGCGATTGCTCGATCAGATGCTGTGGCATCTTCAAAGGTGTGTCCGTTTTGCATCTTACGGAAGCTGAAGACAGGATGCTATATTGTCCAAGTCAAGGAGCTAGCTTGGGGTGCCCTGATCCTCTTGCCTTTTCTAGGCTTCTTACGGCGCAACTTTTCACCCACTTGGCTCAATTAGCTGAGCTCTGAAAAACTCTTTCATGACTGAGATTGACAGAGGCTTGTTGACGGTGGCCTTGATCCAGGGTCTCTCGTCGTGCGTCATATTTCTGAGCATCCATGCGGAAAACTGGCCGTAGACCTCATAGACCTCCTTAATGATCTCCTTGTGTTCAACTGTCAAGGAATCGAAATCCGCATCTGTGGGCACTGGAATAGCGCCGGAGCCAAATTCTCGGTAGTGGTCATAAACCGACGGTACGACTGGGCCGTGGGTCCACTTCAAAATATCTTCCTCAAATAGGCAGCGATTCGTAAGCGCAAGATGGAACCCTTGGCAGTAGTACAAAAGCTTCTGCAGCTTAAGATTGGATATTAGGTCCCCCGCCTCAGGATCACTGAGAGACAAAATATACTGCGCTACGACAAGGGGAGAGACCACAATCCTAATTTTAGTGTGTTAGAACATGAAATAACAATGTCAGTTCCCAATTTTACAAAAAACAGACCAAGAGTAACGAAGCCCTGCGCAGCCTACTTGCACTGTCGGCTGCAATGCCATCCCGGATCGGTCGGTACCGGGCATTCCGTGGCGGCTATTTCCGTGAACAAACCCCGATACCAACAAGCCGCTCTGAGAAATTGATAGGAACCGGTAATTGAACCCAGAGCGAGTTCGTTTCGTTCACAGGTGTCCTCTTCGTGATTTTGGATGCGAACTCTGAAGGTACAGGTTTGACAGATCCAAGGATGATCTCTATTTTGGAACCTAAAGGAACTGACGAAGTATGAATGCCACCAAGTTGACATTAGCTGATCATGTCTCTGGCACGGCCACGAATGCGGAGGGCTATGCCTTGTTTCTCGTGCTCGATGAGGCCATTCGTAGGGGTGAGTCTCTTCGGATATCGCTGGTTAATTGTGGTCCACTTTCATCTTCATTCTTGAATTCCTCATTTGGAGCTTTGTTCGAGGAGCATGGCATTGAAGTGGTGCGGCAAAAGATCGTGTTTACCCATTATTTGAGGCATCATGCCCGGACGTTGACCAGGTATTTTGACGACTATTCGATGTTCTTGTCTTAGCGGGTGCCATTAGCTCCCCTGTCAAAATGGACCTGCTCTCAAACGATCCCGTCAGCCGAGGTTGGTGTCGTGCCTCCTACCGGGCAGATACAAGATTCACTTTCGATGCGAAAGGTCACCGACCAAACGTCGATGACCCTTAGCGCTTGCAAGTTGGTTTCTACGTCTCCGGACTAAGCTATTTTTTCTTCCGTACCACCTCAAAATCCTCATGCCCCTGACGCACACACTTGACCTCCCAATCAAAGTCAAAATTACCTTGTCCGTGCTGCAGCTCTTTTACCCGGATGCCTTTGGCCGATTTTTCGATGGCGGCCAGGCCGTAGGTCTCGGCAGACAATGGGGTGAGGATCACGGTCATGGTCTCGGGATTGGCTACATGGCGGAAGTGCTCCGCAAAGGAGATAAAGGCCTCCCCATTTTCTAGGGTAGCGCTACCTCGGACGTAGGCGGCGGCTTCCGGCCCCTCAAGCGAGGCGTACCAGATTTCTTTTGAATCATCGGTGGGGTGATCGATGCGAAAGTTCTTGACATCGGCAGAGACGACATCAGCATGCAGATAGTCCGCCCGCATGGTATCTCCCGTGACAAAATTACTGTAAAGGAGGGCCAAATCTCGAATGCCATCATAGGTCCAACTTCCCCTGGTATGCCAGCCAGGATACTTAATACCCGGTACTTCCGTTTGAAAGCCGATCCGCAGATCGTAGGTATTCAATCCGTTCATAGACATCTCGACGGCTTTGAAGTTGCCCCCCCTATAGGGGTCGGGTACGAAGATTGATCCTCTAGACCAGATTTTGGCACCCAAATCAGAAACATCTTTTGACTCCATGGCTGCAACCACCATCCCATTAGAGTCCATGACAGAGACCATACCATTGTTCTGGTCGAAGATGTCGGCCCCCATAAAGGTGTTGGGATAACCATTCTTTCCCATGGTATTGATCAAGCCTACCTTGTCCACTACAGAGGCAAAGATCCCAACCTGATCTCTTTCAGATAGCTCTAGGGTGCTTCCGCCGAGGCCATTGCCTCCCAGGTACACATTGTGGTGGGTGCTACCTGAGGGATATAGGCGCAGTGTGCCTTCCTGCTCCTCATTGGGTCCGAGATAAATGCGCTTGCCCAGATCCGTGTTGAATTCCAGTTTGTCAGGATCGATCAAGACATAATCCCAGTCGACGGATGAGCCTACCTTTCTCATTTGCATTAACTTTTGTCCATAGATAGTCACGATGTCTCCCTCGTCTTGAAAGTGGACCTCCCTGCCACTGAGAGAGCCCCTGTCGTTCCCTCTATGCACAACTACGGTATAGGGCCAGATGTTGGCAGATTCGCCTTGGTCGTTTTCCACCCGAACATTTCCCTTGTCGTAGCTCAAATAGCCTGTTTTTCTTGTCCACGGAGTGGCCAATAGCGCAAGGTTAACATCATTGCCGTCCTCGATACTCAGGGTCGTGCCGTTGAGAGACAACTGCTGATCATCGGATGCCCCGGATGGCAAAGTAAACGAGCCTCCATTTTGAGAGAGCGTAACCTGATCACCACTGACCGAGAGCGACTGCAACTCATTGGAGGGGTCGGCATCCTCATCTTGGATGCTAAATGTGGTGCCATTTCCATTCGAGATATCCATTTCCACGAGAATGCCATTTTTGGTGGCGTTGATATCCTGCAGCTCATTGCTTGGATCCCCGTCATTGTCCGGGACTGAGATGGGCAGATTCACGGAGTTGCCCTTGGTGAGGGAGAGTTCGTGTCCGTTGAGGCTCAATTGCTGCAGCTCATTGGTGGCGTCTGAGTCGGCGTCCACGGCTCCCGTGGCGGGTAGATTTATGGTGTTGCCATGGGAGATGGAGAGCTGGTTGCCTTCGATGCTAAGCATCTGAATCTCATTCGAGGGATCCGCATCCGCATCGTCTTTGTCTTCAACCGTTCTGGCGTGAAAGGCAAAAGGCACGGAATGCAGCCTGCTGGCCCCCAGGTCTTCAAATTGGCCGTCCAGATCGAGGTCCAATAGTACCTGTAGCCAGTATTCCTCACGTTCGTCCCAGGGTATGCTGTCAAATGTGCCAAAAAAGGCTCGACCTTGACCGATGACCAGCGACACCAGGCCAAATTCGCCGGTGGTCACTTTGTGATCTTCTTGATACAGCGAGCCACTGGTGGGCGGCTCTCCGTCACGAATCGAAAGACGAATCTCGACTTCCTGATTGGTGACTTCACGTCGATCTGCATCGCGGATGACGGCTTGGTATTTCATCCCTTGGAAGCTCGTCTGAGCCACCAGATCTTGGAGCAAAAAGGACAGGCATAGAAAGGGTATAAGATGTTTCATGATATCTGGGTTTAGATTTTTTGAAAAAGGAAATTGCCCAGGATTCCGTTCCGGTCTCGTACCTGCAGTAGGTATGGACCGGGCGAAAGTTGCTGGAGATGAAAGGTATGCCTCTGCACGAGGTCACTCCATCGAGCTAAAAGGGTACCCGTCATGTCGTACAGGCGTACCCCGAGTGGCGCTGGGTCATCCGTCCGCAAATGCATCTCGGTGTACACGGGATTGGGAAATAGTTGCAAATCCACGTGGCGGTAGTAGGTGTGGGTAGCGTCCAATAATCTGGCGAAGCCCTGATGAAATCCCTGACCGAGATCAGAACCCGCAGGTGACTCCAATCCGTGATCATATCGTTCGGTTGCAATCTCACCGAGGGTCCACTCGATGCCACTGGCGCTACCGTAGATAAAATCACCACCCCCAGCTATCACGGATCGCAAGATGGATTGTGAAAAGGCAGGCAGGGTCAAGAGTACAAGTACTATTGTCTTCATCGTTCGAGCTTTTGTGGCAGCGGGCAGTCAATGACCGTTTACCCGCCCTCCGTTTGATTTCAAATATGCAACCGATGGGAGTGCAGCCCATTGCTGTAATCGGACATCGTCTTGTCTAAATCGGCAAGGTCTGAAAGTCAGGGCCTTACAGGCAGACTTTATCGCTTGTGGAAACAGACGTTTAGACGTATCTTCCTTATGTGCGCCTCTCACTAGCTACATTCATCCTCTGCTGCTGGTATTTGTCTGTGACCGCTCAGCAGCATATCATCGATAGTCTCGAGCATCACTTACCCACTACCACGGAGGATTCTGCGAGAATTCTGTTACTTGGCGACCTGGCATACTATTGTACGCAGACCGATCCAACCAAGGGCCTGCAATATGCCCGTGAAACTCTCGCCCTAGCAATGGCCGTGGGTGATCAAGCGGGCATAGCCAACGGATACTACAAGATCACCTACGCACAACTCACCCTCGGTAACTACGAAGAGGCCATCGCCGCCAACCACGCAGCCATTCGATCGTGCGAGGAGCGCCAGGACACTGTCAGACTGCTATTTGCGCTGGATCTGATGGGGGTAGTTTATTCGCAAAAGGCAGCGTATAGTGAAGCGCTACCTTATTTGTTCCGTTCTGTAGAAATGGCTGTAGCCTCTGGCAACAGAGAGCGAGCGGGGGCTACCTACAACAATATCGGCGAAGTCTATTTAAACAGTCACGATACCATCAATGCAAGAAAGTACTTCCTGCAAGCACTTCCTCTATTGCAGGAGGAAAACAATCCTTTCATGCTCATTATCATCCATCACAATCTTGCCCTGGTCGCCACAGACCACGAGGAAAAGAAGAAACACCTGGATCGAGCGGTCGAGCTTAGCTTGGAGCAGGGTTATCAACGGGGTCTAGCATATAACTATGGTCCGCTGGCAGAGTATTGGGAGAACCGAGACTCCGTGGAACTGGCACTCAGCTACTACCAAAAAGCAGTCACAGAGGCGCGAGCAATCGGTGAAGTGTACGTTTTAATGGGCAATTTGATCCGCCTCGGGAGCTTGCAGCATCGCTTGGGCAGAGTCGCTGAAGCCAAGAGCAACCTGACGGAGGCGCTCGATCTCGGCGAAGGACCGAAAGCGACAAATCAGACGAAAAGAGCCGCTGAAGTGCTGGCTCAGATCTATCAAGAGGAAGGAAACTATGCGCTCGCTTATACTCATCTGGAGAAGGCCTATGCCCTGGCGGACAGCATCTATGGTAGAGACCTGACCGATGCACTGGCGGAGGCAGATGCGAGATACCAAAACTCTACCCAACGATCCCAATTGATGGAGCAGGAGCTGGAGATTGAGCGCCAACGCAATCGCACTGGTCAATTAATTATTCTATTTGTACTGGTCTTGGCCGCTGCCATCACCGGATATCAGGTGTATCTCATTCGGCAACGCAAGAAGCAGCACGCGGCCGAGATGCAATTGACTAAAGAGCGAGAGAAGCTCAACGCACTAGAAGAGTTGGATCAGCTCAAGACCAACTTCTTCACCAATATTGCACACGAGCTCCGTACACCGCTGACACTGATCAAAGGTCCGCTAGAAGATCTAGTGCCCAAGGCGAAAGGTACTTCGCTGGCCAAAGGCGTCGAGCGAGCCCACGCCAACAGCAAGCGCCTTTTGACCCTGGTCAATGAGATCATGGATCTCTCCAAGATCGAGGCAAAGCGATTGGAAATCCAAAAGTCAACCATCGAGGTAGACGACATACTCAAAAGGATCTTCCATTCCTTCCAGTCCCTTGCTGAGCAACAGGATGTAGCGCTCAACTACCATTCGGAGATCGATCCGTCGATCCGGATCGAGACGGACCCCTCGAAGCTGGAGAAGATCATCAATAATCTGGTGTCAAATGCGCTGAAGCATACGAATGTGGGAGATCAGGTCTCCATGCGGAGCGACCTGTCTGCCGGTACGCTGACGGTCATCGTGCAAGATAGTGGTGCGGGTATCCATCCGGATGATGTCCCGCATATTTTTGATCGCTACTATCAGTCTACTAGGGGCGCTTCGAAACTGAGCGGTGGTACAGGCATTGGTCTTGCCCTAGCCAGGGAATATGCCCGATTACTGGGGGGTGACATAGTGGTGCAGAGTACACTGGAGGCAGGCAGCAGCTTTGTCGTGACCTTGCAGGTAGGGCTAGTACGATCCCCTGCCAGTCAGCCAAAAGCGGCCGATGTCTTTGTACCACTACCTGCTGTAACGGAGGACGCCGGTCCCCGGGCCAGCGTGCTTATCGTGGAGGACCACGGAGAAATGCGGGACTACCTACTTTCTATCCTTTCGGTAGATCATGACTGCAGCGTAGCCCGCGATGGGGCAGAGGCGTTGCAACTGTTGCAGAAGCAGACCTTTGACCTCGTACTCTCCGATGTGATGATGCCATTGATGAGCGGATTCGAACTGCGTGAGAAGATATCGAATATCGACCGCCTGCACAGTGTTCCCTTTATCTTTTTGACCGCCCGGTCGCTGCCCGAGGATATTGAGATGGGCCTCAATCTTGGTGTTGATGACTATATCACCAAGCCCTTTGAGACGGCCGAGCTCAAGGCGAGGGTGCGCAACTCGATCATGAACAATGCCAATCGACGATCCACCCCACCATCGGACCAGCGCGTTGCACCGCCGGTGGACAAGCAGTTGGTTCGGGATGCTTTTCGGATCGTGCAAGAAAATCTGTCGCGTGCGGATTTTAAGGTTTCGGAGCTGTCGCGTCAATTGGGCTACGGCGAACGTCAGCTCCGGAGGGTGCTGCGTGAGCGGACCGGACTCTCGCCGGTGGAGTTTGTGCTGGAGGCTCGACTGCTGAAGGCACGTGGCCTGCTCGAACAAAAGGCCTTTCATACGATTGCCGAGGTGCAGCATGAGGTGGGCATCCACAGTGCTTCCTACTTCACCAAGGCCTTTGCAAAGCGCTTTGGTAAGCGTCCGACCGAGATGCTTCAGATCTAAAGATGGTGGCGGTCGGATTAGCGGTTCTTCTTACTGGTATGCTGGTTCTTGCTTGATCCCTATTTCCTCGTCCGGACCATGGTAATGGCAGTCAACTGCCAGGTGGATTTCAAAGTCCACAACAACGAGAGATCCCTCGGGTATATGGTGTGAAATATGCTAAGGAAGAAAGTGCTTGTCGATCCGGTCGCGAACTAGTCGAAGGACTTGTTTGCTTCCGAAGCCATCTTGACCATCTCTTCGTACTCCTGCGGGGTCAGGCCGTCCATGCAGTAGTGTATGGGATTGATGGCCTTGTCTTTGTAGCGCACCTCGTAGTGGAGGTGGGGAGCGGTAGATGTACCCGTGTCACCGACGGTACCGATCTCTTCGCCCTTTTTCACTTTCTGACCGGCTTTGACGTGTACGTCCTGCAGGTGGGCGTACAACGTCTTATAGCCATAGCCATGGTCAATGATGATGCTTTTGCCATAACCGCTTCGTTCGTTTTTGGTGCGTACGATGCGGCCATCACCTGTAGCGCGTACGGGTGTTCCTTTGGCAGCTGTGAAGTCGAGTCCGGCGTGCATGCGGGGGATCTTATGAATCGGATGTATCCGCATGCCAAAACCTGACAAGTAGCGAATATTTCGCTTCAAGTGATCAGATCGAACCGGTTTGATAGAGGGTATGGAATTGAGATATTTTTCTTTTTCACCTGCAATAAACTCCAGGGAGTCCAGAGACCTGGATTGCAGCGTCATTTGACGGGCCAATTGATCGGCCTTGGTCAGGGTATTGATCAGCAGGTCCCCACTACTTTTGTAGTTGGTCAGCTCGCGATAGCGTTGATGTCCACCGACACCGGCATTCCACACGTCCTCATTGATAGGATCCATGCCAAAGATGGTCCGATGGACATTGGCGTCCCGATCTTGGAGGTTGTCGAGCACCTTGGCCATTACATCCAGCTGCTCGTTGAGCGCGGAGTATTTGATCTTCATCTGGTCCATCTCACGGGTCATGGCCAGTTCTTTGGGTGAGGGCCAATATTGCTGGGTGAGAAAAACCAATCCAATCGCCGAAACGACGACAATGACTACAAAACCCAGCGCTCTTGTGATCACTTTTGAGAGTGGCGTGCGATGCTTTTCGAACGTCAGACTCTTGGGATTATAGACAAACTTTTCCTTACTCATCAAACGAGGCTTATCGTTTAAATAACTAATTTTGTCAACTTGAAAACTGAACCCTGCAGACGGGTGGGTGCAAGTAGTGTGAGCGTCGGGCGCAAGTTACCAAAAGTTGATCGGATTTTAATATTTGAGCGACATCCAATTTTGCCTACGCGGCAATCTCCACAGCAGATACTATGAAAGGACATCAGATCAGGCAGACATTCTTTGACTTTTTTAAAAGCAAAGGACACAAAATTGTACCCTCGGCACCCATTGTCAACAAGGATGACCCGACCCTCCTTTTCACCAATGCCGGCATGAATCAGTTCAAGGATTACTTCCTGGGCAACCAGACACCCCCCGTACTCCGCATAGCTGACACACAGAAGTGCCTTCGCGTATCGGGAAAACATAATGATTTGGAGGAAGTGGGAGTGGATAGCTACCACCACACCATGTTTGAAATGCTCGGCAATTGGTCCTTCGGCGATTACTTCAAAAAGGATGCCATTGCTTGGGCGTGGGAGTTGCTGAGCAAAGAATTAGGACTGCCCCAAGATCGCCTGTACGCGACCATTTTTGGCGGCGACGAGGCAGAGCAGTTGGCTCCGGACAAGGAGGCAACCGATCTTTGGAAGCAATGGTTGCCCGAAGACAAGATCCTACCCTTCGGCAAGAAGGATAATTTTTGGGAGATGGGAGATACGGGCCCTTGCGGTCCATGCTCCGAGATTCACATCGATTTGCGCTCTGATGCCGATCGGGCAGCCTTACCTGCTGCAGAGCTGATCAACAAAGATCATCCGCAGGTCATCGAGATCTGGAATCTGGTCTTTATCCAGTACAACCGCAAGCAAAATGGTAGCCTGGAAGAGCTGCCAGCCAAGCACGTGGACACGGGTATGGGGCTGGAGCGATTGGCTATGGCCATGCAGGGCCACCTGTCCAACTATGACACGGATCTTTTTACCCCTTACCTTGATTTTATACAGGCTGAGACAGGTATTAAGTACACCAACGCCTATGCCGCTGATAGCAAGTCTGACATGGCCATGCGCGTGATCGCCGACCACCTGCGAGCCGTTTGTTTTACCATCGCCGATGGGGCGCTACCCGACAATACCGGCCCAGGCTATGTCGTGCGGAGAATTTTGCGCCGGGCGGTCAGATACTACTACTCCTTTCTCGACCGAAAGGAACCCCTCCTCCACAAGATGATCCCGCTGGTTGCCGATAGTTTTGCCGAAGTTTTTCCCGAGGTCAAGCAGCAGCAGAGCTTGCTCACCAGTATCGTGCTGGAAGAGGAGAAATCTTTCCTGCGCACGCTGGAGGCTGGACTCCGGAGATTTGATGCGCTGCAAGCCGTCAAAGTGATACCGGGCGAGGTGGCCTTTGAATTGTACGACACGCACGGATTTCCCATTGACCTCACCCGACTGATTGCCCGAGAAAAGGGCCTCACGGTGGATGAGGAGGGCTTTCAAGAGGCATTGAAAGAGCAAAGAGATCGCTCCAGGTCTGATGCAGAGGTAGAGATCGGAGACTGGCATGAGGTGAAGGCGGGCGCTGAATCCCAATTTCTTGGATACGATGATCTGGAGCTATCCGATGTCCAGGTAGTGAAGCATCGTACGGTCAGGACCAAAGGCAAGGATCAGTACCAGCTAGTACTGGACCGCACACCTTTTTATGCGGAAGGCGGAGGCCAGATCGGAGACACCGGCTTCTTAGACTTTGACGGCGAGCGGATTAAGGTGCTGAACACGATCAGAGAAAACGAATTGATCGTGCACCTGGTTGACAAATTGCCCAGCCACATGGGAGCGCGGGCCCGAGCGAGCGTCTCTGCTGAGAAGCGCCGGCGCACGGAGAACAATCATACCGCTACCCATCTGCTGCACGCGGCACTGCGCCAGGTCTTAGGCGATCATGTACAGCAAAAGGGATCCCTGGTGGCAGACAGTCATTTGCGATTTGATTTCTCACATTTTAAGAAGATGACATCCGAAGAAATCAGGCAAGTGGAGCAGATCGTCAACGCAAAAATCAGAGAGAACATTGGCCGAGATGAACAGCGCAAGGTGGCATTGCAGGTGGCCAAGGAGGCGGGCGCCACGATGCTATTCGGTGAAAAATATGGCGACGAGGTGCGCATGATCACCTTCGATCCACAGTATTCCATCGAGCTTTGCGGCGGCTGCCATGTAGAGGCCACGGGTCAGATCGGTTACTTCAAGATCACCCAAGAGACATCCGTGGCAGCAGGGATACGGCGCATTGAGGCCATTACTGCCGAGGCGGCGGAGGCATATCTCAATGAGCATTTGGACGAGCTGGACCGCGTACGCAATGCCTTCAAGAATCCGCTCCAAGTGGCCGATCAAGTGTCCCAACTGGTGAGCGAAAACAAGACCTTGCAGAAACAGGTGGAGCAACTCAAAGCGCTCGAGATCAAGGCGCTGAAGGATAGCCTAAAGGACAAAATCGAGCGGGTAGGAGCGATAAACTACCTGGCGATTCGAATCGACAATCAAGACAGCAAGGCCCTCAAGAGCTTAGCCTACCAGCTAGAGAAAGAAGTGGGCGATGCATTCATCGTATTTGGATCTGCTACCAATAACAAGCCGCAACTGATGGTCACGATCAGTGATGGTCTGACCAAGGATCCGGGCCTGCACGCGGGCAATATCGTACGCGAACTAGCCAAGGAAATCCAGGGTGGTGGAGGTGGACAACCCTTCTTTGCCACTGCCGGCGGAAAAAATGCAGCAGGGCTCTCCGAAGCACTCAGCAAATCGCGAACCTACTTGTCGGTTTAGTTTGTCTCTCCAGCCCGATCAACATCTGGAGGTCCGCACTCACGACGGACTTCGACTGGAGACACGCTTCTGGCGGCCGGCTACCCCTCCTTTTGCCAGCGTGCTGATCGTGCATGGATATGCCGAGCACCAAGGTCGGTACCAGCATGTCGTCGAATGCTTTGTCAAAAGCGGCTTGTCCGTGGTCTCGTTTGACCTGCGGGGACATGGCAGATCGGAGGGCCGTCGGGCCTTTGTCACTCGGTTCGATCATTATGTAGATGACTTGATGGCTGTGCTGGCCGCCGCAGAAGTACACTTCGACGGACCGACATTTCTATTGGGCCATAGCGTGGGAGGCCTGATCACGGTCAAAGCCTGCTTGCAAGCCAGGCCGAAGATCCGGGGTGTGGTCCTATCCAGTGCTGCCCTCAAGATCAGTGACGACTTCTCGCCGCTCTTACAGCGAGTAGCGGCCCTCGTCAGGTATGTGGCGCCCAATCTAAAGACCACCAAGATCGACGATCGCCTTCGGTCGCGTGACGAGCAGGTTGGGCAGGACTTTCGGACAGATCCGCTCAACTATCACGGCGGAATCGTAGCGGCGTATGGCTATGAGACGTTGCAAGCGATCAAACAGCTCCAGACGCAGTTTGAGCAGTTTGACCTGCCGGTATCGATCTGGCACGGAGCCGATGACAAGCTGATCGATCCGCAGGGCAGTATCGATTTTCACCGGCGTTGTCGCTCTACCGATAAGGAGCTGCACATCTTGTCAGAGCTGCGTCACGAGATCCTGCAGGAGCCCGAGCGAGATGAGATACTGCCAGAAATGGTGGCCTGGATGAGGGCACGCGCTTAACATCCCTTCGAGTCTCCGGTCATCAAGTACAGTCAGTCTATTTGACGTGCCGTGGAGGTGGTTTTAATCTTCACATTGTTCATTGATATGACATGGGCAATGTGTTCGCCATCATCATCAAATGCGGCTTGTCATGACAGGCAGTGTTGTACGCATCTTTTCTCGATTCAGTCCGTTTGTGCTTCCGCAGCCATGAGAAGATAGTGGATTTTTAATGTATCGATTGCACTATGGTTTCAGTTCGTTAATCTAGGTGTCCACTCCCATAGTCAGTCCGTTTATTGTGCAGATTCCATGTCGCTTAGAAGGGTTCGGAATTCGCTCCAGTTAGCATCCGGGTGGAAATCGATATCAATGGGGAAGAGGGGTTGAGAGTTCAAGGCATTGTTTAGTTCGACTATGAACTGTTGGGTGTCGGCACAGTAGTAAACTAGCTCCTTAAGTCCATTGCCTGTGCGACTGTACGCATGTACGCAGTAACCATGTTCGACGAGATTTTGATGGATAGCGTTTTCAAGAGTGATCATATTATTGTTGATGCCAGTCGGAGGCATGCCGTTCCTTTCGTGCCCATCATATTTCCAGGAAATGATTGTGAGGTTTGGGAAGTTGTTCATTAGCGTGGTGCTAGGCATCTTGTTGACGAATTTGATGACCACGGGATATCCCTTCTCTTCATATTGGGCGATGATGCCTCTTGCTTTACCCGATTCGCTATTCATCTAGTATCTCATATTTCAGTTGCCTACAACTGTTACCTGACAAACCAATCATGCCACGATCCGACCTCTTCATCGCGTAGCCGATTTTTACGCAGCTCTGCCAGAAAGTGATGACGGGGCATCAACTGCGCTCCCATCGACCGTAGATGTGGCGTGTCTTGTTGACAATCGATCAGGGTAAAATTTCGCTCGCGCAGTTGTTGTACGAGGGAGATGAGTGCCAGTTTTGAGGCATTTGTCACATGACTGAACATGGATTCGCCAAAAAATACCTTACCCAGCCGAATGCCGTAGAGGCCACCGATCAGTTGATCACCCTCCCAAACCTCGACGGAGTGCGCATAGCCTTGATCATGTAAATGTTGATACGCCTGCAGCATTTCGGGAGTGATCCAAGTGCCTTCCTGGCCCTTGCGCGCCACCCCTTGACAGTGTCGGATGACCTGGCCAAAGGCATGATCTGCCGTCACCCGCAGTGGGTTTTTCCTCATCCATGATCGCATACTTTTGCTCACCCGCAAGGCGGAAGGTAGCAGTACACAACGTGGGTCCGGTGACCACCAGAGTATCCCTTGACCCTCTGAGTACCAAGGAAATATGCCGAAGTGGTAGGCAAGTAGCAGGCGTTCTTGTGACAGGTCTCCCCCGGCCGCAAGCAGGCCGTAGGCATTGGACAATTCGGGGTGGGGAAAGTAAAGTGTGGGAAGGGACACTGGGGGGTCTCAATTGACCATCTCCTCAATGACTGCCGAGAGACCACGCTCGACGAGTGCATCCTTCTTGGGCTTCAAAGCCTCAAAGGTGGCTGTCTTGACGATGGCTTTGCCCTTGAAGTGAATCAGCAGCGATAGTTGCTCAGCCTGCTGAAAAGAGTGTTGCAGGATCTCCATGAAGCATTCGATGACCCACGCAAATGTGTTGAAGTCGTCATTGTACACGACGAGCTGCGCCTGATTTCCGGTATCGGCAATCTCCTCTACCGATATGACTTCTTCTGTTTGTTCGGACAATAGCACGGACATAGATAGTCTAAAAATTAGATGGTAGCTAAAACTTCTTTCACTTTTGCAAAGTCAGGCACGAGATTAGGCACCGGCATGATCTCCTTGTGTTGAAGTATGCCCTGGCCGTCGATCACAAACACCGACCGTTTGGCCACACCCTTCATATCCAATCCAAAATCTTCCTGCAAGGTTCCGTAACTGCGGGCGGCCTCCTTGTTGAAGTCAGACAGCAGTGTAAAGTTGTAGCCCTGCTCCTCTCTAAACTTTCGCAGTGCGTACAGCGAGTCCACCGAGATAGCAAGCACCTCCGCATCCAGCGCGTCGTAGTCGGCCAGTTCATCTCGCAGGCTGCACAACTCTGCCGTGCACACACTCGAGAATGCCAGCGGGAAAAAAACCAAAACAACCTTTCGACCCTGAAATTGACCCAGTGTCACACGAGATTTATCGTGGCTCCGTAGTGCAAAATCCGGTGCTTTTTCGCCTACTCCCAATTCCATGTGGACCTACCTCAATGCTAAGTGCAAACTTAAGACTATTTGAGGACAGCACGTGTTACCTTGCGACTTTTCCGAGCGACAATGGCTATCTTCCCCCGCGTGATGCACAGCCCGGTGGCCCCAGTGGATGTGGCCCATTTGTCTCGGTAAGCCAGCTTCGTGTTTTGTTTGATAAAGCAGTGTACGATGGAGCTGGACATATTGCGCCTGATCGGCAAAGCCAAGCCGCGCATTGCGAAGGCTCGGGATTGGATGATGAAGGGCGAATGCAAAAGAGACAGCCCGGGTGCTGTAGTTATTTGTGAGATGATGAACTACGATGGAGAATCGATCGAACCGGCGACTGGAGCGATATATTGAAGCGCATACCACTGCACCCTCCGATCAGTTGATCCGATTGGAGCGAGAGACCCACCTCAAGACGATGGCCCCGCAGATGATCTCTGGCCATGTGCAAGGCCGGCTGCTCAGTTTTCTAAGTCACTGGATACGACCCCGGTATGCCTTGGAGATTGGGACGTTTACCGGATATGCAGCCATTTGCCTGGCAGAGGGCCTGGCTGATGGGGGGCAGCTGCACACGATTGAGGGCAACTCGGAGTTGGCTCCCCTCATCAAGCAGGGCATGAGTGAGGCCGGTTATGAAGATCGCGTGATCGTACACTTTGGCGATGCACTCGAGATCCTTCCTACCCTAGACATGCGGTTTGATCTGGTCTTCATCGATGCCGCTAAGCAGCTCTACAGCCAGTTTTACGACCTGGTGATTGACAAAGTGAATCCCGGAGGTTGCCTCCTGGCTGACAATGTCCTTTGGAGCAACCAGGTCTTGGATGAGAGCGGTGATGCAGATACGAAGAGCCTGCAGGCTTTTAATAAGAAGGTCATGGAAGACAATCGGGTAGAAAACTTGTTGCTGCCCTTGCGCGACGGAATCATGGTATGTCGAAAAAAGTAAGACTTGACAAAGCGGCCTATCGACAGGCGTGTGCCACCCATCCGACCTTACCTATCTTTTTTCAGGATTGGTGGCTCGACCTGGTTTGCGATGATGGCTATTGGGATGCCCTGGTTTATGTCGAGGACCCGCACGTGGTGGCCGTATTTCCCTTTTTCGTCAAAACCTTTGGTCCCTGGAAGTATGTCACAATGCCGCGCCTGACTAAGTTTTTGGGGCCCTACTATCTCAAAGAATTCTCCGAAAGAAAGCAGCATAGCATCCTGATGAAGATGGTGGAGGCGATTCCTGATTTCTTGTCGGTCGACCTCAATCTGCACTATCAGAATAAGAACTGGCTGCCTTTTCGATGGAAGGGATATCGGCAGACAGCCATGTACTCGTTTGTGCTGGAAGACATCAGCGATATCGAAGCGGTCTATCAGGGGATGGATGGCAGCTATCGCACCAGGATAATCAAAAAAGCGTCAACAGCGCTGCAGATTAGACGGGGACTTCCGCTCGATCATCTGACGCATCTGCTAGCCACCCCCTTCGTACGCAGAAAGATGAAACTTCCCCTGTCGAAATCTTTGGTGTCGAAGCTGGATGCAAAGCTGAGCGAACGCGAACAAGGCATCGCGATAGCTGCCGAAGACGAAAATGGGCGGTCGATAGCTGTTGCCTGGCTGGTATGGGACTCCACGACCTGCTATCTGCTGGCTACTGGGGAGGATGTGGATCAAAGGCAGCGAGCTGCAGGTATCTACACTATCTGGCAGGGCATCAAATTTGCTTCCGAAGAGCTGGGCTGTCGCCGGTTTGATTTCCTGGGTAGCGTACTGCCGGAGGTCGTCAAATCCAGGAGGCACTTTGGGGCCCAACCCCAGATGTACTCCTACGTCCGCAAGGCCGGCGTATGGCTGGATGTCTTGCGCGATGCGAAAAGGGCCCTTACCCGGTAAGGCCAGATGCTCGGTTTCCGCCCGCTAAAATTTCAATAGTCATCAGAACTGCGTCACCATACCAAAGTGAATCTTCGCTGCACTAAATCGAAGGGGGGCACTTCGCCGGCCTCCGACGGCATAACTGATGCCAAAGACCCCCACCTTGGTCTGCAGGTTCAGCCCGGTGCCAAAACCGATCGGGTAGTCCTCTACTTGCGTGCGATCGGTGGACTGCCGGTAGTAGCCGAAATCAGCAAAGACAAAGAGATTGGAGTTTTGGTTGAATAGCAAGCGGTACTCTGTCGTGAAGACACTATACAGGCTGGCAAAAATCGACTCCTCGTTAAAGCCTCTCAGAATCTTGGTTCCGCCAATGCGGAGGAGCTCATTCTGATAAAGGTCATCGCCCGCCTGCACCCATCCACTGCTGGTGGCGAACTTCAAGGTGCTATTCTGAAAGATCGGCACATAGAAATCTGCCTTCAGCGACAGGACATACTTGAAACTGTTGAGATCCAGGTCGTCGTACAAGCTGCCAAAATCGAAGGTGGGTTCTTCTTCCAGCTGCAGCGCGGTGATCGTATTATTCTTCCGGATCTTGCGGGTGCCGGCCGAGGCTTTCACGTCCAAGAGCCACCCTTGTCGAGGGTTTAGGCGATAGTTGAGCTTTTCGACGACGTATTGGGTGCCAAAGAGACTTTGACGCACATCCAGTGCATCTGGCAATGTGCGTGTCTGAAGAATGCGCAGAGAGTCGATCGTGAGCAAGGAGTGATTGTCATTGGCTACAAAAAAGGAAATGTAGTTGCGCCCCTGCAGGTAATATTGAAGACCGATCTCGTATCCGATATCAATGAACTGGGACTCCAGCTTAAATAGATCAAACTTAAAGTCAATGCCAAATGGCCAGTTGAACGGAAACGGATAGTTGAAAGCCAACTCCAGTTCTTGGGTGGCTGGCCGCAGTCGTTCAAAATTTAAGTGTAGGTGTTCGCCGGCACCAAATGAATTGCGCATATCGACGTTGACATTGCCGGTCAATTGAAATCGTTCATTGTCAACGCTGCTAGGGATCAGACCGAGCAGTACGTCAAATCGATTGGCATTTTGCTTGTCCAGGTAGAAATTGAGGGTGGCCCCATTGCCCAAAAACTCCACGGTCGGATCTTGTTTGATCTTGACAAATCCAAGGGCTCGCAGCTTTTGCTCGGCGCGTAGAATCTTGGACTTATTAAACGGATCGCCGGGTTCGATCTCTAGCATATGCGACAAGAAGCGGTCGCTCAACTTGAGATTGCCTTCCACTCGGATGCGCTCGATGGTCACCCGGTCGTTCAGTCTGACCTCCACTTTGGCCGCTACCTGGGCAGCCTCGACCTGTACGTCCCGCAGTCGTACGGCCGCAAAGGGGTAGCCCGCCCCTTCTGCTACCACTAGCATCTGTTCGAAGAGTGCTTGGATCTCGCGATGGCTGACCTTGCGTTCGCGGTAGTCAGACAGGCGAATGCTTTCGCGAAAGAGGGAGGGCACCTCCGACAGGTCCAGATAACTCCACGTGTAGGGGCGGCCCAGGTGCAGATCGATATGGATACGGTCAGGATCCAGCTGCACACTGTCGATCGAGGCTTCTAAGTAGGCTAGTTCCCGCAGTTGAGACAAGATGATCTGGCAAGTGTCCGTGACGCTTTCAGCCGCGAGCAGCTCCGGCAGGTCGATGGATCGGGGGACTGCTTCCGCTACGTGCCACTGTACCGGTAGCTCCTGGCCCAAGATGGCCTGATGGCCAAGGAGGCAGCACAGTGCCAGCAGCACGAAATGGCGGATCATAACCGGTTGGTATCTTTGCGACCTAGTGATTTCTTCTTTACAACGCTTGACATGGCCGGCCTTTATATACATATTCCCTTTTGCAAGCAGGCATGCCATTATTGCAATTTTCACTTTTCTACTTCACTTGGCCAAAAAGCGGCTGTGCTGGAGGCCATCGGCGCAGAAATCGAGGCGCGGCGGGGCTACCTGAAGGGTGAATCACTCTCTTCCATCTACTTTGGAGGGGGCACCCCCTCATTGCTGACCAGCCAAGAACTCTCCCAGCTACTCCATACGATAGGGAAGGCGTATGCGGTAGATGCAGATGCCGAGATCACGTTGGAGGCCAATCCCGACGATCTCACCGAAGACAAGCTACGCGCATTGGCCGACGCTCCCATCAATCGGCTCAGCATCGGCATACAGTCCTTCTTCGACGAAGATCTCCGCTATATGCACCGCGCGCATGATCAGCGGCAAGCGCACCAATCGATCGAGGGAGCACTAAGGGCAGGCTTCAGCAATCTGTCGATGGATCTGATCTTTGGGTCGCCCACGACTACCCATGCCAACTGGGAGAAGAATTTGGAGATTGCTACCTCGTATGCCCTGGCACATCTGTCTTGCTATGCTTTGACGGTGGAACCGAGTACGGCACTGGCCTACAAAATCAAAAAGGGGACAATGTCTGCTCCCCGCGATCGCGACATGGAGCAGCAGTTTCTACATACCCACACGTATCTGGGACAGCAGGGGTATACCCACTACGAAATATCTAACTACGCCCAGCCGGGCAAAGAAGCCGTGCACAACACCAACTACTGGAAGCAGGCCACCTACTTAGGGGTCGGTCCCTCTGCTCACTCTTACAATGGGGCGAGCCGCTCCTGGAATGTGGCAAACAACAGTACCTACCTACGCAAGATGCGTGCAGGGGAGCAACCCTGGACCACCGAGCACTTGACCCTAGATCAGCGGTACAACGAGTACGTCATGACAAGGATACGCACCCGCTGGGGCTGTTCACACCAGGATCTGACCCACTTTGGCTCCGATCGACATGCGTACTTTCAGAGAGAGATACAACCGCATATCCGGGCCGGTCATGTGGTGGCCCGCGAGGGCGCCTACCGCCTTAGCCGAGAGGGACTGTTGTTTGCTGATCGCATTGCTGCCGACCTGTTTTTGGTGTAGCAGCGCCTACCTTCGTGGTTGTAGAATTTGTAGCAATGGCTGTGCTGGAGGAATATCGTGAAAAGATCGGTCGCTATGACGGTCCAATTCTCCGTGAAATCGCTCTTCGCTTTCGGGTCTGTGGTGACGGATGATTTTGGTCCCGCCGATCTGGTGAACCGCCGTATACGAGGTCCGTACGTGCGACGGTGTGAGAGGCGCACCGTGGGCATTATCGCTCACGGTCGTCTACTCGATTATATGCAGTTCTTTTTCATAAATACGTGAATTAATTCGTTCAAAAGTACAAGTCCCACGGAAGCTAAAGACAGAAATGCTGAATAGAGTGTCAAATTTCTCACGTTCAAATCTCCAGTATGCTCTTTTAGGAAAGCAAAAATGGCTAGTATTCCAGAAGCTATCATTAAAGTTCTAAACATAACATCTATATATCTTGCAATGTTATTGTTAAATTTTAAATCACACTTGAACGCTACAACATTTAGTAATGATATGAAAAGTATGTATATGTGATTCGCTCTTATTTGCATTCTCATTACGAGATTGTCAATATTCTCGGGCTTGAAATAGTTTTCCATATAATATCCTGATATTAGAAACCCAATAAATAGAGTCAGTCCAAAACATAAGTTTATCTCTTTAAATTTCATTTGAACAAAGGTAACTACTCAGTAGGGTAAATATTGAAAATATCATAAAGTTATCCGGCTGTTGGCAGTATTTAGTGGGTATTGCCAAATTGTGCATGGATTCGAGAGAGTTCGTTAGATTAGGCTTAGAGCTTGAACAGCCATGGCGTGTAGCGGATGTTGGCTAGAGGAGGATCTATTACATGTTCAAGTGGGGCAAAAGAAGGGAGCTCGTTTTGTATACGAGGAGAGAAGAATATGTGTATATGACCATCAAGAGCGAACGTGGCATCACCTGCATTTTTTTCGAGCATCATTATGAGATACATGTGCGCGTGCCGAGGATCAAACCTGGTTCTGGTCAGGTTCGCTAGGTAGAGGTGGCCCGGGCACAACCGATTCGAAATCTTACGCACCGTCGTTGACTCCGCAATCAAACAAGGCATTCATCCGTTTGAGGTCTTGATAGATCCTTACATTGTTGTACAATCTGCTGAGTAGTCACGAACAAAGATTGTCAGTTTTTGAGAATTGCATTACACAAAGGAATGTCTGCGTCACAATGCCAGGACGATCAGGTTCAGGGTGGAGTCAGACGCAGACATGTCCCCGACCATAAACGTCGGGATCCATGGCAGTCCTCCGAAGCCGTGTTGACAAGATCGCTGGTATCTGATGGTCCGAATAGGGAAACGCAGGACACGCCATTCGGCCGAGAAGATAGTGTTTTGTAGCGACAGATGCCGGATGCCCTGTCATTGTGGGTTGGTAGCAGAGGAGTGCAGCCCGTAATTCCGGGACTTTTGAAGTAGGGGGTCATAGGGAGGCAAGACATTTGTACAAACGCAAGAATCTCCTATGTTTAGGAGTTCCAGCGAGACAAGCCTACGCTTGGAATCGTACGTGTATGGGAGGCTGGGCTGTAGCCTAAGGCCCTATGCTCGAGACGACAATCACTTAGGCACGTCTCAAGCGAAGAGGTTATCTGCGAATGATAAAACATTATTCGAAATTAGAATCATCGATCCTGGTGAACCGCCGTATACGAGGTCCGTACGTACGGTGGTGTGAGAGAGGCACCGTGGGCATTATCGCTCACGGCCGCCTACTCGATTGGTGGTGTTTTTCTAGCATGCTTCATATTAATAACTTCCAATTCTGTCCCATTTCGAATTACCTTGCCATCAGAAACTTTTATAAATCCACATTTCTTATAAAACTCAAATGCATTTGGTGTCGCTTCTAAAGTTACTTCTGAAGAATTACTGAAGGCGATAGGTAGGGCATAATTTAAAAGCTCTTTCCCTACTCCAAGCCCCTGATAGTCCGGATGAACAAAAATCGCTAGAATTACTCCCGAAGTAGCATGTACAAATCCTATAATTTGTTTCCCAAGTTCAGCAATAAACATTTCTTTTTTGTTAATTCCTCCGTAATAGCCTTCTGGTATACGTTTTTCTAACCATGCATCAATTTGTGTTTTTGAATATGATTTAGCACAAGTAATCCTTGCAGCTTTCGTATGAATGTTATGCATAAGAACTGCATCTTCTTTATTTGCTATTCTGATTCTAAGGCTCTCCATAATTATTATTTTAATGCCACCTAACACAAAGGAATGTCTGCGTCACAAGGCCGAGACGATCAGATGAAGGGTGGAGTCAGACGCAGACATGTCAGTTGAACGAAGCCGTGTTGACAAGATCGCTGGTATCTGATGGTCCGAATAGGGAAACGCAGGACACGCCGTTGGGCGTAGAAGATAGTGTTTTGTGGGGAGAGATGCCAGATGTAGGGTCATTGCGGGTAGATCGAGCCAGTTTGCGGATGGGGAGGATGTTTGAGTAGGGTTTAGAAAGGCATGGAGAAGGGGAAAATCGGTGTGAGAGGCGCACCGTGGGCATTATCGCTCACAGCCATATACTCGATCATGGGAAAGGGGCGAGTCATCTCACCCGATACCCTCCAGCACCGCCTTGGCAGCAGCGGGGATCGAGGTGCCGGGTCCAAAAATGCCCAACACACCGAGCTCCAATAGCTGGTGATGATCCCCCTCGGGCACGATTCCTCCCAAGATGACACGAATGTCCCCCCGCCCGATTTCCTCCAGGGCTGCCAGCGTCTGAGGTATGAGGGTACTATGCCCCCCTGCCAGTGAGGAGATACCCAGCACGTGCACGTCATTTTCCGCAGCTTGGATCGCGGCTTCGCGAGGGGTCTGAAAAAGAGGGCCTACATCTACGTCAAATCCCAGATCAGCAAAGCCCGTGGCGATGATTCTGGCTCCCCGATCGTGACCATCCTGACCCAGTTTGGCCACCATGATGCGGGGTCTTCGTCCGTGTTTAGTGGCAAAGGCATCGCTCATCGCCAGTGCTTCCTGATATTCGCTTGCATGTTGCATATCTGAGCCGTAGACGCCCGAAATTAAGTTATTGTCAGATCTGTATCGGCCAAAAGCCGTCTCGAGAGCGGCGGAGATCTCGCCTAGCGTAGCTCTTGCTCGCGCAGCAACAATGGAGAGATGTAGCAGATTGGCACCCGTTTGAGTGGCTCCATCCGTCAGTGCCTGGAGGGCCTCCGTCACCTTTTGCTCGTCACGGGCAGCGCGCACGCTGTGCAGTCGATCGATCTGACGTTGACGCACCGCGGCGTTGTCCACGGACAGCAGCTCGATCGGCGTATCATCGGCGGGCTGGTAGCAGTTGAGACCGACGATGGCCTCTGCACCACCATCGATTCGAGCCTGCCGCCGAGCGGCGCATTCCTCGATCCGCATCTTCGGTATTCCACGTTCGAGGGCCGCCGTCATGCCCCCGTGGGACTCAATCTCTTCGATCCATTGCCAAGCCTTCGTGTACAGCTGACTGGTGAGGGTCTCCACGTAGTATGAGCCGGCATACGGATCGACGTATCGACAGATATCTGTCTGCTGCTGCAGATAGAGCTGGGTGTCGCGAGCGATCTTGGCTGAGAAGTCGGTGGGCAGCGCCAGCGCCTCGTCCAGCGCATTGGTGTGCAGGGACTGGGTCCCACCCATGACTGCCGAAAGCGCTTCGATGGTGGTCCGGCCGATGTTGTTGTAGGGATCCTGGGCGGTGAGGCTCCACCCGGAGGTCTGACAGTGCGTGCGAAGACTCATGGATTTGGGGTGCTGCGGATCAAAGGTCTTGACGATCTCGGCCCACATCAGTCGGGCGGCTCGCATCTTGGCCACCTCCATAAAATGGTTCATGCCGATACCCCAAAAGAATGAAATTCTAGGTGCGAAGGCGTCGATATCCAGTCCGGCTTTGATGCCGGTGCGCAGATATTCCCAACCATCGGCCAGCGTATAGGCGATCTCAATATCCGCGGTGGCTCCGGCCTCATGCATGTGATAGCCACTTACACTGATCGAGTTAAACTTGGGCATGTGGGATGCGAGGTAGCCGAAGATGTCACCCACGATCCGCATCGATGGCTTGGGTGGATAGATATAGGTGTTGCGCACCATGAACTCCTTGAGGATGTCGTTTTGAATCGTGCCACTCAGGTCCCGTTGGGATACACCGGACTCTTCGGCCGCCACGATGAAGAAGGCCAGGACGGGCAGCACGGCTCCATTCATGGTCATCGATACCGATATCTGATCCAGCGCGATGCCATCAAATAGTATGCGCATGTCTTCGACCGTGTCGATCGCCACGCCCGCCTTACCGACATCCCCGACCACTCGCGGATGATCCGAATCGTAGCCGCGGTGGGTGGCCAGATCAAAGGCCACGGACAGTCCCTTTTGCCCGGCCGCCAGATTGCGGCGGTAGAAGGCATTGCTTTCCTCTGCCGTCGAAAAGCCAGCATATTGGCGGATCGTCCATGGCCGGACCGTGTACATCGATCCATAAGGTCCCCGGATGAAGGGTGGCTTGCCGGCAATGTAGCTCAGGCGATCCGGGCTATCTGGATCATGGTGGTGGTAGTGGGACGCTACCGAGATACCTTCGTGCGTAGGCCAATACGTTATCTCGGATCCATCCGACCGGTAGGCCGGCTGATTGGGAGGCTTGGAAAAATCTGGTCGTTTCATGTTTAGATGACTGGGCGTTTGGATACGCACCGCCCAAAGATAGTGGCTAGATAGATAAGAACTCACGGCTTGCGGTTGGTGCTGGCATATTTCTACTAAGAAATTGTCGCCTGTCACTGGGTAAAAGGAGGGCTATCATCTCGTACAAAACCGGTCTCGATACATCCTGATTTTGGCCCACATTCGATACCTTAGCGACCCCTTCACAAGTAGCATGGTACACTTCGATCGACTGGTATTGCCCAATGGTCTTCGCGTCATCTTGCATCAGGATGACAGTACACCCCTGGTAGCGGTCAATCTGCTCTTTGGCGCCGGATCCAAATATGATCCGGAGGGTGGCTCTGGCTTGGCCCACCTCTTTGAGCATCTGATGTTTTCGGGTACACCGGCCGTGCCCGATTTTGACACACCCATTCAGATGGCCGGCGCCGAAAACAACGCCTTCACCAACTGCGATCATGCCAGCTACTTCAGCTATGGTCCCGCCCAAAACCTGGAGACTTTCCTGTGGCTGGAGGCGGACCGTCTCCGAGATCTGGTGGTGACGCAGGAGGCCTTTGACATCCAGCAGCACGTCGTGATTGAGGAGCTATACGAGTCCTGCCTCAACGTACCCTATGGTGATGTGTGGCATCATCTGCTACCGGCTGTGTATCCAGCGCACCCCTACGCCCGGCCGACCATTGGTATCAGCGAGCAGGAGATTGCCGCCCTTACTCTGGACGACGCCCAGCGCTTCTACCAACAATACTACCATTCTGCTAATGCAGTGTTGTCGGTCTCAGGCAACTTTCAGATGACTACGACCCAGAACCTCATCACCGGGTTTTTTGGGGACTTGCGCAGCGGTACATCCGCGCCAATGCACATGGGTCGTCAGGAAAGCGGTACGGGAGATCCTATACGCCTGCTGGGAGATGTACCTGTGCCCAGCTTCTATATCGCTTTTCAGATGCCGTCACGCGACCATCCGGACTACATCGCCTTGGATCTGGTCTCCGACCTGCTGGCGATGGGTCGATCCTCGCTGCTCTATCGCACCTTGGTCAAGGAGATGCAGATATTGAGTACCGTAGACGCCTATGTGACCGGCACCTTGGATTGCGGTCTGCTGGTGATCGAGGGGAGATTGGCCAATGGCAGTGCACTGGAAAGTGTGACGGACCAACTATGGCATCTCATTGAGGGTACGGCCACCCAGCTCCTGGACCAATGGACGATGGAAAAGCTTAAAAACACGTTGGAAAGCAACCTGGTATTTTCAGAGATCAGTAGCCTTAATAAAGCCATGAATCTCTGCTTCTACGAGTGGCTGGGTGACATCGATCTGATCAATCGGGAGGCTGAGCAGTATCAAGCGCTGGGAGCGGAAGACATCCGTCGGGTGATCCGCAAGTATCTGGTGCCGGACAATGCCACCATCTTGAGCTACGAGCCAGCCGTCAAGGCTCAGGTATAAGAGGCCGCCGAGGTGCGTTTCAGCTCCCACTGCCAGGCCGTATCCATGATCTGGTCGATCGAATAGGTCGGTTGCCAGCCGATCAGTGATTTGGCTTTGGAGTAGTCGGCGTAGATGGCGATGACATCGCCCGGTCGGCGCGGCCCCACTACGTAGTTTAGATCTCGATCTGCCACCCGTCTAAAGGCTTCGATAGCCTCCAGCACGGTGACTCCGTTGCCTGTGCCCACATTGAGGACCTGTACCGCCTTTTCTTCTCTCCGATCGAGCAGCAACTGTAGGCTCAGAGTATGGGCATGGGCCAGATCCATGACATGGATGTAGTCCCTTATGCAGCTGCCATCTCTCGTCGGATAGTCGTCGCCAAAAACGGTCATTTTCGTGCGTTTTCCGATGGCCGTCTCCGTGATCACCGGCACGAGATTGCTAGCCACATTGCGGGGCGCTTCACCGATCTCGATGCTGGGATGTGCGCCTGCCGGATTGAAGTAGCGCAGCAGGACAAAGCGGAGCTTCGGATGCGCCGAGGAGACATCTGCCATGATCTCTTCGCACATCCGCTTGGTGCGGGCATAGGGTGACTCCGCTTCCTGCAGCGGGGTGTCTTCGGTGACTGGTAAGGTGTCGGCATTGCCATAGACAGAACAAGAACTGGAGAAGATGAAATGGGGCACCTGGTATTTGATCTGGCAGCGCAGGAGATTCAGCAGGCCGCTCACATTGTTGTCAAAATAATCCAGGGGCACTTCCACCGACTCGCCCACACTCTTGAGGGCTGCAAAGTGGATGATGGCGTCAAATGACTCCCGGGCAAAGACGGCCTCGAGGCGGTCCAACTCCTTAAGATCCACCTCCAGGTTGGTCACTTGGGTACCGGTGATCTTGTGAATGCCAGCCAAGGCGCTATCGTCACTATTGACATAATTGTCAACGCTGACGACCTCATGACCATGATCCAGCAGATCGACGATCGTATGGCTGCCGATGTAACCACATCCTCCCGTCACCAGAATTCTTGCCATGCTCTTTATTTGTATACTTTTGCAAAAGTATTTTAAAATTTGACTCGTCTTAAATCATCATATTGAACTTTAAGGAACTCCTATCCCCTCTACAGGAAATTGCACTCAAAGCCAGCCAAGCCATCCTTGAGATCTATCGCGACGAGGACCGATTTGAGGTTCAGCACAAAGCGGACAACTCGCCCTTGACGGCCGCTGACCAAGCTGCTAATGATCTGATATGTAGACATCTGGAAAAATGGTGGTCCTTTCCGATCATCTCAGAGGAGAACAAACTGATCCCCTACCGTGATCGTCGCACCTATGACTACTGCTGGTTGGTCGATCCGCTCGACGGCACGAAGGAATTTATCAATCGAAACGACGAGTTTACGGTCAATATCGCCCTGCTGCGGGGCACCGAGCCGGTGGCAGGTATGATCCACTTGCCGGTGACCGGCGAGACCTACTTTGGGGCCAAGGATGGGGGGGCCGTACGGATCTCCGGAGGCGACGAGCATCCGCTACAATGTAGGACCTTTGACCACCAAGCTACCGCGTTGAACTTCCTCTGTTCCAGATCGCATCTCAACGACGCCACGCGCCGATACATCGAGAGATATGATGCGCCCCATTTCTTACCTCGAGGGTCCTCCCTGAAGTTTCTGGAGATTGCCAAAGGCAACGCCGATATCTATCCGCGGCTGGGTCCAACGATGGAGTGGGACACCGCTGCCGCCCAGGTGATCCTCGAAGAAGCCGGCGGCCACATCCTGGAGTGGGAGACGCGGGAGCCCCTGCACTACAACAAGCAAGATTTGCTCAATCCCAATTTTATCGCCTTTGGTGTGGGTGCAGTGAAGTAGGTGCAGTCGAGCGTGCCTTCATCGCTCCATTCTTTGTAGATTTTATTCTATGTCGGGCTGATATGGCGCACATTTCAACTCGAATTCGGTTACTTTAACATCGTTGTGTCCCTGGGCTGTTTCCTGTTAGTGGAGCTTCGCATTAGAATTAACAATCAGATTTAGTGCGAGGCCCTAGTGGTGACCTTCCCTGGAATACCTTATTTGGCATTCAGGGGCAACGTTCCAAGAGACCTAAGACTAATCAAACAAAATTGGAATGCGCATTCGAGCATTATTGTTGGGCTGGTGCCTGGCGGCAACCATGTCAGCTCAGATTACAGAGGTTGAGCTTGGACATAGTCAGAACGAATTATTCATTGATATGCATCATAACGCCAGCACCGGTACACTGATACTACAGTCAGCGGTGAGTTATTGGGGCATCAATGTCCATGAGCAGAAGGCGTGGTCGGTGGATCGATTTGGTCTGGACAAACTAGGTGCAACATTTGGCGACGAGAGCTCCGAGGACTATGTCAGCTATGGTGCCAGCGGTCTGGTGTTTGCCGCGGGCAAACTGCTCGACGCCGGTACCGGAACAGTTGTATTTGAGGGCGACCGAATGCGGCGCAAGTGGTCAAAGATGTTGGAGGATGGTCAGATCTTGCTATTTAAAGGTACCGGTCCGGATAGTGATAGGATCTATTGCGTGGATGTCGAGGCTAAATCGCTCAGGTGGCAGCTGGATGTTGCGCGCAGTGCCTCTGACGGCTTGGCAACTATCGTTGGAGATAATATGGTTGTGTTCCGATCCGGTAGGAGTCTCTATGCGGTCGACCTGGCCTCGGGCAAGGAACGGTGGAATGTCGAGAAGTACAATCCATCCTACATCGCGTCAGTGGGGGACCAATTGGTGGCAGCCGAAGGAGATGAGTTGCAGCTCATCGATCGATCGGATGGGTCGATGGCTAAGAAGGCGATTAAAGTGGACGCCAATGTCGTATCAGTCCAGGAGCATGATCGCGGTCTTCTCGTGATCCACAACAAAGGATTTAATATCTACCAGCCAGAGGTTGGCGAGTGGACCTTCAAAAAAGGCTTTGATCAACGAGGCGTCAAGCAGGTGAAGGATCTGGCAGACGGGACTTTCGAGGTGACCTACGAATTCATGGGACTAGGGACATACCGACGAATAAAAGTAGGTGCTGACGGTAAGAAGGCCGAGAAAAGAGCGCGCAGCGCGAGTTGGCATCCACATATTGTAGGTGGATTTGCCCTGCCGGATGGGCATGAGGCACAGTATCGTCGAAACCGCACTGCTGTCATTAGCAAGGATGGAGAAGTCCTCTATCAGTTCCGAAGGGATCAATGTCTCTATGATGAGGAAAAGCAAATAGTCATGGGATTTTTGGACAATCAGATTATTGCTCTTACCCAGCATGGGCTGTGGATGTTGGATTACGAAGTCAACGAGGGCATGCGACCCCATGTGATCTTTGGTCACGCTGGAGATAATTACTACTTGCGAGATCTCTTTGCGATTGCCATTTTTTCTGTAGACGCTGATGGTGTAAATGTGATTCACCAAAGGGACTTCGAAAAGGGATTTCATGCGTATGCCTCCAGTTATCATCAATTTCCAACTAAATCGGTTTTGAATAAACAACAGAAGCAACGCCTGAAAGAGAGTATTGAGAAGCTGGGATCAATGCTCGGTGCTACTACGCAGTTGCTCCGAGAAGGTACGTATCCCGGAATGGTGGCAAGCAAAAACCCAATCAACTACTTTGTCAGACTCGAACTGAAACCCACTGTAAAGACATCGATCATCCGGTACAACATGATTTCTGATGAAGTGGAGGATGAACTGGAACTTCCCCAGTGGACTGATTTTACCATCGACCACGCAAGAAATCACCTCTTTCTGGCGGATGGGGAGAACATACGGAGTTTTCGACTGTCGGATTAGGGCTGGGCAGGCTCCATCCGGCCCCGCGGCTACTTGGCTCTGGGGCCGGGACCTTTGACCTTTTTCGGCACGGGATCAAAGCCATGTCCACCCCAGGGATGACAGCGAAAGATACGACGTAGAGCCAGCCAGGTACCTTTGAAGATACCCCACTCCTCAATGGCCTCCACCGCATAGTGGGAGCAGGTGGGCGTAAATCGGCAATTGCTACCCAGGAGGGGTGAAATGGCCAATTGATAGAAGCGAATGGGTAGGATGAAAACCTTTCGTACCAGTCGACTCATAAGCGGATCTTGGCGACATGTTCCTTGGTGTCCAGGAGAAAGTACTTCTTCAGGTCGGGCGCCGTAAAGGCCACCATATTCCGCTGGTCATCGTAGAGGTCGACGAGTAGTTGATTGGTGATTTTGACCTCTGCTGGGGGTGGCACGCTGAGCCCTTCCAAGTAGCACCAGATGGCTATGAGGTCATCGGACTCCTCCTTACCCAGAAAGTTGAATGGCACTGGTCTGCCGTCCACGGCAATGACAAAGGTCTGCTCCAGGTACTCGGCAATGAGGCTGTCAGCCTTGGGGTGCTCCTTATTGGTGGCGATGTAGAGACTATCCATACCGACCAAGGCCATGGCTGCCTCCAGATCATCGATAAATATGTGCAAGCTGACCTCCAGAGAGGAATTATTTGCATTGTAGTGTACCTGAGCTTTGCTCAGATGCAAATCATGTTCGTCTCCGCCGGATAAGGTGGCGGCCACCAGGAGATATGGTAGTAGCACGGATATCATGGCAAACCATAGGCGTAAAAACGCCCGATCAAACTTTTGTCATATCCACCATTCATCGCCAGAAACCAAAGATAGGACAAGCCATGGCACAATACTTTCCTCTTGCTCTGGCACGACACCATGGCGATCGCTGGACCTCGTTTCCAGTTATCATCCACTGGTATCGAAACACCGGGTAACCCAGAATAATTCGCGAAGCTTCCGCTGAAGCTCCGTCGAGCGCGGTGCTGTCTGCAGCGAAGATCAGTATCGATAGTAGTCTGGCTTGTACGGCCCTTCCGTTTTTACCCCGATGTACTCGGCCTGCTCGGCAGTCAGCTCGTCGAGTTCGACTCCAATCTTAGCCAGGTGCAATCGGGCAACCTGCTCGTCAAGGTGCTTGGGAAGCATGTACACTTTATTGTCATACTGATCGGACTTGCTCCAGAGCTCCATTTGGGCTAGTACCTGATTGGTAAACGAGTTGGACATCACAAACGAAGGATGGCCGGTGGCACAGCCCAGGTTGACCAGTCGCCCTTCGGCGAGCAGAATGATGTCTTTACCATCCACCGTGTACTTGTCTACTTGCGGTTTGATTTCCACTTTGCTATCGCCAGCCGAGCTATTAAGCCAAGCGACGTCAATCTCATTGTCAAAATGACCGATGTTGCAGACGATGACTTTGTCTTTCATGCGCTTGAAGTGTGCTGGTCCGATGACATCCTTACATCCGGTGGCGGTGACGATGATATTGGCTTCTTCTACGGCGTCGATCATCTTCTTGACCTCGTATCCATCCATCGCCGCCTGCAGCGCGCAGATGGGATCGATCTCAGTGACGATGACACGGCAACCAGCTCCTCGTAGCGATGCGGCCGAACCCTTTCCTACGTCACCGTAGCCCGCCACGAGTGCCACTTTGCCTGCCATCATGATGTCGGTGGCACGGCGGATGGCATCCACACAGGATTCTTTGCACCCATACTTGTTGTCAAATTTTGACTTGGTTACCGAGTCGTTGATGTTGATGGCTGGCAGGGGTAGGGTGCCGTTTCGCATACGATCATACAACCGATGGACGCCGGTGGTCGTTTCCTCACTGATACCACGGATACCGGGGACCAACTCAGGAAAGCGGTCCAAGACCATATTCGTGAGATCTCCTCCATCGTCCAGGATCATGTTGAGCGGCTGACCATCTTCGAAAGCAAAAAGCGTTTGCTCGATGCACCAATCAAATTCTTCCTCCGTCATTCCCTTCCAAGCATAGACCGGAATGCCCGCTTCGGCTATGGCTGCGGCTGCATGGTCTTGGGTGGAGAAAATGTTGCAGGAAGACCACGTGACATCGGCGCCCAATTCTACCAGTGTCTCGATCAGGACGGCCGTCTGGATGGTCATGTGTAGACATCCGGCAATCCTAGCGCCCTTGAGTGGCTTGCTTTCGCCATATTGCTCCCGCAGTGACATGAGACCGGGCATTTCCGCTTCTGCGAGATCCATCTCCATCCGGCCCCAGGAGGCCAGACTGATATCCTTTACTTTATACTTCAACTTTTCCGTGGTGGAATCCATCATTAGTTTCAAAATTTTTTGCTTGGCAAAATTAAGAAAAAGGGTTGTAGACAAGGTTGTTAACGCGGGAGTGCGGTGGTTTGTTTGACCGCGTGGCTGGGTTTGGAAAGCAAAGCTCTACTAGCCAGGGTGTGTAGTCTTATCGCAGCACTTCGTGGTACAGCTCGAGCACCTGTTGGGCCACCGTCTGCGTACGATAACGCTGGACATAGGCCTGACCGGCGACGGCGAGATCTTTTTGCAAGGCGCTGTCGCCACATACGCGTTGCAGGGCATCGGCGATCTCTTCGATCGAGGCAGGGTCTACCAGGATTGCTCCCGGGCCTGCGGTCTCCGGCATCGCACTCGTGCAGGACGTTACCACTGGGGTCCCGCACATCAGTGATTCCACGATGGGTATGCCAAATCCCTCATAGTGCGACGGATAGACCATGGCCACGGCTGCTCGATAGAAGTTGGGCAGATCTTCGTTGGCCACCGATCCCAACAGATGTACGCGATCTCGCATGCCTCGCTCGGTGACGTAGGACTGCACCTCCTTCCAGTAGGGGCCGCCACCCGAGCCGATGACCACCAGCGGGGCTACCTGTCCCGGATCCGATTGATCCAGCGCCTGGAGCAGGCCCAGGAGGTTCTTGCGGCGTGTGATGGAACCCACGTATAAGAGGAAGGTGGCGGGCAGGGCATATTTGTCGGGTAGATCGGTGGGACCGGTCGGTCCCATGTGGCGATCATCGACCGGGGGAGGTATGACTTGCACACGATCCTCATCGACCTCGTAGATCTCCACCAGATCCTGCTTGGTCTGCGTACTGACGGCAATGATCCGATCCGCGATCCGACAGCTATGGGCCCACTTGAGATGGTAGATTAGTCGATCGACCAGGGGATATAAGCTAGGATCCTTGCGAAAGATCAGATCGTGGATGGTGACGACCGTAGGGCACCGCTTTTGGATGCCCCGAGGTAGCTCATGGCTGAGTCCATGATAGATGTCACATCCCTCTCGGCGCACGTCACTGACCATGCCAAATGTGCGCCACCCCGGGCGAGATCGAGATACGGTCGGAAAGGAGGCAAAGGCCGGCCAGTGGGGACTGTCCTGCGCCCTCTTGGCAAAGAGCACGTAGCGGTGCGATGCATCCACTGCGGCCAGGCCAGTCAGCAACAATCGACTATAGACCCCCAGGCCCGTGTTGTTAAAGAAGAGTCTTTTTGCATCAAAACCGATCGTCATCCTGTTCTCCAATAGTCGGCCTCAATGTAGCGGTAATATGTTAGCGGACCAATAGGCCATATTGCCTCAATAAAAGCTGTCCAAATACTTTAACTTTAAAGGAATGAGTCTTCGAGTGTTGATCATAGCTGTCCTGGCGCTGGCTTCGCATAGCCTGCAAGCACAGACCGTCGACACAGCGATCCATGTCAAGAGCATCTACTTTGGTGGCGGAAATTGGTGGATAGACCTGGAGCAGGAGCAAGAGCTCTATGAATGGTTGGACAGCTTTGAAAACATCGAACAGTACGAGATCATCATCCAAAGTCACACAGACAATATCGGCAGCATTGAATTTAATAAGCGGTTGTCGGAGATGCGCTCTGGGGCGGTATGGGAGCGCTTGGTCGAGTATCAATTGGCTCCCGAAGCCATAGAAATCAAAGACTTTGGCGAGCATCTACCCACCTATAGCAACAATACCCATTTGGGCAGATTAAAGAACCGACGGGCGGACGTCATACTTAAACCCATCACACTTTGAATGTACTACGTGTCTTTGCTGTGGTCTGGATGTGTACCCAGATCAACGGAACCTCCCTTGCTCAATTGAATGCGGAGCAAGAGCAAGCCATCGATCAGATTTTTACCAAGTGCAACCGTACCGATAGGCCCGGGTGCGCCCTTGCGATCGTGCAGGAGGGCCAAATCATCTACAAGAAGGGCTATGGTATGGCGGACCTCGAGCGCGGTGTACCGATCACCCCCTCCACCGTCTTTTATGCGGGATCCATCTCCAAGCAGTTTGTCGCCGCCTGCGTCCTGCTGCTTGTAGAAGAGGGCCAGATCGCCCTAGACGAGCCGGTGCAGCGCTATCTGCCGGACTTTCCCAGGTATCAGGCCACGATCACGGTGCGCCATCTGGTCCATCACACCAGCGGGATCCGGGACTACTTTGGCCTGTTGGAGGAGGCTGGCCTCAATTATTTAAATCAGATCCCGACGGCGCAGGTCTACGACCTGATTAAGGCCACGGATTCGCTCGATTTTGACCCGGGCAGCGACTACCGATACAGCAATTCGGGCTACCTGATGCTGGCTATGATCGTCGAAAAGGTGAGCGGACAGCGCTTTGCCGATTTTGCCAGGGAGCAGATTTTTGAGCCGCTGGGTATGAAGCATTCCAGATTTCTGGATGATGCCAGCCTGCTTGTTCCCAACCGAGCCTGGGGATATCGCGAGACCTATGACGGCGAGATCAAGAACATGATTATGCGATTTGATCTGGTGGGCTCCGGCGGACTGTATACCACGGTAGAGGACCTCTACCTATGGGATCAAAACTTCTACCGGCCCCGGATTGGATCGCCCGCTTTCCTGGAGACCATGCTCACGAGTGGCAAGCTCAATGATGGCAGCGACACGCGATACGCCTTTGCTATCCGCAAGGACCGCTTCAAGGGCTTGCCCCTGATCGGGCATAGCGGCTCCCTGGGAGGGTATCGGGCCCAGTACCTGCAGTTTCCCGAGCAGGCATTTAGCATCATCATCCTTGGCAATAGCGCCAACTTTAAGCCAGGTGAGCGGGCCCACGAGGTGGCCAACCTGCTATTGGCCGAGCACTTTGATTGAGATGGACGGCCGCGGGTCTACACCTTGGCCAGCACGATCTGGTCAGTCTCTAACTCCACCATCTGGGCAAAGAGTTGCTTGAGGACGTCGTAGTATTGCGCGGTCACGATGGGCTGCGTCAATTCCAACGTACAGATCAGCTGTATGGCGTTGCCATTCTGCGATAGACGATACTGATAGGCGCCCAGGCCGTCCGGCAGTTTCAGCGCGCTACTTTCGGGCAGGGCCTCCACCGCATAATTATCAGGTAGCGTGACATTGATGATGCATCGCTTTTTGCGCGGGTAGGTGAAGTCGACCGGATAGTGTCGTTCTTCCAGTTTGAAGGGATTTTCCTCGATCCCGAGAAAAAGCATGGGGTTTAAGTACACTTTTTCTCCCAATTCTTCGGCGGCGTTTTCCATGGTAAAGGTGATTTTCTCACTGAGTGGTTTGAGGGTTTCCCGCGAAGCAGAGATCTCGTGGGCGGTGATATCCACGCCCAGGTCATTTTGCACTTCCGCGGTATAGTCGTCCAAGTCGTTGGGCACGATGTGTTTCCGCTTCTCGAGGGCCAAGTTGCCGGCATATCGCACTTCCAGCGTACCGGCGAACTGGTTGTCCGGTTGCAGTGCACCCTGTACAAAGTAGGTCTCCTCCGATGGGGCGCTGGGTGTCAGTCGGATCTCTTCCGATGTGCCATTTTCCCTTATCAGGCGCCCGGTCCAATTGATCACGCGATTGGGAAGGAGGTTAGGCGCACCGAATTTTTCGGAGGCATCCAGTAAGAAGAAATCTTCACCGATCTTGGCCGCAGAAAGCACATAGTTGAACCCTGATCGCGTGGGGAAGAGCGGGATGCCATTGGATCGTGTGCTGGCCAGCACCGGGTAGGCATTGATGCCGGCTTCGCGCAACATGGCCGTCACTATCAGGTTGATCTCAGCAATGTTACCGCTTTGCTCCTTCCAGGCTTTTCGGACTCCCTGATCGCAGAGGACGCCATGATATTCATTCCAGGTCATCCGCGCCTTCACCAATTCGTAGATCGCCACCAATCGTTGCAGCGGATCAGATACTTCACTGACCACCTGGCCCAGCTCCTCCTTGAAATAGTTGGTCTTGGCCAGCTCGCCACCAAAACTCGGCAAATCGTGTATGGTCTTCGCCACATCGTGCCAAGAGGTAGAGAAATTCCGATAGGGCGCATTAGGTGGTCGATACTGTGCTAATTCGAATACGACTGCCGTCTTGTAATTGTCCAGATTGGACACATAAGCTTCAGGCACGATGGCCGGAATATGCTCGCTTGAGATGTAGTAGACATTTTCCTGAAATTCGATATTGCCCGACTGAGCTTGGGTGAGGTTGGAGCTGCCCTGCTTCAGCTCTCGCCAACGTATGGTCATCGACCTTCTCTTTGTCTTTTTCTTCAGTTCGACGGGTAGATATCCACGCTGAAATTGGTTGTACATGAAATACTCTGGCACACGGACGGTGGCATCAATTTTCTCCACCGGGATGTCTCGTTGGATCTTGAGCTCGTCGATGGTCCAAAATGGAGAGCGCCGACTGTATTCCCATTCGACGACACTGCCCACCTTTACGTTTGGCATCGTCACCACCATTCGATCGCGGTATTTGTCCATGTTTTCGGTAAATATGCCTTCCTTCTTCAGTTTGGTCTTTTCGATCTGCCCTCCTTCGTCGGTGTAGGTGAAGCCCTTCACGCCGGATATCTTCTCGGCATCCTGGTCGCCCTTGTAGAGGGAGAGATGTAGGGTGGCCCAATCCAGGCCATCCTTGTCATAGATCTTGAGTCTTTGGTGTACGTTGGTCACGATCATCCAGCCAACCCCATCCATGTAGTCGAAGTACGTCTCCCGATGGTCGTAGAGGTAGGCGGCTGAAGCCGACTCTTGGCCAGTCTTCCGTTCATACTTAATATCCGCCAGACCTGCCTTACCAAAGGAGTAGTTCTGGGCAAATAATGGGAGGGTGATTAGGGTCAGGCTACATGCGAATAGTATCGTTTTCATTTTTTTACGAGTGCTATTTTGGAATGATCAGATTGTGATATTTTTTTTCGGAAGGCTCGGTAGGCGGCATAGTCTTCCTTGGTATACTCCCCCGCCTTGATATGAAGGCGCCGCTGCCAGTGGACCTGGCCATCGAGCTCCTTGGTGGTCACTTCATACACGCCAAATGGGGTCTCCAGCCGCACGTCTTTGGGCATGCCCTCGATACGGTATGCAGAGGGCAGGCTGATGACGGCCTCGGCTTCGTTGCAGTAGCCGGTGCGGATGTGCAGTGGTGACGCTCGGTCCTCATACTCAGTGAGTACCAAGGAGGAGCGACTGGTGATGTTGGGCATGAAGAAGATGCGGTCTCGGCGCACCTGGCCGTATTGGTACAGGTCCATCTCCACCTCCTCCGTAAACTTGACTTGTTCCCGCTCGTTGGTCAACGCTATGTCACCCAGTGAAAGTTGATTGAGATAGGGCCATACTTGCGTCTTGTAGTGTTTGGTCAGTTCTTCCTTGCTCTCATCTTCGAGGTGAAAGCGACGGTCGTATTGCAACCCACCGGTGTGGATGACCGTATGGCCCCCAAGCGATCCGGTCGCATCCAGGGTGCAGATAGTCTGGACGTGTTGGTAATTGTCTTGATCCGAGTATATGGATGTGCGAGCGATTTTTCCCTCGTCCTCCTTGACGATCAGTGCCAGCCGATCATCGGTCCAGCTGCCCAAGAACCCAAAGGGAAGTACCTGATTTGTGCACTCGAGGTAGACATAATCTGTAGAATCTGGCAGGGCCAGAATCACATGGTTGCCCTGCATCGAGGCGAAGTCGGGCTCGAGATTGAGGCGTTGATCCACGCCTCCGTAGATGATCGTATAGTACGCATCTACGCCGACCGCGTGGAGCAGTGATTTGGCGTAAAAGCTCAGTGCCTTGCAATCTCCATACCCGAGCCGATGGACTTCGCTGGGTGCCATCGGCTTCCAGCCTCCGATACCTACTTGGATGCTCACATATCGGGTGCGATCCTGTACATATTTGTACACGATCTTGGCCTTGGCCATCGGGTCTTTCACCCCTGCCACCAGTGCTTGCACTTCCTCTCGGGCATCTTCGGGCAGATCGTCCAAGCCAGCCAGAAACTCGTCATGCATCCAATCACCAAACTCTTGCCAGTTGGAAGAAGATCCATCTACGCCCTCGAGGTGATAGGTACTGAGCGAAGCCAACACCGAGGGTACAAGGGTGGAGAAGGGTGGCCCCAACTGTTCCCTCTGCAGCGCTGGCACGTCGGTGAGAGTATAGTGAATTTGGGGACCATCGCCTTTGGCGATCTGGTACGTATGGAAGCATTTCTCCTTTTTGCGCAGGCCGAGCTCAGCCGGTGCGCTCACGGTGTATGTACTCTTTTCTACACTGAGATAATAGCCGGCGATGGGTCGCCAGGGTGGCAAGAAGGCCGTGTTCTTCGTGTCGTACTCGTAGTCCAAGGCAAAGGTGAAGGGATAGGCCGTCGGCGTGTACTCGTAGTACAGGATGCGGGCATCCGAAAAAACGGTACCTCCACTAGTGGCGCTAACATCGTTTAGGTCTCCCTTCTTGATTCGCTTGATCCGGCGTCCTTGTGCGTCGAAGATGGCACCCGAGACCTTCAGATTCTTCACACTTTGGTCGTAGGGGATGTAGGCACCCATGTGAGAAAGCCCATTCTTGTGCTGGATAGTTACGATCCGTCGATGACGCACGTGCATCTCCGCGGCTGACTTGACGTCCACCGTATTCTCTGCCAACCTGATGACCGCATTTGCGTCCGTGGACAACTCGGCAGCAATGGGCTGACGGGCAAGGTCCTCAGCACTTTGGGCTCCCAGGACCGCAGGTAAAAACCACAGGTAGGATATGAAAAATATGACCTTGGACGGCACAGATAGTAAATAAGGTGGTTAACAAAGGTGTTTCAACGCCTACATTACAATAAATGTGCCAGTCAATCTGTAGATATTAGTCTACTGGGATGGGAAATCTTTGGTCGGACTACGGATCAAGCACCAGTGTCTCACAGACAGAACAAATTTAGACAGCAAGAGCAATCGGTCTCCCACTGATCTTGTCAGCGAATACCAGATCTCCATCGCTCCTGCAAGGTAGGTCCACAAATTAATTTGCTCAGTATGTCGAAATCACGGTATAACTCCTGGCGCGCTCCACCTTCCACAATACTTCACCGTTTATTTTGCGATGCACTCTTGGCCATTGGCTGGGCTATGCTTCTCGAATGTGCACAATAGGAGTTAGCCAGGCAAGGATCGTCAAGGAAGGTATTATCAGGAAATATTTCTTGTGCCAAAAGGGATAATAAGTTATATTACAGTTATTACAAAGCGCGTCTTGTGCCCCCCCCCAAAACCATTGGGCTCGTATACAAAGTCGAGTCTGACCTGTAGTTCGTACACATTAATAAGGATAACGGACCCTGCTTGTCTCATCATGAGTAAGCAGACTCTTGCTCAAAATCAGTGACATATGTTCAACGTGGAGGATTTTCAGAGCGGTGGACTCAATGACCGTCAACTTATCCAAGGTGCGCTTGACCATGCAGTAAACACCGGGCAGAGTCTATACTTTCCGTCTCGTGTATATCTTTTGGATGCGGGCATATCAATTGCTCTAAAAGGAGCGCCATTGGCGCTCCGGGGGGAGTGTGGTAGCATTCTGAAGTTTAGTGGGCAGGGAGCAAAGCCTCGCCACATATTCTTGTTCCAGGGTGGCCGTCAGATATGCCTTAGCCAACTACATTTTGACGGATCCCAGGAAGTACCCCAGTTGCTTAGAGTCGAAACGGATGAGGAGACGGAAGATGCTCGGATTAGCATCAAGGGCTGCAGCTTTCGACAAGCAAGTCAAAACTCCGAGGCCGTTTTCTGTGCGGGGTTGTACATCAGGGGATTGTTTAATCACATTTCCATCGATCACTGCACCTTCTCCAACATACGCTCCAACACTAGTGCCAAAGGCTCTCGAGGGGCGTGGATCTCGACTGAAGGGCGTGAGACTTACGGATCGGAACCAGCTGAGGTGCAGATCTCACATTGCCAGTTCGAGGAGATCAGGGGCCAACACCGCGAAGATCAGCCCTTTGAAAACGACGCCGATGGTATACATCTACACACACCAACAATTAAGAAAAACCTGCCAAGAAATTTCTTCGGCCGTATCTCACATTGCAGGTTTCACAATTGCGCTACCCGAAGTATTAAGATCCAAATAGCCCGGTCAAGCGTGCACTACAATACATTTAGTCGCCACCAACTAGAGGGCGCGATTGAAGTAGATGCCCAATATGGTGGTAGCCACATCTGCTCCAATGTGTTTACGCTGGTGGATTCTGATATGGGTATCATAGACGAGACGACAGGCTCGGTTAGGAGTAGTAGTGTAATTGGTTCATCCTTGAGCAAGTATGGTGCAAGTGACCTGCTTGTATCCACCAATAGAATTGAACTGATCAAATCTAAAATAAACGCTGTCGTTGCTATAGCAGGTGAAAGCGATGAGCAGTATCTACGGTCCCTCCAGCAGATAACGATCACAGAAAATCATGTGAGGGGGGAGAGCAATAGCTTCCTCTATATTCGTGACCCATCTCATCAAAGGTGTGCCAATAACGTATGCACACTTGCAAACAACACCCAGGAAGTATGCCGGCAAGCATTTGTGAGCGCGCGTAGCTCGCTCGGCCATCCCGCCCTGGTGAAAGCCATGGTACACGGCAACCAAGTTTTGAAGACACCTGTTCCTTTACGAGTCTCCGATAAAGCGACCTCCTTCTGGTTTCCTCCTGGAACCAGGGGCAATTATAATCTAGCCTATACATGGGCTGACCGGTTTGCAGACCTGATAGCCTACCTCAAACATTGGGTATGGTGCCGGAAAAGCACATGAGAGACAAATACATGAAACTGCGGAGAGATCAGGTTATGAGAAACTATTGAAATGAAGCTCTATCAAACCACGACAGCCAGGTTTTCCAAGTTGCCGGTCATCATCAGGACTAAGGACAACAACGAGCCATATGAACCTGAGGTACTCTATTCCCAATTTGTTCCAGATATCGAGGTCGGCGATGTACTACTTTGTTTTGGCGAAGCGCAATTCGGCCAGAGATGCCACCCGGATGGTCAGCATTCAGCCTCGGAGAACCTAGACGACTGCACCAATATAATGTTGGCCTGCCGGGTCCAGCTATGTGCCTTGGACAGCGATGTGGAGGGCACGGAAATCAGCGAGGACAACGGTTTTAATCTTACGGAGAATCTTCGACACAACACCATTGTGAAAGTAGGCTCTATTGAGCTCAGACATGTGAATCGCCACTATGTCAATTTCATCTGTAAAGCGGCGAAGACTCCACCGCCATTACTCAATCCTTTTTTATACCACCAAATTGAATCAGGCCAACTGTCTGTCCTCCATTTAAAATCATATGAGAAAATGAATGCAAAGCAGTATACAACCGGGGATTCCTCAGAGCTCACGGAGGTCATTCCGGTGACATCAAATACGACGGGACCTGAAAACGCAATTATTTTTTCTCTCAAGGTCAGCGACCTCAAGTGTGGTGATGTCGTGCATGCCTTTGCTGAATTTCAGGTGACCAATGATCAATCCTATCCCATTGACGTGTCCAGTCAGATCGTCCTGGCTTCGGATACATCCAGCCCCAGTCACCCCCTTTCACGGGTCAATGGACTTAGGCTCAGTCATGCCATGCATCACGGTACGATAGTCAAGCAGGGTGCGGTGGAGATAACACCGGAGATATTTGAGTCCAGCATGCGGTACGTGCAAGTGCTTTGCCATGCTCAAGCACACGAGCCTCCCGTGGGTGACAGCCTGACGGTCAACCAGGACTACGGAAGATTAAGCATTATGGTCTATTCCCGACCCTCTTGTCCTCCCCCAAAGCTTCAAAAATTTGTGACCGCAGCCTATACAGCTAGACCTGCAGATGTACCGGGGCCGGCAGTGAGCATAGCCCAGTCTGCCGCCGAT
Organism: Saprospiraceae bacterium; assembly: GCA_965223165.1. Lineage (GTDB taxonomy): Bacteria > Bacteroidota > Bacteroidia > Chitinophagales > Saprospiraceae > JABDMH01. The sequence continues at coordinate 869,989 of CBDCVQ010000019.1, read as the reverse complement.
CACTTTAATACCGGAGGGCTCTATCACGGTCTCTACGGCAAGGACTATCCCGCCCTGATCGATGAGGCTATTGGTCTGGGTCTTGATATTATTTGGAAGGTTTGGCCGACGGATCCGGAGCAAGAGGAATCACCACCTCAGGGTCTTCAACGGGGCGAGGTCTGGTGGGGTCTGGATGAGCAGAGGATGAAGAGCTGGATTGCTCAAGTGGAATCTGCCGTGGATGCCATTGTCGGCCATGCGCCATACAATACATCTGTCATCGCGTGGAACCTGTTTCCTGAGGAATTGGACAATTATGATCCTGCCCATCGACATTACTACGCCGAGATGTACAAAGCCATTAAAAGGAGGGATCCATTGAAACGCCCGGTATTTAACCATCAGCCCAACAATCGCATGGCCGAGAATTTTTTGGGCGGAGCGGCGAAATGCGGGCCTTCCCAAAAGCAGCTAGGATTTATCCCGGGCGTACAGTGCCTGGGAGCTGATTTTGATTTGCTCACCCTCAATATTTATCCCCATATACTGGGCCTGGATCAAAATCGCATTGTGGTAGTGCACAAGATGAGGGAAATGCAAAAGGTGAATGAGCAGCTGAACAGAGATCTGCCGATTATTCCCTGTCTGGAGATGTTTGACTGCTCCGAAGAAAATCCTTTTTTGCCCCAATATGTGCGGCATGACGCCTATGCAGCCATCGCACATGGTGCGACCGGATTTATGGTCTGGTCATTGGCGTCGCGGACCCATTTTGAACCCACTGCTTATCAGGCGTGTTACGATGCCTGGCGTACGGTGACTGCCGAGCTTTCGCCGGATGGATTTAATTTGGCTGCGGTATTTACCCAGGGGAAAAAAATCCCGGATATTGCCGTCCACAGTCTGATGAGAAACCCCCTTGCCTCCTATAGCATAACCGAATGTGGCCAACCGCCGGAGACCCACACACTACCTGCCGTGAGTGCTTGCGCATGGCATTGGCATCAAAGGATCTACATTCTTATCGTTAATTCAGACAACAGGGTACATCAATGCGAGATTCAAAACGTACCCAATGGGACCTACGTTAATATCTTTGATCCGACGGAAGCTCATCAGCCGCAAGCTGCCAAGATCAAACTGAATCTCCCCTCCTTGGCGGTCAAGATGCTGGTCGAAAAAATAAAGTTGGAGAAAACAAAGAAAATAACCGACTTTGTTGTAAGTCCTAAGACGTGAGGACGGTAGCTCCGATGTGGCGAAAATCCGGACGCAAATAGCTTGTGCCACAAGTCTGTTGGATCACCCCGTAAGGTAGACCGGCGAGCTGAGCAGATAATATGTCGCGGGTTGATATGCCCTCTCCCTGGCCCTCCCCGGGTGATCCCGGCTGCAGAGCGTAATCGCCTCGGCACGCATCTACAAATTGTGGGCGAGCAAATGCATTGTTACCACGGATCGATGCATCGAAGGGCCCCACGGGTATCAGCAGCTCATCGTCATGACTAATCAGATTGTCTCGGATCTCTACCTGCCCGACCAGGGCATTGGGATTGTGGGGGTAGAAAGTGTATTCCTTGCTGCAAGAAAAAATATTATTCACCACCAACAAATTCAGCATTTCTGTATCAAATGCTAAGCCCCTATGATTTCCCACCGCAGTATTATTTAGCACCCAACTGGTGGTCGCTTTACCTCCGAGCGACTGCACGATAATACCCGATCTCCTATTCCCGATGATATAGTTATTATGAAGGTAGCAATCCTCGCCTTCAGCCCTCAAACCCGCCCGATAGTTCTCTTTTAGTACCGTGCCATAGACCTCCACAAATCCCTCCGTGCGCTCTAGACTAATGCCAGATCCAAAGTTATTTTCAATGTGGCCTCCTAATATGCGAAGGAAGCCACCATGGTCCTGCCATATACCATTGCCCAGATTATTTTTAGACTCGTGATCTATGACCGTGGTTCCAACAGCACCCTTCATGACCAAACCTCCACTGCTGAACATGGGCCAGTGTGACCGATTTTCATGTGTGGGCGGTAATACATTGATATTTCTGAGACTCAAGGAATTGTTTAGCGTCCTGCATTGACAGACCGTCGAATTCTCCACGCCAACTCCTAAAGTGATGCCCTCCTGACCATTAAATCTTGACCAACAATTATGAAGGACCGTGTTCCTGACGTCAAATAGTACCATGCCAATGCCGCGGTTCCAACTGGAGATACAACTTTCCAACTTCGTATCGCTGCAACCAGCAATTTCTACTGCGCCCTGCAAAGAAGGAGCAGCGGCCAGTCGCATTCCGATAGATTTTACGGTGACATCATCCGCTTGGATGTTTAAACATACATGCCTTCTAGATACCAGAATGACATACTCCTCAAACTTCTCACCAGTTCTCTGATGATGAAGCTGCACGTAGAGGCCGGCAGGAAATCCGTCGTTTGGAAAGCACTTGTCATAGTCGGGATCAACCCCATTGTGACCCACTACGCAGAAGGTGCCCGGCTGGAGCCTGTCAAGCGAAAAAACCTCGTGCATTTCTTCCTGTGGCCTCAAGGGTGGAGAGATGAGGTCCTTTCGGTAACTATTCGCCGTTTGGTTGTCTCTAATGACCCAGACCTTATGCTCGCTAAAATCTTCGCAGATTTGTTTTTGCAATGGGTAGTTGGACAGATATCCCGGAGTCTTCGTTGCCTCCCGATAATATGCACTGCGTTTGGCCTTTATGATACTTATCGACTCGTCTGCGAAGGTGTATTGCCACTTGCGAATGCGGTAAATACCCTTGCCCAGATCGTCCCACCCGCCGGTCAGGATCGACGAGTCCTGCTGGTCGACGTCGGTGGAGACCCCTAGGATATCTGCGCCACTAATCACACAGGTATTGGCATTGCCCAGTCCAAGGATGGATAATCCTTGCAAATTGGGACTCCTGGGAATGGCCACCGCCTCTCGATAGACGCCCGCTTCCACCAGAATGGTATGTGGTCCACCGGCTGCCTGTTTCAGTATCTCAATGGCACCGTTTATTGTCCTCAATTTCTGATTGGGATTACCGCTGTCTATGCCGTCCTTGACTGAAACTGTTACTTCCATGCTTTGGGATCTAATTCCAATACGACAGCTTCCTGGCACCAGCATGCATCCAGCTGCGATTCTACTATTCTTGGAGCTGAACTATACTTAGTGACATTAATAGATCATTTGTCACCCATCGCTGTGTCCCAGGACCGAGAGATAGTGATTATCGCAACGGAGCATGAGACAATTACCCGTGCTTTAACTACTCCATGTGGTTTGACCCCCTAAATATCAGACTTTCGTTACAGGGTTAAAGAATAGGGTTTCAAATATGCATAATTTTGCTGTTTAAGGGAAACGACCGACGGTGACCTTTGTACCGATGGTCTGGATGGCAGTTAAATTACTAGCTGCCATTTTTACTTTTTAAGAAGCTCTTTTAGCTTCTTTGGATAAGGGAAACTCCCTCAGGAATCCTTTACCCGATAGTTTCCAGTAGGGTACTGATATTTTAAATATGGTTTTCCCCTTTTCGGTGTGATGCATCTTGACCATCCCTATACTCCATAGTTGCCAGAAGACCAAGGGTGGTAGACAGGCTATGGAGCCATGTAATCGGACGCTATTGTACTTCTCGTAGAATAACTCCAGCGTGTCTTGGAGCTGCTCCAGGGTGTCAAAGTAGAACCGATTGAGATGCTCTGACAAGATGGCGTGAAAGCTTTCTACATGGCCATTTTGTTCGGGACAATACGGGTAGGTGAACACTTGGTTCAAGCCGTTCTCAGCTAGGAATTCTCGCACCATGGTGGCGGCAAACTGGGGGCCGTTGTCATTTCTAATTTCGACGGCCAAGCCTTTGTTTTTCAGATCTGCCGGTTGTAAGTAATGCTCGATGACATGCTCCCATGCTGCACGTACTTGGTACTGAGTCATATGGTATGCTGAGCTCTTGTACAGGATGGTGCGGGTGAAGGTATCTATGATATTAAGAATATACGCCGAACGTGCATGTTCCTCTACCCACACCTGCTTGATGTCCATCGACAATATTTCCAACGGCCTGGTCGGCTGCACTTTCCTACCTCGGACCCGATTCTTGCCTGTTGGCCGAATCCGTCTGCGTAGCAAGCCATTTTCCTTCATCAACCGATACACTTTCTTGCGGCCGATCATATAGCCTAGCAGCATCATAGCTGCAGTCATTCGCTTATAGCCATATTGTGTATCGGGGTCCTCCAGCACCTTTTCGATCTGCTCCACCACTTCTTTGTTCGGCACCACCTCCCGGGTGGTCTCATCTATGTACTTCATGGTGCACTCGCTGATAGGTCTGCCTGGCCTTCTGGTACCCCGGGCTCGCCGATGATAGTATTGATTCCTACTCAACCCTACCAACGCCAACCCCTTATCCACGCCCAGTCCCTCTGATGCATATCGTCGCACTATCGCTTTTTTCTCGCCCACTGTGGTCGGTTTTTTTTTATGATCTCCTGCTGCATTTTGATCTTCAAGTCCTTCTCCACCATCAATTCCTTGAGGGCCGCATTCTCTTTCTCTAAGCGACGTATCTCCTTCAGGCGTGCCTTGGTCATCCCGTAGTCCATACCCTTTTCGCCCATCTGCTCGTATTTCTTCCTCCACGAATAGTACGTCGCTGGATAAATCCCATACTTATCCAATGTCTTCTTCACCCCCTCTACTTTGGCCTCCTTCAGTATCTGAAGCTTTTTCTCTTTGCTAAATGTTCGTCTAGTCATCATGTAAATTTACAGTTAATTATCTGTAACTCTGTCTGATCAATTAGGGGGCTGTTACACCATGCGGAGTTAGGAATCGACAGTTACTACCCCAACTGACCCTCCGTCATAAGGATGTATGGCAAGATGCAACAATGTGTAATTTTTGATAATGAGATGACTAAACCGTCAAGGACAAGAAGTCAGTACGAGAGTCTGTGCTGCAAACGCTAACGGCAGAAGCATACGCTTGGTTGGAGGGGAGGAAGGACTCGAGGACCCCTTTCTTCATGAGCACCGCTATTTCAGCCGGTCAGTCCGAATAGGTGGGGCACTAGTACTAGTGGAAAAGGGTCAAGAGGAGCTAGTAGCGTTTCGCATTAGATATGTTGAATAGTCTAATAGGATTTTGTTCGCAGACGAGGCATGACCGAGCGATCTCGAAGAGTCGAGCATGACAATGCGAGAAGTGAGGGAACCGCGAAAGCGGGTGGGTGGCTAGCGGTAGCTATGACGAGGCTTTGCAACGAAGTATGTGGACAAAAGACATTAGAATTAACCACAAGATTTAATGCGAAGCCCTACCAGGTAGGGATCGAAAACAAACTTGTTTCTACAGTTCTTGGAAAGATTGCCTTGAATAAAGCTCAGGTGCTGGTCACAGGAACGTAGCTCTTCCGAGGCTTTGCAATGCAGTATGCAGGCAAAAGAGCAAGTGACCAAATACAAGTTAGTATTTCAACAGCCTCCTATCCTGGGGTCTTGCTACCGGTCAATCACAGTGCAACTACTACTGACAGTGTTGCCCGTAGTAGAATACGTGCTTGGCAAAGTCGCGCCAGTCCGGTGTCGGGTATGTGTCAAGGAGGGATGGACAATCCGCATAGAAGTCTTCAAATCCCTTTTTGTAATCCTTCTTTTTCATCCGAAATGCTTCTCCATCGGGTCGCATCAGGTAGTACGACTTATCCAAGCCACCCCCGACCGTAAAGGCACCCACGCTGGTGCGGCCCGTCTCTTGGGCCAAGGGGTCGAAATATACCCGGAGCTTCTGAGAGAAGCCGGGATTGAGGAGCTGCATGAGGAGTACCATCGATTTGCCTTTGACATCCACTTGTGCCTGCTCAAAGTAGGCGTAGCCTTCCTTGATGAGATCGCTGTCCACGTCTTCCCGGTCCCACTTCGTCAGGTTGGTGGTTTCATCCAGGGACTCGGCAAACTTTTCGAAGCCGGCAGGGGCCAGGTACATATGATGTATCTGATCCGGTTCTAGCTCATAACTTTTGCCGGACGCTTCTTCAATCACCACCAGTTGGATCAGTCCTTTTTTGCGCTTTAGTTTCTTTAGTGTGCCTTCCAGGTTCTTTCCGTCGGCCCGTTGTACGTACGCCTTCTTCTTGTATGAGTACATACGGTAGCCCGTCAATAGATCCTGGGCAGAGAGTGGCAAGATCAGGACGACCAAGGTCAGCAGGAGGGGCCATTGCATCATGTTTTCACGGTTTAATGCTCAAGTTATTAAGTTAAGGCATTTTGCCAGTACGAGCTTGATGATGGTGGTCAGCAGGCACGGAGGCGTGGACGCGGTTAGCGATGGACGCACCGAGCATTTACGTTTAGAAAGGGCGTGCTGTCAGTTGCCGAATGCTCTTCTAGGCTTCCTGGAGCTCTGCCTGGTACTCGTTGATCAGCTGTTTTTGCAGATCTGGCGTCACGGCTTGATACTCGGCAAAACGTCGGGTGAACTTGGCCCGACCTTGCGAAATGGACCGCAGCGTACTAGAGTACTGATACATTTCTGCTAGCGGTACCTTGGCCCGGATCTTCTGGTAGTGCCCTTCGGCTCCCATGCCCAAGATCATGGCACGCCGCGATTGGAGGTCACTCATGATGTCACCCATCACATCGTCGGAGCACAGGATCTCCACATCGTGGATCGGCTCAAGGATCTGGGGTCTGGCCAGCTGAAAGGAGTTCTTGAAGACGTTGGTAGCTGCCAGTTGGAATGCCATATCGTTGGAATCGACGGGATGCATTTTGCCATCGTAGATGCAGACGCGTATGTCCAGGCAAGGGGATCCGGTCAAGGGGCCTTCTTGCATTTTCATCATGACCCCCTTCTTGATTGCGTTGGAATATTTAGCGTCGATAGATCCGCCGACGATGCACCAGAAAAAGGCCAGTTTGCCGCCCCAGGGTAGGTCAGACACCTCCCGATTTCGGACGGTCAGATCGGACGGATCAGGCATGCCTTCTACATATGGCTCGATCCGCATGTGCACCTCTCCAAATTGGCCGGCGCCACCACTCTGCTTCTTGTGTCGGTAGGAGTCATTGGCCACCTTGGTGATGGTTTCCCGGTAGGAGATCCGTGGTTTCATGTACTCCATCTGGATGTCGTGGGTCTTGTGTAGTCGATACTTGATCAGGTCCAAATGCAGTTGACCTTGACCGTGGAGGATGGTCTGCTTCAACTCCTTCGACTGCTCGACGATGAGGGTCGGGTCTTCTTCCTGGATTCCGTGCAATGCCTTCACCAGCTTCTCCAGATCAGACTTGGAGGGAGGTTTGACAGCCGTGCGGATGCGGGGCTCGGGAAATTCAATGGGCGCGATGATCTGCACTTTGCCCTTGGGTCCCAGTGAGTCGTTGGTATGGGTGTTCTTCAGCTTGACGGTTACGCCAATATCGCCGGCGACTAACTGCTCGACGGCATCGCGGTTTTTTCCATTGGCGGCAAACAGCTGGTTAAATCTTTCGGTGGTAGAGGTGCGGTCGTTGTACAGTTCGTCGCCCGAATTGATTTTGCCTGCCTGTACCTTGAAGTAGCTTACGATCCCGATTCTGGGCTCGGACATGGTCTTAAAGACAAAGAGGGATGGATCTAGTGAGGAGTCGCATGCCAGCGTGCCCCCGTCAGAGAGCGGCGTGGCTGGACGGTCGGCAGGGGAGGGCGCCACATCATTGATGAAGCCCATAATCCGGCCACTGCCCATGTTTTGGGTGGCGGAGGCGCAAAAGACGGGGTAGAGTTCCTGGGCCGCCAGGGCGATCGTTAAGCCCTTGGCCAACTCTTCCTCTGTAAGCGAGCCGGCTTCAAAGAACTGTTCCATCAGCTCCTCATCATTTTCGGCGGCTGCCTCAACGAGTGCATTATGCATTTCCTGGGCCCTTCCGATCTCACTCTCCGGAATGTCCTTCTTCTCTGGCTTGCCCCCGTCCTCCGGGAAGACATACATAGTGAGACGTAAGGCATCGACAATCGTATTGAAGCCAGTACCGGCGTTGAGCGGATATTGGACGGGTAGTACCTTGGCGCCAAAACGTGCTTGCACCTGCTCTAACGCGGCATCAAAGTCCGCTTTTTCGTGGTCACACTGGTTGACGACAAACATGGCGGGCGTGTTAAACTTCTCGACATATTCCCAGACGAGTTCGGTACCCACTTCCACACCACTTTTGGCATTGATCAGCAACATCGCGGTGTCGGCCACCTTCAGCGCCGAAATGACTTCGCCCACAAAATCGTCCAGGCCGGGAGTATCCAGAATATTGATCTTATTACCACGCCAGTCTGCATGCATCAGACTCATGAAGAGGGAATTGCCCCGATCTTTCTCGATGTTGGTAAAGTCAGAGGTGGTCGAGCCATCTTCTACCGTACCTCGCCGATTGATAACCCCTGATTCAAAGAGCATGGTCTCGGCAAATGTGGTTTTTCCACAACCCGAGTGTCCCAGTAATGCAATGTTCCTGATGTTCTTAGTCTCGTGTGGCATAAAGCGATTTTATAGTTTGAACAGTATTTATGGATGCTCGGAGTAAGTGCCCCCCAGCTTGTTTGTCTTGCCGCTTATTCCAGTCTCCGTGTGACCGGAATGTCACTCAAAAGATGCGTCTGTGTCGTCTAACGATCTCGATCCTTGACTGGGTTTCGGTCCTGCATTTTCCCACGCAGGGCAGTCAAAATAGGTATTTATGATAAGTTAACCTAACAAAGAGAAGCGGGGTCGGATCTGATTTTTCCATGCCAAAAATCACTATGTATCTGCCCTTGAATGGCAACCGATTAAAGTTTACGGAGAATTCTCATTCATTGGGAGAAATGAGGGGCAGATAGTTGGGTTCCCAACCGTTTTGAGCAGCCTCAAGGGCCTGCTTGCAGGTGTCCCGGATGGTATCGCGCAGCGGTCGATACGTACTGCCCAGCGCTTCAATGGATGCTCGGTTGTCATAGTGGTAGTCGCCTCCGAGATTGTGCATGGCTCCTGCCGTCAGCAGGTGGGGCCTCCGGGTGAGTTGGGCCAGCACCCAGGATCCCCAGACCGCCAGGTGGGTCAGGGGAGGCGTCATGCGAATGTGCGGGGGGCGCTTGTCCAGGCCCTGAGCGATAAGGCCAAAGAGATCCTGCCAGGAGCAGTGGGCACCGCTGATGACCATACGCTGGCCGGTTATATCACTTTCTATCGATGATACGACGGCACTAGCCACGTCTCGGACATCGACAAAACCGGTACTACCATTGGGATAAAATCTGAGCCCCCGGGCCACCTGCCGAAACATGCGGCAAGTGCCAAGATCCCAAAAACCGCTGCCCAGGATGACGGAAGGATTGAGGACGATCACGTTCAGTCCCTCCCGCCATCCTCTCCAGACTTCCAGTTCTGCTTTGTACTTGCTGACGGCGTAGGATGTGTTTCGCTTGTCGTTGACCCATTCGGTCTGCTCATCGATATTAGCTGTGTTGGCGCTGCGCCCCAGGGCTGCGATCGAGCTCACGTGTACCAGGCGCCTCACCCCTCCTTCGAGGCTGGCATTGATCACGTTGGCGGTACCCTCGACATTGATCTTCATCATTCGATCGTGATCGCGCTTGCGTAGCGACACTAGTGCGGCGGCATGCACCACCACATCGATCTCCTGCAGTGTCTCGTGCAACTGATAGGTATCCTGAAGATCACCCTCCACCCATTGCACCTGCGCGGCCGCCGGACCCAGGAGCGCCAGGCTGCTGGTGGACCGGCGCAGGCAAGTGATGTTACGATAACCCGCGGAGAGCAGTTGCCTGACTACGTAGCTACCGAGAAAACCGGTCGCGCCTGTGACGAGGATGGCGCTGGTCTTATCCATGAATGGTGAGTGGATGGGTCCAACTCTGAAAAAGGCAACCTCCAATGTGGTCCGCCCGGGCTCCAGTCACACTGGCATATACATTTGGTATGCCTTGTACATAGAGAAATCCCATCAGGGCCATCAAGGCAGCTTCTTTAAACTCTACGATCGCCGGGTTGGGCACAATCAAGGTGGTGGTTGGATCAGCGAGATAGTGCTCGATCCGCTGAAGGAGAAAGGTGTTGTATGCACCCCCTCCGGTCAGCATCAGTCGCCGCTCCTTGCCCTGCTCCGAGGTCAGCCGCCGCTGGCAGGCCTGGGCGATCTGCAAGGCACAATGGGAGACCGCCGTATACATTTTGTTTTCGGTGGTGTCCTGTGAGTTTTCGATCAGGGGCCAGGGGGTCTTGCTCACCCAATTATTGTCCATGGACTTGGGTGGTGGCAACCGGTAGTATTCCAGGGCATTGAGTTGTTCGAATAGTTCCTGGTTCATCCGACCGCGGGCGCCGATGGCCCCTCGATCATCATAGGGACACCCTAGTTGCTCGGAGAGTCGGTTGAAGATCTGGTTGCAGGGGGCCACATCGTAAGATTCGAAGCTGCCCTCGGGTGTCTGGTACGAGAGATTGCAGATGCCTCCTAGATTCACGTAGATCTCGGCGGGGGGCATCAGGAGTCCATCTGCCAAAGGCGCCAGCGGGGCACCTTCTCCACCGAGCGCCATGTCCACCCGGCGAAACTGACAGACCACCGGTCGTTGTGTTCGGGCGACGATGCAGGCTCCGTCACCGATCTGGCAGGTGCTACGGTCCGCGGGATCGTGAAAGACGGTGTGCCCATGCCAGGCAATCAGATCAGGTTGCAATTGGTGTGCAGTGATGAAATCCTGGACGAGGTCAGCCACCAAGTGGCCGTACTGGGCGTCGAGCAAGGTCAGCGCATGTGCGGAAAGATGGGGCGCATCGGCCAGGCGATCCTTCCAGTCGGTCGAATAGGGTAGGGTCGTGCAGGGGCCGAGGGACCAGTCTACGTTGACCGGAGTTTTTTTTTCAGATCAATGTGACATGATGCGATATCAAGCCCATCCAGCGAGCTGCCTGAAATCACGCCGATGACGTGCATACCTACTCTTCTTTGAAGGTGAAGGTGTAATCGACCACCGCTTCAATCTGCTCTTCTGTCAGTATGCCCTCAAAAGGAGTCATCAGGTTCTTGCCTTTGGTGACTTGCACGATCCGATCTTCGCGCGATACCTCAGAGATGGATAGATCCTTGGCGCCGTTGAGAGCCAACTTGCCATCGATGCCATGACAGGTGATGCAGTAGGTTCTCCAGACCTTCTCTCCATCAGCCTTCGGGGTTTCTTGGGCGGCTGCAGTAGTCTTCGGCGTCTCCTTGGCCGTACTGTCGCCTTCCCCCCCTCCGCCTCCGCAGGCGGCGATGAATAGGGTCACACCGATGGCAAATACGAGGTTTGTTTTTGTGATTTTACTAACTACTGATTTCATCAAGTTTTTTTTCAAGAAATGTCTGTGAGAAATAAAGGAACGGGGAATATAGCAAAGCTTTTTTATTTCTTTGGGCCTTGATCACACCTACCCTCGACAATTGAGATAGGACATGCGATATGTGGACCTCAGCCATACGATCTATGATGGCCTCATCACTTACAAGGGTTTACCCGCACCGCTCGTCTGTGATTTTCTGAGCAGGGAGCAGTCCCAGGCACAGTATGCGGATGACTCGACATTTCAAATCGGCCAAATCACCATGGTGGGCAATACCGGTACCTACATGGATTGTCCCTTTCATCGGTATGAGGATGGAAAGGACTTTGCGCAGCTCTTCGTATCGGATCTGGCGGATCTGCCGGGATTGGCTGTCGATGTACCCTATAGCGATGGACTCGCTATCGACGTAGCACGCTTGCCTTCTGCGGGCATCGATGGTCATGCGGTCTTGCTGCGGACGGGCTGGTCCAAACATTGGAATACCGATGCCTATTATGAGAATCATCCCTATTTGACCGAGCAGGCGGCCGCATATTTACTTGAGCAGGGGGTGAAGCTCGTGGGCATTGATGGCTACAACTTGGACGACACCCGCATCGCCAGCAGACCTGCGCACCGCATCCTGCTTGCGCAAGATGTGCCCATTGTGGAGCATCTGTGTCAGCTCCACCTCATTCCCTCAGAGGGATTCACGTTTACTGCGGTGCCACCAAAGGTGCAGGGGATGGGATCTTGGCCAGTCAGGGCTTACGCTAAATTTTAGTCTTCGTGCCGATCATTACTTCTTCTTACCGGGCGCATCCCCTCCTTTTCAATGGCCATCTAGAGACGATCTGGCCGTACCTCTTCCGGCGGTTTGACACATTGCCCTATGCGCGCGAGCGGTGGGAACTGCCTGACGGAGATTTTCTCGATCTGGATTGGTGCCGGCAGGGTGCTCGCAGATTGGTGGTACTCTGTCACGGACTAGAGGGTGGCGCCAGTAGTAGCTACATGGTGGGTATGACCCATGCGGCGCAAGCGCAAGGCTGGGATGTGCTGGCACTCAACTTTCGTTCATGCAGTGGCGAGATGAACCGGTTGTTGCGCATGTATCACCATGGCGAGATTACCGACCTGACCTACGTGCTCGATCGACTGGTGGACGAGCGGTCGTACGATGCCATTTCCCTCTGTGGGTATAGTCTGGGCGGCAACGTGATATTGAAATACCTCGGCACGAAAGGTGCGAATGTACCGCTGTCGATCCGAAGTGCCGTGGCTGTCTCTGTCCCTTGTGATTTGGCCAGCTCTTCTGAGGCATTGGATCAGTGGCAGAACTATCTGTACACCCGGCGCTTTCGAAGATCGCTTAGGGAAAAGTTTGAACAGAAGGCTCGGCAGTTTCCGGGAGTCCTCGATCTCAGCGCCTATGACAGCATAAAGTCGTGGTACCGTTTTGACAATACATACACCACGGCGCTCACCGAGTTTGAAAGTGCGGATGAATACTATCGCCAGGGTTCTGCCAACAACTTTCTGGCTGGGATTCGGACGCCGACCCTCCTCATAAATGCACTGAATGATCCTTTTTTGCAGTCACCTAGCTTTCCCAAGGAGCTGGTGGCCGGGCATGACTTCGTGTACCTGGAAATACCAGAGACGGGGGGGCATGTCGGCTTTTGGAAGCCAGGTGAAAAGCAAACCTACGCCGAACACAGGGCTTGCCAGTTTATCGAGGACAACGCTTGATCCCGGTCCTTAAAACTGGACTTGAGCCATCACCGCAAAATGGTCGGAAGCATAATGCCCATTCCAGGCTTGATCGATCACTTGAAAGGAGGTGCAGGACAGGCCCTTTCGCAGAAAGATGTAGTCAATCTGATCCCGGGGCAACTCATCCTTGACTGTGAATCCGGAGAAGGTGCCTTGGGGTCCCTGCTGATGCAGGCCGACCACCCTCGCATCGACCAATGGATCCTTGGCCAGCTCCCGATAGGCGATTGTCGTCGGACTAAAATTGAAGTCTCCCATGACCACGAAGGGTGCATCTCCTGCTAGGGCAGCAATTTGCCTGGCGAGCAGTCGAGCGCTCTCGATACGGGCTTGTTTCCCCCGGTGATCAAAGTGTGTATTAAAGGCGAAGAGCTCCTTGCCAGTTGCCCTGTCCACCAGACGGGCCCAAGTGACGATGCGCTCTAGGGCGGCATCCCAGCCTTTCGAGACCTGGTCAGGGGTCTCACTCAACCAAAACGTGCCCCAGTCTCTGAGCTTCCATTTCTTTTTTAGATAAAAGATAGGCACGTATTCACCTGCCGTCTTTCCGTCATCTCGTCCTACCCCTACCCATCGATAGCCTTTGACGTTTTTAGCCAGATACTGGCACTGGTGCCGAAGTGCCTCCTGCAGGCCCAGCACCGCCGGCTGGTGGGTAGAGATGATCTCCGACACTCGTTCCTTGCGTTCGTCCCAACGATGCGGTCCGTCCCTTGGGTTGTCGTAGCGGATATTGAAAGACATCACGTTGATGCTCGCTGTTCGTGTCGCTTCCTTTCGATGGATCCAATTCCAATAGTCGCTACTCCGACGCAGGATGGCATAGGTATCGTCCTGAAGTACGAATCGATCTTGCACCAACTCGTCCAGTGCGTGTCCGACCGCGTCCAAATAGGCCTCTTTGGAGGTGTAGAGCTCGGAGATGGCCGGACGATCATCTGCCGAGGTCGGCACCAGGGGCAACGGGATATAGGTGCCACGAAAGTCGTGTAGCTCGCCGTTGCCACCAGCCATCCCTGTCCGTACCGAGGTGGGTACATAGGTAGCCAGGGGCACGCGAATCTCTACATTTCTGATGCCACCGATCTCATTGCCAATGTTGTCTACCTGAGGCGCCAGCGAGGGGAAAGTGCTAGGCAGATGCGGCGGTTGCCTGGTGATCAAGCCGCGGCTCCAGTTAGGTCCGTAGTCGGCGCGATAGGCCTGGTGAATCACCTGCGGTGCCTCGAATCCGGGGATTGACGGATAGTTGACCCTGTCAATAGAGACGAGAGAACCTTCGCGGATCGTGGGGATTTGACTGGCAGGGGGGTCTCGACGTTGCACTACCCATTCGGTGAGGGCCGACAGCAGCGCTCGATAGTTGGGCTTGAACTGCAAGGGATTTCCAATATGAAGGGGGCCCTCGGGGTTAGCGGGGGGAAATCCGTTGACGAAGTGTTGTCCGCTGGCAATGTGATAGATTCGTTCATGGTCCAGGGGCGAAATATCCCGTCGCCCATCCGGGCTGGTATGGATGAGACCTGCGGCACGACCCCAATATTCGTAGCCGGTATTGACGTAAAATATCTTGGGACGATGTTCCTCCTCCACATAGGCAAGCAGTCCGTCTTCTATTCCGGTCACCGGGTCCTCTTGGGTGCGACTGGTGAATGGAAAGATATCTGTGGGGTAGAAAAAAGCGGAATACCGATGTGCGTCACGCGAGGGCTGGGCAAAGCGGTGGTTGAATGAACCTCGACCAGCTCCGGCGGTGATGATCATCATGCCGTCGTAGGCCCGTCGGCCAGCTTCATCTGCGTTAAAGCCCTGGTACAGAAAGTGGCGTAGAAAGCGGCCCGTCTGCGATACACCGGCAGCCAGTACATAGGAGGCGCCAAAGGGGCATAAGGTATCGTACTTGACAAATGAGGCCATATCCCGGATCGCAGAGAGCCCCAAACCCACCACCACCGGATCGTAGGTATGGTAGACCAGCTCGTAAATCATGCCTGCTTCAAACCCCTCCTGACTATATATCCACCGATCCGAGGCTAGGATCCGGTCCTCCTCTAGTTTGCCAAATTCCCAGTCCGCCCGATCGACGGTGATCCTGGCCGCATCACGACCGGGTCGTTTGGTCAGGCGGTGCACATCTGATGCCAGATCATAGGCAGGATATCCGATTTGATCTCGATGGCCCAGTTTCAGATTGTGGGTGGGCTCGTCTAGGGTCCAGTCACTACGTGCCAGGCCAATGATAGGGCTGCCCTCGGGATACTTGGCCACCGGAGCGAAGAAATTGAGGAGGTCTTCCCGCTCAGGTACATCAAACTGCCATCCGACCCAGATGATGGTATAGCCTTGCCGCAGCAGGAGGCCATCTCCAAAAGCCATGGCGGCATCGGGGTCACTCACCTTGCCCTGGCCAGCCAAAAAGTAGCTGGGCGTAAACATACCGCCCCGGTTGGTCACCTCTATCAGCGCCACCGTCGACTTGGTAGGGTCCACCGGTTTGAGGACGACCAGATCGGCACTGGATATCACCCATCCCTGCTCATTGGTCGGCGCCAGGTGGATATCGACGATCTGCTGATTGTGATCATTGAATGGGTCCGTACCAAACTGCACGGTACCCTGGATCAATTCGTACGGGCCGGATGGGCCCCAGTGCTTACCATTGAGCACAGTGTCCCGACTTCGAATGTCAACATCGATGACACGGGCGACGCCGGAAGAAATGCTGGAGATAAGGAGAAGTAAAAAGGCGAGCGATCGGATGGTGTGGATCATGGTCCAAGCTAGTTGAGCTACGAAGTTAACCATACCCAGAGGACCGCGGGAGCTATTTGGATGAGATGAGGCTTCCCTTCATGGATGGCCTGGAAATCGATTGTCGTTTTTGTATAAAAAATTCCAACTTAATTATACAAAGTTGACAACTTATTCATATTATGTGCGTTCTATTTACACCGCGTAAATGTACATTGTAGAGCGCGCCTCAGGAGAGCTTGTCGAAGTAGAGATTGAGCGATTACATCCTGATGACCTGCCTGGAAGAAAGGACGGATGGTCCTTTGATTGGAAGTCTGTGGCGATCAGGAGAGGCACGGAGACTTATGGAGTGAGGTTAGAAAGAACTCCAAAGGAGTTACAGGGTATGGTTCATTTGAGGAAGTATTCGGGTATGCTAATCATGGATTTGCTGGAAGTAGCTCCGCACAACGTTGGCTCCAAGGCAAAGAGATTCGATCGAGTGGCAGGGATACTGATAGCTTTCTCGTGTCGAAAGAGCTTCATGGTGGAAGAACAATACCGAGGATTTCTGACCTTCGAGGCAAAGACTGAATTAATCAATATGTACAGGACTAAGTACGGGGCGAAGTTAGCATTGGGCCAGCGGATGTACATTGAGCCCAGCCAGGGTATTAAGCTGATCGATGAGTATCTCACGACTTAAATTGACATTCACGAATGCAGAGCAAAAATGGCGATAAGGTGCAGGGCATGTTGACACAGCAGATGGATACCCAATCATCAGAATTCTCTGATTTTCAAGTATTCATACGCAGCAAAGTGGATGCGCAGGAGGAAGCAGACAAAGTGGCAAACGGAATATGGGGACTGAAGTTTGGGATGGAGGATTATTTGACCACAGACAAAGTCGCCGAGGTGCGTGTCGGACAGTTTCTCCGGGACCTACTGCATGTTGCCAAGATTCGTCAAAACCGATTTGCCCGGTACATCGGTATGAAGCCATCCAACTTGAGCAAATTGTTGAAGGGCGAACGACGACTAAGCCTCGAACAAGCGATGGTGCTAGGCAGCATTTTTGATATGGATCCCATGATATGGATCGGCATACAAACCAAGAACGAGCTGCACAGAATGCCCCTGACCAAGAAGAGAGCCTTCGCCAAATACAAGTTGGCGCATTTGCTCGCCCCGCCTAAGTAACGTCCTTTTCATTCGCAGACAAATCGTCTTGCCGGATCTCCTGGTACACCTGGAGAAAGAATCGGCCGACCGGCAGAAGCAGGAGCAGCGCCAGCAGGGGAGCAAACACCGGCATGTTAGGCAGCCCGGATTCTTCCAGGGAAGCTGCTTCCTCCGGCAGGAAATACGAGGTCGACACCATCAGCGCATTGTTGAAGAAATGGACGACGATCGGCAACCACAACCGGCGAGTCCAAAGAAAGAGGTAACCCAGGAACCCCCCCAAAATAAGGCGGGGAAGGAAACCGGCAAATTGCAAGTGGATGGCACTAAAGAGCGCCGCGGTCACCCAAACACTCACACCGGGCTTCTTCCACATGCGGTACCCCATCGGCTGAATTACCCCTCGGAATAGTATCTCCTCTCCCAGGGCGGGCAGTGCGGCAATAATGAGGAGGTTGATCAAATACTCGCCCCAGTGGTTCATCTGGATCAGGCGCGCGATGGACTCGGTAGCCTCTGCCTCCATGTCGATCATCCAGTCAGGCAGGGGTAAGCCCTGATTGAACTGATAACTGTATTGAATGATGGGTAGCAGCAGCAGCAAGGATAGCAAGGCCATGGCCAGCCAACGGGCGGGGACCCAACGATCTAGATCCAGTTCCTTCCACATCATGTGCCGGTGGAGCAGCCAGCTAAAAAACAGTGCCGGGAAGAGAAAACTGAAGAAATGAACCACAGCCAGCGACAAGCGCATATGTCCGGGATAGGCGGTTAAATCCTGTCCCGCGGCCTGCATGGGATTGTGGCCCAAGACAAACAGCAGGGCTGTATTGAGCAGGACGCCAACCAAGATAGAAGCCACCACTACCAGTACCAGGTAGAAGGCTTGTCTGCTCGTGCTCATTGGGGCTGTGTGTAAGGGTCCTTTAACGTCCAAAATGTATATTTGCCCGGATGACGAGACTCAGTGTCAATCTCAACAAAGTCGCGCTGATCAGAAATGCCCGGGGAGGCAAGATACCTGATTTGGTCCAGGTGGCAAAGGATTGCGAACGGTTTGGTGCTCAAGGGATTACGGTGCATCCTCGCCCCGATCAACGCCACATCAGGTATGCTGACCTGGCACCCCTTAAGCAGGTGGTCACCACCGAATTTAATATCGAGGGTAACCCCACCGAAAGCTTCCTCGAGCAGGTCTGCAGGCATCGCCCCCATCAATGCACGTTGGTGCCGGATGCGCCCGATGCCTTGACTTCTGACAATGGCTGGGACACCGTCACCCATCAGGCCTTTCTGCAGGACGTGATTGGTCGACTGCAGGCCCATGATATCCGTGTATCCATTTTTCTCAATCCGGATCCGGAGATGGTGGAGGGGGCCAAGCAGGCCGGGGCGGACCGCATCGAACTCTACACGGGGGATTATGCCAAGGATTATCCCATTGATCGACAGGCTGCCGTGCAGCCCTTTGCCTTGACTGCCCGGGCTGCTGCCGCCGCGGGACTAGGTGTCAACGCGGGACACGATCTCAGCCTGGTCAATCTGAAGTACTTCATCGAGCATGTGCCGGAGACACTGGAAGTGTCCATTGGTCATGCCCTCATCTCCGACGCACTGTACTATGGCCTACAGAATGTGATACCGATGTACCTCCACCAGCTAGCGGTGTAAGGCACCTGACCTTCACTTGATGATGGTCAGATCCCCCCGGTACGTCTGACGCTGACCCTGCTTGAACATTACCTCCACTTGGTAGATGAATACTCCGGGTAAAATGAGTTCTTCCACTGCCTGATCAAGCTCCGGCACTGGCTGGTTGGCCGCCAGGTCTGCTTTCGTAAACAGTCGCACGCCCCTACGATCGAAGATCTCCAAGGACAAGATGCGCTCGACGAGGTCCAGTCCGTCAAAGACTTGCCAATGGTCGTTGATCCCGTCTCCATTGGGAGTGATGGCGTTTGGAATGTAGAGGAGTCCGTTTCGATTTACGTGCACGGTGACATCTTTGACTACCTGGCAGGACGCATCGCTGACTAGACGAAACTGATACAGGGTGGTTTGGCGCGGCTGGACGGAAATCTCCGTGCAGCCCTGACAAAGGGGTCCATCACGATCCGACCAGAAGTAGTCGTGCCAGGGCACCAGGTCTGGTACCTGGGCAACTAGTGAGATGGTTTGACCACGTTTTATCACGGTGTCTGAGGGCAGCCTAATTTCAGGGAGCGTCGAGGTGAACTCAAAGGAGTCTGCCACCGCACATCCCATAGCATCTACCACCTGCCAGTGATGGCGACCCGGTACCAGTGGGAGGGAGACCTGGTCAGAGGGCCACAGGACTCCATCCAGGGTGATGTCATAGGGCGGGGTCCCATTTCGCACTGAGGTGAGATGAAACAAAGACGGTGTCGTGGAGTCACAGTAGGAATGCTGGAGATAGTAGTCGACGTCCAGGGGCATATATGGGATGCGGATGGTGTCAGCCAGTGTACAAAGGTCATCTTGCACCGTCACCGGGTAGACACCGGGAGCCAGGTTTTCACGGAGCAGCTGCCCGTCGTATGCGGGGTCCGACCAACGAATGGAGGGAGGTCCGCTCGCATTGACAATGCTCAGCAGTACGGCCCCGGGAGCACGATCACAGCTCGCGGGTGTCACGTCGGCCTTGACTTGTAACCGGCAATCCTCGAAAGCCTGTATCTCTACCTCGATTGACGCCTGGCATCCCCGGGCATCGGTGACCGTCGCTCGATACGCACCAGGGGCAAGATCAGAAAGCATCTGGTCGGTGGCGCCGTGTGCCCATTGAAAGCTATAGGGTTGGCTGCCATGTGCGGGCGTGAGCGCAATGCTGCCATCAGACGCTCCGTCGGCCGTCACATGCCGAACGGTGGCATTTAACTTAATCGAGTCCGGTGCCGTGACCGTCAACTGCATCTCCTCCGTGCAACCCGCCGCATCAGTCACAGTGACCTCATAGTGGCCGGCGGAAAGACCTGTGGCCACGTCTGACCGGAGCAAGCTATCATGGCTCCACTGATACGATACGGGAGTGGTGGGATTTTGCACCTCAATGGTGACTTTGCCCCGAGGGGTGGTGGCACAGGCAAGGTCATCGACGACTGCCGTGACCCGCAGGGCACAGGTCTGGTCCTCGATTTGGTAGCGCTCCACCTTTTCACAACCGAAGGCATCGGTCACGGTTACCGAATAGTGACCCGGGTCCAGCTGTTGAAGAGAGGCGACATTTTGCCCGCTGCTCCAAGCAAAGGTATACGAAGGCAGACCCCCTTGCACCTGGAGATCGATGCTTCCGGAGGCATGATCCACCGTTGCTGTGACGAGTAGCTCCGAGTGCTGCCTGATGTCAAAGACTTCGACGATCGAGCATCCCTTGGCATCGGTCAAGGTGACCGTGTAGAGCCCGGTATCCAGCTGTTGTGCAAAGGAATCCCTCAACATAGCGTCGTGGGACCATTGATATTGGAAGGGACGGGTGCCACCGACCGGTTGCAATGTGGCTTCGGCCGAATTGGAACCATAGCAGATGATACCATTGTAGATCGTATTTGCCTCGAGATTGCAATCGACGGTGACGCGGGCCGAGTCGACGATCTGACATTGGGTGTCATCTGTTACGGTCACTATATAGGTTTTGGCCCGCAGTCTGCTGATGTCCGGCATGCTCTGGCCGGTGTTCCATTGGTAGGTGTAGGGCTTTCGGCCACCCCTAGCCTCCACGATAATGCGACCATCCTGCCCGCCGACCACGGATTCAGGCGTTACGGTAAAATTTAGGGTCAGCGGATCCGGATCCAGGAGCAGGAAGTCTGATTTGTCTACACACTGGTTAGCATCCCGGATCTCCAGGTGATAATTGCCGGCTCTAAGGTCCCTCAATGTGTCTTGGTCATCAAAGTCGCCGCTGCCGTCCACATCCCAATCGAAAAGGATCGGAGCGAGTCCATGCCTCGCCTCTACAATGACATATCCATTTGAATCTCCGGGGCAAGCGGGAGGTGCGACCATGGCCACGATCTCGGGCGCTGCCAGGACTTCGATACTGTCAGTGACGGGCAGCGCGCACTCCCCGGCTTTGGGGGTGAAGGTGAGGGGCTGCTTACCCACCAAGCCGTTGGGATCGAATCTGTTGGCGCGTACCCCAGGTCCGGTCCACGTGCCCCAAACCCCTTTCTGCGTAGGTCGCAATGAGATGGGCACTGCGGAGGCACAGATGGGGTCGAGGTCGTCCAGTCGGGCCACACGTACCGGGTCGATGGTGATCCGCTTAGCGACCTCTTTGGCGCACTGACCCGGGTCTGGCGTGAAGGTAAGAAGGGGTCGACCACTGAGGCCAGACGGATCGAACGTGTTCATATCCACGCCCCGACCCGACCAGGAACCCTGCACCCCATCTTGGGTGGCGGACAACGAGATGGGTGCACTATCCTCGCAGACAGATCTCGGAATGCTGAGGGATGGTTTGGACGATGCCGAGAGCTCCACCTCCTTCTCGAAGTAACAGGATCGATGGTCACCGGATACCCGTACCACCACGTCGTAGATCCCCTCTGACAATCCCGTGAAATCAGGCATTGACCCCCAGCTCCGACCATCATCGATGGAGTATTGCAGGTCAGTCCTTACGGCTGAAATCTGGATCACGCCATCATCGGTATGACAGTCCGAGGGATCAGAGGTCGACACCGTGGGAGTCTGATAAAAATATGCATGGGTGCCAAGATGACTCAACGTGCCGCTGGGATAGTCGACCCATTCATCAGCCAGGGTAGGAAAGGGGCAGTCTCCGCCTGGGTCCGAACGGACACCCGATTTGACGCAACTCTTACGCACCAAAGTCACATCCTCTGTACGGATACCTCCATCTTGCCAGGCACTGGCTGGCGGGTTTGCACATCCCACATTGCCAAAGACGTCCAACGCAGCACCATTCTTTTCCAAGACGATGGCATCATTCCCATTGGGTCCACCTACGCCCCAACTCTGATCGTAGCTATAGGAGGACGAGAAGGAGCAGACGACATGGACACCTTTGGACGGGATCGTGCCAGACAAGTTGCTCAGGGTACTGAGCGGATTTCCGTTGCTGCTGATACGCAATCGGTAGGAGCCATTCAGGGTAATGGCATGACCGGTGGGATTAAAAATTTCGATGCACTTGTTCGAGCTGCTCTCGACATACTCGGAAATAAAAAGGTCATTTTGAGCCATCGTGCCGACAGCGCTAAGCGTTAGCGCTAGGCATAGCATCCATGGCCTGGAGGTGTGGTGTAGTGCAAGCATCGGTCGGTCTCTCAAAATACTCAGGTTTCCCATACTCAGCAAGTCTGGATGGCAAAAAGCCGGCGTGATTCTGTCAGAATGAGCAGTTTTTGTGTGCATGAAAATATCATGATGAAACGATTTTATTACGTGAATTCGAGGGAATGCATAGTGCCATGCGATCAAGCCTGCACCTACCCTCGTCGGAAGGCCGCAGTCTTGTTCGTATGCATTGCTGCCCGATCATGCACCACCTTAGTGCTAAACATCTATTTTTGCAGCGCTTTACAAATACAAATACGTATGTCTAGCCAACAGCTAAGTGAACAGGAGGTCGTGAGGCGAGAGAATCTCGGTAAGATCAGGGACCTGGGTATTGATCCCTATCCGGCTATTCACTATCCGGTCAATGCCTTTGCGGCGGAGATCAAGTCTCAGTACCAGGAAGGAGCAGTGGGGTTTGAGCAGGTGTGTTTGGCTGGCCGTCTGATGATGAAGCGTGTCATGGGCAAAGCCTCCTTTGCCGAGTTGCAAGACAGTAGCGGTCGCATTCAGATCTATGTGGCTCGGGATGAGATCTGCCCGGGAGACGATAAAGCTCTGTATAACCAGGTTTTCAAGAAATTGTTGGATATCGGCGACTACATCGGGGTGAAAGGTTATGTTTTCAAGACCCGAGTAGGGGAGACGTCCGTCCATGTACGGGAACTGACGCTGCTGAGCAAGTCGCTAAAGCCCCTTCCGATCGTGAAGACTCGAGTAGATGAGGAGACAGGGGAGACGATTACGTACGATGCATTCACAGACCCGGACTTGCGGTATCGACAGCGCTACGTAGACCTGGTGGTCAACCCGGAGTTTAAGCAGATTTTTCGCACCCGGTCAAAGATCATCACTGAAATGCGCCGGTACTTTGACGAGCAAGGATGGCTCGAAGTGGAGACGCCGGTGCTCCAGCCCATCCACGGAGGTGCTGCCGCGCGACCATTCAAGACGCACCACAATACGCTCGATCGGGCACTCTATATGCGCATTGCCAATGAGCTGTATCTCAAGCGACTCATCGTCGGGGGATACGACGGGGTCTACGAGATCGGCAAGATGTTTCGCAATGAGGGCATGGACCGTACCCACAATCCGGAGTTTACCTCCATGGAGATCTATGTGGCATATAAGGACTACCTGTGGATGATGGAAATGGTAGAAGATGTAATCCATCAGATCACCGTCGCGGTGCACGGCACTCCCCAGGTCACGGTGGGCGAACATACCATCGACTTCACTCCCCCATTCCGTCGATTGAGTATGGTCGATGCGATAAAAGAATACACCGGTATGGATGTCACCGGGATGGATGAGCAGGCACTCCGGGCGGTTTGCAAGGATCTGCACATTGAGGTAGATCCATCCATGGGCAAAGGAAAGCTGATCGATGAGATCTTTGGCGAAAAGGTGGAGGACCACTTGATCCAGCCGACCTACATCATAGACTATCCCATCGAGATGACACCACTGGCTAAGAAACATCGCACCAAGGAAGGATTTGTGGAGCGCTTCGAACTATTTGTGAATAAAAGCGAGCTCGCCAATGCCTACACCGAACTCAATGATCCGCTGGACCAGCGCGGCAGGCTCGAGGATCAACTCAAACTAGCGGCCAGAGGCGACGAGGAGGCGATGGCACTTGATCATGACTATCTTCGGGCCATGGAGTATGGCATGCCACCGATCAGTGGGCTGGGCATCGGCATTGACCGGCTGACCATGTTACTCACCAATCAGTCGTCGATCCAGGAGGTGATCTTCTTTCCTCAAATGAAGGAAGAAAAGCGCTAGTAGTAGATCTTCGCATTAGACATGTTGAATAATTCTAATAGGATTTTGTTCGCAGACGAGGCATGACCAAACGATCTCGTGGCGTCGAGCATGACAATGCGAGAAGTGAGGGAACCGCGACAGCGGGTGGGTGGCTAGCGGTGGCTATGGCGAGGCTTTGCAACGAAGTATGCGGACAAAAGACATTGGAATTAGCTACAAAATTTAAGGCCAAACTCTACTAGGGTAAGGCTACCATCTGGTTGATCAGGCGATCAGGGCCTGGTGAGTTTGGCTAGGGGGGTGATATTTCCCTTGACCTTTTGTCCGACTATCACCAGGATCTCCGCATCTGCCGGCAGCAGTATGTCCACGCGCGAGCCGAATTTGATAAAACCCATCTCATCCCCGCGCTTGACCTGTTGTCCTTCTTGAAGATAGTTGACGATGCGACGGGCAACTGCACCGGCTATTTGCCGCACCAGAATCCGCTGACTGCCGGCCTGATAGACAATCGTCGTTCGTTCGTTCTCGGTCGAGGACTTGGGGTGCCAGGCCACCAGATACTTGCCTTTGTGATATCGGTAATACTCGACCAAGGCATCCACCGGATTCCAATTTACATGCACGTTGAGTGGAGACATGAATATGGACACCTGTAGGCACTCGGTCTTCAAATATTCCGCCTCTAGCACTTTTTCAATGACCACCACTTTTCCGTCGGCAGGAGCCACCAGCGTCCGACCATCGTCCTGCTCGACCCGTCGGGTCGGGTGGCGAAAAAACTGCAATATGAAGATGAAAAAGGCAACGGGGAGCATCTGTGCAATCAGATGCCATGGGGCGGGCAATCCAGCCAGTAGATACGCCACAACTAGTGCCAATGCCAAAGCCAATAGGATCGTGACTCGACCCTCGCGGTGAAGTCTAAACATGTGATGTGCCTAAGTCGGCTCAATGTAAGCATTCCGACGATATCCGCCTGTGGCAGACAGTCGTGGTGGGGCCAATCACCCTGGCCCGCAACTCTTTGGCTTTGACAGCCCGGTGTGTCGTCCGAAAAATAGTCTTAGGGTCCGTTCGTCATTTTCCTATCATGGTCGCCAGACCAAGAAGTACAGCATGACAAAAGGCATGACAAACAGCAAGGCATCGAGCCGATCCAGCAGCCCCCCATGGCCGGGAAGCGCACGACCACTGTCCTTGAGATTGCGATGGCGCTTGAAGCTGGATTCGATCAGATCGCCAAAACTGCCGGCCAGTCCAATCGATGTGCCCAGGAGTATCCACTGGCTCAATCCCAGTGAATCTAGCCAGCTCCAGTAGATCCAAGCCAGCAAGCCACAAGACATCCAGCCTGCCACCGCACCTTCCCAGGTTTTCTTGGGGGATACATGCGCAAAGAAGGGGCGCCTGCCAACGGATCTGCCCACGAAAAAGGCAGCAATATCATTGATCCAGATGAAGGACAATATGATCAATATGATCACTGGCTGGTATGTGCCATCCCAGTAAGCGCTGATGTAGAGCATCGCCAAAGGCAGGCCGATATAGAGCGCCGCCGGTACGACCTGAAATCCGAAGTCAAAGGGATCCTGTCTTTGCACGAATCGCAGCAGGAGTAGCAACGCAAAAAAGGCACCTAGGTAGATTGCGTACTGAGTAGCTACGGTCACACCCTCATCATACACCTGCCAGGCAAGAAAAAGGTACATCAAGAGGGCCATACTCGCCGCCAATATTCTCGACCTGCCAGCCATCTGCTGGATGCCGAGATATTCCCAAATGGACAAAACCGCAGCCACTCCCAGGATCATCAACCCGGGCAAGGCGCCCCAAAGGATGGGTCCTAGGAGAATAACCCCAAAGCCAATGGCGGTGACTACCCGCTCGCCAATACTCCCAGCTCGAAACATGTAGTCGGCAAGGTAGCTATTTCCTTACTGGACCCAAGGCGACGGGGTACTGGCATTGCATGACAAGCTGGCTCGGATGCTTGCCGCCGGCGCTCAAACAGGCCAGGACGCTGACCGGGCGGTGATGGACAGAACTTACGAAGGAAAAATACTGATATAGGGCAAGCACTCGGGGCCAAGCAGATCATCGCCGACATTACCCGCAGCGGCTTTGTGTAACCGCGCCTTCCCCCATCGGGCCAGCAGTCTTTGCCACCACTTGGGGAAGCCCGATGACGGGCCGGGTGATTGATTATGGGTGGGATGAATGTTCATGTCATCGTGATCTTGTGTGTAGAGAAGAGCCTCTTTGGGCACCTTTTTCATAAAAAATGACGGTTGCGGCAAACGACAACCACATTTCAGGCGTCTATATATTGAACGAAATGTTTCCAACGAGGCCCTATATTATCCTCTTGTCCCTATTCCTGGCGCTCAGTTGCAGCAAGGATGGAGACATACGCACCACTTATTATCCAGACGAGGTAATCACTGATCCGTACATGGATCTTTATCAGCGCTGGACGTTGGCGGAGATCTCCGGGGGCTTCAGTGGGCAGGGTATGCCTTTTGACGCCAATACGGTGCTGGAGTTTATGCCATTTGGCCGCTACTTCATAGACATCAATGGAGTCGAGGTGGAGAAAGGCAAGGTGGATGTGATCCGGCAGACCGATAAGGAACTGGTCGTCGTACTTAGGCCTGAGTCCCTCCCGCTCCAAAACGCAATTTTTGGCGATAGTGAGAAAACAGTGCTTACCGAGCCAGGTCAACTTTCACTCGCTGAGCCCTGTTGCGATCGATTTATTTATCATTTTCTGTAACTTTACCGCCAGAATTCTCACCACATCCTTGCTTGGTTGCATAGGTCTTCGGACTAAACCAACCATGTAAATTACTCCAAACCGTAATGCCTGCGTGATGTGACCATCTACTCGGTGTGTATGCCGATGAGGTTGGCACGATTTTGTGACCCCCATCTCTGTCGCAAAGCCTGTGTCAGAGCGGGTGACTTTTTAGCAAGGCGTAACCATATTCATAATAAAAGAGCCATGATCAAGAATCTTTTAGTATTTGCCCTATTCTTCTCCCTGTTAGTCTTATCTGCATGTGAAAAGGACGATGACAGTTCCGACCTGGACGACCGACTCGAGTCCGTCCTCCGTGATGCTGCGGATGGGCAGGGATTATCCTTCTTCCAACTGCCTGCTAGCCAGGATTTTGACCGCATACCACAAGACCCACTAAATCCCATCACCACCGAAAAGGTGGAACTGGGACAACGACTGTACCACGAGACAGGCTTGGCCATTGCCCCGAGGATCGAGGCGGGACGCCTCACTTACTCTTGCGCTTCGTGCCATCACTCCCGCGCTGGCTTTCAGGCCGGTCGCCGGCAGGGTATCGGCGAAGGGGGTCTCGGCTTTGGCTTGGCGGGAGAGGCCAGGGGCCCCGATCCCAATTACCTGATTGATTCCATCGATGTGCAGCCTTTGCGTACACCCACCGTCCTCAATGGGGCCTATCAGACCAATATGTTGTGGAATGGTCAGTTTGGTGCCACCGGCGTCAATGTCGGCACCGAAGCCCAATGGACAGAGGGTACCCCCAAAGCAGTGAATAGGTTGGGATTTGAGGGTTTGGAGACTCAAGCTATTGCTGGATTGGCCGTGCATCGCATGGATGTCGATCGCGAATTTTGCGAGACTACCAGCTATGGAGACATGTTTCAGGCAGCCTTCGGCGGTATGCAGCATGATGACCTATTTACCAGGGAAAAAGCAGGGTTGGCAATTGCCGCTTATGAGCGGACGGTCCTAGCCAATCAGGCACCCTTTCAGAAGTGGCTTGCCGGTGACAAGAATGCTATGTTTGATGAGGAAAAGGAAGGCGCGATTCTCTTCTTTGGCAAGGCCAAATGTGCTTCCTGCCACACGGGTCCGGCCCTAAACGAGATGGACTTTCATGCGTTGGCCTTTCCCGATCTTCTGGGCAACGGAATCTTTGGTTCCAGTCCGGATGACGGGGCACATCTTGGCCGTGGAGGCTTTACCGGTGTTGCTGCCGACAACCACAAGTTTAAGGTGCCACAGTTGTACAATCTCAGGGATAGCCCTTTTATGGGGCACGGAGGGAGCTTCACGTCGGTCCGCGATGTGGTGGAATACAAGAATGCGGCGGTTCCAGCCAAAACCTCGGTACCTACCGAGCAGTTGGCATCAGCGTTTGTGCCGCTGGGTTTGACATCGGAGGAGATCGATCAACTGACGACCTTCATCGAGAGCGCGCTGTACGATGCCAACCTCTCCCGATATGATCCCAGCGCGTTGCCGTCCGGATTCTGCTTTCCCAATAATGACGCACAGACACGCACTGATCTGGGTTGCAATTAGCGTTTCGTCTGACAAGTAGCGACAGGCCCCGACTGACTTGTTAGTACTGGCTCGCTGTCACCCAGGAGCGTTGAATAATGCGGTTGCCCTGGTTTACTTATTTATCAAAGGAATACGCTACTAGTAGAGCTTCGCATTAAATCTTGTAGCTAATTCTAATGTCTTTGGTCCGCATACTTCGTTGCAAAGCCTCGCCATAGCTACGGCTATGTCTGCGTTTTGCGCCTCGTCTGCGAACAAAATCCTATTAGAATTATTCAACATATCTAATGCGAAACTCTACTAGTTTTTGCCTCGGAGGAGCAACAAATAGAGAGCCAGGGGTGCGGCCCAATTGGCCGAGCGCTCCACAAATTCCAAGATGCTGTCTCCCGTGATGGGGCGCATCAACGCAGCTAGGAAGGCCCAGATTGCCGCATAAAGTAGCGCGGGCTTCCAAGGGCGTACCAGAGTGATCACACCGACGAGGATATCCAAGACGCCAATCACCACCAAAAGTTGCATAGAGGTGTCTACCGAAAAGCCCCAAAAGGTGAGAAAGTGTACCCAGTCTTCTTTCTGGCCGACGGCCAGGATGCCGTGTCCGATAAAGGTGCCTGCGACGCCAATGCGCAGGACCCAGTTCAAATAGTTTGCCGTGTTCTTGTCCATACAGGACACAAAGATCTGTATCCTGTGGCATCGGACCAAAAGCTACGGAGCCAATCTTTCGATCGTCCAACCTTGGTCGGTGCGCCGATATCGAATGCGATCGTGGACCCGGTTGGGCCGACCCTGCCAAAACTCGATGCGGAGCGGTACGACGCGATATCCGCCCCAGTGATCTGGTTTGGGCACGGGTTGTCCGCCCGGTAGGGAGGCTTCCAGCTTGTCCAGTGCCTCCTCGAGGAAGGACCGATTCGGGATCACCTTGCTCTGGGGAGAGACCACCGCGCCCAGCTGGCTGCCGCGTGGTCTGCTATGGAAATATTCGTTTGATAGCGCCTCGTCGACTTTCTCCACATGGCCGACAATCCGTACCTGACGGTGGGTGGCTCGCCACCAAAATGTCAAGGCACAGCTGGGATTGTCCGCCATCTCCTGGCCCTTGTCGCTTTGGTAGTTGGTAAAGAAGACAAAACCCTGCTCGTCCACCACCTTGAGTAGGACGACGCGGCAAGCCGGGGTGCCCGTGTGATCGGCCGTGGCCAGCATCATGCCGTTGGGCTCCACTTCGCCACTGTCTGACACTTCTTGAAACCATTGCCGAAATTGGCTGATCGGGTCCGGGTTGACCTGTGATTCGTCCAAGGCAAATTGGTCGTAATCGACCCGGAGATGTTTAATCTTGTCATTTTCCATCGTCACGTCAGGTTGAGACTGCCGGTGCCTTTGAGCGACTCAATAGATTGCCAAATCTTCTGGCAGCCCTAAAGGCCATCCAGTACATCGTAGGCACCACAATCAAGGTGAGGAAGGTAGCAAAAATAAGCCCGTAGATGATCGTCCACGCCATGGGTCCCCACATAGCCGTATTGTCTCCGCCGATAAACATTTTGGGATCCGATTCAGAAATCAGGGTGAAGAAGTTGAAGTTGAACCCGATCGCCAGTGGTATCAGGCCCAGTACCGTGGTGATCGCGGTAAGCAGGACCGGTCTCAGTCGAGTAGCCCCACCTTCGATAATGCACGCCTTGATCTCTTCAAAGGAGAGTTGCGCTTCCGGATCCAGCCCCATGTCCCGCTTCTTGCGCTTGATCAATAGGTTGATGTAGTCAATCAATACGATCGCATTGTTGACCACCACCCCCGCCAATGAAATAATCCCGACGCCGGTAAAAATCACAACCACCGTGCGGCCACTGAACGCATAACCAAGAAAGACGCCGATGGTACTAAAGAGCACAGATAGGATGATAATAAAGGGCGAGATTATCGAATTGAACTGGGCGACAATGATGATAAATATGCTAAAGATGGCGATCATGAAGGCCATATTTAAAAATGCCATGTCCTCAGCCTGCTGCTCCTGCTGTCCGGTAAACTCATGTGTGACCCCGGGGGGCATGGGGTAGTCACTCATGAGATCTGTCAGTTCGGCTACAATCTCATTGGCATTGTATCCGTCCAGCACATTGGAGAAGATGGTGATCATCCGCTCTTGGTTCTTTCGCTTGATCGAGCTGTACGTCGACGTGTACTTCACATCGGCCACGGCAGAGATGGGCACCTGTACGATCGCACCGTTCGATGCGTTTCGGAAGGTGATCTTCTGACTAAGTACATCCGTGATGTTGTTGCGATACTTCTCCTCCAATCGCACGGTGATAGGATATTCGTCCTCGCCTTGTTTGAATTTGGAGACTTCTTTGCCAAAAATGGCGGTACGCACGGCATCGGCAATGTCGAAGGTGGATATCTCATAGCGTCGGGCGGCATCCCGGTCAATGTTGATGAGAAGTTCGGGTTTACCGATCTCCACATCGGCTTTGAGCTCTTCGATCCCCGGTATGTTGTTGCTGTTGATGAAGGTCACCACCTCCTCTGAGAGCGTGGCCAGTTGATTGATGTTGTCCCCGCGCAGTTCCAGATTGATGGGCTTGCCCGTGGGCGGTCCCGACGGATTTTGATCCACAATGATGCGTACACCCGGGTAGCCCGCCAGGTTGGTCCGGATCTCCTGCATGATGTCGGCGGTGCTGAGGCCGCCCCGCTCCTGGGTCTTGACAAAAGAGACCGTGATGCGAGCCTTGTGGGGCGTGACTCCGGGTTCGGGCGGGCTATTGGGGTCCGACGTGTTTTCGCCGATCTGGGTGAGCACCTCCTCCACGATGTGCTGATAGGGGGCGAGGGTCTCACTGATGCGATCCTCGACCCGAAAGACCAGATCGTTGGTGGCCTCGATGTCTTTGCCCATCGGCAGTTCGACAAAGATGTTGACATAGAAGGGCTCTACTGTCGGAAAGAAATCCACCTTGGGCTGATTAGCGGCCAGCAAGGCGATGGCTCCAAAGAGCAAGGCAAAACTGCCCACAAAAATCAGGTACGGTCGAAATCGGTGCAGTGCCGCTGTAATAAATTTATTGTAAAGCCGCTCCAGGATGGGCAGCAATTTATTTTGAAACGCGAAGCTGGCCGGACGCAGCAAGAAGAAGTTGACGATGGTCACCATCGCGGCAATGCCAAATAGATTGCGCACCCAGGTTGTACTGGCCAGTCCGCCCAAGACAGATATGGTGGTCAAGATCAGGAAGCCAATGATCACATTTCTTCGTCTTCGCTTACGCACGCTGGCTTCCTCCGACTGTTCATCCACCTTCATAAATCGGCTGGTGAAGACGGGATTGATGACCAGGGCCACAAACAGAGATGAAGTGAGCACAATAATGAGCGTGATGGGCAGGTACTTCATAAATTCTCCCATCAACCCGGGCCAGAAGGCCAGGGGCAGAAAGGCCGCCAAGGTCGTAGCCGTCGAAGCAATAATCGGCAGCGCCACTTCCCCGGTCGCATACTTGGCGGCATCCCGGCCATTCCATCCATTTTGCATGTAGCGGTAGATGTTTTCCACGACCACGATGGCATTGTCGACCAGCAGTCCCAAGGCCAGAATGAGGGAAAATAACACTACGATATTCATAGTCACCCCGGTCAGGGACAACCACATGATCGCCGTCAGCATGGAGAGTGGGATGGCCAAGCCTACGAAGGCTGCATTCCGCAGTCCCAAGAAGAATAAGAGCACGACCACCACCAGGATGACCCCGGAAATGATACTGTTTTCGAGGTTGGAGACCTCATTTCTCGTATAAATGGACTGGTCATTAAAGATCGTGATCTTTAGATCCTCCGGGAGTTGGAGCTGGGCTTCATCTATGATCTCCTTGATCTCGTCCGAGGCATCCAGCAGGTTTTCACCCTTTCGCTTGATGACGTCCAGCGACACCACGGGCAATCCGCTCGATCTGGCATAGCTGGTCCGGTCCTGAAAGCTATACTTGGCTTGAGCGATGTCCTTGAGCAGAATCGGCCGCTGGTTTTCGCTCTTGACGATGACATTGTTGATCTCATCGACCGATTCAAATTCGCCCACGACCCGGACCGCCCGGCGAAAATCATCGTTGATAATCTCACCGGCAGACATGTTCATGTTTTCACTGGCAATGGCATTTTCGAGATCTCGAAAGCTGACTTGCAGTGCCTGCATCTTGTACATGTCCACATCGATCTTCACCTCCCGTTCCAGCGCGCCCTTGATGTCGACCCCGGATACCTGTTTGACGTCCTCAATCTTGTCTTCCATAAACTCCCCGTAGTCACGGAGTTGGTCCATGGTAAAGTCACCAGACATATTGACCGTCATGATAGGGATGTCGGCCGTATTGACCTCCAGTACCAGTGGGTCCTGATCGAGGTCGCTGGGCAACTCACTGTTGGCCCGGTCGATGGCGTCTTTGACCTTTCGCAGGGCATCCTCTATCTCCAGGTCGGTATTAAACTCCGCTGTGATGACGGAATAATCCTGCATGGAGGTCGACTCCATCTTCTTCAATCCGGTGATCGAACTGATCTCCTTCTCCAGGGGTCGGGACACCAGGTTTTCGATTTCCGCCGCGGAATTTCCAAAGTAGGGGGTGTTGATGTAGACCGTGGGGAAGGACGCATCGGGATATTGTTCCTTGGGCATCTGCTTGTAGGCTTGAATGCCAAAAAGCAGGATCATCAACGTCAAAATGAAAATCGACGTCGCATTGTCCACCGCCAGAGAGGTGAGGCCAAACTGGCGTAGTTTTTTTGCTTTATTTGGACTCATCGCTGGCCATTTCAAGTTGGGCAATTTCGATTTGTTCGCCGTCTTGGAGCCCGCGGGCCCCGTCGACAATGATCTCGTGGGTCTCTGCGATGCCGTCCTTGATGACGACCGTACCCTGATAGTTGTCGCCGGTCAGTACGTATGCCTTGCTGGCGATGGTCTGGGCATCTTGCTGGCCCTTGACCATGACATAGTTCCGGCCGCCCACTTCCTGCTGCACCAGGTCGAGTGGTATCAGGATCACATTTTCTTCTGTGTAGTCATTGATGCGGATCTCGGCCAGCAGATTGGGTTTGATCAGTCCGGATCGATCTCGGATATTCATCTCAATCTCAAAGGTGCGGTTGGCTGGGTCGATACTTCTACCTAGCAACGAGATCCGGGCCTTGCGCTCCTCGGCGAGGGCTGGAAAATGGATGTCTACCCAGTCACCGCGTTTCACGGATCCCAACAGGTCTTCGGGGACATCTGCCACCACTTTGAGCTGAGAGGTGTTTAGGATCTGGATGATCGGCATTCCGGGCTGTGCCATCTCGCCAGCTTTGAGAAATACGACGTCCACCGCACCTGATATCGGAGCATAGACATTTCCTTTCGACAGCTGGTGGTGGAGGGTTTCGAGCGATTTCTCAAGTCGCTCCTTGTTGTTTTTCGCCTGCAGATACTGGATTTCGGATCCAATTTTCTGGTTCCACAGACGAGACTGTCGATCGTACACATCGGTGGCCAGTTCTAGCGACTTTTCTACCTCTGCGATTTGCTTTTGCAGGTTCTCGAGATCGACGGCGGCGATTTTCTGCCCACGCTTGACGTACTGGCCCTCCTCGACATTCATAAGGGTGAGGCGGCCGCCGATTTCGCTGGATGCGTTGACGATGTCATCGGATTCGACGTTGCCCTGCACGGTGACATAATGGTTGAAATCACCGCGCTGGACCGGAGCAACGGTCACCAATCGTTTGGCGGCTTGGTGGGTGGTATCCAATTTTTCGATTTGGGCTTCGAGGTCGCTGATTTCGCTGCTCAGCGCTTTCTGCTCGGCGCGCTTCATCTGCAGCAAAGCTCGCATACCGGCCAAGTCGGCAGGCGAGTCTTCGGATGGTTTCGGCTGGCAGGCCACCAGGGTGAGTACCAGACCGGTCAGTAAGAGTGATTTGATCCTAGACATGGTTGTTGTTTTAGACATCATAATTTTCCAAGGGCTTTCTCCAGATCTACCTTGGCCAGTAAAAGGTCGTAGAGGGCATTGACTAAGCCACCCTGTGCACGGTATAATTCGGCCTCGGCCTGCGTGACCTCCACACTGGTGCCGACACCTTCGCGATACTTGATCAAAGCCGTATCGTAAATATTTTGGGCGAGCGCCTCGCTCCGCTCGCTGGACTCCACCGTGTTGAGGTTATTGCGAAATTGCAGCTTGGCGTTTTCTACTTCCAGGTCGATGGCCTCTTTCAGTTGCTCGATGTCCAGGAGCGTTTGCTCCTGGGTGATCTTGGCTCGCTGGATTTTGGATTTTTTCTCATTGCCATCAAAAATGGGGACATCGAGGGTGAGGCCGACGATGGTGGTGGGAAACCATTTGCCAGTGCTAAAACTGTTGGCTTGCAGGACCTGGGCATAGGAGGCAAAGCCCCGCAGGGTGGGCACATATCCGATCTTGAGGCGCCGGACGTTGAGGGCATTCAACTCCTCACTGGCCTTGAGCGCGATGTGCTCGGAGCGGTTCTCGTATTGGCTTTCCTCCTCGAGATAGGTAGCTGACTCGAGGGGTGACAGCAGCAGGTCGTCCAGCGTCTCCGTCACCGCCAGGCTATCGGTCATGGGATATCCCATCGAAAACTTCAGCACGTTTTTGCTGATGCCAATGATGCTCTGTAGTTTCTGTCGATCTGTCTGCAGATTATGGAGGGACAGCTCGAGGCGATCTACATCCAATTTCTCTACAAACCCTTCTTGGTAGATTTTGTAAGTCTCGTCGTGGATGCTTTGGAGGCTGGCAATATTCTTATCGATGATGTCCAGGTTCTTGTATGCGACCAGTACTCCGAGATACGCCTTGGCAGTGGCTACCGCCACGTCGTCCTTGCTGATGTTTGCACGCTTGGCGATGAGGTCCCTAAAGAGACGAGCCCCTTTCAGACCCACTAGAAACGATCCGTCAAATAAGAGAAACTCTGCAGAAAGCGAGGCCGTCAAATTATTCTTTACACCAAACTGAACCTCCAGATCCTGGGCAGGGTTTGGAGGTAGCCCCAAATCAGGATCTCCGGCAAAAAAACTGCCCTGCGGAATGATCGAGGTCGGCACGTCAATGAAGTGTTGCAACTCCACACCGCCGTTTAGCTTGGGCAGTCCGATGGCCGTAAATTCTTTAATATTACCATCGGCATCTGCGATGTCCAGCAGCGACTTCTTTACGTCGCGATGATTTTCCTTGGCGTACAGGATGGCCTCTTGCATGGAGAACGATCCCGACTGTGCCCTCAGTCCGGACGCCAGCACGAGTAGGCAGGCAATGGTTAGGATTCTCATAGTTTGTTACTCAATTAGCAGATCCTCATACCGCGATAGAATCTCCATACCGGTGCCGGTAGCAATGCCCCGGATATGGTATCGGACAAATTCGCTGTAGAGATGAACATTGTCGTTATGGTTTTCTAGTACTTCGTGGTCTGTGATGTACGTACCCATCCGCAGGTAAAGGGTAGCAATCAGGTCGATGTTGATGTCCTTTCGGTAGAGACCTGCTTGCACGCCCGTGTTGAGATTGCGTTTGATCTCCTGAAAGATCAGGTCGTCTCGCTCCTGCTCCATGGCTCGCCACTCTTCGCGGTAGTACTTTCTCAGATCATAGAGGGTGGTCGGAGAAATCTTGCGAAGCATGCGAGTGACATGTCGCGCAATCAATACCAGCTCATGAATGGGATCTCTGGCTTCTTGCCTGATTTCTGCGGCTCGAGCATGCTCTTCCGCCATGAAGTTTTGCAAGATCTG
Organism: Saprospiraceae bacterium; assembly: GCA_965223165.1. GTDB lineage: Bacteria > Bacteroidota > Bacteroidia > Chitinophagales > Saprospiraceae > JABDMH01. The sequence goes on along the minus strand of CBDCVQ010000019.1, from coordinate 833,709 downwards.
CTCTACCAGTTTGCCCTTATTTGGGATGAGTTTGTACAGCGTTTTCTTGGATATGCCCAGCTCCTGACTGATGTCGTCCATGCTGACACTTTTGATCCCAAAGCGCAGAAACATCTGCTCAATCCGCTGACAAATCGCCGTTGACATTTTCATGACCACGCAAAGGTAAACATGGAAACTTTTCTTGTGTTTAGAGTTTCCTGCGCTTTTTGATCAGCACAAAATTTCCTTCGATCAACGTCTGTCAAGCGGAGATAAAGTCTGCTGTGATTTGTCAGATGATATGCTAGATTACCATGGCATATTGCCAAAAAAATGAAGGTTTGAGACCCCTGTGGCCGAATCAAATTTGAATATCTTCGACCTTCATTTGTCAAGAAATTTTAGATGAATTTATCAGGTACCAATTTCATAGGTAGGTCTGAATCCAGATTGGGCTCGCACACTTTTTCCGCCACAAACCCGGCACTAGATAGCCCACTTCCCACCCAGTTTTACGAAGCTACCACCGAAGAGGTGGACCGAGCGGCCAAACTGGCGGAGGCGGCGTTTGAATCTTATCGCCAAAAGTCCGGACACGAACGAGCGGCCTTTCTAGAGGCCATTGGGTCAGCTATTATGGATCTGGGCGATCAATTGATCGACGTCTGTGGCCAGGAGACGGGACTGCCCGAGGGACGGTTGAAGGGTGAGCGTGGACGTACGGTGGGTCAGCTGGGTCTATTTGCCAAGCTTCTCTCGGAGGGCTCTTGGGTGGGTGCGACGATCGATACCGCCCTGCCTGATCGCACCCCTTTTCCCCGGCCGGATTTGCGACAGATGCAGATTGCGCTGGGTCCGGTGGCGGTCTTTGGCGCTAGCAACTTTCCCCTGGCCTTTTCGGTGGCTGGTGGAGACACTGCATCGGCGCTGGCAGCGGGCTGCCCGGTGGTGGTCAAGGGCCATCCTGCTCACCCCGGAACCAGCGAACTCATCGCCCGAGCCATCCTGTCGGCTGCGGAGCAATGCGGTATGCCTGATGGCGTGTTTTCGATGGTGCATGGCACGGGCCATGCTGTGGGTATCAGCTTGGTCAAGCATCCCCTGATTCATGCAGTAGGTTTTACCGGCTCCTTCCGGGGTGGACGAGCCATTTATGACATGGCGGCTGCCCGACCCACCCCCATACCGGTCTATGCCGAAATGGGCAGCACGAATCCCGTCTTCGTATTGCCGGGTGCTCTGAAAGAGCGAGGAGCAGCCCTGGCTGAGGCTTATAAGAATTCGGTCACCCTGGGTGTGGGGCAGTTTTGCACCAACCCGGGCTTGGCCATCGGCCTGAGCTCACCCGATATGGATGCGTTTGCCGAGAAAGCACGAGACAATTTTGCTGCCAGCACCTCAGCCACCATGCTGACGAGCCAGATTAGAGATAGTTACGACGCGGGGGCAGGTCGACTGCAGTCCCTGGAAGGCGTGACCTTGGAGCGAACAGGGCAAGCCGCCGGTGAGGGTGCCCAAGGCATTCCCCGGTTATTGTCTACGAGTGCTGCGGCCCTACTCCAAGACGCCACCCTCCGAGAAGAGGTCTTTGGACCGAGCTCGATGCTGGTCTATGCCGACTCCAAGGCACAAATGCTGGAGGTCGCACGCGGTCTGGAGGGACATCTCACCGCCACCCTGCAGGCTACCGAAGATGATCTCCTCCAATATCGAGATCTGATCGAAATACTGACACGTAAGGTGGGACGACTCATCATCAATGGATTTCCGACGGGCGTGGAGGTGTGCCATGCCATGGTGCACGGTGGGCCGTACCCAGCGACGACGGATGCACGGATGACCTCCGTGGGTACGTCTGCCATTACCCGTTTTACGCGGCCCATCTGCTACCAGGGATTTAGCGACGCACTGCTCCCTACAGAATTGAGAGACGAAAATGCACTACATATCTGGCGTCGGGTCAATGGTGAATGGACCCGCGATGCCATCGACAGATAGCTCCACAAAAACATAGACAATATGACTTTTACGCTGAATGCGGATACGAAAATTGGCTGGATTGGGACCGGCGTGATGGGTGCATCTATGGCCGGCCACCTGCTTGTAGCGGGATATCCCATGCGGGTCTTTAGTCGGACGAAGGCGAAAGCCCAGACGCTGATTGAGCAGGGTGCCCAGTGGTGCAGCTCTCCCGCAGAAGTGGCAGCGGACAGCCAGGTGATATTTACGATCGTAGGATTTCCGAAGGATGTAGAGGAGGTCTACTTTGGCAGCGATGGGATTTTGCCCTCCGCTCCCTCCGGTGCCATCGTGGTAGACATGACCACGACCCGACCCAGCCTGGCCCAACGGATTTATGAGTCAGGCCTGGAAAAGGGCATAAAATCTATTGATGCGCCTGTCTCCGGTGGAGATGTCGGAGCGAGAAATGGCACGCTATCCATCATGGTGGGTGGTGACGAGCCCGATGTAAAGGCGATCATGCCACTACTGGAGATTATGGGGTCGAATATCGTATACGAGGGTCCGGCAGGTAGTGGCCAGCACACCAAGATGTGTAATCAGATCACCATTGCGGGTACCATGATCGGGGTCTGTGAGGCCTTGCTGTATGGCCATCGGGCCGGCCTGGATCTAGATGTGATGTTGGAGGCGATCAGCGGGGGAGCGGCAGGATGTTGGACCCTAAGCAATCTGGCCCCTCGCATCGTCAAACGCAATTTTGACCCGGGCTTCTATGTGGAGCACTTTGTCAAGGACATGGAGATCGCGCTGGCAGAGGCTCGAGCGATGAATCTCTCGCTGCCGGGGCTGGCCCTGGTGCATCAGCTCTACAAGGCGGTGGAGGCGCAGGGCCACAGCAAAAAAGGTACCCACGCCTTAACCCTCGCGCTCGAGCAGATGTCGGGGCAAACCTAAACCGCCAGACGAACTGCCGACAAAATCTAAATCTTTCCTAACGCTTAAGGACCCAGTTTCGCCTACACAAAGGTGTATCCGTGCTTGCTCAAGGGTAGGGATCGTATCCGCTCACCCGAGGCCGCAAAGATGGCATTGGTCAGTGCCGGTGCAATCGGTGGTGTGGCCGGCTCACCTACGCCACCGGGTAGGGCATCTACCTCCATGATGTGCACGATGACCTCAGGCATCGCATGCATCTGCAACATCTGATAGTTAGGGAAATTCTGCTGCACGATCTGACCATCTTTCACGGAGATCTCGCCGTAGAGCGCAGCCGTTAGACCGTAGACAATGCCACTTTCCATCTGACTTTCAATAATGGCGGGATTCACAATGGCGCCACAATCGATCACACAGTAAACTTTGTCCAGCTTGATGTTTTTTTCCTCCAGGGTGATTTCGGCCACCTCTGCCACAATGGATCCAAAAGACTCGTGGATGGCTATTCCTCTTGCCCGGCCAGCTTCCAGCGGCTGATCCCACTGGCAGAGCTCCACCACCTTGTCCAGCACTGCCCGGTATCTGGGTGCCTCCTCGAGGAGATCGCGCCTCAACTCGTAGGGGTCGCGCTGCAGGGCATGCGCACATTCATCCATGAAGCTTTCGGTAAAGAAGGCATTCTGCGAATGACCTACGCTACGCCAAGTGCCCACGCTCATGGGCAGATCAATACAAGTCAGGTCCGTATATGCGTCTCCCAATCGATACTTGAGCTCACGCATGCCCTCCGTCGACGAAGGATCGTCCTCCGGTTTCATCGGCATCATGGGTACGTTGCGTCCCAGCAAGCCCGAAAGGGCGCCTTGTGTGCCTACCTTCTTTTTCCAACCCAAGATCTCTTTGTCAGAGAGTGCTGCCTTCATTTGATTCATGACCGCAGGGCGATAGAAGTCATTTTTCATATCCTCCTCCCGGGTATAGACCAGTTGGATCGGTGTACCCGGAAACTCCTTGGCCACTTTGGCTGCCTTGTATACATAGTCGGTCTCCGCTCGTCGACCAAAACCACCACCCAGATAGGTCACATTAATCTTGACATTGGACTTCTTCACTCCGGCCCCATCGCTGACACCGTTGACGATAAATGTCGGCGACTGATTTCCCGTCCAGACCTCTGCCTTGTCACCGTCGACCAGTACGGTACAGTTCAGCGGCTCCATACAGGCATGGGCCAAATAGGGCACATGGTACTCCGCTTCGATGACATTAGGCGCTCCTGCCAGTGTCTGCTCGATATCTCCTTCATCTTCCCACACCTTGGTGGGCTCGCCTGCCATGGCTGACTTAAGGTCCTTTAGGGCATCTTTGTGACCGTGTTCGAGATTCTCTTGCTCCTCCACGTCCAGGGCCAGCGCCGCGTTGCGTGCGTGCCAGGTGGTCTCGGCCACTACGGCCACCGCATCGTTGACTTTGACCAATCCGGAGACGCCTGACATGCCTTTGATCTGTGCCTCATTTTTGACCGACAGAATGCTGCCCCCCACATAGGAAGGATGCCGGATCACGGCATATTGCATGCCAGGCAGCCGTACGTCCAGACCAAAAGTGGCACTACCATCTACCTTGGTGGGGATATCCAGTCGTGCCACCGGCTTGCCCACGATCTTGAAGTCCTTGCGCGCCTTGAGGGGTGGGTTCTTTGGAGGCTTGACTTGCGCGGCTGCGGCCGCCAGTGCGCCATAGGTGAGTTTATCTCCGCTGCTCCGGTTGACGATGTGTCCTTTCTCCGCATAGCAGTCCGAGGCGTTTGTGTCCCATCGCTGGGCAGCCGCGGTGATCAGCATCTCCCTGGCCATAGCGCCAACCATGCGCTGGTGGTGGTATCCATCGCGGATGCTTGTGCTTCCGCCCGTCAGCACGTTGGGTATGAAGGAGAAGATCTTCTGCATCATCGTCATGCTGCCGTCCTCAGCCCTCGGCTGCTCATGCGCCATCCACAGGTTGGCATAAGGTCCTTCATTTTGTGGATGAACCACCTTGATCTGGTCCATGTCGATCTCCAGCTCCTCCGCGATCAATTGAGGCAGGGATGTGTATACGCCCTGGCCCATCTCTGCTCGGGCTACGGCAAGGGTCACCTGGTTGTCCGGGCTGATACGGACGAAGGCGTTGAGGGACTCGCCCTCTCCCATACCCATGCCCGTGTATTTTCGGATACTTCGGTTGAGGTAGCTCATGCCTCCTATGCCCACCACAAGGGCACCACCGGCGACACCACCTGCGATCATAAACGTTCTCCTTTTCATAGCCCTAGTTTGAAGTGGTTATGGATTCGTCATTTGCCTGCTTCATGCGCTTCTTTGCGGCCGTCTTGATGGCGGCTCGTACCCGTTGATAAGTCCCGCACCGGCAGATATTGGTGATCTTCTCATCGATCTGTTCGTCGGTGGGATCGGGTATCTCTTCGAGCAAGGCTTCGACCGACATGATCATCCCTGATTGACAATAGCCGCACTGAGGTACCTGATGCTGGATCCAGGCTTCCTGGACAGCCGATTTGCCTGACGCACCGATGTGCTCGATGGTCCTGATCTCCTTTCCCTCCACCGCGGAGATGGGTAAGGTACAACTGCGTGTCGCAACGCCATCCACATGCACGGTACAGGCTCCGCAGGCCGCTACTCCGCATCCATACTTTGTACCGGTCATATTCAATTTGTCCCTGAGTACCCACAGCAAGGGCATATAGGACTCGACCTGGACGTCGTGGTCCTCGCCATTAATCTTCAAAATCATACGTAGAAAAGTCGATGTTCAACAATAGGAAGAAGCTCCAGCCGGCCTGAGGAGGCCTTTGATATACCAACTTGCATTTGCTCGCTTGGTCTTTTGCCCGCATACTGCGTTGCAAAGCCCCTCTTAGCCACCAGCCTCGGTGTCTCCAATTCAAAAGTAGGGATCTTTCGCATACAGGGCAATGTGCGGCTGAGGGAGCGAGCAGATAGCAGGACAAAGAATGAACAAGCCGGAGCGGGTCTTGTTCAGGGTACCGCAAAAATAAACTGTAACTTCAAAGTGACTAGTCAATCAGACCTCTATGCGCCTCCTTACAGTGTTGCTTCTGGTTGCTCTCTTTTGCAGTTGCCAAAACGATCCGCTGCCCAACATTCTCTTTGTGCTTGCCGACGATCAGCGGAATAACACCTTGGGTTGTGCCGGGCATCCCATCATTGAGACACCCGTGTTGGATGATCTAGCGTCCCATGGTGTTCGATTTACCAATGCCTTTGTCACAACCCCGATCTGCGCCGCAAGCCGGGCCTCCTTTTTGACCGGCTTGACCGAACGATCGCATGGTTACACCTTTGGCAAGGACCCCGTCAGTCGCCGCCACATGCGTAGCAGCTATCCTACCTTAATGCGCGAGGCGGGTTATCGGCTTGGTTTCTTTGGCAAGTTTGGAGTAAAGATGGACTTTGAGCCAGACAGCCTATTTGATGACCATCATTTCAGGGATCGACCCTATCTGACGCCCGAGGGGCATATCGATATGCTCAACACGGCCCAGGCCATTGACTTTATTGAAGCGGACGACGGCAGTCAGCCCTTCTGTTTGTCGGTCAGCTACAGTTCAGCCCATGCCGAAGACGGAGACCACGAACCCGGGGAGTTGCATCACTTTGCGGTGATTGATCCGCTCAAGGGCAAATACAAGAACGCCGTCATTGAGGATCCTCGCCTGGGTGACACAGCCATATTTCATGCCCAACCTAGTTTTCTCAAAGAATCGCTGAATCGAGTACGATACCATTGGCGCTGGGATACGCCCGAGAAGTACCGGGAGAACATCAAGGCCTACTATGGGCTGATCAGTGGGATTGACCATATGGTAGGCGAGCTGCGCGACGCCCTGGAAAGAAAGGGCTTATCCGAAAACACCGTCATCATATATATGGCGGATAATGGATACTATATGGCGGACCGTGGATTTGCAGGAAAATGGAGCCATTACGAAGAATCGCTGCGGGTGCCGCTGATTGTCTATGATCCGAGATCAGACGGGGCCAACCAGGGCAAGCTGTATGATCAAACGGCCTTAAACCTTGATGTGCCTGCCACTATACTTGACCTCGCTGGATTGCCCGTGCCAGATGCTTATCAAGGGCGCAGTCTGACAGGGTTCTTGGGTGGCCAAGCAACGCCGGACTGGCGGTCCGACTTTTTCTGCGAACATCTGATGGACCATGAGCAGATCCCTAAATGGGAGGGCGTGCGAAGCGACCAGTACATTTATGCCAATTATTTTGAGCAAGATCCCCCTTACGAGTTTTTGCATGACTTTAAGAAAGATCCCGATCAGTTGATCAATCTGGTGGATGATCCGGCCTATGCGGAGATCCTAGGGCAGTATCGGGCCAGGACCAGGGAGTATGTGGAGGCCTTCTCTCCGCACTGATTGCCGAGTGTGATTGTGCGACGCCTTTGTGGCGTACGCTGGGCGTAATCATCAATATTGAATTATTAGTTTGCCTGCATGCAAATGGTCTTTGCCTGCGACAGTAAGAAAGTAGATGCCTGGGGGCGCGTTGTCCAGTGATATAGGTCTGTTGAGGAGCGCATTTCTGCTGCGGTAGATCACTGTCCCATCCATATGACGAACTTCTATGGAGCCTTTCGCAGGCATGGTGCCTTGCGCCTCGATCCAAACGATGCCAGCACTCGGATTGGGATAAATGTGTACTCCACTGGCAGGGGATTTTTCTTCGACACCTGTGGAAGTCGGTTGATAATGACAGGTGCCATCCAGATTTGTGACGAGCAGATAGTCATCAGTTGCGAAGGGGCTTAGGGTTGAGTCCACCGTTTGACCAAAGACGACAAGAAAGCTGCCGTTGTCGTTTGGAACGAGTGCTGGCTGGATGCCCCCATTCTTCAGCTGCCACGTGTCCTGCCGCTGAAGCTCCAGATCATAACAGTGGACACTGAGGCATTTGTTGCTTTCGGACGTAGTGCACGTGACGCCAATGCGTGTGCCCGAGAGGGATAGTTCATTTATCCAGCAAGGAAAGGCTCCCGGCCCCTGGCAGTTGTCAGGAGGGATGGTGTCCAGCAAGATCCTCTCCCCTGATGTATCCAACATTGCGACGAAATTGCCTGATTCCCAGCCATATAAGGTGCCACCGAATGCTATGCGTTTATCCCGGAGGGCGATTACATCAGTGACGGCACCGGCAGTAAAGTTTCTCCTCATGAGAACCTGAAAGTCTGAAGATAGCTTCCAAAGCACATGGGTGTCGAAAGCTAGCAGTTCCCCGTTATCGGTGACCTTGAGCCTCAAAGGGGAGGTTCCACCCGTGCCCAAGGTGAGCACTTCTAATCTTTCTCCGGATGAAATATTGTACTTCTCGACCCTCATCATACGTATCTCCGAGTAATAAATGAGAAAGGATAGAGTCTGCGCATCTTCGATGGCATAGTCGTAGACTATGCCCCGTGATTTATGCATATGGCGATCTAGTCCTTGTCCATGTCGATCAAAGACTTCTACGACGATGCTGTCTCCAAGGTTGGAGTTCTCCCATTCAGCGGAACTGGTCACAGCGTAGAGATGGTCGGCGTAGAGGTCTAAACGTGCTTCCCAGGGTTCCAGCATCAGTGGTAGTGTCCTAAGTACCCGTCCATGCTGATCGATTTCTACTAGCCAATTGTAGCTGGCGATCAGATAATTGCCGTCCGATGCTCTGCCAGCGGTCCAAAGTGAAACACTGTCCACGACGTTTTCCAAGAGGGTTTGCCAGGATTGGGCCGGAAGCATCGGTGTGGTCGATAGGGCCATTAGCGCAGCCAGGAGGGTCTTTCTTGTACACATAATTGACGATGTCTTTGATGTCAATGGGGTCATTAACTGGTTATGGGCAATGTGCAGAATCTGTTTCTCGCACGATCGGCTAGCCACCATGTGATTTAAGCAAATGCGAATTTTGAGATAATACGTCCGGGAGGTGTTGAAATACTAGCGCTGATTTGTTCGCTTGTTCTTTTGCCAGCATACTTCGTTGCAAAGCCTCGCCATAGCTCTTGCTATGGCTGTGTCTTGCGCCTTGCCTGCGGACAAAATATCGTCACGATCCAAACGGAGCCAGTAATTTAAACAGCCTCCTGGCGGAGGGGGCTCAGAGATCAGTTCCGATTCCAATATACGATCAGATTGTGGGTAGCCCGGCCCGCCGCGATGATATCCAATTTTCCGTCGCCATCCAAGTCGGCCACTTTTAGGTCCTCACAGGCCATCTCATTCTGATCAATCCAAAACTGCCGGTAGGTGGACCAATTGCGATCGTCAGCGAGTAGAAACTTGATGCCGTAGTCGCCAGCCTCATTTTTCTCTCGCCAACCGACCAGGATCTGGTCCATACCTTGCCCCAGTAGGTCTGCGCAGGCCAGGGCGTGGCCTTGCTTCAGATTGGTGATGAGTTCCTTGCTTTTGCCCTCGCGAGGATATACCGCCAGCGTATGGCCGTGGAACGGTTGAATGCCAGCGATGTAGCTGTCGCTGTGCCGTATCTCGCTAAAGCCTCCTCTTTCAGTGAGGGTAAACCGCGGGTTCTTTATCTCATTCCAAGCCCCTTCATAGTACCCAAAGTATTTGGAGCCCTCCTTGCCTCCGATCAGCAAGGCGTCGGAGCCCCGGCCGGGGATGATATCAAAGTTGTGGGTGATGTGGAGCGAGCTGTCCACCACCACTCGCGACCATGCTCCTTGTGGATCGTCGGGAAACGCATAGCTCCAGATCTTCACGCCTCGCCCTTGACCGCCCTTATTGCCTCGACCATGTAGCGGGACGACGATCAGATGATGTGCCCCGCGTGTTCTCGCCCATCCCATGCGGTGGACGGTCGGTTCATGGGGCAGTTGGATGGGTGTCCATCGCTGGGTGGGGTCTTCGGGTCGCAGTAGATAATGCACGGAGCCAGATGCCTTGAGGTCTTTGGTTTCTCCCGGATTCCATTGGGCACCTACTGCCACCTCCACTTTGCCATCCCCATCGAGGTCACGGGCGGCGAGGCATACATTATCCCGCTCGGTGAGATCACTGAGCATGACAAATCGTTGCCAGTCCGGATTGCGGTACCAGACGAAGTCCTTTTTGTCCGCCAACAGGATATCTGGCCGGCCATCGCCGTCGACATCGCCGATCGCCAGGCCGTAGCCGATTTGTACATCATCATCGATGACCTGGGCCGGAAAATTCCATTGTGCGGCTAGGCCATACCACCCCAGGACGAAGAGGGGCGTGAAGATTGGTGATAAGGTCATTGTTGCTCGGGTGCTGTCCTTTCTAAGATATTACAATCTGGTGGAATTGTCGAGTAGTTAAGGTGTTGAGAACTGTTGAGGGGTGACGGAGGGCATTGCCTTTCGACTCAAGACATGAAATTGCTCCTTCAGTGGGAGCGGACCAACCTCAATGCACTCGGATGTGGTGCCTTTGCTCTTGCTCCGCTCGCAGACGGGCTAGGCTGTTCATCAGGGAGCGGGCGGTGTGGTAGTTCCCTTTCCAGATGCCTGCTTTATCGCTCGTGGCTGAGCTCGGGGTCATATCCAACCCCATGTTGTAGACCCCCTTGTGTTGCTTATCCAAGAGGTGACGGTCGATGTACTGCCACTGCTTGACAAATAGCTGCTGGTAGTGATCTTTCTCAGGGTATAGATCAGCGGCAATCAGCAAGCTGTTCATGCCCTCGACCTGTGCCCACCACACCTTTGAGTTTTTGATGATATCAAAGGTGCCATCGGCGAAGTAGTACCCTTCATCGTAAAATCCTCCGGCCTCCTCGTCCCACCCCCACTCGATGGTATGATCAATCATGCGCGTGGCCTTTTGGCGGGTCAGGGCGTCGTCATCGGCGTCAATCACTTCCGAGGCTTCCATGAGCAGGTAGGCGGTCTCGATGTCGTGCCCGAAGGAGACGTGGTCATGATGGTAGTGTGCCTCCCGTACCGCAGTGGCCGAGTCCCGATACGAGGTCGGGGTCCAATCGGCCTCAAAAAAGAGGCTCATGTATCCGGGCGCATTGGTGATGGTATCTCGGATGATGACGATCAGTTCGTGGATCCGCTCTTTTAGCAAGGGGTCAGGCCATACCAGGTACAGCTCCGTGAATGCTTCCAGTAGATGGATGGAGCTGTTTTGGTCCTTGGCTGGATTCTCCAGACCCCCAGGGAGTGGGGTGCCATCGGCAAGCAGGTATTGAAAGTAGCCCCCTTGCTCTGGGTCATGGCTATGGGTTTCCAGCCAGGCAAAGGCCTTCTTTGCCAGCGACAAGCTGGCTTCGCTGCGTGTCACCCGGTGGTGGGCTGCCAGTCCGTAGATGCCAAAGGCATTGCCGTAGGCGGTCTTGATGAGACCATGCTCTTCATGATCGCCGATGGGTTGTCCTTCTCGGTTTACCATCTGATAAAATCCGCCCTGGTCCGCGTCCCACATGATGCTCTCCAGGAAATCGGCTCCGTGATCGGCGATCTCGATCAGGCCTTCGTCTTCCAGAAATTCCGATGCTGTGGCTGCCGTCCAGGTGTGCCTAGCCTGGGTCACGATCATCTTGTGGTGGGGGCCATTCTCCTGCCACCGATGGTCGTAGTCGCTCAGAAATCCTCCGTACTCCTCATCCAGGATGCGAGGATACCAAGGGTCGATGACCAGCTCGCGCAGGGCTTGCTCTATATCATCGGCCAGCGAGATAGGTACCGATGCCGCCTCTTTGACGTCGGAGCGGCAGGCGAAGACGAGCGTAGCAAGGAGAAGTAAGCTGCGAGAAAGCATGAATGAGACATTTATCTGCCTGATAATTTACGGAATCTCGGTCAGTCGGGTCGTGCCTCCGGCACTATGTCGGGTCGTGCCTATGGCACTTGGTCGGGTCGTGCCTATGGCGCTATGTCGGGTCGTGCCTACGGCACTTGGTCGGGTTGTGCCTACGGCACTATGTCGGGTTGTGCCTCCGGCACTTGGTCGGGCCGTGCCTATGGCACTTGGTCGGGTCGTGCCTCCGGCACTTGGTCGGGCGGCAGGCCATTTTCTAGTCGGCCGCCCGTATCTGGTCGAGCAAATCCAACAATTCCTGCACCTTTTCCGGATGCGACTCATATAGATTCTGTGCTTCACCCGGATCTCTTTGCAGGTGGTAGAGTTGTCCCACTGGTTCTCCTGGACCGGGCTCTATGATCCTGGGCTCAGAAAAGCCACCGGAGCCTCTCCCCTCGATATATTTCCATGCGCCCTGCCGGATGGCGAAGAATGCCCGAGAAGAGTGATGCACCACTGCGGACTGGCCTACATCGGACGCACCGGTCAAGATGGGCCAGATGCTGTAGCTATCCTGTGCCTCATGCTCGCGGATGGGGACTCCGATGATATCTGCCACGGTGGCAAAGAGGTTGGTGAGACAGGTGAGGGCGCCACTGTTGGAACCCGGCTCGATCTGCCCCGGCCAGCGTGCGATGAAAGGTACGCGGTGACCCCCCTCCCAGGCATCGGCCTTCATGCCCCGCCAAGCTCCGGCTGATCGATGATCAAACTGCTCTACGAGCGAGGGCGTCCAGAAAGGGCCGTTGTCGCTGGTAAAGATGACCAGCGTTTCGTCCTCCACGCCTGCCGACAATAGCGCCTGCAAGACCTGGCCTACGGTGGCGTCGACCATTGTGACAAAGTCGCCATAGGTGCCCGCAGCAGACGTATCCTCGTACGCAGCGGTGGGTACCCATGGGGTATGCGGCGCTGCCAGCGGCAGGTAGAGGAAGAAGGGCTTTTGCGATGCGACACTTCGATCGATAAACGCGATGGCTTTCTCTCCGAAAGTAGGAAGCACCTGATCCATGTCAAATCCGGGCGCGATGCCTCCGGCCCGCCAAAAAGCCTCCGTGTATCCGGTGTTTAGATCATTGCCCGGTGTATACTGCGTAGGCGCCGTCACCAGCTGGTCGTTCTCCAAATAGCAGTAGGGGGGCATATCTAACGATGCCGGCAAAATGAATGAATAATCGAAGCCATGATCCAGCGGACCGTCGGTCGGCTTACGGGTGAGATCGATGTGCTCTTGATCCATGTCGCGCACCATGCCCACCTCATTGAGCACCGATGTGCTACTGGTGAGTGCCGTATCCCGCCCTTCTTTAAGGACCCAGTCCAGTCCCAAGTGCCACTTGCCCACCACACCGGTGGTGTACGCCTGTGCCTTAAGCAGGTCCGCCACGGTGCGACGATCGGGCTCGAGTAGTGCCCGCCCAAATCCCCGCAATACACCCCGAGGCAATCTGCTTCGCCAGCAGTAGCGACCCGTCAGGATGCCATAGCGGGTCGGGGTGCAGACCGACGAGGGAGAGTGGGCATCCGTGAGCATCATGCCCTCTGCGGCGAGTCTGTCCAGATGGGGCGTCCGTATTTTTGAGTGCTCGTTGTAAGCGCTGATGTCACCGTAACCGAGATCATCCGCAAGGATGTAGACAATGTTGGGGCGGTTGGACTTTACTTCTGCCACCGGCTTTTCCCCCTCCGAACAAGATGCTAAGAGAATAGCTAGGGGCAGAAATCGGGCATATATTATTCTTATCATTTACTGCTATGATTACTTGTCTGGCCTGTCAACTCCGCCGAATGATTGTCCTGACGAGCCATGCCGGGGTATGCTATTTGTTTAAGTCCCTTGCAGGGCCACTAGCTGACTTCCATGTCTCAAAGTACGAAGTTAGTTGCCTATGGAAAATGAGCCTGCCGGGACAGATGGGCTAGATCGACCTCGTCCTGCGTCAGATGGGCTAGAGTGAGGAGGGGCACCGGAGCTTGCACGAGAATCATGGCTGAGAATGACCAACATCTCCCCTCATTCACCTTATCTTGCGCTTCGTCCTGATCTGACATCGAAAAAAGCATCATGAAAATCGTCATAGCGGGTGCCGGAGCGATCGGATTTCATCTTACAGAACTGCTCTCCAAGGAAAATAAGAACATCACGCTCATCGACATCAACGAGACGGTGCTGGCGCAAGCAGGCCGGCATGTTGACGTGATGACCATCCAAGGTGATGCCGCTTCGTTTGGCACGCAGGTGCGAGCGGAAGTCAAGAATGCCAAGCTCTTCATTGCGGCCACTACTTCAGAGACGACAAATCTGCTGGCAGCTATCTTGGCCAAACGACTTGGAGCAAGAAACACGATCGCTCGCATATCGAATGTGGAGCATCTCAGAAAAGAGCACAGAGAGCGCTTTGAGCAGCTCGGAGTAGACGTGTTGATCTCACCTGAACAACTCGCTGCTATGGAGATCAGTCGCCTCTTGCAGCGAGCTTCGTTCACAGATCATTTCGAGTTTGACAACGGGAAGATCTCGGTCGTTGGATTTACCTTGGATTATAGCTCTCCACTTATCAACAAGAGCATTGGCGAGGTCGATGCCATCACAGTGGATTTTGCCTTCACAGCTATCGCTTTGCTCAGGGACGAGGATACCCTTATTCCCGATACTGACACCGTGCTTAGAAAGGGTGATCATGTCTATATCGCCACGCCTGAGCATTCGTTGGAGACTGCTATCCGGTTTGTCGGCAAGCAATTGCAACGAATCAAGAACGTGATGATCGTTGGTGGTACTCCCCTAGCATTGCGAGCAGCAGAGCAATTGGAGAAAGACTACGCTGTGACATTGGTTATGGAAGGAGAAGAGGTGGCCAAGGACTTTGTCCAGGCCCTTAGGAAAAGTTTGGTCATCCATGCCGATCCCAGTGATGTAGAGGCACTCAGGGAGGAAGGTCTGGAGCAAATGGACGCTTTCATTGCGCTGACCCCAAACTCAGAAACGAACATTATTACTAGCCTCATGGCGGAGGAGCTCGGTGTATATAAGACTATTGCCCTGGTTGAAAATGTAAACTATACGCACATTTCTCAAAATATTGGCATTGATACGATTATCAATAAGAAGCTAATCGCCGCCAATAACATATTCCGGTTTGTCAGACGCGGAAAGGTGGAGGCTATAGCCAGTTTGCACGGAGTAAATGCGGAAATCATTGAATTTGTAATTCATAAGAAGAACCGACTTCTGCAACATCCTATCCAGAATTTACACCTGCCTAAGAAAGCCATTATCGCTGGTATCGTCCGGGCAAATAAGGGTTTTGTGCCTGAGGGCGATTTCTTTTTGGAGATCAACGACAAGGTCATCGTGTTGGCTTTGCCAGAAGCAATTCGTCAGGTCGAGGAAATATTCAAGTAGTGATTAATCGGGGCATTATTGTTCAGGTGATTGGTGTGCTTTTGACCATGCTCGCAGGCTTTATGCTAAGTACCTGGCCCGTAGCTCTCTATCACGAGGGGGGTGATGCACAGGCCATTCTACTGTCTGTTTTGACGACCTCCATTGCGGGAATGTCGCTTTGGGTTTCCTGTCGGAAGGCTGCGAAGAAAATTGGAAAGAGAGAGGGTTTTCTGATTGTTGCATTGGGATGGATGGCAATCTCCATCTTCAGCGCCCTTCCGTACCTCTTTGGAAGCATCTTGCCCAGCGTTACCACGTCGCTTTTCGAGAGCGTGTCAGGATTGACAACCACTGGTGCCACGGTCATTGACGATATCGAGTCCTTGCCGAAGGGCATCCTACTCTGGCGCAGTATGACGCAGTGGTTGGGGGGCATGGGTATCATCGTTTTGACAGTGGCCATCTTGCCGCTGTTGGGTATTGGTGGTGTTGAGCTCTTTGTGGCGGAGGCACCAGGCCCCACCTCCGACAAAATCCATCCACGAATCAAAGAGACGGCCAAACGATTGTGGTTTATTTATCTTGGGCTGACTGCCCTGCTTACCGCCCTTCTAGCGTTGTGCGGTATGAGTCCTTATGATGCCTTCAACCATGCCCTGACTACCATGGCCACTGGAGGATTTTCTACTAAGAATGACAGCATTGCCCATTTCTCTAGCCCAGGCATCCAATACATCCTGATCCTCTTCATGTTCTTGGCTGGAGTCAACTACACAGTCATCTACTATAGTTTGCGCGGCCGCTTCCGTAAGGTGTGGGGCAGTGATGAGTTTAAAACTTATCTGAGCCTCGTCTTGCTACTGATCTTATTCGTCACGGTGGTACTGGTACAGGTGAGAGGCGGCTCGCTCGAGCAGTCTTTCCGGGATGCAGCGTTTCAGGTCGTGTCGATTATAACGACGACCGGCTACATCACTGAGGATTACACTTCGTGGACTCCGGGTCTTACCATGTTCTTCTTTATACTGTTGTTTACCGGGGCTTGTGCAGGATCGACCAGCGGTGGGATCAAGATCATTCGCCACTTGGTTTTTTTCAAGAATTCCCTGTTGGAGCTCAAGAGGTTGCTACACCCTAAGGCGATCATTCGTACTAAGATTGATACGAAGATTGTAGCACCGAGAATATTGATGCACATTCTTGTTTTTCTCCTACTTTACCTGATGCTATTTGTGCTTGGGTCCATTGTCATGTCGGCCATTTTGACTGGTTTTGACCAACCGCTTGTGTCGTCCATTGGCGTAGTGGCCACTGCCCTGGGTAATGTAGGTCCGGCGATCGGAGACTTTGGACCAATGGATAATCTTTCAGCAATGCCTCCTGCCGGCATGTGGGTTTTGGCGCTGCTGATGCTACTGGGACGGCTAGAATTGTTTACGATCCTCGTGTTGGCTACCCCCTACTTTTGGCGCAAGAACTAAGAGGCCTAGGTAAACCCATCGGTGATTTGCAAATAGCTGGCTCGATCTGCCAGACGATCATACCGAATCATGGAGGCATGCATGCCGGACTACCTACTTAATACAAATTGACTACTGGTAGCGTTTCGCATTAGATATGTTGAATAATTCTGATAACATTTTGTTCGCAGACGAGGATGACGGAACGATCTTGTAGCGTCGAGCTTGACAATGCGAGAAGTGATGGAATCACGACAGCGGGTGGGCGGCTAGCCGCTGCTATGACGAGGCTTTGCAACGAAGTATGCGGACCAGAGACTTTAGAATTAGCAACAAGATTTTGATGCGAAACTCTATTAAGATAGTCCATTGATTGCATAGCTTTGTTCAGACTACACGTATAATATCGATCCGATCTATGTCTATGCACACAGAAAAAACCAAGGTGAAACGAGTGCCCAAAAGAGGGTGCTATGATCGCGAGACGATCTACGGCATACTCGACCAGGAATTTATCTGCCACGTGGGTTTTGTTCATCAAGGATATCCCGTGGTGATTCCCACCTTGTACGGCCGGGAAGACAATGTCATCTACCTACATGGGTCCATGGCCAGTCGGATGATGACCAACCTGGCCGAAGGGATTGATTTGTCGCTGTCGGTGACGATGGTCCACGGTCTGGTGCTGGCCCGATCGGCTTTTCACCACTCGGCCAATTACGCCTCCGTCGTGCTCTTTGGCAAAGCCCAGCAAGTGGTGGATCCGACAGACAAGATGCATGGCTTTGAAGTCATTACCAATCACATTATTCCCCATCGCTGGGAAGAATGCCGTCCACCCAATGCCAAAGAAATGAAGGGCACCATGCTTTTGAAAATCTCCATCGATGAGGCGTCAGCCAAAATCCGAGAAGGTGGCCCCGTTGATGACAAAGAAGACTACGATCTCGATATTTGGGCAGGCGTGGTGCCCATCCGAAGATACTACGACAAGCCGGTGGTAGATCCACTCATGAAGCAGTCCATGGAGCTGCCTAGGTCCGTGCAAACCCTACCTCGGTGGCCACGAAGGTATTGAGCCTTGACGCCACTAGGTCATAGAGTGGTTGGGCCACGAAGGTGGTATGTTTGAAAAAAGGCATAAGCTGAAATCGGTAAATTAAGAATTGACAAAAGATTAATTGACCGTAAAGTTTCAACTTATGCGAAAGAAAGTTAGCGAGAATTCATTTGAGGGACAAAAGATCTATGTAGGGATTGATTGTCACAAGAAGAGCTGGAAGGTCACCATACTGACCGAGAGTCTAGAACACAGGAGTTATAGTCAGAATCCAGATTCGGAGTTATTGGCCTCATATCTGAAGCGGCATTTTCCTGGAGGCGATTATAAGGCAGTGTATGAAGCGGGTTTCAGCGGCTTTGGAGCCTGTAGACGACTTAGAGATCTGGGTGTGTCATGTGAAGTGGTGCACGCAGCAGATGTACCTACCACACAGAAGGAGAAGGGTCAAAAGACAGATAGGAGCGATAGCCGGAAGTTGGCCAGGATGTTAAGGAGTAGAGAAATGAGCTATGTGGACGTACCTGATCGGCAGCTAGAGGCAGACCGGGCCTTAGTACGTCAGCGATTTAGGATATCCCGAGAGGTTGCGCGGACAAAGCACAGGATAAAGTCTCTACTGATGCAATTTGGTATACAGCTTCCAGATAATTTGACGGGCAACAGGTCACGGCACTGGTCCAAGGCTTACACCCGATGGTTGAAGGAGTTGAGCATAGATCAGCCGAGTTTGCGACAGACCCTGGATAACTATCTGTCATTAGGGGAAGTACAAAGGATGGAGTTGCTGAAGCTGAACAGACAGCTCCGAGAACTATCCCAGCAACCCAGATATCAAAAGAATTTTAACCCGACTTGGCTGGCGCAGGGGTAGAAATCGACAAAATTGATCTTTTTTCAGCCTTTCGGACAATTTAACGGGTTGATTATCAGTGTTTGGTTTGTTGGGATCTCATTTGTAGTGAGGTACGGTACTTGTATATGTGCGCATGGCTCCGTACCTTTACTCACATGTTTATTAGGGAGGTCAAAAAGCAACGTAGCAAAGACAGTAAGATCTTTTTCCAGTATACTCTAGCCCAGGCGGCCAGGGTAGATGGCAAAGTAAAGCAAAGGGCTATTCTATATCTGGGATCTGATCCCTTGCTTAGAGATAAACAGAACAGAAATGTTGTCCTCAACATTTTGAAGTCCAAGATATTTGGCCATCCGGAATTATTTCCTGAGAGTCCGGCAAAGCCTTTGCTTGACCTGGCACTTTTTTACTATGAGAAGTATTGTATTAAATATCAGCAGGCTGAGCATCCCCCTACATCGATCCCCCCTGCCCCTGCCAAAGCAGAGTTTCACAACGTTGACCTCAAAGGGTTGGAAGTTGGTGATGTGAAGACCTTTGGAGTGGAGCACCTTTGCAAGCAAGTACTTGACAAGCTACAATTAGAACAATGCATGCGGTCGGTTGGCATGACCCAAAGTGAAATTCGCAAAGCTTTGATCAGCATTGCGGCCCGAGCGATTTTCTGTTCTTCGGAGCATAAGACCGCACAAATCCTCCAGATGAATAGTGAGCTGGCTGCTTGCTTCGGTCACCATCAAATAATTACACATAAACAACTGTATGCCATATCTGACCTGCTTTACAAGCATAGGGAATCCATAGACCAGTTTTTATACCATCGCATTACTGATATGTTTGACCTCAATGATAAGCTGGTTATTTTTGATATCAGCAATACTTACTTTGAATCACGTAAAGATCATAGTAAGATTGCCAAGTATGGCAAGAGTAAGGAGAAAAGAAATGACTGTCCATTGGTTGTTTTTACCGGCGTTATTAATGCGCAGGGCTTTATCAGACACTCCAGAATATACGAAGGCAACACACCAGACACTGGTACTTTGTCTGATATGATTGAAGATCTAAAGAAATATTCTCCTTCCAGGCCGGATCAAACAATTGTGATAGATGCCGGTATTGCTACTGAAGACAACCTAACTATGGTGAGGGAAAAAGGGTATAAATACGTTTGCGTCTCTCGAAAGCGACTAAAAGATCACCCTGTGGAGGAGTCTAGCTCGAAAATAATTCGACTTACCGATAGACAAAAGAATCAAGTGGAACTAGCCATCTTTCAGCCCCAGGGTTATCCGGATACCTGGATGTACGTGCAAAGTGAGGCCAAAAGGAAAAAGGAGCAATCCATGCACACCAAACTCAAGCAACGGTATGAACAAGATCTGAGTGTTATCCAGAAAGCTATTTTTACCAAAGGGGGCACTAAATCCATCAACAAGGTATGGGAGCGTATTGGAAGGGCGAAACAGAAACACAACCGTATTTCCTCTAGATATGTCATCAAAGTTGCCCAAGAAAATGGAGTCGCTACCCAAATCACCTGGTCTGAAAAATCAGATCAAACTAAGGACGATAAAACCAATGGCGTCTACTTTATCAGAACGAATTATGACAATCCTTCTGAATCTAAATTGTGGGATATATATAATACCATCAGAGAAGTGGAAGCTACCTTTCGCTGCCTAAAGTCAGATCTAAACATCAGGCCGGTGTACCATCAAAAAGACCAAAGAATTGAAGCTCATATTTATCTTACCATTCTTGCCTACCAGTTAGTCAATACCATCAGGTATATGCTCAAAAATGCTAATCTCAACTACGACTGGAACAATATCGTTAGGATAATGAATACCCAAACCATTCAAACTGTTGAACTGCCTACTGACAAAAAAGTCATTCACCTACGTAAACCCTCTACCCCCATCAACGAAGTCCGCCAAATCTATAATGCCACCGGCACCAACAACACTCAGACTGCTCTGAAAAAATATGTAGTGTACCACTGATTTCCTATCTCATTGGTTTTCTGAAACTTACGTGTGAGCTTAGCCAAGTCGGGTTAAACTACTGTTGACCGTGCCTGGAATCGGTCCAGTGACAGCAATGCACATCTTGGTTCAGTTGGGTGATGTGAGAAGGTTCCGAAGATTGGACCAGTTAAATAATTATATAGGCTTAGTACCCAGTATGCACAATTCGGGGGACAAGATTCGAACAGGTAAACTGCTAAAACGAGGAAGACGAGAATTGAAGATTATGTTAATAGAAGCCTCATGGCAAGCGATCAGAAGGGATCCAGCTCTGTTGCTGAAGTTCAACGAGTTGACAAAGGCTATGGCCAAGAATAAAGCAATCATACGAATAGCGCGAAAGCTTCTCAGTAGGGTACGCTCGATCTTAATCAATGGGCACGGTTACGAAATAGGTATTGTAGTGTAAGGTATCATCCATGGAAGAATAACATCAGAAACCTTGGAAAATGAGAAGGGGAACAAACGGAAGTTTGTGACTGCAGCATCCTATCTGTGATCAGATGGAAAGACCGCTCCACGAAGGTTACGTCCCCCAATCTTTTTGATATGAAGATCGCATTGCAGCCACATTAGATTGTGGACCGCTGATAGAAGATTGATTGAAGAGGTGACTGAGAGGTATCAAAATAAAAGGTAAGAGCAGTAGTTTTTCACTCCCAAGCAAAGCTAGGGGCGCTACTCGTGTTAGTCAAGGCTATATGAACTCCGCTTCGCTCCGGCCTTGACAAAAACTCCTATTGCCCCCTAAACAGCATCTACGAGAGAAAAGCCATAAAATCGCTTAATTTCCGGTCCCTGTGCTTGTTTTTCAACATAGAAGTCACTAAGTCACGAAGTCATTTGATTTGGGGTGTTTGGGCCACTGCCCTCTGTCCATTGCTCATTGGACACTGCTCGTTGCCAATTCCTCTCCAAGTACCAGGTCCAAATTGGAAATCAGAAAATCTGCATTCTCTTTGGTAAAACACATCGGAGGCTTGATCTTGATGACGTTTTCAGCGGGACCGTCGGTGCTCATTAGGATGGCGCGCTCGCGCATGCGATTGATGAGATAGTTGGCTTGCTCCGGCGCAGGCACTAGATCAGCGTGATCCTGGACAAGTTCAAATCCGAGAAATAGACCCTTGCCTCGGACATCGCCAATGATGGGATATTTCTGCTGGAGGGTTGTGAGCTGTTGCCTCAGATAGGTGCCCACCTCCAAGGCGTGTGCCTGGAGTTGTTCGTCCTCGATGATTTTGAGGACCTCTTGACCGATGGCACAGGAGACGGGATTCCCGCCGAAAGTGTTGAAATACTCCATGCCGTTGGCAAAGGCGTCGGCGATCGCTTGGGTGGTGATGACCGCCCCCAGCGGATGTCCATTGCCGATCGGCTTGCCCAGGGTCACGATGTCTGGTATGACACCCTGCAATTGGAAGCCCCAAAATGCTTCGCCCACTCGACCAAAACCCACCTGGACCTCGTCAGCGATGCAAACACCTCCGGCTGCGCGCACCTGTCGGTAGGCCTCGGCGAGATAGTGTTCTGGCAAGACGATCTGGCCGCCACAACTCAAGATACTCTCACAGATAAAGCCACCCACCTTCCGACCCCTCTGTTGGATCTCCTGAACGGCCTCTCTTACGTGATCCGCATATTTCTTACCGGCGAGTGGATCCCCTCGATACAAGCCCCGATAGGTGTCGGGCATCGGTACGACCTGGGTGGTATCGGGTGCACCTTGACCGCCCTTGCCGTCAAATTTGTAGCTGCTGATATCGATGCAACCTCCGGTGTTGCCATGATAACTGGCCTCTACGGCGATCATATCTCGCTGTCCCGTATATGCCTGCACCATCCGCATCGCCAACTCATTCGCCTCGCTGCCGGAATTGACGAAATGAACCACGGACAGGGGTTCGGGGAATTTCTGGAGCAATGCCTCCGCAAATTCTTTGATGTGGCGGTGGAGATAACGAGTGTTGGTATTTAGCAGGCCCATTTGGCGTGTGGCCGCGTTGACTACCCGAGGGTGCTGATGACCCACGTGAGGCACGTTGTTGACGGTGTCCAGGTATCTCCTGGCTGAGGTGTCATACAGGTATTGTTTGTATCCTCGGACGATGTGAAGCGGAC
Organism: Saprospiraceae bacterium; assembly: GCA_965223165.1. Taxonomy (GTDB): domain Bacteria; phylum Bacteroidota; class Bacteroidia; order Chitinophagales; family Saprospiraceae; genus JABDMH01. Next base: position 811,045 of record CBDCVQ010000019.1, on the reverse strand, counting down.
GCTCGTAGGAGACACTTAGGCCTCGACCAAGGTGCGTCTTCCTAAAGGTCAAGAGGTCCCGGTCCGGGAGTGCGGGACGCGCGGCAAAGGTCACGGGATAGAGGCCTGTGGGATCCGGGCATACACTCAGCCAAGTCTGGGCCTCACCGGGAAAGGCCACCCCTGGGAAATCTCCGCTCCAGTCGAGCAGGTCCAGGATGACTTGAAAATGTAAGTGCGGGGGCCAGTTGCCGTTTTCGGGAGGAGCCCCGATTGCTGCGATCCGTTCTCCCTGAGCGACCGCTTGTCCAACTGTCAGTGAGACAAGGGAGTCCCGACTGAGGTGCCCATACAAGGTATAAAAGGTCAGCTGGGGGGAGACGTCGTGTTGAAGGATGATCGTGGGCCCATAGTTGCAGTCACCCAGGTTGTCCTGAAAGCTATGCACCTTGCCATCGCATATCGCCAGGACGTCGGTACCCGATGGTGCCCAAAGGTCCAACCCCAAGTGTACCGTTCGCCATTGCGCTCCCTGATTACCTTCCACCCGATAACTGTCGGTGCTGTAGAACGGCCGAGTCTCCGCATATCCTCCCACACCCACATGCTCCTGTGGATCTCCGACTAATCCTCGGATAGTTTGCTCAAAGGAGACGACGTCATCAAAGTGGTGATTGCCGCCGAGATCCGCACTGTCCACCGCCAGATCTATCGGTACCCATTGCTTTTGCTGAGGCTCGATGGGGGGAGACAACTGCTCCCGGGCGTCGTCCCACCATGCTGCAAATACATCCCTGGTGGGACAGGGCTCTAGCCCACAGGCCTCTCGAAATCGCATGTGTGCCAGTGCCGGGGGAATCTGCCTCCAGCGCTTCAATAGATCCTGGGCGGGCTGTTCACTTATTTGCTGATACGCATTTTCGGGTTCGTGTTGACGGTTCCACGCTGCATTCGTCACCGTCACGAGTAACCGAGCCGCGATGAGGGAGTACAGTACTTGTAGCTCTGCCTCCCGCACTTTGAAGATGTTGTGATATCCTCGTACCAGATGGACCGCTGCCTCCAGCGGGTCGGGAAACCCCATGCTGGCATAGGCACAACCGATGGCCAGCTCATTGATGGTATGTGTATAGACGGCATCCCCAAAATCTATGACACCCGTGATCTCCGGATGGGCTGGGTTTGCATTAACCAAAAGGTTTAGTTCATGCGCATCGTTGTAGTTGACACCAGTGCGCAGATCGGCCAGTTGGGGTAGTGTTTTTTCTTCAAAAAGGGTCCAGAAATAGTCGCAGGTCTCCCTGATATCCTTTGCCAGATGAGGAGCATATTCGCGTGATGCCAGCGTACGACTGGGATCCCATTTGAAAAATCGGTGTGCCTCGGGATGATCGAAGCCGGCCAGGTGCTTGCTGAGCAAACCGCAAGTCTGTCCCCACTGATGCAACAGGTGGGTCGTACGGGGGTTGACCTCTGCCAGGACCCTCCCCGGCACCCACTGCTGCACCTTGAGGTAGCGCTGATCCGGTAGTTTGACCATGGGAAGACCATCCTTCGTCAGTATCACCTCCGGCAGCTTCAGGGGAAAATGGCTGCTGACCAGGTGCTCTACGATCTTAAGCTGACAGTCCATGGTGCTTTCGGCCGTTCCCGGTCGCGTGACCTTGACCGTATAGCTGGAGCTATCGCTCACCTTCATGCGAAAATTAAAGTCCTGATCGCCGGGTAGCTTGCTGACCTCCCCCTCCAGTCCGTAGTGGTCATACACCATCTCCCGTGCCTGGGAGAGGGAAATGGCTAAATCCGTGTAGGAGCTCTGATGCACAGAAAGACTGTCTGGTACAGCGATGAAGATAGCTTTTGATCACTAAAAACGAAGGGTCGGATGCATCACGGTCCGACTATGGCGAGGTAAGTGTCATGACGAATCCATCGTTGCCGCATTAGCTACGGTCCTTCAGGTAGTGGTGACTTTACTTCAGCCATTTGAGGGTGATGATCCGCCCTTCCCTTTGGATCGTCAGAAGGTACAAGCCCGGGCTCAGGTGCGATACATCCCAGCGATGCTGCCGGATAGGAGCGTGGGAGGGTGATGGCTCGCGCCACAAGATCTGTCCTTGACTATTGGCAAGGGTGAAAGCCAGGGGTTTCTGCCCTTGGTCCTCTACTTGCAGCACCAACTCAGTCTGCACGGGATTGCCGAGCAGCCTGGCTTTAAATGCGGGGTCATCTATGAGCTTGACATCTGTGTCTTCGCCTTCACCAACCACAAAATTGTCGATGTCCCAGCCCCAGCCCTCTACGAAGGGATCGGAGCCCAATCGAAACCTTAGATAGACGATGTCACCCACATTAAAGTAGTCCGCGAGATCCAGGGTGCGATTGACCGACAGCTCAGGAGTCGCGGTAAAGGGATCGGACGTATAGGCGTCTAGCCAAACTTGCTGATCCCTGCTGTCATAGCCTTCCAGGGTCTGCCAGGTGCGTCCTCGATCAGTAGTTCCTTCTACGACGCAGAAATCAAAAAAGTCTTGGCTGCCCACGATATCAGATTCACCGGGTTCGACCAAAACAATCTCATCAAAGGATACCGTCGAGCCACTGGCAAAGACGGCTATGGGCCGTTGAAATACGGCCACAAACTCGGAGAGATTGCTATAGGGGTGCGGAGAGTTAAGTGAAAAGTCAGCAAAGCCCTGCGGACGTTCGATGGTCCATCCATTTCTGGCAAAATCGCTTCGTTCTCCGTCAAAATCATTGGAATATCCCGATACCAGGTCCTCACTGACAGAGTATACCTTACTGATGGCAGTGGATCTGAGGACAGCTCCCTCCTGAAAGGTCTCAAGCGTGACCTGGACGTCCACAAAAAGATCCCCGACCAAGTTGCTTGCCCTCATGGCAAAATCACCGAAGCGTGGTTCTACATTTTCCCCGAGGGGCAAGACCTGGCGGATGGGCTGGCCGTCCAGGTGGTACTCGAGCACGACGCGGCTGGAGTCGGCAGCCGATCGGAGCTGGTATGATCCCTCGACCCTGCCTCCAAAACCATCTCCCGCAAGCGAGACCATAGGAGCCAGAAAGTTCGCCGGTTTGGGTTCGTATCCCTCCAGTTCCGGAAGGGAGACCGTCCAGATGCCACGACCATGGGTAGCCAGCACTACCTCATCGTTGACAATCTTCATGTCCCAGATGGATGCGGCCGGCAGCCCGTTGTCAGCTAGATGCCAGCTTTGCCCGTTGTCGGTACTCTCAAAGAGACCAATCTCGGTGCCCGCCCACAAGATGTCGGTATCGTACGGCATAACCACCAGACAATAGGTGGCCACGTCGGGATAGCCATTGCTACTGACTTCATTGTTGCCCACGAAACCGGTCAGATCCTCTAGCGTGGCTCCTAAGTCAGTGGTCCGAATGATCTTCGGACTGTTGGCTTGGGAGAAGAGGAAATAGGCGGTACTGTCATCCAGCGGGTGGGTGGCTATGTCAGTAATGGCATCGACGGAGGCCAGATCGTACGACGAAATCGTCGCAAAGGTGGATCCCCCATCCGTGGATACGGCCATGGCATTGTCTTGGGCCAAACCTCCTCCCGACCAGACGACATTGGGCGTAGCTAGGGAAACCCGTACCGGTGTCGCGAGTCCTACAAAAGCCCAACCGGATGGCATCGGGATGATCTGCCAACTGTCTCCGAAGTCGAAGGAGCGTACGACCCCCTGCGATGTCACCGCAAAAACGAGATCGGGATCTTGTCTTGACCCCGAGACTCTGGTCAAAAAGGGGCCATCCCCCGGTGGACTGATGTTGGTCCAGGTGCTGCCACCGTCGTCCGAGCGAAATAAAGTGTTGAACTGCGAGCTCTCGATCAGGCGGTTGACATCCCGGTAGTGCCACAGCGCTTCGAAGCCGTCCCCGCTGGGAGCGTCGTTCCAATCCGATGCTTCATTGGGATTCACACCGGAAACCCAGCTGCCGTTGTCCTGGGTTCCCGCCACGTAGCGATCCTGGCCATTCATCTTGTCCACACCATAAAACTGCGCGGTATTGTAGCCCGAGGCAGTCTCATACTGGATGATCTGATTGCAAGTAGGATCACTACATTCCGAATTGTAGCTATCTCCTGTCTGCAGAAAAGTTTCTCCAGCGTCCCTGGAGAAGGCCACGCCACCGTCATTGGCATTGATGATATAGAAGTTTTTGGTGGTACTGTCCTTCGGTACAAACACCAGATTGTGATGGTCGACATGCACTCCCTTCGTCCGGGCATCCGGGTACCGGTTGAAGTATTCACCATAGCCATCCGTCAGCGGTTTCATCCGAGCCAAGAAGCTAGTGCTGCTGGATTCAAAGTTGGTCACCGTCAATTCGAGAATGGGGCCGGCTCCACCCACATAGACGATGTGACTATCATAGGGGTGCACCGCCACCGTATTATTGTACCATCCCTGGCCGCTCATCCAGTTTCCAAACCGGTTGGCCTGGTCGATGGGCTCTACCTCCTTCCAATGGGTCCCACCGTCTATGGATGCGACAATGTTGGAACTACTACCGTTACCAGAAGCCGTCAGATACAGATGATCCGTATGGGTGGGGGAGATGGCCAGTTCCATTCGCACGAAGCCATCATTCTGATAAATGAATCGCCAACTAGCGCCGGCATTCTGCGACTTGATCACACCTACGCTAAAGACTGTACCGTAGATCGTCCCAAAATCAGTGGGGTCTGCAATGATCTGTTGAACAGCGCCCGTAGAAGCATACACGGATCGTATGGTCGCTCCGCCATTGTTGCTGTAGAAGATATCGGAGACAAAATTGGGCGGACTCCCGGGGAGTCTCTGATTGCTCAGGGCGGCAAAGTAAAATTCATTTTCGTCATCCGGATTGACTATGATCCGGTAGACATTGGCAATCGCATCTCGGCCGGCCGTGGAGCTTAGCTGACTCCATGATTCGCCGCCGTCGATGCTCTTCCAGAGGCCATCTCCAAGAATGTTACGCGCAGCTCCAAATCCTTCGCCGGTCCCGGCATAAAGTACCAGGGGATTGGCGGGACTGCCGGCGATGGTGGAGGTACTGAGATTGGGGAGATCTGGGGTGAGGTTCCGCCAGGTTTGACCTGCGTCTTCGGTCTTCCAGATACCGCCACCAGCGCTCCCCGCGAAGAACGTCTCGCTGGTCGTATCCGCCGGGTCTACCCAGATGCCACGGGTACGTCCACCCACATTGCCTGGGCCCCGTTCCATCCATGGCAGTGGGGCACGCCGACGATAATCGGATCCTCGTTGTGCCTTAGCCCTTTCGTAGGCAATGGCTTTGTATGAAGCACCGTAGTCGGGCGCCTCTTTGCCTGCCGCCGTACGAATGGCGTTGTGATACGCGGCAAACTTTTCCGGACCTGATTTTCTTTTCCAATCAACAGTCTCTACCCTAGGGGTGGGCTCACCCGTCACGTACAGTTCTTGCGTGGTGTCCGTCTGACAGGTCCACATGCATGCTCCGCATGCTAGAACCATCCAGGTGTGGTGTAGGCTTGGTTTCATCATTGCGTGGTAGCGTTTTTGACGCCGGTTTTCACGTTGTAAGTATACCCGGCTCCCGATCCCTTTTGTTGCCCCACTTCACGTATGGAGCGTACCTTGATTTCTTCGTCGTTGATCCATTTGACCTCTCCCCGGGGGATGCGGTCCTCGTGCATCATTTCGCCGTGCTTCGCATCATAAACAAAAAACGCTATGGTTGGATGCAGCTGATTGGGTCGAATCCGGACTTCTTTGGTCACGAGGGCATGTGATCCGGTCTTGTTGGGCCAGATCCGATAGTCTTGGCCAAACTTTTCCTGGGCGGCATTTTCCGGGGTGGGAATGGGGTCCTGAGCTCGCCCCGATTTTTCTCCACAGCCTAGTAGGAGTCCGACAGTCAAAAGGGTGGAAAGGAGTTTTGTCATTGGGTCGAGCTTACGTTTCTCAAAAGTAGCATTTGCTTGTCAAGGGCAGAGTATTCAAGTTGGAGGCTCACGGGGCAGCGGTTTGGCCAGTGGGCACGGGCATCTAACTGACCAAGACGACTCCGTTGTTCTTTGTACCCCATATTTTGTAAGAATCTTAACACTTGGAGAGCCAGCAACGGACAATTTGCAGACCAGCATACCATTCATCCATGCCCGCTCCTCCGTTTGGGACCTGGAGAAAAGCATCCCAGACATGTACTACGGCCGTCCCTTCGGTGGTTTAATCTGTGGGACCAGACATACCCGATGATGACGAACCTCTCCGCCCTGCTGACCCTCGCGACCAAGACAGCCATCCGAAGCTTCCGGAAAAACCGCCTGTATGGTGGCCTCAATATCCTGGGCCTAGCGTTGGCCTTTGCCACGATCATCCTGGTGTTTGCCTACCTAAACCATGAAACAGGCTACGAATCCTTTCACGAGCACAAGGACCAGATCTATCGGACGACGTACCAGTTTCAGTCTGAAAATGGGTTTGAGGTACACTGGGCGAGGGTCCCTTTCGATTTCGTCAATGCGATGCCGGAGGATATTCCCGAAGTCAAACAACTAATTCGGTTCCAAAACCAAGAGCAGAAGTACATCCGGATCGGCGAGCAAAGGTTTAAGCCCGGACATGCCTACGTAACGGATGCCCAGGTCTTCGAGGTATTTACTTTTCCCTTGCTGCGAGGGAATGCCAAGACGGCCCTGTCACAGCCAAACGCTGTGGTGATTACCCAGTCATTGGCCCAGACCTACTTTGGCAGCATAGAAGTGCTTGGTCAGGAGCTGGTGGTCACAGGTGACTTTACTCCCGAGGAGGAGGTCTACAGCATAACTGGAGTGATGGAAGATTTGCCCGGAAACACTCATCTGCCGGTCGATATGCTCTTCTCCTTTGACAATGAGGAGGACCGGACCGGTTGGGCCTATATATATATTTTATTGGAGGATGGCGCAGATGCCGCTTCGGTAAGTGCCAAGTTGCCAGATTTTGTCGACAGTTATCGCGATGCAGATGCAGTGGGAGAAGTCGTCCTTCATTTACAGTCTTTGGGAGACATCCATTTGACCTCAGCACTAGCCCGTGAAATCCAGCCAAATGGTCACCTGCTTTATATCAAGATTTTCTTTTGGGTAGGTCTGTTTATCTGGATTATTGCCCTGGTCAATTTCACCAACTTGAGCACGGCTCTGGCCATGTATCGGGGCAAAGAAGTCGGAGTGCGCAAGGTCTTAGGGGCTAAGAAAAATCAGCTGATCCTATCCACCCTGGTCGAGTCGGTCTGCTACAGCATGGTTGCCATGATCGTGGGGCGAGCGCTGGCCATGGTCTGCTTCCCCTTTTTCAGCCAGCTGACGGGCATCACCGAAACACCCTCCCTCTGGACCATCACCTGGTTGATGATCGGATTGGCGCTGATCAGTGGTGTGCTTGCCGGACTGTTCCCAGCGATCATGCTCAGCTCTGTGCGCATACTGCGTGTGCTCAAACTGGGCAAACATTGGACCTTGCCCACCAGGGGCCATCGCATCAATTTCCGCCGCATTATGCTGACGGGACAATTTTGCGCCACGATCATTCTTATCGCCAGTGCCTTTGCCGCCTATCGACAATTTCAATATATCAATACTAAAAACCTCGGTTTAGCCTCCGAGCAGATCATTGCCATTGCTGACGTGCCGGATCACGTCACTGCAGAATATCCTGTCTTCAAGAATCGATTGGAACAGATTCCCGGCGTACTGGAGGTTTCAGCCTGCATGCAGGTACCTTCGGAGGAGATCAGGGATAGTGGTCCAGTGCGGCTGGAGGGCGCAGGCGAGGAGGAGACGGCTCCTATGATGGACATGCAGATCGTGGATCCCCACTTTGTGGAGATGATGCAACTGGAACTGCTGGCAGGCACAGACTTTACCCGGCAGACGACGCTCCGGCCGGTGCCCCAATTTGGAGAGGACCTCTCAGCGGCAGACTACCTGGCCTCGGCCGATCGGCAATATCTAATCAATGAGACGGCTATGAAGCAGTTGGGCTGGCACGATCCCGAGGAGGCGATCGGACAGCGGATCAACTGGTCCATCGGACCCTTTCAGTTGGCCTATGGTCCTGTGGCAGGCGTGGTGAAGGACTACCACCAGGAGACGCTCAGAAATACCGTCGATCCTACCGTGATGGTGGTGGAGCCCATCTGGCTACGCACGTTCCTAGTCAAGGTAGCCACCGACAATCTCGCCAGTACCATGTCAGCGATCAGGGACGCGTGGAATGTCCAGTTTCCGCTTGCGCTGGAGTATCACTTCCTGGACGATCTATTTGATCAGCTCTACCGGCAGGATCGCGTACAGCTTCAGCTACTCAGCATGCTCGCGCTCCTGGCGGTGCTCATCTCATTTGTAGGCCTGGTGAGTCTGGTCGCGTTTGCCTTACGTACCAGAGCAAAGGAGATTGCCATCCGACGGGTGATCGGGGCTAGCCTGACCAATCTGACGACCTTGCTCGGTAAGGAGTACTTCTGGATACTGGGCATAGCGGCTGCGGTGGGTGTCCCGATCAGTGTCAAGTGGGTGCTCGCTTGGATGTCCAACTTTGCCTATCAGCAGCCACTGAGTGCTTGGACCTATATCGGCACGCTCGTGCTGATCCTGGTCCTTCTGCTGGCCATCATCACGCTGCAGACATTCTTGGCGACGGTGCAAAGTCCCGTGCATGCGCTCCGGGAGGAATGACCTAGCAAAGCTCCGCATTGAAAGTAACAGCAAGATTTAATGCGAAACTCTACTAGACCCTGGCGAGCTCGCTACTGTGCCAGGGCTCGCCACACTGGAGAATGCGATGGGGCTGTCCTAGATTGCGGCAGGCAGCACTAAATCCCGCAGGGTCGGCGGTGTTAAAGGTGAACATATCATAGTGGCAGGGGATCACCAGCGTAGCATCGATGGTCTTGGCCAATTGTGCGGCCTCCGTGCCATTCAAATTGCCGGCCACTCGTCTCTCCGGTTTATGACCGTTGATGGGCAGTAGCGCCACATCTATGTGCTCATTTTGAAACTGGCTCTCCAAGCCATCATACCACCGTGTATCTCCGCTGTGGTAGATCCGAAAGTTGCCATAGGAGACGATATAACCCAGATAGTGGCATCTGCCGTGTTCGTCCCTATCGATCTCGTTGTGCGCGGCCGGGATGGCCCGTATATGGAAAGGGCCCACATCGGCTGTTTCGCCATCATCTAGTCCGATGGGCAAAGCGGGATCGCAGCCAAGGCGATTGGCCACAAAATGGCGGTTGGCCTCCGGAATCACCAACTGCAGGTTGGGATTGGATGCGAATAGTGGACGGAGAGTCATGGCGTCAAGGTGATCGGTGTGATTATGGCTCGAGGTCACCACATCAATGCAGTCGAGACGCGCCGGATCAATGACCAGCTCCGTCATGCGTATGTGCGGCTTGTCGGTGTCCTGATACTTGATCGTCAATGAGTCAGACAGATAGGGATCTAACAGGAGAAAATGGCCGTCCCAGTGGACCAGAAAGCCGCTTTGCCCCAGCCACCACAGATCAAAGGTATTCCGGCTAGGTCTAACACTACGGATAGAGTCCAGTAAGGCTTGATCTTGTAAGAATGGCTTGATCATCCGACTAGTTAGTAGAGCTTCGCATTAAATCTTGTGGTTAATTCTAATGTCTTTGGTCCGCATACTTCGTTGCAAAGCCTCGCCATAGCTACGGCTATGTCTAGCCACCCACCCGCTTTCGCGGTTCCCTCACTTCTCGCATTGTCATGCTCGACTCTTCGAGATCGCTCGGTCATGCCTCGTCTGCGAACAAAATCCTATTAGAACTATTCAACATATCCAATGCGAAACTCTACTAGGTGCTACAGCTTTGCGCGTACTTGTTTGGCACCCTCGACCAGGTGGGCCAGTTTCTTTTTCGCTGCCCATCTTGCCGTCTGGCTGAGGCCGCAATCCGGAGCCACGGACAGCTTGTCGGCAGGAATATGCTGCAAGCACAGTTTTATGCGCTCCACGACATCCGCCACCGACTCGATATAGTAGCTTTTGACATCGATGATCCCGACCGCTACGTCCATGTGTTTGGCGAAAGTGGCAATCAAGTCGAGTTCGGCAAATTCGCGGTTAGCCATTTCCACATGCACCTCGTCCACCTTAAAGTCCAGAAATTCCGGCAGCATGGGGGCGATCCGTCGATAGCCCACCGGATGCCCCTTAAAGTTGCCAAAGCACAGGTGCGTGGATAGTCGGCACTTTCCGACGATGGGCTCCACGGTCCGATTAAAAATGTCTACAAAGCGCTTGGTGTCTTCGCGGTAGGCGTAGCAGCTCATGGATGGCTCGTCGACGGTGATCTCCCGACAACCGGCTGCGACCAGGTCTTGCAGTTCCTGTCGCACGATGGGCAACAAGGCTTCGGTCACTGCCCACCGGTCTGGGTATTGTTTGTTGGGCAGCAGTCGACCGCTCATCGTATACGGCCCTGGTACACTGGCTTTGAGGGTGGGTCCTTGGGGAGCTAGTCGTACCAGGCGCTGGTATTCGTGGACGACGCCCAGGCCTTTTGGGGCCGTCAGCTCGCCGGTCAGTTGGTGTTTGCCGCGCTGATCATGGGCCGGGGGTCCCCATCGTCGGGGCGACTCCGTCTCTCGTTTGATACCCTGGAGATAGCCGTAGAAGGATAGATTAAAGTCCAGTCGCGTCTGCTCCCCATCGGTGATGACGTCCAGCCCGGCGCTCACCTGATCGTGCACAGCGGCGACCACGGCGTCGTCAACCATCTCGGCCACATCGGCCTGGCCAAACGCATCGAGATGCTGGGAGGCATACTCTAGCCAGGCGGGAAAGGGGTAGCTGCCCACGACGGTCGTGCGGACGGGATGATCTTTCATACGCAGGTCACTTTATCAGTCGATTTTTCCGTTAGTCGACCGAAATTACAATTTTGGACAATGTGGGCGGTGGTGTTGTGGTCTTATGGTCTTATGGTTTTGTGGTGTTATGGTTTTGTGGTCCTATGTGCTTCTGCGTTCGACGGTCGAAGGATGTAACAACGGTCAGCTCAACAATTCAACAATTACAATTCATCAATTCCAACGGCTCCACAATTCTCACAAAATTGTCATATTTTGGCAAGTCAATATTTTTCAAGTGATGACTAAACTGGGTGCACACATACGTAAGAAGAGAGAAGAGCAGGGACTCTTGCTCCGGCAGCTGGCTAGCAGATTGGACATGGATGCGCCCATGCTGAGTAAGATCGAGCGTGGGGTGCGACACATCCGTCGGGACAAACTGGCGAAGCTGGGACGATGTAGTGGAACCAAGAGCGGACTTGGACGATATCGATCGGGAGAGTATTGAGCTGTATCTCAGGGCGGCCAGAAATGCTGGTAGACTGCCTGACGATCTAGACATGGAGCTACCCAACCTTCTGGAGAAACTGAGATTGACTGAAGAGGGAAAGCTCAAGCGAGCTGCTATCATTCTATTCGGGAAGGACCCCGGTAAGTTTTATCCTAACACATTTGTCAAGATTGGTCGCTTTGGCAAGAGTGATGCAGACCTGAAATTCCACGAAGTCGAAGACGGCAACCTAATCGAGCTTGTGCAAAGTGTCCCTGAGGTTGAACAAGAAGTTCTTAATTAGAGAAATCGACTTTCAAGGAATGCACCGGGTCGAAAAGGGCAAATACCCGACTGCGGCCATCCGTGAGATGCTGTTGAACGCACTCATCCATCGGAGTTACATGGGCGCTCCGGTGCAGATCCAAGTGTACGACCAGAAGATAAGCATCTGGAATGAAGGATTCTTGCCAGAGGGGTAACACTGGAGGCATTACGGCGGCCCCATGCCTCACGACCGCGTAACCCTATTCTAGCAGATGTGGCCTTCAAAGGCGGATACATTGATGCTTGGGGTCGCGGGACGATAAGGATAATCGATAGCTGCCTAGCGGGGGAGCTCCCAGAGCCCGAGATGATGGAACTAGACGGAGGCTTCTTGGTGGCTATTATCCGTAAAGCTGCCGAACAAGCTACCGAACAAGCTACCGAACAAGCTACCGAACAAGCTACCGAACAAGTTCAAAACCTTCTCGCCGTGATGCAGGGAAAGATGAAGCTGTCAGAGATGATGGCTGAACTAAACCTGACCCATCGTCCTCACTTCATGAAAGCCTATATAGAACCCGCTTTGGAAGCAGGACTTATTGAAAGGACGCATAATAGCAGTCCGCAGCACCCTAATCAGCGATACCTTTTGACCGGTAGAGGTGAAGAACTAGTCGAAAGGTTGAATCAATGAGGTTGTAATCCACCACGGCACGTCACCCCCCAGCATCATAGTGCATTCATATTGGGCGATATTCCGGATTCGTCCTCTCGCTGCCTACTCTCGCAAAATTGTCATATTTTGGCAAGTCAATATTTTTCAAGTGATGACTAAACTGGGTGCACACATACGTAAGAAGAGAGAAGAGCAAGGACTTTTGCTCCGGCAGCTGGCTAGCAGATTGGACATGGATGCGCCCATGCTGAGTAAGATCGAGCGTGGGGTGCGACACATCCGTCGGGACAAACTGGCGAAGCTGGGCAAGTTGCTACGCGAGGACAACAATGCGCTCTTGACACTTTGGCTGGCTGACAAGGTGTATGCGACCATCAAAGACGAGGAAGTGGGCTTCGATGCACTCCGAGTCGCCGAAGAGGCCATGCAATATCAAATCAAACCATCTAAATCGAATACACCATGAACACCACCATTCGCCAGACGGAGGATGTCCACCAGATCCTCAAGCAGGTCTTCGGCTATCCCTCCTTTAGAGATCAACAACTCGACATCATACAGACCGTACTCGCCGGTCAGGACAGCCTCGTCATCATGCCGACCGGGGGCGGCAAATCGCTCTGTTACCAGATCCCGGCACTGGCCTCGACCGGACTCACGTTGGTAATCTCCCCGCTGATCGCGCTGATGGCCGATCAAGTGCAGGCGCTCAAAGCCAATGGGGTGGCCGCCGAGTACGTCAATAGCACCCTCACGGCGGTGGAGAAGCGAAAGGTACTGGAGGACATCGAAAATGATCGGCTTAAGCTGCTCTATATTTCTCCCGAAAAAGCCGTGGCACCCGCCTTTGTCAAATACATCCGGCGAAAGCCCGTCAGCCTGGTTGCGATCGATGAGGCTCATTGCATCTCTATATGGGGGAATGACTTTCGACCCGAGTATGCAAAACTGCGGACCCTGTTGGAGGCACTGCCATCCACACCTGTGATTGCCTTGACGGCCACCGCAGACAAGAGCACCCAACTAGACATTGCCAAACAATTGGGCCTGCGCAGCCCTCGCATGTTTCTATCCAGCTTCGAGCGGCCTAATATTACCACCTACGTGGAGCCCGGTCAGCGACGATTGCAAAAGATCCTGGACTTCTTGCGCAGTCGGAGGGGGCAGGCCGGTATTATCTATGCGCTGAGCCGCAAGAGTACCGAGCAATTGGCCACCAAGCTACGGGAAGCTGGCTTTCGGGCGGCGCATTTTCATGCCGAAATAGACCGGGCCGAGAAACGACGGGTCCAGGAAGGCTTTCGCAAGGATGACATCCAGATTGTCTGCGCTACGATTGCCTTTGGGATGGGTATCGACAAATCCAACATTCGTTGGATCATACACTATAATCTGCCCAAGAACCTGGAAAGCTATTATCAGGAGATTGGACGCTCTGGCAGGGATGGCAGTCCGGCGGAGACCCTGCTGTTCTACAGCTACGGAGATATCAATATCTATCGAAGGTTTGTTGATGAGAGTCAGGCTGACGAGCGATTCAAGGAAGTGCAGCACAAGAAATTGGATCGGATCTGGCAGTTTACCCAGGCCACCCATTGTCGCACCAATCTGGTGCTCAATTATTTTGGCGAATATCGCATCGAGGGCTGTGGTCACTGTGATAATTGCCTGCAGCCCCCGGAGGGATTTGATGGTACAGAGCTGGTCAAGACCGCGCTGACAGCCTGTCGAGAGGCTAAGGAGAAACTTGGCATCTACCTGCTGACCGACTTCCTGCGTGCATCGGGCAGAAAGGAAGTCTTTGACCTGGGCCTACAGCATCTCGCGTCTTATGGCTTGGGCCGCCACCTTCCACGGACTGATTGGCTGCACTACATCACACAGATGATTAATCAGGGTCTGTTGGAGATCGATTATACGCAGGGCTCCATTTTGCAACTAACCACCTTGTCCCAACGGGTGCTGGAAGGACAGTTGGAGATCAAACTGACCAAACCGCAAGCATTCGCCGAGCGGGCACCACAGGTAAAACCCAAGCGCGATCAATATGCGGACCAGTTTTTCCAACATCTAAGGGCTTGGCGCAAACAGATGGCCGATAAGGAGGAGGTCCCCGCCTTTGTCATCTTCTCGGACAAGGTGCTGGAGGACATCGTCCAGCAGCGACCTACGATGCTGGGAGACCTGATGCAGATCAACGGCATCGGTGAACACAAGTTTCGCAAGTATGGTCAGGCGTTGATGGATCAGATACAGGATTTCGTGCAGTCGCAGACCATCCTAAAATCGGTAAAGGGACGCAGTCATTTGGAGACGCTACGGCTATGGCGCGATGGGCATACACCCGAAGAAATTGCCAAGGAAAAAGGTGTGCAGCCGGATACCATCTATGGCCATCTCTGTGTCCTGTTTGAGCGTGGCGAGCAGGTGGATATCCAGCAGTACATCAATGAGTCGGAATTGCAGGCGGTGCGGGAGGCCTGGACAAAATCGAACCAGAGTGAAGCACTGAGACCGATCCTAGATCAGTTGCCCTCCGATTTCCCCTTTCACAAGGTGCGTGTGGGCATGAGCCTCCTGCAGAAAAAAGAAGAGCGCTCATTATCTTAGAAGCCTGACCATCCAATATCACCGAATACCAAATGACCCGCTGCATTTTCTTCCTTGCATTGCTAGTCCTTGCGCTCGCATGTCAAACTCAGGAGGGGCCCTCCGATCATGTGATTGCCCGGGGAAGTGAGCTATTCACCATACATTGCTCGGCATGCCACACCATGCAGAGAGATGGCATCGGTCCTAAACTAGCTGGCATCTACCAAAAGACAGGACATGCCTGGCTAACGTCATTTATCAAAGATCCACCGGCGGTAGCCAGGCGAGGGGATCTACGGGCACGCATGATCGCAGCCCGGTACCCGTCGCCCATGCCGGGATTTGCCCACCTCGGTGACCTCACCCTTGATACGATCGTCTCCTACCTCAGCACCGAGAATGAATCAGCCGATCTCTTTGGCCTGGCGGACATCGATACCTCGCTTTTTATGGATAACCCCATCGCCGATACGATACCTCTGTCACCACTGGTGCTGGAGATAGAGCAGATAGCCACCGTGCCGGCTACGGCCGAAAAAGGGCCGCTGGCACGCATCAATATGCTGCGAGACAACGCTGCAGAACCAGGACGGCTCTACGTCAATGACCTTCGAGGATTCTTGTACTACCTAGAAGACGGCCAAGTGCAAATGTTTCTGGATATCAGGGCACAAAAGCCAAATTTCGTGGATGCCCCCGGCCTCGGCAGTGGCTTTGGATCGTTTGCCTTTCATCCCGACTTTGCCCACAATCGACTTTTCTATACCACCCACACCGAGAAGCCGGGCACAGGTCCATCTACTTTTGCTTATCCGGACAGTCTACCTGTGATCGTCGAATGGGTACTCACCGAGTGGAAAGTAGATGCGCTGGGACAGTCCGCCTTTAAGGGGACGGATCGGGAGCTCCTACGCATGTATATGCCCTTTGGTCAGCATGGAGTGCAGGACATTGCCTTTAATGCCCATGCTGTCGATCCCTATGAGCGAGGTCTCTTATACATTGGTATCGGAGACGGGGGTTCGAACTATAGCGGCATCTATGACCTTTGCTGCCATGCTGGTAGCATACATTCGGCCATCCTGCGCATTGATCCCCTGGGCGACAACAGTCAAAACGGCATGTATGGCATCCCGCCTGACAATCCCATGGCTTCCTCAGCGGATCCATCCGTCATTCGTGAGCGGTGGGCCTGGGGATTTCGCAATCCGCATCGATTTTGCTGGGATCCGGCGGACCCGGAAGTCATGCTGGTGACAGAGATAGGGGAGCGTCAGATTGAAGAGGTTAACCTGGTGCAAAAGGGTCGTGACTATGGATGGAACCAGCGAGAAGGGACCTACCGCATCGATTTTCCTTTTAACAATCAGAAAGTGCTCCCTTTGCCCGAGGATGAAGGGGATGAATACACCTACCCGGTCGCGCAGTATGATCACAGCGAGGGCAATGCCATCGGTACAGGCATTATTTATCGGCAGGACAAGTTTCCGCTACTCCAGGGCAAATATCTTTTTGGCGATATCGTGTCCGACGACCTGTTTTACATAGAAATGGAGGATGTCAAGCAGGGCTCTCAGGCACCCATTCAGGCCTTTCAACTCAGCCATGAGGGGCAAGTCACCCATTTTCGCCAGTTGCTTGGCAAAGGCCGCATTGACTTGCACCTGGGTTGGGACCAAAAGGGCAACATTTATTTCCTGACCAAGGCCAATGGCGCGATTTGGAGATTGAAAAATGTGAGATCGGCACCGGAAAGTTGAACGAATAGCAGACTAGATCTACTGCTGGGGCACCCCTTGCCTTTCCTGTGTTTGGAAAATGGCCTACCGATCTATTCGACCAATCCGATCTTCTTGGCCCGCTTCTCCCACTGTTCCCGAGCCAGCTTTTGCAGATCGGCCACCTGGTCCGTCTCGTCCATGATCTCCAATCCAAGGAGGGTCTCCAGGACGTCCTCCATGGTCACCAGTCCTAGCAGCGCGCCAAACTGATCCACGACCACCGCCAGATGCTCCCGCTCACGAGTTAGTTTTTCAAACAGAATCTGCAGCTTGGTGTCTTCTCGAACAAATAAGACGGGACGCTTGATCTCCTTGAGCAACGTATCGTAGCGGTTCTCGGCCAGCTGGGTGAGAATGTCATCCTTCAAGGCCAGTCCGGTGATATTGTCAGGCTGATCTTCGTAGATGGGGATGCGTGAAAAACGGAGATCCTTGTGGGCCTCATGAAAATCTTGGCAGGTGGTGCCTTCCTCGGCTGAGATCAAGACGGTACGGGGGGTCATCACATCGCTCACCTTCAATTCCTTAAGCCGAAGCAGATTTTTGATGACCACGGATTCGCTCTCATCCAGGGCACCACTCTCGGCGCCTACCTGTGCCATCACGGTGAAGTCCGCACGGCTCAACACACTCTTGTGCTTCTCCCGCTTCAATTTGCGTGTGATGAGCTGACTGAGCCAGACCAATGGGTACAATGCCAGGATCAGCAGATTTATGCTGGTGACCGTGAAGGGGGTCAGTGCCCTCCAGTAGTTAGCTCCTAGTGTCTTGGGAATGATCTCACTCAAGATGAGAATGGCCAGCGTCATGATGCCGGCGATCAGTGACTCATAGCTGAGTGCCAGACCTAGGAAGTCAAAGTGGTGCGAGCCAAATAGCTTGCCTGCTTGGGCACCCACGCCGATCGCTCCGACTGTGTGGGCGATTGTATTCAAGGTTAGGATAGCCGATAGCGGCCGGTCTATATCCTCCTTGAATTTCTCCAATAAGGTGCCGGTGGCCCCGCCCTCCTTCTCTTTCATTTTCACATACGATGGGGTGATGCTTAGCAAAACTGCCTCCCAGATGCTGCAGAGAAAGGAGACTCCGATGGAGAGTATGAAAAAGAGTATCAATAGACTCATGCAGCAAAAGTAAATATTGTGGAACAACTCCTCTGGCGGGCGGCGATTCCTATTTTGACGCAAATGAGCCTTTCCTCTTCCTATGATCCCCACGAGCTGCCTTGGATATCCCACTACCAGGCACTCGCTGTGGGAGGGGGATCGGTCGAGGTTCCGATAGACTAAGGCTGGCGGACTACGACGTGGCTCAAAAAATGTGTACTTTCAAAACGCTATTCTGACTATGAGATTAAACACCACTTATCCCGCCTGTTATCTGCTTCTTTTTGCCGTTTGTGTGGGATTGTCATGCCTAGCCTCCCGGCAGAGCGTCGACCAGAGCAATTTGTACCTGCCGTCTGACTTCACCCCTGAAGGTACATTCACCAGTGGCATCGAAGGCCCGGCCGTGACGAGACAGGGCAAAATCCTAGCGGTTAATTATGCGGAGCAGGGCACCATCGGTCAAGTTGATCCGCAGGGCAAGGCCTCCCTATTTGTCACACTACCCGAAGGCAGCATTGGCAATGGGATACGGATCGACGACCTGGGGTATCTCTATGTGGCTGACTATACCGAGCACAATGTGCTGAAAATCAATCCGGTCACCCAAGTGATCAGTGTCCATGCTCACGACTCCACCTTCAATCAGCCCAATGACCTGGCCATCCGATCTGATGGGACACTATTTGCCAGTGATCCCAACTGGTCTGCCTCCACCGGACAGCTCTGGCGCATCGATACCGATGGATCCACTACTCGGCTCGAAGCCGACATGGGCACCACCAATGGGGTAGAAGTGAGTCCGGATGAGCGGACGCTG
Source organism: Saprospiraceae bacterium (assembly GCA_965223165.1). Taxonomy (GTDB): domain Bacteria; phylum Bacteroidota; class Bacteroidia; order Chitinophagales; family Saprospiraceae; genus JABDMH01. Next base: position 792,467 of record CBDCVQ010000019.1, on the reverse strand, counting down.
TATGTCAATGAAAGCGTGCAGCGCAATGTCTGGGCCTACGATCTGGACGCGGAAGGCCGGATTTCGAATAAGAGATTGATCATCCAGTTTCCCGATTTTGGCATGGACGGCATGCGCTGTGACGTCAAGGGCAAGCTCTATATCACCCGCCATGGCAAGGGCACTGTCGTGGTGCTGGACAAAAAGGGAAAGCAGGTGCGAGAGATCATACTCAAGGGTAAGAAGCCCTCTAATATCGCCTTCGGTGGACCCGACGGACGTACCTGCTACGTCACCTTGCAGGACCGGGGCTGCTTCGAAACTTTCCGGGTCGATGAGCCCGGCCGCGCCTTTGCCATGCTTCAAAGCAAATGAAAATCATAGGGTTATGAAACACATACTGTACTCCTGTCTGTTGCTGATCGCTATGCAGACGGCGCACGGGCAGCAGATCGATCTCCTCCTCAAGGGTGGATACGTGATCGACCCCAAGAATGGGATTAGCGAGTTGATGGATGTCGCCATTGACGAAGGTCAAATACATCAGGTCGCCAAAAACATTTCGGCCGATGGTGTCTTTCAGGTGGTCGATGCGTCGGGCCTGTACGTCGTCCCGGGTCTGATCGATCTACATGGACATCACTTCCACGGTACCGTATCCGATGCTTACCTGGCCAATAGCTATTCTGCCCTGGCTCCCGATGGCTTCACCTTTCGAGCGGGCGTGACCACCGTGGTCGACGTAGGAGGAGCCGGCTGGCGCAATTTCAAAACCTTTAAGAGTCAGACCATCGATCGGGCAAAGACACGGGTGCTGTCCTTTCTCAATATCGTGGGCTCTGGTATGGCCGGCGGAGCGGTAGAACAAAACCTGGCGGATATGGATGCCAAACTGACGGCGATGGAAGCGCAGGCTTTTCCGGAGCATGTCGTTGGCGTCAAGGTGGCTCACTACTATGGACCCGAGTGGACACCGGTCGAACAGGCGGTGGAGGCGGGTAGGATTGCCGGCATTCCAGTGATGGTCGACTTCGGTGGATATGACCCCCCGCTGTCCATCAAGACGTTGTTTTTTGACAAGCTACGGCCGGGCGATATTTTCACCCATTGCTTTGCCCACGTCAATCGCCGGGAGCCAATTGTCAATTATGAGACCGGCCAGTTGGAGCCGTTTGTTAAGGAAGCGCAGGAGCGAGGAATCATTATGGACGTAGGTCATGGTGGAGGAAGCTTTCGATTTGATCAAGCGATACCGGCCCTGGAGCAAGGCATGCGGCCCAATACGATCAGCACCGATCTACATACGGGTAGTATGAATGCGGGCATGAAGGATATGACCAATGTCATGTCCAAGTTTCTGGTGATGGGTATGACCATGGATGAGATCATTGCGGCTTCGACGTCCAAACCGGCCGAGGTGATACAACAGGATCACTTGGGGCACCTTAGCGTAGGGGCCGTGGCCGATGTAGCCGTGCTGCGTGTCCAGGAGGGCTCATTCGGCTATGTGGACGTGCGTGGATGGCGAGTCAATGGTGATCAGAAGATCATATGCGAGTTGACGCTCCGTGAGGGCAATGTGGTCTGGGATCTCAATGGGATCTCCCGTCCAGCGTGGGAAAATAGGTAGTGGACGACTCGGTTGATAGTCGGCGCTATTTTGTATAATTTACCTGTCTTCAAAAAAAAACATTAGAATCTAAAAATTCTCTATGAAAAACTGTATCCGATCATTGATGATGATCAGCCTTGTACTCAGTCTGTGCCACGTTTCTGCCCAGACGATTTCGAGAGACCAAATGATATTTTTGACCGCCGCATGGGAAGGTGAACGTTATGACGACGGTCGGCCCAAAGTGCCGGACGGCATATTGGAACGCATGCACTCGGTCACCATAGAAGAGGCTTGGGGAGTATTGAGGGGAGAGGGCTACCACAATCAATTTGAAGGAGGATGGGAAACGATCCATCAAGACGTGCCGGTGGTTGGCCGAGCACTTACCGCGCAATACATGCCCAACCGTCCGGACGTATCGGATGCAATCAAGGAGCAAGGAGACAAGGACGGCCGGATTGGCAGCCCCAATTCGTGGCCCATTGATGAATTGTCCATGGGTGATGTATACGTGGCCGATGGTTTTGGCAAGATCGTGGACGGCACTCTGATCGGGGATAATCTGGGCAATGCCATTTTTGCCAATTCGGGCAATGGCGTGGTATTTAATGCCTCTAGCCGGGACCTGGAGGGCCTCTCAGAAATTGAGGGATTTAATGCCTTCGTACGAGCTTGGCACCCATCCTTTTTGACCGAAGTCATGCTCGCTGGACTGAATGTGCCCATCCGTATGGGAGCGGCTACGGTTTTGCCTGGTGATGTGGTTTTAGCCAAAAGGGAGGGCGTAATTTTTATACCCTCGCACCTCGCCGAGAAGGTGGTCGTCACATCAGAGGTGGTCAGACTGAGAGATATGTTTGGGATCACTCGATTAAAAGAGGGAAAATATACACCGGGTCAAATCGATACCAAATGGTCAGATGAGATCGAGCGGGATTTTTCGCAGTGGCTGCGGGATCACATGGACGAACTGCCGGTAGCGAAAGAGGAAATTCAGAAATTATTGGAAAAAAGAACCTGGTAATTATTTACCAAAAAAAATAGCCTAATTATGAGCCACAGGAAAAATCGAAGACTCGCGATGCGGAGAATTGGTGCGTCTATTGCTGCCATTTTTGGTGTAGGAGCCACCGCAGCGCAAGCGAACACCCCGGCAAAAAAAGAGGTCGTCGGCGAAATCTATCGAGATGAGCAGGATGTACCTTTATTCTCCGGTGCCGTGCGGCATGGCAATACGCTCTATATTGCCGGCAAGGGAGCGCACTTTGAAGGTGACATAGCCGCTCATACCGATCACGTGTTGAATGAATTGCAGAAAGAATTGGAGAAAAATGGTTCGTCCATGGAGCAGGTCTTGAAGGTCAATGTGTATCTGCATGACCTCAATGATTACCATGGTATGAATAAGGTATTCCGAGGGCGCTTTGGTCCCAATCCACCTGTACGTACGACGGTGGCAACCTATGGCGGAGTACCGGGTGATTCGCTTGTGGAGATGGACTGCATAGCCGCCGTCGATTAAGCATGTGCGAGCGAGCACACTTACGTGTTTTATTTCAACAATAAAATGAAGAGAGCTTATGCTTAGTAGGAGAGCGCTAATTAGGAGTTTGTCGGCGATGCCATTGATCGGTACCGCCTTTGCTGGTGGGGCTGCTGCGGCACCGGTCCGTCATATGGCGCGCAGGGATTACTTCAAAGAGTTGGGGGTGCGCACATTTATTAATGCGGCGGGCACCTATACAGCGATGAGTGGTTGCCTGATGCGTGAGGAGGTGATGGAAGCCATACAGTACGCATCTAACCAATATGTCAATATTGATGATCTGCAGGACAAGATTGGTGAGCGCATCGCCGAATTGCTCGGGTGTGAATCTGCGACGATCACTGCGGGTGCGGCTTCGGCCATCACCCTCGGCACCGCCGGTGTCCTGACCGGCATGGACCCGGAGAAGGCCAAGCGCATACCGACCGATCTGACCGGCATGAAGAGTGAGGTGATTCTGCAGAAGTCTCACGTCATTGGGTACGCACATGCCATCAAGAATTGTGGCGTGAAACTCATTGAGGTGGAGAGCGCCGAAGAGATGGAGGCGGCCATCAATGATCAGACGGCGATGCTGTGGTTTTTCAACAACAATAATGAGGTAGGTCAAATACAATACAAAGAGTTTATTGCCATCGGAAAGAAACATGGTATTCCGACCATGAACGATTGTGCGGCAGATGTGCCACCGGTCGAAAACCTGTGGAAGTACACCGACATGGGATTTGATCTGGTTTGCTTCTCCGGTGGCAAGGGCCTGAGAGGCCCGCAAAGCGCGGGGCTGCTGCTCGGCCGTAAGGATCTCATTGCTGCTGCGCGACTCAGTGCGGCCCCTCGAGGAGATACCGTCGGCCGTGGTATGAAGGTCAACAAAGAGGAGGCCCTAGGCATGTACATAGCGCTGGAATCTTACCTGGCTCGCGACCACGAAGCCGATCGTGTCCTATGGGAATCCCAGATAAAGCGGATGGCCGACGCAGCGGCATCGGTCGATGGGGTGGAAGCACTGATACATGTCCCCCCGATTGCCAACCACGTACCCTCGTTGAAGCTCACCTGGGATCAGGAAAAGGTGAAGATTACCGCCACCGAGATGCGCGAGCAACTCAAGATGGGGCATCCTTCGATCCAGACCGTGGGAGGCCAGGACGATGTGGGGATCACGTCATGGATGATGAACCCGGGCGAAGAGCGAATCGTGGCTCACCGGCTACACGAAATATTATCTGCCGCAAGTGCTTGATTTTGATCGAGCAAAACGGCAGCAATCAAAAAATTAAGAAAACGTATACATGAAAAATCTACTTATTCTCATCAGTCTTTTGGCCGTGGTGGCATGCACCAACACACCGTCCAGTCAGGATACGCCGGTCGTCAATGCCCAGGCGGGAGACTACGATCCGGAAGCAAAGTTGCAGGCGCTTGGCATTGAGTTGCCCGAGGTGAGTCCACCCGTGGCCAACTATGTCAATGCCGTCCAGACAGGAAAAGTAATGTTTCTGGCCGGCAAGGGACCAATGAAGGAAGACGGTACCTATATCACGGGCAAGGTGGGTGTCGACCTCACCGTCGAAGAGGGCTACGAGGCCGCCCGTCGCACTGCCATTCAACAATTGGCGGTACTGAAAGCGGAATTGGGCGACCTGAAGCGAGTCAAGCGGGTAATCAAAGTACTGGGCATGGTCAACTGCGCCGATGATTTTGGCGATCAGCCTGAAGTCATCAACGGTTTTTCTGATCTCATGGTCGAGGTCTTTGGCGATCGCGGCAAGCATGCTCGCGCGGCCGTCGGTATGGGTTCTTTACCCCGGAATATTGCGGTAGAGATCGAGGCCATCGTCGAAGTGGAATAAGCTGGAGGGAGTGCCGAGTTCTGAGTTAGCGAGTTCTGAGTTCTGAGTTGGCGAGTTCTGAGTTAGCGAGTTCTGAGTTGACAGGCGGACTCATCTAATCACTCAAGCTCACTCAAGCTCACTCAAGTTCACTCAAGCTCACTCAAGCTCACTCAAGTTCACTCAAGCTCACTCCGAACTCAAGTCACTCACAACTCCAAACTCAAGCTCACTTTGGAGTGGATATCCTAAAAGACAATACTCTGCTTAAAATCCTTCTGCAGCAGCAGGCGGAAATTAGTGCGTACGATCTCACCCATGCTTTTGCACGAGGCAAATGCATCGTTCTTATGATGCTTGGTGAGTTCACGCCGGAGTTGCTGGATTTTATCCGGAAAAGAAATGACGTCTTCCTGCATGATGTCAAATAGTTCGCGCAGTCGCAACTGTGTGCTTTTGACCCGGGCGGCGATCAGACTCCTTTCTTCCAACTGATACTGCACGACCGTTTCCTGCTTCATGTGCTTTACACCCAAAAAAATAATGGGATTATTGTCTTTAAAAAATTGGGGCAAATAAAAGTTTTTACGGCCTTCATAGGACTGCTGATCAAAATCGATGGCCCGGATCCTAAACTGCGAACCCTCAATGTCCGGTGTAATGTCGATCACATAATTGTAAGCGCGCATGTCGCCAAGTAATCGTACGAAGCATCGTTCATTAAATTTTATAAACTCTTTAGCGATCCGGATCTGGTTGAATTCATTTTCGTCCAGATTATTTTTAATAAAATCATCTCCGGGTATGCCGGCTATATGTTCCTCGATCAATGTGCCGTCATTGAGGAAATATTCGAACGGATTGGGGGAAACTAGATTTTCCAGCTCGAGCCCATACACCCGGGATGCATCGGCCTGCTTGATGTAGAAATGATCGTAGTTGTCATTAAATCGGTTGATGATGCGAATTCGGAAGGGCTTGGTATTTCCAAACGTGCAGAAGTCAATCCTCGCGATGGATAGATGCTGCAGCACATCGACATTTCCGTCGGTCTTCAGATGGGCGTAGATCAGCTTTAGGTCGCGATCGATGTCACGTTGATCCTGGGCGTTGTAGTAGACAGATCGCCAAAGGGTGTCCTTGTCGTCCATATCCAGTAACGGAATCGATTCGATATGTCTGAGTAGATCCTGATATTGCAGAGATATCCGAATCTTGCGATTGTACGCATCCAGATAATCCCGCAAGGCAGGCTTCACCGGAAAGAGGATCTTTTTCTTTGAAGGCAACAGATTGTCTTTCATTCAGCGTTCGATCTTGGCGCTAAAATACGCTACTGGCAAGGAAGATGATAGTCGGCCCTTGAGGGGCCACTTGCATGGTAGAGAGATGGCAGGCGACAGTACGCTCAGTCAGCGTGTGTTAGATGGGAGGGACCTCCCGAAAAAGTGATACTTTAGGTATTGTCTAAAAGCACTCGTGATGAAAACGACTGTTGAAAAGGATTTTTCCGTCGATTCGGCCATAGATGCCGTGTGGAGTCAGCTCAGTGATCCGAGTCAGGTAGTCACCTGCGTACCCGGTGCAACCCTGACCGAGCAAGTCGATGATGCCAATTATAAAGGGCAGGTGAAAATGAAGATTGGGCCGGTCAGTGCCAAATACAATGGCCAGATCACCATTGAGGAGCTCAATGAAGAGACGCACGAAATGCGACTCAGCGGCAAAGGGATGGATGCCCGCGGAAAGGGTAGCGCCGATATGGTACTTCACACCAAACTGGCGGAGGCGGCTTCGGGAGGCACGGATGTAGATTTTTCTATGGAGATAAGCATCACGGGGATTCTCGCTCAGTTTGGTTCCCGCTTGATTGGCGACGTTTCCAATCAGCTGGCTGACCAGTTCATCGCCAACTTTCGTCAGAAGCTTGCCGGAGAAGCGGATTCGGGAGACGCTGCGGAGCAGGGCAGTTCGCTGGACGCTGGGTCGATCGTGGGCAATGTGGTCAAGGACAAGTTGTCCGGCCTCTTCGGTCGCGGCACTAAAGACGAATAGGTCAACAGCCTCCTAGTAGAGTTTCGCATTAAATCTTGTGGTTAATTCTAATGTCTTTGGTCCGCATACTTCGTTGCAAAGCCTCGCCGTAGCTACGGCTAGCCACCCACCCGCTTTCGCGGTTCCCTCACTTCTCGCATTGCCATGCTCGACGCTACGAGATCGTTCGGTCATGCCTTGTCTGCGGACAAAATCCTATTAGATTTATTCAACATATCTAATGCGAAACTCTACTAGACGGGTACGTCCAGGTAGGCCTGGGCTTCCTTGACGTAGTAGATGGTAGCAAGATCATGTTCATCCTGCTGCAGGACAGCTTTGAAGGCTTGGAGGGCGGCGGCGTAGTCGCGTTGGATGAAGGCCTTGACCCCCGCCTCAAACTGGGTGCGGGTGGCCATCTTGGTGGCCCGTCGATCTTCCTCCTCGGCATCTAAAATCTCATAGACTTCCACCAGCTCTTTCTTGCCCTTCGTCTCTACCTTGCCTAGGTATCGATGGGAGACTTCTCCTGCTTCAGCCATCCGATCGATGGTGGATCGGGTGACTAGTACCTTGGCACCAAATCGGCGCGTAAGCCCCTCCATGCGCGAAGCCACATTGACTGCATCGGAGATCGTAGTGGGATCGTTGCGGCTGCTATCACCGATGATGCCCATGACCAGCGGGCCCGTGTGCAAGCCCATACCGACGCTGATGGGCTCTCGGCCGAGGGCTACACGTTCTTGGTTGTATTGATAGATACGTCGCTGCATGGCGACGGAGGCCTGCACCGCCTTATCCGGACTATCCAGGAAGAGTGCCATGATCCCATCCCCCAGATATTGCAACACAAATCCGTCAAAGCGCTTGATGATGGGACCCATCCGATTGACGTAGGCAGCGACAAATTTGAAGTTTTGCTCGGGTGACATCGACTCCGACATAGTGGTATACGAGCGAATGTCCGAGAAAAACACGGTGACATCGCGTTCTTGGTGATCGCCCAGGCGCACATCGGTGATGGTCTCATAGCCAAGTGAGCGCAAGAATTCACTGGGTACAAATCGGGTGGTGGCGCTATTGATCGCGTAGAGATCCAGATGGGTCTTGATGCGAGCGAGAAACTCATCTTTGGAAAACGGCTTGGCGAGATAATCATTGGCGCCATAGGAGAGGGCCTCCACCAGATCCGACACTTGGTTTTTGGCGGTAATCATGATGATGGGTAGCTCAGAGGCTAGGTACTTTTTGCGAATCTGCTGACAGACGGTGTAGCCAGTCATGCCTGGCATCATAATGTCGAGCAACACCAAGTCAAACTTTTGGCCATTCTCCACCAGGCGCATGGCCTCCGCTCCATCCATGGCAGTCGATATCTCGTAATGTGTCTCTGAAAGGTGGTTTCTGAGTACCTGCTGGTTGATGGGCTCGTCGTCGACGATGAGGATACTCACCTTCTGATCGTCTGCGGCAGCCACTTTTTGCTCCGGGGCCGGGGAAGTCGCCATTGGTTCGGGTGACGAGGCGCCGAGCGAGAGTAACCGGGCCAGATCGGTCTTGAGGCCGCTCGCCGGGGGCTTCTCTGCCGAGATGGGGATCGAGAAGGAGAAAGAGGATCCTTTGTCCAACTGCGAGCTGACGTTGACTTCGCCGCCGTGCAATACCACCAGGTTTTTGGTAATGCTCAGCCCCAAGCCAGCGCCACCATAGGACCGATTGAGGCCACCATCGATCTGGGTAAAATCATCGAAGACCGTTTCGATTTGGTCAGGAGGAATTCCCATCCCTTCGTCGTCGACGGTGACCGTCACCTTACCGTCAGCCTGCTCGGCCCGGACTTGCACCACGCCGCCTTTGCTAAACTTGATCGCATTGTCCACCAGATTAAACAGGATTTGTTGGAGTCTATCCTCGTCTCCGTGTACGGCCGAGAGGTTGCCCGGCACTTTATTCTGTAGTTCAATGCCTTTGGCCTCCGCCAGGGACTTGCTCATCACCAGGACCACCTCTGCGATCGACCGCATGTCGACCGGGCGAAGGTTGAGATGCAGTTCGTCGTTTCGGATCTTACTAAAGTCCAGGAGGTCATTGACCAGATTGCTAAGTCTCTTGCCCGATGTGATGATCATGCCCAGGTTGGACTTGCGCTGAGCCGGATCACTGTCGTGCACACCATCATACAGTCCTTCCGCGATACCAATGATCCCATTGAGGGGAGTCTTGAGCTCGTGCGAGGTGTTGGCCAGAAACTGATCTTTTAAGCGGTCGATCTGTTCCAGGCGCTCCGATTTCTGCTGCTCAAACTCGACGCGTTTACGTTGTTGGAGGATGCGATAGCGCTGCAGTAAGAAGCCCGCAAAGACGAGCAGAGCCGCACCAAAATAGATGAGTCGATTTCGGTTTTGGATTTTTTCACTGAGCTCGATCTCCAATTGGATGGCTTCGTTGACCTTGGCCAGACGGTCCTGCTCCTTCTCGGCATTGGCCCGTTCTAATTCGGCCGTTTGCGTCTGGAGCCTGGCGATTTCGAGTTGCTTGCGAAGATTGATGGCTTCTTGTTCACGCAAGTCGCTGAGGGCCTGATCCTTTTGTTGGACCGCCTCGGTTGCGATGGTCTTTTCTTCCCGGTATTTTTCCTCGATGATGGAGATCTCTTCCGCTGCCCGCGCCTGGATGAGGCTATCTTGCAGTTGTACGTAGAGCTTCTGATACTTGCGCAGCCCTACCAGGTCCTTTTTCTTTCCGTTCATCTGCGCTAGCAGCAGATAAAACCGCTGCAGTTGCTCGGTATTGCCCGCTTGCTCCAACTGAGGCAGGTGCTCTTCCAGTGTTTCAATGCCCCGATTGGTGCGACCGGAGGTGAAGTAGGTGATGGCCAAACCATACTTGGCGCTGGTGATTCCTGGGGCATGCCCGATGGTTGCCCCCAGATCAATGGCCTTCTCATAGGCACGGATGGACTGGCGCGGTTTGGAGGCTTGCAGCATACTGCCCAGTTCGACCAGGCTTTCGACCTTTTCTCGGCTGTCGGGCAGGCGTTCGATCTTGTCCTCAAGCGCTGAAATATGGTCCTGTCCCACCAATGGCAGATGACAAAGGAGCACAAGGAGCAGGGATGCCAGGCAAGCTGATTTCATTGGTTCTTAAAACGCGGACTTCTAAAGATAGTGATTCTTAGGGGCGAGAGGTCACCCATTGTGGACGGTGGACGGTGGACGGTTGCGCCGGATCGGCGAGCTGCGGGCCGGGCCGATGCGTGGCCGAGATCGGCGAGCCGCCCATTGGCACGACTTCCTGGCGTTGGTATGGGCACGCCCAGGCGGCATGATGGAGGATTGTGATGGTGATGATGATGGACGCCCTTCTCAACAACTACACAGCTACACAGCTCAACATTTTTGACGCCGGATCGTCGAGCTGCGCGTCAGCCTGCGCGTGGCCGAGATCGGCGAGCCACTCATTGGCAAGAATCCCTTTGTCGTGTTATGGGCACCCCCAGGCGGCATGATGGGAGATTGTGATGGTGATAATGATGCACGCCCTTCTCAACAACTACACAGCTAAACAACTCAACATTTTTGCGCCGGATCGTCGAGCTGCGGGGCCGGCCGATGCGTGGCCGAGATCGGCGAGCCACCCATTGACAAGACTTCCTGGCGTTGGTATGGGCACGCCTGGGTTGGTGAGATGGAGGATGGTGATGGTGATAATGATGCACACCCTTCTCAACAACTACACAGCTACACAGCTCAACATTTTTGCGCCGGATCGTCGAGCTGCGGGGCCGGCCGATGCGTGGCCGAGATCGGCGAGCCGCCCATTGGCAAGACTTCCTGGCGTTGGTATGGGCACGCCTGGGTTGGTGAGATGGAGGATTGTGATGGTGATTGTGACGGTGGACGGTGGACGGTTGCCTGGATCGGCGAGCTGCGGGCCGGGCCGGTGCGTGGCCGAGATCGGCGAGCCACCCATTGGCAAGAATCCCTTTGTCGTGTTATGGGCATCCGGGCGGCATGATGGGGGATTGTGATGGTAATGATGATGCACGCCCTTCTCAACAAACTACACAGCTCAACATTTTGCGCCGGATCGTCGAGCGGTGCGTCAGCCGGTGCGTGGCCGAGATCGGCGAGCCACCCATTGGCAAGAATCCCTTTGTCGTGTTATGGGCATCCAGGCGGCATGATGGAGGATTGTGATGGTAATGATGATGCACGCCCTTCTCAACAACTACACAGTTACACAGCTCAACATTTTGCGCCGGATCGGCGAGCCGCCCATTGGCAAGAATCCCCTACACATCGACACCCTCATCGCATGGCCCGATTAAGGAGCCAGGGCCGAGAGATCCAAGTCATCGTCCATTTCCGCTTGGAGGGCCTGCAGCTCTGCGAATAGGGTCCGGACCCGATCCTGGTGATCCGGTGAGGCGGCCAGATCACGCATCTCCTTAGGATCGGCCGCCAGATCGAAGAGGAGGAGCTTCTGGGCCTTGGGATAGGCGATCAGTTTATAACCGTCTTTTCGGATCATCCGCTGAAAATTGACGTAGGCTCCATAAATCGCGTCATAGGACGGATCTGCACTTTCGCCTCGAGCGAGAGGCAGAAAGCTGTGAAATTGTACATGGGCGGGCTTGCTGATTCCGGCGATTTCCAGGGAAGTAGCCATGATGTCCTGGAGGTACACGTCCTGTGCCAGTTGTCGATTGGCCGGGATGCCGGGTCCACGCAGCAGGAGAGGCACACGCATGCTGTGGTCAAACATATTTTGCTTGCCCAGCAGGCCATGTTGGCCTACCCCCAATCCGTGGTCGGCAGAGAAAAAGATGTATGTGTTGTCCATTACGCCCGCCTCTTCCAGGGCATCCAGGACCAGCCCCACCTGATGGTCCAGATGGCTGATGATCGCATAATATTCTTGGAGGTGCTTTTTAATGGCGTATTCGGTGCGGGGGAAAGGGGCCAACGCTTCGTCGCGGAGGCCGGGACCGTTGCCAATGCTGTCTTTCCAGGGATATTCGGGCAGCCAGTTTTCCGGCACCGTGATGTTCTCGAGGGGATGTAGATCGAGGAACGCCTGGGGCGATTGCCGCGGATCATGCGGTGCGTTGAAGGCGAGATACATGAAGAATGGGTCTTCTTGGGCAGTGGCGTCGGCGATGTAATCCAGGGCATCGTCTTTGAGCACCTCGCTCCAGTGGGTGCCTCCCTGCCAGAAGCCGCCATGACTGGTGTCGGTAGGCAGCCAGGAGTCATCGTTTTCGTCGTTAGGTCGATGATAACCCACCGGCATGATTTCTTTCAGGTTGACGGGTTCCTTACCATATCTTCTCAGCTTCTCGCCCCCCTCACCCCGGGCGAAGGGCCCCCAGTGGTCACGAGGCATACCTGGCCGGATGTGCCGCACGGTGGTAAACACCGAGTCCGCAGGCAGGGCGACATGCCATTTGCCCGACATATACGTGTTGTAGCCCGCTCTCCGCATCAGCTGCCCCCAGCTATTGGGTAGGGAGCTATAATCCTTTTCGCGCCAGATTTGATCCTGCTGTCGAGCCTGCCACAACATTTTGCCCGAAATCATCATAGATCGAGAGGCCACGCAGACGGCCCCGTGCCAGCCTCCCATGTTGAAGGCATTGGTGAAGCTCGTGCCCCCTTGGGCCAGCCGGTCCAGGTTGGGCGTGTGAATTTCCGGGTTGCCCAGGTGCCGAATGGTGTTGAAGGTCTGGTCGTCGGCAAAAAGGAATACAATATTTGGCTTGGCCGCCGACGCCGCCTTTTCCTGGCAGGCAGTCGCGATCAGGAGCAGGGCACAGAGCAGAAAAATGGTATTTCTCATAATGGTGTCTATCAAATGTGATGGAGGTCTAACGCTCCAGGTACAGTAAGGTCTCCGTGTCGTTCTCTTGCGGGGGTCCGGGCGTGCTCCGACCCAGGTCAATGTAGGACTGCATCAGGTCTCCCAGCTCCTGGACGATGTCCGGGTGTTGGAGGGCCAAGTTGGTCTGCTCCGCTTCGTCCGTTTGCAGATTGAAGAGTTGCACTGGCGGCAAATCCAAGTCGGCGACCTCCCTTGGTCTGGGATAACTCCACCCGCCCGATCCCGGACAGAGAGCCAGCTTCCACGGACCGCGACGTATGGCAAAAGAACCGTTGATCGAGTGATGTACCGTGGCTTCTCGGGCGGTGGATGCCTCTGCCCCTTGATCAAACTGAGCCACCATGCTGTAGCTGTCCTCGCCTTCATTGTCGGCCAGCGTATCGCCCACGATCTCCGCGCAACTGGCCAGCAGATCTGTGAGGCAAACCGTCTGATCGCTGGTGGCTCCCGCGGTGATTCGGTCGGGCCACTGGGCAAAGAAAGGCACCCGATGACCACCTTCATAGATGTCGGCCTTATGGCCTCGATAAGGTCCACTGGGGTGATGTCCATAGGTCGCTAACTCTTCAAAGTCTGCCATGGGCGAGCATCCGTTGTCGCTGGTGAAGATCACTAGGGTATTGTCCTTGATACCGTTAGCTTCCAGCGCTGACACGACCTGCCGCACCACATCATCCACTTGCAGCACAAAATCGCCGTAGGCATTGGTGCCACTTTTGCCCCGAAAGGGTTCGGTCGGCACGATGGGGGTGTGGGGTGCTGGTAAGGGAAAATATAGAAAGAAGGGATCTTCGCTATCAGCCTGCTCGTCGATATAAGCTACCGCCTTCTCCGTGAGTTTGGGCAGCACGGATGCATGGGTCAGGTCCTCCCCAATCTGTCCGGCCCGCCAAAAACTCTTGCCCTCCACCTTGGCGATGGTATCAATATGTTGGGTGGTTGAACGATCATTTTCCAGATAGATATAAGGTGGGATATCAAGGGAAGCGGTGATGCCAAAGAAGTAGTCAAACCCATTGTCATTGGGGCCCTCCAATATCGGCTTTCGAATGTCAACTACGCCCGCGGTATCGCTTTGCCATCCCAGGCCCAAGTGCCATTTGCCGATGCAGCCGGTATGATAGCCATGTTCCTTCAATAGGGAAGCTACCGTGGTGCGGTTCTTGGCAATCAGGGGCTGGTCCCAACTCCACAGGACCCCCCGCTTGAGATGCGTACGCCAGGCATAACGTCCTGTCAGAACACCGTACCGAGTAGGGGTGCACACCGCTGATCCGCTGTGCGCATCCCGAAAGGTCATGCCGTTGATGCCCAAGGCATCGATGTTTTCCGTCTTGATTTTAGAGCGGGGATTCAATAGTGAGATATCCCCAAAGCCCAAGTCGTCTGCGAGAATGTAAACGATGTTGGGGTGGCTGGTGGCCGTTTCTCCGGAGGGATCACATGACCAGATGCCGACGAGCAGCGCCGCGAGTAGGAGACCTCTCCACCGATTGTCTGCTGTGCACTTCCGTGGCATTTTCTTGGAGTTTTTCGATCCGAGGTTAATCTGACTGAAAAAAGGATGGTTGCAAATCGTCTTTTAACGCGCTCAAGAAGGCGACCAAATCACGGATTTCACGCACACTCAAGATCTCCTCCACCGAGGGCATGCTGGAGGGAATGTCTTGACGATCCTTGACTTCCGCCTTGCTGACCTGCACCTCCTCGCCTTGTCCGGTCTTGAGCGTGATCGACTGCTCGGTCTCTTCGATCAGGGTCCCGGCTACGATCTTCTCGTCATTGAGTTCGAGCGATACCACCGCATATCCAGGGGCAAGATCGGCACTGGGACGGATCATGGATTCCAAGATCTTCTCTTTACTCAGGCGCTCTCCCACTCCCATCAGGCCGGGGCCAGCATCACCACCCCACTCCCAGATGGAATGACAGCGCACGCATTGCGCGGCTTCGTGCCGATAGAAGATCTGTCCTCCCGCGCGCTCATCTCCTCCCTCCAAGGCAGGCAAGAAGGCCGCGATCGGGTCATCGCCATAACCTTGCTTGATCTCCGCCACCAGGGCTTGGATATCATCATCCTCCATCGCCTCTGCGGCTTCCACCGCTTCCAACTGTAAGGAAGGTGGAAGGTCGCCGGCCAACAACTTCTTCAGTTGCTCGGCGATGAGATCGTGGGCAGCGGGACCGCCCAGATTTCCCAGGCCGGTCAGGGCCGCTTGCTTCTCTTTGGTCTGGCCACGCTGCAGCACGGTGGAATAGAGAGCGACGGCTTTGGCATTGTCCATATTGGCTGAGGGTATGATGGACAGCGCCTTAGCCCGTACGGCATCGTCTCGGCTCGACAGGGCCGATTCCAGCACGGATGCCATCTCGCCATATTCGATGTGTTGCAGGTAGTCCAGTGCTGCCAGCTTCATCTCTGCCGCACTTCCCGAGTATGCCAACTTGGCAATCTCGTCTGATACCTCCGCTAGCTTGAGCCGTTGGGCTGCATCGATGGCGGCCAAGACCATACCCTGTGATGAGGCGCTTAACAGTGAGGGGAGCATGGATGAGAGCGCAGCCGTCACGGGAGCGGCGTCCCGTGTCTCTGTGCCTCGGTACCTGCCATCGACTCGGTCCAGTGGGGATCGGTCTGGCCAGGTGCTCAAGGCGGCTAGGGCCTCGGCCCGCATGGCTTCCGGTGCACTTGTCCGAAGGATGTAGTTCTTTAGATGATCAATGTTTTCGGGTTTACCCACGCGCAGATTCGCGTTAATAGCCCTTCGGATCAGGGGTTCTCCTTCAAATGATGTCTCGGACAGCAACGAGGCTAGTGCCGGAAGGGCATCGTCGATGGAAAAGTCGTCGTTGATGCCTCGTGCTGCCTCCGTGACAATGTACTCCTCTGCATCTTGTAGAAAGGTGGCAATACCCGAGTGCTTCATGCGACGTAATGCCACCACAGCGGCAATGCGGATGGCGCTGGATGCGTGGTCGGCTAGGGCGATCAGAGGTTCCGGTTGACCGATCCGAGCCAAGGCCAGACAGCCGGCATGACGCAGCCAGGCGTCCTGATCATCATTGGCTAAGAGCATGTCGATAATTGGCTGCGCGGCCGTTTGGGCTGCGGTGCGACCCAAGGCCTCGGCTGCAAAGAATTGTACCCGCAAAGAAGGGTGCCTCAGCAGGCCGATCAATGCTTCTTCGGCCCCTTCATATCGCACGTCGCCAATCATCTTGGCGGCTTGTGCCTGGATCTCCGGATCGTCGTCGGACAGCGAGGCGGGTAGATGCGCTGCATGTTTGATATCTGCCCGGGCCATTTGTGCCAGCCCCCACAGACCGTGGATTCTGGCCAGTTGCTCGGTGCCTTCGCTGACCGCGCCAGCAAGTGCATCCGCGTCACCCAGCTTCACCAGTGCAAATTGGGCCTTTTGGCGGACGCGCATATCCGCATGACCGAGCAAGCCCTGTAAGTCCGCGGGAGACTTGTCAGAGAAGTCAGACTGGAGCAAGGTCTGGGTCTCTTGGCGTTTGGGGTGCCTCATGCCTTCGGGAACATCCAGCTTCCACAGTCGCCCCTGCTCCTTGACCCCCCATCCGTCGATCCAGTCGGCAAAGTAGAGCGCGCCGTCCGATCCAAAGTCTACACCGGTGGGCAAGAGTCCCTTTACAATAGCTGCCGTCTGGTCCAGCGCAAAGGAAGCCCCATCCGGTTTGAGGGTAAAGGCATGGAGAGGCGAATTGGCAGGTGTGCCCCGAAACTCGGCGATGAAAAAGTGATTGGCCCATCGCTCGCCGAGTGCGGTGCCCGGATTATAGACCATACCGGTGGGACCGTTCACATAGTTGATGATGGGTGGGGTGATATAGGCCGCCTGTCCCTCCCATCGGGGTACATTCAGCCGTTCGTCCATCCACACTTTATAGTCGTTGTTGTTGGGGTCGGTGTATTTGCCAAACTGCCAATTGATGCGCCAACCGCCATCCGAGCCATTGGTGATATAGACGAGACGTTCGCGTTCTCCGGCGTGGTCGCCATCGTTGTCTTCGCTGATCAGGTTGCCATATTGGTCAAATACGAACTCATGGGTGTTGCGCAGACCCGCCGCAAATACTTCGAAATTGCTTCCATCCGGATCACATCGTACAATCACCCCCTGATTGGGGTACTTCCATTGCCGTCCATCCTTGTCCGTCACATTGGCGCCAATATCTCCGATGCCCCACCAGATACGCCCCTGCGGTCCGACCGTCACGCCAGACATCCCGTGGGCGCCAAAGCCAATGTGCACAGCAAAGCCGTGGGCTAGCGACTCCTTTCCGTCGGCTATGCCATCTCCGTCCTCATCCCAGGTGCGCCATAGATCCGGACCCACAGAGACAAACACTTGATCGTCAAAATATTCCACCCCATTGGCCAGGTCAGATATCTCCTCGTGAAAGTCTTCGATGTACAGTTGAGCCCGGTCGGCGATCCCGTCACCCGAGCGATCCTCCAGGTACCATACCGATTCCTTTTCAACGGTGAGATCGCGCCAGTCGTGACTACTATCGCCATTGAGGTCTTCCATCATTTGCTTGTTCTCCTCACTTTTCTCCGGGGCGAAGGTCTCCCGGAGAAAGGCCCGTCGATCTTCCACGGACTGAAAGGAGATGGAAGCCGTCATCCAGTCCCGATGGCCTCGAATATCAAATTCCGAATGCTCTAGCCGGGTGCCATTGGTATAATAGATGCCACCGTCCGGATGGGTACCAATGGCGATCGGGTCGGTGATCAAGCTATCCGACGCCCACAGCGATAGTTCAAGCCCCTCCGCCAATTCCACCGCTACCTCATCCCGAATTTTCTCTGCGGAGGCGCGGGCACTTTGCTCGTTTACTTCTATGACCGTGAAGGGATAGATCGGTGATGTCGCTCGCTGGCAGTTGAACGACAACAAAAGGCCCATCAGGGCCGGGAATAGCATCCTACGTGAAATCATGGTCTGAAAATAAGAATTATCCCGTCCGCCAAATGTACGCGATCGCCCGTTGGTGCAGTTTCTCCAGTGCAGGGCAGGTGGTTGCTTCGCAGGGGCGTTTCGGGATACCGCTTCGTCGGTGAGAGGCGACCTGGTGGCTGGCCTTTGGCCATCATTTACTCGGCCCGCCAGATCATCGTATGCCCTTCACTTTCATCTGTAAGGTGTAGACCGATCCCATGGCGGTAATGAATAAGGTGCGTTGCTTTTTGCCACCGAAACAGACGTTGGCGGTCCATCGCTCCGGCACTTCGATATGTTCGATTTTCTTGCCGGATGCGTCGAAAACGGTGACTCCCTGACCAGTGATGTAGAGATGGCCTTTGTGATCCAGTGTCATGCCATCCGATCCCATGTCGGCCATCAGCGTGCGTTTGCCCAGCTGTCCTGCACCGACGATATCGTATCGATAGGTCTTTTTGTCGCCGATGTCTGCGACGTAGAGGATGGTGCCGTCCCGGTTGCCGACGATGCCATTGGGCTGCACAAAACCTTCCGCCGCTACCACCGCTTGGCTTTCGCCTGGGGCCAGGTAGTAGACATTTCTTGCCTCTAGTTCTTGCTCGTCTCGATCCCAGTAGGGTCGCTTGTAAAATGGATCTGTAAAATAGATACCACCGGCCGGGTCTACCCACAGGTCATTGGGGCCATTGAATTTTTTGCCATCCAGGTCGGTCAGCAGGACGTCCACTTTGCGATCCATGCCAATGCGCCACAATTCGTTTTTTTCATCCGCGCACGCCAGTAATTTCCCGTCGTGATCGAAATACAGACCATTGGATCGACCGGCATTTTCCATAAACGTCGAGATGCCCGATTGCTCGGACCACCGGAGGATACGATTGTTGGGTTGGTCGGTAAAAAAAACTTCACCAGCCGCATTGACCGCGGGTCCTTCTGTGAAATCATAGTCCGATGCCACCTGCGTCAGTTCAGCTCCCTTCTTGATGATTTTGCTTTTTTGATTTTGGGCCACTATGTGGGCAAGTACCAGGAAAGAGCATAGCAGGACCAGGAAAAATTTGTTCATTTAAAGTCAGTGCTAGTTTTCAAAATGGATACGTGTCTTAATATTTTTGAAGCAGTTTGAGGAGGCCGCGATCGAGCTTGTATCCGTACCAATCTTCATACTCGATATCCGTCCGTCCCGAATCCAGGATGCCAAAACTACCGCGAAATTCCCACAGCGCATAGCCAATGCCGTGGGAGGTCAATATGTCCAGTACATCGGCAAACCAGGCCAGAAAAACGTCGTGCGGTGTCTTATTGTAGCATCCACACTCTCCGCAGTGCACACCCACCCCCTGGTTTTTCAGATCGATCCAGGGGGCATACATGTCTTCGAGGAGCTGCCTGCTGAGGTAGCGGTCACCCACCTGACCCGGCCACACCGGTTTGGGCGCCGATTCGGGATCCTTAAATACCCAGGGCGCCTTGTGATGGGAGATCACCCCTGGATTATATCCCCGGCAGCTTTGAGCGATGTCTAGGTCGACAATTTCAGGAATAACATCTCGTCCGACATTGTTGCCATCGCAGATGATCAGATGGTTGGTGTTTTGCCTTCGGATAACTTTTGAGGCTCGGAGCGCCAGATTGCGATACATCTCGCCCGGAATAGCGGATCGCTTGCTGTGCTGATCGTTCATGTCCTCTCGCACGCAGGGCTCATTGAGTAGATCGAAACTGATCTTGTCAGCGGATTCATGTTTGAATTTCCTAGCCCAGAACTTCCAGTGCCAGCAAAAATCATCCAAAGCCTCTTCATCCTGCCACAGGTTGTAAGGCTCCTCAAAACCTGCATTGACGCAGAACCCAGGTGCTCGATGCAGGTTTAAGCTGACATGCAGTCCATATTTATGAGCGAGATATACGAGCTGCTCCACCTTCTCCACTTCCCGCCGATCCACCTTTCGGATCCGACGTATTTCGATGGGTCTTGACCGATCAAATTTTAGATAAGAAGGGTAGGACATGGGGATGCGGACAAAGTTGAAGCCCCAGTCGGACATCCATTTGAAAAATTGCTCTTCTGTAGCCGGCCTGGCACGACCGGGGTCCGCTTGGAAAAAATCAAGCAGATTAAATCCTCTCCACAGCGGGAGTACGTTCTTGCTTGGTGCGGCCAGGGGGCTTGTTATTGCTGGCCCAACCAGTGCTCCGGCGGCCATGGTGCCGGATGTCTTGACGAATGCTCTTCTATTCATCGGTAATTAGCGACTTAAATCAGGGTGTGGTTTTACTCCGGGTACCAGTCCAGGAGGCGTACTTCGATGGCGTCATTGCCAGCATTGACCAATGCTTTGAATTTTTCTACATCGCTGAATTGGCCGCCGGCCCCTCGAAAGTGGAAGGGATATACCACGGTGGGAGCAAAATCCAGCACGGCATCGGCAGCCGCATCGACATCCATGGTGTAAGGCAGGTTCATGCAGACAAAGGCGTAGTCAATATGCTGTAGTTCGCGCATTTCCTGGATGTCTTCGGTGTCGCCAGAGATATAGATTCGTTGACCGCCTATGGTGAGGACATAGCCATTACCCTTGCCTTTAGGGTGTCGCGAATCCTCCGTATCGGGTAGATTGTACATCGGCACCGCGAGCACATGTACCCCTTTGCGGGTGACGCCTTCATCGTTGGCCAGCGACGTGATCTTCCCAAAGTTGTTTTCCCCCAGCTCGTCGATGACGGATTGAGGGGCAATCAACTCGGTCTCGGTCAATGCCAATCCTTCCAAGGTGCTCTTGTTTAGATGGTCTCCATGCACATGTGTGATGAGTACCAAATCGGCATCCGGAAACCCTGCAAACCGTTCGGCCCCACCATACGGATCCATATATATGGTCACGTTATTCCACTGCAAGACCATCGTGGCATGCAGTATGGGGGTCAGGATCAGGTCTCCTTGGTTCGTCGGAAGAACCTGCTGTTGGGCGTCCAGCGGCAAGGAACACCAGCAGGTGAGGATAAAGGCCAGAGCGCGCACCATATTGATTTCTTTTGTCTCTCGGAAGTTAGCGTTTATTGGGCGGAGAATCTCGCTGGATCCTCCGCGGGCCCGATCGCGGGCTGGACGCCATGGATCTGCGATACTACCTTCCGCTATTGATCGGGGGAGGACCCTCCGGCACCATGCCCTCGTACTTGTAGTCTCCCTTCCGCTCCATAAACTCAGCTTTGACATCTGCGCGCAATTGGGCATCCTCAAATAGGTCGACCATAGTCATGGACAGTGCCTTCGCTGCGAAGATCATCCCTTTGTGCCCAATCGACATGCCACCACAAGCAACGACGGCCCAGGAGTGCCAAGGCGTACCCTTTGGTGCGGTCGTTGCACTCAGCCTTATCGTCGGCACCACAAAGCTCACGTCGCCCACATCGGTAGAGCCCCCTCCGGGATGCTCCAGGGTCTCTTCCAGCGGATTGATCTCCGAGACCATACCCACTTGCTCCTTACCCGTTGCTTCTTGAATTTTCTTGGCAAATAACTGCTCTGCGTCACTGTACTCGATGGCTCCCAGGTGCTCGAGGTTCTTTTGCATGGCTGCTCCGCCGGTGCGATTGACGAGAATCTCATGGATGCCGGAGACCAGGCTGATCTTGTAGTCCACGTCTGCCATCATCGCCGCTCCTTCCGCCATCTTCTCCACATGCTTCCAGACTTTTTGCATGCCGTCGCGCTTGGTGTCGCGCACGCGTGTCCAGATTCTGCTGTAGTCGGGGACCACATTGACCACCTTGCCACCGTCTTGTATGTGATAGTGTATTCGGACGGTGGGCTTGACATGCTCCCGGTAGAAATTGATGCCGGTGGTGTAGAGCTCTAGGGCGTCGGAAGCACTTCGTCCGTTCCAAGGATCGGAGGAAGCATGGGCCGCCTGACCATAAAACTCGACGATGAAGTCGACTAGTGCCAAGGAGCTTTGGACGGCAGCTTTGGTCTCGGCAGATGGATGCCAGTCCAGAATAATATCCGCATCGTCAAATAGACCGGCACGAATCATCCAGAGCTTACCGAAGAATTTCTCCTCGGCCGGCGTACCGTAGAAACGCACGGTGCCTTCGAGCTTGCCCGCCTCGATCAGCTCTTTGACTGCGATGGCAGCGCCCAGGCTGGCTACGCCAAATAGGTTGTGACCACAGCCGTGGCCGGGTGCTCCTTCGTTCAGCGGATCTTTGGTGGGCACGGTGCGCTGAGACAGGCCGGGTAGTGCGTCAAATTCTCCAAGAATACCAATGATGGGTTCGCCAGAACCATATTCGGCGACCAGCGCTGTGGGTATCTCAGCCACACCTCGTTTCACACGGAAGCCATGGGATTCGGCAAAGGATGCCAGGGCTTCTGCCGATTTGGTCTCTTGAAATGCGATCTCTTCGTAGGACCAGATCTTGTCACTGAGGTCCGTGAGTGAGGCATATTTGTCTTCGATGGAAGCGATGACGGAGGCTTTGTTTTCCCCGATGGCCGTGTCGTTCTGGGCCGTGATTGGCACTAGCAGTCCGATGGCGAGGACCGCAGTTAGAAGCTCTTTCATTGTCTGATTCAGTTTGTTGATCTGTGCCGATCAAGATAAGGGATTGGTGGCACATCCCACCTCGCTATGGGTGCTTGTGCGAAGGTGACCCAACCTGGAAGGACCTCTGGCCTGCGCCGGGTGAGTGCCTGGTCTCCCCTATCTTATAGCCAGGAAAGGGGGACAGCAGAAATGGCTCCATGGCCCAAGGGCATGCGTATCGGTTACACGGGGCCGAGGATGCTCATTCGTTCTTGAGGCATTCAGCGGGATTGACATGTGCCGCTCGCAGTGCCTGCGATGCCACGGTAATCCATGCGATCACGAGTGCTAGTAGTCCGGCTCCGGCAAAATACCAGGGCTCTAAGTCAATGCGGTAGGCGAAACGACTCAGCCACTGGCGAACCAGCAGGTAGCTGACCGGCAGACTAATCACGATCGCGACCAGCACGAGTCGGGTGAAATCCTTGGACAATAGCAGAATAATATTGCTGACCGTCGAGCCCAGGATTTTTCGGATGCCAATTTCCTTGATCCTTCGCTGCGCCGTGTAGGCAGCCAAACCAAACAAACCTAGGCAGGAGATAATAATGGCAAATCCAGCAAAATACTTTGATAGCGAAGCTACCCGCTGCTCGGCCGCATATTGTAAGGCATATTCCTCATCCATGAAATCATAATCAAACGGGAAGCCGGGATTAAATTGGCCGTACAGTTCTTCCAGCGCATCGAGCGAGGCTTTCTCCTGCCCGGCCGCTACCCGGATCATGGCATTCCAGGTATTGGTCGGAGTCAATTGAAAAAAGAGCGGATTTACATTTTCGTGCAGCGATTGAAAATTAAAATCTTTGACTACCCCAATAATCTCTCGATCATACCTGCCCCATAGCCGTATGGATTTTCCGATGGGATCTTCTAGATTCATCACGGCAATGGCAGCTTCGTTAAAGATGATTTTGTTGGTGTCAGATCCATATGCTCGACTGAAAGCTCGCCCCTCTTTCAGCTCGATATTCATGGTTTCTAACAAGTCATAATTCGAGCGTACATTTTCAAACAAAATAAGATCGTCGGGATTTTTGCCTTCCCACTGCAAGCCACTCGTATTGTTTTGGCGACCGATCAGATCGTGTCCCATGCTGGAGGCATTTACGACGCCGGGTATTTGCTTCACCTGAGCGAGAAAGGCCTCCAGATTATCCTCCAGTTTTCCGGTGATTTCAAAATACACCACATTGTCCCGGTCGTATCCCAGGTTTTTCGATTGCACAAAATCTATCTGTCGACTGACGACCAGCACCGCAACGACCAGGATGATGGACAGGGTAAATTGAAATACGACCAGTCCGCGTCTCACCCATAGTTCGCCCAAGGAACCTTTTAACTGCCCTTTCAAAATCATCTGTGGTCTGAAGCCAGATAGGTACAGCGCCGGATAACTGCCGGCCAATAGTCCAGTGAGCAGTGCGATCACGACGGCCCAGCCAAGGAGATCCAAGTGTTGCAGCAGGGCGATTTCTTTGTCGGTAATTAGATTAAACTCGGGGAGAAATAGCGCCACCATTCCGATGGCAAGCAGCATCGACAGAAAGCTCACGAGGGTTGACTCCGTCAGGTACTGTATGATGAGTGATCGCCTACCGGCTCCGACCACCTTTTTGACGCCTACTTCTTTGGCACGGCGCTCGGCCCTGGCCGTGGACAAGTTCATGAAATTGATACAGGCGATCAGTAGGATAAAGATGGCAATCGCGGAGAATAATTTGACATATTCGATCCGGCCACCGGCTTGTACCCCATTTCGATACCGTCCATAGAGATAGCGCTCTGCATATGGTGCGAGGAATAGGGACACGTTTGACTGTTCGTTTCTCTGCTTGACGAAATCCACAATCTTGTCACTGACGGCGGCCCCGTCGGCACCTTCCCGGAGCGTCACATACGTACTGGGCCCGTTATTTCCCCAACTTAACACCCAGCTATTTTCGTCTTTGTAAACTTCAAAGGGCATGACAAAGTCAAAATCCACCGTCGAGCTGGATGGCATCTCTTGGAAGATCCCTGTGACCTGACAGACGCGTTCGTGCTCAAACTCGATGGCCCGGCCTACGACATTTTCCGTCGTTTGAAAAAGGCGCAGGGCCAGGTCCTCGGAAATCACGATGGCAGACTTGTCCAAGAGTACCTGGTCGGGTTGGCCTTCCAGTAGTGGGAAAGTAAAGATGTCAAAGTAATCCGCCCCGGTGTACCAGCCCTCTGCCTTGAGATTGATATCGTCGACCGACAGAGTGAATTCGCTGACCCAGGTGGTGGTGGCGGCATGCTCGACCTCCGGAATCTCCTCCTTCAAGGTTTCCGCCAATAGTCCCGGCGTGGAGCTCGTGGTCATAATGTCTTCGGCATAATCCTGATGCTCCATTACCTGGTACAGTCGATCCCCCTTTTCATGAAACTTATTGACCTGGCGTTCGTCGGTCACCCAAAGAAAGATCAGCAGGGTACAAGCCAAGCCGGTAGACAGGCCCATGAGGTTGATAAAGAAGGTGCTCTTGTAGCGCTTGAAGCTGCGCAGGGCTAGTTGAAGGTTATGTTTGATCATAGCTTATTTGGTCCTTATGTCAGAAAGACGTCTGCTATAAGGACTACTGTGTGTCGAGGATGGTTGCAGGTGGATGGCCACCTCTTCCCGTCCGGCGGTACTTGAAGATTGCATCTTCAAGTTCATATTTGCCATGATGACATGCGTCGAAGGTGCTCGAAACCTGGAAAGTCCCCCCCCCAGAGATCTTCGCAGTGGTGTCGTATATTACGTGTCAAGTCAAGACAGCCCATTACCCATGCCTCATCGAAAGGGATATCATATATCCGATCCATACGCTACCTATTTTGTCACCTTCACCGTGGTTGGATGGGTGGACTTGTTTAGCAGGAGGCAGTGTAAAGACATTTTTATGGATTCGCTCAAGTATTGCAGGCAGCATAAGCAGCTCAATGTCCATGCGTTTGTCATCATGGAGAGTCACATACATCTTGTACTAAGTGCGGTGGATGGTTCCGCGGGTCTTTCGGCGATCATTCGTGATATGAAGAAATTTACTTCTAAGAAGCTGCTGGACTGGTGCCTCCATAGTCGATTGGAGAGCCGAAGAAAATGGCTTGAGGTTGTCTTCGCTTATCACGCGAAGTACAATTCTAATAACAGCAATTATCAAGTGTGGATCCAAAACAATCATCCGGAGATTTTGCTGTATCCTCGTTTTACGATGCGAAAGATTGATTATATCCACAATAATCCGGTGGTAGCGGGCATCGTGGACCGAGCCGATGAGTACGTCTACAGTAGTTCGCGAAATTACGTTGGCCGACGTGACTATTTGTTTGATGTGGACGTGATCGATTTTGGCGTGCAGGAGGGTTATATCATGACCTGATCTGGTGGACGTGCTATCTGCATTGGAATGTGGGTTTATTTACAGTCCGGGGATATTGGGGGTGGTATATTGGTCCGAAGTTGTAAACTTCGGACACCGATGGGATTCATGGGTTTGGGTCAGCGTTGAGGGTTATATGATGACCTGATCTGGTTGACGTTCTATCTGCATTGGAATGTGGGTTTATTTACGGTCTGGGGATATTGGGGGCGGTATACTGGTCCGAAGTTGTAAACTTCGGACACCGATGGTGTTATGTTTGATCATAGCTTATTTGGTCCTTGACTCCGAGAGTCGTGTACCCTAAGGACTGTGGAAGGGGGTGGATGGTTGCAGGTGGATGGCCACCTCTTCTCGTCCGGCGGTACTTGAAGATTGCATCTTCGAGTTTCCAGCCAATCCGTACATTGCGTATTATCACATTTATGTCACAATCTTTGTCAGGGCGAAAGGGCTATCACATCTCGGATCAATATGCGACCTATTTTGTCACCTTCACCGTGGTTGGATGGGTGGACTTGTTTAGCAGGAGGCAGTGTAAAGACATTTTTATGGATTCGCTCAAGTATTGCAGGCAGCATAAGCAGCTCCATGTCCATGCGTTTGTCATCATGGAGAGTCACATACATCTTGTACTAAGTGCGGTGGATGGTTCCGCGGGTCTTTCGGCGATCATTCGTGATATGAAGAAATTTACTTCTAAGAAGCTGCTGGACTGGTGCCTCCATAGTCGATTGGAGAGCCGAAGAAAATGGCTTGAGGTTGTCTTCGCTTATCACGCGAAGTACAATTCTAATAACAGCAATTATCAAGTGTGGATCCAAAACAATCATCCGGAGATTTTGCTGTATCCTCGTTTTACGATGCGAAAGATTGATTATATCCACAATAATCCGGTGGTAGCGGGCATCGTGGACCGAGCCGATGAGTACGTCTACAGTAGTTCGCGAAATTACGTTGGCCGACGTGACTATTTGTTTGATGTGGACGTGATCGATTTTGGCGTGCAGGAGGGTTATATCATGACCTGATCTGGTGGACGTTCTATCTGCATTGGAATGTGGGTTTATTTACAGTCCGGGGATATTGGGGGTGGTATATTGGTCCGAGGGGATTCATGGGTTTGGGTCAGCTTTGAGGGTTATATGATGACCTGATCTGGTTGACGTTCTATCTGCATTGGAATGTGGGATTAATTACAGTCCGGGGATATTGGGGGTGGTATATTGGTGGGATTCATGGGTTTGGGTCAGTGATGAGGGTTATATGATGACCTGATCTGGTTGAGCTTCTATCTGCATTGGTATGTGGGATTAATTACAGTCTGGGGATATTGGGGGCGGTATATTGGTTGAATTTGTGCTTGTCTTGCCCATTGCCATTGCCATTGCCATTGCCATTGAAATTGAAATTGCCATTGCCATTGCCATTGAAATTGAAATTGCCATTGAAATTGCCATTGCCATTGCCATTGCCATTGAAATTGAAATTGCCATTGCCTATGGCTTGCGCTCGGCTGTGAGCGCCGTGGTGACCCCGGTCTGGGCCCGTAATGACACAACGTCTCCTTCCTCGAAGCTAAAGGATACAGAGATATGAGCGGGCATCATTAGAAATCGGTGACTAGGCAAAGGATGAAGGCTTTGCTCCGGCAGACCGGCTCCTCGCCATTTTAGTTGGTCCTCCGACAGGTATATTTCGATATCTCCTATCGTCTCGTTTTCATAGGAGCCTACGTAGATTTGTAGTTGTTTTGGACGCAATGGAATGACACTGGCTAAGGGGTCGTGGAAAACGTCCAATTTCTTCAGCATTTTGACCCCATTTTCGCTCCCCGGATTTATTTCCAAAGATTTGCGATACAAGCGAATGGCAATATCGCGCTCACCCATCTTCATGAAGGCCTCGGCTGCACTATCGTATACATTGTACGATTCTGGGAATCTGCGCATATTTTCCTGAAATATTTCCAGTGCCGTCCCATAGGCCCCACGGCCCATAAAGTCATATCCAAGACTATTTAGATCAGACTCCGTCGGAGCAAGATCATGGCCAAATTTTGCAGAGAGTCTTCGATAGTAGTCTTTCACCTTTTCCAAGCCACCAGATGCATACAACGTCTCTAGGTTGGTGGTGGACCATTCGCGGAAGATGGCTTCCAGGCCATCGTAGGTGCTGCGATGGGGCACACTGCCATGCGACTCATCCTCCATGACTTTGAAGTCCCATTGGAAGTCAACGGGCGCATGCTCTTCGAACAGGGCAGCCAGTTTCATGGCGCCAGCCAGCATGCTGCCGCCTTCATTACCCATCGTCATATAGTAGAAGGCATCTAGCGTGTCTCGCTCGCGCAAAAAAGTCTCGGCTTGTTCCACCAGTCGCTGGTCGTCCCACCACATGCTGGGACTAATACTAATGTGGGCATCAAATAGCTCAGGCGCTTCCATAAGGGTAAGGAGGGAGAAAATGCCACCGAAAGAGTGCCCAACCAGTAGGCGGTAGGCATTGGTATGGTACGCTTGATCGATCTGAGGTATCAGCTCATCCCGGATAAAGCGGAGCATATTGCCGGCTCCTCCAGCGTTGGAAAACCCGACCCGGTCACTGGAATCCTTCTGGATGGCAGGGGTCAGATCTCGGGTTCGATCCGTCGTGTTGGGTATGGCCACTAACATCATTGGAGGAATGCGTCTTTGCTGGGCTAGAAATGATACGATCCCAGCCGTATGGTGAAAATGGCTTTCACCATCCAATAAATACATAACGGAAAGTTTTTCGCCACTCCCCTGGTGCTCCTTGGGTATATGGACCCAGTAAGGCCTTTCTTCATTCAGCGCTTGTGAATGGATCGTGAAGGATTTTCCAATCGAGATTGGGTTGCCGGATTGCGCAAAGGAGGTCGCTGACCATAGAAGGTACAGCGCGAAAATGCTTAATGCGAGGATAAGGCGGGAGCTCATGGTGCTGGAAGCATAAAGTTATATCATCAGAACGTGGTAGCGATCGTTTAAGTGCATGATTAAGTGCAATGGCCGAGAATGAAAAATGTAGACTAGGCCCAAGCTTGCTCCTTGGGAGGACCCCGACGTCGCTACGCCTCATCCAAGATTGGGCCTGCGATGCTAGAAAATATGACGTGCCAGTCTTACATTGGTCCTTCATTGCAAATCTTGTTTCTATGCAGCTTGGATTTAATACGGCCATACTGCCGGATCTGTCGTTAGAGGAAGTAGCCGAGGTAGCGGCCACCATCGGATATGATTGCCTGGAGGTCATGTGCTGGCCTCCGGGAAAAGCCGAACGCAGATATGCCGGGGTCACACACATCGACGTCGTTGGCTTTGGCGAAGGAGAAGTCTTGCGGGTACGAGAGCTGTTGGATAAATATGGTCTGGAGATCTCCGCTTTGGGCTATTACCCCAATCCCCTCACAGCGGATCATGAAGCCAGCTCGACCTATATCCGCCATCTGAAGCGTGTCATCGATGCTGCACAGATGTTGGGCCTTCCGACCATCAACACATTTATCGGACGGGACCACACCAAATCGGTGGAGGGCAACTGGCCGCGCTTCCTCGAGGTTTGGACCGATCTGATTAGTTATGCCGATAGCCGGTCCGTACGGATAGGCATTGAGAACTGTCCCATGATCTTTACCGATGACGAATGGCCCGGGGGGAAGAACCTGGGTACCAGTCCGGCCATTTGGCGGCGAATGTTTGATGCCATCCCCAGCGATCACTTTGGGCTTAACTACGATCCGTCACACATGATCTGGCAGCACATGGATTATCTACGTCCTATGCAGGACTTTGCCGACAAGTTATTTCACATTCATGCCAAGGACGTGCGAGTCGATCGTGATCGCCTGGACCAGGTGGGCATTATGGCACCTCCCAATCAGTGGCACACACCCAAGCTCCCGGGCATGGGCGAGGTGGATTGGGGCAAGTTCTTTTCGATCTTGACCAGCATCGGGTACACGGGACCGGTCTGTGTCGAGGTAGAGGATCGGGCGTATGAAGGGTCCTTGGAGCTGCGCAAGGCCTCCCTCGTGCAAAGCCATACCTATCTTAGGCAGTTTGTGCCCAAACACCTATAGGCAGCCACCGAGCACGTAAGCACGCATCGACTTAGGTCATATGTCTCGAAGAAAATTGGTGACTTTGACCAAATGGTGATCGTCATGCTCCGCCACAAAGAATGTCAGATCCATCAAGGTCATCGGAGTGCGCAGTCTTGGATGAATGGCGGTATTTTGCAACTGATCTTCGGTCACCTCACGTAGCATTGCAATCAACCTTGCACGGCGGTCGCTAAACTCAGTTACGAGCGTCCGAAAATCCACCTCGTCATGCGCGGTTTTATGTGTCAGCTGATTGGTCAAGTCAGCTTCCAATAAGTCTTTTTCGCCGGCGATGATCTGTTGGCATCGGCCATACCACAACGGCTCTAGGTCAATCAAATGTCCGATCTGCTTTTTGAGACTCCATTGCTGGTCATTGGGCCTGTTGGCCTCGTCCGGTTGATCCCGTAGGTAAGCGGCCAGTCTTGTCGGTGTACCCTCCAAACGTACCACCATGCCCTGGAAAAGACCTGGATCGGTAATACGGCTAAATTTTCTGGTAAACCAAGGGGTCTGTTTCATAGTCTTTCATACCTGGGTGATTAGGGGAAGATAACTCTTGCTTGATACAGATTCAAGCGAGTCCCGGGGCTGGTCGCTGCCGTGCTACTGGGTATCCGGTTGGCATTTTGATATTATATTCACCTGGTTTTAAAAGTTACCCACCTCATGCGAGCATTTTTCTCAGATTCCGTTGCACGACATTTCTTCTTGGTTTTCTCCGTATGGCTGGGGGTGGCGTCCATATCCGCCCAGTCAGGACGTACGCCAGCGCCGGCCCGAAATGGCATGGTCGTCAGCAGCCACTATCTTGCCTCTCAAGTCGGAGAAGCCGTGCTACAGGAGGGAGGAAATGCAGTGGATGCAGCCGTAGCTACCGCCTTTGCTTTAGCTGTTACCTTGCCCTCTGCTGGTAATATTGGGGGTGGCGGCTTTTTGGTATATCACGGCAGCGATGGGGAGGTGACGTCCTTTAATTTTCGGGAGCGAGCTCCCCTTGCTGCTACTGCGGAGATGTATTTGGACGATCAGGGAGACATCAGGGACAATACCAATCACGATGGACCGCTCTCTGTGGGGGTGCCAGGCACGGTGGCGGGCCTATGGCAGGCGCACCAACGGCTGGGTTCAATGGCCTGGCGTGATCTTGTGGCCCCAGCCGTTGCGTTGGCTAAAGATGGTTTTTCGTCCACCTGGAACATGCAAGGATTCCTACGTTACCTGCAGGAGCAGAAGGATCCGATGTACGATGGGGCCAAACAGGCATTTCTCAAGGACGGGGAGGAAGCATACTGGCCGGGCGAGATCTGGAAGCAGCCGGACC
The DNA here is from genome assembly GCA_965223165.1 of Saprospiraceae bacterium. Lineage (GTDB taxonomy): Bacteria > Bacteroidota > Bacteroidia > Chitinophagales > Saprospiraceae > JABDMH01. Next base: position 761,177 of record CBDCVQ010000019.1, on the reverse strand, counting down.
TGGCCAAAAGTCTCGCTCGCATCCGCGACCGCGGCCGTGACGGCTTTTACAAAGGGGAGACGGCTGAGCTTCTGGCCGCCTTCATGGCTAAATATGGCGGCCTCATTACCGAAGTGGATTTGGCCAATTATCAGGCAAAAGAGCAAGCGGTCATCCATGGCACTTATCGCGGCTACGATATCTACAGCATGGGACCTCCCAGTTCCGGCGGGGTGGCCTTGGTCGAGATGCTCAACATCTTGGAGGGGTTCGATTTGCCTGCTTTGGGCCACAACTCTGCCATCTATCTCCACGTATTGACGGAGTCCATGCGTCGAGCTTTTGCCGATCGGGCCGAGCATCTCGGAGACCCGGCCTTCAATCCCGGCATGCCCGTCGAGCGACTGACCTCAAAACAATACGCCAAGCAAATTCGGGAGACCATCGACCTTTTTGAGGGTTCCGTCAGTGATTCGTCGCAATTTAATCGCGCCCTCTGGCCGGATGAAAGCGAGGAGACTACCCACTTCTCTGTAGTAGATGCACAGGGCAATGCCGTCTCTTTGACGTATACACTGGAATACGGGTACGGATCTAGGCTGGTGGTGGAGGGCGCTGGTTTTCTCCTCAACAATGAAATGGGAGATTTTAATCCGATTCCCGGGCGTACGACCTCGACCGGCTTGATCGGTACGCCGCCCAATCTGGTAGCCCCGGGCAAAAACATGTTGTCCAGTATGACGCCCACGATTGTGGCCAGGGATGGCAAGCCTGTCCTGGTGATCGGTAGTCCCGGAGGACGCACGATCATCAATACGGTACTGCAAGTGATCCTCAACGTGGTCGATCACGGAATGAATATTGGTCAGGCCATCGAAGCGGGACGGATCCATCACCAGTGGCTGCCCGATCAGACCTACTTCGAACGATTTGCGATTTCTCCCGACACGCAGCGCTTGTATGAGATGCGGGGCCATAGGGTCCGATACCGCAATGGTCAGGGTTCGGCCATGGGCATCTATTTGGATCACGCGTCGGGACTGATTTATGGGGCAGCCGATTCGAGGGCGTTTGACGCTAGGGCTAGCGGATATTAGTGTTTGGAAGTTTGGCATAAAAAGAGTCGGGATGTCCCGCAAACCATTCCCACCTCAGAAGGCCAGACAGTCGGCAGGACTCGGGACTTCTTCCAAGAGCCGTACCGATGCATGCAGCCCTCCGATGTTAAGGCAACTTGAAATATGGATTGTAGATGATGCCAATCACATTTTGCCAAGGGTCCCGGACACTTGCTACCATCAACTCACCACCCACGTTCGTAGGAGCTTTATGTTTTGATGCACCCAATTCGATCAGTCGATCAAAGACAGCTTGGATATCCTCGACTCCCCAGTAGGACATTACGTTGTCCGTCTTTTGGGTCACGGGTTCCTGCTCGGGAAGTAGTCCGAGCTCATAGCCGCCAATATTAAATCCTACATAAAATGGCTCGTCAAAGTAGGGATCGGTGCCAAAGGCCGATTGGTACCATTGCTTAGCTTCATCGAGACGGGGGACGCGGTAGATCGTGGTTCGAAGTCCCAGGAATTTGTGCATTGCTATTGTATTTGGTGCGGGTCCAAGTTTGCAATTTTTTCCAGCATATTTATTTGCCTCCGAAGCGATCGCCTACATCTATCCGGTCGCCGATGTGGTCCTCCTCCTCAATCTCCACGGTACAGTGCCCGATATTTTGTAGCTGCATTTGCTGTTTGACCGCCTCTCGAATGCGTAGGGAATTGGCTTTGTCCAAATTGCCCGCCGCCACCACGTGCACCGTAAGAATATTTTCCTCTCCATCCAGCGACCAGACGTGCAGATCGTGAATAGAGGCCACGCCATCGATGGACGTGAGGATATCTTTCAGCTTGGCCACGTCCACGCCTTCCGGCACCCCTTGTAGCACGATCTTGAAGGCCGAGCGGATACTTTTGATCACATTGTACAGGATCCAGCAAGTGATGGCGATGGATAGTATCGGGTCAATGATAAACCAATCGGTAAAGTGGATGACAATGGCGCCGAGCAAAACGGCGGCCCAGCCCAACACGTCTTCCAATAGATGCAATGACACCACGCGTTCGTTAAGACTCTTGCCTTTTCTGAGCACCGCAGCGGCCGCTCCATTGACGCCAATGCCAAGGATCGCCAGCAGGACCATGCCTTCGGTAGAGAGTTCTTCGGGCTGGATGAGCCGTGGGATGGCTTCTTGAAGGATAAAAACGGAGCCGACCATCATGACCATACTTGTCACGATGGCACCCAGCAGCGAAAAGCGACGATAGCCGTAGCTGTATTGCCGGTCGCGTCCCTTGCCAGATACTTTCTGAAAGTACCATGCGAGACCCAAGGACAGGCTGTCGCCGAGGTCATGAATGGCGTCGGAGAGGATAGCCGTGCTATTCGTCAAGACACCACCGACAATCTCGACGATCGTAAAGAAGAGATTGAGAAAGAATGCCGTGGCAATGCGGGTCCCACCTTTGGGCTCGATCGGACCATGATGGTGGCGGTTGACCATAACTGCAATCTAGGATATTGCGGGTGCGAAGCCAAATTCTTGATCGTTCCTTTGTTTGGGTCGCCTCGCCCGGAGGACCTTTTTGCCAATGTGCGGCTTGCCGATCTCTGCCCCGCGCTTTGCCAGCGCTCAGCTCGACGATCCTTGGCGCCGTATGCCGTGTGCCGCCATCGTCCAGTGGGTGGCTCGGTGATCTCTGCCCACGCTCGGGGCCTCCCGCAGCTCAGCGATCCGGCATCTAGGCGAGCTCGCATGGCCGTCGACCGTCGACCGTCCATCGTCCAGTGGGTGGCTCGCTGATCCTGACTCCCGCAGCTCAACGATCCGGCATCTACGCGAGCTCGCAAGACCGTCCACCGTCGACCGTCGACCATCCATCGTCCAGTGGGTGGCTCGGTGATCTCTGCCCCGCGCTCGGGGCGTCCCGCAGCTCAACGATCCGGCATCACGGTTGAAAGTGCGTCCCTTTTTCTAGCGAGATGGCGCTTCTCCGCCTCATTTTCGATCAAGGCGATTGCGTGGTCGTAGGCTTCGATGGCTTCTGCCTTGCGGTCCAGGCGCTGCAGGAGATCGGCTCGAATAGCGTAGTAGAGGCCGGTCTTTTTGCTGTAGGCTCCATCTTCATACTGGGTTAACGCGTCTAGTCCTTTTTTGGGGCCTTGGGCCATCCCGACGGCTACGACACGGTTGAGCTCGACGATGGGAGAATACATGCGTTTGAGTTGCAGGTCGTACATGCGCAGGATCTGGTCCCAATCCGTCTCTTTGATGCTCGGGGCTGTGCAGTGGTAATAGGAGACGTAGGCTTGCAGCAGATAATCGGACGGTGGCCCGTCATCACTGCTGGCTTGGCGTAAGTGCTCCGCACCGATGTCGATCAGGCCATGGTGCCAGGCGTTGCGGTTCTGATGGGCTAGATCAATGAGTTCGCCTTCATCTGTCAGGCGAGCCTCAAATCGGGAAGCGTGAAAACACATCAGGGCCAGAAGTGCATGTACGTCAGGCTGGTTGCAGTAGCGGTTCTTGGTCAGCAGTAGCGTGAGGCGGATCGCCTCGAAGCAAAAGTCCTTGCGGATCGGATCCTTGCCGCGCTGGGTGGCATATCCCTCGGAGAACATCAGGTAGAGGATTTTTAGCACGATGTTTATCCGTGATCGCAGGCCAAATTCGATAGGTATTTGTAGGGAGAAATTGTGCGACCGGAGTTTTCTCTTGGCGCGGGTAAAGGATTTGGCCACGGCGTCCTCCTTCTTGAGCAGTGCCCGGGCAATTTCGCGGTTGCCGAAGCCGGCCACTAGCTTGAGGGTGAGCACGATCTGACTTTCCTGCGACAGACTGGGATGGCAGCAGGCAAAAATCATCCGCAGTTGATCATCCTCTATGTTAGTGTCGCTCGTCGGGGGAGCTAGTTCTTCCCAGCTCTCATAGGATGCCTGGTCCTCCCCGGTCAGTGTGGTTTTGGAGTTGCGTCGAAAGATATCGATGAGTTTGTTTCCAGATACTCGTAGCAGCCAGGCAAACGGATCGGTGGGCATGCCCCGATAGGGCCAGATTTGCATGGCCTTCACCAGAGCATCTTGGACAGCATCTTCGATATTCTCCAACTGATGTGCACCAAACCGATTGATGAGAATGGCGATCATTTTTCCGTAGCTGTGCCGAAAAAGATGCGTTAATTCCTGTTGTATCGGGGTGTCTTGCATGACCCAAGCGCAAAAAGCCCAATCGAGGTGAATGGGCTTTTGATTTTTTCTGTATTCATCAGCGTGTTACATCGACATAATCTCACGGACCTCTACCGTGCCCTCATGCTCAAAGATCGGACATCCCTTGGAGATCTCCACGGCCTGGTCCAGATCATCTGCGGTGACAATCAGGTAGCCACCCACTACTTCAGAACCTTCGGCAAAGGGCCCATTGGTGATTACTTCACCTTTATTCTCCACTACTTTGCCTTCCTGCGAAAGAGGCAGACCGTCAACCAATTGACCTTTTTCCTTGAGGCCGCCCATCCACATGCCCCATTTCTGCATATGGGCTTGCATTTCTTCAGGGGTCTGACTGGCACGACGGGCATCACCGCCTCTAAATAGATACAAGAAATTGCTCATGACTAGTACTTAATTTTTTTTATGGATAATGCCCCAAGGACGATTTGTCCCTATTGCCTTTGGACACTTCCCACGTTCTTTTTTTTTGCAAAAAGGATCAGGTAAGTGCCCGATCGAGGTGGACGTATCCGCCATCGACGATCATAAACTGGCCCGTAGTGTGACCCGATCGATGGGAGAGGAGAAAGACAGCCATGGCGGCAATTTCGTCCGCCGTAGTCATCCGTTGCTCCAACGGGATTTTTGCCACGATCTCGGCTTCTTTTGCTGCAGGGTCATCAAAAGAATTGTCAAGCCAGCGTCGGTACAGGGGCGTCATTACCTCTGCCGGCAAGATGGCGTTGACTCGAATGGAGTAAGGTAGTAACTCGGCCGCCCATTCACGTGTGAGGGCCAATTGGGCTCCCTTGGCAGCCGCGTAGCCGGAGGTGCGACCCTGACCGGTCAGCGCCACTTTCGAACTGATATTGACCACTGACCCTTTGCTTTCTTTCAGGTGGGGGAGGGCATAGTGGACGAGATCATAGTAGTGGTGCAGATTGACATCGATCGATCGGCGAAATGCTTCCGGGCCATCCGTCAAGCCTGCTCCGTCATTGAAGCCGGCATTGTTGACGATGCCATCAATGCGGCCATAACGTTCAAAGGTTTCGGCGATGACCTTACGACATTGCTCTGCCGTCTGAAGGTCACCAATAATGCCGTGGGCTACGCCTCCCGCCGCTTCTATTTCTGCAACCAGCCGATCCGTGGCCTCCTGTGATCGGGTGGCGATGACCACTGTGCCTCCTTCGTCCGCGATTGCGCGGGTGATGGATTCACCGATGCCCTTAGAACCACCAGTGATGATATAAACTTTGTCTTTCAGTCCTAGATCCATAGTATTGTGATGTGGGGCGCAAGATACTCAAGGCGGGAGGTTCATCCGCATTAATCTGCCGGTTATAGGATAAAGCTGACAGAATGCTCATTAACCCTGGCACGCCAAGGTGTCAGCACCTATCTTTGGAACTTTGTTACAATCTTCAAAAAAAATCACTGGATCATGGCAATTAGATTAGGCGATACCGCCCCAAACTTCACCGCACAAACCACCGAAGGGGATATCGATTTTTACGAATGGCTTGGCGATAGTTGGGGACTCTTGTTTTCGCATCCAGCCGACTTTACGCCGGTATGCACTACCGAACTAGGGCGCACCGCTGCCTTGAAAGGGGAGTTTGCTAAACGCGGCGTAAAGGCGATGGCCGTAAGTGTGGACCCACTGGACTCGCACTTTGAGTGGATCAAAGACATTGAGGACACGCAAAATGTCACTATGAATTTTCCTATAGTTGCCGATCACGATCGAAAGGTGTCCGAACTCTACGATATGATTCACCCGGAGGTTACGGAGAAGACCACCGTGCGGACGGTATTCGTGATTGGTCCGGACAAGAAGGTGAAGCTGACCCTTACTTATCCACCCTCCACGGGTAGGAATTTTATGGAGATCTTGAGAGTCATCGACTCACTGCAGCTGACTGCCAACCACAGTGTGGCGACGCCGGTCGATTGGAATCAGGGAGAGGATGTCGTGATCTCTCCTAAGATGTCGGATGAGGTGGCCGCAGAGCGATTTCCTGGCTACGAGACCATCCGTCCCTATCTACGCATGACACCGCAGCCTAGCGATGAATAATTTGTAATAAAGCAATATATCTGGGGGTCTGTGCTTTTATTTGCACAGGCCTTTTTTTGTAGCAAACTGTAGATGATGAGATTTTTCTACTTCCTTTTCCTATGGAGCATCCTGACCGTTTCTTCAGGGACTGCCCAGACAAAGTTGGCAGCATCGCTCTTTGAGACCTATGATTCCTTTCGGGAGGAGACGATTACGGATAGGCGCTTCAAGCATCGGCAGATCCTAGCCTTGCTGGAGGGCCTAGACACCAATCTATTTAACAAACAGGTGGTCGGACAGAGTGTCGAGGGTCGGGACATTTATCAGATTAAGGTCGGTGAGGGAAGCGTGACGGTGTTGCTATGGTCTCAGATGCACGGCAATGAGCCCACGGCCACCGCTGCCCTCATGGACATCTTCAATTTTTTATCGGAACCAGGATCGCTGACGGAGGTACGTGATCTGCTGCTGCAGAAGCTCACCATTTATGTGCTACCGATGCTAAATCCGGACGGGGCGGATCGATTTGAGAGACGCAACTCCTTTGGTATTGATATCAATCGAGATGCGCTCCGATTGCAAACACCGGAGGGGCAAATCCTCAAAAATGCGCGTGACCGGTTGCAACCGGATTGGGGTTTCAATTTGCATGACCAGGGCCGCTACCACAGTGCCGGTGTGTCACCGCACATGGCCAGCATTTCTTTTTTGGCCCCGGCCTACAACTGGGAGAAGGATTGGAACCCGGTCCGCACGCGGGCCATGCAGGTGATTGGGGTGATGAATGCCGTGATCCAACAATACCTTCCAAACAAGGTAGGCCGGTACAATGATACCTTTGAACCCCGGGCCTTTGGAGACAATATGCAAAAGTGGGGTACGAGTACCATTCTGATCGAGACAGGCTCGCTCGAAGGAGATCGGGAAAAGCAATACCTCCGGAAGATCAACTACGTGGCCATCCTATCGGCGCTTCAAGCAATTGCTGCAGATAGCTATCCATCCTTTGGCCGTGAAGATTATGAGGCGATTCCCTTCAATCGATCCTACCTGCATGACCTGGTGATCAGAGACGTGCTGCTGCCACATATGGGTCAGCAATATTTGGTAGATCTGGCTTTTCGCCATCGGGAAATGCAAAATGAAGCCAGGGATGCATTCTACCTAGTGGGTGGGATCAGTGATATCGGTGATCTCTCAACATATTATGGGTACGAGGAAGTCGACGGCTCGGGCTGTGAGATCGTACTGGGGAAAGTAGTGCCCGACCTAATGATCAATGCGGAGGATCTCCATTCGGTCGATGTGGTCACATTGCTCAAGGATGGCTATACCGCGGTCCAATGCCACGGTGACGTCGCGCCTGCCGTGGCCGCTCACTTTCCCTTGAATCTTATCATGCAGGGAGCGTCGCCGCTGATTCGCCTGGGCGCCAATCCAAAATTTCTGCTCAAGAAAGATGGAGAGATCAAGTATGCTGTAGTCAATGGTTTTGCCTATGCGTTGGATGCGCAGGCGGAGCAATTGGCTCGCTGGCAGGAAGGGATAGGTCAAAAAAGCAACAGGGATTGACCCATATCTTGTGTGAGGGCTCGGGGTCATTTATTTTCTTACGATGCAAGAAAACTAATACCATCTAAATATGGAGACCAAAGATTTGCAATATGATGGGCATTGTGCCTTTGCCGTGAGCACAGGCAAGACAGATGTGAAAGGGGGAAAGCACCAAGCCACCATCGACGGCAAACACTATGCTTTTTCCAATCCCATCGCCAAGCTACTTTTCAAGTGGCTGCCCAATCGTGCTGCGAAGGCGGACGCGGTGTGGAGCAATAGGTAGACAGAAAAAGGTTTCAGTGTGATCTGGCTTCGTGAGGAGTCGGATGATACACTTCCTTCTGGCATAGCCAGGCAGCCAGGACATCTTGGACGCAGGTAGCGTCGATGTCCTTCAAAATTATCCCTACTTTGATGGCTATGACCCACTGGCCAAGGGAAGTTGCCACTATATCCGACTTGACAGATCGGAGGGTGTTGGGTAGACACTTCGGCCCCTGCTCGCAGGTGATTGTCGACACCTTTGAGACAGCAGGGTTTTCCGGGGCAAGATTCTTTCGTGTGATCCTGCATCAGACGGAGGGGGGACAGATGGAGTTGGTACTGAAGCTCATTGATTTGTCCAAGGACTGGTTTGCGCTTCGGTCGGCCGACAAGGGGCGCGAGGGCCTTTCTCTGCTGGCACCTGATCTAAGGCGAGTTCATCGGTCGACCCACCCCTATCGCTTGATTGCGTTGGAATATCCGATGGTGGGCATCTTGATGGATGATCTTTCGCACGGTCTTTTTCCTGATGAGCGAGTGCCCCTCTCAAGGTCGGATCAAGACGACCTCTTGGATCACTTGGCACACCTTCACGCGACTTATTGGCAAGACGAACAAGTTCGAGGAATGCCGTAATTGCATCAGGCAGTAGACTTCCTGCACGTGATGGGCCCACTTGATCACACTGCCTCAGAGGGCACCTTAGCACATGACCTGGTGGCCAAGATCGACGCCGGCTGGAGCGAGGCCCGAGAGCGTTTGCCCAGGCAGATTGCTCGATCCTTGGTACGAGCTCCCGCTATCATCATGAGCCGCTGGCAGCACCTTCCCTGCACACTTATTCACGGGGATGCCAAGGTGGCAAATTTTGCCCGTGCCCAGGACGGCTCGCTCTGTCTCTTGGACTGGGCATTTGTCGGATGGGCTCCCTGTACCTTTGAGCTGGGATGGTTTTTAGCGGTTAATGCGTCACGTTTAGCGGAAAGCAAGGCGCAAGTCATCGGGAAGTATCGTGCGTTGTTAGCCGCCTATAGACAGCGTGATATTGATGACACCCTCTGGTCTTCGTTGGTGGAAGCCGGGCTTGTATGCGGTGCCCTGATGCTACTATGGTCCAAGGCATTGGCTCTGGCCGTGGGGCGCCTTGGTGCTGAGCAGGAGTGGGATTGGTGGGTGGCGAAATTAGAACCCTGGGCAGAAGACGTTGGCGATGGCAATGCATCGTGAGTCAGACTACAGCAGTACAGATGTGAAAAGCTCAATCCCTGCGAAGGCAAGGTCGGTGAATGGGTGAGATTATAATGCGCTGCGCAAGGGCTAATGTGCCTCTGATGACTTTACGTTTTTGCCAGAAACCGTGATGGCAGAATCATCGTCACCTGATAGATCAAAGAAGTTGATATTCGCAGCGGCACAGTTTATTTCTGAATTTTGTGCTTGACCACTTAAGGTATCGATGATGGTGTTTTCTGCGAATCGGACTTTGCAATCTTTCGCCAGAAGCGTCACATTTTTCCATTGGGATTCTGATTTGCTGGTATAGCCCAGTGGCACAGGGCCACTGCAGATGGGGGTGGAAGGTACCTCATGAATAAAGTTCAAACGAGAGTCATCTCCGTGTATCATCACCGACCGAGGCAAGTCGCCTGCAGCCAGATTTACATTGGCGTTATCTAGCCAGAGTCTGGTCCCGCTTCTGACGTGGATAATTACATTTTGCAGTTTTAGGATGCCCTTAACACGACGACGGGTGTTCTCGACAGTCAGTGAAGTGCCCTCAATGACGTATTTTACTGGATATGGTCCATCAAATTTTTCTAGCTCAAGGTAATTCGCTCCATCACAGACAACGGATATGGGTGAGTGTCCGCTGAGATGCAGATCCGCGATTGCTGGGAGCGAAGTGCGACTATATCTTTCCAAATGCAGCATTTCTGCGTTCTTGATTTTACCCCTGTCGTATTGATGCCGTAATAAGCCGTTAATAAGTAGAACATAAAGCAGGGGTGTGACCAGGACGCTCAGTAAGATTTTGTAGCTAGCTTTCATGATGCAGAGGTGCTTGTAGGTAATGGGTAAATTGTTCTTCGAGGGTTTGAATATCAAAATCCAGTAGACGCATGGTCCTAAATAGTTTAGGTAGTTCAAGCTGGACAAAATTGTCCTTCATGTATTTCATGGCAGCACGTTGTCCTTTCTCGGTGACGAATAAACCCCTTCCTCGTCTGTTCTCGAGGATGGACAGCGATTGCAATTTCTCGTAGGTGCGGACGATGGTGTTGGGATTTACGCCGAGGGTGCCTGCAAATTCACGCACGCTGTGGATTTTATCTCCTGACTCGAAGTCGCCGCGGATGATTTGTTCGCAGATCAGATCTACAATTTGCAGGTAAATGGCCTTGCCATCGATGAATTTCATGCTAACAGATTTGTGCTTCCTGGGACCGGTAGTAACTGGCTAGATAGATGGCAACTGCACATAGGGGAGCCAGCACATAGGGGATGATTTTAAAAAATGGGGCGAGCTCAACCACGGCGAAATACCCCCTGGGTCCCTGCAGAAACCAATCTCCCAGCATATGAGCGCGCCAACCTTCGGGGAGAAAAAGGCCAGGCAGCTCACTCATAAGGATCGGTACGCTGCTCATAATCAGGAACACAGAAATTGCGGTCATGAGAAAAGGTAGTCTTCGAATCGTCAGCATGCCAAATAGAAACATTGCGACAATCAGTTGATAAACAAGCAGTGGCATCTGTAATTTTGGATGCAAAGGTGACAATGGCAGGACGACATTGATACGGTCAGGGTCATAGTACATGTATTCCGTGTAGTCGATCAAATGATTAGAAACCCAGAGTGACGCAACAGTCACGAGATAAAAGATGAGACAGAAGAGTATTGGAGCACCAAGGATGAGGATCAGTAGTTGGCCAATAGTCTGTTCGGCCAAAGAAAATGGAAGCAAATTCCTGTAAATCCCTTCCGGCCCCTTGATCCAGCTTTTTCCAAGCTCATAGGCTACGAGGACACCAAAGGCAATGAGTCCATATACAAAAGTCACGTACTGATCCTTAAAGGATATCTTGGGCCAGGCTAAGTGGCTAGAAGTCAGTATGGTCGCATAGGTGATAGCCAGCAGCGAGCCCGTGAGCAAGCAGAAATACAGCAATTTGATTTTCTTGAGGTGCCATTGGAATGCCAGCCATTGCAAGGTCCGCGACCAACTAACTGATTTCATAGTGTAAAGCTTTGGTGCGATGAGTAAATGCTGCTTGATTTTGGTGACATGCCTTGTAGAGTAATTCCAGATCGACCCGGCCTTCGCTCTTGTCATTGTTTGGGATGATGGAATAAAATCCATTGGGCATCGGTTCGCTATACAAGGAGTTTGCTGGCTTCTCATAGCTGGACACAAATGAAAAGGCTGTGCTTATCCGAGATACGGACGACTCCCATCGGATCCGGCCTTCGTCTAAAATCGAAACGTGGTCCAATAGATGCTCGACGTCCTTAATGTGGTGCGTGCTAATGATGATAATCTTCTTGCGTTCCAGCAGGCGAGCAAGGGCTCGATTCAGTTGAGTCTTTGCCGGTATGTCCAGGCCGTTGGTAGGCTCATCGAGTATGAGGACGGAGGTTTGTGCGGCAATGCCCAAGGCAATTAATAGCTTTTTCTTCTGGCCGTAGCTTAGTTTTCGCCAGTGTCGTAGATTGACCAATTCGAGGTCGACCAGGAGTTTGTCAAATAGCTGTCGATCAAATCTCGGGTAGGCCTTGCCATAGAATTTGAGCAATTGACGAATGGATAGATCGGGTAGATAGAAGGATTCAGGCACCAGAAAAATATCAGCCTTGAAAGAGACACTTCTCAGCTGTGGCTGATGGTCCCAAACCCGGATGGAGCCTGCCTGAGGGTGTAGCAAACCGCATAGGCAATGCAGAAGCGTGGTCTTGCCTGCGCCATTTCTGCCCAGCAGCCCATAAACTTTGCCGGGATGTAGGGTCCAGTCGAGTTGCTTCAGGATCTCGTGCTTACCAAAGGCGAAGTCGACAGAATCAAATCTAATCATAAGATAGTATTGGTGTACTAGATAACTAGAACACAAGTATAGTCACTTTTTTGAACGGATGCAAGCAGCCGCGAAAACTTCCTGGATTATCTGTAGCCCTGAGGGGAGAGGGCTTACCCTTTATCGGGTCGTGCCAGAGGAATGCATTGCGGGATGCAGGATCCCCGGTATCATTGGGACTAAGGGTCAATTAACGGTTATTGGTAGGTTTTTACCGAGGGTCTCTTGAGGCTGGTCTGTTGCTGCGAAATTGTCGAGCGCGGAAGGCCTGCTTCCCGGTATCATTGGGACTAAGGGTCAATTAACGGTTATTGGTAGGTCTTTACCGAGGAGTCTTTTGGGGCTGGTCTGTTGCTGCGAATTTTGGCGAGTGCGGAAGGGCCGGTTTCCCGGTATCATTGGGACTAAGGGTCAATTAACGGTTATTCGAAGGTTTTTACCGAGGGTCTCTTGAGGCTTGTCTGCCTACCCCGAAATTGTATAGGGACGGAAGGGCAAGATCCCCGGTGTCATTGGCATTAAGGGTCAATTAACGGTTATTCATGGTGTCTTTGGTCGACGTGTCCTTTGAGACCTGGTCTGTCTACGGCGAAATTTTGTCGAATCCCGAAGGGCAAGATCCCCGGTATCATTAGCACTAAGGGTCAATTAACGGTTATTCGTAGGTTTTCACCGAGGTGTCCTTTGGGGCTTGTCTGTCTGCTGCGAAATCTTATCGAGTGCGGAAGAGCAAGATCCCCGGTATCATTAGCACTAAGGGTCAATTAACGGTTAATCGTAAGTCTTTACCGAGTAGTCTTTTGAGGCTTTGTCTGTCTACGGCGAAATCTTATCGAGTGCGGAAGAGCAAGATCCCCGGTATAATTAGCACTAAGGGTCAATTAACGGTTAGCGCAGGGGGGTACCAGGAGTTGTAGGATACCATTCTTGCATTGCGACTCACCCAAGCGAGCAGCGAGAATATGTAGTTTCAAAATTTTCTGAAACTTCCAAAAATATATACTATCTTTGGCTCGTGGAATTTGAAGAAGCAAGAAGAAAGTTCATAAACTCCTGGGGAATGCTCGGGAGCGCTTGGGGATTGAACAAAACGATGGCCCAAATTCACGCACTCCTGATGATTAGCGAGGCTCCACTGTCCACGGACGATATCATCAAGGACCTCGGCGTCTCACGTGGAAATGTCAGCATGAGTCTCAAGGCATTGATGGAGTGGGGCATTGTCTACAAGCACTACAAGCCGGGAGATCGGAAGGACTACTTCTACTCGGAGAAGGACGTTTGGAAACTATCTACGCAGGTGGCCAGGGAACGAAGGCGGAGAGAACTCGAACCACTGCTCGCCATGCTCAACGAAGTACGTAACGCAAAGATTGACGGGACGAGCAAGGAGCAAAGAGAGTTTGTAAAGATGACGAAAGAACTCAGCAAATTTGGCAAGCAAGCGAACAAGGTGTTGACCAAATTCATCAATATGGAGGCTAACTGGTTTTTTGGACGGGTCCTTCAGCTTTTCGCATAATCTCTTTTTTTTTTGCCATGATATTTCAAAAATTTCTGAAAATTCAAAATTTATAAAGAATGGACTACTTATCAGGCACCTATGTCATCTACATCGTTGTCACCCTGTTATTGACCATCTGGGTCGGAAGAGCCCTCTTTACCAATGGCCGCGTCTTTCTGATGGAAATCTTCAACCAGGATGTGCAACTGGTCGACAGTATCAACAAGCTGCTTCTCATTGGATTTTATCTGATCAATTTTGGCTACGTCCTCTGGAATTTGATCATTAGTCAGCCGGTGCGGTCGCTGCCAGAGAGCATTGAAATGCTAAGTGTAAAGATCGGGCTGATCATCATCGTGCTTGGTCTCATGCACTTTTTTAATCTCTTTACGTTGTTCCGTTTCAGGTCCAAGGCTAAGAAAATGCACTTGATACCAGAAAAGGAGTCTGTTGTCGAGGCTCCCACCACGTGATGATGGTGGCATCCTTATAATATCCACGGCCCTGCATCGCTTAATCCCAATCTTATTTCGGCTATTGCAGCCCAGACGGCTGCCATAATCCGGGGTTGGATCTACTACTCCGGACGTTTTTGTCTCTACCGCATGCGGCCGGTATTTTGTGCGCTGAATGTGAGGCTAATTCGGTGGGTGATGAATAAATACAAGCGAATTGGGTGCCGCTGGTCCCAGGCCCGGGCCTATCTTGTTGCTATCTATCGGACCTGTCCGACTTTTATTTGAGCATGGAAAGTGGGACTTACACCGTAATGCATTCTAATCCTGAAGAGCGGTATGAATCGAGAGAACTCACGTACCGTTCTGTGAGAGGGTGGGGAAGTGACTATTTACTTCCCCGCTCTACTCCACTTTGGTGCGCGTACTTCGTTGCAGATCCTGGCCATAATCTAATTCAAAACTCTACCACTCCCGGTATCATTAGCGCTAAGGGTCTTGACGGTTATTAGTAGGTCTTGACCGGTGTCTCTCGTCCTGCTTGCATGATCTTGAGGGTAGTTTGACCTATGCCGTCAGCCTTCGAAGTATTACCCTGCCCTAGCACTTCGCGCGTCTCGTCCAGCTCTCGGGCAATTTCAGGGAGAACCAACACCGCTTGGAATACGTTACATTTGCATATGGCAAAGAAGGCAAAATATCTGTCCTACATTGAGGATACTCGTAAACATCATAGCGTAATTGATCAAGTGGCAAAGGAATCCTCTGCAAAAGCAATTTCCTCCTCACTGGACGAGAGCATCCCTGTTACCTACCTGGATGGGGAAGACATCATACAAGTGGATGCCACAGGTGCAAAGACGACTCTCGGTCGGGTAGAGAACAATCGAAGAAAGGTCCTGGTTGGAACGAAAACGAAGCTTTCAAAGAAGTAGGCGGATACGTGTCTTTGCCGGTCCGAATGGATCTGGAAAGTCTACAATCCTAAATCAGATTGGTAACCGTTTTGATATCGGACATTACATAAATGCCGATCAAATCGAAATTCAATTGAGATCCACAGGGAGCCTAGATCTAGCCAGTTTTGGACTTGGAGCTCTCGCACCCAAGGACTTCAGATCATTCTTATCGGGTCACACTCTACTAGCCAAGGCAAAACGCGAAGGCTTGAACATCGACTTGACAATGCAGAACGCAAGGATTCACATCCATGATTGGAGTACTCATTCATATGAGGCGGCATTGATCGCTGATCTGCTCAGGTACAAGCTCATGGCAATGGGAAAGAAATTCACGTTTGAAACGGTGATGTCTCACGAGTCGAAAGTAGATTTTCTCAAGAAGTCTCAGCAAGAAGGATACAAGAATTATCTGTATTTCGTCGCGACAGAGTCACCTCTGATCAATGTGGAGCGAGTCCGACAAAGGGTTCGTGGTGGAGGCCATGCGGTAGAGCCTTCAAAAATCGAAAGCAGGTATCATCGATCGCTTCACTTGCTGAGGGATGCAGTCCAATATACCTACAGAACATTCGTCTTTGATAATTCCGGGGATCAGGCAAATTTAATACTCGAAGTGTACCAGGGTAGTGAAGTGCTGTACAAGTACTCCGAGATTCCGAGGTGGGTTGACCACTACCTGCTGGAATGATGATTTTTTGGAATATGATTGAGTAGTTCAGATTCCTGCGTCCGCATAACTGGTCCATCCCGGGACCACGCCCTTGCAATCCCCCAAACTTCCCTATCTTATTTCGGCTATGGATCGAAACAACCGTTTTACGATTGTCGTCGCCCTCATCGTGGCGCTGGGAGGATTTCTCATGGGATTTGATGCCTCCGTCATATCTGGTGTCAATAAGTTTATTGAGATAGAGTTTGTCCTGACCAAATTGGAACTGGGTTGGGCGGTGGCATCACTGACCCTCAGCGCCACCCTGGCGATGCTGGTTGCCGGTCCGCTCAGCGATCGAATCGGACGAAGAAGCGTGCTGGTCTATGCATCGATCCTATATGCAGTTTCAGCGATCGGATCGGCGCTGGCTCCCTCTTATCTAGTGCTCGTGGTAGCCCGTATGATCGGTGGCCTGGGGGTGGGTGCATCATTGATCATCGCCCCGATGTATATCGCGGAGATCGCACCGGCAGACATGCGCGGACGGATGGTCTCCTTTAATCAGCTCAATATCGTCATAGGCATCTCTGTGGCGTTCTTCACCAACTATCTCATCCTGCAGTTGGGCCAATCAGACGCTGCCTGGGCCCAAGCACTAAAGTTTGATGCGTACAACTGGCGCTGGATGCTGGGCCTGGAGACCATGCCGGCAGTCCTGTACTTTATCGGACTCTTCTTTGTGCCGGAGAGTCCCCGCTGGCTGATCATGAAGGGACGCACGTCTGAGGCCTTGCAGATCATGACCAAGGCCAATGGTGCCGAGATGGCTAAAGAGGCCTTGGCCGCAGCACAGGCCAGTTTTGACGAGGACAAGAGCCAAGGATTGGAGTTGATTGGAGAGCTGTTTAAGCCGGCGCTACGACTGGTGCTGATTATCGGCATCGTAGTCGCTATCCTGCAGCAGATTACCGGCATTAATTCCGTTTTCTTCTACGCGCCGATGATCTTCGAGCAATCAGGTATAGGCACCGATGCCTCCTTTGTTCAGGCAATTATGGTTGGCCTGGTCAATCTGGCTTTTACCATCCTGGCTATTCTCTTTGTCGACAAATGGGGTCGTAAGCCGCTTCTCATATTTGGCGTCGCGGGCATTACCATCTGCATGCTGGCGCTGTCCTATGGGTTTAGCCAGGCCACCTACACACTTGACCGAGAGAGTGTGGCTCAACTGCCACCGGAGATTGATCGAGATCAGCTGGCCGGTCTACTGGGCACCACCTACACCAGCGATTTGACCTACAAAGGTGCATTGAGGGAGGCCCTGGGGCCGGAGATGGCCAATACGTACGAGTCCAATCTAATTACGGCGGCGGCGGACATGAACGCATGGCTCATTTTGATCAGCATACTGGGCTTCGTCGCCTCGTTTGCCATCTCGATCGGACCGGTCATGTGGGTCCTATTTAGCGAGCTGTTTCCCAATTTCATCCGGGGACTGGCGATTTCCTTCGTGGGTCTGATCAACTCGGCCGTGAGTTTCCTGGTCCAGCTGGCCTTCCCTTGGGAACTTTCCAACCTAGGTACGGGACTCACCTTTCTGCTGTATGGCGTATTTGCCGCCGTGGGGCTGATCTTCATTATTATGGTCGTGCCCGAAACCAAGGGCAAATCCCTGGAGGAATTAGAGGCACTGTTAGTGAAGAGGAAATAGCTGCGTAGGATCACTTGCCCAGACCCTCGAAGAACAACTTTTCACGATATGACATCTACTGCAGTGCGGTTCTTCCCAGCGCCTCCACCGGATTCATCATGTAAGTGACGATCGAATTGTTTTTTAGCACTTCGACCACCCGAAATCCGCGATAGTCCGTGCCCCAGCTGCCGCCGATGTGCGCATCGAAGAGAAAGGGAACCTTGTTAAATGTCATGATGCCATCCTGGTCATGCTCGTGCCCGTGGAAGACGCATTTGACATTCGAATAGCTGGTGATTAAATCCATGCATTGGGGCGTATCGATGGCGTGACGGGTCCATTTGGTCTGTGGGATGTGCAGAAATACAAATACATTTTTTTGCTTTCGGCTATTATCCAGATTCTCCCTGAGCCAAGCTAGGTCAGGAGAGAGGTACGTGCCCTTGTCATCCGTAGTAGTGGCCAATACGAAGGCATTTTTACCGATGGTAAATCGCAGATTGACCGGCATCTTCCAAATGTCCTGCCAGGTCGCGTCGGTGACCATATCATGATTGCCCTTGGTGACGTAAGTAGTCATCTCCAGTGCATCAAACTTTTCCTTGGCCAACGGCATGAGGTGTGCCTCGTCGTGGATAATATCTCCGTTGAGCACACAAAAATCGCAAGGCTGGGATGCGTGAAAGTAATTTGCCTTCTCGATGAAGGTATCGGCCATAGCCTCGTAGGGAGTGTCGGGCTGGCCGTAGTGAGAGTCTGAAGCGATGATGAATCGCAGCTTTACCTTCTTTCGCCAGGTAAATAGCTCGCGGGCCGAGATGGGAAGAAGTGATCCGCCAGCCAATAGGACGGAGGCTCTACGGGTACTTCGAAGAAAAGATCTTCTGGATTGCGGCATGGATCAAGATTTACAATAGTGACGTGAACCTAAAGATACGGCAATGTTCCGGGGATATCAGGCGACTTTGGAGTCGCTAATTCACTAATCAAAGGGATAGGCAACATCGTAATGCCCTTCTTACGTTTCTAATCCATGATGTTGCATCTGCATTGGACAAGGGCATGGGTAGCTGCGGGCTTGCTTTGCATCCTTGCCTGCAATAAGGACGATCCCGAGACCGAGATACCCAATTGCCTGGATATGCAGATTGAGTCTTTCCAATCCTCCGGTACGGCCTGCAGCAGCGGAGCGTCCGTGAGTGAGTACACCTTCCAGAACCGGACCGTGTATGTTTTTTCTCCGGGCAACTGTGGTGCCGATCTCTCGTCGGAGGTGCTGGACCGGGAATGCCGTCTGATTGGGATGCTGGGCGGCATATCGGGCAACTCGGAAGTCAATGGAGAAGACTTTGGCACAGCGGATCTGGTCCGAGTCGTATGGAGCAATTAATAGCGGTTCACAGTTGGAGAATCCGGTCGCCGTTGAAAATGGCCCGACGAGGAGGCATAAACAGGTGGGCCATATCTGATCAGTAAGGAGGGGTAAAGCATATCGCTGCTGCCCCCCAACACACACACCATTCTGCTACGGCAGGCTAATCCGGTCGCTCAGGAGCTACGGGATGGCATTTACTTTTTCTCCAATGCGCGCGAGTTCTTGGCTGGGCGGCAAGGTCGTCTGACCTAGCATAGCCTTCACATATCGTTGCTGATTTAGCGATATGGTTCGACCCAAGGGATTTTCGATCAACTCCAGATGCACCGATTGAAAAGCTTGTCGAGTGGTCTCCCCCACGCAGCTGTGCTGCGCCTCGAAGATGCTGGATCCTGGCAAATAAAGCCGGTACA
This sequence comes from Saprospiraceae bacterium, assembly GCA_965223165.1. GTDB lineage: Bacteria > Bacteroidota > Bacteroidia > Chitinophagales > Saprospiraceae > JABDMH01. The sequence continues at coordinate 741,918 of CBDCVQ010000019.1, read as the reverse complement.
TGTGGTTGCCGAAGGTCTGCATCAATTCCTGCACACGATTGTACACCGGCGATCCGAGTATGACTCCGGCCGCCGTCGACAATGGTACGGCAAGCTCACTTTGATCATTGACTGGTGAAGGGGCGATGCAGGAATCACGGCATTCGTCCCAGGTACCATACTGACGCCATGCAACGTCACCAAAGTTGATGTGGATGAAATGTGCTTCGTAGCGGCTGCTTTCCCTGAAGAGGAGCGGCTCCACTGCTCTGTACAACTCCATCAGGGTCTCTATCCCAGAATTGTCGTGATACCCACCATCGACAAAGTGACCCTGTCCTTCAATTTTACCGGAGGTGTTGACGTAGGGAAAGCGATTGGTCAAGAGTACCGCCTCCCCAAATGTCAGCGTCTGCCCTTCATCTGCCAGGGAGTGAAGCAGGTCATGGCCGACCGTTGCAGCAGACAGATCAACGGGGCCACTCATACACCTCTCGCCGTCTTCCACGCGGGTCGTGTTGGCAAAGTACAGTGGTCTCCACGCACCGTCTGGCGTCCACGTATCTATGAACGGTTCTTGCCAGCGTCGGTGCCCAAATTCTTCTGCCAGCACACGGCCATATTTTTTACAAAGCCACTCGTTGCGGTTGAGAATATTGCTCACGTTGAAGGGAGCTACGGACAGCCATGCATCGCTGCCTAGCATATAGGCCAAACCTCCGGAGAGAAAGTCATGCTCGTAGACGTTGGTTATCGCATTTACAAATACGCTGTCTTCAAGCGTCCAGGCCAGGGTGCTTAATCCCAATCCGACTGCTCCGCCCGATGCCCCGGACATGGCAAATACATGCCGATCAATGCGATTTTGCGTACTCTTTTTCAGGTGCCCAATCACCTGGGCAGCCCAATACGCCTGCATCGTGCCACCCCCGTTGGCCGCTACGAAAAAGACGGGAATTTTGGCGCTGACGGAATCCTGGGCAAACGGTTGCGTGAATTGGTCCACCAGTTGATCCAACGACGCCTGGGAGCTGCCCACATTTTCGGTCTCCACATCCAGATGATTGTTGTCGATACGCGTGGAGACAATTAAGGCCACGGCAAATAGTAGGACAAAACTGGTGAGATAGTAAGTCCGATCTTGCGTGTCATTGCCTTTATAGGCGATCAGTATCTGTAGCGTGTAGTAAAACAGCACCGGCAAAATCAAAATGCTCAGTCCCAGGGACGTGGAAACGGTGAAAAACAGCAGGTAGATGGGATAGCCGATCGTCACCAGACCGAGACTGATGAGAATAGCTCGATGGGTGTTGTCAAAATAATCTCTAAACCACGACCGTTGGCCAGCGTGGTGCGCGGCCGACCAAATCAATAGCAAAGTCGCTACCAGCAAGACAATTTGGGACAGCAGGGTCAGGTCATTAATCCCATTGAATAAAAACATACCGAGCAATAGACCGGTACCGCTCAGGGCGAAGGCTACGAAGACCCATCGGTTGAACTTCTTGGACTGTAAAATGTCCATGATGGTATCCAACAGCCATTGGCGAGTGCGTTTGCGGGCCACAGACAGGAGCAGCAATAGGCCGACGGCAACCATAAGGACGATGCGGCCTATCTGCATGCCTTTTCGCAAAACGAGAAGAAAACCTTCATCGGGTGGATTGATCTTTGCCGAAAGACCGGCGAAGAAAGAAATTAGGATCAGAAAGAAGCAGGACGCGAGGGCCAGGGGTACGTATTTTCGCATCGCAAGTATCCAGCGCAGCTTGACCTCTTCCGAGTCTGGACGCGAAGATTCGGTAGGGCTGGGGGTGTCGGTGTCGTCAGGGTCTTGATCAGCTGCTCCTACCGCCGATTGAAACATGCGATCCACATTGTATTTCTCCCGCATAAACGTGTCGTCGCGCAGGGGAGCACCCCGTGTTTCGATAGCTCCTGCACGCGCTTTGACGTGATCGATGTCGAAGTGATTAAGCCATTCGCTCCGCTGGAAGACCATCCTAAATTTGTATTCATCACCGGCGGGATTTTCTGGGAACAAATAGCGGGGCAGGTACCAGATAGCAACCCCGGCAATCATCACAATGGCATTAAAAAAGGGAAGGTATAGCCAATCATTGGGGTGCTCCAACATAAATACAGCCAGCTCTTGTCCCTGCGGTATGCCAATAAAAACAGCGATAATGACAAGGCCGATGATGCTTAAGCGGCAATACCAGAAGGTAGCGAAGAAGATTCGAATCCCTTTGATCGTCCTTCCCACCGTATTGCTGATGAGCATAATGGCAATGGCAAAGATTCCAGCCATTTTCAGCCTTGACAGGGTGGGCATATTGGCCGGATTGCCTTCGGACAACCAACCGGTCAGATACAAATTCTCAAAAAAGTCCGAGACGACGATTAGACCCGCAAATACCACAAAAGCCACTCGCCACACCTTCTTTTTGTACCTATCGGCGATACTGAGCAGCAGCAGACCATAGGAGAGAAAGAATAGTAGATCCAGGTGGGTAAATGCACGAAACACGCCAAAGAGCCCCGCACATCTGATCGAATCAACGAGATCTCGCCAGGCGCTGGCATCGTAGAAGTACATGCTGAGCGAACTCACTTGAAGTCGGGAGGTGAATTGGCCTTCGAGAAATTTGAGCATAATGGCGTACAGTAAAAATCCAGCCAGGATCCAGCCTCGATGCGGGTGCAATTTCTTACTGATCTTTCCGATTCCGTCGAACAGCTTGTCCATAGTCTTGCCCATGCGAATGGTTATTTGCGTTAGTCTGATGACCTTCGGGTGAGAGTCGACCGCAGGAAGCATCAGGCGATCATCACCGAAACTTCACTGTTGATACCAGGTGTGCGGCAACGTCATACCTGGCAATGCCTACCTTTATAAAGATAGAGATTGCCACCGCGTTTGTGTATCCTACGAGCTTAATGAAAGTATACGGTGGTAAGTAACCCAATGCATTGCTGGCCGATCAAGAACCATATCAATCGAAAATGAAATCACTTTGTCACATCTGGCCCCTTTCGCCCCTTCAGGTCTGGTGCTCTATCCTGGCCTTCGGGATCTTGGTCAGTTGTACCCGGGGAGAAAAAGAGGCAAAACCGCGGTGGACATTTGTCAGTATGCCTGACTTTCTCAATGTGGATTGTGATTACCCCCAACCGGGCTGGGAGGAAGCACTGTCCTATATATTGAGCTCGGCCAAAGCAGAGAATCCGGCGTTTTTGATGGTGGCCGGCGACTTGGTCATGGGCCATTGGGATGCACCAGCCTGGAACGATCAAGATACGATTGCCAAGTATTCGGCCCGGTATTATTCGGCTTGGAAAGAACGGATGCGTGCCCATGGTTTGACTTATTACACCGCCATAGGAGATCACGAGGTCGGTGACAATCCCTGGCGGAGTGAGAAAAAATGGAAGGCGGTACCCATGTACAAGGAAGCTTTCGCGAGGCATCTGTCCATGCCTCAAAATGGCCCGGAGCACATGCGTGGTACGGCTTTCTGGTGGCGACACCAAGACGTGCTGTTTATTTCCGTGGATGTGTTTGAGGAGGGGGAAGGTAAACAGGGACACATCCAAGCAGGGGTGACGGGCCGCCAATTGCAGTGGTTTAAGGAAGTACTTCTGAATCAAGCAGATGCGCGTCACAAGATCGTCATGGGACACACCCCGGTGCTCAGCCCGGTGAGAAAATGGAGCTCAAGCGGATTGATCCTGACCGGTGGGCGGCAGTCCGAGTTTTGGCAGACCATGCGGCAGCACGAGGTCGATCTGTATCTGTGTGGAGAAGTACATGCGATCACCTGCACGGAGCGTGACGGTATCATGCAGATTGCGCATGGAGGGTTGATCGGCTATAATACGCGTACCAACTACTTGGTGGTGGATGTCTTTGCCGACCGGCTGCAACTAGAGCTAAAGGAAATTGATATGCTACCCAGCGGTCCGCATCTTTGGCAGACGAAAAACAACCGGCCCTTGGAGAAGGTGGCGATCTCTCCAGAGAATCGTCGTCTAGGATTTCGGCCGGTAGGGCGGCTGACGATTGACAAAACCACAAGCACACGATGGATCGATCGCAAAGGCTATTTTCACCCGGAGTTGGCAAGCAGTGATGAGGCGGCGGTTCCTATTTTCAAGGGAGACAATGGCAGGGGAGCGCCTGTCGAACTGCCCAAAGTAGTGATGGATATTCCTTAGTAACGTTTCGCACTAGATATGTTGCTTTGATTCTAATAGGATTTTGTTCGCAGACGAGGCATGACCGAACGATCTCGCAGAGTCGAGCATGACCATGCGAGAAGTGAGGGAACCGCGAAAGCGGGTGGGAGTCTAGGCATAGCCGTAGCTATGGCGAGGCTTAGCAACGAGGTATGCGGACCAAAGACATTAGAACTAAACACAAGATTTAATGCGAAACTCTACTTAGGTGTCGTAATCAAAAAACAACCTGGCCGTGTCAGGCGCCCTCACCTGACCTACTAGCAAGGTTATGCCAGGGAGTAGTTGTCCTAAGTGTGTTCAACTACTAAATCTGGGCACATCTTGCCGGCAATGCTTTGAGGCCGTTGATAGATAAGTGCAGAATCCCATATTGCGATTGCCCAGCATAGATCCAGATGAGATTCCGGGTAACCTAAAATAAAGCTTACATTCATGCGAGACTCTACTAATTAGAGTTACGCATGGGAGTAAGCAAGAAAGATTGTGTGAGACTCCACAGGCCCAGGCCGATTTCATGTCATTACTTCATAAGTCAAACCTATCATGTCTGTACATCATCGTCGTCAGTTTCTCCGTACGGGTCTCACCTCTTTGGCCGCCTGGCCGCTACTCATCGATCGGCCCCTGACTCAGTTGACCAGGCGCTATGTGCCCCTTGCCGACTACCCCTTTCGGTTGGGCGTGGCCTCTGGCGATCCGTCGTCGGATGGATTTGTCCTCTGGACCCGCCTGGCTCCCATACCGCTGGAAGGCGGTGGCATGCCGAGCGTCAATGTGCAAGTGGACTGGAAGATCGCCGAGGACGAAGCCATGTCCAACGTGGTAGCCAGCGGGCAGGCGCTCGCTACACCCGAGTTGGCTCATTCGGTCCATGTCGAGGCCAAAGGGCTGCGATCCAATCGCTGGTACTTTTATCAGTTTAAGGCCGGCAACGATCTCAGCACGGTCGGACGGGCACGCACTGCCCCCGCCAAGGACGAAATGACCGATCAGTTCCGTTTTGCCTTTGCATCCTGTCAGCACTACGAGACCGGGTATTACACGGCCTACGAGCACATGGTCCGGGAGCCACTGGATTTGGTCATTCATCTGGGCGATTACATCTATGAGTACGAGGGCAGGGAGGGACGAGTGAGAAAACATGTGGGTAGCGAGATCGACTCGTTGGACGACTATCGCCGCCGGCTGTCCCAGTATAAGATGGATCCGGCCTTGCAGGCCATGCATGCTGCTGCACCGTGGATCGTGACTTGGGATGATCACGAAGTCGACAACAACTACGCAGATGCGATCTCGGAGGAGCCTGGCATCCGGCCGGAGGCATTCTTGCAGCGGCGGGCCCGGGCTTATCAGGCCTATTATGAGCATATGCCTTTGCGGCGAGCAGCGATTCCTCGAGGTCCCGACATGCAACTCTATCGCAACGTAAAATTCGGGCGCTTGCTGGAGTTTGATGTGTTGGATACGCGGCAATATCGTACGGATCAGCCCTGTGGTGACCAAAGCGGTCCCCTCTGCCCAGGCGTGTTTGCGCCTTCCGCCACGATGCTGGGCGCCCGGCAAGAGCGATGGCTAGGCCGGCGGTTGCGCAAATCCAAAGCCCGTTGGAATGTGCTGGCTCAGCAGGTCATGATGGCCCAGATCGACCGTGCCGTGGGACTCGACAAGCGATTCTCCGTTGACCAGTGGCCCGGATATGATGCCAGTCGCCGCCGGATGATGCAATTGCTGGCCGATGGTCGGATCTCCAACCCCATCGTCCTGACGGGAGATATCCATTCCAATTGGGTCAATGATCTCCGTGTCCACTGCGACCGACCGGAGGAGCGTATTGTGGCCAGCGAATTTGTGGGTACCTCCATTTCCTCCGGCGGGGACGGTACACGTACGTTCGATGGACTCGATCAGCTTCTCTCTGAAAATCCATGCCTGGCTTTCCATTCGCGTGAGCGAGGCTACGTCAGTTGCCACGTGACCCCCAAGCAGTGGCGCAGTGATTATCAGGCCGTGGAGTACGTCTCGCGACCGGGTGCTCCTCTGCACACACGTGCCAGCTACGTCGTCGAGAATGGCGTGCGGGGTGTGCAGAAAGCCTAGTAGAGTTTCGCATTAAATCTTGTAGCTAATTCTAATGTCTTTTGTCCGCATACTTCGTTGCAAAGCCTCGCCATAGCTACGGCTAGCCACCCACCCGCTTTCGCGGTTCCCTCACTTCTCGCATTGTCATGCTCGACTCTTCGAGATCGCTCGGTCATGCCTCGTCTGCGAACAAAATCCTATTAGAATTATTCAACATATCTAATGCGAAAGCCTACTAGGCGGGGCCTGACCGGGCCCGTGGATGTTTTGGCCGATCCTCCTGGTAGCCCAAACACCGGACAGAGGGTGACTTTAGATGGGGCGTCTGCGTGCGCGCCAAACTACCAAATCTGCTAAAAATCATTCTTTTTCCGGCCCTCATGTGTGCCGTCTTGGGATACCTTAAGTGCTACGGATCTAATGCAAATCCTACACAATGCGGCAGCTATCCAACCTTCTTGAGGAAAGTACACAGAAGCACCCTGCTAAAGTCGCGATGATTGCCGGCGACCAACAGATCAGCCATCAGCAGCAGAATGACGCCGCCAATCAGATCGCTCACGGATTAGTCAAGGCCGGTGTCACGCCTAGAGACCAGGTGGCTCTGTACTGCCCAAACTTGCCTTTTTTTCCCATAGTGTACTATGGCCTTTCTGATAAACGCGGCACTTGCAAACGGATCGACCAATGGGGTGTAGCCCGACGATATGCATATGATACCGACGTTTCTCATCGGTCGAGGATGATTGGTACTTGGGTGGTTGCATACCCGGAGAGAAACGGCCTCTGCCCAGGAGATCACTCGAGGCGTCGTGGATCTAACCACGCGGGTGGCAGCAAGTTGCGTGGCGTCAAACGGTGTGGAGGTAGGTCCATGCTGACAAATGTCAATTAGACTATGATGAAGTCCTTGTATTTCACCGAAGAGCACGATCTTTTTAGAGAATCCTTGGCGACCTTTCTGGCACAGGCAGTAGCCCCGCACCTGGTGGCTTGGGAGGCGGCTGGCAAAATCGACCGGCAGATCTTTCGCCAGATGGGAGAGATGGGTTTTTTGGGCCTGGACAATACCGAGGAAGAGGGCGGTATGGGAACGGATTTCTTTTACAATACCATATTTCTCGAGGAGCTGGGTAAGGTCGGTGATGCGGGTTTTTTGACCAGCATGTTGACCCACGTCTATTTGGCCATGAATTATCTCAAGCAGGCGGGATCTGCCTTTATTAAGGCCAAGTATTTGCAACCGAGTATAGCGGGAGAAAAAGTGGGAGCACTGGCCATGACCGAAGCCTTTGCCGGATCCGATCTGGCTAAGATCCGGACGACTGCACGGCGCGAGGGAGATCACTATATTGTGAACGGCTCCAAAACTTTTATTACCAATGCACACTACGGTGATTATATGGTTACGGCCGTTCGAGCGGATGCTGGAATTTCTCTGCTGGTTATCGACAATGCCGCTGACGGTGTTTCCACCAATAAATTGGACAAGATCGGCATACGGTGTTCAGATACCGCCGAGGTCGCCTTTGATGAGGTGAAGGTGCCGGTAGAAAATCTGCTCGGTGAAGAAGGCAAAGGGTTTTACTATATGATGGAGAGTCTACAGACCGAACGGCTGGCCATCAGCATGGGCAACATTGGGCTGATGGATTACGCCCTGAAAATTACGCTGAAATATATGGAGGAGCGGCAAGCTTTTGGCCAGTCGCTTAACAAGTTTCAAGCCCTGCGTCATCGCCTGGTAGACTTGGCCAGTGAAGTGGAGGCATACCGTCAGTATACGCATCATACCTGCTGGTTATATGAACAAGGAGAGGTCATCGTAAAGGAATGTTCGATGCTCAAACTGAAGACCTCTGAGATTTTAAAGAAATTGGTCGATGAATGTCTCCAGATGTTTGGCGGCTATGGCTACATGGATGAATATCCCATCTCTAAGATGTATCGAGACGTACGGGTGATTCCTATTTATGCGGGCACATCGGAGATCATGCGTGAAATATTATCGCGAATTATTTTTGATGGGAAAGAGTACAAAAAAGTCTATAAGGAGAACAAGGTATGACCGGCATCGAAAAATTTCGAGATACTATCCAGGCCCACGTGCGGGAGCAGATGAATGACTGGATGAATGCGAGTCCTGCGTATACCCGGCCATATTATTATCAGAAGGGAGTGGTGGCATCCGTGCTGACTGTGCCGCGGCTCGGCGCCATCCGAGTGTTGGAGGAAGAGGTGGACAACGATGTGTTGTGGAATATTTCAATCACGTCCGGGGAGGATGAGCAGCGTAGCATGCGCGAATGGGTCGAGCAACTCTGCATTGATGCCGTACTTGTTCATAGCCGGGGTAAGATCCGAGCCAAGTATTTTGCGAAAGCAAAGTATGAGCACGTGCCCCATCTGCTGCAGTCGACGGCCAAATCGCTGGTGGGCACTTGTTACGGCGTAGCGGTAGATCTGGGGATGGTCGACCCCAATAAGCTGGTGTCTGATTATTTGCCTGAGGTGAGCGGCACCATGTATGAAGATGCAACAGTGCAACACCTGGCGGACATGCGGGTGAATCTCCCTTTTAATGACTTTTTTTCTTTTCGGCATGCGCGCTTGCCCACAGGCGATTCGCATGAACTGATGGCATTGTCAAAGTCTACGATGTACGGAGGCTGGAAAAGCGACATGCCCATAGCAGACTACCTGAGACAATATTGCGGAAGAGTGGAGAAGGGATTGATTCGTGGCCATGGTGCTACCTTCAACTATTGCTCGCTTGACACCATACTGATGGGGTTCGTGATCGAGTCGGCGACTGACCAGCCCTTTCATGAATTCCTGGGCAGGGAGCTGTTTGCCAAGATTGGAGCGGCACACGACATGTTGTTCACGATCAACCGCTTTGGTGAGCCCACCGGCACGGAAGGGGGGATGTGCCTCACCGCAGGAGACATGATGCGATTTGCCATCGCGCTGCAAGAAAAAGTATTTTCCGGTCAATTTGTGTATGATCGGATCCAGACACTGAGCGATGAGACAGAGATAATAGCGGGTCAGACGAATATGCCGGCATTTGAGGAATATCTGGCCGTGTACCCTCAGGCTGGCGTCAGCCACTATAGTAATTATTTTTATCTGGCCACCAACCCGTACAACGGTGTGCGCTTGAATATCATGCTGGGCATATACGGACAGGTAGTGGTCTACAGTCTGGAAGACGATTTTGTATACGTAGGTCAGGCCTCGTACCAGGTGACGACGTCTCCGCCCATCGTTGCTCAGGTGGAGGCTGCCTATCAATTGCATCGTAATTTGACCTGAGTTGATTAGAAAGAATGCTTCTGTGGAGGCAAGCAAGAGTGATGATTAAAATAAAATAGTGCACAAATTTTGGGTATATGAAAGAATGGGCTAATAGTAGCGACTTTGATTTCAATCCACTGGATCCGGCATACTTGGCAGATCCACGAAACGTGATCAGAGGGGTAAGAGATCGATGCCGTGCCTATCTGCACGATCAAGGTAGCATTTCCTTTTTTCACTACGACGACATCAAAAGCATCGTGGGTGATTGGCAGACATTTTCCAGTGTGGCTGATCCGGCTTCAAAGGGGGTGGCCAATCCGGAGAATATTCCCCTCGCTTTTGAAGACCCGCCCGAGCATGACATACACCGGGCTATTGTCAACCACCTTTTTACCCCGGGGCATATACGCCGGCAGGAGCCGCTCATTCAGCAGTACGTGGACGAGATCATCGACGAGGTCATTGATAAACCGGAGTTTGACGCCGTCGAGGATTTTGCGGGGAAGATCACTACTCGCATGATCGCACAATTATTAGGCATTCCTCAAGAAGGCCTGGAAGAGGTGCGATACTGGACCAAGGTATATTCGCACAACGACAGTTTTTTCCTTTTCTTGCCGGCTGACCATCCTCGGGTGATCGAGACAGGGAAGGAATTTGATCGCCTGATGACCGATATGCCCAAGTTTTTTGAGGGAGTGATAGACGATCATTTGGCCCATCCTGGCCGATATGATGACATTCTCTCGGTGCTTGTGGACGCCGGTCTACCGCGTCAGACGCTCAATGGTTTTTGTGTATTGATTCTGGTGGCGGGCAATGATACGACGGCCAATCTGATCAGCAATGCGTTGAAATTGTTGACGGACCATCCGGACCAACAACAACTGCTACGTGACGAGCCGGGGCTGGTCAACCGGGCGGTGGAAGAGATCGTACGCTATATGCCCTCCATTCGATTTGGTAGTAGGCGGGCCACCCGGGATACAGCCGTGGCAGGCGTACCCATCCAAAAAGATCAATGGGTCAATGTCTGGTGGATCGCTGCCAACATGGACGAAAAGGTGTGCTCCGATCCGCATACGTTTGATATCACGCGTAAGCCCACCCGACACATTTCGTTTGCCCACGGGCTACATTCCTGTCTCGGCAATGCGCTAGCCAGAGCCGAGGCAAGAGTGACACTGCAAAGAATCGTGGAGCGAACCAAGGATGTAGTGCGGGTACGCCAGGAGATCCCTCCCCTCGAAGCCATCAGTTACAATGGTGTGGCGCACCATTGGATAAAATTTGTCACCTGACTCTGCGCATTATGATATGCCTCTATCCTCACATCAATACCCTCGCATGAGACAAGCGGTAGTCATCGGAGCCAGCCACGCGGCAGCCCATCTCGTACCTCGACTGTATAAGGAGGGTTGGGATGGCCAAATTACCCTGATCGGGGAAGAGCCATACCTGCCTTATCAGAGGCCCCCCTTGTCAAAGGCCTTTCTGGCTGGAGAGATGGAGGAGGAGCGCCTGGTCATTCGACCCAAGGACCTCTACGACCGTATTGGGGTAAACCTGCGCCTGGGGACCAAGGTGCTACGTATCGATCGAGCAGAAAAGCGAGTGCTGCTCGACGATGGCGAATGGTTGGATTATACCAAGTTGGCGCTGACTGTAGGCGCACGGGTTCGTCCATTGACAGTACCGGGATGTGACTTAAAAAATGTTTTCTACCTGAGAAATATCTTGGATGTCAATCTGATCAAAGAGAAAATATCCGAAAGCAAAAAGGTGGTCATCATCGGAGGTGGTTTCATCGGCCTCGAGACGGCGGCCGTCTTTCAAAAATTAGGCCTAGATGTGACGGTGCTCGAAATGCTCGATCGAGTATTGCAACGGGTCACGGCCCCGGAGGTCTCCTCCTTCTACGAGCGGCTGCATCGCGCACAAGGGGTAGAGATTTTCACCCGCACCGCTGTCCTTGCATTAGAGGGAGATGGGCACGTGCAGCAGGTGGTCTGCTCAGGGGGGAAGATACTTGAGGCGGACATGGTGGTCGTAGGCATCGGCGTGAAGCCCAACATAGAATTGGCGCGCGATGCAGGACTGGAGGTGGCGGATGGCATCGTAGTGGATGATCTGGCTCGTACCTCCGATCCGGACATTGTCGCAGCGGGAGATTGCACCTGTCATCCCAATGCGTTCGCGGGTGGGCATGTGCGATTGGAAAGCGTGCAAAATGCCACCGATCAAGCGGCAACGGCCGCGGCTACGATGTGTGGGAAGGAGAAGCCCTATCGGGTACATCCGTGGTTTTGGTCCGATCAGTACGACGTTAGCCTACAAATTGCAGGACTGAATAAAGGCTACGATCAAGTATTATTTAGGGGTGATTATTTGCACGGAAGGAAATTCGTGGCCTGGTATCTCAAAAACGGCGAATTAATCGCGGCAGACTGCATCAATAGTCAACGAGAGTATATGTTTACTCGTCGCTTGCTGGACAAGGGCATATCACCCGATCCCGAGCATCTCGTAGATGCGCATTTTGATCTGAAGACGCTGTTGTGATGTGTCAATGGCAATATCAATGGCAATGTCAATATCAATGGCAATGTCAATAGCAATGTCAATGGCAATGTCAATAGCAATGTCAATGGCAATGTCAATATCAATGGCACTGTCAATATCAATGTCAATGGCACTGTCAATATCAATGGCAATGTCAACAGGAATATCAATATCAATTGCAATGGCAAGTTTCAAATAGAAATATCAATATCAATTGCAATGGCAAGTTTCAAATAGAAATATTAATGGCTAGAATAAACTATATCGAATTTGACGAAACGCGACATGAGATCGAGGTCGTGGACGGCGATTCCGTCATGGAGGGGGCCGTCAACAATATGGTCGATGGCATTATTGCCGAATGTGGGGGCAATTGCAACTGTGCTACCTGTCACGTGTATGTGGAAGAGGCATGGGCGGATAAATTGCCTAGTCCATCCTCGGAGGAGCGAGAGATGCTCGAAGGGGCGGCAGACCCTAGGCCAACGAGCCGACTCAGCTGCCAAATTAAAGTCTCTGAGGAGCTGGATGGTTTGGTGGTCCATATTCCAGAATTTCAATTTTAACCGATGGTGATCTCAGATGCCCTGCGCAAATCGGTATCAGCAAGGGACCCATCGCTGCCGGCGAAAAGAAGGAGTGGGTGGCGCAAGATGCCTTCTACATGACCCACGGAATGTTTTCCATTGAACGAATTAAATGTGTTTATAGCCTGAGGAGCGTCGGGCATCGACCTTGCGGTCCTCTAGCATCCGTATCCCGCAGCACTCGATGACGTCCTCCAAGGCTATGGTCCTTGCTCCCGGAGGGGTACGGGCGTGTACAGATGGCCTGGCTGCGTGATTTCAACTGGGGAGGACTGGTCGAGGCTACATTGCTCCGCTTACGCGACGAGCGAGATCCGTTACGCGTTGCTGCGGGTTGGTATCACCCTGGGCCGACCTGACTGGTTCGGGTGATACATACTATACCCTGCATAAGCAGGATCCCCTCCTGGATACCGGATGCTGGGCCATATGGGCCTACTGCCGGGACCAAGACCCATGCACCCCTATGTCTCGCCGATCTTTGGCGATTTTATCGGATTTGCCGCCAATGCTGGCACAGGTAGCTAGTAGAGTTTCGCATTAGAGATGTTGAAGCCGAGCGCTGGCTGCTTTTTTCACCAACAAGTAGGGCGCATGTCGTAGACCGCTGGGCAAGTGCCAAAATAGATGATCCGGATCGACCCGCCAGGCATGATCGCACCCGGAAGGGCAGAATATTGCACATAAAATGTCTTATCATTTGCGTATTACCAAAAAGTATCAGAATGGCCGATCTACGTAGAACGCAATCATACATCAATGGCCAGTGGCGAGATGCCACCGACGGCAGCACTTTTGAGGTTCATAATCCTGCCAATGCCCGTGTGTTGGCGCAGGTGGCCAACGTCGGCCTTGTCGAGACGAGAGAAGCGATTGACGCAGCTGCGCAGGCCTTCAAAAGCTGGAGTCGTCTGCTGAGCAAAGAGAGGTGTGATCATCTGATGCGATGGTATCAGCTCATCATGGACAAGCAGGAAGATCTGGCCCACCTGCTAACCGCCGAAATGGGCAAGCCTCTGCAAGAATCGAGCGGCGAGGTTAGATACGGGGCGTCTTTTATTGAGTGGTTTGCACAGGAAGGCAGACGCACGTACGGTGATGTGATCCCTACCCATGCCCAGGGCAAACGCCTGCTGACTTTGAAACAACCCGTGGGCGTGGTCGGAGCCATCACTCCCTGGAATTTTCCTATTGCGATGATTACCCGCAAGATTGCGCCGGCACTGGCCGCCGGCTGCACCGTGGTGGTCAAGCCCAGCGAGCAAACACCGCTGTCTGCCCTGGCACTCTGCGAGCTGGCTGAGCAGGCTGGCATACCTCCCGGTGTGCTCAACGTGTTGACCAGCCTAGATGCAGCCACCGTAGGAAGGGAGATGACCGCCAACCCTCTAGTGCGCAAGATTTCCTTTACCGGTTCTACCGCGGTGGGCAAGTTACTTATGCGCCAATGTGCCGATACCGTCAAGAAGGTCTCGCTCGAGCTAGGTGGCAATGCCCCCTTTATCGTCTTTGACGATGCGGATTTGGATGCGGCGGTGGTCGGTGCCATTGCTTCCAAGTACAGGAACGCTGGCCAGACCTGTGTCTGTACCAATCGCTTCTATATTCAAGAGGGTGTATACGAAGATTTTGCGGATCGATTTGTCCGGGCCGTGCGCAACCTTCAAGTAGGAGCGGGTACGGAGGCAGATGTGGCCATCGGACCCCTCATCAATCAGCAGGCGGTGGAGAAAGTGGAGCTGCTGGTAGCCGATGCCCGGAGCAAAGGTGGGGCGATCCCGCTCGGTGGGGCCAGGCACGCCAAGGGTGGATTATTTTATGAACCTACAGTGGTGACGCAGGCCCATGACCAAATGAGATTGGCACATGAGGAGATTTTTGGGCCGGTGGCATCTCTGTTCCGTTTTGAGACGGAGGCAGAAGTGGTCCAAGCGGCCAACGCCACCAGGTTTGGTCTGGCTGCCTATGTCTATACGCGAGATGTAGGCCGGACCTGGCGCATCTCTGAAGATCTGGAATATGGCATGGTGGGGGTCAATACAGGTCTGATCTCCACGGAGGTTGCCCCTTTTGGCGGAGTCAAGGAGAGCGGCTTGGGTAGAGAAGGATCCAAATACGGCATCGAGGACTTTATGGAAATCAAATATGTCTGCCTACATCTGACATAATCGAAAGAAAAAAACAGTCGCAATAGGAGAGCATCGACTATGAACCACCATTTGGTGCCGGTATTGACTCACGCCAGTGGTATCTGAATACTTCTTTCTCCGTGCATAGTGCTGCCTTTTGTGCAGATAAGGAGCGATTGCGAGTTTAGACTTTTGCCCAATGTCGTAATTTTGGTGAATCACTAATTTTTGATCATGATTTCAGATGTGCAAATTCCCCAGGCGAAGAATTATATAGCGGGTCACCTGCAGGATGCAGTGTCCACCACGCTAGAAATTATCAGCCCCATCGATGGCAGCACGATAGGTGCCGTGCCTTTATCAGACAAAAGGACACTGAATCAGGCGGTTGATGCCGCTACCGCATCCTTTGCAGATTGGTCTTCGCGCACGCTCAAGGAGCGCGTGCAGGTCTTTTTTCGCTTTCGTGCGCTCCTGGAGGAGCATATCGATGAGCTCAGCGACCTGGTCAGCTTGGAGAATGGCAAGATCTTCAGCGAGGCAAGGGCGGAGGTGCTCAAGGGTATCGAGCTGTGCGAATTTACTTGCTCGCTGCCTCAGATCGTCAACGATGAGGTACAGGAGGTGAGCAGGGGAGTAGAGTGCCGTACAACCCATCTGCCGCTGGGCGTGGTGGCGTCTATTACGCCATTCAATTTTCCTCACATGGTGCCCCTATGGACGGTGCCAAATGCCGTGGCACTGGGCAACTGCGTGATCATGAAGCCCTCAGAGCAAGTGCCGTTGAGCGCCATGCGTATCGCAGACCTGCTACAACAGGCAGGGCTGCCCGATGGCGTGTTTAACATTGTGCATGGCGGTAAGGAGGTGGTGGAAGCCATCTGTGATCATCCGGGCATCAAGGGCGTGACCTTTGTGGGGTCTACCAAGGTGGCCAAGATCGTTTATAAACGAGCCACGGCCAATCTGAAACGCTGCATCGCCTTGGGAGGGGCCAAGAACCACTTACTGGTACTACCGGATGCACATACGGAGATGGCAGCCACGAATATTGCCGCATCCATGTCCGGCTGTGCGGGTCAACGTTGTATGGCCGCCTCTGCGATGGTTGGCATCGGCAATGTAGACCATATTGTAGACCGCCTGTGCGAGGTGACTCGTACCATCGTACCCGGCGACAACCTCGGAGCGGTCATCAGCAAAGAGGCCAAGCAGCGCATTGAAAAATACATCGATGAGGCAGAAGCGGCGGGCGCCAAAGTACTGGTCGACGGCCGTGGAGCCCAGGTGGAGGGTAATGAGGGCGGATTCTATGTCGGACCGACCATCATCGACTACGTCACCCCCGATATGAAGATCGCCAAAGAAGAGGTGTTTGGCCCCGTGCTGGCTATTATGCGCACAAAAGATATCGACGAGGCCATCCGAATCGAAAATGAATCTACCTACGGAAATGCCTCTTCGGTTTTTACCCAAAACGGAAAGTTGGCAGAATATGTGACCGAGCGAGTCAGCGCAGGTATGGTAGGCGTGAACATCGGTGTACCGGTGCCGCGTGAGCCCTTTTCCTTTGGGGGCTGGAATGATTCGCGCTTTGGAGATTTGGACATTACGGGCAAGAGCTCGATCAACTTCTGGACAAAGGTCAAGAAGAGAACAACCAAGTGGAACCCGGAGGCCTTTACCAACTGGATGAGCTGATGCCGGATATCGAATCGTTTAATTTGAGCCTGATCCACCATGTCGACAGCACAGACTATCTCCGAGGCTGATGCCATTCTGCAAAAGAACCTGGACTACACGTTTTTCTCGTGGTCCAAGCAGGGAGGGCTACATCCTATCAACATCAGTCATGCCAAAGGGGTGTACCTCTTTGATCGAGCGGGCAAGCGCTATCTCGACTTCTCCTCCCAGTTGATGAATGTCAATATTGGTCATGGGCATCCTGCCGTGACCAAAGCGGTGGTCAAGCAGATGAATGAAGTCAGCTATGTGGCGCCCAGTATGGCCACCGAGGTGCGGGGCTTGCTCGGCGAGCGACTGGCGCAGATCACGCCGGGATCATTGTCAAAGACATTTTTTACCACAGGCGGGGCGGAGGCCATCGAAAATGCCATCAAATTGGCTCGTTTGTACACCGGAAGGCATAAGATTATCACACACTACCGCTCCTATCACGGTGCCACCAACGGGGCGATATCAGCGGGTGGAGATCCCAGAAAGCTCGCGGTCGATGCCAACCAGCTTCCCAACATCGTACACGTCGAAAATCCCTATTTCTACCGCTGCCCCTGGCACAGTGAGAGCCCGGAGCAATGCGGCGAACGTGCACTGCAAAACCTGGAGCAGGTCATCCGCTATGAAGGCCCGGAGAATGTGGCGGCGATTCTGATCGAAGGAGAGTCAGGCACCTCCGGATGTATCAAGCTGCCGCCCAATTATTGGCAAGGAGTAGCGGGGATCGCGGCCAAATATGGGATCTTGACCATAGATGATGAGGTGATGAGTGGTTTTGGCCGTACGGGCAAATGGTTTGGCATCGAGCATCACGGCGTGACGCCGGATATTCTTTGCACGGCCAAGGGCCTGACCTCGGGATATATTCCGATGGGAGCCATGGTGGTCAGCGATCAGATTGCCCGGACCTTTGACGATCAATATCTACCGCTGGGCCTGACGTACTCGGCACATGCGGTAGCTTGCGCAGCAGCCGTGGCTGTCTTGGACATTTACCGGTCTGAGGGTCTGGTCGAGCGCGCCGCGGAGACCGGTAAGTACATCGACCGGGCGGTGGGTGCCCTGCGGGCCAAGCATCCGTCCATCGGTGATTGGCGCAATACCGGCATGCTGGGTTGTATCGAGCTGGTCAAGAATCGCGAGCGTAAAGAGCCGATGGCACCATGGAATGCACGACCGGATCAAATGGGGGTCATGAAGCAGGTCGCTGCCAAAATCAGAGCCTCGGGTATGTTTACTTTTGTCAAGTGGAACTTCATCTTCATTGCGCCACCCCTGACCATCACGGAGGCCCAGATCGATGAAGGCTTAGACATTCTGTCTTCCGCCATCGCACTTGCCGACGCACATTGCAATTGAACCTGCATGAAGAAATATAGTCCCACCGATGGCTTGACCAGTCCTAGGTTTTCACAGATCAGGACCTTTGCCCGTCTTCCCCATGTCTCATCGATGGAGGATGTGGATATAGCTATCGTGGGCGTCCCTTTTGATACAGGAGCGACCTACCGTGCAGGTGCTCGCCAGGGACCGGCTGCCATCCGAGACCAATCAGCCATCATTCGACAGTATAATTACGGCATTGACGTCCGTGTGTACGAGTACTGCTCTTGTGTGGATTTTGGTGACTTGGAGGTCATCCCGGGATATATGGAGGCCTCGTTTGACAAGATTACGGAGCAGGCATCCCCATTTTTTGAGGCGGGCGTGGTGCCCATCTTCATGGGAGGCGATCATTCTGTGTCATTTCCGCTTTTGCGGGCAGCGCACAAGCATCACGGCCCTGTCGCCCTGGTGCATTTTGATTCGCATACGGATCTCTACCCGAAGTACTGGGGAGCATACGAGACGCATGGTACGCCCTTTCGCATGGCCGTGGAGCAGGGGCTGCTGGACACGGCCCGGTCCATCCAGATCGGGCTGCGCGGGTCGGGATATTCCAGCGACGGCTGGGCGGATGTACGAAGGTACGGGCTGGATTACATTTCGGCCGCAGAAATGCTCCAGATTGGCATGACCGAAACCGTGCAGCGGATTCGTGAGCGGGTAGGAGAGGGACCGACTTATCTGACGTTTGACATTGATTTTGTCGATCCGGCATTTGCGCCTGGCACGGGTACCCCCGAGGTTGGCGGGCCTTCGAGTGCGCAGGTGCTCGAATTGATCAGAGGGTTAAAAGGCATGCCATTTGTCGGTTACGACTTGGTGGAAGTCCTGCCGTCTTTCGACCCTGCACACATCACTGCATTGTTGGCAGCCAACGTGATGTTTGAGTTTATGTCCCTCACGGCCGTGGTCAAGCGAGCGGCGGAACATCGCACCTAAGTCTGCAACGGCATCTGATGAACGACGAGCAGAACACTCTGGCCCTCAATGATCCCAAAGCGATTTTTGCCAGCACAGCGATGGGCACTGCCGCCATCATCATGTTCCTGCTGCTACCCTTGTTGGTTGGCGCCGTGGCTGAAACCATCGATACGACCCCACGTCAACTAGGCATCTTGGCCTCCAGCGACCTCTTTGGTTTTGGCATGGGCTCGCTGGTTGGATTGTTTTGGGCAAGAAAGGTTAATTGGCGCAGCGCAGGACTTGTACTCCTGGTGGCATTGCTGATCACCAATCTGTTTTCGATTTCTGTGGCCGAAAACATCACCACGTTATCCACGTCCAGGTTATTATCCGGTATCGTGCAAGGTAGTCTGTGTGCGATCTATTCAGCGCACATCAGTGATACCCTCAAACCCGAGCGCTACTATGCATACTTCTTGGCTGCGCAAACCGCTGCGGGGGGCATTGGTTTGTTGCTCCTGCCTAATTTCATAGGTGGGTGGGGAGTCGCAGCGGTCATCGCGGGTCAAATAATTTTGACGGCCCTCTCCCTCGTCTTAGTGGCGCTATGGATGCCCCGAGGTGGATTTTCGAGAGTGACGGCTGAGGGGCATTCGATTGCGATCAATTGGAAGCTCACCTTGCCCGCCCTGATGGGGTTGGTGGCCTTCTTTGTCGCCCAGGGTGGCGTCTGGGCATACATGGAAAGAATTGGCAATAGTCAAGGCCTGAGCGCCCAGTTTGTGGGTATCGTGCTCTCGGTGGCGATGGGGGGGAGTTTCATAGGGTCGTTAATCGCATCCGCGGTTGATCTCCGATTTGGCAAAAAAAGTCCGCTCATTCTTGCTGCGGTTTTTCAAGTTGTCTGCCTGATCATCATATTTTCTGACCTGGGCAGGTGGACCTATTTTGCTGCCGGATTTCTCTTTTGCACGCTGTGGAATTTTGCCCTGCCCTACATGATTGGCGTGCTGATCGAAGTGGATGCGAGCGGTCGGACCATACTGGCGGGTAATCCGACCTTTGCGCTTGGCGTCGCCATCGCTCCGCTGGTCATTTCGTCCTTCGTGACACATGATAATTACATCTCTGTATCGTATTTGGCCTCGCTTGCCATCCTGCTGAGCCTGGGATTGTTCTTGTGGGTCATTGCCCGAGCCACCGTGCAGGCATCGAAGTAATTCGCCAGATCCCTGGAGCCACCATGATAAATCGTGCCATAGGGGATTTTTAATATTATTGGAGGTGCCGCTGGCTGCCTCTGCGGTCACCGGGCTCCAGATCAGAAATCGAAGCGCAGGAACCCTCGTCGAGTCCTTTGCGTCTGTGCAGGGTGTGGTGGCAGAAGCGGGTTTGACCTATCCGCAACTATCGGTCAGGGGATTTTTACGGATCCCGACAATGTCGGGCTGGAGCACTCCATCGGCCTCGATATCGACGGGGTCTATCAGTCCGGAATATGGTCTTTCAACAACCTCATTATGGATGTGGGAAAGGGTAGAAGTCTTGCGGGGACCGCAAGGGACATTGTTTGGTAGAAATACGATTGCCGGGGTCAAGGCTCCCCATGGCATCAAGATTCAGCAAGCAAAAGCGAGCCGATACCGTCGGATCACATCAGCCGTTTCCAGCAGCCGTATAGGCCAGACGCGAGGCACCCGGAGTAGCGCCATGGTGTTGCTTCCAGATGCGGGCAAAGTGTCTGGCATTGTCAAATCCGCAGGCCACGGCAATCTCCTTGACCGATTTCTCACTATGCCGTAGCAATTGCTCTCCTCGTTCTAATCTTACCCGGGTGCGATACGTCTGAATGGTCTCGCCGGTGTGGTCCTTAAAAAGCCGGGCAAGATGGCGATCGCTCATATGCATATCGCGAGCCAGATCAGCGATCGTGTAACGGGCATCCAGCCGACTGGCTAAAGTCTCTTGGGCTCGGTACACCTGTGAATGAAAATGATTCTTGAAGTTGAGGAATGTGTTGCGCTGTTCGTTGGTCTCTGGCCGCCGCACATTGATGACCATCTCCTGTGCTACCCGGGCTGCCACCAGGGGTGTGTCCCACTTTTCGATGAGCGCTAGGGCCATGTCGATGCCGGCCGTCATGCCTGCGCTGGTGTAGATATTGCGATCAAAGCAATAGAGCCTGTTCTCCAGTACCTGTGCCTTGGGAAACTGCTGCCGGAGATAGGGAATGCACTTCCAGTGGGTGGTGCACTGCACTCGATCAAGCATGCCCATCTTTGCCAGTATTAGGGCACCTGAGCATATGGATGCTACGAGTGTCCCCTGGCGGTACTGCTCGCGGAGCCAGGATCGGCAGGTAGCTATGGCTGCATCTAACACACCCGCCTGAAAGCTGCTAAAGTCGATGCCCGGAACGCAGATCAGATCGCCCTGGCGCGTCACCAGCTGAGAGATCTGTTCCAAATCGGCCAAGACCAAACCTTGCTCCGTCTGCACCGTATCGTGGGCTTGGACATAACGGATACGATGGCGATGACCTCCTAGCTGCCCGGCTTCGTAAAACACTTGCAGGGGACCAGCCAGATCCATCATCTGGGTCTTTGGGAAGAGTAAGAATATGATTTGCCGCTGCATGCTGACTCAAAACTACCTGGAATAATACCCGTACAAGTAGGACATATTCAGACTTTTGATTGTCAATATAGGACATATTGTGCATTGGATTTGGGTAGGACCTATCTTGACATCAATCGCGCTCATACGCCCTGCACAGCGACTAAAAATTGGAAACTATGAAACAGTTGTTTTTTTTATGCCTTCTTTCGTCCTCCTGCCTTCTGATGGGGCAGACCGCATCACTCGATCAAGCTCTTGTCCTCGATCTGGAAGATCCGTACATATGTCCTCCCTGTGGAGACGGTTCTTGCGATACGCAGCAGTACGCAGAGTCGGGCACCTGTCCCACCTGTGGCATGACGCTGATCAAGTCCAGTAGTATGAAGAACGTTGCGATTTTTCTCTATGACGGCGTCGAGATCCTCGATTTTAGCGGCCCGGGTGAGGTGTTTGCCGCTGCTCGGCCCGAGCACGGGGCGTATAATGTCTATACCGTAGCGGTCAGTACGGATCCCTTGATCAGCCAGGGCTTTGTCAAGATTCTACCGGAGTATTCGCTGGATGACTGCCCCAAGCCGGACATTATCGTACTCCCGGGCGGCAACAGTGGGCCCTCCACGCGCAATCCCGATGTCATCGGTTGGATCCAAAAGCATGCCCCCGATCTTGACGCTGCGATATCCGTATGTACGGGGGCCTTCATCTTACAGAAGACAGGCCTTCTGGATGGCAAAAAAGCCACTACCTGGCACGGTGCCATTGACGGCCTGCGTGAGACAGCTGCAAAGACGGAGGTCCTCGAAAACACCCGTTGGGTTGACAACGGCAAGATCGTGACCACCGCCGGTGTCTCGGCGGGCATTGATGGTGCCCTGCACGTGGTCGAGCGCATGTTTGGCGCGGAGACTGCCCAGGCAACGGCGCGATATATGGAGTATGACAAGTGGGATCCCCAGGATGGCATTGTCGTGGTGAAGAATTGATGCTGAGGGTTTCACTTTGTGTTTGTCTGCCCAGGGTGTGATTTCTTGCTTTTATGGCATGGATACTCAGCCTTCAGGCTCGATGCTGAGCTTCAATATTAGTGCTTGTCTTTACCAGGTGTGATTTGTTGCTATTGTGGCATGGATGCTGCACCCTTTCGGGCTCGATGCTGGCATCCACTTTTGTGCTTGTCTGCCCAGGGCCTGTTTCTGCTTTTGTGGGATGGATGCAACCGGGAGTCATTATCTCCCGCAAGTGTTTCTTGTGTTTTTGCGTAGCACCACATTACCACAAATACCTCAGTACGCTATTGGCGAGTTTCCGACCCTGCCGGGACTTTATCGTCGTCTCCTTCGAGAGGATCGGAAAATGCCTCCGCTAAATCCACCGATGCCCAGCAAGAAGCCGAAGTCGTACCAAGCGCCGACATTGTTGACCTCGTAGATGTGCCAGCCATCGTCAAATAGCCCGATGATAAACTTGAGGGGCGCTAGAAAGCCGTCCAGTAGTCCGTGGAGAAAGCCCTTGGCAAGGACTCGGTCGAACTCGATGCCGGCGGCGAGCGAGGTATTGTTAAAGAGGAAGATCAAAAGACCAGCGACGAGCAATAGCTTAAGGATTCCGGTTCTCATTTGGTTTATCTTTTGCTCACATCAACCGGAAAGTGACACAACCGGTTTCGTTCCCAGGCACAAATCGACGAATGGAGATCACTGATCGATTGATCGAGAGACAGGGAGGAGAACAGACATTCTAGTGGGATTTGAACACATGGTCGAGTGCTGTCCGTGCGTCTCTTCTTACCCAGGGCAAAGGCTGTTGCGAAGATATCGCTGAACAAGATGTGTAGATCCGTAGAGCGCGTCGCTCCGGCGCCTCCGATCGACCGTACACTCCTGTGGCGTGCGCAGAACCGAGCTAGCATACACCTGCCGGCCTGCAGAGCCTTGATCTACGCAATCGATTCTGGTCAATTTACCATCGCAAAGGATTAAAAAAACGGAAGATGGAAGATCGCGAAGAATGGTAACTTACTGACAATCGCGATTTGCATCGTCTCGATACAGCAATCTCAAAATCGGGTAGCGAGAGATTAGGTGCAAATCATTTTCTGGGCCGTACCAATCGCCAGACGACAATGAAGGGATCATCCAAATGTTAGCTGTGCTACGGTCAGATAGCTTTTCATGCGCGATGGCCCATGCCTGCACCGTCCCTGCCATTGATTTTATTGTACGCTACAATGTAACTACATGACAAAAGATCGACGCTTTCCTTTGATTTTCCTGACCTGTATCTCGATGCTGCTAATGGTCTCCTGCAGCGAGGACGAGGATCCGGTCGGACCCGTGACCGCGGACATTTTCCGGAGTATCGTGGGAAAACAGGTTGCCTTCACTGCACTGACTCTTCATGCCGATGCCTGGTCCTGGGACTTTGGCGATGGGCAGACCAGCAATGAAAAGAATCCTGTCCACGTGTATGAGGCAGGAGGGGTGTACACCATCACGCTGGTCGCCAGTCGAGGATCGGAGTCGGCCGAAGCCAGCACGGAGGTATCACTCGATCTCTCCACCTTAGAATTGCTGACGGGTGGGGCCAACGCGCCCAATGGTAAAACCTGGCGGATCAGCGCCGGCCACTCCGAATTTGATGCGGTGGCCCTGGCCGACCCGGATATGACGGTCGTGCAGGCTGTACCTGCAGGTGCGCTGGGATTGTTTCTTGGCATGGCCGAGGAGTATGAAGACGAATTCACATTCAAGTCCGATGGCTCCTACCTACATGACAATAAAAATGGCGGCTCCTTTGGTAGCCTTGTCTTCGGAGTGGTCAATCAGGTGGACATCGTCAACATCACGGATGCTAGCCAAAGTTTTGGTTTTGCTTCCCTGGCCTTTACTCCCGAGGCTGGCGCCAGTTTTACCCTGACAGAGGAGAAAGATCTGACGGTGACCGCTGTCAGTCAAGCCGATGGAGCGACTACCTATGACGTCACCTATCCCGATGTCAGTACCTTAAGTTTCTCCGGCAACGAGTTTGTTGGACTGATGGGTTTTCACCGAGAGTGCATTTTGCAAGAGATTACGCCAGAGAAAATGCGGCTAGCCATGTTCATGTCTGCCACCCAAGGGGAGCACTTCAGCAAGCCATCCCTCGTGGTGATATTCACCTTTGAGGCCGTTCAATAGACCGAACCTAAAAAACAATTGTATGAAATTTCATTCATCTACACGATTCATCCAAAGACTTGTCACGGCGATCACAGTGCTATCGGGCGCATGCCTTTGGGCTGTCGGAGCACCCGGTGTCGCGTCTACTTCCATCATAGCCACCACCCTCGGGGTAGATCCGACGGCGCACATCGTCACCGGACATGTGTCCGCCGCTGAAGATGGTTCGCCGCTGCTGGGGGTGACAGTGCTGGTCAAAGGTACCTTGGTCGGCACCGCGAGCGATCTCGAAGGCAACTTCAGCATAGAGGTGCCAGACGAAAGTGCCATTTTGGTCTTTTCTTATACGGGCTATGAAAGCCAAGAAATCGTCGTCGGTAGCCAGACCGTGGTCAATGTGCAGCTGGTGGAGGCCGCCACCGTGTTGGATCAGGTCGTGGTGACGGCCCTTGGCCTGTCACGCAGAGAAAAATCACTGGGATTCTCGATCGAGAGCGTAGAAGGTCGGGAGCTAAATCGGGTGACGAGTGAAAATGTGGTCAATTCGCTGGCGGGCAAAGTGGCCGGTGTGACCATCAATTCGACCGGAGGTACGGGCTCATCGGTGAGCATGGTGATACGTGGCGCCAATTCGCTCAGTAGCGACAATCAACCGCTGTATGTCATTGACGGGGTGCCACTGATCAATACCCTTAATAATATGACACAGTTTGGCAGTCGAAACATCGTCGACTATGGCAATGCAATCGCCGACATCAATCCCGACGATATTGAGAATGTATCCATTTTGAAAGGACCGAGCGCAGCGGCCCTCTATGGCTCTCGAGCCGGCAATGGGGTGGTACTAATTACCACCAAGAATGGCAGCTCCGGTGAGGGACTACGGGTCAACGTCAGCTCCAACACCGTATTTGATCGACCTTTTCGATTTTATGAAACACAGAGCCAATTTGCCACCGGATACTTTTCATTTACCCCGGATGATCTGCCACCCGGGACCGTGCTAAACGTCAATCCCGCCGAGGCGGCCGGAGCAGGTATCGAGCTGGACCAGGGCTACTTCGCCGTGCAATGGCAGAGTCCGCGCGATGCTAACGGGGTGCAGGTACCCATCGAGTTGGTCTCTTATCCGGACAACGTGAAAAATTTTGTCCAGACGGGCATCACCTCGACCAATACCGTCTCCGTCGCCAACAACAGCGACGTGATGAATTATCGCTTGGGATATACCAATATGATGAACCGGGGCATCATCCCCAATACGGATCTATCTCGCAATAATGTATCCCTAGCCGCATCCCTGCGAGCCACGCAAAAGCTCACAGTCAGCACCAACATCAATATCAATCACTCGGCATCGGATAATCGCCCTTCAAGCAACCGGGGCACCAATCCGCTGGAATGGGCCTACAAGGTGCCGGCAAACATCAATATCCTGGACCTAAAGGACTACTGGGAGCCCGGCCAGGAAGGGGTACAGCAGCGCACTCCCTCCAATGGCGATTACAACAATCCCTACTTTCTAGCCAACGAGGTAAATAACAGTTTCGATCGCAATCGTGTCTTTGGAAACATCAAGGGATTGTGGCAGGTTACGCCCGATTTTAGCCTGATGGGCCGCTTCTCCCTGGATCGATACAGCGAAACTAGAGAGACCAAAATTGCTCCTAGCTATACCAGAGAGTCAAACAATGGAGCTTACGGCATTGTGGACCTAAAGAATCTAGAGCGTAATGTAGATGTGCTTGCCACCTACGCCCGCCAGTTTGACGATTTTGATTTTTCTCTGTCCGCCGGGGGAAACGCCCTGTACCGCACGGCCTCATCATTGAGCAATTCGTCCAAGTCTTCGGTAGGATTGATCGTGCCCAATGTATATACGGTGTCGAACATTAAATCTGGCGCGCTTGATTTTGCCAGCTTTAGTAGCGAAAAAGCCATCTACAGCCTCTATGGGATGGCCAATATTGGCTTTAAGAATATGATCTATCTGGACCTGACCGCGAGAAACGACTGGTCCAGTACGCTGCCCAAGGAAAACCAATCGTATTTCTATCCCGCGGTATCGCTCAGCATCTTGCTCAACGAGATGTTTCCGATGGGCGGAGATGTGGACCTGCTCAAGCTCAGGGGCGGATGGGCCAAAGTCGGCAACGATGCGGCTCCCTATCAATTGTTTCCTACCTATGGCGATGCGGGGCAATGGGGCGATGCCACCAGGCTCAGCAAATCGGGCACGATCCTGACACCCAATCTCAAGCCGGAGGAGGCCAGCTCGTGGGAAGTGGGCTTGGATGTCCGGCTATTGCGAAATCGGGTCCGACTGGAGGGGACCTTCTATCAGGTAGACAATCGCAACCAGATCATCAGGAATATTCCTATCGCCGGATCATCTGGTTTTGACCGAATTAATTTTAATGCCGGTCTGATTTCCAGTAAGGGATGGGAAGCGCTGGTCGGGTTTACGCCCATCAGAAGCGAAAACTTCGAATGGGATATGACCTTTAATATGACTCGCAATCGTACCCGGCTCCTTGAGCTGTCCGACGGGATTGATTTTATCAATTTCTGGACGGATGCCCGAGGGGGCTCCTGGACCTACGTGGGGGATGAGATTGGTGATATCTACGATGCAGAAATTCTACGGGTACAGGATGAGAGTTCGCCCTACTACCAGTATCCTATCTTGGGGGGTGGCGATTTTGAGTGGCAGGACATCCGCTTGGACCAGACAAAAAATAGGGTGGGAAATTACAACCCCGATTTTATCCTCGGCATGCAAAATTCATTTTCCTATCGAAATTTTGCCCTGAATTTCACACTGGATTGGAGAAAAGGTGGTCAGTTTATCTCGCAGACGGTGCGGTATAGTTCGGAGGATGCCAGCTCGCAGTACTGGCTGGACAATTTGATCAACCCAGGTGGCCGGACGGGTAAAGAACTTCGTGACTGGCTGGTAGAAAACGAGGAAGAATATATTATTAACGGATTTAACGTAGTTGG
Source organism: Saprospiraceae bacterium (assembly GCA_965223165.1). Taxonomy (GTDB): domain Bacteria; phylum Bacteroidota; class Bacteroidia; order Chitinophagales; family Saprospiraceae; genus JABDMH01. Next base: position 714,231 of record CBDCVQ010000019.1, on the reverse strand, counting down.
TGGGCCTACCGCAGAATACGGTGGCTTTCCAGAGGATTTTAGTGGGATCGTGGTAAATGACGGGACCTTCGTGCCCGGCGTGGTGGAATTGCCGGATGGCACCTATGTGGAAAATCTCGGCGAGAATAATCCGATACCGTATTTGCCCTATGTGGTCAGTTATCCCTGGGGATTTGCAAGACCCTCCCTTTTTGATGCGGACTTTGTCAAGTTGCGCGAGGCCTCGTTGAGCTATCGGGTACCGGCCAAAATGCTGGAAAAATTAGGCAAAATCAAGGACTTGTCCCTATCGGTATATACGAGAAATGTCATTCTTTGGACGAAGGCCAAAATTAATATTGATCCGGAGCGTGCCTTCCAGGCAGAAAGTGGCTCTGGCAATCGAGGTACACAGTTTAAGCAAGGTATAGAACGCTACAATCTCGAGCCCTGGGTCATTCCGATTGGTTTCAAATTTAACCTCACTTTTTAGCCACCGAAAAATCCTAGAAAAATGATGTATTTACTGAAGAAAAGAATAGCCATCTTGACGGGGCTGATGCTGATTTTGTCTTGTCAAGATTTGGAGGAAATAAATATTAATCCCAACGGAGTAGATCCTGCCAGTGCCCATCCCAATCTATTGATGCCGACCGTCATCACCCAGACGGCACAAGCGGTCGTGGGGTTGGGTTACGGTGATATTGCCGGCGTCGTACAGCATACGCAAAAGGACGGCTGGTCCGGATCGCACAACAGCTATGAGTGGACCGACCAGTCTTGGAATGGCTACTACAGTATCCTTCGCAACAATGCCGAGCTAAGTGCTAAAGCAGAGGAAGCTGGGCTCGGCTTTCATCAGGGTCTTGGGCTGGTGATCAAGTCCTATGTTTTTGGACTGATCACGGATCTTTGGGGCGATGCTCCCTACTCCCAAGCATTGAATGGTGAGCAGGGAGGTGCTGAAAATCTACAGCCTGCCTTTGATGCTCAGCAGGACATTTATGCCGGGATTCTGGCCGATCTGGAGCAGGCTAATACATTATTGTCCAACGATCCTTCGACGTACACGGACATCAATCCCACGCAGGACGTGCTATATGGTGGGGATGTGGGCAACTGGCGACAATTTGCCAACTCGCTGGCGCTCCGGTATTACATGCGCCTCTCGGAGAAAGATCCGGGGACGGCCCAGAGCGGCATCGAGAAGATCCTATCCGATCCGGCCAAGTACCCACTGATCCTAGACCCCGCTGATGATGCCAATGTCGGCTACGTGGGTAATAGCGCCCTGGATTCGTGGCCGCAAAACACGGTGTTTGACGGTACGGGCGGAAGTAATTTTCGGCGACTGAAGATGTGTGCTACGCTGGTGGATGCTCTCCAGGACCTGGATGACCCCAGGCTGCCCTTGTGGGCGCAGAAGATCGACATGCAGATCGTCGTCGACCCTGAGCTAGCGGATGATACAGACATGATCGTCGACGGCGTGCGCCGAGTAGCAACGAATGTGGCGGCGCAGTACGAGGAGAACCTCGGATTTCCGATCGACAGCGATCCCGAGTATGTCGGGCTGCCCCCAGCCTGGTCGATCGTCCCGCAGGCCTACAATCTGAATCCGAATCTCGAGCAAGCGCCCAATAACCCGCATGCTTCGCATCTCAACGACATGTATCGCAATCCTGCCGGAGACTTGCTGCAGGCGCGCATGTTATCCGCCTCCGAGGTCAACTTCATTTTGGCCGAGGCCGCGTGGAAGGGATGGGCTGTCGGGGGCACAGCCGAAGACTATTACAACGCAGGCGTACAGGCCTCTTTGGAGGCATGGGGTCTAGGCGGCACCTACGATGCTTACATTGCCGGTGCCAACGCCGCCTATGACGGTACACAGGAGCAGATATTGGAGCAGAAGTGGATTGCCAGTTGGACAGCGGCCGCCGAGGCGTGGTTTGACTATCGTCGTACGGGTCTTCCCGCACTGCAGGCCGGCGTGATCGTCAAGCGCAATGCCATCCCCGTGCGCTTTTACTATTCGCGCAACGAGACCGACTTCAACCCGGACAACGCCAGAGCAGCCATGGATCGCCTAGAGATCACAGACTTCACCGCCCCGGATGGTCACAACAGTGCCTGGTCTAAGATGTGGGTGCTACAAGGCACAGGCAAACCTTGGTAGGACGGTTTGACGGTTTGACGGTGGACGGTTGACGGTTGACGGCTGACGGTGGACGGTTGACGGTGGACGGTGGACGGTTGCCTGGATCGTCGAGCTGCGGGCCGGCCAGCGCATGGCAAAGATCGGCGAGCCGCCCACTGGCAATCCGCCAGCACCTGATGATGATATACGCTTGTGATGCTGGATCGTTGAGCTGCGGAAGGCCCCGAGCGATAGGAAGGATCAGTGAGCGGCCCACTGGAAACAGAACCCAAAAATTTACGACCCCCCTTTGATCGGGAACCCAGATTTGGCGATCAACCCTAAACACCTAAACACCTAAACACCTAAACACCTAAACACCTAAACACCTAAACACCTAAACACCTAAACACCTAAACACCTAAACACCAAAAAACCAAAAAACCATCCCTCACTCCGGTTGGTCCGGTGCCGGAGAGGATGCGACCAACTCCAGCGCCTTTTCTATGAAAATCTCGCCGGTCATCTCGCCGAGAGACGTGCGGGTCACATAGTCGTATCGCTTGAAACTGTTGAAATCCACCTGGGTCAAGATGTAGCCAAAGGCATCATTGGTGAGGCCGAAGAGAAAATTTTGCGTGCCTTTCATCTTCCGCTTGAGGTAATAGCCAATGTTGGGCAGGGCCTCACCGGGGATGGTCAGTATTTGGGCGGTACCCAGATTGATGAGATTGACCTGGGTAGAGATGTTGTCGTCTGCCATGCCCTGCATCAGGGGAGACATCTGAATAATCTGCCGCAGCATGGGCGACTCGATGGGAAAAGTGACATTCATGCTTCGGCAGGTCAGTTGGGGCGTTTGCTGCCACGGAGCTGTGCCCACGATCCTTAGCGCCTCTTTGCCGAGCAGTTCTCCGATCCGTTTGCATTCTTGCCAATCGGCCGCTTCTTGACCGTCCGAACGACGATTGTCGGCGGTGACCATGCCACCCAGTGCGCCGTTCATGAACACGGCCGTGCCTCCCGTTTCCTTCTCCACGTAATCATACAGCGGCCCGCAAACATCCGGGCTGAGGATAGAGCGTTCCGATCCGATCACCTCTGGATGGATGGCGTAGTTGATGAGGGTGGCCAGAGTGCGGGTGGTGTCGTTGGCGGCCACGGCCTGGACGACATTGCAGCGCGGATCGTATAGCTGGGGAGCATAGTAGTTGTAGGCAATCTTGCCCACCGCCTCGCCTTCGCCAATGCGTAGCCATGCCGGCTCCAGATGCTGCACCGCTTCGTTGATTGCCGCCGCAATCTTGATTACGCAATCACTGATGTAAGCGGTATCGGCACCGATGCGGCCGGACAGGTCGGGAAATCCGTATGCATCGGGTGCACTGTGGGTATGGGTAGCCCCAATGAGAATATTCTCGGGAGGAATACCGGGTACCAGCGCACGGGACCGATCTCCCAGTGACTTTGGCCAGCCCAGATTGTCGAGGCCGACGATCGCCACGCGCTCGCCGCCCTGCTCGATCACCATCACCCGGGCATACAGGTCACCATGCTTCATTGTAACGGGCTTGGGCGTGCCGATCCCTCCGGACACAGGCAGCAACGGATCTGGGGTCAGGATCACTTTGGCAGCACCCACGCGCACCGATTGTGCCTGAAGACCGATCAAAGTGAAGGACAGAAGGCTGGCGAGCAATCCCCAACGAATGGCGGCGGGTGAGTAAACGAACATGGATGTAGGCCAAATCATGATATCTCAATTTTGATTTTATGGATCAAGGCAGATCGCGGTGCATATAAAGTTGATAATAACACAACCGACATTATTCTTGTCGGGATGATTAAAAAATGCCAAATTTTTTCCAAAATTGACTAAGGAATTGCGGCATCCGCAGGCTTCATTTAATGCTGCGCTCAGCCAGTCCGCACTTCGCGAAACCAGGGTACAAAAGTGAATACGATGAAAACGATAGTCACACTCTCATCCCTTGCCGCCTGTTTGCTTTTGGTGTCAGTGCAGATCCCCTCGCAGGGGGCAGACGATCCATCCGCTCCCGATCCCGCATTGCAGCATTACTTGGACAACGGAGATGACAGCTTTGCCTGGGAGATTCGCGAGAGCTATCGCATCGGCAATATACGGGTGGCGGACCTGGTGCTGACCTCACAGACCTGGCGGGAGCATACGTGGAAGCATCAATTGACCGTCTTTGCGCCTGACGAGATCGATGACGATGGCGCCCTGCTCTGGGTGACCGGAGGAAGCGTCAAGCAAGGCATGCCAAACTTCAAAGCTAAGAATGACGGGGAGGCCCTGGCCTTCGCCTATTTGGCAGCTGAACGCAAGACCATGGCCGCGGTCCTGCGGCAAGTACCCAATCAACCTTTGTACGATGATCTGACCGAGGATGAACTCATCTCGTACACCCTGCATCAGTTTAAAAAAGATGGCGATTTTACCTGGCCACTGCTCTTTCCAATGGTCAAGAGTGCCGTGCGGGCTATGGACGCGGTCCAAGAGGTAGCAAGACAGGAATGGGATCATACCGTCGGTCGCTTTGTCGTGAGTGGTGGTTCAAAGCGAGGCTGGACCACTTGGCTCACCGGCTCACAGGACGACCGGGTCTCGGCGATTGCTCCGATGGTGATCGATGTGCTTAATATGCCCGTCAATTTGGATTACCAGGTAGAAGTATGGGACCAATACAGTGTCCAGATCAACGACTACGTGCAACTTGGCATTGCTCAGGCCGCCAGTACACCAGATGGAGAGCAGCTCAATCGACTCATCGATCCATACTATTATCGGACGAATTTGGCTATGCCCAAGATGATATTTATCGGTACCAATGATGAATATTGGCCGGTGGACGCGATCAAACATTATTATGATGACATCCCCGGTGAAAATTACATTCACTATGTGCCCAATGCAGGGCATGGATTGGGTGATCGAAAGCAGGCATTAGGCGCATTGGGCGCATTTGTAGACTATTCATTTAGCGCACAACCATATCCTAAGTGCACCTGGCAGTTGAAGGAAAAGTCGACGATGGCTACATTAAAAGTGACGGGCAGTGGCCAGCTATTGGACGGAGCGCTTTTGTGGTCTTCGAGCTCGGAAGACCGAGATTTTCGAGACGCGGAGTGGTCCAGTGAACCCTTGAAAGTGTCGGGTAAGTCACTGACAGCAAAAATAAATTATCCGTCTTCCGGTTTTACCGCATTTTACGTGGACCTCATTTATCCCAGTCCGGCCGGCAAAAAATATTCGCAAAGTACGCGGGTTTTTGTCGCAGATACTGACGAGGTGCTTTAGGAGGGGATAACGTCAAAATTTGAAACAGAAAATAAATAAGGTGAAAATTTATGCAAAAGTTTAACGCATCTAAAATAGGAGGCTGGCTGGCAGGGATGATGCTCATCGTTTGCGTGAGCCTGTCCGGTCGCGTGCTGGCACAGGAGACGGAACAGCAAGAGCGCTATCACAGTTGGGCGGAGAAACTCGGATTTCCCAAAGATAAAATTGTACTCATCCTGCACGCAGACGATATCGGAATGTGCGAGGAGGCCAATTTGTCTGCCGTCCATTATCTGGCTACGGACCAGATTCAATCTGCCGCGGCCATGCCCCCCTGTCCAAATTTTGAGCAGTTTATCAAGTGGGCCATTGCCCATCCGGAAGAGGACGTGGGACTGCATCTGACTCTGACTAGCGAATGGAAGACTCATCGGTGGGGTACGGTCTCGCCACCCGAAGAAGTGCCGGGGCTGCTAGATCCGGATGGCAAGATGTGGCGATCCGTGCGCGAAGTGGTGCAGCACGCTACGGCAGAGGAAGTGGAGAAGGAAATTCGAGCCCAGATCGAAAAGTCGATCGCCCTGGGACATCGACCGGATCACATTGACACGCACATGGGCACGTTGTACGGCACGGCAGCATTTACCGCAGCCTACACCAAGGTCGCCGAGGAATACGAGATACCTGCGATGGTCATTGATGTGCGAAACCCCATGGTGTTGCGACGGCTGAAGGCCCAGGGGTACCCGGCCACTCCGGAGATGATTCAAACCATCAATGACTACAAGTTGCCCAAGCTGGATTATTTTTATTCGGTGGGACCGGGCTCGACCTACGAAGAGAAATGCGACAATTTTCGCACGCTGGTACAGACGTGGCTACCGGGCTTGACGGAAATTATTTTCCATCCTTCGGAGCATACGGAGGATCTTAAATCCATTACAAATTCCTGGCAGCAGCGGGTATGGGAGGCCCGGATGTTTTCCGATCCTGATATTATTCAGTTCCTGCGTTGCGAAGGTGTGATCTTTACCAATTGGCAGGAAATCATGCGGAGATTTCGGGAGCGGATGTAAACCCTGGGCCTAAGTCGTGGTAGGCGTAGGCACTTCCATGTCCCTCGCGTCGTACTCGCCTAATTTTTCAAATCGTCTTCGGTATTCCGTGGGTGTGATACCGAGGATGGATTTAAAATGGTGATTAAAGTTGGCAATATTATTATATCCGCTCTCGTAGCAGATTTGCGAGATGCGCATGTCAGACTCGGCGAGCATTCTTGCCGCCAGATTTATCCGCACATTCTTGACATACTGCATAAAGGTGGTATTGGTCTTCTTGCGAAAATAACGGCAGAAGGACCCCGACGCCATGTGTAGCAAAGAAGCGGCCTCCTCCTGTCGCACGCCTTTTTTGATGTTTTGCAGTACGTACTGATAGACCACATTTATCCGGTCAAAATCCTTCTTGAAGGATTCGGAATAAGGAGTCACGGACAGAAATTCGCGATCCTTGATATCCAGCAGGATCTTGAACACCTGCAGTAGGACGATGTAACTCTCAAGGCCGCGAAGCTGAGAGAGGAGAGCCATTTTTTCCGATACTTCTTCCACGCCTTGACCACTGAAGGCAATGCCGCGAGCGCTCTCTTTCAGCAGATTCTCGATGCAGTTGAGCTCGGGTATGTTGAAGAAATCCGAGCTGATGATGTTTTCGTAGAAGTGAATAACGATGCACGACGGACTCTTATCCTCAGCACAGTCGAGAATGTCCCAGCAATGGGGTAGGTGAGGCCCCATAAGCACCAGATCTCCCTCCTTGAAAGGTGCGATATTGTTTCCAACCAAGCGTTTGCCCGATCCGGAGGTGATCAGATTGAGCTCGTAATTCTTGTGCGAGTGGATCTTGGTGGAGTGGGGAGCCAAGTCCATGCTGCGTGTGATAAAAGAATGTTTGTGAGGTACTTGGATCTGTTCAAAGATTAATTCCATATTACACGATCCCTTTGATGGTTAAACAGAATAGGTGAAAAAACTATATCCATGTTACAAAATATGACTAAATAAGTCAAGGATTACATCATTTCTTTATGGTAAGTTAACCAAAGCGTGAACTTCTGAAGAAGTGGAGGGGTGGATCACTCGATTTTGCTAATCTTCGGGCCTTTCTGTGACTTAAAATGCAGTAAACATGCAGCCGATCGTACAGATTTCACTGGACTTGACTAATATTTCCGAGGCACTCGAAACCGCCTCGATGGCCATGCGGGCCGGCGTGGACTGGCTGGAGGCAGGCACCCCCCTTATTTTGGCCGAGGGCTTGCACGGAGTGAGGCAGTTGCGTCAGGCATTTCCTAAGGTACCACTGGTGGCTGATCTGAAGACGATGGACGGTGGTTATCTTGAGGCGGAGATGATGGCTAAGGCCGGGGCCACGCACGTCGTGGTCATGGCCCGTGCGCATCCCGAGACGATCAAGTGCGTAGTACAAGCGGGCAAGGACTTTGGCGTCTCCGTGATGGGAGACAATCTCGGATGTGAAGACATGGTAGAAGGGGCTCGTAAGCTGGAAGATCTGGGCTGTGACTATATCATCCATCACATCGGGTATGACGAAAGACGAGGCATTGCTGCCGGCGGACTCCGGATGCCCAGCCCCTTGGACCAATTGGCCGAAGTGGTGCAGGCGGTCGACATTCCCGTACAAGCGGTCGGGGGGCTTACCCTGGAGCAAGCGATCGAGTGTCCGGCATATGGGGCTCCACTGGTAGTACTTGGTGCCCCATTGACTATCGATGCAGACGCGTTTAAGACCGCAGATGGCAACCTTGAAGCGTCCTTGCGGCTCATCTGTGAGAAGATTCACGCGTACGGTGATGTGGCTTCTGCATAGCCTGGCTGCAGCACGTTTGATTAGTCAGAATAAAAAATAGAGCGATGATGAAAATGCCCGGTGTGGTCAATTACGCTTCAGAGAAGTATGCTGTCGAGATTCGGGAGCTGGAGCCACCGACCATTGGACCCAATGATGTATTGTTGCGGGTGGCCAATGTAGGCGTTTGTGGCAGTGACCTGCATCAATGGACAGCCGATCATAGCTGGCCGGTAAATTATCCGGTGATCTTGGGCCACGAGTTTGCGGGCACGATTGCCGCATTGGGACGCGACGTGACTTCCTGGCAGGAAGGTGATCGGGTGGTGAGCGAGACGGCTGCCGTCATCGATCAAAGCAACGCGCTCTCCCGGCAGGGATTGTACAATCTGGATCCATCTCGCAAGGGCTTTGGCTATGGAGTCAATGGAGCGATGACGCACTATGTGCGCGTCCCCGCTCGATGCTTGCACAGGCTACCGGATGAGCTCTCCTTCGAGCATGCTTGCCTGACCGAGCCCTGCTGCGTCGCCTACAATGCTGTGGCGGAGAATGTACGAATTAAGCCGGGTGACCGGGTGGTCGTCATTGGTCCCGGTACGATAGGCATTTTGTCTGCCGCGATGGCTCAGCTTTGTGGAGCCGAAGTGGCCATGCTAGGTCTGGACAAAGACCGGTCTCGGCTGGAGGTGGCCGCCTCGTATGGGTGCACACCGATCGTGGGGGACGCCCGATCGTGGGCCTTCGAGCGAGATGGTCTGGGAGCCGACTGCGTGATCGACGCCGCCGGGGTGAGCAGCACCCTCCAGGTCGCGCTGGATATTGTGCGACCCAACGGGCAAATTAGCAAGGTCGGATGGGGCAAAGCACCCCTCGATTTCTCGATCGATCCTTTGATTCAGAAGAATGTCACGCTCCAAGGTAGCTTCAGCCACCACTGGGTCATCTGGGAGAAAGTGATCGGCTTGTTGAGCACGGGCCGCTTGGATGTACAACCCATCATCGGTGGCGTGTGGCCCATCGACCAGTGGCAGCAGGCCTTTGAACAAATGCACGATGGCACGATCGTCAAAAGTGTGCTGAGCCCCGCATAATTCCATCCCTCAAAATAGATAATGAGATGCCAAGATTAGCGGTCTTTCCTAAAGCCTATATGCAGGCCCTCTGCAAGGACGGGACCATGACGATTGCCGAGTGGATTGAGCTGGCGTCACAGCTGGATATCGATGGCCTCGAATGGTACGCTGGCTTTCTCGAGATGGCAGACCGCGATCAGTGGCCTGTTTTTCGGAAAATGGTCGAGGACCAAGGCAAGCAAATACCAATGCTTTGCTGTTCCCCGGATTTTACCCATCCGGATAGCGCCTTCCGAGAGATCGAAGTGGACAAACAACGTCAGTGGATCGATATGATTCATGCCCTGGGGGGGAGCTATTGCAGGGTACTATCCGGCCAGCGAAGACCGGAGTTGACCGTAGCGCAAGGGGTGGAGCTGGCCGCGCAATGTATCAAAGCCTGCCTGCCCTATGCCGCAGAAAGAGGCGTGACCTTGATCCTGGAAAATCACTATAAGGATGACTTTTGGCTCTATCCCGAGTTTGCCCAAAAGATGGATGTATTTCTCCAATTGGTCGAACGCGTAGAAGACCCGCATTTTGGCGTCAACTACGATCCCAGCAATGCCTTTTTGGCGGGAGACGATCCGCTGGAATTGTTGCGGCGGGTGAGCCACCGGGTCGTCACCATGCATGCCAGTGATCGCTACCTCCTGGAAGGGACGCTGGAAGACCTGCGTCGAGAGGAGGATGGGTCCGAAGGATACGTCAAGCGACTGAGCCACGGAGAGATCGGCCAGGGTCTTAACGACTATGATGCCATCTTTGGGGAGCTGCAGCGAGTCGGCTTTGATGGCTGGATCAGCATTGAAGACGGGGTGGACGGCTTTGATCAGCTAGCCCGCAGCGTCCAATTTGTCCGGCGCAAGATCAAGGAGTATTGGCCAGCGAGCGATAGCTAGGCTGCGGAGGGAATGTAGCTCCGAGATCCTATAATTCCCGATACATTAGGTTTTTCACCTCGAGGGTCATGCCCCCATTGTGCACCTGTAGGGCGATTTGCCCTTGCTGATAGTCATGATCTTCGTGGGTCATGACCAGCTGCTCATTGACCCAGATTTGGATGGCCGGACCATTGGCACGTATGCGCATCTCAAACCATTCGCCGTCCTTGGTGATCATGGCAGTCGCTTTGCCAGTTGGCGTGCCGGGTTTCCATAGCCAGCCCGTGAAGGCCTCCTGGTGGTGGCAGATCTGCGCTTCATAACCCCGGGGAAAGCCATCCGGATTGTCACTCGGGGCGTGGGCTCGAAAGTAAAGACCGCCATTGCTTCCCCCACCCTGGTCAGTGATGCGAAAACTTCCTTTGATCTCGGCATCGCTCAATGGTGGATCCGCATAGAGATGGCCACGGGCATGGGTGCCGACCAGGACCCCACGGCGGTTTTCCCAGGTCGCATCACCCCGTGCAGTCCAGCCCTCGAGGCCTTCTTTGGCGATCAGCGGAATCCATCCACCGCCGGAAGTGCTAGGTCGTGGACCTTGGCAGGCTACGAAGAGCACTGTGACAAGCAGGAGGCAATGAAGCCCCGATAGGTAGCATATAGTTCGTAGGTTCATGGCAACAAGTTGTGATGTAAAGCCAGATAATAGGGTAAGAGATAAAAAGTGCCTTCGTGTTCCGAATACCCACCTCCCTCGGAAGCCTTCAGGGCAAAGCCATCGCGGTCCAGGCGTACGTGGCCCCGCTCATCGATGGGCAGAGCATAGCCGTCGTGACCCCAGCCCATGTCGGGATCTTGCCCGGGGGTGGGGTCCAAGGTGATGTCCAGTCGGTGGGTATTGTCGATCGGATAACCGATGAGATCCAACGGTATGCGCCGAAGGGTCTGCAAAATATGCCGGGTGGACAGGCTGCTGTGCCCATAGCGCTCCACCATTTGCCCAGCCAATAGTGGGTGCTCCGAGAAAATGTCCTCGGCCTCAAAGAAGCCTTCTTCGATGCGCTTTCCAAACACCTGTACCAAGGCCCCGTAGAGACCATCCCAAAAGGCATTCTGCTGCTTGCTGATGTGCAGCCAAGCATTTTCGAGCGCCATTCGATACATCAGGAGCAAGGCTGGGTCCTGCTCGTATTTGATCAGCCCGTACATACTCATGAGGCAAAGATTGTTGTCCCAGGGCACGACATTGTCGGGCGGGAAATACATCTTGCTCTCCAGGGCATTGATGTGGTATCGGTGTTTCTCCCTCAGGTAGGCCGCCGTCTCGTCGTACTTCGGATCTCCCGTCACATGCTTGGCCACATTGAGAAACGACAGCATCATCATGGAGTTAAGTCCTCGTTGCTCCCATCCCCAGATCGTTTGAAAGAACTTTGGGCCAAAGTTGCCCCACCGGGTGGGTTTACCATCGTGGTCGTTGAGCATGAAGTCATGCCGCACGAGGTGATCGGTGATATCGGCTACCACCTCTCGCACCCATTGCTTTTCCTCCTCCGTCTCTGCGATGAGGTCGTAAAAGATACCGTAGAAGAAATAGTGACCGGCCAGTTCATCCGAGCTCGTGTCGCACTTCCACCGAAACTTGCCATCCTTACTCTTGGGAAAGCGGGGGTAGATATCCTTCCAAAAGGGGTCGGACTGTTGGTGCCTCTTGTTGTATGCTCTGCTGTAGATCTTGTTGACATCTTCGGGCCAATCGATCGGGATAATCACCCGGGCTGGAAATCCGGGTTCATGCGTGATATCGACGAGCCATTTGCAGGCCTTAAAACTGCGGACAGCCAATGCGCGAGCTTCCAGGTCACCGGTGGTGGCATATCGGAAGGCCTGGGCGGCACCGTACATAGCTGTATAAAGTCCGTCGTTGTCTGAGATAGCCAATTGGGAAGAGGATACATCAAATCGCTCAGTCAATCGACTCTGGCATACAAAGCCCATGCGGTTGTGCCTGTCTTCTACCTGTTGGATGAAGTGCACGGCCTTCTGCTCGAGATCCAGATCCAATCCGGAGATCTCACTAATACCTTGGGAGGTGGCGATCCAGGCCGTGCCGGCAGGGTCAATCGCGATGTCAATCACGTGATCGTCCAGCAACCAGCGTCGGCTATGGCGGTACTGGACTCGGCCGTCTTTGACCATTATTGCACCCCGAGTGGTACCAAACCATACCTCCCCGGAGGGTCCGGCCGCGACGCAGGTAAAGTCATTGAAGGGTAGGCCCTCGCTGCCTGAGAGCAGGGACCATTGCTGGCCATCCCAGCATCCGATGCCTTGCTTGGCGCCAAACCAGAGTCGCCCGTCCTTGTCTTGTGTCAGTACGCGCACATCCTGGAGAGCCCAGCTGTGTCGATCATCCGCCGGCAAAGCGCGATGCCAGGAACCGTTTGGGCCAAATCGAAGGTAAAGACCATCCGACCGTCCCACGGCCTCGCCTCCTTTAAAAGGAGACCTGGACAGGATCGGGTTAGTACACATCGCCTGGCTTGCGGGAGCTACCTTTGGCTCGGTGAGGGATTGAGTGACCCATTTGCCCTCAACCCAGACGGTTTGCCGGTCTTCATGTAGGACAATGGGACCTTGGTCAGATAGGCGTAGGCCGAGGACCGTATCGGGAGGCAATTGAACGCCTCTTGGGTGATGTGTAGCCACGTGTTGCGAAAATGACTGCAAGTAATCTCCTTGCGCGTACAAGGAGACAGGTAAAAGAAGAAGGTGGCCCAAAAGGAACTTCCAACTTGTTCGAAATTTTCCTACAACTTCTTCTGCTGAGATGACCGAATTGGCATCCATCTGTTGACATTATTTTGACAGTAAAGTCCAATTTTTAATCGTGGATGAACAAATGGTTTATGGGCAAATTATTACCATATTTTGTCCACTTAGCATTTGTGTGTTCCCATGCTATGTTTGTGTTTGCCGCGCCTAGTGATCGCGTAAGTGCCTTGTAAAAGTCAAGCGATAAGTAGATGATTGTCAGATATGTATAGTGGAGTAATCTATTTCTTGGGAGACACAGGTGACTGCGATTTTCGGGTGGCTTGGTGCATTTTAGTCACATGGTATTTTGATCTTTCTTGGCGTGGGTTGTGCTCCGTCAGGAGCGAGGTGAATAAACCATAGTAAGTGAGCAAAATCCTGGAAGCTCAGGCGGCACTAGATGACTTACTTTTGAGCAGAAACTATCTATTGCTATACGTGGTCCCAATCGAGAGCTCCTCGTGATCACGCCAAATTTCAAAATTATTAACAAATAAACCATGGTATTAATTGGGCTTCAGAAGACAATCAGAATTTCGATTCTGGTATTTTTTGCCTGCCTGACCGTCGTGGGATTTGCCCAGCGTACGGTGACAGGTACAATTACAGACGACAGCGGTGTCCCACTTATCGGCGCCAATGTCTTGGTCCAGGGTACAGCCACTGGTACAGTGAGTGACCTTGATGGCACGTTTGAGCTATCTGGACTAACCGATGAGTCCGTGCTGGTATTTTCATACACGGGTATGCAAAACCAGACGGAGGCGGTAGGACAACGGAGTGTTATCAATGTGAGTTTAAGTTCTGCCTACCTGGCGGAGGTCGTTGTGACGGCTTTGGGTATCGAAAGAGAGGAACGATCACTAGGTTATGCGGTAGGCAACGTCGACGGCGAGGACCTGGTCAAGGTCTCCCAGGAAAATGTCTTGAGTTCGATCTCGGGCAGAGTGCCAGGCGTCACCATCAATCAGACCAGCGGACCTGGATCTTCGATGAGCGTGATCATTCGAGGAGCTACCTCCTTGACTACGGATAACCAGCCGCTGTTTGTCGTGGACGGAGTGCCGATGAGTAATAGCCTGAATAACATTGTAGAACAGGGTAACGGTAATCAGGTGGATTATGGTAATGCTATCTCTGATATCAGTCCGGATGACATCGAAGACATAACCATATTGAAGGGCCCTAGTGCAGCCGCCTTATACGGTACTCGTGCTGGAAACGGCGTGATTCTCATCACGACGAAATCCGGTTCGAGAAATAAGAAATTGGGCGTATCGCTGTCCACCAGCAACGTGTTTGAGCGGCCTACCCGACTGCTAAACTTTCACTACAAGTATGCCAACGGAGAGCGAAACCACACCTTTGATGAGGGCTCCGCCTATTGGGGTGGCCCGGAGTTGGATGTGGGTAATCGGGCTCATCAGTGGAACGATGCGCCGGGAGAGGAGTCTGAGCTGCGATCCTACCCCGATAACATGAAGGAGTTTTTGCAGACAGGCATCACTTCGACCAATAATTTAGCTATCTCGGGTGGCAGTGATAAAGGGTCTTATCGCGTATCCTTCTCCAACATGGCCCATCGTGGCATGATACCAAATTCCGACTTGCATAGAAATAGCTTAGGAACCGCCCTGAATTTTGATATCTCGAAAAATTTGACTTTTGGTGCTAACATTAATGTGGCCAAGCAAAACTCCAAGGACCGGCCAAGTACGGGAGACCGTCGAGGCAATGCCCTGCAATCGGTGTACGAGTCGTCTTATGTCGATGTAAGACAACTCAAGGACTACTGGGTGCCAAACTTTGAGGAGGTGCAGCAGAGTGGTCCTGACAACGGTGACAATCCATATTTTGTAGCATACGGAATCAACAATGGATTTGTGAGGGATCGGTTATTTGGCAATTTGTCCTTGACCTATGATGTTACAGACAAACTCTCCGTGACATTACGTCATGCCATGGATCGGTTTAACGAGAGTCGGGAAACAAAAATCCCCTGGAGCTATTCGCGAATGAGTAGAGGTGGATACTTTGTCCAGGATTTGGTATACCAGGAGACCAACTCTGATATCCTTGCCACTTACAAGACAGATGCTGGTGACTTCAATCTGGTCTTTTCTGCAGGAGGAAACATCATGAAGCGTCATGCCAATTCGGCAAGTACAGGTGTTAATCCCGGCAATAGGCACAACGGTTTGGTCATACCCGGCCTGTATACGCTCAGCAATATTCCATCAAATAATATAAGAGCGACCCAAACATTTTCGGAGAAGTCGATCCAGAGTGTCTATGCTTTGGCCTCCATCGGATTTCAGAATATGCTTTATTTGGATCTCACTGCTCGCAACGATTGGTCTAGTACACTGCCGACAAACAATAACAGTTACTTCTATCCTTCCGCTTCCTTGAGCTGGTTGGTTAACTATGCCTTTGACATGCCGGAAGAAGTGAGCTTGTTTAAGGTCCGGGCAGGTTGGGCGCAGGTAGGAAACGATACGGATCCATACCAGTTGGAGCCCACGTTGACTCGCGGCAGTTACAACGCCGTGAATACCATTTCCGTGCCAGCCGGCCTTTTAAATGCAGATCTCAAGCCGGAGTTGTCCACTTCCATTGAACTTGGGATCGATCTCAATCTCTGGAGGGACCGCCTGAGATTTAGCGCTACCTACTACACGGTAGATAATGAGAACCAGATTTTTGGCGTGAACCTTCCCAGATCCTCCGGCTTTAGCAGCAGAGTCATTAACGCAGGTCTGCTCAGAAGTACTGGTTGGGAATTTGCGCTGGGAGCTACGCCCATCAAGTCGGGCAATGGCTTGGTCTGGGATTTTAATCTCAATCTGAGCCAGAATACCACTACCATCGAAGAATTGGTCGATGGGTTGGAATCCCTCACCCTGTGGGGCGACAATGGTGGTGGTGCGATCACCAAGGTAGGTGACGAGGTTGGTGACTTGTATAGCAGAGGCTACAAAAAGGTCGATGATCCCAACTCGCCGTATTACAATTGGCCCGTGCTTGCAGGTGGTGGATGGCAGCGACTCTCTGATCTGGATGATCTGATTAAGGTGGGTAATTTCAACCCCGACATGTTGGTTGGCCTGCAAACGTCGCTATCCTATAAGCGCTTTAATTTAGCCGCCAGTCTTGATTGGAGAATCGGCGGAGAATTTATGTCTTTCACCTATCGCTATGGAGAGTCCGATTGGAGATCCTCGCGTCAGCTGAACAATCTCATTCCGGGTGGCCTACTTTCGACGGATGAGCTTGCGGCCATGTTGAAGTCCAATCCAGAGAAGTATATTATTCCTCAGACGGGTAATTTTCCCAGAGTGGGCGGCCATACGGCGGAGACCGGAGGCTTTCCTTATGAAGGTGGCAATGATGGTGCCTTCATTCCCGGAGTATATGTGGGCGATGACGGCGAATATGTCGAACACCTGGGCGGTCCCGGCACTATCTTTGGACCCATCACTGACACCTACCCCTGGAGCTTCAATCAGCAGATCACCTTTGATGCTTCCTTCATCAAGTTGCGCGAATTGTCGTTGGGTTACCAACTGCCAAAATTCAAAGGAGTTTCAGATGCGTACATAAGTGTATATACAAGGAATCTGATTTTGTGGACCAAGGCGGATATCGGAATTGATCCCGAGAGAGCTTATCAAGCTAATAATCGCACGCAGGGAGACATAAGGGCTGTGCAGTTCAAGCAAGGCCTGGAAAGACAGAATGTGATGCCTTGGACTTTCCCGCTGGGGGTTAAACTCAATCTTAATTTTTAGGACCACCTTAAGAATTACTTGTCATGAAAAATATTACAATAAGACTCTTATCCGCCTTGATGTTAGTAACGGTATTCTCTTGCACCGATGATCTGGCGGAGTTTAATGTCAGACCTGATGCCATTGATCCAGCGACGGCCAGCCCTACCTTGTTATTGGCTACCGTGTTGGCACCCTCGGCGCAGAGGTATCTGAATATGGGATTCGGCGATATGGCAGGAGCCGTGCAACACACACAAAAGAATGGCTGGTTTTCCGGTCATAATCAATATGACTGGGACGCTCGAGATTGGACAGGGTGGTACGACATCCTGCGCAATAATGCATTGCTCGAAAAGCGGGCTACCGAGACCGGTTTTACCTTCTTTGAAGCAGCAGCTTTGACCATGAAGTCCTTTGTCTACGGCAATATCGCTGATCTTTGGGGAGACGCACCTTATGCACAAGCATTGAAAGGTGACGAGCCAGAATTTAGACGTCCTGCCTTTGATACACAGGAGACCATCTATCGGGGTATTCTGGCGGATCTGGAGCGTGCAGCCACTCTTTTCGCTACAGGTAGCACGGAGGGACTGACCTCTAGTTCTGACATCTACTTTGATGGTGATACGGAGGCCTGGCAGCGGTTCGCAAACTCGCTCAGGATGCGTTACCTTATGCGATTGTCTGATAAGATGCCATCGGAGGCAAAGGCTGGTATCGAAGCCATTTATAATGGTGGCATCTATATCCAGGATCCCGATCAAGATGTAGTGCTGGACTATACCGGAGGCTCAAACGATGTCTGGCCAGGTCACAATCACGACGATGCAACCTTTACCAGATGGCAGGCTTGCCAGACAATGGTAGATCAAATGCTGGACACCGATGATCCACGGATATCAGTCTTTTTTGCGCCTGTTAATGTGCAGTGGGTAGCTGATGAGAGTCTTGCTACGGCCACCGAAGAAAACATCCGTGCCGACGGCGAATTGCTTGATGTGCAAGGGTTTGAGTATGAAGAGTACCTGGAAATGCAGCATGTGAAATTCACTCGGCGCTATAACCCCGGTATGGTGTCCTTTGATGATAGGGAGTATGTCGGCCTGACCCCTGGCCTCATTGTTCCAACCGAGTACAATGGCAATCCATCACCCGGACAGGGTCAGCAGAACCAGCACGTGTCTCAATTGGCCCCCGTATATGGGACGCAAGGATCCAGTGGAGACATTTTGAAAGCCCGACTTATTTCCGCTTCCGAAGTGAGCTTTATCCTGGCGGAGGCGGCGCTGAAGGGATGGTCAGTGGGTAGTGCGGAAGAGCACTACAACAATGGAGTGAGAAATTCATTGGAAACCTGGGGGAAAGCTGGTGACTATGACACCTTCATTGCCAATGTGAGTTACGATGGTACCTTGGAGCAAATTATCATGCAGAAATGGGTAGCCAGCTGGACCGCTGCCACCGAGGCCTGGTGTGACTACAAGCGAACCGGAATACCTGCTTTGGAAGTGGGACCTGCCTGCCCCCAGGATGTACCAGCCGTGCGATTTGCCTATGGAAGCGATGAACTATTAAATAATACAGAAAACACAGCTTCTGCAGTGGGAAACTTAGAGATGACCTCTTTTTCCTCGCAAGCAGATAGCCCATGGTCCAAATCCTGGCTCCTACAAGGTACCGGGAAGCCTTGGTAAGTAAGATATAAGCGGGGGTTCATCCATTTTTTGGTATTCTTTCACGATTCCTACAATAGCAAATACCTCTAAAAGAACCCCCGTTTTTTTTTGAAATAGACAGTTTTGTCACTTTCCCTACACTGTCCTCACCTTTCAGGCCATTTCGCTTGAAGAGTGAGGACAGTTTTGGTAGAGACCTATACACCCGACGCACAATCCTGTATTCAGCCAATAGAGTCATGAAACGTACACTATCGCTACTCCTCTCATTATCTGTCGCAGGTCTGCTCTACGCGCAGTACATCGACAAACCCATCGGCCATCCCGTGTCAGTCAAGTACAACCTGCCGGAGGGATTGAAGGGGACCGATGCCGTGAAAAAACTGGTGGTGGACTACAACGGGATCGCCTATCTACTGGGCCCGTCGGGTTTGTATCGGGTCTATGACGAGGAGGTCGTCAAGGATGGGTTTTATCTCTCCCTGGCAGACAAAGTGCCCACCGATATTTGTGTACAGGAGCGGACCGGCTACTTATATTACCTCTATCCCGATCAGTACCTGAGCAACGCTAGCGCAGGCACCATCTATGCCGATTTGCCACAGGTCTACGACCGTATTTGCGTCAATCAGCACGAAGAAATACTCGTCTACAAGAGCGGGGCCGGCGCGATCTATCAAGGTGGTCAGTTGCAGCAGCAAGTGAGCATGCCCAGCGGCGTGCGAGACGTGTATGCCGACAATGGCCGGTTTTATGCATTGGCGGAGCAGGGCATCTTTCTCCTGGCAGGGGAGGACTGGCAAGCCTTCTACGAAGCCAAAAACCTTACCTCCCTGGCCTTTGAAAACGCTTGGATCTTAGCTGGCAGCGAAGACGGTATCCTGACCATTAGCAGCGAAGGAAAAGCATTCGGTGTACCAAACACGAAGGTGCCGGTGCCAGCCGTCAACAAGTTGGCGTTGAACGATGGCGATTTGTGGGCGATCACAGACGAAGGCGCCTTTCATGAAGACGGCGCCCACTACCGCTATTACGCATCACAGCGATGGCTGGACAACGATGCGCTGATCGACATTGGATTTGATCGTACTGGCGACGTCTATTTACTGTCAAGCACCGGTCTGAACAAGATTCAATATCAGCCGATGACCCTGGCGCAGAAGGCGGCCACCTTCGAGGACCAAATCAGAAAAAATCATCTCCGATACGACTTTGTCAGCTCGCTCAGCCGCCACCATGGCGATGCTTCCCGCAGCCCTTTTGTCCATGACAACGACAACGACGGACTGTGGACTTCCTTTTACGTCAGCAGTCAGGCCTTGCGCTATGCGGTCACCGGAGAAGAGGAAGCTGCACGTTTTGCCTGGGAGTCCTTTGGTGCATTTGAGCGACTGCTCACCGTCAATCCATTGAAGGGTTTTCCCTCTCGAACCTTCGAGCGGACCGGATACAAAGTGTCAGACAAGGATCGGTGGCGTGCTAATTCGCCGGATGCCGGATGGGAATGGAAAGGCACTACGAGCAGTGACGAATTTGTGGCGTACATATTGGTCGCCGCCATGATGGAGGAATTTGTGGCCGAAACCGAGGAAGAGCGCAAGCGTGTAGCCGACTTCATCGATGCCATCTTGATGCACATCATCGACAATGACTACTACTTCATCGATGACGATGGCCAGCCCACGACTTGGGGGCGGTGGCATCCGGAATTCGTCAATGCATACGCTGAAACCGTGTACGACCGGAAGCTGAACAGTATTCTCATTATTGCGGGTCTGCAGCAAGGGTACGCCCTGACCGGAAAGGAGATTTATCGCAAAGAGCTGGAGCGGGTGTTTCACGAATTCGGCTATCTCAAGAATCTCGATGTGCCCATGGGCGATATCAAACCCACCATGCATCGCTATGGCCCGCACATCATGGGCATGGAGTGGAATCACTCTGATGACGAAATGGCCTTCCTCACCTATTGGGTGCTGCATCGGTATGCACTCAATGACCGGTTAAAGGCCAAATACGAGTGGGTGATTCGCGATCACTGGGAGATTGAAAAGCCCGAGAAAAATGCGCTTTGGAACCTCATCGCTAAAGCCACGTCGGGCGATATTGACTACAAGGGGACCCTCTGGCACCTCGAGGAATTTCCCCTGGACCTCAAGAACTATCCGATCAAAAATTCGCATCGGCAAGACTTGACCTACCTACCGGAGAACTTTAGAGGTCAGACGACCACCCGTCTGATTCCACCCAACGAGCAACCTATGCACCGACACAATGCCAATCCCTTCCGATTGGATAGCGGTCGACACAACGAGCAATTGGCCGGAGACGAATACCTATTTCCCTATTGGTTGGCGAGATACCTCAAGATTGTGATGCCCTGAACCCCGAGAATGGATAAAACAGCAGCATTTTGAAAAGATGACAAATAATTGGCAGCACGTCCTCTCGTGGAGTACAGTGGCACTGGCTCTCACCGCATGTACCTCAGCGTCGATGCCGGAGACCACTTGGTTCAAAGGCAATACGCATGCGCACACCACCATCTGCGGACATGCGGACACCTCCCCGGACAGCGTCGCGCTTTGGTACTACGAGCGAGGGTACCATTTCTTGATCCTAAGTGAGCACAACCATTATATTGATCCTGCGACGGTCAATTTGCCTGACCCTCGAAGGGAGGATTTTATCCTGGTGCCAGGGGAAGAAGTGACCGGGAAGCGGCATGTGCACACCACCGCGATGAACATTCAGGAATATGTGCAGGAGGGCAGCCTACAAAAGGTGGATCAGGACGCCTCGCCGGAGGAGCGTCTGCGACAGACCATTGCCGAGTTACGCATACCGGCCACCGAGACCAAGACGGAAATATTGCAGCGACACACGAAGGATATCTATGCTGCGGGCGGGGTGCCCATTTTGAATCATCCCAACTGGCAATCCGGACTACAGGCCCATGAGATCCTTCCAGCCAAAGATCTGCACATGTTTGAGTTGTACAATGGTCATCCCGATGTACAGAATTGGGGAGCCGATGAGCATATAGCGGTCGAAGCAAAATGGGATAGCCTGCTGACCGCCGGCATGCTTATTTTGGGAGTTTCCTCGGACGACGCGCATCACTTCCAGGAGTACACGGACCGGACGTCCAATCCCGGTCGAGGATGGGTGATGGTAGACAGCGACGGACAACTGACCCCGGACGCGATCACCGGTGCCATGGCCCGCGGAAGATTTTACGCGAGCAATGGCGTGATGCTTTCCTCCGTGGCATCGGACCCGGACACTTACAAGGTCCGGGTGGACACCGCTGCGACCCGCCGGGAGACGGCTAGTCGCTATGTGGTGGGCAAAAGAGATCATGCTACCACGGCGGGGTACCTCATCGAGTTCATCGGAGACGGGGGCCAACGCCTAGCAAGCACCACCACCGAGGAGGGACGCTATAAGATAAAAGACATGGCTCAATACGTGCGGGCGAAAATCACCTACACGCGACAACGGGATGATGGTACTTATGAGAGTTTCTTTGCCTGGACGCAACCACAATTCTTAGATGAGCGTGCCGATCTGCTTGCTGAAGATCTGGTTCTTCACGGACCGCATCATCATGCACATCCGCATGGGGACCACGAGCACTGAAACCTCTAGCGCATCGCAATACCTTAAACAAACGAATCGATCCAAATTGTGAGATATAGGACCATCACTCAATCATTGATTTGCCAGCTACTAATTTGCTCCCTCTGCTGGTCTCAACCGGGGCATCTGAACCAAGGCGTGGTAGTGACGCCCAGCTCACTGAGCAGTGACGAGGCCCAGCATTTGGTCAAGGTAGTACTGGAGGAGCTGGAGCGTCGATCCTGTCCCGGATGGACGCAAGCCGAGGAAGTTTCGGCGACGACCCCCGCCCTCATTTTCGCACTAGCTGGGGATGGGGGGATACCTTCATCACTGGGCTTGGATCTCACAGATCTAGACGATGAAGGGTATGCTGTCAAGAGTGTGCGGGGGGATGGCGACGCGACCACCTGTTGGATCGTCGCAAACAGGCTGAGGGGACTGTATTATGGCTTGGGATACTTCCTTCTACAGGTTCAAACGGACGGCGAGGTGGGCACCGTGACCGCTCCACTGGATCATCTGACGGCTCCCACCTATCGATTGAGGGGCCATCAGCTGGGATATCGCAATACGGCCAACACATATGATGCCTGGACGCCTGCGCAATACGATCAGTACATCCGAGAGTTGGTCTTGCTGGGCAGCAACGCGGTGGAGGACATTCCCTTTGCGTCATATCATCAGGGCCCTCATATGGTGATGCCCCATGCAGAGATGCATCCCATCATCAGTCGTATTTGCAGCAACTACGATATCGACTATTGGGTATGGGCACCCGGACCCAGGGACTTGACGGATAGCGAGCAGGTGAAGAGCGGACTGGAGGACTACCGAAAGGCATTTACCTCCTTGCCCAGATTGGATGGCGTATTGATCCCGGGCGGCGATCCCGGTCATCACCATCCCAAGGATCTCCTTCCGTTTGGAGAAAAGGTGGCGGCGATCCTCAAGGAATTTCATCCTGAGGCGGGACTGTTCATCTCACTGCAGCGATTTGATAGCGAGAAGCAGACGTATTTTTTCGACTACCTGGAGAAAAATGATCCGGATTGGCTGACGGGTGTAGCTCATGGTCCCAGCAGTCCTCCCGTTGATGTGGAGCGAAAGAAATTGCCGGCAAAGTACGTGCATCGACTCTATGGTGACCTGACGCACACTATTCGATGCCAGTATCCCGTCCCTCGATGGGACCAGGCTTTTGCACTGACCTTGGGCCGCGAGCCGACCAATCCGCAGCCCGGGCACTATACCCAAATTTTCCATCAGGATATGCCGCACACCGACGGGTTCATCTCGTATTCGGACGGTGCACATGATGACGTAAACAAGATTGTGTGGAATCAACTGGGATGGGACCCGGACCGCAAACCGCGCGACATCATCCTGGATTATTGCCACTTATTCTTCGGATCGGAGGTAGCAGCGCTTGCCGCCGACGGCATATTTGCCCTCGAGCACAACTGGGAGGGACCGCTCAAGACGAATACCGGCGTCGAAAAAACACTGCGGCATTGGCAGCAGCTGGCAGCCGCCAATCCACTGCTGGAAGACAACTGGCGCTGGCAGCAGTTGGTCATGCGAGCCCACTATGATACCTATGTGCGGCGGCGGTTGCTGCACGAGCAGGCGATCGAAGAGCGGGCCGTCCAAGCCCTGCGCAGCGCTCCGCAAACCGGGGCAGACCAGGCTATACGTACGGCGGAGCAGATCTTGGAGGAGGTGGCCAGTCCGGCCCTCTACCCCTTGCGAGATTCGGTAGTGGCCTTTTGTGAAAAGCTGTGGTCGTCGATTGGCCTGCAATCCAGTGTGGAGCGCTACGGTGCCAGTAATGCCCAGCGGGGTGCTATTTTAGACTTTTTGGATTATCCCCTTTGCAACCGTTGGTGGCTCGAAGACCAGTTTGAGAAGGTCAAGGAGTTGGCAGATGAGCGAAGGAAGCTTGCCTACCTGGACAGGATCAGTCGGTGGGATCAACCCGGCCCGGGCAACTACTATGACAACATCTCGCGCATCGGTGAAGACGATCACGTTACCTCCGTCACTGATGATGCCATCGACTTCGCTTGGTGGGACCGGGGCATGAGCCGGAGAAGGCTGTCTACCCAGACCTTTCAGTTTTTGCCTACCCTGCGGTACACCGGCCTGGATCCACGACAAGCCTACAAGGTGCGGGTGGCCGGCTATGGAGAGGCCCTCATACGTGTCAACGGCCAGCGACTATTGCCCAGTCGGTACCGCAAAGGTTATGAAGAGTTTAAGGAGTTTGACATACCGCAGCACTTACTGCGGGATGGCATCATAGATATGTCTTTTGATCGTCCCGATGAGGCACACCTCAATTGGAGAGATTACTCCCGGGTGACGGATGTCTGGATCTTAAAGAAGTAAAGCCGACGGATGGGTGCCACTCGCCCTTGTGGTCGAAGAAGGGCCGATTGGAGCGGGAGCAAATAGTACAGCAAATGATGAAAAAAGCACAAGATCGCGAGCAAAATCGTGTGTACTTTATTTATGGTAACAAGGACCAAGGACCGGATGCAAGAAAGAAGTGATTTTAGGCAATGCCTCAGAACAGGCTGGCAATTAATATCAGCCGAGCAGGCGTCGTCCGGAGGTGGGCAGATCTCCCAGCCGGACTTTGCCGCTAGCGATTGGTATGCCTGCCAGGTGCCTACCACCGTGCTGGGTGCTTTGCACGCCCTGGGTCAGGTCCCCGATCCCAACTATGGCAGCAATCTGGCGGAGATCGACCCCAAGCCCTTTGAGACACCCTGGTGGTTTCGTACCACCTTTGATCTGCGGGAGCTAAAGGATGACGAGATCGTCTTGCTTGATTTTCTCGGGGTCAATCATCAGGCCCACCTTTGGATCAACGGTGAGCAGGTCAAGCAAGCCGCCGAAGAGGGCGCCTTCCGCCAATTTCAGGTGGATATCACCCATTCGGTGCGTGCGGGGCAAACCAATGTACTGGCGCTGGAGATTTTTCCTCCCCGTCCCGGCGACTTTAGCATCGGTTTTGTGGATTGGAATCCCGGACCACCCGATCGCTCCATGGGCATTTTTCGGGATATAGTCCTTCGTATCGTCAAGGGAGTCTCGCTAGACCATCCTTTTGTTGCGACCCGTTTTGCGGACCAGACGCTCCAGGAGGCCCATCTATCGGTTGATTGTCAGCTCGTCAATCACCGACAGACGGCGGTCTCGGGTCGTTTGGTGGCGCAGATTGGCTCGGATACGTTCAGTCAAGCAGTCACCCTGGCGGCAGGCCAGACCTTGCAGTGCCGGATGTCCGCTGACGAGCATCCGGAATTGCGCAAGGAGAATCCTTCGCTCTGGTGGCCTACACAGATGGGCGAGCCGATACTGCACACCCTGGACCTGGCTTTCACTGTCGACGCACAGACCACGGATGCCTGCCAGTCACGCTTTGGTATTCGTACGATCGAAGACTATTTCAACGAAGGTGGTCATCGTAGCTTCAAGGTCAATGGCCGGGATCTACTGATCAAAGGTGCCGGATGGACCGACGACATCTTCCTGCGAGACAATGAGACATCGCTACGTACGCAGATCCAATATGTCAAGCATATGGGACTCAACTGCATCCGTCTAGAAGGGTTTTGGGGTAAGGATCAGATCTTGTATGACTTGTGCGACGAAAACGGCATCTTGATCATGGCCGGGTGGAGTTGTCACTGGGAGCATGAGTCCTATCTGGGCAAGGAGGCAGATAACAAGTACGGAGGCATTCTGTCTTCGGATGATATACATCAGGTAGCCACGGCCTGGCAGGATCAATTGCTCTGGCTGAGACATCACGCGAGCATTTTTGTGTGGACGGTCGGCAGCGACAAATTGCCGCATCCGGAGCTAGAAAAAAAATATCAGCGCTGCTTTGAGCAGTTTGATCAAACCAGACCCTATCTCAATTCCACTGGAGGCGTGGGCAGTGAGCAAGGGATCATCACGGACGCTACGTTGATCAGTGAAATCAGCGGGTCTTCCGGCGTGAAGATGTTGGGGCCCTATGACCATACGCCACCGATCTATTGGTATACGAATAAGCATTTGGGTGGTGCCTATGGATTTAACACCGAGACGGGCCCGGGGGCCAACATCCCCGTGGCAGAAAGTCTCCGTCGCATGCTGCCACCCAAATATCGATGGCCGATCAATGAAATGTGGACGAGTCATTGCGCGACCAAGGTGTTTAATACGATGACCAGAGTGGTGGAGGCCATCGAGGCGAGATACGGTGCCAGCGATGATATGGAGTCGTTTGCCAGAAAAGCGCAATTGCTCAACTACGAGCTGATGCGGCCACAGTTTGAAGCATTTCAGGCACACCGGCCCTTGAGCACAGGCGTCATCCAGTGGATGCTTAACTCGGCCTGGAGTTCGATGTATTGGCAGCTATACGACGCCTACCTGATCCCCACGGCGGCCTACTACGGTACCCGCAAGGGTTGTGAGCCGCTCCACCTCATCTATAATTACGGCACGAAGCATATCCAACTGGTCAATGAGTTTCGGGCGGACACCGAGGGTCTGTCGGCCCGGATCCGTGTACTCGATCTCCGCAGCCAAGTTTTAAGCGATGAGACCTTGGCCATCTCCAATGAACGGAGCTATGCCCAGGAAATAAAACACCTGGCACCGATGGGAGCGACCGAACAGATCCAGTTTGTGGATCTTCAGTTGTTGCGGGCCGGGCACGTAATCTCGGAAAACTTCTACTGGATCTCAGCGGTGGAGGACGAGCTGGACTATGACGCCGAGTTTGAGGACTGGGCATTCTACACCCCCACCCGTGTACACGCCGACTTCAAGGCATTAAATGATTTGCCCCAGGCCAAGTTGATGACAGAGACTCGTGTCAGTGGGCGAGGGGATGCTCAGGCACTGCAACTGCAAATTAGCAACGTGGGCGACGCCCTGGCTTTTTTCGTGGAGGTACGGGTGGTGGACAAAAAGACCGGTCATTCGCTCGTGCCGATATTGCTCGACGATAACTACTTTTCGATTCTTCCCCAGCAGTCCAAGCACCTATCGACCCGTTTGCCCGCTGGCGACGCCCAGGCTTTAGAGGTGATTATATCGGGATGGAATGTAGACCAACGCACCTACCCCTTAGCGCGAGATGCGGCGGCCGTGAAGAGCATGAGCACCTAGATCATTATTGTAACTAAAGCAAAAGACAACTATGCAAAATAATATCTCTTCTATAGTGGATTCACCCGTGCGGGATGCCGCTGCTAAACCCTGGCCGACATGGCCGCGATGGGATGAGCGCGACCGTACGGCTCTGCTCGAAGTCCTGGAGAGTGGCATTTGGTCCTACAACGGCCAGAAGGAGCAGACCTTCAATCGAGAATTTGCCGCATATACGGGTACCAAGTATGCCATTTGTGCAGCCAATGGTACGGTGACATTGCAGTTGGCATTGGAGGCCTTGGGCATCGGCTGGGGGGACGAAGTAATTGTTCCCGGGCTCACCTGGCAGGCTACCGCTGCCACCGTGATCGATGTCAATGCCGTACCGGTGCTGGTGGATGTCTCTCGCGATACCTGGTGCATCGACCCGACCGCCATAGCGCAGGCCATCACGCCCAGAACGAAGGCGATTATCCCGGTGCACCTCTACGGCAATTTTGCCGATATGGATGCCATCATGGAGCTGGCGTCCAGACACAATTTGGCCGTCATCGAGGACTGTGCCCATAAGCACGGTGGCAAATGGAGAGATCAGCGGGCGGGATCCATCGGCGACTGTGGCAGTTTTAGTTTTCAACTCAGCAAACACCTGACGGCGGGAGAAGGCGGTGCCCTGACCACCAACGATCCGGCGCTGGCGGCTAAGCTGGACGCCCTACGCAATTGTGGTCGGCGACCAGAAACCGGGATGGATGAAGCCGTGGACAAGGGCGCGGGCTACTATGAAGATGACGGCAATTTCATTCAATCAGGCAACTACCGTATTACAGAGTTTCAGGCGGCATTATTGGTGGAAGGGCTGAGGCGAATGCCCGAGCAGAATCAACGACGGCAGGAAAACGGGGAATACTTTGACAAAGAATTATCTCAGTTGCCGGGTGTGCATCCCATGCATACCGACGAGCGCGAGACGGAAAAGGCCTATTTCAACTTTTCCTTCCGATATGATCAAGATGAATTTAAGGGGCTGGCTCCGGATACTTTTCGAAAAGTACTATCCGCTGAGTTAGGCTTCAATGTGAGTACTTGCTACGAACCTTTGAACCGGGCCTCCCTCTATGTGCCTCACACTAAACCCTCACGCCATCGGATCACGGAGGCGTATTGGCAGCAGATCGATCCGCGGCGATTTGACCTACCCAATTGCGTCAAGATCTATGAGGACGAGGCTGTTTGTATGCACCACAGCGTATTGCTGGGCAATCAATCGGATATGGATGATATTTTGATGGCCATCGAAAAAACCTATCATCGGGCAGAAATGCTGAAATCTCTATGATGCCCGAGGGTGCGGTACGGGTGGCAGTGGTCGGTACGGGCTATATTGCAGACTATCATGCCCGGGCTATCCAGCAGCTTCCCGACGCCTACCTTGCAGCTATCTGCTCGCGGACGGAGGAAGGGGCAGCTTCATTTGCGGCGAAATACGGCGTAGCTCCGTATACGCAGGATTTTGAGGTGATCGTCACGGATCCGACGATTGATGCCGTCGTGATTGCCACGCCCAATGCGTACCATCTGCCCTACAGCATCGCTGCACTGGATGCGGGCAAGCACGTACTGGTGGAGAAGCCCATGGCCATGAATGCTGCAGAGGCAGCTATGGTTGCCGACCGGGTAGCGCAAACCGGCCGCAATTTTCTGGTTGGACACATGTGGCGATTTGACCCGGAGGTGACAGCCTTGCGAGATTTTGTGGCGTCGGGAGCAATCGGGCAGGTCGTCAAAACCAAAGGATACGGTATCCACAAGCATTGGGGGCCGGAGGGCTGGTTTCAAAAACACAAACTGGCAGGCGGCGGGGCACTGATCGATATGGGGGTCCATGCGATTGACACGGTTAGGTTCCTACTGGGCGATCCCGAGCCGGTCGAGGTGTATGCCAAAGTTGACACGCACTACGGTGATTACGATGTGGATGATTCTGGCATTCTCATGATCACCTGGTCCAATGGTACCACCTCTTTGATAGAGAGTGGCTGGTGGCATCCGCATATGGATGGTCCGGAGGCAAGCACTCAATTGTTTGGCACAAAAGGCTATGCCAATCTTTTTCCCACCAGATACGAATTGACTCGGGAGAAGGAAGAAAAGTCATTTGCGGTACGAGATCGATCCGAGCATTGTGACCAGTTGATCTATGATCGGCAGATGGCACAGTTTGTTGCCGATATTAAGTCGGGTAGCGCTTCGGTGCCGGGCGTGCAGGAAGGGCTTTGGATCATGAAGATCACAGACGCGGCCTATGAATCAGCCAAGACGGGTAAAGTCGTGAAATACAGCAGATAAGCGACAAAAATGGCAGTTAAAAAACGATCGATATTCAACATAAAAGAACTACTATGAGGGGACCCAATGGCGTTACTTTGAAATTAGGCTGTTGGGCATTTGACGGGAAATTACCCCGGTTTTGAAATCGCCCGGAATTAGGAATAGCACCATAATATGCTCACAAGTATCGACTACGTAATCGTCATTTCATACCTGGCAGGGATTCTCTTGCTGGGCTATTATTTTAAGCGATTTGTCG
This sequence comes from Saprospiraceae bacterium, assembly GCA_965223165.1. GTDB lineage: Bacteria > Bacteroidota > Bacteroidia > Chitinophagales > Saprospiraceae > JABDMH01. Next base: position 684,310 of record CBDCVQ010000019.1, on the reverse strand, counting down.
GAAGCTCGGAGGATTATTTCTTGGGTGGACGGTCGTTGCCCTTCTGGGCGATCGGCATGTCGATCGTGGTGTCGGACATTGGGGCGTTGGATTTTGTGGGCGTCTCTGGTCAGGCCTACCGATACGGCATATCGGTGGGCAATTTTGACTGGATTGGCTCGGTGCCGGCCATGTTGCTGGCTGCATTCATATTCATACCTTATTTCTGGCGAGGTGGTATGTACACCATCCCCGAGTATTTGGGTCGCCGCTATAATCCGACGGTGCGTACATTGGCATCGGCGACTTGGATTGTGTTTTTTGCCGTCAATCTGGGTGTGCTTTTTTGGGCTAGCGGCACCTTGCTCAACGTGATCATGGGATGGCCCATTTGGACCTCTGTCATCGTCACCGCGATCGTGGTGGGTGTATACACCTATTTCGGTGGTATTACAGCCGTGGTCATGACCGACACGGTGCAGTTTGTGATTATGTTTGTCGGAGGACTGGCGCTGGTTTATCTGGGCTTTCAGGCCGTGGGAGGTTGGGATTCCATGGTGGAAAAAATATATGCCTTGGGGCCAGAATACGCCAATCATTTTGAGTTGATGCAGCCCTCGACTACCGAGACACCATTTCCGTGGACTGGCATTCTATTTGGATTGACCTTTGTGATGGCCAACGCCTATATGATTGGTAATCAAGCCGTCGTCCAGAGATGTTTGACAGCAAAAAACGAGTGGCATGCCAAGGCCAGCATGATCTTCGCGGCTGGCATGAAGATGCTGATCCCGATCCTCGTGCTTTTTCCCGGTATGATTGCGATCATACTATATCCGGGTCTGGAGGATGGAGATCAAGCCCTGCCTACGCTCATCAAGAATGTGTTGCCCCCGGGGCTGGTGGGGCTGATGTTTTCTGCCTTCTTTGCCGGACTGATGTCGAGTGTGGATAGCATGCTCAATTCGACGGCCACACTTTTTACGAAGGATATCTATCAGCCATTCTTTAGGAAGGATGCCGACGACAAGCACTATCTAAACGTGGGCCGAGGAACTACCCTGGTGTTATTGATATTGGGACTGATCACCGCTCCTTTGAGCGGCTATTTTGAAGGCATTTATGTGGCCATTCAGACATTCCTGTCATTCTTCCAGGGACCGATATTCGCTATCTTGCTTTTGGGTATTTTTTGGCCGAAGTGCACCTCGATGGGTGGCCTGTGCGGCCTCGTGATCGGCATTGCCTTTGCCGCATTTTTAAATATTTTCAGCAGCCAGTTTTTTACCATTCAGGATCCGTTTTTGTATGTGTCGTGGTGGTCCTTTGTGCTAGCATTTGTGGTCACGCTGATTGTCAGTCTGTTTACGGAGCCATTTGACCGCGAGCGGTTGGAGGGGTTGGTATTTAGGAAAATAAGCAAAGCCTAGCCATATGTTAAATTTTGATTGGGCCGCCTCTATTTCACCAGCAGAAGCAAAATATTTCTTCTACGCACTTTTTGCCATTATCGCCGTGCTGGTACTATTAATCCCCAATGACTATGTATTTCTGGGCTTGAAACCTGCGGAAAGAACGTGGTGTAGAAATCTGAAATTGTGGGCCTTGGTCGCGCTGGCATCGTTGACCTGGGTGTACGTGATATTTTAGGTATGCAGCAAGAGGATATTGAGAAAAGAAACCAACAAAAATCAGCGCAGATCAATTTTGCGTTGGGGGTGTTTATACTATTTTTTGGCATACTGGTATTGGTTGCCACTTTTTTTACTGAAACCCCGATCGGCATGAAAACAAATTTGTCGGCTGGGGTGGTTCTCTGCATCATCGGGGGAGCCATGTGCTTTTTTGCTCATCGGAAAAAGAACAGATAGTGAATTCGAATTTTGCTCACCGACCATGCAGTGGCATTTGGCCAGTGCTTGTGACACCGTTTGACGAGCAGTTGAAGATTGACGTCAATGCGTACCGGAAGATTGTAGAATGGCAGATAGAGATGGGATGCCATGGCATTTACGCCTTGTGTCTCTCATCTGAAATGTATGATTTGAATGAGGAGGAGAGGATTCTATTAGTCAAGGAGACCGTCGACCAAGTCCGGGGCCGGATCCCTGTCGCAGCGACGGGCAATCTGGATGCTTCTCTGGACAATCAGATAGCTTTCGCCAAGCGAGTCGGTGACCTGGGTGCAGATGTGGTGATGCTGACCGTACCGCACAATCTCGATACCGACGATGAGCTTCTATCATACTTTATGGCTTTTGTGGAAAGGACAGACTTGCCGCTGGGCTTGTATGAATGCCCTTTCCCCCGTTCCTTTCACCTAAGTATTCCGGTGATCAAAGAACTGGCGGAGACGGGACGGTTTCACGCGTTTAAAGAGACCAGTTGCTTGATCGACAAAATAGCCGCCGTGTCTGAGACGGTAAAGGGTACAAACCTAGCGCTTATGCAGGCAAACATTCCCTTTCTGTTGGAAGCGATGGCCCAGGGAGCAAGCGGCTCCATGAATGTGGTGGCCAACTGGCTGCCCGACTTGGTGGTGGAGACCTATGAACATCGCACCGAGCCAAATGGGATCAGGCTCCACGAAGTCTTGTGCGCGATGGAAATGGCACAGCGCTCGGTACACCCCGCCGGAGTGAAATACCTGATGTCCAAACGAGGGCTACCTATCCAGACCTATACTCGCCATTCGCGAAAGCTTACGAGTGAAGAAAGACGGGGACTGGACGCGGCTGCCGCATATTGGTTCAATCCGGACTTTAGCGTACGCAGAGAATCCGTACTCGAACTAGCCAGAAACTAATGGATAAATGAGAAAATATCTATTCGTGATCGGGTGTGCCCTGGGCTTCTTGTCTAATGTAAGAGCACAGGACCTGGTCACCGAATTCGAAGCTCTGATTTTTCCGCTGCAAGGACAGCATGTACATAGTAGCTCCATCGTAGAGCTGCCCAATGGCGACCTTCTGGCCGCATGGTTTCAGGGCAGCGGTGAGCGGACAGCGGATGATGTGGTGGTCAATGGAGCACGCTGGTCCCGGTCAAGTGGCCGATGGTCCGATCCCTTTCTGCTGGCCGATACGCCGGGTATACCAGACTGCAATCCGGTCTTATTCCTCAATCATGAAGGCACGCTCTTTCTGGTCTGGATCGCAGTACAGTCCAACGGCTGGCAGCATTCCATCTTGCGGGTACGACAGAGCGACGATTATCAGGGTTCGGGTGCTCCCACGTGGCGATGGCAGGACAATATTTTGCTCAAGCCGGGCCCACGTTTTGCCCGGGAGGTCAAGGAAAAATTTAAACAACTGCCGCCAAGCGGCCACGGATGGGCCGAATATGCCCAACCCTATGACCGTCAGATCATGGCGGCGAGTGAGGAGTCGATCTACCGGAGCTTGGGTTGGATGACTCGCACCACACCACTGCTCATGGGCAATGGCCGGATCTTACTGCCCCTCTATTCGGATGGATTGAATATGGGTCTGATCGCTATCTCGGACGATGATGGCAAGAGTTGGCGGCCGAGTCTGCCCATCGTGGGCCGGGGACCGATCCAACCGGCCTTAGCACGGCGATCCAATGGAGACATCGTGGCCTATATGCGAGATAGCGGAGATGAACCCTCCCGAGTGCAGCTTAGCCTGTCCACAGACGATGGTGAAAGCTGGTCAGCTGCCGAGGAGCTTGATATCCCCAACACCGCCAGCGTAAATATTCGCGCCCTGGAGAATGGTGATTGGATTTTCGTGGGCAATGACGTGGACGGTGACCGAAACCAACTGTCCGTCTGCGTTTCCACCGATGAGGGCAGGACGTGGCCCGCACGAAGATTTGTAGAAAAAGTCAAACGGGGAGAGGGTCGATTCTCTTATCCTTGCCTGATCCAGGCATCCGATGGAAGGATACATCTCACCTACTCCTATCATCTGGAGGATCAAAAATCGATTAAGCACGTTATTTTTGATTCCGAGCAGATCAAGTAGGGCTTGCTTGAGACCTAGCTGTGTATAGAAGGGGGGAGCCCGAGCTGCCTTTTCTTCTTATCAATGATTAACTTCCGATAATATCCTATGATCCACATCGATTTTTGCCACACCCTCAGAGCACTGATCCTCGTCGTAGTCACCATGCTGTCAGCCTGCCGCCAGACCTCCCCGGAGCAGGCGAGTCACGACCACACGCATCATCATCACCATGATCATGACTACAGCGATTATGGGCCGATGGTTTTTCCCAGCAAGCATCCGGACCAGGTGATTCTAAATCTGACGGAGAATCCGCTGGAAACGGTCGCAGTGAACTGGCGCACAGACACGCGTGTGTCCGGTGGCGAGGTGCAACTGGCGGAGGCTACCCATGGTCCGGAATTTCGCAATGATCCACGTAGCATCAGGGCGACCACGGAGCCCTTTGAGCATAAGTATGAGGATGAACCAGTGGTCAAAGCACACTATCACAGCGCGGTCCTTGACGGTCTACTGCCAGGGCAGACCTATGTGTATCGTGTGGGCTATGAGGAGGCCTGGAGCGAGTGGTTTCAAATTCGGATACCATCTCCGGCAGAGGATGGATTGAGCTTCATCTATTTTGGCGACGCCCAAAATGACGTCAAGTCGATGTGGTCTCGCGTCATCCGCGAGGCCTACAGCACGATGCCAGAGGTGGACTTCATGCTGCACGCCGGTGATCTGATCAACCGATTTGACCGAGACAAGGAGTGGGGAGAGTGGTTTCATGCCGGTAGCTTCATACACGCTATCATCCCCAGCGTGATGACGCCAGGAAACCACGAGTACGGAGACTTGGTGCTTTCTCCCCAATGGAAGCCTCAGTTTAATCTGCCCACCAACGGCCCGGATGGATTGGACGAGACCTGCTATCAAGTCAACTACCCAGAGCTCAAGATCATCTCGCTGGATGCGGAGCAGATCGATGAATCCGAAGCACTGCGCGAGGCCCAAGCCATGTGGCTGGATTCGATCCTTACCCACGATGCACGTCGCTGGACGGCACTGACCTTGCATTATCCCTTTTATAGTACCAAACCCAACCGCGATAACCCCGTGCTACGGGCTAAGTTTAAGCCGATCTTGGATAAGCACAAGGTGGATATCGTATTGCAGGGTCACGATCATGCGTATGGCAGGGGGATGGTCACCAATCATCCCACCGGAGCCAGTCATCGCGACGAAGAAAGCGGTACAATGTACGTGGTGTCGGTGAGTGGTCCAAAAATGTACGGTGTCAGTGACGATCCTTGGATGCAGCGCAGGGCCGGTAATACACAGCTGTTTCAGATCATCACCATTCAGGATGGTACGCTTTCCTTTAAGGCCTATACTGCCACCGGCGACCTGTACGACGCATTTGACCTGATCAAGCGTCCGGGCAGACCTAATTTGCTCGTCGAGAAGCAAGTCGAGGTGGGGGAGCGGGTCCTGTGACATGGCAATTTTTCCCCGGGGGCCGATTCTGTGATCGCGGGGGCTGTGGTAATCATTCCGATCCTCCTACGAAAGATCTTCCCCGCATCGGGTTGGAACTAATGCAAGGATATACGTATTTTTGTTTTAGAAAACATACGTATGAGGGCGAAACTGACACTGTCGATCGAGAAGAACGTCATAGAGCGGGCAAAGCAACATGCCAAGAGGCAAGGAAGGAGCTTGTCCAACCTGGTAGAGGACTTGTTGGCGTCCGTCACAGCACCCCCTGCCAAACGAGAGAAAGATATCTCTCCTAGTATTGATGCGCTAATCGGTATCCTGCCTGTGCAGGACAAAAACTGGGATTATCGTGAAGAACTGACAGATGCCTTAGAGGAGAAATATCTCAAGCCGTGATAATCTTCTTGGATATAAATGTTCTGCTAGATGTTTTTCTTGATCGCAGACCATTTGTCACTCACTCAAGCCGGGTGCTGCACCTTGTCCAAAATGAAGCTGATGTCAAGGGTTACATGTCGGCCGCTAGTTTCAACGCTTTATACTTCATAACAAAGCGGTACCTAAGCAAGGCTAGAACACTTGATATACTGCGACATTTGACCTCTTACATTGGTATTACTACGGTATCAGCAGCAGTCATCAAACAAGCACTCTACTCAAATTTCGTCGATTTGGAGGATGCGATTCAATACCACTCTGCACTAGCTGAGGCAAATATTGATTTCGTAGTTACGAGAGATCTATCTGGGTATAAAAATGGTCGGATACCGACGGTGAGCCCAGCGGAATTTCTTGCCATTTATGCGAGCAGACAATCCCGAGATTAGGTTCAATTATCTACCTGACTGCCCCACCAGTCCTCGTTGGGCTGATAATCTTCCTTGAGCATATCGAGTCGGCGCTGCTCTAGTCGTGGCCACCATTCGTCCACGATTTGCTGATGCCTGGCTTGATCCAACGCAGCATCGTATGCTGGATCTTCGCTTGGCGTAGCGGCTCCTGTCTCTTGTAGCCATGTCTCCAGCACTGACCATAACTCGCCTACCTTGTCCGGATGTACGCTGGCCACATCGGTTTGCTCGCCAATGTCTGACGATAGATTGTATAGCTCTTGATGCCCATCCTCCCAATAGTGGATCAGCTTCCAGGTGCCGGATCGTATCACGGATGAGGGGTCGCCCCCTTGATTGCCGTAGTGCGGGTAGTGCCAGAAGAGGGGCCGATCGGCTATTTGGCCTCCGCGCAGTACGGGAACCAAACTGACACCGTCCTGGTGCTGCTGAGGCAAAGGATCTAGGCCCGCCAGCTCCAAAATGGTCGGATAGAAGTCGGTGCCGGTGGCTGGCACGTCGGTGCTCTGGCCCGCATGACCCAGCCACGGTGCTTTGATGAAGTAGGGCTCTCGGATACCACCTTCCCACTGATATCCTTTGCCGCCCCGCAGGGGCAGATTGGAGGTGGAGAAGGCGTCTCCGGAAGCCACGCCACCGTTGTCGGAAGTAAAAATGACCATGGTATTCTCCTCCAGTCCCAGCTCGTCCAACGTCTCCAGCACCAGGCCGATCGCGTCATCCATATTCTCCAGCAAGCCGGCGTAGACGGGGTTGTCTTGGGTGCGTCGGATAGGCAGGTGCCGCTCCATCTCAAAACCGGACTCAGCCACGCCTTGCGACACCGCCTTCTCTCGAAATTTCTGCCACTTTTCGCGGGTCGTCTGGATAGGACTGTGCACGGCATAAAACGATAGAAAAGCAAAAAGGGGGGACGTATGATTTTGTCGGATCCATTCGCTGGTCTCTTGGCCCAGACGCAGACTTAGGCTTTCTCCGTCCTCTCGGTTCTTTAGGCGTGGATTGGTCCAGGGTGAGAAGAAGCCCCCGATCGGACTCCCCCTTTCCCACCCACCTTTGTTGACGTCGAAGCCGTGATCTTCCGGGTAGGAACCTTCGCTGCCGATGTGCCATTTGCCGGCAAAAAATGTCTTGTAACCACCTGCTTTCATCGCTTCTGCGAGGCTCAACTCGGCGTGCGGCAGGTGGTCGCCATTGGAGGCGGGCAACAATTTGTCGTGGCGATTGTGCTCGCGCCAGGCCGTGCCGGTCTTTGCGCCGATCCAATCCGTGATACCCAGCCTGGCCGGTGCCTTGCCCGTCATAATCGCTGCCCGAGAGGGGCTGCACACCTGGCATGCGGCATAGCCATGGGTAAAGATCATCCCCTCATATGCGATCCGGTCGATGTTTGGTGTCTCATAGTAGGTGCTACCCATGCAACCCAGATCGTGGTAGCCGAGGTCATCGGCGAGGATGAAGAGCACGTTGGGTGGTGTGGCAGAGCGTGGTGAGCTGGACTGGAAACCGGAGCATGAGGTAAGCGCCAGCAGCAGGCACGACCCGATAATTATGTAGTAAAACTTCATGTTGCCAGCAAGATGCCTGTTTAACTTTTGCCTAATCGTCAAAAATCCTTTATTTAGTCGCGATCCCCATGTCAAGTCCATCAAGTGAACACATCTACACTCCCAGTCTCATCCTCCTCGTCCTGTAGCCTCCTTTCCTCGTCCACCACCATCTGGCAAAGTCTATCAGATTTCTTCTCCTCCAGATTTGAATGCAATACGCAGGCTTATCCCGTGTCGCCGGGCTTGGAAAATCTGTACTGCATCTATGGGTTGCTTTCAGCACAGAATGAGCTCATCCCTTTTGATCAGATGCGGACGGCCCCAATTTCAATCGCAAACCGAAATCAAACAAATGGAGTCGAAACAATTTCACTTCCGAGCATATAATGCAAATCTAAGATTATGAAGAAAATATTAATACTTTTTGTTTGCACCACGATGGTGTCCTTGGGTAGCCTCCATGCTCAAAGATTGAGAGATAAAAGGGTGAATATCAAATATGTGTCGCTTCCGACGCAGGTGCTGCCCCCGGAGTATCAGACCTATTCTGTGCAGGTAAGTGGTCAAGTCACCGACACCAGGCGTATCACGATGGATGGATTTGTCCGTTTGGCCGGGCAAGGTGATGAGTATGGACACTTACGTATCAATATCAGGACTGGTTATCCCCAAGTAGGAGGACGGCAGTATAAGACAAAGACCACCACCACCAAGGACAAAAGCGGCAAAGAGACCAAATCAACGACGTACTACTACACATATTCGACGTCCTGCAATACCAGCTATCAGATCATCGATCCTGATGGCAAAATACTTGATTCAGGCAGTAGATCGAACCAGAGATCAGAGAGTTCTCGGCATTATGGTAGCTCTACCTCGCTGCGCAAAGATGCCTCGGCGATCTATGAGCGGATCAAGAAGAAGGTCGCCAGTGGGGCGGTCAATAATATTTACGCCCTGGCCCAGAAAGCCGTCAGTGAGAAATTTGACTGTAACTACTCAGTAGGTTTTAGGACAATGTGAGGATCTATCAAGGCCTCAAATGGATGGATACCTTGTTTGATTGCGGAGTCAACGATGGTTCGTAAGATTGCGAATCGTCTCGCTCCATGATAAGATCTAAAGGTGCCGGATATTTTGTTTTTAAGTTTGATCATTCGGATGGCTCTTTCGCTGTGATTGTTGTCGGGCATTACACCACGGTCATATAGGCATATGGTGATAGATTTTCGTAGCCTAATAAGTCGATCTCTCAGGGTTCTGACCTTTTTATGTGATCGAAGCAGTGGACTAGATAGAATCTGGTCCAACTGTTCTTCGACGGCCTCCTTGCGGTTGGTCGGTATTCTGGACAGTCGGCACAAGCGGAAGATCTCCTGTAGTATGCCATCTAATTTTGTAGCCCACCTAGATCCATGGAATTCTTTGAGCCCTTGGCATTCTCTACGTATATGTGCCAAGCATATCTGATGTCCCTTTGACTGGGTGTTTAAATGTGTTTTCCAACAATCACTGATCAATACTGCCTTCTTGAATCCATCCGGGAATAGCGCCTTACTGGTCTGTGACCCCCGATTATTCGATATATGAAACAGGCTGTACCTGCTGGTTACCCACGTCCATATCCAATTCTTCTTACCCTCTACACTCACACCACTTTCATCCACTCCTACCGATTTACTTTGCCTTATCTGCTCTATTATCTGTCCATAGGACTCTGTGCATTCCTTTGCTTTTGCCTTCATTATGTTATCCACTGTCCCCTCACTTGCCTTGCGACCAAACAACACCTCTAAGGTCTCTACTAATCTGCGATAGGGCAGCATCTGCCGTACCGACAAATACACCACTAAATTCTTCCATCTTCGCCCATACCTCACCACCGGTCCCCCCTGCAAATCCCCTTCATACTCTGATCTACTCCATTGTTCACATTGATCGCACTGTTTGGCCCACCTCCTGTGTTCTACTACTTCTAAATCTAGTGGCGGTATATCCCATATTTGCTTGCGTTCTATCACTTCTCCTTCCACCTGCGTCAGATCAGATGCGCAATGACTACATTGTTTCACCTCGTAATCCTTATACCTGTCCACCGATTCACTCAGTTCCAAGGTCGTTCCTTTGTGACCCGGCTGCCCTCCCTTCCTGCGCTTACTCTTTGTCCGTAGCGATCTGGTCCTTCTCTTTTCTGACTGCTTATCCCTTGAGGGTGGCAATGACGTATTCCTACTATTTTTTCCCCGCAAAATCTCTATCTCTTTCTCCAGCAATGCCATCCGCTCCATTAGCGACAACACTAAGTCTATTAGTTGCTCTCGCGATAAACGTTCTAATTCTTTTCGATCTATCATACATATGCAAATATCGCATATGTATCTTATACAATTCCAGCCATCTTCAAGGAATTATCAACTATTTCTCAACAACTGTGGATAAACCTTCTGATTTTCCACTTCTCCTCGAAATCTTCCTGTCCAAATGTGGATAACTTTTTAATTTTTCTAATTCTACCCTGCTGAGTAGTTACATTTGACTATAGCGAGCGCACTTATGGAGGAGAGCTTAGCTGGATCAACAAGCATGCCACGGAGGACGGATTTCGAAAGAGCATGGAGACGGCGATACAAGTCTTCGAAGAGTCCACGGCATTTACATCCGGCGAAGAGCTTTTGCGAGCATTGGCAGAACCAGTAGAATTTTGGAAATCTCAGTCCAAGGATAATTATACGAAGGACAAGAAGATGTCCCGCATCTATATTGCAGCCAATCGAAATCTAGCCCTTATAGCGTTTGCCTCGGATCAATTTGACCTCGCCAAGGAGTATGCAGACAGAGTACTGGCCGTCGATCCGAAGGACAAGACATGCAAACGTCTGCTGGAATGGCAAAATGCCCTCCTAAAAAGAATGGAACCTCATAACCTCTTTACGTTGCATTACAAAAGGGATCTCGAAAATGCCGTTGCTCCATCCGAGGTGGCGGCGCTGGAGGAGCACGTGGAGGAACTCCAAGATGAAAATGATGCCACCGATGCCATAGCAGTGGTCAACGGACAGGAGGTAAAGGGACAAATTTATCTCGAAAAAGGAGCGGAGGATTTCATCTTTGGAGACAACGGAAATGTAAAATTTCTGGTCACGGGTACTACGGAGATTGATGAATATGACCTGGTCCACGAAGATGTGGAATCCTTCACCATTGAGGGACGAGCATTCACAAAGGAGATGTTCAGGCCGAGAGCCAAGGGGGAATCCGAATCAAAAATATCCATTTTGGAGCACGTCTATAGCTCGGACAGAATTACCCTCTATAAATATTATCCCACAGGTAGTAAGCTGGGAGAAAGCAAGCACGAGTTTGCGCTGAGGCGAAAGGGGGAGGAGGAGATCGTCTCTTTGCTGGATACGCAGTTTTTGTTGTTTGATAAGGGGATGGCAAAATATTTTTCTGACTGCGAGGATTTAGCGAGTATGTGTGCAGAAGGAGAGTTTGAAATGAATAGGGACGATTTGGTCAAGGCCGTCCGAATCTACTCCGAGCTATGTGACGTGGATACTGGGGAAGGAAACTGAGATTTTTGGGTGGAACTCGATCCTCCCGCAAAGAATCCATTTGCTTCTGATCAATTTGAGGTGGGTTTGAGGATGGGGGCATCATGTCGAATCCGACAGGAGATACAGCTAAGAGAAGGAGCGCAGGGCAATATAATGATCGTATTGCATTTATCAATGAACGACTAGCGGAGAAGAGTTTCTATAGCTAATAGGCTATATTTGAAAATCCCAAGGGACCAATGTGAGAAAGCCGAGGGTTCACCTCCTGGATTACCCGTAGTGCGGGAGTGCCAGAAAAGTGGCCGATCGGCTATTTGGCCTCCGCGCAGTACGGGAACCAAACTGACACCGTCCTGGTGTTGCTGAGGCAAAGGATCTAGGCCCGCCAGCTCCAAAATGGTCGGATAGAAGTCGGTGCCGGTGGCTGGCACGTCCGTGCTCTGGCCCGCATGACCCAGCCACGGTGCTTTGATGAAGTAGGGCTCTCGGATACCGCCTTCCCACTGATATCCTTTGCCGCCCCGCAGGGGCAGATTGGAGGTGGAGAAGGCGTCTCCGGAAGCCACGCCACCGTTGTCGGAAGTAAAAATGACCATGGTATTCTTCTCCAGTCCCAGCTCGTCCAACGTCTCCTGCACTAGGCCGATCGTGTCATCCATATTCTCCAGCAAGCCGGCGTAGACCGGGTTGTCCTGGTTACGTCGGATAGGCAGGTGCCGCTCCATCTCAAAACCGGACTCAGCCACGCCTTGCGATACCGCCTTCTTCTCGAAATTTCTGCCACTTTTCGCGGGTCGTCTGGATAGGACTGTGCACGGCCTAAAACGATAGAAAAGCAAAAAAGGGAGCCGTATGATTTTGTCGGATCCATTCGGCGGTCTCTTGACCCAGGCGCAGGCTTAGGCCCCCTCCGTCCTTTCGGTTATTCAGGAGTGGATTGGTCCAGGGTGAGAAGAAGCCCCCGATCGGACTCCCCTTCTCCCACCCACCTTTGTTGACGTCGAAGCCGTGATCTTCCGGGTAGGAACCTTCGCTGCCGATGTGCCATTTGCCGGCAAAAAATGTCTTGTAACCACCTGCTTTCATGGCCTCCGCCAGGCTCAACTCAGCATGCGGCAGGTGGTCGCCATTGGCGGCGGGCAGCAACTTGTCGTGGCGATTGTGTTCGCGCCAGGCCGTACCAGTCTTTGCCCGATCCAATCCGTGATACCCAGTCTGGCCGGAGCCTTGCCCGTCATAATGGCGGGGCGGGACGGACTGCACACCTGGCATGCTGCATAACCGTGCGTAAAGATCATGCCTTCACGAGCGATACGGTCGATATTAGGTGTCTCATAATAGGTACCTACCCAAGCGACCCGGATCGTGGTAGCCGAGGTCATCGACGAGGATGAAGGGCAGGTTGGTTTTGTGCGGCAGTGCGTGGTGAGCTGAACTGAAAGCAGAGCAGCCACTAAGTGCCAGGAGGAGTCATACCCGGTGATATTACGATCGTAGTACATTTGTTAAGAAATTGTTTACGTAGACAAATTTCTACGGCTAATTATATATATTGAAAATCCCAAGGGGCTAATGTATGTGAGAAACATTGTAGACTTTCTATGCCCAAATCATCTCTGTTTCCCTCGGAAATTGTCGATTTTTCAGTGGAATCCCTGTTTCATCGACATCGTATCCGGACCCATGTGATCTACAATCTGATCGTCGGGGCACTGGTAGCACTAGGTGGGTTGATGCCTTTCGTGCAGGTCGATGTGACGAGTCAGAGTCGTGGTATGATCCGCTCATCGGTAGACGACAACACGCTGTTGATACCTGCGTCAGGTTTTGTCGAAAAAGTGTTGATACGGGACAATGCAGCGGTTCATACGGGCGACACCCTGCTGGTCGTTCGATCCAGACAATTGCTTGATAGCGAAGAGTATCTGCTTGAGAAACGAGCACAGATCAGCTCGGAGATCACAGACTTGAAAGCCTTGAGAACTCCTTCTGCCGGGGAGCACGTCCGATTTGCCAATGCTAAATATCTCGAAGCCTGGAAGGCCTACCGAGAGAAGATTCATCAATTGTGTTTGGATCGAGACTTCCATCAGCGAGAATATGAGATTGCAACCCAGCTCTTTGATGATCAAGTCATTGCTTCCAGAGAGCTTGAGCAGAAGGAATATAATCTACAGCAGAGGGAGTCCGTGCTTCGATTTGAACGTGACAACCAGTTGGCTGTCTGGCAAGCAGAACTATTTCAGCGTGAGCGCGACTGGAAGGAACTGGGTGCCGAGTTGGAGAAACTATGGGAGGAGCAGCTCAGATTTGTTTTGACGGCACCTTGTCAATTTACAAATTGCTATTTAATCTAATAATAAATGGAAAATCTATTGATTCCGCTATCAGATGACGAGCTACGCGAGACCAATGGTGGCCTTTTTGGATGGTTTGTCGTGGGACTTGCGGTTCTTGCCGCCTTTGCTATCGGTAATGCTATTGGCAATGAAACGAAGTCAGATGGACATTGCGACGAGTGCCCCAGGCTGAGGTCACCTTCAGAACAACTTATGTAGAATAGCCCGTTGCATCAATCGATGACTCGGGCTATTGCTATAGTCTGCTTTGACTTTCGACAGGTGGTACAAACATTAGTCCGCTGCGCTTTTCCGGTCCTCTTGGGGGTCCTTGGTTCCATGGACTTATCAGGGCAACCCGTGCGCCTAAACGGTTCTGACAGTCTGGATATCCATTTCATTTTGCTGGATTCCAGGCCTTATGCATTGAGATCAATGCGTCAGTCTAATCAGAATTTTGTAAGTGCCTATAGTTGGTTTATGACAGCGGACCTTTGTGAAGGCCGATGCCGGAAGTATCTTGACTTTGGTGTTGCTTTGCTGGACGCAGTCTTTCTTGCACCATTGACTCATGAGGAGGGCCACCGGTCGATTTTGACCGTCGAGGGTATCGGGTCCATCTCCAGACCATACCCCAACGCTCAACTTACTTATTATGTCAAGGGTGTCACAGATGTAGAATTGCAAACATTAAGGGATAAGAAACTTCCTACGTTCATCAGGCTTCACACGGCGGGTCTTGAGTCGGACCTTGCAATTACAAATCGCCTTGCAAGGATGGTGTTCTTCAGCTCCTTGACTTATGATCACATTAAGTACGACTACTTGATCCGAAAGATGGGCATTTTGTCATATTTCTTGACTGGATTCTGGCCTGCTTTAGCTCCTGATATTGAGGAGGAACAAAATGAGCTTGAACGAGACATTGTAGGCCATGATATTTTTGGAGCTGTCAGACACCTCCATCGGCCAAGTGATCCCTTCTATCGTTATACCAATTTTGATGATCTAACTCGAGAGGAAAGGAATTTTGTCAGGACATGTGCAGGTCTGTCCTTTCTGCAGCTAGCTGATCCATTGCTCTTTGGTAAGGAAGCCTTTCCTCTACTCGGTGGTAGGTTCAATTTCAATGTTGGTTTTGGATTGACTCCTTTTGGAGGCCAACTGATTGAGTCGTTTCACTTAAAGAAAGGAAGGTACAACTTGTCGCTTGCATTTGAGCAGAGTTTCAACGCCAGAAGAACCTTTTGGGGCATTGAGGTTGGATTTACCTCCCTTAAGATTTTAGACCGTCTGCAAATGACGACCTCTGCTAAATTGTGGTCTCAGCCCGAGGATCTTGCATTTCATACTTCGTCCAGCGACATCTCGGCCGCCATCAAATCTGAGTTGAAATTTCGTAGTCTGGATCTTGGTAGGGGAAGGTATTTAGGTCTGGCGCTGGGAGGGCTCTATAAGGGGAGTGGGTTTTTACAGGAGGAATTAAATCTTGACCGGGGTCTAACGGTCTGGGGTGGTATTTTGTACCATTGCAAATTTTAGGCAATTGGGAGGAGCGAGACAAGTCAGATGGTATTGTTGCTGTGGCGGTTTCGCTGGCGGTCTCCGTTATCTTGGTCTAGAGGCTCCTCAAGGTTGTTCAATACGGACAATCGTAAGAGGGTGCTTAGTGCAATTTCGGATCGGCCTATTGATAGCTGACAGTTGATTATCCCTTGTCATATGAGGTCGTTTTGGATATTGCCAGCCCTTCCCAGCTCGTTTCTTCAGATCTACAATAAAGTGCTATGAAAAGGATTCGAATCGGTCTATCAACTAGACTTGCGTAGACCTTGCTTTTAGCAATTCTGTTTGTCATGTCGATTGTCATTGACGAATTCTGGTATGCTGTGGGATATTGTTTCGGTAGCGTTGCCAGAGTTGTGGCAGATATTTTTGTCTAAGAGGTGCGTGGCAGACTGCGAAGAAGGAGATGAATACGGTTGAGATAACTGCATCCTAAATATGTGTCGAATATCTTTTGCTGCTCGGATGACCGGAATATGGCTCCTGGCAGCTACGTGTTTTGGCTGTCAGTCTTCTCTGGATTCAGATGTTATCGCCTGGCAAACGAAACAAGTGACTTTGCCATTGGAGGAGGATTGGTCCGGCCTGTACTATACGACGGTGGTCATAGACGGCAAGCCGTTTCGATTTTTACTGGATAGCGGATCCAGCAATCTGCTTTATCGGAAGACTTTTGAAGTCCTCGGGCTTGAAGCGTCTGGAAGCGATCGCATCGAGGACGCCACGGGAAGGATTTCGACCACGGGGAGGACCTTAATAAGCAGACTGAGATTAGGAGATCTTATCATCGAAAATGCTGGTTTTCTGGTGACAGATAAACCTGATGTCAAATGCTTGGAAGCGGACGGTGTGATCGGTTGGGAGATTATGAATAGCGGCTATTGGACTTTTCAACCAGGTGCTAAGAAGGCTCTCATATCCCAGGGGAAGCCCGAGGTAGGAGGATTTGGGCGCATTCCGTTGGAATTTGAGAAGGGGAGAGACAGACTCTTGCTTGCATCTTTGACGATTGGAGACGAGACCAATGAATTTCTGCTTGATATCGGATATAGCGGCTACGTCGCGATGCCGGGACCTTCAGGATATGAGGTAGCCAATGTAAGGATAGCCGATAACAGCTACGAGAAGGTCAGACTTTTGCAGAAGCCTCACATCATGTATTTGCTTGGTCTTGGGTTCTTGAAGAACTTTGATTTCGTCATAGACTGGGCTGCTCCAGCCCTCTACTTGAAGCCCTACACCAGTACCACGTTTAACAAACCAATGTTTGGGATGTCGTTTGAATGGACAGGAAGCCAGCAAGCCCTACTAAAATCTATCGTGCCTGGATCTCCCGCTGACAGTAGGGATTTGCCCATTGGCAGCAGGCTTTTGTCTTACAACGGAAGAATACTCTGGAAGGAAAATGACTACTGCGGTATGAAGAACGGCATGCAGTCATTGGATACGTTGGAGTTGGTGTTGGAGCATGAAAGCCGCCGTGACACCGTAACCATCCATCGTGGTAGCCTGGAGTTTGCTGAAACACGCTAAAGTTTTGAACCCCATCCGTATCAGTCATCCTGCTTCTTCGCCTCTTGACTTGGCTTTTTCGTAACTACCGTCAGGCGCTGTTAACGGAAAATGCAGGAAATCTCTGGCGGAGATGAGCCAGGCTTTTGGCTAGGTATAAAATTGGGCAAGCCTAGCGATGGATCACCGCCGAGGGTGGAGCATGGTGGGCTGTGACCTAACAGGAAATACAGCTAAGGAAGGATCGCAAGTTAATAATATTACGACCGTATTATATTTGTTAAGAAACTGTTGGGGTAGTTATATTTCTGGAGCTAATTAGCTACATTGATTGTCCCCCACGGACCAAAGGTGAGAAACTATCTACGCTTTCAATGCCCAAATCACATCTGTTCCCGCCGGAGGTCGTCGATTTTTCTGTCGAATCTCTCTTCCATCGCTACAGCGTCCGAAGCCATCTTATGTATAATATATGACACTAAAGCACGCCATAATCCTCATGGGCATCTGCATCCTGGTGGTGCTATCCCAGTTCTTTGTCTACGGACTCGAAGATGACTCGATTATAGGCATTAGGATCAGTGGTCGTTGGTACTGTGCGATCTGGCTGCTACTGGGATACCTATGCCTGGTGATGACAGCGATCCGCCATGCGCGAGAGCATGCAAGATGAACGGTCGCATGCATTACTCCCATCGCACATGGTTTACCACCTACTACCGGACTAAGCATGCGGTAGTGTTGGTCATAGTTGCCTATGCCGTAGGAACACTTCTGATGGCCGAATGGTCACATCGCTTCATGTGGATCGTACTTGGTTCGCTGCTGCTGACGATTTTGCTTTTTGAGTGGCTTAACCAGCCGTCTTTTTTGGCGGTGGACTGGCAAGGAGATACGGGGTCGATCCAGTACTTCGTACCTGATCGGAGGTATTTCTTCCGGCTGGATCCGGCACAATTTCGGGAGATCACCTGGTCGCACGGAGATAGGCTGGAGTATCGTATTCAGCGGCGGTGGGGCACCTATTTTCTGCGGCTACATCTCATCAGGCGCAACCGGACACAGCTGACGACGGAAGAAATCGGCATCGGCTGGAGCCACATCCCAGCGCTCGAAAGCCTCCTTGCCTCTGTTGCTTTCAAGGCGTGAAGGGTGTGGGGGGCACCCTGTGTCCTTCTACCCTCTTCCTCGGGCCCACCCTACAATTACCATACTTTGCCGTTTGCGGCCGCACTTTATCAGCGTGGGGTAAGAAGGAACTACTCGACTTATGTAAATTAATTGCCCACCATCGCACTTATCCTCATGGACACATCAAACGACTATCCTTGGATCAAAGTCCTCGTGCTGATGATCCTGTACTTGGTGCTGACGGCCTTGGTGATTATTCCCTTTGCGATGTTTGCTGACGACGATTGGGGCGCCCAAATGGACGATAACATCGCCGTAGTAACGGTCCTAGGATTGGCCTTAACGATCTATGTGTCCATGCGGTTGGTAAAGATGCCCTGGCGCAAGATCTGGAGGCCTGGAGAGCCAAAGATCGTGACCTGGCAGATGCTAGGCCTTGCTCTTGGCACCTACTTCGTCTTCGACATGTTTCTTGTCAGCATCGGAATCGAATTCCTTCCCGGTTATGAAGCCATGAAGGAAGACTATGACGAGACTTTTGGAGACATGAGCCTGATGAGTAAACTCTCCGGTGTCCTACTCCACCCTGTGCTGGAGGAGATATTTTTCCGAGGCATCATCTTCAGCCTGCTGCGCACCCGATACTCACTTTGGTTTTCGATCTTCTTCTCCAGTCTACTATTTGGACTCATCCACCTATTGCCTCTCCAAATAATCTCAGCGGGCTTGGGAGGGGCGCTCCTGGCATGGCTGTATGAGCGCTGTGGCACACTTTGGGTACCGATCCTTCTCCACGCCATCAATAATCTGCTGGCCGTCGGACTAGGGTCGGCATCCGATGACGATTTTCGGGATTATTTGTCCGATCCAGTCTTGGTGCTCATCATGGCGGTGAGTTTGATCATATCCATCGGGTTGGCCTGGCGGCTCCACCACGCTACACAATCCGGGACGGAAGTTCGATTCGCCATGTCAGGGGCAGCGGAAGAAGAATGAACACCGAATCAGTCCCGCTCCTGGTGCCAACGTACGCTTGTCCCTACTTGCGATGCCGATTCATATGTTCCAACTCTGCGCGATAATCCCTCACCTCCCTACCTTGGGATACATCGCGTTGGTGCAACCGTTGGATGATAGCCTCCACATCCTGCAAGTAGTGTGCCTCATACAGCTGCTCGGAAATCAGTCCATTGTAGACATAACTACAGAAGGCAATGGCGGCAAAGAACCGGTCTTGCTCCTGGCTGAAGTCCAACTCATGGATCGAATGCCGGATGTGGCCAAAACTGCCGGCAAAGGGATCTTCAAAGGCCCAGTTCTGTAGCACGTAAGGCGTAAAGGTGAAGTCTCGATCTCCCAAATATGCATGGAAGTATCTACCTAGAGGTCCATCCTCTTTGATCGTTAGGTGTGGGCGAAGGATATAGGGACCTAGTCCATTTGTTCCGGTCGGCTGAAAGGCGAGCCCACAGAACCAGAGCAGAGATCGATTGGCAAGGGGAATCGAACTGATAAGGGCCCCTATCCGGTCATCGATCGAATCCACCTCGAAGGTTTGGGGAGGGCGCGATAAAAGATCCAGATAAGCATCAGATAAATTGTCCGAGTGATGGCTCTCCAGGACAAATTGATCCAACAACTCGGCCACAGAAATGACCTGATCCAGCTCTTGCCCAGGATAATAGCTTTTTAGGTCGGCGGCGAGGGATGATCTTTTTTGCGTACGGTCGCCAGAGCGTTGACAGTTTAGGTGGATAAGGGTGCATGCCAGAAGCACCAAATGCCAGTGCCTAGAAACCAGCCGGGCTTTTGTTGGAAAAAGGTAGGTGTCAGTCGACAATGGTCGGAGTATTAATTTTGATAGCGTCATAGCTAAGCAAAATCCCGATGACACTTTTGCCATCGGGAACATCTTAAAAGTATGTGGATTTTAATTAAATCATCGCCAGCCTCCATTGGAGGTGTTCACGCCGTCTGCATTGGCCTCCCCTCCAAATGAATAGGAGGACCGCTGCAGGGTTTCGAGTTCGCGACCGGGTACGGGAAAATGTAGTAGGGTACCTTTCTGCAATAGATCACGCCGCCGCATGTCATACCAGGGCAGTCCCGCAGCGGATGAAAAAAGTTCAATTTCTCTTTCATAGAAAATGGCATCCAGTACTTCTTCAGCATCGGTGCTGGTAAGCGGATCAAGTCCACCTCGGGTCACACGCGTTCCTACGTTTAATATCTCCAAGGCCTCCGAGATCTGCCCCAGCCGAGCCAACGCTTCTGCCATGATCAACTCGTTCTCGGCCTGATAGGTATCTGGGGCCGGCCCCTCCAGATCGGTGGGCAGTGGATCCAGCCTACTGTAGCGATAATTGGAGTAGTGGTACAGTCCGCGATTGGCCCGGAAGGGCACCGTAGAATTGTACTCCCAGTCTGATTCAAGCCGCGCATCCGCAGAGGTGGCCGGATCAAGGCTCGTCTGATCATCGGAAAAGTGATTCGGGTAATCCGGATCCATGAGGCTGATCACTCGCAGATCGGTCCGGACCCAACCCGGTCGGTTGGAGTAGGCTTGTCCCCAGGCGATCCACTGGTCGCCGTCATTCATCACGGTAAAGTCTTCCGTCAATCCGTTTTGCGCATAGGCAAGCACCTTGTTCCAATCCACCGCATCCGTCTGGGCTTGGGTGCGGGCAGACAGCATCAGAAACTTGGCTGCGTAGGTGTGGCAGAGTTCAATAAAAAACTCCCGGTCTAATGTCACTCCATTAAACCACCCATCATAGCTTGCAGATGATGCGGACGCAGCGGTACTGATCGCCTGGTCAAGGTTTTCCACGGCGTAAGAAATGACTTCGTCGTATGGGCTGAAATCAAAGGTCTCCGCGGAGACCTCCTCTCCCGGTCTGGTGATGACTGCCTGATTGAAGGTGAGGCCCAGATAGCCAAAATTGAGCCCCAATAGGAAATGCCCAAACGCTTTAATGCGATCTTTGTCGTCACCCAGTGCGTCCCCCTTTCCTTCGGCAAGCGCCTGCAAGACTCGATTGACCTGGTTGATCACCGCATAAGACTCGTTGTACTGCTCTTCCGTGACGTAGGCATTGCCGTATTGCACACTGTTGTCCCATTGCTTGCGGGGTTCGTTGCTCATGTCCCGCATGCCGGCATTTCCCCATGAGCAGGTATGGGCATCCGCCATGACCGAGACGGTCATGCGCCAGCCGAAGTCGTGGACATTGTTGTACCAGGTATTAGCGCCCGATTTGACAATATTCAGGAGGTCTTGGGGAGTCCCCAAAACTCGGTCTGTGTCTGGGTCATTGGGGTTCTCTACTTCGAGATCGGCACAAGAAACCAGCCCCAGCAAAAGTAAAATGAATATATATTTTAAATTTTTCATGATTCGCCATTATATGGTTTAGAAGGTGACCTGGATGGATCCGGTGATCGTGCGAAAATTCGGATAACCAAATCCGTCAAAGCCGAAATTGATGCCCTGATCGAGTTCACCTACCTCAGGATCAAATCCAGGAAAATCGGTGAATGTCAAAATATTTCTGCCTACCAGTCCAAATTTGATGCCCTGGAAGACGCCGCCCAAAGAACCGAGCTGATTTGACTTCAGATTGTAGTATAGGGACAGTTCTCTCAACTTGACATAGGTGCCGTCTCGCACAAAATGCGAGTTGGTGTTATTGACATCGTATAGCCCGGCATAGTAATCTCGGGCTTTCTTCTGATTGTCCGGCTTACCCGCCTGATCAAAATCCTTGGCTCGGTCTTCCCGATAGATCCATTGTCCGGTCTGCCAGTAGATGTCTCCTCCTTGCTTCCAATCCCATAGCATATAGGCGGAAAGATTTTTCCAGCGGAAATTGGTGCCAAAACTGAAGTTGAAATCCGAATTGATGTCTCCGATCACCGCCAGGTCGGGGATGCCATCCTGATCCTGGTCCAGGTGGATGGCCCGCTCGTTTATCGTACCTTCGGTGGCAGATTCGATGACGTAGCCATCTACATTGAGTTTATAGTCCGACAGTGATTTTCCTTCGGGGATCTGTCCGGACATTTCGCTCATGCTCGTGACCCATTTTCTACCGTAGATGATGCCAAAGGTCTCGCCTTCTCTAAAAAAGAAAGCACTGGCAGGCCCCGTCTGCGTTGGCGGAATCGTGAGTTTGGTGATTTTGGTCCGTTCGCGACTGAAGATGAAATTGGCACTCCAGTCAACATTTTTACTGCTGACAAGATTAACGCCTAGCGACGCTTCGTACGAATTCGTTTCCAGGTCTCCGGTATTTCTCCATTGATTGGGAAACCCCTCGAGCGCCGAAGAGAGCGAGGCTGGCCAGAAAGCATCTTCCACCTTGTTGTTAGCGTGCACCAATTCCAGCGAAAAGCGCTCCAAGAAATCCAGATTTATTCCGATTTCCAACTCCTTGGAGAGGGAGGGTTTTAAATTGCGATTGCCTTTGAGAAAGGCGGCCGCCGTCCCTTCAGGAGCTAGTTGATAGACTTCGTATTGGGCGGCAAAGCCGGGCCGCAATCCCGCCGTTCCATAGGCGGCTCTAATTTTGAATTCGTCGATGCCAGGAATCTGCAGGTCCTCGCTGATACGGTACGCTCCGGACACCCGGAAATAATTGTGATATCGTTCATCGGCGCCAAATTGAGACGCACCGTCTCTCCTAAAAAGAGCCGAAGCGATGTATTTATCGCGGTAGTCAAAGTCGACAATCCCGATCAGATTTTCCGCCTTAATTCTGCGGATCTCGGAGCGACCGGTAATTTTTACAGCGTTTTCCAGCGAGGTTACTCCTACAAAGGCAAGGTCATTGCCATCGATTTCGCTGAATTTTAATTCGTTGTCTTCATACAGATAGCTGAGCCGAGAGCGCAGGTGAAAATCATTGAAATCTTTCACAATGAGCGCCGTGGCCTGAAAGGTTTGCGCCAGACCTTCGAGCTTGTCCAGTTCCAGAGATCCATCATCAGCGGTGGCCTGACCCGGGGAATCTCCCCTTTGCAGATATCCCTTCTTCTGAATCTCCTCCCGTATGCGATTGCGACGCTCATAACTGTACTGCGCGTCCAGAGACAACCAGTTGAACATGTCATAGGTGATCTTTGTCGAGCTCAGCACTCCGTTGCGTTCCAACTTGTTGCTGACATTGGCGAGCTGATAGAGCGGATTGTCTTCGTTGGAGTATGGATCTGCGTCAATATTAAACGGTGTGCCGTCCTCCTCATTGGTGCCATTGAGGTTGACATCAGGAGCCATGAATAAGAGGTCGTAGAAGGGGCCGCCCGTACTATTTCCAAAATTGCCTCCCCCTCCGATGCGATCTTCCTTAGCGAGGGAAATGAGATTGCTGGTACTGAGTAATATTTTGTCCGTCAGCTGATGATCCAGGTTGAAGCGGATATTATTCCGCTGAAAACCTTTGCTCCCCTGAATGATTCCCTCTTGATCCTGATATTGATAGGAGAGGAGAAAATTGGTTTTGTCCGTGCTGCTGCCGACAGACAGATAATGTGTGCTGAAGTTGCCGTCTTTGTAGAAATTGTCGAAGTGATTGTTGAGGACGGCATAGGGATTGTCAGCATAGTGGTCGTCATCGAGTGACCGGGCACCATCAATCAATAGTCCGTCCGCATTGTAGGTCTCCCCATCAAACCTGGTGTAGCGAGATTCCGATTGCCAGTCCGAGGCGAGTTTATAGGAATGGTGATCAGCAAGTTCCATCTCGCGTGCCAGTTGTGAGATCCCATATTCCGTCCGGTATTTTACTGTCGTCCTGCCGGAGCCATCTGCTCCCCGCTTCGTTTTGATGACGACCACACCGTTGGCCGCTCGGGAGCCATAGAGCGCGGAGGCGGCTGCCCCCTTGACCACTTCGATCGTCTCCACGTCCTCCATGTTGATGTCGGCGAGTGACCCTTCGATCATTACCCCATCGACGATAATCAGGGGGTTTTGACTACCGATCAGCCCCGTGGCCCCTCTAATCTTGATGGTTGGGGCCTGACCAGGTGTTCCTGTGGCATTCACCACCTGTACCCCGGCAATTTTGCCTTGCAGCGCTTGGGCTGCGGAGGTAGAAGGTACTTCCTGCAGCTGCTCAGTGCCCAGCTGGTTGATGGTAAAGGTCACCTTCTTCTTCGAGGTGCCGGTGGCGACACCCGTGATGATGATCTCGCCCAGATCCACGCCTTCGTCGAGGGTGATATCCAGTGTATTGGACGCCCCGAGTTGCACCTCCTGCTGGTTGTATCCCGTGTAGCTAAATACTAACGTCGTTGCATCGGCTGGAACCTCAAGTGAGTAGGTTCCGTCCAAATCTGTAGTGGTCCCGATGGTGGTGCCCTTCACGAGCACGCTGGCTCCCAGCAGAGCCATCCCATCGGTGTCCGTCACTTTGCCAGTGACCGTTCGTTGTCCAAGTACCGAACCACATGCCAGAAGCACTGTGGCCAGTAGAAGTAGCTGCTTTTTCATATAACTGAAATTTAGAATGAGATAAGGTCGCGTCTGTGCGAACGCTCTCAACTATCACAGCCACATAGATTGATGAGATGGACGCGTGAAGCTGCCAGAAGTGGCCGCCTACGCTAAGGAAGAGGTGTGGCTTTTGCGTACAGCAAAAACCCACTCGCCCTGGGGACGAAGTAGATAGTTGAGGCATCATATTCAGGTCTCCCTTGGACACCCCGATTCACCTGGAATCGGATCCGTATCCAGACGGGAATCCACTTTACAAACGGACCGTGCACTGCCAGTGCTGCGTAGGTGAGCACTTGAACATCGATTTTAAAGGATATGAATAACTACAAATCAGATAATGAAATTACGTGTCAATTGTCTTGTGGCCCTGGGATCGTAGAGGTTGTGTCACTATCAAGAGTCGCTGCCTGTATTGGACATTTGTCGACGGGATGTCCAGCACAGATCGGATAAATTCTTGGTGTGTCATCGCATCAGTTGAGTGCGCCTTGCGGTAGGTCAGGGCGTGCCGTCATTTGTATGGCGGATCACTAGCTGGTACTAGTCAATATTCCCCCCCACAGGCAGTCCGCTGGGTACCGATTCGGGCACGGTTTGATCGAAGTCATCGTCGTTGAGACTGAGCAGGAAATTGTTGATCGGTCCAAAATCACGGGCTTTAAGGGTAAGCCCCCGCGCCAGCGGATCGATCTGGTCGATGGGTATGTTGGGATTGCGAGACTTGCCCATCGACAGGTCTTCATAAAACTCAAGAATCTCGGTGGTGGACTTAAACGTGCCGTTGTGCATGAAGGGAAAGGTGAAGCGCAAATTGCGCAGCGTGGGTGTCCGAAAAGCCAGGGTATCGCCGGTGCCCAGATCTCGCTCCGGCAGGCCCGGATGATCAGGTACACCCAGCACATGCATCTTGAAGTCAGAAAACATCGGACCGTTGTGGCACTGGGCGCATCCCACCTCAATGAATTTCTGCATGCCGGCTTGTTCGGATTCGGATAGGGCCGACTTGTCCCCACGCCTAAAACGATCAAACCGACTGTTGCCTCCTACCAGCGAGCGCTCATAGGTGGCGATCGCTTTGGCCAGATTCTCGGCGGAAACAGCTGGATCAGAGGCGGGGAAGGCCTCTGCAAATAGGGATCGATAGGTGGCATTCTGATCCAGGCGATCCACGACTTCTTGAAGTATCTCGGTCTCACTGTAGTGACGACCGCGCATTTCCTCCAGGGCCTTGATCGGCTCCAGTGCTTGCGCCTCCAAGCTGCTGACTCGACTGTCCCAAAACATGGGGGCCTGCTCGGGGTCATACCTGCGATGGAGATTGATGCCGTTGAAGGCCGTGTTGAGTACGGTATGGGCGTTGCGCTTGACGAAGGGGATATCATTGGGTGATCGGAAGGTCCGTTGTCCACCAAATCCCTGGCCGTTGGTGCCGATCGAAATATCTCGACTTTCGGCAAAACCGTTGCGGGGATGATGACAAGTGGCACAGGCAATATCTCGATCCCCGGACAAAATGGGATCAAAAAACAACAGACGGCCCAGCTCCACCTTCTGCGATGTCATGGGGTTATTGGCGGGGG
The DNA here is from genome assembly GCA_965223165.1 of Saprospiraceae bacterium. Taxonomy (GTDB): domain Bacteria; phylum Bacteroidota; class Bacteroidia; order Chitinophagales; family Saprospiraceae; genus JABDMH01. The sequence continues at coordinate 658,293 of CBDCVQ010000019.1, read as the reverse complement.
CCTTGACCTGCTCCGGCAACGGATAAATGCGCGAAAGGCGATCTAGTGAGGCACTGATCACCGGCTGCTCTCTCGCCTCCTGATCCGAGCCACAGCCCCAGAAGAGGATCTGGGAAAATAAGACCGCACAAACCAGTAGTTTCTTCATGTCGTCACTAACTTTCGCAAGCTTATCTACGGAGACAAAGGATCCAGTCCGTCCTCTCCACGAGATAACGCGTAAACTACATGATTTCTTAGATGCGATCTTCCTGCTCCCACCGCGACAGCGGCAGTCTAGTCCAACTTTAGGCTTAGTCTCCTCGACCGTATACCAAACCAAACACGCTGGCAGATACCGCCCCTGCCGCCAGGCTACCCAGGAGGAAGATCCAGATATCGGACCAAGCAGCCATTTGCGCCGTGGTGACACCAGCCGCCACCGCCGGATTAAAAGCACCTCCCGACACCGCGCCCAGCGAGTACGCCATGCACATGACGGTGAAGCCAATGGCTAAGCCGTAGTAGGAGTTACCCTCGGTAGATTTGGTCGTTGCTGTCTGCAGCACCACAAAACAGAGCAAAAACGTACCCAAAAACTCAGCAAGCAGCGCCGGTAGCACGTCCAATGTACCCGGGTTAGTCGGAATGGACGCACTGGGGACGGTACCCAGCAGATATAAGCCGATGAATGCTGCCAGCACTCCGCCCAGTACCTGGGATACCATATACGGCAGGACTTGCGACCCCGGACATTTGCCCCGGAGGAAAACTGCCAGGGTCACGGCGGGATTGTAGTGACCACCGGAAATATGGCCTCCCGCATATACGACTACCATCAGAGCAGTCCCGATGGCCAGCGGTGCGAAGCCCTGGGCCGTCCCATTGTTGACGGACACCACTATGGTCAGCACGAAAAAAAAGGTTCCAATGAACTCTACTATGAACTTCTTCATAACCAGATGATTTGGTGTGTTGGATTAAATGTAGGACTTATCAGGCACAATCGAGAAGATAGCGCATGACATATGCTTGTCTTGCGGGGCCAAATGCACCGGGGTGGCGTGTCCCTCAAAAGAGGTCAGAGCCAGGGCAAAGTGGAAGCGCAGGGTCGTCCCCAGTGGGGCAGGGCAATCGCATGATCAAGGCCTCAGGGTGACAACTTGCTACCCAATGGCCTTTGGCGGGGACGCCAGACGCGGCCTGACCTGGGATGTGTGGATCGAGAGGCTAGTTGCCGTTGGAATAACGCAACAAGCTCAACCTGGTCGTGTCAGGCGTCCTCGCCTGACACAAACTAGCAGGAGCTTCGCATTAGATATGTTGACCCATCTGAGCGGGCCAGTAGCCCTCAGAGGCCCTTTTGATGGGCCACTCATCCCAGGGACACCTCGCTGTCGCCCGGTTGGGCGGCATGATTTATTGAGCTATCTTAAGTCCATCAATTGATCACGCCCACAGAAAATCAAATCCAAGCCGATGCCCGTCGCTGACAACCGGTTGCTAGCCGCGATACTTTTCGCTGATATAGCCGGTTATACCGCCTTAATGCAAGAGGATGAGCAGGAGGCGGTGCGCAAGCTCAAGCGATTTCGAGCGGGGATTGAGCAGATCGTGCCTGAGCACAGCGGCCGAATCGTGCAGTTTTATGGCGATGGTTGCTTGCTCATCTTCCAGAGTGTGCTCAATGCTGTGCGATGCTCGATAGCGCTGCAGGAGGCGTTTATGGCGGACCCGTCCGTGCCGGTGCGTATGGGCGCCCATCAGGGAGAGGTTATCCTTGAGGACGAAAATATTTATGGCAGTAGTGTGAACCTAGCCGCACGCGTCGAGTCGATGAGTGTGCCGGGTGCGGTATTAATCTCGGAGAAGATCCAAGACGAAATCCGAAATCGCCCTGACATTGCCACCATCTCGCTAGGGCATTTCGATTTTAAGAACGTACAGGAGCCCATGCAGGTGTTTGCGCTGCAAAGAGATGGATTGGCCGTACCTGAGCAGGGTGAAATCACGGGTAAGTTTAAGGATCAGAACCGACAGCAATCGATCGCCGTGCTACCCTTTGAAAACCGCAGCTCGGATCCGGAGCAGGAGTACTTCAGCGACGGAATCTCAGAGGAGATCATCTATGGTCTGGCCCAAGTGGAAAACCTCAAAGTGGCTGGTCGCGCCTCATCATTTGTTTTTAAGGGCTCGGGTCAAGCACCCGTCGAGATTGCCAAGCAGCTTCAGGTGGAGAAGGTGCTGACCGGGAGCGTTCGCACCTTGGGCAAGAGAGTCCGTGTAGGAGTGCAGCTGATCAATGGCAGCGATGGATTTGAGATTTGGACGAAGCGATATGATCGTCAGGTGGAAGATATTTTCGGTATTCAGGATGAGATCGCCGATCAGGTGGTGGGAGCGCTTAAGATCAACCTGCTGGGGCACCGGAAGAAGCAGCCCCTCATACGGCATCGCACCGAGGCGGTGGAGGCGTACCGACTCTATCTGCAGGGCAGAAGCTACCTGGATCAGCGCACACATGTCGATGCGGCCTTGGCTTGCTTTGAGGAGGCGCTTGCGATAGACCCTGACTTTGCCGATGCGCACACCAGCATAGCCTACGCCTACTTCTACAGGGTCGTTTTTGGCAACTACGCGCCCCGACTCGGATTTCCCAAAGCAGAAGCAGCCGTGCAAGCGGCCCTGCAGCTTGATCCCCATGTGGCAGAGGCCCAGACCATGTACGGCTTGGTTCGATTTTACTACCACTATCAATGGGACGAGGCTCAGGCACACTACGAAAGGGCGCTGGTACTGCAACCCAATCTGGCTGACACCTATCGGGTCAAGGCCTACTATCACAGTATGATCCTGCAATTGGAGGAGGCGGTCCAATGTGCGGAGAAGGCTCATCAGATCGAGCCGATGAGTTTCAATAATATCATCAGCTTGGCCGATATCTACTACCGGGCAAGGAGGTATGCCGAGGCAGTCCAGGTGTTGATTCCTTTGGTGGCGAAATATCCCCTACATCGCATGGCCAGGGAGATGCTGGGGACCTGTCATTATCTACTTGGAGATATGGACCGGGCGCGGGAGGCCTTTGCAGGGAGCACCGAGATGCCGGTCACCATCCACCTTTATAGTGCGGCGAGATTTGTCTTTGCGTTGCAAGATGGTCAGCAGGCGCTTTTTGATCAATATCTGGCTCACCTACATGCTATGCAAGAGCGGATTTGGATCTCGCCCACCGCATTTGCCCTCGCCTACTTTGCCCGGGGTGACATTCCCAAGGCCCTCGCATACTACGATGAGGCCCTCGCGCAGAAAGATCCCGGGTTGATTTATGTCAATGTGGACCCCCTGTGGGCGAGATTTCGGGGCCTGGCCCAGGTGCAAGAAATATTGCAGCGGATCGGATTGATCCGGAAAGGCTGACTAGTTCCGAGCCGAAGGTCTTTGAGTAAGACCAAATCCGAACATTGGTACGGAGACGATCCGGTCACTTTTTGAGCAATCCCAAGACCATCCGCGAGCCACTGTACATTTTTGCAGCAGCAGATTGGTGTTTGACAGGTGGCATTTCAGTACATTTCTACCATGGACTTTGAACCCAACACCCCTTTCTTCCACCTGCTGGACACCAAATATGACGATGAGCGTGAGCAAGAGGCCATCGATCTACTCAATCTGCATCCGGAGCTTGCCCTTTTGGAATGGCCGGGTCCGGATGATCAGGGGAAGCCCTTTGTCAAGGGCAGTACGGCACTGCACTATGCCGCAAACGACGGTAAGCTGGCCCTCGTCAAACGACTCATAGACCTGGGGGCGGACGTCAATGCCAACAATGCCAACTGGTTTCGTTCGGTCTTGTCCTGGGCGGCCAACAATGCTCGATTGCAGACCATGAAATACCTCCTGGCGCAGGGAGCTAGGCCGGATTCGCTCGATGCGATGCATGCGGCTGCCTGGGGTGGGTCTGCGTGCGGCGAGGGCGAGGAAGAAGCCTATGCCGCAGCCCTGAAGTTGCTCGTAGATGCGGGTGCAGACAAAAACGACCGGCGCCAATACGGTCATACGACTCCGCTGGCTACGGCTCTGCGTAGCGGCAATCAAGGTGCCATCGACTACCTCCGGTCGATCGGGGCAGCGGAGAAGTGATGCGCGATGCCGCGTGGCCCGCGTCGGGACTGCTTGATGAACCCATATAGGCGACTGGTGCATAGGAAGGTAAGTACAAAGCCTGTCTTTGCTCGCTACGAATGTCCATCCCAAGGAGCATGGCTGTGGGCATTCGGTTGGAATCAACGATATCCCTTGCTCCTGCGTCGCAAATTCACACAAACTTGACTAACTTTAGGAAGCCCCACCGCCAATATGACCATGAAAACGAAAAGTTTGTCCGAGCAAGAAGTCACCGCTGCTGCGAAGGAAGTGAAGCTGGCTGGGGGTAGGGGCAAGGAAACGCTATTTCGGGTCTCCTGTCGCAACCAGATAGAACTGATCGCGATCGCAGATAACAAGGCCAACATGATTACCGGTATCAACGCCATCCTGGTATCGTTGATCATCGCGGGCTTTGGGTCTGGATTTAGAGTCGACGGCGAGTCCATCACCGATAAGGTCGAGTTGGTCATTCCTTTCGCGATCTTGCTGACCTTCTGCCTATTCTCAGCTATTCTGGCTATTCTCGCTGCCCGGCCCATGATCATACGGAGCAGTCGATCGCAGGACGTCAAGAAGAGTTTGCTCTTCTTTGACAACTTTTTCTATCACACGTTGGAAGATTACATCCGTGAGATCAAGGGCGTATTGCAGTCTCGAGACCTCATCTATGAGCAGATGATCATCGACATGTACAACAATGGCAAGGTGCTCAAACGCAAGTACTGGCTCCTGGGTATCGCGTACACCCTTTTCATGGTTGGCATCGTCAGTTGTGTGATTTCCTTTATCATCGTATTTCTGTAGCCATACGCCGGCTTTGGGATTCACCTTGTCGTCCGGCGTGTCCGTTTGTTCGAATCACATCTAACCTTACCTTTGTGCAGTGCTAACTTGTTCGTTTATGAAAACTGGGATTTGGACACTGCTTTTAGGGGTCAGTATGCTGGGTTGCGCTTCGCAAAAGGGAGGACCGAGTGTGCGTATTGAGGAGGGAGCGTATCAGGCCGAGGTCAAGGCTGACCAACTGGATGAGACGACGCGCGCTTACTCGATGACGTCACAGATAGGCTTTACCTTTGAAAAGGACAACACTTTTATCTACAAGGTGCGAGCCATGGGCAAGGAGGTGGACGATGTGGGCAAGTGGGAAGTGCGGGGAGATAGTCTCTACATCTTTGATCTGCAGCGTGGTCCCAATTCCGTCTTTCATATCATGGAAGTGAGTCCAGGTCAATATGAGATCAAGGGCCCCAACCACTTTACCCTGACCAAGCAAGCGCCGGTGGAGGCCCTGAAAAACTGAGCTGGAGCATTGATAGCGTCAAAATTATATCAATGCAGAAAACCTCTCTAGCGCACCGGAAAAATCAGGTGGTTTGTCCAGGCCGAAGCACATGTTGAGAACAAACCTGTCATATTCCTTCCGGTAAATGACATCGCTCCGCAGAGTATCCAGAGCGGCCGCGAAAGCTTCTTCAAATGACCCGGGAAGGTCGTCCTGGCCTCTCATACGATCGACCTGATATCTGGCCCTGCTCTCGTCCAAGACCAGTGACAGATCCGGGACTTGTGCATAGAGCGCACAAAGATCATAGAGATGTCTGATGACCGAAGGATCGTCTACCTCCCCTCCTTTATGCCGGCTGAGAACCCTCCACACTAGAGCACTAGCTTTGTCGGCAGCGGTTTCCAGGAGTGAGAGGCAACGGATGGATGAGCGATTGTCGGTTGAAATGTACTGACCCACGATTGGCGCTATCGCCCTTCTTTCAAGGCTAGGAAGAGTTCTCCCTACAAATGTGCCTTCAAGTTTCAATTCGGGCCGGATCGACTGGTGATCTCCAAATCGTTTGGGATAGGACGCCTTGATGCTAAAAAACCGGGCTACTGTCCCGCGATATCAAGTTGTCGCGGTCAAATGACAGTTCAGGTACCTGGGCCAGATGCTGTAAGAGGTCGTCTCTACAGGTGCGCCTATGTCTGCGTGAGATAGTCCCTTCGCCGAGTGAGAGGAGCCTGAAGTCTACATCTTCCGAAAACCGGTGAATGATACCATATCCCTTCAGTAGGCTAGTCCCACCACAAAAAATCGGCTCAAAGAGATCGTGCGTGAAACTTGACAAAGCCTTGATGACATTACTTACATGCCAGTCTTTTTCTAGGAAAGCAGGCTCCGTATTAAGCTCGGTGGCAAGCATGAGAATGGTGCCTTCGCTAGGGAACGTATTCATAGGCGATATACGATCCTTCAAAGCCGATTCTTCTTGATACCCTGTTTTTCACCCCTATTACCCGGCCTGTGGGCACCTGTGTCGAAGAACCATCATTGTACATTCGCTCATATTTGGTGGGAGCTGTTTCTATACCTAGTTTCTTCAAGGCCTCTTTGGCGAGCCATGGTAAGGGGTGCACAGGCACAAATCTGTCTGAGAACTCAGAATATATGGCCTTGGCGTACAGACCATAACCTATTTTGACTAGATCACCCTGCTTGATGAGCGCTCTAAGAGCACGACCAACCTGATCTCTGCCGGAGAGATCAGCAAAATCCTCAGGAACGAAGACATTGTCGGTGCTCCTGGTAATTCTATACCGGATCTTCTTATCGAGGCTTTTTAATCTCATCTTAAACGACCTAACGCCAAACGGCTCAACAACGTTGCAAATATCGACATTTTACTTCCGGAATATGTCAACATTAAAGGCTATATATCAATCACTTACCATTCTATCCTCCGATAAGGTGAAACTCAATTTGCCAGCCTGTGGTAGGCTTAATATTCAAGCTCCACCCGCTGCTACTACCCTCTGTCCCTGTGCCACTTAGCGGGCTCCCCTTGTTCATGCCTTCAGGAGGTTAGTCTCCGGAACTACGATTCCCCAGGCTCCCTCCAATTGCTCCTGCATCATCTCACACTGGCCTGTTGCGCTCGCTTATCGGGGACCGTTCGGTTCTTTGTCCACGAGGTTCATTCACCCTTAATTTGACTGCTTCGAGTGCCTGACGAACAGACCGCACAGCGAAATTTCCAGATTCTTTGGGGATAATACGTACGTGTCGAAATTGTTCGATGCCGGCGGCGAATGTCTCTCGGTTCGCACGAATATGGCTGGGTTAATCTGTATTTTCATCCCCACGAAAACGAGAAATCGCATAGTTATGCCTAATGTCTTGAGAATAACCCTGGTCTTTGCCTTGCTACCGGCCCTGATGGTGGCACAGTCGCTATCGTCCAAATTGGAGCCCATCGACATCTTTGACATCGAGCTCGTGTCGGACGCACAGATCTCCGCCGATGGAGACCGGATACTCTTTGTCAGAAGCTATAAGGATATCATGACGGATGCCAATCTGTCCAATATATACCTCATGAACTTTGACGGTAGCCAGTTGCGACCGGTGACGACGGGCAATCAGCTTGATGTCACGCCTCGATGGTCGCCGGATGGTAAGCGCATGGCCTATCGATCAAACAAGGACGGCTCGATGCAGATCTACGTGCGATGGGTGGAGGAAGGCATAGAGCAGAAGCTGACCAACACCACCCGTTCGCCGGGCACTCCCTATTGGTCGCCGGATGGTACCGTCCTGGCCTTTTCTATGCAAGTGCCTTTTGAGCCGGAGACTTTTGTGCGCATGCCCGCCAAACCCGAGGGCGCCAAGTGGAATGACCCACCTCGGGTGGTGGACCGCATGAAGTATCGCAGCGACGGATCGGGATACGAGCCGGATGCCTACAGCCAGATCTTCGTCGTGACGGCAGACGGGGGTTCGGCCATTCAGCTGACGGATGATCCCTGGGATCACGACGGAAGATTGACCTGGTCGCCCGATGGTGCTTACCTCTATTACTCGGCCAATGGCCATGAGGATCGCCATGACAATCCCGCCAATACGGAGATATACCGACTGGATGTCAAGCAGCGAAGTGCCGTGGCGATTACAAATCGGGAGGGACCGGATCACTCACCGGCACTCTCCGCGGATGGATCCAAGATGGCCTATCTGGGCTACGATGAGCAATACCAAGGCTATCAGGTGACTCGGCTCTATGTCAGCAATGCCGATGGTAGCCTGGCCCAATGCATATCCTGCGATTTCGACCGCCAAGTCAGCAACATTCACTGGTCGGCAGACGGGCGGCATGTCTATTTTCAGTACGATGACCAGGGCAACGGCAAGATTGGCAGGATGGCCATGAATGGCGAGTCGGTGGTGCTGGCGGACAATCTGGGCGGCTTGAGTCTGGGGCGGCCCTATGGCGGGGGCGTGTACAGTGTAGCTCAAGATGGCCGGTTTGCCTTCACCCATTCGACACCCGACCACCCGGCGGACCTGGCGGCGGGCACCGGATCTGACGATGTGAAGCGGCTTACCCGGCTCAATGACGATCTGTTGCAATACAAGAAGCTAGGTGAGGTAGAGGAAATCTGGTACAAATCGTCGCACGATAATCTGGACATCCAGGGGTGGATTTGCAAACCTCCGGACTTTGATCCATCCAAAAAATATCCGTTAATTCTGGAGATCCATGGCGGTCCGTTTGCCAATTATGGCGATCGCTTTTCGGCAGAAGTGCAACTCTACGCGGCAGCGGGTTATGTGGTGCTATACACCAATCCACGGGGGAGTTCGAGCTACGGGGAGCAATTTGGCAACCTCATCCACCACAATTATCCCGGCGAAGACTATGACGATCTAATCGCTGGCGTGGATGCGCTGATCGATCGAGGTTATATCGATGCGGACCGGCTCTACGTCACGGGCGGCAGCGGAGGTGGGGTGCTCTCGAGTTGGATTGTAGGCAAGACAGACCGTTTTAAAGCCGCAGTGGTAGCCAAACCCGTCATCAACTGGTATAGTTTTGTGCTCTACGCCGACAACCCGGCCTTTTTCTATCGATACTGGTTTCCAGGCAAACCATGGGATCATCTGGAGCACTATATGCGCCGCTCTCCCATCTCCCTCGTGGGCAATGTCAAGACGCCCACCATGCTGCTGACGGGCGAAGCGGACCTGCGCACTCCCATGGCAGAGACTGAACAATATTATGCCGCCCTGAAAATCAATGGGGTGGACACCAAAATGGTGCGGGTACCCGGAGCCGGTCACGGCATCGCTAATCGGCCCAGCAATCTGATTGCTAAGGTGCTGCACATTTTGGGATGGTTTGACAAATATCAATAATGCCCATGCTACGCAGACCAAGAAGGAACCGACGTACCGACGGCATCCGGAAGATGGTGCAAGAGACCCATCTCCGCGTGGATCAACTGGTTTATCCGCTCTTCCTCGTGGACGGTGAAAACGTGAAAGATGAAATCTCCTCCTTGCCCGGCAACTTCCGTATGTCCGTGGATGAGATCCTGCGAACCATCGAGCAGTGCGGCAAGGTGGGATTGGGCAGCTTTATGCTTTTTCCCTCCGTCGAGGACACGCTGAAGGACAAACGAGCCACCTATAGCCATGATCCGGACAATTTTTATCTGCGGGCAGCGAGACGTATCAAGGCAGATTTTCCGCATGTTACGTTGATCAGTGACGTAGCAATGGATCCCTACAGTTCGGATGGACACGATGGGCTGGTGATTGATGGCGTGATCGTCAACGATCAGACGTTGCCCATCCTCTGCAAGATGGCCGTGGTGCAGGCCGAGGCGGGCTTTGACTTGTTGGGCCCGTCTGATATGATGGATGGTCGCGTGGGGGCCCTGCGGGAGGCGCTGGATGATGCGGGTTTTGAAGGGACCGGCATCATGAGCTATACCGCGAAATATGCCAGCGCGTTCTATGGCCCCTTTCGAGATGCTTTGGATTCTGCTCCAAAGGACGGAGACAAAAAGACATATCAAATGAATCCGGCGAATAAGCGAGAGGCCTTGATCGAGGCAGACCTGGACGAATCGGAAGGGGCAGACTTTCTGATGGTCAAGCCTGCATTGCATTATCTGGATGTCATTCATCTGCTGCGGGAGTACAGTACCTTGCCCATCGCAGCCTATCACGTGAGCGGAGAATGTGCGATGCTATTGGCTGCTTGCCGAAACGGATGGTTGGACTACGAGGTGGCTATGCCGGAGACGCTACAGAGTATCGCACGTGCCGGCGCCGATGTCATCATCAGCTACCTGGCCAAGGACTTTGCCGAGAGGGCTGCGCCCCAATGAGCAGGTGGCCGCACGCTTAACATCCTGATAAGGGCATTTTAGGTGTTCCTTAGTAGTATCTTTTTCCCCGTCCATCTACCTTCGTAGGATAACATGTCTATCTCATTAAATCAAAAGCAGAATGATCAAATCAAGTCTCATGGCGGTCTTTTTCTTTGCCGCCCTCATCTCCACCGAAGCGCAAGAGTACAAGGTGGTCACCTCCGTCGAATCGATCGTACCCATGGGTATTGGTCGCTCCCGCATCATTAGTCACAGTCAAGGTATGAATGCCGGCGACTTTACTACCGACCGGGTGGACGGCACGGATTCGCAGCAAGGCAAGGTCAAACGAAAGCGAGCGAAAATTGACGAGCTCGAGGAAACCAAGCTGCTCAATTTTTACAGTGCCGTCGGTATCAATTTTCAAAACATCGCCAGCAATGACGCGCTCATCAGCTCCAAGTTGACGGAGATGGCCCAAGAAGGCTGGGAGCTGGCTTTTGTCGTCAGTGGTGTGGAGAGCGATAGCGGCGAAACCGATGGCAATGGGATCTACATCACGCGATACATTTTTAAGCGGTAGGATGCGTGGTGGTGGCGTTTGTTGCATCGAGTGTTGCAGAGGGTCAGATCAGGTAGCCCAAAATAGTAGCGCTCCCCTAGCCAGATCTTCGGATTTTCCACTTGGAAGTCATTGGCACAAGAGGTCTTGGATCCCGAGTGATCCCTGACGATGAAGAAATCTGGCAAACCCGATGATGTGCTCTCGGACGAAGTAGAAGACAATCAAACCTAGCGTCCTTTGACATTTGGCGATCGGTGCCTACCTCGATATGTCGACATGGTAGACATCAGTCACCGTCTGGTCGCCAAGCTGCCGGACTGACCGAAATTGACACTAGAGGGATGGATTTTTGGGGTCTGTAAATGTCTCGCGTAGACTCGCTGGGAGCGTATGATGGTGATGGAATATTGTTGACAAGGTATATCCTCAAATGCTAATCACTGAGCGCCCTTTCTGGCCTATAGCTGACGAAATGTCCTACTCTATAGGGCAATCGCATTATCAAGTCTTGAGGCTGACAGCGAGCCAGCCATGGCGTTTGGCGGGGACGCCAAACGCGGCCTGATCTGGGCTGCGTGGCCTTGGAGGCTAGTAGATCTTCGCATTAGATATGTTGCATAATTCTAATAGGACTTTGTTCGCAGACGAGGCATGACCGAACGATCTTGTAGAGTCGAGCATGACAATGCGAGAAGTGAGGGAACACTCCACTGGACTAGTTGCCCCTGGAATAGCTCAATAAGTCAATAACAGAAACTTGGCCGTGTCAGGCGTCCTCGCCTGACACAATCTAGCAGGGTTATGCCGTGGAGTATTGGTCCTAAGTGTGTTCATCTACCTTAAAAATGGGGCATCTTGCCAGCAATTCCTTGGCCATTGATAGATGAGTGCAAAATCCCACAATGCAATTGCCCTGCTACTCTGATTCATTTCCTTAGCATTTGTGAATAAAATTGATTATATTCACATTTGTTTAAGAAATGTATGGGAAAGAAATCTCCATCTCTGGGCGAATTTGAAGAATTGGTGCTGCTCACTGTTGGTGCTCAACATGATCAGGCTTACGGGGTATCAATCAAAGAAGGTTTGGAGGAGGCGCTTGGCAGGAAGGTAAGTATCAGTGCTGTGCATGTGGCCCTCAAACGCATGACAGATAAAGGTTTTGTCCAGGCCCGATTTGGTGGTATCACCAAAAGTAGAGGTGGGCGACGCAAGAAGTTTTACGTGGTCACAGCCTTTGGCAAGCAAATGCTGGACCGACAGCATGAGATCCGCACTGGGTTGTATGGGCGTATCCCAGACATTTCCTTCGGATCATGAGAATCCGTCCTCCCAGATATGCCCTGATCTTTCTTCGTTGGTTCTGCCGGGCAGAGCATCTGGAGGAGATCGAAGGCAATCTCATCGAGATATTTGAAGAGCAGTATGAAAAAGCCCCTCAACTAGCTAAGCTCACCTTTGCCTGGCAGGTATTACGGCATTTTCGACCGGACTTTGTCAGGCCACTGCAATTATTAAACCTCTCCATCCATCCGGACATGTTTAGAAACTATTTCAAGTTAGCAGGGAGAAATTTGTCAAAGCACAAATTATTTTCGCTCATCCACATTTCCGGTTTGGCGATTGGCACGGCTGCATGTCTATTAATCTTCCAATATGTCTCCTTTGAGAGGAGTTATGATCGGTTTCATGAGAGGGCTGATGATATTTATCGCGTGCCCATCCAATACTCTGAGGGATTTGGATCTTTTCCTAAGACGGCTTCCAATCATCCAGGACTGGGGCCAGCTATGTTGGCAGATTTTCCAGAGGTCGAAGCTTTTACTCGTCTCCTACATCCCTCCAATGTCGGGGGTCGCGTGTTTCTGTCCGCACAATCTGAAACAGGACATAGCGACACCTATTCGGAAGAGAGAATATATGCCGCTGATTCGGGCTTCTTCCGGATATTTTCCTACTCCTTCGTGGCCGGAGATCCTGCATCAGCACTTACACTGCCAGGTTCCATCGTGTTGTCTGCTTCCCTTGCAAAGAAATATTTTGGAGAGGGTGATCATGTGGGCAAGACGCTCCACTCTACCGGTATAGATTTTACTGTGACTGGAATTGTCAAAGATGTACCTGCCAACTCCCATCTCGATTTTGATGGCTTGATATCTTTCAATACATACTTCAATGACATACCTGACGGCAAACGCTGGATCTGGCCAGAATTCTACACATATGTACTGTTGAGGCCTGGGACTGACCCAGCGAAGCTCGAATCAAAATTTCCTGCCTTTACTGAGCGGTATATGGCTTTGGTGCACAAGGAGTACGACTTCATGACATATTTCTCACTACAGCCACTGCTCGACATACATTTAAAGACGGATTGCGCTAACGAACCCACCACCCCAGGTAGCGAGCGCATGGTGTACTTCCTCACCCTGTTGGGCATATTTATTCTGGTGATTGCTTGGGTTAACTACATAAATTTGTCTACTTCCAGCTCTCTCCAAAGAGCTAAGGAGGTGGGAGTGCGAAAGGTAGTCGGTGCCATGCGCCGTCAGCTCATTGGCCAGTTTCTAACGGAGTCGTTTTTACTAAATGCACTTGGCATATTTATGGGCATATGCTTGGCCAAGCTACTCTTGCCAGAATTCACTTCTTTGGTTGGAAAGGACATTGGCGATTCGTTAATGAGCATAGGTTTGCTGATTCAACCCCAGTTTTGGATGGTGCTGATAGGGAGTGTTGTTGCAGGGAGCTTAGTAGCTGGTCTATATCCGGCCATAGTTTTGTCTTCGTTCAGGCCAACTTGGGCCTTGCGGGGTGGTCATCTCAAGTCCGTCCAGGGCCTGTTGGTACGGCGGCTTCTGGTGGGATTTCAATTGGTGCTTTCCATCATGCTTATTGCTGTCACGATATTGGTGACCCGGCAATTGGCTTTCATGAGCCAAAAGGAGTTGGGCTATACCAAGGATCAGATCTTGGTGCTCAAGGCTCCCATTGCCCGAAACCCAGAGGAACTTACTCGTGTACAGACGCTGGCAACGGAACTGGGCAAGTTGGCCATGGTCAATTCGGTCGGTAAATCATCTGAGATACCTGGAAAATTAATTGCCTTTAGAAGTGAGACACGAAAGGACGGGCAAGGTAAAGATTACAATCAGCCAACTTATTTGCAGAGTGTCGATGATCAATTCATCCCCACGTTTGGCATTCAGCTCGCCGCAGGCAGGAATTTTTTTGCGCAAAGCAGTAACCGGACTACCGAGGCGGATCGTGACAAGGTGTTGATCAATGAGGTGCTATCTGCATCGTATGGATTTAAAACACCAATCGATGCGATCGGGCAACATATTCGTTATAAATTCGGCTCCGTGGATCATAGGGCTGAGATCGTGGGTGTGGTGAAAAATTATCACCAGCGTTCCCTGAAAGAAGCCTATGATCCGATCTTGTACAATCTAAATTTTGGTAACTGGACTTACTATTCGCTGAATGTTACCACTGATGACTGGAGAGCATCGGTGGCGATGATAGAAGAGAAGTACAAAAGCTTCTTCCCCAACAATGCGGTTGAATATTTTTTCTTGGATGAGTTCTTCGATCGACAGTATGGAGAGGATCAGCGATTTGCCAAGGTCTGCAAGGTGATGGCCGGATTAGCCATTTTTGTGGCGTGCCTCGGTTTCCTTGGATTGTCTGCCCTGATCTTAATACAACGCGCCAAGGAAATTGGGGTTCGCAAGATTTTGGGCGCCAGCACTTTGGGTATTTTGATACTGATCACGAGAAGTTTCATTGGCATCCTGTTATTGGCCAATCTCCTTGCGCTGCCCTTGGTTATTTACTTTGGCCGCAGATGGCTGGACAATTTTGCGTTTAATGTGGGGCTGGGGTGGCAGATATTTGTCCTTCCGATGCTGCTGCTACTCTCCGTGGTGCTGGTGATTGTGGCCGTACAGATGCGACAGACGGCGGTGCTGGATCCCGTTGAGTCCTTGCGGAGTGAGTAGGGCTGGAGATGTCGAATCGTTGAGCTGTCGTTGAATCGTTGAGCTGTGAAGACGATTGACTGTGTGGCACGATGCTACAATCTTCTCAAGATTGGGGAATGTCAACTCGATAGGGCTATAGTTTCGCAAAGCGGCTGGCAAATGATTGGCCTCCCCCTGAGATGATCAGCATATACAGTCCGGCTGGCAGGCCCGAGACATCGATTTGCCCATCCTCTATATCTCCAGCTAATACTGGGTGGCCCTCCACTGAGAAAATCCGCACGGCTACAGGGGGGGTGAGTACATCTGTTTCGATGAGCAATAGTGAAGTAGTGGGATTGGGATAGATCCGAAATGGGGCAGATGTGGTCTCCACCACCGGCGTGCTAATATCGGAAACGGTATATCTGTAGTCATCTGTGTGCAGCTTTTGGTTGGGCGCAGCGAGATGAAAATCAATGGTGAATGGCAGGGCTAATTGTTGCAAGGTGAGCGAATCTGAGAAAGTATACTCCTCCCCGGGATTGATCCGGATGGGTACTGAAAATCCTTTCTCTCGCCACTCCGGGCAGTAGAAACTGACTAATTCAGAATAATAGGTGAAGTTTCTGATGGTGTCCAACCCGGTATTTTTGACGGTCATCTCGTAGCCAATGCTTTGAGCCGGGAAGACACAGGTGGCCCCCCCAATGAATGTCACACATGAGTCCGGTCTCGGCACCTCATGAATGCTGACATTGGTGACCGCAATGGAAGGTCTGGCAATTGCGGGGGAGCTTGCTTTCCGGTAGCGCAAGAATGGAATAATGCCTTCCAAGGTATATCTTGAAGTCACTCTTTTGTCATAGTAGTGCCCGGCAATGAAGTAGACCCCATTCCTGAAATGTGTGCTCAAGTTATGTTCTCCAACTAAGTCTGATTGGATGCTATCGACGGTCGATAGCTCACCATCCAATTGGACGAACTGTGTCCTTTCCCCAGCCCTCAGTTTATGAATGATGACGGTTTCACCATCATTTGAGTGCATTTGCACGTCATCGACACCGTCAAGTGGGATTTCTTTGAGCAGCGTTAGTGGATCGAGTTCATAGGATCTGAGTATGTGGTTTGGGCACAAAGTAACCAAGCGGCTGCCAAGGACAGCATAGTCATCAAAGAACGGCATTCCAGCCTGCCATAGAGTGTCTCCCTCGTAGCTATATGCGGTGACGAGATGGGGGCTCTGTTGAGCGCGGACCAATAGTCCCTCTGGGATCACCGCAAGCTTATAGGTGCGACCGAGACTAGAGGGGAGGTTAACTTCCCCCAGGCTGTCCAGGGAGATGTTCCATACTTGTAGCACGTTGTGATCCTTGAAGATGATGAACGGCAGGTGCACTTCGATGTCAAACCAATTTTGGCCTCTGCTGTTGTCGAACTCATGTATTCGCACGAGTTCGAAGTCCGTATCAATCTCATAGGCGATGGCGAAAGTCGGACCCACGTCATGGGCTGGTGATGAGAATCCGACTGCCCGGAGCAAATGACCGTCCGGATCGGGTGCCAGATGCGAAATACGGCCATAGGTATGCGGCCATCCTTCCTTGCCAGCAGTAGGGAGAGACCGATGAATCACCAGTTGACCTAGGGTGTCAAAAACCCATAGACCAGGCACTCGGCAAGTGGCCCAGGTTGACTTCATCGTTCCACCAACTACCACATGATTATTCCAAGCAGTGACCGCCTCAATTTCTGTGGCCCCAAGGACTGGATTGCTCAATACATATTCCCACGAGGACTCCTGTCCTACGGATTTTATCGTAGAACAGAGCAAGAGCAGGACAGCTGTCAGTCGAAGGAACGTCGTGTGTAAATTCATCTCAGATGGTTTGCGGACAAAGAGCAGGCCTCTTGGGGGTTGTCAAATGAGTGCTCCATCACAAATACGATTTGACGTCCGGAGTTGCTGCTCCCACGTTGCCCTTGTAGGGATTTTGTTGAACGTGATGACGTATAGAAGGGAGGAATGGTTGAATTGTTGAGATGTTCAGGTCGATCTCACCGCTCTTGGGTACGCGGGCAACATACAATAGCTCCACCACGCAATCATTGGACGATTAGACCAAAAAAAGCCCGGTCAAACGACCAGGCTCTCTAAATCTCGATGGTTGAGGATGTGATGGCTCGACTACTGCAGAATAATCTCCTTTTCTTCGATCATCTTACGGATGTTGATCAGGGCGTATCGCATACGACCTAAGGCGGTATTAATGCTTACCCGGGTCAACTGTGAAATCTCTTTAAAGCTCATGTCGGCATAGTGGCGTAGAATGACGACCTCCCTCTGCTCGGGGGGCAGGCTGTCTACCAAGTGCCGGATGCGCTGATGGGTCTGACTCTTGATCATGGTCGTCTCCATGTTGTCATCACTGATGTGCAGGACGTCAAAAATGTCAAAGGTTTCGGTGGGAGCCACCTGTGGGCGCCGTTTTTTGCGGCGGAATTGATCCACACACATGTTATAGGCGATGCGCATCGCCCACTGGACAAATTTGCCCTCGTGGTTGTACTTGCCACTTCGCAATGTGTTGATGATCTTGATAAACACCTCTTGAAAGATGTCTTCGGCCAGGCTCTGGTCCTTGACAAAGAGATAGATCGAGGTGTAGATCTTATTCTTGTGACGAGTGAGGAGTTCCTCAAAGGCTCGTTCGTTGCCGTCTAGATAATGCTGGATAAGTTCCTGATCGCTAAAAGGAGTAACTTGCATACGACTACAAAGTTTAGTTCGGTTAACAATGTTTGTGTTGTCGTGTATAAGTTTTACTCTATAAGCTATCAGTTTTGTTTAGAGGAGATGTTGCATCTCGTTTAAAGTAGTCTTTGAAATCTAAACACCGTCCTAATTAACTAATGTTTAACGAGAGCCTTACTTTAGCGCTCTTTGACTTCAAAGCGAATCAAAAATAGAGATTCATTTGACAAATTTGCAAGAATTGGACCAACTTTTTGCCGATCCGGATTTTTTAACATATTCAAAGATTTTAATGCGTTGAGGTAGGAATTATGGCGATAACGCACCGAAACACGATATCTATCAAGGGCGCCAGGGCCAATAACCTTCAGAATGTAGATCTGGATCTGCCTAAGAATCAGTTGATTGTGGTCACCGGAGTCTCAGGCTCAGGCAAATCTTCGATCACGATTGACACTTTGTATGCCGAGGGGCAGCGCCGATACGTTGAAAGCCTTTCGTCCTATGCCAGACAGTTTCTCAGTCGCATGAAGAAACCCGATGTAGACTACATCACCGGCATCTGTCCGGCCATCGCCATCGAGCAACGCGTGAGTTCGGCCAATGCCCGAAGTACGGTCGGCTCTTTGACCGAGATCTACGACTACATGCGTCTGCTCTTTGCCCGTATCGGGCATACGTTCTCTCCCGTCAGCGGCCAGCCGGTAAAGAAACACAGCGTGAGTGATGTCGTGGATCACATTCAGAGTCTCCGGTCCGGCAGCAAGATCATACTGCTGATTCCTTTGCACCAAAAGTACACCGATCGCACCATCAAACAGGAGCTGACCCTCTTACTGCAGAAGGGATACAGCCGTATCTTCTTTGAGGGTGAGCAACAATACATCGAAGACCTGCTGGACAGTGCCGACGGACTCCTGGACAAGACCATTGCCCAAGTGGACAAGCACACTATGTTGGTGGTGGTCGACCGCTTCGTCGTCAAGAAGAAGGATGAGGATAGCAAACGGCGCATCGCTGATTCTGTCCATACCGCCTTTATGGAGAGTGGGGGGGAGTGCCTCGTCCAGGTGACTGATGGGTCCTCTGTCAGCTTCAACAATCGTTTTGAGTTGGACGGCATGCTCTTCGTGGAGCCCACGCCACATCTCTTCAATTATAATAATCCCTTTGGTGCCTGCCAGCGATGCGAAGGCTTTGGCCGGGTCATGGGCATTGACGAAACGAAGGTAATTCCCAATCCCTCCTTGTCTCTAGTAGACGGAGCCGTGCAGTGCTGGCGAGGAGAGAAGGCCGGGCGGTATCTGAGTCACTTTCTGGAGGTGGCACACCACTTTGATTTTCCGGTGCATCGACCCTACAAGGAATTGACCAAGGAGCAGAAAGACCAGCTCTGGCATGGCAACACCTTTGCCGATGGTATCTATCACTTTTTTGCGCAACTCGAAAAGAAGTCGTACAAGATCCAGAATAGAGTCATGATCGCCCGATACCGGGGCCGTACCGCCTGCCCCGTGTGCCAGGGTAGTCGGCTGCGACCGGAGGCGAGTTATGTCAAGATCGATGACCATAGCATCACCGACTTGACGGCGATGCCCATGGATCAGCTTCGACAGTTTTTTGAGGACCTGAAGATCTCCGATCATGATCGTCGCATCGCTAGCCGATTGTTGCTCGAGATTGAGACCCGTCTGGTCAATCTGTGCCACCTGGGATTGGATTATCTGCACCTGGATCGTCTCTCGTCTTCGCTGAGTGGGGGCGAGACCCAGCGCATCAATCTCACCAAATCCCTGGGTAGCAACCTGACTGATTCGTTGTATATCCTGGATGAACCGAGCATTGGCCTCCATCCCCGCGACACCGATCGACTGGTGCGCGTGCTAAAGAATCTCCGCGACCTGGGCAATACGGTGGTGGTAGTGGAGCATGAAGAGGACGTGATCCGCAATGCCGACTTCCTCGTAGATATGGGGCCCAAGGCGGGTATCCATGGGGGCCATGTTGTCTTTGCCGGCCCATTTGCCGCACTCAACGGCAAGCACAGCGATAGTCTGACCGCTGCTTATCTGCGCTATGAGCAGTTTATCGCTATTCCTGAGGTCCGGCGCAAATCCGCCAACAAGATCAGCATCCTGGGGGCGGCGCAGCACAATCTCCAGGATATTGACGTAGACTTTAAGCTGCATGCCCTGAATGTCGTCTCCGGCGTCTCCGGGTCGGGCAAGAGTACGCTCGTGCATGACATCTTGTATCACAGCTTAAAGCGACACCTGGAGGAGCCCACCCGCAAAGCACCTGGCAGCTATCGAGCACTCACCGGCGATCTGGACCAGCTCACCCAGGTCGAACTGGTCAATCAGCAGCCCATCGGCAAGTCGTCTCGCTCCAATCCTGTGACCTATGTGAAGGCCTATGACGCAATCAGAAAGCTCCTCACGGCTCAACAACTAAGCAAGATCCGGGGCTACAAGCCCAAGCACTTCTCTTTTAACGTGGAAGGAGGGCGCTGTGATCATTGCAATGGCGAGGGAGAGATCGTAGTAGAAATGCAGTTTTTGGCAGATGTGCGATTGACCTGCGAAGACTGTCAGGGCAAGCGATTCAAAAATGAAATCCTGGAAGTCAAATACAAGGGAAAGAACATCTACGATGTCCTGGAGCTGAGTGTGGAGGAGGCACTTACCTTCTTCGAAGGCCAACGGGACATATTAAAGAAGATACAGCCGCTCTACGACGTAGGTCTGGGCTATGTGAAGCTTGGGCAGTCGTCCAGCACCCTGTCCGGGGGTGAGGCACAACGGGTCAAGCTGGCTTCATTCCTCAATCGAGAGCGATCTGACGAGCACATTCTCTTCATTTTTGACGAACCCACCACAGGTCTACACTTTCACGATATCAAGACGCTGCTGCAGGCCCTAAATGCCCTGGTTGAAAAAGGTCATACGGTACTGGTGGTCGAGCACAATCTGGATGTGATCAAATCGGCCGACTGGGTGATTGACTTGGGGCCCGGCGGTGGTCGCCACGGTGGTCATCTGGTCTTTCAGGGCACACCCGAAGGCCTATCAACCTGCGAGCAGTCGGCCACCGCCGGATACCTGAAGGAGAAGCTCGAAGCAGTACAGGCAGCCTCTTGACTTCTATTCGCATAGGCGCCGATGGTAGGACTTCAGGTCCACTGCCTTCTTCCCAATCCGGGTTTTTTAACATTTATTTAGGAGGGACCGGGGGCAAATGAATGGTGCTGCGCCAACGTTTTATACCAAGAGAGCGTCTAGCTAAGTACAAAATCACAGATGATGAATATCAAAATCCTCCTGCTTGGTGCAATGACATTTTTCCTGCTGCAGCGTTGTACCACAGACGATGACGGACAACCGGGCTTGCAGCCGGGACCTTCGAATGACCGGATCATCACTCCGGATGAATTGTCGACCGCCTTAAATGCATTTCAATGGAAGCTATTCCAACAGACCGTTGCGGATGAGAACAAGGCTGAGAATCTCATCATTTCGCCCCTCAGTATCGCCTCTGCCTTGTACCTGGCGCTAGAAGGGGCCAATACCGAGACACGCGCAGAAATGGCCCAGTCGTTGGGCTTTGATTTCTCGGGATCCATTACGCTGGCTAGTGCTTACGAAGCACTCAGTACTCAGCTAGAGGGTGTGACGGAGGGACTCCAACTTTCGCAGTCCAATGCGGTGTTTTGGGACGAGGGTCGCATCACCCCGCACGATCAGTTTATCTCGGTGGCCCAGGATCACTTTGACGCGGATCGTATCGCCTTGGATTTACAGGCCGCTTCTGCCGTGGATGCTATCAACAATTGGGTCAAGCAGGAGACGGGGGATCGGATAGACAAGATCCTGGAGTCCATCGCTCCCGAAGAGGTGATGTTTTTGATCAATGCGCTCTTTTTTACCGGCGATTGGCTGGATCCCTTTGTCGAAGACTTGACGCGAGAAGCCGACTTTGTGGCCAGCGATGGCTCCTCCATCTCGACGCCCTTCATGTTTCACGATACGTACGAGATGTTCTCCTACCGAGATGGAGAGCTAGAAGCCGTCGAGCTACCCTTTGCAGATACAAACTACTCGCTCACGGTATTGGCATCCACGGCGGGCATCGCTGTCGATCCTTTCGTGGCAAGTCTGACGGCCGATAGGCTGGCTACCCTGTGGCAGGAAGACCTGCAATCGGGCCGCATCATGCTCAATTTGCCCAAGTTTGAGATCTCTTTCAGAATCTTGCTCAACGACGTACTAAAAGGCATGGGCATGCAACGCGCTTTTGACCCCAATGGAGCTGACTTTAGCCGATTGGGCCAGGCCCCGGAGGGCAATCTCTTTATCTCCAAGGTAAATCACAAGTCGTATCTCAAGATCGACGAGAAAGGGGCGGAGGGAGCCGCCGTGACGTCCGTCGGCGTAGGTGTCACCAGCCTGCCGCCGGTCTTTGACTTTAATCGACCCTTTGTATTTGTCTTACGGGATCGCCAGCGGGACACGATCATCTTTGTAGGTAAACTAGAAGATCCGTCTGCCAGCATTTGATCAGGGTCAATCGGCCAGACCCTCAGCCACGCGGATGAGGTCAGTTGCTGTTGGCCTCGGGTCAGCATGATCGGATCTTTATACTAATTTTGCCGGCGAGCAATTGCCGATTCATGTACATCGTACTGGTTTCGCTGGTCCTGGGCCTATTTGCCGCGGTTCTTTTCGTCAATTTCTACTTTCGGTGGAAGGTATTAAAGGTGTATCAGCACCTCCGCGCAAACCGGGTGGAGTTTAATGCTGAGCACATATTCAGCCGCAAAAAGTTGCGCAAAGAGATCTTGCCCCGATATCCCGAGCATGCGGATGATATAGAGACCTTCGTCTCCTATCTCCATCATTCGGTTAAGATTGCCTCCATCTTGATCGTGCTCATCACGATGTTTGGCAGCATCCTAATGTACTACAGCAAGCATGCGAGTTAAGGTAGGCCTGGTCGGAGCGGGTCACCTAGGTAGTATTCACCTAAAATGCCTGCGGCAAGTGCCCGATATCGAGCTAGTCGGATTCTATGAGCAGGATCCGGTTCGGGCGACAGAGATCGCGGCCGACCACTCCATTCCGGCCTTTGCCAGTTATACTTCACTGCTTGATGCCGTGGAGGCAGTAGACATTGTCACGCCTACGCCGACCCACTTTGCTTTGGCCCAGCAAGCGTTGCGGGCGGGTAAGCACGTCTTCATCGAGAAGCCGGTCACCTCGGAGGTCTCCGAGGCCGATGTGCTCTGGTCCCTGCAGAAGGAGAAACAGTTGATTGTCCAGGTGGGGCACGTGGAGCGATTTAACCCGGCCTGGTTGGCGATCAAGGATGTTGCCTTGGATCCCAAGTTTATTGAGGTCCATCGACTGGCCCACTTCAATCCGCGAGGTACCGATGTGTCTGTGGTGCTGGACTTGATGATCCATGACCTTGACATTATCCTCAGCATGGTGCCATCACGGATCAAGCAGGTCCAGGCCAGTGGTGTCAACCTGGTCAGCCTCACCCCGGACATAGGCAATGCCCGCATTGAGTGGGAAAATGGATGCGTGGCCAATGTCACCGCGAGCCGCATGTCGCTCAAGAATATGCGCAAAATGCGGGTCTTCCAGCCCGGAGCCTATATTGGACTTGACTTTCTGGAGCGATCGGCACAAATCATACGGCTCAGCGACGGAGCAGCACCCGAGGATGCAGACCTGCAGACGTTCACCCTGGATACTGCCAACGGTCCGAAGACGGTGCATATCGAAATGCCAGAAACCCCAGCGACGAATGCGATCGAAATGGAATTGGCACTTTTCGCCCAGTCGGTGTTAGCAGGTACGCGCCCAGATGTCAGTATCCAAGAGGCGCGCGCGGCACTGGCATTGGCCCACCAGATTTCGTCGATCATCGAAGCGCAAGCGGCAGCCCTCCCATCATGAAGCTGTTTCGTCGGGTGACCCTATTGGTCCTGTCTCTTCTCGTGAGCTGTGAGGCAGATAAAGCCATTTTGCCTACCTATCTGGTCATGCCTGAGGCCATCCTGCAGGCAGGCACCGAGCAGGGCGACAACACACACTTGATCTCAGAGCTATGGGTATTTGTCGACAGTGTTGCGGCGGGGGCATTTCCCCTGCCGGCGAGGGTACCGATTATCGAAGAGAAGTCGGTCACGGTCGAGATATTTGCCGGCATTCGGGAGAATGGTCAGGCGGTGAGCCCGATCATCTATCCCTTCTATCGGAGTGTCACCGTCCCCGTCGATCATGTACCGCTATCAGCTGATGCCTTTACGCCGACATTCACATACAAGGGCAACGCCATCTTTGCCCTGGTGGAGACCTTCGATGGGGGCCATGCCTTGCGAGAAGATCTCGATGGCGATGCGGAGACCTTTGTGGAGATCAGCGACGAGGGTGGCTTGCGAGGACAGGCTGGACGGGCGCTGCTATCTGCCAATCTGCCCACCCTGGAAGTGGCCTCCCGCCCAGCCATGCGTGGCCTACCCGTCAACGGCTCGGCCGTCTATCTCGAATTGGATTATCGCTCAGCCGTGCCTTTGTCCGTCGGGCTACGTGGTTGGGATGAAGGCGCCGACCCGGTGAGTCAGTATAAGCTAGTCCTATTTCCCAGCGAAGAATGGCAGAAGGTATATGTACATTTCAGTGAAGAGCTGCAAGCCTCTCAGCTACAGAATTACCAGGTAATTTTTCTTGCTAGCTTTGATGCATCATTGCCGGACCAAAACCAAGAGCTATTTCTAGACAACATAAAAGTGCTACATTTCTAGCGTGAGAGATCGACGGGTCACGGACATCGTTATCTATGGCATCTTGGACTTTGTCATGGCTCTGCTTGCCTGGGCTTGTTTCTTCGTCTATCGAAAGTCTGCGGAGAACGGCTACTTCGAATGGCAGATGCTCGACGACCGAAACTTCTACATCGGCATCTTCCTGATTCCACTGGGCTGGGTGCTCTTGTACTCGATCTTTGACGAGTATCGTGACCTCTATCGCAAATCGCGTATACGTACGGTCGCCAGGACATTTTGGCTGGTGCTACTGGGGGTCCTGTTTCTGTTTTTTACCCTGATCTTGGACGACGCGGTCATTGACTATACCGACTATTTGCAGTCCTTCCTGGTTTTGTTCTTCCTTCAGTTTTTACTGACGATCACGTCCCGGAGTGTGCTGCTGACCCAGGCAAGCCGCCGCCTGAAGGCTGGGCAGGTGCAGTACAAGACGCTCATTATCGGCGGCAACGAAAGTGCCATGGAGCTGTACGAAGAAATGTCCGGTTTGCGCAAAGGGTTGGGCAATGACTTCATTGGCTTTATCGATGCCAATGGTTCATTGCAGAATGGGCTGGAGCACCACCTGCCGAAGATTGGCAATATTCCCGATATCCGTCGGGTCATTGCCGAGCGGCAGATCGAGGAGGTGATCATTGCCATCGAGACCTCCGATCACGGGAAGCTCAAGTCCATCTTGGACATCCTGTTTGAGTTTGAGGATCGCATT
The DNA here is from genome assembly GCA_965223165.1 of Saprospiraceae bacterium. Taxonomy (GTDB): domain Bacteria; phylum Bacteroidota; class Bacteroidia; order Chitinophagales; family Saprospiraceae; genus JABDMH01. The sequence goes on along the minus strand of CBDCVQ010000019.1, from coordinate 633,189 downwards.
CTGGTGAAGATCATTCCAGATATGTACGACATCATGCTTGGCACGGTCAAGATGAACCATGTGTATGGCGCGGTGCTCATCGAGATCGAGCAAGGCCTGATGCCTCGGTGGCAGCGTCTCATTAAGCGGGCCTTTGACCTCTTTATTGCGCTTATTGCGATGGTCATTCTGGCCCCTTTGTACCTCTACATCGCGCTCCGGATTAAACTGACGTCTCCCGGTCCCATCATCTACCGGCAGGAGCGTATCGGCTATGGAGGTCAGCCCTTCACGATCTTTAAATTTCGTTCGATGGTGCACAATGCAGAGACCAATGGGCCGCAGTTGTCCCACGACAGAGATGAGCGTTGCACCAACTTTGGAGCTACCTTGCGCAAGTGGCGGCTCGATGAGCTCCCGCAGTTTTGGAATGTGCTGCGAGGCGAAATGTCCATCGTAGGACCCCGACCGGAGCGGTCCTATTATATCGATAAGATCATGCAACAGGCCCCGCATTACAAGCACCTGCTTAAGGTTCGGCCTGGCATCACCTCCTGGGGTCAGGTCAAATACGGCTATGCGAGCAACGTAGAGCAAATGATCCAGCGACTCAAATTTGACATTCTCTACATCGAAAACGCTTCGCTAGCGCTCGATTTCAAGATCCTGTTTTATACGCTCCTGGTCCTCTTGCAGGGGAAAGGGAAGTAGGCGGTGGACGATAGACGATAGACGGTGGACGGTGGACGGTGGACGGTTTTTGCGAGCTCTCGTAGGGTGGAAATTTTGTCGTTGTTCATACTCCTTTTCTTTGCTGGATCGTCGAGCTGCGGGAGGGCCTGCGCGCGGCGGAGATCGGCGAGCCGCCCACTGGGACGGTGGACGGTGGACGATAGACGATAGACGGTGGACGGTTTTTGTGAGCTCTCGTGGGGTTGAAATTTTGTGCCTGCTTCATACTCTATTCTTTGGTGGATGTCTAGCCTAGCAATTGATTGGGGATAGCTGATTGTGATTGTGCTGCTGGATCGTCGAGCTGCGGGATTGCCTGTGCGTGGGGTAGATCGGCGAGCCGCCCACTGGGACGGTGGACGATAGACGGTGGACGGTTTTTGCGAGCTCTCGTGGGGTTGAAATTTTGTCGTTGTTCATACTCCTTTTCTTTGCCGGATCGTCGAGCTGCGGGATTGCCTGTGCTTGGGGGGAGATCGGCGAGCCGCCCAATGGGACGGCGGACGATAGACGGCGGATGGTAGACGGTGGACGGTTTTTGCGAGCTTTCGTGGGGTGGAAACTTGTCCTGCTTCATACTCTATTCTTTGGTGGATGTCTAGCCTAGCAATTGATTGGGGATAGCTGATTGTGATTGTGATGGTGATTGGATCGTCGAGCTGCGGGAGGGCCTGTGCGTGGGTGAGATCGGCTAGCCGCCCACTGGGACGGTGGACGGTTTTTGCGAGCTCTCGTGGGTGGAAACTTGTCCTGCTTCATACTCTATTCTTTGGTGGATGTCTAGCCCAGCAATTGATTGGGGATAGCTGATTATGATTGTGATTGTGATTGTGATTGGATCGTCGAGCTGCGGGATTGCCTGTGCTTGGGGTGAGATCGGCGAGCCGCCCACTGGGACGATAGACGATAGACGGTGGACGGTTTTTGCGAGCTCTCGTGGGGTGGAAATTTGTCCCTGTTCAAGCTCTTTTACTTTGGCGGAGCACCCGCTACACCCGCTAAACGCTACACTCCTAAACCCCCTGAAACCAGGATGGAGAAGAACCACGAATGGACCTCCTTTCTCCGCTCCCACGTATCTGCAACTCATTTCAGCTAAATTACATGATGAAATATTTTAATATCTTGCTATTTGAGTGACCCGTTGCATGGAGTCGGCTGCGTCCGATGTTATCCCGTGAAGCCAATGGACTGACCATGTGGTACCGGCGAGTCTCAAGATTTTGCATTCGTTATAAGAAGACTATTTGGACTCGATGTATCTCTTATATTTGCCCCCCAGCAAATCCTCACTCCTGCACATGAACACCTTTCGTACGGCCCTTGCCGCCGTTTTGTTACTTGTCTCTTCCCATAGTTTTGGTCAGGACTACAGTCATGCCCGTATACATCTTGGCGACGGTAGCCTGCAACCACTGGCCGAGTTGGGCTTGGCATTGGATCACGTGCACTACGGACCGGATTATGTGGAAGGTGACTTCTCCCGCTTTGGCATCACGGCGGCCAAGGATGCCGGCTACCTCGTGGAGATTTTGGCAGCGGACGCTTCGGTAGCATACCAGCATCAAGCCCCTGTGGCCCACCATAGTGCACGGAGCGACGAAAGCTGTGTCCAAGGCCTGACCAGCTTTGACGTGGTGACCCCGAGCGAGTTTAGCTTGGGATCCTATCAAGGCAATTTTACGTATCAAGAGATGCTGGATGAGCTGGATCGCATGCGCGCACGCTATCCGGATCTGATCAGCGTACGACAACCCATCGGCGACTATAAGACGTACGAGGGCCGGCCCATCTATTGGCTGCGTATCTCCGATCACCCGGACCAGGATGAGGCAGAGCCCGAAATCTTGTACACGGCGGTGCATCACGCTCGCGAACCCGTGAGCCTGACCCAGCTGATCTACTACATGTGGTACCTGCTGGAAAACGCGCAGTCCAATGCCTCTATCGCGCATCTGCTTGCAAACACCGAGCTCTACTTCCTGCCGTGCCTCAACCCGGACGGCTATGTCTACAATGAGACCATTCAACCCTCGGGTGGCGGCATGTGGCGCAAGAATCGACGACCAAATGCCGATGGGAGCTTCGGTGTCGATCTCAATCGTAACTATGGACACAAGTGGGGGCACAACAATGCCGGATCATCTGCCAATCCCCAGTCAGAAGTCTATCGCGGACCAGCTCCCTTCTCGGAGCCCGAGACACAGGCGGTCAGGGACTTCGTCTTGGACCACGACTTTAAGATTGCTCTAAACTATCATACCTATGGAGGATTTCTCATCTATCCGTACGGGTATACGGATCAACCCGCCGAGGACCTGGATATCTTTCAGGAGCTGGCCATGCTGCTCACCCAGGAAAACCGGTATGTCTATGGCACCGGCCTGGAGACCATAGCCTATACCACCAATGGCGATGCGGATGATTGGATGTATGGTGAACGAGCGGAGAAGGCCAGTATTTTTTCGATGACACCCGAAGTCGGTACCTCCGCACATGGGTTCTGGCCACATCCAAGCGATGTAGAACACCTGTGCCAAGCATCGTTGCAGCAAAACCTGGACGCCGCCCTCTTTTTGCTCAATTCGGGTCGCCTGATCGACGAGTCAGAGGCCCACTTGACCGAGCTGAGTGGTCGTATCCCCTTCCGGGTCACCAAGCTGGGTTTTGAGGATGTGGGACTGCGGCTGACGGCCACCCCCATCACGGACAATATTCAGTTTTCGCAGCCGTCCAAATTGTACATCCTTAGCTTGTTTTCGAAGGAGCGTGGACAATTGGACTATCACCTCAGCCCGGACATCGTGGATGGAGAGCGGATTCAGTTTGTGCTGACCCTCGACAATGGAGATTATGCTCGTCATGACACGATCACCAAATACTATCAAGAACAACGTTTTGCCCTGCAAAATCCCGGCAGCCTGTCTGATTGGGATTATCAGTCGGATCAGCATGCTTGGGGCATCAGCGATCGGGTCTTTTACTCGCCGCCCCACAGTCTGACGGACAGTCCCAACGGCAATTACATTCCCCATAGCGAGAACTATCTCACCCTGTTGGATCCACTGACACTCGTGGGTACCGATTCTGCAGTGCTGACGTTCCGAGCCCTCTGGGACATCCAACACCGTTTTGACTACCTGGCAGTGGAGATCTCCACCGATGGGGTCCTCTTTCAACCCCTTTGTGCCAAGCACTCCACCGCAGCGCTGGCCAGTCAGGTGTTCGGACAGCCCGTCTTTTCCGGGCGTCAATTGGATTGGGTCAATGAGCACATCGACCTCACAGACTATCTCGGTGAGACCATTACCATCCGATTTGCGATGATATCTACCAACAGCGACACGAGAGACGGATTCTACCTGGATGACATCAAGGTGCTACAGTTTAATCAGGGAGATCCCACGCGTACCAGAGACTTTTTGCCGGAAGATTTTACTGCGATGGCGCTCCCCAATCCGGCAGACGATCTGATGACCATCCGCACGGATCTGCAACCTGCCACCCAGGATCTGCGTTACCTGCTCATTCACAATCATTTGGGGCAGCCCGTCGCTAAACGACCCTTCCACGGAGAGATTCGTCTGGATATTTCGGATTGGCCGGCGGGATTCTACTTCTACCAGTTTGAAGACGCCAGCGGCAGGCGATCCATAGCCGATAAGATTATTGTGCATTGACCGTGGGGTAGGACGCCAATTTGGGTCACGGAAGCTTTTTGAGCATCCGAGATGCCTGTCGCGAGTAACGGTCGCTCTGGGCAAGCGAGTGCAGCTTATCCTTTGCTGGCGCGGCTCGACCCTGGGCCAGGTCTGAAAGTGCCAGGTACCAGGTCGCTGTCTCCTCGTCCGTACCTCCCAGTGATCGTAGTCTTTCCCAAAGCTGTTCTGCGCTCGTCCATTGACCCAATTGCATGTGGGCGATGGCAGCTGCCTCCAGGTCGGACGGGAAGTATTCTTCCTGGGCAAAAACACGGTCGAATTGCTGCAGGGCGCTGGCATAGTCAGCGGCACGGTAGTTCCGATGGGCCTCCGACCGAATGCGGTACAGATCGTCGACGTTGCCACGGACCTGACTGAAGCGACTGGTGAGGGGCTCAAAATGGCTGGCGTAAAGATCTTCGGGCGTCTCCGTCGATGGGGATGCAAGAAAGACAAAATAGACTAATGCCAACATGGCCGCTGCCAGCGCCGAGCCGAGCATTTTCCTTCGGGTCAAACTCCACACCTTTGCCTCCGCCTTTGTGTCCTGATCGCCCTCCGAAAAGGGCACGTCAGGGTCCTCCTCAAAAAAGTGATCAATGGGCAAAGAGCGGAGTTTCTCGAGTTTTTCCTCGACCGTACTGCGCTCCGCCGATCGCTTAATCGCTTGGGTCATCAAGCTCATCTGGTCAAAGAAGGCCTGGTACTCATCATCGTTGGCCAACCGCTCCCTCACTTGGGCCAACTCCTCCTCGGACAGACTATCTGTCAGATAGCCCTCCATCAACCGTATGTCTTCCGTTCCGATCATGGCAACGTCTTTAGTTTGATGTGCTCTCGTCCTTGCTCAGTCGCTGGACAAATATCCTCCTTAGTCTGTTCAGACACTTGTACTTTATGTTTTTGACGGTATTGGGGTTCTTATACATCAAATGACTCCTAATCTCCTTCATGGACATGCCATGAAAGTAGTACAGCTCCAGTAGGCTTCGGCATGGCTCACCTAACAGTGCTAGGCACTCTTCGAGTAGGGCCAATTGTCGTTCTTCTTCCAGAGCTGCCTCCTCCTCGATCGTTTCCAACTCCGTTTTCCTAGGCATTTCCTCAATCAGCCGGTACTTGCTTTGCGCCTTTCTAAACTCCAGATACTTGTTTTTTCCAATACCAAACAAGTATGACTTTATCGAGCTCGTCAGGTGCTCCACCTGGCCCTTCTCCACCTTCTGGGCGAAAGTCATGATCGTATTTTGATATATGTCCTTAGCCGATTCGTTATCACAACTGTACTTGACTTTCATCCACTGGATGAACTCCAGTCGGTACATGGTGTAAACCTTGGCGAGAGCCGTTTCATCTCCCTGACGAAGTCTCGCAAGCATACTTGTCGTCCTATCAGATTCCATTCTTTATGGGCCGGATTTTAGATTGGTCACCCGGTTCCTGACTAAATTTTTTTGTGATGTGCTTGTGCAAGCGCCATAATTTAGGGCATTTGCCGGCGATTTCAGCCGCTTTGCCCAAGATTTCTGGGTTGCCAACCTTTTTTAATACTACTAAATCCATACCAGGGCTGTCCACGCAAGCACCGAACTGGATTACCGCCACGTATGAAGGCTTACATGGACGTGAGCCCAGGGCCTAGATCGCCGCTCTGACATGGGCAGATCGATGGTACTGGTTGGTATGTCGGCGCTTGATTCTTTTGATTACCACCCGCGTGATAATGCTTCATACCGCCATCTAAGGAATGATCCCAGCGAGGCTCACGGTCTCTTGCCTTGCCTGACGCTGCGGCGGGGAGCCGTCTTTTACCTGGGTGACCTTTCCTTCCTTTTCGCCATTAAAGGCAAAAGACGCTCGTTTGCCGCCACCTAAGAGGCGCAATCCACAATTCGTGAAAGGAATGAAAGTCTTATTGATCACCGGTTTGTATCTAGTGCCTTTGCTCACTTGTGCGCAGCATGTATCGCTCAGTGGTCGGATCATTGACGGAGAAAGCAAGGAGGCGTTGGTAGCTTGTCAAGTGTACCTACAAGATTCCAGTTGGAGCACCGTCAGCGATCACATGGGCTACTATGCCCTCTGGATACCCGAGGAAAAGGTACAACAAGTAGTGATCGAACACCAGGCCTATAACCCCATAAGGCTGCCGTGGACTGTTCTGGCACGCAAGCAGCAACTGATAGCCCTACAGCGGAAATGGATCGGCATATCACACGTGCAAGTAGCCGATCCCGATCATGGATCTGAGGTCTCGACCGCTACCCACTGGCGATGGCCGTACTAGATTCATGAGCAGTGGGCCGACAGCCCATGAGCCCATTCGACAGATGCTTCAAGAGGGAGGACTCACCTTCCTCTTGGCATCTTTCTTGAGGCAAACGCAAACTCACCAGAGAAACGGTAGCCAGACTCGTCGATCGGCAGGATAGTCTGCAAACTCCCGCTTATACCAGCGATGTGTGGCTATGGCCCGGGGCACGAGATTGGCTAGTGTGAAACAGGCAAATGCTACTCCTGCCAGGGACCATGTAAGGATGGCCCAGCCCACCCACTCCATGATCTCACCGAGGTAGTGGGGGTTGGACACATAGCGAAACATACCGCCGCGGGGTACCTGATATCCCTCGTGTTGGGATCGCAGTACGCGCAGAGCCCGGTCGGACTGCTTGTTGATCAAGTATCCCCATGCGAAAAGCACTAACCCACTGAGGAAGGGCAGGCGGGTCAGCCATTCTGTGGGATATTGGGCCCGCTCAAAGATGTGATAGCCGTTGATGAAACCGTTCATCAGGTTGAATCCCACTGCGATAAGGGCGAGGAGCCAGGGGTATGGCTTTTCGCCACCTGCCATTTGAAAAGGGTAGCGAAACGTGCGATGTAGGTAGTGGCTCTGCCAGATGATCAAAAGCACGATGCTGGTGACACTTAGCCAAGCTTCGTAGCGATAGAAGAGATAAGCGATCATCAGGACTGCCGGGAGCTCCATCAGACACCAGGCATAGCGGGCAGGCAGGGTTGGCCCCCACCCGGAGCGGGCAAACTTGCCGTAGGGTGCGTCTACCAGCCGCAGGACCATGAAAACAATCCCGGCTAAGACCATCTCGGCGACCAGCAATATATCGTACCAAGATTCGCTTGCTGTTTGCATCTCCTCTCTAAGATTGCAAAACTTCTCCGTCCGCTAGCCTGGAGACTCGGGCCGCTATGATACTTCTTTCGCAGCCACGGACTCATTTAAATAGGCCAACGGCTCAATGGTGCGATCACCGATGTCCTCGACACCATAAATTCACAGCATAATCTCAAATAAGCAACATCATGCGTAGCCAAATTTTCATTCTTGCGACAGCGCTTATCATCGCCTGTCAGTCCCGCCCAAAACAAGATCAAGCCGCCTCAACATACCTGCTTCCGGATATTATGTGCGGCACGGTGCAGTTTTCGGACGGCTGTGGATCAGAGATGGACTCATTGATCTCCTTCGGCCTGGCCCTGATTCACCATATGACCTTTGACGACGCGGAGCACATCTTTAATGAGGTCATTGATGCCGATCCCGATTGTTTTTGGGGGCACTGGGGCAAGGCGCTTAGCTACATTCATCCCCTCTGGCCCGATCGACCTTCGGAGGCCCAGATGCAAAAAGGTTGGGCGCTCTCCCAAAAGGCGCTAGCCCTTGTCACCAAGGAGAAGGAACGGCGCTATGGAGAGGCAGTGGCGGCCTATTATGAAAATGGCGAAAGCAAATCTGAACGTGAGCGGCTAGCCGCCTATGAAGCAGGATGGCAGCGGGCGCATGAAGCGGATAGTGACGACATTGAGGCCCGAATCTTCTATGCCCTTTCTCGCCTGTCGATGGTATCTCCGGAAGATAAGACGTATGCGGTACAGCGCGAGGTGGGCCAGGTAGCAGAAGGCGTCTTGGAGGAAATCCCTGATCATCCAGGTGGATTTCACTATGCCATCCATGCATACGACTATCCGCCGCTGGCACACCATGCGGTGCGAGTAGCGCGTAACTACAGCAAAATTGCACCAGAGATTCCTCATGCATTGCATATGCCGACCCACATATTCACACGACTGGGCCATTGGCAGGAATCGATCGACTGGAATATCAGATCAGCCAATGCTGCCGAAAAACTGCCAGTCAATGGAGCGGTCTCTCTTCATTACTTACATGCCCTGGATTACCTGGCCTACGCGCATCTCCAGCAGGGAGAAGACCAGAAGGCTCAGGCGGTGATGGAGCAGATGATGGAGATTTCAGGACCGATACAGTCGCATAATGTCAGTGCCTATGCTTTGGCTGCCGTGCCTGCCAGATGGATCGTAGAGCGACATGCGTGGGGAGAGGTAGGAGAGATCAAGCTACCTCAGACGGACAATTTTGCCTGGGAGAAATTTCCAGCTTTTGAAGCACTCTTTCATTTCGGTGCCGGCATTGCAGGTGCCCGATCCGGAGACCTTCAGCTTGCGCAACACTCCTACGAGCGCTTAGTGGCCTTGCAGGAGACGTTGGGCAGGGCCAAATCGGCCGCCTACTGGTCCAAGCGCGTCGAAATACAAAAGAAGTCCGTCTTAGCCTGGCTGAGACTAGCCGAGGGCAAGCAAGCTGAAGCCCTATTGCATATGATAGCCGCCGCCGAATTGGAAGACAAGACGGAAAAGAATCCGGTCACGCCGGGCGAGATCTTGCCAGCGAGGGAATTGCTGGGTGATATGTACCTGGAACTGGGCCAAAGCAAGAAGGCTCTGCAGGCTTATGAGGCATCGCTCCAAAGTGTGCCCAATCGATTCAACAGTATTTACGGTGCCGCATCTGCGGCAGAGCGCAGTGGGAACGAAGCAGCAGCCAAGGGATATTACGCATCGTTGGTACGACTCTGCGCCGACCGGCCGGTAGATCGGGAGCGCTTGGCATATGCTCGCCGCATGTCGGGCAGCTAGCGGTTCAAAAAAGACGATAAAGTTTAGTTCGGGAGCGACCGGGGCAAAGGCCTCGGCGCTCTATTTTTTGTCTGACACAGTAGACGGTATCTGTGACCATCGAAATCTTCTCCTAATAGGCCCTTAGCTTCTGGCTGCACCATGGCGCGATTGGGCTGCAATCCCGCGGGACTGGCTATCTTTCGGCATGAAATCCCCTAGGCGCCTTGAGATCGACCAGGTCCTGCTTCTGCTCATATCCGCCAGTCTAGTCTGGGGTGTGTTCCTACTGCCCGAGCAACTTCAGCTTCGTTCGGAGGAGCCGCGCAGGGCTTTGGTCGCCATGGAGATGATTTTTTCGGGCGATTATTGGGCGCCAACGCTACACGACTGGACCTACTTTAATAAACCACCCTTATTCAATTGGGTCTTGGTGGGATGTATGCAATTGTTCGATTCGTTTGACGAGTGGGTGGTGCGACTGCCGGGACAGGTCTCGTTTGTGCTCACGGGTTGCCTCCTGTTTTTTTTCAGCCGACGCTGGCTACCTCGGGAGCAAGGTCTTTGGGCGGCCTTGTTGTTTCTTACCAGCGCAGAGATTTTGTTTTACGGCATAATTATTTCGGGCCAGATCGATCTGTTTTTTACACTTATCACTTTTTTGCACATTGGCACGTTGGTCCGGGCAGTGACGGAGGAAAAAGGATCATCTTTCTATCTGCTCAGTTCGTACTTGTTATTGGGCGTAGGCACGTTGACCAAGGGTACACCCGCCTTAGCCTTTCATGGGCTGACAATGATCGCCATCATGTGGCACGGCCGATCCCTACGATTTCTATGGCGATGGGAGCACTGGATCGGTGGTGCCGTCTTCGTTGCTTGGGTGGGAGCTTATTTTTACCAGCACGATCGAGGATTTATTTATTTGATTAATCTGATTAAGGAGGCATCTCAAAAGTCGGGCCTGGAGGGGAATGTTTTTGATGTCCTTGGAAACGCGATCTCCTTTCCCTTCATTTTGCTAAAGGCGGCCCTGCCGGGATCGTTACTCGTGTTTATGCTCTCGGATCGGGTGACCTTAACTAAGGTGTGGGAGGACCGACGGATTCGACTGCTTATTATGATCCTCGGACTAAATGTGCTCCCTTACATGTTTGCCTCCACGCTTCGCATGCGGTATCTGTATCCTTTTTTGCCTTGGCTGGCGATTATTTTCGCCTACCTAGCCTATGTATCGGCGGGTCGAAGGACCATGAAGTTTTTTTATTACTTCATGGTGAGTCTAATGTTGCTAGCGCCGATCGGTTTTCTACTGTTGCGGATACTTCCCTTGGAAATATTCATCGGTGATTTTTGGATTAAGTTTTTTCTATTAGGCATTATTTGCATGGGTCTATTTATGGGGTGGCGAAAGTATCCGCAGAAGCGCATGCATTTCTCCTTGCTATTTGTACTGGTGGCCAAGATATATGCGAATTGGATTTATTATCCTACCCGCCACGCCGATGAGCAAATTAATGCCCTGAAGGTTCATGCGCATGAATTTTTTCAGATCACAGAGGGCGCGCCCATCATGCTTTTCGGCCATCCACAGATAGAGGATCGAGAGGTAGGCATCGGACCTTTTGAGTTTGGCAGCGTAAGCTTTGAAGTCCCCATGCCGCTCTCGATCACCTTGCCCTATTATATCGAGAAACGTCAAGGGCAGACGATGGAATTTCATACGGAGATGAAACCTGACGTCTACTACCTGGCGAGAATGGCCGATATCGACTCCCTGGCCGTCGAAGTCCTCTATTCCTTTGAAGACGATTGGGAGCGACGGCCGCTGGCCCTGTGTCGGCTGGAGTAGTCTGCTACGACTTACTGGATCACGATTTTCCTGGTGATCGTTTTAGATCCTTGGTGCAGTTGGAGCAAATACACCCCGACCGCAAATGATGAGAGGTCGAGCTGAAAACTTTTGGCCGCATCTGATCCAAGGTTCACCGTGTGCGTCCTGCCCCAAGTGTCGACTAAAAATGCCTGGTCTGGAGCTGACGTTGCGTCCACAAAGACGATGCCGCTCGATGGGGTCGGATAAAGATGCACGGGATCCTCAAGCACCTCGCTAGGGATGGCTGTGCTGATATCGGTCGTAACATAATGTAGGGGAGTAAAGGGACTACTGCTCTCCAAGGCCAGATCGAAAGGTCTGGTGGCGGCAATCTCCACGCTATAGGTCCGATTTGGCTTTAGTCCGCGCAGCACGATGGAGGAGGAGCCGGTCAAGATTTCGGAGTAGCCGCCGTGCTCGTTTCTCAATCGGATCATACTTGCCAGGCCTCGATCGCTTTGTGACCAGGACAAGCGGAAAGTAGTAGCTCCCACCTCACTGATGCTTACGTCATGGGGTGTATCCAAGGGCACCGATGGATAGCGGGATACCGCTACCTGCAAGTTGGCATAATGGCTACTGTAGGAAGCAGCATCGGCCCGTATGTCCAGGGCATGTGAAAACAGGCCTTGGTTGGACAACATTACGCCAGGGATGCCTATGAACGTTACGCGATTGGTCTGGGTACGCCGGCTATGCACTGAGCCGTGCAAGAAGTCTCGATAGATGACCTCGTAGTTTTCTGCACCTTCCAGCGGATCCCACATCACGGTTATCTCTCCGAGGCTTGGCTTCTCTTCTTCCAGCCATAACCGGTGTACCTGGGGTATTTTGGCGTGACGAGGCGTCGTTATGACTTCGTTGATTCTCTCTGTACACACGGGACAGAAGTATTCGGGGGGTCCATAGCACATGATGCATTCGATGTTGGGCACATAGACGCCCACTCCCACCGAATCGATACCGACCGCCTCATCATTCAATAGGTGGTGCCACCGGATACTAGTTGGATCTTTGTTCACTGTTTTGTTAAAGCTCTCTTGGGGCGAAGCATCATAGGCGTCAGCCAGACCGGCAATGGCATGCCCCAATTCATGATTGACCAAATAGTCACCCTGCGAACTGCCGTACTCGTCCGTGCCGACGAGCGCCACGGACTGAAAGGCGGAGGCTCGACCACTACCCGGAACACCCCTAGGCACGTGGGTCAGTATCAGTGTCGCATCGGCAAAGGGGAAGCTCTCTGCGGCGATGCGTCGCGCCTTGATCATGATCGAATCTTCCATGAAATAGGCTCGATAAGAATTGCGATAATAGATGCTAAAGAAAGTAGATTGCAGCACTTCTTCCTGGATGGGGTCATTGGGCGATGGATCATAGATCCGGAGACTCACCGTGGAATCCTGGGATGGGGTGAACACGCTGAAAATATTGATGTGGTCCAGCAGGGGGCCATACGCGTTGCTCTTGCGCAAGCTGGCCTCAACGGACTTGGCCGCCTGCGAGAATTTGGCCTGATCGACGGTGCGGAATGCTTCGGCTAGGACGACAATGTTGTACTGGTCCTCCTGATCACCGCTCAGCCAGATCGTATCCGTGAGAAAAGGCTGTGCGCCAAGGTTATAGCCCAGACCGGGCAGGAGAAATCCAACGAGGATCAACCGGGCTACTCTGTCCCGGAGGGATAGTCGAACCGGCCGCTGGAGGAAGAAGATGGTCTGAAAAGTCATGTGAGGTGTTTTTTTGTTGCTTGGGTCTTTAGTCCGGCGCTGCTTTTGGTTGATACCAGGTCGGGGTCCCAAACCACTCGTGCATTTCCTGCTCAAAGGGCTGTACGATGGAGTCGGGTTCTGGTATCTCCCCCAGGTCGCCGGTATCTTCCATCCATTGGTCCAGGGTCTGTCGCAATTCCTGCAGGGCAGCCTGATGCTGCGGCTCCGGCGAATTGGCGAGATCATTGATCTCATGCGGATCGATCTTGGTATCGTATAGTTGCTCATAGGGGAGGGGCTGCATCAACTCCAGCGCGGGTCCGGTCAAGGTGCCTGCGGCTTGCATCGCTCGCATCAGCGGCATCACCAGGAAGCACTTTTCCTTGTATCGATTTAGGGAGGCTAGCCCCTGCGAAGGCATATAATTGCGCAGGTAGTGATACCGCTCTCCACGCACCGAGCGAATGCGATTGACGGTCTCATCAATGCGATCCCGCGCACTAAAAGCGTATTGCCGGGGTGGATCGGGGTTTTCCCCAAGAAAGACGCGGCTTTGCATACCAGCTGGTTTTGGGATTCCAGCCATGGCCAGGGTGGTAGCGGTGATGTCCAGGAGGCTGATCACTTGATCACTGACGGTACCGGGCTGGAACATCGCCGGTGGCGAGAGCGCCTCCGGCCAGTAGATGACCAAGGGCACGTGAATGCCGCTGTCCCAGGCCCAATGGATGCCCCGCGCCTCCATGGCTCCGTTGTCACCAAAGAAGATGACGATGGTATTGTCTGCCAGTCCGTCCTGCCGGAGCTGATCCAACATCCAGCCCACCCGCACGTCTAGCCCCGAGGCTGAGTTGAGGTAGCGGGCCCATTCGGCTCGTACGATCTCGTGATCGGGGTAGTAGGGAGGTGGCGTTACATTCTCCGGGGTGGCTACCTGGGGGTGCCATTCTTCGCCGACCCACTTCACGCGATCTTTCTCGGCAGATTTGCGATCATAAATGTCGTATTCGGCTTCCGGGGTATTGATCTGGGCGAAGAAAGGTTGATTTTCCTTCAGGGCAGACCAGTCATCGGATTGGTAGATCGGTCCTTCGTTGACAAAATTGAGGTCAAGCTTTCCAGTGCCGACCTCTTTATCGCCCATGTGCGTGATATTCGCCGTAAAGTATCCGTGGTCCTGCAGCCAGTGGGTTATAGGCCGCACCCCATCCGGCAGTCGATAGTCATCCTCCCGATGCGACCGCATGTGGTGCGTACCCGTGGTGGTCTGATACATGCCCACCATAAAGGCCGAGCGACTAGGTGCACACACCGGCGAGGTTGAAAAGACATTGGTGTATCGCATGCCGTGCGCGGCCAGGCTGTCTACATGAGGTGTATGCACATTGTCCGCTCCATAGCAGCCAAAGTCCAAAGCGAAGTTTTCAGCCACGATCCAGAGAATGTTGGGCGAGCTGGGAGCCCTTGCTTTCGGCGAGGAAGGCGAGCAAGCGTAGAGACCGAGTAGGGATAGGAGGAAAGTGATTCTCAGACACATATCTAAAGGTACCAATACGGATTGTAAAGATGTCCCTGCTTGAATTAAATGGCATTTCGAACTCTGAGGGAGGCTAAGGCGAAGGTGCCATCGTATTGTGGTATTGTGGTATTGTGGTATTTGTGGTTTTATGGTTTTATGGTTTTATGGTTTTGTGGGGTTGTGGGGTTGTGAATTTCTACGTATATCCAAATTCACATAGGAAAAAGTTTTATGCGTACTTCATCAATGGTATTCTGGTACGATGGTGCGGCGGGCATGGTATGCTGCCACGCTGGTCAGAGGTGCAGCCCACTCGCGAGCTCACCAAGAACTTTAGTCACTCTAGTCACTCAAAATTCAAGCTCACTCAGAACTCCGATCTGAGGCGAATGCCCAGGCTAAAGCGAAGGTGCCATGGTATTGTGGTGTTTTGGTTTTATGAATTTCTACGTATATCCAAATTCACATAGGAAAAAGTTTTATGCGTACTTCGTCAATGGTATTCTGGTACGATGGTGCTGCGGGCATGGTATGCTGCCACGCTGGTCAGAGGTCCAGTCCACTCGCGAGCTCACCAAGAACTTTAGTCACTCAAGCACACTCAGAACTCTAGTCACTCAAGCTCACTCAGAACTCTAGTCACTCAGAACTCAAGCTCACTCAAAACTCCGATCTGAGGCGAATGCCCAGGCTAAGGCGAAGGTGCCATGGTATTGTGGTGTTTTGGTTTTGTGGTTTTGTGGGGTTGTGAATTTCTACGTATATCCAAATTCACATAGGAAAAAGTTTTATGCGTACTTCATCAATGGTATTCTGGTACGATGGTGCTGCGGGCCTGGTATGCTGCCACGCTGGTCAGAGGTCCAGTCCACTCGCGAGCTCACCAAGAACTTTAGTCACTCAAGCTCACTCAGAACTCAAGCTCACTCAGAACTCCGATCTGAGGCGAATGCCCAGGCTAAAGCGAAGGTGCCATGGTATTGTGGTGTTTTGGTTTTGTGGTTTTGTGAATTTCTACGTATATCCAAATTCACATAGGAAAAAGTTTTATGCGTACTTCATCAATGGTATTCTGGTACGATGGTGCGGCGGGCATGGTATGCTGCCACGCTGGTCAGAGGTGCAGCCCACTCGCGAGCTCACCAAGAACTTTAGTCACTCTAGTCACTCAAAATTCAAGCTCACTCAGAACTCCGATCTGAGGCGAATGCCCAGGCTAAAGCGAAGGTGCCATGGTATTGTGGTGTTTTGGTTTTTGTGGTTTTGTGGGGTTGTGAATTTCTACGTATATCCAAATTCACATAGGAAAAAGTTTTATGCGTACTTCATCAATGGCATTCTGGTACGATGGTGCTGCGGGCATGGTATGCTGCCACGCTGGTCAGGGGTGCTGCCCACTCGCGAGCTCCCCAAGAACTTTAGTCACTCTAGTCACTCAAAACTCAAGCTCACTCAAAACTCCGATCTGAGGCGAATGCCCAGGCTAAGGCGAAGGTGCCATGGTATTGTGGTGTTTTGGTGTTTTGGTTTTGTGGTTTTGTGGGGTTGTGAATTTCTACGTATATCCAAATTCACATAGGAAAAAGTTTTATGCGTACTTCATCAATGGCATTCTGGTACGATGGTGCTGCGGGCATGGTATGCTGCCACGCTGGTCAGAGGTCCAGTCCACTCGCGAGCTCACCAAGAACTTTAGTCACTCAAGCTCACTCAGAACTCTAGTCACTCAGAACTCAAGCTCACTCAAAACTCCGATCTGAGGCGAATGTCCAGGCTAAGGCGAAGGTGCCATGGTATTGTGGTGTTTTGGTTTTATGGTTTGTGGTTTTGTGGGGTTGTGAATTTCTACGTATATCCAAATTCACATAGGAAAAAGTTTTATGCGTACTTCGTCAATGGCATTCTGGTACGATGGTGCTGCGGGCATGGTATGCTGCCACGCTGGTCAAAGGTCCAGTCCACTCGCGAGCTCACCAAGAACTTTAGTCACTGTAGTCACTCAAAACTCAAGCTCACTCAGAACTCAAGCTCACTCAAAACTCCGATCTGAGGCGAATGCCCAGGCTAAGGCGAAGGTGCCATGGTATTGTGGTGTTTTGGTTTTGTGGGGTTGTGAATTTCTACGTATATCCAAATTCACATAGGAAAAAGTTTTATGTGTACTTCGTCAATGGTATTCTGGTACGATGGTGCTGCGGGCATGGTATGCTGCCACGCTGGTCAGAGGTCAAGTCCACTCGCGAGCTCACCAAGAACTTTAGTCACTCAAGCTCACTCAGAACTCAAGCTCACTCAGAACTCAAGCTCACTCAGAACTCAAGCTCACTCCAAACTCAAGCTCACTCCAAACTCAAGCTCACTCCAAACTCAAGCTCACTCCAAACTCAAGCTCACTCCAAACTCAAGCTCACTCCAAACTCAAGCTCACTCCAAACTCAAGCTCACTCCAAACTCAAGCTCACTCAAGCTCACTCAGAACTCAAGCTCACTACGAAGACTCAGGTATCCAATGACGCAGACCCTCCAGTACCCCCTGTGCCAAGGGCTGGCTGGAGAAATAGATTTGCCTGCCTCTGCGGAGGGGCTCCAGCTCGGCACTATAGTTGGCCACGACGATCCCCTTGGTCTTTCCCCGTAGCATGTCGATGTCGTTGCCACTATTTCCTGCCGTGATAAACTGCTTCAGATCCGCCCGCCACTTGTAGCTGATGTACTTCAGCGCATTTCCCTTGCTGGCCCGCAAGGGCAAAATGTCCAGGTAGGTGTTTTCTGTGAGCAGTACGTTCACTTTTATCTGGTTGTCATCCAGCACCTTATGTAGGTCGGCCAGGTCGTCACCACTAAACTCTTCATCTACATAGTAGCTCAGTTTAAATTCCCACTGGGCGTCCTCCTCTTGCAAGGATAGTCTGGGTAGATCTCCCAATACACGCTCCACCTTGGCTCGGTTCCAGCGATAAGAAATGTGACTCGCCCATCCACTGTCAGCTATGAAATCGTTGGTATAATACAGCTCGGAGCCAGCCGAGGTGATGAGGATATCGGGCTCCGGTAGATCGTGATCAGCGAGCGCGTCGGCCGTCAAGTGTCGATTTCTCCCGGTAGCCAAGCCAAAGACGATTTGCTCTCTCTTGGCGGTGATCCACGCCTTAAATTCCTGCAGGTCATTCTCTTTACCCTCTTCAATCAAGGTCCCGTCCAGGTCGCAGATGACAAAGATTTCAGCGGATGACAGGCGGCGTCCAACGTTGATCGTTCTTCTTTCCGATTGATTGAGATCTTGCTTCTTTGCATCAACCTCTTGTAGCGCCGCCAGATAGCTTTCGGCATGTGATGACCAACTGTAGAAATCATGCACCCCCTGAATACCCTGGGAGGAGAAACGCTCCCATTTCTCATGATCTCCGATGATTTGCTTGGCTGCCTCAGCGATGGCCACCGTATCGTCCACATCTACCAGAAAGCCATTGTTACATTTTTCCAGTATTTCTTTGGGCCCGCCAAGGGTGGATGCGATGACGGGCAGACCACAAGCGGCGGCTTCGATGATGGTCAATCCGAAGTTTTCACCGGGAGTGGCGTTGATGAAAACACCCTTCTTGCGAGCGGCCAGCCGATAGATTTCTGGAATCTCCAGCTTGGGGTCATTTCTTTTGGGGATAGCCAGCTTGCCGTAGAGGTCGTACTTGTCCATCAGCAGCAGGAGATTGGTGAGAATCTCTTGCTCATCCTCTGCCATCTTGGCGATATCCTGTCGCACGCCGGCAAAAATGGCGAGATTGGCCATGGCCTGCAGGGTTTTGTCGTCGCCGTATGCCTTGATGATCGTTTCAAAATTCTTTCGTTTGTCCGGTCGACCGATGGATAGGATGAGTGGTTTTTCGGGATCAAAGAGAAACCGGTCGATTTGCGCCGAGATGCGGTAAAGCGCTTGCTCTTGCTCTATGCTCATCTGAAAAGAAGGCATCGAGAGACGGTAGAAAGGGTAGAAAAGATCGGCATTTAGACCTGGCGAAATCACCTCAAAATTGGCCTTTTCGGCGGCACCATATTCGGTGTACTGGGTTTCGATCTCGTGCGAAGTGCTCGTGATCACCAAGTCGGCCGCCGCAATGGCCATTTCTTCCTCTCGTATTCTACGCTTTATGTTGAGGTCCTTATCGATCGACCGCGCTGACGCCCCTCCCTGGGTGAGGATAGCCAGCTTATTTCGCCCAAGCGAGTGCGCCGTCGAGAAAAACGGAATCTGGAAGAAGTTGGCCAATACGCGGGCGATGTGATTGCCGTCTGCATAGTGGCCATGGACCAAGTCGGGAATGTCGTTTTGGTCTTTATTGAACTGGATCGTGCGATCGACGAATTCTTCCAGGTGGTTCCAGAGCCGCTCTTTTCGCAGGTATTTGGATCCGCCACACTTCATCCGTACGATTCTAGCCTTTTCGTTGACAGTTTCGATCGGCTGGGCATATGCAGGTGATACGCGCTTGTCGACGATTTGTCTGGTGAATAGGTCCACTTTTCGCACGTGCTCGTGCTCGGAGAGGGCATGTAGCAATTCGAGGACGTACTTGACCTGACCACCTGTGTCGGTATCGCGACCGATTTCGGGTTCTCGATGACGAATAAGTCCATGCGGGCTAAAGAGCTGTATATAATACAATTTCATAGCATTAGATAGTGGCTGCGCAATCGCTTGCAACGAAGTCCAGGCTTACTTCGAGACCTTGCATGCGCCGGTACGGTCGCTATTTAATGCCGATGACAATGTGAGAGACCGAAGTCAGATCAACTTTCTATGTCACGATAAGGGCATCCGGCCTGACGGGGGTGGGTTTTCGATCCATCGTAGCGCAACCTTGAGGTAGACAGATTTCAGTGCATCAATCTTCGGTCAAGAAGCCTTTGCACTCGAGCACCCAATAGCATTTTCGCACCAGGGTTAAAGATAGACCAACATTCTGGAAATGAAAGCTCCACCCCGGAGGGCTGCGCGGAGGCAATCCGTATCAAAACTGTATCTTGCCCGCTCCGGAGATTGGTAGCACCCTACCGACTCCGGCTTTTTAATTCTTGAAGTAAGCAGACGGGATGTACACCGGATCAGGCTATAGTGACTGGGAGATTGGAGACATTGACGTGTTTATCCACGACGGGGTGTATCACTTGTTTCATTTGATCATACCCAACCATGACTACATCGCACACGCTGTATCTCCAGATGGCATCTCGTGGAGACGGACCAAGAACGCGCTTTTTGTGGGTGATCCAGGCGAGTGGGACGATGACATGCTCTGGACGATGCATGTGTCCCTCGTCGAGGATGGGTTTCGCATGTACTACACGGGTCTGCAACGCAAGGACCGAGGTGTGATTCAAAAGATCGGCTGTGCGTTCTCTACGGACCTCATACACTGGCAGAAGGAGGGGGGTGATCACTTGCCCATTGCGTCAGAGGGACCCCATTATGAGGATCCGGCTGAGAATCCCAGAGGGTGGATCAGCTTTCGTGATCCTTTTTACTTTGAGAATGCCGGTACGGGCTACCTATTGATCTGTGCACGATCTCGGTCGGGTCCCGTATCTCGACGCGGTTGTGTGGGTCTGGCACGAGCAGAGGGGGACACATTTGTACAACAGGCTCCCCTCATGCGTCCGATGGTCTATGATGATGTGGAGTGTCCTTGTGTATTTGAACTGGACGGACGCTTTTACCTGTTGGGTTCTATCCGAGAGGACATCAAGGTCCATTATTGGTTTGCCCATGAGTTTCTTGGGGAGTATCGCTCGTTTCGGGCGGATGTATTATTGCCACAAGGCAATTATGCAGCTCGGGTGGTGCAAGATGGACAGCATATGCTTGTCTATAACTTTTTCTTTATGCGGGGAGGGGTGAATGATCATCGTGTACTACCGCCGCCCAAGCAATTGGACACGGACCCCGACGGCCGTCTACTGCTTAAGTCCTACTATCGATGGAAGAAAATGATATTTTTTTCCATCCCCCAGGGTGACCTGCAGATGCCTACGCCGATCCTGCACAATGAGACAGCGCATTTACAGATGGAGGACGAGCATTGGAATTTTCAGTGCCGGAGTGGCTTCGAGATTTTTGTCATGGAAAAACCCTCCGAGAGTTTCATTTGGGAGGGAGTGATCACCGTGGAGGGTATGGGCAAATTTGGCCTGGTCACAGATATTGATCAGGACGGTAACGGATATTTTATCTCCTTTGACATTACTAATGGCATTGTCCAGATTCGCACCTGGGGATTTAATCCTGCCGACAATCAACAGAATTTTGTTTTTAATAATATCCAGTCCAATATATTTAGCACCCATCGGCCAAATACCTTTCACTTTACGCTGATACGATACGGGAGCTATATCGAGGTGGCGGTGGAAGACGTGGTGAAGCTTACGCTGATCGACTACACCTATGCTGGCGGTGGTATTGGGATGTATTCAGCCTCTTCGTCTATTTCCATGAGCTCCATGCAGCTGCATAATCTGCCCTCGCCACAGAGCGAATATGCCAGCCAAGAAGAAGCCAGTATGGAATGAAATTGAAGGTGGACCTGTGTGGGGGAGCTCTACTACTGTCACTATCCAATAATTGGGCTAGAGGTGTAGCCTGCGACTAATGCATGCAGGATTCTTGGATCTACTTCTGCTTCGTATCGGGTAGGGCAGGGTGCGGTGGAGTCGCCTTCTTGAGAGCCAAGTGTTGTATATTTACTGCAATAACAGGATATGCTCAAATTTGCCTAATGCCGTCACATTTCGTTCTTGTCATAAACCTACTGTGCGTCGTAAATCTGGTGTGGTCGCAACCCGGTGATCCGCCCATGCACGCTGAGTATTATCTGGAAAGATTGGCTTCAGCCAAGGATTCTCAATTTGAAGAGATCATGGAGTCGTTCGCAGACTATCTAGAAACGCACCCGGATGATGTGGAAGTTCGCATTGAACGTTGCAAGTTTCTTGGCGAAGCGTACTACGATTATTATGAAGAGTATAATCCCAAGTATCTTGAATTTGAGGATTGCTTGGATCAGCTTTTGATTGATTTTCCGCAGAGTAAGCCTGTCTTGTCTTACAAGTTGGAGCATGTCTACGGCGATTCTGCTATTGCTTTTTGTACACGGGTCCTGCAGGATTCGGCCTTTAGTATTTTCGATCCGCAATTTTTGGGACAAATGCATCAGGCACTTGCTGAGGCTTATGAGCTGCAAGGCGAAACGCAGAAGGTTATTGCGCATGCAGAGATGGCCAGCAAAGCGAATGATTCCTTAGATGTGAGTCTACTGTTGGCCAGACAGTATGTCGAACTGAATAATTATGACCAGGCTAGGCAACTATTGCGCAGTCATCTGGATTCGACGGATGCCCCATGGATGCTGCAACAGAAGGGCGAACTACTCTTAGAGCTTGGCCAAGTGGAAGAGGCGCTATTTGCGCTCGAAAATGCGATGGCAGATACCTCTCTTTGGTTCGATCACGCCAACCTGGCTGAGGCTTTGGTCAGGGCAGACCGACCGGAGGAGGCGAGGCCTTTCTTACTGGAAGCGCTGCGAGATGGTTACGATCAGGCACCGGCGCTGCACCGGCTGTTATCTTTTGATTTTAAGCACAGTCCTTCTGACACGACATTGGCCACCTATCGAGCGCTAAATGACAATGATTTTTTTAATGACGCTTTTGGTTTCTATCGCTTCAGGATGATGTTTCGGACTCCCTTTAGCGGCTGGTCTTTCTTTGATTTGGGTAAGCTTCTTTTGGTGGTTCTTGTGATTGTCTTCATCGTCTGTGTGCCCTACCTATGGATCCTTCCCATTCATTACCTCTCGGCGAGATTCAAATCAGGGATCGGCTTGACTTCATTGCCGCAAGCCAGGTGGAGCCTGCGTGATTTTTGGTGGATAAGTTCGGGTTTTATTTTTGTCGAATTTATTGCTTGGGCTCTGTTTAATTATCAGCACTTGATCTTGTTCATGTTTGATGACTACTACAATGAAGAGATCAGCGGCATTAGTCAGAATCAGGCAGATATGGCACTGTTCTTTTCTGCGGGTATATTGGTCTTGATAGGATTGTTTGTCAAGAAGGCGGATATGCAATATCTGAAACCCAGAGAATGGTCCCTTGGCATGAGTTTGCTGTTAGGTATTGGAATCTGTTTTCTACTTCGCGTGGTGTACTTCACCATAGTAGCGTGGGATGTCCTTTCTGCGCAGATTATGGTTACCTATGGATCCGTCATGGATTCTGTGGGCTCTATCAATAGCTATTACCATCCTATATTGGGCTTCCTACTAGTGGTAATTATCGTGCCTCTGTACGAGGAGTACTTATTCCGGGGCATTATTCTCAGTGCGGTGGAGAAGAAATCAAATTTTTGGCTAGCCAATTGTCTTCAGGCGCTCATCTTTGCGCTTGTCCATGAAGATGCCGCTCATTTTATTTTTTATCTCAGTTTTGGACTACTAGCTGGGTACTTCGTAAAACGATCCGGTAGCATCCTGCCTAGTTTAATATTTCATATGACCAATAATGCATTTGCTTTCATAGCCATGGTTCGCCTACTGTGATCACGAGACCCAAGCCAATCGACCTGGTCTCGGATATTGAGAACAACAAATATCACTAACGGCTATCTTCTTGGATGGCTGGACATAGTCCACTAGGATAGACACAAATTCATTATTTCACTACAGACTCCACACCCCATCCACATCCGCTGCCGGAATGCAGCCCTGATACGGTCCGGGCAATGGGTCAAACTTCAGGACGTGTCGGCCTATCTCCTCAGAGGTGCAGTAGGCTCGCACCGCCAGAGATTTTAGGGACCGATAAAAGCCGACGGGCGGATGGCCGGGTACCAACGTTGATGTAAATGTGGTCTGCGGTGTACGTGTTTCCTCCTGCCTCGACCCGTTTGAGTTCCGAAAATCGGGCTCGACCATAAATTAGATCCACATGTGTGGTCATCCAGGAGGCTAAGCCGTGCTGCTGCCATTTCGAATGCCGTTTCATCCGTGCCCTCACGTTGCTGTAATCCAGGGAAGCATTTTCAACCGAAAAGCCATAGAAATCTCCCCGCTTGGCCTGATAAAACGCTTTGGCTGAAGCCACCAAGGTCTTCGTGGTGTCAATTGCTGTCCCGAGGACTTAGGGTAACACTACAATCTTCTTCACGGCTATCTTCCCCTCGGCGTTTACCGCTTTTAAGATGTACTGTCCCTGGGGTAAAACAGGCAACGTCGTCACGGCCGATTTGAAGAGAGGCATACCTCGCATATCATACACTTGCAGCCGCTTGATCCGATCCCCGGAAATGGATATTTGCCCCTGTGTGGGATTTGGAGATACTGTCAAAGGAAACTGCTGCAATTCGTGAAGGGCAACGAGCTCTTCTTCATACACCACTAGCGTTCTATCGAACCTACCGGTCAATAAAAACAACTTATCGTCCGTTGCCGTCAGTTCTCGTGGATTGCTGCCAAAAAACCCCTCCTCAATATCAAACGCTAATTCAATCGATGAGCTGCTAGATTCCCAGTATCCCAGTTCATGGCCGATACCGCCGAAGGTGGCGTCCAGAAATATCTTGTTGTTATACCGCTCCAAGGTGGTGACATCACGATCAGCGAGGAGTTTGGTCCCTTCCTGAGTGCCATTAGTTCGGCATAGCCTTTTCCCCTTGCTGGTCGTCGCCACAAAGTAATATTCGTCCTCATGAAACACAAAATCCAAGGGTCTCAGATTATCTTCTCCTTCGATATTTAGGACTCGTGTATTTTCTGCCGTGCCATCGGAAAAATATAAATCCCCATCAAGGTCTCCTTGGTCCTGCGAAAAACCTCTGAAAACAATTGTGCCATTTGCGCCCAGCATATAACGTTCCGTAGCATAAAGAAATTCATCATAGTAATCAAGGTTGTCTTTCAAAGCTAGCGTTCCTTCTTCGGTACCATCAGTCACGTACAAGGAGTATTCCGATGTGCCATTGCGATACCAGAAATAGACCTTGTCACCGGATTCCGTCATGTTCACGGCTCTCGGAAAATCGGGATTGGTGGTGAATGTAAAGTATGGCAGGCTCTCGGCTGTGTTTGGATCAATGGAGATCAATTGATTGGTGCCATCTTTGTAGCCCATGGCGAGAATGCGACTCTGCAATGTCGATATTGCGATCACACCTTTGGCGTCGAATGAAAAAAACTCTTCTGATGCGCCCGAGTCCAGGTTGTAGCGATAAAGCTTATCACTCTTAGCCCCGGATTTGGCGGCTGCATAAAATACATTTCGACCAATAATTATGATTCCTTCAAGATCGTTCAGGCCTGATTCGATCTTGACGAGATCCGATGTACCATCCTTAAAGAGCAATATGTCGTTGGTGGAGCCGGTGACGCCAAGCACAACAACACCGGTAGCCTGCGTCACAAATTGTACGTCAGAACCAGCAAAGCCGGACTCGAATGTATAACCCACAGAGCTGGTTCCCTCGTTGGTCCCGTCGGAATAATAGAGATTTGGGTCAACAGATTCATTCATCCTGAAGAAGATACCTTGACTGGTGGCTGTAATAATACGGTCCCTAAATAGGGGCCAATCATTGTCTAGGTTTTCATCAATTGTTGTGATCGACTGTGCCCCAGCCAATGACAGGATGGGTAGCAGAATCGCTACCAAGGTGATTCTCATGTCCATTGTGCAGTAGATAGATGGTTAAAGATTGCGTTGGTGTAGTTGACCTCGGCCAAGTTGTAAACTGGGAGTAATCTAACAAAATTTGCACGATCGACAAGTGTGTGCTAGCATTGTCCTTTCTAAAATTCCTGCTGGAAGGTTTTTAGATAATGCCCGTGAAATAAGATGGGTGCACGTCTGATGACAAGGTTGTTTGCAAGATGTCGAAACCTTGCAGAGATCACTACAAGCTCCAGACCCCTCCTACATCCTCAAACGGAATGCAGCCCTGATACGGTCCGGGCAATGGGTCAAACTTCAAGACGTGTCGGCCTATCTCCTCCGAGGTGCAATAGGCTCGCACCGCCAGCGACTTTAGGGACCGATAGAAACCGACGGGCTCCTGTGGCCCCACCGATGTGCCCCAGACGGAGCCGGCATACTTGGGAGCATTGGCCTCTTCTTCCCGGAGCAGGGACTTCTTATCATCCGCACTCAGATCATGAAAGTCACTTCCAAATCTTGAGATGCATTCTTCATTAAAGGCGTCCATCTCATCCACGATCCTGCGTTGATCTTCGTCTGAGTACAATTGATCAAAGATCAAGTCGATGAATACATCGGCGTTTACGTCCAAACCTCCCGGCGTATCGGTAGCCGGCAGGATGGTATCAACCAGCGAGGAAACTAATTGAGCGTGATCCGTACGGAGAAAACGCGGCTCCCAGTCAAGACGAGCTTGACTTTGACATGCTTGCAGTAGCGTAAGTAGGCTGCCACTGAAGGCGGCAGCTCCACCGATCAGTCCTGCATTCTTTAAGGCTTCTCTTCGCTTCATGCTCTTAGAGATTTTGCTTTTTTAATTCAGAAATCGCATGATTGGCGGCTCGGGCGGTCATGGCCATATAGGTCAGCGACGGATTGACACAGGAGTTGGATGTCATGCAGGCACCATCCGTGACATAGACGTTTTTGACCGCATGTATTTGATTGTGCGCATTGAGCACCGAGGTCCTAGGGTCACGGCCCATGCGCGCGGTACCCATCTCGTGGATGCCGTAGCCGGGCTCGTGCTTTTTGTCAAACCCGACGATGTCTTGGAGACCTGCCCTCTCGAGCATTTCGACGGCGTCTTCCTGAATCTGTGCGTTAATGGCCAATTCGTTGGTTTTCCACTCGCAGTCGATGGCCAGGGTGGGTTGGCCCCATTTATCCAAATTATCTTGGTCCAGGGTCACCTTGTTTTCGTGGTAGGGAAGACATTCGGCAAATCCCGTGATGAAAAATTCCCAGGGCCCGGGATCGCGCAGCAAATTGTCTTTAAAGTCCGCGCCAAAATCCTTCACGTTGGCCCCTCGGCTCCAGCCTTTGCGTGATGCCCCACCTTGAAATCCAAAACCGCGGACAAACTTGTCGGATCGAGTTTTCTCATCAATATTCCAATAGCGCGGGATGTAAATGCCGTTGGGCCGCCGACCTTTATAATATTTGTCCTCGTGGCCCTCGAAGGTCCCCATGGCTCCGACGCGGTAGGTGTGATCCATGAGGTTATGCCCCAATTCTCCACTGTCATTGCCCAGGCCATGGGGAAATCGATTGGACGTCGAGTTTAAGAGAATGCGGGTGGTGCTCAAAGTCGAGGCGTTGCAGAAAACAATCCGGGCGGAGTATTCCAGCATCTCCCCCGTCTCCGTGTCGATCACCTTTACGCCACTGGCCTTGCCGGATTGCTCGTCGTAGACGATCGAATGAGCAATCGAGTAAGGCCGAATCGTCAAATTGCCGGTCTGGTGCGCAGCCGGCAGGGTCACGGCATTGCTGCTAAAGTAGGCACCGAAAGGGCATCCCCGTCCACAGCGGTTGCGCGACTGGCATTGTCCCCGGCCGTTGTGTGGTACCGTGAGGTGTGCTACCCGTCCGATGATCATGTGTCGACCGGGAAATGCCCTTTCGATCCGCTGCTTAATGTCCTTTTCGACACAGTTGAGCTCCATGGGCGGTAGGAAGTGGCTGTCGGGCAATTGCGGCAGTCCCAGCGGCTCCCCGCTGATCCCGGTGTACTTTTCGACGTGGGTGTACCAGGGCTCGATGTCCCGATATCGGATGGGCCAATCCACCCCATGACCGTCTCTGGCATTGGCTTCAAAATCCAGATCACTCCACCGATAGCATTGCCTGCCCCAGAGTAGGGAGCGTCCGCCCAACTGGTGGGCCCGAATCCAGAGAAAGGGCTTTACCTCGGTGTATGGATTTTCTTCGTCATTGGCATAGAAGTGCTTGTTTGTCTCCCCGATGAATCCCGAACGCACCGACTTGTAATATTTCTTTTTCTCTTCCGGCGTGATGCTGCCCCGCAGCTCCGTATCCCAGGTCTCTACATTCATGGTGGGGTAATCCTTGATGTGCTCCACAATTCTGCCGCGTTCGAGCACTAAGGTCTTTAGGCCCCCTTCACATAGTTCCTTGGCGGCCCAGCCGCCACTGATGCCAGACCCGATGACAATGGCATCATAGGTCATATCTTTCTTTGCGTCTATGTTGTAATATGGCATAGTCTTACTTTGGAAATACGCAGTATTTCTAGTAGAGTTTCGCAGCAGACATTAGAATTAACAACAGGTTTAGTGCGAAACTTTACTTAGGATGTTTTGCGCTCCTTGAAAGTAGCTTTTTTACGACTAGGAATAGGTGTCTTGGGCGACGAATGCAGGGCAATCACATTATCAGATTCTGCATTTACGTTTCAACGGCCAAAGCTTTGGGGGCAAGATGCCCATTTTAGTAGTTCAACACACCTTAGGACGACTACTCCAGTGTATAATCTTGCTAGTATGTGTCAGGCGAGGAGGCCTGACACGGCCAGGTTGTCTATTGTTGAGCTATTCCAACGCCATCGTCAGCTCGCTGTCACTCTAAAGCCTTGATCATGCGTTTGCCCTGGTGACGAGTGGCGGACTGGGGTTACACCTCAATCCCACCAGACTTCCCCATCGACCAAGTACTTTCCCTTGATAAGCTCCTCATTGAGTTCGATCCCAAATCCGGGTCGGTCGCTCAATTGGATATATCCGTCTTTGATCATAGGCTTGTCGTAGCCGAGCACATCCGGGTCGCCGTTGATGCCATGACCTGCCCGATTCGTTGGATTAAGAATGAAAGCCTCATGGGCGACAAACTCTCGCACCGATGCCGCAAAGTTGGCGGAAGCAATCGTGGCAATGGGTCCAGCCACGTTGTGCGTACATACCGGGATGTAATACAACTCGGCCAGGTCTGCGATCTTCTTGGCCTCTAGCAGTCCACCGGCCATGGATACATCGATCTCTATCAGGTGGAGACCCTGATTGACAATGAACGGTCGAAAATCATCTCGAGTGTAGAGATTCTCGCCAGTCAGGATTGGCACGGGCGACTGCTCTGTGAGCTTGACCCATTGCTCGTTGTAGGCGATGGGGAGTGGATCTTCCATCCAGATGGGGCGCATCGGAGCGACCGCATTGGCCAGGCGCAATGCACTGTCAAAGTCAAACTCCCAATGGCAGTGCACAGCGATATCAAAATCGAGACCCATGGCTGCGCGTAGATTGGCGAAACCCTCGGCATTTCGGTCGACTTCTACATTGGAGATTCTGCGGTTGTCCAGACGGTCCCAATCTTGATCCCGTAAGATGCCCGTCTTGCTGCAAGTCCAGCCGTGTTCGCGCATGCGTTCGGCAAATTCGGCACAGGAATCCGGGTCCAGCATGTCCTTTGGCCCGGCCGATACATAGGCCCGGACTTCGCTGACGTGACTGCCGCCACCCAAGATCTGGTGGACGGGTTGATTCGTGATCTTACCGATGAGATCCCACATGGCAAATTCAACCCCGGTGATGGCGTGGGTGGCCACCCCGTGATTGCCACCATAGTACGAGGTGCGTGTGCTCATCTTGAAGACGAGGTATTCCAGATTCAGGGGATCCTGGCCCAGGAGAATGGGTCTGCACACATGGTGAATGATGTCCTTGGCTCCGTAGCCATTTTCGTCATGATGGCACTCACCGATACCTACTAGACCGGCATCGGTGGTGATCTTGACCAGGGGACTCACCCGAAAGCCGATTTTGGCCAGCACGCACTGCACGTCCGTGATTTTCACCTTGCCCCTCAGAGGATCCGATACGAGATCCAGATAGGGGCGAAATGCCAGTGCCGGGGCGGCCAGGGCCATGTTGCGAACAAAATTTCTGCGGTTCATCTCCTTGGTATTTTCACGTTTTTCACCTCTTATATTAAAGATAGCTGATTCTGGAGCTGCATCCCAAGAAGTCAATCAGGGCAATTGCGACACCATCTTGCTATGATAGAAGTCGTACATCACTTGGCCGGCCAGGCGGTAGGTCTGGGGGCGAAAATGGTCGTCATACTGCCAATACATGTGTTGTCCCCTTTTTTCATTTGCCTGCAGAAAACCCGTGAGGTCTAAAAATGGAATGTGGTTTTGCTGGCAGATCGTATCCAAATATCGGCGATGAATCTGATAGGGCTCTTGGGTGAGATCCATGGAGTCGGAACAAAGGATCTGGCAGGAAAGCAAATCATAGGGTAGGTAGTGGCGGGTGATTTGGTTTCGGCTGGGGATATAGCAGACCATGAGTTCGGTCGTGTACTTGTCGGTATATGTTTTCAGTTGTTGGAAAAATGCATCCAACATCGCCGGACGCTTCAAGTTGACCTCCTCAAACTTAAGGTAGTTTATGCGCCAGATGTTGAAGTGGCCGGCTTGCATATGCTTGACCAGTGCGGGATCTACATGGGGCGCATACTGGTCATAAAGCAAGCTCCAGTGGTTGGCCGGATCCGGTACGGCAGGATTTAAGGGACGATGGGGTCCCCATCTAAAACCGGGGGATTGACCATCCGCTAGCCTGCTGATCACGTGGACGACTCGGGGCAGGAAGCGGTTGCTGCGCCTCGGGACAAATTCATCTGTGGGTATCCTTGCCTGCCGCTGGCCGATGTCATTGGCAAAAAGGACTAAGATGACGGCATCGGGGCGAAAGGTGGGTATGAGGGCATGCATCAGCTGGGCATACTCCGGGAGTCCGGCACCCGAGATCCCCGCATTCATGACCTGCACCATCTCGGCGCCCGCACTCGCTGCAAATGACTGGGGAATGGATCGCTCCACATCGCACATGGCACCCTCGACAAAACTATCTCCTACGAACAGTACCCTTTTCTTACCCGTGGGCTTGGCCAGGGACCAATCATCATCTCTGAAGCCATATTGATTCAGTCGATGATAGGAGGTGTACATCGAGTCGGGAGCGGAGGTGTAGGTCAATGTCTCGTAGCGGATGGGCTTCCAAGGCTCCACATTGGAGGGTACCGGGGTGTAGAAGCTCCGATTGACATTGTCGACTTCGGCGAGGGGAAAGCAAAGGGAGAAGACCACTTCCTGAAAGAGAAAGATAGCTAGGATATATGCTATGCCCTTAAGGATGCTATGCTTGTTGATGCTCAATGACTAAAAGTAGGCAAATTGGGCCGAGGGGATCGCTGGTTTCGTGGCGAGTGAATACTGATCCATCGTCTTACTTGGAGGAGCAGCCACTCGATACTTGGCAGTGGGGAGGAGCTAGCGATCTTTTGGTGGTCATTCTGAGAAAAAAAAAGGGCTGCCTCCATCCAGAAGCAGCCTCTTTTAGATTTGCTTAATGCTAGTAGAGTTTCGCATTAGATATGTTGAATAATTCTAATAGGATTTTGTTCGCAGACGAGGCGCAAAACACAGCCATAGCGGTAGCTACGGCGAGGCTTTGCAACGAAGTATGCGGACCAAAGACATTAGAATTATCAACAAGATTTAGTGCGAAACTCTACTAGGTTACTATACCTTTTGGTGCATTCTAGATGGGAAGGATGACCGCATCGATTACGTGGATGATCCCGTTGGAAGCACTAATATCAGGGCCGACGATCTTGGCAGTATTACCGATCGCTTCGATCTCTCCATTTGGTTTTACATCAAAGGTCGCTCCGAGCAATGTGTCCATGGTTCGGACTCCTCGCCTGGGCACAACACTATTTGCCGCCCTGCGCCCTTCCACTACGTGATAGTACAGTACACTAAGGACTGTCCCTGATGGAAGTTCGGTGACTTCATTGACGCCAAAAGCAGCGTAAAGGTCTTCGAAAGCAGCATTGGTGGGAGCAAAGACTGTGTACTGATCCGTACCATTGAGGAAAAGGTCGACGAGTTTGGTGCCCTCAGCAGCGTCCACATAAGCCAGTGCCGCGACCAATTCGCTAAAACCATTATCGATGGCGATTTGGGCGATGGATTGGGACCCTTTCATGGGAGCTCTTCCCATCATGGCCTCCATCTGGGAACTTGTCTGGGACAGCGATGGCTGAACTTGTTCCGCCTTCATCCGGGCGTCGAAGTAGGCATTATCCTCTTTTGCACAGCTGCCCAGGGCTAATGTGATGGCAGCAAAACCGATGAATGCGAGTCCTTTCAGAGAGGAGAGTCGATACATAAGTAAGATTCTTCATGATTTATTGTGTTTAACATTTATGATAAAAAATTAAACATACAAACGCCGACTCGATCAAGTTGTTCGCGAAATGAGTCTTTTTGTTTAAGAAAAAGTGAAAAAGAGTAAACAAAGTAACTCCTGCACCAAATATTCGCTGATCGCTAAGAAGAAACTAGTTCTTCGTTTGTAGTGATGAATTAACAGCTCAGTGCCCCTGCTAGTAGAGTTTCGCATTAGATATGTTGAATAATTCTAATAGGATTTTGTTCGCAGACGAGGCGCAAAACACAGGCATAGCAGTGGCTATGGCGAGGCTTTGCAACGAAGTATGCGGACCAAAGACATTAGAATTAACAACAAGATTTAATGCGAAGCTCTACTAGTGGGGTGAAATCAATGTGACTCCGAGGGATGTGCTAGGTTGGCAATTGGCATAGGGTGGCAGGCCAAATGCGTAGAAGGCAAGTGCCCTTATGGATCCATCTTATTCAGAATCTTATATCCCCATACCAGGATTGGTGGTCTTTCTTTGAAGGTGGGAATACGGCGATTTTCTGGTATGAAACGGTGACGTCGCTATTACTTATCAGCAACAAAAAAGCCTGACAACGAAGACGTTATCAGGCCTATCTAGTAGCGGAGGCAGGACTTGAACCTACGACCTTCGGGTTATGAGCCCGACGAGCTACCAACTGCTCCACTCCGCGATGTTTCTTCCCATTCGTCTTTTTCGAACGGGACCGTAAATGTAAGGAATTTGGCAAAGCTGCCAAATCTCACCGGTAAATAAGCAAACGGACTTGGCGGGCAAAAAGTTTCCCTGATCGTCAAAAAATTATGCATGGCCCAGGGCCATTAGGATCTCGCGGTCCAAGGCATAAAGAATGTCCTCTTGCGGAGTGTATCGTCCATACTCGAAGCGCCGGGATCGCTGTCCGCGCTGCATTTGCTCGCAGACTTGCCAATCCTGTTTGTTCGTCAGGTCCCAGAAGTCCAGTGCGGACTGAAAGCGCTGCATGGCTGACGGATCTTCAATCGACGGCGGCGGAAGCAGGAAGAAACAATCGTTGATGATGCGGTCCACAGCCACCGGCCTGATGCGATGATACATGACAAAGTCAGGGTGGGGAGAAAGCAGCAGATTGGGGAATACCGAGTAATAGTAGATCCGATTGCACATATCCCCTTGGATTCCTGGCAGGGCTGGACCCGCGGCTCCACCATCCATGGTCATGCCTCCGCCGGCTTCTTGCAGGCGCATGTAGCCACCGATTACGGCCCCGTCCATACAATCATGTACCGCCCCTCTAAAGGGTGTGCGCTCTGCCAACAAGGGATGTACACCGGGGCAATGGTAACACTCTTGGTAGTTCTGGAGGATGATCTTCCAATTGCAGTCCAGCTCGTAGTGAAAGTGATGGGCGATGTGGAGGTCGGCCATCGCCCATGGATCAAATCGCCCGCTCAGCGCCCCCATCTCCACCTCGAAGGGTGCAGGGTCCTTGGCCAGGTTAATGAATATAAACCCGGCCCAACGTGCCACGGAGGCTTCATACAGGCCAAAATCGGTCTTGTCAAAAGACGCCACTTTGTGCATCAGTGGCGCAGCCTGTAGAGTCCCGTCCAGACGGTACCGCCAGGCATGGTAGGGACAGACGATCTGGCTATTTTCAAAATGACCGTGCGCCTCTTCGCAGAGTCGAGTACCTCGATGACGGCATACATTAAAATGTGCCTTAATCTCCCCCTCTGTGTCCCGTACTACGAGGATCTGCTCATCGCCCACCGGTACATTGACAAAGTCGCCGGGATTGGGCAATTCTTCTTCTCGACAAGCCAATTGCCAGCGGCGGTACCAGATTTTGTCCAGCTCTTCCCGGTAGATCTCTTCTGACTGGGTATAGCGCCGGGTCAGTGTATGCATAACCTCCGGTACTTGGTAATCGACGCCTCTCTTCTTAAATGCTTTTGTTGTGTCCATCCTAGTGATTCTATCCGTGGGGAAGTTCTGCTTTTCGTGCTGGATCACCAAGGGAGGTGATGGCATTTTGAAGGGATACCGTCGTGGTGGATTTGGGTGTAGGGTTTAGGATTTAGCGGGTAATTAGGGTTGGTTTGATGATCTGGCTTCTCGGCGTTGGCTCGACGGTACTAGGCGCGATGGCTATGTGCTGATTGTCCGGGTAGTTTTGTCGTGCTGGATTTATGCTGGAATGTACAAGTGGATCGGCGTTAAGTTGAATCCCCGTCACTATTGCAACTAAGGGTCAATTAACGGTTACTTCCGCTGTCAAAATGCGTTTGATTTCCAGCAGGACCTGGTGATGGTAATCATAGGTGTTTGGCGCAATGGCAAGATGCCCGTGGCTATTAGAATTAAGGGTCAATTAAGGGTTATTTCCGCTGTCAAAATGCGTTCGATTTCCAGCAGGACCAGGTAAAGCTAATCACAGGTGTTTGGCGAAATGGCAAGATGCCCGTGGCTATTAGGACTAAGGGTCAATTAACGGTTATTTCCGCTGTCAAAATGCGTTCGATTTCCAGCAGGACCTGGCAATGGCAATCGCAGGTGATTGGCGAAATGGCAAGATGCCCGTGGCTATTAGAACTAAGGGTCAATTAACGGTTATTTCCGCTGTCAAAATGCGTTTGATTTCCAGCAGGACCTGGTAATGGCAATCACAGGAGTCTGGCGAAATGGCAAGATGCCCGTGGCTATTAGAACTAAGGGTCAATTAACGGTTATTTCAGTTGTCAAAATGCGTTTGATTTCGAGCAGGACCTGGTGATGGTAATCACAGGTGTCTGGCGCAATGGCAAGATGCCCGTGGCTATTAGAACTAAGGGTCAATTAACGGTTATTTCCGCTGTCAAAATGCGTTTGATTTCGAGCATGATCTGGTGAAGGCAGTCCTGGGTGTCTGGTGAAATGGCAAAATCCCCGTCCCTATTAGCACTAAGGGTCAATTAACGGTTAATCCAACAGTTGATGTACGTACCTATGGAGACC
The DNA here is from genome assembly GCA_965223165.1 of Saprospiraceae bacterium. Taxonomy (GTDB): domain Bacteria; phylum Bacteroidota; class Bacteroidia; order Chitinophagales; family Saprospiraceae; genus JABDMH01. The sequence continues at coordinate 598,512 of CBDCVQ010000019.1, read as the reverse complement.
GATGCCTGAGGTTGGGTAAACGTAAGCAGTCAAGCGTAGACCTGCCCCAATTCAGTTCAACAGACTGAACAAGATTTGCACAAAGAGAATCTTCGTAATCAGCGCCACCGGGAGCATCGTGGTGAAGCCGATGTTGGGTAGCTTGTTATTTGCACGTTCCAGGGCGTAGTCGAGTATTGCCGGTTGATTGGCCACCATGCCGGTCAAGAAGCTAAAGGGGATGCCGAGGGCTTTGTAGCCCAGGGTGAGTGTGATGATAGCCGTGAGTATGCTGATGATGACACTCGATAGAAAGATCAGTCCTCCGCCTCCGCTTAGCAAAGTGCTCAGAAAAGTGTGTCCGGAGTTGATACCGATACCGGCCAAGAGTAGGGTTAGTCCTATCTGCCGCAAGGTGAGATTGGCACTGTAAGGCAGGGTCCATACGATGGGGCCCGTCCTGCGCAATGACCCTAGCGCCAACGCAACCAAGAGTGGACCTCCGGCAAAACCGAGCTTAAACTCCGCCCCACCCGGCAGTTTGAAGGTGACGAGGCCCAACAGGAGACCCAGTGCCATCCCCATGCCGAAGGAAAGAAGATTGACATGGCTCAACTTCTCATAGGAGTTGCCGAAGAGCTGGGCCAATTTGGGCAGATCTCTTCGACGCGCCACAAAGCTGACTTGGTCCCCCAACTCCAAGATGGTATCGCCGGTGGCTAGCAGGTCAATATCCCCTCTGCGGTGGCGAGAGATCACGGCGGAATAGTTTTCGACCAGGTTGAGCGAGGCCAGCTTCTGACCGGCCACCATGGGATTAGAGACAAAGATCCGGGCCGTGGCATAGAAGGGGTCCTCTGAAAGCAACTCCTGCGGCTCCTCCTGTCCCAAAAGCTCCACCACTCGGTCCACCTCCTCCCGATTGCCCACCACTCGTACCGTATCTCCCGGCTGGAGGATCGTGTCCCAGTGCGTGAGAGAGATGGCATCTTGGTGCCTTCTGCGACCAAAAATGACACGCAATCGGTGCCGACTTACGAGGTCCCTAATCGTTGTGTCAGCCAGGTTTTGTGTCACCCGGATGGCCGTCTTCTTCATATCCTGCTCGATGGGATAGTCATGACGAAGTTCTTTTTCTTCCCGTCGATAGTCGACGCGTAGTCCCCGCTGCATCATACCTATGGCAAGCATGACACCCAACACACCCATCGGGTAGGAAATGGAGTATCCGACCACCACCTCTTCACCGAGCTGTGCCGCCCTGGTAGCCTCCGTCTGATTAATCATGTCCAGCAGACCAGCCAACGCCGGGGTGTTTGTGGTGACGCCGGCAAACAATCCTGCGGTGGTGGAGGCTTCAAACTCAAATAAGAAGTGGAGGCCGATCGTGATGCCGGCAGACATGGTCAGCATGAGAATCACGAACAGGATGTCGCGCAACCCATTTCGCTTAATGTTTTTGAAAAAACCCGGTCCGCTCTGCAGGCCTATCGTATAGACAAAGATGGTCAGCCCGAGCAGAATGACAATCTCCGGAATTTTCAGTCCTGGATCCAGGGCCCCAAATCCAAGACCTACAAAGAGCACACCCGCTACGCCCAGGCCGGTACCTCGGACTTTGAGGCTCCCGATCCAGTAGCCGATGCCTACGACCAGGAAAAGCAATAGTATCGGAGCTTGCAGCAGGGTATCAATCATACCATCACGAGGCTATTGGCCGCAAATGTATTTCTTTTCCAGGTAGTAAAATGCCCCGAGCGGAGCGCTCACAGGTCCACCGCTATCGAGCTCACGGTGTCTGCCGGGCACCCCAGGTTGGATATTGGACCTGTCAGCAGGCCATCGGGCAGATTGATCATAGACTTTTTGCAGCCATCTATAGTATTAATCGGTATATTCCGGACACACAAAAGACAAGAGATATGGTCATTAAGAAGGTGACATTACTGCTGGCGCTGGCTGCGCTGGTCTCTAGCAGGACGGCTGCCCAGGAAGGGCTGGTCGGGGCCTGGAGCACGCAAGTGGAGGGCATGGAGGTCGTCCTGATCATCGCGGAGCAGCATTGGGCCCTGACAACCTACGCGGCGTCGGATGGCGAGTTTAACCACACCGAAGGTGGAGCCTGGGAGAGCAGAGGTGCGGGAATGGTGTCGATTGAGCGCGAGTTTAACACCCAAGACACGGCCTCGGTAGGCGTCAAAGAGACCCTGTCGGTATCGGTCGTGAGCGGGGACCGCCTCCGGATCGAAGGCGATATGTACGACCGCATCGATGACGGAGGTCCGGGAGCATTGGCCGGCGCCTGGCTGATGACGGGCAGGAAGCGTGATGGCGTACTTCGTGAGCGCACGCCGGGTCTACGCAAGACCATGAAGATTCTCTCTGGCACTCGCTTCCAGTGGATCGCCTACCATGTCGGTACGAAAGCCTTCTCTGGCACAGGTGGCGGAACCTACACCACCAAGGATGGAAAATACACTGAAGAGATTAAGTTTTTCTCGCGCGATAAAACGCGGGTCGGTGCGTCTCTACCCTTCGACTTCGACCTAGTGGAAGGTAAGTGGCACCACTCAGGCAAGAGTAGCAAGGGAGCCCCGCTGTACGAGATCTGGAGCAAGCGACCCCTGTAAACCCACCGTGGTAGCAGGGGCAGGGTCCGATGACCTTTCTGCTATAAAGCTTCTCTAAGTAAGCAAGAGTGATTGCTTAGGACGGGGCAAGCTCGGGGGGTTGCCAGTGCCGGCGCTTGATACAATATACTTACCAGGACACATGGAAATGGGCTCTGGGATGGAGCTAAATGTTAACGGAATGAGCGCTCTAAGGGAGTGCCGGCCACATTTGCTCCCCCTCCGATCAGGCTTTTTCCAGCACATTTCACAAAAAAAAATCTATCGTGCAAGTCTATTGCACGATGGCAGTATAGTTTTGGATCATTGTTTCAAGAAAACTATCAGTCATGGAAGTACAAACGCACAAGAACTCGAACCCAAGGATCCAGACAATGATTGACGCGGTTGCGCAAAACCTGGAGCTAAATCACGGCATCTACGTGGGGGAGAGCCCCGCTGAGCTCGCAGAACTGCTTGATCTTTGTCCCGAGCAAGATGTCTGGATGTACGAACCTGATCCGGCAGATCCAGAAGGCGGCCTGGTCTTTGCCACTTTTCGGCTTCAGGCCTCCTACGGTACCCGATTTCATATGAGCTGCTCGCTGGACGTCGACGGTCAAATTGGAGAATGGATCGGGCCACATGACATCACGATTCGTCGCTTTCAGGACACCCAAGTCTATACCGGCGTCGCCGCCTAATGGCCTCTAGCATTATAAAAGCGATGCGTGGATCGCAAACTATTTCGTGTCAAAATTGAATGAGACGGAACCGCTCATCCCACGGTATTCCAGGACGCAAGGTTTCTGACGATCAAGGGTGGGTCCGAAAGAAGGTGATCTGCCGTTCTGCTTTACAGCATTACCGTCCGCTAGCCGTCCTCTCGCACTTTTAATATCTTGATCTCCACTCGCTGGTTCTTGCGCCTACCCTCTGGCGTGCGGTTGGAGTACAAAGGCTTTCGCTTGCCATAACCCGAATAGTACACTCTCTCGTCTGCAATACCTTGTTGCACAATATACGTGGCCACTGACTTTGCCCGTGCCGTAGAAAGCCGATCACAGAACTCATCAGATGGGATATTATTGGTATGGCCCTCTACCCGGATCACGACCGCAGGGTTATCCTTTAAAAACTCATAGACTTCGTCCAAGATGGGCTTGGCGTCATCCCGCAGATTGGTGCTGTCGGCGTCAAATCGAAGCATCTGCATCTGGACCACCTGTCCATCTCGCAGCTTTGACAGGCTAAGCTGAGGAAGGATTTTCTTATCGACCTCAAAGCTGAGCACCTGCGCACATCCATTGGCATCTGATACGGTGACATGGTGGGTCCCTATCGCGAGATTGGTGACTTTGTCACCGGTGTAATCGTTGTCCCACGTGTACCTGACCGTACCCGTGCCTCCCTGTACTTGGACTTGCGCACGCCCATCTTGCGAGGCTTCATCCGTGACTCCCCGAATCTCCACGACGGCAGCTTCTAAGGGGGCTGGCTCTTCAATCGTGACCGAAGCACTGCTAGTGTTACCCACCACATCCGTGACCGTGACAGCGAAGGTGCCGGCACCGACGCCCTGCAAAGAGGCTCCGGATAGGCCGTCGTCGTTCCACTGGTAGGTGAATGGCCCCTTGCCGCCTCTAACCACCAGTTCGACAGCAGCGGTTTGATCACCATGACACTTCAACGCATTCACCGCCTCCGCAGCGACAGAAAGCGCAGAGATATTTTCGGAAATGGTGACGCTGGACTGGGCCGTACAGCCATTGGCATCGGTAACGGTCACCCCATGTACTCCCGGAGCGAGATTAGTCGCCCTGCGCTCACTTTCGCCATTGTCCCATCGATAGCTGTAGGGCCCGGTACCCCCCCTTGCGGACACGGAAGCACGCCCGTCCGTTTCGTTGGTACTGGCATCGCTATCTACCGAAGCCTCGACCGTCAATTCAGACAACTTTGGTACGTTGATCGAAGCCGTGGTCGTTTTGCCCTGGGCGTCGGTGACTGTGATGCGCTGAACGCCACCGGCCACCCCTGAGAGGGATACGCCTGTGCCGCCACTTTCCCAGGTGGATTGATAAGGCTCTGCTCCTCCGCTGATGCTAGCTTCTATTTGATTTAGACCGTCTCCGGCGCATTTACTTTGGCCGGTCAGTTGCAGTGCGACGGCAAGCTCCAGGTATTCTGTGCCGATTTCGACAGAAGTGACAAACTGACAACCCTTGTCGTCCGTGATGGTCACCTCGTGGGTGCCTGGTGAGAGATTGGTGGCCTGTCGGCCGGATTGGCCGTGATCCCATGCATACGTATAAGTGCCTGAGCCTCCGGAGGCCCGTGCCGTGGCTTTACCCTCCGAGCGACCATGCGTAGAGCTGGATGTTGCCGTAGTTTCTGCAGTGAGCGGGGCGAGTGCGGGGATCACAATACTTTCTGAGGTAGTGGAGCCTCGATCATCGGTGACGGTCAGCGCATAGGTCCCTGGTGCCAGATTGCCCACCTGCTGGCCAGCTAGGTCCGATTCACTCCATGCCAGCTGGTAGGGTGCCAGGCCGCCCGTGATGCTCGCTTCCAGCGCATTGGTGTTTTCGCCCGCACAGTTGCTTGCGCTGGTCTGCTCAAGGTTGACAGTTAGCGCCAGGTACTCGGTACTGATCTCCACAGTGCTGATGAGCTGGCAACCTTTTTCGTCTGTGATAGTCACCTCGTGCAGGCCGGGAGAGAGATTGGAGGCTTGGCGGCCGGTCTGGCCGTGATCCCATGCATAGGTATAATTACCGCTGCCTCCAGACGCTCTGGCCGTTGCTTTGCCTTGGGCCTCTCCATGGGTGGAGCTGGCGGTGGCGACCACTTCAGCGGTGAGGGGTTCGGGCGCAGGGATGACAATATTTCCTGAGGTGGTGGCACCGCGATCGTCGGTCACCGTTACTTGGTAAGTGCCTGGTGCCAGGTTTTGGGGCTGCTGGCCAGACAGCGAAGATTCACTCCAAGCCAACCGATAGGGTGCCAGACCGCCCGAGATAATGGCCTCCAGGGCATTGTCGCTTTCTCCGGCGCAGTGGCTGGCTTTCGTCTGCTGCAGTTGGACGGCGAGCTCCAAATACTCCGTGCTGATCGTGACTTCGGCCGTGGCTGTGCAGCCTTGATCATCTGTCACGGTGACCTGATGTGCGCCCGCCGATAGGAGTTTGGCCTGCCTCGTGCTTTCGCCATTATCCCACAGATAAGCGTAGATGCCGGAGCCTCCAGTGGCCGTGACTTGGGCCCTGCCCTCGTCCGTGCCGACTTGGGTGCTGCCATTCGCTACTGCGGTCAATGCCAATGCAGGAACCGCTGGTATGTTCACAGATTGGGAGGCGGAGATTCCTCTACTATCGGTCACGGTCACACTATAGGTGCCGCTATGGAGTCCGTCCACCTGCTCACCGGTCAGTGCCGGATCACTCCACTGCAGGTTGTACGGACCAAGTCCACCGGAGATAGAGGCTGTCAGCTGATTCTTACCATCGCCCGCACATACACTTTTGGCTGTGCGATCAAGTTCTAGCACGAGTTCGGCGATCTCCTGGGTAATTTCGACAGAGCCAATGGCTTCACAGCCGCGGTCATCTGTCACCGTCACCGTGTGCGTGCCCGCGCTTAGCCCTTCGGCACGAGGGCCGGATTCTCCATTGTCCCAGGTGAAGGTGTACTTGGGCTTTCCACCTTCTACTGTAGTGGTAGCACTGCCCAGGCTGGTCCCGTCCGGACTAGCTGGCTGGTCTGCCACCACACTCAGTCTAATCCTGGAATCTGCGATGGTGCCTTCGGCCGGTTTTGACTGACCGTTCTCGTCGGTCACAGTGACCGTATAGGTGCCTGGTCCGAGCCCGGTCGGATTTTCACCCGTCAGCCCTTGATCCCATTGATAGGTGTACGGGGGCTGTCCACCTTTGATTTTCACCACCAAGGCTCCGTCGTTGACCCCCTCAACGCACGAAACTTCTTTTTCCACCAGACAAGTTACCGTCATCGCGGTCGCTTTCTCGATCACGTACAGTCCCTTGTCCTGGGTACCCACCCACACGGCACCCGTGCGATCCACATCGATGCAGTTTACATCGGAGCTGGTGAAGTAATCCGCTCCATCAAACACCCGGTACGTCTCTCGATCCACGTCATAGACCGTAAGCAATTCGGACGCGATCCAGAGCCGACCGTCCTTGTCAAAAGCAATGTCTTTGATGGCTCCTTCGATTTGCTCCGGATCGATGCTGACTGATCGCCAGCGGTCATCGACGCCTACAATCCAGATCAGATCCTCGGCCAATAGCCAGATCTCTTTGCCCCGGTGGGTGATGGCCTGAAATCGGAAGTATTTTTCCTCCAAACCCCAGCGACCATTTTGTCCCACAATGATGCCTTCGTCGGTAGCAAAGAAATGACGGTCGGTCTCGCCGTCTACGTAGATGCTATTGACGTGGTTCGATCTAAACTTGGGTAGTCGCTTATTGATGGTCGGCACCCACTTGAGTTTGGGTTGGGTGCGAAATAGATAGATTCCGCTGTTGTCCGTGCCGACCCAGAGATGATCCTGGACAGCATTGTAGTAGGCGGAGGTAATTTGATTGTCACTGGACAATCGGCCTCCGAGCAGTTGATTGAGTTCGCCCTGGGGTAAGCGAAAGTCCACATTGCCATCGGGATACTGAAGTATCGATTCTTCTCCCGGCACCAGCACCACCGGTGTTGCCAAATCCGCGGCATGAACCTGAAAGAGACCTTCTGAGTTGCAGACCCACTTGCGGTCCTCTTCATCGACGAAGACATTGTAGACGGGAGCGTCCGGAGAAACCGCGGTACACCGTTCAACACGCATAGCCTCCTGCGCATCGCAAATCTGGCAGCCAACGAAAAATAGAATGGGTAAGAATATTCGCATGAACCTAATCTGAGTTTGTAGATGGCTCAACGGGCGTTTGATGTTCGGTTTCCACTAAGCCACCAATAATAACGCCCAGGGTTTTCGCATTCGTGTGCGGGAAGGGGAGTGTGGTCTTTTGGTATAATGGTTTTGTGGTTTTATGGTTTTGTGGTCTTTTGGTTTTGTGGTCTTATGGTTTTTGTGGTCTTATGGTTTTTGTGGTCTTTTGGTTTTTGTGGTCTTATGGTTTTTGTGGTCTTATGGTTTTGTGGTCTTTTGGTTTTTGTGGTCTTTTGGTTTTTGTGGTATAATGGTTTTGTGGTCTTTTGGTTTTTGTGGTTTTATGGTTTTTGTGGTTTTATGGTTTTGTGGTCTTATGGTTTTGTGGTCGTATGATCTTAGCTCACTCAAGCTCACTCAAGCTCACTCAAGCTCACTCTAGTTCACTCTAGTTCACTCAAGCTCACTCTAGTTCAACTCCAGCAGATCAGGTCTTATCTTGTTGGGCAAAGACCTTCTTCAGTAGTCCCGAGGTACGCTGATCCACGTCGGTCCGGATGCCTTCCTCTTTCTTTTCGATCAGACCAAATACGCCATGGAGCGATCGATCTGTGACATGATCATCCAGCTCGGGATTGGTTTTTTTCACGAAAGGAATCTTGTTGTAGGCGGTGACGGCATCCTTCCATAGGGTCCTTGCATTGACTTCGTCCAGGGCAGCCGCAATCACCGGCCGAAACTCCTCGTATAATTGCTCACTTGTCTTACGCTCAAGATATCTCGTTGCGGCATCGTCCTCACCGGTTAAGATGCCCATGACATCGTCAAAAGTGAGCTGAGTGATGGCATCTGCAAATATGGGCTTGGCCTTGGTGACCGCAAGCTCAGCAGCCCGGTTCATGCGTTCCACCAGATCATTTTCGAGGTTGCCAAACCCGGGAACCATGGAAAGCTTTTTGACCACGGTCTGCGCCTCCTGCGGCAGTGTAACCTTATAGATGGTCTTGTAAAATCCATCTTCCTCCGATAGAAAGGCCACGGCTTCGTCGGTGCCAATATTCAAGGCTTCCTTGAGGCCCATCCCGATTTCATCCTCCGACAGGCTCTCTCCTGACAACACTTTTTTTGCCTTGCCAAGAAGGTCACCTAGTTTCTGGCTGTAGAGCGGAGACCCTATCAGGAGCAAGCCCATGATCGTGATTGCGATTCTCATTTCGTCGTGTTTAGCTGTCCCTATAACGCGATTGGACCTGGACCAGTTTGATCAGCCTCGCCGATTTGAGTATATGGACTTCTTTTTAACTTTTCCTTTAGTGGGTGACAGATCTGTGGCGAACGGATCGTTCGTGATCGATGAGCCATTTCTTACGCCAAATACCTCCGGCATATCCGACGAGCTTGCCGTCAGAACCAATGATTCGGTGGCAAGGAATCACGATGGCTAGTCGATTAGCTCCATTGGCCGTGGCAACGGCTCGCACGGCCTTCGTGTTGCCAATCGTGGCAGCCAGATCGCGGTAGGATCTGGTCGTGCCAAAGGGAATCGACCGAAGCGCCTGCCAGGCCTTGGTCTGAAAATCCGTCCCCGGTACCACCAGTGGGACATCAAATTGGGTTCTGTGGCCAGCAAAGTACGCTTGCAATTGGCCTTGTAGGAGAGACAAATGGATATTGTTGCCGGGGAGAAATTGGGCCCCCAACAATGCTTTGAGTCGGCTGATCTGCTGGGCCATACGCTTACGATCTACGAATTCGACCAGGCAAATTCCATTGCCCGTGGCACCGATGAGCATCGGTCCGATCGGTGTGGCCATGCGTTGAATGGTAATGATACGGCTGGCCGATGGATGGGATGGAGGTACGCCGGTGATTTTCTTGAATGCATCGGCAAACCCACTCAAGGACTCAAAACCGGCATCGAAGGCCGTGTGGGTGATGGCCGCCCCTTGCAGGAGCCTCACATTGGCCTGGTTGACCCGTAGCGACCGCAGGTACTGGTGAAAGGTCATGCCATAGTGGCGCGTGAACCACCGTCTGATCTTTAGGGGATCCAAACTTCTTGATCTTAAGTCTTTGTCGGAAATACCTTGTTCGGGCTGCTCGTGAATCTCTTGAAGGAGGGCCTCGATGTGCCGGGGCGTATGATCCAGCCGCTCGAGTGGTCGGCAGATCTTGCAGGCTCTATAGCCATGTTGCATGGCCAGCTCCACATTCTTAAAATATTCCGTGTTCTCTTCTTTGGGCTTTTTGGCACGGCAGGTAGGGCGGCAAAAGATGCCGGTCGTGCGTACGCCTACATAGAAAACCCCCTCAAACGAAGGATCCTGGTCCAACAAGGCCTGGTACATGGTCTTTCGATCGGGCAATTGCCTCGCTCTGGTATGCATCATCGCACTTTTTTCGACTTGATCATGCCACAAAGAAATGATGCTGCAGCTGCATGATCAACCGAAGACTGAGCAAGTAATTTTCCGCAGGGAAGCAAACAGCTGCGCACCCTCTAGCAATCATTTCAGCGCTGCTCAGGTGATAAGTTTGACCCGCATTAGATACATATCGGCAGTGATGTAGAGGTGCTTGTAGCCAGTGTCAAACGCACAATTGGCGGTGGCCTGCCCCGTCTTAATTTTCCCGAGGACCTTGCCGGAGGGATCCATGACCCAAACACCGCCGGGACCCGTCGCGAAAATGGTGCCGTCGGAATGAACCTTTAGGCCATCAGGCAAACCCTTTTCTTGCCCTACCAGCGCCGTAGCATCTTGCAACAGCCGACCATCACTAATGGTGCCATCGTCCTTGACCGGATAAGCCATCCAGACGGCCTTATCCGGATCCGAGTTGGCCACGTATAGGGTGCTAAAGTCGGGCGCAAAGGCAATCCCGTTGGGACGAGACATATTATCTGTCAGTAGGGTCACGCCACCATCGGTGTCAAAACGGTACACACCCTGAAACGGTATTTCTTTGGCCGGATCGTCGACGTTGCCTTCTAGACCGTAGGGAGGATCCGTGAAATAAAGGTCCCCATTGCTGTGGTAGGTGGCATCGTTGGGGCTGTTAAAGCGTTTTCCGTCGTAATGAGCGACCACCGTCTCATATTGCGGGCTCGGATCATCCCAGCTTCCGGTGTAGCGAGCGACACGGCGATCTCCATGCTGGCAAAGTACCAGGCGACCTTCGGGATCCAGGAGCAAACCATTGGAGCCGGGTTCACCTGTTCGTTCGATCTCGCCGGTATACCCACTGGGTTTGAGATACAATTGCACCCCGTCGGCCTCGGTCCAGCGGAAGATAGAGTTGGGGGGTATGTCGCTGAAGAGCAGCATCTTTTGATCCTCGATCCAGACGGGACCTTCGGACCAGTCAAAGCCTTCTCCAAGCACCTCAATGGCAGCGTCAGGAGCAATCAGCCGATCGAAGGCCGGATCCACTCTTTCGATCGAGCTCCGAGTACTGGCCTCTGTGGCAGTATCATCAGCTACCGCAGCGTCTTGCTGGTTGCCAGGGGTTGATTGGCAAGCCAGAAGGACCAGAGGCAAGGTATAGTGTAGTAGTCTCATCATCAGTTCTTAGATATGCATGTAATCACTTCTTTTAAAGATAGCGATTTGGCCTCATACCTCGATCGCATCGATTCGTCCGTCGATCATCGAAGGACTCTGGTTCGGTTCGTTTTCAAAGATGAATGAGCAAGCGAATTTTTATCATGGCACAGTCACGTGTCAGGGCACTCGCATTGTGCGAATCTGCACCTATCTATCGACGAGCCAAATCAATTGCTGGCAAGATGCCCTCATTTAGGTAGTGGGACACACTTAGGAAGACTACTCCAGGCATAACCTTGCTCGTATGTGTCAGGCGAGGACGCCTGACACGGCCAGGTTGCTCCTTGTTGCGTTATTCCAACGGCAACCATCCTCAAAGGCTACACAACCCAGATCAGGCCGCGTTTGGCGGGGACGCTCAACCGCCCTTCCTAGATCCTCGAAGAACTCCAGGGCGATCTCTACGAACTATTCCATGAGGAGTGGGATCGGCTGGGTCCTAATTGTGCCGCCAGGTGATATGGGTGGGTCGTCCTTCAGGCCAGTCGGATGATGGTGAAACTAGATCCAGGTGATTTTGCCGGTCGTGTCTTTGACATCCAGCAGATGCTGGAAATGAGCTGGCCGCTGGTCAGCCCTTTGGAAATTTCTTTTATGGACGACGCTTTGACGAGTCTACAAGGCAGAAATGCAACTGAGCCGGATCTTTATGCTCGGCATCTGCTTGCCGCACGAGAAGTCGACCACCACAAGTTGCGTTGCCAGAAATCCATATTTGTCTTAATTTGCTCCTATGCCAACGGTCAAATTCACGCGCGCGCTAAAGCGCTTTTATCCAAGCTTGGCACCACTGGACATTGAAGGGGCTACCGTCGCACAAGTGGTGAATCAACTGGACGTATCTTACCCGGGACTCAAGGACTACATCGTGGACGAGCGGGGGCACTTGCGACAGCACGTAAATATCTTCGTCAGCAATACCTTGGTCAAGGACCGCCAGACCCTGAGTGATGCGCTGAGTGAAAAAGACGAGGTGTACATCATGCAGGCGCTATCAGGCGGATAATCATCAACCCTAATTCTATGAAGAGATTATTGGTAGGTACCCGCAAAGGATTGCTGGTATATCGACAGAATGGTCAGGGATGGGCCATCGAATCCGATCACTTTATGGGGATTCCGGTGGCCATGGTCTTTCCGGATGACCGCAATGGCTCCTGGTGGGTGGCCTTGGATCATGGCCACTGGGGCATCAAACTGCATCGCTCGAAGGATGAGGGGGCCACTTGGGAAGAGCTAAAGGCACCAGAGTATCCCGAAGGTACCTATATGAAGGAGGACGTACCTGCCAGTCTACGCTACATCTGGGCCTTCGCCAAGGTGCGCGACGAGGGCGACGAGATATACATTGGCACAGAACCCGGTGGGCTTTTTCGCCTGGATGGAGACGGCAACTACCAATTTCTTTCGGGACTATGGAATGTGCCCCATCGTATGACCCAGTGGTTTGGCGGTGGCCGAGATTATCCGGGGCTGCACTCTGTTGTGGTGGATCCGCGGGATAGCAATCATGTGTACGCAGGCATCAGCGTCGGGGGTGTGTACGAGAGTCTCGATGCCGGGATTACCTGGCAGCCGAAAAACAAAGGCTTGCGAGCGGACTTCCTGCCCGATCCTCATGCCGAGATCGGCCACGATCCTCATCTTTTGGTCGCCTGTGCGTCTGCTCCGGACGTGCTATGGCAGCAAAACCATTGCGGCATTTTCCGGTCGGTCGACGGAAGTGAAACGTGGCAAGATGTATCTGACCCGGATGGCCCGGCCAATTTCGGTTTTGCGGTGGCTGTGGATCAGCGAGATCCAGCTCGAGCCTGGGTTGCCCCGGGTGTCAGCGACGAGATCCGGGTAGCTGTGGACAAGTCCCTGTGTATCGCCCGCACAGCGGATGGGGGTAAGTCATGGCAATACCTACGAAACGGGTTGCCTCAGGCGTATTGCTACGATATCGTCTATCGGCACGCATTGGTGGCTAGTGGTGAGGACGTGGCCTTTGGCACCACCACGGGCAATCTGTTTGTCTCGGCCGATGCGGGAGATCACTGGACCGCGCTGAGCCATCATCTCGCGATGGTGTATTGTCTGGCATTTGAAGACCGCGGTTGACCAGGTCCGCCCGAGAACCCTTAATCATGTCGGTCCTCTCAGTGAACACCACATGGTGTGGTCGTGGTCTCTTGATGAAATCACAATTAGATCATGTCTTTGATTGGCGGAGTAAAGTCAGCTGATCTGGTGTCTTCCGCAAAAGTAAGATCCGAGTCCTTACTAAAACTAAGGGTCAATTAACGGTTAATGGGTACGTTTGGTGACATGCGCTCGGCGTGACATTTCCTACTTCTGGCAGAACTGAGGATGCCCGTCCTGATTAGAACTAAAGGTCAATTAACGGTTAATCATCTTTCGCGATTGGCATTGAGCTTTGGGAGCAACACTTCCCACCTCTGCCAGAATCGAAGATCCTCGGGATCATCATAACTAAGGGTCAGCGAAAGGTAAAGGGCACCTTCGTACAGCCGACATGCGACATTCGGATGCTCACATGGCCTGATCTGCATCATATAGTGCCAAGGAGTCTCCAATATTGGGGCGATTTTCTATCTTGAGCAGCCCGGCTGCGAGCTGGTTTGAACCTTAATTGCACACCCGCTTGGATGCTTTACCATTGCTATTCACTGGCAATGGTTCTTCTTATTTATAGAGGGTGACGAAAGGTTGTTGCCCATGAAACTTATACACCTCCCGATTGTGGCGTCCTTGTTTGTGCTGACTATACCCTGCGCCGGACAATCGCTATCTGAGTTTCGGCTTGACTTCTCCAGTGAAGCCTCCACTGTGGAAGAATTACTGGGAGATCTAAATGCACAGATTCCGGGCACGATCTATTGTCCCCCTGCCCTTCGCAGTCTAACGCTGCCATCTTTTGCTACCAGAGAGACTACCCTTCGCGAGCTTTTACGAGATCATCTGACGCCACTTGGTCTTGGCGTACTGTTTCATCGGGAGCGGATCGCGATTGTGATGCCCCTCGGGGACCTCAAGCAGCAGTTTACCTCGCAGTACTATGGAGCGCTTGAAGAGAGCATTCTTGCCGTACGTGCAAACACTAGGGAGGAGCTCACGATTGGGAGTATCGATGACATCAGTCTGGGCGACGAGAGTAGTATCACGGGAATGGTGCGGGATGGAGAGACCCAAGAGGCTATAGTTGGTGCAACACTGCTAGTCGAGGGAGGCCCTGAGGGGACCGTGACAGACACAGATGGATACTATCAGCTGTCCCTGGTCACCGGGAGCCATATGCTGGTGGTGCAATCAGTGGGATACCGGATGCGGCGACTGCCCATCAAAGTCATCAGCAATGGGACATTGGATATTGCGCTGGACCGCTCGTCAGTATTACTAGAGGAGGTAGTGGTGCAAGCCCAGGCCCAGGATATCAATGTGCAAAGCACCCAGGTTGGAGTGACTCGGATGAGCATAAGTGAGATAAAAAAATTGCCCAGCTTTCTCGGGGAGGTAGATATCATCAAGGGCTTGTTGTTGCAGCCTGGGGTGAGCACAATCGGGGAAGGAAGCAGTGGCTTCAACGTCCGCGGTGGCAATGTGGACCAGAATCTGATCATGATGGATGAGGGTATGATTTTCAATGCTAGTCATGCCCTGGGCTTCTTTAGCTCTTTTAATTCGGACATCGTCAGCGAGGCCATACTGTATAAGGGTACGATGCCAGCGATTTATGGTGGACGATTGGCCTCCGCATTGGAGGTCAAAGTCAGAGACGGTTCGTTTGAGCGTTGGCACCTGAAGGGAGGACTGGGCCTGGTGTCAAGCAGAGTGAACATTGACGGTCCACTTCATACGGGCAAAACGTCTATACTGCTCTCCGGGAGAAGTACCTATGCAGACTGGCTACTCAAGCAGATGAAGGTGCCGGAGGTCAGGGCTAGCTCTGCCTACTTCTACGATGTCAATGCCCGACTTACCCACCGATTTAATGAAAAAAATAATCTGACCCTTGCCTTTTACGGTACCCAGGACCATTTCTCCTACAACGAAGATTTTGGCTTTGACTATGGCACTCTTATGGGGCAGTTGCAATTTCGCCGTGTCTTGGGAGCAAAGACATTAGCCAGTACTAACCTGGTGTGGAGTCGATACGATAGCGATCAAGAGGATTTGGACGGAACAGACATGTCACTCTACCAGACAGGTCTGGGCTACTTCAAGGCCAAGCAAAACATCAATTTCCTCGGCGACATGCTACAGGCTAATCTGGGAGCCAGTGCCATTCATTATCGGGTAGGCGGTAATCAGATCGAACCCACCTCAGTCCTATCGATCGTCACTCCGGCGCAGTTGGATGATGAAAAGGCGTTGGAATGGGCTCTATATGGGGACATAGACTTGCAATTGTCTCCTCGATTGTCCTTGATCGCCGGACTGCGGCACACGATTTTCCACTACCTGGGGCCACGCAATACATTTATATACCGGGATGCGGACCGTCCCAGCATAGATGGTCTCTTGGAGCCCATCCGGCTGGAGGACAATATCATCGAGACTCATCAGCACTTGCAGCCTCGGGTGAGCCTGCGGTACAAGGTCTCGCCCACCGGATCCATCAAAGCAGGGTATGGCCGGACCGCCCAGTATATCAATCAGATTTTTAATAGCGAGACGCCCACACCTACAAGCTTTTGGCAGCTTAGCAACCAGTACATTCTACCTCAGCTGGCACACAATTTTAGCTTGGGCTTTTTCCAGAATTTTAGTGACAACCTATGGGAGACATCCGTTGAAGGCTTTTATCGGGACATCACGCAGCTGTTTGACTATCGGGAGTTTGCCGATCTGCTGGCCAACGAACACCTCGAGACGGAGCTTTTGCGAGGGACGGGTCGGTCATACGGCGCGGAGGTCAGCGTGCGGCGCAAGATCGGCCAGCTCCATGGTTGGCTGAGCTATACCTACTCCCGGTCGGAACGACAGGTACCCGGTATCAACCGGGGCACTTGGTACGTATCAAACTTCGACAAACCTCATGACTTCAACCTAGTCACGAACATCCAGATCAATAAGCGAAACTCGATTTCCTTCAGCTTTACTTACGGCACGGGGCGGCCCATCACGGTGCCTGTCAGCAAGTATGTGGTGCAAAATAGGGTGGTCGTGCTCAATTATTCCGAGCGCAACGCCTTCCGTGTGCCCGATTATCACCGCTTGGACCTCTCTTATACCTTGGCGCAGGGATTCAAGAAGAGTCGAAAAATTAAGACCAGCTGGACGCTCTCGATTTACAACATATATGCTAGAAAAAACGCTTATTCGGTGTTCGTCGATCAGGCATCGGTCGGAAATACGCAGATACAACGTCTGGCGGTGCTAGGCAGCGCTTTTCCTTCACTCACCTTCAACTTCGAGTTGTTATGACGAGATTATCCTGGACGCTGCCCCTGCTCTGCCTGCTCGCATGCGTGGACCAGATCGAGATTGACCTACCTGCATCGCGACAACCAGCGAAGGTGGTCGAGGGCCTGGTCGAGCGAGACCCCAACCACTATGTGTTCTGGGGGCAAGTGTCCTCGGCGCAAAATGTGACGGGTACCTTCTTTCCCGCGCCACTGGGGGCAGAGATCTGGATTCGATACAACGATCAACATGACATCCCGATCCGTGAGGCGCGCTTTTCCCGTGTTGGGATAGACGATTTTCACGATCGATATGGGGGAGACCCTGCGATGGCCAGATTTCAGTTGTTTGCCCGGCTTAATGGGCAGACGTACCGATCTCAGGAGCAAACGATCACTGATGTGCCAAAACCCGATTCCCTTTCGGTCTCGACAGAATCTCGACCAGAACTGAATGCCTCCGGCAATATTGTGACCAACGAATATGTCCATCTGCTGGTGCATACTTCGTTGGAGAATGCGGATCGACAGCGTGTTTCTCTCCACTGGATAGTCACGTCCGCATTTAAATTTATCGAGGCCGTGCGCCCATCCAATCCTTCCCATGTGCCTAAGACCTGCTACGCCGACTATGATATCTATCGCAACGATATAAATATTGTCAGCCCGCAGGACTATCCAGGACAAGAAGGCGTCACTGACATTGAGATCGCTGAAGCACCCAACGGATTTCGCTTCAGCACGGAGTTTTACTTCACTGTCGTGCAGAAATCCTTGAATCAAGCCTCTGTGGAATACTGGCAGGACGTCAAAGCAAGCAATGAACGATCCGGCAACATATATGATGTATTCCCAGGTCGAATCCGGACGAATATTGTCAACGAGGAGGATCCGGAGGAACAGGTCCACGGCTATTTTCACGTATCTTCTGTCGACACGATTCGACTAAAAGTGATTCCGGACCTCGTGGGCTTTCCGGTGCAGCAATGTGCCCTTTGGCAAGAACCGGACATGATCACGCCAGATGATCCGGATCCCTGCCTCAATTGCCTCATGCTGACAAATAGTTCCACCGAACCGCCACACTATTGGGAGCCATGAGCAGATTACTAGCCTTGATTTTGTCGTCCCTGGTGCCCACTTTCTTGTGGCCGCAAGCCAGTCTGCACTTGGACAAACCCTACTATTTCGCGGGCGATTTCATCTTCTTCTCCTTCTGCAGCGCTGATCTGGGCTCGGATACGGTGACGGTTGAGGCCAGCTTGTATCAGGCCGGGGGATGGGTCTGTTCGGAGCTAGTACAGGCAGTGGGAGGGTGTGGAGACGGCCACTTAAAGTTACCTTTTGAGACCCAGAGCGCGCATTGTCAGATTCAGTTGACCGCATTTGATCGAAAGGATCTCACAAGACGGCCGATGATCGGCCGGGATCTTTTCGTATACAATGACGACGAGCTAGATGCTCTGGCTCAGTTGGCTCAATCCGCAGCAACAGGTCAGGCCGTCCCGCCCGCTCTCCTTGCGATGCAGGGGGCCATGTCTGCCGCTGAGGATGAGTTGACCGTGCGGGTGGAGGTACCGGCAGAATACCGGGCGCAGCTGCGACGAGTCTCGGTGGCTGTGCGCGATCAGGCGCTTTTTAGCCCCGATCTACCCACTGCTACGGAGGACCTCACACGTGAGCCAGGCCTTGAGCTGGCGGCGGGTGTTCCTGTCCATGGAACCAGACAGGTGCTTAGCGGCGGGAGCATAGCGAGCACCCTCCTGTTCGCTTTGAATCCCGACCAGATGCGCTTTGATGGTACCGAAGTCGATCGAGAAACGGGACATTTTGCGCTCGAGCTGAGCCCATTCTATGGATCGCGGACAGTCACATTTTTAGACTATCTCGATCGTGCAATTACCGTAGAAGCAAGCACCATCCCGAGTCCTTCCGTAGAGACAAAGCCGTTATGGGTCGATTCCCTGATCATGCGGCACCTGGAGATACATCGGGAGGTCAAGCAGATCAACCGGATTTTCAAGCAGACTGCTTTAGAGGTAGCTCCTAGATCAAGTCCGGATGTATCCGTGCCAGTGGAGGCTAACTACTTCTTTGATGTACAAGACTATGATCTGCGTGGAACCCTGGTGCAATTTTTCAAGGAGCTAATCACGCCACTTAAGTTTCGATCGGCAGGCGGGGGTCGGCAGGAGGCAAAGATGTTTTACGAGCGCAATGGTATCACCAAAAACTATGGTACATCACCACTCTTCCTGGTGAATAATCGGGCCACACGACAGAGTCAGGGGGTGGCCAGTCTACCCCTGCAGGAGATTGCCACCTGCGAGATATACTCCCTGTACGAAACATTGGAAGCAATGGCTCCCGTGGCTTTCGGCGGCATTGTGAACCTGCAAATGGTTGATCGCAATTACGCCTTGCCCGAGGAAGAGGTGCTGCCCGCGCTGCAGATCGAGGGCTTGCAGCAGCGGCCATCGTATCCGATCAAACCCATGGTAGAAACCGGAGCACCATCGGTGGGTAGTTTGGCCTATTGGAATCCTGCCCTTATCACAGATGGTCAATCATTGGCCGTCACATTTGGTGCAAATGACGTGACGCATGTATATCTCGTGGAGGTGGTACTTCATCTCAATGGACCCCAGCCTATCGTCGTTCTTCAGCAGGTCGTGAGTCTGCCCTAAAGGTTCTTACTTGCTTTCGATCAACTCCAGACTCTGTGCAAACCGGAGAAAGTAACCCGTGTTGTCCCGGACGGCAAATTCGCGTACGCCCCACGGTTTGTCTTCCATCTTTGCCGCAAACCGAACCCTTCTCGCTTGCATCTCTTCGTACAGGGCGTTGATACCCAGGAGAAAGATCATAATGTCCATGCCGGCAGACTGTCTGGCACGTTTAACATCCAAGGTGAAGAGGATGGAGAGATCATCGCGCTGCACCCGGGCCATGCTAGGCGGATCCTCCCAGGACCAAGTCGACGGAAATCCAAGGGTCTCCGCATAAAATTTCAGGGTCTCCCCAATATCGGTGACGGGAAGGATGGGTACGAGATGACTTAGCTTTGCCTCCATAGTAGTAGGGTATTCGTTGGTGGTAGCAAAAGTTACTATTATTACTGCCATCACAAGTAGCCATGCCAAAGACAAGTGCAGGAATATTGCTGTTTCGCAGGACCCATACCGGCCTTCAAGTGCTATTGGGGCATATGGGAGGTCCCTACTGGCAAAATAAAGATGCGGGAGCCTGGACCATACCGAAAGGGGAGTTTGATCCAGAAGTCGAAGATGCATGGGCTGCCGCAAAACGGGAGTTTGCCGAAGAGACTGGTCTAGTGCCCCAAGGCAAATGTCTCCCGCTGGGCTATGTCAAGCAAAGGTCGGGCAAGGTCCTGCATGCCTGGGCATTGGAAGGCGACTTTGATCCGGCCGATCTGACCAGCAACACATTTCAGGTCGAGTGGCCGCCTCGCACCGGACAGTTGCAGCGCTTCCCCGAGTTGGACCGGGCAGCTTGGTTTGATGTAGAAGTAGCCAAAGGCAAGGTCATCGAAGGCCAGGAGAAGCTATTGGCCCGGCTGAAGGAATCAAGGGATGGACGGGCGCTTTGAGACTTGCCCGGTGCCGAAAAGAGCCCTCACTTACCTACTAAGTTGATGTGTTTATTACAAATCAAAAAATCCCAGCTATGAATCAGCTAATCATTTATTTATCACCATCCTGTCATTGCGTCTTGGACAGGCCTTATATCACCTAATTCCGTTGAGCCAGGACTCTACACACCCGAATTCTTGCAGTATCAGCCTGTCGGCGCAGCAAAACTTTGGTGCCGTAATGGAGATTGCTCCACAGATCCTTGAGCGAGCTCTACAATTGCCCTCAATGGTATCTATGGATGCTCAGGTTTTGCATACGCCAAATGACGGCAAAACAATTAACGGTAGCTACGAATGTGCTGGCAGTGGCAGCGGAACTGGAGACTGGAGCGGAGGGCCGATTTATGCTATCACAATTGACGTCTGCGACTTTCGATGCAAAGTGGTCAAACAGGATGCAGCTTGCGTACCCCAATTGTCTTAACTTACACGTATGATTGTGGTGGAAACACCTGTTCGGGCTACGCGACGGGCGCCATTTCTGCATGTGTATGTTAGGGCAATCAAGTTTGAGAGTCGCGAAATTGTCAGACTATGTGGTCTAGCGGCCATCCTGTTATCTATACCGTTGAGACAATCTTATAGTCAAAACCTGGTACCCAATCCAGGTTTTGAGCAACATTTGAATGACCCGGAGTCCAGCGCAGATGGAGTTAATGAAGCTCCGCACTGGTTCCGGCTCGAACGTACATCTGACTTTTTTCATGCGCAGTACGACTCGCCGAACAGTGTACCCGCGAACTGGCGCGGATACCAAAGTGCTGGATCCGGTGAGGGATATGCGGGTATCATTGCATTTACACTAGCAGCACCAGTAAATCACGAGTTTCTGGCTGTGAGGTTGACAGAGTCGCTGATGGCCGATCAGATCTACGATATCAGTTTTGAGGTGAGTCTGTCAGAGCAATCACGATGGGGAATAGATGCCCTGGGAGCTGTACTACTGCAACATGAACCTACACAAGAAGACCTCGACGAGTACCAATATGTAGTCCGGAATCAGCACGGTCATATACTTGGCGACACAATGGCATGGCAAACGATAAGTGGCCAAGTGCGAGCTGAAGGCGGCGAAGAATACCTCTTGATTGGAACATTGCTGAAAGACCGGGAAGTCAGCTTTTCGGAGATCATTGATCCAGATATCCCATGGGCATACTACTTCATTGACAACGTCTACTTGGCGCCCTGCCAGTACCAGCATATTGTACAGTTTGAGCTAGATACGGTAGCTTGCAGTGGCGAAAAAATTGCTATACAGGGCCTGGAAGATGCGATAAACTACCGGTGGCTGGATGGTGCAGGTGTGAAGCGTGATCGGCAAGTGCGAGCAGATGGTATATATGTGATAGACAATCACTATGACTGCGAGGTCGTACAGCAGGTGTTTCAGATCTCTTTCTCTGACTGCGGTTGTACGATTGCTTTACCCACCCTATACAATGAGCTGGGATTCTTCGGGATGCAGATTTCTCCAATTGTTCAGAGCTGGAGTCTTCGGATGTACGATGCTAGCGGCCGCATCGTCTTAAGCACCGATGAGCAAGAGGGGATCATATCTGAACAGATCCCCACTGGGTCTGCTGTCTACTTCTGGACTGCAAACCTATCCTGTCTTGATCCTAATGAAAATGTTTTTCACAGGACAGTACAGGGAAAGATGTTGGTGCAGAATTGAGAATAGAAGGCTGTGACATCGTGTGCACTAGCTGAAGTTCAATAGAGGAACAAGCCTTCCGAGTTGTGAATTGATTGTGGGTCAGGCGATCACGGCACAGCTGAACTTTTATACAAAGGTGATAAGGGTCTGGCGAAATCTTTCCAAGCCTCAGTGTCAATGTTGCGAGACGAAGACGGAAGTCCATAGTGCATCCAAACGTAGATTCACGCCGCAGTTGCTTGCTTGCTGCTAGCTTGCCGAAGTAGCCCTAAAAGCCCAAGATCATTTCGTACTTTGGCTGATGTCAACCCAATTTTAGGAACCCGAATCATGCATTGGACCATTTATGGCTGTCCTTCTTGACCGTGCGGATGCACAGGTTTGTGTATAGCAAAATCTGCAGGACACCTTATCTGGCAGCACAGTGGCTTTTCATGACGGACCTGGCATGCATGATTTAGGTTGAGATTCAAATTGAATATCATGAAGAAAATGGTGTGCTTGCTAGCCTGCCTCACCCTATTTTGTACACCCCTGATACGCTCACAAGTGGGGGATTCAGATGACGGCGATGAGCAAAAGACACTGCTTGAGCAGACCAGTTTTAGCGGACTAAAGTTTCGCTGCGTGGGTCCGGCCCTCACCTCCGGTCGTATCTCAGACTTTGCGATGCATCCGAGCAATCCAAAGATCTACTATGTGGCCGTGTCGTCCGGGGGGGTGTGGAAGACAGAAAATGCGGGCAATACGTATGAACCCATCTTCGATGGCGAGGGGAGTTATTCGATCGGCTGCGTCACATTAGACCCCAGCAATCCCAATGTCGTCTGGGTAGGTAGCGGCGAAAACAACAACCAGCGCAGTGTGGCCTATGGCGATGGTATCTATCGCTCTGCCGACGGGGGCAAAACCTGGAAGAATATGGGTCTACAACAGTCCGAGCACATTGGTAAGATCATTGTGCATCCCGAGGATGGTCAGCGCATCTTCGTGGCTGCCATTGGTCCGCTCTGGAGCAAGGGCGGAGATAGGGGGGTGTACGAATCGCGGGACGGTGGTGAGACCTGGACAGCCATTCTCGAAATTGATGCGCATACAGGCATCAATGACCTGGTCATGGATCCTCGCGATCCGGACGTCATGTACGCCAGTGCCTTTCAGCGTCGCCGCCATGTGTTTACCTACCTGGGTGGAGGACCGAGTTCGTCGATCTATCGTACCACGGACGGCGGGCAGACTTGGACAAAATCAGCGGAGGGACTGCCTTCCGTAGACCTGGGCCGCATTGGGCTGGCCATCTCTCCGGCCGACCCGGAGATTATTTATGCGATCGTAGAAGCGGCGCAGGGCAAGGGTGGCCTTTACCGGTCTACGGATCGAGGAGCTTCCTGGAGCAAACGTGGGGGCTACAGCACCAGCGGTAACTATTATCAGGAGATCATCGCCGACCCGAAGGATCCGGACAAGCTATATGCCATGGATACCTGGATGAAGGTGTCGCTGGATGGCGGCAAAACCTTTAAGAACGTCGGAGAGGACTACAAGCATGTGGACAATCACTGCATGTGGATCGACCCACATGACACCGATCACTACCTGGTGGGCTGTGACGGAGGTATCTACGAGACCTGGGATGCCGCGAAAAACTGGCATTTCAAAGCCAACCTGCCCATTACCCAGTTTTACAAGGTGGCGGTTGACAATGCCCAACCCTTCTACCATATCTACGGGGGCACCCAAGACAACTTTACGATCGGAGGCCCTTCCCGCACGATCAGTGGCAATGGTATCGCCAATGATGAATGGTTTATCACGCATGGAGGAGACGGCTTCGAGAGCCAGGTGGATCCGGACAACCCCAATATCGTTTACTCACAGTCGCAGTATGGGGTGCTGGTGCGGTACGACAAGGCCAGCGGAGAGGAGCTGGGCATCCAACCTCAGCCCCGAGAAGGAGAGGCGGCCTATCGTTGGAACTGGGACGCTCCTCTGGAGGTAAGCAACCATCGATCCGGTCGACTCTACTTTGCCGCCAATAAGGTCTTTCGCTCAGATGATCGCGGACACAGCTGGCAAGTGCTGAGCGATGATCTGACCGCTCAGATCAATCGCAACGAGCTGCCCGTCATGGACCGGGTCTGGGGGATCGATGCCGTGATGAAGAATGGTTCGACCTCACCCTATGGCACCATCGTGGCGCTGAGCGAATCTCCCGTAGATGAAAATCTGGTGTTCATAGGTACAGATGATGGCCTGATCCAACGTACAGACGATGGGGGAGAATCCTGGCAGAAGGTGCAGGTGCCGGGAGCTCCCGAGCGGAGTTATGTCAATGAGGTGCTAACCTCACATCATGGCGCTGACATTGTCTATGCGGCCTTTAACCACCATAAGTATGGAGACTTCAAACCTTACCTCTATCGCACTGAAGATCGTGGCCGTACTTGGCAATCCATCAGTGCCAACCTGCCCGAGCGGGGATCGATTTATGCGATTGAGGAGGACCATGAAGATCCGGATCTGATTTTCGTCGGGACAGAGTTTGGTGTATTCTTTAGCAACGACAAAGGAGGAGAATGGAAGCAGCTCAAGGCGGGCGTGCCTACCATTGCGGTGCGCGATATTGCCATCCAAGAAGATGAAAACGATCTGGTCCTTGGGACCTTCGGACGCGGATTTTACGTCCTCGATGACTACAGCTCTCTACGCGATCTTAAGACCGCTGACTTGGAGGCTGACGCCAAGCTTTTGGCAGTTCGCGACGCCAAAGCCTGGGAGTGGGCCTATCCCTACGGACTGCCTGGCAAGTCATTTCAGGGAGACAGCTATTACCAGGGCGACAACTTGGGACCCGAGGCATTGTTTACCTACTACCTTAAGGAGAAGAGTACGACATTGAAGGACAAGCGGCAGAAGGCGGAGAAGGACCTTCGCAAGGAGAAGAAGGATGTGTCCTATCCCAGCTATGAGGACCTGGTCGCCGAAGGGGAGGAGGAGAAGCCGATGATTTACTTCCTGGTGCGGAATGCGGAGGGCGACCTGGTGCGAAAGCTCAGTGCCTCGCCAGGAGAAGGAGTGCAGCGCATCAGCTGGGATTTGCGGTACGGGTCCAAGCAGCCGGTGCAGTTGGAGGGACCGAGCTTTTACAACCCCTTCTCGGGCAGCCGAGAGGGCACGCGTGTGGCCCCAGGTGACTATAGCGTTACGATGTACGAGTGGTCCGGAGGAGAGATGCAGCAGCTCGATGAGCCGGTGACTTTTTCGGTCACTCCCTTGGAAAATCTTACCCTGCCTGCACCAGATCAGGCAGCATTGGAGACTTTTAAGAAGGAATTGGCCCGACTGCAAGGGGCAGTGCAAGGGACCGGCCGGCTGCTTTCGAGCTTGGACAATGAGCTAAAGCACATCCGAAAGGCAATCAGCCATACGGAGGTGGATGAGGGGCAATTTCTGGCGCAGGTAGTAGCGATTGAAGGAGAAATGCGAGATATACGCAAGGAGCTTTATGGCGATGGCGTGGCCCGCAGATTGGACATGGATCGGGCCCCGTCCATATCGGGACGCGTGGGCATGATGGTTTATGAGAGCAAATATTCATCTTCCCGCCCCACCCAGACTCACCTGGATGGGCTTGATATTGCCGGAAGGTCATTTGCGGAAGTCTTGTCACAGTTGGACGCCCTGCTGGAAGACCAGGTGGCGCCCCTGCGGGAAGCCTTGGTCCGCTCCGGAGCACCGTATACGCCCAATGTTCTGCCGAAAATGACTAGATACTAAGGCATTTATAATGAACTGCTACATCTCCAACCTTCTTTTTGTACTGCTGGCTGCGATCACCGAGAGTGGGAATCTTGCTGCTCAGGATACGATCAGGCTAACTAATCCCTCCTTCGAGGACGTGGCCCGTGCTAGTTTGCCTCCCCGAGGATGGATCGACTGCGGGTTTCCAGAGGAATCGGCGCCCGATGTTCAACCTTCAGGTGCATGGGATGTATTTAAGCCTGCCCATGATGGATTCACGTATCTGGGCATGGTGGTGCGTGAAAATGGTACCTGGGAGCGGGTTGGGCAGGCCCTGCCATTGTCTATGAAGCCAGGGCACTGCTACCTCTTTAGCATCTTCCTCTGCCAGTCCTCAGAATATTGGAGTCAGGTGGTGCCGGATGGTATGGAGTCTCAAGAAACGAGGGACCTAACTCCGTTACCCGAGGTAAATTTTAATCAGCCGGTCTTGCTCAGGATCTGGGGTGGTCACGGGTCTTGCGACCAGCTGGTCATGTTGGCTGAGAGCGTGCCTATTGATCACACCGACTGGGAGGAGTATGAGTTCTTATTTCAAGTAGACGTCGAGTTGACCCACATTATGCTGGAAGCATACTATGCTCCCCACAAAACTGGACCCTACAACGGCAATCTTCTACTTGATAAGGCAGGAGATATCGTCCCAATAGATTGCTTGGAAAGAAAGCCCTAGTGAGCCTGTCACGGGTTGCCAGCGGTCAGAACTAGTACCGTTGACCTGGCTGCAGGGCCTGGTTTCGTCCGTTTACCGCAAATTTTGTAGCTAAGGTGCGCCGCTCGCCCTCCTGGGGCAAAAACACGGCAAAATGCAAATGTGGACCGGTGGTCCAACCGGTATCCCCACTGAGGGCAATCACTTCTCCCTGTGCTACCTCTTGCCCAAGTGTGACGAGGGCACCGTGCTTCTTCAGATGCACATATTCAGCCATGGTGCCGTCGGCATGCATGATGACAACGAGGTTGTTGTAGTCATTGCACGCCGGCTGCGCACAGGAGCGATCGTGCTGCTCGACGATCTCAATGACACGTCCTCCACGTGCTGCCCGGACTTGGGTGCCCACCGGCATATCAAAATCCAAGGCGTTCTGTCCGTGGTGTGAGATCCTTCCCTGGTAGCCTTGGGAGAGTACGAATCTTCCCGAGGCCTCAAAAGGAAGGGCATAGGGGTAGTCCACATCGAAGCTGTCGATCAAGATGTCACCCATATGCGGGGCATACTCATAAGAGAAGCTCCAGGATAGGCCTTGACCTCGGATCGTCGTCAAAGGGTATGATCGACTCTCTGGCGGCACGACGATCGTGCAGGGACACTTGGGATCGGAGGTCATGTTTTTCAGCTTGGTTCGAAGAACTATGGAGATCGGATAGATGGCCTCGTTGTCAGCCCGCAGCTCGATGCTATGATCGGGGCCTTTCTTTTCGAAAACTCGGATGGGCAAATCTTGCCCCTGGCCCAGGAGCGGGTAGAGGAGGAAATAGCAAAGCCACAGGACCGATAGTTGGATCGTGTTCACGCCTGTATCAACGCTGGAGGCAAGCACTAACGTGTATGTCCGATCAGCGAAGATTGAGGGGTGGTACGGCATGGCATCCCGCATGGCCGGTCCGCGTGTTTATAGTTTAGATTGGTGCCAGCTCTCCAAGCTCCATCCCTGCTCATGCAGCGCGGAGCACGGCAAGGTTGCGCTATGCGCGCAGAGTATCTGAAAACTGCCTCCTGCAGCGGTCTTTGCGACTCCCTTTGCGGTCCTTGCGGTGAAGCTGGCAACTCGCCAAGCGCCAGAACCGGCCCATATGGTTGGCGGATCAGTGCTACTTGCCATCCTACCCATGACTTCAGAAGCAACAAGACGTATTCATTGGTCCGTCATATGATATTGAACTCATATGCAATTTTTTTTGAAAAAAGTTGCTAAGGGGATCATTAGTTACATGACGCCTATTCGTGATGTATTATTAGCTAACAGTAAATAATATACATATTAAAACTGCTTTCTTTTCCTTCTATATATTAAATATTTTACATATTAGTTCTTTGCTAATATGTTGATTATGAGGTATTTACGATTGCAACGTATCAAATTATTTTGCAGATTTGTACCGTTATGTTACAGAAAAATTTGAAATCGCTGCGGATCAGATTTGGATTCAACTTTAGCCAGCTGGAACGAAACTTTGATCTGGGTAGAGGATCCTATGCCAATCTGGAGAAAAATGATCAGAAGGTGAGTCCGGCGGTGCTGCTCAGTATTGTGCGCTTCTATGGGCAATTTATCGAAGGCTTGACGCTCGAAGCACTGTTGACCGAAGACGTCACTACCAGGATTGAAGATGAGGACACTGTCACTACGGAATTGTCCGCCGACCCTCCACAGCAGTCACAATCGGGGGTAGGAGAGGCCGGCTCCGCGCTGTTGTCTAATCTCGATGCAAAGTTGATCCAACTGCTCAATCTGCGACTGCAATCGAAGGAATTTGATCTCGAAAGGATTCTATTCAAGACCTAAAATCAGAGCCCATGGCCACACAAGATCAGTTATTAGCATTGACCCTTGCCGCAATTACCCTCTTACTAACCCTCTGGCTGCACCGCGAGCAGCTTTTGGGAGATTACCTGGTTGTCATTCGACAGGCCAGGGCAAATGCAACCCACTTTGCGTTGCTTTCATTGAGCGCCATCTTGCTCGCATTTGTCGTAGCGATACTGGCCACTGCACTTTGTAAAGAGGGCCTCGCCTTTCTATATCCCGTATCGCGTCTCTTTTGGTTTGTCGGCTATGGCATCGCAGCCTTTACGCTCGGTGTCTTTGTCCACCTGCTCCAGGTAAGTCGTTGGTAGTAGACCACACAACCAAAGCACCAGATAACCACAAAACCATGCATCCTCATCCCAGGCCCGGTCCTGCGATGGCAAACATGCGTGCGTAGTCGACGGCTTCTTGGCCATGACCGTGGATCATTCGCACAAGCGGACGTTGGGCGACAAACCCGAGCGCTTTCAGATGATCATGCCACAGATCGTTGTTGTCAAATGCATCGACGATCACGCTGCCCACGGCTCTTGTCTCCAGCATTCTCGCCAGGAGAGCCTTTGCCGTATCAATGTCACGGGCGATCAAGGGACCCACCTGACTGGCCAAGGTACCCGGACGACAGCAGCAATAACCGATGATTTGCCCCTTGTCCAAGGCGACCTTTCCAACAATCTCGGGAGTCGCGACCAAATCCCGGAGTAGGCATGAACGATCTGCGGCAAAGATCTCCGCATCCCAGCGGATGACCTCCTGCAAATCGCCTAGCTCCATCGAGCGACATTCGATCGCATCCTGACCACGGCTTGGTTTGGGTGACGATAGAAGCAATCGGGTCAAATTCGATTGATCCTCAAATCCGAGCTTTGTGTAGAGCCGACGTCCATCCGGAGTGGCATCAAGCATATGAACTGCCAGCGGTTCTGCTCCCAGCGAATCTTGCATCAGTGCGGTCCCCAGCCCCTGACCCCTGTGCTCGTGTCCCACCAACATCATGGCGATCCAACGCAAGCTGGGACCATAGGGTAACGTGAAGCAACTGGCAATTACCTGGCCATCCGATCGAAAACCCTGGGCTCTTATACCTGGATACCGCAACATTCGAAGCCAGTCCTCGGCTGTTTGGTTCCAGCCGGCCGCCTTTTTCAGCGCCATTAGGTCGGGAAGATCTCGCTCTGTTAAGCGGACCCACTCGTACTTGGGCTGTACATCATCCGGAGGCATCGGAGGCTTGCTTTGCTGGATCTGACTCGCGGGCTAGAAACTCGGAGACAAAATGGTCATCGTGCAGGTGTGGATAGGATTGGTAGACTCGATCGATCTCGGCTGCTTGGCCGGGTGAAAGTGCCTCCTGTGGATCCAGACACCAGGTACCCTCCATCAGACCTTGTCTCCGCAAAACCTCATGGATTCCGGCAATGCATCCCGAAAAGTTGTTGGCAGCATCAAAAAAGGCGGCGTTGGCGTCCGTCACTTCTACCGCCTGACGCAAGAGCGAAGCAGGCACGTGGTCAAGCTGCCGCAGTTTTTTGATCCTGTCCAATTGCGCTACCGCCTTCTGTGTCCAGACTGCCCAGTGCCCCAGCAGTCCGCCTACGATGTTCTTTGATATTTGCTGGCCACGGACATCGATCGTATAGGTGGTCAGCAAATCCAAAAAAATGTTGTCATCATTGCCTGTGTAGAGGGCGATTTCATTGGCGCGGTCAGAAGCACATACAGCCTGTACAACGTCCAATGTCTGATAGCGATCAAAAGGAGCAATCTTGATGGCCTTGACCGCCTCGATCGAGGCGAGTTGCTCCCAAAATGATCGACTGAGCACCTTCCCCCCAACCGCCGGCTGCAGATAAAAGCCAAAGATGGGCATGATTTCGCCGACTGCCCGGGCTCGGTCCAGCAATGCCGTCTCGCTCCAAGTACCCAAACCGTTTGTACTGAGCAACACCAAGTCGTAGCCGAGTTCATGGGCCAGCTGGGCTTCCTGCACCGCCTGCAGGGTGGGTCCGGTCACACCGGCAATGCGGAGAAACGGATGCTCGCCGCAGTGATGGTCGATTTCCTCGACGGCGAGTTGTAGGACAGGGGCCAGCAGGCCGGCGTCGCGGATCGCAAATTGAGTCGTATGCACGCCCACTGCCAAGCCGCCGACGCCACAGGCCAGATAGTACCGAGTGAGCCGACGTTGGCGAGTCTCGTCCAAATGCCTTTGGGCATCCAGCACCAAGGGATGAGCTGGGATGACCGTCCCTTGGTGGAGCAGTTGCCGTTGGTCTGATGTCAGTGTTCTCACGTCAAAAAGTGCCTGTTCTCTCCTGAAAATGCGTGGGCTTATTCAGCATTTCGCCCCCTAATTTCATCCATTGAATGGTCCACTCCATCATCTCGTCGAGAGATACCAGCGGGGGTCCCATCCACTGGTGGCAGCGGCTGGCATCGCTGAGCAAGGCGGTCTCCGATGGCTGACCAGCCAACTTTGGTTGCTTGCCCAGGAGCTCACCCATGGCCACGGCTAGTTGCTTCACTTCCAGCACCTCCGCACCCGTGACATTTAGCGTCTGGGGAGGAGAGGTGCAGTGGCGCAGGGACCGCAGCGCATATTCATTGGCATCGCCTTGCCAGATTACATTGACATGGCCCATCGAGAGGTCAATTTCATTGCCATTTGCTACGGCGGTGGCAATGTCACTCAAGACCCCATAGCGCAGGTCAATCGCATAGTTCAGGCGGTAGATCAGCGTGGGTGTACCTTTTTCGCGAGAAAAATACTCGAAGATCCTCTCCCGGCCCAGACAGGACTGCGCATACTCGCCCACCGGTCCCAAAGGAGTATCTTCGCTAGCTCCGCATCCGTCGACCGAGGTGAAGGGATATACATTGCCTGTCGAAAATGCAACGATGTTCGAGTCTGCGTAATGGCGAGCGACCAAGCCTGGCATGAGCGCATTCATCGCCCAGGTGTAGGACTGATTTCCGGCAGTGCCAAACTTCTGGCCCGCCATGAAGATCACATTACGTGCCTTTGGTAGCCGATCGACAAAATCACGGTCCAGCAGATTTCCGGCGATCGTTTCAATCCCCAGCGCTTCTAGGTTGGCCTGTAGCTTTCGATTGGAAAACCTCGATACACCTATCACTCGCCTATGGAGACCGGCCCTTTGCAGTCCGTTGAGCAATAGCTCGGCTAGACTTGGGCCCATTTTCCCACCCAGCCCCAGGATGATAAAGTCTCCCTCGATCCGGGGCAGATCGTTACAAAGCCGGTCAGAGGGCTGGGTCATCCTTGCTTGCAGTGCTGATAAGTCCATCGCCTATTGAACCCTTAAGCTATGAAGATCGACGAAAAGATGGGCTAAAAGAATAACCTGGTAAGATTATAGCCTGCGAGGGTCATCAGTAGTACAAAACCGAGCACTGCCAAGAGCCCTGACACTCCCCGGGGCCGGAGTGCTGGCTTGCCTACCGACAACAGTAAAAGCACCAGGGCGGCTGCCGGGGCTACCAGGATAGTGGCGGCCTGCGCCAGCACAATCAATTGCAAGGGCAGTCCTCCAAAAATCATCGCGACCGCCGCGCCGATGACAATGATGCAGATAATCAGTCCACGTACGGACCAGCTTTCTAGCGAATTGTCCACGCCAAAAGCGTCCGCCAGGATAGAGCCGCCGATGGTTGCGTTGCCAATGAGCGACGAAAACGAGGCCGCAAAGAAACCCACCATAAACGCTTGGCTACTGGCCCGGCCAAACAGGGGCTCGATGGCCGCTGCTAGGTCCGAGGTGGCAGTTACCTCTTCTTGGTGGCCATGCAAGACGGACGCCGCACAGACCAGGACCAGGGAGGATAGCAAACCAAGGATGATAATGCCATTACGGCTCTCCCGGACAGCGAGCGGCTCATCTTCGATTTGCCACTTTTTTTCCTGTACGAGATAGGCTTGGTAAAATGCACCAACGATAGAAAAGCTGGAAGCTACCAGCGCGATGGATAGTAATTCGGCACCGGATGGTACGGTAGGTAGGAAACCGGCAGCCACCTCCACTAGATTTGGTTGACTGATGATGACGGTAAGGAGAAAGGAAGTAAGCATCAACGCCACCAAGGCGATCATCACCCGCTCAAGGATCTTGTAGAAAGAGCGATTGAGCACCATCGCAATGGCTCCCAACGATATAAGAGCGACCCAGACTGCAGACCGATGACCAAATAGCTCTGCAAAAGCTACGCCGCCCCCAATGCTATTGCCCGCCTGAAAAGAGGCCGTGATGGCAAAAATGCCGATGCCCAGACCGATCGGAGCCCACCTTCCGTAAGACTGCCGCACCTCGTGCATCATCGAGTGGGGTAAGCGCAGGCCCAGCCGGGTGGCCAGCTTTGCATACGTGACCATGAAGAACATGGAGAGAAGAATGATCCAAAGCTGCGCATATCCATAGCCGGCTCCTAGCTTGGTGGTCACCGTGATCGAACCGGGTCCAAAGACCAGTGCGGCGGTGATGAGGCCGGGGCCGAGGTTGCGGAGAAATTGTTTCATGCCTTTGTCCAGCCAGTAAAATAGCGAACTGCATCAGAAAGTGGGATCACTGGTCGAACGGGAGCTAACGCTGATCGATTGGCCATGTAAATAGCTTTCCCCCCGGAGAGCCGGGTTGCGACAATGGAGTATTTTTGTGCGATGTCCTGAAAATCAGGTCTTCGGAAGTATCACAAAAATCAACGCTGACGATGAAATCTATATCCGGCAGCCTAGCTGCGATCTGTACGGTCACCATCTTTTGTGCCGTCTTGCCTGCCCATACGCAATCCAATCACGGTACTAAGTTTGAAGAGCTTGGCACTTTGCTACCCTCGCCCAACAACTATCGTGGTGTGGACGGTGCTCCTGGCCCGGACTATTGGCAGCAGCGCTGTGACTACGACATCGACTGTCAGCTGGATGCCACCAACCAGATCCTATATGGCGAGGCACTGATCACCTATCACAACGAATCGCCCAGCACCCTGACCTATCTCTGGCTGCAATTGGACGAAAACCAGCACTCGGTCGACAATGACAATCAGTATTTCGATCCCAGTAGTATCAGCACGATCATGTCCGAGAACGCTCTGCGTACGCTGGAGACTTGGCGAGAGCGAGAAAAATATGGGGTCAACATAGAATACCTGACCGACGCCAATGATCACGATCTCAAGTATTTTATCAATCAGACGATGATGCGGGTAGATTTACCCGAACCCTTGCGCTCCGGAGAGACCTTTTCATTTAAAGTCAAATGGAACTATCACATTATTGATCGCATTGATGCCGGCAGCCTGGTCGTCGGCAGTCAGGCACGAAATCTGGCTCGGGGCGGCTACGAATACTTCGAAGACGACGGCAATTATTTATACACGATCACCCAATGGTACCCACGGCTGTGCGTCTATAGTGACTTCGAGGGTTGGCAAAACAACCAGTTCACCGGTAGGGGCGAGTTTGCCTTGACGTTTGGCAATTTCGTGGTTCGCATCACCGTGCCAGACGATCATGTGGTCGGAGCCACCGGACAATGTCTCAACTACGAGACCGTGCTGACACCGGCGGAGTATGCCCGGTGGCAGCAAGCGCAAAACTCGGATGAGCCCATCGAGATTGTCACCCTGGACGAAGCCCAGACCAAGGAGAAAAAGAAGAAGTCTGCCAACATGCAGACCTGGATCTACAAGGCAGAGGACGTGCGGGATTTTGCCTGGACCTCCAGCCGAAAATTTGTCTGGGATGCGATGGCGCAGCATACCGAGGAAGGCAAAAAGGTCATGTGCATGAGTTACTACGGCAAGGAGGCATATCCGATCTATCGACGTTACTCCACCAAAGCGGTGGCGCATACCCTGAATAGCTATTCGCGATACTCCATCCCTTATCCTTATCCGGTGGCGATTTCTGTGGAAGCGGCCAGCGGTATGGAATATCCGATGATTTGCTTTAATCCAGGACGGGCGGAGAAAGACGGAACCTATACGGAGGCCGCAAAAAAGTCTGCCATCTCCGTCATCATCCACGAGGTGGGGCACAATTATTTTCCCATGATCATCAACAGCGACGAGCGCCAGTGGGCCTGGTTTGATGAGGGTCTCAATAGTTTTGTGCAATATCTCGCGGAGGGCGAATACGACAATAACTACCAGTCGTGGTTTGGGCCTGCAGAGCAGATTGTTGACTACATGCGGTTGCCAAAGGACCAGCTGGAACCCATCATGACCAACAGCGAGAATATTGTCGATTATTTTCAGAATGCCTACAGCAAACCTGCCTGCGCGCTAAACATCCTCCGCGAGACTATTATGGGTCGCGAATTGTTTGACGCGGCGTTCAAAGAGTACTGTCGGCGTTGGGCCTTCAAGCATCCTACGCCGGCCGATTTTTTCCGGACGATGGAAGATGCCAGCGGGGTCAATCTTGATTGGTTTTGGCGGGGCTGGTTTTATACCACGGATGCGGTCGACATTTCACTGGATACCATCCTATGGTACAAGGTCGATTTGGACAATGACCCGCCCAAACAGGATTACCAATCGGTGACCAAGAACACACCTCCCAGCAACGATATCTCCCGCATGAGAAATCGCGCCTCCGGTATGACCTTCGTCATCGATGAGGACTCTACCCTGCAGGACTACTACGATAAAAACCCTCTCTGGCAGGGCGAAGACTCGGTCATGACCACGACGCTCAAACTGTACGAAGAGACCTATTCGAAGAAAGAAAAAGAGGCACTCTTTGGAGATAAGAACTACTACGAATTGCGCTTCTCCAACAAGGGTGGATTAGTGATGCCAGTCATCCTCGAATGGACCTTTGAAGATGGGACGAAGGAGGTGAATCGCATACCGGCGGAGGTATGGCGACAGAATGAAAAGAGCTTCTCCAAGGTCTTTGTCAAAGACAAAGTGGTGACCTCCGTGGTGATGGATCCGTTCAAGGAAACGGCCGACATCGATCGCTCCAACAATGAGTGGCCGGTGCGCGAGGTGCCCTCTCGATTCCAAGTCTTCAAGCAGCACAAAGTGGAGACTCCGCCCAATCCGATGCAGAAGGACAGGAAGAAGAAGAAAGGACGGAGCTAGCCCGGTCAGGCTACATGGCCAGGGCAGACTGTATTTGGTGCAGGTGATGCTCGTTGTGCCGGGCCACTTTGTCAAATTCATCGCGTAGGGTCCGTACACCCGTCTCGCTGTGCACCCACGCTGTTTCGCCCAGACTTTCACAAAACTGTGCCGCGAGATAGAGCACGTTGCCCCGGGTCGCCAGATACTGGGCTTCAGCTAGATCTAAGGGATAGGTTTGATAGTCAAGCGCTTGACACCATCGATCCTGATCAAAGGCCCAGATGACCTCTTTGGGTCCGGCGATCACCCTTCTGATCCGATCGTAGAGCACCGTCTCAGCGTCAACGATGTGTACCAAGACCTCGCGCACGGTCCATTTGCCCGGTGCATAGGACCGGGCATACTGGTCCGGGGTCAACTCAAAGAAGGGTAGGGTCTGGGCTTGCGTGGACTTTGAGCGATGCCATGATCTTCATATGTTGGGCCAACCGTTTTTTGCTGGAGGGGTGGCTATAGTTTGACTGGTGAGGTAAGATAAGGGATTGCTGAGCCTCCACCGCCATCGAGCACCGCTAGTGCCAACTCCCGACCATTGACGATATCTCACGGGAATGGTATTTCAGCTTGTATGGTGATTGGTCCCGTTGATTAGTGGTGATATACGATAGAGATTGGTGATGGTGATTTTCTGCGCTGGACGACAGATGTAATCTGCCAATCCATGTCTGGCGTCATC
The DNA here is from genome assembly GCA_965223165.1 of Saprospiraceae bacterium. GTDB lineage: Bacteria > Bacteroidota > Bacteroidia > Chitinophagales > Saprospiraceae > JABDMH01. Next base: position 562,536 of record CBDCVQ010000019.1, on the reverse strand, counting down.
GCCACACACTTTCGGCCCCAATGGCCACTGATACCAGGTCTTACCCGGATCACTACCACGCGGCCAAGCAAGCATGTATATCCAAAATGGCGCCCGGTCTAACCGATCACAGGGGTATCCAGCTCAGCCAGCGAAGCGTTGATCTCGGCCTCAGACAGGCTGTGCTCGACCAGCTTGCCGGCAAAGTAGTCCTCATACGCCCGCATGTCAAAGTTGCCATGGCCGCATAGGTTAAACAGGATAGTCTCGGACTTGCCCTCTCGCTTACAGCGCTCCACCTCTGCGATGGCGGTGGCTACGGCGTGGGTGGCTTCCGGCGCGGGAATGATGCCTTCGGTTCGAGCAAATTGAACACCTGCATCAAAGGCCTCCAGCTGATTGTGGGCAGTGGCCTCAATGAGCTCGTCTTTGAGCAACTGGCTGACGATCACGCCTGCCCCATGATACCTTAACCCACCGGCGTGGATAGGCGCGGGCACAAAGTTGTGGCCTAGCGTATACATTGGCAGGAGAGGCGTCATACCCACGGTATCACCAAAGTCGTAGCGGAAAACACCCCTGGTCAATTTCGGGCAAGAGGCCGGCTCACTAGCGACACATCGAAGTTGCCTGCCTTCTTCCAACTTATAGCGTAGGAAGGGAAAGGAGAGGCCGGCAAAGTTGGATCCACCCCCAAATGGAGCAATGACCACATCGGGAAAATCTCCGGCTTTCTCCATTTGCAAGACCGCTTCCTGGCCAACGACTGTCTGGTGCAGGAGTACATGATTTAGCACGCTCCCTAGGGAGTACTTGGTATCCTCATCGGTAGCGGCTCGTTCTACCGCCTCTGAGATGGCGATGCCCAGCGATCCGGGTGAGTCGGGATCGGCAGCCAGGATCTTTTGGCCCGCCTGCGTATGGTCAGTAGGAGAGGCATGGACGGTGGCGCCCCATGTATTCATCATCAGCTTGCGGTAGGGCTTCTGGTTGTAGCTGATCTTGACCATGTATACCTCACACTCGATATCAAAGAGATTGCAGGCAAAACTCAGCGCACTGCCCCACTGTCCGGCGCCCGTCTCGGTAGTGATCTTCTTGACGCCCTCCATCTTATTGTAGTAGGCCTGCGGCACCGAGGTATTGGGCTTATGCGAGCCGGACGGACTGACCCCCTCGTACTTATAGTAGATTTTGCAGGGAGAGTCCAGTGCTTTTTCAAAGCTATGGGCACGGTAGAGTGGGGTGGGACGCCATAGCTTATACACATCACGCACGGCCTCCGGGATGTCTACCCATTTGTCAGGTGTCACCTCTTGCTTGATGAGCTCCATGGGAAAGAGCGGCGCCAATGCCTCCGGGCCGATAGGCTCCTTCGTGCCGGGGTGTAGTGGGGGTAGTGGCTTGTTGGGCATGTCGGCAATGATATTGTACCATTGCTCGGGTATCTCGTTTTCGTGCAGCGTTATTTTGCGGTTCATTAGACGTGGGATAAATGATGAAAAAAAATTGGTCACTGAAGATAGTGCTTCGCCAGCAGGCACCAAAATGACCCGGGCTGAGTAGACGCCATACTTTTCCAAGGTCACCTTTCATCCCTCAGTCCTTGGCCTCCCTGAGAATCTTCAGCTCCTCCTCCTCACTAATTTCTTAATGCCGTTCTCTGTGGTCTTCATATCCATCACTACAAAAAAATTTCTGTAGTCCTGTCTCCTTTTCTAGGGGGCTGTCAAAACTTTCAAGGTATTGCGTGCGACGGAGCCAAATATATGTCGACTGGGTTGAAGAAAATTACCCAGGGGCAACGCAGATATTGGATTACTATCACGCAGTGGACAAGATTGCCGAATTGGGACGAAAACAATTGCCAACCAAGAGAACAGATGAATCTGGTTGGCAGAGAAAAAGAAGCTATTGCTCGATAATGAAATGTGTTTGCATACTATAATTTGATGAAGCGTTGAGAGAATATTCTTGTGTCAGTGACTCCAACTATAAAGTAGAGTCCGGGACTTAGGTTCGAAACATCAAATCCTTTGGTCGAAATGTCCAGGAGCCTTTCACCTTTTGCTGTCAGCAGCGTTAGCCGCAGGTTCGCTGGAACATTGGCGATCCCAATGAAGTCTCGTGCGGGGTTGGGGGTGATTTTGATGGATGAAGCACCCACATTGGCCTTTCTGGCTGATGTGAGCAGATCACAGGCCGTACCACTCTTTCGTATGTACAGAATAGAGTCCTTGTAGCAATCGGGATTTGGAGAAAAGAACCCCGCGTCCTCATACACTCCATTAAAGGGTAACATCGGGCCGTCTCGCCCAAGGACCTCATGGACCCAACCGTTAAAGAGGTAACCGTAGGGAAGATCTTGCATTGAGGTTCGGTAACTGTGAAGTGGCGTCCCATCCACTTCAATCGTATCCACATCAGTCACAACGACACTGACCTCTACTAGGCTCTCATCATTGGCAGGCTCAAGCCGGGCCATCGTTCTTACGGTGTCACCGACTTTGACAGTGAAATCGTAAAGTAAATAGAAGCTATCCCTAATCCGATAGAAGACTTGACCTAGTCCATTGTCATAGACGATCTCGGGCGAGGTATAGTGATCGATAATGGATTCATTGTCGCAGAAACTGATGCACAACCAGTCTTTTTCCAGATAAGATGCCACAACACCATCAACAATCGTATCCCTTGTTGCGGTGGTCTTGGCATTATCCCCATACCAGGTAGCTCCGATCGGGGCGAACTTACGGTAGCGTGGAATTGTGTCGCTGTCCTGAGCATGCAGTTCCGTCGCTGAATAGGTAAAAGCAGCTACAAGGATTAGAGTGGTGAAGGTGTATAAGTGAAACATGAAACAACAATGTATCACTTTGAGATTACATATAGCATACTTTAACATATGAGAGAGGTGGCAGTAATGTGGTCGATCTGTGTTGATGATTTGAGGGCTCCGTTTCGCGGTACTGCCGAGTGAGCAGCCACGGGTCTCTTAATGCCTCTGCACCTTCGGCGAATGCGTCCTGCGCAATAGAAGTCCTACTGCGATCAAATGGTACGCTTAATGCCAAAGAGGATCTTGTACAGCACCGGTACAAACAAAAGGGTGATGACCGTCGCAAACAGGAGCCCGATCATGATCGCTACGGCCATGGGTTCCCACATGAGTCCGCCGCCCAGGTAGAGCGGGATCAAGCCCAAGGTGGTGGTGAAAGTCGTCAGTAGGATGGGGCGAAATCGCTGCTCAGCAGCTGCTATGATCGCCTCGTAAGGACCCCTGCCAAAGTCTTCCTGTTCGATCTTGATCCGATCGATCAGCACGATGGCATTGTTGATGACGATCCCCGCCAGCGAAATGATGCCAAGAAAGGCCATGAACCCGAAATAGGAGCCAAAGAGTAGCAGGCCGAGAATGACGCCTATGAGCCCTAAGGGGATGGTGGCTAATACGATCGCCGTCTTGCGCATCGAGTTGAATTGACTGACGAGCAGGAGCAGGATGATGAAGAGAGCAAGGGGCAGCTTATCGCCCACCGCCCCCATGGCTTCGGAGCTTTGTTCTGACTCGCCGCCCAGGTCGTACTCGTAGTCCGGAGGCCAAGTAGCGGCCATTTCGTCCAGATCATCTCGTATCTCGGAGGTAATGTCCGTGGCTGTATAACCGGTGACCGCATCACAGCTGATCGTAATGGTGCGAAATAGATTACGTCGCAGGATCTTGGCAAATTGCCAGTCAGGCACAATGTTGGCCACCTGCACCAAGGGCACATTTTTCCCTGTATTCTGGGCGTATATGTTTAGCCCATCCAGGTCGCGCACGTCCAAGTCTTGGCTGCTACTGATGCGCATCATGATGGGTATGTTGTCCTCACCGTCTCTGAAGTCGCCCGAATTGGACCCGGAAAGCGAGGTCTTCAGCGACACCGCAATATCCTGATTGGTGACGCCCGCCCGATTGGCTAGATCCTGATTGATGTCAATGACAAATTTCTTGATCTTAGGGCCCCAGTCGTCCTTGACGTTCTTGGTAAAGGGGAGGGAGGTCAGCACCTGCTTGATCTGCTCGGAGATCCGAAATAGTTCCTCGGGGCTATTGCCTTTTACCCTAACCGCCACGTCAGCTCCGCCGCCGCCACCACCTGCCAAGGGGCCAATCACAAACTCCGCATCGGGCAAGTTTTCAAAACAATAATCATCGAGGATATCGGTGACCCGCTGGTTTTGATCAAAATGGCTGGTATTTAGCATGAGATGCGCATATCCGGTATTGGCCTCTCCCTGCTGATAGCCTAGATCGTAGGAGAAGGGTCCTTCCGCCACGAAGGACGTCCAGTCGGAGATACCTTGCTCGCGGTCCGCATTCACGAGGAGTTCTTCGCGGATAAAGTCCTCCAATTGGCTGACCGCTTCAGCTGTCTTTTCAATCTTGGTACCTAAGGGTAGATTCATGTCGACGGTCACCAGATTGCGGTCACTGTCAGGAAAGAAAATGAAGGGCAGCCGGGGAAACAGACTCAGGGAGAAGACAAAAAGTACGATAATGCCCAGCGTGAACAGCCAGGGTCGGCGCATAGCCACGTTGAGGGCTTGCCGATAGTAGACGAGCAGACGGTCGAATAGTCCGTTGCGTGGTGTCTGCTCAGACTTCTTCTTGACTCGGATAAATGCCACTCCCAGCATGGTGATCATCGTCATGGCCAATAGCCACGAGGACAGGAGGGCGAGCGTAATCACGCTAAACAAGGGCCCCATGATCTCACCCATGGTGTCCTCGGCCAGAAAGAACGCGAGAAAGGCCGCTGATGTCGTCAGGGAAGAGACGAGCAGGGGGACCATCAGTTCCTTGCTGGAGTCCAGCGCAGCCTGTGTAGGGCTCGCCCCATCCTCCAGCTTGACCATAATCGACTCCGATACCACGATCGCATTGTCCACCAGGAGCCCCAGCGCCATGATCAACGCTGCCAGTGATACCTGATTGAGCCCAATCTCAAAGGAGTTCATCAGTAGGAGTGTCATCACCATGGCCATCGGGATAAGGCTGGCGACCACCAGGCCGGTCCTCACTCCCAAGAAAAGCAGCATGACGATGAGCACGATCGCGACCGACTGAATGACATTGCCCAAGAAATCATCGATCTTTTGGTCGACATAGTAGTCTTGAGATCCCGTGCGAAAGAGAGACATGCCTACGGGCAAAGAGGTGTTGTAGTACTCGATGCGCTCGTTGACGACCTCACCCAGTCGGGTGATGTTGGCTCCGTCTTTTAGGGCGATGGAGAGGACCAAGCCCGGCGTTCCATTGACGCGGACGATGCGATCCGGCGGATCAATATACGTACGAGTGATCTCCGTGATGTCCCCCAGCTCCACCGTTTCTCCTCCCTGACCCATGGGTATCAATGTGCGTCCCAGGTCATCGATACTCTCATAATTGCCCGTCGGCTCGAGTACGATTCTTTCGCTCTGCAGACTCACCGAGCCACCGGGAAATACGATGTTGGTGCTCCCGATGATGCCTTGCAGCTGGGATGATGTCAATCCAATCTCTGCCAATCGGGCGTTGTCAAACTCGACATAGATCTGTTCGTCTTGCACACCACTGATTTCGACCTCGGCTGCATCGTCAAGCTTGACCAGGTCATCTCGAATGATGTCCGCATATTCCTTGAGCTCCCGGTAGCTAAAGCCCTCTCCCTGCAGGCCGACCATAATCCCGTAGACCGTTCCTATGCCGTCGTCTTTCACCGTCGGTCCGGTGATCTCTTGCGGCAAGTCTCCCTTGATCTCGTCGATTTTGCGACGGAGGCGATCCCAGACGGGCTGCAGATCCTCCTCGACAATGTTGGGGGCGATTTCCACACTGACCACCGAGAGGCCGGTGCGCGATTCGCTGGTCACATTCTTGAGCTCCGGCAGCTCCTGCACTACCTTTTCGATCTTGTCGGTGATCAGCTCTTCCACCCGCTCAGGCGAAGCGCCGGGAAACTGTGTCACCACGGTACAGATCCGGATGGTGAAGGGCGGCATGGCGTCCTGGGACAGTTGGGTGTAACTCAGCAGACCCATCAGCAAGATGACGACCAGCACTAGGATGGTTACACGGTTGTTGTCCAGGGCAAATTTTGTCAGATTCATCTCGGCTTCGTGGTAGATTATTCGGTCATTAGTCTTACCGTCATGCCGTCGAGCAGGGCTCGCAGGCCGGCGACGGCCACCAGATCGCCCTCAGCCAGGCCCGACTCGATTTCGAAACCGTGATCGATCAGCGGTCCGATCGCTACCGGTTGCTTCACTACTTTGTAGACGTCATTTTCCTGTACCAATTTGAAGACAAAGTTGCCTTCCGATCCCTCGCCGATGGCCACAGCGGGTGCCACGATCTTGCCCTCACTTTCCGGATCGGACTCAAACCGAAAGTGCACGTCGGCCGCCATGCCCGGTCGAATAGCCGCATCGGGTTGAAGTATCCGCACGGTCACCGGATATGTGGTAGCCGTCGAGGAACTAAAGCCCACTTCAAACACCTCTCCGTCATAAGACCTATCCTTCAGCACGGAAAAATTCACGCGCACCTTTTGGCCCTTGGCAATACCGGAAATAAAGGATTCCGGTACACCTATGAGTACCTCCGGGTTGGCTTCCGAAATAAGATTGGCCACTGGGGCACCCACGTTGATCAGTTCGTTTTCTTCGACACTTACACTGGTGATGATACCCGCGAAGGGTGCGGTCAGACTAGCGTAGCCGACTTGGTTGCGCGCGGCCTCCACCTGCTTTTCGGAGGCGCGCACCTGGGCCACCGCTGCATCGTAGGAGGACTGTGCCGCCTCCAATGCTGCCTTCGCCTGCTCATAGTCACTGAGCGGTACACTGTTGTTCTCATATAGTTTTTCGACGCGATCGTAGTTGCCACGGCTGGATACCAGTTGTGCCTGTGCGCCCTTGATTTGTGTCTCCGCGCTCTTGAGCTGCGCCAGGGACTGGTCCCGCTGGACACTGTAATCCAGCGCGTCGATCGAAGCAATCAGTTGACCTCTGCGCACCTTGTCTCCCACCTTGACCAGTATCCGGTTGATGGCACCGCTTACCTTGAAGCTGAGAGTCACGTCCTTGCTAGCCTGTGCCGAGCCCGAAAACCGCTGCTCCCCAGAGAGTCCGGCTTTCTGCACCATGGCCGCTTTCACCGGACGTATCTTGATTTCCTGCACCTGCTCTTCCTTCGAGCCGCATCCCCAGAGCAAGCCCCCCAGCAAGAGAGCACCCAGGAGGATGTAGTTACGATTAGGGTGATGAGCATGCACCTCTCGTTGTAGAATTGATCTAGTATCCATGTTGTCCTAAGAAAGTTAAAAGGCGATCAAAGAAAGCGGTCCGTTCGTTAGGGGTCTCCAGAAAGTAGAAGGCCCCACTGGCACGTTCTACCACCAGAAAATCGACCACAAATTGATAGGCTGCGTTTTGCGCGGAGAGTTCAGTCTGCAGTGCCGCATTTTGGGCATCGATCAACGTCGTGATGTTTACGGATCCCTGGGAATATAGATCCTGAACGATGTCAAAGTTGGCCGCAGCCGCCTCGGCCGCTTCTCGATAAAGTTCCACCCTGCTAAAGGAAGCTCCGGCCGTAGCCAGTGCTGACCGTAGATTCAGGGCGATTTTGTTTCGTACGTCGTCCAACTGGTGGCGGAGCTGCAGCGCATTTAATTGCGTCTGCTGCAGGGCGAGTTTTCGTCGGTTGCCTTCAAAAATATTGTATTGGAGCCCTAGTCCGAGCGACCAGGTGGGTTTATTTGCCGGCAAAGGAGTGCCAGGTATCTCTGTCACGCTCCACTTGCGTATGGTCTGATCCAGTTGGCCGGAAAGGGCGATCGACGGCAGGTAGAACGACCGCCGCTGCGAGAGGGCAAGCCGTTCTTGAATGTCCAGTCCATATTGCACTTGGGCTATCTCGGGCGCATTTCGCAATGCTTCCTCCACAAGAAAATCAGCGAGTACCTCCAGCTTGCCAGGGTTATCAATCAGGGTTAGCATTCTCGGATCTGTCACTAGGAGGACCTGGTCGCTGATCGTGGTTTCTTCTAGCTCGAAGGTTTCATCCAGGGGCCGATTCAACAATTGATTGACGGCTAACTTTGCTTGCTCCAATTGGGCGGCGGCGTCATTTACCTCGGCGCTCGCCAGGGCCAGCTCCGACCGCCAGCGGTTCAGATCGGAGGCACCGGCATATCCCACGGCTTCTTTCGCCTTGCTGATGTCGTAGTTGTCTCGGTTGAGGGTCTCGTTTTGCAGTCGGATTTCCAAAAAACTCTGCGCTTGCAAGACGTTCAGATAAGCGACCGAGGCGTCTAAAATGACATCCAGATAGGCCTGTTGCACTTCCCTCTCCGCCGACTGTTGCAAGAGATCCTGGATCGCAATATTAGCCAGAGCCGGCTCCGAATAAATCACCTGCGATAGCGTGGCTCCTGCCAACCAGTTGGTGCGGCCCTGGGTGCCGAAAGAGTTTTCGGCCCGGGTGGCATCAATGGTCGACAGACTACTGGAAGCGCTCAATTGAGGACGAAGGTCGGCTTTGGCCAAATCGACATCCTTCTCGGCGATCTGTGGCTGCTTTTGGGTAGCCAGAAACTCGAGGTTGTGCTGCAGAGCTTTGATGATCAACGACCTTAGCGTCCACTGCTGTCCGCCGGTCGGCTGGGTGTAATTGAGCAAGATTGCATCGCCGATGATGTCCCAATTGGGATAGATGCCGGTGCGTCGCGCGGTCTCCATATTGAGCAGCATGTGCTCATTGTATGTAGGCACGATCACCGATAGAGAAGATGCGGGAGTACCTTCCAGGATCTTGGAGACCTGGATGCCTACTCTTCTAGGCATGCGCTGCAGATTGGAGTTGGCCTCATATCCCATGAGCGCTCCAGCTTCCACGTAGTCTTCGCCCAGAAGGGCACCCGTCAATATTTTTCTTTGGTTCAAGCTGTCAAAGAGCGCCAAGAGGTCGTTTTCGGTCACATCGTCAAAGAGAGGGGGGACATACACGGCATCGGCTTCTGTGGGCAATAGCGCCATCGTAGCCGCAATCGACGGCTGGTACGGGATCAGGTCGAAACTGGCACCAAACCGCTGACAGGTCTCCTGCACCATTTCTTCAAAAAAGGGGAAGATGGTGGTAAAGGTAGAGCCGCCAATGACGGCCAAGCGCTCATAGGGCCTGATACCATGTAGTGCAGCGAGATCTCTTTCGATACTAAAGGGCGATTGTACATACGTAAAATTGGCGATGCCGGAGCTGTCTGGCGCCGAGGTGGGCACTTGTTGCTCGGCATTGATTATCACGGCGGCAATCGTTGGCTTGGCATACGATCGACGGGCCGCTAGCAAACTGGAGGTGTAGGTATCGGTGCCAACCACAATATCATTCTTGTCGTCCGCGAAGAGCTTATCCAGTTGATTTCTCGCGGCAACGACGTCTACCGACAAGTCGATCAAATCAAACTCCAGCAGGAAGTTGTTTTTGGTGAGTGCCAGGATCTCGTTTTGGATCGTCGCACGGTAGGCGGCTATACTTCCGGCGGTGTCCCTTGTCTGAGAGACCAGCGCGATTCTGGCCTGGGGCTGGGTCCATGCCAGAAAAGAACAAAATGTCAGGGCTAACAGGGGGGATAACTTTGCCATGTAGTGGTTTGGATACAAGCGGTTAAAACTAAGTGAATCACCGGGGCAAACGTCGCTTTGGACACCAGGTCTCTATCATCAAGATATAAAAAATGGAAAACGGCCCATATGGATGTGGGTGCCATGGGGTGCCAAGCCAAGTTTAGGCTCAAGAGTTAGGCCCTTGAAATGATTCGGGGCTCGGCAGGTGAAATTATCGCGTCTTATGCCGGCACTGGGCAACAGGGATAAATTCCTTATTTTAATTGATGTTCAACAATACTGTGAGGTCCAGTCCTCCATGGAGTCGCTGGAATCATGGCCTAAAAAATGGTAACTTCTAAATGGTTGGAAGTGAAGCACACTCACCTGTTTTTAAACGCATAACGAAAAAACATGACGACCATGAAAAAAAACACCGTACTTCTCGGACTGCTCTTAGCCCTTACTTTCTTTTTTGCCTGCAAGCCCACTACCTCGACCGACAGTGCGGATGTGGAGGTCCAGTCAGAAGAGTCAAGCACAAGCACAGATGATGGTGCCACGTTGGAGGGCACCTGGAGGTTGGTCTCCGCCAAGCTGGCTCATCGGGGAGAGGGAGAGCAGCAGAATTTTTCCGATGATTCAGAAGTCATTTATTACAAGATCTTCACCAAGAGGCGTTTCCTGGCCTTTCGGTACAACAATGATAGCCGCCTCTTTATGGGTGCCAGCGGGGGCACCTATATCCAGCTCGGTGATGAATTTAGGGAGTACATCGAGATGCACTCGTGGGACTCCACGTTGATCGAGGTGCCTCAAACGTTCACATGTACTTTCAGGGGTGATACCCTCATTCAGGAAGGCACGCTCAAGGGAGGCACGGACCCCGATGCTTATCTCAAGGAGGTCTACGTACGTGTCGAGCCACCCATGTCCACACTGGAGGACAAGCATGAGCTCTGTGGCGTCTGGCTGCTGGACCGCTGGGCAAACGGCGACGCCGTCCGGCCGGAGCAACTGGAAGTCGGCACCCAAGGCTATAAGCTAATCACGCCCAACTACTTCGTCCGTACTCGCTGGCGCAACACCGGAGGCGTGATCGATTTCATCTTTGGCAGCGTCAAGCTGGCCCAGGACTACTATACGGAGAAGATCATCTCCTTTCCTGACCCGTCGGCGATCGACAAGGAATATACCTTTAGCTGGAAAGTCGATAACAATGAGTTTGCCATGACTGGGTTTATCGACTCAGACCAGTTTATGGACTATAAGATCGAGGAGTACTACGCCCGCGAGGAATAGGGTCCCACGGTGGACGGTTGACGGTGGACGGTTTTTCGAGCTCTCGTGGGGTGTAATTTTGTCCCTGTTCAAGCACTTTTTCTTTGGTGGGTCAGCAGCCTGACGCTGGATCGTCGAGCTGCGGGAGGCACCGCGCGAGGGCGAAGATCGGCGAGCCGCCCACTGGGACGGTGGACGGTAGACGGTTTTTTTGAGCTCTCGTGGGGTGAATCTGTCAGTCCGGCTGAAATCTGATTGTGATTGAAAGATTGTGATTGTCGATGGTGATTTCGCTGAAAACGGTGTACGGTGGACGAGCTCTCGCTGGGTATATCTGTTAGTCCGGCTGAGATAGATGGGCCCCGCTGTTAGCTGGGGATTTCACGCATTATGCGCACCTCTTTTGGCCGCGTGAGCGCGTCCTCGCCTCACGCTATTGTGACGCTGGATCGGCGAGCTGCGGGAGGCACCGCGCGAGGGCGAAGATCGGCGAGCCGCCCACTGGATCATAGACGGTTGACGGTTGACGGTTGACGGTTTTTTCGAGCTCTCGTGGGGTGAATCTGTCAGTCCGGCTGAAATCTGATTGTGATTGAAAGATTGTGATTGTCGATGGTGATTTCGCTGAAAACGGTGTGCGGTGGACGAGTTCTCGCTGGGATATCTGTCAGTCCGGCTGAGATAGATGGGCCCCACTGCTAGCTGGGGATTTCACGCATTATGCGCACCTCTTTTGGCCGCGTGAGCGCGAAGATCGGCGAGCCGCCCACTGGATCCCAGACGGTGGACGGTTGACGGTTTTTCGAGCTCTCGTGGGGGTGTAATTTTGTCCCTGTTCAAGCATTTCTTCTTTGGTTGGTAGCAGCCTCGTAGTTGATTGGGGATAGCTGATTTTGATTTGCGATGATGATTTTGGATCGTCGAGCTTCGGGAGGCGCCGTGCGAGGGCGAAGATCGGCGAGCCGCCCACTGGGACGGTGGACGGTTGACGGTTTTTTCGAGCTCTCGCTGGGTATATCTGTTAGTCCGGCTGAGATAGATGGGCCCCACTGCTAGCTGGGGATTTCACGCATTATGCGCACCTCTTTTGGCCGCGTGAGCGCGTCCTCGCCTCACGCTATTGTGACGCTGGATCGTCGAGCTGTGGGAGGCACCGCGCGAGGGCGAAGATCGGCGAGCCGCCCACTGGGACGGTTGACGGTTAACGGTTTTTTCGAGCTCTCGTGGGGTGTAATTTTGTCCCTGTTCAAGCACTTTTTCTTTGGTGGGTCAGCAGCCTGACGCTGGATCGTCGAGCTGCGGGAGGCGCCGCGCGAGGGCGAAGATCGGTGAGCCGCCCACTGGGACGGTGGACGGTAGACGGTTTTTTTGAGCTCTCGTGGGGTGAATCTGTCAGTCCGGCTGAAATCTGATTGTGATTGAAAGATTGTGATTGTCGATGGTGATTTCGCTGAAAACGGTGTGCGGTGGACGAGTTCTCGCTGGGATATCTGTCAGTCCGGCTGAGATAGATGGGCCCCACTGCTAGCTGGGGATTTCACGCATTATGCGCACCTCTTTTGGCCGCGTGAGCGCGTCCTCGCCTCACGCTATTGTGACGCTGGATCGGCGAGCTGCGGGAGGCACCGTGCGAGGGCGAAGATCGGCGAGCCGCCCACTGGATACCAGACGGTTGACGGTTGACGGTTCGAGCGCTAGCGGGGTGGATCTGTCAGCCTGGTTGAAATTGATTGTGATTGAAAGATTGTGATTGTCGATGGTGATTTCGCTGAAAACGGTGGACGGTGGACGAGCTCTCGCTGGGTATATCTGTCAGTCCGGCTGAGCTAGATGGGCCCCGCTGCTAGCTGGGGATTTCACGCATTATGCGCACCTCTTTTGGCCGCGTGAGCGCGTCCTCGCCTCACGCTATTGTGATGCTGGATCGGCGAGCTGCGGGAGGCACCGCGCGAGGGCGAAGATCGGCGAGCCGCCCACTGGATCATAGACGGTGGACGGCAGATTGAAAGATTATGATTGTCGATGGTGATTCTTATCTAACCACAAAACCACAAAACCACAAAACCACAAAACCACAAAACCACTTCAACTTATCGTCTGGCTCGGCGGTGCTTGGGGCGTCCGCCACGCCGTTGTTTGGAGCGTACGCCTTTGCCTCGACCTCGACCACCGTGGCGCTGTCCCTTTGGGTTCCAGTCTGGGCCCGGGCCGAGCTCCGCAGGAAGGGGGATCTTCATGACCTCTCGCTCGATCAGCTTTTCGATGCGACTAAATCGGTACATGTCGTCCTCGCTGATTAGCGTCAGGGCGACGCCGGTCGTCTCCGCCCGGGCCGTCCGGCCCACGCGATGTACATAGTCCTCGGCGTCATGAGGGACATCGAAGTTGATGATCAGATTGATATCCTTGATGTCGATGCCCCGACTGAGCACATCTGTGGCCACCAAGATTCTGGTCCGGCGGGCCTTAAACCTTCCCAGGACCTCCTCGCGCTCCTTTTGGAGGAGGTCGGAGGAAATGCCTTCCACCTGCTGCTTGGTGCTTTGGAGTGATCGTACAATTTCGGCGACTTTCCTCTTGGTGGACGTGAAAATGAGAATGCTTTTGTAGTCCGGCTTGTCTGCGATGAGCAGATTGATGAGGGCAGCTTTCTGGTGCGGATGTGCCAGGTAGGCAGCCTGCAGCACGCCTTCGGCCGGCTTGGAGAGCGATAGCTTGATCTGAAAAGGGTCAACCAAAATCTTATTAGCCAACTGACCGATCTTGGGCGGCATGGTGGCACTAAAGAGCAAGTTTTGTCGCTTCTTGGGCAGGAAGGAAATGATCTTTTGGATGTCTTCAAAAAAGCCCATGTCAAGCATCCGATCCGCCTCGTCCAAAATGAGGTATTCCAGATGGTCAAAATTGACATAGCCCAAATTGAGATGGGATATCAGCTTGCCCGGTGTAGCCACGATCACATCGGCTCCCTTGATCAAGGCACTCTTTTGCACCTCCCAATCTCCGCCGTCTCCTCCGCCGTACACCGGCAGGGTTTCTACATTGACAAAGTACCCAAAGCCCTGAAACTCATTGTCGATCTGCATGGCGAGCTCCCGGGTAGGCACGATGATCAAGGCCTTGATATGGTGGTTCTCCTGATTGGCAAGTTTGTTGAGCACAGGCAGTATAAAGGCAGCGGTTTTCCCCGTACCGGTCTGAGCGCATGCGAGCAGGTCTCGTCCTTCCAGGATCTTGGGTATGGCCTGCTCCTGTATGGGGGTGGCTGTCTCAAAGCCCATGTAGGATAGGGCTTCTAAGAGTGATTCGTCAAGTTGTAGATCGGTAAAATTCATTCGCTGCGTCAGTCGTGTCCGCTATTATCTGGGGCAAAGATATCTTATTTGGGGAGAGTCACTCCTGTGAGGCTGAAGGCGACGGTTGGCATCATTGGGGATGACTGACTCCTTATAGCCGGCGGCGCCATAGGCGGATGTCCTCTCCGAAGACCTTCACGAGTGTATAATCAGCAGCTATGGATCGCCCAAGCGTAGGAGGTGGCATTCCCCTCAGCACATAGTAGCGAGGCCGACTTTGGACGATGCGGGCAAAGGCCCGCTCGGGATCAATACCATAGGCCTGGATGAGGTCCTCTTTATAGAGTAAGGAGCTATGGGTGTATTTGATGGGTGGCGTGGTGTCGCATAGATAGTACAGTATGCTTTGGTAGTTGGTGTACAATGAGCGGTCCGTGCCAGTGTCCTGTACAATCTCGCAGGCAATCTCCTGTACATAGTCCGGCATCTGAAACAAGTAGAAGTACTGATTTACCCAGATGGTGATCCCCAGGCAGATAGCAAATGGACGGATATAAGGCAAGAAAGTGCGGGCCAGGCCATGATCCGAAACCTGTCTGAAAATTAGGGGGGTGAAGAAGCTGAATGGCAGCAGAATAGGAAATAGGTAGTGATAGTAGAGTTTGCCCGTCACTAGTACGCCGATCCAAGGCAGAATGGTCCAGAGAATAAGAAGTGCTCCCCCCTCCAACTTCCGATGGGCCTTGGTCGCCCGATAAAGTGCCCAGATCCAAAGGAGGGAGAGGGGGAGGTAAGACAGATAAAACTCGCCAAAAAAGGCAAGCCCCTTGCCCAAGGCAAACGATGTGGGGTAGTTGTTGGGGATCACCCAGGTGGCATAGAGTAATTCTGATAGATGGCCGGCATAGGTGTAGTAGACAAATAAGCTTCCGATAGGCAAGGCAAAACCCAAGCCGGCGATCATCAACTCAGCCAAGCCCTTCATCAATCGATGCTTGTTGACCAGGAGGTGATACAACGAAAATGCGATAAGGTCAAAGGCGATGGGATACTTGACCAAAAAGCCGCACCCGAAGATGGACCCGAAGAGCAGGAAATGATACCATCGGTGAGCCTTTAGCAGCACCACCAGCCCCACGATCGTAAAGAAAACAAAGAACAATTCAGTATTCGCTGACCAACTCCACTTGTGCAAGGAGGCCAGGAAGATGAAAATAAACGCTGCTGCCTGGCTCTCCCGGCCATGGCCAAACATGATGCGATAGGCCACACCTACAAACCAACCGGTCAGACCTACCACCAGGTACTTGTGCTGAAACATGTTGGACGCGCCGCACGTCGAGACTGCGATCAGCGGACGAAAATAGCCTTTTTGTTTGATCAGTGGTTGTTCGTCGCTACCGTTGCACCAGGACAGATCGCCATGAGCTCATACAGGAGCGGGCCAAGCTCCCAAGACCAGGGTGGGGGTAAACCGAGATAACGTCCAAATCGATGTCGGGGTGGCGGACCCGATTTTCTTGGGCATGCCGTCGGGGAGAGAACCCATCGGGCAAACTACTATCTTAGGCTTGATGGCGCATTTTCCAAACATAGCGCAAAACGTCCCTCTACCCATCCGCAAAGGGGAAGAACTGGATCTGGTCAAGCTCAACGACCATCTGCGCGCGTGCGGGGCCGGCATTGGAAAGGTGCAGAGCATCCAGCAATTTCATGGGGGCTACTCCAATCTCACCTATCAGCTAAACTGTGCGGATGGCACCTATGTGCTACGAAAGCCACCGCTCGGGGCCAACATCAAGTCGGCCCATGATATGGCCCGAGAGTTTGACATCCTATGTCGCTTGCAGGGCCACTACGGTCAAATTCCTTCACCCCTCCACTTCTCTGCGGATCCGTCGGTGATGGGCACGGACTTCTATATCATGAACAAGGTGGACGGGGTCATCCTCAAGCCCACCTCCGATAACCAACCCTACGTCAGTCGACAGGATGGAGAGGCTATCATCCGCAGTATGATGGAAAATTTGGCCACCATCCATCAGGTCGACTTGCGGGAGACAGGACTGGATCAGATGGGCCGACCAGAGGGGTACATCAAACGGCAGGTAGTGGGTTGGTCCAAGCGGTATCAAAAAGCCCGGACCGATGATATTCCTGCCGTCGACCGCTTGATCGAGTGGCTACCCGATCACCTGCCTGAGCAGCAGATCACGGGCTTCATCCACAACGACTACAAGCTCGACAATATCATGCTGGACGCAAGCCGGCTCGCTCGTATTGTTGCCGTGCTGGACTGGGAGATGGCCACGGTGGGCGATATCAAGATGGATCTTGGTTTGACCCTGACCTACATGATTGAACCGTCAGATCATCCCGCCTTGACGCAGTTCAATCGATATACTTGCCTCGATCTGGCCCTCTGCCGTCAAAGAGCCTTGGAGATCTACCTTCGGTACCATGCCGTCGATGTGGATGATATCCTGTTTCATTTCGTCTTTGGCAATTTCAAGCTGGCTGTCATTCTACAGCAGATCTACGCCCGCTTTGTCAGTGGCCACAATAAGAATCCCATGGTGGCCACCTTTTTGCCTATTCTGACCGCATTTGCCCAGCAGGGTGTACGAGCGATTGAGCAAGGCCGCATCGGCGACTTTCGCTAGTACTTGGTCCGGCCGCATCTTAGTATATTGGCTTTATGCAAGCATTGGTACTGAGCGGCATCAAGCAACCCCTCCAATTAGAGGAAGTGCCGGATCCGACCATCGGACCGGATCAAGTGCGAGTAGCGCTGGCGGCGGCGGCTTTCAACCGCCGGGATTTTTGGATCAGTCTGGGCATGTATCCCGGGTTGTCCTTTCCCACGATTCTTGGGTCGGATGGGTGTGGCACGGCTGAGGGTCAAGAAGTGATCATTAATCCCAACATCGCATGGGGGCCAAACCCGGCGGTGCCTGGCAAAGAATATCGCATCTTGGGCATGCCTGATCAAGGCACCTTCGCACAGCAGATTGTGGTCGATCGCGACCGTCTGATCGCTAAGCCCGCCCATCTCTCCATAGAGGAAGCCGCGGCCTTACCCCTGGGAGGACTCACTGCTTTTCGTGCGCTATTTGGCAAAGGCCAGGCATCGGCCGGTCAAAAGGTGCTGATCACCGGCATCGGTGGCGGTGTTGCCCTGTTTGCCCTGCAGTTTGCAGTGGCCACCGGCTGCGAGGTCTACGTCACTTCGAGCTCACATGGGAAGATTGCGAGGGCAAAAGAGCTGGGAGCGGTGGGTGGAGCCAACTACCGGGAAGAGGGATGGTCCAATCAATTGCGAGCGCAAGCCCGCTCCTTTGATGTGATCATCGACAGCGCAGGGGGCGCCGGCTTTGGAGATTTGGTCAAGGTGGTGGCTCGTGGGGGTCGGATTGTCTTCTTTGGGGCGACGGCTGGTCATTGGACCAAAGTAGACGCGCCTCGATTGTTTTTGAAGCAAGTGAGCTTGCTAGGCTCGACGATGGGCAGCGATCAAGAGTTCGAACAGATGGTCGATTTTGTCCATCGGCATCAGATCGTGCCGGTGGTGGATGAGGTGTTTGACTTGGCGGAAGGGCAGAAGGGGCTGATGAAAATGAAGGAGAGCAGCCAATTTGGGAAGCTGGTCATGCAGATTCAGTGAGCAATGATTACAGTGGACCATTATCAATGAAGGGTTATCGGCGATCAATTATTTCAGTCAACAATGGGTCATTAGCCAGTGGCCATTTTGGAGGATTGATGGGCTGGAGTTGAATCAAAATTTTACAAAGTGATTATATGAAGGAGGCAGTGATTGTGTCAACCGCTCGAACGGGTATTGGAAAGGCCTATCGTGGCACACTGAACAATACGTATGGACCCACGATGGGTGGATGGGTGATTGGAGAGGCCATCCAAAGAGCGAGTGTTGATCCGGCGGAAGTGGATGACGTCATCATGGGATGCGCGATGCCACAGGGTACCACTAGCCCCAATGTGGGGAGGTTAGCGGCCTTGGCCGGAGGGGTCCCCGTGACGGTACCGGGCATGACGGTGGATCGCCAGTGCTCGTCCGGTATGATGGCGATCGCTATTGGGGCTCGCCAGATCATGTTTGAGGGCATGGAGGTGGTCGTGAGTGGCGGGCTAGAATCCATCAGTCTGGTGCAGAATGAACATCAGAATACATTTAGGGCCGTCGACCGCAATCTGACCGCTACCCATCCCGATATCTACATGCCCATGCTCAAAACGGCCGAAGTGGTTGCTGACCGATATCAGGTCACGCGTGAAATGCAGGATGAATATGCACTGCAGAGTCAGCAACGCACGGCGATGGCTCAAGCACAGGCAGCCTTTGATGCCGAAATTATTCCGGTGAATACGATTAAGGCCGTGCGCAACAAGGAAACCGGTGAGGTCACCTACGAAGAGGCTACCTTGACCCGCGACGAAGGAAATAGGCCGAGCACCAATGCAGAGGGGCTGGCCGGACTTCGCGTGGTGCTTGAAGATGGGACGATCACGGCTGGCAATGCCAGCCAGTTGTCCGACGGAGCATCGGCCAGCGTATTGATGGACGCCGACGTCGCCACCCGTCGTAATCTTGAGCCCCTGGGTGCGTACCGAGGGGTCGCCGTCGCCGGCCTGGAACCCGATGAGATGGGCATCGGACCCGTCTACGCCGTCCCCAAACTGCTCAAGCAGCATGGACTCAAAATGTCAGATATCGGTCTTTGGGAGCTCAACGAGGCCTTTGCCGTGCAGGTAGTCTACTGCCGAGACCGACTAGGCATACCCAATGAGCTGCTGAATGTGAATGGCGGCGCCATCTCCATCGGGCATCCCTACGGCATGTCGGGCGCTAGAATGGTCGGGCACGCATTGATCGAGGGCAAGCGCCGTGGAGCTCGATACGTGGTCTGTACCATGTGTATCGGAGGAGGTATGGGGGCCGCCGGCCTTTTTGAAGTGTATTGACAACCAGTAGTAGAGTTTTGTATCAGAGTTGACAACAAGATTTAATGCGAAGCTCAACTAGAAAAACATAAAACCGCTACGATGAACTTTGACCATAGCTCAAAAGTGCAGGACCTGCTTGACCGACTCACGACCTTTATGGATACGCACATTTATCCGGTCGAACAGGTCTACGATGATTGGGTACATGATCCAGCCAAGCAATGGCAAGTTTGGCCGGGCTTGGAGGAGCTGAAGCTCCAGGCTCGCGCAGAGGGCCTTTGGAATCTTTTTCTACCCCTGGAATACGGCAATCTCAGTGCGGGTCTGTCCAACTTGGAATATGCCCCGCTCGCCGAGCTGATGGGCCGGGTGATCTGGAGCTCGGAGGTCTTCAACTGCAGCGCGCCCGATACGGGCAATATGGAAGTACTGGCCAAGTACGGATCGGACGTTCAGCAGCGAAGGTGGCTGGACCCCTTGATGGATGGTCGGATCCGATCAGCTTTTTTGATGACGGAGCCGGGCGAAGCATCGTCCGACGCCACCAATCTCGAGACATCCATCGTCCGGGATGGCGATGACTATGTCATCAATGGCCGCAAGTGGTGGTCAACGGGCGCTATGGATCCACGATGTGAAATATTTATTGTCATGGGCAAAACGGACTCCACCGCAGCCAGGCACCAGCAGCAGAGCATGATCTTGGTACCGCGTGATACACCCGGGGTCGAAATTGTACGCCCCCTGTCGGCGATGGGGGCCTACGACTCTCCGGGGGGACACGCGGAGATCCAACTGACCAACGTGCGAGTACCTGCGGATCATCTCCTGCTGCGAGAAGGGGCTGGTTTTGAGATCGCACAGGGTCGGCTCGGACCGGGTCGTATCCATCACTGCATGCGCCTGATCGGGATGGCCCAGCGAGCGCTGGAGCTGATGTGCGTACGGGCCAACGAACGCGTGGCTTTTGGCCGCCCGCTGAAAGACTTCAGCAGCATCCGCCAAGACATAGCACTCTCGCGTTGCGAAATCCAGCAAGCTCGCCTGCTCACCCTGGAGGCAGCAGACAAGATGGACAAGCTCGGCAGTAAGGGGGCCAAGGACTTGGTGGCGATGATCAAGATCGTGGCACCGCAGACGGCGCAGCGCGTCTGTGATCGGGCCATGCAAGCCTTTGGAGGCATGGGCCTCAGCAATGATACACCCATCTTTAAGTTCTTTTCCTGGGCTCGTATCGTGCGCATCGTCGATGGCCCTGACGAGGTGCATATGTACCAGCTGGGGAGAAATACCGTCAAACAGTATGTGAACTGATCCTGCGAGCCGGATTGGCAGGCAAGGACCAGTTTCGCGGGCTGCATGCCGGCATTTTACCGCTGATCGACGGCCGATATGTGCCCTCTCACAGTGGGAGTCGTCCCAACATTATAGCCACCTTCCTTAATATTTTGTCAAGAAAAACGGGCCGGACAATTTTAGATATGGGTGGCGGGTTTATCCTATGTTTGAGAGGTGTAGACCCAGTCGGTCCGACCGGACGAATAAGGTAGCCATGCAAAGTAGAGTCCTCAAGTTAGTCTTAAGGGTGGTCGCAGTATTGCTCCTGCTTTTTGTATTGGCCTACTTCGCGATCCAAATTGCTCCGGTGCAGAACCTGGTGGTTGATATCTTGACATCGAGGCTGAGCAAGAACATGGGTGCCGACGTGGAGATCGACCGGGTTCGATTGAAGTTTTACAAGACAGCGTCTATCCAGGGAGTCCTGGTCAGAGATCAGACCAGCGATACCTTGCTCTATTTGGCGGAAGTGGACGCCCGTATTGGCCTGTTTAGTTTATGGCGAAAAGAGCTCCTAGTCGAGAAGCTGACACTCAAGGGCGGTGATACGCACCTCCGCAGAGCCGCGGATCAGACGATGTTCAACTATCAATTTGTGCTGGATCACTTCGCCGCCGACCGTACCCAACCCGGGGAGTCCTCCACTTGGCAAATAGATCTGAGAAAACTCCAGTTGGAAGATATCCACCTTGCCCTGGATGACGAAAGGCTGTCGCAGTATCTGGAGGTCGATTTGTCTTCTTTGTTCGTCTATGCCAATGAGATCGACTTAGGCCGCAAAGTGCTAAATATCAATCAGATCGGTCTGAGTGAGTCGGTGATCGGTTATCACCAAGACGGATCTGCCCATCAGATTAGGACAGACACGGCGGGAGTATCGCGACCGATCACCTTCCCGTATTCCGGTTGGGACATCTTCGTGCACCAGCTCATTTTCGAGGACAATGAGATCCGAATTGACAATCAGCAACGCGTAGCCCGGGATGCGTTTCTGGACTTTCACCACCTGGATCTCTCGGATGGTACCATCATCCTGTCCGATGTCGCCTGGACAGAGAGTGTACTGCAGGCAGCGGTGCGCAAAGCATCCTTTGTAGATGGCAGTGGTTTTGAGCTGGATGCATTGGCAGCGGAGCTACATCTCACCAGTGATAGCCTGGCGGTGCAAGACCTAAGCCTTCGCACCCCGCGCAGCAACCTCCAGGCCAATTCGACCTTCACGTTCGGGAGCCTGGATGACTTTCGCCGCTTTGCCGATGAAGTGTCGGTCCAGATGGCATTTGGTGATCAGGGGCTGCTTCATTTTGAAGATCTCAAGTACCTGGTGCCCGGTTTTAGAGATTTGACATCGATCAATACGGACCTGGAGGATCCCATACTGCTTTCCGGCAGATTGGAGGGTACCCTAAACGACCTTAAGATGTTTGACTTTGCATTATACTCAGGCGATTTGATCCAGTTGGATCTGGATGGTCACGTGCAGGGTATAGCAAAGCCGAAAACGATGTACGTGGATGCTCGACTCCACCGGTTGCAGACCTCCTACGATGCTCTGAAGAGGATTTCAAGAGATCTGCGATTGCCCACGGGACTGGAGCCCTGGAAGACCTTTAACCTTTCCGGCCGAATAACCGGGACATTGGAAGATCTAAGAGGGATGGAGGTGGCTCTGACGACGGGTAGCCGCACAGGTTTCCGCGGCGATTTGTGGGCCCGAGGATTGCCCGATCTCGATCGCACTACTTTTAGTCTGGAAGTATCCGAACTGCGAAGTGTGGCCGACGATCTGGCTGGCTTCTTTCCCGACCCACTGCCCGCGGCGGTGGATAGCCTGGGAGAGTTCTTTTTCCAAGGAACGTACCAAGGGAGCATCCGCGATTTTGCCATCGAGGGTGGACTGATCTCAGATGCCGGTGCGGTGGAGACGGATATTGAGATGACATTTGATCAGGACTTTTCGACGGCTGGCTATCAGGGCGATCTCTCGATGGATCAGTTTGATCTCGGCAAGGTGTTGGCGGATTCCACGATCGGAGGACTGACCTTAGATATCAATGTGTTTGGCAGCGGACTCAGCCTCGATGACCTACGGGCCACCGTCTTAGGGCAAGTGGGTGCGTTGGAATATCGCAACTATAGCTACCGGGACATCGACATCGACGGTCGTTTTCAAAACCGCAAGTTTAGTGGCCATGCCGGCATTGCAGATCCCAATCTGCGGGCAGCATTCGAGGGCCTGGTTAACTTCGAGGACACCCAGGCCAAATTCCGTTTCTCTGCAGCTGTGGACACCATGGACCTGTTTGCGCTGCATCTCTACCCACGACCGCTGGCTGTCCGCGCCGATATCGAGTCGGACTTCAGCGGGTACGACTTTGACGCTATGGACGGTCAGGTGATCCTGTCAGACATCGGCCTTTCTAATGGCACGGATCAATACGAGACGGACTCCCTGATCATCCGGGCAGAAAGTCCCTCGCCCTTTGAAAAACGACTGACGGTCCAGAGTGAAGTGCTGCGGGGGGAGATCGAAGGCCAATTCGCTATTCGCAATTTGGGGGATATCTTCTACCACTACCTCGACGAATATTTTCCCTTGGAGGCGCAGCAGGAGCGGGTGCGCCTCGAGTTTGACACCCTGGATCTACCGTTTATTGACGTGGTGAACTTGGACGAGGACTTCCGGTTTGATTTCCAGTTGATTCGGTCCACGCCGCTCTTGCGGGTGTTTGATCAAAAGATTCGCCAGGTGGATACGCTGCAGGTAGATGGCTTGCTAAATACGGGAGCTCAGGCGCTCCAGTTGGATGCCCGCCTGAATAAACTGGTGTATGATCAGACCACCATCGGGCCGGTCGTATTTCGCACGGTGGGGAATCGGCAGGGGCTGGACAACGTTCTGACCGTCAGAGATGTGCAGATCGGCACAGATCTCTATCTACCCTATGTTTATGCAGATGCACATGTGGCCGACGATACGGCGCATGTCAGCATGGTGGTGGAGAGCGCCACGGACACCATCCAGGAAAAACTGAGTTTTGCTGCCCTCGCCACTCTGACCGATGGTGCCTTTCAGGTTCGGATGAATGATCGATGGGTCCTCAACGGAAAGGAATGGGAGGTGTCCCCTGATCACTCGATTCGCTGGCAGAGCGACGGGCTGGAGATCGACGGCTTGTCTTTGCGACAGGGGGGGCAGCAGGTCTTTGTCTCTACCGATGCCCGCAAAGGCTATCCATCGACGCCCCCGCTAACTGTGAAATTTGCGGATTTTGAAGTGGAGGAGATAGAGCGATTTCTCGATTTGCCGGAGGCCTTCTATCGGGGCAAGCTGAATGGTCACCTGACGTTTGAGCAACTAGCGGACCGGAGAAATTACTTGGCCGATCTAAATATCAGGGGCCTGACATTGCAGGATGAGCACGTAGGCGATCTCGTGATCCAATCTCGCCAAGGCGTTGGTGATCGGGTGGACATCCTTGTCAATTTGCGGGGTGGTGCTACCGGCCTGGATATTCGGGGCAATTATGACCTGGGTACCGGAAAGATTGACATGCGTGGAGAGGTGGATCGTTTGGAAATTGGTGCACTGGATCCCTTCTTGAAGGGCATCGTACACGAGAGCTCCGGGTTGGTATCCGGTCAGATCTCGGTGGGTGGCGACTTGCGTGTCCCGAGTATCAATGGAGTGATCGAGATCGACTCGACCACGACCGTGATAGATTATTTGCAGGGCAGATATCTGATTGAAAAGGAGGAAATCCAAATCATCGCCAATAAGATTTATCTAGATCAAATGACACTGAAGGATGACGCCGGCAATGTGGCTGTCGCCGACGGTATCCTAGAGTACCGGAGCCGGGATCAGATCCATCTCGACGTAGATGTACAGACCGATCAATTTCAGATTCTCAATACGACGATTTTGGATAATGCCTTGTATTTTGGAAAAATCTTCGTGGCGGCTGATGTGCAGATGCGGGGTACGGCGGCAGAACCTCGCTACCTGATCAATGCCACCACACTGGCAGGTACGGATCTTACCATTCAGCCGTTGGATTTTGAGCAGTCGTTTGAGCAGGTGGACTTCGTCATATTTGCCCATCCGGATGATTTCCGCGCTGATACTACCCTAAAGGTGGAGGAGCTCTTCGCCATCCGAACGTTTGGTGTCGACCTCACCGGCAATTTCACGGTCACCCCCGATGCACAATTGCGCATCATCATTGATCCGCTGACCGGTGATCAGCTGATATGCCGTGGGCAATCTGAGCTCACGGTGGAGATACCCCCCTATGGAGATTTGTCTCTATTGGGTAATTATTCTATCACCGAGGGTGTCTACGATTTTAGTTTTCAAAAAGTGCTCAATCGATCATTTGAGATTGACCCCAGCAGTAGTGTCAATTTTGTCGGAGATCCTCTGCGCTCAAGATTTGATATTTCCGCAACGTATCCTTTAAAGACGACCACGTATGAATTGGTACGAAACCAGAGTACCCTCAGCGATGCCGAGGAAAGCTTGTCAAAGAGGCGCTCCGATGTGGAGGTGCAATTAAATCTGCGAGGTGATTTGGAAAAACCCGAAGCGAAGTTTGACATAGAGTTGGTCGGCAGCGGTAATAATAATGTGACAAGTACCGTCACCACCAAATTGGCACAGCTTCGAGAAAACGAAAGCGAGATGAATAAACAGGTATTTGGACTGTTAATTCTGAATTCTTTTATTGCTGAAGATCAAACGACCGGTGCCGAGATTATCTCCGATGCGGGGCAATCTGCCCTACTAACAAGTGTCAGCGGCTTGGTGTCCAATCAGCTAAACAGACTCGCCAAAAGGTATATCAAGGGCGTGGATCTGGATTTTGGCTTGGACTCATATGCATATGATTTTGATAACTCCAATGCCCTGGTCACCGAGTTGCAGGTAGGATTGAGCAAACGACTGCTCAACGATCGTCTCAGTGTCCGGCTAGGCGGCAATGTGCAATTGGATAATCAGGAGGTATTATTGGGGCAGCAAAATTCTACATTTTCCGGTGATTTTGCACTAGAGTACAAGTTGAGCCCCGATGGCAACTATAATCTTCGATTTTTTCAGGTCCTGAGTAACGAGGCTAATGCATTCAATCCGGGGGCCAATTATTCGGAGACGGGTGTGTCGATATTCTTTTCCAAATCCTTTAATAGCAAGAGATACCAATTGCAGTTGAGGGAAGAGGTCGGATCGGAAGCAGCAAAGCTAAACCAGTGAGAGTCGGTGGCGTCAATATCGGCATATTTTTGATGAGTGCATTCTTGCTTGGGGCCTGCGCTGTAGAAAAGCATTTGACTGACGGAGAAAAGCTATATAGAAATACGAGTATCCAACTGGAGCAACCGGATTTATTTGCTCGGCCGGCAAAGGTCAAGGCAGACATGCAGGAATTGTCACAGCCTAAGCCCAACGGCAAGTTTGGCCTATGGGTATATTACTCCTTTGGCAATCCGGATCGCGAAAAGGGGCTGGGCAATGCCATCCGGCGCAGGTTTGGGGAGGAGCCGGTCTTCTACGATCCCTCCGTTGTGCATCGGAGTAGTCTGATCTTGCAGCGATACCTGGTGGACAAAGGGTATTTTGGATCACGGATATCGTATGAGGTGGTGGAGAAAGGACCCTATGTGGATGTGCAGTACACAGCCTATAGCCATGGACGATATCGGATACGGGATATTCATCTACCTCCCGACAGCTTGCGTATTTCTCAGGTCTTTGGACGACATCTCAAGTCCTCCTATCTGCGATCGGGTGATTACTACGACTTGGCAAATCTGGCCAAGGAGCGGCGAAGATTGGCCACGGAGGCAGCAAATCAAGGATATTTCGATTTTGACGAGGACGATGTGTATTTCTTTGTGGATTCTAATGCGGTGCAAACCCCGGGAGCCAAGGCGGCAGATATCTGGCTGGAGGTGCGAAGCCCGTCATATGGACCCAATTATAAGCAGTACCGCATAGGCCAAAGTTATGTCTATCCCAACTATGACTTGAGTCGGGCGGATCAGATCAGATTGTCCGACAGTCTTGCCTATCAGGATTTGATGATCTATCGCAATGCTGAAATTATTAAGCCAGCGACCCTACGTCGCGCCATTGTCCAAAGGAAGGGCGATATATATTCGGCAGAGCGCCAAACGGCCACGACCAATCATCTGCTGGACCTGGAGATCTACAAATTTGTCAATATGAAATACCGGGTGCGAGAGCAGGGTGACACCTCCTTTTTGGACCGGCATATTTATCTCACCCCGGGCGAGGTGCAAAATGTACGCGGAGCCTTGGAAACCACCACCCGATCGGGTGCCTTTGGGATGTCGGTTAAGGCGAGCTACTCGCATAAGAATATATTCCATGGCGCCGAGCGTTTGGATTTGAGTTTATCCACCGGCTTTGAAAATGGCGGTCGGATATTAGTGAGTGAAGATACTTTGAACAACAATCTGGTGGAGGTCACGGCTAGGGCGGACCTGTTGATACCGCGGTTTGTCCTGCCCTTCTTTAAGATTGGCAGCCCGGCTGCTTTCCATATACCCCGGACGCGCATCAGTTTCCTCGCTAATTTTCAGCGCAGACGTTCTCTATTTTCGCTGCAAAACTATCTCGCCAGTTTTGGATACGATTGGGAGGAAACCAGGTACAAGAGGCATCAGATCAGTCTGCTATCGCTTAATTTTGTCGATATCACCAGGCAGACTCCGGCCTTCTTGGAGCTCCTCGAGCGCAATCCCATCCTTGAGCGCAGCTTTGCGAATCTGTTTATTACTGGAAGTTCCTACTCCTACACCTTTACCAACCAGGAGGTGAGCCAACCGAGAGATTATTTTTTCTTTTTGGGTCAATTGGAGCTGGCCGGACATATTCCCTACTTGATCTCGGAGGCCGTCGCCAGCGGCGCCTCACCCTATCGATTGTTCGGCCGTCCTTTTTCGCAATACACCAAGATAGATGTGGATGCGCGATACCACTGGGTGGGACGGGCCAGTAGCTTCGTGGCCAGAATTTCACCGGGCATCGGTATCCCGTATTTGAATGCAGAGACGTTGCCGTATATCAAGCAATATTTTGTGGGCGGTTCCAACAGTATGCGAGCCTTTCCCATTCGCAGTCTCTTAGGCAGCTACCGGGCTGACAGTTCTTCGCCCGTCGCTGAATCTGCGTTTGATAAAACCGGCGAATTAAAAATTGAAGCCAACGCAGAGTTTCGCTTTGATCTATTTAAGCCTTTTTATCTCAAGGGAGCCTTCTTTGCCGACGTGGGCAATGTGTGGCTGCTTGATCTCAAAAACCTGGAGGCTGATCAACGAAAGGTTTTTTCAGGGAGCCGGTTTATCAGCGAGCTGGCGGTGGGTGCCGGCGCCGGCCTGAGATTTGACATTCAGTACCTGGTGCTGCGTCTGGATATGGCGCTACCCATACGCAAGCCGTATCTAGAGAAGGGGGGTCGATGGACGTTTAGTGAGATGAGTCAAAAAGGCTGGTTGGGCGATAATCTCAACTTTAACATCGCCCTTGGTTATCCATTCTGAGCTTGCGGCTCAAAGACCAGTTGGTGAAATCCATTTTTATAGAATTTACTGGTCACAATGTCGACAGCTACTTCGCCGGTTGGTGGGGCAAAAAGGGGCAGACCCTCGCCGAGGAGCATCGGCAGATAGGTGATCATACAACGGTCGATTAGACCAGCCTGGAGAAACAGCGCATTGATTTGACCACCGCCAATGAGCCAGATGTCTTTGTCGGCGGCCTCTTTCAGCTGCCTAGCGTGGGCGACGGGATCACTGGTCACAAAGGTGACATCCGGGTGCGACTCAAAGGGCGTCCGGGTATAGACGAAATTGGTCTTGCCAGTGTAGGGGAATGGTACATCAAATCCAACAACTTGGTCAAAAGTCTTGCGGCCCATCAAAGTGAACCCAATGTCTTCGATAAAGGATTGATAGCCAAAATCTTCCCCCGGTAGGCTCCACTTTTTGTCCTCCAACCAATCGATTGAGCCATCGGGACGGGCAATGTATTGATCCAAGCTGGCAGCGGAATAGAGAATGACTTTTGCCATGGGCGGGGAAGGGTTGTGTGAGTGGGTCGTTAGCTGGAAATGATGCCTTTGCCTCCGACGGGATGTAGCTGCAATTGGCGGGGTTTGCCGTCTAGCAAGGGCATGGCCTCGGCGATCAGGTCCGAGGCTCCATCGATAGATAGCGCAGCTAAGTGCTGATCAGGGCTGTCCCACAGTTCAGTGACCCACACGGAGTGCTCCTCTTGCAGGTCCTCATTGACGAGGTATAAGTGGCAGCCGGGTGCATCGCCCACCAGCTGGGCGGCCCGGACGAGCACGTCGACCAGATCTCGCCGCTTGCCTGGTAAGGCGTCAAAGCGGGTGTATAGTCCATACTTCATTTTGGCAATGTAGTGAAAATATGAAAGGGTGGCTGCGGTGCTACGTTGGCCAAAATGACTACATGAATCCTACATGCAGTGCTACACGAAAATAAAAGCTTTGGTACCCTGCTTGTACTCCCCCAATGAGTTTCTTTGGCCTCTCGTAGTGTTAGCTCTAAGATTTCGACATGAACCAATACCGAAGATCGAGCAATTGCCTTGTGCTCTTTTTATTCGTTGTAACCTGGCAGGTGAGCCAAGCACAGATCTGCTCGGGTAGCTTTGGAGATCCGATTTTTGAGGAGAATTTTGGGAGTGGAGGCAGGACGTCATTGCCGGCAGGCAGGACAGATTATACCTATGTCGGCTCTGGTCCGGTGTTCAATATCCGAGAGTACACGGTCTTCTCCGGATCACCTCGCACCGTACACCCCAATTGGCTTGCTACAGGAAGGGATCACACCGGGGATGCAAATGGGCGTATGGCTATATTCAACGCGGATGCTGGTCCTGGCGTCTTCTATCGTAGGAGGGTCGATAATCTGTGTCCCGGTACCACGATGGAGTTTTCTGCCTGGATAGCCAATGTCGTAGACCTTTCGATTGCTACAGGCATTTTACCCAACGTTACTTTCCGACTGCGCAACGCACAGAATAACGCCATTTTGGGCAGCGTGAATACAGGCAATATTCCCGAGAGTACCCAGCTAATATGGCGCGAACATGGATTTACCTTTCAGCTTCCAACTGGTGTTTCTTCAGTCATTGTGGAGATGGACAATAATGTGCCTACCAATTCGGGAGCTGGAAATGACTTGGCGATAGATGATATTGTGTTTAGGGTGTGTGGACCCAGGGCAAGAGTGGAGGTCAGTCATACCAATATCTGCACGGGTACCCCCGTGACGCTAACCGCACAGCTGGGAGCCGGCCTGACTACGCCTGCCTACCAGTGGCAGAGATACAATACCAGCTCTACTTCATGGGAAAACATATCCGGCGCTAATGGCGCCAGCTATACCGAGAATAACCCAGTAGATGGAGCCAGGTATCGATATCTGGTCGCGGCGGACGCAGCATCGCTGACTAATAGGAACTGCCGTTCTGTGTCACAAAGAGTGACCTTGACGGTCTCCGATCTGACCTGCAGCATTTCAGGGGCGACGCAGATCTGCTCCGGTGGTACGTCCAATCTGCGGGCTACGCCTCAGGGCGGCTCCGGACCTTATCAGTATCGCTGGAGTACCGGAGCCACCACGGCCGGCATCGCTGTCTCGCCAGCCACGACCACGACCTACAGTGTGACCGTCACCGATGTGGGAGCCTCGTGTTCGAGCAGCTGCGACATCACTGTGCAGGTCGGAAACCCCACCTGCTCCATCACTACCAGCACAGGGTCGGATACCATTTGCCTGGGTAGCTCGATCCAACTGACTTCCAATCCGGTGGGTGGTTCGGGCAACTACAGCTATCTATGGAGCAATCTGGAGTCGACCCGGACTACTTCTCCGCTATCGCCAACTGTACGGACGGAATACCTAGTGATGATTACAGATCTGGACTGGGGGTGCACGTTTAGTTGCTCTAAGTGGATTGAAGTGGTCAACCCCATGTGTACAGTGACCGGACCAGACACCATCTGCCGAGGGGCGACCGCTGATCTTACCGCCCAGGTATCGGGCGGCTCGGGTTCGTACACCTATCAGTGGAGTTCGGGAGGATCGTCGGCTACCGAGCCGGTATCACCCTCCAGCACCACTTCTTATGATGTCACAATCACAGAAGTGTCGACCGGATGCATCTTCACCTGTTCCCATGCGGTTTATGTCGAGACCATTGCTCCTGACCTCAGCGGGTGCAATATCACCACCCCCCAGACAAGAGACTGTGGCCCGCCCAGTACCAATGAGGCCAATATCATCGACTGGCACAACGACAATCTGGCTGCGCTGGCCGCCTGTGCCACGGACAATCGAAACCAAGTGTCGATCAGCTCCGATTTTGATCTTGCAAACTATCAGCCCAGTTGTGGCGGCGGTAGCATCACCGTCGAGTACCTGGTCAGCGACCACTGTAACAATGCCACCGCCTTTACTGCCGAGCTTGTCGTGGAAGATGTGACTCCTCCCGATACGTCGGGTTGCAATTTTGCTCTGCGACATCAAACCCTTGAATGTCAGGGAGCAAGCGCCAATCTACAAGCTATGCAAGATTGGCACCAGCAGAATTTGCAATCCATGCTGGCCTGCGCAAATGACGCCTGTGGAGGCTTCTCCGTAAATAGTGATTTTGACCCTACCACCTTTGCCCCTTCCTGCGGCAGCCAGGCAGGAACTTTATCCGTGACCTACACGCTGGAAGATCCCTGTGCAAATGCGTTGGATGTGGTCCTTGTCCTGACCATTGAAGACACCACTCCACCCGATACGAGCAACTGCAATTTTGCACAAAGAAACCAGGTTGAGCAGTGCCGAGGCTCCTCGGGAAATAGGCAAATGATACAAGAATGGCACAACGAAAATCTGCTGGTGATCTCCGATTGTGTCCGTGATCAGTGCGCTGATTTTCAAGTGACCAGTGATTTTTCGGTCAACAATTTTCAATCCGATTGTGGGGGTAATGCGGGCCGCATTGCCGTCAGGTATTCGCTGGAAGACGATTGTAACAACCGGGTGAGTTTTTCACTGACATTGGTGATCGAGGACACGGAGCCCGTCGATCTTGGCGCCTGCATCCTGACACCTAAAGTGATCGAATGCTCCCAGGAGTTGGACATACGGGACGCGCTGTCCGAATGGCATCGCGCGAACCTTAGGCGGTTAGCTTCATGTGCTGCCGATCGTTGCGATACCTTGATCATCACAAGCGATCTGGATCTCTACCAGTTGGATTGGAATTGTACCAACGGCAAACGAGTATTTGAGGCCAACTACGTCATCGCGCAACCGTGCGGGGCCTTGGGGTCTTTCTCCAGTAGTTTCACCGTGATCGATGAGCAGGGACCGATCTTGGTCGTACCCAGGGATACCACCATCCAATACGGGTCGGCTATACCTCCTGGCTGGTATGAAGCTAGTGACTATTGCGGGGCGGTGAAGGTCACGTATGAGGAGCAAACCATCCCGGGATACTGTGCCTGCTCTTCAGAGATCATACGCGTTTGGACCGCGAGAGATAGATGTGGCAACGCCACGCAAAAAGAGCAACATATTTTCGTGGTGGACACGCTCGCTCCGGAAATTGTGGTGCACCATCCCAGCCTGCGTAACCTACGTCAAGGGGACATCATGATCACGTATGATTGTTTTGATCCACAGGTGCAGATGGACGATTTTACCATAACGGACGATTGTCAGACGTTGGACGACTCGTATGACATCATCAAACATTTCAAGCAGTGTGAATCTTCGGGTTATGACCGGGTGTGGGAATGCGGCATCACCTCCGTAGACCTCTGTGGCAATAGCTCACTATTTGTGTTTTACGTTGCCCAGATCGATACGACCGCACCCAAGATCTTGCACGTACCTGATGATATGGTGATTTCATGTGGCGATACGATTCCAGAGCCCACAAAGCCGGTGATCTCGGTCGACAATTGTCAGACGGATTTGCCTTTGGACTATACCGAACGCCGGGTGGATGGGGAGGGCGATGGCTCCTACCTGATCGAGCGGACCTGGGAGGCAGTGGATGATTGTGGCAATAGAGCCATGGCTAAACAGGAAATTACGGTGTGTGAATTTCTTGACACCAGGTTGGGTTCCATCAGCGGCATGGTATGGCATGATCAAAACGTAAATGGGATCCGAGAGGCCGGGGAGGAGCCCATGCCTTGCCATGTCTCACTGCTGATGTGGGATGGGGAGCACTTCAAGGAGATTGGCTCCATTGACATGGAGGGTGGCAGCACAGCGCAACCATATGAATTCATAGACTTGGTCCCCGGCGCTTACAAGGTACAATTTGGGGTAGAGGCCCCGATGCACTTTACTAAGAAGGGGGTGGGGGCCGCTTCGCGAAATAGTGACGTCAATCCGGACAATGGTCAATCAGATTTAATTCAGATAAGGGCGGGTACGGTGATTCGGGATCTGGATGCAGGCATCTTCGAATCGATACCATTCACCTGTCCACCGGACACACTCCTAGATTGTTTGCAGCAGATAGACACGCCTTATTTTCCTGCTCCTTGTGTCGATGCCCAGGTGATCTTTGAAGATGCGGCAACATTGGACAGTTGTGGCCAGGGCTTCATCCTGCGGACTTGGATCGCGGAGAATTGTCTGGGGGAGGAGACTCGCTGTGTACAGCGGATTACTATCGCGTCCCGGGACATTGTCCCAGCCATCATATGTCCCGACACGACCTTATATGGCTGTGATCCTTCGGCGCTTGGACCGCCGCGCTTGGAACTCCCTTGCGGGGGCGAAGTGCGTGCTTCTCATCTGGACGAGCAGCGCCGCGATGTCCGGACCGGCCATCTTCATATCATCAGACAGTGGAGGTTGGCATCATGTGGCAGGGACACGTTGACCTGCCTGCAAAATGTGGTCGTGATCGACACCGTATCACCGGTCCTGGTCGAGGCGTCAGCCCCGACGGACACGAGTGTGATGTGGGGTTCAGATCTATCCATGCGCTCGCTCGGCACCGCGACCTACCGAGATGACTGTGACCAAGAACTGCTGCTGAAATTTGAGGATGATACCATCTCTTTCGACTACGACTGCCAGCAGGGCCTTTTTCAGCGCCGGATTTGGGCCGAAGATTATAGCGGAAATGCGGGCGAAGCCTGGCACCAGACCATACGAATCGAGGCCCCGGACGGTGTGGAGCGGGAGCAACCCGTTTTTCCCGCTGACACGATCTTGGCCTGTGATCAGCCATTGCCGGATGTAGCTGCACTGAAGGAGAGATTTGGCGATACGCTGGTCGTCTCCGATCGCATACTTGCCACCGATTGCGGAGAACTCGTGGAACGAACGTTTGTCCTCCATCGCCATTGTGAGGTGCATCGATCTGTGCAGATGATTCAACGGGTGGATACGATCGCACCGCTACTACAGATCCCGGCTTCTGTGACCCTACCTCAGGGCACTCACGTGCCGGTGGACACGCCGGATGTCGTAGATTGTTCGCACGTGACGTTGACCCTTCGTGAGAGCTTGCTGGGAGATGGTACCTGCGGAGACAGCATTGAGCGAATCTGGATCGCCATGGACGGTTGTGGTAACACCACCATTGATACTCAGCTGGTATTCCTCACCGATGATGTGCCTCCCCATATCCTACTCTCCGATCCGGAGCAAGCGAGCGTGCGATCAGGCGACACGATTGTCCGTTTTGATTGTCCCCGACCCTGGACGGAGGCCGATTTTGTTATCGAGGATGTCTGTGCTACCACCGATTCTCTGTCCGTACACGATCTGGAGCAGGACAGATGCGAGGGCCAAGTCGCCATGACCACGCTTCGCCTCGTGAGCACCGATGTTTTTGATAACCGCTCCTCTTTTGAGCTGACAGTGCGATATCTGGATACGGTGGCTCCCGTCATCGACTACCCGCCACGGGATACCATTTTGCCCTGTGATGCCGCTATACCTGAGCCTGATACATTGACAGCCGTAGATGCGTGCCAGGGAGAGGTGTCCCTGGAGTATCGAGAAGATTGGCACTATCAAGCGCACGATTCTAGTCAGTTTTTGTTGACCCGAACCTGGATGGCCGAGGATGTGTGCGGCAATACTACCATGGTACGACAAGCGATTCGCACCTGTGCCTATAGTATAGTGGACAGTTCGGGTGTAATCTCCGGGCTGGTATGGCAGGACCTCAATCGAAATGACCTCCGAGATAGCACGGAGATGGGTGTAGATAGCATTGCGGTGCATCTCTATGCAGCCACAGACACGACACCACATCTGGTCGAGGTGACCCAGACCGGGATATCCGATACTGCCGCTGGCACATACACATTTGCCAATCTGCCTCCAGGGGACTACCGGCTGCAATTTAACCGTCCGGACAGCTTCGAATTTACTCGACCCTACCAAGGCGAGGCATGGCAAGACTGTGACGTCATCAACGATGCGGGCTGGACGGATACATTGACCCTGCACTCGGGGAGTGCACTCCTGGCCATGGACGCAGGTATCCGGCCCGTGCAGCCCTCCGTCCCTCCGTCCTTGATGACATCCAGTGCTGACGGCTGCCTGGTGACCTTGGATATGGAAGTGGTCAATCAGCAGGTCGACAGCCTGGTATTACAACGATCGATGGATGGACATGTCTATCATGATCTGGCATCTTGGAGTGGACCTGAGGTGAGGGGCGGATGGGCAGACGCATTCACCGATACGATGCCGCAAGCGCGTCTCATCTACCGACTGCGTACCTACGCTCAAGGAGTGGAGCAAGAAGCACCGATACTGATAGCCATGCATAGTCCGCCATGCGGTGTGGCCAGGGACCAAATATCCTTGGTGCCCAATCCCGCCCGCTCACACGTGGACGTTCTCTTTCAAGATATGTCTGGCCATGCCACGGTCACCATCTTTGATTTACTGGGCAGGCCCGTGCGCCACGTGCCAATCCGTCAGACCGGTGCACTGGGACGAGCGCGGATTTCCCTCGAAGGTTTGCCCCCGGCCAGTTATCTCTTTCACATACACCACGATGGCAGGATAGTGGTACGACGGATGGTCAAACTTTGACTGCCGTCCCTTGGCAAATCTTACGTAACGTGCTCCTCTGTCACGGTCGGTCATCTACCAACTGGGACACAATCTGTCCAGCCTCTCTCTGTGCGAACACCGACAGGTGACGACGGTCGGCCAGGTTTGGATGCTGAGCCAGGTAATCGGCCGGGGTCACGGATTGACCTGTAGCATCTACGGGGTCGTAGAGGGTGATTTGTACTCGTGGCAGGGCCTGTATAAGATCAGGCAAGTCGTAGTACGGCAGGCAACCGGGTACCGACTCCATAATATATTGCGGTAGATAATCCCGGTGATCAACGATGGATTGGTAGCTACTGAGTGAGCCGATCGATACGAAGCGCCGTACGGCAAGATCTAGTACGCAGGCATGCAGTCCAGCCGCACCAAGCGGACCGGTGGTTATCATGTCCATCTCCGTTGATGGGCCTTTCTGTTCTCTTATGAATCGGGCCAGTCGGTGGATGTCCTCGACCCATGCCCCGACCATGCTTTGTCCGGTGAGCACTCCGGCATACCAGCGGTTGTAAGATATGCCTTGGATCACGGCATCTCCGCTCTTTCTTTCGGGGGCGAGTTCGCCAAATCCTGGCAGGTCGACCAGGACCACCTCATGACCTGCCCGTGCGAGTTGGTCTGCCATACCACCCATCTGGCAGCCTTCCTCCTTTCCATCCGCCGGCAAGTAGAGAAAAACCCCTTTGCTGGAGTCGGGCCGTAGCCACAATACCGGAAGGAAATAATCGCCATGGCCAGCCCTGACCAAGAAGCGATCGATCGCATAGTCATCTCGCCAGGTGGTACCCGAATAGATGGTTTCGCCCACCTTTGTCGGCAGATCGATGCCGGCCCAGTGCCGGATGAGCGAAGGC
Organism: Saprospiraceae bacterium; assembly: GCA_965223165.1. GTDB lineage: Bacteria > Bacteroidota > Bacteroidia > Chitinophagales > Saprospiraceae > JABDMH01. The sequence goes on along the minus strand of CBDCVQ010000019.1, from coordinate 526,031 downwards.
AAATCCTTCGGTGGGGTGCGATCGTTGGTCACCTTTTGGGCGTGCGTGCGATTCAGCTCAAAGACTCCGAGGCTATTCAATGATGTGGCTACTTGGCCAGTGGGTGTCACCTGAAGATCCATAGCCGGAAAGGTACCGATCGGCAGATCATCCGGACTTCCGGGATTGGCCAGATGCTGCTGAAAGAAAGCATAGGCGGCCTCTCGGTTTTTTGGTGTCGATCGGTGGGGTGCATCGTCCTGCGCCAATTGCAGATTTTCACCCTGGCCCAAGGCTGCATAAGCCCGACGGCACTCCGCATACATGTCTCTGGAGCCTTGAATGCTAAACATGTCGCGACTCGTCGTGAGAATCAGCGTGGGTTTTGGAGCTCGAGCCAGCACCAGGTCGGCGTGATCCAGTCCCAGGGCGATACTGTGGAGGAAGTTCTGTTCGGCATCTTGGGGTCCCTGGGATCGGAGCAGTTTGTCAAAGGAGGTGAGATAGTTCTCTGGTGCGGTTGCCGCCACGCGATCGTCAAAGGCGGCGATGTAAGAGGACTGAGTACCACCCCCTGAACGGCCGGTCACACCGATTCTCTCCGGATCCACTTCGGGACGGGAAAGCAGGTAGTCGATCGAGCGAATACCATCCCAGATCATATGGCTGGCCATCGTACGGTCGGTCAAAAAGCATTGCGATCCGGGGTATGAATGCTCATGGGTGGGACCCAAGTAGGGCTGTCCTGTGTCGTCCAGGTACTGGTAGCGCTCCCCCTGGCCAACCGGGTCGAATGCCAGTACGGCGAATCCCTTGGCCACGTAGTTTAAAATCACGTGTTGGTATGTGGGGCTGCGAAAACCCTCTCGAGTGTGTCCGCTGCAATAAAGGATCGCAGGCAGGGGCTTCGCTCGTTTTTTGGGAAGGAATAGCGCAGCGGTGACAAAGAAGCCGGGTTGACTCTGGTAATAGAGCTTTTCCACGGTCATATCGGGATGATCCATGATTTCTACCACCACCGGCCGGAGTGGTGTCTTTGGTGGGAAAGGTCCAACGGCTTTCGACAACTTCTGCCTTATCTCAGCCTGGTAGGCCAACCAGCTATCTCGACTGTCTAGCTGCGAGACACGCGCCTGACGTTTTTGCAACTGATCAAAAGCCACCTGACAGAACCGATCGTAGAGTAAGTCATCGGCTCGATCGTGATATTGCCAGTAGTTGAGCAGACGTAGATCTTCCTGGGCCCGTGACGGATGGGTGATCAGACAAGAAATGGCCATACACACAAGGAGGGAAGACCATAGAAAGGGCCGCCACGTACATTGATGACGTCTGGCCGATGGATCGCAGATGGACAACATATGGGAAAATTCTACCATCCTTGAATGTACAAAACCACCGTTGCTCAACTCCGACTCTGCTACCTGATCGCTCCGGTATTTGTTAATTTGTCGTGTCGCCCTTGGCCAAATCCACACATTTTCGAAAGCAAATGCTACTCTCTGACGATGAAAGCGTATCTGATCCGATCTCGAGGTGATCTTAGTCAGGTTCAGGTGGCGGAGACAGACGCCCCTGCGACCGCTGCTGGACATATATTGATCAAGGTCAAAGCTGCTGCCCTCAATCCCGCTGACCTAAAGGTGATATCGGGCAAAGACGGCGGAAGATTTATTCATTCTTCCAAGGTGCCGATCCACTTGGGTTTTGACTACAGTGGTGTGGTCGAGCAGGTGGCTGGAGATGCGTCTTCGTACGCCATAGGCGAGGAGGTGTTTGGATTTCTGCCCTACTCCACCAAGACGAGGCAGGGCAGTTTTGCCGAATATATCTCCGTGCGCGAGGACGAAGTGGCACCCAAACCATCTGCCATCTCCCATGCCGAGGCAGCAAGCGCAGCTACGGTGGGCTTGACAGCCCTCCAGAGCCTTTCCCATATAGCTGGTGCGGATCGAGGTCAGCGCATCCTAGTCAATGGGGCCAGTGGGGGCGTCGGTCAGTATGGCGTCCAGATCGGTAAGTGCCTCGGTGCGGAGGTCTGGGGCACCTGCTCGGCGCCCAAGATGGAGTTTGTCCGCGCATTGGGTGCGGACCGGGTACTAGATTATGCAGCGGATCCTTGGTCCACCTTGGATGAACGATTCGACGTCATCCTTGACACGATCTCCAACCTCAGGCATGCCCAGTACGCTAAACGGTTGAAGAGAGGTGGCTCCTACGTCGCTACTTTGCCCTCGGCCGCCTGGCTAGGAGGCAAATTGCGCAGTTTGTTGACGACCAAGCGGGTCGCTTTGGTGGTGGTCAAACCCAAGCGGAAGGATTTGAGTCAGCTAGCAGCATGGTTGGCAGATGGCTCGGTCAAGGCGCATGTGTGGAAGACCTTTCCCTTTGCCGAGCTACCGGCAGCGTTGGAAGCCTTTGCCTCAGGTGGGGCCTTGGGAAAGATCGTAGTGGAGGGGATCTAGTAGAGTTTCGCATTAAATCTTGTGGTCAATTCTAATGTCTTTGGTCCGCATACTTCGTTGCAAAGCCTCGCCATAGCTACGGCTAGCCACCCACCCGCTTTCGCGGTTCCCTCACTTCTCGCATGGTCATGCTCGACTCTACGAGATCGTTCGGTCATGCCTCGTCTGCGAACAAATCCTATTAGAATTATTCAACATATCTAATGCGCGGACCTCCCGATGTTTGAAGTCTCCAGACTTCAAACCCGTATTTATCCCTACCTGGCGGTCCTCCCAATCTAGCAGAGAAGACTATAACCAGGTCTGGTAGTGGAACCCCAGCAAGTCCGACTAGCCATCATGCAGCATCCCCTTGTATCCCTCGACGAAACCACAAGTAGCCCCATTGCAAGAAGGATCATGAACGAGATCGATTTTTTCCATAGGCTTTCCTCCGCTTGCCTGCCCGTCATTGCCAGATACCTAAGCGAGGCAAAGCGTAACCGCTGAAGTCCAGGCTCTCACCAGGTAAGTCTTTATTCCAATTTTAGCACTCCACCCTTCGTGGAGGCAATAGGTTTGGCCGTAGCTCCTTGAAATAACCGTTGATTGACCCTTAGTTCTAATGACCACGGGGTACTTGCTCCTCAGTGTTCGGGTCAGGAAGAGTGCACAGGCATAGAGCTGAGAGTCGGTGCTAAATAACCGTTAATTGACGCTTAGTTCTAATAACCACGGGGATTTTACCCCAGAAGATCTCGGGGTAATCAACAGTTGACCCAAGGGGTGGATCGCATCCCAAATTTCTTGTCATCCGGAGCCAATTAAGGTGCTATCGAAGGACCATGCGCAGGAACCTCACCCACGGGCTCCATGGCGTCGATTTGCCTTCGTTGGTGAAGTAGTTTTCCACGTTGTCAAAAGCATCCTCGACTAGGGCGTCATGCAACCATCGGATGGCGACGGCCCACGCCAGCGTTCCCCTGCCGCGGGTGATCATCTCGATGGTATGACGCATGCATGTTTCCGTAGGGGATATCGCTAGGATCTCAAATTCGTGGGTGCCATGAAACCCTTTGGGTCCGGTGAACTCAAATCGTATTCTTTCTCCGGGCACATACGCACGCACGATGTAGCGGATGGGACCATGCCCACCTTTAGAACCTACTCGCAAGCCTCGATCCAGTCGCATGGCAGGCCACTTTTCGTGCGGCATGATGAGATCTTCTTGGCCACTGGCAAGCGTGCTAAGGAGAGGCGAAACCCTGTGGGAAGGCTGCTTTAGCATTCGCTCATGGATATTGGTGACTTTCACTGACCTTGGATTATTCTTGGTATACCGTTCAAACAACTAGGTTGCCATGGTAGTTCTTGGCGGCTGGTACCCCTAGCCAAAGACGACAGACGGATCAGGAGCCCAGAAGGATCTTCATTTCCTCTGCGCGATCGCGCAGCACTGATTGGGCCGTCGACAGATCCACGAGGTGGAAGGAGATCTCATCCCCTGGCTGGCATTGGGCTAGTACATCGATGTCTGGCGTGAGTACATTGGCCAGGCGATGGTATCCGCCACTCGTCTGCGCATCCGCCAAGAGAATGATCGGCTGACCTGCGTTGGTCAGCTGAATCGTACCAGGAACGACACCAGAGGAGATAGACTCCGTTCCGGAGACAAAACCCGGCAGCTTTGTGTCTAGCCGGTAGCCCATGCGGTTGCTCGCATGGCTGATCTTGTGGCGTTGTCCGAAGAAATGAGCAATGCACACCCGTGGTGTATGCTCAAATTCGGGGCCAGGTAGTAGATTGATCACCCGTTGATCGCTCGTGAATAGGGGAATCTCTAATGCCCGCTGATCCACCGTGCCCCCAGGCTCGATCACGATGTTTGAAGTCCCACGATGTTTGAAGTCTGCAGACTTCAAACTCATATTTATCTTCCACAGCGCACCTCCCAATCTAGCCAAAGGCGACAGACGGATCAGGAGCCCAGAAGGATCTTCATTTCCTCTGCGCGATCGCGCAGCACTGATTGGGCCGTCAACAGATCCACGAGGTGGAAGGAGATCTCATCCCCTGGCTGGCATTGGGCTAGTACATCGATGTCTGGCGTGAGCACATTGGCCAGGCGATGGTATCCGCCACTCGTCTGCGCATCCGCCAAGAGAATGATCGGCTGACCTGCGTTGGTCAGCTGAATCGTACCAGGAACGACACCGGAGGAGATAGACTCCGTTCCGGAGACAAAACCCGGCAGCTTTGTGTCTAGCCGGTAGCCCATGCGGTTGCTCGCGTTGCTGATCTTGTGGCGTTGTCCGAAGAAATGAGCAATGGACACCCGCGGTGTATGCTCAAATTCGGGGTCGGGTAGTACATTGATCACCCGTTGATCGCTCGTGAATAGGGGAATCTCTAATGCCCGCTGATGCACCGTGCCCCCAGGCTCGATCACGATGTTTGAAGTCCCACGATGTTTGAAGTCTGCAGACTTCAAACCCATATTTATCTTCCACAGCGCACCTCCCAATCTAGCCAAAGGCGACAGACAAATCAGGAGCCCAGAAGGATCTTCATTTCCTCTGCGCGATCGCGCAGCACTGATTGGGCCGTCGACAGATCCACGAGGTGGAACGAGATCTCATCCCCTGGCTGGCACTGGGCTAGTACATCGATGTCTGGCGTGAGCACATTGGCCAGGCGATGGTATCCGCCGCTCGTCTGCGCATCCGCCAAGAGAATGATCGGCTGACCTGCGTTGGTCAGCTGAATCGTACCAGGAACGACACCGGAGGAGATAGACTCCGTTCCTGAGACAAAACCCGGCAGCTTTGTGTCTAGCCGGTAGCCCATGCGGTTGCTCGCGTTGCTGATCTTGTGGCGTTGTCCGAAGAAATGAGCAATGGACACCCGCGGTGTATGCTCAAATTCGGGGCCGGGTAGTACATTGATCACCCGTTGATCGCTCGTGAATAGGGGAATCTCTAATGCCCGCTGGTGCACCGTGCCCCCAGGCTCGACGGTCCAGCTATCTCCTTTAGCTAGCACACTGCTTGGGGTGAGCTGCATATTGGCCGGGGGGGAGGCGCTCCGGCTCCCGAGCCAAGTGGGTATCTGCCATTCGCCACCGACGGCAAGATAGGCACGGGTCCCCAGTCTGGGTCGTCCAAACGAAAGCACCGCCGAGTCCTTGATCTGAATGGTCCTGTTCATCGGCGCCTCCTTGCCGTCGATCTTGGGAGAAAGGTCTGCCCCACTCAGGGCTATCTGACAAGGTCCATTGATCTGGATCGTGGGGCCCATCAAGGCGATTTCGACTACGGGCGCGCTGGTCTCATTGCTGACCAACCAATTGGCGATGGCCGCTGATTTGCGGTCCAGGGCACCTGCCATCGGAATACCCAGCGCCAGATACCCGAATCGACCTTGATCCTGGATCAGCGTTTGTAAGCCCGACCGTAGCAGCGTGAACGTGGCCATTACAAGAGTAGTTGATCCGGTGAAAAGGCGCCTGCGGCCACTTGCCGCGAGACTTGTTCAAATGCGGAGACTCCGACAGGACGAAAGGTGACCGTGTCACCTGGCAGGAATAGGGTTGGGGAGGATTCGTGTCCCTGAAAAATGGGCACCGGGGTGCGACCTATGATTTGCCAACCGCCCGGGGCCCCCGCCGGATATATCCCCGTCTGATGTCCTGCCAGTCCCACCGAAAGCGCGGGCAGTCGCACGCGAGGGGTCTCCTTGCGCTTGCAGTAAAGGGCATCGGGTACCTTGCCCAGGTAGACAAAGCCGGGAAGGAAACCCAGCATGAAGACCCGATACGTCTGGGCGGTGTGCAGCTGGATGGCCTGGGCAGGTGTTAGTCCCGTCTGCTTCGTCACATCTTGCCAGTCCATGGCATAGGGCTCCTCGTAGCAGACGGGGATATGGAGATGTCTGCTTTGCAGCGGCAGCGCCGATGCATTTGCTTCGATATCGCGCAGCTGACCCGCAAGTTTATCGTAGCTGGTGACCAGGGGGTCAAAACCCACGGTGATGGAGCAATAGGCCGGAATCGTGTAGGTTACCCCGTGCAGTTCGATCAGCTCGATCTGCTGGGTCATGGCCATTACCTGATCATGTACGTCTTCACTTACTCGTTGATCCAGATTGATCAGCAGTGCACTATCGCCGTAGGGGAGGATGGTCATCGTCAGGCAAAACTGGTCTTGACAATGGCATGTGCTGCCAGGGCCCGGTCGATGGCCTCGAGTATCGGGATGGCGACCGGATTGTCTCCATGTATACAAATACTTTGGGGCGACAGCGCGATGCTGGCTCCGCTGTCGGACCGCACTTGGCCCTCTCGCACCATGGACAGTACTTGTGTGGCGGCCTGCTCAGCATCCGTAATGACGGCATTGGGCCGGTTTCGGGAAAGCAGTTTGCCCTCCGCCGTATACGTTCTGTCGGCAAAGGCTTCGCGGATGAAGGGTTGATCATGGGCGATGGCCACGTCCTCCATGACACTGTGGGCCAATCCCATAAAGTACAGGTCCGGATCGATTTCGCGGATGGCTTCGATAATCGTGGCGCACTCCGCCGCATCATCGACCGCTGTGTTGTAGAGGGCGCCATGTGGTTTTACATAGGCCATTTTGCCACCCTGACTCTCGACCATCCCCTTTAGGGCGGCCAGTTGATACTTTATGATGGACTTTAGCTCCTCCTTTTTCACCTGCATCCGTCGCCGACCGAAGCCGTTGAGATCCGGATACGATGGATGTGCTCCAATGGTCACCTGATGTTGTAAGGCCAGAGCGATGGTCCGCTCCATGTGCCAGGGATCGCCGGCATGAAAGCCGCAGGCAATATTACACGAGGTGATGTAGGGGAATATGTTTTCGTCGTCTCCGGCACGGTAGTTGCCAAAACTCTCGCCCATGTCGCAGTTGATATCGATTTGCATTTGACCCATATCACAGTAGATTAGCAGCGGACAGGATGCCCTTTACACCAAGCCCGATCGTTATCAAAATCACTATTCCTCCCAGAATATTGGAGAGGGACGTGTTCTTGTGCTTGCCCATAATTGCCGCATCGTTCATGATCCACAGCAGAAATATGGCCACGATCGGTAGCAAAAGTCCGTTGGCCACCTGAGCGAAGAGAATCACACTCGTCGGCCGAAATCCGAGCGACGAGAAGACTACCCCGGCGATCAAAACAAGGATCCAAACAGCGCGAAACAATTGGCTGGTCATCGCTTGGCCCCGCCCCAAGATCTCGGTGATAGCGAAGGCGGCAGCCAGTGGGGCGGTGATGGCTGACGAGAGCCCTGCTGCCAGGAACCCAAAAGCGATAAAGAGCGTAGATCCTCGCCCCAGCAACGGGTGGAGTTGCATGGCCAGATCAGCAGCACTGTTGACTTCCCTGGATTGACCCTCAAACGCGACGGCAGCAGTGATCAAGATCGCCATAGTGATGATACCCCCCAATACGACAGAAAGCACCGTATCCCAACGGGATGTGCCCAAATGGGATGCGCCCTGCCAACGGTTTTTAACCGTTGATGCATGCAGAAACAAGTTGTATGGTACCACCGTGGTACCGATCAGACCGATGACCATCAGCAATGACTTTCCTGGCAGGGCCGGCAAAAAGATTCCCTGCAAGATTTGGCGCAGATCCGGACCAAGCAAGATAGCACAGGCAAGGAATACGACGCCCATGATACTAACCAGTGCAATCAGTGACCGCTCTATCAGCTTGTATTTGCCACTATACAGGAGGAGAAAAGCAAGCAGTCCGATCACTGCAATCAGTACGAGGTACGCATGTCCCGACGCCAGGTGTTCAAACCCCAGCACGGCGCCGGTAATGTTGCCCGCTTCGTACGCGGCGTTACCAATGCCGATGGCGCTGATGATCAAAAAAGCGGCGGCCCCCATCAGCAGGGGGTGTGCTACCTTTTGGCGAATGGCCTCTCCCACTCCCAGGCCTGAAATCACACCCAGACGGGCGGACATCTCCTGCAAAATCAAGGTCGCTACCACCGAAAAGACAATGGCCCACAAGAGGGTGTAGCCATAACCGGCGCCGGCAATGGTGGCCGTTGTCACGGTACCCGGACCGATAAAGGCTGCGGCCACCATCACTCCAGGTCCAACGGCTCTCAACTTGTCTAGGATGGAAGCCATTGCGCTGTTTTTGCTCAATCAAAATAGAAAACTAATCGAGCAAGTCGGCAAGGGCGGATATCCCCGCGATGGCGCCTCCTTCTCAGACGTCCTGCCCCTTCATCATCTTATTCCAGTACAGATAGGGGAGAATGTACTTTTTGAGCAGCCAGAGTCTCCAGCTCTCCTTGCTGGAGTCAAAGACCAGCATGCGTTTGAGTTTCGGATCCGGCGTGAATTTGTTATCGTAATCAAATTCGGCCAAGACCATTTTGCCATATCCTGTCACCAGCGGACAGGAGGAATATCCGTTGTATTGCTTGTCTGTCAGCTCTCCCGACCGCATCAGTTTGACGATGTTGGCCACGACGATCGGTACCTGCTTTCTGATAGCAGCTCCAGTTTTGGCCGTGGGCAACTGAGCTACATCTCCCAGCCCAAATATGTTAGCATACCTCTTGTGCTGGAGGGTAGCGGGATCGACCTCCAACCATCCTTTCTCGGTGGCTAGGGAGGACTCCTTGATAAAGTCAGGTGGTCCTTGCGGCGGAGCCAAGTGCATCATGTCAAAGTGGATACCAACCAGATCGCTGTCACTGTCCACCTCTACATCCTTGTGGTTGTGTTCATGAGCATGGTCCGCGAGTCGATACCAGGCGATCTGCTTCTCTGCGTCCACTTTCTCAAGCATGTATCCAAAACGCAGATTGATGTCCTGTCGATTGACTACGTTCATCAGTGTTTGGGCGATCCGCTTGATGCCAAAAATCTTGGTGCCAGGAGAAGCAAATACCATTTTTGTTTGATCCTTTAGACCGCTCCTTCGAATGTGGTCTCCGGCGAGATACATGATCTTCTGGGGAGCACCACCACACTTGATCGGCGTGTTGGGCTGGGTGAAAAGGGCAGTGCCACCCTTGAAATTTTTCAACACTTCCCAAGTGTGCTGAGGATCCGTGTAGTTGCTACACACCACGCCTTTGTCCATGGCTTCGGCTAAGCCCTCCACCAGCGATGGTTCCATTTTGAGTCCGGGACAGACCACCAGCATCTCGTAGGTCAACGTCGACCCTTCTTTGGTGTGGACAAGATTGGCTTCGGGGTCAAATGCTGAAGCATGTTCCCGAATCCAGGTGACCCCGGTGGGAATGAGATCCTTCATCGGCCGTTTGGTGTCTTCAAAATCGTACGTATTAGCCCCGACCAAGGTCCAGGCGGGCTGATAGTAGTGATATTCGGAGGGCTCGATCAGGGCGATGTCTAACGAAGCGTCTGCTTTGCGAAGCTGTGCGGCTACCATGATTCCTGCGGTGCCGCCCCCGACGATGACGATCTGATGCTTGGCCATTTTTCGTGGTTTTTTGATCCATGGCAAACTTAGAATGAGCGTATCGGGCCTGCAGTGATCTTGGTCACATAGAAAGGTAATTTTCGGTGGTGTGCCGGCCAGTTCATCTCCGGGCATCTTGGTGGACATTGGAATTCCCTCGGATCGCTTAACTTAATAGGCAAGAAATTGCAAACTAGGAATGTCTAAACTTTGGATGGCCTGGGCGCTTGCCGGGCTTTTGTTTTGTGGCTGCCGATCCGTCGACAAGGGATCGGACAGTGAGACCACGGATCTATCGGCACAAACGCTGTCGGTGGAAGAGCACGAGGATAAAATAGAAATCTACCGGTCTGGGCTGGAGGAGCCCTTTATCACGCAGGTCGCTCGGGCGGACCATCGCCCGTATCTGCACCCGATCATTGCCCCGGATGGGCAGGGGATGCTCACGGAGTACAGTCCGGGTCATCACAAGCATCAGACCGGCATCTATTGGGGCTTCACCCGGGTCAATGGGAGAGATTACTTTCACAATCCGGGCGGCGACTACTGGCGCAAGGTGTCGAGCAAAGTTCTCGAGTCGTCGGGGTCCTCCGTTTCTTGGCAGACCACCTATGAGATGCTGGATGAGGGGGCCGAGGTGGTCATGACCGAGACGCAGACCTGGACGGTGCAGCTTCAGGACGCCACCTATTTATTGGATCTTTCGTGGCAAGGTGAAGCTCAAACAGATGTGACCATCGCCGAATATGACTATGGCGGTCTCTTCATAAGGATGCCATGGAAGGAAGGAATGGCTGGGGAGGCGGTCAATGCAGCTAGACAACGCAACGAACATGCGGAAGGCCAACGCGCCATGTGGCTTGACGTGGGCATGCAGGTAGAAGGACGGGAGGATCTGGGCCACATCACGATCATGGATCATCGGGAGAATGCTGGATTTCCCCAGACCTGGCGTGTCGATGGACAACTGGGCGTGGGCCCGGCTCGATCCCGGGCGGGTGACTGGACGATTGATAATGGGGAGACAGAGACCATTCGCCATCGCCTGTTGATGTACACCGGAGCGCTCGATGATGTTTGGATGACGGACCGTTGGAACGACTACATCGGAGATCATGGCATGTACACGACCACTTCGCTCTGGGCCATCGCCCAACAAGAAGGACGGGCAGCCAAATTCTTGGATCCGCAAGCGGCCGTCGATGCGATGACGGTAAAGGATGGGTTTGAGGTAAATGCCTGGGCAGCCGAGCCAGATATCACCCAGCCCATGGCTTTCTGCTGGGATGATAAGGGCCGAATGTGGGTAGCGGAAAACCTGGACTATGAGTCACGCAGCACGGGCTTTTCCAACGATGGAAATAGTCGCATCCTGATTCTGGAAGACACAGACCGGGATGGGTATGCTGACAGCAGAAAGGTATTTCTCGAGGGGATTCCGTTTCCGGCCGCTATTGCCGTCGGATTTGGTGGTCTGTACCTGGGAGCTCCGCCCAATCTACTTTTCGTGCCAGACAGGGACCAAGATGATCGGGCCGATGTTGATGACATCGAGGTGTTGTTGACCGGATGGGGCATCCGAGACCGACACGAGACCATCAATAGTTTGCACTGGGGACCGGATGGTTGGCTATATGGATGTGAGGGCTTTGCTACGCCGTCCAAGATCCGAAAGCCGGAAGGGAAAGGTCGCATCTACAGACCCGGCGAGGCCTTTCCGGCCGATCTGCTCGAGGCCGATGGCGTGGATATCGACGGGGGAATCTGGAGATACCATCCAACGAAGGACCGATTTGAGGTGGTGGCGCATGGCTTCAGCAACCCTTGGGGCATCGATTACGATGCAAAGGGGCAGTTATTTATCAGTGCTTGCGTCATCCCGCACGCCTGGCATATCATTCTGGGCGGCATCTACCACCGACAGGGTGGCAGTCACTTCAGTCCCTATGTCTATGCTGATATTCAGACAATTACGGACCATCGACATCGTTCAGCGCACGGGGGTGCACGCATCTACCTGTCCGATGCCTTTCCCGACTCGTATCACGGGCAATTTTTCATGGCCAATATACATGAGCATGCCGTATTGACCGATGTGCTGTCGCGCAACGGCTCGGGATTCATTGCCTCGCACGGCGAGGATTTCCTCCTGGCCAACAATGCGCAGTGGATCGGATTTAGCATGGAGATCGGACCCGAGGGAGGCGTGTACGTATTGGATTGGCATGATGCGGATATTTGTGGGAAGGAGGTACTGCACAAGGAGACCGGTCGGATATTTCGCATAGTACCGGAGCAGTCAGGCGTCGAGGATTGGCCCGGCCGTTACGGAGATGTGGCTGCACTGTCCGATCTGGAGCTGGTCCGACTGCAGACAAGCAAAAGCGCCTGGCATGCCCGGAGGGCCCGTATCGTCCTGCAGGGCCGGGCGAGTGACAGAGAGATTGCCCCAGAAGCTTTGGCAGCGGCCCAGGCCATGTACGCCGATGATGCCGACGCTGACATCCGACTGCGTGCGTTCTGGACACTGCACGTCATGGGGGCCCTGACGGAGGAGATGATGACCACTGCACTGGAAGACGCCGATGAGTATATTCGGGCCTGGTCCATTCAGTTTTTGGGCGAAGACAAGGCCGTGCCGCAAGCGGTGGTGCCCACCCTGGTGCAGATGGCCGCAAGGGACGATTCGCCGGTCGTGCGGCTTTATCTCGCGTCGTTGTTGCAGCGCATGGACGATCAACCCCGGATGGATTTGGCCGCCGCACTACTGGCCCGTGGGGAAGATGCAGACGACCACAACATACCCAAGATGCTGTGGTACGGGATCGAACCGCTGGTGCCTGAGCATACGGCGTGGGCTCTCTCTATGGCGGAGTCAGCGCAAATACCCTTGGTCAGTGAGTTCATTGCCCGTCGACTGGTCGATGCGGACCTGATCGCTGATCTTGTGAATAGCTTAGATCGAAGAACACCCATATCGGTACTGAAGGGCATGGTCGATGGGATGGAGGGCCGCAGTGACTTGGTGATACCCTCGGGATGGGCAGAAGTGCGTGCAGATCTTCAGCGCAACCAAGAGTTGGCACCGCTGGTGCTGGAAGTCTCCCAACGCTTTGGCGATGCGGCCGCTGCGGAAAAGTACCTCGCTTTTCTGCAGGACCAGGGATCAGGTACCGAGGATAAACGAACCGCCATACGAAGCTTGGCCGCCAAGCAGCGAGAAGAACTCAAGCCGCTCCTACCGGGGCTGCTCCAAGAGGTGGAACTCCGTAAGGATGTCATCAGTGCCATGGCTGCGTATGAGGAAGAAGAATTTGGCCAGCTGCTATTGGATGGATATGCCAATATGAATGCGGCTGAGCAGCAAGAAGTCCTACTGACATTGTCATCCCGTCACCGCTATGGATGGATGCTCACGGAGGCCATCAAGAATGAGTCTGTACCACGTGCGGATGTTCCGGCTTATGTGGCCCGTCAGCTGCGGCGGGTCGTGGGCAACGGCTTTGTAGAGATTTGGGGTCCGATCGACGAGTTGTCTGGAAACCTGGAGGTGAACTACAACAAGTATCGGAGCCTGCTAACGGCATCTGCGATCGCTGCGGCCGACCACAAGAATGGCCGAGTGGTATTTGATCGGGTATGCGGCGCTTGCCACAAAATGTATGGTGAGGGGGGCGAGATCGGACCGGATATCACCGGTTCTAACCGGCAGAATCTGGATTATCTCCTCTACAACATGTTGGATCCCAGTGACGATATCCAGGACGCGTACAAGATGGTGGTGGTGACCACCAATGATGGACGTACCTATGCGGGGAACGTAGCCAACGAGGATGATCGGCAACTCACCCTGCGCATCGTCGGCCAAGAGCCGGTGGTGCTGGCCAAATCCAGTATTCGCAACCGGGAGTCGACGGAGGTGTCGATGATGCCACAGGGGTTGCTTCAGACCCTCAGCGATGAGGACGTCCTTGACTTGGTCAGATACCTGCAGTCCACCGAGCAAGTCGTTTTGTGACAGGCCTAGTCTGATGGCAAATCAAACAGGCCTCGTTGGTCCTGGATGTACTGAATAGCGTCACCCACGGTGTTGATGGATTGAGACACGTCCATTGCCACCGCTGTGTCTTTGACCTGATCTACCACTTGAGCCACCCCATGCACAATCGACTTCTGCAAGTCATTCAGGGGATCTTTGGCATAAGCCTCGGGGGGAGATTCGTCAAAGATATGCGGCGGGATCGTGGGCCAGTTCGTCCGTTTCTGCAGGGAAAATACGTGCTCGAAAGTATTGGCATGGGCATCCCTCTTGGTCAATGTACCTAGGCCCCACTTCTTGCTCAGCGTGGCGATGAATGAGGTGTGATCATACTTTCCGTGCTGGATATTGGGTGGATGTATGTGGGAAGACACCATGATCATTGGGACACGAATGCCCAATCGCTTGAAGTCAAAATCCTTTTCGGTGGGGCTGTCATCTCCGGGGGCTACGGTGGGTCCGGGTACGACATGATCAAAACAACCGCCATGCTCATCATGGGTAATCAGCAGCAGGGTATTGTCTCGGTAGGTCGAGCTGCCTTTGATCGTATTGTACACGTCCAGGATTAACTTTTCGCCCAGCCTGACGCTACCTTCTCGGGTACGTGTGTCGATGGGACTGTGTCCCAGGGAAGACGGATGCTGGTCGTTGTGCTGACCGAAATACTGCGGTTCGAGGAAGGAGTACTGGGGCAGTTTGCCCTTCTCTACGTGCTTCTTGAACTTGTGGAAGCCATGAAGATGCGCTGGGTACTTGAAATACAGTCCGTGAATCAGGTAAGTCAAGCTGCTGAGTGCCCAAGGCGCATAAACATTCCAGGTGACCCCTTTCGTCCGCATGTGATCGAAGATGGTCGGTTTGGACCACACCCGGTGTCGCCAGTCAGAGAATGACCAGCCACCTTCACCAATGGGATTGATGACCCGGCCACCGGAAGTAGCGGCGTGCCAGAAGGCTCGATTGCACCACGTCTGGCTCGGTACCGAGCAATGCCAGGAATCAAAGACTGCAAATTGGTGGGCTAAGGTGGACATGACGTGCACTTTCGTGGGGCGATAGACCTGCATGATCACGCTGTACTCGTCATACCCCGGATTGGCATATTTGGGATATTTCTTGGGGTTGAGGGCGGACAAATTGTTTTGATAGTCATTGACAAAGCCATTCATGGTGGGAGCCGGGGTGGGTGGACCCGGGATGTTGTACGGAGACTTCATCTTGCTTTCGTCAATGCCTACATTGTCCGGATCGACGTGGTTCCAGAGTTGGGTATTGACGTGTTGATACACTTCACCCGGATCTGGAAAAGGCTGGTGATAGTCGAGGGCCGTCAGTGGATTGATCACCTTGTGTTGGCTTGAGTCCCGTGCCCGCTTTGGCACCGGATTGGGGAAGGATCTTCCCTGCAGGCCAGCGTAGCTCAATTTGGGCGGAGGTCCATGGGGATACAGGTATCCCAGGAGATTGTCAAAGGAGCGATTCTCTAGCATCAGGACGACCACGTGGTCAAAGGTGGAGAGGAGCTGGGCAGATGTGGCTTCGGACACGGTAAAGGTCTTTTGGTTTCTTCGTAAAATAGTCTTTTTTCAACAAAAAAAATACGTAAAAGCGCAAGGCCGCGCGTCACCGGGCGTATGGTAGGTGGGCAAGCTGCTCCGCGCTGGACTTCAAGGTTGGAAGGGACGTCGATCCAGGAGCCGTTGCCTGGTCGGGGCGTGACCTTACACCTCCATCGACGGTCCAATAAGCTATTGATATCTGATGCTTTGCAATGGCTATCTTCGCCCGGTGCAAAATAATCGAGCAAAACATTAGGTCCTGTCGAGGCAGAGACCGTCACATGGATGAATGCGTAAGGATATCATCATCGGAAAAGAGGAGGCGCGGGCGTCGATGAATCAACTGGGGGCGGAGAAGGCTCCGTTTTTCTTTGCCATCGATTTTGAGTGTCAGCAGAACATTGTCCTGCCACTAGCCACTGTACCCGCTCACGGCATAGAGTACTCTTTCGATCCGTCCAACTTCGGGCAGATCAACGGCCATCCGGTGCAAGTGGAAGGGGTGCCCCTGGCGGCCGATGACTACCAGAAGAAGTTTGACCAGGCCGTGCACTACATCAAGGAGGGACACAGTTACCTCTTAAACCTGACCATGCAGACGCCGCTGCACAGTACCCTTGACTTGCAGCAAATCTATCGCTACAGCCGAGCTAAATACAAGCTGAGGGTGCGAGATCAGTTCGTGGTGTTCTCCCCGGAGGGATTTGTCCAGATCGAGGACGAGGTGATCAGCACTACCCCGATGAAGGGCACCATCGACGCTTCGCTTCCTGACGCGAGGGCGATCATACTCCAAGACCCCAAGGAGAGGGCTGAGCATGTGACCGTCGTGGATCTGCTGCGCAATGATCTGAGCATGGTGGCTTCAGGAGTGGAGGTGTCGCGATTTCAGTATGTAGATACCGTCCATACAAACCGTGGATCGCTTTTGCAGGTCAGTTCGGAGATTAAGGGACAGCTGCCATCGGGGTATCAGCGTAACATGGGTGATATTTTATTTACCCTGCTGCCTGCCGGCTCCGTTTCGGGTGCGCCCAAGCGGAGGACGCTCGAAATTATCCGGGAAATAGAAGGGAGCAGTCGGGGTTTCTATACGGGGGTCTTTGGTGTGTTTACGGGTGAGAAGCTGCAAAGTGCCGTCATGATCCGGTTCATCGAAAATATTGGGGGTGAGCTGTATTATCGCAGTGGCGGAGGGATTACCTCGTTGAGCCAGATGGAATCGGAGTACCGTGAGATGATAGACAAAGTGTATGTCCCGATTTATTGAAACCATGAAAGTCGTGGATGGACTGCTTGTCCATGGGGCGTTGCATCAGGAAAGGATCAACCGCACTTTTGCCAAGTTTTATGGCGGTCAGCCCATTCCTCAGTTGGAGGCACTCGTTTCAGTCCCTCATTGGGCCAGTCGCGGCACCCACAAGTGCAGAGTCGTGTACGATGCGGACCACTTTCAAGTGGCGTTTCATAAGCCGACGGTCTTCGACATCACCTCTTTGCGTGTGGTCGAGACCTCCGCTGATGTTATCGATTACGAATTCAAGTATATGGACCGCGCGACCCTGACAGCATTGTACGAGCAGCGGAGTCCTGCGGATGATATCATCATATCAGTCGATGGCCGACCTACGGATTCTTACTATGCCAACCTGATCTTCTTCGATGGGCAGACGTGGTGGACACCAGAGCGACCGCTCCTTCAGGGCACGCAGCGCGCACACTTAATTGATTCCGGGGACATTCATGTGGCCGACATATATACCAGCGAACTTTCATCGTTTGAGGCGGTGGGACTGATCAATGCCTTCTTGGGACTGGGCGATCTGGTGGTGCCGACACGGTCGGTGCTTTATTGAGCGGGCAACAAAAAAACCCCTGAGCGATTCATTGCCCAGGGGTTCTTTCAGTTTATAAGCTCAATCCTATCGGTTGACCTCCGTCTTCGTAAATATTCCTGGATCTTCCGCAGGTGCGTTAGAGTTGGTTGTCAACTCATCGTCCGAATAGGGTAGCCTCTCGGGATGCACGCTTGCGGCAGCGGTATTCAGCGGAAAGGGTACGCCAATGTCGCTGTCCGTCTTGCGGATCCTCCGTGCATCGTCAAAGGGCATGTATGTGCCAAATCCTGACACATAGCGCTCCTCGATGATCTCGCGCAACAAGGCTTTGTCTGCAGACAAGCCATCGGCATTCTCCATGCCTCCTGCGTCAAAATCTGCCGCTTCGTAGGCCTCATAGAGATACGGCATGTCGGCAAAGTTGCTGTTGAGACGGCCGCCGGCATTCAGCCAGGCGCGGTGCTCATTTAGGTGTCGCAATCCCGTGCTAAAACCCGACGTTCGAAAGCCAGCTTCTGCCAAGATCAAGTTGTTTTCTTCCAACGTGACCAAGCGATGTGGTTCAAACTGCTCAATGATTCCGGCATTGTTTCTTCCTCCACTGGCGTCCACAACGTAGTAACCAGACCTAGCTGTTTCGTCCGTCTTCGCGTTGTGTCTGCTCACATCCGTCGAGTCTGCGAGTAGCTGGATCAAATAGCTGTCTCCCGTACCAATATCACCTGTACGTGATCCTTCCAGAATGGTCCAAAAGAGGTTTTTGTCTCCCTCTGCTATGGCTGCATCACCTCTAGGAGAATACTTCATTGTCGCATCGTCGCTGGCAATACCACTCTGGGCAGCACTATACGCGCTGCCATAGTCTTGTAAGTGCATATAGTATCTCGCCTTCAGTGTATTGGCAGCCTGCCTCCATTTGTCGGCATCCCCTTCGAAGTAGATGTCCTCAGGAATGTCACGACTTGATGCCGAACTGAGATCAGATATCGCATTGTCCAATAGTCCGATCAGTGCATTGAGGACAGAGACCTGACTATCAAATACCGGATCCGCCACCTCTACATTGTTGATCTCAGAGTAGGGTACGTCTCCCGTGAGACTTGCAGCAGTACCCACGGCATGCGCTTCCAATACCTTGGTGATGCCCATGAGTAAGGGATCATCACTGGCCGCATCACGGATGCCGCGAATGTTGGTAATCGTACCTACATATATCCGGCTCCAGGCATTGACGGACTCTGCCGTCGAGAGTGAATACCCATAGATATTGGAATAGAGTGAGGTGAATCCGGTCAACTGACCGCTGTACATACCTGCGATTCGATTCCAATGACCCGCCTGTGCCACCGTGTTGGCCAACATGGCTCCGGTCAAAAATAGCTCCGGCCGCGTGTCTTCTATGGTAATGTCATTTGGATTGTCGTTGATGCCATCTACAATTTCTTCGCAAGAAACCAACACCAACAGACTGACGAGAAATAGAGATTTTATTATAGTCTTCATGTTTCTTCAGTTTTAAGATTAGTAACTCACGATGATTGAAAACAAGTAAGAGCGCGTGCTTGGATTGGTGAAATAATCCAATCCGGCAGCGTTGCTAACGCCCACCTGATTTGTTTCCGGATCTATGCCTGGGATGTCATCCCAAAGGAAAATGTTTCGACCCGTCGCCGTGAAAGTAATCGAACTGAGTTTTGTCTTTTGCCGGAAACTCTCACCGCTTAGTGTGTAACCGAGAGAGAGTTCTCGCAGCCTCGTGAAGGTGGCATCCCTTAGCGAGAAGTTGTAGGCTTGGCCATCTCCGAATCCGCCTCCAATTCCTGTCCGGTACCAGGTCTCATCTAACAAGACCGGCCCTCCTCCAAAATCTTCAATGTTGCCTCGTACTGTTGTGCCAGCAGGAATGATATCACCACTAAAATTCACCAGATCCTGATCAAGAGTGAGTCTATTGGCAGTCTCTTGGGTAGTGCCAAATCGTCTCAATACCCATTGGGTGCGGGGCGAGAAATCACCTCCCTGAGAATGCTCAAACAGTACATTCACAGCCAGGTTTTTCCAACTGGCTCGCAAACCCAATCCACCTCTCCAATTCGGATTTGGATCTCCTAGCACGATGGGACTAACAGTTGTCTGTGGGAATCCGTTTTCAGTTAATAGAAAGTTACCATTGTCATCCATTCTTGAACCAGTGCCGTAAAGAACGCCCAAAGGGAAACCGACCACGGCCCTTGAACTCACGGAAGCCCCAGGAGATAGATCGATCGTCTCCGTGCCTTCTAGCTCCAGTACTTTGTTTTCGTTGGTGCTAAAGTTGGCAAAGAGGCCCACATCCCAGTCTGAATCCCGGAGCAGGTCGTACTCGATCTCCAACTCAAATCCCTTGTTTTCCATCCGTCCGGCATTGGAGTATTTGGTGTCAAAACCTGACGATGGGGTGACATCAACGCCAAAGAGCAGCCCGTCAATCTCATTTTGATAGTAGGTCATCGACAGGGAGATCTTGTCCCGTAGAAATCGAAGGTCTGTGCCGATCTCCCATTCCGTCTTGATCTCGGGCTCCAGATCCGGGTTGCCCTGGTCGTCATCTACCCTAAATCCACCGCCGAACAACGAAATATCGAGCGGGTCACTATAAGTGCTATAGGTAAAAGGAGATTCAGCTAGTGACTCAAAACGATGGGGCAAAGGCTGTACACCGACCTTACCCCAGGAGGCGCGCAGCTTACCAAAGGTCAAAAAGCCGGGTCGCACCACCGTCTTTGTAAACTGCCAGGCGGCATCCACGGCCGGATAGAAGAAGGTACCCTTCACAGTCGAGGCTGCTTCTACTCCGCCAGAGGCAGATATGAAGAGCTGATCATAAAGGTCTGCTGCAACAACAGCATAGCCCCGGTTTGAGCGAATGAATCGCTTGTTGTTTTCTACCGTGGAGGCGGTGGCAGAAGTGTTCAAGGCGGTGGTCTGCTTTCGCACGTCTACCAAAAATCCAGTGATGTCTGACGAATTTCGAATGCGCGTACGGTCATTGATGTTCCAGCCGACCGTGGCATTCAGCGAAATGTCTCTGTTGAGAGAGAAGTTGGCCTTGGCGATGGCGTCAAAGTTCAACTCCTTCTCGCCGATGACATCCTCGGCAAAGATGCCGGGATTGCGATCGCCCGCTGATCCAATGGGGAAAAGATAAGCACGTTTGTCATCGTAGTTGTCGATTCCCCCGCGCAGTGTGAACTGCAGCCAATCTAATGGCGTGATGTTCATCTCCGTAGACATGATAAAGCGGTTGACCTTGGATTCTGCTGTCTGCTCAAAGACGGTCCATCCTGGGTTGTTGTAGATCGGGTTGGAGTTGTTACCGAGGTATCGACGGTAGGCGCGCTGACGATTGGGGAAAACTCCACCCTTACCATCGTAGTAAGTACCAATGTAGTCGGTATTGTCAAAGTCAGGGGGTGTACGCAACAGGCCCAACAGCAATCCAGCGGTGTTGGAGCTTTGCTGGATTCGGTTTGACCGGGTGTTGGTGTACCCTGCCTTGGATGAGACGCTCAGCCAATCGGTCAAAAAGAACTTGTTGTTCAGGCGAAGATTGGTGCGATCGTAGTCCGACTCACGGATGATGCCTTCCTGATCTAAACGACCCAGACTGAAGAAGTACGTGGCCTTGTCGCTCCCTCCGCTAATGGACAGATCATGCTGGGTGAAGCCACCAGTTTGGAACACATTGTCCCAGTTTTGATCGACGAATGTTTCTCTAGAGTTCTTCTGCGAGATCGGATAATAGCGTGTGCCGTCTGCGGCCTCATAGTATCGCCCACTTTGATCAACAGCGTCTGTACCGCCTGCACGATCGGGAATGTAATCTCCCCAGGATTCAGCCAATGTGGCGCTAAACGACCCACTGCGGCCCTGGCCCCAGGTGCTCTGCATGTCCAACCGATCGTTAACCTCGTCAAACGAGAGAGTGGCCTTGTAGTCTATCTTAAGTTTTCCAGCTTGTCCATTCTTCGTTGTGATCACCAACACGCCGTTGGCAGCTCGAGATCCCCATAAGGCCGCTGCAGATGCCCCCTTCAGGATCTGTACGGACTCGATATCGTTGGGATTCAAGTCGCTCAGCCGTGATTGCTGCGATACGCCACCCGTCCGACCTCCGGTGGCATCGTTTCCTCCGCCATACAGGGTCGAATTGCTAATGGGTACACCATCTAAGATGACCAGCGGATTGCTGGATCCGGTGATGGTGTTGGCCCCGCGGATACGTATGGTGGTACCGGCACCGGGATCCCCGTTGGATCGTGAGATCTGGACATTGGAGGCTTTACCTCCCAGTGAATTCAGGATGGAGACTTCGCCCGATCGATTGATGTCTTCCGCTTTGACAGAAGAAGATGTGGAGCCGATCTCGTCTTTTTTCTGGGTGAACCCCAGTGCGCTGACGACAATCTCATCCAGCACTTCTACATTTTCTTCCATCACCATATCAATGTTGGTAACTGTGCCAACAACACGCTCGATCGATGTATAACCCGTATAGGAGTACACAAGAATGGCTTCGGCGCCAGCCACAGTAATAGAGTATGAGCCATCAAAGTCAGTGACGGCTCCGTTTGCGGTTCCTTTTTCGAGGATGTTTACACCGATCAAGGCCTCGCCATTGGAGTCGGTGATAATCCCGTTTACTGTCTGTTGTGCCGATAGCTGTACGACCAGGCACAACGACAGCAAAAGGCTAGTCAAGGTTGCGCTTTTCATCATATAACAAGGTTTAATTATTTCCAATCATGTATCACTCCGATGAACACCCATTGGCGACCATCGTAGTGGTGTGCCTTACGGCAAGCAGTTCTCTCGCAGAAACGGATGAAAAATTCTGTAAGTCCACGCCAGCAGACTTGTGTCAGTTGAAGATTTCCAGAGCTTCTTAGAAGTACACAGACGACAAACGGTCACGAGTTTTACAGCAGTTGCTTCTCAGCTCCAGATTGTAAGGTAAGCGATGAGTTACTGTAGAGCTCTTCCCGTGCCCCTGGCACTTTTCAAGTCAAAAACGATGCAGCATGGCAGGAAGCTGCCTTAGCAACAAGCCCTGAAAATAGGAAAGAGTAAGTATTGCCATATCTTTATATGCTATCGATATGGGAGGGCCAAGTCACGATGATCGGTAGCAAGGTGCGGCGAAGTCTATCGAATTTATTCGAGTCAGAAGGGGCGTCCTTCGGCGGGTATAGGTCAAAAAAAGTCACTTCACAGCAGTGATTAGATCGGGTTCATTGATATCTTGGACGACTTGCATCTCCAGAGGTTAACTTCTGGGTGAAGGCGTTTTTACAGACCAATGCCAGGATCACAGCGAAGTACAAAACGGGTGGGTCTCCTTCTGGGGCCTCTAATGTGCATGTTTACGCTGGCGTTCTTTCATCCGGAGGGGCTCTCTATCCAAGCCAATGCCGTCCTGGCCTGCACCTTATGGATCGCCGTTTGGTGGATCACCGAGGCGATTCCGATCGAAGTGACGTCCTTGTTGCCCATTGTGCTCTTTCCCCTCACGGGTGCTTTGCCCATACGCGAAACCACGACCTCGTTCGGGCATCCTTACATCTTCCTCTACATTGGCGGTTTCATGCTGGCCATCGCCATCGAGCGGTGGAATCTGCACAAGCGCATCGCGCTGACCATTATCAGTTGGATCGGGACTAACGTCAAGAGCATCATCCTCGGCTTCATGATTGCCACGGCTTTTTTGTCTATGTGGATCTCCAACACCGCCACCTCGGTCATGATGCTGCCCATCGGGCTGGCGATCATTGCCCAGCTCAGAGACAACCCGGCTACGGTGGAGGACGAAAATCTGATCTTCGGCAAAGCCTTGATGCTGGCTATTGCCTACAGCGCTTCGATCGGTGGGTGGCCACATTGATCGGTACGCCTCCCAATCTGGTACTGGCCGGCATCGTACAGGAGCTCTATGGTGTCGAAATCAGCTTCTCTCAGTGGATCGTCTTCGGATTGCCGATCTCGATTACGCTACTTTTCATTTGTTGGCGTTATCTCACCTCGTTCGCGTTTAGCTTTCAGCAAACGGCCTTTCCCGGGGGCAAGGAGGAGATCGACAGGCAATTGGCCAGTCTGGGCAAAATATCCTTTGAAGAGAAAATGGTGCTGGCCGTTTTTGTCACCACAGCGCTGGCCTGGATTACCCGCTCCTTTTTCCTGACGGACCTGCTCCCTGGCATTGATGATACGATTATCGCTATCCTGGCTGCGGTCAGCCTATTCTTGCTGCCGGCTGCTCGCGATAAGCGACGTCGCCTGCTGACATGGGCGGAGGCCGTTAGAATTCCCTGGGGTGTGTTGTTGCTCTTTGGTGGGGGACTGGCGCTGGCAGAGGGCTTTAAGACATCGGGGCTGGCCGCTTATTTGGGAGGGCAGATGACGCTCCTTGACGGGGTTAGTTTGTTGGCCCTATTGCTCATTCTGGTGGCTGCGGTCAATTTTCTCACAGAGATCACCTCCAATTTGGCGACTACCGCCATGATGCTTCCCATCCTGGCGCCGTTGGCGCTGACCATTGACGTTCATCCTTTTATTTTGATGGTGGGCGCCACGGCCGCGGCCTCCTGCGCTTTCATGCTGCCTGTAGCGACACCCCCCAATGCAGTCGTCTTCGGCTCGGGCTATCTGCGTATACCTGATATGGTGAGGACAGGCATCTGGATGAATCTCATCTCTATAGTGCTCATTACGCTGCTCACCTTTCTGTTACTACCTATGCTGTGGAATCTGGATCCCTCCTCCTTCCCAGCAGAGCTGGCGCGGTAATTCTGCGGGACTCTGTACTCCTGAAAAAAATCGCGTGCTAGGGGTAACCTTTTGAGGATCTGCGGCCATTAACGCCTGGAGAACTTTTTTCCGACAATTATCTAACTTATGGTGACTGATCACCACATCAGGCAACTAAACAAAAAACTTATGAAACAGCTACTCTTTACCTGGAGCTTGTTGGCTCTGCTTTTTACTTCGATCTACGCTCAAAACGTTCCTGGCGGCTTCAACTATCAAGCCATGCTGCGAGATGCAGATGGCGCCCCTATGATCAACCAAGAGGTGACTCTGCTACTGCATATACGGGCAGATTCTCCCACCGGCACCACCGAGTATAGCGAGCGTCTGACGACCACGACAAACGACCTGGGGATGGTCAACGCCGTCGTTGGTCAAAACGTGGCCACCCAAGGGTCATTCTCTTCTATCGATTGGGGTGCGGGGCCGAAGTACTTAGCTGTAGAGAGAGCCATGAATGTTGGTCCGGTGGAGCCGTTGGGCACTACACAACTGGTCTCGGTGCCGTATGCACTGTACGCCCAAGCATCGGCCGAGGGCGGTGTGCCAGGTCCCCAAGGACCGCAAGGAGAACAGGGACCGCAAGGTCCCCAGGGCGAACAGGGTCCGGCTGGTCCTCAGGGCGACTCAGGCACGTCCACGCTGGACGGGGATGTGCAGGGAGATGCTGGTAGCACGACCGTTACGGCCTTGCGTGGGAGAGCTCTATCTACGAGTTCGCCCTCCTCGGGAGAGGTGCTTAAATGGGTGAACAACCGCTGGACACCCAGTTCTGATAATACAGGATCCGGAGGGGGTAACTTTAGCGATTGTGGCCGTCTAGACACGCCGGCCTCTAACGATCGATTTGGAGTGGGCGGTTGCCCGGATCCCGAGTTTCGCATGACCTTCAAGCTGGACAACAATCCGGACATCGAAAAAATGATGATGTTTGACATCGAGGACGATGGCGGCGAGTTGGAGGCTATCCGCATTCAGGCCAAGGGGGGCAGTGCTTCCAATGACGGGGTGATTGCGGTGATCCAAGGGAATCAAAACACGGATATCTCGCGAGGCGCCATGTTTGAAGTAAGCAATGGCGCGGACAATGTGGGTGTGATGGTCCGAGCAGGCATGGGTGGCAGCACCGAGGCCAACAAGAATGGCCATAACGTCGGTGTGATGGTTCAGGTAGAAAATCGGTCGAACAACAACAATCGGGATGACGACGATCGGGATATCGGATTGTATGTGACGACAGAAAATAAGGTGAGTGACTACGCCGCATACCTGGATGGCGACTTGGGGATACCTCAGGAGGTTGAATTTCTTGACCCGGACAATGGCAATCAATGGTCCCTTTTCATGCTGAAGCAGAGCGGCTCTAATAATCCCGGAGGCCTCAACGAGCTGGGTAACAGCAATACCAACGACCTGATCTGGCGATATGAGACCAACGTGCGCCGCATCCTGGACAAGGACGATGGCAGTTGGAATATTCCATCCGATCGCAGGCTCAAGACCAACATCCAGTCGCTTGGCGCTACCTTACCTTTGTTTTTGAGCCTAAATCCCGTGTCCTACCGCTACAAGTCCAGCACCTCAGACAAGAATACCCTGGGTTTTGTGGCGCAGGAAGTGCGTGAGTTGTTTCCGGAACTTGTGGGAAATACGGATGCGATCTCAGACGACAAAATGCTGACACTCAATTATGAAGCCTTGAATGTGCTGACAATCAAGGCCGTACAAGAACAGCAGACCATTATCGAAGCGCAAAGAGAAAGGTTGGAAAAGCAGGAGGAGGAGTTGGATGTGCTGAGGAAAAAAATGGCTAAGATTGAAGCGCTACTGACCGAGCAGCTGGCCGAGAAATAGTTGTCAGAAAAGGAATTGACCATGATCCCGTTAAATCGCATAGGTGATTGCTAGTTTGTGAGAAGTTACTCCTTGTGATCTTTCCTTTGATCCTGGGCTGGGTATGCCTGACCACAAGCCTTGCAGTGGGCCAAGATCTATTCCAGGAGACGGACCGCCACTATCTTCGGGGCGAGATCAAGGAGGCTCTCGATGCTAGCAAACGAGCCCTCACCAAGCTGATCGATCAAAGCGCAGAAGACAGGTTAACTGAAGGACATTATTGGTTGGGGAAATGCTATGAGGTCAATGGTCACAGGGATTCGGCGGCCTCCGCCTTTGGTGAGGCCATCTCCCACTTGAGCACATCCGATCGTCGGGAAGAATTGGAAGGCATCATTTACGCCCGCCTGGCATTTGTTTCGAATGACGCTCGGTGGCTGGAGGAGAGCTGGCGATTACTAGACACTACGAGTGAGAATCTCGAACACTGGGCCTACCATCTCTTTGTCCAATCGGTCCAGCAGTTCTTCGCTGATGAAGAGGAGGAGGCATTGACCACCATCGAAAAGGCGATTTCGCTCTATGAGGGTGCCCAGCCACCGCCCGAATACTATTGGGCAAGAGTACATGCGCTGAAGGGTTACATGATGTGGAAGCACCACCGCGACTTTCAAAGTGGTTTGAAATTCACCCGGCAAGCCATGGCGATTCTAGACAAAATCGGCAATCCAAACAGCTTCTACCTGAGCAGGAATCAGATCAACATCGTGGCCATTTATCTGGACCAAGGCCTTCATCGGCAGACGCTGGCTGCCAATGAGGATTTGTACCGACTGTACTCTGCGATGGGCCATACGGATCTAACGACCATTCTGAATAATCTCGGCAACAACTACAAAAAGGTTGGTGAGTATGCCTTGGCCATCGAATGTTTCAAGAAAATCATTGCACAATCTGGGAATGACCGAAAGGGAAGTCATTACAATGGCTTGGGAGATGCCTACTTCGAAGCTGGTCACTTCGATTCGGCCATGCATTACCTGCAGATCGCGATCGATACCCTGCGTCATAAGGAACCGAAGAACTTCCAAGATCTGGGACGTCCCTACCATAACTTGGGGCTATGCGAGCAGCAATTTGGCAATTACGACCGAGCGATTGAACTGGGTGGGCTGGGGCTCAAGTACCGGGTAGCTCATCTGGGAGAAGACGACATCGAGGTCGCGCGGTCACATTGGGGGCTGAGTGAGTCCTATCGCCTCCAGGGTGATTTGGGTTCGGCTCTCGACCACGTGGACCGGGCGCTTCAGATTCACCGACGGGAGTTTCCGGCGGGCGTTAATGAGGAGATGGCCCAGGCTTACCTGACAAAGGCACGGGTGAAGCGGGCACAAGGTGAGATCCGGCACAGCGCGGCCCTGCTGGATTCATCGCTGCTTGCAACCGGATTTGACTTTCGTGGGGATTTTCGCCGTATCCTCTCCCCCCATGCTTGTATGGAAACGCTGATGGAGATGGCCGATCAAGAGTGGTCTGTCTCAGACGGAAGCGAGGCTGATCTGCTGCGCATTCGAGATCTGTATTTGCAAGTCCGAGATATCGCGGAGTACTGGCGCTATGAATTGGTGGAGAAGGAATCCAAGAGCCGGCTTGTCTCCCAAAACTATCGGCTGTTCGATCAGCTACTTGCCGTATCCCATCAGCTGGTCGCAGAACATGACCGTCACGACTTGCTACCAGACATATTTGGCTACTTTGAAGAGAGCAAGGCGATTCTGCTTGCCCAAACACTCCAACACCGCACGACGTCTGCCGCTGAGGATCCCCTTTACGAGGAATGGTCCTCCCTTGATTCTATGATTCACTACCTGCAGTTTGTCCATAGACCGCAGCCAAACACCCCGCTGGCCGATTCGATCATGGATCTAAAGAGTCAGGCCATCCGCCTGCGGCGCCAGATCGATAGCGCTGATTACAAGGTAGTCGCCCAATCACTGCCTGATTTATCATTGTTTCAACGTGATCACTTGCCGCCTGGTGAATTGTGCTTGGAATATTTTATGGGAGAGGAGATGCTGGGCGTATTGGCCATTGCGCATGAGGATGTCCGTTTTCATCTCCTGCCCTTGGCCGATGATATCCGACGGCTGGTGTCCGAGTTTAGGCAGAACCACCTCCAGCAGAAACCACCGAATTTTGGTAGCGATGAGTGGGCCGGTCATTTCACAGCCTTCTGCGAAACTAGCCACACGCTGTATCAGCATCTCGTAGAGCCCTTCCTTCGTCCCGACATCACCAAATTGCTCATTGTGCCGGATGGCATACTTTCTCACCTGCCTTTTGAGCTTTTGATCGAGGACCGGCCCGACCTATTGACCGGGGGCCACTACTACCGCGATCTGCCATTCCTATTTGGCGATCGATCTGTGCGATACATGGCGGCCCTGCGTCTGCTGACCGAGGTGCGGCGAGACCGTCCGAAGACTTCTTTGGAGCCCTATTTGGGCATGGCACCCACCTATGACTCACATTCCGGTGTAGCTCCACTCAACTACAATCAGGACGAGGTACGATCTAGCAATGCGGTATGGGATGGGCGATATTTCCTCGCCAGCGATGCCACCGAGCAAGCCTTTAGGCGTACCAGCCATGATCATGACATCTTGCACCTCTCCATGCATGCCCTGGTCGATGATCTGGAGCCGGCCCTGTCCAAGCTGCTATTTACCAACCCGGATCTGAGCGGGGATGCACCGGATCCCACCACAGACAATGCCTTACATTTCTATGAGGTGCAAAACCTGGATTTGCAGGCGAGGTTAGTGGCGCTAAGCGCTTGCAACACCGGGGTCGGCAAAGTGGTGCGGGGAGAAGGCATCCTAAACTTGGCCCGGTCCTTCTTTGAGGCGGGCGCGGACAACGTCCTGATGACCTTGTGGAATGCCAATGACTGGTCGTCCAGGCTCATTATGGAGCATTTCTTTCAAGAGATCAAGGCGGGTCAGCGTCAGGAGGTTGCCTTGCAAGACGCCAAACGAAACTATCTCTTCTACTCCAGGGAAGTGACCGAATACTTTGCACATCCTTACTTCTGGAGTCAGTTTGTGCTCATGGGTGCCGGTGATCCGATCCAGGGTAGCTTCCTTGCCCGGTTTGGTTTGTACTTGCTGCTAGCGCTTGTCCTGTTGATTTTCGTGGCATTGGCTATCCGGCAGGTGCTGTAGAAGGCCTGAGTAAGACTGTGCATTAGATATGTTGAATAATTCTAATAGGATTTTGTTCGCAGAAGAGGTATGACCGAACGATCTTGTGGAGTCGAGCATGACAATGCGAGAAGTGAGGGAACCGCGATAGCGGGTGGATGGCTAGCCTTGGCTACGGCGAGGCTTTGCAACGAAGTATGCGGACCAAAGACTTTTTTCATTGGCTCCATCGGATAGCTCCAGGAGAGCTGATTTCACTTGTAGCAAAATCCCCATGGTTATTAGAACTAAGGGTCAATTAACGGTTATTCCCCTCCTGCTGGTGGAAAGCGTGAAGGACCCAGGCAGAGAGCTGACTTCGGTTGAGGCAGAATCCCCGTGTTTATTAGAACTAAAAGTCAATTAACGGTTATTTCCCCCCTGCTGGTGGAAAGCGTGACGGACGCAGGCAAAGAGCTGACTTCGGTTGTAGCAAAATCCCCGTGTTTATTAGAACTAAGGGTCAATTAACGGTTATTTCCCCCTGCTAGTGGAAAGTGCAAGGGAAATAGGTAAAGAAGCTGACTTCAGTTGGGGCAAAATCCCCATGGTTACTAGAACTAAGGGTCAATTGACAGTATTACTCCCCTGCTGGTGGAAAGCATGAGAGACGTAGGACGAGAGCTGACTTCGGTTGGGGCAAAATCCCCGTGTTTATTAGAACTAAGGGTCAATTAAGGTTATTACTCCGTGCTGGTGGAAAGCGTGACGGACGCAGGCAAAGAGCTGACTTCAGTTGTGGCAAAGTCCCCCGTGTTTATTAGAGCTAAGGGTCAATTAACGGTTATTTTCCCCCTTGCTGGTGAAAAGCGTGACGGACGCAGGCAAAGAGCTGACTTCGGTTGAGGCAGAATCCCCGTGTTTATTAGAACTAAGGGTCAATTAACGGTTATTCCACCCCTGCTGGTCGAAGGGTGAGGGTCATCGGCAAAAAGTTGGTTTCGCATAGGGCAGGGTCCCCGTGGTTATTAGCACTAAGGGTCAATTAACGGTTATTACTCCGTGCTAGTGGAAAGCGTGAGGGACGCAGGCAAAGAGCTGACTTCGGTTGTAGCAGAATCCCCGTGTTTATTAGAACTAAGGGTCAATTAACGGTTATTACTCCGTGCTGGTGGAAAGCGTGACGGACGCAGGCAAAGAGCTGACTTAAGTTGTGGCAAAGTCCCCCGTGTTTATTAGAACTAAGGGTCAATTAACGGTTATCTTCCCCCTTGCTGGTGAAAAGCGTGACGGACGCAGGCAAAGAGCTGACTTCGGTTGAGGCAGAATCCCCATGGGTTACAATTAACGGTTGTTTTTCAAGCCTCTCCCGCCGCAGTGCGCAAACCCGCAAAGCAGGTGTCTCCGTGTACCACCCTAGATACCACGCCCGTGCTGCGACCGTGCAGCCGTCGAGCAGCGACCGGATACATTAGTTGATACGCCGCAGCAGACGCTCGGCATCAGGCTGATACGGATTGGGACGGTGGGCCAGCGCCTCAAGCAAAGGAACGGCCTCGTCGCGCCGATCCAGCTTGATCAAGGTCAGCGCCTGGTGCCAGCTGGAGCCCGTCGGATTGTAGTTGCCGGCAGCTTGAAAGTGGGTCAGGGCCAGTGCCGGCTGATCCTGCATCAACTGCAATACGCCCAGGTGATAGTTTAGCTCCGCCGACTGGGAGGCATCGGCGTTGGATAGGAGCGACTGCAGGGTGGCAGTGGCTGCCGCATAATCCCCCGATTGAAATTGACGCTGGGCATTTTGCAGCGCTTCCGGGGTCGCGGTCTGTGGATCTTCTCCTCGTACGTTGCCAAAGTCTGCGCCCAACAGCAGCTGTCCGGGAGCCTCAAAGTTGCTGGCGAATAGCTTTTCCGAGGACGGTTGGGCGGTGAACATCCACAGCGCAGCAGCGCCGGTGAGCAGTATGGATGCGGCCAACGCCAATACTCTACGAGTCCCCAGACTGATGATCCTCCCTGTCTTTTTTTTAGCAAACTCTTCGTCCAAGGATTGAATCGAATTGGTAAAGTCGAAGAGTCCCTCGGTGGCCATCAACGACTCCAGTGACTGCACCAGTTCAAATTGCTCGGCAAAGGCAGCGTCCGTCTGCAGACGTTTCTCGAAGGCATCTCTTTCTTCCTTAGTGAGACTGCCTTCCAGGTAGGCGTCCATGTATTCGTGTAATTCTTCCTGGGTCATAGCGCAAACTTTAAGGACTGATAGTCTGAATGTGCCTGAATCAGCTTGACGAGTTTGTTCCGGCAGGACCACTTTTTCTTTTTAGCGAATCCCTCTGTTGAACTCAATTGAACGGCGATCTCCTTCATCGATCGGCGCTCCACCAGAAAGGCGTGTAATACTTCCTGACACTTTTGGTCCAAGCGCTTCATGCATTCAACAAACAATCTAAATCTCGACGCATCCAGGAGATCATCCTCCATATGTGCGTCATCCTTTAATACGGCCAAGGTCTCGTTGGTTACCGGGTTGACGCGACTATTTTTCTTTCTTAGGTTGGAAAGTTGACGCAGGCAGACCGCTGAGAGGAATGTCTCAAACTTCGTCGACTCCTTGAGTAGCAATGTCCCTTTCTGTGCTTTGGCAAACAGTGCCACCATACTATTGCTGAAGGCATCCTCTGCTTCCGACTCCTGGGCACCGTGCTTAAGCAAGAGCTTGATCACCTTCGGACGGATCAACCGGTAGATCTCCCGACAGACTCTATTGTCGCTGTTCTTTATGCCTTCTATATAGTCCTGATCGCTATAGACGGCCGTGTTCATGGTCTTTGACGTCACCTCGTGAAAGTACAATGATCCACCTGCAGAAAAAAATTCTTCGTGGAGCGGTAACCTTTTTCAGGCCTCGATCCATAAAGGGTGTTTCAATGCTTTTTTAATTATCAAATCACACTACGATGAAAACTTTTCAAATCCTATCTCTGACAGCCCTGATTTCGCTCTTTCTGATGACCTCCTGTCAAAAGGACAACTTCGAAGAACTTGATGCTCTTGCATCCATGGGTCAGAGTAGCACACCATCCACTGAATTGAGTGAAGGCACCGACTCTGATGAAGAAACCACCGATTCCGACACCACCCTCATCATCGACAGTACCGAAATCGACGAGCAGATCCAACTCAGCGAAGAGGATCTCGGACGAGAATCCAAAGGAAGAAGCGGCCGCTACAAGCTATGGGAAACCACCGCCCATCTCAGCCACGGTAAGTGGTTTAGCGTATGGCTGCCCAAGCATTACCTCGATCCCCATTGTAGGTATTATCTCGTGATCACACCGATACATGGTAATCCCGATGCCTACATCCACGCTAGAAATGACTATGGAATGTTCCGCTATGTACGCAGCAGCAACAATACCCATGGTGTCGACGAAACGTATGCCATGCTCGCCGATCTACGTCATGACGAAGGCCGCCTATATGCTAGCGCATACGGTCGCACCGCATGCCAATTCAAGATCACGATCTACAAAGAATGTGGACAACACCAGAACTGCCCGACCGTGCACTTCGACTCTCCGACCAACGGATCTCACTACAATGCAGGTAAAGACCTCTACGTCAATGTAGACGCTCACGATCCCAGCGGCATCGACTACGTCGAGCTGTATGTCAATGGCCAATTTGTACGCAAAGAGACCAAAGCTCCCTATGAGTGGGGTAAGCCGCACAGCCACAACGACCACTGGTTAAACAATATGCAGCCTGGTACCTATGTCCTCAAATGCATCGCTAAGAACTACCACGGATGCAAGGTTGCCAAAGAAATCACCATCCACATCGACCATGTAGGAGGAACTCCTGGACCCAATATGCACTTTGTCAACATAGCCCATGGTGACCGATTCCCACAAGGAAAAGACCTCTATGTAAAGTGCAACGCCCACAGCAGCTACGGAATGAAGTATGTCGAACTGTATGTCAATGGCCACTATGTTCGCAAAGAGAGCAGGTCTCCATGGGAGTGGGGTAAGCCACACAGCCACAACGACCACCCACTGAACAACATGCAGCCAGGTACCTATGTGATCAAAGCCATCGGCACCGATCTGGCCGGCTATAAGACGACTAAAGAAGTCACGATCTACGTCGATCCTCATAGCGGAGGTGGCCAGGGACCAACGGTAAGCTTCAGCAATATCTCCCACGGATCATCGTACCCAGCTGGCAAGTACCTCTACGTCAAGGTGAATGCCCACGATCCCCATGGTGTACAGTACTGCGAGCTCTACGTCAACGGCCAGAAGGTCCGACGAGAAAATCACGCTCCCTATGAGTGGGGCAAGCCACACGCAGATCACGACTATGCCCTCAACAATATGCAGCGAGGAACCTATATCATCACCTGTATTGCCAAGGACCACCATGGCTACCGAACTCGAAAAGATGTTACCATCTACATCCACTAGAATTCAACAAACCCAAATACTTAGGGTCGCTCTCTCCGGAGGGCGACCCTTCGCTCGTTCTCAATGTGATTTGATAAAGCATGAAACTAAAAGTCTTCCTATTTTGTAAAAGGACCTCGCAACCGTACGGTCCACTGAAAACAGACCAAGAAATGAAAACACATTTTCTCCTGATAATTGCCTTCCTTGTCACTACCCTATCCGTCCAGGCCCAGAGTGCGTCGCCACAAGTGGTGGCTGCAGGAGGTGGCGACTACGCGGGTTCAGATCTACTCATGAGCTGGACGGTAGGAGAGGCAGTCATTGCCACGCTCCAAACCGCGGATACGTACCTTTCGCAGGGCTTTCATCAGCCAGATTTAATGGTAACCCCAGTCGGAGAAGTGGATGAACTGGAAGGGTACCGTGTCTTCCCTAACCCGGTAAGCCAAGCGCTGGCCGTGGAGCTGCCGGAGGGTAATCGAGCCAAGCAGCTGATCCTAACGGACCTGACCGGTCGGCTGATGCAAAATTGGTCGATCTCTGCCGGAGACAGGGAGGCCTCTTTGGATGTCTCAAGATTTGCGTCCGGGCAATATGTATTGACGATCTCGGCTGATGGGCGGGCATTGGGATCCTTTCAAGTAGTCAAGATCCGATGACGAGGCGCGATGCTGAGGTCTGATCTGCAGTAGATTAGAGCGTGCACTAGCCCGGACACGCTGTAGGCCTGGAGGCATTGGGTGATGACAATGTGCTTTGCGCCCCCGAGCTGCAGGTCTTACTTGGTCTTCCACACAGGTTTGGTCTCTGAGGCGTGATCTTGTCCGATGATATGGCGGTAGAGTTCTGGCCTGCGGGCCTTTCGGTAACGGTGGCCACCCGCCAGTGTGAGCTTGTCTGCAGTAATGGTGGCGGTGACCACGGCGTCATCAAAGCTTCTGACTTCGTTCAGCACCTCACCATAGGGATCGAGGATCAGGGAGTTGCCATTCTTGAGATGTGCACCGTCGTAGCCGATCGGATTGGTGAAAATGTAATAAACCCCGTTATCATAGGCCCTTGCAGGTAGCCATCGCATGATCCATGCTCGACCCTTTGGCCCGTCAAATTCTCTTCGCAGAGCCTCGGGGTTTTCACGACGCTGCTGCCAGAGGCCATCGTCCACGTATCCCCGTCCCGGCATGGGTGATGGGGTGCAGCCCGTCACATGCGGTGCGAAAATGATATCCGCACCCAGCAATGCGGTGGCACGCACATTTTCAATGACGTTGTTGTCATAGCAGATCAAGATTCCACATTTCCAACCATGAATTTCAAAGGTGACATACTTGTCTCCCGGTGTAAGATAATCACTGATGAAAGGGTGCAGTTTACGGTAGGTAGCCACTAGTCCGGACGCATCGACACAGATGTAGGTATTGTAAAGTTTGCCTTCACAGCGCTCCACCAGTCCAGCCAGTATGACCATGTCGTGCTCGGCGGCCATCTTCTGCAGATGCTGGCAGCTAGGGCTTTGGGTGAGATCCTCAGCGAGGTCCATCAGGTGGGCCCTCGAGAGATCCTGGCAATGTGTATAGCCGGTGATGCACATTTCATGAAAACTGATGACTTGAGCCCCTTGATCCTTGGCTTGACGGACCAGTTTGTCCATGACGCCCAGGTTGTACCCCTTGTCACCATCGCTTGGTTGAAATTGTGCTACGGCGATGTTGAGATCTTTCATTTGGATTTCTTTCGATTGCCTTGCTTTCGCTTTTGATGTCGAGCGGCACCTCTCCGGCCATCTTCAAAAGCGTAGGGTCGCTTCTTTTTCTTCTTCTTACGCTTATTTGGGTACTTAGGCAGTAGTCCTGACTTGGGCTGAGAGGGCTCAACCAGTAAGGTCACACCTTCAAAATGCTCCCCGTTGAGTGCCTTGACGACGGCGGCTTGTGCCCCCTTTTCAATCTCAAAAAAGGAAAACTTCTTCAGGATCTCGATTTTGCCAATGGCCACCTCTCCCGAACGCAAAGCCTGGTTGATGATCCCAATCAATCGGGCTGGATGGAGGTTGTGCTTGGTGCCCAGGTTAATGTAAACTCGCCCGAAGGTAGGATCCTGGGGAGATCGCATCTGCCTACCCTTGACCGATCGATCTCCTTTCTGTACATTAAGGTCCTTAGCACCTCTATAGTAGGAGAGAAAGCGATTGAACTCTGCGGAGACGAAGTGCTTGATCAGCTGCTCTCGATCCAGCCATTCGAGCTTGCCCAGGATGGAGGGTAGGAAAGGAGCTATCTGCTCCTCGTCCACCTCCACATGTTCGATCTTATCAATCAGCGCAAAAAGCTGCTTTTTGCAGATGTCGATCCCACTCGGGATCATCTCTCGCCGAAATGAGACACCAGACTTTTGTTCGATTTCTCTGATTTTCTTCATCTCGCGGGTATGCACGATGGCAATGGATATCCCGCTTTTGCCGGCCCGACCGGTTCTGCCGCTACGGTGCGTGTAGCTTTCGGCATCATCGGGGAGATTATAGTTGATGATGTGGGTGAGGTCGTCGACATCCAGGCCCCTTGCCGCCACATCGGTGGCCACTAACATCTGCAAGCGCCTACTACGAAATCGGCCCATCACCTCCTCCCGCTGGGCCTGAGACAGGTCACCGTGAATGGCGTCTGCATTGTAACCGTCTTGCATCAGCTTGTTGGCAATGTCCTTGGTATCTCGCCGGGTCCGACAGAATACGATCCCGTATATCTTGGGATTCATGTCGGCGATGCGCTTCAACACCTCATAGCGGTCACGAGCATGTGCCATGTAGAAGAGGTGGGATACATTGTCGGCTCCGGCATTGATTTTGGCCACCGATATCTGGTGGGGATCGTCCATATAGGTGTTGGTGATGGACAATACCTTCTTTGACATCGTAGCTGAGAACAACAACGTCTGCTTGTCATCCGGAGTAGCCGACAGTATGGCATCGAGATCTTCCTTAAAGCCCATAGTTAGCATCTCATCCGCTTCGTCTAGCACGACCCGAGTTACAGTGCCTAGTTTTAGCTTTTTTCGACCTATTAGATCTTTCACTCTGCCGGGTGTCCCTACCACGAGGTGTACACCCTTCTGCAGTGCCTTGATCTGCCCGCCGATGCCGGCCCCACCATACACCGCCAGGATCCTCAATCCCTGGGAGTCCTTTGCATAGGCTTGGAGGTCCTTGGTGATCTGAAGGCACAGCTCCCGTGTCGGGCAAAGAATGAGTGTTTGTACCCGGCGGTCACCCAGATCCGTCAATTGCACCAAGGGCAGGCCGAAGGCGGCCGTCTTGCCCGTACCCGTCTGGGCCAAGGCGATCAGATCCCGCGACGAGGACAACATATGTGGTATGGTCTCCTGCTGGATCGGTGTCGGCTCTTTGAAGCCGAGTCGATCGATGGAGGACAGGATGGCGGGATTCAGTCCAAATCGCTCAAAATTCTCCATGGCTCCTGCGTTTTCTTGACTTGTCGGCTTGTGCGAAATATTCGAATGGGAAGGTGCGGCTTCGCGGAATGGTCGCAAGGTACAAAGATCGGGGAGACGAGGGGCGAGGGGTGCACAAAGGTTGGTAAGACCTGCACTGCCTTCATCCCTGCGATGGAAGCTTGCAAGTGGTTCTAATCTTTCTTAAACTGAATAGTGACTGTAGTCAATCACGCGTCTGATTCGCCTCATTGGGTGTCTTTGGCTCTTTCCGTAACCTCATACCTTAGGATTTCTTAATCAAAGCATGCTGTGATGACGAAGAACATAGGCATTTGGATCGATCGCCGCCAAGCAATCATTGTACATCTTGGACAGAAGGAGAGGGTCTTGAGAATAGAATCACTCGTGGAGGAGGGCAATATCCATGGAGGATATGGCTCTGCGACCAAATACTTGGCCCAAAATGCGGTCTCCGAGACTAAAATGACAGCTCGAAAAAAACAGCAATTAAGCGACTTTTTTCAGCGGGTGATCAAGCAGGTGGATGCTGCGGATGCACTTTACATTTGCGGACCGGGTGAAGCAAGAAAGTTGTTTCAGAAGCAGGTCAACGAGGACCCCCAACTGAAGTATAAAGTCCTCGCAGTGGAGCCAGCCGACAGCATGACCGAAAATCAAATTCGTGCTCTTGTTCGGGATTTCTTCCAGAAATATCAGAAGCGCGGTAAGTCCTAGCACCAGGTCCGTCCTCATAGATTGAATCACCGCATTCGTGGGCGGCTTAGCGGGGAGCCTCGAAAATCCGTAATTTTAGAAGGTTCTGTCAGCATAAATCTACGAGGGTCATGGTCACATCCCAATCTTCAACGTCGGATCTCACGGCATTTATTAGATTTCTCCTGGTCGTCCTTATACCTGTCTGCTTGGTGCTGCCGATCATCGGCTAGCCCTTTTCCGATACGGTTATGGTGGCACCTGAGACTGTGCTCATCGTGTCGTATGATGCAGATGGAGTAAGGGAGAAAGAAACGTATGGCGACCGTATTGTACCAGGTCTGTCAAAAGTGGAACAAATGGCACTCTTCATGAGGGGCGGTCTGGTCGGGTCGGCGCACACTCGCTTTGAAGTAACCACCGTCAACCATATTAATGCTGAGGGTGCAGTTTGGAGCACTTCGCAAAGCTCGGATACCTTGCTCATCGACGAAAGTGATATCCAGCGGAGCTACAGTATGCCGGGGTATCCAGTCACTCCATTGAGCGCCCTAAGATGGGCTCATGGTCGACGTTCTGGTGTCAGCGGGATGGATCAACTCGAGATCCTCCTGCAGGGACAGATCGGTGCCGTGATTGATACATCCATTTTGATGATGAAGTCACCTCGGAGGGAGTACGAAGTGTACATCAACAGCCAAAGCAAGTATGTCCAGCATTTGGATACGATTAGATTCACTCCCTATCATAGATGCTATCTACCCTTGCGGTTCCAGATTCCCACGGGGGAGGAAAGAGGTGAGATATCGCTTTCAGATATGGAGGGAGGTCAGCTGCAGATTATCTACAAAATGTACGGATACGACTTGGGATCGGAAGATTTTGCGGAGGATAAGCAACAGATGGAGAGGATCGTGCTAAAGGACAGGTCCCATCTAATTGTTCGTTCGGACGGACGGGAAAAACTGTTGCGATTAACCTACCCGGATGGTGAAACTACACCCTACCGCAACTCCCAGATGCTGACTCGCATCAATCTGAAGGGCTTTGCCAGAGGTATTTACTTGCTGGAAAATATTGATCTGGCCTCTGCCGAGGTAAAGTACGCTCAGGTGGAGTTGAGATAGTGCATCGAGCCTTCCCAGATTTTTCAGACATTCGGATCTGAATAAATCTGATCACATGCCGATCCCTGGTCACTTATTTCTTTGTTCCTGCCTGTGCCTCATATGCAGTTGTAGCAGCACCCGCCAGCTCGTCGGAGGAGATGGATGGATGCCGATGTTTAATGGCAGGGATCTGGATCATTGGACGACCAAGATCCACCATTATGAGACGGGAGACAATCATGGAGAAACCTTCCGAGTGGAGGATGGCATGATCAAGGTGAGGTACGACCAGTATGAAGGCGACTTCAATGATCGGTTTGGTCATTTGTACTACGATACCCCTTATAGCTACTTCCACCTGGTACTCGAATACCGGTTTGTCGGAGAGCTCCATCCCGGAGCACCCAGCTACACCCTACTCAACAGTGGGGTCATGTTCCACTCGCAAGATCCGAAGACGATGCCAAGGGAGCAGAACTGGCCCATCTCGGTGGAAATGCAATTTCTGGCTGGGGTAGAGGAGGGGAAGGCCCGACCAACCGGCAACATGTGTTCACCAGGAACGGACGTGGTTTTTCAGGGGCGGGTAGATCCCCGTCATTGTATCAACTCCTCATCCGACACTTATTACGGCGATCAGTGGGTGCGGGCCGAGGCCATTGTCTTGGGCGACTCGCTAGTGACCCATCTCATCAATGGCGATACGGTGCTGCAGTACACCAAACCACAGATCGGAGGTGGGGTGGTGGAGCGATACGATCCGGCAATTAAAAAAGACGGCGAGCTTCTGACGCAAGGATTTATTGCATTGCAGAGTGAAGGGCAGCCCATCGACTTTCGCCGTATCTATATTCGAGACCTCAAGGGGTGTATGGATCCTGCCGCATCAAACTATGAAAGCTACTATGTCAAGTCCGATCCCACAGCTTGTCGCTATGAGTAGGCACGCTAGTTGTGCTGGCCCGTGCGCAAATTGATCCCGGTGTACAGATAGGCCTTCAGCGCACAAACAAAATCTGTCCAACCTTGATTTTGCCCCAGAGCCAACTTGACACCATCTGCATCCATCGCGAAGTCCTCTTCCGTAATGCGGAGTTGAGTCTGACCGTCAACGTCCGAAAGGTACATGGTGACCAAAGCCAATTGACCACTGCCCGTCCATTCAAAGGATATCTTTTGATTGGGGATCAGCTCGTTGACTTCTACCACCAGAGAAACTCCATAGTCAGCAAAGTCCCAAGTCGTCTGCTCCCCTTCCTTGAGCAACTGGCTAGCCGACGAAGTAAAATATTTTGAGATCAAGCTCGGATCAACAATCGCCTGATAAACTTCATCAACAGGTCGATGGATTTTATAAGTAATATCTACGGTGATTCTCATAAGTCCTTGATCTAACTCCCGCAAGATATGGTGCATCGGCGATCAAAAGTAAATCAACATATGAACTGCCCCACCCCGCAAGCGAATCTTGAAATCTAAGTCGTCCGCCAATTGATTTTTGATTCCACTGCCGCGCCTTAGCCAAAGAACTTTGTGACTTCGAGTCTTCCTGGCCCACCTCGCCCTCTAATCCCATACGAAGCGCCAGCTCCCATCTGCTTGCCGCTTCCACACGGTGTGAAAAACACCCTCACTAGTCCGCGATTCTCCCGTACTGTCTATCACCGTATATGTGTACGGTCCGTACGTCCATGCGAGATCACCTGCGGCGGCAACCTCTACAAAGTCTGGTTTCCAGGCGAGGGTCTCATTCCGTGCTGGCTGCCCTTCGTAGAAAGCCTGGATGGCCTCCTTGCCCTTGATCACCGTCCGATTGCGTTGGATGACGCCTTCCTCGTCGGCAAAATGAACGAAAGCGCTGGCTAATCCTTCTGATTCAGCCATAGCTGCAAAGGCTGCTTCTGCGGCGATCACCTCCTCCTTCAATGATTCCAGATCGACTTGCGAGGTCTTTGGAGCACATGCCACGAGGCATAGAGCAGCGATCCAGGTGATATATCTTGTGTTCATGACAATTCTCTATTTCAATTGTTCTTCGATGCTCCGGGTGATGTCTGACTGTACCTCGCCCGTGTGGGCCGTCGTCTTTTTTTCGATCAACATGATCAGGCAGTCGGCATCGGATGACACACGGTGGTTGACACCTTTTTGCACGATAAAGAGATCACCCTGAGTCAAGGTAAAGGGCGGCTTCCCCTCGATCTCAAAGAGCAACGCTCCCTCCACGATGTAAAATAATTCGTCTTCGTCTTTGTGATTGTGCCAAGGGATCTTCTCCCCATTAATTTTGGCCACCTTGACATAGACATCGTTGATTTCGCCAATGACTTTCGGCGAAAAGTATTCGTTTACGTCGTTAAACTGTGCCCTTAGATTCACGCATTATCTGATTTAGGTTAGCAAGGTATAATGTCCATGGATACACAACCACCGACCCTGCTCTCGCACAAAGATCCGGGTTGACTTGCCCCTTGATGCAAAGGAGGTGCCCTGAGTAGTGCCGTGATCTGACCAATAATAGGTGATCCAGGCGACATCTCCTTTGATGGTCACCTTGGGATCGTGCATTTCTGTGTGAATGTTGTCGGAGGTAGCAAGCCAACGGCGTACACCGGCTATTTCGGCCTGCTTCCCAACCAAGAGCGTCGAATCGCTTTCGCCAAATTGCGTAAAGTCGGGATGGACGAATTCGCTGTATCGGGCCAGATCCTCCTGTTCGATCGCATCCCACATCTGAACAAGGACATTTTTAATGGCCTCTTCTTCTCCTTGGGGAGGTTCATGCGTCTGTCCACCGCAGGAGCATAACACAAGCCAGGGTATGAGCAACAGCTTCAACTTTGTCGACATCATCGTATTTTACCTGAAATTAAG
The DNA here is from genome assembly GCA_965223165.1 of Saprospiraceae bacterium. Classification (GTDB taxonomy): domain Bacteria; phylum Bacteroidota; class Bacteroidia; order Chitinophagales; family Saprospiraceae; genus JABDMH01. The sequence continues at coordinate 484,231 of CBDCVQ010000019.1, read as the reverse complement.
CATTGCCATGAAGAAGCTCGCGCAATGTTCAAAGCAGGGTCTTGTGCTCGTGCTGCTTGCCTCCATCTTATCCACTGCGTGTCGAGAGGAAGGGGTAAAGGCGGACCTGCTACTCACCAACGCAAAGATCTGGACGGGGGATGACCGACTTCCTTGGGCAGATTGGATGGCCATTGGCGGGGATACTATTATGGCCGTGGGGACCACCTCCGAGAGTGCTCCAAGGGCATTAGAGGAACTGGATCTCTCGGGCCACCTGGTGTTGCCCGGGTTCAACGACTCCCATGTCCATTTCGCCTCTGCCGGGGCTCTGTTGCTAGGGATCAATTTGTTAGATGTCAATGATGCGTCTGGCCTGCGGCGTGAGATCGGCGAGACCGTGCAGCGTTTGCCCAAAGGCAGCTGGATCACCAGAGGCGATTGGGGTGCCTACGAAGCTTGGGGCGTAGGATCGGAAGGCGGGAATACCCAGGTGGCCGACTTTGTGCCTTCTCGTGAGATGATTGACGACCTGACACCCGATCACCCTGTGCTGATCAATCGATACGACCGCACCATAGGTCTGGCGAACAGCCTGGCCCTGCAAGCACTTGGGATCGAGTCAGAGACGGGTCTACTCACGGGCGAAGTATTCCTGCAAGCCCTTGCGCAGGTCCCAGAGAAGTCCTTTGAACGTAGACTGGCAGAATCACGCAGGGCCTTGGAGGAATGCAGAAAGTACGGCGTGACCACCGTGCAGGATATGTCGGCCCTCGATCAGGTGGATGTCTATCAACATCTGTTAAGGGAGGGGGAGTTGACCTGTCGTATCAATTTTGCTCCGTCTAGATTATCCGAATATCAGAATATGCAGCGTGATGGCTGGACCATTCAATGGGACCATCCCGGAGGACCGAGACCGGCCGGGGATAAGTGGATTTCATTTGGCACCATCAAATCACATATTGACGGCATCATGGGGGCACGCACCGCGCGGTTTTTTCAGCCTTATAGCGACAACATCCTGGAGAATGCCAACTGGCGAGGAGGGTGGCGTGAATTCTCGGAGGATATGCCCAGCTTTCGTGAGATGCTGGTGTCCACTGACAAGGCTGGTATCCAGCTGCGAGTGCATGCCATCGGAGACCAAGCCAATTCGTTACTGCTGGACATCCTGGACACGCTCGATCATTACAATGGCCGCAAAGACCGCAGGTTTCGGCTCGTGCATGCACAAGTCATTGCGCCGGATGATTTTCAGCGGTTCGAGGGCAGGAATATCGTTGCGGAGGTGCAACCGTATCACGTCACAGATGACATGCGCTGGATGGAGGAGCGGATCGGCTACGAGCGATGCAAGGGAGCCTATGCATTTAAGACGCTGCAGCAGCATGATTGCATCCTGTCCTTTGGATCGGATTGGCCAGGAACCAACGCCTCTTACTATCCCATCAATCCCATCCTGGGTCTGTATGCCGCGGTCACGAGACAGACGATCAAGGGCAAGCCGGAGGGTGGGTGGTTTCCCGACCAAAAGGTCACCTTGGAGGAGGCGCTAAGGGCCTACACCTGGGGCGCAGCCTATGGTGCCTTTGAAGAGCACACCAAGGGCACGCTCGTGCCAGGTAAACTGGCTGACATCGTCGTCCTGGACCAAAACCTGTTCGAGACCCGACCACCGGACTGGCTGGATGCCCAGGTCGCATACACCATCGTGGGCGGCTCGATTGTCTATCGACCGGAGTAGTGCCGGTCCGTAGCCCGGTAAGCCGGGTCCAGTACTTATCTTCATCGTCAAATGCTTCTTGAGATATGCGCTGTTGCCATCTAGTCATCTTGCTGCTGCTTATCGGTTGCGGTGGGACTGCACCCACGGTCCAGACACCGATCCGCCACGTAACCGTCGATTATGAGGAGGGAAGGTTCAGTGGCTGGCCTGCCAATTTTGGCATTTGGTCTTGGGACAACGAAGTGCTGGTGGGGTTCTCCAAGGGATACCATAAGGAACTGGGCCCCAAGAGACATAGCATCGATCGCGATAAGCCGGAAGTCGTTTTGCTGGCACGCAGTCTGGATGGAGGCGAATCTTGGTCCATAGAAGATCCGTCGGCGGATGGAGTCCTGGTAGCCAGGGGCGCTGGACTGCACGGCACGGAGTCGGAGGCTACCTATAGGCGTCCTGCGGCCCGATTGGCCGAGCCCATCGATTTTGGGCATCCCGATCTCGCACTGATTTTTCGTTTTCTAGACCATAATAAGGGACCCTCCTATTTCTATCATACCTATGATCGGGGTCGTCGTTGGATCGGTCCCCATCTATTGGAAGTGTCTGGAAGGGCAGACATTTTGGCTCGCACAGATTATGTGGTCTTGAATCAGGACAGTTGTATGGTGTTTCTTTCCCTGTCAAAGGCCGATTCTACGGAAGGTCGGCCCGTCTGTGCCGTCACCTACAATGGTGGATTGGATTGGCATCTTCGGTCGCTCATCGGGGAGGCACCTTCCGGTTTTGGCATCATGCCCTCGACCGTGCAGCTGAGGGAGAAGGAGTACCTGACCACCGTACGTCGACGGGAGGGTGACCGGCGTTGGATCGATGCCTACCGGAGCACCGATGATGGCCATACCTGGCTCCTGGAGCCACCACCGATCGACGACCTGGGTGAAGGGAATCCGCCCAGTCTGATCAAACTGACCGATGGTCGACTCTGTCTGACCTATGGCGTTAGGGGAGAGCCCTATCGCATCGCTGCCAAACTGAGCTCGGACGAGGGTAAGACCTGGTCTGACGAGATCGTGCTGAGGGACGACGGAGCGGGCAGAGATCTGGGTTATGTTCGCTCCGTGCAGCGGCCAGATGGTCAGGTGCTGGTGGTCTATTACTTCCAAGACCACCATCGGCCGGAGCGCTACATTGGAGCTACCATCTGGGATCCGGGCAAGGTTGACCAGAAACGATAGGACATTCCTGATAGGGCAGGAGGTGAGCTCATGATGATCCCCTGCCAGACCGCTTTCAGAAGTCGTTTATCGCTGATCGCTTTACTCACCCAGAGATACCGTCACTGGCCAACCGGTAAATTGCGCTGCGCCCGCCTGGGTAACATCCACTTCCCGGGGCCAGCATTCGAAGGTGACATCCCGTTGGTCCTTTCGCAGCCGAATCAGGCCGTAGCCAGCGCCATTGGAGGGGCTATCGGGATTGGCGTATGCGACCATCGAAATCTTATTGTCAAAGCCATCTAGGTAGTCGCCGGTCCAGGGCAGGGGGCTGTCGCTGGGACGATTTGCGCCGGCCTGCTCGTCCTCGGGCCACCACCACCGACTATAGTAGTTGTTGACGATGGCGGGTACCACAAAAGCCCATGGTCCGTCTCTGTGATCCTCTATGCCTTGATGTATCACCGTAGCTAGATGTTGATCCCCTGCAATGTGGACGGCATTTGCCTTTTTTATCGCTTGAAGGGCCTTTTTGCGCCCGGTCTGGGGCCAGCCATTGGAGTCCATATCTGCATGCAGGCGGTTGTCAATCTGTCCGTGAATGTGCGCGCCACCGCAAAACCCAGTCTGGGACAATAAGACCTTCATGGCGGCTGTCTGCGTGGCCCAGTCATCTAAGAAGGCCAGCTGACGATCTCCCAGTAAGGTCAAACCCTCCACATCCACCGAGGCGGGATCATAGTCTGGATTTCGAATGTGATCCGGACGGGGACCTTGCTGCGGAATCTTGTCCTTCGGGCCGGACTTAAACTTGCGATCCTCGAGTATGGCAAAGTCAATGCCTCCCCAGTTCAGATTGGTGTAGTACACACCGATGCCCTGCCCGATTGGGGTGGGATCGTAGGGATCGGGCAAATGTGCCGTCTGGCAGCGCTCGACCATCTTGACATATTCGTGATGATAGGTGTATCCGCCATCACTCGATCCCTGGGCCGTGGAGATCTTCCCATTTTCACCCCAGAGGTTGCCCTGGCCGATATCGTGATCATCCGGAATCGTGATGCAGGGTCGGGTGCGGAATAGATCCCGAAATTGGAGCCCAAATTTCAGCCAAGCCGCCGTATGCTCCACGTGGTCGTAGGACTGGTCCCCTGCAAAGAAGAGGAGATCCGGATCCTGATGATTCACATTGCGTACGTAGTGCTCACGCATACCGCGATCTTTGTTGCTATTGCAGGAGAAAGCGGCCAGCACGATCTCATCCTGATCCACGGGATCCTTGCGGATGATACCCTCAAAGGAGGCTTGATCTCCATGTCTCAGTCGATAAGGTGTACTGGTCGATGCATCCCAGTTTTCCACTCGAAATAGGGCTGACCAGCCGATATCGTTGACTTCTTGCTGTTGGATTTCACTCCAAGTGCCTTCTCGTTGCACTTCGAGCCGCACGGTGCGTGTCTCGTTTGGATAGAGCGGATACAATTGAGCCGTCATTTTTAAGACACCATCGGATACGGTATAGATCCCAAAAGCGACGACCTGATCGCGCTCTACTTTGATATCTACAATGGGGTTGGGACCACGATTCCACCAATCGTTGACGGCATTAGTGTCCAGATCTTCAAAGGGGGCGGCCACCGGGGGCGCCATGGATGTGGGATCTTGCTCACCTCCACAAGCGAGTATCAGCAAGACTGCCAACGCAGCAAGAAGAGATTGCTTCATCATATCATGTAAATTGACGGGCCTTGATCGGAATTTGAAGGTGAAATCATCTACTTTTCAGCCCTATATTACTGCAAATTCCCCACCTATCCCGAAGCAATTTATCATATTCGGTGCTCGTCGATTTTTATTTGATTCATTTAGCAAAACAAAACCAGTAAACAATGAGTGAGATCAAGAGATATGGCGCGGACGATAGTGGACCCTTGCCTTTTGCCCGGGCGGTGGAAGCCGACGGTTGGCTGTATGTGTCTGGGCAAGTACCCTTCGAAAATGGCGAGCTAGTCAAAGGTGGTATTATACCACAGGCGCATCAAGCCATCAAAAACATGTTGGCTATCGTCGAAGAGGCGGGTTTTTCCAAGGAGCACATCGTGCGCTGCGGTGTGTGGCTGGACGATCCCAGAGACTTCTGGACTTTCAACAAGGTATATGGGAGCTACTTTGCCGGCAAGCATGCTCCCGCCAGAGCCTGTGTCCAGGCGACGATGATGGTCGACTGCAAAGTAGAGATCGACTGCGTTTGTTACAAGGGATGATCTAATGTCGGACCCGCACATGGTCATCGGCGACTGGGGTACGACCAACCTACGTGTCTACTTGGTGGACCGACAGGGCCGTATCCTCCGGCAGGCCGCCAGCGGATATGGGTTGGCCAAGGCCCGGGTCCTCGGCTTTGGCAAAGCTCTTGAGCAGATGCTCGAAAGACTGGAGGCACCGCCGGAGCTGCCCGTCTACCTCAGTGGGATGATCGGCTCAAAACACGGCTGGACAGAAGCACCCTACGCTCGAACACCCGCCGACGCTCGAGGTATGGCCAAGCACTATGTACGTATAGAGAGCGACCGGCAGATTATTGTGGTTGGTGGACTTTGTCACGAACAATCGGATGGGCGAAAAGACGTCATACGGGGCGAAGAGGTGCAAGTGCTGGGTATCGTGGATGCGTATCAAGAGGCAGAGCTGATTTGTTTGCCCGGGACACATTCGAAGTGGGTAAACACCAACCGTGGATCTATTCAATCCTTCACGACTTGGATGACGGGAGATGTCTTCAGGGCCTTGAGCAGGCACACGATCTTTCGAGAGCAGATCAGTGACCAAGACTTCTATGAGGATGCCTTTGATCTTGGCCTTCGCCATGCCGCCGGAAAGGCCTGGCTACATGATCTGTTCTTACTTCGTACGGATTATCTTTTTGGTAGGATCTCTGCGCTCGAGTTTCATTCCTACTTGTCGGGCGTCATGATTGGGAGCGAAATCGATGCCGTGCCGCTGGCCAACGAAGTGTACCTCTGCGGGTCGGACAAACTGATGCCCCTCTATCAGCGTGCCCTAGGACAGCGCCAGTTGAAGACCGTCACCGTCGATGTGGCGGAGGCAACGATTCGAGGCGTGTTAACTATCTCAAACTGGATATGAGCAAAACGGAAAAACAACGGTTGGAGGAGATGCCGATCGTGGCGATCATTCGAGGGGTGACCCCGTCTGAAGTATTGGATGTAGTCGACGCCTTGTATCAAGGTGGAATCCGGGTGGTGGAGATACCACTGAACTCTCCGGATCCCCTGGTGAGTATTCAGAAGATCACGAAGCAGTTTCGGGGGCGGATGCTTATGGGGGCTGGGACCGTTTTGCAACCAGCGGAGGTCAAGCAGGTGCGAGACGCCGGGGGTAAGCTCATCGTGTCTCCGAACGTGCGGCCGGACGTGATCGAAGCGACGAAGAAGCTTGACCTGTTCTCTTATCCCGGCATTATGACGGTGACGGAGGCTTTCCAGGCGATCGATGCGGGAGCGGACGGACTGAAACTGTTTCCTGCGGACCTAGTTGGCCCCGGGTTTGTCAAGGCGGCCCGCGCGGTGCTTCCAAAGCACATACCCTTGCTGGCAGTGGGAGGCGTCAATCACAGCAATATGGTCGAATGGCTCTCCGCTGGGGCGGCCGGATTTGGGATTGGTAGTTCACTGTATCGCCCGGGCATGACGGCCGATCAGGTGTTTGATCAAGCTACGAAGATTGTCCAGGCTTTTCGACAATCACGAGATCATGCATCGTGAGCAATCCGGCCCTTCCCACGCGCTTTATCTTTTGCCCTTACATCACTAGGAATTATGAGAGACAACTGGTATCGAGTGGACAACGAAAGTGAACTCTTCACCCCGGCCGTGATCTTGTATCCGGATCGCATCAAACGCAATATTGCGGAGATGATCCGCCTCGCCGGAGGCACCCAGAGATTGAGACCCCATGTCAAGACGCACAAACTACCCCAAGTGGTCGAACTGCAGCAGGCCGCAGGTATTGACAAGTTCAAATGCGCTACGCTGCAGGAGGCTACCATGCTGGCTTCGATCGGTGTGCCAGATGTGCTACTCGCCTATCAGCCGACCGGCCCCTTGGCCGAGCGATTCGTCAGACTTGCTGCCACCTCCGATACCCGCTTTTCCACGCTGGTGGACAACGCAGCCACCGTGGATCTGCTGAACCGGCTGGCTGGAGAGCACCACATTTCATTGCCCGTCTATGTGGATATCGATTGCGGTATGCATCGCACCGGCATTGCACCTGCATTGGCCCGAGATCTGTATCGGAAGTTGGCCTCCGCCGATCATCTGACCGCCGCCGGCCTCCATGTTTATGACGGCCACAATCACGAACCGGATTTGGTGGAGCGCACCCGTATTTGCGATCAAGACTATGCCCCCGTTCAAGATTTAATCGACGGGCTCCGGGAGGACGGCCTGGACGTGCCAGAGATCGTCTGTGGCGGTAGCGTCAGCTTTCCCATCCATGCGCAGCATCCGGAGCGAACGTTGGGCCCCGGTACGTGTCTGCTCTGGGATGATCGATCCTCCTCCTACAAGGACATGGCTTTTGAACATGCGGCGGTCTTGGCCACACGTGTGATCAGCAAGCCTAATCGTACCTGCCTCACCCTGGACGCCGGGCATAAGTCCGTCGCCTCGGAGATGCCGGGACGGCGACTGTTCTTGCTCGATCTACCCGATCACCGTCGACGTGTGCACAGCGAGGAGCATCTCGGCATCACGGCAGATTCGCTCGATCATCTCGATGTCGGGGATGTGATGTATGCCATCCCCTATCATATTTGTCCCACGATGGCGCTACATGAACACGTGTATGTAGCGGAAAATGGACGGGTGACGGGAAAGTGGGAAGTCTCGGCGAGGAAGCGAGTGTATTAGTCAAGTCGTCAATGAGCAGTGAACAGTTGGCAATGAACAGTGAACAGTTAGCAATGAACAGTTAGCAATGAACAGTTAGCAATGAACAGTTAGCAATGAACAGTTAGCAATGAACAGTTAGCAATGAACAGTTAGCAATGAACAGTTAGCAATGAACAGTTAGCAATGAACAGTTAGCAATGAACAGTTAGCAATGAACAGTTAGCAATGAACAGTTAGCAATGAACAGTTAGCAATGAACAGTTAGCAGTGAACAGTTAGCAGTGAACAGTTAGCAATGAACAGTTAGCAATGAACAGTTAGCAATGAACAGTTAGCAATGAACAGTTGGCAATGAACAGTTGGCAATGAACAGTTGGCAATGAACAGTTGGCAATGAACAGTTGGCAATGAACAGTTGGCAATGAACAGTTGGCAATGAACAGTTGGCAATGAACAGTTAGCAATGACCATTGACCATTGTTCATTGACCATTGCTCATTGACCATTGCTCATTGACCATTGCTCATTGCTCATTGACCATTGCTGATTGACCACTGAGATATTTCAAACCATCTAAACCCATATCAATGTCATTAAGCAGAAATGTTATTTGCAATAAGAGTTTTGCCTTTGCCGTCAAGATCATCCGTTTGTACCAGTATCTGATCAGGGAAAAGAAGGAGTTTACCCTGGCGAAGCAGATCTTGCGCTCAGGCACCTCGATTGGAGCCAATGTGGAGGAAGCCGAAGGTGGCTATACCCGCCGGGACTTTCGGGCCAAAATGTCTATTTCATACAAAGAGACCAGGGAAACCAAATACTGGCTTAGGCTTCTGCGGGAGACAGACTACATTGACGAAGGCAGATTTCAAGAGCTCTATGAAGAGGCCGATCAGCTTGCCAAGATGCTGTTTAAGATCATTAAGAACACTCGGTAATCTGCGCAGCAGTCAACGATTATCACATTTTTATCAGTGAGCAGTTGTCAATGGCAGCCATGCTTGACCGTTCGTTGACAACTGTTAATTGTTCATTGACAATTGCTCTACTTTGTGCCTTCTGTCTCTGCCTTGGCGATCATTTGATCCAGACCGCTGGTAAATTCTTGTACGGTCTTGGTATAGCCGGTACGGCCAAGGGCAGTGATGGAATACTTCTGCGTTTGAGGATCCTTGTCCAAATTGAAGAGCCAGATCGTGGGGTATCCACGCACCTTAAAGGCTTGCTGCAGTCCCGCATTCTGCTTGCGGATCAGGTCGGGCAATTGCTTGCGGCGAGGAAAATCCAACTCCAACAAGACGACATTTTTCTTTGCCCAAGCTTTGAAATCAGGTTTCACAAACACGCTAGCTGTCAGTCGTTTGCACCAGCCGCACCAATCCGTCCCCGTGAAATTGGCCAGGATCGGCTTGCCTGTTGCTTGGGATTCTTCGTAGGCCTCATCTAGGTTGACTAGCCAACCCTCGTTTTCGGCTTTATAGGTGCCTTCTTGTGCCCAGGAGGTGCCGGCCATCAAAACAAAGGCTAGCAAGAGAGTGATTTGTTTCATAGTATTTCTTTCATTCAATATGTGCAAGAATCGCACCATATGATGCTCGACCGCAGTTAATTAAACGTTTCTGCCCCCGAAGATAGTTCATTGCGGAGATATGTGAGACTTTCCTTTGGAGCGGTAACAGATTCATAACATCGCTTCGGGACGAGGGTGGGGCTCGTCCGTGCACTTGTTCCAATCTTGCTGAATGTTAGTATCTTAAGGGGATGTCTGTGTCCTCGAACATCTGCGGACTGCTGCTGCTGGTTGCCGCCTTTCTACCCGCTTGCCGACCTGCGATGCCTGCGGGCATAGAACGGGAGATGAGTCGTCTCCCAGACCAAGTCGATTACAATTTTCACGTCAAGCCCATCCTTTCTGATCGGTGTTTTGCCTGCCACGGCCCGGACGCCGAGAATCGAAAGGGAGATCTAAGGCTTGACATCGAAGAAAGCGCTTACAGCGCCCTGGAAAGTGGCAACGGACGAGCGATCATCCCTCGACAGACGCGACACAGTCAGTTGGTCGAGCGCATACTGTCTGACGACCCGGAGCTGGGCATGCCGCCACCCGAGTCCAATTTGACCCTGACCGACCCCGAACGAGCTACGCTGATCAAATGGATCAAGCAGGGTGGCCAGTACAAGCCGCATTGGGCATTTACCAAACCCGTGAAGGCAGCGGTGCCGGACGAGGGCCAAGATTGGGCGATCAATGAAGTCGACCAATTTGTGGCTGAGCGCCTTCGGCTGGCCGAGTTGACCCCCAGCCCACCGGCTGATCGGTCACAGCTGATCCGACGTCTTTACTTTGATCTGACGGGCCTCCCACCGAGCCTGGAAGAACTGTGGCGATGGAAAGCGGACGAAGGATCCGATTACTACGAGCGATTAGTAGAGGATCTGCTGTCAAGGCCGGCCTTTGGTGAACGCATGGCCGCACACTGGCTGGATGTAGCGCGCTTCGCCGATTCCGAAGGATACCTGGACGATTTTCATCATACATTTTGGCCTTATCGCGATTGGGTCATCGAAGCGTTCAACGAAAACCTGCCCTATGATCAATTTATTCTGTGGCAGATTGGAGGCGATCAGGTGCCAGGGGCGACGCAGGAACAAAGGTTGGCGACGGCGTTCAACCGAAACCATAAGCAAAACTCCGAGGGAGGCATCATCCCCGAAGAGTTTCGAGTCGAGTACGTGGCTGACCGCACCAATACCTTGGGGGCGGCTTTCTTGGGCCTGACGGTGGGTTGCGCCAGATGCCATGATCACAAATACGACCCGATCAGTCAAGACGAGTACTATGAGCTCTTTGGGTTCTTCAACTCGACCGTGGAGCGGGGAGATGGCATATTCGGCTACAACGCCGTAGAATATGGGCAGCAGGTGCCTAATGTTCTTTCCATGAATGCCGGACCGGTGTTGGCTTTGCCCTCCGAGGAAGTAGCAGCGATTCGGCAAATGCTGGTTGAGCAGATCGAACAGCAGGAACAGGCCACGGTGCAGGCGGCCCAGCGCAACGAAGGGGACATTGAGCAATGGTGTCGTCGTATGACCGATGCGAGAAGCTTGATCCGTGCCGTGGACAAGGCCACCGTCAGCCATCTCACGTTTGATGGCATGCAGGGAGGCAAAGACCGGGATCTGGTGGCCGGTACGGCACCGGCCAGCTATTGGGGCGAGGTAACCTCTGTACCAGGAAAAAAGGGGCTAGCTGTGCGTAGTGATGCCGATGGCCAATATGTGGCGGATGGGAGTCGCTCGTCCTTCGAGCGCATGGAGCCCTTCACGATCAGCTTTTGGGTACAACGTCCCAAGGACTTTGCCGATGGGCATGTCATCTACAACGGCAACGATCGGATCCAGGGCTACCGAGGCTGGGACGTAGTGCTGGACAGCAATCGATTACACTTCAGGCTCAATCATGCTCATCCGTACCAGTCCTTAGATGTGCGTGCGGTGGAGCCACTGCCACTCGACGAATGGGTCCACTACGTCTGGACCTATGACGGATCAAGTCGGGCGGAAGGCATGGCCATCTATCGCAACGGTATGCCAGATGAGATCACCATCGAGCGCAATCATCTGTACCGGTCCACTGAGCCCTACACGGATCCTCGGGCCACGGTGTACAAGCCATATAAGGGCATCATCATTGGCAATCGTCACTATGACCAGGACTTCACCGGTGGCCTATTGGACGAGGTGCGTATTTTGGACCGGGAGGCCGACATCATGGTCGCGAAGTACCTTTATGATGCCACCCTCGGTGTCCGTTCGTTTGAGGCGGCGCTTTCGCAGCAGCCCCAGGCATTGGGTAGATTCTACGATTTGTTTGTCGATGACCACCTCGAGCGGCAACGTGAAAAGTTGCGCAGGTTGCAGGCCCGGGAGATCGAGACCATCGACACGGTGCAAGAAATCATGGTGATGGGCGATATGACTCGAGATCGGCCCACCTATGTGCTTGAACGCGGGGTGTATGACGCGCACGGCGAGCAAGTACAACGGGACGTGCCGGAGACGATATTTGGCTGGCCTGAAGACTTACCTCGGAATCGCTATGGCCTGGGCCAATGGCTGGTACATCCTGATCATCCGTTGACGGCCCGCGTCGCGGTCAATCAAATCTGGTACTTGATGTTTGGCCGGGGACTGGTGGAAACGGTGGAGGACTTTGGCAATCAGGGTGCCCTGCCCACGCATCCGGAGCTGCTGGACTGGCTGGCTATGGACTTTGTGGAAAATGGGTGGGATCTCAAGCGACTCATCCGTCAGCTTGTACTTTCGGCCACGTATCGGCAGTCTTCACGGGTGACGCCAGAGCTACTGGAGGCCGATCCGCAAAACTACCTATTGGCCCGCGGACCTCGGTATCGGAGATCCGCTGAGATGGTACGAGACAATATTCTGGCAGCCAGCGATTTGCTTGATTACCGAGTGGGCGGACCTTCGGCCTTTCCGTATCAGCCTCCGGGTCTGTGGAAGGAGGTCATGACCCACACCTTTTTTCCGGAGTATGAAATCGACTACGACGATGGCCTCTATCGGCGCAGTATATACACTTTTTGGAAACGTAATATGCCACCACCGTCGATGCTGATCTTCGATGCAGCGTCTCGCGCCGAGTGCCAGGTGCGCCGGCAGAAAAGCAATACGCCCCTGCAGGCGCTGGTACTTCTCAACGACCCGCAAGTCATCGAAGGCTGTCGGGTACTGGCTGAAAGAACATGGCAAATGGCAAAACGGGACCGTCATAAGGCGATTGAACTAGCTTTTGAAATGCTCACGAGCCGTGTGCCGTCGGAGCGCGAGGCCCAGTTGCTGCGATCACAACTTGAGGAAGAACACGAGTACTTTGCTAGCCATCGACAGGATGCCTTGGCGTACCTCAACGTGGGTCATCGTACCCCAGCCCCTGAGATGCCCGCGCTGGAGATCGCTGCGATCGCTCGGGTGGCCAATACTATTGTCAATTCTACCGAAGCGTACTATAAGAACTAGTAGATCTTCAAATCAATTGAGCACATGCGCATAAATGAGGATATCCAAAAGGCCGCCTACGAGAAGACCAGACGTGCGTTTCTGCGTACTACCACCAAGGGAATTGGGGCGCTGGCCATCAGCAGCCTGATGCCTGGGTTGGCCCATAGCAAAGTATCCACCCCTCCCATGCTGGGTAATACCAATGGAGGGGTCTTAAAGGCATTGCACCATCCCGCGCGGGCCAAGCGTGTGATCTACCTCTTTCAAAGTGGCGGTCCCAGCCAGATCGAGCTGTTCGACCACAAGCCGGTGCTCAACGAGCGTTGGGGCGATGAGATCCCTGACAGCGTCCGTGGGGATCAGCGCGTCACGGGTATGCTAGCGGCACAGTCAAAATTTCCGCTGGTGGGCACCAAGTTTGATTTTTCGCAACATCCAAAGACAGGCGGCTATTTCAGTAGCCTGGTTCCCCATATCTCGGGCATTGCCGAGGACATTTGCGTGATCAATTCGATGTACACCGAAGCCATAAACCATGAGCCGGCCATCGTCTTCCTGCAGTCGGGGTCGCAGCAAGTGGGCCGACCCTGTGTCGGCTCTTGGATGAGCTATGGATTAGGCAGCCCCAACCAGAACCTCCCGGCTTTTATCGTGTTGCTGTCCAAGGGCCGGCCCGATACCCAAAACCTGAACATGCAGGCCTGGGGCAATGGTTTTTTGCCTTCTCATCATCAGGGCGTGCGCTTTCGGTCAGGCTATGATCCGGTGCTTTTTCTGTCCAATCCCGACGGTATTGATCGTGCCAGTCGTCGCCGCGAGCTGGATTACTTAGAGCGGCTGGAGCGAGAGCAGCAGGCGGTCTGGGGCGACCCCGAGATTGACTCCAAGATCAGCCAGTATGAGATGGCGTACCGGATGCAAACCAGCGTGCCCGAAGTCACTGATCTGTCTGATGAGCCGGACTACATCTTCGATATGTATGGCCCGGATGCCCGCACTCCTGGTACCTATGCTGCCAACTGTCTGTTGGCTCGTCGATTGGCAGAGCGGGATGTGCCGTTTATTCAGCTCTACCATTTGGGTTGGGACCAGCACGGCGATCTGCCCAATCAGATTCAACCGATGGCCAGATCGAGCGATCAGGCTTCCGCTGCCCTGGTGACAGATCTGAAGCAGCGAGGTTTACTCAACGACACGCTCGTCATTTGGGGTGGGGAGTTTGGGCGGACCAGTTTTTCGCAGGGACGCCTCACCCGGGATAGTTATGGTCGGGATCACCATCCGCGATGTTTCTCGATCTGGATGGCGGGCGGTGGCATCAAGCCCGGTATCCACTACGGGGAGACTGATGATTTTAGTTACAATATCGCACGTGATGGTGTCCATGTGCATGATTTTCAAGCGACGCTGTTGCACCTGCTGGGTATCGATCACGAGCGGTTGACCTACAAGTTTCAGGGAAGACGATATCGGCTGACCGATGTGCACGGTCATGTCGTGAAGGGAGTTGTGGCCTGATAGTGCTTTCCAGGAGGGCTTAAGGTACCATTTCCCTGCTGGCCAAGGGCCATGAGCCGATGGGGATGTAAAGTCCATGCTGGCATAGCTTTTTTGATTGACCCTCCATGGCCGCAAGATCGGCCTTACTTTTTCGTAATTTTCTATCAACCACTCCTCGACCGGAGCTGCTTCGCCTGTTACAAAATATGTCATCGCATGAGAACTGCCATCTGCTTAGCCTTTCTATTTATTACCATCGCGCCGTCCGAGCCTTTGCTCCGGCTAGATGATTTTGCCACGATTAAGCAGCGGGTGGTAGACGAGCTCATGAAGTCCACCGTCCATGACGACCGAGTGGACGAGATTCTGGGGAGAATGCAAGAGGATGGGAGCTTTGCCGATATTAATTATCTGGACCTTAGTCGGAGGGCCGGTTTTCCGCACCGGCGTCACACCAGTGATCTTGTTTATCTGGCCAAGGCATATAAGAATAGTGACTCGGACTACTACCGAGACCTGCCTCTGAAGCAGCGCATTGTCACTTCGCTGCGGTATTGGGTCGATCATGATTTTGTTGGGGATAATTGGCACAACAACCAAATATCCACCCCCACTAACCTGGTCAATTTGATGCTGGTCATGGGCGACGAACTGCCCAAGGAGCTGGTGCAGGGAGCGCAGCCCATGATTGGCAGGGCACATATGAATGCTTCCGGTGCCAGACCCAGTGGCGATCGAATTGTCATCGCGGGCATCCTAGCCAAAAATTTGCTTTTTGTCGGAGACCGCGAAGGCTTTGATGAGGTAATTGCCATCATTGCCGGTGAGGTGAAATTTAGCACAGGGAAACGTGGCATGCAGCACGACTATAGTTTTCACCATCGTGTGGATCGGGTCAACAACACGACTTCATATGGATATGGTAAGTATGCCAATGCCTTTGGCGAATGGTCTTATTACGTGGCTGGCACTAAGTATGCATTTCCCATTGAACGCCTCAATCACCTGGTGGACTATTATCTGGACGGCATTTATAAGCAGCTCGTCTATGGCATCTATACGGATATCAGTGTGAAAAATCGCAGTATTTCACACCAGACTACGTTTGAGCCGCGCGGCACCGTGGAGATCGAGCGCCTCCTTGCTGGGACGGATTATCGGAGGGGCGAACTTGAGGAGATTTTACGATTACGAAAAGGGGAGGCCAAGCCCTCTTTATCCTTTTGCAAATTCTTTTGGCAGACCGAGCATTTCGTTTTTCAACGTCCCAATTTCTACACGACGGTGCGTATGTTTTCCACCCGCAATCGCAATATGGAAAAACCCTATAACGGGCCCGGAAAAACTACCCATCATCGAGCGGATGGCACCAATTACCTGATGTTAAAAGGTGACGAGTACCACAACATCTGGCCCGTGTATGATTGGCAAAAGATCTCCGGCACCACGATTATGCAAAAACCCCAATTGCATCCCCCGGAAAATATTCAATTAGACGGGGTCCGGGACTTTGTGGGAGCGGTGACCGACGGTATGCACGGGGCGGTCGCCTTCGATTTTGTCAGCCCACATGATGGGGTGGCCGCCAAGAAAGCCTGGTTCTTTTTTGAGGACGAGTATGTATGCCTGGGCGCAGGTATTCGATCCGAACCGCGTCTGCCGGTAGTGACGACCATCGACCAGGTGCGGATGCGAGATGACATTTTCATCCGACAAGGGGGCGAGGTCAAAGAACTGCCGCGTGGCAGTCACCGTCTGGAGAACGTCACTGCAATTTATCACGACCGCGTCGGATACGTACTGCCCATTGCCTCTCCCGTCCACATTTCCAATCAAAGGGAGCAGGGCCGATGGTCGGATATCACAGATCAAAAGAATATCTCCACGGAGATCGTGACCGAGGATATGTTTATGGCCTGGTTTGATCATGGCCCCAGTCCTGATCATGGCTCGTACGCATACATCGTTGTCCCGGATGTAGATCAGGAGCAATTAATGGGCTCTACCGAAAGTCACCGGGGCATCGATATCTTGTCAAATACCACCGAGCTGCAGGCGGTCAAGAGCCATAAGCTGGATATGGTCCAACTCATATTTCACAAGGCCGGCCAGGTGGATGTTTTCAAGGACCTCACAGTTAAACTGGACAGTCAAGGGATGGCGATGGTCAAGACAAACGGTGATCGCATTCAAGAGTTGACCGTGTCAGACCCTTCGCGTAAGCTTTCTCGATTGCTACTGACCCTGTCCGGATCTTATGATGTGCAGGGGGAAGGTGTGTCGACTCACCCAAAGGATGGAGAGACGCTGCTACTCATCGATCTGCCACAGGGGGTGTATGCCGGGAGGAGTGTGGTGGTGGATGTGCGGTGAGGGTAGATAATCTGGGCTCTGTGAGCACGCCCTCTTGGTTGATCTGCTTGAGCTGCAGGAAGATTCGCTCTGGGCAAGGGCGTGAGATCGTGCCGGATGCCGCGGGAAATTAGGATGCGCTAGAATACTTCTGAATAAGCCTCTTCCACGGACCCCACATCATCTTCTGATAGCTCACTGAAATGCCGCTGCCATTTTCGGCGAGATAAACGGCCATTGTTTTGATGCAGCATTTTGATCAGAAGATCCAATTTCGTATCCGGCAAGGAAATGATCTCATGCAGTAATTTCGTGAGTATGTCATAATTGCGGAGATACTGGATTTCTCGTGGAATTATGTTTGCGATGGTTTCCTTGACGCATTCATAAAGAAACTCAGCCTGGGGTGTCAAGTCGTAGAATCGATAGAGATCTGCAGTATCATTTATGATCTCGATGTTGCGGTCACGGCTGGATTTCCATTGGATGCATTTTAGCCTAGGCCTCGAATATTGCTGCAACGCCTCCCGATAGTCGTTTATTCGATCCAACATAACTGCGGAGATGGGAAAAATGATCTTCGAGTCGGTGAAGTGTTTCCTTGCAAGGACATGATGAATGATGTAGCGATGAATACGCCCGTTGCCATCTGCCAGGGGATGTATGAATACAAAACCAAAACCGACAGTCGCTGCTGCCAGCACCGCATCATAGTCGGAATCCTCCAGAAGTTGATTAGTCTCTAGCAGCCCTTGGAGTAGGGACGGCAGATCGATGGCTCGAGCAGAAATATGCTCCGGCACCGGTTCGAAGGAATCCCGGTCATGTTCACCTATGAAGCCTTCTTCCTGTCGGACACCCATGTGCTTCAATTTTTTTGGGCCGAGCACTAACTGTTGAAGCCTGTTGATTTCCGGTATGGTAAGCGGATCACTTCCAGCCTTTCCTATTTCCTGCGCCCAATCAGTGGCTTTTCGCTGTGGTGGTGTGTCACCCTCTATATCAAAGGAGGCCTTGGAATCCTTGAGTAGCATAAAGGCTGAGACTCTACGCACAAACTGCTGGTACCCTCTCTGCGCACCTTCGCCGACGGAAACCTGCATTTTTTCTGTGGTGAAGGCAGCAAGGGTACCGGTCTTGCGAACGAGTGGACAGAACTGTGGGGTACCCGGCAAATTGTTTCTGATCCGGTGTCTGGATGATGGGACCGAGGGTCCGACAAACTGCAGTTTTGAGTTGAGAACGTCGACATAGGTACCTCTTTTTAGGTCTGGCCAGTCAATTTTTGTCTGCAACAGCCACTCAAAGAGGAACCAAGCCTTCCGAGCATATCTTCCAGTGGGCTGAGCAACGAGCATGTTCAAGATGACCTCCTCACCTGATGTCAGAAAGAAAGCCTTGAGCACATATAGATCGAGTGGTTCGTGCTTCAAGGCGAAGGTTAAGTGATCTTGAAGATGTGGGCCCGGCCGGTGTCGCTTGGTGAACACCCGCCACAGGCCTTTGTCATAGCGCTGGAACTTGTCAGTGGCCATCGCAAGTTGATGGGGGAGGGGCACGGCGACCGACGATCGGTACGATATATAATCTATCAACAAGGCATAGCCTATTAGGTGGCCGCTTTCAGGCATGGCCCGCCCATGAAATGTGTTCACTTGGCGTGAAAAGTGATTATACATGAAGACTAAGCATGAAAAACAATTACAAGATAGTGAAAAATGACTCTTAAGCGTGAAAAATGGTTATGTATGGACCCTAAACGAGAAAAATAGTGATAATTGGCCTAAGAGTATGAATAATATTGCATTTGAAAGTTCTTGAATATGTCAGATACCCCAAGGTGTTGCTCCCTCAGAAGCCGACAATAGCACAATAGTACCATAACACCCCATTATCCTGCCAGTATCATACCACTGAGACCACTACCTTTGTCTAAAGATTAACTAAACCAAAATGAGACAAGTATCCTGGCGAGGAGTCTATCCCGCCGTCACCACAAAATTTCACGCCAACGGCGATTTGGATGTCGATGGCTTCATTCGCAATGTCAACGTGCAGGTAGAGGCCGGCATCGACGGGATCATCATCGGCGGATCGTTAGGCGAAAGCAGCACCATCACGCACGAAGAACGACTGGATCTGCTGGCCGCATCCTTGGACAGTGTCGGTGATCAGATTGATGTGATCGTCAACATTGCCGAGGGCTCGACTCACCAGGCAATTGCACTGGCCAAAAAAGCCGAAGCCGGTGGGGCCCACGGTCTTATGCTCCTTCCTCCGATGATGTATAAACCCACCCATGCCGAGGTCGGGGAGTTTTTCCTGGAGGTGGCTCGGGAGACCTCGCTACCTATTCTCGTGTATAATAATCCGGTAGACTACAAGATCGAGATCACCTTGCGCCACTTTGACTCCTTTCTGGATCAGTCAAATATCAGGGCGGTCAAGGAGAGTACCCGCGACATTTCCAATGTCACGAGGATGCGCAACCGATTTGGCGATCGCTATCAGATCCTTTGCGGCGTGGACACGCTGGCGATGGAGTCCCTCATCATGGGGGCGGATGGCTGGGTCGCAGGTCTGGTAGATGCCTTTCCGCACGAGACGGTGGCGATCTATCGTTTGACCAAAGCGGGTCGTATCGATGAGGCCCGGGACATCTACCGGTGGTTCTTGCCGATTTTGGAACTGGACATCAGCCCACAATTGGTGCAAAATATCAAGCTGGCAGAAGTACAGACCGGCATCGGCACGGAACATGTTCGGGCACCTCGCAAACCTCTACGTGGGGCCGAGCGTGAACGCGTGCTTAAGATATTGAAGGATGGGCTGGCTGCCAGACCCTCCCTGCCCAACTATCTTGATTTGGAGATTGGTTCGCCTGCATGAGAAGCGTCTTTTCTTGCATTGACGCACACACATGTGGCAATCCCGTGCGTCTGGTACGCGCCGGTGGACCCGATCTCAAGGGCAAGACCATGCGCGAGAAACGTCTCCACTTTCTGGATGCGTATGACTGGATCCGCAAGGGCCTCATGTTTGAGCCTCGGGGCCACGATATGATGTCCGGGTCGATCCTTTATCCACCCGAGGATCCGGCCAATGATGTGGGGATTCTATTTATCGAGACCAGCGGATGCCTGCCGATGTGTGGTCATGGTGCCATCGGCACGGTTACCATCATGCTGGAAGAAGGCCTCGTGACCCCCAAGCAGCCGGGTCAGTTGCGGCTGGAGACACCAGCAGGTTTGGTCCATGCGGACTATCGCCAAGAGCGGGGCAAAGTGGTCTCCGTACGCATTGTGAACGTACCTTCATTTTTGTACAAGTCCAATCTCACAGCCGAGTGCCCGGACCTGGGCGCATTGCAGATTGACGTGGGCTACGGTGGCAACTTCTACGCGATCGTTGATGTACAGGAAAACTTTGCAGGCATTGAACATTATACTGCGAGCGATTTGATCCGATGGAGTCCAGTGGTGCGTCAGCGGCTCAATGACAAGTATACATTTCAACACCCCCTGGATGACTCGATCCAGGGCCTCAGTCATATGCTCTGGACCGGCAAACCTTTGACTGCCAACGCGGACGCTCGCAATGCTGTCTTCTACGGCGATAAAGCAATTGATCGTTCGCCTTGTGGCACGGGAACCTCTGCACGCATGGCTCAATGGGCTGCCCAGGGAAGGCTGGCGGTCGGTGATACTTTTGTGCATGAGAGCTTCATCGGATCGACCTTTGTCGGTAGGGTGGAGGAGAACGTTCGGTGTGGCCCCTTCGATGCTATTGTACCCAGTATTGAGGGCTGGGCAAAAATCACGGGCTACAATGAAATCATCATCGACGACGAGGACGATCCCTACGCCCACGGATTTCAAGTGATCTAGCATGCACGTGCATATCATCGGTGGCGGTGTCGTGGGCTTATGTGCAGCCTGGTACCTTCGGAAGCAGGGAGTGGACATCACCATTGTGGACCGGACCGACCTTTCGGATGGGACTTCCCATGGCAATGCAGGCATGATTGTCCCGAGTCACTTTGTGCCGCTGGCTTCGCCAGGGGTTATTCGACAAGGGATCCGCTGGATGTTCAGCGCCAAGAGTCCCTTTTTTATTCGTCCCAGACTGGACTGGGAGTTGATCAAATGGATCTGGACGTTCTACCGTGCCTGCAGCGAAAGGCACGTGCGTCAGGCCATGCCGGTCCTGCTGGAGTTTAACCAGTGGAGCAAGCGTTTGTACGAGGAGTTGGCTGCTGACTCGGCATTGTCCTTTGACTATGAGGAGAAGGGCCTGATGATGCTCTATCGTACCCAGGCGCAGCAGGGAGAAGAGATCGAGATGGCCGAAATGGCCCAGGAGCTGGGCGTGCGAGTAGACATCTTAGATCGGGATGCGCTCAAGCGGCTGGAGCCAGAACTGAGCACAACGGCCCTGGGGGGAATACATTTTTTGGAGGATGCCCACCTACATCCGCATCGGTTTATGCGGCAGATCAGCGATCGCCTGCGTGCTGATGGGGTCCAGTTTAAATTGGGTCAAAAAGTCACGGGCTTCGACGTCTTAGGGGGTCAAGTTCGAGCGATCCGTTTGGAATCGGGCGAGAGTCTACCTACAAAACAGGTACTTCTTGCAGCCGGGAGCTGGACACCTTTGCTCCTAAAGCAGTTGGGATTGAAATTGTTGTTGCAACCCGGCAAGGGCTATTCAATGACGACGTCCAAGCCTCCTTCCTGCCTACGTATCCCCACAATCTTGACGGAAGCCAAGGTTGCGATCACACCCATGGGTGATGAACTGCGCATTGGCGGCACCTTGGAGATCAGTGGGCTATCCCACCACATTAGCTGTAGTCGAGTCCAGGGAATTCTTGAAAGTGTACCCAAATACTTTCCCAATCTTGCCTTGCCCAACCCTCGCACCACCAAGGTGTGGCATGGATTTCGGCCTTGCACACCAGATGGACTGCCTTATATCGGGCCACACCCGAAGATGGGCAATCTCTTCGTGGCAGCCGGCCACGGCATGATGGGCATGAGCCTGGGTCCTGCCACGGGAAAGCTCATCAGCGAACTAGTGATGCAGCGACGGCCATCGATCTCGCCCATTCCCTTTCAGGTAAGATGATCTCCCGTATTTCCAATGGTCTTCTTTCGATACGCCGATGGTGTCAAGCCCTTCAGGCGACGAAACTGTCGGTTGAAATTGGACAGATTAGCAAAACCTACGTCATGGGCAATCGCCTCGATGGAGCGGTCGTCCACTTGCAATTGCGTGCACGCAGACTCAACGCGCATTTCGGTTAAGAATTGAATATATGTTTTGCCCGTATGCAACTTGAAGTATCGGCTGAATTGGGAGGTACTCAGGTGAGCAATGTCAGCGATCTCCGAGACGGAGATGGGCTTGCCCATATGTGATATCGAGTACTGGAAGATCCGGTTCATGCGGTCGCCCTTTGCCTCGTGCGATTGCAGCGCATACACCGTACTGTTTATAAATTCCAGTTGGCTGGATTCTGCCATTTCATCCAAGAGCATCCAGAATTCACGCAATCTGCTAAAGCCTTCAGATTGAGCTAGGGACATGATCTTCTGAAACATATGGTCCCGATTTTCTTTCGCAAGCTTAATGCCCCTGGAGGCTCTATCGAGAAGGACTCGAACCGATTTCAACTCAGGCAAGGCAAAGAAAGATGGACCGAAGGAGTGACGATGGAAAAAAAGCGAAACCGCATGCACACCGGGACTATCTTCGCTAAAATAGGTGGGTGTGCTTTTGAATAGATGCGGTACTTGACCACCGATCACAAATACGTCGCCATCCTGAAAATGTGCAAAACTGCTACCTACGTGCAAGAGGCCTTCTCCTTTGACGACCGCTGTGATCTGAAACTCTGGATGATAATGCAACCGACTGTAGAAGTGGTCACCTTCATCTACCTGTATCCTGATTGAAGTTTCGGATGCCTTTGGTATTCTGAACGGAATGGCTTTCATGCTTGGAGACTATTATCGCCCCAACAAGGATCTTAGAAATTAAAATCAAGGAGCGCCTGCCAGTGGCCATCGACTTGTTTTTGCCAAATCAGTAAATAATGTCCCTCGCCATTACTGACATATTTCCCGATCTCATAACACAAGTCGTCCTGTACCGGCATCACATGTATGGGATGGAGTGAAATATGCCAGTTTGGGCTGGACATATACGCATAGCGTTGGCTAATTGGGAGGGTCCCCTGGTCTACTTGGCCATTATTAAAGTAGATGGCGTCGGCGGTGTAGATCTCCTCCACTAACTTGCCGTGATCGTGTGCATTGGATAGCTCGACCCATTTGGTACGGGCCTGGGTAATGCCGGGTGGTACAGTACTTCCGGTGGTCTTCGGGTCGATCACCTCAAATTCTCTCAACCATTGATCGTCAACTTTCTTCCACGCGATCACATAGGCATGTCTCTCTTGGTTGCCCAGCCGATATTGGCCCATTTCAAAGTAATGCTGTGGTCCGTGGGCTGCGGCAGCTTCCGTCCGAACCTTTCGAATGTCGCCGGAAGTCGTGCGCCAAGCTTCGAGTGGCGGGCCGATGGAGGCAGCGCCGTGATGAAACTGCCCTTCCAGAAACAGGCCTCCATGCGCCAGATAGAGTGGACCAGCATCGGCTGTCAGTGATCCCTGCCACATCTGCTTTGCCTGCTCTATAGCCGGGATCATTTTCTTGGGGGCAGTACAGCTGCAGGACAAACAAATGGATAGCCACGCCAGGATGATCCTCATGCATGTAAAATAGAAAATATCGATGGGAGGAGAGTGCAAGCGCGGCGGGCATACGGCGGTAGGGAGGTGGCGAGGAGGTGTCGTCTGGCTAACCGTTAATTGACGCTTCGGTGTACTGGTGGCGGGGATCTTTGGCCTCGGCGCTAGGCCAGATTTTGCCCTGCGCTATTCTGCGACGGGAGAAGGGATCTGCTAACCGTTAATTGACGCTTAGTTGCAGTGATAGCGGGGATCTTTGGTTTCAGCAGCAGGCCAGATTTTGCCCTGCGTTTATCCGCGACCGGAGGATGGATTTGCTAACCGTTAATTGACGCTTAGTTGTAATGTTGGCGGGGATCTTTGGTCTCAACGGTAGGCCAGCATTTGCCCTGGGCTGTTCCGCGACCGGAGGATGGATCTGCTAACCTTTAATTGACGCTTAGTTGTAGTAATGGCGGGGATCTTTGGTTCTCAACGGTGGGCCAGATTCTGCCCTGCGTTTATCCGCGACCGGAGGATGGATTTGCTAACCGTTAATTGACGCTTAGTTGTACTGTTGGCGGGGATCTTTGGTCTCAACGGTAGGCCAGCATTTGCCCTGGGCTGTTCCGCGACCGGAGGATGGATCTGCTAACCTTTAATTGACGCTTAGTTGTAGTAATGGCGGGGATCTTTGGTTCTCAACGGTGGGCCAGATTCTGCCCTGCGTTTATCCGCGACCGGAGGATGGATTTGCTAACCGTTAATTGACGCTTAGTTGTACTGTTGGCGGGGATCTTTGGTCTCAACGGTAGGCCAGATTTTGCCCTGCGTTTATCCGCGACCAGGGGATGGATTTGCTAACCGTTAATTGACGCTTAGTTGTACTGGTGGCGGGGATCTTTGGTCTCAACGGTGGGCCAGATTCTGCCCTGCGTTTATCCGCGACCGGAGGATGGATTTGCTAACCGTTAATTGACGCTTAGTTGCAGTGATAGCGGGGATCTTTGGTTTCAGCGGTAGGCAGCATTTGATTTGGGCTGTTCTGCGACCGGAGGAGGGGTCTGCTAACCGTTAATTGTCGGTTAGTTGTAGTGGTGGCGGGGATGTTTGGTCTCATCGGCAGGCCAGCATTTGACCTACGCTGTTCTGCGATCGGAGGAGGGGTTTGCTAACCGTTAATTGACGGTTAGTTGTAGTGGTGGCGGGATCTTTGGTCTCAACGGTAGGCCAGCATTTGCCCTGGGCTGTTCCGCGACCGGAGGATGGATCTGCTAACCGTTAATTGTCGGTTAGTTGTAGTGTTGGCGGGGATCTTTTGGTTCTCCACGGCAGGCCAGATTTTGCCCGGCAGCAATCCTTGACCGGAGAGGGGTTTTGCTAACCGTTAAACGACGCTTAGTTGTACTGGTGGCGGGGATTTTTGGCCTCGGCGGTAGGCCAGCATTTGACCTGCGCTGTACTGCGACAGGAGAAGGAGGTCTGCTAACCGTTAATTGACGCTTAGTTGTAATGTTGGCTGGGATCTATGGTCTCATCGGCAGGCCTGAATTTGACCTGTGCTGTTCTGCGACGGGAGAAGGAGGTCTGCTAACCGTTAATTGTCGGTTAGTTGTAGTGGTGGCGGGGATGTTTGGTCTCATCGGCAGGCCAGCATTTGACCTGCGCTGTTCTGCGATCGGAGGAGGGGTTTGCTAACCGTTAATTGACGGTTAGTTGTAGTGGTGGCGGGATCTTTGGTCTCAACGGTAGGCCAGCATTTGCCCTGGGCTGTTCCGCGACCGGAGGATGGATCTGCTAACCGTTAATTGACGGTTAGTTGTAGTGATAGCAGGGATCTTTGGTCTTGCCAGCAGGCCAGATTTTGCCCTGCGCTATTCTGCGACGGGAGAAGGGATCTGCTAACCGTTAATTGTCGGTTAGTTGTAGTGTTGGCGGGGATGTTTGGTCTCATCGGCAGGCCAGCATTTGACCTGCGCTGTTCTGCGATCGGAGAAGTGATCTCGCTAACCGTTAATTGACGCTTGGTTGTAATGTTGGCGGGGATCTTTGGTTGCAGCGGTAAGGCCTGAATTTGACCTGCGCTGTTTTGCGATCAGAGAAGTGATCTCGCTAACCGTTAATTGACGGTTAGTTGTAGTGGTGGCGGGGATCTTTTGGTTCTCCACGGCAGGCCAGATTTTGCCCGGCAGCAATCCTTGACCGGAGAGGGGTTTTGCTAACCGTCAATTGACGGTTAGTTGTAGTGGTGGCGGGGATTTTTGGCCTCGGCGGTAGGCCAGCATTTGACCTGCGCTGTTCTGCGATCGGAGGAGGGGTTTGCTAACCGTTAATTGACGGTTAGTTGTAATGTTGGCGGGGATCTATGGTCTCATCGGGAGGCCAGCATTTGCCCTGGGCTGTTCCGCGACCGGAGGATGGATCTGCTAACCGTTAATTGTCGGTTAGTTGTAGTGTTGGCGGGGATCTTTTGGTTCTCCACGGCAGGCCAGATTTTGCCCGGCAGCAATCCTTGACCGGAGAGGGGTTTTGCTAACCGTTAAACGA
Source organism: Saprospiraceae bacterium (assembly GCA_965223165.1). Lineage (GTDB taxonomy): Bacteria > Bacteroidota > Bacteroidia > Chitinophagales > Saprospiraceae > JABDMH01. The sequence continues at coordinate 458,242 of CBDCVQ010000019.1, read as the reverse complement.
CGCTTAGTTGTAGTGTTGGCGGGGATTTTTGGCCTCGGCGGTAGGCCAGCATTTGACCTGCGCTGTACTGCGACAGGAGAAGGAGGTCTGCTAACCGTTAATTGACGCTTAGTTGTAATGTTGGCGGGGATCTATGGTCTCATCGGCAGGCCTGAATTTGACCTGTGCTGTTCTGCGACGGGAGAAGGAGGTCTGCTAACCGTTAATTGTCGGTTAGTTGTAGTGGTGGCGGGGATGTTTGGTCTCATCGGCAGGCCAGCATTTGACCTGCGCTGTTCTGCGATCGGAGGAGGGGTTTGCTAACCGTTAATTGACGGTTAGTTGTAGTGGTGGCGGGATCTTTGGTCTCAACGGTAGGCCAGCATTTGCCCTGGGCTGTTCCGCGACCGGAGGATGGATCTGCTAACCGTTAATTGACGGTTAGTTGTAGTGATAGCAGGGATCTTTGGTCTTGCCAGCAGGCCAGATTTTGCCCTGCGCTATTCTGCGACGGGAGAAGGGATCTGCTAACCGTTAATTGACGCTTAGTTGCAGTGATAGCGGGGATCTTTGGTCTTGGCAGCAGGCCAGATTTTGCCCTGCGCTATTCTGCGACGGGAGAAGGGATCTGCTAACCGTTAATTGACGCTTAGTTGTAATGTTGGCGGGGATCTATGGTCTCAACGGTAGGCCAAATTTTGCCCTACGCTTTTCCGCGACCAGAGGATGGATTTGCTAACCGTTAATTGACGCTTAGTTGTAATGATGGCGGGGATCTTTAGTCTCAGCGGTAGGCCAGATTTTGCCCTATGTTTATCGGCGACCGGAGGACGGATTTGCTAACCGTTAACCCGACTTGGCTAAGCTCACACGTAAGTTTCAGAAAACCAATGAGATAGGAAATCAGTGGTACACTACATATTTTTTCAGAGCAGTCTGAGTGTTGTTGGTGCCGGTGGCATTATAGATTTGGCGGACTTCGTTGATGGGGGTGGAGGGTTTACGTAGGTGAATGACTTTTTTGTCAGTAGGCAGTTCAACAGTTTGAATGGTTTGGGTATTCATTATCCTAACGATATTGTTCCAGTCGTAGTTGAGATTAGCATTTTTGAGCATATACCTGATGGTATTGACTAACTGGTAGGCAAGAATGGTAAGATAAATATGAGCTTCAATTCTTTGGTCTTTTTGATGGTACACCGGCCTGATGTTTAGATCTGACTTTAGGCAGCGAAAGGTAGCTTCCACTTCTCTGATGGTATTATATATATCCCACAATTTAGATTCAGAAGGATTGTCATAATTCGTTCTGATAAAGTAGACGCCATTGGTTTTATCGTCCTTAGTTTGATCTGATTTTTCAGACCAGGTGATTTGGGTAGCGACTCCATTTTCTTGGGCAACTTTGATGACATATCTAGAGGAAATACGGTTGTGTTTCTGTTTCGCCCTTCCAATACGCTCCCATACCTTGTTGATGGATTTAGTGCCCCCTTTGGTAAAAATAGCTTTCTGGATAACACTCAGATCTTGTTCATACCGTTGCTTGAGTTTGGTGTGCATGGATTGCTCCTTTTTCCTTTTGGCCTCACTTTGCACGTACATCCAGGTATCCGGATAACCCTGGGGCTGAAAGATGGCTAGTTCCACTTGATTCTTTTGTCTATCGGTAAGTCGAATTATTTTCGAGCTAGACTCCTCCACAGGGTGATCTTTTAGTCGCTTTCGAGAGACGCAAACGTATTTATACCCTTTTTCCCTCACCATAGTTAGGTTGTCTTCAGTAGCAATACCGGCATCTATCACAATTGTTTGATCCGGCCTGGAAGGAGAATATTTCTTTAGATCTTCAATCATATCAGACAAAGTACCAGTGTCTGGTGTGTTGCCTTCGTATATTCTGGAGTGTCTGATAAAGCCCTGCGCATTAATAACGCCGGTAAAAACAACCAATGGACAGTCATTTCTTTTCTCCTTACTCTTGCCATACTTGGCAATCTTACTATGATCTTTACGTGATTCAAAGTAAGTATTGCTGATATCAAAAATAACCAGCTTATCATTTAGGTCAAACATATCAGGTAACTACTCAGTAGGTTTTAGGACAATGTGAGGATCTATCAAGGCCTCAAATGGATGGATACCTTGTTTGATTGCGGAGTCAACGATGGTTCGTAAGATTGCGAATCGTCTCGCTCCATGATAAGATCTAAAGGTGCCGGATATTTTGTTTTTAAGTTTGATCATTCGGATGGCTCTTTCGCTGTGATTGTTGTCGGGCATTACACCACGGTCATATAGGCATATGGTGATAGATTTTCGTAGCCTAATAAGTCGATCTCTCAGGGTTCTGACCTTTTTATGTGATCGAAGCAGTGGACTAGATAGAATCTGGTCCAACTGTTCTTCGACGGCCTCCTTGCGGTTGGTCGGTATTCTGGACAGTCGGCACAAGCGGAAGATCTCCTGTAGTATGCCATCTAATTTTGTAGCCCACCTAGATCCATGGAATTCTTTGAGCCCTTGGCATTCTCTACGTATATGTGCCAAGCATATCTGATGTTCCTTTGACTGGGTGTTTAAATGTGTTTTCCAACAATCACTGATCAATACTGCCTTCTTGAATCCATCCGGGAATAGCGCCTTACTGGTCTGTGACCCCCGATTATTCGATATATGAAACAGGCTGTACCTGCTGGTTACCCACGTCCATATCCAATTCTTCTTACCCTCTACACTCACACCACTTTCATCCACTCCTACCGATTTACTTTGCCTTATCTGCTCTATTATCTGTCCATAGGACTCTGTGCATTCCTTTGCTTTTGCCTTCATTATGTTATCCACTGTCCCCTCACTTGCCTTGCGACCAAACAACACCTCTAAGGTCTCTACTAATCTGCGATAGGGCAGCATCTGCCGTACCGACAAATACACCACTAAATTCTTCCATCTTCGCCCATACCTCACCACCGGTCCCCCCTGCAAATCCCCTTCATACTCTGATCTACTCCATTGTTCACATTGATCGCACTGTTTGGCCCACCTCCTGTGTTCTACTACTTCTAAATCTAGTGGCGGTATATCCCATATTTGCTTGCGTTCTATCACTTCTCCTTCCACCTGTGTCAGATCAGATGCGCAATGACTACATTGTTTCACCTCGTAATCCTTATACCTGTCCACCGATTCACTCAGTTCCAAGGTCGTTCCTTTGTGACCCGGCTGCCCTCCCTTCCTGCGCTTACTCTTTGTCCGTAGCGATCTGGTCCTTCTCTTTTCTGACTGCTTATCCCTTGAGGGTGGCAATGACGTATTCCTACTATTTTTTCCCCGCAAAATCTCTATCTCTTTCTCCAGCAATGCCATCCGCTCCATTAGCGACAACACTAAGTCCATTAGTTGCTCTCGCGATAAACGTTCTAATTCTTTTCGATCTATCATACATATGCAAATATCGCATATGTATCTTATACAATTCCAGCCATCTTCAAACAATTATCAACTATTTCTCAACAACTGTGGATAAACCTTCTGATTTTCCACTTCTCCTCGAACTCTTCCTGTCCAAATGTGGATAACTTTTTAATTTTTCTAATTCTACCCTGCTGAGTAGTTACCATATCAGTAATGCGATGGTATAAAAACTGGTCTATGGATTCCCTATGCTTGTAAAGCAGGTCAGATATGGCATACAGTTGTTTATGTGTAATTATTTGATGGTGACCGAAGCAAGCAGCCAGCTCACTATTCATCTGGAGGATTTGTGCGGTCTTATGCTCCGAAGAACAGAAAATCGCTCGTGCCGCAATGCTGATCAAAGCTTTGCGAATTTCACTTTGGGTCATGCCAACCGACCGCATGCATTGTTCTAATTGTAGCTTGTCAAGTACTTGCTTGCAAAGGTGCTCCACTCCAAAGGTCTTCACATCACCAACTTCCAACCCTTTGAGGTCAACGTTGTGAAACTCTGCTTTGGCAGGGGCAGGGGGGATCGATGTAGGGGGATGCTCAGCCTGCTGATATTTAATACAATACTTCTCATAGTAAAAAAGTGCCAGGTCAAGCAAAGGCTTTGCCGGACTCTCAGGAAATAATTCCGGATGGCCAAATATCTTGGACTTCAAAATGTTGAGGACAACATTTCTGTTCTGTTTATCTCTAAGCAAGGGATCAGATCCCAGATATAGAATAGCCCTTTGCTTTACTTTGCCATCTACCCTGGCCGCCTGGGCTAGAGTATACTGGAAAAAGATCTTACTGTCTTTGCTACGTTGCTTTTTGACCTCCCTAATAAACATGTGAGTAAAGGTACGGAGCCATGCGCACATATACAAGTACCGTACCTCACTACAAATGAGATCCCAACAAACCAAACACTGATAATCAACCCGTTAAATTGTCCGAAAGGCTGAAAAAAGATCAATTTTGTCGATTTCTACCCCTGCGCCAGCCAAGTCGGGTTAATTGACGCTTAGTTGTAATGTTGGCGGGGATCTATGGTCTCATCGGCAGGCCTGAATTTGCCCTGCGTTTATCGGCGACCGGAGGATGGATTTGCTAACCGTTAATTGTCGGTTAGTTGTAGTGGTGGCGGGGATCTTTGGTCTCATCGGTAGGCTAGATTTGCCCTGCGCTTTTCCGCGACCGGAGGATGGATCTGCTAACCGTTAATTGACGGTTAGTTGTAATGGTGGCGGGGATCTTTTGCCGCGCGGATGTTGATAAATTCTGAGCGCCTACGGTGTGCGCAGTGCACAACATATCTAAAAGGATCTGGCCAAGCGATGGTCGTCACTCGGCTCGATGAAATCCCACAGATTACCGTATAGGTCTTCAAACACGGCCACCTTGCCATAGGGTTCCTGCTTTGGCGGCCTTACAAATGAGATACCCTTGGACACCATAGTCGCGTAATCTCGATCAAAGTTGTCCGTATACAGGAAGAGGAAGACCCGGCCTCCCGACTGGTTGCCTACCGCGGCCCGTTGCGTTTCATTGGCTGCCCGGGCCAAAAGAATGCAAGTCTGGCCAGAGCCCGGCGGAGCCATCACGACCCAGCGCTTGGTAGCACTCAGCACGGTGTCCTCAACCAGTGTGAAGTGTAGTTTCTCCTGATAGAAGCGGATGGCCTCGTCGTAGTCACGCACGACAATGGCGACCTGAGCAATGTGTTGTTGCATATGAATGATGGAGTTTGCGGATCGCATGATACAAATCTTTTGGGGCAGGACTGGACATGGGGTAGTGTTCAGCTTTAGGGAGAGGCTGTACCTAAATCAACACCGGTTCTGCTGCATCTGACGTGCCGACGGTAGGAGGCATAGCATGATGAAGCATGTGTGTGCGAGCATTCATTCTTCCGATAATCTTGATTCCAAATCCATGCGTTCATGAAGTATTCTCTCTACTTCAATTTGGTCGGGAGATAGTTGTCTATAGAACACGATATGCCTGTTCACTTTTGAGCCCCTTAATCCGTTTAAAAGGTCTTCATATCGTCTTCCTACTGTTGGATTGCTGGCAACTTCTGAACAGTGTTTTATGATCTCCTTATAATATTTATCAGCCTGTCCTTCTGACCAATTGTTAAAAGTATAATTCCAAATTTGTTTTAGATCTTGAACGGCCTTCTTCGTTAATTTGTAATTAGCCATTAACCCGACTTGGCTAAGCGCACACGTAAGTTTCAGAAGACCAATGAGATAGGAAATCAGTGGTACACTACATATTTTTTCAGAGCAGTCTGAGTGTTGTTGGTGCCGGTGGCATTATAGATTTGGCGGACTTCGTTGATGGGGGTGGAGGGTTTACGTAGGTGAATGACTTTTTTGTCAGTAGGCAGTTCAACAGTTTGAATGGTTTGGGTATTCATTATCCTAACGATATTGTTCCAGTCGTAGTTGAGATTAGCATTTTTGAGCATATACCTGATGGTATTGACTAACTGGTAGGCAAGAATGGTAAGATAAATATGAGCTTCAATTCTTTGGTCTTTTTGATGGTACACCGGCCTGATGTTTAGATCTGACTTTAGGCAGCGAAAGGTAGCTTCCACTTCTCTGATGGTATTATATATATCCCACAATTTAGATTCAGAAGGATTGTCATAATTCGTTCTGATAAAGTAGACGCCATTGGTTTTATCGTCCTTAGTTTGATCTGATTTTTCAGACCAGGTGATTTGGGTAGCGACTCCATTTTCTTGGGCAACTTTGATGACATATCTAGAGGAAATACGGTTGTGTTTCTGTTTCGCCCTTCCAATACGCTCCCATACCTTGTTGATGGATTTAGTGCCCCCTTTGGTAAAAATAGCTTTCTGGATAACACTCAGATCTTGTTCATACCGTTGCTTGAGTTTGGTGTGCATGGATTGCTCCTTTTTCCTTTTGGCCTCACTTTGCACGTACATCCAGGTATCCGGATAACCCTGGGGCTGAAAGATGGCTAGTTCCACTTGATTCTTTTGTCTATCGGTAAGTCGAATTATTTTCGAGCTAGACTCCTCCACAGGGTGATCTTTTAGTCGCTTTCGAGAGACGCAAACGTATTTATACCCTTTTTCCCTCACCATAGTTAGGTTGTCTTCAGTAGCAATACCGGCATCTATCACAATTGTTTGATCCGGCCTGGAAGGAGAATATTTCTTTAGATCTTCAATCATATCAGACAAAGTACCAGTGTCTGGTGTGTTGCCTTCGTATATTCTGGAGTGTCTGATAAAGCCCTGCGCATTAATAACGCCGGTAAAAACAACCAATGGACAGTCATTTCTTTTCTCCTTACTCTTGCCATACTTGGCAATCTTACTATGATCTTTACGTGATTCAAAGTAAGTATTGCTGATATCAAAAATAACCAGCTTATCATTTAGGTCAAACATATCAGTAATGCGATGGTATAAAAACTGGTCTATGGATTCCCTATGCTTGTAAAGCAGGTCAGATATGGCATACAGTTGTTTATGTGTAATTATTTGATGGTGACCGAAGCAAGCAGCCAGCTCACTATTCATCTGGAGGATTTGTGCGGTCTTATGCTCCGAAGAACAGAAAATCGCTCGTGCCGCAATGCTGATCAAAGCTTTGCGAATTTCACTTTGGGTCATGCCAACCGACCGCATGCATTGTTCTAATTGTAGCTTGTCAAGTACTTGCTTGCAAAGGTGCTCCACTCCAAAGGTCTTCACATCACCAACTTCCAACCCTTTGAGGTCAACGTTGTGAAACTCTGCTTTGGCAGGGGCAGGGGGGATCGATGTAGGGGGATGCTCAGCCTGCTGATATTTAATACAATACTTCTCATAGTAAAAAAGTGCCAGGTCAAGCAAAGGCTTTGCCGGACTCTCAGGAAATAATTCCGGATGGCCAAATATCTTGGACTTCAAAATGTTGAGGACAACATTTCTGTTCTGTTTATCTCTAAGCAAGGGATCAGATCCCAGATATAGAATAGCCCTTTGCTTTACTTTGCCATCTACCCTGGCCGCCTGGGCTAGAGTATACTGGAAAAAGATCTTACTGTCTTTGCTACGTTGCTTTTTGACCTCCCTAATAAACATGTGAGTAAAGGTACGGAGCCATGCGCACATATACAAGTACCGTACCTCACTACAAATGAGATCCCAACAAACCAAACACTGATAATCAACCCGTTAAATTGTCCGAAAGGCTGAAAAAAGATCAATTTTGTCGATTTCTACCCCTGCGCCAGCCAAGTCGGGTTAATTGTCGGTTAGTTGTAGTGGTGGCGGGGATGTTTGGTCTCATCGGCAGGCCAGCATTTGACCTGCGCTGTTCTGCGATCGGAGGAGGGGCTTGCTAACCGTTAATTGACGGTTAGTTGTAGTGGTGGCGGGATCTTTGGTCTCAACGGTAGGCCAGCATTTGCCCTGGGCTGTTCCGCGACCGGAGGATGGATCTGCTAACCGTTAATTGACGCTTAGGTGTAATGATAGCGGGGATCTTTGGTTCTCAACGGCAGGCCAGATTTGACTTGTAGTAATGTTTGACCGGAGGATGGGTTTGCTAACCGTTAATTGACGGTTAGTTGTAGTGATAGCAGGGATCTTTGGTCATGGCAGCAGGCCAGATTTTGCCCTGCGTTTATCCGCGACCGGAGGATGGATTTGCTAACCGTTAATTGACGCTTAGTTGCAGTGATAGCGGGGATCTTTGGTCTTGGCAGCAGGCCAGATTTTGCCCTGCGCTATTCTGCGACGGGAGAAGGGATCTGCTAACCGTTAATTGACGCTTAGTTGTAATGTTGGCGGGGATCTATGGTCTCAACGGTAGGCCAAATTTTGCCCTACGCTTTTCCGCGACCAGAGGATGGATTTGCTAACCGTTAATTGACGCTTAGTTGTAATGATGGCGGGGATCTTTAGTCTCAGCGGTAGGCCAGATTTTGCCCTGCGTTTATCGGCGACCGGAGGATGGATTTGCTAACCGTCAATTGACGCTTAGTTGTAATGTTGGCGGGGATCTATGGTCTCATCGGCAGGCCTGAATTTGACCTGTGCTGTTCTGCGACGGGAGAAGGAGGTCTGCTAACCGTTAATTGTCGGTTAGTTGTAGTGGTGGCGGGGATCTTTGGTCTCATCGGTAGGCTAGATTTGCCCTGCGCTTTTCAGCGACCGGAGGATGGATCTGCTAACCGTTAATTGACGGTTAGTTGTAATGGTGGCGGGGACCTTTGGTTCTCAACGGCAGACCAGATTTTGCCCTGCGGCAATGCTTGACCAGAGATGGGTATTGCTAACCGTTAATTGACGGTTAGTTGTAATGGTGGCGGGGATCTTTTGCCGCGCGGATGTTGATAAATTCTGAGCGCCTACGGTGTGCGCAGTGCACAACATATCTAAAAGGATCTGGCCAAGCGATGGTCGTCACTCGGCTCGATGAAATCCCACAGATTACCGTATAGGTCTTCAAACACGGCGACCTTGCCATAGGGTTCTTCCTTGGGCGGCCTAACAAATGAGATACCCTTCGACACCATAGCCGTGTAATCTCGATCAAAGTTGTCCGTATACAGGAAGAGGAAGACCCGGCCTCCCGTTTGGTTGCCTACGGCAGCCCGTTGCGCTTCATTGGCTGCCCGGGCCAAAAGAATGCAAGTCTGACTAGCGCCCGGCGGAGCCATCACGACCCAGCGCTTGGTAGCACTCAGCACGGTATCCTCAACCAGTCTGAAGTGTAATTTCTCCTGATAGAAGCGGATGGCCTCGTCGTAGTCACGCACGACAATGGCGACCTGAGCAATGTGTTGTTGCATATGAATGATGGAGTTTGCGGATCGCATGATACAATCTTTTGGGGCAGGAATGGACATGGGGTAGCGCTCAAGCTTTAGGGGAGAGGCTGTACCTAAACCAATGCCAGTTCTGCTGCATCTGACGTGCCGACGGTAGGAGCTTGGCATGATGAAGCATGTGTGTGCGAGCATTCATTCTTCCGATAATCTTGATTCCAAATCCATGCGTTCATGAAGTATTCTCTCTACTTCAATTTGGTCGGGAGATAGTTGTCTATAGAACACGATATGCCTGTTCACTTTTGAGCCCCTTAATCCGTTTAAAAGGTCTTCATATCGTCTTCCTACTGTTGGATTGCTGGCAACTTCTGAACAGTGTTTTATGATCTCCTTATAATATTTATCAGCCTGTCCTTCTGACCAATTGTTAAAAGTATAATTCCAAATTTGTTTTAGATCTTGAACGGCCTTCTTCGTTAATTTGTAATTAGCCATTAAGTCTCCTTTCTTCCTTGATTTGTTCCAAAAATTCATTTGGTTCAAAGTCGATTGCAATGCCACTATCTATACCTTCTTCAATTGCTGATTTCAATGCATAGAATTTTTGTTCCTCCGCTTCCAACAGCCTCAGTCCTGCTCTAATAACTTCACTTGCGTTCTTGTACCTTCCCTCCTTAATTCTGTATTGAATGAATTCTTCAAAATGCTTGCCCAATGAAACTGATGTATTCCTTCCCATGAATCTCTTTTACACCAAAATACCAATTATTGGTAACACACACAAGGATTTTTTTTCTTACCTATCCCACATAACTTTGTAATATGCACAATCTGCCAGTCATTGACATCTCTCCCCTCATCTCGGGCGAGCACAACGGTCAGGCGATAGGAGATCAGATCAGGGAGGCCTGCACTTCATCCGGATTCTTCTACATCCAAGGCCATGGAGTGTCTACAGACTTGCAATCCGCCTTGGAAGGGTACAGCAAGCAGTTCTTTGCCCAAGACTTATCAGACAAAATGAAGATCCGGATGTCATTGGGCGGGCGCGCTTGGAGAGGCTTCTTCCCTATTGGCGACGAACTGACTTCTGGCAAACCGGATCAGAAGGAGGGGCTTTACTTTGGTGCTGAGTTGGACGACAACGACCCTCGGGTAAATGCGGGCCTTCTCTTGCACGGTAAAAATCTGTTTCCTTCCCAAGCAGGCTTTAAACAGACCGTACTGGCTTATATGGCGGCTATGACCGATCTCGGTCACCACCTGATGAGGGGTCTCGCCCTAAGTCTACACTTGCCTGGGGATTTTTTCCGAAATCATTACACAGATGAGCCATTGACGCTCTTTCGAATTTTCCACTATCCTCCTTTGACCACGAAAGCCCTGGAGCAAGCCCAATGGAGTGTTGGGGAACATACTGATTATGGGGTGCTCACAATGCTGAAGCAAGACGAGGTTGGAGGCCTTCAGGTGAAGTCCCAAGGACAATGGCTGTCCGTACCGTTCATACCTAATTCCTTCGTTTGCAACATAGGCGATATGCTCGAGCGGCTGACCGGCGGCTATTACCGATCCACGCCCCACCGGGTACTCAATGCCAGTGGACTAGACAGGTATTCTTATCCCTTTTTCTTCGATCCTAATTTTGATGCGGCCATTCGTCCGGTACCCTCACCCTTAATTCCAGAGCAGGAGAAGGGCCTGCACGATAGCGAGACCTATGGCGACTATATTCAGAAGAAAATAGCTCATGTTTTTCCTGACCTGGATCGGGACGTTCGGGAGCAGGATCACCGATAATATTTCGATGCAAGAGCTATTGTTGGGCCTGGCGTTGGTGGGTAGCGGTCCTCATGGTCTGATGGCGTCGATTCTTTAAGTAATCCTCGGTGCCAGTGAGAATTTGTTCTTGGGTCGACCAGTCGTCTAATGGATACAGGTCATGCTTCGAAATCTCTAATATGTCTGCATCCAGCATATAGGGAGCTAACTCGAGTTTAATCTGTGCAAAGATGGTAGAGATGACCGAGGGATCCAGACGCTCATAGGTGACGAGTAGTTGCTCCAAATATTTTCCATAGACAAAGGGGTCCTTGGCAATGACCCGATCGAGCCGATCCTCCGAAGAGAATAATAAGTGATTTCGAAATTCGTAATTGCGTGCTGCATTTCCCTCGTGTGGGGCACTGGCAAGAATGTCATCAAAATCCCAGGGAATAATGCCAAATTTTATCTCCTGTCGGTCGGGAAGCACATAGTAAAATAGTTCATCCGTATAATCCCCGTTTCGCAAGAGGTAGTTCACAGATAGCCAGGAAAAATAGGCCTCTAGGTCTATGTGGTTTTGCAATGACTCAAACAGTTGCGCTCCCTTTTCTTTGCTACAGAGTCTTCGTATAGCAGCAAAGCTAGCCATGTATTTTTTCCGATCCGCTTCAGCGATGCCTTTGGCATATTTTTCCTTGACGACAAAATCTGTGGAGCCGCGCCTCAATATCCCCGGAGAATTTACCTCTTGAAGGGCATAATCTGCAGGTCGCTGGACCAGCAAATAAATTCCTTCCGATTGACCGTTAATCTGTAGCTCCGTGTATTGATAAAATAGGGGAAACAACCCAAGCTCCTCAAAGCAATGGAACGCCAGCCGGTTGTGAAAGCAGCCATGATCCATGGACATACTTAATAAATAGAACTTCTTTAGTTGTTTAGGACCGTCCTTGCTGCGAAAGGTGTGGGCTTCCTCCAACGAGACGGTATATGATTTTCGCCAATAGGTAAGAGACGTTTTTCCTCGGGTGTGGATCTCCTTTATCTGGAGCGCCACCCCGTTCAGGCTGGCTTGCGATGCGTCGAAGTAGGTATCTGATTCGATGCGGCGCTTGGACTTGCGATAGTCCTTCTCTGCCATCGTCCACTCGAGCAGCCACCGATCGTTGGAGAGCATTTGGTCAGCCCCTGCATTGACGGAGCTCAATAAAAGCAGGGCACAGGTCCAGATAGATATAAATGACGTCACGGCTACGGATGATGGAAGTCTAATAATAAGATAGTAAATATCTGTCTTAGGCTTCTTATGTACAGGCGCAGAAATGTGGCTGCCACTTATTTGGCTCCAGATCCGCCGCATGGATGGGCGGGGCAACTGCTCACTCAGAAATAGGAGGAGAATCCTAATTGGATGCCTCGAATATTGGCAGGTGGATTACCCAGGATGTCCTGCTGCTTCATGATGCGATAGTTGAGTCGCAGCACGGTCTGGGCGGTGGGTCTCACGCTAATGGCGGGGACCAATGCCCAGATATCCTCGGAAATGTTGCCCCCCGTTTCAACAAACGAACCCACGTTCCAATCGACATATTCGAGGCGAAGGGCGAGGTTGAGCGTTGCGGCATCAAATCCCAAGGCACTGCCCTTCAGCACGGGTTGGATGATATCTAGAAAGCCCCCCTTTTGGCGGTCTCCGTACTGCTGGGTGAAAGTGGACGGTACATCGACGGCTACCCATGCCCATTCGCCGACAAGCTGTGTGCCCAGGCCAGGTATGGACGAGCGCACATCGATAGCGAATACGTCGAGTCGCCGTTTCTTATCCAGCTGTAGACCATCCTCTTCAAATTTGTTGTAAATGCCACCCATGTACGAGAGCCCGATCTCCCCAATATTTTCATGGCCGAAAGCCACCTTGCCAGTGATGAGCGGTTGTCCATTGGTGGTTTCTTCAAAGCGCTCTGCATTGGCCTTGGCGGCAGGAAGAAAGGTTTTGTTTTCCTCGTTGTCGATGATGGCATCATTAAAGCCGTTCGATAGGTAGAATTCGTAACCGAACACCCAATTTTTCTGATATTTTTTGCCATAGATGCCAAATCCCACATTGCTCCAAGTCGCCGGCAACATTTGAGTAGCGGAAATGGGGCGATCCACAAATTCCCATTTAGGCCCATCGTGATTCTGATTAAATGAGCCAATGGGATTCATGAATATACCACCACGCAGGTTGAAAAGAGGGGATAGGGTCAAATCCAGCGCAGCAAACTCAATGGCGATTTCCTTTCCGCCCTCTTCCAGCTCGATTTCCGAGAGAAACTTGATCTGTCGATGCAAGCCGCTCGCTACGAAAAGTGTTAATCTAGGTATTCGAAAAGTATGGCCCTCGGTGATGCCATCTTCACCCATATACTGATAGTCGGCCTCGATGTATCCTCCGAGCGATACCGGCGACTTGCCGACAGCGAGAAAGGGACGGTTATAGACTGCGTCCATATTCATGGCACCGGAGAGCTCTGAATCGACGGCTTGCCTTTTGAGCAGGGAGGTGTCAATCTGTGCCGATGCCAAGTGCATCGAGAAGAACAATATTGCCGTGCATAGGCGGTACATCATGAAAGGTCGATTTTGATCGATTCGTCTTCTACCTCTACGGGAAATGACCTCAGGTTGGCATCCGCCGGCCCATTTTGTACTCGTCCGTGGCTATCAAAGGCACTCCCATGGGCCGGACATTCGACTCGATCTCCAAATACTTGAAGCTCCGTGCCCTGATGGGTGCAACGCATCCAGAGGGCCACATAGTCGCTTTGCGAAAACCGATACAGGCAGATAGGATAGCGAAGGTTGGGATGTTGCACAATCACATAGCCCTTGGGTTCTTTGCCTTCAAACGACCGTATCGGTATAGTCAGGTACGAACCTTCGATTTCGCCTGTCAAAAGTCTTCCTCCTACGCATCCCACAGAAAGTCCACCCAATACACCCAGGCAACTCATACCACATGTTCGGATGAAAGTATTTCTGTCCATTCCGTGTCTTTAAAGGGCATGTAGAAATTGCAAAAGGTTGTCCCTTTCTGAGGCCGAAAGCGCTTGAAAGGCATCTCGACTGGCAGCGGCCTCGCCTCCATGCATTGAGATGGCCTCCTCTATGCTTCGGGCACGCCCGTCATGCATGAGGAAGAAAGAGCCCCCTTGCGCATCGGGCGAGAGGCCCAGGCCCCAAAGTGCAGGGGTTTTCCATTCGTAGGTCTCCGCAGAGCCCTCGGTCACCTGATCGTCCAGGCCAGGCCCCATATCGTGAAGGAGTAGGTCGGTATAGGGGTGAAATGTCCGGTTGGCCAATGCCTCTATGTCTGACGGTCCGGTGGTCCATGATGGGGTGTGGCATCCACTGCAGTTGATTTGGTCAAATAGTTGCCTGCCGGCCTGAACTGACGGATGATCCTGGTCACGAGGAATGGGCGCCTTCAGGGTGCGCAGGTAGAATACGACATCCCGGATCTCCTTGTCCGACACCTCGGGATCCATCGAAAGACCGCTGGAAGGGTCAATGGGTTCGAAGGTACTGTTGATCCCCATATCTTCCTTGTATGCTCCGACGGTCTGTTGCAGGAGATCGATGGCAGCTCCTTTCTTGCCAAATCGCCCGACGTAAGTCCCTTCCATACCTTGATGCAGGGGAAGCGGTACAAAGTAATCCGGAGGCACGATCATATTGGGTACGCCCGAAATACCATCTCCATCCAGATCGTCAGGATCCGCCTGTGCTAGAATCTGTTCGTCCGTTAGCGCGCTCAGCAGTCCGAGTCCGGTGACGGCCGGCGGAGTGAAATCCATCGAAGGCACCCCGGGGGGAAGTTCTTCGGGTAAATGTCCGGGAATGGCGCGATTCTGGAGTTGGGGGGCACCCACGGCGGATGCCGGCTGATTGGGCGCCGTCTGCCCAAACCTGGTCAAAGTGGTGAATGGATGACCTTTGCCATCACCGGCGTGACAGCTGCCGCACGAGTTGGCCACAAAGGTGGGACCTAATCCCGTCTCCACCGTGAAGATTTGATCATTGAAGGCAATGTCTCCCGCCAAAAACTGACCCTGCTCTGCAAAGGTCAGCCCCTCCATAGGCCCGTCCAGGAGTTCAGACTCTGCCGGAGCCTCTGGAATGATCTTTTCGCAGCCCACCATGACCAGGACTCCGAGTATCCAGACTGTCTTTAGAAGCTTCATTAATCAAACTTAGAAATACAAAGATAAAAAGTTAGACATATCTAACAACTATCGCGAATATTATTTATTTTCGCGCCAGCGGACATGTCTTTATGGCGTCACAAACGGAAGAAAATTATCTCAAGGCCCTCTTTAGCTTGGCCGACAGCCAGCAGGAGATCTCGCTTTCGCAGCTGAGTCAGCAGCTGGGCGTCAGCACGCCAACGGCCAACAGCATGATAAAGAAGTTGGATGCTAAGGGCCTGGTCGAGTACCGGCGCTACCGGCCGATCAAGATGACCGATCTGGGCCGTAAGCAGGCAGCTTTAATCATCCGAAAGCATCGTCTGACGGAGATGTTTCTCGTGGAGAAGATGGGTTTCGGCTGGGAGGAGGTGCACGAGATTGCCGAGCAGATGGAGCACATTAAATCACCCGGCTTTTTCGACCGGATGGATGAGCTGTTGGAACATCCCACCATTGATCCGCACGGCTCCCCTATTCCTGACAAGAATGGAGATGTGGTTTGGCGCTCCTACCACAAACTCAGCGATTGCCAGGTGGGAGACCGGATCGTGCTATCGGCCTTGACCCACTCTTCGGACGACTTCCTGAAGTATCTCAATCGCCGCAAGCTTCAGCTGGGTACGCTGCTTAGCGTCAAAGCCCGAGAAGAATTCGATGGTAGTATGGTCCTCGAGCGTGAATCAGGCCTGCAAGAGACGCTGAGTGCCGTGGTGTGTGATCGAATCCTGGTAGAACCGGTGGGCGGGTAGTTGACCGTCACACTGAAAGCGGAACGCCCGGTCGCCTTCTTTCGCACCAACTCTTCATCGCCAGAAGCCTTACGTCCCACAGCATTGCGGGATGTGTCGTTCTGTCTCTTCGATTTAGCACGAAATAATTGGGGCCATGTATCCCTTTTCAATGTTACACTCCACTTGCTCGGGCGCCAACCATATCGTCAGGTGAGCGCAAGCCCCAAGTGTGAAATCTAATCTTCTTTCAACGTCCTTCCGCTCAAGAAAATGGCCAGCTTCGGCTGCTCGGGGGACTCCCAGGAGGCAAGACTCGACTGACGCCTAAACGTTGAGCCCTGGTGGTATCCCTTCCCATATGTGTAAAAGAGGTGGTTGGTGCCTTTTTGCCCTTTCCATATTTGAACCAATTCAAAGGAGGCAACAACGTCTTGCTCCACCACCAGATGCTCAGACCGCAGGTCGGCCGTGATCCATTTGTCCACCGCGATAACTTTTGGTGTAGATCGGTCGATGCAGCAGAGAAGGTCCGGGCAGGCCTTGCTCCAGCGCATAGATGTTTACCCTGAATAGCACGCTGTCTACCGTGTTAAATCTTGTGTGAAAGTTGAAGCTCTGCGCGAGAAAGGGCATTCCTTCGTATTTGATCAGAGTGGCCCATTCGCCCCCGAACCCAAATTGCTCAAAACCGCTTTCGCCGATGGTGGTTTTGCTGGCTCGAAATCGGCCCATCTTGCGCAGAGGCAGTCGATCGGGAGACCTTACTATGACCGTACCGAGATCATAAGTGGCCGGACGAAGGGATACCTTGTGAAACTGCCGATGCCCATCGGTCAGTGCGAAGGACAGCGTGTGGTAACCAATCATAGAAAACGTGACACTGTCCGTGGCGGATAAGGTGGAGAGGTCCAACGCAAATCGGCCACGATCGTCCGAGATTTGGCCGAGGTTTTGTCCTTGTACACCAAGATGGACGAATGGGAGGGGCGTGCCCGGTTTTTGCGTCCACCACCATGCCATGTATGGTCTGTGCATCCATTCCCGGCGGGGCGATGATTAGGTACAGCAAAAGGTGAGCAACCGTCCACATCGTAGCCATGTGTCGAGTCGTGAAGACCAGTGTCCTATGCATATAAGTCATCATTAACAAAGATCGAACGTGCGCACGTCACGTTTTAATGTAAACCTGGTTCTATTCCTAAGACGAGGTGGGAGCCCATTCACTCCAAGCGAGTGCAGATGTGCAGAATCAATGCGTTTGCTAAGGAGGCAACACCCTTCCTTTGCTTCGAAACATTAGCTTTGGAAGTGTGAAGAAAGTCATGCCAAGGTTCTTGCGGACTCATGCTCGTGACAACGTGGCGATTGTTGTTGTGCCGGGCGGCCTGGCTACAGGTACGGTGTTGGAAGCGTATGGCCCGATGATCGATGATGTGCCGATGGGTCATAAGATGGCGGTGCAAGCCATTCCGAAAGGTGGCCCGGTGGTACGGTACGGCGAGGTGATCGCCTATGCCACGGAGCACATTCCATCCACGGCATGGGTGCATCTGCACAATACAAGATTGCCTTCGCTGCCCAACCTAAAAGATCTTTCGTTTCTGGCTAGACCAGATCACGGACCGAGGGACGCCAAGGAAGGTTTTTTCCAGGGATATCGCAATGCGGATGGCAGCGTAGGTACCAAGAATATGTTGGGTATCACCACCAGTGTACAATGTGTCTCTGGAATTACCCGATATGTGGAGGAAAGGATCCGCCGCGAACTTCTACCAAAGTATCCTCACGTCGACGGAGTTGTGGCGTTGAATCACAGCTATGGCTGTGGCGTGGCCATTGATGTACCTGTGGCGGAGATTCCTATACGAACCATCCAGAACATAGCAAGAAATCCGAATTTCGGTGACGAACTGTTGGTGATCGGCTTAGGTTGCGAGAAGCTACTCCCGGAGAGATTATTGCGCGCTGGGGACGAACTTGCTCAAGATCTCCTGACGATCCAAGATGCATCCTTAACTGGCTTCTCGCAAATGACAGCAACCATCATGCAGATGGCGGAGCGCCGGCTGCAAAAGCTCAATAAACGACGGCGGGAGCCTTGTCCCATTTCCGGGCTTGTCGTTGGTCTCCAATGTGGGGGTAGTGATTCATTTTCGGGCATCAGTGGCAACCCAGTGGCAGGTTATGCGGCAGATCTCATTGTGCAATCGGGAGGTACGGTCATATTCTCAGAAGTCAGTGAGGTACGAGATGCGGCACACCTGTTGGCTGCACGGGCCAACGATGAGACAGTGGTTAGCCGATTGACGGAGGAGCTGGCATGGTACGATGATTATTTGCAGCACCATGGGGCGGACCGGAGTGCTAATCCCACACCCGGTAACCGACGGGGAGGGCTCACCAACATTGTGGAAAAGGCACTTGGCTCCATTGCCAAGTCCGGATCCACTCCCATTGTGGACGTCGTCGAACCGGGCGACCGGGTCCGAAAAGGCGGCTTAAATTTCTTGGCGACCCCTGCCAGCGATTTCATTTGCGGGACACTACAGGTGGCAGCAGGGATGAATGTGCATGTATTTATCACGGGAAGGGGTACGCCGTATGGGTTGCCCATGGTGCCGGTGCTAAAGGTGAGTTCTAACTCGACGCTGGGTGCCCGGTGGCACGATCTGATCGATTTGGATGCAGGGCCTGTGGTCAGCGGCACGCACAGTGTGGAGGAACTCGGGAAGGCCCTTTACGAGCTGATTTTGAAGACAGCCAGCGGCGAATACCAAGTGGCGACAGATCGCCTTGGGCTTTACAATGATCTGGTTCTCTTCAATCCCGGACCGATCACCTAGGTGGGCAGCCAGGCCGGTGTACTCCATGCGGATAACCGTTAATTGACGCTTAGTTGCAATGATAGGGGGATCTTGCGATGAGGAACAGGCCTCTCGATACGGGTGGTTGGAATGCGCTCATCATGACGTAGCGGATAACCGTTAATTGACGCTTAGTTGTGGTGATAGCGAGGATCTTGCCATGAGAAATAGACCTTTCGAGATCGGCAGTCTGAAAGTGCACCATTTAGACGTCGCGAATAACCGTTAATTGACGCTTAGTTGTAGTGATAGCGGGGATCTTGCGATGAGAAATAGACCTCTCGAGATCGCCGGTGGGAAAGTGCACTACTGAGACGAGGTTAATAACCGTTAATTGACGCTTAATCGTAATGATAGCGGGGATCTTGCCATGAGGAACAGCTCTCTTGAGATCGGCGGTCTGAAAGTGCGCACTTAAGACGTGGCGATAACCGTTAATTGACGCTTAGTTGTAGTGATAGCGGGGATCTTGCGATGAGAAATAGACCCTTCGAGATCGGCGGTCGGAACGTGCGCACTTAAGACGTGGCGAATAACCGTTAATTGACGCTTAATTATAGTGATAGCGGGGATCTTGCCATGAGAAAGAGACCTCTCGAGATCGGCGGTCGGAAAGTGCGCTATTGAGACGTCGCGATAACCGTTAATTGACGCTTAGTTGTAGTGATAGCGGGGATCTTGCCATGAGGAACAGACCTTTCGATACGGGTGGTTGGAATCCGCTCATCATGACGTAGCGGATAACCGTTAATTGACGCTTAGTTGTAGTGATAGCGGGGATCTTGCGATGAGAAATAGACCTATCGAGATCGGCAGTCTGAAAGTGCACCATTTAGACCTGGCGGATAACCGTTAATTGACGCTTAGTCGTAATGATAGCGGGGATCTTTCGATGAGGAACAGGCCTCTTGATACGGGTGGTTGGAATGCGCTCATCATGAGGTAGCGGATAACCGCTAATTGACGCTTAGTCGTAGTGATAGCGGGGATCTTGCGTGTGAAAATCTGATCTCAAATCGCGCCCCAGCGGAATCGACATACAGATAATCCCACGGATCACGATATTTATGACAATATTCACAGGGCCTCGCAATGCGCTCAGGTCGATTTAGATGAAACCGCCACGAAATGGGACTGACCACTAACCAAATACGTACCGCCTTAGAAAATGGACTCTTGTCTTTTCCCGTGACTGACATGGATGCCCAAGGCAATTTCGACGGCTCCAGCTATACGGATCGGCTGCATTGGTTTTTGCAGTTTCCCGTGTCTGCGGTCTTTGTGGCTGGAGGCACCGGTGAATTTTTTTCACTCTCCCAGACAGAGTACCGTCAGATCGTGCAGATTGCTGCCGATGTGGTCGCTGATAGGACACCCTTAATCTCAAGTATAGGTCGGAGCATTCCAGAGGCGATTTCTCTGGCGAGAATCGCTGAAGATGCCGGCGTACATGCCCTGCTGCTGATGCCGCCCTATCTGGCAGAAGGACCTCCCGATGGGGTGGAGGCATACGCTCGCGCAATCATGCAAAATACCAGCCTTCCCGTCATCTATTACAATCGAGCAAATGGGGTTTTACAGGCATCTGCCTTACAACGCCTGGCAGCGGCGTGTCCCAATTTCATTGGCCTAAAGGATGGGACGGGCCACATCCAGGACCTGAACGACACGATCCGGACCTTGGGCAACCGTCTGTCGTACATCGGCGGCGTGCCGACCGCGGAGATCATTGCGGAGGCTTATTTGTCCATTGGCGTCAACACCTATTCCTCTGCCGTCTTCAATTTTGTACCGGAGATGGCCCTAAAATTCTACCACAGCCTGCGATCGGGAGACCAAGAAACGGTGTCGCAGATGCTCCGTACATTTTATATTCCTTTTGTCCGACTGCGCAGTCACAAAAAAGGCTACGCCGTGAGTCTGATCAAGGCGGGAGCTAACATCATTGGAAAACCTGCGGGCAATGTCAGGCCACCACTTGTGATGCCCACCGAGGAGGAGGTGGCAGAATTATCGCAAATAATTGAGGCTAGCAGGCAAATGCTTTAGCCAACCGGAAGCAGGAGCCTCGATGTTTTCTTGGGTTGACTATACAACAATCGCGTGGTAGCCTTTTTAGGTGTGCCGGTGGTTTTTGTTCTCTTGCCGCGGATCAACGCAGAAGATCGGGCGGTCCGAGCACGGGTATGCTGTAGTCAACAAAGCTCATGGTGCTTTTGTGTAATCTGATCCCTGCGTTCCGTCGTTCGATCCGCTGCCCATAAAAATGTTTGTCGTAGATATACCACCCCTCATCGTCCTTTGACAACCAAAATAGTGGACGGGTAGACCGGCGAAGCTTTTCGGCGACAAGGATCGTGTTAGCATCCGGCGACAGGGAGAGGACGAAACCTGCAACGTGGATGTCATTGCTTTGGGCCACGTGGTACGTTTCTCGAGCTTTGCTATTATAAAATTCACCGTCGGCTACCTGTCGGAGGCTATGCCATCGGCTGCCCTTGCCCCAGGCGAGGCCCAGGGTCTTATGCACAATAGAGTATTCATGCCGATCTCGACACCGTAGTGCAATGGAATCTCGACTTGTGAATCGATGCCTTTTGTATCGCGGGCCGGATTGCCAACTTCGAGTCACGAAGAGGGTGTCGTCCACTTGACTGTAGATGGTAGCGTACCTGGAACCGCTCCGTTGCACGCGCAGGTGGAAATCATCCGGCAGATCGAGCAATCGATCCAGCCGCAGACTGAGGTTGCCATGGAGATCACAGAAGAGGCTATTGCCAAGATCGACTCCGATCGCGTGATAAGGCACATCTTCGGTGGTGGTGTTTCCATCACCGTCGCAATGCTCTTCCGTTTGGCGTACCAGGTCGATCCGTAGCTCATTAAACTCATAGTCTGGGTGGATGTAAAGGGGCTCGAATGAGGATTTTTCCGCTGTCTTGACAGCCCGAAGATCCATCAGCGATACGCAGGAAAAGGTGGAACAGAAAACCCAGAGGAAAATGTTAAAGATGGCCGCGCGTCGAAGTAGCTGCATGTATCGGAAGGATGCCGCCAGAAAACTACAGAGCTTTGTCCACTCGAGGTGTTAATGCAAGTTTAAAGAGTGTGAAGACTATTTTAAGATTATCTCGGTATCCGGTACTCCAAGAAATCCCAGGTGAGGCCACTTTCATTGGTGCTCTCGTACCGTCGGTGCACCTCTCCGCCTAGAGATTCTGCTACCTTACAACTGGCAATATTTTCGGCGGCACAGGGCCACCGAATGTAATCATAATCCAAATGCTGATCAGCCCACCCTTTGAGCGCAGCGGCAGCTTCTTGTCCGAAGCGGTGTCCATGTACGCTCTTCTTTAGCCAACCGCCCATTTCCAAATCTCTCGCCGGTAGGTTTTCTACTCCAAAAAAACCTAGAAAATCTCCAGTGAATTTGTCCATGGCCACGACATAAAGGATCTCTCCGTTTTTCATCCGCCGTTGCCACTTGTCGATGGTTTTTTCGGTAAACTGGATATTTGGATGCCTTGCTGGGTGCATGTATCGGGTGATCATCTCATCAAACTCTCGAAATATCTCCTCTTTAAATTGCATCGTGACAGAGACCAGCAACATGCGTCTAGATTCGATGATCGTTTTTCGGCAATCCAAGGGCGGAGATTTTTTGTTGACGTCTGCGTACCAGTACTAGTCCGGCAAGGCAAAGGCCACTAACGTACCGCCTTTTCTCGGATTTTTCTTGGCACCGCCAGCTGAGATAATTACATATTGCTTCCCGTTTGCCTCATAAGTGCTGGGGGTGGAGTTTCCATCAAACGGCAAATCGTGCTCCAACAGGATGCGGCCGTCCTCCTTGTCAAATACTCGAAACTTTGAGTCGGCGGTCGCACCAATAAATAGCACTCCTCCGGCCGTCACCACGGGACCTCCATAATTTTCCGTTCCGGTGATGGGTATACCCCGCTTGGTCAACTCCTCAAACTCTCCCAAGGGTACCTTCCATTTGATGGTGCCGGTATTTAGGTCCACTGCATTGAGCGTTCCCCAAGGCGGCTTAATCGCTGGGTAGCCTTCCTCGTCCAACCACCGCTGAAACCCTCGAAACACGTAAGGCGGTATTTGCTCGTTCTTTTGTTTGGCTGTTAGCTGTGTTTCTATTCCAAAGAGAAAATCTACGATCGCCTCCTGTCTTTCTCGTGCCACATAATTAAAGGCTGGCATGCGCCCGCCACCGTTGGTCACGAAGGTCATGACCACCTCTCTTGTCAGTCGTCCGGCCACATCGTCCAAGGCAGGAAATCCCCCTGCCGGATCGCCTTTTCGATCGACACCATGACACGCAGCGCAATTGCTGAGATAGTGGCGTTCGCCATAGGAAAGGGCTTCGCCGTCCGCGCCACGCGTCGGGACCAGCTGATAGAACCATGGCATCTCATTGACATTGACATACAAAATGCCTTGGGCATCGGCGGCAGATCCACCCCACTCCATGCCGCCGTCGTATCCGGGAAACATAATGATCTGCTCCAGGCTGGGCGGAGGATAGGCACCGAAGTTGCCCGACTGAGCCAACACTTCTTTGGTCAGCAGTTCGGCCCTTGGTGAGATGTTGGAGAGGTCGTCTTCCGTGTAGCGTTGTCGCATCAGCGGAGGCGGCTTGGTCGGAAACGGCTGCGTGGGCCAGCTACGCACGTCAGGCATGCGTGAGGGTGGTTTCGGTCTTTCTTCAATCGGCCATAGAGGTTCGCCCGTGACGCGGTCAAAGACAAACAGCAGACCCATTTTGGTCCCCTGCGCTACGATATCACGTGGTTGACCATTATGACGGACGGTCAGCAGGGTGGGAGGGGTAGGACAATCTAGGTCCCACAGATCGTGATGTACCAATTGGTGATGCCACAATTTCTCGCCGGTGGCGGCATTTAGTGCTACCACAGAATTGGCAAAAAGGTTCGCCCCATAGCGTTCTTCACCATAGAAATCCGGGCCGGCCGTTTCCGTGCTGAGGTAGACGATACCCCTGGCTGCATCTAGCGCTAGACCCGACCAGTCAGAGGCTCCACCTGTCTTGTCCAGATAATCTTCAGGCCAAGTGTCGGATCCTTCTTCCCCAGGCCTCGGCAACGAGTGAAAAATCCATCGACGCTGTCCCGTATGTAGGTCAAAGGCACGCACGGCGCCAGGCACATCCTCACTTGTGTTCGCTCCTATGATCAGTAGATCCTGATAGATCTGCCCCGGCGTATTAAGCGTGACATTGGGTCGGCCAGGTACATCCATGCCATCGCCCATGTGAATGGTACCATCCTCTCCAAAAGAGGTGATCACTTCACCCGTCCCCGCATCAAGGGCAAACAAATAAGTGCCCTTAAAGGTCAGTATCCGGCCACGGGTCCCATCATGCCAATACATGAGTCCGCGTTGGTCGCCGTCGGTCAAGCCCGCACGCTCGTCGTCCGGGTCAAAGGTCCACCGCGGTTCACCATTGGATCCGTCCAGGGCTACGACCCTGCTTCGAGGGGTGGCAGTGTAGACGATGCCATCAACCACCAGATTGTTGGTCTGATACATGGCCGTGTCTCCGGTGACATAGGTCCAGGCAACCTCCAATTGGTCGGCGTTGTCTACATTGATTTGGTCCAAATGAGAATACTGGTTGCTGGTGGGATGCCCCAGGTAGTGGGCCCAATCTGAGCCTGCGCCGGGGTGCGGAGGAGAATCCTGCCGGCAACCCCATGCGATCAGGACGATGACGCAGATAGTCAAGGAGGGCAGGCCCGTACGCACGTAGCTCATATTATTTTCAGATGGAAACTAAAGATAGGAAACCGTCTGGCCTTTGTGCGCGACCGTATCCGCGTGCCAGGGCAATCGCATTATGAGATTCTGCACCTACCCCTATCAACGGCCAAAAAATTGCTGGCAAAAATGCCCTTTGAACACACCTAAGAAGACTACTCCAGGGCATAACCTTGCTAGTATGTGTCAGGCGAGGACGCCTGACACGGCCAGGTTGTTCTTATTGAGTTATTTCAACGGCACCTAGTAGAGTTTCGCATTAGATATGTTGAATAATTCTAATAGGATTTTGTTCGCAGACGAGGCGCGAAACACAGGCATAGCCGTAGCTATGGCGAGGCTTTGCAACGAAGTATGCGGACCAAAGACATTAGAATTAGCTACAAGATTTAATGCGAAACTCTACTAGTCTCAAAGGTCACGCCGCCCCAATCAGGCCGCGTTTGGCGTCCCCGCCAAACGCTATTGTAGCTCGCTGTCACCCTGAAGCCTTGATAATGCGATTGCCCTGATCCGGATGCTCCCAGCTGGATCTAGTAGATCTTCGCATAGGCATTAACCACAAGATTTCGTGCGAAGCTCGATTAGTCAGAGCGGCAGCGCCTGTAGGATATTTGTAGGGAGATCGATGTTGGGCGTGACTCTGGCAAATGATACTTGGTAGGGAAGGATATTTTCCAACGAAACTATTGAGGTTGTAACCTGATGGGCTTGATCGTTGGGTGCTATTATTGGATGATTGCTCCCTCCTCTTTTTTCCACCCGTCGTGTTGTATCAAAAGAACTACTTTTGACGCCTTTATCACGTCAAACTACACCTAATTATGAATCATCGGTATTTTCTCATACTCTGCGTGGCTGCACTTTCCCTAGTCGCTTGTGACAAGGACGACGATGGATGCACCGCTCCGTCACTTTCAGAAAACCTGGTTGGCACCTGGAAACTATCCTGGGAAAACTCAACGGTCGAATTTAAGGCAGACGGTACCCTGCTGGATGCCAACGACGGTCTGATTGGAGGGGAAATCAATGGTGTCACCTTGGACCAGAAGACCTGGTTGGCGGATGACAGCAGCTTTGAAGTGCAAGCAGCCAGTGGAGCCCAGTTCTTAAACACGACGTTTGAGGTCACGAAGAATGAGTGCGACCTTATTGAGGTCAGTCTTCTGGGCGTTACCGCAGAGATGACAAGGCAGTAAAACCGTCAAAAATCGGGTCGACCAGAGCTGATGGGTATTCCGGCTTGGGATAAGCCGCTACGCTAAGATTTAGTCTTTTTCCGTTTGGGCTTGGGCGGAGGCAGTTCACCGACCGTGCATTGCACCAGGCCTATTAGCCAGTCTCTGTCATCCAGTTTTTCTTCGATCAGAAAGTAGTTTTTTGCTCCCGGATACGGAGGAGCTTCCGTCAGTGATTCGATGTAATTTCTGCCCGCGCCAGTGGGTTTGATAAATAACTTATTGTCGCAGATAAGGGCAAAAAATGTACCATCGCAATAGATGCCATATTCACCAAACATTTTCTTGGCGGTAATCTGGCCCGCGTCATCCATTTGGTCTACCGCATACTCGACAAATTCGTGATTGGATGCCAAAATATTGTTTTTTAGGTATTACGAATTAGATTCGGATTGAAGGACGCCAAGATGAATGATGCGTCCGCCTGACTGATTGACAGGACTGTCACTTTTGCCAATCACAATGCCTGCTTCAGGTGCTAGGTAGTCCTTTATTTTCCTGCCAAAGATATCGCGAAGGGTGGCTACGGTCTGATCGGCCTGCAGCTTGTCCAATAGCTTGACCGGGACGGACAACAGGCCGCCGGCATCAGTAAAGAGCCAGTAGGAGCGGTTGCAAATGAGTGTTTCTTTGTCCGCTGCTTCACCTTCGTCGTCGATCATTCCAAGGTGACATAATGCGTTGTGAATCCCCACGATGCCACTCCTGATCAGCCTACGCTGGAAAGTATTGGGATTGCCGACCTCCAAGGTGATGGCGGGGATGCCAAGAGCATCGGCAGCCCCCCTCAGCGTGCCGTCAAGCGGAGGGTTATGCACGATGATATCGGCATTCTGCACCAGTGCCAGGTTCTTGGTAGCCTGCTGATCCATATCCGCTCTGACATAGTAGGAGTTGAGTCTGCCCTGCGATGCGGTGTGCAAATCGAGCAGGTAGTCAAAATGCCTTACTAGTCTATCTACAAATCGGAAGGCATAAAGCTCACTCACGGTGCCACCCGCTTTCCCAGGCATAATGTGGTTCAGATCAACGCCATCGTTGAACCTCCTTTTCTTTCGCACAAAGGAGGGTACATTGACCACCGGAACACCGACAATGGTCCCTTTGAGTTCGTCCGGATCAATTTCAGTAAAGAGTCTTTGGATCACAGGTATACCGTTCAATTCATTGCCATGCACCGCTGCCGTTAAACCCAAGACTGGGCCTGGCTGGGATCCACGTGCTATGATGAGGGGAATACTAATGGGATTGCCCAGGCCGTCTGAGACTAGATTGAGCCAATAATAGCGTTTGGTTCCCGGCTCCGTATCCGAGAGGTCAAAGTTTTTGATCGTTTCGATCTTAGTTTGCGTGTGCGTCAGCATAATTCAGCATTTTGGATATCGTCTGTTCAACGATGGGCAGTCCCGTCTGTTGGGCTGCTTGTTTCAGGCCGCCGACACTTACCACGTTGATTTCTGACAGGACTCGTTGCCCATCATCTCCCTGCAAAGTGTCCACGCCACAGATCAGGATGCCGCGAGCCTTCAATGCCGGGGCAATGGCAGCCACGATTGACTCCTCGCGTTTGTCAGCGGTTGCTTTGACCGACGTGCCGCCCTGTGACACATTGCACAGCCAAGATCCCTTGGGTGGTCGCCGAAGGGAGGCCGCTAGAATGTCACCTCCCACGACGATCAATCTTTTGTCGCCGTGTTTGACGCCTTTGAGAAACTTCATGGCCAAGACCCCTTCTGCCTTGATTTGCTCCTCAAGACTAGAAAGATAGGCGTCTTTGTCCCAAGCCTTCGATCCGTCGTGGATTATGCCCCCACTGATCTTGAGGAGACCTTTGCCGCCGTACTCCCGCAGGGGCTTGAGCACCACTTCTTGAGTTGCGGCGAAGTGGTTGATCTCTGCGAGGCTATGGCACAGTCTCATCGGAGGGCACAATTCTGGAAATTCCAAAAGGAAAGATTTATCACTGCAATGAATAATGCCCAGTGGGTCATTAATCATGGACGCATTGGGCGCCGTGATGCTTAACATTCGCAGAAATTGGTCACTTAGCGGTTGTGGGACTCTAAGCAATATCAGATCGAAAGAATGCAAATCCACCTCAACGAGTGACTGAGCAAATCGCTCTCCGTGCTGGTGGTACGTTATATCACTACGGCACCACGTGACGGACAACGATCTCATGGCGATACCTTGGAAGAAGGAGCGATTTTGCGGAAGGCCTCTGGATGCGACCGCCACCGCGCTTACCCGGGGAGAGCGACGTAGCTCATTTGCCAGATCATAGAAGGAATTGTGAGCGGAATGGGTGCTGTGGTCTGTCAGGATCAGTACCGTATATGTTCTCATACCATGATCTCGTCAAGGAGTGTCTGGTCGTTGTTGAGCGACCGAAAAAGCTTTCGGCGAAATTTGCCGGCAGCATTGAATAGTCTCAGGCACATTTGATCAATAGCAATGGTAGAAAGCGTGGTCTGAATGAAGGCCTCAATTAGATCGTCGAGGCCGATCCCCAACTTGTTGAAGTCACGTCGGTCCATCAACATCAGTCGGTTGGTATCGGAGCCCCAGGAGTGATCGTCCAACCTGACGCTGAGATTGGTGCCTAGCATGGACCAGGAGTCACTATTAGCGGTCAGATGCTGCATGAGGGGTAGAGCAGCCCTCCTGGAGTAGATGCAGAGGGGTCTGATACCGTCCATGGTACTGCTCACCATCATTCGGATATCTGCCACATAAGTATGTCCGGAAGAAGTGGGGATGGTACCCACGTGATAGTACTTACCTTCTTGGCTGCGCGAGCTCCAGTTATAGTTACCGATCAAACTCTGCACAATATATCGTTGGTAGTCAATGTCGGTCTGCATGAAGCGGTCGAGTTCTGCCACATTTGTGATCGTGTACACGCCCTGTCCTGCATTCGAATAAGGTATCTTCACCACGGCATGGCCACCCATTTTTTCTACCCAGAGCGGAATCTCGGCCTTGCTAACGTCCCAGATCGTCTCTGGCATGTTTATTTTCAGGCCAAA
Source organism: Saprospiraceae bacterium (assembly GCA_965223165.1). GTDB lineage: Bacteria > Bacteroidota > Bacteroidia > Chitinophagales > Saprospiraceae > JABDMH01. The sequence continues at coordinate 429,348 of CBDCVQ010000019.1, read as the reverse complement.
TTCTTCCAGTTCAGAGTTGTAGATATCATAGGCTTTTGCCGCGACCATCTTATTTCTTCCTCCAGCCAGGCACGCTACGATGGGATTGAGCATTCTAGTTCGCGTCCGGATCGGCAGTCGGTTCCATGGCTTTTGCGTGACATAGCGGAATATACCTCTTAGCGGGTGCCAGGCGCCTTGAAAGTGCACGGATACGATGCCATTTTCAATACGCACATGTGTGTTCGCCTGCTTGTCATAAAATGGAACGTGCAGGACATTTTCTTCGAAGACATCTGCGATCACCGCGGCATAGCCGGAGGTCTCCATGGGATTCTTGTCGTAGAAGACGGCCAACCCTCCATCTACTTTCGGTCTCCCCTGACGTGGCTTCAGGTACGGCTTGAAGGTACGCTCTACCAACAGGCGATACGAACCGTCTTCCTTATTGTCATCTACCAAGGGCATGGACTTTTGACCTGAAGGGCATGAATTATTTTCGATCAAGACCATCTGTCGGTTGCCTTGCTCTGAGGTCGCGTTGAACAAGTCTGCGCCACTCCACAAAAAATGCCGGCACCGATAGCTTAGGATCTCGATCAGTCTTTCTCGGTCTACCATCGGGTGCAAATGGCAGTATCTCGATACGATCTTCTTTTTGTCGAGATTTAAGAAGAAACTGACCATAGGATGAATCGTGGCATTAAGTGCCTTTGGATACCAGTGGTCCACATTGTTAAACGTATTTGGCCTGACGAGCTGAATCTGATCCAGCATGTCATCGGCCATCGGGGATGCGTCGTTGATCAAGTCGAGTATTGAATGCTGACGAGCACAATTTCGGACATTGGTCAGATATTTTGGCAATTTTCACTTAAGGAGATGTAAAAATGTTTTGGGCGGCATTTCGGCGTAGCGTTTTGGCATCTCCTCCCTCGGAATACGGTAGGCTTCCGAACCGACTGGGGGAGGCCCAATCGTCCTCAAGACGTGGAGACAAGCACAGCTAACTTGCCTTGAGATACGCAGAATACATCCACACCAACTTCTCCTGCTCGCGGATGTAATCACTCATCTGTGCATTGGTTCCTTCGTCATTAATTTCTGCCGAAAGATCAAGGATGTGCCGTTGCTTGGTCAGTAGTATTTTGAGGGCACTCAGGATCTCTTCGATCGCCTTGGGTCCGTCAGAGACATGGTTGCTTTCGGCAATGGCTGAGTGACTGAGATAGTGCGTAAACTTGTGATGAGGCGTATATCCCAAGGTCAAAATCCGTTCAGCCACTTCGTCAATCTTTACAAAGAGGTCATTATACAATTCCTCAAACTTCAGGTGCAATTCGAAGAATTTGTCGCCTTGAATATTCCAATGGTATCCTCTCGTGTTTTGATAAAAGGTGGAATAGTTAGCCAGGAGGTCATTGAGCAAACGAGCTAATTCCTCGCTTTTGCGGGCATCGAGTCCGATGCGGCTGAGATTGTCCATATGGTCTTTATTTAACAGTAGCAATTAAACAGGGCCTAGGAGGCAAAAGTTGCTTCTCCGGGAATGACTTTGCTCATCACCGGTCGTGCTCGAAGTCCATCGTGCCTAGTAGAGTTTCGCATTAGATATGTTGAATAATTCTAATAGGATTTTGTTCGCAGACGAGGCGCGAAACACAGGCATAGCCGTAGCTATGGCGAGGCTTTGCAACGAAGTATGCGGACCAAAGACATTAGAATTAGCTACAAGATTTAATGCGAAGGTCTACTGGTGTGGTAGGGTAGGGGCTGAGCGATCCTATCGAGGCGAAACCTTACCTCGAAAAACATGTCGCTTGCCAAAGGGAGTGCTCAGTATCCCCATGTAAGGCAAGGTAAGTCGGGTGAGCAATGCAAACGAGGCGATGTTGTCCAGATGCGTAGCCATCTCCACGGTCCGATCTCGCAGCCCTTTCCAGCCAAGGACCGCCTGGAGGACTCGGGTGGCCACTTTTTTCCTCCGATGCCGCGGGTGTACCCCAAAACTGATGGCCACTGCCGCGGTCTGAAAATTATGCAAGGCCACAAAACCCAAGAATTGATCCTGGCGATCCGTGATGGACCAATAGATGGACCGCGCCGGGTCAAATGCACTTCGGTTCCGTCTGATCTTGGCAAGGGCAGCCGTCTTAGACACGGGTCCGGATTCAGTGAGGTATGCGTAGGTGCTGGGTTCGGAGAGGATGTCAGAGTAGCCCTGGGCATGCTCGTACCGCATCTTCGTCAGTAGGCATCGGTCGCCCCGGACGGTGGGAAACTTGGTGCCATCAAGCCGCCGGCTGACAAAATTTTCGAAGTCGTCCTGCCCATCGTACAAGTGTGCCTCGAACCCAAAGCGTTCGGCAGCATCTACATTTTCGGCAAGATCATCTGTGAAGAGGACTTCTTTCTTGCTCAGGTCGTTCCGTCCCGCACGCAACCGTTCAAAGATGGCTGCGAAGAACCTGGTATCGGGCTTTGCGGCTCCCACTTCGCAGGAGCAGAACACACCGCGAAAATGTGATCTAACGAAGGGATCCGATCTGATGTAGGAAAGGCGCAGCTTCTCCTGGTTGGTGGCCACGTAGCAAGGTAGCGCCTTGCGAATGCGCTCCACATACTTTGCCAACGGCACATTTTGTCGCTGGGTCTCCAGATACAAGGCGTCAAAGAGTTCTTTGACAGAGTGCGGCCAACCGATGGCGAGGCGCTGGCGATCCAGTAGTAGCAGTAGTTCCTTGCTGCCAATGAGGCAGCTATGGAGATGCTCGGAAAAGAAAGCCTGGAGGAGTGCACCATCGACTCCATGCTTTGTCGCTACCTCCGCAGCAAAGTCAACCTTGTGCGTGATCACGCCATCGTAGTCAAACAATATGACGGGTGTTACAGACACATGTGCTTAGACGGTGATGTCACCATCTGTGGTTACTGACCGAGGTATTTGTCAAACCAGGCCAGGTATCGCTCCAGTCGATCTTTCTGAAAGCTTGGCCGACGGATACCATGATGCTCATTGGGATAGACGACTAACTGGGTTTCCCTGCCCAAGGACTTCATCCCGAGATACATTTGTTCTGAATTTACGATGGGCACGTTCCAATCGACTGCACCTCCAATCCACAATGTTGGTGTGGTAATGTGCTGTATGCGATTGAATGGTGACAAGCGCTCCCAGACCTCTTGATTATCCCAAGGCATCCCAAATTCGGAGTTGTACCAAGCCAGGTATTGATCGTGACCAAAGTTTGCCCGGATCAAGCCCAGACTGGCTCCGGAGATCGCAGCCGAAAACTGCTGATTCTGGGTGATTACATAGTTGGTCAGAATGCCGCCATAAGACCAGCCACCCACCCCCAGCCGTGCAGGGTCAATGTAGCCTTCGTCGAGGAGGTGGTCGACGCCGGCCATGACGTCGTCATAATCCTTGTTGCCCCAGTCGGCGAATATCGCTTGGCAAAAATCCTGTCCTCTACCACTTGAGCCACGCGGATTGACCAGAAGCACGACATAGCCGTGCGCGGCAAAAAGTCGAGGGGTGGTTCGATCAAGGTCGTAGGAGTACTGAGCGATGGGGCCTCCATGTATCCACAAAATGAGTGGATATTTTTGACCCGGATCAAATCCAGGCGGCTTGACGACAAAGGCTTGGACCTTCGTGTTGTCACTGCTGAGATACTCAATTCTTTCATATCCTCCTAAGTCAATATCCTCGAGTCGGTCCTTGTTGATGGACGTCAAAGGGATGGGTTCATCTGCCACCTTGTAGACATTGCTGGTTCGATTGCCGGTGCTATGCAGGGTGTACAAGTGTTCTTGGCCGACGGCAAACTCCCTGGCGGTCACCTCACCTGAGACGATCTTGCCAAAATTACTCCCATCAGGCTGGATGGAAACGAGCTGATTTTCACCCTCATTGACCAGCAGAAAGACGATTTTCTCTCCGTCCTTGCTGTAAGCGGGGCGCCGCACATCACGGTCGATGTGTGCGGTGAGGACCGTAGGCGCTCCACCTGAGCTGGAGACAACGGCCAGGTGCTCTGTGCGGAAGGGCATTTTGTCCGTAGTCGGAACGGTGATGTATGCGATCTGCGATCCATCCGGACTCCAGGCAGGAGAACGGTCGCTTCCGGGATTATCGGTGATTTTGGAAATATGAGCCCCTTTGTCTGTGTTGTCGGCATCCACCGTCCAAATATTGGTGTCGTAGCTGAGATCCGGATTTTCGGATCGGTCACTGACAAAGGCGATGGTTTTGCCATCCGGACTCCAATCGGGGGCGCTGTCATCATAATCGCCGGACGTGATCTGGGTGGCAGCGGTGTCTCCCGGAGTGAACACGTACAAGTGCGTACGGCGTCGATCCAGGTAGCCCGTATAGTCCTGCTTGAAGTGTAGGCGATCAATGACGTGGGGAAGGGGTTTCTTGTCATCCTTTGTGTCCTTCGTTAGATCGGCGGGTTTGGGATCCTTAATTAGCAGCACCAATCTGCTTCCGTCGGGAGACCACTCGTATCCGGAGACTCCTTGTTTGACCTTTGTCAATGGTTGTGCCTCGCCGCCGAGCAGATTTAGGGTCCACACTTGGGTCTTCGCTTTTTCTCCTTTTGCGGCCAGGAAGGACAGATATTTGCCATCTGGACTCCAACGTGGCGCACTTGCCGAATAGTCCTTCGACGTCATCTGAATCGCTTCACCCCCGTCGGTCGGTGACATCCAAAGCTGAGTGGTGGACTTGTCTTTGGCGGTATCAATACTCGTAATGGTGTATGCCACCCAGGCTTCATCTGGGCTGACCACCAAATTGCGCACTTGCTTAAGGGACAGAATGTCGTCTATCGTCAGGGTCCTGTGCGGTGATTGCCCGACTGCGACCTGAAGCAGTAACGAAGGCAAAATAATGGAAAGTAAGTGCTTCATCATCTTGTGTTTGTTGCCGACGGATCAAGGTACGAAATGCAAGAAGCCTTCAGGATTACCATCTCCGAATTCGTTGATATCGGCAGTACATCGTTGCTAAGTACAATCCGCTTCTGCTTCCATCTCTACCAAGAACTCATCGCCCACCAATGCGGCTCTTACAAGTGTGTTTGCCGGTTGGATGTTGCCAAAGCGTGCTCCGTGGGCCCTTGCCACGGCTGGCCAGTCTCTCTCATAAGGCACATAGGTCCGCGTGCGTGTCACCTGGTCAAGGCGCCCTCCCAGCGATTGAAGGGCACCCTCGATTTTGTCAATTACAAAGTGCGTCTGGGCGGCAGCATCCGCTCCACCGATCAGTCGATCCCCGTGCGATGCTGTGGTTCCGGAGACGGAAATTCGATTTCCCTTACGGATCGCCCTACAATAGCCAAATTCCTGCTCCCAGCTGGTGCCACTTAGCACACGCTGCCCATTTATGCCCGTGGTAGCAGGAAAGGGTGGAGGGAGTCGATCCAGATGATGACTCAAATCTCCGGAGGCCGTCAGAAAAGGCGGCCTGCGATACTCATCCCCGCAATCACCTGGAATTTTTTGGAAAAGGCCTGCGATTTCAGCCAACTTCTCTCGGTCGCCAGGCTTGAGGTCAAAGTCAAACAATTTTTGGTTTGATTGAAGATGATTGTTCTCACCGAGTCGTGCCCCGACGATAATTGCAGCCACCATCGGCTGGTCCAACACGTATTTACACGCAATATTTGCAATGGATACTCGATTTGCCTCAGCAATCTTTTTTAAACCACCCAGCACCTTTTGAAATACTTGCCACCCTCCAGCCGCGTCGATAAATCGTTTGTACTTCATCAAAGACCACTGGTCAATTTGATCCATGGACGGCTCCTCCCGATCCAACCATTTTTCTGTCAAAAAGCCTCCAGCCAGGGTGCCAAATGCAAGCAGATGAATGCCAAATTCGCGGCAGACCTCCGTCATCTTTCCCTGGGCCCGTTGATCGATGATGGAATAGCAAACTTGATTGCTGACGACGTGGATGCCGCTGGTCGCTAAGATCCGGAGATGTGCCGCATCAAAATTGGTGACCCCCAGATGAGCCAAATGTCCAGCACCTCTAAGCTCTTGGAGCAGCATCAGCTGATCCAGGTAGCTGGCATCGGCATAGTTCCACGCGTGGTATTGCAACAGATCTAGCGTATCGGTCTGGAGGCGTCGCTTGGCCTGATCCACCGCTGCCTCGACCTCCGCTCGGGGTAAGCGACCAGGTGTGGGCACCCATTTGGTGAATAACTGTGTCTTGTCGCTATCTGTGGCATTGCGGCGGAAGGTGCCCGCAATAACCTCTGCAGACCCATAGTGATCCGCCATATCGAACGTAGTATATCCTGCATCGACATAGGGTTGCATTTGCTCGGCAGTCTGTATCGGATCCAAGACCCCTTGCTTGCGTTCGATATCGGCGATCTGCCAAAGCCCGGTGACCACCCGAGAGATTTGTAGGTCAGGAGCTAGCTGAAAATATTCCATACCCACATCTAATTTGGAGGTAATTGCGAGAAATGCTGCTTCAGGTCCACACCCCGGGATTTTAGTCTTGCCCGTTCGCGGAAAAATATGAGCGATGCCACGGCCATCACCATCAGCCAAACGATCGTGGAGTGGAAATACCAAGCGGCGACATCGGCAAGTAAATCCTTACTGATGTGAATGGCAAGAAAGGACAAAAGCAAGATCGTGCCGGCTACCGCAATAAATCGCTGGACCGATCTGGATTTAACCATGGTGATTCGCTTGGCCAGCGGTGCGTTTCTCAAGGGAAGAAAGTAGACCGACAAGGACATCAAAAGAAAATTAACCAACATGGAGGTAACCAAGATATCAATGCCAATAAAGAAATCTCCAGCAAAATGACATCCCAATATCCCGATGGATGCCATGATCCCACTCAGCAAGATTGCCAAATGCGGGGTCTGATGGCGATTGGTCCTGGTCAGATATCGTGGAAATATACCATCCTCCGCCCAGGCAAATACTAGGCGAGAGACGGCGAGCAGCATAGCTGGCAGATCATTGATCAATGCAATGGCAGCTCCAGTGAGGATGACCACAGCTCCCCAGGGGGGCAAGAGATAACTCAAAAGTCCTGGAGCACTCATGTCCTGTTGCAGCGATCGCTCCGCAACGAAATTCCATGGGACAGCATGATACACCGCTGCGGTAAACAGAAAGTAGAATGTACCCACAATGGTAATAGCCAAAATAATCGCCAGCGGCAATGTCCTGCCCGGATTCTTGGCTTCCCCTCCGGCCTGTGCGATCGAATCAAATCCGATGAAACTGGAAAAAAGGACGGCAGACGCCGTCAAAAATATGGTGAAGTCAAAAGAGGCGGCTTGATCGGGCACGACCACCCCTTCGCTCTCTAGCAGGGCAGCCTGAAAGTCGCCATGGTCAAAGGCAAAGCCTGCTATAATTACCACTCCTGCGAGGGCAAACATCAGAAACATCATCGGTACCAAGGTCCGTTCGTATGCTCGCGCTCCCAGGATGTTAACATACACGAAGGTCCAGAGAAATGCCAGTGCCAATCCTACCTTGGCAAACCCGGTGTCCAGCATTGCAGCCACGGAAGTCCAATCCATTGCCGCCGCAATTTCGCGCAAAAAGGTAATTAGCACGTAGGACACCACACCTATGGCGATCGAGAGTCCAAACCACTGCGCAAAACTGGCCACAAATCCCAAATAGGGGTTGAGCGAGCGACTTGCATAGAGATAGCTTCCACCTGCGCGTGGCATGGCTGAGCCGAGGATGCCATAGGCCAAGGCTGCAAAGATTGCCGGCACCATCGCAAATAGATATGCCTCCAACACGTAAGGCCCGATGCCCGGCACGTTTCGCTGTATCATGAAGGGTACGATGTTGATCGCTGCGCCAAACATCGAACAGATGCCGGTGGCCGTAAGCCCCAATAGGCCCAGGTTTCGGGCGAGTCCCGAAGGTGTTGATGTTTGCTCTTTCAATCGTGAAGTGTTGTGCACCCAAAATACGATTTCGAGGTGCGAGTTCAGAGCCCGGTGTTTTGACTTCCGAGTGGCCGTGGAATCGACACCCATGAGCTCACTCCCCACTCTAGGCACTTTAGCTCGCTCTAGCACACTCTAGTCACTCCTCCCCTAATACCATTCCCCTCGATAGACAATGTCTTTCATCTCTACAAAATCGGAATCGGTCAGAGTCCCATCATCATTGATGTCGAAACCCTCAGGAGGTGCCGCACGCCAGGTCAATGAGGGTACTCTTTTCTGCAGGGTTTCTCGGTGTTGGGAGATTACGGCAGCTTGCTCTGGTCGATAGGCGAGGTTTTGCCATTCGTGCGGATCGGTCTGGTGATCATACAGCTCCTCCAAGCCGATGGTTGGATAGTAAATGTATCGATAGCGCTGGCTCCGTACGGCATAGGCATTGTCCTGGCGAAACTGATAGCCCATGACGACAGGATCTCGATCAAATGCCTGTCCGCGTAGCAAGGGAGCCAGGTCGGTTCCATCGCAATGTTCAGGGACCGAATCAGCCACTAGGGCCGCTAGAGTGGGGTAGAGGTCCAGCAGACTGACGGGTAAATCACTGGTTCTCCCGTCAGACGCCCCGTCCGGCAGAGAGATGAATAAAGGCACTTTCGTGGACCGCTCCCAGAGCGTAAACTTTTCCCAATTTTCCTTTTCTCCCATGTGCATTCCGTGATCCGACCAGACGACAAGAATGGTGTTGTCTGCATAGGCAGAATTCTCGAGCCCGTCGAGCAGTCGACCGAGCATGGCATCCACGAAAGTGATGCAAGCCAAATAGGCCTGAATGACTTTCTTCTCCTGATCATTTTGCAAAATGAATTTGTGCAACTGCCGACGGCCGTGGTCGTAGGCATCTAAAAGGTCGTTTTCTTGTACCTCTAGATCGGGAATGTCTTCCAGTGGATACATGTCAAAATATTTTTGGGGGACCTCCCATGGATCATGTGGCCTGGTAATGCCCACGGCCATAAACCACGGACGCTCATGGTTCTCTTTTAATTCATAGTTGGCCCATTCCACAATGTGATAGTCAGCCATCTTCTCATCCCCGTGAGAGATGGGCCCCCAGGTGAAGTAGTCCGGCGCTTCGCCGATCATGTCCTCCGGAAAAATCACCTCATCGGGTGCACGGACCTGAAATGGGATGGGTACATGTGCACTGGGAAACCAGAAATCCCAGTTTTCGGGCTCCGCTTGATTGATGACCGTACGTGGCGGGGCAAGCGTGTGGTAGATCTTGCCTCCTGCCATGGTTTTGTAGCCTTGACGATCAAAGAACTGCTCCATGGTCGCGATGTTCTTCAGCACGGGGATTTGCCTCCAAAAAGGACCATCCCCACCCTTATTCTTCATGACGTCGGATCGGGCTGGATGCACGCCGGTCATGATCGCAAGGCGTGACGGTGCACATGCGGGAGAGGCGCAGTGCGCATTGGTAAAGGTCATGGACCTATTGGCAAGCCTGGCAAAGTTTGGTGTGATGGCAATGTCGAGGCCGCCGAGGGGCTCGATCCAGTCATTGAGATCATCGATGGAGATGAAGAGCACATTGGGTTTGTCCGGGGCCTGCTCCTGCGCGCAAGCGCAGCACATGCAAATAAGGAGGAGGAGTGCGAGTGACCGGATAGAAGAGCATATCATAGCGGAGGTTATTTCAAAGAGGATGTGTTACTATTTTGAAAAATAGCAAATAATCGGGCGAGCCTAGGACGACACCTTTTATGACCCATCAAGATCTCGAAACATTGCAGTGATGGATGCTTCGTTGGCCGCACAGATCCCGCGCTCTGTGATCAGGCCAGTGATCAATCGAGCCGGCGTGACGTCAAAGGCATAGTTTGCCGCCGAACTCTGCTCCGGGGTCAGCAGCACTTTCGTGATCTGATCATCCATCAGCCCGGCAATGAATTTTACCTCGTTGGGATCGCGCTCTTCGATGGGTATGTCACTCAGGCCGTGGTCCACCTCCCAGTCCAGGGTCGACGAGGGCAGCGCCACATAGAAGGGAATGCCATTGTCATGGGCCGCTAGGGCCTTGAGGTAGGTGCCGATCTTATTTGCTACATCGCCGTTTCTACCCGTACGATCGGAGCCGGTGATGACCAGATCGACCAACCCATGCTGCATAAGATGCCCACCGACATTGTCGGCGATGACGGTGTGGGGCACCTGCTGTTGACCCAGTTCCCAGGCCGTCAGACGTGCGCCCTGGTTGCGGGGCCGGGTCTCATCCACCCATACATGCACTGGGATGCCCTCTGCCACAGCGGCGTAAATGGGTGCGGTTGCCGTCCCATAGTCGACAAAAGCCAACCAGCCGGCATTACAATGTGTCAGGATGTTGATGGGCTCTCCACCCTTTGCCTTCGAGATCTCTCTAAGAAGTGTCAGTCCGTGACGGCCTATCGCTTTACATCGGGCAATATCCTCCTCAGCTATCTGCTGGGCCGTGGTCAAGGCGATTCTACGGAGTGCAGATAGTGAGTTGACTGCAGCTAGTCTTTTCTTTTGGCGGTCAAGTGCCCAGGCCAGATTGACAGCGGTAGGGCGGGTGTCGAAGAGTAGCTGTGCAGCCTCTTCCAATCGGGTAGGGATCAGTGATGGATCGTCGATCTTGAGGCAGGCTAGGTAGATCCCATAAGCCGCGGCCGCACCGATCAAACCGGCCCCCCGGAGGTGCATGTCTCGGATGGCGATCGCCATCTCCTCGACCGTCTCAATGTCTTCGAGTTCGAATCGATGGGGAAGCCATCGTTGGTCGATGATCTTTATGACCTGCGGGTTTTCCCCTTCCACCCAGATCGAACGATAATGTTGACTCCCGACTAACACCTATATCTCCTTACGTTGCTGTATGCGAAAATAACAAGAGTACCTGACCGCAAAGTGATTCGTAGTAAGGCAGGCGTCGAGATCGACATCCAACGAAAATGGTACTTTCACGGCAATGGATGATCACCTGCACGATGGCGCTCACGTGCGGGTACAATTTCTTGCAATTCAATATCTGCCCATGAAGAAAGTTTGCTTGTGTCTAGGCCTGGTGGCCATGCTCGGTTGCTTCCATTCGCCTCCCGCTGCTACGGGGGAGGAGGCCGAGGTGTGGCCGGTGGACCTGGTCGAACCACTGGTCGATGCGGCCAACTCACGTTGGTTTTTCTTTAACTCAGCTACCCGACCTTTTGGAATGGTCAATCTGAGTCCCGACATGGTTATCAACGGCGCGTGGGACTCTGGCTATCGGTACAATCGTGATACGATCCGCTGCTTTAGCCATGTGCATGCTTGGCAACTTTCAGGTATCCCCGTACTGCCAACCACAGGTGAATTTAAGGGCCACCTGGGACCAGAGGTATACGGATCCCACTACATTCATGAAGAGGAGGTGGTGCGAGCAGGGTATCATCGCGTGCGATTGAGAGACTATGGGATCGATGCCGAGTTGACGGCTACCACGAGGGTGGGTTTTCATCGGTATACCTATCCGAAAAGTGATCAGAGCCACATCCATCTCGATTTTTCAACTTTTCTAGGCCCATCGGACACGGAGAGCGGCTTCGCCCACATGGTCAGTGATAGTGAAATCGAAGGTTATGCCTTGATGGCACCCACCCGGCGTCGTCCCAAAGCTACCTACATCTATTATGTGATTCAATTGGACCAGCCCTTTTCAAATTTCGGTGGCTGGAGAAGTGGTTCGTTGACCGATCAAATCAATGAAATCGAGGGCGAAGAGACCGGGGTGTATGTGAGTTTTGCGACAGAGGAAGGAGACCAGCGGCTGATGAAGGTGGGCCTATCGTATGTAAGTACGGAACAGGCAAGATTAAACATCACTGCAGAGCTACCTCATTGGGATTTTGACCGAGCTGTTGAAGAAGCAAGGGCTGACTGGAATGATTGGTTGAGTAAAATCGAAATTGAGGGAGGCACCGACGAGGAGCGTCGTCGTTTTTATACCGATCTGTGGCACGCCTTGCAGGGTCGTCGCATTATAAGTGACGTCAACGGGAAGTATTGCGATATGACTGGGGCGACGAGGCGCATCGGCCAGATCCCGTTGGATGCACAAGGCAAACCTCGATTTAACCACTACAACTCAGATAGTTTTTGGGGAGCACAATGGACGATCAATACGCTTTGGCAACTGGTGTATCCCAAACTCTCGGAGGAGTTTGTCAACTCCATGTTGCTGATGTATCAGGACGGGGGACTGATCCCCCGGGGACCGTCAGGGGGCAACTATACGTACGTGATGACCGGAGCCTCGTCCACGCCCTTTATCGTGGGCGCCTACATGAAGGGTATCCGAGGATTTGACGTAGATCTGGCCTACGAGGGCTTGCGCAAGAACCACATGCCTGGCGGTATCATGTCCAAAGCCGGCTACGAACATAGCACGCACACGGGCGGGGGATTGGAGTACTACATCGATCGAGGATACATACCACACCCACTACCCACTCCCCAACGGGGGTATCATGAGGACGGCTCGGGTCAAACCCTGGAGTATTCGTATCAGGATTGGACCTTGGCACAGTTGGCTCAAGTGCTGGACAGAGAAGCCGACCATGCGTACTTCCTCGATCGGGCCGACAACTATCGCAATATCTGGAATGAAGAGATCGGGGGGATGTGGGTACGGGGAGTAGATGGAAGTTGGAATCAGCCGGTCGACTTGTTGGAGTATGATCAAGGCTGGATCGAAGGTACCGGAGCCCAGTACACTTGGTGGGTACCCCATGACGTGGCAGGACTAATCCAACTCATGGGCGGGCGTGATTCCTTTACCCATCGGTTGAATCAGGCATTTGAATCCGGCGTGGCCCATGGTTTTGTCGCGTTGGACGATCGGTCCGATCCGGTGCAGACCAGCATCAATCGTCGAGTGAAAATCAACTATGGCAATCAGCCCTGCATTCATATGGTCAATTTGTTCAATTTCTCCGGTGCTCCCTGGCTTACGCAGTATTGGAATAGGCAGATTATCGGAAAGGTGTATAGCGGTATCTCACCCCACAAGGGCTATAGTGGCGACGAAGATCAGGGGCTGATGGGTGCCCTGGCGGTGCTGATGAAAATAGGGCTATTCTCCACCCACGGTGGTGCCAATGTGGAGCCACTCTACGAAATTAGCAGCCCCATATTTGATAAGGTGGTACTACACTTGGATTCAGCGTATTACTCGGGGAGAACATTTACCATCGAAGCCAACAACAATGCGGGTGACCATCCCTACATACAATCGGCAGCACTGGATGGAAAGCCACTAGAGCAGACCTGGTTTTATCATAAGGATTTGATCGATGGGGGCACCCTGGTGTTGTCGATGGGGTCAACGCCCAATCGGGCATGGGCAAGTGGGGAGGACGCCGCACCACCCTCCATGTCGAAGTAGGGACTGCCGCAGACATTTTATGAACGAAAAAATGACTGGGTGCCGGACTATCGATATCTACGGGCGTGGTGGTATCTTGGCGTGCATATTGTCGGTGACAATGAAAAGTGAGCATGCAGAGAATTGATTTTGTCAAGCGAGTTGGTGCCGGATTCTTCACGGTGCTTCTCTCCAGGACGGGCCTACTGGCGAGCCAGAAAGAGCTACCACGGGTGCTGATACTGGGGGATTCTATTTCCATAGGCTACACCCCATTTGTGCAGGAGATCCTGGCGGGCAAGGCGATGGTCGTGCGACCCGTGCAGGACAACGGCAAGCCGGAAAACTGTGCGGGCACGACGAAGGGTTTGGAGCATCTGGCACGATGGATCGGCGAGACCAGCTGGGACCTGATTCATTTTAATTTTGGTCTACATGACATTAAGCACGTGCATCCGGTGACAGGACAAAACAGCCAGAATCCGGAGGATCCGCGCCAAGCCGAGCCAAGACAGTACAAGCAGAATCTGAAAAGTATCACCCACAGATTAAAACAAACCGGGGCGTCCCTGATTTTCGCCACGACCACTCCGTATCCGGAGAAGCTTGAGGGGCCGGTGCGCGCGTATGGGGATGATAAAATCTACAATAAGATCGCCCGAAGAATTATGAGAAAAAATGGAGTGACCATCAATGATCTCCATGCCTTCGTGTCGCCACAAATGGCCGATCTGCAGCGACCTAATAATGTCCATTTTACGGAGATGGGGTCGAGAAAACTCGCTCAAGTCGTGAGCAGTGAAATAATCAAAGAACTAAGTTTGACCTGAAGACAGATGGTATATTATTTCCGGTGCTGCCTTCTCCTCATTTTGTGTGTGAGCGTTTGCCACCTCTCCGGCCAGCCGTCGGACGTGGAAATGCTAAAAGGGCAATTGCTATACGAGAATAGTTTGGCGACCGACGCCGAGCTTGAGGATTGGAGGCTGGAAGGACCGGCAAAGACAGAGAGTCGGGACGGCTGGATGTACATGCAATCACCGGGCGAAGAAGGACATCATGTTTTTTGGTGTCCGGAAGAATTTCCGTCGAATTTTGTTGCTGAATGGGAATTGCAAAATTTGCACCCGGAGTCCGGTCTCTGCATTTTCTTTTTTGCTGCCACGGGCCACGGAAGCCGGAGCATTTTTGACCCTTCCCTGGCTCCACGCGAGGGTGTTTTTCGGCAATACACGAAAAGCGACGTAGATTGCTACCACATCTCCTATTATGCGAATGCCGATGGCAATGGCCGCCTCATTAGCCACCTGCGGAAAAATAGCGGCTTTCACAAGGTCCAGGTAGGTAAAGAGGGAATCCCATTGGCCTCGACGAAGATCCATCGGGTCACGCTGATCAAAGAGGAGGCGCACATACGTATGCTCATCGATGGACGAATGATCATCGACTGGGTGGACGACGGCGATACTTATGGTGCTACGTTGGGAGGAGGAAAGATGGGATTTCGTCAAATGCGCTGGTCGCAATTTCGCTATCGCCATTTCAGGGTGTGGGAGCTGGCTCACGAAGGACACTGGAAGCGGCATACCATTGACGCATCCTCGACAGGGGCCGATGGTGTCAGGATCGCAGATGTCAACGGTGATGATCTGCCTGATCTAGTGGCAGGTTGGGAAGAGGGAGGACTCACCAAATTATACCTGCACCCGGGCAAGGATCAGGTGGTAGATCCGTGGCCGGCCATCACCGTAGGAGAAACCCCCAATGTGGAAGATGCTTGCTTTGTCGATTTAGATCGGGACGGTCGGCCCGACGTAGTGAGTTGCACAGAGGGTAATTCGCGGCGGATCCTGCTACACAGAGCGCAGCCGCGCCGAGCGGTGGGCAAAGGGAAGTGGAGACAATCACTGCTGCGCACATCCAAAGATCGGATGAAGTGGATGTACGCACTTGGACTGCAGATAGACGGCCGGCATGGCATCGACCTGGTCGCGGCTGGACGAGGAGCGGAGGCGAGTCTGGGCTGGTTTGAGGCACCCAAGCGGGCTGGCAGCAGAAAATGGCCCTGGCACGAGATCACGCCGGTGGGTTGGATCATGTCGATCCTGTCTGAAGATATGGACCATGATGGGGACCTGGATGTCATCATCACAGATCGTCGTGGAGCGCAGCAAGCTTGCAGATGGCTCGAAAATCCGGGGCACGGAGAGGCGCAAAAAGGACCTTGGCCAAGCCACGTGATCGGTGGGGCAGGTACCGAGGTGATGTTTATGAGTATGGCAGATCTCGATGGGGATGCCAGTAAAGAGGTCGTGGTGGCAGAACGCACAGGCCAAACGATCAGGATCTACCGGCGACAGGACGCCAAGGGTCGTCAGTGGCAGGAATCAATGATCGAGCTACCAGTGATGGTGGGGGCCGCAAAGTCGGTGGAGGTGGGTGATGTGAATGGGGACGCGGTAGCGGATCTAGTCGTCAGTACCAACACCAATGGGCGAGCAGCACAGGGCTTGGTGTGGTTGGACGGTACGCAGATAGCCCAAGACATTGAGCCCACCTTTCAGTCGGTATCCGGTGCCCACAATGCCAAATTTGATAAGATCGAATTGCTGGACATAGACCAGGATGGCGATCTGGATATTCTGACCTGCGAGGAGAATTTTGGAAATGATAGTCGGGGTCTCGGGGTGATCTGGTATGAGAATAAGCTAAAGCCGTAGTGAGTAATTAGTAGGCTAAAGCATGGTGACACGCTTGCCTTCGCGCGCCGACCGATATATTGCATCGATGATGGCCAGCGACTTTCGACCTTCCCGTCCATGAATAGTAGGAGTGCGTCCGTCCCGGATATCCGCCAAGATCTCTCCGATCTGGGTACGATGCAAGTGATAGCTGATGGCCATGGGATCGGACGAACCCGAGGGTTGTGCCTGGTTTTCGACGACGGGAGTGGCTTCTTCGCCTTGGATATTCCAGTGCGCGATCGAGCCTCCTTCTAAGATGACGCTGCCCTTTTCTCCAAAAACTTCGAGTCGCTCGGGATATCCGGGCCAGAATGAAGTGCTGGCTTGAATGGTACCCATCGCGCCATTGGAAAAGCGCAACATGGCCATCGCAACATCCTCTCCCTCGATGTCGTGTGTCATGGTTGATATATCGGCAGTGACCGTGTCGACGGAGCCCATGATATCGGATAGGAGGTCAATGGTATGGATACCTTGATTGATCAGTGCGGCGCCCCCATCACCCTTGAGCGTGCCCCGCCAGGAGCTGCCGGCATAGTATTCATCACTGCGGTACCATTTGATGTACGCATTTCCCATCAGCAGTTTGCCGAGCTTGCCTTCCCTGACAGCCGTGTGTAGCTTCTTGTAGTCGGGGCTATACCGGTTTTGAAAGATGCAAGCCAGTTGTACGTTTTGCTCGTGGCAGGTACGGATCATCTGATCTGCCCGATCCAAGGTCACCTCAAGTGGCTTCTCGCAGATCACATGAATACCTGCCTGAGCCGCAGTGAGGGTGGGTTCCAGATGGTGACCACTCTGGGTGCAGACGCACAGGACATCCGGCTGTCGTTCTGCGATCATGGCATGTAGATCGGCATACGCCGGCAGATCATGGGTTTGTCCGGCTTTGGCCGCCCGCTCCGGGGTCGAGCTGCATAGGGCGACCAACTCCGCCATGGGCAGGTCGTTGATACTCTTGATGAAGTGACCACTGATGGAACCGGTACCAATAAGACCGATCTTGAGAGCACGCTTTGTCATCTGCACAATGTAAGGCGCAAAAGCTTAGGTTGTAGGGAGGTGCGGCAAAAAGCGGCCAGGGCAGGGCGATCACACTAGAAACTTGGGGATGCACTACCCAAGGATTACTGGCAACATGTGCACTAAGTCCGCTTGGATGCCAGTGGATTCAGCTGCTCAGAAAGGCGAAAAATCCATTTAGTATCGCCATAAGCGGTATTTCTTATATAGATATGGCGAAACAAAATCCTTTTAGTATTGCCATAAGTGGTATTTTTTGTATAGATATGGCGAAACAAAATCCTTTTAGTGTTGCCACAAATCGGTAGATTGTGCATCTTTGGCGAAACAAAAGGCGATTAGAACCGCTGTAAGTGCCATCATTTGGTAGGCATGGCGGAGCATAGCAATGATTGGCCGAGAGCTGGAGCGACGTATTCTCTTAGATGCCTTGGAATCGGCTGAACCCGAACTCGTGGCTGTCTATGGCCGGCGAAGAGTAGGCAAGACCTATATGGTGAGGCAGATCTGCCAACGACATATGGTTTTTGACTTTAGTGGTCTTTTTGACAGCAACGTGCCGGAGCACCTGCAGGCATTTGCCAAGTCCCTGGAACAGTATGGTTCCGGCCTCCCCCTCAAACCGCCGCTCGATTGGTTTGAGGCGTTCAATATGCTCAAGCGCCACGTCACTCAGCATAGAACCAGACGCAAAAAAGTCGTCTTTTTGGACGAAATGCCATGGTTGGCCACCAACAAATCGCGTTTTCTAACTGCCTTTGAAAGCTTCTGGAACGGATGGGCCTCCACCCAATCCAACCTCGTAGTGGTGATCTGCGGATCTGCCAGCTCCTGGATGATCAAAAAGATTCTAAAGAACACAGGAGGACTCTACAATCGAACCACCAGACGTATTCATCTACGACCATTCAACCTGCAGGAGACGGAGCTATTTCTTCGCAAAAATGGCATCGCGCTGACGAGGCATCAGATCACGCAGATCTATATGGTGATGGGTGGTGTTCCGCACTATCTCAAGGAAATTCGCAAGGGTGAAAGCGCCGCACAGGCCATTGATCGCATTTGTTTTACCTCCCATGGGCTGCTAGTTGATGAATATGAGCAGATTTACGATGCGCTGTTTCACAATGCCGAAAAGCACAAGCAGATCGTGAAGATATTATCAGAGAAGCCCAGCGGACGATCACGAGACGAGTTACTCCGTCGAGCTGACCTGGTCAGTGGTGGAGGCTTTACCAGCATTCTGGCAGAGCTGGACCAGTCCGGTTTTATCGACCAGTACATACCTTATCGCAAGAAATCTCGAGACGCCATCTACAAGCTCACAGACAACTTTTCGCTATTCCATGCAAAGTTCATGAGCGGTCGCCGGCGATCCAGTCTCAATTGGAATGCCTTGGCCAACTCAGCGTCGTGGAAGAGCTGGAGTGGCTTGGCCTTTGAAAATGTCTGCCAATATCACATCGCTCAGATCAAAGATGCGCTGCGGATATCCGGGATTCATTCAGAGGCACATTTCTGGCACCATCCGGGAAATGATGAGATTGGCGGAGCCCAAATCGATCTCTTAATCGACCGCGCAGATCAAGTCATCAACATTTGCGAAATCAAGTTTTCGGAGCAGCCCTACGTGATATCCAAATCATACGCGGAACAGATACGTCGGAGGATGGCCGCATTTAGGCAGCTCACCAAAACCCGCAAGAGTCTGTTCCTCACCATGATCACCTCCCACGGAGTCTTACAAAACAAGCACAGCCTCAGCCTTCTGCAAAGCGAAGTATCGCTTGATGACCTTTTCGCATAGGGAGCCCCGCCCTCGCCCGGACACTTTGTGGAATCCGCCGATCTTTCTACTCCTATGATTAGAAGTCTGCTCGCCATCACGTCCCATTGCCAAATTCCTTATCTTATAAGGAGTCGTCAGGGACAGATGGTGACTGATCATAACCAAAACCAAGTGCTCAATGGGTCCAACAAAGTACACCGGTGCCTTCGGAGACAAGGAGCTGCGCCACCTCTTGCGCAGGACGTTGTTCGGATACAACAAAGAAGATTTCAACTCCTTTCGGGGCCGCAACCTGGAAGACGTCATCACCGAGCTGATGCAGCCGGTACCTGTGCCGTCACCTCCCCTCAATAATTACGGGGTCGAGGCGGCGGATCCCGATGTGCCGGCGGGCCAGACCTGGGTGACCGCTCCGGCAGCATGGCACACCGATCCGGACAACGGTGGACAGATCGTAGACCTCCGCAACAACTCGCTGCGCAACTGGCTACTCAAACACATGATCCAAGGTAGCCGTCGACTCCATTATAAGATGGTGTTGTTTTGGCACAACCATCTGGCCAACCAGATTGGATTTGTAGGTACTGGCAAAATCGCCTATCAGCACTTTCGCACGATATGGGAGTTTTCCTATGACAACTTCAAAAAGATCATCCGGGATATCACGATCGATCCGCATATGCTCATATTTCTCAATGGTACGGCAAACATAAAGGAGGCACCGGATGAAAACTACGCCCGCGAGTTGCAGGAGCTGTTTTGTGTGGGCAAAGGGCCCAAGGCAGCCTTTACCGAGTCCGACGTGCAGGAGGCGGCTCGGGTGCTCACAGGTTGGGGGGTAGATTGGGATACGGTGATCGCCGCCGGAGAAGTGCAGTCCAATTTCTTTGATTTTCAACACGAAACCCGTGACAAGCAATTTTCCTCTTTTTACAACAATCGGGTGATTACGGGACGCAGTGGAGCAACGGGTGCAGGCGAACTGGATGATCTGCTGGACATGATCGTTGAGCATCCCGAGACGGCTCGGTTCATCAGCCGAAAACTGCACCGGTTTTTTATCTCGCATGAGATCGATGCCCAAGCAGAGGCCGACTTCATTGAGCCTCTGGCGGAGCTCTTCATCGATAGCAATTATGACATGCGGGTGCTCCTCGAAGCATTCTTCACCAGTGCGTATTTCTTTGAGGAGAAAAACCTGGGGGCCATGATAAAAAGCCCACTGGATGCGGTGACGCATTTTGTCAAAAATAGCCAGGTGGGCTACATCGCAGATTCGTCCGATCTGGACGAGGACTACTGGACCCACCTGATGCTAAATTTCTCCATGTTTGAGATGGGATTTTTCCTCGGTGAGCCACCCAGTGTCTCCGGCTGGCCTGCATTCTATCAGATACCGTCCTATGATAAATTGTGGATTACCACCTTCACCCTAATTTCGAGGATCATTGTATCGGATACCTTTATTCACCAGGGTTTTTGGACACCACAAAAGCGCATTCAATGGAATCTCTTGGATTATATCGGCACGTTGGATGACCCCTTTGATCCCAATCGTCTCATCGATGAACTCTGTGATCAGCATTTGGCGGTGCCGCTGTCCGATGAGCTGAAGACAGATCTAAAATCCATCTTGCTGACCGGCCAGACGACGGATGCTTACTGGACAGGTGCTTGGGGCGACTATGTGGCGGATCGCACTAATGCCATGGCCAGAGAAATTGTAGAAGTCCGTCTGAAGAACCTGCTGACGACCTTTTTTCAGCTGCCCGAATATCAGTTGCTATAGACTCCATACCTATGAAAAGAAGAGATTTTCTACATCGATCGGCCCATGCCATGGCAGGGGCTTCCCTTTTCGGAACCGTGCCGGGACCATCCTCCATGCGAAGGAGCCTGGCCTCTTTATTGTCGCTCAATCCGGACAACGATCATGTCTTGGTTGCGATTTTTCTCAATGGTGGCAACGACTCGCTCAATACGGTTGTTCAACTCGACGACCTCTCTGCATTGAGTACACTGCGCCAGCATGTCTTCTTGCCGGAGAGCAGTCTGCTCAAGCTGCCCGATGTCCCACTGGCTTTGCACCCTTCTCTCTCGGGTCTGCGAGGGCTCTATGAGCAGGGCAAGTTGCGCATTGTCCGTGCGGTGGGATATGCGGACCAAAATTTCTCCCATTTTCGATCCACAGACATTTGGATGTCCGGGGCCGATGCCGATCAAGTAGTGGCATCGGGATGGATGGGCCGCTATCTCAACAACACCTATCCCGGCTATCCGAGCGACTACCCCAATCCCCAGGTGCCGCATCCTTTGGCACTGGAGCTCGGCTTCAGCAATTCGCTGCTATTTCAAGGCCCATTGTCCAATATGAGTGTGGTCATCAATGGCGAGCGTGACTACTATCAGTTGGTCAACGACAATGAAGGGCCAACCCCGAGCACCTTGACAGGCCGACAGTTGGCACATGTCAAGTTGGTCAGGCGCCAATCCCAGGTCTATGGTCAGGAGATCATAAAGGCGGACAATCAAGCGGGCAGCCAGTTGTCCTATCCCGATACCGAGATTGCCGGTCAACTGCGCATCGTAGCCCGTATGATCGCCGGTGGACTCAAGACCCCCATGTACAAGGTGGAGATTGGCGGATTTGATACCCATGCGGGCCAGGTCGATCCCGGTGACAAGACGCAGGGGGTACATGCGGACCTACTGCGGCAACTGGACGAGGCGATTGTGGCATTTCAAAATGATCTGGAGCACCTGGGAGTAGCCGACCGAGTGCTGGGAATGACCTTCTCAGAGTTTGGTAGGCGGATTGTCTCCAATGCGAGCGATGGCACCGACCACGGATCTGCCGCCCCGCTATTTGTCTTTGGTACGTACGTGGAGAGCGGCATTCTCGGCGAGAATTACCAACTGGATCCGGCGATGACCTATGAGGACAACCTGCCGTATCAGTACGATTTTAGGCAGATTTATGGCTCTATGCTGGAGCAATGGCTGTGTGTACCCACAGGTGACGTAGATGCGGCGCTGCTCGGCACCTTTGATTCCATCCCTTTGGTGCAGCCCGGCGCGTGCACCATGACTAGTACTCGGGACGAGGACGCTCGGGCAGCTCGGTCTTGGATCCAGGTCCATCCCAATCCGCTCAATGGGCTGGCCAACGTGGTCTTCCGTTCACTGGGTGAGGATGTACATGTCGACCTCATCGCAGCCGATGGACGGCTGGTGCGATCCCTGGTGCGGGGCAGGTACCCCAAGGGCGAACACACCGTGGCTGTCGAAACGTCCGACCTAATCCCCGGAAACTATTTTGTGCAGATACAGAGCCGACAGTTCCGTCAAGCCAGGCCCGTGGTAAAACTATGAGGCACACAGCGTGTCGACTCCACGGCCGACGATGATTAAGGATACTTTTTCAAAAAACCAGAAATCGGATCGCAGGTTGTACTACAACTCTAAGCTTTGGTAGCGAGCTTGAGGAGTTGTGTCAGATCGCCGGTCTGTCTCAAGTCTAATTTTTCCTGTTTACAGATTTTTTCGATGCGAGAACTTCGTAGGGTTTCTTTGAGCACCTTGATCCGCTTTGCTTGAGAGCCCTTTATCTCGACGTATTTTTTTCCGTCGGTCAGATATAATTTGCGCTTTCGTTGGTATCGGACATTGTTGTCGCCGACGCCCAATTTTTCGTTGTAGCTCGGATTTGATTTTTCTACTTTGTCCCACACCAGGATCTGCCATTTCTCGCCCCGGTAGATTTCTTCCACGAGCGCCTTGGTGTCGGCCTTTCCGACTTTGTCCGTGACAGTGAAGATGCCCCTGGGGTGGGCGAGCTGAGACACTTGTTTGATCCGATCCAAGGGGAGATATTTGACACCATTTCTCGTCATGACTTCGAGCCGGTTTTCGATGGCATGGTAATTGACCATGGCTCGCTCCACCTTATGGCCATTGGAAAATGTCAATTTGCATTCTTGCCATTCTTTGAATAGATACTGATCTCCGCGAGCGCCGGGAGGAATCCCATCGGATACATAAAGCCATCCGGTAGGATCGGTATCGTCGACGATGACATACTCGAGGTTTTCCTGTTGGGCGGTGGCGAGGGAGCAGGCCAGCATGAAGGTGGCCATAAGAATACCTGTGGTTTTCATGGACTGATTAATATTTTATGGGTTGAAAAAGCCCTGCTTTGCAGAAAATAGGTGCCCGGAGGTAAATTGCCCAGCCAAAGTCTCTTCTGGGGGGCGAAAATCTTTAGCAATTGACCTGTGCGATCAAAGAGCCGTATGGGATGTTTTAATGGTTTTTCGATCTGGAGAAAAACCTCTTCGGTGGTGGGATTGGGATAGATGAGCAGCTCTTGCTGTCCTGGGCCGTTGGTACTAACCAGCTCGCCTTCAATGGGTCCGGAGGTCGTCAGATCTCGACCGTCAAATCCAGGGAATTCGGATAGATAAAAGGTGCAGTCGAATACCGAGTTGATCGCCGAGAAGATGTCACCGATCACTTCACCTTGTCGGAGGATGGTGCCGTTTTCGGTCACAGGATTAATATACTTCCAGACGGCCATGCCTGCTGCGTTGTACTCCACAAAAGTACCTCTTGGGCCTACGCAAAGGAGCAGGTGCTCATTGGGTAGGACACTCACACCTGAAAGCAACGGGGCAAAGATCTCGTTGGTGTCTGTAGGTACAAAGGTGACGGGCGCGCTTCCGAGTAGAAATGTGCTATCGCGCTCCAGGACGTAGTCTCCCGAGAGCGGATCAACGAGAGGTGATATCCGCTCAATCGATGTAAAGTTATGCGGTTGACGACCGGTGCCATTGTTGAAGATGACGATGTCTCTTTCCTGCCCGCCGTCACTGTTCCAACTAGCGCTGTGGGGACCAAAGAGCAATTCCACGCCGGCGGAAGGTCCCAGATGGGTGGCGGGATTTCCCCAGCGGAATAGTAGATCGCCGCCTTGGCCCCAACGTCCTCCTTGGTCAGTCGCCGCCTCGGCAGTGGTGGTACTGTGATCAATGATCCAGATCTCGTCAAAGGATCGACTGGTCAGAAGGATTTGATCCAGCCCTTTGTGATAGTCTATACCGTTGAGGTGAATCCAATCGGTGATCGTGTTTTCAAAATAGTTTAGATTGACTTTTTGCGGATGCTCGGCGACCGGCCCAAAATTCGATTTGGTATCGTCAAAATCTTGAATCAAATGATCCCATAGGTGCCAGGACCAGACGATTTCTCCCCCAGAGAATCCATCCGGAGCCACTTCGACGATTTGTTCGGGCCAAAGTTGGGGGCCTGTCATGCTATTCGGGTCGCGTCCAGCTGCAATGGCCTCCTCCTTGCTCTTGGCCTCCCACGCGATCATCAGGACGTTGCCGTTAGGCATCAATTCGAAGTCGTGGTGCTGCCGGACATTCTTGGAGGAGTACGTGTATTGCCAGGTCAGGTGGCCTGCCCAGTCAAAGCGCTCGATCACCCCTCCGGCGCCGCCGCTATTAATATAGGTCGCATCCGTGACCCGGCCGGCACGATAGAGACTCCCGTCGGTATGTAGATAGGCGGTCAGACCTGGCACAAATTCACTTTCCCAGGTGCGTACCTTGTGCCCTTGTCGATCAATTAGGTACGTGGTGCGGTGGCTCATGGGCGCGAAAAGTACGTATCCATCCGCTATACCAGCTTCCCTCGAGATCAGACCAACGGTGGCTGTCTGAGCGGGTAGCACGGCGATCAGTCCACCACTCATGAGGTACAGCAACAAGGCCCTTTTTATTTGCATGCTACATATTAAAAAAGAAAAAAGGGACTTCGGTGCGAAGTCCCTTTTTCGGTGGGAACTATCCTTCTCAACCTCTCGAGCTAAAGCACTTCGTATCGAATGGTCTGGATCGAAATTCCCAAAACATAGGAACTCACCTAATGCTTTATTTTGCTAATTCTTTCCATTAAAATAATGCTGGCCAATCCTGACCATCCGTGCGGGTCATCTTAACTTTGACATGGCCAAAGCACCCCCCGTTGGCTCCCGAAAGGGTAACCGTGAGGTTGGGCCCGTCCACCTCATCAACGATCAGCGCCCAAGCACATCCATAGCCGTCAGCGGGCGAGATGCTCAGGTCTTCACAAAGGTCGGTGATCCGCAGTGCGGATGACGCGGTCTGCTCGCAGCAACCATACGCATTTTGATACGTGCCAAAAGTGTAGGTAGCCCACGTGTAATTTCCGTTGGAATTAGCCACCCAGGTAAACGTACCTGTGGTCAACGGTGTGGGAGCGCCGGCCGCATCAATCGCCTCAAGCACCTCATAGTTGACCTCGACGGCCAGATCAGAGACGCAGTTTACGGCGTACTGAATTTGTAGATTTAATCCGGGCTGACCAAAGAAGCTAGGACTGTATCCCAACACAGGCTGACCCTGTGGATTGGGCACAAACGCCGGAGCGCTGCGACCGTCGACAAAATTGACGCCACCTGCCACCGTCACCAGGTCACCCAACGTGAGCGAATCCGGCGAGCTCAGCTCCTCGATAGCATTGACAATGTCCGCGCCCGTGAACGAAAGCGTAGCAGGCCAACTCGTGGTATTGCCTATCACGCCGGTATAGCTATTGCCCGTGGATACATCGGTCCACATCACCTCGATATCCAAGGAGGCAACCTCAGCAAATTCCAAGTTGGGCGATACACGTCCTGAACCCTGCGTCTTGCCATCGGCACTCTGCTCCAGATTATTGGCAAAGTCGACGGAAAATTCCATCGTGAAATCCGAGGCTTGTCCCAGGCCAATAAATCCATCGTCATTGGCCGTCTGGGCAAAATTAGGCAGGGCACCTTCCGGGAAGTCGCTTAGCTCAAAGAGCTTCTCTTCGTCGACACAACTGCCGATCATGAAAGCGCCCAGGACGAAAACGAAATATTTCAATTGTTTTTTCATTTCTCTAATAATTTTAATCAACCACTAGTTTGGATCCCAAAAGACACGATCAGTTGTCGGATTCTTTTGCGCGGGAGCGTTGGGATTCAAGTTGAGATCTTCAGCTCTCCACGGTAAGGAAACCAAGAACGGTGTGGATGAAAAAGTTATCTGGGCGAAGGGCCCGGTATCGGTGTTTGGATCAAAAATGGTGGGATAACCCCTGCGACGATAATCGTTGTATGCATCTACCGCATTGCCAAAACCGGCGATCCATTTTTGCGTCAAAATAATCTCCAACTGCCGGTCGGCATCACCGGCATCAAATTCGGCCAGTACTTGCTCTATATAAGCATCGATATCCTCTTGCTCGATGGATGGTACGGTCTGGGTAGATCCGGTGCCTGCCACCACTTGATTCACTTTGTCAAAGGATGCCTGCATGGCGCTTGCCAGCAGTTCTCTCGCGTCGCCGTCGGTCACGCCGTCGTGCGCCAATTCTGCCTCGATATACAGACGCGTATAATACGTGAGCATTCTCTCCGGAGCGACCCCGGTACCGGTACTGGCTGATACGGTTTGGCCTGAGTCATCATCGTACCAACCTCCTACCGGATAAACGCCGAGGACGGTTTGAGATACATCTTGCGCCTGGGCTTGGTTAGAGCCACCACTGCCAAAGTGGATCGTGAGGAAACCATCTGCATCCAACCTTTCAGAGGGATTTTGTGGAGCTTCACCCGGTACCAATTGCTTGTGGAAGTAGTAGGGTACCCGAGGATCGCTGATCCCATTAAAGATGTCAGGATTGGCTCCCTTCATAATGTCCCAAAACCAGGGGCTGATGTAAAATGTCTTGGTTTGACTCGCGTAGTCGATCACAAAACCCGGGTGCCTGTTGTCTGGCGACACCGAATTGCCATAGACCAGCTCAAAGTCCTCTGCTGCTTTGCCGATCAGATCGTCTTCCGCTAAGAGAGCGGTGATCTGCGCCTCAGCATCGCCGATGACGTTAACCATCCGGACTTGATTGAGCAGGCGCAGCTTGAGCGTCTTGCCAAACTTGATCCAGCGGCTGTTGCTACCCCCGTAGATCAGATCGTCCGATCCTGGCTTGAGGATCTCATTGGCGTCCGAATTGGCGATATCGTCAATGGCCTCATCGATCAAGGAAATCAATGCCGGATAAATCATGGCGTCATCGTCAAATCGTGGATTCTGAAATTCCTTAAGATTGTGCGCCTCCGTGAAGGGCAAATCGCCCCAAGCATCTACCATCACACTGTAGGCATATGCCTTCATCAGCTTGGCGATACCCGCATACTCCCGATTGGGCAGCTGCCCTTCGGGTACATTTTGGGCATCCGCAATCAGGACCTCCAAGTCCTGCAACGCAATGTCATAAAACTGCTGCCAAGCCGCATTGATCATAAAGCTGTTGCCCAGGGTACCGTAGCGATCCGGGTCACCTCGTCGTACGGTCTGGTGCATAAACACACTGAAATGCGAGCTGACACCGGTCGTGGAAAGACCAGTGGCCTCCGCAATCGCCACCTGTGAGTTGGTCAGCAGTTGGCTCAACGCTGCGGAGGTCGGGTTGTTGGGATCTTCGTTGATATCAAAGAAGTCATCAGAACAGGATGAAAGAAGTAGCAATACTCCGATCAGCCCGATGCCGTGCCATCTTTTATATAGTCTAAATTTCATTTTGTACCTGTTTAGAAAGTGAGCTTAAGGTTGACTCCGTAGCGTTTGGACTGCGGCGCAGTGGCATACTCTATCCCCTGGGTGTTGCTATTTCCAAAGCCATTTCGCTCCGGATCCAGATTTAGCGAATGCGGAATATTGGGCGCAAAGTGCCAGAGATTTCTACCCGTAAAAGTCAGGGAAGCAGCCCCAAATGGCGTGCGGTCTAGCAACGTCTGTGGGAAGGTATATCCCAAGCTGATCTCACGCAATCGGATCACTGTACCGTCAAAGACAGAGGCATCATCCTGTCCATTGATGAAGAAGGATGTGTTGTTGCCCGGTTGGAAAAACAGGTCGTTGGTCGTGATCTGAATCGTGTTGGGAATCTTATTGCCGGACTCATCCAAGAGTGCCTCTCCCGTATTGGGATCACCCAAGAAACCAGGAATGATTCGTGAGGGCTCACGATCTTCGGTATCGGCAACCACACCTCGACCAAGCAATCGCTCGGTGGTCGTGCTGTAGAAGGCACCGCCGTCGCGATAGTCCATCAGCACAGACAAGTTGATCCCCTTGAAGGAGAAGGTGTTGGACAGACCCAGCGTGAAGTTAGGATTGGGATCACCCAGAATACCAAAGCCATTGTCCTTCAGGGAGGGGAACAGTGCTCCGGAGCTGGGATCGATCAGCAGATTTCCTTGCTCATCACGAGCGGTCACGGTACCGTACAGCGCGCCATACGGCTGACCTACCTGGAGGACCGGTCGGATTCCTCCGCCAAAGAGGTTACGGATGTTGATCCGCTCGACACCTTCCAACAGCTCGACGACTTCACTATCGTTTTTGGTGAAGTTGGCGTAGATATCCCAGGTAAACGAGTTGCGCAGTTTGATCGGTATCAGTCGTAGTCCGATTTCAACACCTTGGTTTTCCAAGTCACCAAAGTTGGTGGTCAACTGCTCAAATCCGGTGGCGGATGGTATCGAGATATTGGCGATCTGATCGGTGGAGTTTCGCTTGTAGAGCGAGAAATCCAGATCAATTCTACCGTAGAAAAACTCGAGGCGTCCACCCACTTCTATTTCGGTGGTGAACTCCGGCGTCAAGAAAGGATCCGCGGCCACGTTGCTCTGCGTAATACCTGGCTGCCCATTGAAGGGGAAGTCGGCCTCAGCGGTCGAGCCAATGACATTGGTATTTGCTCCCAGGTTGACGTTAAACGTATTGCTCAAAGAGTAGACAGGTGCATCGTTACCTACCTTCGCCCAACTGGCGCGCAGCTTGGCATTGGTTAGTACGCGGCTATTGATATTGAGGGCCTCGGTGAGCACGGCAGAGATGGAAGCACTCGGATAGAAGAAGCTTCGGTTGTCGGCCGGCAAGGTCGAGGACCAGTCGTTTCGCCCGGTGGTGTTTAGAAACAAGTAGTCATTAAAGCCAATAGTCACGTCGTAGAACGCACCTACCAGCCTGCGCTTGCTGAAGATACCGCCGTTGGGCACCAGGGTGTTGGTATTGTCAATGTCGTAAATGCCAGGTGAGACTAGCTGTGTTCCTAAGACCGCCTGTCGATCGAGTGTACGCTGATTCAAGTTGTGTCCGACCGTCGCTCTTAAGCTAAAGGCATCGCTGATATTGTCGTCGTAGGTAATTAACAGGTTAGACTCGATTTCTTCAAAGGAAACATCGTCCTGGACGATCGCACCTTGTCCGCTGTAGGCGGTCGAACCAATGTCCCAGGTCAATTGACGATTGGTGGAATATTGGTTGGTACCGATCTTGTAGGTGACGTTCAGAAACGGGGTAATGTCATAGCCCAAGCTGATGCTACCACCGACTCGGTCCGTCCGCTCGTCATTGCCATTGTGTTTCCAAGACCACAGTGGGTGGTCGATGGCGTTGGTATTGTAGAACACGTTGCCGCCGGTCGATGGGTTTTCAAAGCCGAGATCCGTATTCCAGGTCCTACCCAGCCAAAGCGTGCGGGCAAAGGAAGAACCGGCGTCCAGCGCCTGCGCTCCACTCTCTCCGAAGAAAGGCCCTTCCACATTGGTACGGGTATAGCTGACCTGCCCACCTACGATCAGACCATTCTGCAGCCGGGTATTGGCACCGACACTGAGTGATGTCCGGTCAAACCCTGAGAAGGGAATGTAACCCTTCTGGTCCAGGTGAGAAAACGTCGCCGCAATACTGGAATTCTCACCACCGGAGGTGATGCTGACGGAGTTTTCCACGACGTGTCCATCCTGAAACAGATTTTCCACGTTGTTGGGCTGCGCCACATAGGGTGACCAGGCCGGCAAATCAGGAAACGCTGCTCGATAGTTGGGCCAAGTAGGGAAGGAGTCCAGGCTGGAAAAAGCCGGTCCCCAGGAGCCGTTGGCGTTGGAGTACAGAAAGTCTGCACCATTGCCATACGTATTCTGGTAGTCAGGCAAGCCGGTGATTTGCTCAATCGAGTAGGACGAGGAGAGCGTCACCTCCGTGCCTCGAGCGGCAGCTTTGGTGTTGCCTGTCTTGGTGGTGATCACGATGACACCGTTGGACGCACGAGATCCGTACAAAGCTGCAGCTGCAGCGCCTTTAAGGACACTGATGTTGGCAATGTTGTTGGGATCGATATTGGCCATCGGAGAGCTGTAAGCAGGTCCGCTGGTCAACTGGTTGGTACTGTTGTATTGGGTGTTGTTAAACGGAATACCATCCACGATAAAAAGCGGGTCATTGCTACCCAGGAAAGAAGAAGCACCACGGATGGTGATTCGTGTCGAACTACCCGGGGCACCGGATGATCCGGAGATCTGTACACCGGGCACTTTGCCCTGCAATGATCGTAGGACGTCAGGCTCAGCTTTCTGCTGTACCTTATCGCCCTTGACCTCTTCAACCGCGTATCCAACCGATCGATTAGACTTCTCGATACCCAGCGCGGTTACAACGGCTTCTGACAAGGTCAGACCCTCTGTCAAGGTCACATCCACGATGTTGGATGTACCAAGGGTCACCTCTTGGGAGCTGTAACCAGTATAGCTGAAGACGAGCACTTCTGCACCATCAGGCACGCTTAGTTGGTAGCTTCCGTCAAGGTCCGTCGCCGTTCCGACGCTGGTGCCCTTGACGATGACGTTGGCCCCGATCAGAGGCTGCCCGTCAAAATCCACAACTTTGCCCGTGACGTCCCGCTGAGCAAGCAAGGAGCTCGCCATTAGAACCATGCACAAAGTCATGTACAAAGACTGTTTCATACGTTAAAGTTTTGACTTGAAAAAAAGGGGAAGAATGAAGAAATCCTTCCGAAGTAGAGCATAGTGAGTTCCCTACCTATACGCTACCGCATGTTAAGAAGCTGTTATTGAAAACTTAATATGATGTGAGCGACATGGACCATGCTGTGTATCGACCAGATCCTGCTGCGAATGGACTGCCTTTTTTGCTGCGAAAAGATCTGCCTGTAGTGCAGATGTAGTGTAATGGTAGGGTTCTAAATTCCAAATAAAATTTCCTTTTCTGCGATATCGACTTCATTAGTACTATATTATCGCCTGATTTACAAACGAAAAATCTATAAACATGTTACCAATCATCATTCAGCTGCTCAGTGGGGCTGTCGGAGGCAATTTAGCCGGATCTCTTTTGAAAAAGCTGTCCCTTGGTACCCTTGGCAATTCGATCGCCGGCATCCTTGGGGGAGGCCTCGGAGGTCAATTACTAAGTTTGGTCGGAATGTCCACAGGTGATGCCTCTATGGACATTGCGGGTATCCTCGGCAACATTGCCGGCGGAGGTGTTGGCGGAGGTGTGCTGATGGCCATCGTTGGGCTGATCAAAAACGCCATGGGCGCCAAATAAACAAGCTTGCAGTCGACTGGCAGCAGTTTTGTTGCCGGTCATCTGCTTCTTTCGTGTATTCAACTACCCTACGCTAGACCAGAAGATCGGATAGGCTCTCGCCGGTACCATCCGGTGTGGTATAAAAGGGCCTCCCCTCAATGACGTAGTTGGTCTCCGGTGGGATACCCAGTGCCTGGTAAACCGATTGGTGGATCTGGTCGATAAGGATGGGTTCAGTGATGGCCTTGAAGGGACGCTCACTTGCCGTCTCCCCAATGACATGCCCCTGGCGCACACCACCACCCCACATCAGGATGGAGCAGCCATCGGTGAAATGACGGTGCATCCCATAGTTTCGCAGGTGTTCCACTTGGTCCGGTACGGGTACCTGATCCAGTACTGTGACGCCCGGCCGGCCTTCCATCAGCATGTCACGGCTGAATTCACTAGCAAGAATCACCAGGGTCCGATCCAACAAGCCGCGTTCTTCCAGGTCCAGGATTAACTGGGCGACCGGGCCATCCACGTCTTTCTTCATCTGTTTTACCCGTATGTGGCCGTTCTCATGCGTGTCCCAACCGAGGAAGGGTTCGTACTCCGTCGTGACACTGATGAATCTGGCACCCCGCTCCACGAGGCGGCGGGCCAACAGGCAACCTTGGCCAAATCGTCCTTGACCGTACTTTGCCAAGGTGGGATCGGCTTCCTGATGCAGGTCAAAGGCATCCACCTCGGGCGACCTCAGCAGCCGATAGGCCCGCTCCATGGACCGCTCGAGCGATTCTTGCTGATAGGTCGAGGCGTAGTCCTGAAAAGGGCTCTTTTTGATCAATTCCTTGTAGAGCGCATTCCGTCTTTCAAATCGGTTGATATCCATGCCGGCCGGGGGACGAACGCTTTCAAGTCCTTTGGTGGGATCGGGAATGAAAAACGGCCCGTACTCGGTACCCAAGAAACCTGCGGAGTGGAATGCCTTCAGCTCTTCACCCTCTCCCACCGAAAAACGCTGACCGATATCTATAAAAGGGGGGATGACGGGATTGATCGGTCCCAGCTCTTTGGCAATCCAGGCACCGATATGTGGTACTTGGACAGATTGAGGGGGTTCGTAGCAAGTGTGCCAGTGGTATTGGTGCCGCGTATGGAGTATGTGACCCAGGTCGCCGG
Source organism: Saprospiraceae bacterium (assembly GCA_965223165.1). GTDB lineage: Bacteria > Bacteroidota > Bacteroidia > Chitinophagales > Saprospiraceae > JABDMH01. The sequence goes on along the minus strand of CBDCVQ010000019.1, from coordinate 396,820 downwards.
AGCGGTAGGACCGGATTAAGGTACCACGATCTATGACGGCGGCGATGGACTCCAGTCCTTTCGAAAACGAAATGCCGTCCAGGGCCGTAGGGATCGACGGAAATGTGCTGATGACCGCCTTGCTTTCCATACCCTTTACAAAAGGGGTGTACTGCTTCGGATCGAAGGTCTCCGTGTGGCACATGCCGCCCGCCATCCACAATAAAATCACCGCATCCGCGCTGGCTACAGACTTGGCTTGGCTACAGCTCGACAAGAAGCTCGTGGTAGGTACCGTCGCTGCCATCGCTGCCATGCTTGCTGACCGCATCTTTCTCAGAAAGGACCGACGAGATGTTTGATTCTCCAGCATCTTAGATAAATTGAAATTCGGGTAGTAGCACCAGCGACCATAAAATGTCTTCCACGTTGGCTTGTCCATCCTGTTGGGTGCTCCCCAGGACCTTTTTCTCTTTCTCGGTAGGCAATCTGCCCAGCGCTTTCATGTACATGGCTTCAATCATCGCACTTTCCTGACCGGGCCACTGCGCTAGCCACCGTTGTGCACCACGTGAGAGGACACCGGCAAAGAAGGCATCGTTGGACAGGAGCAGTGATTCGAGCAATGTAGCATCCGTGGCCCGTTCTGTGCTGACGTTCTCACGCACCGGACGGCCCAATGTCTTCATAAAGGGATCTAAGGTCACGATGGCGGCGCGTGCCTGATAAGCTTGTTCCTGGCCGTCTAGACGGAACGACAATACCTGGCCCCAGTGACTCCTTCGAAAGGACCCATAAGCTCGCGCCTCGCTCCAATCCGAATCGTCATAGTCCACCTCCTGCCAACCGTCTTCGGCTAGGGAGTCGGTCGTGCGCCAGGTCTTGTCCGAATAGATGTGCTGCTCAGCGCCATCCTCAAATTTGATCCGAAGATGCAGGAGTAGGCCGGCCGGATTGGCCATGGCACCATCGTTAGTACCGACGACAGTGAGGATGTTATCAGCAGTCAGTTGGTCTATGGCGATGTCGTAGGTCTTGGCCTGCTGCCAGTCCGCACCTTCAAGCAATAGCTCTCCGTTGAGCCGCAACTGGTAGGAGTGATCGGCCGTCACAACCACTTTCGCCTGGGACACCGCTCTGTTTTTGGCGATCTGAAAGACCTTGCGAAAGAAGCGTTTTCCCGGCTTTGGCAAAACGGTCCGCTCGAATTCCATCTCGTGATGCCAGATCCATTTTGCCTCGCTGGATCTTCCTCCGGGATCATAAGCCACGGCTCGATAGACGGGTCCTGCCATCTCGCTGAGTGCGTCCACGAATTGTTCGGCAGTCAGCCGTCGGGGGGTGGGTCCCCTAAACATGAACTGGCTGGACTGGACGTAGGCTGGCGAAGGATAGGCGTGGGCTTTGAGTCGGTATGCGCGCGAGGTGACAATGGTGGCCAGCAGTTTCTTCAGGCTGTAGCCCTGCTCCATGAAGTCCGCGGTCAGCCAATCCAACAGCTCTGGCTGCCACGGGCGATTGTCCATCGCATCGACGGGACTGACGATCCCTCGACCGAACAACTTGGCCCAGTATCGGTTCACCACGGTGCGATAGAGGCGACCGTTTTCCGGCTGCACGACCACCTCCGCCAGGGAAGCCAGTCTCTCCTTGACATCTTCTCCCACTACGGGTCCCAGCTCTGGATAGAGGAAGCCTGGCGAGGCAAAGTTTCCGGTAGGCTTGTCGCATCGGTAGAGCTCAAGGGTGGTATCCGCAAATACACTGGCGAAATCGTAGGCTTGCTGCAAGGTCACATTGTTCACAAAGCTATTGTGGCAGGAGGCGCATTTGAGGTTGAGTCCGAGAAAGGTCTGGGCAATGTTTTGGGCTGCCTGCAGCTCTGTACGCTGGCTGGCATTCACCGCTCCCCGCCACTTGATCCCTTGGATGAAGCCCTCGGCCTCCTCGGTCGGGTTGATCAATTGTCGCGCAAATTTGTCATAGCCCTTGTCCTCCCGGATCGCTCGATACAGCCAGTCGGTGATTTGCTTGCGTCCCCCGGTGATATAGCCGGTGCCGGAGTAGTCATTTCGGAGAAGGTCATTCCAAAAACTCAGCCAGTGCAGGGTGTAATCCTCCTCCGAGGCGAGCAGCTGTGCCACGAGTTTCTGCGTCTTGTTGGGGTCTACATCACGTTCAAAGGCCTGGATAACGGAGTCCGGGGGCAGCAGGCCGACCAGGTCCAGATACAACCTTCGTACGAATCTTCGATCATTGATGATTTCAGGCCATGCCAGATCATGCTGCGCAAAGTACTGGTCCACCCACCGATCGATGGGATGATCGTAGGTATCTGGATTAGGCAGGGCCGGCTTGCTAAGGGCCAGTGGCGCCTCCGGAAAGATCTTGAGCGCCTCGTCGGTCCAATGAGCCCCCAGGTCGATCCATTGTCGGATCACCTCGATCTCCGCCTCAGCCAATGATTTGCCTTTAGGCGGCATCACGTCCTCATGAGATCGTCGCAGCGTCAGTCTCCGCACGATCTCGCTTTTTCCCGATCGCCCGACCTCAAAAAGAGGTCCCGAATCACCGCCTTGGTATACGCCTTCTTTGGTATCCAGCACCAAGGCACCCTTATGCTTCGAGGTGCTATGACATTGGTAGCATCGGTGGGCGAAGATCGTGCGTACTTGTAGGTTAAGCCGGTCCAATACTTCGAGCGGCATATCTTCGCCGCTCGTGCCCTGGTCCAGATCGAGGAGCATCTCCTGTGCCATCATCACGTGATCATCCACCACCTGATGCTCTGCTGTGCTGCCGCAGGATACCACAGTGGACAACCACATGCCCAGGCAGACGATACTAATCGACAGACAACAAAAACCTCGGATCATTGGCAAGATATACTTAGGCATGGTGCTGGAATGAGATTTTACGAAAATAATGAAAGGCCTGCACAGCGTGCCATAGTTCATGCAAACAGTCTCAAACAATACGCATCACAGGTTCGCGCTGCCGGCTAGTCACGCCCTCATGAGCAGGGACTCGGTATGGAGAGGTCCGTGGGATGGTAGAGCTGCTGCATGGTTGTTGGGCAGGCCGTCCAGCCTCAAACAACCTTCTCACCCACTCTGCGTTGCTTTTAATACTTTGCCTTGGGTTAATGCAACATGAACAGTCCCGTGCCTTTGGGAAGTCGACATAGTGGTCATCGCCGCCCCTGGAGTACAGCGAGTATATCGCTGGCGATGCTAGGGGTGCTTCTGATTGGTTTTGTGCACTGCACGACGCCCGCTACGACGTCAACCCTCAAGATTGCGGCCGCAGCAAATACGCAATTTGCCATGGAGACCATTGTGGAGCAGTTCATAGTTGCCAGCGGTATCTCCTGTGAATTGATTACCAGTTCTTCGGGCAAGCTCACCGCCCAAATCAAGGAGGGGGCCCCCTTTGATGTCTTTATTTCTGCAGATCTGCGATATCCCGAGGCTTTGCAAGCGGACGGCCAGACGCTAGGAGAGCTGGTGACGTATGCGCTCGGGGGCCTTGCCCTGTGGTCTCGTCGCGACCGTGCGCCTCTTGCTCTGGATTCGTTGAGTAGTGGGAGGATCAAGTACATCGCCGTGGCCAACCCCAAAACCGCCCCTTATGGGAGTGCGGCGTTGGAGGTTCTTAGAGCGCATGCGGACTACGACGATATCAGGGACAAACTAGTCTTTGGCGAAAGTATTTCGCAGGTGAATCAATTCATTCATTCTGGCACGGCTGATGTGGGCTTCACGGCGGAGTCCGTGGTTCGTTCACCGGTCATGCGAGGCGTGGGTAGGTTTGTGCCCATCGATCAGGCACTGCACACGCCCATCGTTCAGGGGGCGGCCGTGCTCCGGTCCACCCGGGATGCCGCCAGCGCTCAGCAATTCCTGGATTTTCTTGGATCGGCCGAGGTTCGCCAGATCTTAGTGGATCACGGCTATGAGATTCCATGACTGACGCAGGACTTAGGCTTAGTCTTACTGCTGGCCCGATGGCAGACGATGACCTCGATTTCAGAAAATGATCTTTACCTTGGATCGCACAAGCCTAGCCTGGCACTTGGCCCGTACCTATGGATTGGAGTCCGATCGTCTTGACATTTAAGCTGGCGTTGATCACCACGATCTTCCTGTTTGTCATTTCCCTACCGCTGGCCTACTGGCTGGCGTTTGGCAGATCGAGATGGAAACCCTTTGTAGAGACGCTGGTGAGTATGCCGTTGGTGTTGCCTCCTACGGTGCTTGGATTCTACCTGCTGATCGCCTTCAGCCCTTCCAGTATGCTGGGAGGCTTCTTGGAATCGAGTCTGGGACTGCGACTGATTTTCTCCTTTGAAGGACTGGTGGTTGCATCCATTCTTTACAGTTTGCCATTCATGGTGCATCCGTTGCAGTCCGGCTTTAGCAATCTGCCACCCTCGTTGTCCGAGGCGTCGTACGTGTTGGGCAAATCACGGATGCAGACCCTGCTACATGTTTTGCTTCCCAATATTAAGCCCTCCCTGCTCACCGGCATTGTCTTGTCTTTTGCGCATACCATTGGCGAGTTTGGTGTAGTGCTGATGATCGGAGGTAATATTCGAGACAAGACGAGGGTCGCCTCCATTGCCATCTACGATGAGGTGGAAGCCCTTAACTATGGATTGGCCAATACCTATTCGCTTTTTTTGTTTGTCACGACCTTCATCATTCTGCTGGCCGTATATATTATCAATGGTGGTTATCTAAAACGCTTTTGGTGATGATAGAATTTCGACTGCAAAAGGCGTTGACGGCTGCTACCGGTGAAATGCTGCTGGACGTGACCCAGACGATCGAGCCGGGCAAGGTGGTCGCATTATTTGGTGCCTCGGGTGTGGGCAAGACGTCCATCTTGCGTATGCTGGCGGGCTTGATGACCCCGGACGCCGGTCGGATTCAAGTGGGCGAACAAGTGTGGTTTGACGCGGAGAAATCTATCAATCTCACTCCGCAGCGACGCCGGATCGGTTTTGTCTTTCAAGATTATGCCCTTTTCCCCAATATGACCGTTGAAGAAAACCTGCGGTATGCCTTGGGCAAGGGACAATCGCAGGATCCGGTGATCAAGCTCATGGAGACAGTGGAATTGACGAGCCTGCGCTTGCGAAAGCCCGACACCCTGTCGGGAGGTCAAAAACAGCGGGTGGCACTGGCGCGAGCGATCGTTCGGCAGCCGGATATCTTGTTGCTTGACGAACCCCTGTCGGCGCTGGACCAAAGTATGCGCACGAAGCTGCAGACACACCTGCTCAAGGTCCATCGACAATTTCACTTGACCACGGTACTTGTGACCCATGATATCAGTGAGATCATACGCATGGCCGATGAGGTCCTGGTGCTGGAGGAAGGGCGAGTCGCCCGCCAGGGCCTGCCCTTGGAGATATTCGCCGGAGATCGCACGATGAATCCGTTTCGTTTTTCCGGCGAGGTCGTGGGCCTGCAGCTGCTGCCGGCGCATCTGCAAATCTCGCTGCTGGTAGCAGGCCAGGTACGCATTGTCCAGACCCGTAGACGATCGGATATTGCTATCGGCGATCGGCTTAAAGTGGTGCCTCAGGAGGTGTTGGCCGAGGTGTCCAAGGAGGATTAGTCTTCGCGCACATGCTACCGCTCCGTGTGCAGCTCGAAGGCTGGCGACGGCGGCAGATCGACGGTAACCACGTCTGGGAGTGCACGCTTGACGTCTTTAAAATCATCGAGAATTTTCATCCCACCCATCTCCGGTGGTCCCGAATGGGCTATTGCACAGACCGAGTTCCCCGGTATCATTGGCACTAAGGGTCAATGAACGGTTATTCGATCCATATCAGGGTGTTGCCGGGTGGGATAAGGCGAGAATGGGGTATTTCTGCGTACCGACATGCCCGGTATCTTTACCACTAAGGGTCAATTAACGGTTAGAGCACCCCTTACGCGGAGCCTCCCATCAGTCTACCCCTTCAAAATCGATTCGATCTGGTTCAGTTCTTCCTCACTAAAGGAGGTGTTGGACACGGCCGCCACGTTGTCGTCCAACTGCTCCACCCGGCTGACGCCGACCAAGACGGAGCTGACCCGCGCATCCTTGAGCAGCCAGGCGATGGCCATCTGAGCGAGTGATTGTCCTCGATCCGCGGCTACTTTGTCTAGCGCACGGACTTGGTCCAGTAGTTCGGCGGTCAGGCTGTCCTTGGAGAGATAACGTCCGTCGCTCACCGCGCGCGAATCTGCCGGGAAACCGTCCAGGTACTTGTTGGTCAGGACACCTTGCTCCAGTGGTGAAAAGGCGATGGCGCCGGTGCCCAGCTTTTCCAACTCGTCCAAGAGGCCGTCCTCTACCCACCGATCCATCATGCTGTATCGAGGCTGGTGGATAAGCAAGGGGGTGCCTAGATCCGACAATATCTTGGCCGCACGGGCTGTATCGGCGGCGCTATACTGCGAAATGCCTACGTACAGAGCCTTACCTCGTTGGACCAGATGATGCAAGGCGCCCATGGTTTCTTCCAAAGGGGTGTCGGGATCGGGCCGGTGATGATAGAAGATGTCGACGTAGTCCAATCCCATGCGGCGCAGACTTTGGTCGCAACTAGCGATCAAATACTTCCGAGAACCATGGTTGCCATAAGGACCTGGCCACATATCCCAACCCGCCTTGCTCGAGATGATCAACTCGTCGCGATAGGCAGTGAAGTCCTGCCCATAGATGCGTCCGAAGTTTTCTTCTGCTGCACCAAAAGGCGGACCATAGTTATTGGCCAGATCAAAATGTGTGATGCCCAGATCAAAGGCCCGGCGCAAGATGTGACGGGCCCTTTCGAGATTGTCGGTGTGACCAAAGTTGTGCCAGAGGCCTAGCGAGATGCTCGGTAGTCGGATGCCACTTCGCCCACATCGGCGAAAGGGCATGGTGTCATATCGGGATGGAGCTGCCACATATCGGCCGGGATCATAGATGTCGTTGATTTTCATTGCTGGGAGTTATTTTTATGTATCTACCAATGTCCACGATACCGTGGGTGCAAAAAAAAGCCTCTCCGCGGAGAGGCTTTTCAGAGAAATCTATCTTGGATGCGGCATGTTACAGTGATTTGGCCTTGTAGTCTGCCATTTCCTTGTACTTGCCTGCAGGTATTTGCTTGTATGCGGCCACGGCACCGGACTTGTTGCCCATGGCTTCCAGGGTCTCCGCAAGGACCATGATATACTTGCCTTCGTCCTCGTCACCACCTAGTTCCTTCGCTTTCTCGGCATGGGCCAATGCGTCACTTGCTTTGCCCTTAGCGAGTAGGGACTTGGCCATATAGTAGCTGACGGACTTGGACTCTTTGCTAGCGAGAAACGCCTCGCCGGCGGCGATCGCATCGTCATATTTTTTCTTGGAATAAGTCGAACCCACCATGTTCTCGGCACGTGCGACGTACTTCTCCCCCCGATCTGCTTTGCCAGCTGCGGTGGCGGCCTCCGCTGCTACGAAGTAGGCGGCGATTGCCTCTGGCATCATGTCCTTGCCATCCAGCACTCTCGCCTGGCCATACAGACAGGTGTAAGACTTAGGATTGAGCTCGGTACCCTTTTCAAACCTCGCCATGGCTTCATCGTAGTTCTTTTCCTTCAAAAAGGTATTTCCCGAATAGTACGCTGCGATCGCTCCGTTGCCCTTGGCCAACCTCAGTACTTTCGCGTCTGACTCAGAGTCGGGATCTACGCTTTCAATGGCCTTCAGCATTCCCTCAAGTGCTGCCTCGTAGTTCTTGGCCTTCATCTCAGTCAAGGCTGCGTTGTAGAGACTTGCAGCCGACTCGGTGGCCGCCTCCTGAGCAATCATCAACGTCGTGCAACACAATACAAGTAGCAGTGAAAAGAGTGTTTTCATATCTCTAAAAATTTTAAGATTTCATTTAAAAAAGGAGTTCGAAAATAAAAAAAAGTTGTTTCTCTAAAAAAGTGGACGGCAAAATCGTCGGGCAACCACATAACTAATGGTCTGATATACAAACATTAACACAACCTTAAGTTCGGAGTTCGGAGTTCGGAGTTCGGAGTTAGCGAGTGCTGAGTTAGGGAGTGCTGAGTTAGCGAGTACTGAGTTAGCGAGTTCTGAGTTAGCGAGTTCTGAGTTAGGGAGTTAGGAGTTAGCGAGTTCTGAGTTAGGGAGTTAGGAGTTAGCGAGTTGCGAGTTAGCTTGTTGCGCGTCAACGTATTCCATGAGAGGACTGGGGGTGATGGGGGATTGAAGATGGTGATTGTGATTTCATTGAATCCGACACCATGTCCCTCGCTGCGTAAGTCGTCCGGGTGATCCCAATTTCCCTCTCAACAAACTACACAATTAAACAGCTAAACGAGCGCGAGGCGAGTTGCGGGTTTGCGATAGTGATTTCATTGAATCTGACACCAAGTCCCTCGCTGCGTATGTCATCCGGATGATCCCAATTTCCCGCTCAACAACTACACAATTAAACAGCTAAACGAGCGGGAGGCGAGTTGCGCGTCAACGTATTCCATGAGAGGACTGGGGGTGATGGGGGATTGAAGATGGTGATTGTGATGGTGATTTCATTGAATCCGACTCCAAGTTCCTCGCTGCGTATGTCATCCGGATGATCCCAATTTCCCTCTCAACAACTACACAATTAAACAGCTAAACGAGCGCGAGGCGAGTTGCGGGTTTGCGATTGTGATTTCATGGAATCTGACACCAAGTCCCTCGCTGGCGTATTCATCCGGATGATCCCGGCTTCACTCTCAACAACTACACAATTAAACAGCTAAACGAGCAGGAGGCGAGTTGCGAGTCAACGTATTCCACGAGAGGACTGGGGGTGATGGGGGATTGAAGATGGTGATTGTGATAGTTATTTCATTAAATCTGACACCAGGTACCCCGCTGCGTATGTCATCCGAATGATCCCAATTTCCCCCTCAACAACTACACAATTAAACAGCTAAACGTGCGGGAGGCGAGTTGCGTGTTGCGAGTTGGCGATTGTGATTTCATGGAATCTGACACCAAGTCCCTCGCTGCGTATGTCATCCGGATGATCCCGGCTTCCCTCTCAACAACTACACAATTAAACAGCTAAACGAGCGCGAGGCGTGTTGCGAGTTGGCGATGGTGATTTCATGGAATCCGACACCAGGTACCCCGCTGCGTATGTCATCCGAATGATCCCAATTTCCCCCTCAACAACTACACAATTAAACAGCTAAACGAGCGCGAGGCGAGTTGCGAGTTGGCGATGGTGATCTCATTGAATCTGACACCAAGTCCTAGCTGCGTATTCATCCGAATGATCCCGATTTCCCTCTCAACAACTACACAATTAAACAGCTAAACGAGCGCGAGGCGAGTTGCGGGTTTGCGATAGTGATTTCATTAAATCTGACACCAAGTCCCTCGCCGCGTATGTCATCCGGATGATCCCCGGCTTCACTCTCAACAACTACACAACTAAACAGCTAAACGAGCAGGTGGGCGGTTTCAAACTGGCAACAAAAAAAAGTGAGCACGGTGTCCGATTATTCCCTACATTTGAGTTAACCGTGTGGTTAAACTAACTAGTTGATTAATGTCAGCAACGGCAAAGACAGAAGAACGCATCAAGGAAGCAGCCAAGAAAGTGTTTACCAGGCGGGGACTTGCGGGAGCCCGGATGCAGGAGATCGCGGACGAGGCCAACATCAACAAGGCGATGCTGCATTACTACTTCAAGAGTAAGCAACACCTGTTTGACCTCATCTTCGAAGAGAAACTGGAGGAGCTGCTGTCGACCATGGCGGGCATTATGCTATCTGACCTGCCCTTTGAGGATAAGATCCGCCAATTTGTAGCCGAGGAGACACAAATCATCAGCGAATTTCCCTTGCTGCCCATCTTCGTACTCCATGAAGCTTGGCAAAACCCAGAGATGATTCGATCAAAGATCGACGCCAAAAAACTGAAGGCGGTGCGGGCGAGATTTAAGGAAGTCTACGACGAGGCAACGGCTGCTCAAGTATCCGCCAAAGTGCCCTTTGAGCAATTTATGATGAACATGATTTCCATGATTATCTATCCGCACATTGCCAGACCCGTGGTACAGCATGTGCTGGGCCTGACCGATGCTACCTACAAAAGACTCTTGACCGATCGGGTGGCCTTAATATCCGATATGCTCCTACAAAATGTCCCTAAAGCATAAGCCATGAAGCATGCACAGAGTTACGGGTTGGCTGCTGGACTGGTTCTGTCCGTCCTGTCCACTGCCGTCGCGCAGATCAGTCTGGATCAAATGATCGATGACGCGCTTGCTCATGCAGCGCTACGTCCCATCCTGGAGTATTCGCATGCGGAGAACCAGCTCAAATTGGATAATATCGCCGCTGCCCGACTACCGCAGTTGAGTGTATCCGGCCAGGCGACCTATCAGTCGGACGTGACGGAGATCGGTCTGGATCTACCTGGGATCAATATTGAGCCACTATCCCAGTACCAGTACAGACTGCAGGGACAGATCAGTCAAAACCTCTATGACGGAGGTCGCGTCAAGCAGAGGCAGGCGTGGCATCAGATCAACACGTCGATAGCGGACCTGGAGCTAGAGATGGAGCTTGATCAAATTAGACTTCAAACCATTCAAACCTATTTCACCATTCTTGAGCTGCAGGGACGGCAAGACGTGCTCCAGCTTAAGTCGGAAAACATCTCGGCAAATTTGGAGATCGTCCGCACAGGTGTCAAACATGGCATGCGACTGGCGGCTGAGGCAGATGTGCTGGAGGTATCGCTCCTACAGATTGGCCAGCAGGCCGAGCAGTTGGCGCAAGCCAGAAATGCAGCGATCGCCCGCTTGGTGCTGTTGACGGGTCAGCCTGTCGACAGTAGCGATACCTTTCTTGTCCCCGAAGCCAGCGATCCCGTTTTCACCCAGAACGATGAGAATCTCCAGCACCGCCTCTTCAAACTCCGGGGGGCGCAAGCCGAACACCAGCTTTCGCTCAAGCAAGCGGAGGCCAGACCACGACTGGATTTCATTGTGCAAGGAGGGTACGGGCGCCCCGGATTTAATTTTCTGAATAATGATTTTGATTTTTTTGGCCTGGTGGGGTTTCGAGGTAGTTGGGTGTTGGGTTCGATATATACATCCAAGAACGATCGTCATCTTGCTTCCATACAACGCAAAAAGGTCCATGCTCGTCAGGCCGATTTTCGACAGCGTTTGGACAAGCAGATCAAGCATGCACAATACACCATTGCACAGACCTCCAATAATCTCGTGCAAGATCAATCGATCATTGACCTGACCGCTCGGATCCGTACGACGGCGGAGACTCAATTTCGCAATGGGGCCATTAATTCCACTGAGCTATTGGAAAAAATTAATCTGGAAAATGAAGCCGTCATTAATCAGTTGTTGCGAGAAATTCGGTTGAAGAGATTGCTGTACGAACTTGAACATATCACTGGAAATCATCTCCGGAATAAAAACAATTAGAGATGCAACGGTATACCACAAACACGATTCTATTGATGGCGATGACCCTGGCCGCCTGCCGATCCGATATCATGCGGTTTGATGCCAGTGGGACTTTCGAAGCCACGGAGATCATCGTCAGTGCGGAAGTGCCTGGTAGAATCGTTTCTTTCGGTCCGCAGGAGGGTGCTCTACTCCAGGCGGGTGAAGAAATCGTTGTCATAGACGTCTCCAATCTTATGCTGCAGAAGGACGAAATCGAAGCCAGTATCCGCGCCGTTGACCTAAAAAAGGCAGATGCTGATCCGGAGGTGGATATTTTGCAACAACGATTGATCTCTACCGATGCACAAATCAAGACCCTGAAAACGCAGCTGTCGACCTTGATGACGGAGCATGATCGTATCCATCGGATGTTTGATGCCGGGGCTGCCACCGAGCAACAGCGGGATCAGATCGATGGACAAGTGCGTGTTAAGGAGCAACAAGTAGCAGCGGCAGAGACCAACCTGGCGGTCATCCGGACCCAAATTACCTCCGCACGTCGCTCCGTAGCCGTCAGAAATCGAGGAATAACCAGCGAGCTGGAGCCCATGCAAATCCGGCAGGCGCTGATCGAGGACCAGCTGAGCAAAGGAACAGTGATCAATCCCGTGCGTGGTACCCTGCTGACAAAATATGCCCATGCCGGAGAATTCATCGGTGTGGGAAAGCCGCTCTACAAAGTGGCTGACCTACGTACCATGGTGCTGCGAGCATATGTCGATGGCACCCAATTGAGCCAGCTCAAGCTCAATCAGGAGGTGCATGTATACATTGACCAGGGTGCGGATGATTATCGGACCTATGCGGGAAAGATCACGTGGATCTCCGATCAGGCAGAATTCACGCCCAAGACCATTCAGACCAAAGACGAGAGAGCCAATCTCGTGTATGCCGTCAAAATATCGGTGGTCAACGACGGGCAGCTGAAGATTGGCATGTACGGAGAAGTGGATTTGTCAAGTGACTAAGGGCCGGTGGAAAAAGCTATTCGCATAGAGCACATCTCCAAGTCCTTTAAGGCGGCCCATACCGTCCAGGCGCTGGACGACATTAACTTGGACGTCCACGCCGGAGAGGTATTTGGTTTGATTGGTCCCGACGGAGCCGGAAAGACCACCTTATTTCGAATACTCACGACCCTGATATTGGCCGATGAAGGCAGCGCCTATGTGGCCGGTCATGACGTGGTGAAAGAATATCCAGCCATTCGGTCTAAGGTGGGCTATATGCCGGGTAGGTTTTCGCTTTATCAAGACCTTTCCGTGCGCGAAAACCTGCAGTTTTTTGCCACCATCTTCCATACCTCCGTGGAAGAAAACTATGATCTCATCAAGGATATCTATGTCCAGATCGAGCCCTTCAAGCGTCGACGGGCAGGTGCGTTATCCGGAGGTATGAAGCAAAAATTGGCGTTGTGCTGCGCCCTGATTCATCGACCGGACATTCTATTTCTGGACGAACCCACGACCGGCGTCGATGCGGTATCGCGCAAGGAGTTTTGGGAAATGCTGCTCCGATTAAAGGAGCGAGGCATCACCATATTTGTGTCGACGCCCTATATGGATGAGGCCTCCAAGTGTGATCGCATTGCCCTGGTCCAGGACGGGAGAATATTGTCCGTGGACAGCCCCCAAGGAATGCTGGAAGCTTATGGCCACGAATTGTGGGGGGTGCAAACAGCAGATATGTATCGAGCATTTCAAGATCTCTCCGGCAGAACGGACGTATTGAGTTGCCATACCTTCGGCGTCCGTCATCATGTGCGATTCCAGGATCTCAACATGCCCGGAGACTTGGAGCAGTACCTTACCGATCGGGGGCATCAACATGTTTTGGTCCAACGTATTCCGCCGACCATAGAGGATTGTTTTATGGATTTAATGCAGTCGAATTAACTATTTAACTAGAGATAGCATGGAGGTGGAATATTCGATGGCAACCGAGCATCTGACCAAGCGTTTTGGCCAGTTCACCGCCGTAGATGCCATCACCTTTGCGGTTAAAAAGGGAGAGATATTTGGCTTCTTGGGGGCCAATGGCGCGGGTAAGACGACAGCCATGCGCATGCTATGTGGCCTGAGTCGTCCCACCAGTGGCAAGGCCCAGGTGGCAGGTTTTGATGTGTATCGCTATCCCGAGCAGATCAAGCGAAATATTGGCTACATGAGTCAGAAGTTTTCGCTCTACCAGGATCTTACCGTCACCGAAAATATTCGATTTTACGGGGGTATTTATGGACTGGGTAATCGGGAGCTTCGTGCTGGAACCGAAAGACTCTTGGATCAACTTGATCTGCAGGGGGAGGCCCACACGATGACGCGTGACTTACCCCTCGGCTGGAAACAAAAACTCTCGTTTTCCATTGCCATTATCCATCATCCGCGCATCGTCTTTCTGGATGAGCCTACCAGTGGCGTAGATCCGATCACGCGTCGGGTTTTTTGGCAGATGATTTATGCGGCGGCCGATCAGGGCATTACCGTTTTTGTGACTACGCACTATATGGATGAAGCCGAGTATTGTGATCGAGTAGCGATTATGGTGGATGGCAAAATAGAGGCGCTAGGCAGCCCGGCACAACTAAAAAAGTCCTATGACGCAGATCATATGGACGACGTCTTTTATTATTTGGCACGGCAGGCAACGCGGGTGTAGTTATGAAGCAATTCTTTGCATTCTTGCGCAAGGAGGTACAGCACATTTTGCGAGACCGCCGTACCTTATTGGTCATATTTGGCATGCCCGTCGCGCAAATCGTCATTTTTGGATTTGCCCTTTCCAATGAGGTCAAGAATACACGCATCGTCGTATATGACCAGCGTCAGGACGAGCTCAGCGCCCGGTTGCTCGATCAGATTGAGGCTAGTCAGTATTTTGAAACGGTAAAGCGGTTGTCATCGCACGCGGAAATTGATGCGTCCCTCCGTTCCGGTTTCGCAAAAATGGTACTGGTCGTTCCTTCCGGGTTTGGGCAGCAACTGCTGCATGCCAACCAAAGTCCCCTGCAGGTGATCACCGATGGGACCAACCCTAATTTGAGCACCACGCTGATCAATTACGTAAGCCGTATCTGTCGAGATTTTCAGGACCAACTAAATGAAGGGCAGCAACCTCCCTACCGGATCTCCGTCAGCACAAAGATGCTCTACAATCCTCAGCTCAAAGGAGAATACAATTTCGTGCCCGGTGTCATCGCTCTAATTCTCATGTTGATCTGCACGATGATGACCTCGGTATCTATCGTCAAGGAAAAGGAATTGGGCAATATGGAGGTGCTACTCGTGTCGCCCATGCATCCGATCGTGATCGTCGTGTCCAAGGCGGTACCATATGTCTTCTTGAGCTTGATCATCTTGAGTGTGATTTTGCTATTGAGTTATTTTTTGCTCGGGGTGCCCATTGTCGGCAGCGTGCTGCTGTTATATGGCATCAGTTTGATATTCATACTGGCCGCCCTGGCATTGGGGCTGCTTATATCTACGGTGACCAGCTCGCAGCAGGTAGCTATGATGATCTCCCTGATCGGACTGATGCTGCCGACGATTATGTTTAGCGGATTTATGTTTCCGGTGGAGAGCATGCCACTGCCCCTACAGCTGATTTCCAACGTCGTCCCTGCCAAATGGTATTTCTACAGTATTCAAGCCATTATGATCAAAGGACTGGGGGCCGCCGCCATTGTCAAAGAAATTGTCATACTCAGCTTTTTTGCCCTGGGGTTTTTGGGCTTGAGCATAAGGAAATTTCAAATTCGTCTGACGTGAGGATGCTGGGGCATATACTGCGAAAGGAATTCAAGCAGATTTTTCGAGATCCCGCGATTTTGCGCCTGATCTTTATTATGCCTTCTATTCAACTGCTTGTCTTGCCGTTTGCCGCCGACTACGAGATCAAGCATATTAATATGGGAGTCATTGATCATGATCACAGCAGCTATTCACGGAGCCTCATTCGCAAGATTGAATTTTCCAATTATTTCGATCTGGCACACTACGGCGATTCCTACGAGCGGGGATTGCAGTGGATCGAAGAGGAGACGGCCGACCTGATTCTGGAGATTCCCGCCGATTTTGAAAAACGACTCGTGCGGGAGTACGAGGCTCCGGTGCTCATGGTCGTCAATGCGGTCAACGGCACCAAGGGCAACTTGGGGGCGGCCTATGTCAATGGCATCATTCGGGAGTACAACCAGGAGATTCGGCAAGAGTGGCTGCAGGAGCCACGCCTGGCCCTGATCCCTCAAATCGAGATCACCTCCAGTACTTGGTACAACCCTACCAGCAACTATCAGGTATTTATGGTGCCCGGGATACTGGCCGTGCTGCTGACCATGGTGGGTGGCTTTTTATCGGCCTTAAATATTGTGCGCGAAAAAGAGATTGGGACGATCGAACAGCTAAACGTTTCGCCCATCAAAAAGCATCAGTTTATTTTGGGAAAGCTTATTCCGTTTTGGCTACTGGGCTTGGTGATTCTGACCATCGGCCTGGTGATCAGCTACGTCGTCCACGGCATAGTGCCAGGCACGAATATCGGCACCTTGTATGTTTTCGCCTCAGTGTATCTGTTGGCGATCTTGGGCTTTGGCCTCCTGATATCCAATTTCACGCAGACGCAGCAACAGGCCCTTATGGTCGCTTTCTTCTTTATGATGATTTTTGTATTGATGAGTGGATTATTTACGCCGATTGAGAGCATGCCCGATTGGGCGCAGAAAGTCGCCTGGTTCAATCCCGTGACCTATATGGTCGACGTATTTCGAATGGTGCTTCAGAAGGGAGCCGTACTGGCGGATATGCAGTTTCATCTGTTTGCGATCGCCGGCGGCGGGATCGTGCTTAATCTACTTGCGATCTGGTCCTACGCCAAGCGCAGCTGATCATCGACAACAAATGGTAGATCTTGCCTGAGAACATCCATTGCCTCCTGCAGCGTGTGCATCCACGCGCGATAGCGGGTGCGCTTGGACCTGTCCGTGTTGCAGGGCGCATGGCATTCCACTGCTCTCACATAGCCTGGGTGGCTTCAGCAGCCCCGTCCACGTTTGTGATGCTATTTGATTCAACAACATGCGTGCCTTAGGATCGAGAAGAAGGACAATGTGGATAAAAGGTTGGTAAATAGGTGGCGAGATGCTGAAGAATAACGATATACATATGCGATCTTTGCTGTGTATGAAACCGGATAAAGCAAATAGAGGAGAGCGCATGAAGGCTGCCTCCCGAGAGGAGTTAAGAGCCATGGTGCATGGGCTGTTGCCATTGATAGATCAGGTACAAGCCTTAGAGGAACAGAAGAAACCATCGAAGAACCAGCGTAGAAGAAGTTTTAAACTCTCGCCAACAAGGGGCAAGCGTAGTACGAAGAAGACTCGGCCGGTACGAAGGAAGACCGGATCAAATAACAGGGGGGCAAAGGGACAAAAGTAACCAACGCTGCGTCTAGCAGCGTTTCGCATTAGATATGTTGAATAATTCTAATAGGATTTTGTTCGCAGACGAGGCATGACCGAACGATCTCGTAGAGTCGAGCATGACAATGCGAGAAGTGAGGGAACCGCGAAAGCGGGTGGGTGGCTAGACATAGCCGTAGCTATGGCGAGGCTTTGCAACGAAGTATGCGGACCAAAGACATTAGAATTAGCTACAAGATTTAATGCGAAGCTCTACTAGGTGAGGGGGTGGATCAAGGTATGGACTCTGGGGTGGGCCATTGTGCAGATGGTGGACAAGATCTAGCCGGCAGTGAG
Source organism: Saprospiraceae bacterium (assembly GCA_965223165.1). GTDB lineage: Bacteria > Bacteroidota > Bacteroidia > Chitinophagales > Saprospiraceae > JABDMH01. Next base: position 379,577 of record CBDCVQ010000019.1, on the reverse strand, counting down.
CCAGAGTTCAAATGGCATAAGCAGGTATGGGATACACCCCTACGTCAATAGGAGATCAGCGAACATCATCCCGACTCTGCCTTTAAACAAGGTATTCATGCCCACAATGTCCTCGTTGAACCCTCAGTCATCCTTACGCCTGCTAAATAGTTAGATGATTATAAATTAACGAAAAATGATATATCAACTGAAAATTACGCTCGACAATTCTGAGCCACCCATATGGAGGCGGATTGAAGTGTCACCGGAAACCAAGTTAGATGAATTGCATAAAATAGTGCAAACGACGATGGGCTGGAAGAATGGGCATTTACATCATTTTATGATAGGAAATGCATATTATACCCCTCCTAGTAAATGGGATGATTTTGGAAATGATTATACTGGAATGAAAATAAGGGACTTTTTGCGTATCGAAGGAGCGAAAATGAAGTATGAATATGATTTTGGAGATTCCTGGATTCATACGATTAGACTTGAAAAAATCAAAGAGAAGGAGCGGGGTGTAAGGTATCCAAGATGCATAAAGGGAAAAAGGGCATGTCCACCAGAGGATTGTGGCGGAGTATGGGGCTACATGGAATTAGAAAGTATAATGAAAGATAAGAAGCATGAGCAGTATGAGGAAATGGTGGAATGGTTAGGACGAAAATGGGATCCAGAGAAATTTGAAGTGGAACGAATTGATAAAAAATTGAGGGAGAAGAATTTTGGAGTTTTGTCCTTCGGTTTTTAATCAAGAAATCAAAAATAGAATGCCCATAAGAGTCCATGGTAGGTCAGTGGTTCCATTTGTCGCCGCGAAGTGTTGAAGTGTGGCGCGCAAATTCTGCTTCTTGAAAATCCTTCCTCTGCACTTTCGGAACCTCAAGGTCGATTAGAATAAGCCACAGTAGCAAGATATCTCCCACGTGTTTGGGAGCAGAGAGCTGATGGGTTGGGGTGCCTAGAAAACCCAAGCAGCTCCACTCGCCAGCCTCCTTCGGAAGCAGAAAGGGGACCCTGGTCCCTTTGATAGCTCCCTTCAAAAACTACGTAAAGTCAAGGATGGCGCGACTCGCTCGGGCAGACCGCCTCTTTAGCTTGGGGGGCGGGATTTGTATGACCGGAATCGGGGGGTCAATATCTCCCGATGATCCATTTGCGACCAAAGCCAGTCCGATGACCAGGAATGCCTGCCGGTTCCTCCTGACAAGCCATTCCTTAAGCTACTGCTCCACAAAGTGCCACCTCGATCTCCACCAAATCTCCAGATCACAGGATGGAACAGACCATGAATACACTAGCTGCCACATGTGGACCTCAACCCCTATGCCAAAAATCACGGTTTTCTCCTTTTCCACCCCTTCTCAACCCTACTCAAACATCCTCACCATCCATAAATGGGCTGGATCAACCCACAATGACCCCACTTCTGGCATCTCTCGCTACAAAACACTATCTTCTACGCCCAATGGCGTGTCCTGCGTTTCCCTTTACTGACCATCAGGCTACTGACGATACTGTCAGCACAGATACCAGCGATCTTGTCAACACGGCCTCGTTCAACTGTCATGGATCCCGACGTTCATGGTCGGGGACATGTCTGCGTCTGACACTACCCTGAACCCTGATCGCCTCAGCATTGTGACGCAGGCATTCCTTTGTGTTGTGCGCTATAAATTTGTAGGAATTGAAAAAAATACTTAGGCACAGGAGAATCATTCAGAAGAGACTGACCAGTACACATAATATTATGGAGCTTCACAAGGTTCGGCACCTGCCAAAATCCATAAAATTTCATATACATATATCTGATGGATGGACAGTAAGTCGATACTACTACAAGATACTTTGTACTAGAAATGACGGCCAAGAATTGTGCCTCTACTGCCAAGTTTCACCTATGATCTTGGAGGTCTATTTTAATGTGACATTTTGGATTGAAGGAGATAGATGGATGAAGAGATACCGCCCTGAACGAAGCGATCGGGCGATGATTTGAGAATGGAGTTAATCTTGTTACTATGAAACATGCAGAAAAACTGGACTATGTGCTAAATCAGTTGTATGAAGAAGGACCTTACTCTTTCCAGGAGATTGGCGAGGTTCTTCAAGGGATCCGTCGCGATCCATTGCGGAGGTCCTCGTTGTTTTGGGATCTCAGCCGCAGCCACTACATGCCCTAGCTAGCAACGGGGGCATAGGGTCACTAGCAGTTGTTGCTTGCCCAGAATTCCATCCAGGTTGATGATGTGGGTTTATCGCCTGGAAATAAGATTTGTTTCCACCGCGAATGTGAAATACCGTAGTGCCTTATCCGTGTAAAGCCGTGAGGCAGGATATGCTGTGCCAGTCTGCGGACGAATTCCAAGGATGCAGGGTCAAGGTCTTTGTCTGATTGCTGTGGCGATAGTCTTTGTAACTGAAGACCACCCCACTACGATCATGCGATAGTATTCTTGAAGATGTAATGGCTATTGGATGGGTGTATCTGGCCGGGTACTTAATGAGACCGGTCCTACTCGGTGGCGGCTTGCGGTACACGACCCGTTTGTGCTGGTAAAGCTCCTTACCATCTATAAATGGGCTGGATCAACCCACAATGAGCCTACATCTGGCATCTGTCACTGCAAAACACTATCTTCTACGCCCGATGGCGTGTCCTACGTTTTCCTATATGGATCATCAGGCTACTGACGATACTGTCAGCACAGATACCAGCGATCTTGTCAATACGGCCTCGTTCAACTATCATGGATCCCGACATTTATGGTCGGGGACATGTCTGCGTCTGACACTACCCTGTACCTGATCGCCTCGGCATTGTGAGGCAGACATTCCTTTGTGTTGGTGGTAATTAAAATAGAAAACAACTATGTACGAAAAGCTTAAAATCAAAAAATGGGTAATTTCTTTTTCCATATTAGCGCTGATCGTATGCATAGTATTCAGTGGAATCATGTCGGGACTATTGCCGGTTGACCCAATATATAGCAATGCTTTTTATATGGCCATTGGAGCCGTGCTGATTGCTTTGATTATAAATAGACCCAAGGAATTATACCTTACTTCAAAACCTAAGTGGAATAAGTTCCATTATTATTTAGTTCCACTAATAGCTACATTGCTCGTTCCTTTTTTGTTTGGCGGATACAAAAGTTTTCCGGATAAATGGCATGCCATTAGTATGCTGTTTGTAGGAATTGGAGAAGAAGTAATTATGCACGCTATAGCAATGGGGTGTATGATTATGGCATGGGGACACACAAAAAAGGGAATACTGAAGGCAGCAATTATTAGTTCAATGATTTTTGGGTTGGTACATCTTATTGCCATTCCACAGGACCCTGGGAATATACATTGGATTTATTTTAAAGTTGCTACTGTTTTTTTTGCTTTTCTGATAAGCATGTGCTTTGCAGGCCTTGTTCATGAAACCAACATTGTTTGGCTTGCTGCAGTCATGCACGGAATTATTGACGCTGTAATCGGAAATATAGGAGACCCTGATATGATTGGACAGATCATAGGTAATTGGGGCATTGTCGAAAGTATTGTTTCAATATTGGTTACTCTACCATTGGGATGGTTTGGGTACTGGTTAATCGTGAAAGACTTTAAAAAGGAAAACTAGACTCAGCATCACCCGATGCTTGAGGATACGACCCGATTTGAATATAGTCTTTACATTCCTTGTTGCTCAACACCACCGGAAGTGGGTTGCTTCGCTTGAGGCTAGGGAGCTTCAGGGCTTTGTCTTCACGGCCGCAGACTCTAAACAGAAATCGCAGTCCATAGATCGTGTGCTTGAAGTAGCTCCTCGACGGCTTCTCTTTGGTCAATAGAGATTGCAAGTAACCATTGATCTGCTCCTCTTCCAACTCATGTGCCGGACAGACAAAATGCACGCTAATCTTGGCAATGCATCGGCCGTAGTGCTTCAATGTCGACTCTGACAATCCACCAAGTTGTACTTTCTGCTCCAACCTGGCATACATTGGGCGAAAACCCTTAACTTCTGCTTTCCCCTGTCGATGATGGTTCGGCTGTTTCGCTTAGTCTTTTTCATTCTTTCAGAATTCTAGATGAGTAAATACTCTTGAGTTCTGAAATTCTCGCGACTTCAGCCAGCCATCGCCGATAGCCGATTTAGTTCAACAATGCCTATCATGACATGCCGGACTTTGATCACCGCAATGACACAGCACGGCCAAGGTCGATACAAGGATAACATGAAGAGCAAAACCACCGAAACGGCACGTCCGATAGACTGACCGTTAGCAGTAATCAGAAATGAGAAAGTCAGATAAATCGATACATAATACTTCTGTCGCTTCTATAAAGAGAAGCACAATGAAACCATATGATTTTAAGTGGACAAAGTTTTATGAATCGAATTTAGACTTTCCCTATCAAGGACTTTCATTAAACTTGACTGAAGATGAACTGATAATCTGTTCGACTTTAATTGATGGAGAAAACTATAGCATTTTGACTACCCAGAAACTTATTACGGTAGAGAACGGAAGAGAAAGAGCTGAAAGTTTATCGGGAGCAACGGACAAAGGATATGGAGACTTTAAGGGATACGAAGGCGACCAGGTAACATTTGGATTAGTTGAACTTGAAAATGGTGATGACTTGAAATATTTCATTGAAACTGGAAAAGCATCAATGATTATGATTCATGGCGTGAGAACACTTATTAGAACTCAAAAGATGACCAACCAGAATGTGGAAAATGTAACTCGAGTACGGAATCGACAAAATGAAAAAAACAAGAACTGCTAATAAATAAGGATTCAAGTGGTCGGCACAGCCTGGCCTCGTACACGGGAACCCAATTTGAATCCTGTGTTGAACTGATGAGCACCTAGGAAAAAGCAAGGGAAATATTGCAAGGATGCTACTGTCAGACGCGGTAATCAACGAACAATTGGGACGAGGGGAGCGCGCCATTTCGATAAAGCCGGGACTCTGACAGCAAATCACGTAGCAGAATTTCAGTTAATGCAATATCATCCATGGCTCGCGTCATGACACAAGTTCTTTGAGAGATTGATTTTGAAGTGGATCCGTCGCGATCCATTGCGGAGGCCCTCGTTGTTTTTGGGATCTCGGCGACAGCCACTAGATGCCCTTGCCTGCAATTAGGACATACGGTCACTAGGAGTTGTTGCTTTGCCCAGAGTCTACCCAGGTTGATGATGTGGGTTTATCGCCTGGAAATAAGATTTGTTTCCACCACCCCACTTCGATCATCCGATAGTATGCTTGAAGATGTGATGGCTATAGCTGGCCGGGTACTTAATGAGACCGGTCCTACTCGGTGGCGGCTTACAATATCCGGCCATCTTAGATTGCGCACTTCCTGCGACCGAAGGCCGGCACTATGAATCAGACTCAGCATCACCCGGTGCTTGAGGATACGACCCGATTTGAATAGTCTCTTACATTCCTTCTTGCTCAACACCACCGGAAGTGGGTTGCCTCGCTTGAGGCTAGGGAGCTTCAGGGCTTTGTCTTCACGGCCGTAGACTCTAAACAGAAATCGCAGTCCATAGATCGTGTGCTTGAAGTAGCTCCTCGACGGCTTCTCTTTGATCAATAGAAATTGCAAGTAACCATTGATCTGCTCCTCCTGCAGCTCATGGGATGGACAGCCAAAATGCACGCTAATCTTGGCAATGCACCGGCCGTAGTTCTTCAATGTCGACTCTGACAATCCACCAAGTTGTACTTTCTGCTCCAACCTGGCATACATTGGGTGAAAACCCTTAACTTCTGCTTTCGCCCTGTCGATGATGGTTCGGCTGTTTCGCTTGGTCTTTTTCATTCTTTCAGAATTTTAGATGAGTAAATACTCCTGAATGCTAAAATTCTCGCGACTTCAGCCAGCCATCGCCGATAGGCGATTTAGTTCAACTATGTGCATGACGATCAGCCCGCCAAAAGACATTGAGGTACCAATGAACGACAAGGAGAAAATAAAAATAAGAACATAAATAAACGATGTGCCATCTGCGGGCCGCCGCATGCACCTGTACGTTGGCAGTTATTTGATAAAAACTACAAGATATGAAGGAATTTATTCACATAAAAAGGAGTGCATGTAATTTCTGTGAAAGAGAAAAATCATTCAATCAAAGAACTAATTGGAGAATGATTCCAAATTTCGTGATTACCACTTTTGTATTTACTGCTTTTAGTGTTCATATACTTTACAGTCAATCCATTCAATATCCGGTCACGAAGCAGGTTGATCACACAGATGACTACCACGGTAAATTAGTTAAGGATCCTTTTCGCTGGCTGGAGTCAGTTGGCTCCCCTGAGACAGAAAAATGGATTGATTCACAAAATGATATATCCAGAAATTACCTTGACAGCTTGGACTGGCGAACCCATTTTTTAGAAAGATACAATGAACTTCAAGAAATTCCGAGTCCATTTGTTCCCCGGAGGCAATGGTCTTATTGGATTTCTCAATCCAAGTCAGGTGATGGAACAATGTCTTATGTTATGATGGATTCATTGGGAGGGACTAAAACGCCGATATTAACACCTAAGCTTCTTTTTCCAAATGAAAAAATGAATGTAAGTCATGTAAGAATATCTCCTGATAGCAAATACGTGCTTTATGCCGTGTCTCCTTATGGAAAGAGGGAGATGGAAGTCCGCGTGCGGGATATTCTCGCTGATGAAGATTTAAAGGACCAGATCCCGGGCATCAAATTTAATGCGCCATATTGGACAGCAGATAGCAAAGGGTTTGTTTATTACAAATACATGAATATTGATGATGACGGTGTAGACAGGGAAAGCAAAGTATTTTATCATAAATTAGACACGCCGATCGAACAAGACCATATATTGGCTGAATCCGATCCGGAGGAAATTGGTGCAACAACCTGGTCTAAAGTATCTCAAGATGGACGGTTTATTTATATCTACGACCAGAAAGCTGGTCTCCACCAAGTTTCAGTTATTGATCTTCAAAATCCATTGCATCCGGATTTCGATAATTTGCTAATAGCTCTGAATGATAGTCGTGATGGCAGTCACGAAATATTTGGGTCAAGCGGTGATACACTGTATATAAAAACAACCCGAAATGCACCAAACGGTAAGGTTGTTGCTGTCTCAATCCAAGATCCAAAAAATTGGCAGGTTGTAATACCTGAGTCGGACGATGTTTTGCAACATGTTAGGCTGATAGGACATCATATTATCGCTGCATACCGGCAGGATGTAAAAAGTGTATTGAAAATATTTGGAACTGATGGTTCCTTTGATCGAGATATTGAATTACCAGCCCTTGGTTCCGTTTTTTATTTGCAAGGAGATTCTGAAACGGGAACCTTGCAGTTTAGTTTTGATACATATACGCTCCCATTAACAATCTTCAATTATGATCTCATTAATCACGAACTGACAAAATTTTCCTCGCGGGATATTGGACATAATCCTTCGCATTTTATTACCCGTCAAGTCTTTTTCGATTCGAAAGATGGTACATCAGTTCCCATGTTTATTACGCACAAACGGGGCATCCAAATGAATGGTAGTAACCCCGCATTGCTTTATGGATACGGTGCAGGAGGCATTGAAGAGCCAATTTTCAGAGATGATTGGTTTATTTGGATAGAATCCGGTGGCATACTGGCAGTAGCCAATGTAAGAGGGGGAGAAGAATATGGCACCTCGTGGGAGCAGGCAGGGCGCAAGCAAAACAAGCAGAATTCGTATGACGATTTCATTTCAGCAGCAGAGACCCTCATTTCAGAACGTTATACCTCAAATAGGCATTTGGCTGTTCACGGTGTGTCTAATGGTGGATGGTTGGTCGGCGGGGTAATGACTCAACGTCCGGACTTATTTGCTGCGGCTGTGCCGGGAGTAGGTGTTTTGGATTTGTTACGTTTTGCACAATTTACAGCCGGTGCCAGATGGATTCATTCAAATGGGAATCCCAATGATCCTAAGGAATTTGAATGGCTGTATCCGCTTTCCCCGTTACATCGAGTCAAAAGTGACGTCTGCTACCCAGCAACTTTGGTAATCACTGCAATCAATGATGATTTGGTTCATCCCAGTCAGTCATATAAGTTTACCGCGGCACTTCAGCATGCACAATCTTGTGACCAGCCGATCCTAATTAGAACCTATTCTAAAGGAGCCCATAATGTAGGATACCTTCCTGATACCATGGCTGACATTTTTGCTTTTTTGATGCAAAACTTAGAATGAATTTGTCATTATTTTATGATTTGGGAAGGGAAAGAACAATAGTTTTTTATCTAAATTGAAAAACAACTGCCAATAAATAAGGTTTCAAGTGGTCGGCACAGCCTGTCCTCGTACACGGGAACCCAATTTGAGCCCTGTGTTGAACAGGTGAGCACCTAGGAAGAAGCAGAGGAAAAATTGCCAAGGATGCTACTGTGAGACGCAGTTATCAACGGGCCATTGGGACGAGGGGAACATGTCATTTCGATAAAGGCAGGACACTGACAGCAAATCAAGTAGCAGAATTTCAGTTAATGCAAGATCATCCATGGCTCGCGTCATGACGCAAGCTCTTTAGTTAATGGATTTTGAAGTGGATCCGTGGCGATCCTTTGGGGAGGACTTCGTTGTTTTGGGATGTTGCCGATGGCCACTTGATGCCCTTGCTTGCAATTAGGACATAGGGTCACTAGGAGTTGTTGCTTTGCCCTGACTTCCATCCGGGTTGATGATGTGGGTTTATCGCCTGGAAATAGAGAAATAAGGTTTGGGGCGCGGTTGCGATTTGTCTCACTACGCATTATAGAAAGTAATCATATGTGAAGGGGTTCTAGCGACCCCTGAAGTTCGCCACTACTCGTTTGCCTGTCGAGTGGTGGGCAGAAGAACACCCCTGATGATCTCGCGAAGCTCGCTGCCCAGTTCAAAGCGAGCGTTCAGGCCATCGCCTTTCGCCTAGCAAATCTGGGCTACTTAGATGTTTAATCGGTCCTGAGCTGAAGTCCCCTGATTCAATTTAATTCGGCCATGAGCACACCGGGTCCAGACGTGCACACCAACAACCAACAACAACAAAAGGCCACGAGCGCATGTCGATCATCGACACTGCTCGTGGCTTGACCACTCCTTAGTTATTGTTTACGTGCGGCTGCTCGATTTGCATCCAACCCTACATCGGCTAGGCCTGCTACTCCAATCATTCAAGCCTGCTCATAAGGGGGCCCTTCGTCCTACTATAGCTCTCGCAACCGGCATCCCTATCTTTGAGCATCCTCTCTTACACGTACTACTTTTCGCCTCCCCCTAAACCTACACCAATTCCGAGGCTAAAATTCCAATAGCTATGGGTAAGAGCAATGCCATAGATGCCCCGTCCTAGATCCACCGGACCCTGGCTAAGTAGGAGCGGATCGACATATTCTGGATTTACAATCGAATATTCTGCACCAACCACCACCGATAATCTGTGCGATACTTTGACACTGTTCTGCAATCCTCCAACGATCCCGATTCCTGCCCACTCAGCTTTCGTCACGGGCCCTTGGTATTTCACAATGCCTGGTTGATAAAAGGCACGAGCCAGGTAATTAGCAGACATGCCTGCAGTCAGGGGCGGAGAATAGGTTTTATTCCACCAGGGTTCAACCTTGATCCTTATCGGCATTTGAATGTAATGATACCTGGTCTTGACGTTGCCCACCAATTCAAGGGTGTTGCTGGCCCTATCGGCGGGCAGTCGACTCTGGTTCAGAAATGTCAATCCCCGTATCAATCTCCCATGATATGCAAGGCCACCAGTAATCGATAAGCATCGCCAAATCCTTACTGACAAATTCGCCTCAACACCCCAAGCTCTACTATGGTCATGAACATCAAAAATACGCCGCTCTTCTGGCGTTATACCGTCACGCAGACTATAATTCTCATCATGGTCTATAAGCACTGCACTGTACTTTATCTCTACCACCATGGTCCTTCGAGCTTGTGCGCAGACCAGTACAGGGGTGAAGTATACGACCAGCATCAGCATGCAGGACCTAAGTTGCCATCTGCGTTGACGGCTCCGCCACCGGTGGTTACCCTTTGTTATATCGAATAACATTCTCGTTAATTGTCTCAAGACATAGTATTCTAGGCTTGGCTCTCGATCGCCTCCCCCAGCTTACTCAATTACGACTCTGTTGACTTCGACCGTCCCCTTCTTCGCTGTATGTTAGTCTAACTAAATAGACTCCAGTGGCCAGTTGCGACACAGCATATGTTTCTGCGCCCTGAAAGTCGAGGTCCTTCTTTATCGATTGTCCATGTACATTGACGATGGTGCGCAGTTGGGATTCGTCTTGCGACGCATTATAGATAGTTATAATATGTAGTGGAGTTTGGCGACCTTTGAAGTTCAACAAAAACAAAAAAAGGTATGTCGCACTTCGCTACAAAGGCAAAGATAGAAACATTTGCTGGTAAGACCATCGGATTACAGTTTGAAAAATAGCTGTCCATGCTGCGCTCGAGAGATTTGCCGGGATTCGAGATGGATCTTCACAAGATCACAACGGGCATCTCTGAACGCTAATCTTCGCAATGTACCGGCCGTAGTTCTTTCAATGTCGACTCTGACAATCCACCAAGCTGTACTTTCTGCTCCAACTTGGCATACCTTGCGCTAAATCCTTTAACTTCTCTCATTGCTTTGTCGATGATGGTTCGGCTATTTCGCTTAGTCTTTTTCATCTTTTCAGATTTAGGTAAAAATCCTGAGTACGGAAATTTCTACGATTCAGCCAGCCATCGCCGACAGGTGATTAGTTCAACAGGCTGCAGAGACGTCATATTGGCTAACGCAGATAAGGATCTGGGTATTTTGTATTAGGTTTGTTGAATTGAAAGTTCCAGCATGCTGCTTGGAGACTTAAGATTGCTAGCCATTACAGACGCATGCAGCCGGACCGTTGTCATCAATTAGAAATAAATAAATGGAAAAACTACTCAAAATGTTAAAATGGGCTGGACTCCTATTACTTCTAGCTATTGGTGTAGTAGTAGCTTGGGCATCAATTCCCGAAGTTAAGTATGTGAAAAATGAATCAGGTGGTACCTTTGAAAAAGCTCTTGGTTGGAATCAGGACACTATACAAGGAGTTATAAATTATTTGAATACGACCAAGAATGTTGATGCTTTTATCGCAATTCAAGGAGATAAAGAAATCTTCAGCTATGGTGAAACCAAAAAACTAATAAACCTTCATTCAGTAAGAAAGCCAATAATTAGCCTGTTAATTGGAATCGCTCGAGATAAAGGGTTGCTTGATTTGAAAGAGACTTTAGGTGAATTAGGGATTAGTGAATATGGCATAGAATTGACCGAAATAGAAAACTTAGCAACTATTCGTGATCTTCTAATGGCTCGTTCCGGAGTTTTTATTGATGCTGATGCCCAGCCAACAATGGACAAGGAAAGACCTCATAGGGGTCAATATAAACCAGGTGAATTTTACTATTACAATAATTTCGACTTCAATGTCCTCGGAACTATTTTGAAATTAAAAACTGGACTGAGTTATGAAGAATGTCTTTATGAATGGCTGGCGGTTCCATTAGAAATGCAAGAATTCCAATTGGATAATGTAGTGTATGGAACACCGTTTAGTAAAACAAAAACCCTGCATCCAGCCTATAAGACTTGGATGAGTGCCCGAGATTTGGCGAAAATAGGCAGTATGATAAGCCAAAAAGGAAAATGGAAAGGAAGACGTATAGTGTCTGAAAAATGGTTAATGGAGAGTACAATGCCTTACCACATTTTTGATGAAGAAGATAAAGTTTGGCCGAGAGATGCCTATAGCTATCTATGGGCAGTTGATACCGAAAATGGAAATATTTGGGGGACGGGATATGGTGGTCAATATCTTATGATTGACACAACAAACCAATTAGCCCTGGTGCAAAGACATTTTACCGGAAATTCGTGGTTGTCTCAAGGTTTATATTTGAGAAAAGACAGCCATGGGTCTGCTGTTGACCTGATGCAGATATGGTATGCACTATTGAGAAACTTGAGAAGGCAAAACAAATGAAATAGAGATATGCCTAATATTTATTTCTGCTATTTTGTTTATTAAGCAATAATAGGTTCGCCAACAATGGGGAGAAAGCCGAGGCTTACCCATTGAAAATATTGCTATGGATGGTGATTTATCCGACTGGGCGTCTCATTTTTCGGCCCTTAGCCATTTTGATTTTGTCGGTGGTCAAATGTTAACAATGGCAATAGGTAATGTGAAGATCGAAGTAAGCGATATAGAGAAGTACAGCTTAGTAATCCGATCGGCAAATGGTCAGGTGGTATATTTAGACCGCAATGTTGAGGAAGTTGACGTATCTGGTTTGAGCGGAGGAAATTATCTCTTGCAGCTAGACGATGAGGAGAATCGAATTTTGACTACAAGAAAAATGGTCATTGTGAAATAGGGTGTGCATGACATTAGATAAGAGGGGATGCCACTCTTAAGCGCCAGTCTACTTATCATTCAAGGTGGATCAAACCCTTCCCTTTTCGTAGAATAGTCGGCCTTGATTTAGCGCCTGATGGACTTGTATGTAGAGCCTGTTGGGCGATCAAATATTCGTGAGGTGGCAAACACAGTAGGACCGGCTACAGGCGTATGATTTCTATGTATGTTGAAGAGTCTTAGTGCGGCGACACTAGCCAGCTATTTGCTGTACGCTACGAGAGTCTGACCGTTTTCGGCAAGATAAAAGGGTACGGCGTAGAGATGGTCATCGCTGCTCCTCGTCAGCTTCGATGGCATGGAGTAGCCAGGGAATATTGTAAATGTGGGTCCAACCAAACACGCGCAGGCCCTGGGTGGGTCCCCAGTTGGATACCCATCGCTCTTGGGTGGCAAAATAGCCCTTGGTGGGTAGGTGGGAAACGCGCTCCAGTGCTTCGGCGATGTTCCCTTGGGTCCCCAGTTTTTCGAAGGGCTCGGTCAGGAGCTTGGTCTTGAGCCAGCGCGCACGATGTTTGGCCTCGCGCAGAAAGTCGACGTCGCCAGACAATTCATGTCCGATGACCAGACTGTGGATGGTCGAGAGATAGGACTCGTAGTCGTGATTGTAGGGCGGATTATCGCGCACGGCTCGCGCGTGTCGCAGCAGTGATTGTCGGAGACGTTCTTCACCCGTGAGTTGATAATATTTATAGAGACCATGGGAGGCATAAATCTGAGAGTATCCGTATCGGTCCATGACAAGATCATCACACTGATTGGGGCCATTCTGAAAGTGTAACATGCGATCCACTCGATCTTGGAGGTCCGCTAAATATGCGGGGTCCTTGGTCGCATCCCATGCCTCCACCAGATTCCACACGGATAGGTACAAGCGACGACCGGTCAGGCCATGGTCTCCCCAGATGCGTCGCAGGTGCGCGTCAGCCGTGAGCCTGGCTACGTCCAGACCGCGGTGGTAGCCCGTCAGGTAATAGGAGGCAATCCACCCCTGTAGCCATACATGGGCACTGAGCAGGGCAGACCAATGTTGGCGCGCATGCCTCCTGCCGATACCCAGATAGGGGGTGGCCTGAGAGGTGCCAGACTGGTGCTTCCAAAAGTCCAATGATTCATTAGTATCTCCATAGTAAGGGGGATCTGCTGGCCAGTGCACATTGTCGACGTCCATGGTATGTCTGCTCATGGCTTCGGCTGCCCGGTAATATTTGGCATCTCCGGTGCGTATAAATTGTAGCCAATACATAAAATCGATGGCGGGCTCGTTGTTTTGCCAGCGATGCCAGTCTTCTCGAAAAAAGACATTTTTCTGATCGCCATAATCAAACATGCCGTACCAAGGCTCCCAGTGTTGATTAAATATTTCCCAATCAAATTTGTAATCCAGGGAGCGTTCGAATGCGGGGTGGTGATCCAGCCTGGGGGCAAATCGACCGTACACTTGGCTGTTGGCATAGACCGCTGGTGAGGCATGGGGTACCGGGGCATCTAGAAAATAGGCCACGTTTTTTTTGATGTCTGCCACTTGGGCGTCTCCTTTATGAAAGTAGAATACCACTTCGCTGGTTTTAGTCACACCCTCGGCAAAATTTGCGATCATCCCTTGGTCTCGCTCCAGCGAATGCCGGGCAAAGCTGAGGGGCTCGGCTTGGGGAGACCACAAGAAGGCTACGGCTTCTTTTTTGGCGCCGTGATAGGCGATCTCCTTGGGATATTCTTCCAGAAAATTTTTGATACCTATCGCGATGCCCCAGCGATCGTCGCTTAGGTCCGCCCACCCCTCGGCTCGCTCGATTTGTTTCTTCACCCCATCGTCTGCGCGGATGCTTGCCTCAAATCCGCTGATTCTCTCGTGCGTCGTGGAGTTGGGCACGGGCGGTATGCGGTCGGGCTTGGGGCCCGTTTGAAATACCGAGGCCACCTGGGATGCTTCGAGGTGCTGGCGAAAGGTCTTTGACGGCTTGGGGTGGGCCCAGGTTCCCTCTCGATATCCCGTCTGGTACATCACGGGACCTGCCAAATTGTACTCCAGGCACAGCCCGGTGGCCGCGATGCGATCATCCGGTAAGGTCCAACCTTCATCTTCCGTCTTCGAGTCATCCTTGATCTGCTCGCTATCTGCCAGGGCAATGCAGGCGTGATCGCCTTCCACGGGTATGTGTTTGTCGGGCACTCCCGTGTAGGTCAAGGTGTGCAACACCCGGACGTAGGACTTGCCTGCATACACATGCAGTCGGATGACAAAGGGCGAGGGGCGATTGTCCTCGCGGTGGTAGGTGTAAGTGCCCTCCAGTCGCAGGATGGCATGCAGCGGACCGGAGCCTCGCTCCCGGATGGTGCGGTGCACGGTGGCCGTGGAGGCATCCAAACCAAGATCATCAAAGAGGTCGAGGAAGGAGCCACGCCCATGGTTGCATACGGCAATCGTATCTTCTGCGTCAAAGCCGTCGCCATCCACGTCCAATAGCACATCATCGATGAACCCACCTGCCTTTTTGCTCACGGAAAACCGCAAGGGACCGGTCTGCACGATGCTACGCTGACCCTTGCGCTGGGCATTTTTGATGACAATGCGATCTCCGGTGATGGGGGCCTTGCGAACACCCGGACCGTATTCAAGGAAATATCGATTTTCGTTCGTAGCAAAAAAGAATACCCAGAGCCATTTGACACTATAGTCGAGCGGCTCCCAGGTGGTGACTTGCGTGGTCTGACACGGAATTTCGTGGCCGTCGGCATCAAGCAGTCGAGTATAATCCGGACAGAAAAGGTCTCCCTGTGCAAATGGGATACCTAGCGTCAAGGGAGCCCCCTCCACAGAATGCTCCACCTGTATCGGGATGGTGTCTGCCGCCAGCACATGACCACCGGCCAAGACCGAGATCGCCAGACAAAGGCAGTATTTGCAGATCGTACATTGCGGGTTCATTGCTCGAAACAAACTTGTGCCTTTTGGTAAATTAGATTTTTGACGTCCCTACTTCCATCGATTTCTTCGGTCCGGTCGATGGCGAGTGTGCGTTCGGTTTTATTTGTTTTTTCATGGAGGACTTTGGCGGTGGCCATCCATCCCGCATTTCAGGCCTAGTAGAGTTTCGCATTAAATCTTGTGGTTAATTCTAATGTCTTTTGTCCGCATACTTCGTTGCAAAGCCTCGCCATAGCTGCGGCTATGTCTGTGTTTCGCGCCTCGTCTGCGAACAAAATCCTATTAGATTATTCAACATATCTAATGCGAAACTCTACTAGTAGAGCTTCGCATTAAATCTTGTAGCTAATTCTAATGTCTTTGGTCCGCATACTTCGTTGCAAAGCCTCGCCATAGCTAAGGCTATGTCTAGCCACCCACCCGCTTTCGCGGTTCCCTCACTTCTCGCATTGTCATGCTCGACTCTACGAGATCGTTCGGTCATGCCTCGTCTGCGAACAATCCTATTAGAATTATTCAACATATCTAATGCGAAACTCTACTAGGGTTTCATTTTTTTGAGCATGGGAAAGAATCTTCGGATGTCTTCGTCGGAGGGTTGATATCCGTATTCCGCTATTTCAAATGCCTCCGTATACTTCACGTTGTCGGCCCTTTCCTTGCCGTACCACTTCTCCAGGTTGGCTCGACGCTCCTCCGACATCTGGCCCGGATGCTGTTTAAGCCGTTCAGAGAGCCATGCCCGGCGCTCTTCCTTGCCTTTGGGCACGAGCAGATGGCTTCGCGCGTTGGTCCAGGGGCCCCACTCATACATTTGAGATACATGGGCATCCAGGCCATCGATTTTTTGTTCAATGGTTTCGTCAATGTCCACGACGATATCCGGCACATGCGCATACGGCCGCTGAAACCGGTCTTGCATGTAGAGAAATAGTGGATTTTTTTCCAGGGGAGGAGTGTCCGGGCACACGTTGGGCACGATGACCATATAGGCCGCATCCTGCACTAGTTTGCCGGCATTGCGGTGGTCGGGATGATAGTCATTGGATCGCAGTCCCAAAACGACATCCGCATTCCACTCCCGGATCTTCCGTATGACCTGATGCCTGACCTCCAAGGTGGGAAGGAGCTCCGCATCGTGATTGTCCAGCGTTTCGTATTCGGCGATGCCCAATCGCTTGGCGGCTTCGGCAGCCTCGGCACGGCGGCGCTTGGCGAGGGCTCCACCCCCCTGGCTTTGGTGGCCGGCATCACCGCTCGTCAAGGAGAGGAATTTGACGTTGTGTCCCATCTGGGCCAACAATGCGGCTGTGCCGCCAAACTTATAGTCACAATCATCCGGATGAGCGCCGATGGCGATGATATTGATGAGTTCTTGCGCCTGCCCGTCCAAGATCAAAAAGAGGGTGAATACCAAAAGAGAAAATAACTTTTGCATGGGTTTGATACATTTAATTATGTCCGTGGATATGTTGAGAATTTGAATTCATCTGCGACATTAATAACCGGGATTTTGCGCAAAATTCGAATTGAGATCTAGCTCTCGCTGGGGTATGGCAAATAACAATTTTCCGTTGACGGGTTTGCCCTGGGCGCTCATCACCGATTCCGCTACCCCAAATCTGAGCAGGTCTGCCCATCGATGGTTTTCGAATGCGAGCTCGACCCGACGTTCTTGTAAGAGTTTTTCGGCAAAGGAGCCGGCAGTAGACGCATCGATGGCGCCGAGTCCCGCCCGGGTCCGCACCTGGTTAATCAAATCGTAAGCTTCGCCGCTTTCGCCCAGCGCTTCGGCGAGCATGAGCAATACATCGGCATAGCGCAGGACCACCCAGTTGTTGGGTGCGTCGTCCTCGCTAAAGCTGTTGGTGCGGCCGTACTTGGTGGGCCAGCCCGTATTGGTGGCGGTTACACTGTCGATAGAGCCGGCAAAGCGAGTGTCTCCCACTTCGTAGGCATCGATCAAATCTCGCTCAGGTATGTTGCGCTGACCGGAGGTGACGGAGGTAGCCAGGACACCGTTAAATTGGTTGGTGAAACTGTTGCCCTGATCACCAAAACCGCCCTCAAATTCGACTTCAAAGATCGATTCGGAATTGTGCTCGTTGGCCACCCCCCATAGATCCGCATAGTTGGGCACCAGGCTGTATCCGTATGTCATCACCCTTCGTAGGGCCGTCTCGGCACCGGACCGATCTCCGGTGGTCAGATAAATTTTGCCAAGCAAGGTACCGGCAGCGCCTCGGGTAGCCCGGCCCAGGTCGGCACCACTGTATCCCTGCGGAAGCTTTTGTTCTGCCTCGATCAGATCACTGATGAGCTGGGCATACACCGTAGCGGCTGGAACCTGCGTGTGCGACTCCCCCTCGGCGACGGTGGCGGTCTCTGTGAGTACCAACGGAATGTTGCCAAAGCCGACCGTCAGATGATAATAAAAAAGCGACCGCAGGAAGAGCGCCTCGCCCTTTAATCGTTCGCGCAGGCCACTGTCCATGTCGATATCATCGATTCTAGACAGCACGATATTGGCCCGGGCAATGCCTTGATACGACGCATTCCAGGCAGCTTCTGTAATGTTGCTGGTAGGGATATCAATAAATTTGTCAAAGACACTGATTTCTTCGGCCAGGCCTGTGCCATCCCAAAAGGTATTGTCCGAGCGAAGCTCTTGCATGACCCAGTAGCTCTGATCGTAGCATCCATCGGATTTCAATACGTTGTAGATGGCATTGACGGCCACCTCCATGTCGCTACCGGTTTGATAAAATGTCCCGGCGTTTCGCTGGGAGATGGGAGCCAGATCCGTGAAGTCCTCGGCACAGGAAAACATGGCTGCCAAGAAAAAGGTGGAAATGATATATCTGGTTTTCATTTTCTTAAAAATTTAGTGTGGCCATAATCAGAAGGAAGCATTGATGCCAAAAGTAAATACCCGGGATAACGGGTACGCACCATAATCTTCCCCTTGCACATTCACGTTGTCCTCAATATTATTTACCTCCGGATTAAAGCCCAGATAATCGGTAATCGTCAGCAGATTGGTACCCGACAGGTAGATTCTTAAGCCAGCAAGGGTGCCGGCAAAGGAATTTTCCGGGAAGCTGTAAGAGAGTGTGACATTGCGGAGCCGCAAGTAGGAGGCGTCCTCCACCTGATAATTGGAGGGGCGATTATTGCTGTTGCCGGTCTGGCGATTGGCTCTGGGTATTTCTCCGTTCCCGGGATTTTCCGGCGAACGCCATCGCTCCGTCCAATCCCGGTAGCTGTTGTAGTTAGCCTCACCATTGCCCATGTGGCGGCGGGTGAGATTGAGCACCTCTGATCCCTCGACTCCTTGGATGAGAAAACTCAGGCTAAGATGGTCGTAAGAAAAATTATTGGTGATGCCATAGGTGAAATCGGGCAGATAGTTGCCGACAATGGTGCGATCATCCGCATTGATGATACCGTCATTATTAATGTCTTCCCAGCGGAAATCCCCTGGCCGGGGCGTGGCAATTCTATCCTCCGGGCCGGCATCTATCTCTGCTTGTGACTGGTAGATGCCGTCGGTCTGGTAGCCAAAATAACTGCCGATGGGCGAACCGATCTGGGTGATATGTCGATTACCTGCTCCGCCTGAACTCAGGATCGGATCTCCGGATGGGCCGAGCTTAGTTACTTCATTGTCAATGGTCGCAAAATTGATGTCGGTCGTCCACCGGAATTTTCCGATGATATTGCGGCTGGTCAAGGTAAACTCAAACCCTTTGTTCACTACTTCGCCGATATTGGTCAAGGCATTGGTGAATCCCAACGCAGCAGGTACCTGCACGGCTAGCAGCAGGTCGGAGGTGGTGCTATTAAAATACTCCACGGCGCCGTAGACCCGATCTTGCCACAGGCCGAAATCCAGGCCAATGTCGTAGGAACTGGTCTTTTCCCAGCTCAAATCCTGGTTGTTGATCGTGGCGGGAGAAATGCCATTCTGCAGGGTGCCTCCAAAGGTGTAGTTGGCAGGATCCAGCAGTCCGATGGAGGCATAGTTGGGTATGAGGAAATTACCCGTTTTTCCCCAACTGGCTCGGATCTTGAGGTCGCTCAGCCAGGGCACGTCCAGATCTTCAGAGATGCGGTAGCCGGCCGAAGCCGAGGGGAAGATGCCGGTCTTATTGCCAGCTCCAAATCGAGATGATTTGTCGGATCGGATCGAGGCAGTGACGAGAAATCGATCCTGGAAGTCGTAATTGATTCTTGCCAATAGGGAGACTAAAGACCATTCTTCTTGTACGGCGGTACCCTGTACCACTTGACCGCCACTGACAGTATTGACCAAGTCGTCGGGAAAGTTGTCGGCGATGACAGTGTTAACATCGATTTTCTCCTTCTGCGCGGTGTACCCCACGACGGCACTGACGTTATGACCACCACCCAGGGTGGGCGAATAGGACAGCGTCTGTTCTGCCAGCCAATTGACACTCTCCGAGGAGCTGGACTGACCATACGGCTCCCCCGATGTGGCGGTGCGGTAGAGGAGGCTGTTTTTTCTGAAAAAGTTTCGCTTGTAGTTATTTATGTCTATGCCCAAGAGAGACTTGAAGGTGAGTCCAGTGGCCAGATCATACTCGGCATAGATATTTCCCAACGTCCTGAACTGGGTCAGCTTGTCGTCTATGGCTTCGATGATGGCCAGCGGATTGCTCGCCGAGCTCATGGACGAGGTCTGTCCGTCGCTGGTCCTGAGATAGCTCTGATTGTCCAGCTGATTGGGCGTGCCATCGGCGTTCAACGGTCTGACGGTCGGAGAATGTACAATCGCCGAATAAACGATGCCGGGAGGTCTGGCAAAATAGGGGGATCCCGCCGGCAATTTGTCCGAGCTGGTATACGACGGATTGAGATGGAGTCCCAGCCGGAGTTTGTCGCTGAGATCGGCTTCCAGATTCATCCGTACACTATAGCGGTCAAAACCGGATCGCTCGATAATACCGTCTTGGTTAAAATAATTGGCGGCCACATAGTAACCTACGTTTTCCGATCCGCCCGAGACGGAAAGGCTGTGACTTTGCAGCAATGCACTCCGAAAGATTTCATCTTGCCAGTCGGTATCGGTGCCGTCCGGGTTTTGAATGTCGTCGGCTATACGCCAATTGGCATTGCTCCGCATCGAATTTGGATCGTTGGCACTAGCACCCGGATTATTTTGGAGGTAGGCATTGTTGGATGCATCTCGATTGTATTCGATCAGCTCCTCGGCGTTCATCAAGTCAAGCTTGTTGGCTACGGATTGGGTACCCACATATGCATCGTAGGAGATCGTGGGCTTGCCGGTACGTTTGCCTTTTTTAGTCGTGATCAGGATGACCCCATTCGAACCACGCGAGCCGTAGATCGAAGCCGAAGAGGCGTCTTTTAGTACCTGAATCGAGGCGATATCGTTTGGATTGAGGGTGGCGAGTGGATTTTGTGTCGGTGGGCGAAATCTCCCGTCACCTCGCCGGAAATTGTCTCCTTGCACTCCCAGGTCTACGTTTTTGGAGATGGGAAAACCGTCAATGACATAGAGCGGCTCGTTGCCCGCGGTGATGGATCCCACCCCTCTCACCCGTACCGTGGGTCCGGCACCAGGCTCTCCGGAGGTCTCACTCACCTGGACACCTGCCATCTGACCCTGGATCGCATTTTCGAAGCTGGTCACCGGGATGTCCTTGATCTGATCCGCAGACAAGGTGGCGACCGAGCCGGTGATGTCTCTCTTTTGTTGTCGGCCGTACCCCACGACCACCACTTCCGACAGTAAAGAAGCGCTTTGGGTCAGGATGACGTCGATCACGGAGCGACCGGCGATGTCGACCTCCTGTGTCGTATAGCCCGTGTAGGTATAGATGAGTGTGGTCACGTCATCGGGGACGGTCAGCGTGTAGCCACCGTCAAAATCAGTCGCTGTCCCAATGTTAGTGCCGCGTGCCAGCACGGTAGCACCGATCAGCGGCTCACCGGTGGCGTCACGGACGGTGCCGCTGATTGTCTGTTCTTGCGCTAATGCCACGGCGGTTTCGGCCATGGCCTTTATCTGGCTGATCGGATCTTTCTTGCGCTGCCTCACCCGGAGAGATCCATCGGATTCCAGGGCTTGAATCTTGTCGAAGTGCCTGCGCAGTTTCTTTAGTTTGCGGTTGCCCGCCTTGCTCTTTTCGTAGATGACGAAGTATTTGTCGCCGTGGGACTCATAGTTGAAATTGGTGTTGGCCAGCAGTCGGTCAATGGCCAGGGATAGTTTTTCGCTTTCGCGAAATTCAAAGTCCACGTCGACGGCAGCTAGCGACTTGGAGTCGTAGGAGAAAAACACCTGATATTTTTCACCCAGTTCGTCCAGAATCGTGGAGAGGGGTTTGGCCAACGATTCCATCGCGTGCGCCGAAACGGAAACTGTCAGACTCGTTCCCAGAAGTACCGGGAGCAGCAAGACGGACGAGCAAACGTACCTGTTTAATTTCATAGCTTTAGGTTAAATCTTCCCTTTATAAATCTGCTGCTTCAATTTTAGTCATGCTAGGCAGACGTCTAATTGAGAATCAGCTGTTTGTCATTTCTCTCGATGCGCACTCCAAGCGTTCTCTCTAAAATCGGAATGGCAATACTCAATTTGTCCATGGGCACAGCCACGGTTTTTAGCTCACTAAAAATATCTTCGTCCCGCACCGTAATGGACACGCCATAAATCTCTTCCAGTTTTTTCAATATTTCTGACGTGGTGGCGTCTTTTAAGAAGAGCGTGCCGTCCTTCCACGATATGTGTCGTTCGGCAGAGGCCTTATATTGCTTGGTGATCGCCTTTTTTTGTCCGGAATACTCGATCAGCTCGCCGGGATCCAGATACTTCTCCTCCTGGCCGAGGTCGAGTCGTATTTTTCCCTCCTCCAGAAAAACATTGGTGCGGTCGCCCCGACTATGCACATTAAATGAGGTGCCAAGGACTTCTATCGTGAGTTCGCCGGTCACCACTTGAAATTTTGCCCCGGCTTGCGGCTTGCCCACGATCTCGAAAAATCCCTCCCCTTTGAGCCATACTTTTCGGAGTGTGCCTTCCTCCCACTGCTTGGGTATGCGCAATTCTGAATTGGCATTGAGTTTGACCACAGAGCCGTCCGGCAGGTCGACCGTCTTCCACTCTTCGTATCCTGTGGCGTAGATCTGCATTTGGCTCGGGGTGGAAGTCCACCACCAGATACCGGACATGATCAGCAGGAGGAGCGAGGCCGCCACCAACCCATGACGCCTTCGTCTGACTTCCCGCTCCCGACGCTTCCTCGATTTGGCTCTTCGCATGATACGTTCCAGTTTTTCGCCAAAAATCAACTCGTCTTGTTCCATGTGCTGGTCGGTCGAGTCAAAGTAGCTCCGCAACGTCGTCAGCTGGGTCAGGGCCAGACTCAAAATGACAGCCTGGTCCGGGTAAGCTTCGACGATGCGCTGGCACAACTCCTGCGCCCGTGGCGTGGGGTTTTCGACCCAGTCCCTGAACTCCGGATCCTCCAGATACGCTTCGACCGTGTAGCTCTTAAATCGCTCAATGTTCATGTTCGGTTTATGTGTGGCTTTACATAGAGACAAGGACGGTCGCTCCTTTGTAACCCAAGGGACCGCATATTTTTTTTAGGGCAGCCTTGCGGAGCACACGGACCCGCCGGACAATTTCCAACAGTGATTGGTACTTCATGCGGATTGCCGGACGAGCTATCCCGTGAGCAGGGCCAGTGCGATACAAAAGGAAAGTGGCTCGCCTTGCATTTTCTGTCGCAGTCGATGTAGCCCCCGATGCGCGAAGTTGCGTGCGACCTGGACACTGATGGACAATATGTTGGCAATTTGTTTGTAAGACCGGCCCTCGTAGTAGCGGAGATAAAGTACCTCCCACTGGTGGCCGGGCAGGGACTCCAATTCGCTAAAGAGTTTTTGATGCAGCGTATCTTGCGCTTCTCTTTCAATGATCCGGAGCTCGATGGGTCTCTCGGAGAGCTCTGCCAATGCAGCCGAGCGAGATTGGTAGCGTGCTGCCTTGGCCAGTCTCTCCTGCGACAGATTTAATTTGACGAGCAGATTTCTCCGCACCGATTGAAATAGGTAGGCTTCGAAATGTTGGATGCTTTCTAGGCGATCGTAATTCTTTGCCATCCAGATAAACAGTTCTTGGACGACATCCTTGACATCTGGCAAGGCTTGATCGCCGGCCACTTGAAGGCCGTAATACAGCAATCGATGATAGTATTTGCGGTAGATCTGGGCCAAAGCATCAATATCACCGGAGGCCAACTGCGTTAACAGTGCGGCCGTGATCGAGGTCGGGCTAGTATGCTTTGGAGCCTTGCCCATGATCTACTCCTCTTCGGGCTCCTCCTCCCAGGCGGGTCCGACGGCCAATGTGATTGCTAGCGAATCTCGAATCAGTTCCTCCTCGGCCGTTAGATGGGTCAAGGGTCGCTCCTCCAGGGGGTCATGAATGATATTAAAATATCTGCCGTCTTGATACAGCTTGTATCGGGCGGTCTGCGCAAACTGATTTCGGTACTGATTGACCCGATCGCCCCAGCGCGGATCGTAATGCATGAAGATCGAGTTTTTGACATCCTGCACGCCACCCGTGAGGAGGTTATAAAAACTCTGACCATCGCACGACACGGGTTTCTCCACAATATCGGCCAGGGTGGCATAGAAATCGGCGAAATCAATGAGCCCGTTGTAGATCTGGGGGCGCTCAATCGCTTGGGGCCAGCTGGCAATCAGCGGCACATGCGTACCATCCTGAATCGTATTTCCTTTGGCACCCTTGACCTCCCGTGTGGCGGTCTGTGAATATATGCTTATGTGTGTGCCGTTGTCTGCCGTAAATATGAGCAGGGTATTGTCCAAAATGTCGTTGGCACGCAGCTCTTCGACGATTTGGCCTACAATTTTGTCTGTATAGGTGACCATGTCACCAAAAAAGGAGGTATCGTTTTGGAAGCGTTTTTCTATGTCATTCCATTCCTCGCTGTCGGGCGTGGCTACGAAGGGGTCATGCACCAGCACCATCGGATAATAAAGGAAAAAGGAAGTATCGCGGTGCCGGCGAATAAAATCACGGGCATAGTCGGCGAAAATATCCGGTCCATACGCAGACGAATCCCTCGGCAATAATTCACCATTTTGCTCCAGCAGTGGCGCCGCGAATCGCTCGCCCTCTCGACGGTGCTTGGTCAATTGCCAGAGGCAATATTCGTCAAAGCCTGCATCATACGGTCGCCGGTTATCATCAAAGCCTGGCAATTCGTAGACCAATCCATTGAGCTGCCACTTGCCTACGATGCAGGTGGCATACCCGCCTTCTTTCATCAGATGCCCAAAGGTCTGTTGATTGGGATTTAGATAGGTGAAGTATTCGTAATTCCGAAAATTGTAGAGGCCCGTCATGATTTTTACCCGCGATGGCGTACACAGCGGCTGCGAGTAGCACTGGGTAAATCGAATACCATTGGCCGCCAGTCCATCCAGAACGGGTGTATGGTATTCAGTTGAGCCGTTGGAAGCCAGGCATTCGTAGCCCATGTCATCCGCCATGATGAGGATCACATTTGGCTGGGCAACATCTTCTTGTGGGGTGGGTCCGCAGCCCAGCAAGAGGCAGGCGGCGAAGAGCAAGGCAGATGGGTGCCATTGCTGTCTAATCATGTCCATGATCCGCATCTGCATGGTGATAATGTGCTCTCAAAATATCGCGACCAAAATCGCCCTTAAAATCTCGCCATATGGTGTGTATGTGATTGGCGTCGTTTTGGGTATTGTCAAATTCGATCAAGAAAGTCGGTCCTTGTACCCGGTAGTAGTGACCATCGTCGATGGTCGTGGATCCGGCCCAGGCAAAACGGATATCAGCGTAGCCAGCCGCTTCGATACGTGCTCGCCGTTGCTTGGCGATGTCGGTTGGCATGACCTGGATATATTCGGAGATCAGGTCGCGGAGAATGCCCTGGTTTGCCTCGTCCATGTCCGCAAATCGAACCCCCGTATCCTCCAGAGGTCCCAATTCGGTGGCGACGGAACTGACAATCTCCCAGGGGGAGATGTCGCGAAATATCGCCTGTGCCTGTTGGTCCGGAGGAAGCTCGTTGATCAGCAGCAGGCCCAGATCCTCTTCATCACCGAGCACCCGTAAGCCCCTTTTTGGCCCCAACGGCACTTCGGCAGGATTTGCTCCCAAGAAGGTGGGAGAGCCGGACACTTTGCCATCCGCGAAGGTGAAATGGAGGGAGATGTGATGACCCTCAAAATTATATGCCCAGACCCCCTCGTCGGCGGGTACGCCATAGACGGCGATGTGATATTGATCCGGATCTCGCGATGGATTGCCATCTTCCAAATCGCTCAGTACATTTTCCAAATCAATAATCGTTTCCGCCTTGTAGTAACCCTCCTCACTGAGGCTGGCAAACAGTAGATTAAATACCTTTTTTCGTTGCCGGTCTGAAAGTTCGGCCAGCGAAATACCCGCGC
Organism: Saprospiraceae bacterium; assembly: GCA_965223165.1. Lineage (GTDB taxonomy): Bacteria > Bacteroidota > Bacteroidia > Chitinophagales > Saprospiraceae > JABDMH01. The sequence goes on along the minus strand of CBDCVQ010000019.1, from coordinate 353,639 downwards.
GCTTCCACGAGGCCAGCGGCAGATAGTGCCAGATTTCTCGGGTACGGTCGTCGAAGGGAAAGGTCGCTTGCGATCGTTGCTTCTCATCCAGCGAGGTGAGAAAGTCCGAGGCAGCCTGAATAATGGATGGAGATGATGGTCTCAGGATCATCATGCCCAGCAGGAGGAATGCGGCAAACCCAGCTAGCAAGAAGGTTCTGGCTCCGTTGATCTTCATAGTTGAAATTTGATCGAAGGTCTCTCTACTAAAATTAGTCAATCCCCAGGTAAGGCGGCGAGAACACCGACCGATGGTCCGCAGGGCAAAATGGAATCGGAGCTTGTAACCGGTGTCACCGGGTGGAGAAGCTGGCAGGGAGATGTCGATGGGGGGTTTAAGGGTGGAGTTGTGCAGGTGACTAAATGCGACTTTGCGTCATAGATGTCTCCCTGTAGCTATGTAGATTCTGCTATCAAGCTGATTGATTCTTTTGGTCTCGGCAGTTTCAACGAAAGCGCACCCGCACGGCGCCGCCGTCATGGAGGGGTGATTGGGTCTCGATCTCTTCGTGTTGGGCCAGCAGGTCCTGTACGGCTGCGCTGAGCACGCCCTGACCTTTGCCATGGATGATGGTCACTTCTCGCGCCCTGTGGGCCAGCGCCGAGGCGAGAAAGCTCCGCAGCCGGGACAGTTGATAGTCGAGCGCGGTGGGGAAGCCACTATTGTCAAACTCTCCCAACGCCTCTAGGTGGAGATCCAATTCCGGTACAAATAGCTTGTCCCGGGTCCGGGGTAATTCCTGTGCCTTGGGAGCCAAGTCCGGATCTGATCGGTCCTCTCCTTCATACAGGGTGAGATCGTCGGCGGCCACCAGCATCATCGCGTCCCCGCATTTGACCAGGGCCAATCCGTCCTTGATCCCTGCAAAGGTACCCAGTCTGCCGCTCGAGGTGATCCGCACGACATCGCCGATCCAAAGTTGGTCTAAGTCCATATCATCCACCGATCTCAGCCTCATCGAATCATTATCTTTAAGATATGAAAAAGTACGCCCCGGCGGCCTCCACCCAGCGCTATTTGACGGTATATCTCCTACTATTGCTGGGTGTGATTTCGTGCAGGGATCCGTCACACTTTGACAAGGGAGATGTGGCTCATGCACAATCCCTGATTGGTCTGGCGTTTTCTGCCGACGAGATAGATACCATGTACCCATACCTGCAACGCAATCGGGACGGTTATGACTCGCTCAGGGCATTTTCGCTGGATCATGATCTATTTCCCGCACTGCTTTTTGATCCCCTGCCCCGAGATCTGGAGGTGCCACCGGAAGAGGAGACGCCCATAGTTTGGTCTTATGATCTGCTGCCTCCGGCCAGGGACAGCCTGGACTTAGCTTTTGGCACCGTGTGGCAACTGGCGGCCCGGCTCCGCTCCGGCGAAACGACCTCGTTGGCACTCACTGAGTTATATCTACGCCGGATCAAGGCCTATGACCCTGCGCTGCAAGCGGTGATCACCGTGACGGAGGACCTTGCCCTCAAGCAGGCCGCCCGGGCCGATGCCGAACTTGCGGCGGGACGTGATCGAGGTCCCCTGCATGGCATTCCCTATGGTCTGAAGGATCTGATGGCCGTCCAGGGATACAAGACGACCTGGGGTGCCTCGCCCTATCGGGATCAACAGTTGGATTACAACGCAGCAGTGGTAGAGAGACTGGAGGAAGCCGGTGCCGTGCTAGTGGCCAAATTGTCGTCCGGCGCGCTTGCCCGGGGGGATGTATGGTTTGACGGACAGACTAAGAATCCCTGGGATACACTACAGGGGGCGAGTGGCTCAAGCGCGGGCTCCGGCTCAGCCACGGCGGCTGGGCTGGTGGGTTTTTCGATCGGCACCGAGACGTTGGGATCGATCACCTCTCCAAGTACGCGCAATGGGGTGACCGGCCTGCGTCCTACCTATGGCCGGGTCAGCCGGTACGGCACGATGTCCCTGTCGTGGTCGATGGACAAGATCGGTCCCTTGTGCCGCTCGGCATTGGACTGTGCCTTGGTGCTATCTGCGATTGCCGGTCCTGATGATCGAGACCCCACGACCTTTCCTACCCCATTCTCCTACGATCCTTCTCTCGGCGTAGAGCACTTCCGGATTGGCTATCTGAGGGAGGCCATGGAGCAAGACACGACGACCGGTGCGGCAAACATGCACGCGGCCTTTGCCGTGATCAAATCGCTGGGCGCCGAGATGGTCGAGAAGGCCTTGCCACAGGACTTCCCCTTTGAAGCCTTTGACATCATCCTGCGTGCGGAGGCGGGTGCCTTTTTTGATGCCCTGGTACGCAGCGAGGCTGTGGACGATATGGTGCAGCAGTCGCAGCGCTCGCGCGCCAACTCCTTGCGCCAATCCCGATTCATTCCCGCCGTGGAGTACATTCAAGCCAATCGGCACCGGCGGAGGTTGATCGAATCCATGCATACGGTGATGCACGACATTGATGTCCTGGTGAGTCCCTCCCAAGCCAAGAATCAACTGATGATCACCAACCTGACGGGCCATCCGGCGCTTTCTCTACCGACGGGGCTGGATTCGCTCCAGCACCCCACCAGCATTACGCTGATCGGTCCGTTGTTTGGTGAAGAAAAAATCCTGGCGGTGGGACAGGCCTATCAAGATCGTACCGATCACGAGCAGGCAAGGCCACCGCTGTTTGCTCAGTAGATCATTTGGCTGTCAAAAACCCATGATCGGACATCCAGGACGCGCATTCATGCGTCCAATTTTCCACCGCCCCTTCGCCCTTGGCCATAGAAAAGCCATGTCCTCCATGGTCATAGATATGGAGCGCAGCGGGCACATGGTGTTCTTGCAATGCCAAATAGTAGAGGACGCTGTTTTGGGGCGGTACGGCGCGGTCATCCGCCGCGTGAATGAGAATGGTGGGTGGCGTTTCCGCGGTGACCTGCCGGTCATTGCTGAAGTGACGTACCACTTCCGGGCTGGGATTATCGCCGATCAGATTTCGTCGGGAGCCCGTATGGCCATATGTGGTGTCAAAGGTGATCACCGGATACATCAAGATGGAGAAATCGGGCCGGCAACTCCAGTGGTCGACCTCCTGGCCACTCTCGGGCATCCCGTAGTCGAAGTGGGTAGAGAGGGTAGAAGCCAGGTGCCCTCCCGCCGAAAAGCCCATGACTCCGACCCGGCTGGTATCGAGTTGAAAGTCGGCCGCCAGTGATCGCACGGTTCGTATCGCCCGCTGCGCATCTAGGAGTGCTACCTTATCTCTACAATCCTCTGATTCCCAGTGAGGGAGACGATATTTCAGTACGAAAGCGGTGATGCCCAAGGAGTTGAACCATTCGGCCATGACTGTGCCTTCCCAGTCCCAAGCCAGGATGGTATAGCCGCCACCGGGACAGATCACCACCGAGGTTCCGGTATGGATCTCGGGTCGATAGACATGCAGTTCCGGGCGGTGTACCTTGCGGATAATACGATCGATGTCGCTGCGGTGTTCTACCTCTTCGACGAGGTCGTTGGCACAGGGTATGCCCTCCGGATAGAGGGGAATGATCTGGTCCTGCGCTAGTCCGGTGGTATATGCGATCAGGGCCAGTAGGATCGTGCGTAGGTATTGCATTGGCGGTACGGATGTTTGCCATAATATTACCCAAATCCTGGTCGGCAGGGAGGAGACCAGGACACAAATGCGTTCCCACGCCCCGTCCAAGACCTTAAGGACGCTCCTTCAGTTGCTCGAGCATGTGGTCCGCTTCGTGGACACCTTCCGAAATGCTCAGTTGGTCGTAGAGGTCCCGGGCTTCCTTCCAGCAATTGGTCGCCTCGGCTATCTGCTGCGTCTCCTGGAGGGCTAAGGCGTAGCCACGGAGTAAGTTGGCCAGGTTGAGGGCGCTCGTTTGGTCCGACCCTCGGTAGATGTCCAGGGCTTCTTCATATAGACGCGCGGCGGAAGCGTGGCGGCCCGATCGCCTTTCTAAGTCTGCTACATGCCTCATCGAATGCGCAATGCGCTGCGGGTCGCCCGCTGCCCGGTAGTAATCCAAAGACCTTTGGCAGAGCCGGAGCGCTTCATCCGCCAAGCCATGGTCTGACGCTAGCTGCATGCGGACATGATATACTCGACCCAGCAGTGCATGGGCGTCGGTTGGACACATTTGCTCCGCACGATCCACCAGGGCTCTGGCCTCATCGTACTGACCGGCTCGTCGCTCGGCCCAGGCATCACTTAGCAACTGGCGAACTCCCGCTTGATTTTTCATAACCTACATTTTTGGAGGGATGGATTTGTACATGCCCGGACCATCTTCAGGCCGAGCCTGATAGCCAAATTTCTTATAAAATTCGCTGGCTCCTACGGCGGACATCAGGCCTATGAACGCATTTGCTCCTGCATACCGTGCCAAGTAAGCTTCCACATGTTGCATAATCACCGTTCCGATCCCTCTTCCCTGATATGCTGGCAGCACTACGATGTCCTGTATGTAAAAGTAGATCGCGCCATCGCCGACTACCCGTCCCATCCCTATCAGGCGGTCGTCGTCAAAAATGGTGATCGAGTATAGTTCATTCTTCAGTCCTTGGTCTACGCTGGCCGCCGGCAGGCGAGACCATCCAGCCGAATCTCTCAGCGTCTGATATTGCTCGGGCGTCAGGCAGTTGTGTTTAACGGTCCAATCCATGGGCCTACCAAGATTGCATTAGATCTGTTTATTTACCAAAATACAGAAAGAGTTCTCGCGAGCGCGTAGCTCCCAGGGCAATCGCACCATCCAAGTCTTCAGGGTGACATCGAGCTAGCAAGGGTGTTTGGCGGGGATGCCAAACGCGGCCGATCCGGACCAGAGAGCAGGTACCTTTTTTTAGTTTTAAACGATGAATAGATGGGTGCGTCTTACCAGGTGGTGCTTGCTGTTTCCGCTGATGGCGTTGTCTTGCATGGGCGGTCAGGACAATGAGGCTAAGCCTAATATTCTCTTTGTGTCCATCGACGATTTGCGACCCGCCCTGGGCGCCTATGGCGATGAAGCGGCGCACACGCCTTTTCTGGATGCCTTTGCTAGAGAGGGAATGACGTTTCGCCAGACCTTTTGTCAATCTGCTGTATGTGCCCCTTCACGCGCCAGTCTGATGACTGGTCTGCGGCCCGACGCCACCCGGGTGTGGCACCTGGGCGATAAGTTTAGGGAGATTAATCCGGAAGCGGTGACGATGCCCCAGTACTTCCACCGCTACGGCTACCGTACGGTGAATATTGGCAAGATATTTCACAACTACATGCCCGACAGTGTCTCCTGGGATGAGCCGGACCTCCGGCCTTCTCGCTACCTCAGACCCGATTGGCTCAAGCGCGACGGAGAGACCTTTTACATCAGTGAGGAAACCCAAGGACGGCAGGAGATCCGCCGGGACTCGCTGCTGAAGATCAATCCCGACCGATATGCCGATGGATGGAATACAGGTCCGGCCTGGGAAATGGCGGATGTCCATGACACTATGTATTTTGATGGAGCGCAAACGGCCCTGGTCCAGCGGACGCTGACGAGATTAAGTCAGCTCGATCAACCCTTTTTCCTGGGATTGGGTTTTTTTAGGCCCCATCTGCCTTTTGCCGTTCCCAAGAAGTATTGGGACCGCTACGACAGACAGTCGATTCCCCTTGCCAGCAACCCCGCAACCCCCGAGGGTTCCTTTCCCTTCACTATGAATTCGATGTACGAGTTGCGGCACTACGACGGATTTCATCACATCGGGCATCCCACCAGCCACTTCCGAATGAGTGAAGACACCGCCCGTATCCTTAAGCACGGGTACTATGCCAGTGTCAGCTACGTGGATGCCCTTTTTGGTCAGATTGTGGCACATCTCAGGCAGTTGGGTATTTACGAAAAGACCATCATCATCGTCTGGGGAGATCATGGATGGAAGTTGGGTGATCACAATAGTTGGGGCAAAATGACCAACTACAACATCGATTTGATGGTGCCGCTGCTGATCCGATATCCCGATCAGCCCAATCGCGGTCGACAGACCTTTGCCTTGACGGAATTGGTCGATCTTTTTCCTACCCTGTGTGAGCTGGCGGATGTACCTGTGCCCGACTATATGCAGGGTAGCAGTCTGGTGCCCCTATTGGAGGAGGCGGACCCTCGCTGGAAGCAGGCGGTCTTTAGTCAATTTCATCGTCGGCCAAAGGTGACGCCCGACGGTGGCAGGTACATGGGTTATTCGATCAATACAGCCGAATATCACCTGATAGAGTGGTACGAGTGGGACCACACGATCGGTGAGCGGGGGGATTTTGTCAATCGCGAGCTTTATGATCGGATCCATGATCCGCACGAGACCAAGAATTTGGCGGCCGACGAAGGCTATCTTCCGCAGGTAGAGGAGCTTAGTGCGGCACTAGAGGCGGGGTGGCGGAAGGCCCGGCCTATGGATTGATAGCTTTCTCAGCCTCATTCCGCTTTTTCGTCGGGCGTCTGCACCGAGCGTGGCGAAGACCTCACCTGGTCGCCTCTGATGGCTTTGACATGGGCCAAGACCTCCATGATCACTGGATTTTCGGAGGCGTTATTGCGCATTTCTTCTTTTCTCAATCCCAATTTGGTGTCAAAACGCCCTAAAACCAGCGAAATGGCGATAAACGCCACCATGATAAGCGGATAGAGCATGAGTTTATGCTCGTCGAGAAACTCCCTGACGATGACATCTTCAATGGAGTTGAGAAATACGAAGGCAATCATGGCAAAATTGATGTAGCTCAGGTACATCTTTGCCCGATCTAGATAGATCTTCCATCGGACCATCGTCTTTTTGTTAAGGGGTATCCCCACGACTTGCATTTTAGTTTCGGCCATGTTTTTCTTGAAGTTTTATGTGCTCAATTTTATCCATTAACCCCGCACGTGTTGGGTCCGATGCGGACAGGGTCTTTAATTTAACTGCTTTGTTAGACAAAAGATTTTGGCAGCCATGCAAAAGGATTTGCTTGCCAAAGGAGCCCTTTGTTCTCTTCCCTTGGGGTAGGACGTATTCCACAATTTGGCAATTTGGACAGACGCTCTGCATCTAGGCAAATCCACATCTTGACAATTTATGGGTGCGAAAGATCCACATTTTGGCAAGATGTGGGTGCAATGTGGGTCTTGGTGGTAATTAGGTCAAAAATTGGCTCTACCTATGCAGTGTCTTTTGGCATTTACATCATATATCCCGAACTGTTTTTAAAGGTAGCATTTCGATCCATTGCTGGGCAGTTGGTCCTTCGGACGTACCCTGGCCAGGATGGCGATATAAGAAGTGACATGCACAACATCATGAATCCATCTTAGGTCTGAGCAGCTGTCCTCAAGGACAGCTTTGCCAAGGACGTTTTTGATCCTGTCGCCCCCATTCGACGGATCGAAGGCGGGCGTCACAGCCGTTTTTCCAACCAAAAGAAGAACAAGATACAGAAGGGTCGTATCGGCGTGCCGGCATTTAGGCCGTCTTGACTCCCCTACTACGTGGAACTTCTGACTAGGTAGATGTCAGGCTATCACATCTCTTGGAGGTGTGTTGGGCCGATGTAGACTTTCAATCATTCATAACTCAAAAGCTATACATCATGAGATTCAGCGTACACTCGAGAGATTCATATCTGCAAGAAAGACTTGCCAGCTGGCAGAGCCTCTGGCAGGGTTGGTTTCTAGCCAAGCAGGTGGCCAATCTCAAAATCAGGCTAATCATGTCCTTGCTACTGACCATCCTGGTACAGGATGCGGGGGCACAACAAGCTGCCTGGAACATTAACCCATGTCAAGGAGGAACACAGTACGTCTTGGTTCTTCATTATAATGGTCTGAGATATTACTATGGCGCGGATGCAAGCAGAGGTGGCGTCACCTGGACAGAGAACGCCAGTCGAACATCGGCGACCCTTACTGGCTATGTATCGCAGAGCACGGTCGCAAACGATGTGTTTTATATTTCGTTCAATTTCTCCGGAGGTACTGGTTCAGGCACTCCGTACCTGGGTGGGGGCAGCTTTTGCCCCTCGCCGAATACGGCTAACTGGCATTATTACACTTCTGTGAGTGGTACTGCCAGCGGCGTTGGAGCCAATCAGGGTGCGTACATCACTTTCAGCCGTACGGGACCCGCATTTCAGATTGGCGATGGGGCATCTATCCAGTCGTCCGCCTACTCGGGCGGAGGGTGGCTACAAACAACTTGGGTCAATGGTGGCCTCAGAAATCTTCAGCCCTGCCCAACCTGTGCAACTGACGACATTTTGTTTGAGACCAATCCGCCAGTGACTGGTCCAAGCTGCAGTGTATCCAATGTCCAGCTTCAAGTGAGCAGTCAGATCACCTGCAATAGCAGTACGGGAAGCCTGACTTTGACTTCGCAGACGTCGGGCACAGGCACGTTCTATGGTCAGCTTTACACGACGTCGGGCACGCCAGTCGGCAGTGCGGTAGCCTTGTCAAATGGTAGTTACACATTCGCTGGTCTGTCCGCAGGCAGTTACTATGCGGTGGTCTTCAACGGTTCGAACACAAATTGTCAGGGAAGCTCTGGGGCGGCCACCTTGAGCAATCCGACCAATTGCTGTACGGTGTCCAATGTCCAGCTTCAAGTGAGCAGTCAGATCACGTGCAATAGCAGTACGGGAAGCCTGACTTTGACTTCGCAGACGTCGGGCACAGGCACGTTCTATGGTCAGCTTTACACGACGTCGGGCACGCCAGTCGGCAGTGCGGTAGCCTTATCAAATGGTAGTTACACATTCGCTGGTCTGTCCGCGGGCAGTTACTATGCGGTGGTCTTCAACGGTTCAAACACAAATTGTCAGGGAAGCTCTGGGGCGGCCACCTTGAGCAATCCGACCAATTGCTGTACGGTGTCCAATGTCCAGCTTCAAGTGAGTAGTCAGATCACCTGCAATAGCAGTACGGGAAGTCTGACTTTGACTTCGCAGACGTCGGGCTCGGGCACGTTCTATGGTCAGCTTTACACGACGTCGGGCACACCAGTCGGCAGTGCGGTAGCCCTATCAAATGGTAGTTACACATTCGCTGGTCTGTCCGCGCAGTTACTATGCGGTGGTCTTCAACGGTTCGAACACAAATTGTCAGGGAAGCTCTGGGGCGGCCACCTTGAGCAATCCGACCAATTGCTGTACGGTGTCCAATGTCCAGCTTCAAGTGAGCAGTCAGATCACGTGCAATAGCAGCACGGGAAGTCTGACTTTGACTTCGCAGACGTCGGGCACAGGCACGTTCTATGGTCAGCTTTACACGACGTCGGGCACGCCAGTCGGCAGTGCGGTAGCCCTATCAAATGGTAGTTACACATTCGCTGGTCTGTCCGCGGGCAGTTACTATGCGGTGGTCTTCAACGGTTCAAACACAAATTGTCAGGGAAGCTCTGGGGCGGCCACCTTGAGCAATCCGACCAATTGCTGTACGGTGTCCAATGTCCAGCTTCAAGTGAGCAGTCAGATCACGTGCAATAGCAGTACGGGAAGTCTGACTTTGACTTCGCAGACGTCGGGCTCGGGCACGTTCTATGGTCAGCTTTACACGACGTCGGGCACGCCAGTCGGCAGTGCGGTAGCCCTATCAAATGGTAGTTACACATTCGCTGGTCTGTCCGCGGGCAGTTACTATGCGGTGGTCTTCAACGGTTCAAACACAAATTGTCAGGGAAGCTCTGGGGCGGCCACCTTGAGCAATCCGACCAATTGCTGTACGGTGTCCAATGTCCAGCTTCAAGTGAGCAGTCAGATCACGTGCAATAGCAGTACGGGAAGTCTGACTTTGACTTCGCAGACGTCGGGCACAGGCACGTTCTATGGTCAGCTTTACACGACGTCGGGCACGCCAGTCGGCAGTGCGGTAGCCCTATCAAATGGTAGTTACACATTCGCTGGTCTGTCCGCGGGCAGTTACTATGCGGTGGTCTTCAACGGTTCGAACACAAATTGTCAGGGAAGCTCTGGGGCGGCCACCTTGAGCAATCCGACCAATTGCTGTACGGTGTCCAATGTCCAGCTTCAAGTGAGCAGTCAGATCACGTGCAATAGCAGTACGGGAAGTCTGACTTTGACTTCGCAGACGTCGGGCACAGGCACGTTCTATGGTCAGCTTTACACGACGTCGGGCACGCCAGTCGGCAGTGCGGTAGCCCTATCAAATGGTAGTTACACATTCGCTGGTCTGTCCGCGGGCAGTTACTATGCGGTGGTCTTCAACGGTTCGAACACAAATTGTCAGGGAAGCTCTGGGGCGGCCACGCTCACAAACCCCACGAACTGTTGTACTATCGGACAGCCCTCACTCACCATTGTTTCAGCTATCACCTGCGCTGGCAATGATGGCAGTGTTGGATATGCGGTGAGCGGGGCAGTCGGGATGTATGTGCAACTGTATAATGGCGGGAGCTTGGTGGCAGCCAGTACCCGTCAGGTACCCTCCAGCGGCACAGATATCTACTCGGGCTTGGGACCGGGCAATTATACGGTAAGGGTCTACGATCCCAATAATAGCACCTGCCAGCAGACCTCCAGTGCCCAAACCCTGAGCAATCCACCCAGTCTGCAAGTGATGGCCGGGACATCCACCCAACCTACTTGTCCCGATCTGAACGATGGAGTGCTGACTTATACCGTGACCAACAGTACGGCAGCCAGCCTTAGCGCGACGGCCACGGGCACCACGGCTGGTAGTACCTCCTCCCGAAATGCCACCGTACAGAATCAAGGCGGAGGTCAATTTGCCTTGACCTTCTCCAATCTGGCTCCGGGCAACTACAACATTGCCATCTTAGATGGCAACAATTGCCCTGCTACGAGCACCGGTACCCTAAACAACCAGCAGTGCTGCAATTTGCAAGTGGCCATCACGAGTTCGTCGCAGCCTACCTGTGCTGGCAGCAGCTCCGATGGATCCATCACATTTAACGTATCGGGCATCAGTGGATCAGCCACCTTGACACTGTACCGAAATAATGTGGCTCAGACACCCAGCCGGACCGTCACGATCGATGGCAGTCAGCCTTTTTCAGGTCTGGGACCGGGATCCTACTATGCGATACTGAGCTCCGGGGCAGGATGCAGTGACCAGAGCGGTACGCAGAACTTGGCCGATCCAGGACCGTGCACTTGCAACCTGTCGATCACAGAAAGTGTGACGCATCTGGATTGCCATGGAGCCACCAATGGCTCCATAGACGTCACCGTCACGGGTGGTACTCCCCCCTATACCTATGCCTGGACCACCTCCAATGGTAGTGGTTTGTCACCCAGCTCGGAGGATCAGTCGGGGCTCAGCGCCGGCACCTACACCCTATCAGTGGCCGACAATGGCAACTGCTCTACGATCAAGGATATCACCATCACGGCGCCAACGGATCTTTCCATCGTGGCCGCGGTGGATCATGTGACTTGTAATGGAGCTGCTGACGGCAGCATCGATGTTGCCGTGTCGGGAGGGACTTCTCCCCACAGCTACAGCTGGACCACCTCCAACGGCAGCGGCTTGACGCAAGGGCAGGAAGACCAAAGTGGACTCTCTGCGGGCAGATACGATCTGGTCGTTACGGACGACAATAATTGTACGGTTCAACATGCAGAAACTATTGCCGAGCCAACGGCATTGTCGTTGACGCTGGCGGATCAAGCCGTTTGCCCCGGAGAAACGACCAACCTCCCGGCTGCCGTGGCAGGAGGCACCGCACCCTACAACTATCTATGGAACACCGGGGCCACCACTTCCACCCTCTCCGGGGTGGGCGCCGGAAACTACTCACTCACCGTCACCGATGACAACGGCTGCCAAGCCATAGCCACGGCTGATGTCACCGAAACCGGTAGCCCAACGGTAAGTATCAACGGACCCACCGAAGTGTGCGCCAATGAATCCATTACTTTCTCTGCTACTCCTATCATCAGTGGTGCCACCTATGCTTGGACTTTTAGCGGCTCGGCGTCTCCTTCCACCGCGACCGGCACGACCGTGTCCGTGACGTTCTCCAGCAGCGGTACCTCCACTGTGCAGTTGACGGTCACCAACGGAACCTGTAGCGGAAGCGATCAAATGGATGTAACCATCCGTCAACCTATCGAGGCCAATGGAGGTGCTAATGCCACCATATGTCAAGGTGGAAGCACGATACTGGATGGTAGTGCATCTGTCGGTACCGATTTTACGTGGACCATCGAATCAGGAGATCCAACATCTATTGATGGAGGCGCGAATACTTCAATGCTCACGGTGAGCCCGCTGTTTACTACTGTCTATAAGCTGACCGTCAAGGATGCCAGCGGTATATGCGAGCGGATAGATTATGTGACTGTAGATGTAGATGTCAACCAAGGGCCAAGCGTATCAGCCACCGTCACGGATGCAAGTTGCGGTCAGTCGAATGGAGAAATTGCCTTGCAGGCTAGTAACGGACAAAGCCCCTATAGCTACAGCTGGGGCCATATAGCTGACGATATTGCCACGGCCACTGGTCTTGCGGCCGGAAAATACTACTACACCGTCACGGACGACAACGGTTGTTTTGTCAATGATAGCTCTACGATAAATGCCAGCGGCGGACTCGATCTGGTCCTGGCACAAGGTGATGCCACATGTCCCGGAGGGTTTGATGGAACCATCGACCTGACCGTCACGGGTGGCACGACGCCCTACACGTTTGACTGGACCACCACTAACGGCACGGGAATCGTGCAAGGACAAGAGGATCAACTCAGCCTGGGAGCAGGCACGTACAATGTAGTCGTCACTGACGACAACAACTGCACGGCATCTGCATCCGCCACGATCTCAGAGCCGGCAGCTATCGTCATCACCCTTGTCGATCAATCGGTTTGCACCGGTGAGACGGTAGACATACCATCTATGGTGGTCGGAGGTACATCTCCCTATTCATACCTTTGGAATACAGGGGCCACCTCCAGTACGCTCACCGCTGTAGGTCAGGGGACCTATAGTTTGACCGTTACCGATGACAACAATTGTACCGCACAAGAAGACGTCACCATTACCGAAACGACCGGTCTGACAATTACGATCCATGGGCCAGATACCGTGTGTGCGGGAGAAACGGTGACCTACTCCGTATCCCCCATTGTCACAGGGGCCATCTACTCCTGGACATTTGGAGGACCAGCAACACCTTCTTCGGGTACAGGCACCAGCGCCTCAGTCACCTTCACCAGCCCTGGCAGCGGTGCGGTCAGTGTCCTTGTGAGCGGGACGAGCTGCCCGGGAAGTGCCAACAAGACCGTCTTGATCAATGAGGCCGTCATCGCGGATGCCGGCAACGATCTATCCGTCTGCCAAGGGGGATCTATGCAAATCGATGGTTCAGCATCGGTGGGAACAGATTACACCTGGACCATCGTGTCAGGGGACCCAACCTCGATCGACGGCAGCAACAAATCGCAAGTATTAGATGTGAGCCCGCTCTTTACCACGGTATACAGATTGACCGTGAAGGATGCCACCGGGATATGCGAGGTGATCGATGAGGTGACCGTAAATGTGGACGTTAGTCTGAATCCCACAGCCGTTGCCACGGTGGCGCAGAGTCAGTATTGTGCCGGGCAAACGGTGACGTTGGATGGAAGTAGTTCACAGCCACCGGCCAGCGACCCCAATGCCACGTTAAACTACCTCTGGTTTGTCGGTCCTCCGGTATCCGCCAATTTTGTGGGACTGGGACAGACACTGGACGTTGCAGCAAATACAACCACGGAGTACACCCTGATCCTTTCGGCTGATGGCAATGCTACGACCTGCAGCGACACGGCCGTGGTCACGGTCACTGTAGTGGACTGTACGTATGACCTAGCGCTGACCAAGAATCTTGTCAGTGCGGGGCCATTCAGTCCTGGTGATCAGGTCACCTTTACCATTGTGGTGACCAACGAAGGATCACTGGATGGGGCCAATGTCGAGGTTACGGATAATCCGCAGACCGGACTGGCTTTTGTCAGCAGTGATGCGGCTAGCAATAGCAACGTGACCGAATATGCGGCCAATCTTTGGACGATCGCCTCCTTACCGAGGGGTGCGAGCGAAACCATCAACGTCACCTACGACATCGCCACCGATTTTCAGGGAACTTCGCTGCTCAATCGCGTGCAGATCACGGCGGATGATGGAGACGATGTGGATAGCGATCCCGATGAGGACTACTCCACGGACGACAGAAATGACGGAGTGGATGATGACGATGAAGATGAGGTGTCTGTACCTGTCGGACAAGTCTATGACCTGGCACTGACCAAGAACCTGGTTAGTTCCGGGCCATTCAGTCCTGGTGATCAGGTCACCTTTGCCATTGTGGTGACCAACGAAGGATCACTGGATGGGGCCAATGTCGAGGTTACGGATAATCCGCAGACCGGACTGGCTTTTGTCAGCAGTGATGCGGCTAGCAATAGCAATGTGACCGAAGATGCGGCCAATCTTTGGACGATCGCCTCCTTACCGAATGGTGCGAGCGAAACCATCAACGTCACCTACGACATCGCCACCGATTTTCAGGGAACTTCGCTGCTCAATCGCGTGCAGATCACGACGGATGATGGAGACGATGTGGATAGTGATCCCGATGAGGACTACTCCACGGACGACGGAAATGACGGAGTGGATGATGACGATGAAGATGAGGTGTCTGTACCTGTCGGACAAGTCTATGACCTGGCACTGACGAAGAACCTGGTTAGTTCCGGGCCATTCAGTCCTGGTGATCAGGTCACCTTTGCCATTGTGGTGATCAACGAAGGATCACTGGATGGGGCCAATATCGAGGTTACGGATAATCCGCAGACTGGACTGGCTTTTGTCAGCAGTGATGCGGCTAGCAATAGCAACGTGACCGAAGATGCGGCCAATCTTTGGACGATCGCCTCCTTACCGAGGGGTGCGAGCGAAACCATCAACGTCACCTACGACATCGCCACCGATTTTCAGGGAACTTCGCTGCTCAATCGCGTGCAGATCACGGCGGATGATGGAGACGACGTAGATAGTGATCCCGATGAGGACTACTCCACGGACGACGGAAGTGACGGAGTGGATGATGACGATGAAGATGAGGTGTCTATTCTCGTTGAGCAGACCTATGACTTAGCGCTGGCTAAGATGGTCATCGGTCAGGGACCTTTCCGACCAGGAGATATCATTACCTATCGGATCACGGTAACCAATGAAGGCCGAGCAACTGCCAGCAATGTGGAAGTCACTGACAATCCGGGTGCTCACCTGACGTTTGTCAGCAGCAATGCGACCAGTCTGAGCAATGTCACCCAGACGAATGATTCGACCTATGTGATCGGTTTACTCCTGGCCTTTTCGACGCAGGACATCGAAGTCACCTATCGTATCGACCCGGATTTCATGGGCGACCAAGTGGTGAATCGTGCCCAGATCACCCGCGACGACGGTGACGACGAGGACAGCGATCCTGACCGAGACTATGACGAGGATGAAGACGGCGATAATGATCCGGATGACGACGATGAGGATGAAGAGATAACACCGGTGGAGCAGACCTACGACCTCGCACTTGCCAAGTCATTGGTCAGCGCCGGGCCTTTCCGTCCGGGAGATCAGATAACCTTTGCCATTGTGGTGACCAACGAGGGATCACTGGACGCGGCCGCTGTCGAGGTGACGGACAACCCGGGTACCGGGCTGACCTTTGCGAGCAGCGATGCGGGATCGAATAGCAATGTTAGCGAAGACGCGGACAACAGGTGGACCATCGCCTCCTTAGTCAGCGGTGCGACGGAAACGATCCAAGTGACCTACGATATCGATGCAAACTTCCAGGGCACGACGCTGGTGAATCGGGCACAGATCACAGTAGACGATGGAGATGATGTGGACAGCGATCCGGACGAAGATTACGATACAGATGATAAGAATGATGATACGCCAGATGACGACGAAGATGAGGTGCTCACGCCAATGACGTTGGCCTATGACCTTGCCTTGACCAAAGTTACAATGACCGCCGGTCCCTACCATCCCGATATGTTGATCAGCTATCGGATTCGGGTGACCAATCAGGGCAACGCCGATGCTGCCAACGTCGAAATCACGGATGACCCAGGGCCAGGACTGACCTTTGTCAACAGTAATGCCACAGGCAACATCAGCCAGGATGCCGACAACCTATGGACTATTGCCTCGCTGCCAGTAGGGTCGATCGCCGACATTATGGTCGCCTATCGGATCCAAGCGGATTATCAGGGAGATCAAGTGCTAAATCGGGCACAGATCAGCCGAGATAATGGTGATGACAGAGACAGCGATCCGGATGGAGACTATGAACAAGATGAAGACGGCGACGGAGATCCGGACGATGACGATGAGGATGAGGTGACAATACCGATTACTCCTCCGTGCACCAGCCAAATTGGTATTACGCCCACCGTCGTATCCCCCTCCTGCGAAGGAGGCTCTGACGGCAGCATTACTCTGGTGGTGTCAAATGGTACCGCGCCGTATCACTTCCATTGGAGTACGGGCGCGACCTCACAGAATCTAGCTAATCTGTCGGCAGGGACCTACGGAGTCACCGTAGAGGATGCCCTGGGATGTAGTGCCTCTACTTCCGTGCAGGTCTCAGATCCTGCCAGCATGCAGCTGAGAATCGCCGTGACTGATGCCACCTGCAGCCAACAGAATGGTGCCCTCGACCTTCAAGTGACTGGTCGGGGATCCATGTCCTATCGTTGGTCTACGGGAGCAATCAGCGAGGACCTTACTAATCTCGCGCCAGGGAGGTACGAAGTCACGGTCTCCGACGCACAAAACTGTCAGAAGGTGGCAGCGGCGAACGTGGGAAGAAACATGACTGACCTTCAGATTCAGGTTTCGGCGGGGGATCTGACTTGCCAGAGTGGGCAAACTCAGCTGTCCGTACAGAGTCCTTCTGTCATATCGGTCTATCAATGGACAGGACCCAATGGTTTTACATCGAACGAGGCCCAGCCGACGGTGTCGCAGGCAGGTAGTTATACGCTGCAGGTTACCGATGCCGTGGGATGCGTAGGCACGGGGCAAGTACAAGTTGCCATGGATCGGGATGAACCCGACATTCAGGCGACCGGGGGTTCCCTCGGATGCCAGGGCAGCGTGCAATTGCAAGGCGCCTCTAGCAGTCCGGGTGTGATCTATACCTGGACGGGTCCGGGTGGATTTAGTTCCAACGCGCCTAACCCCACGGTCGACCAAACAGGTACCTACACTTTGCAAGTGACTGGCACCAACGGTTGCACGGCACAGGAAAGTGTCCAGGTGATCGATGGCGGCGAGGTGCTAGACTTCACCCTGTCTGCTGGTCAGCTCAACTGTACGAATGCTACCGTGCAGATCGTCCTGAGCATCTCTCAGGAGGTGACGACCGTCCAGTGGATCGGACCACAGGGCTTTGCCTCTGACGTGCGTGATCCGGTAGTCTCAACGCCTGGGATCTATCAAGTCACCGTGACGGATGTCTCCGGGTGTTCGGGTACACAGGATATTGAGATCAGTCGCAACCTGGATCTGCCAGATGTGCAGGCCACCGGAGGTACGATCGACTGTGCGAAGGACAAGGTGCAGCTGAAAGGCGAGTCGCTTACGGCAGGTGCTACATATCGCTGGGTCGGACCCAATGGATTTACTTCCGACCAGGCTTCTCCTGTGGTTGAAACCCCAGGTGTTTATACGTTGGTGGTTGCGGCTCCCAATGGATGTACGAACGAAGCCATCGCACAGGTCCTGACCCGCACTGAGGGTCCGGATATCCAGGTGACCGGTACGCAGGTACCCTGCGGCCAAGATAGTACCACGCTGGGGCTAAACGTCACGAATGCCTCCAATTGGACGGTTCTTTGGACAGGTCCCAATGGTTTTAGGTCCAACCTGCCCATGCCCACGGTGGGCGAGGTGGGCACTTACGGGGTGACAGCCACCTTAGATGATGGATGTAAGACCGAGGAGTCTTTTGAAGTAACCAGATCTGAGGATATAGACTTTGTTATCCATGCAGACACGTTTGACTGCGATCACCCCGCTGTGCACTTGGACTGGGAGTCCTCCCATGACATAGAGCGGGCATATTGGATCGATCCCAACGGGTTGGTGATCAATGAGCCCAGACCTATAGTCACCGTCCGAGGAATTTATCAGCTCATCCTGGAGAGCAGCAAAGGCTGTGTGGATACGGGGCAAATACAAACGGTAGATAACACGATCGAGCCGGATGTGCAGGCCGAAGGTGGACTGTTGGATGGATGTGATACCCAGCCCCTCCGCCTGTTTGGCTTCTCCGGCACACCGGGTGTGACCTACCAATGGACCGGACCGGACGGATTTCTATCGACCGATCCACGACCCTATGTGCGCACCCCCGGACGCTATCTGCTGTCTGTCACCGCACCCAATGGGTGCGAGGTGATCACCTCGGTCAATGTGCTACTGGACTCCTGCGAGATGGTGGGAGACCGGGTGTGGCTGGATGCGGATTGCGACGGAATACAAGATAGTCTGGAGACCGGCCTGGCTGGCATCCAAGTGGAGCTTTACACTTGTGACAGCATCCTGGTCGACAGCCAAATGACCGATAGTCTGGGGCATTACCGGTTTGTGCATCTGATTCCGGGAGAGGACTACTTCTTGCGCTTCATCCGGCCCGACAGCTTGCAGTTTACAGTGGCTGAAGCTGGAGATTCCACGCTAGATTCGGACGTGGTCTATCCCGATGGTCGTACGCGATGCTTCCGTGCCGAGGAAAATGTGATCGACATGACCTGGGACGCCGGCTTCTGCATGGCACCAGACACCACGGATTGCAAGGTACAGATCATCGCTACCCGGTACGATTGCCGGGCAGACTCCGCCTTGTTGGAAGTCGTTTCTGCAGGTGCAATTGTGTCCTATGGATGGAGAGGACCTCAAGGATTTTCCTCCGCCCTGCCCGCCCCGATCGTACCCGCGGCAGGGACCTACTATGTGGAGACGGTCGATACATCAGGCTGTATCGGTAGGGACACCATTCATCTGGACACGATGGAGCTGCATGACTTAGTGATAGAGGAAGTCACGGTGCCCTG
Source organism: Saprospiraceae bacterium (assembly GCA_965223165.1). Lineage (GTDB taxonomy): Bacteria > Bacteroidota > Bacteroidia > Chitinophagales > Saprospiraceae > JABDMH01. The sequence goes on along the minus strand of CBDCVQ010000019.1, from coordinate 334,530 downwards.
TGACTCTATGGGCGTATGGGCATCGGTCATCTCGACGCTGCCTATCCATACCAAGATCACGTGGATTGGCCCTGATGGCCGTCGTGTCGTCGGAGATTCGGCAATGATCTACGAGGCTGGCCTTTACTGGATTGTGGTCGAAGATACCGTGAGCGGATGCTATGATAAGTTTCTACAGATTTTTCATTCCGCCTGCTGCAACATACTGGATGGAGGCTTGCTGGGGTATGATGAGTCAAATTGTGGTGGATACGATCCGGATGAGATTATCAGTGTGATCGATCCTACCGGCGGATCCGGAGTCATCGAATACATGTGGATCAAGACGACAGATCCCTCCTTGCCATTCAGCAAGTGGGATCCGATCTGGAGAGCAGATGGACCCACTTATGATCCATTGCCGATTTCGGTGACTACCTACTATGCCCGATGTTCGCGACGACGAGGTTGTACGGCTTGGTTGGGCGAGACCAACGTCATCCGAAAGGAGGTACGGCCGGAGCCCAGCTTTGATCCGGACTCGGTACAGGTGACGCACGAGGCATCTTGCGATGCCCGGGACGGCGTAATTCGCCTTTTGCTGCACGATACGCCGCTGTCCGTGCCCTACATGGCTAGAATTGTCAAGGATGATACCGACGAGATTTTAGCTGGACCCTTCACGGATAGAGAGATCGTGTTCCAGGATTTAGCGCCTGGTACCTATCATGGTCTGGAAGTGCTATCGGCTGCGGGTTGCTTTTCACAGGTAGGGGACACCACATACGTCGTCGAAGCCTATGTCTGTCAACAGTCGGCAGAAAGGTCTATGCATGTGGCAGCCTATCCCAATCCTGCGGCCAGCCATCTACAGGTGAGTGTAAGGTATCCTGACGACAGGCAGGGACGTGCTAATATCGACATCGTTGACCTGCTCGGTGCTCGTATCGCTTGGTATCCCAACCAAGAAATCCGAGACGGTGTGCTCTCATTCATCACGGATGTATCCCACTATGCAGCGGGGCTCTACATCGTGCGAGTGACCGATGGTCAAGAAACGAGGACAATTACCGTGGAGATTCTACGCAGATAGAAGATATAGAAGAGGTGTGTTAATTATAGGTTTTAGTGAATGGCTGGGCAATTGCCCAGCCATTTCACTTTTTTGGCCTCCTACACCCAGTTCGGGTGACCTGATCTTGGTGGAGTATGGATGATCCTTCCATGCATTTAGGTGCGTTATTCTATGCCGACTACTACATAATTGTAGTATAGAATTGATAGAAGATTCGACGCGGACATAGAAATATATCTACAATTGCCAGTGGTCATTTAGCTAACTTGCATCCATACCAGTATATGTCCTAATGAGCTATGCTTGGATCGCCAAGACTGCAGGGCAACGTCTGATCCTTTGTTGCTTTTGTTGGTTTGCGTTATGGCTGTCGACAACCAGTGCGGACGTCGTGGATACGAAGGTCCATTACACCGAGCAAAACTTCAGGAGCAAATGCTTAGCTTGTCTCGAGATGGACGATTTGGGGGCTATCGCCTGCCTGTCATCACTGCTTGACCAAGCACCTACGGATCGCTATCGACATAAAGTACATCGGCAGTTAGGATTCTTGTGGGGGAGTTGTAGGTCGGCGGATTCTACTGACGCTTATCTATGGCACTTCAATGAGGCTGCTCGGTACGCCAAAGTGCTGGAGGACCATGATGCGGTAGCCGAGGCGTACCTTGAGGCAAGCTATGAGCTAGGGTTTAGAGGGGAGTATCTCAAGTGTCTACATTACCTAAGACAATTCGAGAGCCTCCGGGTGGATATCTCCTCCCACATGAAGAACTACGCTGCCTGGATCTATGGAGAGTTTTATGGATTGATCGATGAAGCGGAACTGATGTATGTCAGAAATCGGGAAATTTGTAAAGAGGCGAAGAGATTATTAGGATCTCGGGGATCAGTCGATACACTGCCAAACGCTTATATCTACTTCGAATGCTTCTCCAATGTGGCTGATTATCATGCTGCGAAGGGATGCCCGGACTCGGCACAACACTTCCTGGATCAGTTGAGAGGGCATTTGCAAGGCAATGTAGACGTCACAAACGAGTTGTGGGTACAGCTGTTTCATAGCGAGGTTTATGCCAAGATGCAGGCAGGTAATTATCTGGGTGCCGCTGAGCAACTGGAAAATGTGTCAACGCTGCTGCCCTACGTTGAGCCCACAGATATTTGGTTTGCCAATGTACATGAGCTATTAGCAGAGTGTTATCTCAAGTTGGGAAAATATGAAAGAGCATTGCAGTCTGCAGAGCAATCCATTGCCATGTTTAGTGACTCTTACTCCGAATATTTTTGGGATAGCGATGAATGGAAGAGGGAGTCCTACCACCATGCCGCTTTAGCTGCCAGAGAATTGGGAGCTGTTGAAAAGTATGATGTTTATTCTGCCAAATATTTATCGCTTGACTCTTTGGACTATGAGGACAAAAAATTGTTCCTAAAGGGGCTACTGGAGATCCACAGTATAAAACCACTTAGGGATCAGTTGGATCATGCGAGCAGTAGGTTGATGCAAGTAAGAAAGTACAACTTAGTCACAGCAATACTAATCTTGGTCATTCTGGGCGTCTTCGTTGTCTATTACGCAAGAGCTTCGAGATATAAAACGGAACTGCAAGCACTAACGCGAGAATCCCCAGTGCAGAGAGAGCGAAGAACCTTGGAAAATGTCAGCGATGAAGGTAATTTTCAGATCGGAAACCGCGAACAAGAAATTTTGGATAGACTGAAGGAATTTGAATCATCGAAGGTCTACCTCGATCCCAACCTAAGTCTGCCAGCTATGGCCACCAGACTCAAGACAAACCGGCTGTACCTTAATCGGCTGATTCACAAATATCGCAATAGCCAGACCTACACCGACTACATCAACAACTTGAGAATATCCCATATTTTGAATGAAGTAAGGACTGACGAATCGTACCAGCGCTACAAGTTGAGTTATATTGCCAGATGTGCAGGGTTTTCTTCACCAGAAACTTTTCGTAGAGTCTTCAAAAAGCAAGTAGGTATGGCTCCAATCACTTATATCTCTCAATATCACAAGGGAGATGAAGGGTCCCCCCCAGGCTAGCACGCTCATCGGATTTCGAGACGGTATTCAAACGGTGTAAAACCGGTGACATAGACACTGTGTCCATCAACTTTTTCATGGGCGCCTCTGAGCTGTGTCCACAAATGTTGATTTCTTCCTGGGCCAAATTCGATCTCGTCATTTCCAACCACGTAGGTGGCCAAGCCATCCTTCAAAAGGTACGCCTTTGGAATATCCTCGACCGGAGAAACGCCATGCAGAACGCCGCCTTCTCTAAAGCTTAATTCTATGGCCACGGGTACGGCGTCGGTACCATCGATGGAAAAATCGACCAGGATGCTTCCATCATTTTCTTGGACTTGAATCACTGACCGTTGATATTGGACCTCACTCTGCGGCCTATTCTTTCGAGGCATTTTTTCCCAGTCCCCGTCATCCGGAAGGGAGTCGACTGGATAGGGCTGATAATACGGCCCTTCCAATTCTTGAATTAGTGTGTACTTGTTTTCCTCGACCACCAGGGTATCCGCAATAAATTGACCGTAACTACTCAGCAGGGTAGAATTAGAAAAATTAAAAAGTTATCCACATTTGGACAGGAAGATTTCGAGGAGAAGTGGAAAATCAGAAGGTTTATCCACAGTTGTTGAGAAATAGTTGATAATTCCTTGAAGATGGCTGGAATTGTATAAGATACATATGCGATATTTGCATATGTATGATAGATCGAAAAGAATTAGAACGTTTATCGCGAGAGCAACTAATAGACTTAGTGTTGTCGCTAATGGAGCGGATGGCATTGCTGGAGAAAGAGATAGAGATTTTGCGGGGAAAAAATAGTAGGAATACGTCATTGCCACCCTCAAGGGATAAGCAGTCAGAAAAGAGAAGGACCAGATCGCTACGGACAAAGAGTAAGCGCAGGAAGGGAGGGCAGCCGGGTCACAAAGGAACGACCTTGGAACTGAGTGAATCGGTGGACAGGTATAAGGATTACGAGGTGAAACAATGTAGTCATTGCGCATCTGATCTGACGCAGGTGGAAGGAGAAGTGATAGAACGCAAGCAAATATGGGATATACCGCCACTAGATTTAGAAGTAGTAGAACACAGGAGGTGGGCCAAACAGTGCGATCAATGTGAACAATGGAGTAGATCAGAGTATGAAGGGGATTTGCAGGGGGGACCGGTGGTGAGGTATGGGCGAAGATGGAAGAATTTAGTGGTGTATTTGTCGGTACGGCAGATGCTGCCCTATCGCAGATTAGTAGAGACCTTAGAGGTGTTGTTTGGTCGCAAGGCAAGTGAGGGGACAGTGGATAACATAATGAAGGCAAAAGCAAAGGAATGCACAGAGTCCTATGGACAGATAATAGAGCAGATAAGGCAAAGTAAATCGGTAGGAGTGGATGAAAGTGGTGTGAGTGTAGAGGGTAAGAAGAATTGGATATGGACGTGGGTAACCAGCAGGTACAGCCTGTTTCATATATCGAATAATCGGGGGTCACAGACCAGTAAGGCGCTATTCCCGGATGGATTCAAGAAGGCAGTATTGATCAGTGATTGTTGGAAAACACATTTAAACACCCAGTCAAAGGGACATCAGATATGCTTGGCACATATACGTAGAGAATGCCAAGGGCTCAAAGAATTCCATGGATCTAGGTGGGCTACAAAATTAGATGGCATACTACAGGAGATCTTCCGCTTGTGCCGACTGTCCAGAATACCGACCAACCGCAAGGAGGCCGTCGAAGAACAGTTGGACCAGATTCTATCTAGTCCACTGCTTCGATCACATAAAAAGGTCAGAACCCTGAGAGATCGACTTATTAGGCTACGAAAATCTATCACCATATGCCTATATGACCGTGGTGTAATGCCCGACAACAATCACAGCGAAAGAGCCATCCGAATGATCAAACTTAAAAACAAAATATCCGGCACCTTTAGATCTTATCATGGAGCGAGACGATTCGCAATCTTACGAACCATCGTTGACTCCGCAATCAAACAAGGTATCCATCCATTTGAGGCCTTGATAGATCCTCACATTGTCCTAAAACCTACTGAGTAGTTACAATTGACCTTTGCCAAAGAAAGCATCGGCCATCCGCACGGCCTGGAGGACAGCCTCCCCTTTGTGGAACGTCAGTACGGCGGGGTTTTTTGATAAGATGGTCGCATCTCTTTCGCCACGTCGGATGCGCACAAGTTCGGAATGGGGAAAGAATTTGACGTAGCTGGTATCCAGCTGGGAGATGGGCGGTTCTTGCGTGAGCGACGGATCCTCCAAGTGGAGGATCAGGTAACCCGACACCGATTTGGCTCCCTGCCTCTCGATGATTTTGGTCATCGCACCAAATCTGCCATTTTGGTCATGTATACCCATATAGCGGTAGGCATAGTAGTAGCGGGTCGGCTTGCCGGGACGGTATTGATCTTGTCGTCTGGAGGCTTCGGTGACCATCTCTCCATTGCTGTGTAGATAGTAGATGGACATCTCCAAGTTGTGTCGTACGTGGTCTAGCAGGGCCGGCTTGTCAAGTAGTCGGGCGATGGTAATGAGCCAGTTGTTGGTGGAGGGTGAGTACACGGTCGTACTGCGCTCCGTGTATTGCCCGTCGGCATCGATATCGATGCCTTCATTCAGCCATTCTTCGATGCGGCGCACATATTTTTCGCTGGGGAACAGTTCGTTCCATCGAGCCAGTGCCATGGACACCACCCAACGGTGATTGGGTGTGTGAATCCCTCCAATGGACAATGCATGGGCCGCTCGATCCATAAACTGCTTTATCTTTTTGCGGAGCGATGCGGTCACGGTCGTATTATCGCGGGACAACACCTTGTAGCTAAGGGCTAGCGGCTCTCCAACAAATCCCAGATCAGGTGTGGAGTGGAAATTGGTGGTCAGCAGATCAATGGTTCCGTCGTCGTGTTGCTTGCGCAGCAGAAAATCCATGGCGAGTTCTGCAGCATCCAGGGCTTTGGGATCACGGTAGTAGCTGGAGGTCGGACTGAGATAGGCAGCGACCATACGCTGTATGATGGCGGTGCCCGAGCCGGGATTATAGATTTCATACTGGTTGGGGAGGCCACCGTAGTCTGGGTGTTCGGGGTCTTGATTTTGCCTGGTGAAGTAGGTGGCGACCACCTCATCATTGGCTGCTACGAGCTGCTCGACCCAGGGTATTTCTTCCTGGGCCGGACGGCATGCGAGGGTCATGCACAGGAGGAGGCAGGCAAAACGAAGTATGTCTGACAAGGCTATATTTTTTTTAACTACTTAGACTTCGCCAATCGGACGATCATGAGATCGGATTCGCTAAAGTCCATCCAGCCGTAATTGTATACATAATAGTAAGTTTTGCCCTGTTTGTTGGTCTGGCTGGTGGTGTAATATTTGGTATGGAAGCCAGCCTTGTTCAATTCTGCCTTGGAGACGTAGAATTTTCTTTTGCCTGCCCGCTCGTGTAGCTCGGAAAGAAGCACCCAGTTGCGATGCAGGATCTTGTCAATGGGATGGGAGTAGGGTAGGTGCTGATCTTTGCGGAGGAGGTGATATCGGGATTTACAGCTGGTGGAGCAGAAGATCTTGTCGGCTCTGCCGGAAATCTTCGTGCCGCAGATGGGGCAGTACAACGTGGGACGTGGCAATGACATAGTAGATGGTTGACAGGTGGCTGAGGGTTTGTGCTGGTATTGGAGCGGGTCGGCAGTAATGTAGGCAATTCCCAGTTATTGTTAAAGTATAACCATTGGAGAATAGTGGATGTGGGCCGATTTCCTGGTGATGTTTGGAGCACAACGGCTTCAACCCCCGTGTTTATTAGAACTAAAGGTCAACTAACGGTTAATGAGGGCACCGGTTTGCATGGAGCTAACCCGGTTGCCATTTTCAGCACAAATCTGAGGACCTCACCCCCCGTGTTTATTGGCACTAAGGGTCAATTAACGGTTAGTGAGGCAGTGACTTGACCTGAGCAAATCGGCCACGCGTATTCAGGACAAATCTGAGGACTTCAACCCCCGTGTTTATTGGCACTAAGGGTCAATTAACGGTTAGTGAGGCAGTGACTTGACCTGAGCAAATCGGCCACGCATTTTCAGCCCAAATCTGAGACCTCACCCCCCGTGTTTAGTGGCACTAAGGGTCAATTAACGGTTAGTGAGGCAGTGACTTGACCTGAGCAAATCGGCCACGCATTTTCAGCCCAAATCTGAGACCTCACCCCCCGTGTTTATTGGCACTAAGGGTCAATTAACGGTTAGTGAGGCAGTGACTTGACCTGAGCAAATCGGCCACGCATTTTCAGCACAAATCTGAGACCTCACCCCCCGTGTTTATTGGCACTAAGGGTCAATTAACGGTTAGTGAGGGCACCGGTTTGCATGGAGCTAACCCGGTTGCCATTTTCAGGACAAATCTGAGGACTTCACCCCCCGTGTTTATTGGCACTAAGGGTCAACTAACGGTTAATGAGGGCACCGGTTTGCATGGAGCTAACCCGGTTGCCATTTTCAGCCCAAATCTGAGGACCTCACCCCCCGTGCTTATTGGCACTAAGGGTCAATTAACGGTTAGTGAGGCAGTGACTTGACATGAGCAAATCGGCCAGGCGTATTCAGGACAAATCTGAGACCTCACCCCCAGTGTTTATTGGCACTAAGGGTCAATTAACGGTTTGTGAGGCAGTGACTTGACCTGAGCAAATCGGCCGGGCGTTTTCAGCCCAGATCTGAGGACTTCAACCCCCGTGTTTATTGGCACTAAGGGTCAATTAACGGTTAATGGGGCAGTGACTTGACCTGAGCAAATCGGCCACGCGTTTTCAGCCCAAATCTGAGGACCTCACCCCCCGTGTTTATTGGCACTAAGGGTCAATTAACGGTTAGTGAGGCAGTGACTTGACCTGAGCAAATCGGCCAGGCGTTTTCAGCACAAATCTGAGGACCTCAACCCCCGGTTTATTGGCACTAAGGGTCAATTAACGGTTAATGAGGCAGTGCTTGACCTGAGCAAATCGGCCACGCGTTTTCAGGACAAATCTGAGGACTTCAACCCCCGTGTTTATTGGCACTAAGGGTCAATTAACGGTTAGTGAGGCAGTGCTTGACCTGAGCAAATCGGCCACGCGTTTTCAGCACAAATTTGAGGACCTCAACCCTCGTGTTTATTAGAACTAAGGGTTAATTAGCGGTTAATCAACCCTCCCTAAACTTCAAAGATCCCCTTCCTCACCATTCACCATGTGAACATGCTCCTCCAATTGGCTCCTCAACCTATCCCGGACTTCGACGTAAGCCGATTCCCCTGCCACATTACTGTTCTCCGCTGGATCTGTGCGGTGATCGTACAGCATCTCTGCCACTGGTTGACCCTGCGCATCATGATATCGGGTATAGAGGTATTGATCTGTTTGTATAGACTCGCCACGCTTCCACCGACAAAAGATCTCCTGTTGCACGGAGCTGTCAGGGTCGGCAAGAATGGGTGCCAAGCTTCGACCTTGGACGTGCGCCGGGGTAGGCAAGGCGGCCAGATCGCAGAGCGTAGGATATAGATCGAGCAGCGAGGCCAAAGCACTAGACTGCTGACCAACCGGCTTGGCGGGGTCATGGATGATCAGCGGCACCCGGAGCGCATTATGAAAGCAGGAGTGTTTGCACCAGAGCGTGTGTTCACCCAAACTCCAACCGTGGTCGCCCCAGAGCACGATGATCGTATTGCTGGCTTGGCCGGTTTCCTCCAGGGCATCCAGAAGCCACCCAATGAGGGCATCGGTGTAGCTGACGCAGGCATAGTACCCGTGCACCAAGCGCCGAGCGTAGGCGTCCGGGAGTACCCGCTCACTCGGCACTTGCGCATAGTTTCGCAGCTCGCCGGAGTTGTGCCAGGCTTGCTCGGGAGCTCCTTGTGGCATAAAAGCGTTGGTCGCAAGGGGCAGCTCGGCGGGGTCATAGAGGTCAAAATATTTGGCGGGAGCATTGAAGGGCAGGTGCGGCTTGAGAAATCCCACCGCAAGGAAGAAGGGTTGGTCCAGGTCCCTAAAGGAGTGAAGCTGCTCCACGGCCCGCTGAGCGATCTTGCCATCGAAGTAAGCCGTATCATGCACTGCCGCTCGTTCCCAAGCGGGACCGCGACCGTCCTCATTTTCGGCAGCGATGGCCAGATTTTCGGAGAGTAAGTAGTTGCGCCAGTTGGGTCTGCCCGTAGGACCAGGGGACTGATCGGGCCGCCAGGCAGGCTCAGACCAGCTCTGCGGTGCGTCGTCCCGATCGTGCAGCACCTTACCTAAGCTCACCGTATGATAATTATGTCTCTTGAAGTGCTCGGCTAGGGTGGTAGCCTCGGGAGTGTCCTCTGACGTGCGAGTGTAGTAGTTCAGGAATCGGTGGCGATTGGGATGAATGCCTGTCATCAGACTGGCCCTGGACGCACCGCAGACGGGCACGTTGCAATAGGCGCGAGTGAACAGCGTGCTGGCCGCTGCCAACCGATCTATGTGGGGACTTTGGATCAGATCCTGCCCGTAGCAACGCAACTCTGGTCGTAGGTCATCTACGGCGATAAATAGGATATTAGGCGCAGCGTCGTCGTCATTGTCTGCCACGTGGCCTTCCTGGCAGGCAGTCAGGGTGAGTACCGATAGCCAGGCAAGTGCCCTAAGGATAGCATATTCCGACATCCAAAAAACTGATTTTGGAGAGATAAGATAAGGATATCAGACGCTAGTTAGTGGCGCGTGCATGACCGAATGCGATGCAACTGCAACGCTATTTGTAAGCAGGCAAGGCGTAAGCAACAGGCATTCCCCGAAGCTCTTCTCAGGATTTGCACGCTGTATGTGGGCAAAAGAGCAACGCGAGCAAATGAGCATCCGTATTTCAACAGCCTTCTACCTTCGACCGCCTAAAAGGAGTAGCCGATGCGCAATTCCAGGGGCATCTTCCACTCTTCCACGCTAAGTCGCTTGCCACCGTATGTGAACCTGTGCCACCAGTAGAGCCTAGCGCCCAATCGTAAATCGAAGTAGAAATTATTGGATAGCACGCTCTGTATCCCCAGCAAAATGGCTGAAGCAGCTCCTGTGTCGCGGACTCTTATGGAATGGTGCGTCTGACGCGCGCGGGTGTACCTGGTTTCCAGTGCCAGGTAGGGGCCTGACAGCTTCCCATGACTTCTACCAAGCATCAATCGCCTTTTTTGCCCTAGATAATACCGGCCTTCTAGCGCCACAGCCACGTGATTACCATGATCGGTCCAAGACGTAAAGTTTTGCCTTGTGAGTCCCACAACAAGAGCGACGTTCAAGGACAAGGGCCCAGACAGCCATTTCTCGTAAGATATATTCGTGCCGGTGGACAAGAAAGTAGACGGTCCAAGGAGTCTTGCATTAACCAGCCGAGCCAGGTTGATCTTTAGTAGACTGTTGATCTGCTCGTAGCACTTGAAGACGCCACATATCTGATCTGCTGGAAATGGCTTCGAAGCATGGAAGACACCCAGGCCCAGTCGAACGTTGGTACCGAAACCAAAGTGCTTAGCTTGATAAGCATTGCTCGATCGCCAGCCTCCCTCGATCGATACATCTATCAGGCCATGCCCCAGAAACCGCCGCTGCCAACCCACTCGAATACCCCAAACGTCATAGCTGGCTGGTTCATGTTGTTTGTTTTTGTGCGTCCGATAGAGGACCTGCAGGTAATTGCCAGAAAGGTTGTTCCTCGATCGCAGTCTGGCCGTTCGCTTCAGTTTAAAAGGGTACCAGCGAATACCGGCCGTCCAATCTGGATTTTCTCTAGTCGTAAGACCGAGATTCAGGGATAACCAGGGCGTGACTTTGTGTTGCAATTCAACCATCGGCAATTGCGATATTACCTTGTTCTGACTAAACAGGTCCTCCTCGGTGGCAGATTGGAGAAAACTAGCGCTCCACTTGGTCTCCTCATGCATCATAAAAGCATAATCCATAGGATGTACAAATATGACACTGTCTTCATCCGCGAAATCTTGGGTGTATTCTGCGGCAGTGTCTGGCTGAGCGAATAGACCTCCCCCCGCGATCAGGAGCAAAATCAATAGATGGTTTCGGATAAGCATGGGCAGCAGTTCAAAGAATGTGAATATTCCCGTACGTTAGATCAACCCTAATGCTGGAGTCGTCGTTTGGGTAGCGTCGGCGCACGTGCTCCATATCTGTGTCCTTAGCCACGTATTGCAGCGTCTGAGGATGCACCAAGAGAATCGTACCAGCTCGGGTTTTGAGATCATACGAAATCAAATCAAGGTCTTTTCCCGCCAAGGTCACTTCGGATTTATCGGCCTCAATGTCAAGGGTGTAATGGTCGGAGTCCGCAGTGATGCTGATCCGGGCCACGGAGGCTTCGATGCGGCATCGTCCCTCGATTTTGGCGACGGAAATATCGGTGCGGTTGGAGCGCACAATTAAGTCCCCGGCGATGGCCTCTGCAGCGAACTCCCCAAACTTTGACCGTACGCTGATATCTCCCCCCACATCCTGCAGATGGACATTGGAAAATTCAGCCTCGATCTCCACGATTTTTGCCGCCCCTCGGATGTCCACTCGTCCAAAGCTATTTTTGATCTTCAGTGGGCAAAACTTGGGCAAAAGAATCCGGTAGCGAGTGCGCAGGCTGGAAGTGGGCGGAGCCTCGCCTCGTTTGATCTCCACATAATTTCTGACGAAAGCCTTTTTTCCAACGACGGCGGCTTCGTGCTTTAATTTTGAGAGATCGGCTTCAGCAGCCCGTTGGTCGAGATGCTTGGCGGATAACTCAGCAACGATTTGAATGGTGGGTCTTTCCCAGACGTCGACATAGACCTCGGATCGCTCGCAAGTGACTTGCAGCATCATATTGCGTTCGTAGGGGATTTCTTGGGTCGATTGCTTTGACACCACGTGGAGCCGGCTCTGTGCCTTAAGCGGGCCTAAAAAGATCCCGTATCCTAGCAACAAACCCAGGATCACCTTCTTTGCTGGAGCCCTCATATATTTTGGATTTTGTTCATCATAGTGCGAATGATATCAGCTCTTTCCAGTTCGATTTTTGCCAGTCTCTTCTGTAGCTGATGTCCCGTATCAAATGGGGTCATCACATGAAGTAGTGTATCCCTAGCCCGGGTGAGCTTGACGAAGTCCGCCTTCAGTTGCTGTACGGATGCATCTTGGCAAACCGCTGGCTCCAAGAGACAGAAGGAATCGATGGCCTCGGTGGCCATATCTTGCTCCAGGAAAGCTCGATGCGCATGCTCGGGCAAAATGTCTATCTCGTGCCGAAGTTGTTGAGCAAGGTCGCTCGTGGGGCTGCTCCGGTGCCATATCCATACAGTGCCCAAAAGCAAGAGCCCAATGGCAGCGGCAGCCAGCCATTTTCGCCGCTGCCGGTGCTTAAGTTTTCGACTACCCAGGTGACTGGCAATTTCATCCCAGACCAAGGCCGGCGGGCGATGTTTGGGGAGGTCCGCAAATCGATCAGACGTCAGATCCAACTCCGCCTCAATGTCCTCCCATGCTACCGGAGCCTGATGGACCGGTAGCTGACACCACCAATTTCCACCGATCGTCCTATCTCGAATACTCATCACTCAATAGTTCGCGTAATCGAATTTTCGCCTTCCGCAATTGACTTTTCGAGGTACTCGTGGAGATGCCGAGCAAATCAGCCACCTCCCAATGTTTGTAACCCTCAATCTCTATGAGGGTGAATACGGTCCGATAGCCGATCGGGAGAGACTGAAGCACATGTTCTAAATGTGACAAAGTCTCGTCTGACCTTTCGGAGGCTAAATACGGGGGGTCTTCCCCCAATTCTTCAAACCGAAATTTGGTTCGGCATGCCTTCACGGCCGTACGCACCAAAATCGTTCTTATCCAACCCCCAAAAGAACCTTCCCCGCGATAACTTTTTATGTTTCGAAAAACCAGTAGGAAAGATTCCTGAAGGACATCAGCAGCCAGATGTCGATCATTGGTAATGCGATAGGCTAGGGTAAACATGAAATTCTTGTATTTGTCATAAGTGCATCGTTGCAGGTACCGGTCGTCCTCCAGACAGCCCTGCCATAGAACTTCGTCGCGAGTGGTTTCGTAGGTGCTTTTCAAAGCCATCTATAACTTATGTGCGACAGAAAGGGGTAAATGGTTGCCTGGAGGTAATTTTTTTTTAATAGACAACCGTGGAGCGAGGATAATCGAAGAAGGGGAGTGGCGCTCGCAAGTGAGCCCTTCACGTGGAAAAGCATGAGCAAGGTGGGTGGGCGTAGCTCCATAGCAGTGCATGTTCGTTTGCAATAGCGATGCCGTCAGCCCATCGGGAGTCGAGCTAGTGGAACAACGTGGCCACCGCTCTTGCAATGAATGTTGAATATGAAACGTCGGCGCCGCATCAAAATGTCTCCAGCCCCTGACAAAATTGTGCATCGAAGAGCTTTCTGCCCGACCGCTATGGCGTGTATCTGTGCACAATCCCTACGTCGAATCTGGATGTACTCAGGATGGAAGGTTCCCGCCAAGTGCCTATCGGGGGCGCACGCGGCCTAACGTCATAATAGGCTGTGAGAGTCGGATCTTCGAAGGACGTGCATCGGCATCTGCAACGATTTCACCGCTCCACGATCAACATCCTTTCCAATGATCAACCTCGTGCGGTGGGGCATGGCTCCCAACCGTACGATGTGGCACTGCACTCGCCGCGACATATGGCGAGAGATCACTATTTTAGGTGGATCTTTTCATTCACCCTTCTTTAAATCTAGTCTCGTGAGTACTATTGCGACTAAACCTAGCCAGCTTTTGCCCCTATTGTTTCGGATCATAGCGCCCCTGCTAGCATTGGCATTGCTATTTGCCTGCCAGTCATCCTCTGTCGAGGAAGAAGATAAACCCATCGAATTTGAACTGCCCGCAGATTTTGAGTTGGAGGAACTCTACAGCGCTTCCGATCACGATCAGGGTACTTGGGTCTCGTTGGCCGAGGGACCCAAGGGGATCATGTTCGCTTGTGATCAGCGAGGCGATATCTATCGTTTTCCCGTCCCCCCTGTGGGGCAGGTGGTCGACTCGACCTCGGTGGATACGGTCACCTTGGACATTGGCTATGCCCATGGTTTGCTTTGGGCGTTCAATAGTCTGTATGTCATCGTCAATCGGGAGTGGGCGGATACCATCACGGCTGGGAGCGGGGTATACCGACTGCAGGATACCGATGGCGATGATCGCCTAGACAAGATGGAAATGCTACTGCAATTAGAAGGGGCCGGTGAGCATGGCCCACACAGCATGGTGGTGGGACCTAGCGGTGAGGACCTGTACTTCATTGCTGGCAATCACACCCTGATCCCGGATGATCTCCTGGACAACAGCCGGGTGCCCACCCATTGGGACGAAGACAATCTCCTACCTCCCTACCTGGACGCGCGTGGTCACGCCAACGACATCGAAGCGCCGGGCGGATGGATTGCCCGTACAGACCCACAGGGCGAATCATGGGAGATCATTTCTGCCGGATACCGCAATCCCTTTGATATTGCCTTCAACGAGCAAGGCGAGCTCTTCACCTTCGATGCAGACATGGAGTGGGACTTTGGGATGCCCTGGTACCGGCCGATCCGGGTCTGTCACGTGACCAGTGGCAGTGAATACGGCTGGCGGACCGGCTCCGGCAAGTGGCCGGTGTATTATCCGGATAACCTGCCGGCGGTGGTCAACCTCGGACAGGGATCTCCGACGTCGATACTCATGACTGATCAGCTGAAGATGCCGGCTAAATGGCAGAAAGGGCTGCTGGTGTCCGATTGGAGTTTTGGGACCATGTATTTCGTAGACCTGAAGCCCCAGGGAAGTACCTACACCGGCACGATCGAGGAGTTCTTCTCGGGTGTGCCACTTCCGATCACCGATGCGATCGCCGGTAGTGATGGGCATCTTTATTTTGCCACCGGAGGCCGCAATCTTGAGTCCCACTTTTATCGGTTGCGATACGTGGGAACGGATTCTACCACCGCCGTCGCTAGTGATACGGAGGAAACCCTGGCACTGCGGGCTCTACGCCAAGAGTTGGAGCAGTACCATCAACCCTCGAACCGGCAGGCCATCACCTTGGCATGGCAACATCTGAACCACTCGGACCGCTTCATCCGTTTTGCGGCCCGAACCGTCCTGGAGCATCAGTCTCCTCGCTCCTGGCAAGGAAGGTTCATGCGAGAGCAAGATGCGGTAAAGACCATCCATGGAGCCATTGCCCTTGCTAGATCAGGTCAGCCGTCCCAACAGTCGAGCATACTATCTCGCCTGGGACGAATCGACTGGAATGGGCTGAGCCACAGTCAAAAGCTCGATCTGTTGAGGGCCTATGCTTTGGTCTGTATCCGCATGGGCCCGCCTGCGGCGAGTGACCGGGAGGCGTTGCTGACCCGGCTGCGTGCCCTATTTCCCTCCAAGGACATGGATCTCGATCGAGAGCTATCACAGCTCTTGATCTTTCTGCACGATGACGAAGCCACCGACCAGTTGATTCAGATGCTGGAAAAGCACACCTCATCAAGGACCACGTTTGACATTGAGATGCTGAGCGAAGAGGTCAGTAGCCGTAGCGAGCAGTATGGGCCCATGATCAAGGAAGTGCGGGAAAATATGCCGCCAACGGAGGCGATATTTTATGCCACCATCTTGAGTCATGCGGATACCGGCTGGACGGCCGACAACCGCGAGCAATATTTCCAATGGTTTTATGACGTGCTGGCTTCGAAAGGGGGCATGAGCTTTAAGGCATTTATGGAGAACATCCGGCGAACGGCATTGTCACATGTGCCAACCGAAGAGAGAGAGCACTACGAGGAATTATCCGGGGTATTTTCACCGGGCGAATTGTTGGCCAGCTTGCCGCAGCCAGAGGGGCCCGGGCAGGCGTATAATATGTACGATATCGGCCAGATCTTAAAGGATCGATTGGAGGATTATGAAGGTACGGTGGCAGATGGCAAACGCATCTACGAGGCCGCCTTGTGTTCCAGTTGTCACCGCATGAAGGGCGAAGGAGGTAGCAGTGGTCCGGACCTCACCCAAATAAATACACGCTTTAAGCGGGGTGATATTATCAACGCCATTTTTAGTCCCAACGATGAAATCTCCGACCAGTATGAATTTACTCTCTTTACCCTCAAGGAGGATCGAAAAATGGCAGGCAAAGTATTTTCGGAGGATGATGACAAGGTGGTACTGATGCCCAATCCTTACACCACTACCCATAAGGTGGAGATCGCTCAATCTGATATTTTGGACCGGGGTCCATCACCTGTGTCACCGATGCCTCCGGGGCTATTTAACCGGCTCAATCCCGAGGAAATTAGGCACTTAATGGCCTACCTGCTGTCGGGCGCCGATGAGGAACATGTGCTCTATGGAGGTGAAGTGGGCAAGGAAGCAGATTGATTGCGTGTGAGCGGGTTTTGCGTGAGTGCGTTTCCCCTCTCCACACCTCTACAATCAAACATCTACAAAATCAAACGGCATACATTCGGTTGATTTCCTTGCGCATTCGAGCCGTAATTATTTTCCGTCGCTTTTTAAAGGTTCGCCCCATTTCACCGGATTCTTCCGTCCATTCATGATCGACTAAGGCAAAGCGGCGCATGCGCTGAAAGTTTGGCAATTGGTTATTGATACGATCAACCTCACGCTGGATCTGCTCCACCACTTTGATATTATGGATCATAAATGGGGGGGCGGTCCAATGGATGCCCTCGTTGCGGCACCAAGATTCGAGAATGGAGAAAGCGGGCACCAGCAGGCCTGTGACGTAGGGCCGCTGAAAACCGACGATCAGGGCCTGCTGAATAAAGGCGGATGATTCGAAGCGATTTTCCAGTGGTTTGGGTGCAATATATTTTCCAGCGGATGTCTTAAAAATGTCCTTGCGGCGATCGGTGATTTTAAGAAAACGTCCGTCGATCCATTGCCCGACATCACCGGTGCGCAACCATCCATCCGCCGTAAAAACCTCCCGGTTCAGTTGAGGCCGGTTGAAATAGCCTTGCATTACATTTGGGCCCTTGACCAGGATCTCTCCTTCTTGACCACCGTCCCATCGCTCAAGTTTGACCGCAATGCCTGGGATCGGAATGCCGGCGGTGCCATACCGAAACAGGCCTGGTTGGGATCGATTGAGCGAAATGGCTGGGCTGGTCTCAGTCATACCATAGCCCTCTAGCACCTGAATGCCGATAGCGGCAAAAAGCCGAGCCAATTCCGGGCGCAGGGCCGCTGCCCCCACCATCATGAGGTGGATCTGCCCTCCGAGACGCCACCGGAGAGGTCGCAGCGCCAGCGCCTGCAACAAGCGCAGTTCCATGCGGGCAATGATGCCAAACGGACGTCGATCCTTCTGCGCCTGGACGAAGGCACGATGCAGTAGGGCGCGTGTCCACCGAGGCCTTTTTAAGCGTTCAGCCTCCATCAGGTCGTACATTTTTTCCAGGAGGCGAGGTACCGTAGCGCAGAAGTGGGGGCGGGCCGATCGAAAATCAGCCTGCAGGCGATCCCGCTGGGTGCTAAAATAGATCTGCACGCCACTGGCTAGATAGGTGTAGCAAGCGTTGCGCTCAAAAATGTGATTAAAAGGCAAAAAACTGAGCGCCCGACTACCGGGCGCCAGCGATAGCAACGGAAGAATGGCCTTAATATTACTGACCACGTTATCATGTGACAGCATAACGCCCTTGGGTTTGCCGCCCGTGCCAGAGGTATATAGAATCGTAAATGTGTCTTCGGGCAAAATGTGCTCTCTTGTCTTCCGTATTTGCTCCCGATACTTGGTCGGGCGCTCCTGTCGCAAGAACGAAAAATACCCGGGTTGGCTTGGGTCCAGATGAAAGACTTGCACCTCCTGACCCAATCGCTCCAGCACACGACTGAATTTGTGAAAATGTCCCGGGTCTTGTACCAAACATAATCGGGGCTCGATCTCGCTGAATATTAATTCCAGTTCTTCTTTGGTGCTGTCTGGTGCCACTGGAACGACGATCACACCCAATTGTTGACAGGCAAAATCAATTTGCATCCACACAGGAGAACCACCGTAGGGCGCCAGGATCACCTTGTCGCCTTTGGCCAGCGGCAGATCTGCCAGGTGGGAAGCTAATGTTTCCACTTGCTCCGAAAACACCTCGATGGCAAGCGGCCCCCATCGATCTCCGCGAAAGATATTCAACGCCTGGGATTGCGGATAACGCTGCTGTTGATACGGGATGATGTCAAAGACTCGACGGAAACTGTATGTGTGATGATGGTGATTACCCACGATCAGCATGCGTTAAGTCGCCTTTGGTGGCACATATAAAATGTCATATAGGGTCTCAAAAAAAGGCGCAAATTGGGGCAAATTGTTGTGTCCGGCGCCAGCAATGGGATGCAGTTCGATCAATTCCGGAAATAGATCCTTGAGTTTTTGACTCTGTGCGAAGGGGATCAATCGATCTCGAGTGCCATGGACAATGTGTACGGGACAACGGACCTCGCGCAAATACTCATCCGTGCGCATGTCGTATCTAAGTAGCCATCGCAAGGGTAGGAAAAAGAGAAACCGGCGAACATTGTGTCTAAAGCTAAAGTAAGGCGAATCTAGTATTAGCATCTTGGGCTGATTCCAGGAAGCAATCCGAGCGGCAATTCCCGTGCCCAGGCTGCGACCGAAGACGACAATGTGCTTTTCCGGATACTTTTTCTTGAGCCAGTCATAAATAAACTGCGCATCGTCAAATAGTTTTTGCTGATTTCGTTTGCCTTTGCTTTTGCCAAAGCCCCGGTAGTCCATCATAAAGAAGTCGTACCCATTTGCCAGGAAGTCCTTGGCAAATTTTCCCCAGCCCTTGATACTACGTGAATTTCCCTTGAGATAATAAATGAGCCCCCTCGAGTTGGGTACTTCAAAATGGATCGCGTTGATCCTACCACCATCTTCGCGATCAAAATTGAGTTCCTGAAATGGGAAGGGATATTTGTATTGAAAGCTGGGCGGTAACACCTCTGGCCGAAAAAACGCCCAGTGCTGAAAGAAGTAGACACCGAGACATAGCGCGACGTAGATAGCGGCAAGGGTCATTAGTATGGTCCAGTCCATTGTTGTAGCCTAACCAACAAAAGATAAGAAATCAGGGGGAGAGGAGCCCGCGCAACTTGTCGTGGTAGACTGCAAATTGATTGAGATTACGGTGACCGCCTCGATCTATGATCACAAAATCTTCCGGGGCTGTAAACCGCTGCAGGCGTTTGGCCGATCGAAGTGGCACGACCCAGTCTCGGGTACCGTGAAAGATAGCGGTGCGAGCGCTGACAAGGGAGAGATGATCTTGGTTGGAAAACACCGGACTTTGCTCCAGTAGGGAAAATGCAGGCTTAAAGAGGGAAAATGCCGCGCTGGAAAACTCATCAAAGGGTGTCTCGAGCACGAGGAGATCACAGGGGACTTGCCCGGCGAGGCGAGATGCCACCGCTGATCCAAGCGATCGGCCATAGAGGATGGTAGGTCGATCACACGCCTGGCCAATATGATCCCAGACCGTTCGGGCATCCGCATACAAGGCCTGCTCGGTGGGGTAGCCCTCACTTTTGCCATATCCTCTAAAATCAGGCATGATCACCTCGTACCCAAGTCGGGTGAAATCTGCCGCATATTGGCCCCATCGATCGAGATTATCCGCATTGCCATGAAAGTAAAGGACTGTACCCTTGGATTGGCCAACTGGCTGAAAATGAAGTCCATGCAGCTTGACATCATCCTCCACCTGCCACCAAAGTTCTTCATAGGGTTGCGAGAAACTAAAGTCGTGATCCGGATCCAATCTTTTCCCTTGAAACACCAACTGCTCATACCACTGATGAGCCACCAACTGAGATATGGCATAGAGCGCCAACAATATGATTAGAACCCACTTCAAAGATCGATGTAGCTCTGATTGACTCCGCAAAAATAGGGCTTATGCCCGTCTGACGCCTCAAGAATTTTGTTGGAAGCCCTCCGGCCACCCACACCAAAAGACCAAAAGACCAATCAGACTTGCTTCACCCCCTCTGCCCAATTAGCGGAGTACCACAGCGTGGCGTCCGGCAGTTGAGCCCACGCACCAAGCGCGGCGATGTCATCATCAAAATCGACTTGCTGCATACCTAGTTCGATAATCTCTTCTTTTGCCCCCGCGATGATGCCGATCAGATTGCTGGCATAATGCATGAAATTGTCCTCGGATTTTGCCCCGCCAAACAGTACAAAGTCAGCCTTAAATTCACCAAAACCACCTTGGTGCAGCAAGGTGACCAGCTTTCGACCGATGTACGGATCCTGGCCTAGTGATTCGTAGACCCGGCAGTAGGCTGGCCAAAGCCGCTCGAAGGCAGGCTGGGCGGGCGTAATACGGAAATTGGCATGGTCATCATCGACCAAAATGATTCGACCGCCCGAGCGCAGGGCCGTGTGAGCTTGCTGCACGGCTAGCAACGGATCTTGCAAGTGCTCCAGCAGAAAACGGATAAAGACCAAATCGAATGTACCGGCCTCGTCGCGAAGCAGGGGTAGGTCATAAGCACTCCCCTTTCGAAAGTCAACCTCGCCCTTATACCCGCGGGCCATTGCGAGCTCGATGCCTCGGGTGATCTGCTCCGACTTCCGCTCTACACCCACTACTTTGCCGTGAGGCACCAATGCACGCAGTTGCCGGCTGAAAAGCCCTAGCCCACAACCGATATCCAGAATCGATTCATCTCCCTGGAGTTGTAGTTTGGCCAGGCAGCGATCGTTCAGCAGATCGTTTAACACCGAAAGTCGATCCTGTTCCTGCACATGTGTGCCGTGTATATACTTGCCCATAAATGTTTGTCTGTCAGTAGATTAATTGCTTGGTTTGCTCCATTGGACCTTGGCTCAGGTGGGTGATGCTCCTCGACGCTGATCCCCCCTCGCCGTGCAGCGTGAATATTTTTTAGGATTTAATCCCAGCTGGCAGGTAACCTTTTTTACACCCGATCTATAAAAAAGTGAAAACAATCTCACTTAAACAACGAAAACCTGGCATCATGACAAAGCAATTTGAATCGAGACTGGAAGCCATCAACTGGATCGCCGACTATGTGGAGGACGAAGGTCAATTTGAAGTCATGCGCGAGAAGCTGAATTTCAACTTCATCTACAGCGGTAGATATTTTTTGAAAGTGCCGGCAAGCATCGCTGAGGTGGTGATGGTCGGCTGATCAAACAGAGATTGACTCAGGAAGACGACTACTCCTAAGCTCATTTCTTCTTCATATTTAGCGTTCAACCCGGGGGCGGCCGTTGCTGCCCCCTTTCATCTTTCTACAGACACGCCTGACATTAAGCTCAGGGGCCCCTTCTCCCACAGACGGCGGACGTTCGACCCTTCTATCTGGGAATTTTACCCATCTTAGAAGCCAAATTTTGTAACGATGAAGCTGACTTTTTCCGCCCTGTTGATGATCTGTCTACCCTTGGCTTTGTGCGGGCAGCAAGCGCTGCCGATCATCCTGCCCATGAAGGAACGAGCGCGTGTGATTGACGAGATTCTAGAGGATAGAATCGATAATCTGCTGCCGCAATTGATGCGCCGAGAAGGCATCGACATGTGGATCATCATTTCGCGAGAATACAATGAAGATCCGGTGATGAAGACGATGCTGCCAAGCACCTGGCTATCCGCTCGACGACGGACCATCATGGTTTTCTTCGATCCCGGAGAGGGCAAGGAAATCGAAAAGCTGGCCATTGCTCGCTACGCAGTCGGCCGACTGCTAAAGGGCTTTTGGGACATAGACGTGTATCCGGATCAGTGGGAGGCACTGATGAATACCATCAACGAAAAGAACCCGCAGAAGATCGGACTGAATTATTCGGAGTACTTCGCACTGGCTGATGGACTGGTGCAGACGGAGTATGAGGCATTTATGGCGCATCTACCCCAAGACTATCACGCCCGGGTCACTTCTGCCGAGCGTCTTGCCATCGCCTGGCTGGAGACGCGATCCGAGCGCGAGCTCCAAATCTATCCGATGATCTGCCGGCTGGGACACACCATCCTCCAAGAAGGGCTGTCGGAGCAGGCCATTCAGCCCGGTATCTCCACCACCGATGATGTGGTCTGGTACCTCAGGCAGAAGGTCAATGATCTGGGCCTGAAAACGTGGTTTCATCCCACCGTGAGCATCCAGCGGTATGATCCGGAAAATTTTGACCATTTGCGCACCTTTAGCAAGCGACCGGATCAACGGGTCATTCAGGCAGGAGACTTGCTGCACGTGGATTTTGGCATTACCTATCTCCGGTTGAACACCGATCAGCAGCAGCATTTTTATGTACTGGGGCCGGACGAGAAGGAAGTTCCCACCTTTCTAAAAGAAGCCTTCAAGAAAGCGAATCGGCTGCAGGATCTCCTGACCAGCCAGTTTAAGCAAGGGCGCACGGGCAATCAATTGCTGAAGGGCGCACTGGAACAAGCCGAGGCCGAGGGCATCATGGGAGCCATCTATACCCATCCGATCGGGGTGCATGGCCATGCAGCGGGACCCACCATCGGCATGTGGGACAAGCAAGGCGGGG
This sequence comes from Saprospiraceae bacterium, assembly GCA_965223165.1. Lineage (GTDB taxonomy): Bacteria > Bacteroidota > Bacteroidia > Chitinophagales > Saprospiraceae > JABDMH01. The sequence continues at coordinate 311,824 of CBDCVQ010000019.1, read as the reverse complement.
TCAAAGGCACCGGTGACTACCCACTGTATGAAAACACCGCCTACTCCATCGAGCTCAATGCGGCCTCGGAGATCGAGGAATGGGGCAAAATCATCCGCATCATGCTGGAGGAAGACGGCTACTTTGATGGGGAGGAGTTTCACTATCTGGATGGTAGGCAAAAGGAGATCCTGACCATTCCGCGCCATCCCTAAGGGCAATAGGGCTTTTCGATGGCTAACTCGCACCTCCAATTCCCTATCTTCAGTGGTTCCGAACACTTGGAAATTCTACTTTAGATGTTTAGCTGCCTACAAGACCGCGTGACCTGGATCGCCATATCCATGATGGTGGTAGCTGGTGCGATCCTGATGGGCTGTCGCCCCGACCCATCCCCGCCGTTGGACCCTTCGGAGGCGTTGGCAACCATGGAGATGGATGCTAGCCTGCAGCTGGAGCTGGTAGCGGCAGAGCCACTGGTTGAAGACCCGATTGTGATCACCTTTGATGAGGATGGTCGACTCTGGGTGGTCGAGATGCGGGGCTTCATGCCAGATATCGATGGGACGGATGAGGAGGCGCCGGTAGGTCGGGTCTCTATCTTGACCGATAGCGATGGAGATGGCCAAATGGATCAATCGGTGGTTTTTCTGGACAGCCTGGTATTGCCGCGTGCCCTGGCGGTGGTGGAAGGAGGGGCCCTCATCGCAGAAAACAAACCCTTGTGGTTTGCCAAGGATACCACGGGAGACCTGAGAGCAGATGTCAAGATACTGGTCGACCCGGAGTACGGACAACAGGGGTTGGTTGAGCACTCTCCCAACGGCCTGTGGCGGGGGATGGACAATTGGTATTATAATGCCAAGTCGCGTACGCGCTACCGATATCAAGCGGGCCAATGGGAGAAGGAGGAGACGGAATTTAGGGGCCAATGGGGCATTTGTCACGACGACGAAGGCCGCTTGCACTATAACTACAATTGGTCCCAATTACACGCCGATCTGGTCCCGCCTAACTATATCTACGCCAATCCTCACCATACCCCCACCAGTGGTATTGATCATGGATTGACCATCGAGCGTAGGATCTACCCGATCCGACAAAACCTGGCAGTAAACCGAGGTTATGTCCCCGGCACGATCAATGAAGCCGGCATGCTACGCGAATTTGCCTCGGCCTGTGCACCATTCATCTATCGTGGCGATCTGCTTTCGGATCAATATCGGGGCAATGCCTTTGTGTGCGAGCCCACCGCCAACTTGATCAAGCGAAATCTGGTCCGCGAGGAAGGACCGGTGCTGCACGCCCAAGGAGCTGGAAGAAACAAGGAGTTCTTGGCATCGTATGATGAGCGGTTTCGTCCCATTTTTTTGGCCTCCGGACCCAGCGGTGGTCTTTACATCGTCGATATGTATCGCGGGATCATACAGCATGGCCCCTATATGACGTCCTACCTGCGGGAGGTGACACTAAGGAGAAAACTGGACAAGCCCATCAACCTCGGGCGCATCTGGCGAGTGGTACCGGAGGGGTGGCAACCCACCTCCAGCGACAAGTTGTCTCAGAAGTCCACCGCCGAATGGGTGCAGCTTCTCGACCATCGCAACGGATGGCATCGGGACATGGCCCAACGTCTGTTGGTCGAAGCGGCTGACCCCGAGAGTATCCCCTTGTTGCGTCAACTGGTCCGGCACGGCCCGGATCCGTTGGGTCGACTCCATGCGCTATGGTCGTTGGAGGGTCTGGGAGACAGGGATCCCACGACTTACTTGCAAGCCATCGAGGACGAGGATCCCCGGGTGGCAGCCGCAGCCATGCGCATCATCGAGCCATTGGCGAGCCAGGACCAAGGAGTGCTATATGACCTTTCGTCGAGACTACAGGGGCTGCCTGTACATGGGGACAAGCTAGCTCTCCAAATGGCACTGACGGCTCGGGTGTTACCCATAGGAGAGCGATTGTCTCTGCTCAGGCGCATCATCACCCACCATCTGCACTCGCCATTGATGCGAGACGCAGTGCTTAGCAGCTTGGAGCACCTGGAATATGCCATGCTGCGAGCGCTGAGATCCGACGGTGACTGGCAGTCCGATACCTCTAGTCGGCGCATCTTTCTGGAGATGCTGGCGACGGCTATCACCAACAAGGGATCAGCCAGTGAAATGCAGGGGATGCTGGAGGAACTCTGTGACCCGCCTGGCGATTTGACCTGGCAGCAAAGCGCTATTTTGACCGGTATGTCTAATCATGGCCGCCATGTAGACCAGCCCCCGATAGCCCTGCATCGTCCCATGGATTGTTTGACGTCGACGGCGGGGGATCTGGCCCACTTGTCCGACCTCTTCACTTGGCCAGGACGGAAAATAGCTCCTGTGGATACCACGGGCGACAAGGCGACGACACCTCAAGACCGTGCTTTATTGGCGTTGGGACGACAGCAATATTTGAAGGTTTGCAGTGGCTGCCATGGCACAGATGGGGAAGGGATGCGACGATTTGCGCCACCCCTGGTAGATTCGGAGTGGGTCCTGGGCGACCCAAAACGCCTGGCACTGATCGTGCTACACGGCATGCAAGGACCGGTGGAGGTAAATGGAATCACGTATGATGTGCCTGATATTCAGCCAGTCATGCCATCCCTATCCGTCGTGCAGAATCCGGATATCGCTGCGATCATATCCTATATCCGGCAGGAGTGGGGACATGCAGCGGAGCCCGTGTCTGCATCCACGGTCGGCCGGGTGCGCATGCTATCGCAGGGAAAGGTGGCGCCATGGACACAGGCGGAGCTGCGGGAGATAGATCCCGATGATTTTGAGATCAAATAATCAAAAAAACAAATTTTGATTCATGCAAGGACGTGAGGTCAACACCGTGAGCCGAAGGACATTTGTGCGTACCTCCCTGCTGGCCGTGCCAGCGATGCATCCCCTCCTGCAGGGCAGTGGCCAACGCCAGCTTGGCAAGCGTATGGGGGTGACGGCAGCGGCCTATGCCCTGCGACGCTATCGGTCGTTGGAGAGTGACAAGTACCCACCCTTCACCGACGCCCTCAAGTTTATCAATCATTGTGCAGAGGTCGGCGCCGGAGGCGTGCAACTGGGCGTGCGAGATTGGACACCGGAATTTGCCCGACGTGTCAAGGAGAGAATCGAGGAATTGGATTTCTACTTTGAAGGATCGATCGGTCTGCCAAAGTCGGAGTCTGATGTCGACCGCTTCGAGCGAGATGTGCAGTTTGCTATGACGGCTGGGGCAAAGGTCATACGTACAGTCTGTCTGTCCGGTCGGCGGTATGAGACGTTCCACTCGAAGGAGGCGTTCGAAGCTTTTCGCAAGGAATCCATGCAGTCGCTGGCCTTGGCGGAGGCAGTACTGCGCAGGTATCGGGTCAAGCTTGCCGTCGAAAATCACAAGGATTGGCGCATCGAGGAAATGCTCAAGATCATGCGGCATTTTGAAAGCGAGTGGATTACCGTGACCCTGGACACCGGAAATAATTTGTCGCTGCTTGACGATCCCATGGAGGTAGTCGAGGCTTTGGCCCCATATGCCACCTCGCTTCACCTCAAAGACATGGCCTACGAAGAATACGAAGATGGATTTCTTCTGAGTGAAGTGCCGCTCGGAACGGGCTCGCTGGACTTGGCGCGCATCATCGATCTCTGTGAACAAGCCAACGCAGCTGTCACCTACAATTTGGAAATGATCACCCGAGATCCCCTGAAAATACCTTGTTTGACCAAAGAATATTGGTCAACGATGGAGTCAGTAACGGGAAAAGAACTAGCTTATATGCTGCAAAAGGTGCGGCGCTATCAGCTGTCCGAACCACTGCCACGCATATCTGGCAAATCAAATGACCGCATGTTGGCCTTTGAAGAGGAAAATGTAGTGCGGTCATTTGCCTTTGCACAAGAGAAATTGGGATTTAGTTAACGATAAAATCTGGATAACAAGCATATGAACTACGAAGAGCTACCCGGCATCGCATTGTTTGATTTAACCGGCAGAGCGGCGATCGTGACCGGTGGATCGAAGGGATTGGGCCTTACGATGGCGGCAGGACTGGCATCGGCCGGTGCCGATATCATGCTGGTCAATCGCAATGCGGAGCAAGGACAAGAAGCAGCCGCCGAATTGGCCGAACGGCATAAGACCAAGGTACTAGCTATCGGAGCCGATGTAACGGATCAGCAGCAGATGGAAGCGATGGCCGCCAGCGCCATAGAGGCATTCGGTCGGATAGACATATTGATCAACAATGCCGGGATCAATGTGAGAGGAGCGATTGATCAACTGACATTTGAGGAATTTCATTCCGTGATGGATGTCAATGTCAATGGGGTGTGGCTGGCATCGAGAGCCGTGATTCCGCATATGAAAGCTGCCAAGGACGGACGCATCATCAATATAGCGAGCACCCTGGGACTGGTGGGCCTGGGCGATCGCACCCCCTACGCTACCAGTAAGGGCGCGGTGGTACAAATGACCCGGGCCCTGGCGCTGGAATTGGCACCATTCAACATCAATGTCAACGCCATCTGCCCCGGCCCCTTCCTCACGGAGATGAATATTCCGATTGCGGGTACCGAGGGTGCCAAAAAGTTTATCGTGGGAGCCACGGCACTGGCCCGCTGGGGTGAATTGAAGGAGATTCAAGGAGCTGCCATTTTTCTAGCCAGTGACGCCGCTACCTACATGGTCGGCTCGATGGTCACCGTCGATGGTGGCTGGACGGCCAAATAGAGAAGTAAAAACATCATCGTCAAATACAAATCATGCATTCATTTAATATCAACCGCCGAAGCTTCTTGAAGTCAGCTTCGGCATCTTTTGCATATACGGCCCTGGGGGCTCGTGGACTCGATTTGATCTTCCGCGATCAGCCTCTGCGTGTGGGATTGATTGGTACCGGATGGTACGGCAAGAATGATCTCTTTCGGCTCATTCAAGTGACCCCGGTGGAGGTGGTTTCGCTCTGTGATGTCGACAAGAATCTGCTCTCCGCAGCGGCCAAGCTGGTGAGTGAAAGGCAGCGCTCGGGCAAGACACCACGCACCTATACCGACTATCGGCAGCTGCTGGCCGAGGGTGATTTAGATGTTGTCATTATTGGAACACCAGATCATTGGCACGCTTTGCAAATGATCGACGCCGTCAAAGCGGGAGCCCATGTCTACGTGCAAAAGCCCATCAGTGTAGACGTGCTCGAAGGCGAAGCGATGGTGGCCACAGCGCGCAAATACAATAAGGTGGTCCAGGTGGGGACCCAGCGAAAAAGTACACCCCATCTCATCGATGCCAAGGAGAAAATTGTGGATGCGGGGCTCCTAGGCAAAATCAAGCACGTAGAAATGTGCTGCTACTTTCACATGCGCGCAAATGGCAACCCACCGGTCGAACCGGTACCGGCCTTTCTAGATTACGAAATGTGGACCGGGCCGGCGCCGCTTCGTCCCTACGACGGCCTGCCACATATCCGCTGGTGGCGCACCTTTATGGAGTACGGCAATGGAATCACGGGCGACATGTGCGTCCATATGCTGGATACCGTGCGATGGATGCTGGGTCTGGGCTGGCCAAATAAGATCAGCAGCTCGGGCGGGATCTACGTGCAGACTGACGGCAAATCAAACATCTCCGATACGCAGTCCGCGATCTTTGAGTACGATGATCTCAACTGCGTGTGGCAGCACCGCACATGGGGCACCCCTGCCAATCCGGAATATCCATGGTCTTTTACTCTCTACGGCGAAAAAGGTACCCTGTGGGGCAGCACGATGAAATACGATTTCTACCCACAGGGAGATGGAGATCCCATCCATCAGGACGTGCTCTACGAGAAGGAGAAGTATCCCGAGGACCTGACCGAGGAGCGCATCGAGCTGAATGCGGCCCCGGCGACGCGGAGGCATATGCTCGATTTTCTTGGGGCGATGGATAATAACAGCCGGCCCGTCTCAGACATTGAGGATGGCCACATCTCCACAGCGAGCTGCATTCTGGCCAACATTTCGATGGAGCTGGGTCGACCTGTGGTATACGATCCCATCAGCAAGCAGGTGATCGGCGATCAAGAGGCCACGCGGCTGCTCAAGCGGGCCTATCGAGCGCCTTGGGAGCATCCTAGTATCGGAGCCCTCTAGGCAGAGTTAAGGTCAAGCATAACATCCATATAGTCCCTATATTAGCAGGTCAACCGCTAGGAATGTGGATTTAAGCAAGGTGCCTATTGTGAGAATGACACACATCTCGAACATTCCTCATGTCGTCAAACATGGTATCACACACAGAACGTCATCAAATTTCAATCACGATTACACTGCGATTGGAGATAGCTCACTAATTTCCACTCGTGATGATTACGAGATAGGGAACGGAAGGAAGCTGGGAGACTACATACCATTCTATTTTGGGGTCAGGACTCCCATGCTCTATGTAATTCAACATGGATATAATGGTGTCAAACCCGTCGACCCTTCGGAAATCGTCTACTGCCTCAGCGACGTCAAGCAAATATTGGATTTGGGATTGCCTTTCGTATATTTTGATGGCCATGCGACAGATCGGCTAAGCAGATGGTATACGGAAGATGATGTAGATCGGATTGGGAGTCATGTTGACTTCGAGGCTACGAGAGCACGATATTGGACAGACCAAAAAGACCTCGACTTAAAGAGGAGGAAGGAGGCCGAATTTCTCCTTGGGTCAGACCTGCCGACAAATGCGATTAAGAAGTACATCGTATACAATGTGGCTGCAAGAAAGACTCTGATAGGGCATGATGTGCCACAGGAACTTATACTTACAAAGGCTGCTTATTATTTTTGATATGATCAATTATGTGATTGGAAATATTTTTGACAGCGATGCAGATGCACTAGTCAACACTGTCAATACAGTGGGAGTGATGGGTAAAGGAATTGCCTTGCAATTCAGGAAGCTCTATCCTAATAACTACAGAATCTATAGATCTGCATATGAAGGTGGCCAACTTGAAATTGGGAAATTACTGGTGACTGAGGATCGGAATCTTATTTCAGGTCGAAAGATAATCATCAATTTTCCGACCAAGGAGCACTGGAGGAATCCCTCAAAGTACGAATACATTGAAAAAGGTCTGGTCGCACTTGTTCGGTTGATCGAGGACAGGTCGATAAGGTCAATAGCAATCCCACCACTAGGTGCTGGAAACGGAGGATTGCAATGGCACAAGGTCAGAAAATTATTGAATGAATACCTACAGTCGATCGATGACTGTCATATTGTAGTTTACGAACCAAACAGTGCTGTCGCTGAAGCCATTCGTAGAGAAAGAGTTAAGCTCACTCCTGCGAGGGCTATGCTTCTATCAATGCTTTTTGAACTAGTTCGTAGTGGGGAATTTGTGTCGGAGTTTGCAAGCGAGAAGTTATGTTACTTTCTACAAAGAAACGGTGGGGAAGATTACCTCAAATTGCAATTCAAAGGATACTTTTATGGCCCATATTCCGGAAAGGTCAGGCACGTCCTAAACTATTTGAATGGGAGCTATCTCATGGGCTATGCTGACATGGATAGAAGGCCATTTGAAGCACTGAACCTCCTTGTCGATTCGGAAGAAACTATTGAAAGCTATATTAAGAAGGATAATCAATTAAATGAAATTGTTACTCGAACCAAAGCACTCCTGCAGGGGTTCTATTCACCATTCAGCCTGGAACTTCTCTCCACGGTTGATTATATTGCCAGAGAGTGCGAAGAACCAACAGTAGAATTTGTCAAGACTGAGCTGGAGAATTGGAGCCAAAGGAAAAAATCCAACTTTTCGGACGACTATTACATTGACATCTCCTTGCAACAACTTCGGGCTGGTGGATTAATAGCCTGAATGAGTCTCTACTCACCTTGCAAGGTTTATGCCGTGTCATCCCCTTCACGATTGTCAATTGCCAAGCCGGGGCCGGTGGTAGAGGCGTCACCTCTGTCCTTGCCATGGAATATTGTGAACGACAGTGCCGGCGATATAGGAATCGCCTCTGTCCTTGCCATGGAATATTGTGACGACAGGGCTGGCGATAAGGCATGGCCTCTCTGTCTGACCATCAAAGCATTGTCAGGCCCGAATCCTCTTTGGGGCCGCTAGGCTCTGTCTCTCCCATGGCATATTATAACGACAGGGCCGGCGATAGAGGCATCGCCCCTCTGTCTGATGAACAAAGCATTGCAAGGCCCGAATCCTCTTTCGGGCCGCTGCGCTCTGTCCCTCCCATGGAATATTTGTAACGACGGGCCGGCGATAGAGGAATCGCCTCTCTGTCCCTCCCATGGAATATTGCAAGGCCCGAATCCTCTTTCGGGCCGCGCCTCTCTGTCTGATCAACAAAGCATTGTAAGGCCGGAATGCTCTTTCGGGCCGCTGCGCTCTGTCCCTCCCATGGAATATTGCAACGACGGGGCCGGCGATAGAGGCATCGCCTCTCTGTCTGATCAAAAAAGAATGGTGAGGCCCGAATCCTCTTTCGGGCCGCGCCCCTCTGTCTGATCAACAAAGCATTGTAAGGCCCGAATCCTCTTTCGGGCCGTTACGCCCTGTCTCTCCCAATGGAATATTGTCACGGCCAGGGTCGGCGATATAGGAATCGCCTCTGTCTCTGCCATGGAACATGGTAACGACCAGGGCCGGCGATAAGGCATCCCTCTGTGTCTGATCAACAGAGAATTGTGAGGCCCGAATCCTCTTTCGGGCTGGTATCATTCGGGGCGGTATACGCTGACCTTTATCGCCCAGCCACCAACCGCATGCCCTCCACCATCTGCACAAATTCGCTGCGATAGCCATGTGGATCGGTGCCGACCGCACCGCGGGCCAAAGAAAGCACCATGGGCACATCGGCTGTGCCGGCGTACTCGGACGCTCGGAGGATCATACCATAGGCTGCCACCGCCGAAGCCCAGCGGATATTGGCACTGCCGGAAGATCGTGCGACATCAGTCACGGGATGTGCCATGGCTATGCTTGTGCCCGCATCGGGTAGCTTATATCGCACGTTGACCTCCATCCATTCGTCAGATCGCTGGGTCTGCGGAGCTACCTCGCGTTGGTACTTGAGCACATCCACCGCAGGTAGAAAGTCACTCTCGGTACCGGCAGGAATAATCTCGTAGAGGGCAGTCACCTGGTGCCCTGCGCCAATCTCTCCGGCATCCTTTTGGTCGTTGCGAAAATCTTCCTGGTTGAGCAGCCGATTCTCGTAGCCGATGAGTCGATACCCAGCCACCTTCGCCGGATTGAATTCTACCTGAATCTTGACATCCTTCGCAATGGTAAATAGGCTGCCTCCAAATTCGTGCACGAGCACCTTCCTGGCTTCGGCCATATTATCAATATACGCGTGGTTGCCGTTGCCATGGGCAGCCAATGTCTGCATCTTACTGTCCTTGTAGTTACCCGTACCATACCCTAGAATGGAAAGAAACACCCCACTTTTCCTCTTCCCTTCGATCAGACGCCTTAGGTTACCATCACTTTGCACACCCACGTTGAAGTCGCCATCAGTGGCTAGTATGACCCGATTGTTGCCCCCTTCGATAAAATTTTCAGTGGCGACATCGTAGGCCGTGACAATGCCCTGTGCTCCGGCTGTCGAACCACCTGCGGACAACCGGTCAACGGCGCGGCGGATGACCGCCCTTTCCTCGCCGCTGGTCGACGGCAGTGCCACGCCACTGGTACCGGCGTAGGTGACGATCGCTACTCGATCTTGGGGTCGCAGCTGTTCGATCAACAGGTGCAGGGAAGACTTCACCATGGGCAATTTGTCTTCGCTGGACATACTGCCCGAGACATCAATGAGGAAGACCAAATTGGAGGCGGGCAGATGACTGGTTTCGATCGTTTTTCCTTGCAGTCCGATCTGCACGAGCTTATGCTCCCGATTCCAAGGACAGTCTGTGATTTCACTGTGCACGGAGAGTGGGTGCGTACCATCTGGGAGCGAGTAGTCATAATCAAAGTAGTTGATCATCTCCTCCACCCGCACGGCATCCACCGGGGGGCGTTGGCCTCGACTGAGAAATCGCCGAATGTTGCTGTAGGAGGCACGATCGACATCGACGGCAAAGGTTGATGTGGGGGATGCCGTCACAGAGCGAAAAGTGTTTTCATCCACATATGCGTAGGACTCGTGCGAGGGTGGGGACCAGACAGGTGGGACTTTCGTCGGTTGACCGAAAAGCATCTGATATGCCCCTGCTTGGTCGAGAGAGGCAGGATTGAGTTTGGATCGTTTCCTGTCCGTGGCAGTGACAACAATTTCGTCCAAGGCGAGGGCTGGTTGCAGCAAAATGGTAAGAAACGACTTGCCCTTCACGGCCACCTCTTGGGCCGCATATCCGGTGTACGTGATGACCAGGGTAGCCTCGTCAGGCACATTTGCCAGCGTAAACTTTCCGTCCAGATCAGTGACGGTTCCCAATTTCGTGCCCTTAACCGCTACGGAGACACCGACCAGGGGATCGCCGGTTTGCGCGTCGACCACTTTTCCGGAGATATGGATCTGGAGAATGGCGCTGCCCAAATAGACAGTTGAAAAGGCGAATAGCAGAATGACAAGATTTTTCATGGCAGGAATATTTCTCAGTGAGATGCCTGGCGAAGGTCCAAATGCATAAATCCTCCGCAAAAAAAATTGGCGACGGCATCCAGAGGCGTGGTCAAAGGCGTACATTGATACACGATGCGTGCTATCTTTTTCCTGCTCACCCTGATGAACCTGCTAAGCTGCACAAGTAGTGAAGTAGCGCCGTCCAGACCCAACATCATCCTCATTATGACCGACGATCTGGGATGGTACGACGTCGGCTTTAACGGTAATGCCAAAGTCAAAACCCCTCACTTGGACGAGCTGGCGTCAAAAGGCATCATCTTGGAGCGCTTCTACGCGGCCTCAGCGGTCTGCTCCCCCACGCGGGCCAGTGTCATTACCGGCAGAAATCCGTTTCGCATGGAGATTCCAACGGCCAACGCCGGACACATGAAGCCCGAGGAGATTACGCTGCCTGAGATCTTGAAGGAGCACGGGTATGCCACAGCCCATTTTGGCAAATGGCATCTAGGCACCTTGACAACCAAGGTGAGAGATGCAAATCGAGGTGGCAGGGAGGGCCGGGAGCACCATTTTAGCATTCCCACGATGCATGGGTACGACTCGTTTTTTTGCACGGAATCCAAGGTGCCGACGTATGACCCCATGGTCTATCCGGCCACTTTTGATGCACATGAGAATATGCGGTTTGGCTGGGATGCTCTGACCGAAGAAGATTCTGCAGTGCAGTACGGTACGGCGTACTGGATCGGGACAGAGCAAAAGGAGACGACCAATCTCCAAGGGGATAACTCGAGGGTGATTATGGATCGGGTTGTCCCTTTTGTGACGGATGCCATCCGGGGTGAGCAGCCTTTTTTTAGTACCATTTGGTTTCACACACCCCACTTGCCCGTCGTGGCCGACAGTGTGCACCGTGCGATGTACCCCCACCTAAGCTTGCAGGAGCAGATATACTACGGCACGATTACGGCGATGGATGAGCAGGTGGGCCGCCTGTGGAGCTTATTGCAGGAGCTGGGACAGGCGGAGAATACCGTCATCTGGTTTTGCAGTGACAATGGGCCGGAGCGCGAAACCCCGGGCAGTGCCGGCATATTTAGAGAAAGAAAACGAAGCCTCTACGAAGGTGGGGTACGGGTGCCGGCTTTTGTCACCTGGACAGGGCATCTGCCGGAAGGGACGAGATCCACGCTGCCCGCCATCACGAGCGACTACCTACCCACCACATTGGCCATGCTCGGCATCGAGCCCGTCGATGATCGCCCCCTAGACGGAGAAGACATATTCCCTTTCTTACAATCGGGCCACCAAGAGCGGAGCCGTCCCATGGGATTTCTCTATGCCAAGAAGATCTCCTGGGTCAATAATCAATTTAAAATAGTCAGCGTGGACGAAGGAGAAACCTACGAAATGTATGACGTGATAGCAGACCCCTCCGAGACACAAAATGTCCGTGCAGCACACGCGGATACATTCATAAGGATGAAGGATGCGTTGGACGCGTGGATGTCTTCGGTGGAAAAGAGCAGTAACGGCCTCGACTATGAATAGTATTCGCGGGGCGATTTTCGGTATAGTCTTCATCCTGTTCATGGCTGGGTATTTATCTTGCGGTGAGCCAAGGGAGTCGTCCTCGCCAGATCGCCCGCCCAACATCTTGATCTTTCTAGTCGACGACCTCGGAAAGGAGTGGGTGAGTTGCTACGGCGCGGAGGATATTCAGACACCCAACATTGATGCCTTGGCCGAACGCGGGATTCGCTTTGACAACGTTTATGCCATGCCCCAATGCACCCCGACCCGGGTCACCTTTCTCACCGGCCAATATCCTTTCCGGCATGGATGGGTCAATCATTGGGATGTGCCGCGTTGGGGCGGCGGAGCCCATTTTGACGAGACGAAATATCCCCCATTGGTATCCCAACTGCGTGCGGCGGGCTACCGTACCTGCATCGCCGGAAAATGGCAGATCGACGATTTTCGCGTGGAGCCCGATGCCTTGTCAAGAGTGGGCTTCGATCATTATTGCATGTGGACGGGCTATGAGTCTGGTGTGCCGGCCAGTGCCGAGCGATATGATGACCCCTATGTCTTCACCAGTGACACCAGTGCCACCCTACCCGGTCGCTTTGGACCCGACGTCTTTCGGGACTACATCATCGATTTTATCAAAGCCGACAAGACAGCACCCTTCTTTGTGTACTATCCCATGGTGCTAACCCATCCACCGCTAGTAAATACGCCTGACGAATCCGCCGACGATCACCTCGGCAAGCATCAGGCCATGGTGCGATACACCGACCGGATCACCGGAGAGATCGTGCAGGTCCTGGAGGAGGAGGGGCTACGTGAGCATACAGTCATCATTTGGACCACCGATAATGGGACGTCCCGGGGTATTACCGGTCAGCGAATGGGCAGGGCCGTGGAAGGGGCAAAGAGCCAAACCTCGGAAGTGGGAGTATGCTTGCCATTTATCGTGAGCTGGACGGCGGAGCACGATCGCGCCTACCGATCGGATGCGTTGATAGACTTCACCGACATATTGCCCACCTGTCTGGATCTTGCGGGTGTCGATCGAGGCACGCTGCCGTCAGAGAAGCCGGTGGATGGCAGGTCTTTCCAGGGGGTGCTGCGCTCTCCAGATCTGCCAGGACCGCGTGACTGGATCTTGTCCATGGGAGGGGGCAATCACGCTCGACTGACGTCCGAAGGGGTAGAAAACCAATATCGATTTCGAGATCGGGTACTTCGAAATAAGGACTTCAAGCTGTACGTAGGCTCAGATCGGCAACCCACGGCCTTTTACCAGGTGACGGATGATCCATGGGAGGAGGTGAACCTATTGGATTCGCTGGATGCCCGTAAGATCCGTCCGCAATATGAGCAGCTGTGGTCGATTGTCGAGACCTTTCCAGAGGTAGACAATGACCCACAATACGACCGCAATCCTGCACAGGTATGGGACGTCAAAATCACCGCCGAAAGCGAGGTGTGGAAGAAGTAGCGCCGCAAGCTTCGGTACAGGGCTATGCACATCCTGTCGTCGCGCAAACGCCCAGTGAGTATCACAAATGGCACCCGTGTTTGTCCATCAGTGCTCAGGAGAGCTAAGATACCGTCCTGCATGTACATACTACATCATGCTCAACAAATTCAACAGCCGCACGATTAACGCCTGACACCCATGCTAATCTCCGTCCGCTAGCAACCTGACGCCCCAACTGTGAGCTCTCTCATGCAGACCACTACTTTGTCGATTGTCGGCCAAACTGAGTATCTTCCGAGCACTAGTAGAGTTTCGCATTAGATATGTTGAATAATTCTAATAGGATTTTGTTCGCAGACGAGGCATGACCGAACGATCTCGTAGAGTCGAGCATGACAATGCGAGAAGTGAGGGAACCGCGACAGCGGGTAGGGCGGCTAGCCCTAGCTATGGCGAGGCTTTGGAACGAAGTATGCGGACCAAAGACATTAGAACTAACCACAAGATGTAATGGGAAACTCTACTAGAATGCGATCATCCACTGGTTTGCCTACGTACCATACATCAGCGCAACTTATGAAGCGACCATGCTTTTCCGTCTGGGCCTACCTATGCCTGGGCAGCTTTCTTCTGGCAAGTCTCATCGCTTGCACCGAGGAGACCCCTTCTAGACCCAACATTCTTTTCATCATGTCAGATGATCATGCCTATCAGGCGATCAGCGCCTATCAAGATCATTTGATCCAGACGCCCCACATCGATCGCATCGCCAAGGAAGGTATGCGGTTTGCCAACGCTTGCGTGACCAATTCCATTTGTGCACCCAGTCGAGCCACCATCCTGACCGGTAAGCACACGCATATGCATGGCAAGATTGATAATCGATTTCCCTTTGACACCACCCAGATGACCTTTCCGCAGTTGTTTCAGCAGGCCGGGTATCAGACCGCTATGTATGGCAAGCTGCACTTTGGCAATAATCCCAAGGGCGTGGATGATTTTATGATTTTGCCGGGGCAGGGCCATTACATCAATCCGGATTTTATTACGCCCCAGGGCGACACGACGATCATTGGGTATGTCACTGACTTGATCACCGACCTCACGCTGGACTGGTTGGACAATAAGCGGGATCCCGATCGTCCTTTTATGATGATGTATCTGCACAAGGCACCGCATCGGCCTTGGTGGCCCCGGCCGGATAAATTTGCCGAATTCACCAAAAGACAATTTCCGGAACCAGCAACGCTGTTTGACAATTATGAGGGCCGGGGTACAGCTGCAGCCACTGCCGAGATGAATCTGTTGTACCACCTTCGCTATGGGCATGATAGCAAGATCCGGCCCGAGACAATAGCCGAAATGGGAGAAGTGCTGCCGGAGGTGCCGGAGGTGCCCAATAGTTTTACGCGCCGGCTGGGGCGTGCGACGCCCGAGCAAAGAGCCCAGTATGATGTAGTACTTGATTCGATCAATAACTATTTCAAGACCCATTGGCCCAATATGACGGACGAAGAAAAAATGCGTTGGAAATATCAGCGGTATATGCAGGATTACCTGGCCTGCATTTCATCTGTTGATGACAATGTCGGTCGCGTCTTGGATTATTTGGAAGAAAATGGCCTGGCGGAAAACACCATCATAGTCTATACCTCGGATCAGGGATTTTATCTGGGAGAGCACGGTTGGTTTGACAAGCGATTTATTTACGACCAATCCTTCAAGACCCCGCTGATGATCCGCTGGCCTGGCAAGGTAGCGCCCGGTAGTGTCAACCAAGAGATGGTGCAAAACCTGGATTTTGCCCAGACCTTTCTCGATGCGGCCGGTATAGACGCACCGACGGATATGCAGGGTGAAAGTCTGCTACCTCTGCTGCGGGGAGATGACGCGGCTTGGGATCGAGATGCCGTGTATTATCATTATTACGAATACCCTGCGGTGCACATGGTCAAGCGACACTACGGCATCGTCACTACAGAGTTTAAAATGACTCACTTCTATCACGATGTGGATGAGTGGGAGCTGTATGATCGAGCAAAAGATCCCAATGAGATGAAAAATGTCTATCACGATCCGGCCTACGCTGGTGTCGTGGAGGATTTGACCAAGAAGCTAGCGGAGTTGAGAGAGAAATATCAGGACTCGGAAGAATTAGATCAAGAATATATTGATCTCTACAATTTGAAGAATTAATAAAATATTTTGATGATTTTATTTCGTGAGAAGGTGCGCATGTTTTTTTGGGCCCTGGCGTGTTCTTTTTTGCCGTCGATGGGCCTGGCTCAACCCAATGTGCTGCTGATTATCTCTGACGATTTGAATACGAATATTGGTCCCTACATGGAGATCGAGGAGCATACGCCAAATCTTGATCGATTGGCGGAGGAGGGGGTGCAATTTTCGCGGGCGTACTGTCAATATCCGCTGTGCGGCCCATCGCGCGCATCGTTCATGAGTGGGCTGTACTGCGAGACCAACGGCATCATTAATAATAGCCACGTCATCGGGAGTTTTCGTGCAGTGACTCCTGCACTGGCGGACCACCCTTCGCTGGCAGGGTTTTTTAGAGAGCAAGGGTATTATTCGGCTCGCGTCTCAAAGGTCTACCATATGGGTGTGCCCGGTGGCATCGAACGAGGGGAGCCAGGAGGGGACGATCCCGACTCCTGGGATTACGCCTACAATGTGATGGGGCCGGAGACGATGAGCCCAGGCACGCTGGAGTTGCTTTCGCCAGGCAATTTACACTACGGCTCCAATTTTGCGCGAATGATCATACCTGATGATCGCGAGTTTACGCAGGCAGATTACCTCGCGACCAGTCAGGCCATCGCTATCCTTGAAAATCGAGTGATGCCTGCAGCACCGGATGGAACGAATAAGCAGAAGGAAAAGAAAGAAGCCCCCTTCTTTCTGGCGGTCGGCCTGGTGCGGCCACATGTCCCGCTCATCGCCCCCGAGAATTGCTTTGAGCCCTATCCGGTCGATGAGGCGGTCATTCCGGAGGTGGTGGTTGGCGACAATGTGCCCGAGCAGGCGCTGCACCGCAATAATGCACGCGTGTGGCAGATGGATCAGGGGCAGAAAAAAAAGACTATCAGTGCCTATATGGCTAGCGTACGGTTTATGGATCAGCAAGTGGGCCGATTGCTCGATGCCCTCGACCGCCTGGGTGTCAGAGAAGAGACCATCGTGGTGTTCCTTTCTGATCACGGATACAATCTGGGGGAGCATGACTGCTGGTCCAAGGTCAGCCTGTGGGAGGGTAGCGTGCGAGTACCCATGATCATTTCTGATCCTCGCCACCCGCAGAAACACGGGACCACCATGGAAGACATTACCGAGCTGATCGACTTGTATCCAACACTAGTGGAATTGTGTGGACTGACCGATAAACAGCCTGAGATTTTGCAAGGAAGTAGTCGGGCTGCGCACATTCTTGATGGCGTTGTACCGGAGCCCAGTGATGGGATGGCCTATAGTATCAGCTATGGAGGCAGGGCGGCTACCATAAGGACGGAACGGTATCGATACACCACGTGGGGTGATGATGGCGGTGAAGAATTATACGATCATCGAAAAGACCCTGAAGAGCATGTCAATCTTGTCGGCCGAAAGAAAAAGATATTAGAGGCAATGCGCGAAAAAATGAAAGCCGCCCAGCGGAGAGCTAACGGCAGTGACTAATGCAGAAGACGAAAAAAGAGAAAATCCTTATTTTATTTATCCAGTTATTGCATAAACGAGAGAGCAACCAATCTTGAGAGATTGGATGCTATAATTACCATCGCTAATTTTACATGTATGAAAAAGAATTCTCAAAATATCATAGACAGGCGAAAATTCTTGGCATCGTCTTCGGCGTTATCTGCCGGACTTATTTTTCTGCCAAATTTTGCGAAAGCCGCACCAAGTACACGGTTAAACTTAGCCTACATAGGTGTAGGGGGTAGGGGCCGGGCGAACATCCGCGGTACGGCTCGGATCGACGATGCGGGAAATACCGAAAATAATATTGTGGCATTTTGTGATGCGGATGCCCGTCGGGCTGCCTCCGTATATGATGAGCATCCGCAGGTGCCCCGATTCACGGATTTTCGAAGGATGTTTGACAAGATGGCAGGAGAGATCGATGGCGTCGTCATTGCCACACCGGATCATACCCATTTTCCGGCAGCGATGGCGGCGATGCAGTTGGGCAAGCACGTGTTGGTCGAAAAACCCTTGGCTCACAATATTTGGGAATTGCGGACCTTGAAAAAGGCGGAGGAGCACTATGGCGTCGTATGCCAATTGGCCAATCAAGGACATACGACCGATGGCATCCGAAAAGTGCGCGAGTGGTATGAAGCCGGGGTGCTTGGACAGGTACGTGAGGTGATCGCCTGGTTTAATGGACCACACTTCAGCGACACCGGCTATTTTAATAAGCCACCACAGTATCCTCCCGTGGGTGAAACCGTGCCGGAGGGCGTGGACTGGGACGCATGGCTAGGACCTCGTCTCGACCGACCCTACAGCCATTATTATTTGCCAAAATGGTGGAGGGGATGGCACGACTTTGGAAATGCGGAACTGGGCGACTGGGCCTGTCATACTTTGGACGCTCCCTTTTGGTCCTTGGATTTGGGCATGCCGACCTCGGTCGATTCGATCTTTCGGGTCCCGGAGCCTGCTGGTAGGGACTTTATTTCGGATCATTCGCAATTGCAATTTAATTTCCCTGCCAGGGGAGATAAAGCCCCGGTGACGCTCCATTGGTTTGAAGGAGGGATACAGCCGGCCAACCGACCCGAGTGGCATCTCGACGAACTGCCTCGCTCAGGAATGATTATGGTGGGGGAGAAGGCCTCCTTGATGACCGGCGGCCGACCCAACAAGCCCCAACTACTAGGCAGTCCCGAAATGGTTGCGGCATTCAATGAAGATTTACCTGCACAGACCATTCCCCGGGTAGCCGAAGAGGATCCTCAGGGAGAATGGATCGATGCCATTAAGGGAGAGGGACCGGCTGTCGGTGCTCCCTTCAGCTACGGGGCCGACCTGACGGAGATGGCCTTGGTCGGTGTGATGGCGCAGCGCTTCCATACCCGCATCGAGTACGATGCGGAGCATATGAAGGTCACCAATCACCAGGATTTTGACCGGTACATCAAAGAGCCGGTGAGAGAAGGCTGGTCATACGGTGAGGACCTGTGGGACTGATGTTTTTTGGGCACCAAGGCACAAGGGCACGATTTTTTTTGGTGATCCAAACGAATCAGCCCGAAAGAGGATTCGGGCCTGCATGATTCTATTTATGCGGTGCAGAGGCGATTCCTTTATCGCCGGTTTCATGCATGATTCGATTGTGCGATGCAGAGGCGATTCCTTTATCGCCGGCCCCATCACCCGATCGCCGCCCCCGTCACCCAATCGCCGCCCCATCCCCCAATCACCGGCCCCAATTGCCTGATTCCTCCATCACCGCGTCTGATCTCAACCAATCAGCCCGAAAGAGGATTCGGGCCTGCATGATTCGATTGCGCGATGCAGAGGCGATTCCTTTATCGCCGGCCGTATCACCGCCTCCATTACCCCATCGCCGGTTTCATCCCCCGATCACCGGCCCCAATTGCCTGATTCCTCCATCGCCGCGTCTGACCTCAACCAATCAGCCCGAAAAAGGATTCGGGCCTGCATGATTCTATTTATGCGGTGCAGAGGCGATTCCTTATCGCCGGCTCTTTCACCCCATTGCCGGCCCCATCCATCAATCACTGGCCCCAATTGCCTGATTCCTCCATCGCCCGTCTGATTTCAACCAATCAGCCCGAAAAAGGATTCGGGCCTGCGTGATTCGATTGTGCGATGCAGAGGCGATTCCTTTATCGCCGGTTTCATCACCCCATCGCCGGCCGCAATTGCCTGATTCCTCCATCGCCGCGCCTGATCTCAACCAATCAGCCCGAAAAGGATTTGGGCCTGCATGATTCGATTGTGCGATGCAGAGGCGATTCCTTTATCGCCGGCTCTTTCATCCCATCGCCGCCCCCGTCACCCCATTGCCGGTCCCATCCCCCATCGCCGGCCCCATCCCCCGATCACCGGCCCCAAATTGCCTGATTCCTCCATCACCGCGTCTGATCTCAACCAATCAGCCCGAAAGAGGATTCGGGCCTGCATGATTCGATTGTGCGATGCAGAGGCGATTCCTTTATCGCCGGTTTCATGCATGATTCCATTTTTGTGAGAGACAGAGGCTTTAGTCCGTTTTTATTTGGAATTTAAGACAGTACCTTTATCGCCGGCTCTTTCACCAAATCGCCGCCCCCGTCACCCCATCGCCGGCCCCATCACCAAATCGCCGTCCCCGTCACCCCATCGCCGGCCACCTACCATCGTCGATTCCGCTATCGCCGCTTCCGGCCAATTGTCAACATCCTAGGTCCACATATATTTATTTTATTATATATAACAATTCACACGCGGAGGGAGGGGCTTATATATATGGATTTGGATGTGAATGAGTTACCACAGGATCGTTTGGGTCAGGCAAAATATTTACACAGATCAGGCTGTAGCATTTAATTGACTTTGCTTCGTTAAAAAACCCGTAAGCTTAGTCCCAAATATTTTATATTATGGAGGATAATTATATATATTTAAGTCGTTTTCAGTTTTGTATGGATAAAGAAATATATATGTATCTCAGCGCTTGACTGGGTGTCTGAAGAAACATACTTTTTTGTCAGTTTTATCCCCTGAAACCTTCTAGTCCAAGGTAGAATTTCATCTGCCGACACCCACGGGTCACCCTAAGACTTGAAATAGAGGAGTATGTACAGTGGTATTTACCACCCCTGTGCGTCACTGGTTTTTTGTTTGCACACCGTAAGACTTCGTGCCCGCTGAAAGGCTACGTCACGTAGATCCCAGAATGATCTAGTGCCCTTTGGTCACTTCTGCATATGAAGTGACCTGTGATTGTTGTACGAACTCGTGAGCATGCATACAAGACCCGCGAAGGGTTGGACAAGACGAAGACCTGCCGAAACCCCTCCTAGGGGTAGTAAGATATCTGTGGTCACAGGGAGCGAAGCCGTTCAGTGCGGCTCCTATGAGACCAACCCAAGAGGAGGGACTTGGGCATTATCACACTTGGGCATATGGCTGGCACTCATCCTCCAGCTAACAAGCATGTCCGGGCAGCTTTTTGCACAGGCCCACAACGGCACCCTTGACTGGGAAAATACAAGCGGCATCGCTGATAATGAGTCCACGCAGCCTAGCAGCGGGGACTACCTCGGTGCTGGCCATACCATGGGTCCCTCGGCTAATGCCCGATGGATAGAAAGCCAGGTTACAGATGGCTACGTACGACCACGAAAGCGCTGGCCGCGTCCCTCGGTAGGACCCATGACTGTGGGGAGATCTCATCAGACCATCAATCCGGGTAAGGACGGCCAGGTTCAGCCACGGAAATCGGCGGGAGCAATCGACCGAGTCGTCGGTGCAGCCTATGATCTTACTGGATCCACCTTAACCCTGACCGCAGGAAATCCGCTCACGGCAGGGATCACCGGTACTTTGACCTTTCAGGTCTTCAACAATTCGCCGGACGAGGAGTATATCTACCAGGTGCAAGTGACGCTGCCGACTGGATGGACTGTGGCCTGCAACAGTCAGGATGCGACGGACTCGGGTGCCAATACGGTCAACGCCACCTGTGGCACGGCTTCAAACGTAGTCACCTACACGGGAGAAGATCCGGTCTTTGGTGAGATCTTGGACGGTGAGACCTGGAATTTCTCGGTCGATGTCACGGTACCGGGATCTACCGCTGGCGGCAATTATGACTTCAGCTATATGCTGGTCGGAGATGGATTTGGATCGACGCCCCACACAGTGTCTAGCACCACGGTGGGAGGTATCACCGTAATGGCAGCGACGATGCCACCCGACGCCATAGATGACAAGGATACTGTGGCTGCTGAGGGCTCTGTAGTGATCGACATCTTGCTTAACGATAGTGACCCCGACGGAGATCTCGACCCATCGAGCGTAGATACTATCCCAGGCAGTGGGCCCGCCAACGGCACCGTAGTCATCAATATGGATGGCTCGATTCTCTATATGCCAGATTCCGAATTCGTAGGGGTTGACACGTTTATGTATGAGGTATGCGACAGCACGATGCCCACCCCCTTATGTGACACGGCCACGGTATGCATTGTGGTGCTTGATAATTGTGATCCCTTTTTTGGCGATTGTGACAGTGATGGGGTCGGTGACCTCTGTGATAAGGATGACGACAACGACGGCATCTTGGATGAAAATGAAACCCTAACATGCGAGGGAGGGGGTAGTTTACCCAGTTTGATAACACTCTATGGAAATGATACAACGCAACTGGGCAATGGCATATCAGTGACCGCCAGCGTCTTTGGAGTAGGTACTTCGACCCCTGAGGCAGATACCGTGACGGAGGCACCGCTTTTTACGATACGGGATACCAACAATGAGTTTTATGATCCCACCAATGTGTTCAACGATTATACGGTGTATAGGTTGGAGTTTTCAGATTCGGTTAGACTAACCGGAACCTACGATTTGTATGATGTAGATTGGAATCAACGAGGGTCGGTTTTTGGTGGACTGAATGGAACACTGGTACCATTTACGATGAATGCCATAAAATAATACCACGTTAACCACCGGATCATTTGGCAATCTACCGCCAGGTATAACTACTGCTTCTACGTTTCCAATTTTAATGGCCAATCCGACTGGAACAGCAAATACGTTGGATGGGTCGGCCACCTTTGATGTAACAATTGACAATTTGTATTTCATATGGAATACGGCAGATAATAATACAGCACTTTCGTCTGTAACCTTTGGAGCTTCGGGCAGTATACCCGTCTGTACCTTTGATCGGGATACCGACAATGATAGTATACCCGATCGATGTGACCTCGATAGTGACAATGACGGCTGTGTAGATGCCGTGGAAGCTGGACATAGTGACGACGACGGTGATGGCGTATTAGGAATATCCCCGGTTACAGTGGATACATGTGGTATGGTGGTTGGCCAGGGGGGGTACACCGGAAATACAGCGGCAGTAACCGACAGTCTGGACAATTTTGCCTGTATCGACATAACCCTGGACAAGCAGATCGCGAGTGGCCCCACGCCGACACCGATGGCCAACCAATGGGAGGTCAGTTACTACGTCCTTGTCAACAATCTGGGCACCCTGCCCGGTATGTATACGCTCACAGACAGCCTCCGCTTTGGTACGGGTACCACCATCGATCTGGTGACGGTCGGTCACCAGGGAGATAGCCTCAGCAGCATGATCAATGGTAGTTTTGACGGAGTCAATCAAGACACCATCGTCATCAATGAAATGGTAGATACCATGGAAGTGGACACCTTCTTGGTGACCGTCACTTTCACCGTCGATCCGTCGGTGGTGACTGCTGACAGCCGCGACTGCGACCTGTCCACCGGCAGCAGCACCCATACCGGTCTGCTGAATGAGGCCTATGTCAACGACGGCACGGAGACCTTTGCCGATACAGCTTGCGCGGAGATCCCAGATCCGGATATCGATGTGGAGAAAACCGTACTGATGGATGCCGTGCCTACGGGTAATGTCAACGAATGGAGCCTGATGTATCAGCTTGTCGTTCGTAACAATGGCACGGCCAAAGGATGGTACGATCTGAGCGATACGCTGCGTTTCGGTGCCGGCGCCACATCAACCAGTGCCGCAGTCACCTATCTGGGAGGGGATGGCATGGCGCCTTCAGGGACCGTAGCTTCCAATATCAGTGGTACGTTTGATGGGGTCGCCGATTTTGAGATTATCGATAGTGTCATGCTGCTGGCTGGTGATGCGGACACCTTCAAAGTGACGGTTGTGTTTGATATCGATCATGCACAGACCACGGCGGCTAGTGCAGACTGTGATCGTACCAATGATGGCGGAGCCAACACCGGACTGACCAATGTGGCTGCCGTCTTTGACTATGACAGCACCCGAAACGATACCACCTGTGCGGCGATTCCCCGCCCCATGGTAGATATCACCAAAGAAGTGGTGACCGGACCAAGTGCAACTGGGCTACCCAACAGTTTTACCATCACCTACCGCATCATCGTGGAGAATACCAGCACCTACAAAGCATTTTACGATCTGAGTGATACGTTGAGATACGGGGAAGGTACTAATATCCAGGGCCTTACCGCTAGCTACGAGAATGGAGACGGTCTTAGTGGCACGGACAACTTTGTCAACTTCAACACCCAGACGATTGACATGCAAAACAATCAGACCGTGTTCCTGCTCGACGATGACGAGATGCTGGAGCCAGGCCGTGCCGATTCTTTCCTTCTGGTGGCTGACTACAATATTGTTCCGGGACAGATTACTTCAGAGTCTCTCAACTGCACTTTCTCGGCGGGAGAGGATGGTACCGGGCTGTATAATGTGGCTGTTGTTGATGATGGTGTGCCGCTGGATTCTTCGGCGGTATGCATCGAAGCGCCGCAGCCTCCGGTCGGCATGGTCAAAGCAGTGACAGGAGCACCGACACCCACCGCCAATCCGAATCAGTTTAGTGTGACCTACCAACTCTATGCCTGCAATCTGGCCAATCAAACTGCCACTTACGATCTCTATGACCAATTTTTGTTTGGCAATGGCATCCAGGTGGACTCAGTTAATGCCAGCTATTTGGGAGGGGATGGCATAAACGTAGGGGCAACCAACAATCTCGCTAATTTCAATGGATCTACGGACACAGTTCTGGTACTAAACGAGACCGTGGGTGGGCTGCCCACGTGCGACACGTTTGAGATTCAAGTGTACTATACGATTGATCTGTTAGTGCTCAGTGCAGATGAGTTGGATTGTAGTTTGGCCACAGGCAGTACCACTGGAACCGGGCTGTTGAACCAAGCAGTTTTGACGGACGCGGTGGATCCCGATACATCCACGGTCTGCGTGGAAGCACCGTTTCCCACTTTGGCGATTGAGAAGCAGGTAGCCAGCGGTCCCACGCCTACGGCCAACCCCAACGAGTACACGATCAGCTATTACCTGATTGCCCAAAACAATGGTACGGGCAAAGGCTGGTACGACCTGACGGATACATTGAAGTATGGAGCGGGCGCTACGGTGACAGCAGCGAGCAGCACCTATCAAGGAGGCGAAGGCATGAGTGGCAGCAATCCGGTCATGCCGTTCGACGGAGGTGCGAATGACACCATTGTGGTATCCGAGATGATAGATCCGGGTGAGGTGGATACATTCCGGATAGACGTGACATTTACCATCGACCCGGCGACGGTGACGGAGGCGAGCCGAAGCTGTCCGGCATCGAAGGATCCGATAGTGGCCTTACAGAGTTTTGAGAATGACCCGAGCTGTGCGCCATCTTGTTGGACGTATGGCTTTACGGGAGAATGGACAGTGGCCAATGAATCCTCAAGTTCTCGATTCAACGCGACAGACGGGGATAGCATTGCCCATTTGCGTGTTCCGACAGCCCCAACCAATACGATAGATTTTAACAGTATTGATGTTAGTGCATACACGGCTGATTTGTCGTTGTCCTTTGACTGGGGAATGTTTGCCGGTAATAGTAGAGATACCTTTCGCTATGAATTGTTTTACGACGGTGTTGGACAGGGAGAAGTTATAATTCATACTGGTTCGACAGGCACAAGTACCGGGACAGAAAGTACAACGATACCAGATGCAGTGGACCTGTTGGGCTTGCAGATTGTTGTGATAAATATCAGTGAAGAGCTAGAAGTTTTTGTAGACAATTTGTCACTACAGTGTCCAATCAGCACAACGGCAAGTGGGTTGTTGAATGTAACCTATCTCCATGACGGCAGCCAGGTATTACAAGATTCAGCGTGTGCGGCTATTCCGGATCCGGAATTGAGTATAGAAAAGATAATATCGAGTGGTCCGACGGCATCGAGTACGATACCAAATCAATGGGAGATAAGCTACTACCTCATAGTGCGGGATACAGGTACCGCAAAAGGGTGGTATACGTTGACAGACAGTCTGCGGTATGGGGCAGGTACGACGATAGACAATGTGACGGTGAGCTACCCGGGTGGATCGGGCTTGAGCAGTACGCTGGAGCCTGGTTTTGATGGAGTGACCAACGACACCATCGTCATTGACGAGATGGTGGATACCATGGAGGTGGATACCTTCCTGGTGAGCGTGACGTTTACGATAGATCCTGCGACGATTACGGCAGACAGCAGGGACTGCGATCTGGGCACAGGCAGTGGTACAAATACGGGCTTGATGAATATGGCCTTTGTCAACGACGGCGGTCAGACCTTTAGTGATACGACATGTGCGGCCTTGCCTGATCCCGAGTTGAGTATTGAAAAAGAAGTAGCCAGCGGTCCTACACCTACGGCCAATCCCAATGAGTGGACGATCAGCTATTATCTGATTGCCCAAAACAATGGTACGGGCAAAGGCTGGTACGACCTGACGGATACATTGAAGTATGGAGCGGGCGCGACGGTGACAGCAGCGAGCAGCACCTACCATGGAGGCGAAGGTATGAGTGGCAGCAATCCGGTCATGCCGTTCGACGGAGGGACGAATGACACCATTGTGGTATCCGAGATGATAGATCCGGGTGAGGTGGATACGTTCCGGATAGACGTGACATTCACCATCGATCCGGCGACGGTGACGGAGGCGAGCCGAAGCTGTCCGGCATCAAAGGATCCGATAGTGGCCTTACAGAGTTTTGAGAATGACCCGGATTGTGCACCATCTTGTTGGACGTATGGCTTTACGGGAGAATGGACAGTGGCCAATGAATCCTCAAGTTCTCGATTCAACGCGACAGACGGGGATAGCATTGCCCATTTGCGTGTACCGACAGCCCCAACCAATACGATAGATTTTAACAGTATTGATGTTAGTGCATACACGGCTGATTTGTCGTTGTCCTTTGACTGGGGAATGTTTGCCGGTAATAGTAGAGATACCTTTCGCTATGAATTGTTTTACGACGGTGTTGGACAGGGAGAAGTTATAATTCATACTGGTTCGACAGGCACAACGACCGGGACAGAAAGTATAACGATACCAGATGCAGTGGACCTGTTGGGCTTGCAGATTGTTGTGATAAATATCAGTGAAGAGCTAGAAGTTTTTGTAGACAATTTGTCACTACAGTGTCCAATCAGCACAACGGCAAGTGGGTTGTTGAATGTAACCTATCTCCATGACGGCAGCCAGGTATTGCAAGACTCAGCGTGTGCGGCTATTCCGGATCCGGAATTGAGTATAGAAAAGATAATAGCGAGTGGTCCGACGGCATCGAGTACGATACCAAATCAATGGGAGATAAGCTACTACCTCATAGTACGGGATACAGGTACCGCGAAAGGGTGGTATACGTTGATAGACAGTCTGCGGTATGGAGCAGGTACGACGATAGACAATGTGACGGTGAGTTACCCGGGTGGATCGGGCTTGAGCAGTACGCTGGAGCCTGGTTTTGATGGAGTGACCAACGATACCATCGTCACTGACGAGATGGTGGATACCATGGAGGTGGATACCTTCCTGGTGAGCGTGACGTTTACGATAGATCCTGCGACGGTTACGGCAGACAGCAGGGACTGCGATCTGGGTACAGGCAGTGGTACAAATACGGGCTTGATGAATATGGCCTTTGTCAACGACGGTGGTCAGACCTTTAGTGATACGACGTGTGCGGCCTTGCCTGATCCCGAGTTGAGTATTGAAAAAGAAGTAGCCAGCGGTCCTACACCTACGGCCAATCCCAATGAGTGGACGATCAGCTATTATCTGATTGCCCAAAACAATGGTACGGGCAAAGGCTGGTACGACCTGACGGATACATTGAAGTATGGAGCGGGTGCTACGGTGACAGCAGCGAGCAGCACCTACCATGGAGGCGAAGGTATGAGTGGCAGCAATCCGGTCATGCCGTTCGACGGAGGGACGAATGACACCATTGTAGTATCCGAGATGATAGATCCGGGTGAGGTGGATACGTTCCGGATAGACGTGACATTCACCATCGATCCGGCGACGGTGACGGAGGCGAGCCGAAGCTGTCCGGCATCGAAGGATCCGATAGTGGCCTTACAGAGTTTTGAGAATGACCCGGATTGTGCACCATCTTGTTGGACGTATGGCTTTACGGGAGAATGGACAGAGGCCAATGAATCATCAAGTTCTCGATTCAACGCGACAGACGGGGATAGCATTGCCCATTTGCGTGTTCCGACAGCTCCAACCAATACGATAGATTTTAACAGTATTGATGTTAGTGCATATACGGCTGATCTGTCGTTGTCCTTTGACTGGGGAATGTTTGCCGGCAATAGTAGAGATACCTTTCGCTATGAATTGTTTTACGACGGTGTTGGACAGGGAGAAGTTATAATTCATACTGGATCGACAGGCACAACGACCGGGACAGAAAGTACAACGATACCAGATGCAGTGGACCTGTTGGGCTTGCAGATTGTTGTGATAAATATCAGTGAAGAGCTAGAAGTTTTTGTAGACAATTTGTCACTACAGTGTCCAATCAGCACAACGGCAAGTGGGTTGTTGAATGTAACCTATCTCCATGACGGCAGCCAGGTATTGCAAGACTCAGCGTGTGCGGCTATTCCGGATCCGGAATTGAGTATAGAAAAGATAATAGCGAGTGGTCCGACGGCATCGAGTACGATACCAAATCAATGGGAGATAAGCTACTACCTCATAGTACGGGATACAGGTACTGCAAAAGGGTGGTATACGTTGACAGACAGTCTGCGGTATGGAGCAGGTACGACGATAGACAATGTGACGGTGAGTTACCCGGGTGGATCGGGCTTGAGCAGTGCGCTGGAGCCTGGTTTTGACGGCATCACTCAAGACACCATCGTCATCAATGAGATGGTGGATACCATGGAGGTGGATACCTTCCTGGTGAGCGTGACGTTTACGATAGATCCTGCAACGATTACGGCAGACAGCAGGGACTGCGATCTGGGCACAGGCAGTGGTACAAATACGGGCTTGATGAATATGGCCTTTGTCAACGACGGTGGTCAGACCTTTAGTGATACGACGTGTGCGGCCTTGCCTGATCCCGAGTTGAGTATTGAAAAAGAAGTAGCCATTGGTCCTACACCTACGGCCAATCCCAATGAGTGGACGATCAGCTATTATCTGATTGCCCAAAACAATGGTACGGGCAAAGGCTGGTACGACCTGACGGATACATTGAAGTATGGAGCGGGCGCTACGGTGACAGCAGCGAGCAGCACCTATCAAGGAGGCGAAGGCATGAGTGGCAGCAATCCGGTCATGCCGTTCGACGGAGGGACGAATGACACCATTGTGGTATCCGAGATGATAGATCCGGGTGAGGTGGATACGTTCCGGATAGACGTGACATTTACCATCGACCCGGCGACGGTGACAGAGGCGAGCCGAAGCTGTCCGGCATCAAAGGATCCGATAGTGGCCTTACAGAGTTTTGAGAATGACCCGGATTGTGCACCATCTTGTTGGACGTATGGCTTTACGGGAGAATGGACAGTGGCCAATGAATCATCAAGTTCTCGCTTCAACGCGACAGACGGGGATAGCATTGCCCATTTGCGTGTTCCGACAGCCCCAACCAATACGATAGATTTTAACAGTATTGATGTTAGTGCATACACGGCTGATTTGTCGTTGTCCTTTGACTGGGGAATGTTTGCCGGCAATAGTAGAGATACCTTTCGCTATGAATTGTTTTACGACGGTGTTGGACAGGGAGAAGTTATAATTCATACTGGATCGACAGGCACAACGACCGGGACAGAAAGTACAACGATACCAGATGCAGTGGACCTGTTGGGCTTGCAGATTGTTGTGATAAATATCAGTGAAGAGCTAGAAGTTTTTGTAGACAATTTGTCACTACAGTGTCCCATCAGCACAACGGCAAGTGGGTTGTTGAATGTAACCTATCTCCATGACGGCAGCCAGGTATTGCAAGATTCGGCGTGTGCGGACATTCCGGATCCGGAATTGAGTATAGAAAAGATAATAGCGAGTGGTCCGACGGCATCGAGTACGATACCAAATCAATGGGAGATAAGCTACTACCTCATAGTGCGGGATACAGGTACCGCAAAAGGGTGGTATACATTGACAGACAGTCTGCGGTATGGGGCAGGTACGACGATAGACAATGTGACGGTGAGTTACCCGGGTGGATCGGGCTTGAGCAGTACGCTGGAGCCTGGTTTTGACGGCATCACTCAAGACACCATCGTCATCAATGAGATGGTGGATACCATGGAGGTGGATACCTTCCTGGTGAGCGTGACGTTTACGATAGATCCTGTGATGATTACGGCAGACAGCAGGGACTGCGATCTGGGCACAGGCAGTGGTACAAATACGGGCTTGATGAATATGGCCTTTGTCAACGATGGCAGTCAGACCTTTAGTGATACGACGTGTGCGGCCTTGCCTGATCCCGAGTTGAGTATTGAAAAAGAAGTAGCCAGCGGTCCCACGCCTACGGCTAATCCAAACGAGTACACGATCAGCTATTACCTGATTGCCCAAAACAATGGTACGGGCAAAGGCTGGTACGACCTGACGGATACATTGAAGTATGGAGCGGGCGCTACGGTGACAGCAGCGAGCAGCACCTATCAAG
Organism: Saprospiraceae bacterium; assembly: GCA_965223165.1. Classification (GTDB taxonomy): domain Bacteria; phylum Bacteroidota; class Bacteroidia; order Chitinophagales; family Saprospiraceae; genus JABDMH01. The sequence continues at coordinate 281,531 of CBDCVQ010000019.1, read as the reverse complement.
GAGGCGAAGGTATGAGTGGCAGCAATCCGGTCATGCCGTTCGACGGAGGTGCGAATGACACCGTTGTAGTATCCGAGATGATAGATCCGGGTGAGGTGGATACATTCCGGATAGAGGTGACCTTTACCATAGACCCGGCGACGGTGACGGAGGCGAGCCGAAGCTGTCCGGCATCAAAGGATCCGATAGTGGCCTTACAGAGTTTTGAGAATGACCCGAGCTGTGCATCATCTTGTTGGACGTATAGCATCACAGGAGATTGGACAATAGAAAATGAATCGGTGTCTCCTTCATTTAATGCGACAAATGGAGATTCTCTCGCCTACATCTCATTTCCAAACCCCACTATAAACAGCATTGATTTTGGCACGCTGGACGTGAGCAGTTACATGTCAGATTTATCTCTGTCCTTTGACTGGGGAATATATCCTGGAGGTAGTACGGATACCCTTCGCTATGAATTGACATTTGATGGCATTGGGCAGGGGGCACAAATTCTTCATACAGGATTGATATCCTTAACTACCGGCTCAGTCAATGTAAATATTCCAGATGGGGTGAATCAAGTCAGCCTGCAATTAATTTTAGCCAACCAAAGCGGAGAAGCTGAGGCATTTATGGATAATATTTCGTTGACATGTCCAATCAGCACAGCGCCAAGTGGGTTGTTGAATGTAACCTATCTCCATGACGGCAGCCAGGTATTGCAAGATTCGGCGTGTGCGGACATTCCGGATCCGGAATTGAGTATAGAAAAGATAATAGCGAGTGGTCCGACGGCATCGAGTACGATACCAAATCAATGGGAGATAAGCTACTACCTCATAGTGCGGGATACAGGTACCGCAAAAGGTTGGTATACGTTGACAGACAGTCTGCGGTATGGAGCAGGTACGACGATAGACAATGTGACGGTAAGCTACCCGGGTGGATCGGGCTTGAGCAGTACGCTGGAGCCTGGTTTTGATGGAGTGACCAACGACACCATCGTCATCAATGAGATGGTGGACACCATGGAGGTGGACACCTTCCTGGTGAGCGTGACGTTTACGATAGATCCTGCGACGGTTACGGCAGACAGCAGGGACTGCGATCTGGGTACAGGCAGTGGTACAAATACGGGCTTGATGAATATGGCCTTTGTCAACGACGGTGGTCAGACCTTTAGTGATACGACGTGTGCGGCCTTGCCTGATCCCGAGTTGAGTATTGAAAAAGAAGTAGCCAGCGGTCCCACGCCTACGGCTAATCCAAACGAGTACACGATCAGCTATTACCTGATTGCCCAAAACAATGGTACGGGCAAAGGCTGGTACGACCTGACGGATACATTGAAGTATGGAGCGGGTGCTACGGTGACAGCAGCGAGCAGCACCTATCAAGGAGGCGAAGGCATGAGTGGCAGCAATCCGGTCATGCCGTTCGACGGAGGTGCGAATGACACCATTGTGGTATCCGAGATGATAGATCCGGGTGAGGTGGATACATTCCGGATAGACGTGACATTTACCATAGACCCGGCGACGGTGACGGAGGCGAGCCGAAGCTGTCCGGCATCAAAGGATCCGATAGTGGCCTTACAGAGTTTTGAGAATGACCCGAGCTGTGCATCATCTTGTTGGACGTATAGCATCACAGGAGATTGGACAATAGAAAATGAATCGGTGTCTCCTTCATTTAATGCGACAAATGGAGATTCTCTCGCCTACATCTCATTTCCAAACCCCACTATAAACAGCATTGATTTTGGCACGCTGGACGTGAGCAGTTACATGTCAGATTTATCTCTGTCCTTTGACTGGGGAATATATCCTGGAGGTAGTACGGATACCCTTCGCTATGAATTGACATTTGATGGCATTGGGCAGGGGGCACAAATTCTTCATACAGGATTGATATCCTTAACTACCGGCTCAGTCAATGTAAATATTCCAGATGGGGTGAATCAAGTCAGCCTGCAATTAATTTTAGCCAACCAAAGCGGAGAAGCTGAGGCATTTATGGATAATATTTCGTTGACATGTCCAATCAGCACAGCGCCAAGTGGGTTGTTGAATGTAACCTATCTCCATGACGGCAGCCAGGTATTGCAAGATTCGGCGTGTGCGGACATTCCGGATCCGGAATTGAGTATAGAAAAGATAATAGCGAGTGGTCCGACGGCATCGAGTACGATACCAAATCAATGGGAGATAAGCTACTACCTCATAGTACGGGATACAGGTACTGCAAAAGGGTGGTATACGTTGACAGACAGTCTGCGGTATGGAGCAGGTACGACGATAGACAATGTGACGGTGAGTTACCCGGGTGGATCGGGCTTGAGCAGTACGCTGGAGCCTGGTTTTGATGGAGTGACCAACGACACCATCGTCATCAATGAGATGGTGGACACCATGGAGGTGGACACCTTCCTGGTGAGCGTGACGTTTACGATAGATCCTGCGACGGTTACGGCAGACAGCAGGGACTGCGATCTGGGTACAGGCAGTGGTACAAATACGGGCTTGATGAATATGGCCTTTGTCAACGACGGTGGTCAGACCTTTAGTGATACGACGTGTGCGGCCTTGCCTGATCCCGAGTTGAGTATTGAAAAAGAAGTAGCCAGCGGTCCCACGCCTACGGCTAATCCAAACGAGTACACGATCAGCTATTACCTGATTGCCCAAAACAATGGTACGGGCAAAGGCTGGTACGACCTGACGGATACATTGAAGTATGGAGCGGGTGCTACGGTGACAGCAGCGAGCAGCACCTATCAAGGAGGCGAAGGTATGAGTGGCAGCAATCCGGTCATGCCGTTCGACGGAGGTGCGAATGACACCGTTGTAGTATCCGAGATGATAGATCCGGGTGAGGTGGATACATTCCGGATAGAGGTGACCTTTACCATAGACCCGGCGACGGTGACGGAGGCGAGCCGAAGCTGTCCGGCATCAAAGGATCCGATAGTGGCCTTACAGAGTTTTGAGAATGACCCGAGCTGTGCATCATCTTGTTGGACGTATAGCATCACAGGAGATTGGACAATAGAAAATGAATCGGTGTCTCCTTCATTTAATGCGACAAATGGAGATTCTCTCGCCTACATCTCATTTCCAAACCCCACTATAAACAGCATTGATTTTGGCACGCTGGACGTGAGCAGTTACATGTCAGATTTATCTCTGTCCTTTGACTGGGGAATATATCCTGGAGGTAGTACGGATACCCTTCGCTATGAATTGACATTTGATGGCATTGGGCAGGGGGCACAAATTCTTCATACAGGATTGATATCCTTAACTACCGGCTCAGTCAATGTAAATATTCCAGATGGGGTGAATCAAGTCAGCCTGCAATTAATTTTAGCCAACCAAAGCGGAGAAGCTGAGGCATTTATGGATAATATTTCGTTGACATGTCCAATCAGCACAGCGCCAAGTGGGTTGTTGAATGTAACCTATCTCCATGACGGCAGCCAGGTATTGCAAGATTCGGCGTGTGCGGACATTCCGGATCCGGAATTGAGTATAGAAAAGATAATAGCGAGTGGTCCGACGGCATCGAGTACGATACCAAATCAATGGGAGATAAGCTACTACCTCATAGTGCGGGATACAGGTACCGCAAAAGGTTGGTATACGTTGACAGACAGTCTGCGGTATGGAGCAGGTACGACGATAGACAATGTGACGGTAAGCTACCCGGGTGGATCGGGCTTGAGCAGTACGCTGGAGCCTGGTTTTGATGGAGTGACCAACGACACCATCGTCATCAATGAGATGGTGGATACCATGGAGGTGGATACCTTCCTGGTGAGCGTGACGTTTACGATAGATCCTGCGACGGTTACGGCAGACAGCAGGGACTGCGATCTGGGCACAGGCAGTGGTACAAATACGGGCTTGATGAACATGGCCTTTGTCAACGACGGCGGTCAGACCTTTAGTGATACGACGTGTGCGGCCTTGCCTGATCCCGAGTTGAGTATTGAAAAAGAAGTAGCCAGCGGTCCAACGCCTACGGCTAATCCAAACGAGTACACGATCAGTTATTATCTGATCACGCAGAACACCGGCACCAGTAAAGGCTGGTATACACTCACCGATACGCTGAAGTACGGAGTCGGCGCTACACCGACGATGGCTTCAGCAGCCTACCAAGGCACGGATATGAGTGGTACGTTTGGTGGCTTTGACGGTATGAGTCAAGACACGATTGTGGTAGATGAGATGATTTTGCCGGGTGAAATAGACACCTTCCGAGTGGATGTGACCTTTACAGTCAATCCGATGCAGGTCACTGCTGATAGTCGAGATTGTGATCTTAGTACAGGTAGTACGACCAATACGGGTCTTCTAAACGAAGCCTATGTCAACGACGGCAGTGAGACCTTCGCCGATACGGCCTGTGTGGAGATCCCCGATCCCGAACTGATGATCGAGAAGCAGGTGGCTACAGGACCTACGCCGACGGCTAATCCAAACGAATACACGATCAGCTACTACCTGATCACCCAGAACATGGGCACGGGCAAAGGCTGGTACACGCTCACCGATACGCTCAAGTATGGAGCCGGCGCTACCCCAACGATGGCGTCAGCAGCGTATCAGGGCACGGATATGAGTGGCATCTTTGGTGGGTTTGACGGCTTGAGTCAAGACACGATTGTGGTAGACGAGATGATCTTGCCGGGCGAGGTGGACACGTTCCGTGTGGATGTGACCTTTACCGTCAATCCCATGATGGTCACTGCCGATAGTCGCGACTGCGATCTAGGTACAGGTAGTACGACCAATACGGGTCTTCTAAACGAAGCCTATGTCAACGACGGCAGCGAGACCTTCGCCGATACGGCTTGTGCAGAGATCCCCGATCCGGAGCTGATGATCGAAAAGCAGGTGGCGAGTGGACCTACCCCCACGGCGAATCCAAACGAATACACGATCAGTTACTACCTGATCGCTCAGAACACGGGTACGGGCAAAGGCTGGTACACGCTCACGGACACGTTGAAGTATGGTGCTGGAGCAACACTGACGATGGCCTCTGCAGCCTATCAAGGCACCGATATGAGTGGCACCTTTGGCGGCTTCGACGGTATGAGCCAAGACACGATTGTGGTGGATGAGATGATTTTGCCGGGCGAGGTGGATACGTTCCGTGTGGATGTGACCTTTACCATCAATCCAATGCTGGTCACAGCGGATAGCCGTGACTGCGATCTTGGTACGGGCAGCAGCACCAATACCGGTCTACTGAATGAAGCCTATGTCAACGACGGCAGTGAGACCTTCGCCGACACAGCGTGTGCAGAGATCCCCGATCCCGAACTGATGATCGAAAAGCAAGTGGCCAGTGGACCGACGCCGACAGCCAATCCAAACGAATACACGATCAGCTACTACCTGATCGCCCAGAATACCGGTACCGGCAAAGGCTGGTACACACTGACAGATACGCTGAAGTATGGAGCCGGCGCTACCCCGACGATGGCCACCGCAGCGTACCAGGGCACCGATATGAGCGGCACCTTTGGTGGCTTCGACGGTATGAGTCAAGACACGATTGTGGTAGATGAGATGATTTTGCCGGGTGAAATAGACACCTTCCGAGTGGATGTGACCTTTACAGTCAATCCGATGCAGGTCACTGCTGATAGTCGAGATTGTGATCTTAGTACAGGCAGTACGACCAATACGGGTCTACTCAATGAAGCTTATGTCAACGATGGCAGCGAGACCTTTGCGGATACGGCCTGCGCAGAGATCCCTGATCCCGAACTAATGATCGAAAAGCAAGTGGCCAGTGGACCCACCCCAACAGCCAATCCAAATGAATACACGATCAGTTACTACCTGATCGCCCAGAATATGGGTACAGGCAAAGGCTGGTACACGCTGAATGATACGTTGAAGTATGGAGCCGGCGCTACGCCGACGATGGCCTCAGCGGCCTACCAAGGCACCGATATGAGTGGCACTTTCGGCGGTTTTGACGGCATGAGCCAAGACACCCTCGTGGTGGACGAGATGATCCTGCCGGGTGAGGTAGACACGTTCCGGGTGGATGTGACCTTTACGATCAACCCGATGATGGTCACCGCCGATAGCCGAGACTGTGACCTGTCCACCGGCAGCACCACCAATACGGGCTTGCTGAACGAAGCTTACGTGAACGATGGTAGTGAGACCTTCGCCGATACAGCTTGCGTGGAGATCCCCGATCCCGAACTGATGATCGAGAAGCAAGTGGCGACCGGACCGACACCCACAGCAAATCCAAACGAATACACGGTCAGCTACTACCTGATCGCCCAAAATACGGGCACCGGCAAGGGCTGGTACACGCTCACGGACACGTTGAAGTACGGAGCCGGCGCTACGCCGACTATGGCCACTGCAGCCTATCAAGGCACCGATATGAGTGGGACCTTTGGCGGCTTTGACGGCATGAGTCAAGACACGATTGTGGTTGACGAGATGATCTTACCGGGTGAGATCGACACCTTCCGAGTGGATGCGACCTTTACGATCAACCCAATGCTGGTCACTGCAGATAGCCGTGACTGTGATCTGGGTACGGGTAGCACCACGAATACGGGCTTGCTGAACGAAGCCTATGTCAACGATGGCAGTGAGACCTTCGCCGATACAGCTTGCGTGGAGATCCCCGATCCCGAACTGATGATCGAGAAGCAAGTGGCTACAGGTCCGACGCCCACAACTAATCCAAATGAATACACGATCAGCTACTACCTGATCGCCCAAAATACGGGCACCGGTAAGGGCTGGTACACGCTGACTGATACACTGAAGTATGGAGCGGGAGCTACCCCGACGATGGCCTCTGCGACGTATCAAGGAGGAGACGGAAGTAGTGGAGTAAATCCAACGAATGCCTTTGATGGAGCGGCCAACGATACGATCATCATTGATGAGATGATCTTACCGGGTGAGATCGACACCTTCCGAGTGGATGTGACCTTCACGATCGATCCGATGATAGTGACAGCCGATAGTCGTGATTGTGATCTGACTACGGGTAGCACGACCAATACCGGACTGTTGAATGAAGCTTATGTCAACGACGGCAGCGAGACCTTCGCCGACACGGCTTGTGCGGAGATCCCCGATCCCGAACTGATGATCGAGAAGCAGGTGGCATCTGGGCCCACGCCCACGTCTAATCCAAATGAATACACAATCAGTTACTACGCTATTGTCCAAAACAATGGAACAGGCAAGAGCTTTTACACCCTAACAGATACCTTGAAGTTCGGTGTAGGTGCGACTCCAATGATGGTGAGTGCGTCCTATCAAGGTGGCGAAGGCACAAGCGGCATAAGCCCAGTAGGTTCATTTGACGGCTCAACGAATGATACGATCATCATTGACGAAATGATCGAGCCAGGCGAAGTGGATACCTTCCGGGTGGATGTGACCTTTATCATCAACCCGATGCTGGTCACCGCCGATAGTCGCGACTGTGATCTGGGTAGCGGCAGCACCACCAATACGGGCTTGCTCAATGAAGCCTATGTCAACGATGGTAGTGAGACCTTCGCCGATACGGCTTGTGCGGAGATCCCCGATCCGGAGCTGATGATCGAGAAGCAGGTCGCCGGTGGACCAACCCCAACGGCTACTCCAAACGAATACACCATCTCATACTACACTATTGTCCAGAATACGGGCACCGGCAAAGGTTGGTACACACTGACGGATACGCTGAAGTATGGTGCGGGCACCACGCCCACGATGGCCTCCACAGCGTATCAAGGCACGGATATGAGCGGCACCTTTGGTGGGTTTGACGGCATGAGTCAAGACACGATCGTGGTAGACGAGATGATCTTGCCAGGCGAAGTAGACACCTTCCGAGTCGATGTGACCTTTACGATCAACCCGATGATGGTCACCGCCGATAGTCGCGACTGTGATCTGGGTACGGGCAGCTCGACGAATACGGGTCTGCTAAATGAGGCCTATGTCAACGACGGCAGTGAGACGTTCGCGGATACGGCTTGCGTGGAGATCCCCGATCCAGAGTTAATGATCGAGAAGCAAGTGGCCAGTGGACCGACGCCGACGGCTAATCCAAATGAATACACAATCAGCTACTACACCATTGTGCAGAATACCGGTACAGGCAAAGGTTGGTATACTTTGACAGATACGCTCAAATATGGCGCCGGAGCCACGCCGACCGGAGCCTCCGCAGCGTACCAAGGCACAGATATGAGTGGGACCTTCGGTGGCTTCGACGGCATGAGTCAAGATACCATCGTGGTGGATGAGATGATCTTGCCGGGCGAAGTGGATACCTTCCGAGTAGATGTAACCTTTACCATCAATCCGATGATGGTGACTGCTGATAGTCGCGACTGCGATCTGTCCACAGGCAGTACGACCAATACCGGTCTACTCAACGAAGCTTACGTGAACGATGGTAGTGAGACCTTCGCCGATACGGCCTGCGCAGAGATCCCCGATCCCGAGCTGATGATCGAGAAGCAGGTGTCCAGTGGACCTACCCCTACGGCGAATCCAAACGAATACACGATCAGCTACTACCTGATCACCCAGAATACGGGCACGGGCAAAGGCTGGTACACGCTCACCGATACGCTGAAGTATGGTGCTGGAGCAACACTGACGATGGCCTCTGCAGCCTATCAAGGCACCGATATGAGTGGCACCTTTGGCGGCTTCGACGGTATGAGCCAAGACACGATTGTGGTGGATGAGATGATTTTGCCGGGCGAGGTAGACACCTTCCGAGTCGATGTGACCTTTACCATCAATCCAATGCAGGTGACTGCCGATAGCCGTGACTGTGATCTGACTACGGGTAGCACCACGAATACGGGCTTGCTTAACGAGGCCTATGTCAACGACGGCAGTGAGACCTTCGCCGACACGGCTTGTGTGGAGATCCCCGATCCTGAATTAATGATCGAGAAGCAAGTGGCCACCGGACCCACTCCGACGGCGAATCCGAACGAATACACGATCAGTTATTACCTGATCACCCAGAACACAGGCACCGGCAAAGGTTGGTACACCTTGACTGATACCCTCAAGTATGGTGCTGGTGCCACACCGACGATGGCGTCAGCCACCTATCAAGGAGGAGACGGCAGTAGCGGCGTAAGCCCAAGCAACGCATTTGATGGCGCTGCAAACGATACGATCATCGTTGACGAGATGATTTTGCCGGGCGAGGTAGACACCTTCCGAGTCGATGTGACCTTTACCATCAATCCAATGCAGGTGACTGCCGATAGCCGTGACTGTGATCTGACTACGGGTAGCACCACGAATACGGGCTTGCTTAACGAGGCCTATGTGAACGATGGCAGCGAGACCTTTGCGGATACGGCCTGCGCAGAGATCCCTGATCCCGAACTAATGATCGAGAAGCAAGTGGCCACCGGACCCACTCCGACGGCCAATCCGAACGAATACACGATCAGTTATTACCTGATCACCCAGAACATAGGCACCGGCAAAGGTTGGTACACCTTGACTGATACCCTCAAGTATGGTGCTGGTGCCACACCGACGATGGCGTCAGCCACCTATCAAGGAGGAGGCGGCAGTAGCGGCGTAAGCCCAAGCAACGCATTTGATGGCGCTGCAAACGATACGATCATCGTTGACGAGATGATTTTGCCGGGCGAGGTAGACACCTTCCGAGTCGATGTGACCTTTACCATCAATCCAATGCAGTTGACTGCCGATAGCCGTGACTGTGATCTGACTACGGGTAGCACCACGAATACGGGCTTGCTTAACGAGGCCTATGTGAACGATGGCAGCGAGACCTTTGCGGATACGGCCTGCGCAGAGATCCCTGATCCCGAACTAATGATCGAGAAGCAAGTGGCCACCGGACCCACTCCGACGGCCAATCCGAACGAATACACGATCAGTTATTACCTGATCACCCAGAACATAGGCACCGGCAAAGGTTGGTACACCTTGACTGATACCCTCAAGTATGGTGCTGGTGCCACACCGACGGCTGCATCTGCCGCCTACCAGGGCACGGATATGAGTGGCACCTTTGGTGGCTTTGATGGCATGAGCCAAGACACGATTGTGGTAGACGAGATGATTTTGCCAGGCGAGGTGGATACCTTCCGAGTAGATGTGACCTTTAGGATCAACCCGATGATGGTCACCGCCGATAGTCGCGACTGCGATCTTGGTACGGGCAGCAGCACCAATACCGGTCTACTGAATGAAGCCTATGTCAACGATGGCAGTGAGACCTTCGCCGATACGGCTTGTGCGGAGATCCCCGATCCCGAGCTGATGATCGAGAAGCAGGTGGCCAGTGGACCCACCCCAACCGCCAATCCAAATGAATACTCCATCTCATACTACACTATTGTACAGAATACCGGCACCGGCAAAGGTTGGTATACCTTGACCGACACCTTGAAGTATGGTGCAGGGGCTACACCATCTACCGCTTCGGCCGTCTATGAGGGCGGAGATGGTAGCAGTGGCGTAAGTCCAACGAATGCCTTTGATGGCGCTGCCAATGATACGATCATCATTGACGAGATGATTTTGCCGGGTGAGATAGACACCTTCCGGGTGGATGTGACCTTCACGATCAATCCGATGCTGGTGACCGCCGATAGTCGCGACTGTGACTTGGGCACGGGTAGCACCACCAATACAGGTCTATTGAATGAAGCCTATGTCAACGATGTTAGCGAGACCTTCGCCGATACAGCTTGTGTGGAGATCCCAGATCCAGAGTTAATGATCGAGAAACAAGTGGCTGCAGGCCCAACCCCCACGGCTAATCCAAACGAATACACGATCAGTTACTACCTGATCACCCAGAATACGGGCACAGGCAAAGGCTGGTACACGCTGACCGATACGCTCAAGTATGGAGCTGGAGCTACCCCGACGATGGCCTCTGCAGCCTACCAAGGCACGGATATGAGTGGCACCTTTGGTGGCTTTGACGGTATGAGTCAAGACACGATCGTGGTGGATGAGATGATCTTGCCAGGCGAAGTAGACACCTTCCGCGTAGATGTGGTCTTTACCATTAACCCGATGCTGGTGACAGCTGATAGCCGAGACTGTGATCTGACTACGGGTAGCACGACCAATACCGGACTGTTGAATGAAGCTTATGTCAACGACGGCAGCGAGACCTTCGCCGACACGGCTTGTGTGGAGATCCCCGATCCCGAACTAGTGATCGAAAAGCAAGTGGCCAGTGGACCGACGCCGACGGCTAATCCAAATGAATACACAATCAGCTACTACACCATTGTCCAGAACACGGGCACAGGCAAAGGCTGGTACACGCTCACGGACACGCTGAAGTACGGAGCCGGCGCTACCCCGACGATGGCCTCTGCAGCCTATCAAGGCACGGATATGAGTGGCACCTTTGGTGGGTTTGACGGTATGGGTCAAGACACGATTGTGGTGGACGAGATGATCTTGCCAGGCGAGGTAGACACCTTCCGGGTGGACGTGGTCTTCACCATTAATCCGATGATGGTCACCGCCGATAGTCGAGACTGTGATTTAGGCACCGGCAGCACCACCAATACGGGTCTACTGAACGAGGCCTATGTGAACGATGGCAGCGAGACCTTTGCGGATACGGCCTGCGCAGAGATCCCTGATCCCGAACTAATGATCGAGAAGCAAGTGGCCACCGGACCCACTCCGACGGCCAATCCGAACGAATACACGATCAGTTATTACCTGATCACCCAGAACATAGGCACCGGCAAAGGTTGGTACACCTTGACTGATACCCTCAAGTATGGTGCTGGTGCCACACCGACGATGGCGTCAGCCACCTATCAAGGAGGAGGCGGCAGTAGCGGCGTAAGCCCAAGCAACGCATTTGATGGCGCTGCAAACGATACGATCATCGTTGACGAGATGATTTTGCCGGGCGAGGTAGACACCTTCCGAGTCGATGTGACCTTTACCATCAATCCAATGCAGTTGACTGCCGATAGCCGTGACTGTGATCTGACTACGGGTAGCACCACGAATACGGGCTTGCTTAACGAGGCCTATGTGAACGATGGCAGCGAGACCTTTGCGGATACGGCCTGCGCAGAGATCCCTGATCCCGAACTAATGATCGAGAAGCAAGTGGCCACCGGACCCACTCCGACGGCCAATCCGAACGAATACACGATCAGTTATTACCTGATCACCCAGAACATAGGCACCGGCAAAGGTTGGTACACCTTGACTGATACCCTCAAGTATGGTGCTGGTGCCACACCGACGGCTGCATCTGCCGCCTACCAGGGCACGGATATGAGTGGCACCTTTGGTGGCTTTGATGGCATGAGCCAAGACACGATTGTGGTAGACGAGATGATTTTGCCAGGCGAGGTGGATACCTTCCGAGTAGATGTGACCTTTAGGATCAACCCGATGATGGTCACCGCCGATAGTCGCGACTGCGATCTTGGTACGGGCAGCAGCACCAATACCGGTCTACTGAATGAAGCCTATGTCAACGATGGCAGTGAGACCTTCGCCGATACGGCTTGTGCGGAGATCCCCGATCCCGAGCTGATGATCGAGAAGCAGGTGGCCAGTGGACCCACCCCAACCGCCAATCCAAATGAATACTCCATCTCATACTACACTATTGTACAGAATACCGGCACCGGCAAAGGTTGGTATACCTTGACCGACACCTTGAAGTATGGTGCAGGGGCTACACCATCTACCGCTTCGGCCGTCTATGAGGGCGGAGATGGTAGCAGTGGCGTAAGTCCAACGAATGCCTTTGATGGCGCTGCCAATGATACGATCATCATTGACGAGATGATTTTGCCGGGTGAGATAGACACCTTCCGGGTGGATGTGACCTTCACGATCAATCCGATGCTGGTGACCGCCGATAGTCGCGACTGTGACTTGGGCACGGGTAGCACCACCAATACAGGTCTATTGAATGAAGCCTATGTCAACGATGTTAGCGAGACCTTCGCCGATACAGCTTGTGTGGAGATCCCAGATCCAGAGTTAATGATCGAGAAACAAGTGGCTGCAGGCCCAACCCCCACGGCTAATCCAAACGAATACACGATCAGTTACTACCTGATCACCCAGAATACGGGCACAGGCAAAGGCTGGTACACGCTGACCGATACGCTCAAGTATGGAGCTGGAGCTACCCCGACGATGGCCTCTGCAGCCTACCAAGGCACGGATATGAGTGGCACCTTTGGTGGCTTTGACGGTATGAGTCAAGACACGATCGTGGTGGATGAGATGATCTTGCCAGGCGAAGTAGACACCTTCCGCGTAGATGTGGTCTTTACCATTAACCCGATGCTGGTGACAGCTGATAGCCGAGACTGTGATCTGACTACGGGTAGCACGACCAATACCGGACTGTTGAATGAAGCTTATGTCAACGACGGCAGCGAGACCTTCGCCGACACGGCTTGTGTGGAGATCCCCGATCCCGAACTAGTGATCGAAAAGCAAGTGGCCAGTGGACCCACGCCCACAGCAAATCCAAACGAATACACGATCTCCTACTACCTGATCGCCCAGAATACAGGCACCGGCAAAGGCTGGTACACGTTGACGGATACGCTGAAGTATGGGGCTGGCGCTACACCGACGATGGCCTCTGCGGCCTACCACGGCACCGATATGAGCGGCACCTTTGGTGGTTTCGATGGTATGAGTCAAGACACGATTGTGGTAGACGAGATGATCTTACCGGGTGAGATCGACACCTTCCGGGTGGATGTCACCTTTACGATCAACCCGATGCTGGTGACAGCCGATAGCCGAGATTGCGACCTGAGTACGGGCAGCACGACCAATACCGGTCTGTTGAATGAAGCCTACGTCAACGACGGCAGTGAGACCTTCGCCGATACGGCCTGTGCGGAGATCCCCGATCCCGAACTGATGATCGAGAAGCAAGTGGCTACAGGTCCGACGCCCACGGCCAATCCAAACGAATACACCATCAGTTACTACCTGATCGCTCAGAATACGGGTACAGGCAAAGGCTGGTACACGCTCACGGACACGTTGAAGTACGGAGCTGGAGCCACACCGACGATGGCCTCCGCTGCCTACCAAGGCACCGATATGAGCGGTATGTTTAGTGGGTTTGATGGCATGAGTCAAGACACGATTGTGGTAGACGAGATGATCTTGCCGGGTGAGGTGGATACGTTCCGGGTAGATGTAATCTTTACGATCAATCCAATGCTGGTGACTGCCGACAGCCGCGACTGCGACCTGTCCACAGGCAGCACCGCGAATACGGGTCTTCTGAATGAAGCCTATGTCAACGACGGCAGCGAGACCTTCGCCGATACGGCCTGTGCGGAGATCCCCGATCCGGAGCTGTCCATCGAGAAGCAAGTGGCCACCGGACCTACGCCGACGGCTAATCCAAACGAATACACGATCAGCTACTACGCTATTGTCCAAAACAATGGAACAGGTAAGAGCTTCTATACCCTAACAGATACCTTGAAGTTTGGTGCAGGTGCGACTCCCATGATGGTGAGTGCGTCTTATCAAGGTGGCGAAGGCACAAGCGGCATAAGCCCAGCAGGTTCATTTGACGGCTCAACGAACGATACGATCATCATTGATGAAATGATCCAGCCAGGCGAAGTGGATACGTTCCGAGTGGATGTAGTCTTTACGATCAGTCCGATGCTGGTGACTGCTGATAGTCGCGACTGCGATCTGTCCACGGGCAGCACCACCAATACGGGCTTACTAAACGAAGCTTATGTCAACGATGGTAGTGAGACCTTCGCCGATACGGCTTGTGCAGAGATCCCCGATCCCGAGCTGATGATCGAGAAGCAGGTGGCCAGTGGACCTACCCCCACGGCTAATCCAAATGAATACACCATCTCATACTACACTATTGTACAGAACACAGGAACCGGCAAAGGTTGGTATACCTTGACCGATACGCTCAAAAATGGCGCCGGAGCCACACCGACCTCAGCCTCCGCAGCGTACCAGGGCACGGATATGAGTGGCGCCTTTGGTGGCTTTGACGGCATGAGTCAAGACACCATTGTAGTAGACGAGATGATCTTGCCAGGCGAAGTGGACACCTTCCGAGTGGATGTAGTCTTTACCATCAATCCAATGCTGGTCAACGCCGATAGCCGTGACTGCGACCTAGGTACTGGTAGCACCACCAATACGGGTCTGCTGAACGAAGCTTATGTGAACGACGGCAGCGAGACGTTCGCCGATACGGCCTGTGTGGAGATCCCCGATCCCGAACTGATGATCGAGAAGCAGGTGGCTACAGGACCTACGCCGACGGCTAATCCAAACGAATACACGATCAGCTACTACCTGATCACCCAGAACATGGGCACGGGCAAAGGCTGGTACACGCTCACCGATACGCTCAAGTATGGAGCCGGCGCTACCCCAACGATGGCGTCGGCAGCGTATCAGGGCACGGATATGAGTGGCATCTTTGGTGGATTTGACGGCTTGAGTCAAGACACGATTGTGGTAGACGAGATGATCTTGCCGGGCGAGGTGGACACGTTCCGTGTGGATGTGACCTTTACCGTCAATCCCATGATGGTCACTGCCGATAGTCGCGACTGCGATCTAGGTACAGGTAGTACGACCAATACGGGTCTTCTAAACGAAGCCTATGTCAACGACGGCAGCGAGACCTTCGCCGATACGGCTTGTGCAGAGATCCCCGATCCGGAGCTGATGATCGAAAAGCAGGTGGCGAGTGGACCTACCCCCACGGCGAATCCAAACGAATACACGATCAGTTACTACCTGATCGCTCAGAACACGGGTACGGGCAAAGGCTGGTACACGCTCACGGACACGTTGAAGTATGGTGCTGGAGCAACACTGACGATGGCCTCTGCAGCCTATCAAGGCACCGATATGAGTGGCACCTTTGGCGGCTTCGACGGTATGAGCCAAGACACGATTGTGGTGGATGAGATGATTTTGCCGGGCGAGGTGGATACGTTCCGTGTGGATGTGACCTTTACCATCAATCCAATGCTGGTCACAGCGGATAGCCGTGACTGCGATCTTGGTACGGGCAGCAGCACCAATACCGGTCTACTGAATGAAGCCTATGTCAACGACGGCGGTGAGACCTTCGCCGACACAGCGTGTGCAGAGATCCCCGATCCCGAACTGATGATCGAGAAGCAAGTGGCCACCGGCCCGACGCCCACGGCCAATCCAAATGAATACACGATCAGCTACTACCTGATCACCCAGAATACGGGTACGGGCAAAGGCTGGTACACGCTGACCGATACGTTGAAGTATGGAGCGGGAGCTACCCCGACGATGGCTTCGGCTGTCTATGAGGGCGCAGATGGCAGCAGTGGAGTGAGCCCAATGAATGCATTTGATGGAGCGGCCAATGACACGATCATCATTGACGAGATGATCTTACCGGGCGAGGTCGACACGTTCCGCGTGGATGTAACCTTCACGATCAATCCAATGCTGGTGACTGCCAATAGTCGAGACTGTGATCTGACTACAGGTAGCACTACGAATACGGGTCTGCTGAACGAAGCCTATGTCAACGACGGCAGTGAGACCATCGCCGATACAGCTTGCGTGGAGATCCCCGATCCGGAGCTGATGATCGAGAAGCAGGTAGCCAGTGGACCGACCCCGACGGCCAATGCGAACGAATACACGATCAGTTATTACCTGATCGCCCAGAACACGGGTACAGGCAAAGGTTGGTATACCTTGACCGATACGCTCAAGTATGGTGCAGGGGCTACACCGACCTCAGCCTCCGCCGCGTACCAGGGCACGGATATGAGTGGCGCCTTTGGTGGCTTTGACGGCATGACTCAAGACACCATTGTAGTAGACGAGATGATCTTGCCGGGCGAAGTAGACACCTTCCGGGTGGATGTAACCTTCACGATCAATCCAATGCAGGTCACTGCCGATAGCCGCGACTGCGATCTTAGTACGGGCAGCAGCACCAACACGGGTCTTCTGAATGAAGCCTATGTAAACGATGGTAGTGAGACCTTCGCCGATACGGCCTGCGCAGAGATCCCCGATCCCGAACTCTCCATCGAGAAGCAGGTGGCCACCGGACCCACGCCAACAGCTAATCCAAATGAATACACGATCAGCTACTACGCTATTGTCCAAAACAATGGAACAGGTAAGAGCTTCTACACCCTAACAGATACCTTGAAGTTCGGTGCAGGTGCGACTCCCATGATGGTGAGTGCGTCTTATCAAGGTGGCGAAGGCACAAGCGGCATAGGCCCAGCAGGTTCATTTGACGGCTCAACGAATGATACGATCATCATTGACGAGATGATCCAGCCGGGCGAAGTAGACACCTTCCGGGTGGATGTAACCTTTACCATCAATCCAATGCTGGTGACTGCCGATAGCCGTGACTGTGATCTGACTACGGGTAGCAGCACGAATACGGGTCTACTGAACGAAGCTTATGTCAACGACGGCAGCGAGACCTTCGCCGACACGTCTTGTGCAGAGATCCCCGATCCCGAGCTCTCCATCGAGAAGCAGGTGGCCAGTGGACCGACTCCGACGGCTAATCCAAACGAATACACGATCAGTTACTACCTGATCGCCCAGAATACGGGTACAGGCAAAGGCTGGTACACGTTGACCGATACACTGAAGTATGGAGCTGGAGCCACACCGACGATGGCCACCGCAGCCTACCAAGGCACGGATATGAGTGGCACCTTTGGTGGCTTCGACGGCATGGGTCAGGACACGATTGTGGTGGATGAGATGATCTTGCCGGGTGAGGTGGATACGTTCCGGGTGGATGTAACCTTCACGATCGATCCGATGTTGGTGACTGCCGATAGTCGAGACTGTGACTTGGGCACGGGTAGCACCACCAATACAGGTCTATTGAATGAAGCCTATGTCAACGATGTTAGCGAGACCTTCGCCGATACAGCTTGTGTGGAGATCCCAGATCCAGAGTTAATGATCGAGAAACAAGTGGCTGCAGGCCCAACGCCCACGGCTAATCCAAACGAATACACGATCAGTTACTACCTGATCACCCAGAATACGGGCACAGGCAAAGGCTGGTACACGCTGACCGATACGCTCAAGTATGGAGCTGGAGCTACCCCGACGATGGCCTCTGCCACTTATGAAGGAGGAGACGGCAGTAGTGGAGTAAATCCAACCACTGCCTTTGATGGAGGGGCCAACGATACGATCATCATTGACGAGATGATCTTGCCAGGCGAAGTAGACACCTTCCGGGTTGATGTAGTCTTTACGATCAACCCCATGCTGGTCACCGCCGATAGTCGTGACTGCGACCTATCCACCGGCAGCTCGACGAATACGGGTTTGCTGAACGAAGCTTATGTGAACGACGGCAGCGAGACCTTCGCCGACACGTCTTGCGTGGAGATCCCCGATCCCGAACTAATGATCGAGAAGCAAGTGGCGAGTGGACCGACGCCGACGACTAATCCAAACGAATACACGATCAGTTACTACTTGATCACCCAGAATACGGGCACCGGCAAAGGCTGGTACACACTGACCGATACACTGAAGTATGGAGCCGGCGCGACACCGACGATGGCGTCAGCCACATATCAGGGAGGAGACGGCAGCAATGGAGTAAGTCCAACGAATGCCTTTGATGGCGCTGCCAATGATACGATCATCATTGACGAGATGATCTTGCCGGGTGAGATAGACACCTTCCGGGTGGATGTGACCTTCACGATCAATCCGATGCTGGTCACTGGTGACAGCCGCGACTGTGATTTGACTACGGGTAGCACCACCAATACGGGTCTGTTAAATGAAGCCTATGTCAACGATGGCAGCGAGACCTTCGCGGATACGGCTTGCGAGGAGATCCCCGATCCCGAACTCATGATCGAGAAGCAAGTCGCCAGTGGACCGACCACAACTGCGAATCCAAATGAATACACCGTCTCATACTACACTATTGTACAGAATACGGGTACGGGCAAAGGTTGGTATACTTTGACAGATACACTGAAGTATGGTGTTGGAGCCACACCGACGGCTGCATCTGCCGCCTACCAGGGCACGGATATGAGTGGCACCTTTGGTGGCTTTGATGGCATGAGCCAAGACACGATTGTGGTAGACGAGATGATTTTGCCAGGCGAGGTGGATACCTTCCGAGTGGATGTGACCTTTACCATCAATCCAATGATGGTCACGGCCGATAGTCGCGACTGTGACTTGGGCACGGGTAGCACCACCAATACGGGTCTGTTGAATGAAGCCTATGTCAACGATGGCAGCGAGACCTTCGCGGATACGGCTTGCGCGGAGATCCCCGATCCCGAACTCATGATCGAGAAGCAAGTCGCCAGTGGACCGACCACAACTGCGAATCCAAATGAATACACGATCAGCTACTACACCATTGTCCAGAACACAGGTACCGGCAAAGGCTGGTACACCTTGACCGATACGCTCAAGTATGGCGCCGGAGCCACGCCGACCGCAGCCTCCGCAGCGTACCAAGGCACGGATATGAGTGGTGCCTTTGGTGGCTTCGACGGTATGAGTCAAGACACGATCGTGGTAGACGAGATGATCTTGCCAGGCGAAGTAGACACCTTCCGGGTGGATGTAACCTTTACCATTAATCCGATGCTGGTGACTGCTGATAGTCGGGACTGCGATCTGGGTACGGGTAGCACCACGAATACGGGTCTGCTGAATGAAGCCTATGTCAACGACGGCAGCGAGACCTTTGCCGATACGGCCTGTGCGGAGATCCCCGATCCGGAGCTGTCCATCGAGAAGCAAGTGGCCACCGGACCCACTCCGACGGCCAATCCGAACGAGTACGCGATCAGCTACTACCTGATCGCTCAGAATGCGGGTACGGGTAAAGGCTGGTACACGCTGACAGACACGCTCAAGTATGGAGCAGGAGCCACACCGACGATGGCCTCTGCAGCCTACCAAGGCACGGATATGAGTGGCACCTTTGGTGGCTTTGATGGCATGAGCCAAGACACGATTGTGGTGGATGAGATGATCTTACCGGGTGAGGTGGATACGTTCCGAGTCGATGTAGTCTTTACGATCAATCCAATGATGGTGACTGCTGATAGTCGGGACTGCGATCTAGGTACAGGCAGCACCACGAATACGGGTCTACTGAACGAAGCTTATGTCAACGACGGCAGCGAGACCTTTGCCGATACGGCCTGTGCGGAGATCCCCGATCCGGAGCTGTCCATCGAGAAGCAAGTGGCCACCGGACCCACTCCGACGGCCAATCCGAACGAGTACGCGATCAGCTACTACCTGATCGCTCAGAATGCGGGTACGGGTAAAGGCTGGTACACGCTGACAGACACGCTCAAGTATGGAGCTGGAGCCACACCGACGATGGCCTCAGCCGCCTACCAAGGAACGGATATGAGTGGCACCTTTGGTGGCTTTGATGGCATGAGCCAAGACACGATTGTGGTGGATGAGATGATCTTACCGGGTGAGGTGGATACGTTCCGAGTCGATGTAGTCTTTACGATCAATCCGATGCTGGTGACAGCCGATAGTCGTGATTGTGATCTGGGTACGAGTAGCACCACGAATACGGGCTTGCTGAACGAAGCCTATGTCAACGATGGCAGTGAGACCTTCGCCGATACAGCTTGCGTGGAGATCCCGGATCCCGAACTTAGTATCGAGAAGCAGGTCGCCACTGGCCCGACGCCGACAGCTAATCCAAATGAATACACGATCTCGTACTACCTGATCACGCAGAACACGGGCACGGGTAAAGGCTGGTACACGTTGACCGATACACTGAAGTATGGAGCTGGAGCCACACCGACGATGGCCACCGCAGCGTACCAGGGCTCGGATATGAGTGGCACCTTCGGAGGCTTTGACGGGATGAGTCAAGACACGATTGTGGTAGACGAGATGATCCTGCCAGGCGAGGTGGATACGTTCCGGGTGGATGTGACCTTCACGATCAATCCAATGATGGTAACAGCTGACAGCCGCGACTGCGACCTGTCCACAGGCAGCACGACGAATACGGGTCTACTGAACGAAGCTTATGTGAACGACGGCAGCGAGACCTTCGCCGACACGGCCTGCGCAGAGATCCCCGATCCCGAACTGATGATCGAGAAGCAAGTGGCTACAGGTCCGACGCCCACGGCCAATCCAAATGAATATACGATCAGTTACTACCTGATCGCCCAGAACACGGGTACAGGCAAAGGGTGGTACACCCTGACCGATACGCTTAAGTATGGAGCCGGGGCTACCCCGACGATGGCCTCTGCAGCGTACCAGGGCACCGATATGAGCGGCACCTTTGGTGGCTTCGACGGTATGAGTCAAGACACGATTGTGGTAGACGAGATGATCTTGCCAGGCGAAGTGGATACCTTCCGGGTGGATGTGACCTTTACCATCAATCCAATGATGGTCACGGCCGATAGTCGCGACTGTGACTTGGGCACGGGTAGCACCACCAATACGGGTCTGTTGAATGAAGCCTATGTCAACGATGGCAGCGAGACCTTCGCGGATACGGCTTGCGCGGAGATCCCCGATCCCGAACTCATGATCGAGAAGCAAGTCGCCAGTGGACCGACCACAACTGCGAATCCAAATGAATACACGATCAGCTACTACACCATTGTCCAGAACACAGGTACCGGCAAAGGCTGGTACACCTTGACCGATACGCTCAAGTATGGCGCCGGAGCCACGCCGACCGCAGCCTCCGCAGCGTACCAAGGCACGGATATGAGTGGTGCCTTTGGTGGCTTCGACGGTATGAGTCAAGACACGATCGTGGTAGACGAGATGATCTTGCCAGGTGAAGTAGACACCTTCCGCGTGGATGTAGTCTTTACCATCAATCCAATGTTGGTGACGGCTGATAGTCGAGACTGCGAGCTGGCTACTGGCAGCTCGACGAATACAGGTCTACTGAACGAAGCCTATGTTAACGATGGCAGTGAGACCTTCGCCGATACAGCTTGCTCGGAGATCCCCGATCCCGAACTCACCATTGAGAAGCAAGTCGCCATTGGACCCACCCCGACCGCCAATCCGAACGAATACACGATCAGTTATTACCTGATCGCCCAGAACACGGGTACAGGCAAAGGTTGGTATACCTTGACCGATACGCTCAAGTATGGTGCAGGGGCTACACCTACTGCCGCTTCGGCCGTCTATGAGGGCGGAGATGGCAGTAGTGGAGTAAATCCTACCTCTGCCTTTGATGGAGGGGCCAATGACACGATCATCATTGACGAGATGATCTTGCCGGGTGAGGTTGACACCTTCCGCGTGGATGTCACCTTTACGATCAACCCAATGCTAATCACCGCCGATAGTCGTGACTGCGACTTGTCCACCGGCAGCTCGACGAATACGGGCTTGCTGAACGAAGCCTATGTCAACGATGGTAGCGAGACCTTTGCCGATACGGCCTGCGCAGAGATCCCGGACCCCGAACTCATGATCGAAAAGCAAGTCGCCAGTGGACCGACCCCAGCTGCGAATCCAAATGAATACACGATCAGTTACTACACCATTGTCCAGAACACAGGCACCGGCAAAGGCTGGTACACCTTGACCGATACGCTCAAGTATGGCGCCGGAGCCACGCCGACCGCAGCCTCCGCAGCGTACCAAGGCACAGATATGAGTGGCACCTTTGGTGGGTTTGACGGGACGAGTCAAGATACGATTGTGGTGGATGAGATGATCTTGCCGGGCGAGGTAGACACGTTCCGGGTGGATGTGACCTTTACCGTCAATCCCTTGATGGTCAGCGTTGATAGTCGCGACTGCGATCTGGGTACGGGTAGCACCACGAATACGGGTCTACTGAACGAAGCTTATGTCAACGACGGCAGTGAGACCTTCGCGGACACAGCGTGTGTGGAGATCCCCGATCCTGAATTAATGATCGAGAAGCAAGTGGCCACCGGACCCACTCCGACGGCGAATCCGAACGAATACACGATCAGTTATTACCTGATCACCCAGAACACAGGCACCGGCAAAGGTTGGTACACCTTGACTGATACCCTCAAGTATGGTGCTGGTGCCACACCGACGATGGCGTCAGCCACCTATCAAGGAGGAGACGGCAGTAGCGGCGTAAGCCCAAGCAACGCATTTGATGGCGCTGCAAACGATACGATCATCGTTGACGAGATGATTTTGCCGGGCGAGGTAGACACCTTCCGAGTCGATGTGACCTTTACCATCAATCCAATGCAGGTGACTGCCGATAGCCGTGACTGTGATCTGACTACGGGTAGCACCACGAATACGGGCTTGCTTAACGAGGCCTATGTGAACGATGGCAGCGAGACCTTTGCGGATACGGCCTGCGCAGAGATCCCTGATCCCGAACTAATGATCGAGAAGCAAGTGGCCACCGGACCCACTCCGACGGCCAATCCGAACGAATACACGATCAGTTATTACCTGATCACCCAGAACATAGGCACCGGCAAAGGTTGGTACACCTTGACTGATACCCTCAAGTATGGTGCTGGTGCCACACCGACGATGGCGTCAGCCACCTATCAAGGAGGAGGCGGCAGTAGCGGCGTAAGCCCAAGCAACGCATTTGATGGCGCTGCAAACGATACGATCATCGTTGACGAGATGATTTTGCCGGGCGAGGTAGACACCTTCCGAGTCGATGTGACCTTTACCATCAATCCAATGCAGTTGACTGCCGATAGCCGTGACTGTGATCTGACTACGGGTAGCACCACGAATACGGGCTTGCTTAACGAGGCCTATGTGAACGATGGCAGCGAGACCTTTGCGGATACGGCCTGCGCAGAGATCCCTGATCCCGAACTAATGATCGAAAAGCAAGTCGCCATTGGACCCACCCCAACAGCCAATCCAAACGAATACACCGTCTCATACTACACTATTGTACAGAATACGGGTACGGGCAAAGGTTGGTATACTTTGACAGATACGCTGAAGTATGGTGTTGGAGCCACACCGACGGCTGCATCTGCCGCCTACCAGGGCACGGATATGAGTGGCACCTTTGGTGGCTTCGATGGCATGAGCCAAGACACGATTGTGGTAGACGAGATGATTTTGCCAGGCGAGGTGGATACCTTCCGAGTAGATGTGACCTTTAGGATCAACCCGATGATGGTCACCGCCGATAGTCGCGACTGCGATCTTGGTACGGGCAGCAGCACCAATACCGGTCTACTGAATGAAGCCTATGTCAACGATGGCAGTGAGACCTTCGCCGATACGGCTTGTGCGGAGATCCCCGATCCCGAGCTGATGATCGAGAAGCAGGTGGCCAGTGGACCCACCCCAACCGCCAATCCAAATGAATACTCCATCTCATACTACACTATTGTACAGAATACCGGCACCGGCAAAGGTTGGTATACCTTGACCGACACCTTGAAGTATGGTGCAGGGGCTACACCATCTACCGCTTCGGCCGTCTATGAGGGCGGAGATGGTAGCAGTGGCGTAAGTCCAACGAATGCCTTTGATGGCGCTGCCAATGATACGATCATCATTGACGAGATGATTTTGCCGGGTGAGATAGACACCTTCCGGGTGGATGTGACCTTCACGATCAATCCGATGCTGGTGACCGCCGATAGTCGCGACTGTGACTTGGGCACGGGTAGCACCACCAATACAGGTCTATTGAATGAAGCCTATGTCAACGATGTTAGCGAGACCTTCGCCGATACAGCTTGTGTGGAGATCCCAGATCCAGAGTTAATGATCGAGAAACAAGTGGCTGCAGGCCCAACGCCCACGGCTAATCCAAACGAATACACGATCAGTTACTACCTGATCACCCAGAATACGGGCACAGGCAAAGGCTGGTACACGCTGACCGATACGCTCAAGTATGGAGCTGGAGCTACCCCGACGATGGCCTCTGCCACTTATGAAGGAGGAGACGGCAGTAGTGGAGTAAATCCAACCACTGCCTTTGATGGAGGGGCCAACGATACGATCATCATTGACGAGATGATCTTGCCAGGCGAAGTAGACACCTTCCGGGTTGATGTAGTCTTTACGATCAACCCCATGCTGGTCACCGCCGATAGTCGTGACTGCGACCTATCCACCGGCAGCTCGACGAATACGGGTTTGCTGAACGAAGCTTATGTGAACGACGGCAGCGAGACCTTCGCCGACACGTCTTGCGTGGAGATCCCCGATCCCGAACTAATGATCGAGAAGCAAGTGGCGAGTGGACCGACGCCGACGACTAATCCAAACGAATACACGATCAGTTACTACTTGATCACCCAGAATACGGGCACCGGCAAAGGCTGGTACACACTGACCGATACACTGAAGTATGGAGCCGGCGCGACACCGACGATGGCGTCAGCCACATATCAGGGAGGAGACGGCAGCAATGGAGTAAGTCCAACGAATGCCTTTGATGGCGCTGCCAATGATACGATCATCATTGACGAGATGATCTTGCCGGGTGAGATAGACACCTTCCGGGTGGATGTGACCTTCACGATCAATCCGATGCTGGTCACTGGTGACAGCCGCGACTGTGATTTGACTACGGGTAGCACCACCAATACGGGTCTGTTAAATGAAGCCTATGTCAACGATGGCAGCGAGACCTTCGCGGATACGGCTTGCGAGGAGATCCCCGATCCCGAACTCATGATCGAGAAGCAAGTCGCCAGTGGACCGACCACAACTGCGAATCCAAATGAATACACGATCAGCTACTACACCATTGTCCAGAACACGGGTACAGGCAAAGGTTGGTATACCTTGACCGATACGCTGAAGTATGGAGCCGGCGCTACCCCGACGATGGCCTCAGCAGCGTACCAGGGCACCGATATGAGCGGCACCTTTGGTGGCTTCGACGGTATGAGTCAAGACACGATTGTGGTAGACGAGATGATCTTGCCAGGCGAAGTGGATACCTTCCGGGTGGATGTGACCTTTACCATCAATCCAATGATGGTCACGGCCGATAGTCGCGACTGTGACTTGGGCACGGGTAGCACCACCAATACGGGTCTGTTGAATGAAGCCTATGTCAACGATGGCAGCGAGACCTTCGCGGATACGGCTTGCGCGGAGATCCCCGATCCCGAACTCATGATCGAGAAGCAAGTCGCCAGTGGACCGACCACAACTGCGAATCCAAATGAATACACGATCAGCTACTACACCATTGTCCAGAACACAGGTACCGGCAAAGGCTGGTACACCTTGACCGATACGCTCAAGTATGGCGCCGGAGCCACGCCGACCGCAGCCTCCGCAGCGTACCAAGGCACGGATATGAGTGGTGCCTTTGGTGGCTTCGACGGTATGAGTCAAGACACGATCGTGGTAGACGAGATGATCTTGCCAGGCGAAGTAGACACCTTCCGGGTGGATGTAACCTTTACCATTAATCCGATGCTGGTGACTGCTGATAGTCGGGACTGCGATCTGGGTACGGGTAGCACCACGAATACGGGTCTGCTGAATGAAGCCTATGTCAACGACGGCAGCGAGACCTTTGCCGATACGGCCTGTGCGGAGATCCCCGATCCGGAGCTGTCCATCGAGAAGCAAGTGGCCACCGGACCCACTCCGACGGCCAATCCGAACGAGTACACGATCAGTTACTACCTGATCGCTCAGAATGCGGGTACGGGTAAAGGCTGGTACACGCTGACAGACACGCTCAAGTATGGAGCAGGAGCCACACCGACGATGGCCTCTGCAGCCTACCAAGGCACGGATATGAGTGGCACCTTTGGTGGCTTTGATGGCATGAGCCAAGACACGATTGTGGTGGATGAGATGATCTTACCGGGTGAGGTGGATACGTTCCGAGTCGATGTAGTCTTTACGATCAATCCAATGATGGTGACTGCTGATAGTCGGGACTGCGATCTGGGTACGGGTAGCACCACCAATACGGGCTTGCTGAACGAAGCTTACGTGAACGATGGTAGTGAGACCTTCGCCGATACAGCTTGCGTGGAGATCCCCGATCCCGAACTGATGATCGAGAAGCAAGTGGCGACCGGACCGACTCCGACGGCCAATCCGAACGAGTACGCGATCAGCTACTACCTGATCGCTCAGAATGCGGGTACGGGTAAAGGCTGGTACACGCTGACAGACACGCTCAAGTATGGAGCTGGAGCCACACCGACGATGGCCTCAGCCGCCTACCAAGGAACGGATATGAGTGGCACCTTTGGTGGCTTTGATGGCATGAGCCAAGACACGATTGTGGTGGATGAGATGATCTTACCGGGTGAGGTGGATACGTTCCGAGTCGATGTAGTCTTTACGATCAATCCGATGCTGGTGACAGCCGATAGTCGTGATTGTGATCTGGGTACGAGTAGCACCACGAATACGGGCTTGCTGAACGAAGCCTATGTCAACGATGGCAGTGAGACCTTTGCCGATACGGCTTGTGCGGAGATCCCCGATCCCGAGCTGATGATCGAGAAGCAGGTCGCCAGTGGACCGACCCCAACGGCCAATCTGAACGAATACACGATCAGCTACTACCTGATCACCCAGAATACGGGCACCGGCAAAGGCTGGTACACACTGACGGATACGATGAAGTATGGAGCCGGGGCTACGCCGACGATGGCTTCAGCCGCCTACCAAGGCACCGATATGAGTGGCACCTTTGGTGGCTTCGACGGCATGAGCCAGGATACCATTGTAGTGGATGAGATGATCTTGCCAGGCGAAGTAGACACCTTCCGGGTGGACGTGGTCTTCACGATCAATCCGATGATGGTGACTGTCGATAGCCGCGACTGCGATCTGGGTACGGGCAGCAGCACGAATACAGGCTTGCTGAACGAAGCTTATGTCAACGATGGCAGCGAGACCTTTGCGGATACGGCCTGCGCAGAGATCCCTGATCCCGAACTAATGATCGAAAAGCAAGTGGCCAGTGGACCCACCCCAACAGCCAATCCAAATGAATACACGATCAGTTACTACCTGATCACCCAGAATACGGGCACCGGCAAGGGGTGGTATACCTTGACCGACACCTTGAAGTATGGTGCTGGGGCCACGCCAACGGCAGCTTCAGCCGCCTACCAAGGCACGGATATGAGCGGCACCTTTGGCGGCTTCGACGGAATGAGTCAAGACACGATTGTGGTGGACGAGATGATCTTGCCGGGCGAAGTAGACACGTTCCGGGTGGATGTGACCTATACCATCAATCCAATGCAGGTCACTGCCGATAGCCGCGACTGCGATCTTAGTACGGGCAGCAGCACCAACACGGGTCTTCTGAATGAAGCCTATGTCAACGATGGTAGTGAGACCTTCGCCGATACGGCCTGCGCAGAGATCCCCGATCCCGAACTCATGATTGAGAAGCAAGTCGCCAGTGGACCGACCACAACTGCGAATCCAAATGAATACACGATCAGCTACTACACCATTGTCCAGAACACAGGTACCGGCAAAGGCTGGTACACCTTGACCGATACGCTCAAGTATGGCGCCGGAGCCACGCCGACCGCAGCCTCCGCAGCGTACCAAGGCACGGATATGAGTGGTGCCTTTGGTGGCTTCGACGGTATGAGTCAAGACACGATCGTGGTAGACGAGATGATCTTGCCAGGCGAAGTAGACACCTTCCGAGTCGATGTGACCTTTACGATCAACCCGATGATGGTCACCGCCGATAGTCGCGACTGTGATCTGGGTACGGGCAGCTCGACGAATACGGGTCTGCTAAATGAGGCCTATGTCAACGACGGCAGTGAGACGTTCGCGGATACGGCTTGCGTGGAGATCCCCGATCCAGAGTTAATGATCGAGAAGCAAGTGGCCAGTGGACCGACGCCGACGGCTAATCCAAATGAATACACAATCAGCTACTACACCATTGTGCAGAATACCGGTACAGGCAAAGGTTGGTATACTTTGACAGATACGCTCAAATATGGCGCCGGAGCCACGCCGACCGGAGCCTCCGCAGCGTACCAAGGCACAGATATGAGTGGGACCTTCGGTGGCTTCGACGGCATGAGTCAAGATACCATCGTGGTGGATGAGATGATCTTGCCGGGCGAAGTGGATACCTTCCGAGTAGATGTAACCTTTACCATCAATCCGATGATGGTGACTGCTGATAGTCGCGACTGCGATCTGTCCACAGGCAGTACGACCAATACCGGTCTACTCAACGAAGCTTACGTGAACGATGGTAGTGAGACCTTCGCCGATACGGCCTGCGCAGAGATCCCCGATCCCGAGCTGATGATCGAGAAGCAGGTGTCCAGTGGACCTACCCCTACGGCGAATCCAAACGAATACACGATCAGCTACTACCTGATCACCCAGAATACGGGCACGGGCAAAGGCTGGTACACGCTCACCGATACGCTGAAGTATGGTGCTGGAGCAACACTGACGATGGCCTCTGCAGCCTATCAAGGCACCGATATGAGTGGCACCTTTGGCGGCTTCGACGGTATGAGCCAAGACACGATTGTGGTGGATGAGATGATTTTGCCGGGCGAGGTAGACACCTTCCGAGTCGATGTGACCTTTACCATCAATCCAATGCAGGTGACTGCCGATAGCCGTGACTGTGATCTGACTACGGGTAGCACCACGAATACGGGCTTGCTTAACGAGGCCTATGTCAACGACGGCAGTGAGACCTTCGCCGATACAGCTTGCGCGGAGATCCCCGATCCCGAGTTAATGATCGAGAAGCAAGTGGCCACCGGACCCACTCCGACGGCCAATCCGAACGAGTACACGATCAGCTACTACCTGATCGCTCAGAATGCGGGTACGGGTAAAGGCTGGTACACGCTGACAGACACGTTGAAGTATGGAGCCGGCGCTACGCCGACGATGGCTTCAGCCGCCTACCAAGGCACGGATATGAGTGGTACGTTTGGTGGCTTTGACGGTATGAGTCAAGACACGATTGTGGTAGATGAGATGATTTTGCCGGGTGAAATAGACACCTTCCGGGTGGATGTAACCTTTACCATTAACCCGATGCTGGTGACAGCTGATAGCCGAGACTGTGATCTGACTACGGGTAGCACGACCAATACCGGACTGTTGAATGAAGCTTATATCAACGACGGCAGCGAGACCTTCGCCGACACGGCTTGTGCGGAGATCCCCGATCCCGAACTGATGATCGAGAAGCAGGTGGCATCTGGGCCCACGCCCACGTCTAATCCAAATGAATACACAATCAGTTACTACGCTATTGTCCAAAACAATGGAACAGGTAAGAGCTTTTACACCCTAACAGATACCTTGAAGTTCGGTGTAGGTGCGACTCCAATGATGGTGAGTGCGTCCTATCAAGGTGGCGAAGGCACAAGCGGCATAAGCCCAGCGGGTTCATTTGACGGCTCAACGAATGATACGATCATCATTGACGAAATGATCCAGCCAGGCGAAGTGGATACGTTCCGAGTGGATGTAGTCTTTACGATCAGTCCGATGATGGTGACAGCGGATAGTCGCGACTGCGATCTGTCCACAGGCAGTACCACCAATACAGGCTTGCTGAATGAAGCCTATGTCAACGATGGTAGTGAGACCTTCGCGGATACGGCTTGTGCGGAGATCCCCGATCCGGAGCTGATGATCGAGAAGCAGGTCGCCGGTGGACCAAACCCAACGGCTACTCCAAACGAATACACTATCTCACACTACACTATTGTCCAGAATACGGGCACCGGCAAAGGTTGGTACACACTGACGGATACGCTGAAGTATGGTGCGGGCACCACGCCCACGATGGCCTCCACAGCGTATCAAGGCACGGATATGAGCGGCACCTTTGGTGGGTTTGACGGCATGAGTCAAGACACGATCGTGGTGGACGAGATGATCTTGCCAGGCGAAGTAGACACCTTCCGAGTGGATGTGGTCTTTACGATCAACCCCATGCAGGTGACTGCCGATAGCCGTGACTGCGACCTGTCCACAGGCAGCACCACGAATACGGGTCTGCTGAATGAAGCCTATGTCAACGACGGCAGCGAGACCTTTGCCGATACGGCCTGCGCAGAGATCCCGGATCCCGAACTGATGATCGAAAAGCAAGTCGCCAGTGGACCGACGCCGACGGCTAATCCAAACGAATACACGATCAGCTACTACCTGATCGCCCAGAACACAGGCACCGGCAAAGGCTGGTATACCTTGACCGACACCTTGAAGTATGGAGCCGGCACTACACCGACGATGGCCTCTGCAGCGTACCAGGGCACGGATATGAGTGGTGCCTTTGGTGGCTTCGACGGCATGAGTCAAGACACCATTGTAGTAGACGAGATGATTTTGCCGGGCGAGGTAGACACCTTCCGGGTGGATGTGACCTTTACGATTAATCCGATGATGGTGACCGCCGATAGTCGCGACTGCGATCTAGGTACAGGTAGCAGCACCAATACGGGACTACTGAATGAAGCTTATGTGAACGATGGCAGTGAGACCTTCGCCGATACGGCCTGCGCAGAGATACCCGATCCCGAACTCACCATTGAGAAGCAAGTCGCCAGTGGACCTACCCCCACGGCCAATCCAAATGAATACACAATCAGTTACTACGCTATTGTCCAAAACAATGGAACAGGTAAGAGCTTTTACACCCTAACGGATACCTTGAAGTTCGGTGCAGGTGCGACTCCAATGATGGTGAGTGCGTCTTATCAAGGCGGCGAAGGCACAAGCGGGATAAGCCCAGCAGGTTCATTTGACGGCTCAACGAATGACACGATCATCATTGACGAAATGATCCAGCCAGGCGAAGTAGATACCTTCCGGGTGGATGTAACCTTCACGATCAACCCGATGTTGGTCACAGCCGATAGTCGTGACTGCGACCTATCCACCGGCAGCTCGACGAATACGGGCTTGCTCAACGAAGCTTATGTGAACGACGGCAGCGAGACCTTTGCCGACACGTCTTGCGTGGAGATCCCCGATCCCGAACTAATGATCGAGAAGCAAGTGGCCACAGGTCCGACGCCGACGGCCAATCCAAACGAATACACGATCAGCTACTACCTGATCACCCAGAATACGGGCACCGGCAAAGGCTGGTACACGCTGTCTGATACGTTGAAGTACGGAGCCGGCGCTACGCCGACGATGGCCACCGCAGCCTATCAAGGCACCGATATGAGTGGCACTTTCGGCGGCTTCGACGGCATGAGCCAAGACACGATTGTAGTGAATGAGATGATCTTGCCAGGCGAGGTGGATACCTTCCGGGTGGACGTGGTCTTCACCATTAATCCGATGATGGTAACAGCCGATAGCCGTGACTGTGACCTGACCACGGGTAGTACCACCAATACGGGTCTACTCAACGAAGCCTATGTCAACGATGGTAGTGAGACCTTCGCCGATACGGCTTGTGCGGAGATCCCCGATCCGGAGCTGATGATCGAGAAGCAGGTCGCCAGTGGACCGACCCCAACGGCCAATCCGAACGAATACACGATCAGATATTATCTGATCACTCAGAACACGGGTACAGGCAAAGGTTGGTATACCTTGACCGATACGCTGAAGTATGGAGCCGGGGCTACCCCGACGATGGCCTCCGCAGCGTACCAGGGCACCGATATAAGCGGCACCTTTGGTGGCTTTGACGGCATGAGCCAAGACACCATCGTGGTGGACGAGATGATCTTGCCAGGCGAAGTAGACACGTTCCGTGTGGATGTGACCTTTACCATCAATCCGATGCTGGTGACCGCCGATAGTCGCGACTGTGACTTGGGCACGGGCAGCACCACCAATACGGGTCTGCTCAATGAAGCCTATGTCAACGATGGCAGCGAGACCTTCGCCGATACGGCTTGTGCAGAGATCCCCGATCCCGAGCTGGTGATCGAGAAGCAGGTGTCCAGTGGACCTACCCCCACGGCGAATCCAAACGAATACACGATCAGTTACTACACCATTGTCGAGAACACAGGAACTGGCAAAGGTTGGTATACCTTGACCGATACGCTCAAGTATGGTGCAGGGGCTACACCTACTGCCGCTTCGGCCGTCTATGAGGGCGGAGATGGCAGTAGTGGAGTAAATCCAACCTCTGCCTTCGATGGAGGGGCCAACGACACGATCATCATAGACGAGATGATCTTGCCGGGTGAGGTTGACACCTTCCGCGTGGATGTCACCTTTACGATCAACCCAATGCTAGTCACCACCGATAGTCGTGACTGCGACTTGTCCACCGGCAGCTCGACGAATACGGGCTTGCTTAATGAGGCCTATGTCAACGATGGCAGCGAGACCTTCGCCGATACGGCTTGTGCAGAGATCCCCGATCCCGAGCTCTCCATCGAGAAGCAGGTGGCCAGTGGACCGACTCCGACGGCGAATCCAAACGAATACACTATCAGCTACTACCTGATCACCCAAAATACGGGCACCGGCAAGGGATGGTATACCTTGACCGATACGCTGAAGTACGGTGCGGGCGCTACCCCGACGATGGTCTCTGCGACGTATCAAGGAGGAGACGGCACTAGTGGAGTAAACCCAACCTCTGCCTTTGATGGAACGGCCAACGATACGATCATCATTGACGAGATGATCCAGCCGGGTGAGGTGGATACGTTCCGAGTGGATGTAACCTTTACCATCAATCCGATGCAGCTGACTGCTGATAGTCGAGATTGTGATCTAAGTACGGGCAGCACCACCAATACCGGCCTACTCAACGAAGCCTACGTAAACGATGGCAGTGAGACCTTCGCTGATACGGCCTGCGCGGAGATCCCCGATCCCGAACTGATGATCGAGAAGCAAGTCGCCACTGGACCCACCCCGACGGCCAATCCAAACGAATACACCATCTCATACTACACCATTGTCCAGAACACCGGCACAGGCAAAGGCTGGTATACCTTGACTGACACCCTGAAGTATGGCACAGGCGCTACGCCAACGATGGCATCCGCCGCCTATCAAGGCACTGATATGAGTGGCACCTTTGGTGGGTTTGACGGTTCGAGTCAAGACACTATCGTAGTGGATGAGATGATCTTACCGGGTGAGGTAGATACCTTCCGAGTAGATGTAACCTTCACGATCGATCCGATGATGGTCTCCGCCGATAGCCGTGACTGTGATCTGACTACCGGTAGCACCACGAATACGGGCTTGCTTAACGAGGCCTATGTGAACGACGGCAGCGAGACCTTTGCCGATACAGCCTGTGCGGAGATCCCCGATCCCGAACTCATGATAGAGAAGCAAGTCGCCACCGGACCCACGCCGACGGCCAATCCGAACGAATACACAATCAGCTACTACCTGATCACGCAGAATACGGGCACCGGCAAAGGCTGGTACACACTGACGGATACGCTGAAGTATGGAGCCGGCGCTACCCCGACGATGGCCACCGCCACCTATCAAGGCACGGATATGAGTGGCACCTTTGGTGGGTTTGACGGTATGAGCCAAGACACGATCGTGGTTGCTGAGATGATTTTGCCGGGCGAAGTGGATACCTTCCGAGTGGATGTGACCTTTACGACCAACCCGATGATGGTCACCGCCGATAGCCGTGACTGTGACCTAGGTACGGGTAGCACCACGAATACAGGTCTGCTGAATGAAGCTTATGTCAACGATGGCAGTGAAACTTTCGCCGATACGGCTTGTGCAGAGATCCCCGATCCCGAGCTCTCCATCGAGAAGCAGGTGGCGAGTGGACCGACTCCGACGGCTAATCCAAACGAATACACTATCAGCTACTACACCATTGTCGAGAACACAGGAACCGGTAAAGGCTGGTACACGTTGACCGATACGCTCAAGTATGGAACCGGCGCTACCCCGACGATGGCCTTTGCCGCCTATCAGGGCACGGATATGAGTGGCACCTTTGGTGGCTTCGACGGCATGAGTCAGGACACGATTGTGGTGGATGAGATGATCTTACCGGGTGAGGTTGATACCTTCCGAGTAGATGTGACCTTTACCATCAATCCAATGCAGGTCACTGCCGATAGCCGCGACTGCGATCTTAGTACGGGCAGCAGCACCAACACGGGTCTTCTGAATGAAGCCTATGTCAACGATGGTAGTGAGACCTTCGCCGACACGGCCTGCGCAGAGATCCCCGATCCCGAACTCTCCATCGAGAAGCAGGTGGCCACCGGACCCACGCCAACAGCTAATCCAAATGAATACACGATCAGCTACTACGCTATTGTCCAAAACAATGGAACAGGTAAGAGCTTCTATACCCTAACAGATACCTTGAAGTTTGGTGCAGGTGCGACTCCAATGATGGTGAGTGCGTCTTATCAAGGTGGCGAAGGCACAAGCGGCATAAGCCCAGCAGGTTCATTTGACGGCTCAACGAACGATACGATCATCATTGATGAAATGATCCAGCCAGGCGAAGTGGATACGTTCCGAGTGGATGTAGTCTTTACGATCAGTCCGATGCTGGTGACTGCTGATAGTCGCGACTGCGATCTGGGCACGGGCAGCACCACCAATACGGGCTTACTAAACGAAGCTTATGTCAACGATGGTAGTGAGACCTTCGCCGATACGGCTTGTGCAGAGATCCCCGATCCCGAGCTGATGATCGAGAAGCAGGTGGCCAGTGGACCTACGCCCACGGCGAATCCAAACGAATACACGATCAGTTACTACACCATTGTCGAGAACACAGGAACCGGCAAAGGTTGGTATACCTTGACCGATACGCTCAAAAATGGCGCCGGAGCCACACCGACCTCAGCCTCCGCAGCGTACCAGGGCACGGATATGAGTGGCGCCTTTGGTGGCTTTGACGGCATGAGTCAAGACACCATTGTAGTAAAGGAGATGATCTTGCCAGGCGAAGTAGACACCTTCCGAGTGGATGTAGTCTTTACCATCAATCCAATGCTGGTCAACGCCGATAGCCGTGACTGCGACCTAGGTACGGGTAGCACCACCAATACGGGTCTGCTGAACGAAGCTTATGTGAACGATGGTAGTGAGACCTTCGCCGATACGGCTTGTGCAGAGATCCCCGATCCCGAGCTGATGATCGAGAAGCAGGTGGCCAGTGGACCTACCCCCACGGCGAATCCAAACGAATACACGATCAGTTACTACACCATTGTCGAGAACACAGGAACCGGCAAAGGTTGGTATACCTTGACCGATACGCTCAAAAATGGCGCCGGAGCCACACCGACCTCAGCCTCCGCAGCGTACCAGGGCACGGATATGAGTGGCGCCTTTGGTGGCTTTGACGGCATGAGTCAAGACACCATTGTAGTAAAGGAGATGATCTTGCCAGGCGAAGTAGACACCTTCCGAGTGGATGTAGTCTTTACCATCAATCCAATGCTGGTCAACGCCGATAGCCGTGACTGCGACCTAGGTACGGGTAGCACCACCAATACGGGTCTGCTGAACGAAGCTTATGTGAACGACGGCAGCGAGACGTTCGCCGACACGGCCTGTGCGGAGATCCCCGATCCCGAGCTCTCCGTCGAGAAGCAAGTGGCCACCGGCCCGACGCCCACAGCCAATCCAAACGAATACACGATCAGATATTATCTGATCACTCAGAACACGGGTACAGGCAAAGGTTGGTATACCTTGACCGATACGCTCAAGTATGGTGCAGGGGCTACACCTACTGCCGCTTCGGCCGTCTATGAGGGCGGAGATGGTAACAGTGGAGTAAGTCCAACGAATGCCTTTGATGGCGCTGCCAATGATACGATCATCATTGATGAGATGATCTTGCCGGGCGAAGTGGATACGTTCCGAGTGGATGTGGTCTTTACCATCAACCCGATGATGGTGACAACGGATAGTCGCGACTGCGATCTAGGTACAGGTAGCACCACGAATACGGGTCTGCTGAATGAAGCCTATGTCAACGATGGCAGCGAGACCTTCGCCGACACGTCTTGCGTGGAGATCCCCGATCCCGAACTGATGATTGAGAAGAAAGTGGCCACCGGACCCACGCCGACGGTTAATCCAAACGAATACACGATCTCCTACTACCTGATCGTCCAGAATACAGGCACCGGCAAAGGCTGGTACACGTTGACGGATACGCTGAAGTATGGGGCTGGCGCTACACCGACGATGGCCTCTGCGGCCTACCACGGCACCGATATGAGTGGCACCTTTGGTGGCTTCGACGGGATGAGTCAAGACACGATCGTGGTAGATGAAATGATCCAGCCAGGCGAAGTGGATACCTTCCGGGTGGATGTGACCTTTATCATCAACCCGATGGTGGTCACCGCCGATAGTCGCGACTGTGATCTGGGTACGGGCAGCACCACCAATACGGGCTTGCTGAACGAAGCCTATGTCAACGACGGCAGCGAGACCTTCGTGGATACGGCCTGTGCAGAGATACCCGATCCGCAGCTGTCCATCGAGAAGCAAGTCGCCAGTGGACCGACGCCGACGGCTAATCCAAACGAATACACGATCAGCTACTACCTGATCACCCAGAATACGGGCACGGGCAAAGGCTGGTACACGCTGACCGATACGCTGAAGTATGGAGCCGGCGCTACGCCGACGATGGCCACCGCCACCTATCAAGGAGGAGACGGCAGTAGTGGGGTAAATCCGACCTCTGCCTTTGATGGAGCGGCCAACGACACGATCATAATTGACGAGATGATCCTACCGGGTGAGGTCGACACCTTCCGAGTGGATGTAACCTTCACGATCAACCCCATGCTGGTGACTGCCGACAGCCGAGACTGCGACCTGTCCACAGGCAGCACCACGAATGCGGGTCTACTGAATGAGGCTTATGTCAACGATGGCAGCGAGACCTTCGGGGACACAGCGTGTGTGGAGATCCCCGATCCAGAGTTAATGATCGAGAAGCAAGTCGCCACCGGACCGACGCCCACGGCCAATCCAAACGAATACACGATCAGCTATTACACGATTGTCGAGAACACCGGCACAGGCAAAGGTTGGTATACCTTGACCGACACCCTCAAGTATGGAGCCGGAGCTACGCCCACGATGGCCTCCGCAGCCTATCAGGGCACGGATATGAGCGGCACCTTTGGTGGCTTTGACGGCACGAGCCAAGACACCATTGTAGTGGATGAGATGATCTTACCGGGTGAGATCGACACCTTCCGAGTGGATGTAACTTTTACCATCAATCCGATCATGGTCACTGCCGATAGTCGCGACTGCGATCTAGGTACAGGCAGCACCACGAATACGGGTCTACTGAACGAAGCTTATGTCAACGATGGCAGCGAGACCTTCGGGGACACAGCGTGTGTGGAGATCCCCGATCCAGAGTTAATGATCGAGAAGCAAGTTGCCACCGGACCCACTCCGACGGCTAATCCAAACGAATACACGATCAGCTACTACACCATTGTCCAAAACACTGGCACCGGCAAAGGCTGGTACACGCTGACTGATACGTTGAAGTACGGAGCCGGCGCTACGCCGACGATGGCCACCGCAGCCTATCAAGGCACCGATATGAGTGGCACTTTCGGCGGCTATGACGGCATGAGCCAAGACACCATCGTGGTGGACGAGATGATCCTGCCGGGTGAGATCGACACCTTCCGAGTGGATGTGACCTTCACGACCGATCCGATGATAGTGACAGCCGATAGTCGTGATTGTGATCTGGGTACGGGTAGCACCACGAATACGGGTTTGCTGAACGAAGCCTATGTCAACGATGGCAGTGTGACCTTCGCCGATACAGCTTGCGTGGAGATCCCCGATCCCGAACTGACGATCGAGAAGCAAGTGGCTACAGGTCCGATGCCCACAACTAATCCAAATGAATACACGATCGGCTACTACCTGATCGCCCAGAATACGGGTACCGGCAAAGGCTGGTACACGCTGACCGATACGCTCAAGTACGGAGCGGGAGCTACACCGACAATGGCCACCGCAGCCTACCAAGGCACCGATATGAGTGGCACTTTCGGCGGCTTTGACGGCATGAGTCAGGACACGATTGTGGTGGATGAGATGATCTTACCGGGTGAGGTTGATACCTTCCGAGTAGATGTAATCTTTACGATCACTCCGATGATGGTCACCGCCGATAGCCGAGACTGCGATCTATCCACCGGCAGTTCGACGAATACGGGTCTACTGAACGAAGCTTATGTCAACGACGGCAGCGAGACCTTCGCCGACACGGCTTGTGTGGAGATCCCCGATCCCGAACTAGTGATCGAAAAGCAAGTGGCCAGTGGACCCACGCCCACAGCAAATCCAAACGAATACACGATCTCCTACTACCTGATCGCCCAGAATACAGGCACCGGCAAAGGCTGGTACACGTTGACGGATACGCTGAAGTATGGGGCTGGCACTACACCGACGATGGCCTCTGCGGCCTACCACGGCACCGATATGAGCGGCACCTTTGGTGGTTTCGATGGTATGAGTCAAGACACGATTGTGGTAGACGAGATGATCTTACCGGGTGAGATCGACACCTTCCGGGTGGATGTCACCTTTACGATCAACCCGATGCTGGTGACAGCCGATAGCCGAGATTGCGACCTGAGTACGGGCAGCACGACCAATACCGGTCTGTTGAATGAAGCCTACGTCAACGACGGCAGTGAGACCTTCGCCGATACGGCCTGTGCGGAGATCCCCGATCCCGAACTGATGATCGAGAAGCAAGTGGCTACAGGTCCGACGCCCACGGCCAATCCAAACGAATACACCATCAGTTACTACCTGATCGCTCAGAATACGGGTACAGGCAAAGGCTGGTACACGCTCACGGACACGTTGAAGTACGGAGCTGGAGCCACACCGACGATGGCCTCCGCTGCCTACCAAGGCACCGATATGAGCGGTATGTTTAGTGGGTTTGATGGCATGAGTCAAGACACGATTGTGGTGGATGAGATGATCTTGCCGGGTGAGGTCGACACCTTCCGGGTGGATGTGACCTTCACGATCGATCCGATATTGGTGACTGCCGACAGCCGTGACTGCGATCTATCCACCGGCAGCTCCACCAATACGGGTCTACTGAACGAAGCTTATGTCAACGACGGCAGCGAGACCTTCGCCGACACGTCTTGTGCAGAGATCCCCGATCCCGAGCTCTCCATCGAGAAGCAGGTGGCCAGTGGACCGACTCCGACGGCTAATCCAAACGAATACACGATCAGTTACTACCTGATCGCCCAGAATACGGGTACAGGCAAAGGCTGGTACACGTTGACCGATACACTGAAGTATGGAGCTGGAGCCACACCGACGATGGCCACCGCAGCCTACCAAGGCACGGATATGAGTGGCACCTTTGGTGGCTTCGACGGCATGGGTCAGGACACGATTGTGGTGGATGAGATGATCTTGCCGGGTGAGGTGGATACGTTCCGGGTGGATGTAACCTTCACGATCGATCCGATGTTGGTGACTGCCGATAGTCGAGACTGCGATCTATCCACTGGCAGCACCACGAATACGGGCTTACTCAACGAAGCCTATGTCAACGACGGCAGTGAGACGTTCGCCGACACGGCTTGTGTGGAGATCCCCGATCCCGAACTAATGATCGAGAAGCAGGTGGCTACAGGACCGACGCCCACGGCCAATCCAAATGAATACTCAATCAGCTACTACCTGATCACCCAGAATACGGGCACCGGCAAAGGCTGGTACACGCTGACTGATACGTTGAAGTACGGAGCCGGCGCTACGCCGACGATGGCCACCGCAGCCTATCAAGGCACCGATATGAGTGGCACTTTCGGCGGTTTTGACGGCATGAGTCAAGACACCATCGTGGAGGACGAGATGATCTTGCCGGGCGAGGTGGACACCTTCCGCGTGGATGTCACCTTTACGATCAACCCAATGCTAGTCAGCGCCGATAGTCGTGACTGCGACTTGTCCACCGGCAGCTCGACGAATACGGGCTTGCTGAACGAAGCCTATGTCAACGATGGCAGCGAGACCTTCGCCGATACGGCTTGTGCAGAGATCCCCGATCCCGAGCTGGTGATCGAGAAGCAGGTGTCCAGTGGACCTACCCCCACGGCGAATCCAAACGAATACACGATCAGTTACTACGCTATTGTCCAAAACAATGGAACAGGTAAGAGCTTCTACACCCTAACAGATACCTTGAAGTTCGGTGCAGGTGCGACTCCCATGATGGTGAGTACGTCTTATCAAGGTGGTGAGGGCACAAGCGGCATAAGCCCAGCAGGTTCATTTGACGGCTCAACGAATGATACGATCATCATTGACGAGATGATCCAGCCAGGTGAGGTCGACACCTTCCGAGTGGATGTGACCTTTACGATCAACCCAATGCTGGTCACCGCCGATAGTCGCGACTGTGATCTGGGTACGGGCAGCTCGACGAATACAGGTCTGCTAAATGAGGCCTATGTCAACGACGGCAGTGAGACGTTCGCGGATACGGCTTGCGTGGAGATCCCCGATCCCGAACTGATGATCGAGAAGCAGGTGGCTACAGGACCTACGCCGACGGCTAATCCAAACGAATACACGATCAGCTACTACCTGATCACCCAGAACATGGGCACGGGCAAAGGCTGGTACACGCTCACCGATACGCTCAAGTATGGAGCCGGCGCTACCCCAACGATGGCGTCAGCAGCGTATCAGGGCACGGATATGAGTGGCATCTTTGGTGGGTTTGACGGCTTGAGTCAAGACACGATTGTGGTAGACGAGATGATCTTGCCGGGCGAGGTGGACACGTTCCGTGTGGATGTGACCTTTACCGTCAATCCCATGATGGTCACTGCCGATAGTCGCGACTGCGATCTAGGTACAGGTAGTACGACCAATACGGGTCTTCTAAACGAAGCCTATGTCAACGACGGCAGTGAGACCTTCGCCGATACGGCCTGTGTGGAGATCCCCGATCCCGAACTGATGATCGAGAAGCAGGTGGCTACAGGACCTACGCCGACGGCTAATCCAAACGAATACACGATCAGCTACTACCTGATCACCCAGAACATGGGCACGGGCAAAGGCTG
Source organism: Saprospiraceae bacterium (assembly GCA_965223165.1). Taxonomy (GTDB): domain Bacteria; phylum Bacteroidota; class Bacteroidia; order Chitinophagales; family Saprospiraceae; genus JABDMH01. The sequence goes on along the minus strand of CBDCVQ010000019.1, from coordinate 239,419 downwards.
GTACACGCTCACGGACACGTTGAAGTATGGTGCTGGAGCAACACTGACGATGGCCTCTGCAGCCTATCAAGGCACCGATATGAGTGGCACCTTTGGCGGCTTCGACGGTATGAGCCAAGACACGATTGTGGTGGATGAGATGATTTTGCCGGGCGAGGTGGATACGTTCCGTGTGGATGTGACCTTTACCATCAATCCAATGCTGGTCACAGCGGATAGCCGTGACTGCGATCTTGGTACGGGCAGCAGCACCAATACCGGTCTACTGAATGAAGCCTATGTCAACGACGGCGGTGAGACCTTCGCCGACACAGCGTGTGCAGAGATCCCCGATCCCGAACTGATGATCGAGAAGCAAGTGGCCACCGGCCCGACGCCCACAGCCAATCCAAACGAATACACGATCAGCTACTACCTGATCACCCAGAATACGGGTACGGGCAAAGGCTGGTACACGCTGACCGATACGTTGAAGTATGGAGCGGGAGCTACCCCGACGATGGCTTCGGCTGTCTATGAGGGCGGAGATGGCAGCAGTGGAGTGAGCCCAATGAATGCATTTGATGGAGCGGCCAATGACGCGATCATCATTGACGAGATGATCTTACCGGGCGAGGTCGACACGTTCCGCGTGGATGTAACCTTCACGATCAATCCAATGCTGGTGACTGCCAATAGTCGAGACTGTGATCTGACTACAGGTAGCACTACGAATACGGGTCTGCTGAACGAAGCCTATGTCAACGACGGCAGTGAGACCATCGCCGATACAGCTTGCGTGGAGATCCCCGATCCGGAGCTGATGATCGAGAAGCAGGTAGCCAGTGGACCGACCCCGACGGCCAATGCGAACGAATACACGATCAGTTATTACCTGATCGCCCAGAACACGGGTACAGGCAAAGGTTGGTATACCTTGACCGATACGCTCAAGTATGGTGCAGGGGCTACACCGACCTCAGCCTCCGCCGCGTACCAGGGCACGGATATGAGTGGCGCCTTTGGTGGCTTTGACGGCATGACTCAAGACACCATTGTAGTAGACGAGATGATCTTGCCGGGCGAAGTAGACACCTTCCGGGTGGATGTAACCTTCACGATCAATCCAATGCAGGTCACTGCCGATAGCCGCGACTGCGATCTTAGTACGGGCAGCAGCACCAACACGGGTCTTCTGAATGAAGCCTATGTAAACGATGGTAGTGAGACCTTCGCCGATACGGCCTGCGCAGAGATCCCCGATCCCGAACTCTCCATCGAGAAGCAGGTGGCCACCGGACCCACGCCAACAGCTAATCCAAATGAATACACGATCAGCTACTACGCTATTGTCCAAAACAATGGAACAGGTAAGAGCTTCTACACCCTAACAGATACCTTGAAGTTCGGTGCAGGTGCGACTCCCATGATGGTGAGTGCGTCTTATCAAGGTGGCGAAGGCACAAGCGGCATAGGCCCAGCAGGTTCATTTGACGGCTCAACGAATGATACGATCATCATTGACGAGATGATCCAGCCGGGCGAAGTAGACACCTTCCGGGTGGATGTAACCTTTACCATCAATCCAATGCTGGTGACGGCTGATAGTCGAGATTGCGATCTGGATACGGGTAGCACCACGAATACGGGCTTGCTGAACGAAGCTTACGTGAACGACGGCAGCGAGACCTTCGCGGACACGACTTGCGTTGAGATCCCCGATCCCGAACTGATGATCGAGAAGCAAGTGGCCAGTGGACCGACCCCAACGGCTAATCCTAATGAATATACGATCAGCTACTACCTGATTACCCAGAATACGGGCACAGGCAAAGGCTGGTATACCCTGACCGATACACTGAAGTATGGAACCGGCGCTACCCCAACGATGGCTTCGGCCGTCTATGAGGGCGGAGATGGTAGCAGTGGAGTAAGTCCAACGAATGCCTTTGATGGTGCTGCCAATGATACAATCATCATTGACGAGATGATCTTGCCGGGTGAGATAGACACCTTCCGGGTGGATGTGACCTTCACGATCAATCCAATGCTAGTGACAGCTGACAGCCGCGACTGTGATCTGACTACGGGTAGCACGACGAATACGGGCTTGCTTAACGAGGCCTATGTGAACGATGGCAGCGAGACCTTCGCCGATACGGCCTGTGCAGAGATCCCCGATCCCGAACTGACGATCGAGAAGCAGGTAGCCAGTGGACCGACGCCAACAGCTAATCCAAATGAATACACCATCAGCTACTACGCTATTGTCCAAAACAATGGAACAGGTAAGAGCTTCTACACCCTAACAGATACCTTGAAGTATGGTGCAGGTGCGACTCCCATGATGGTGAGTGCGTCTTATCAAGGTGGCGAAGGCACAAGCGGCATAAGCCCAGCAGGTTCATTTGACGGTTCAACGAACGACACGATCATCATTGACGAAATGATCCAGCCAGGCGAAGTAGACACGTTCCGAGTGGATGTGGTCTTTACGATCAATCCAATGCTGGTGACTGCCGATAGCCGTGACTGTGATCTGACTACGGGTAGCACTACGAATACGGGCTTGCTTAACGAGGCCTATGTGAACGATGGCAGCGAGACCTTCGCGGATACGGCCTGCGCAGAGATCCCTGATCCCGAACTAATGATCGAAAAGCAAGTGGCCAATGGACCCACCCCAACAGCCAATCCAAACGAATACACGATCAGTTACTACCTGATCACCCAGAATACGGGCACCGGCAAGGGGTGGTATACCTTGACCGACACCTTGAAGTATGGTGCAGGGGCTACACCGACCTCAGCCTCCGCCGCGTACCAGGGCACGGATATGAGTGGCGCCTTTGGTGGCTTTGACGGCATGACTCAAGACACCATTGTAGTAGACGAGATGATCTTGCCGGGCGAAGTAGACACCTTCCGGGTGGATGTAACCTTCACGATCAATCCAATGCAGGTCACTGCCGATAGCCGCGACTGCGATCTTAGTACGGGCAGCAGCACCAACACGGGTCTTCTGAATGAAGCCTATGTAAACGATGGTAGTGAGACCTTCGCCGATACGGCCTGCGCAGAGATCCCCGATCCCGAACTCTCCATCGAGAAGCAGGTGGCCACCGGACCCACGCCAACAGCTAATCCAAATGAATACACGATCAGCTACTACGCTATTGTCCAAAACAATGGAACAGGTAAGAGCTTCTACACCCTAACAGATACCTTGAAGTTCGGTGCAGGTGCGACTCCCATGATGGTGAGTGCGTCTTATCAAGGTGGCGAAGGCACAAGCGGCATAGGCCCAGCAGGTTCATTTGACGGCTCAACGAATGATACGATCATCATTGACGAGATGATCCAGCCGGGCGAAGTAGACACCTTCCGGGTGGATGTAACCTTTACCATCAATCCAATGCTGGTGACTGCCGATAGCCGTGACTGTGATCTGACTACGGGTAGCAGCACGAATACGGGCTTGCTCAACGAAGCTTATGTCAACGACGGCAGTGAGACCTTCGCGGATACGGCTTGTGCGGAGATCCCCGATCCCCAGCTGATGATCGAGAAGCAGGTCGCCAGTGGACCGACCCCAACGGCCAATCTGAACGAATACACGATCAGCTACTACCTGATCACCCAGAATACGGGCACCGGCAAAGGCTGGTACACACTGACGGATACGATGAAGTATGGAGCCGGGGCTACGCCGACGATGGCTTCAGCCGCCTACCAAGGCACCGATATGAGTGGCACTTTCGGCGGCTTTGACGGCATGAGTCAGGACACGATTGTGGTGGATGAGATGATCTTCCCGGGTGAGGTTGATACCTTCCGAGTAGATGTAATCTTTACGATCAATCCGATGATGGTCACTGCCGATAGCCGAGACTGCGATCTATCCACCGGCAGTTCGACGAATACGGGTCTACTGAACGAAGCTTATGTCAACGACGGCAGCGAGACCTTCGCCGATGCAGCTTGTGTGGAGATCCCCGATCCCGAGCTAATGATCGAGAAGCAGGTAGCCACCGGACCGACGCCCACAGCCAGTCCGAACGAATACACGATCAGCTACTACCTGATCGCCCAAAATACGGGCACCGGCAAGGGCTGGTACACGCTGACAGACACGCTCAAGTATGGAGCTGGTGCTACCCCGACGACGGCCTCTGCCACTTATGAAGGAGGAGACGGCAGTAGTGGAGTAAATCCAACCACTGCCTTTGATGGAGGGGCCAACGATACGATCATCATTGATGAGATGATCTTGCCGGGTGAGATCGACACTTTCCGAGTGGATGTAGTCTTTACCATCAATCCGATGATGGTGACAGCCGATAGTCGTGACTGCGACCTATCCACCGGCAGCTCGACGAATACGGGTTTGCTGAACGAAGCTTATGTGAACGACGGCAGCGAGACCTTCGCCGACACGTCTTGCGTGGAGATCCCCGATCCCGAACTAATGATCGAGAAGCAAGTGGCGAGTGGACCGACGCCGACGGCTAATCCAAACGAATACACGATCAGTTACTACTTGATCACACAGAATACGGGCACCGGCAAAGGCTGGTACACACTGACCGATACACTGAAGTATGGAGCGGGAGCGACACCGACGATGGCGTCAGCCACATATCAGGGAGGAGACGGCAGCAGTGGAGTAAGTCCAACGAATGCCTTTGATGGCGCTGCCAATGATACGATCATCATTGACGAGATGATCTTGCCGGGTGAGATAGACACCTTCCGGGTGGATGTGACCTTCACGATCAATCCAATGCTGGTCACTGGTGACAGCCGCGACTGTGATTTGACTACGGGTAGCACCACGAATACGGGCTTGCTTAATGAGGCCTATGTATACGATGGCAGCGAGACCTTTGCCGATACGGCCTGTGTGGAGATCCCCGATCCGGAGCTGATGATCGAAAAGCAAGTGGCCAGTGGACCCACCCCAACGGCTAATCCAAACGAATACACGATCAGTTACTACCTGATCGCCCAGAATACGGGCACCGGCAAAGGCTGGTACACACTGACCGATACGCTGAAGTATGGAGCGGGCGCGACACCGACGATGGCGTCAGCCACCTATCAGGGAGGGGACGGCAGTAGTGGAGTAAATCCAACCTCTGCCTTTGATGGAGCGGCCAACGATACGATCATCATTGATGAGATGATCTTGCCGGGTGAGATCGACACTTTCCGAGTGGATGTAGTCTTTACCATCAATCCGATGATGGTGACAGCCGATAGTCGAGACTGCGATCTATCCACCGGCAGTTCGACGAATACCGGTCTACTGAACGAAGCTTATGTGAACGACGGCAGCGAGACCTTTGCCGATACGGCCTGCGCAGAGATCCCGGATCCCGAACTGATGATCGAGAAGCAAGTGGCTACAGGTCCGACCCCGACCGCCAATCCAAACGAATACACGATCAGCTACTACCTGATCACCCAGAATACGGGCACAGGCAAAGGCTGGTACACACTGACCGATACGCTGAAGTATGGAGCGGGCGCGACACCGACGATGGCGTCAGCCACCTATCAGGGAGGAGACGGCAGTAGTGGAGTAAATCCAACCTCTGCCTTTGATGGAGCGGCCAACGATACGATCATCATTGATGAGATGATCTTGCCGGGTGAGATCGACACTTTCCGAGTGGATGTGGTCTTTACCATCAATCCGATGATGGTGACAGCCGATAGTCGAGACTGCGATCTATCCACCGGCAGTTCGACGAATACGGGTCTACTGAACGAGGCCTATGTGAACGACGGCAGCGAGACCTTTGCGGACACAGCCTGTGCGGAGATCCCCGATCCCGAACTGATGATCGAGAAGCAAGTGGCCAGTGGACCCACGCCGACGGCTAATCCGAACGAATACACGATCAGCTACTACCTGATCGCTCAGAATGCGGGCACGGGCAAGGGCTGGTACACGTTGACCGATACACTGAAGTATGGAGCTGGAGCCACACCGACGATGGCCACTGCCGCCTACCAAGGCACGGATATGAGTGGCACCTTTGGTGGCTTCGACGGCATGGGTCAGGACACGATTGTGGTGGATGAGATGATCTTGCCGGGTGAGGTCGACACCTTCCGGGTGGATGTGACCTTCACGATCGATCCGATATTGGTGACTGCCGACAGCCGTGACTGCGATCTATCCACCGGCAGCTCCACCAATACGGGTCTACTGAACGAAGCTTATGTCAACGACGGCAGCGAGACCTTCGCCGACACGTCTTGTGCAGAGATCCCCGATCCCGAGCTCTCCATCGAGAAGCAGGTGGCCAGTGGACCGACTCCGACGGCTAATCCAAACGAATACACGATCAGTTACTACCTGATCGCCCAGAATACGGGTACAGGCAAAGGCTGGTACACGTTGACCGATACACTGAAGTATGGAGCTGGAGCCACACCGACGATGGCCACCGCAGCCTACCAAGGCACGGATATGAGTGGCACCTTTGGTGGCTTCGACGGCATGGGTCAGGACACGATTGTGGTGGATGAGATGATCTTGCCGGGTGAGGTGGATACGTTCCGGGTGGATGTAACCTTCACGATCGATCCGATGTTGGTGACTGCCGATAGTCGAGACTGCGATCTATCCACTGGCAGCACCACGAATACGGGCTTACTCAACGAAGCCTATGTCAACGACGGCAGTGAGACGTTCGCCGACACGGCTTGTGTGGAGATCCCCGATCCCGAACTAATGATCGAGAAGCAGGTGGCTACAGGACCGACGCCCACGGCCAATCCAAATGAATACTCAATCAGCTACTACCTGATCACCCAGAATACGGGCACCGGCAAAGGCTGGTACACGCTGACTGATACGTTGAAGTACGGAGCCGGCGCTACGCCGACGATGGCCACCGCAGCCTATCAAGGCACCGATATGAGTGGCACTTTCGGCGGTTTTGACGGCATGAGTCAAGACACCATCGTGGAGGACGAGATGATCTTGCCGGGCGAGGTGGACACCTTCCGCGTGGATGTCACCTTTACGATCAACCCAATGCTAGTCAGCGCCGATAGTCGTGACTGCGACTTGTCCACCGGCAGCTCGACGAATACGGGCTTGCTGAACGAAGCCTATGTCAACGATGGCAGCGAGACCTTCGCCGATACGGCTTGTGCAGAGATCCCCGATCCCGAGCTGGTGATCGAGAAGCAGGTGTCCAGTGGACCTACCCCCACGGCGAATCCAAACGAATACACGATCAGTTACTACGCTATTGTCCAAAACAATGGAACAGGTAAGAGCTTCTACACCCTAACAGATACCTTGAAGTTCGGTGCAGGTGCGACTCCCATGATGGTGAGTACGTCTTATCAAGGTGGTGAGGGCACAAGCGGCATAAGCCCAGCAGGTTCATTTGACGGCTCAACGAATGATACGATCATCATTGACGAGATGATCCAGCCAGGTGAGGTCGACACCTTCCGAGTGGATGTGACCTTTACGATCAACCCAATGCTGGTCACCGCCGATAGTCGCGACTGTGATCTGGGTACGGGCAGCTCGACGAATACAGGTCTGCTAAATGAGGCCTATGTCAACGACGGCAGTGAGACGTTCGCGGATACGGCTTGCGTGGAGATCCCCGATCCCGAACTGATGATCGAGAAGCAGGTGGCTACAGGACCTACGCCGACGGCTAATCCAAACGAATACACGATCAGCTACTACCTGATCACCCAGAACATGGGCACGGGCAAAGGCTGGTACACGCTCACCGATACGCTCAAGTATGGAGCCGGCGCTACCCCAACGATGGCGTCAGCAGCGTATCAGGGCACGGATATGAGTGGCATCTTTGGTGGGTTTGACGGCTTGAGTCAAGACACGATTGTGGTAGACGAGATGATCTTGCCGGGCGAGGTGGACACGTTCCGTGTGGATGTGACCTTTACCGTCAATCCCATGATGGTCACTGCCGATAGTCGCGACTGCGATCTAGGTACAGGTAGTACGACCAATACGGGTCTTCTAAACGAAGCCTATGTCAACGACGGCAGTGAGACCTTCGCCGATACGGCCTGTGTGGAGATCCCCGATCCCGAACTGATGATCGAGAAGCAGGTGGCTACAGGACCTACGCCGACGGCTAATCCAAACGAATACACGATCAGCTACTACCTGATCACCCAGAACATGGGCACGGGCAAAGGCTGGTACACGCTCACCGATACGCTCAAGTATGGAGCCGGCGCTACCCCAACGATGGCGTCAGCAGCGTATCAGGGCACGGATATGAGTGGCATCTTTGGTGGGTTTGACGGCTTGAGTCAAGACACGATTGTGGTAGACGAGATGATCTTGCCGGGCGAGGTGGACACGTTCCGTGTGGATGTGACCTTTACCGTCAATCCCATGATGGTCACTGCCGATAGTCGCGACTGCGATCTAGGTACAGGTAGTACGACCAATACGGGTCTTCTAAACGAAGCCTATGTCAACGACGGCAGCGAGACCTTCGCCGATACGGCTTGTGCAGAGATCCCCGATCCGGAGCTGATGATCGAAAAGCAGGTGGCGAGTGGACCTACCCCCACGGCGAATCCAAACGAATACACGATCAGTTACTACCTGATCGCTCAGAACACGGGTACGGGCAAAGGCTGGTACACGCTCACGGACACGTTGAAGTATGGTGCTGGAGCAACACTGACGATGGCCTCTGCAGCCTATCAAGGCACCGATATGAGTGGCACCTTTGGCGGCTTCGACGGTATGAGCCAAGACACGATTGTGGTGGATGAGATGATTTTGCCGGGCGAGGTGGATACGTTCCGTGTGGATGTGACCTTTACCATCAATCCAATGCTGGTCACAGCGGATAGCCGTGACTGCGATCTTGGTACGGGCAGCAGCACCAATACCGGTCTACTGAATGAAGCCTATGTCAACGACGGCAGTGAGACCTTCGCCGACACAGCGTGTGCAGAGATCCCCGATCCCGAACTGATGATCGAAAAGCAAGTGGCCAGTGGACCGACGCCGACAGCCAATCCAAACGAATACACGATCAGCTACTACCTGATCGCCCAGAATACCGGTACCGGCAAAGGCTGGTACACACTGACAGATACGCTGAAGTATGGAGCCGGCGCTACCCCGACGATGGCCACCGCAGCGTACCAGGGCACCGATATGAGCGGCACCTTTGGTGGCTTCGACGGTATGAGTCAAGACACGATTGTGGTGGATGAGATGATCTTACCGGGCGAGGTCGACACCTTCCGAGTGGATGTAACCTTCACGATTAATCCAATGATGGTGACCGCCGATAGTCGCGACTGTGACTTGGGCACGGGTAGCACCACCAATACGGGTCTGTTGAATGAAGCCTATGTCAACGATGGCAGCGAGACCTTCGCGGATACGGCTTGCGCGGAGATCCCCGATCCCGAACTCATGATCGAGAAGCAAGTCGTCAGTGGACCGACCCCAACTGCGAATCCAAATGAATACACGATCAGCTACTACACCATTGTCCAGAACACAGGCACCGGCAAAGGCTGGTACACCTTGACCGATACGCTCAAGTATGGCGCCGGAGCCACGCCGACCGCAGCCTCCGCAGCGTACCAAGGCACAGATATGAGTGGCACCTTTGGTGGGTTTGACGGGATGAGTCAAGACACGATTGTGGTGGATGAGATGATCTTGCCAGGTGAAGTAGACACCTTCCGCGTGGATGTAGTCTTTACCATCAATCCAATGTTGGTGACGGCTGATAGTCGAGACTGCGAGCTGGCTACTGGCATCTCGACGAATACAGGTCTACTGAACGAAGCCTATGTTAACGATGGCAGTGAGACCTTCGCCGATACAGCTTGCGCGGAGATCCCCGATCCCGAACTCACCATTGAGAAGCAAGTCGCCATTGGACCCACCCCGACCGCCAATCCGAACGAATACACGATCAGTTATTACCTGATCGCCCAGAACACGGGTACAGGCAAAGGTTGGTATACCTTGACCGATACGCTCAAGTATGGTGCAGGGGCTACACCTACTGCCGCTTCGGCCGTCTATGAGGGCGGAGATGGCAGTAGTGGAGTAAATCCTACCTCTGCCTTTGATGGAGGGGCCAATGACACGATCATCATTGACGAGATGATCTTGCCGGGTGAGGTTGACACCTTCCGCGTGGATGTCACCTTTACGATCAACCCAATGCTAATCACCGCCGATAGTCGTGACTGCGACTTGTCCACCGGCAGCTCGACGAATACGGGCTTGCTGAACGAAGCCTATGTCAACGATGGTAGCGAGACCTTTGCCGATACGGCCTGCGCAGAGATCCCGGACCCCGAACTGATGATCGAAAAGCAAGTCGCCACTGGTCCGACGCCCACCGCCAATCCAAACGAATACACGATCAGCTACTACCTCATTACCCAAAATACGGGCACCGGTAAGGGCTGGTACACACTGACCGATACGCTCAAGTACGGAACTGGAGCGACCCCGACGATGGCCTCTGCAGCCTATCAAGGCACGGATATGAGTGGCACCTTTGGTGGGTTTGACGGCATGAGTCAAGACACGATCGTGGTGGATGAGATGATCTTGCCAGGCGAAGTAGACACCTTCCGCGTAGATGTGGTCTTTACCATTAACCCGATGCTGGTGACAGCTGATAGCCGAGACTGTGATCTGACTACGGGTAGCACGACCAATGCCGGACTGTTGAATGAAGCTTATGTCAACGACGGCAGCGAGACGTTTGCCGACACGGCTTGTGCGGAGATCCCCGATCCCGAATTAATGATCGAGAAGCAAGTGGCCACCGGACCCACTCCGACGGCCAATCCGAACGAATACACGATCAGTTATTACCTGATCGCCCAGAACACGGGTACAGGCAAAGGTTGGTATACCTTGACCGATACGCTCAAGTATGGTGCAGGGGCTACACCTACTGCCGCTTCGGCCGTCTATGAGGGCGGAGATGGCAGTAGTGGAGTAAATCCTACCTCTGCCTTTGATGGAGGGGCCAATGACACGATCATCATTGACGAGATGATCTTGCCGGGTGAGGTTGACACCTTCCGCGTGGATGTCACCTTTACGATCAACCCAATGCTAGTCACCGCCGATAGTCGTGACTGCGACTTGTCCACCGGCAGCTCGACGAATACGGGCTTGCTGAACGAAGCCTATGTCAACGATGGTAGCGAGACCTTTGCCGATACGGCCTGCGCAGAGATCCCGGATCCCGAACTGATGATCGAAAAGCAAGTCGCCACTGGTCCGACGCCCACCGCCAATCCGAACGAATACACGATCAGTTACTACCTGATCACCCAGAATACGGGCACAGGCAAAGGCTGGTACACGCTCACGGACACGTTGAAGTACGGAGCGGGAGCCACACCGACGATGGCCTCCGCGGCCTACCAGGGCACGGATATGAGTGGCACCTTTGGTGGCTTTGATGGCATGAGTCAAGACACGATTGTGGTGGATGAGATGATTTTGCCAGGCGAAGTGGATACCTTCCGAGTCGATGTAGTCTTCACGATCAATCCGATGATGGTCACTGCTGATAGTCGTGACTGCGACCTGTCCACGGGCAGCACCACCAATACGGGTCTGCTAAATGAGGCCTATGTGAACGACGGCAGTGAGACCTTCGCGGATACGGCCTGCGCAGAGATCCCCGATCCCGAGCTCTCCATCGAGAAGCAGGTGGCGAGTGGACCGACTCCGACGGCTAATCCAAACGAATACACTATCAGCTACTACACCATTGTCGAGAACACAGGAACCGGTAAAGGCTGGTACACGTTGACCGATACGCTCAAGTATGGAACCGGCGCTACCCCGACGATGGCCTCTGCCGCCTATCAGGGCACGGATATGAGTGGCACCTTTGGTGGCTTCGACGGCATGAGTCAGGACACGATTGTGGTGGATGAGATGATCTTACCGGGTGAGGTTGATACCTTCCGAGTAGATGTGACCTTTACCATCAATCCAATGCAGGTCACTGCCGATAGCCGCGACTGCGATCTTAGTACGGGCAGCAGCACCAACACGGGTCTTCTGAATGAAGCCTATGTCAACGATGGTAGTGAGACCTTCGCCGACACGGCCTGCGCAGAGATCCCCGATCCCGAACTCTCCATCGAGAAGCAGGTGGCCACCGGACCCACGCCAACAGCTAATCCAAATGAATACACGATCAGCTACTACGCTATTGTCCAAAACAATGGAACAGGTAAGAGCTTCTACACCCTAACAGATACCTTGAAGTTTGGTGCAGGTGCGACTCCAATGATGGTGAGTGCGTCTTATCAAGGTGGCGAAGGCACAAGCGGCATAAGCCCAGCAGGTTCATTTGACGGCTCAACGAATGATACGATCATCATTGACGAGATGATCCAGCCGGGCGAAGTAGACACCTTCCGCGTAGATGTGGTCTTTACCATTAACCCGATGCTGGTGACTGCCGATAGTCGAGACTGCGATCTATCCACCGGCAGTTCGACGAATACGGGTCTACTGAACGAAGCCTATGTCAGCGATGGCAGTGAGACCTTCGCCGATACAGCTTGCGTGGAGATCCCCGATCCCGAACTGATGATCGAGAAGCAAGTGGCCACCGGACCCACGCCCACAGCAAATCCAAACGAATACACAATCAGCTACTACCTGATTGCTCAGAATACGGGCACTGGCAAAGGTTGGTACACGCTCACGGACACCTTGAAGTACGGAGCCGGAGCTACGCCGACGATGGCCTCAGCGACGTATCAAGGCACGGATATGAGTGGCACCTTTGGTGGGTTTGACGGTATGAGTCAAGACACGATTGTGGTGGATGAGATGATCCTGCCGGGTGAGGTAGACACTTTCCGGGTGGATGTGACCTTCACGATCGATCCGATGATGGTGACTGCCGATAGTCGAGACTGCGATCTATCCACCGGCAGTTCGACGAATACGGGTCTACTGAACGAAGCCTATGTCAGCGATGGCAGTGAGACCTTCGCCGATACAGCTTGCGTGGAGATCCCCGATCCCGAACTGATGATCGAGAAGCAGGTCGCTAGTGGACCGACCCCAACGGCTAATCCTAATGAATATACGATCAGCTACTACCTGATTACCCAGAATACGGGCACTGGCAAAGGCTGGTATACCCTGACCGATACGCTCAAGTATGGAGCTGGAGCCACACCGACGATGGCCTCTGCCGTCTACCAGGGCACAGATATGAGCGGGACCTTTGGTGGCTTCGACGGTATGAGTCAAGACACCATTGTGGTAGATGAGATGATTTTACCGGGTGAAGTGGATACGTTCCGAGTCGATGTAACCTTCACGATCAATCCAATGCTGGTGACGGCCGATAGCCGTGACTGCGATCTGAGTACGGGCAGCACAATGACTACGGGTCTGCTGAACGAAGCTTATGTGAACGACGGCAGTGAGACCTTTGCGGACACGGCCTGTGCAGAGATCCCTGATCCCGAACTAATGATCGAGAAGCAAGTGGCGAGTGGACCGACGCCAACCGCTAATTCGAACGAATACACCATCAGCTACTACCTGATCACTCAGAATATGGGCACGGGTAAAGGCTGGTATACACTGACCGATACGCTCAAGTATGGAGCCGGAGCTACGCCGACGATGGCCTCTGCCGCCTACCAGGGCACGGATATGAGTGGCACCTTTGGTGGCTTTGACGGCATGAGTCAAGACACGATCGTGGTGGATGAGATGATTTTACCGGGTGAGGTAGACACCTTCCGTGTGGATGTGACCTTTATGATCAATCCGATGATGGTGACTGCTGATAGCCGTGACTGTGATCTGGCTACAGGCAGCACCACCACAACGGGTCTACTGAATGAGGCCTATGTTAACGACGGTAGTGAGACCTTCGGGGACACAGCCTGTGTGGAGATCCCCGATCCAGAGTTAATGATCGAGAAGCAAGTGGCCAGTGGACCGACGCCGACGGCTAATCCAAATGAATACACAATCAGCTACTACACCATTGTCCAGAACACGGGCACAGGCAAAGGCTGGTACACGCTCACGGACACGTTGAAGTATGGTGCTGGAGCAACACTGACGATGGCCTCTGCAGCCTATCAAGGCACCGATATGAGTGGCACCTTTGGCGGCTTCGACGGTATGAGCCAAGACACGATTGTGGTGGATGAGATGATCTTGCCGGGCGAGGTAGACACCTTCCGAGTCGATGTGACCTTTACCATCAATCCAATGCAGGTGACTGCCGATAGCCGTGACTGTGATCTGACTACGGGTAGCACCACGAATACGGGCTTGCTTAACGAGGCCTATGTCAACGACGGCAGTGAGACCTTCGCCGATACAGCTTGCGCGGAGATCCCCGATCCCGAGTTAATGATCGAGAAGCAAGTGGCCACCGGACCCACTCCGACGGCCAATCCGAACGAGTACACGATTAGCTACTACCTGATCGCTCAGAATGCGGGTACGGGTAAAGGCTGGTATACGCTGACAGACACGTTGAAGTATGGAGCCGGCGCTACGCCGACGATGGCTTCAGCCGCCTACCAAGGCACGGATATGAGTGGCACCTTTGGCGGCTTTGACGGTATGAGTCAAGACACGATTGTGGTAGATGAGATGATCCTGCCGGGTGAGGTAGACACGTTCCGGGTGGATGTAACCTTCACCATCAATCCGATGATGGTGACTGCCGATAGTCGAGACTGCGATCTATCCACCGGCAGCACCACGAATACAGGTCTACTGAACGAAGCCTATGTGAACGATGGCAGCGAGACCTTCGCCGACACGGCTTGCGTGGAGATCCCCGATCCCGAACTCATGATCGAAAAGCAGGTGGCCAGTGGACCCACCCCGACGGCTAATCCAAACGAATACACGATCAGCTACTACCTGATCGCCCAGAATACGGGCACCGGCAAAGGCTGGTACACACTGACGGATACGCTGAAGTACGGAGCCGGCGCTACGCCGACGATGGCGTCAGCCATCTACCAAGGCACGGATATGAGTGGCACCTTCGGAGGCTTTGACGGCTTGAGTCAAGACACGATTGTGGTGGACGAGATGATCCTGCCAGGTGAGGTGGATACGTTCCGGGTGGATGTCACCTTCACGATCAATCCAATGATGGTAACAGCTGACAGCCGCGACTGCGACTTGGCTACAGGTAGCTCGACGAATACGGGTCTACTGAACGAAGCTTACGTGAACGATGGCAGCGAGACCTTTGCCGACACGGCTTGTGCAGAGATCCCCGATCCCGAACTGATTATCGAGAAGCAGGTAGCCACCGGACCGACGCCCACTGCCAATCCAAACGAATACACCATCTCATACTACACTATTGTTCAGAACACGGGCACGGGCAAAGGCTGGTACACGCTGACCGATACGCTGAAGTATGGAGCCGGCGCTACGCCGACGATGGCCACCGCCACCTATCAAGGAGGAGACGGCAGTAGTGGGGTAAATCCGACCTCTGCCTTTGATGGAGCGGCCAACGACACGATCATCATTGACGAGATGATCCTACCGGGTGAGGTCGACACCTTCCGAGTGGATGTAACCTTCACGATCAACCCCATGCTGGTGTCTGCCGACAGCCGAGACTGCGACCTGTCCACAGGCAGCACCACGAATACGGGTCTACTGAACAAAGCTTATGTCAACGATGGCAGCGAGACCTTTGCAGATACAGCCTGTGCGGAGGTCCCCGATCCAGAGTTAATGATCGAGAAGCAAGTCGCCACCGGACCGACACCCACCGCCAATCCGAACGAATACACGATCAGCTATTACCTGATCGCTCAGAATACAGGCACGGGGAAAGGCTGGTACACCCTGACTGATACGTTGAAGTACGGAGCCGGCGCTACACCGACTATGGCCACTGCAGCCTATCAAGGCACCGATATGAGTGGCACCTTTGGCGGCTTCGACGGCATGAGTCAAGACACCATCGTGGTGGACGAGATGATCTTACCGGGTGAGGTTGATACCTTCCGAGTAGATGTAATCTTTACGATCAACCCAATGCTGGTCACTGCAGATAGCCGTGACTGTGATCTGACTACGGGTAGCACCACCAATACGGGTCTGCTAAATGAGGCCTATGTGAACGACGGCAGCGAGACCTTCGCCGATACGGCTTGTGTAGAGATCCCCGATCCCGAACTGATGATCGAGAAGCAAGTGGCGACCGGACCGACACCCACGGCCAATCCGAACGAATACACGATCAGTTACTACCTGATCACCCAGAATACGGGCACCGGCAAAGGCTGGTACACACTGACCGATACGCTGAAGTATGGAGCGGGCGCGACACCGACGATGGCGTCAGCCACCTATCAGGGAGGAGACGGCAGTAGTGGAGTAAATCCAACCTCTGCCTTTGATGGAGCGGCCAACGATACGATCATCATTGATGAGATGATCTTGCCGGGTGAGATCGACACTTTCCGAGTGGATGTAGTCTTTACCATCAATCCGATGATGGTGACTGCCGATAGTCGAGACTGCGATCTATCTACCGGCAGTTCGACGAATACGGGTCTACTGAACGAAGCTTATGTGAACGACGGCAGTGAGACCTTCGCCGACACGGCCTGCGCAGAGATCCCCGATCCCGAACTGATGATCGAGAAGCAAGTGGCTACAGGTCCGACGCCCACGGCCAATCCAAATGAATATACGATCAGTTACTACCTGATCGCCCAGAACACGGGTACAGGCAAAGGGTGGTACACCCTGACCGATACGCTTAAGTATGGAGCCGGGGCTACCCCGACGATGGCCTCTGCGACGTATCAAGGAGGAGACGGCAGTAGTGGAGTAAATCCAACGTCTGCCTTTGATGGAGCGGCCAACGATACGATCATCATTGATGAGATGATCTTGCCGGGCGAGGTAGACACGTTCCGGGTGGATGTAACCTTCACGATCAATCCAATGCAGGTCACTGCCGATAGCCGCGACTGCGATCTTACTACGGGCAGCAGCACCAACACGAGTCTTCTGAATGAAGCCTATGTAAACGATGGTAGTGAGACCTTCGCCGATACGGCCTGCGCAGAGATCCCCGATCCAGAGCTGATGATCGAGAAGCAGGTCGCCGGTGGACCAACCCCAACGGCCAATCCAAACGAATACACCATCTCATACTACACTATTGTCCAGAATACGGGCACCGGCAAAGGTTGGTACACACTGACGGATACGTTGAAGTACGGAGCCGGCGCTACGCCGACGATGGCCTCCGCAGCCTATCAAGGCACCGATATGAGTGGCACTTTCGGCGGCTTCGACGGCATGAGTCAAGACACGATCGTGATGGACGAGATGATCTTGCCAGGCGAGGTGGATACCTTCCGAGTAGATGTGACCTTTACGATCAATCCGATGATGGTCACTGCCGACAGTCGTGACTGTGATCTGACTACGGGTAGCAGCACGAATACGGGCTTGCTGAACGAAGCCTATGTTAACGACGGCAGTGAAACCTTTGCCGATACAGCTTGCGTGGAGATCCCCGATCCCGAACTGATGATCGAGAAGCAAGTGGCTACAGGTCCAACGCCCACCGACAATCCAAATGAATACACGATCAGTTACTACCTGATCGCTCAGAACACGGGTACCGGCAAAGGCTGGTACACGCTCACGGACACGCTGAAGTATGGTGCTGGAGCAACACTGACGATGGCCTCTGCGACGTATCAAGGCGGAGACGGCAGTAGTGGAGTAAATCCAACGAATGACTTTGATGGAGCGGCCAACGATACGATCATTATTGACGAGATGATCTTGCCGGGTGAGATAGACACCTTCCGGGTGGATGTAACCTTCACGATCAATCCGATGCTGGTGACCGCCGATAGTCGCGACTGTGACTTGGGCACGGGCAGCACCACCAATACGGGCTTACTGAATGAAGCCTATGTCAACGATGGTAGCGAGACCTTGGCTGATACAGCCTGTGCGGAGATCCCCGATCCCGAACTCTCCATCGAGAAGGAAGTCGCAAGTGGACCGACGCCAACGGCCAATCCAAACGAATACACGATCAGTTACTACACCATTGTGCAGAATACAGGTACGGGTAAAGGCTGGTACACGCTCACAGATACGCTCAAGTATGGTGCAGGGGCTACGCCGACGATGGCGTCAGCCATCTACCAAGGCACGGATATGAGTGGCACCTTCGCAGGCTTTGACGGGATGAGTCAAGACACGATTGTGGTAGACGAGATGATCCTGCCGGGTGAGGTGGATACGTTCCGGGTAGATGTAGTCTTTACGATCAATCCAATGCTGGTGACTGCCGACAGCCGCGACTGCGACCTGTCCACAGGCAGCACCACGAATACGGGTCTTCTGAATGAAGCCTATGTCAACGACGGCAGCGAGACCTTTGCCGATACGGCCTGTGCGGAGATCCCCGATCCAGAGTTAATGATCGAGAAGCAGGTGGCATCTGGACCCACACCGACGGCAAATCCGAATGAATACACGATCAGCTACTACCTGATCGCCCAAAATACGGGCACCGGTAAGGGCTGGTACACGCTGACCGATACGCTCAAGTACGGAGCTGGAGCTACGCCGACGATGGCCTCTGCAGCCTATCAGGGCACGGATATGAGTGGCACCTTTGGTGGTTTCGACGGCATGAGTCAAGACACGATAGTGGTGGACGAGATGATCTTACCGGGCGAGGTGGATACGTTCCGTGTGGATGTGACCTTCACGATCAATCCAATGATGGTAACAGCTGACAGCCGCGACTGCGACTTGGCTACAGGTAGCTCTACGAATACGGGTCTTCTGAATGAAGCCTATGTCAAGGATGGCAGCGAGACCTTCGCCGACACGGCTTGCGTGGAGATCCCCGATCCCGAACTGATGATTGAGAAGCAAGTGGCCACCGGACCGACGCCGACGGCTAATCCAAACGAATACACGATCTCCTACTACCTGATCGCCCAGAATACAGGCACCGGCAAAGGCTGGTACACGTTGACGGATACGCTGAAGTATGGGGCTGGCGCTACACCGACGATGGCCTCTGCGGCCTACCACGGCACCGATATGAGCGGCACCTTTGGTGGTTTCGATGGTATGAGTCAAGACACGATTGTGGTAGACGAGATGATCTTACCGGGTGAGATCGACACCTTCCGGGTGGATGTCACCTTTACGATCAACCCGATGCTGGTGACAGCCGATAGCCGAGATTGCGACCTGAGTACGGGCAGCACGACCAATACCGGTCTGTTGAATGAAGCCTACGTCAACGACGGCAGTGAGACCTTCGCCGATACGGCCTGTGCGGAGATCCCCGATCCCGAACTTTCCATCGAGAAGCAAGTCGCCAGTGGACCGACGCCAACAGCTAATCCGAACGAATACACGATCAGTTATTATCTGATCACCCAGAACACAGGCACAGGCAAAGGTTGGTACACGCTGACGGATACGCTGAAGTATGGAGCTGGAGCCACACCGACGATGGCGTCGACGGCCTATCAAGGCACCGATATGAGCGGCACCTTTGGTGGCTTCGACGGCATGAGTCAAGACACGATTGTGGTGGACGAGATGATCTTGCCGGGTGAGATCGACACCTTCCGAGTGGATGTGACCTTTACGATCAATCCGATGATGGTCACTGCCGATGGTCGTGACTGTGATCTGACTACGGGTAGCACCACCAATACGGGCCTACTGAATGAAGCTTATGTGAACGATGGCAGTGAGACGTTCGCGGATACGGCTTGCGCGGAGATCCCCGATCCCGAGCTGATGATCGAGAAGCAGGTCGCAAGTGGACCGACGCCAACAGCTAATCCTAATGAATACACGATCAGTTACTACCTGATCACCCAAAATACAGGCACCGGCAAAGGCTGGTACACCTTGACCGATACGCTCAAGTATGGTGCTGGAGCCACACCGACGATGGCCTCCGCGGCCTACCAGGGCACGGATATGAGTGGCACCTTTGGTGGCTTTGATGGCATGAGCCAAGACACGATTGTGGTGGATGAGATGATCTTGCCAGGCGAGGTGGATACCTTCCGAGTAGATGTGACCTTTACGATCAATCCGATGATGGTCACTACCGACAGTCGTGACTGTGATCTGGGTACGGGTAGCACCACGAATACGGGCTTGCTGAACGAAGCTTATGTCAACGATGGCAGCGAGACCTTCGCCGACACCGCTTGCGCGGAGATCCCCGATCCGGAGTTAATGATCGAGAAGCAAGTGGCCACCGGACCCACTCCGACGGCCAATCCGAACGAATACACGATCAGCTACTACCTGATCACGCAGAACACCGGCACCGGCAAAGGCTGGTACACGTTGACCGATACGCTGAAGTATGGAGCGGGAGCTACCCCGACGATGGCTTCGGCCGTCTATGAGGGCGGAGATGGTAGCAGTGGAGTAAGTCCAACGAATGCCTTTGATGGCGCTGCCAATGATACGATCATCATTGATGAGATGATCTTACCGGGCGAGGTCGACACCTTCCGAGTGGATGTAACCTTCACGATTAATCCAATGATGGTCACCGCCGATAGTCGTGACTGTGATTTGTCCACCGGCAGCTCGACGAATACAGGTCTGCTAAATGAGGCCTATGTGAACGACGGCAGTGAGACCTTCGCCGATACGGCCTGTGCGGAGATCCCCGATCCGGAGCTGATGATCGAAAAGCAAGTGGCCAGTGGACCAACGCCCACAGCCAGTCCGAACGAATACACGATCAGCTACTACGTGATCACCCAGAATACGGGCACAGGCAAAGGGTGGTACACCCTGACCGATACGCTTAAGTATGGAGCCGGGGCTACCCCGACGATGGCTTCTGCGACGTATCAAGGAGGAGACGGCAGTAGTGGAGTAAATCCAACGTCTGCCTTTGATGTAGCGGCCAACGATACGATCATCATTGATGAGATGATCTTGCCGGGCGAGATAGACACCTTCCGGGTGGATGTGACCTTCACGATCAATCCAATGATGGTAACAGCTGACAGCCGCGACTGCGACTTGGCTACAGGTAGCTCTACGAATACGGGTCTACTGAACGAAGCTTATGTCAACGACGGCAGTGAGACCTTCACGGACACAGCGTGTGTGGAGATCCCCGATCCTGAATTAATGATCGAGAAGCAAGTGGCCACCGGACCCACTCCGACGGCCAATCCGAACGAATACACGATCAGTTATTATATGATCGCCCAGAATACGGGTACAGGCAAAGGCTGGTATACCCTGACCGATACGCTCAAGTATGGAGCTGGAGCCACACCGACGATGGCCTCTGCAGCCTACCAAGGCACCGATATGAGCGGTACGTTTGGTGGCTTCGACGGTATGAGTCAAGACACGATTGTGGTAGACGAGATGATTTTGCCAGGCGAGGTGGATACCTTCCGAGTCGATGTAGTCTTTACCATCAATCCGATGCTGGTGACAGCCGATAGCCGCGACTGTGATCTGGCTACGGGTAGCACCACGAATACGGGCTTGCTGAATGAAGCTTATGTCACCGACGGCAGCGAGACCTTCGCCGATACGGCTTGTGCAGAGATCCCCGATCCGGAGCTGATGATCGAAAAGCAGGTGGCGAGTGGACCTACCCCCACGGCGAATTCAAACGAATACACGATCAGCTACTACCTGATCACGCAGAACACCGGCACCGGCAAAGGCTGGTACACGTTGACCGATACGCTGAAGTATGGAGCGGGAGCTACCCCGACGATGGCTTCGGCCGTCTATGAGGGCGGAGATGGTAGCAGTGGAGTAAGTCCAACGAATGCCTTTGATGGCGCTGCCAACGATACGATCATCATTGACGAAATGATCCAGCCGGGCGAGGTAGACACCTTCCGAGTGGATGTAGTCTTTACCATCAATCCAATGCTGGTGACCGCCGATAGCCGTGACTGCGATCTGTCCACAGGCAGCTCGACGAATACGGGCTTGCTGAACGAAGCCTATGTCAACGATGGCAGCGAGACGTTCGCGGATACGGCTTGTGCAGAGATCCCCGATCCCGAGCTGATGATCGAGAAGCAGGTGTCCAGTGGACCTACCCCCACGGCTAATCCTAATGAATATACGATCAGCTACTACCTGATTACCCAGAATACGGGCACAGGCAAAGGCTGGTATACCCTGACCGATACGCTCAAGTATGGAGCTGGAGCCACACCGACGATGGCCTCTGCAGCCTACCAAGGCACCGATATGAGCGGTACGTTTGGTGGCTTCGACGGTATGAGTCAAGACACGATTGTGGTAGACGAGATGATTTTGCCAGGCGAGGTAGACACCTTCCGAGTGGATGTAGTCTTTACCATCAATCCAATGCTGGTCACAGCGGATAGCCGTGACTGCGATCTTGGTACGGGCAGCAGCACCAATACCGGTCTACTGAATGAAGCCTATGTCAACGACGGCAGTGAGACCTTCGCCGACACAGCCTGTGCAGAGATCCCCGATCCGGAGCTGATGATCGAGAAGCAAGTGGCCAGTGGACCGACGCCGACAGCTAATCCTAATGAATATACGATCAGCTACTACCTGATTACCCAGAATACGGGCACAGGCAAAGGCTGGTATACCCTGACCGATACGCTGAAGTATGGAGCCGGCGCTACTCCGACGATGGCCTCTGCAGCCTATCAAGGCACGGATATGAGTGGCACCTTTGGTGGCTTTGACGGCATGAGCCAAGACACCATCGTGGTGGACGAGATGATCGTGCCGGGTGAGGTAGACACTTTCCTGGTTGATGTAACCTTCACGATCAATCCGATGCTGGTGACGGCCGATAGCCGAGACTGTGATCTGGGTACGGGCAGCAGCACCAATACCGGTCTACTGAATGAAGCCTATGTCAACGACGGCAGTGAGACCTTCGCCGACACAGCCTGTGCAGAGATCCCCGATCCGGAGCTGATGATCGAGAAGCAAGTGGCCAGTGGACCGACGCCGACAGCTAATCCTAATGAATATACGATCAGCTACTACCTGATTACCCAGAATACGGGCACAGGCAAAGGCTGGTACACACTGACAGATACGCTGAAGTATGGAGCCGGCGCTACCCCGACGATGGCCTCCGCAGCGTACCAGGGCACCGATATGAGCGGCACCTTTGGTGGCTTCGACGGCATGAGTCAGGACACGATTGTGGTGGATGAGATGATCTTGCCCGGTGAAGTGGATACGTTCCGAGTGGATGTCACCTTCACAATCAACCCGATGATGGTCACCGCCGATAGTCGTGACTGCGATTTGTCCACAGGCAGCTCGACGAATACGGGCTTGCTGAACGAAGCTCATGTCAACGACGGCAGCGAGACCTTCGCCGACACGTCTTGCGTGGAGATCCCCGATCCCGAACTGCTGATCGAGAAGCAGGTGGCTACAGGACCTACGCCGACGGCTAATCCAAACGAATACACGATCAGCTACTACCTGATCACCCAGAACATGGGCACGGGCAAAGGCTGGTACACGCTCACCGATACGCTCAAGTATGGAGCCGGCGCTACCCCAACGATGGCGTCAGCAGCGTATCAGGGCACGGATATGAGTGGCATCTTTGGTGGGTTTGACGGCTTGAGTCAAGACACGATTGTGGTAGACGAGATGATCTTGCCGGGCGAGGTGGATACTTTCCGTGTAGATGTCACCTTCATGATCAATCCCCTCTTGGTCGTTGCCGACAGTCGAGATTGCGATCTGACCACCGGCAGCACCACCAATACCGGCCTACTCAACGAAGCCTATGTCAACGACGGCAGTGAGACCTTTGCGGATACGGCCTGTGCGGAGATCCCTGACCCAGATATACAGATCACCAAGGAGATCGTATCCGGCCCAACTGCCACGGGCAACCTATATGAGTTTGACATTACCTATCGCCTGATTGCCGAGAACATCGGCACAGGTAAAGGTTGGTACGATCTCGTGGATAGCTTACGGTTTGGCAATGGAATCATGGTGAACACCGCGGTGGCAAGCTACATCGGAGGTGATGGCGTCAGTGGTGCATTCAATCCAGACGTTGCGGCCGATGCCCTGATTAGCGATGACGAGATGCTGCTAATGGGCATGAGTGACACTTTCGATGTCCTGGTCACATTTACGGTGGATCCGCTTGTGATCACGCCGGCACAGGCAGATTGTATCGAGGATCCGCTGGAAAACGGATTCACAGGGCTCCGAAATATTGGAATCGTGACCGATGACATTCCCGAAGATAGAGACACCGTGTGCACCGTGCTTCCTGCGATTATCACGCATACTAAGACCTTGGCCTCCCCCAATCCTCTGGTACCCACAGGTCCATATACCTGGGATGTCACATACGAGATCGTCGTCTGTAATGTGGGAGGAGCCACTGATAGTTACGACCTCGTGGATGCCCCGGACTTCGACGATGATATCATGATCCAAGGTGCCATAGCCACACTTAATGGAGGACCTCCCACGACGCTTACACCTACCATGGGTCCCTGGACGTTGGCCAACGATCGTATGATCGCTCCGGGAGTAGCTAATAAGGACACCTTCCGGGTGACGGTGAGCTTCACGGTGGATCTTCAGGTAGGATCGGCTGGCGACAACCAGATTTCGTCCTGTGGCACGAGCTCGATGGGGCAAGGCTCTTCGGCTGGTGAGGGACTCTTCAATCAGGCACTATTGGACTTCGACGACAATGGTATCACAGACGTAGCCGACACTGCCATTTGCCTAGACATTCCTTACATCGTACAGGAAAAATCGTTTGCCGGACTCACTATTATCGATCCGGATGTGGCTTCCTATAGTGCTCAATATGTGATCAATGTGGATAACCTTGGATCCGGAGCAGGCGCTTATGATCTTTTCGATCTGCCATCCTTCGATGATGATGCGGTGATTACCGCTGCCACCTACACGGTCAATGGAGGACCAACTAATAATCTCGGCCTGCCTATTCCGGGATCTGGCTGGCAGTTGGCAGATTCGGTAGCGCTGGCGGCAGGGGCCACCGATCAATATGTGGTGACGGTCTTCTTTGACCTCAGTGTGGTGGCTGGTGATCCGATTGGTGACAATGTGATCACGGCCTGTGGCTCAACGAGCCCGGTAGGTCCGGCCAGTGGAGAAGCTCTATTCAACCAAAGCATCCTGGATCCGACGGGATCTGGCATGGGCGTGGTCAGGGATACGGCCTGCGGCAATGTTCCGGTAGTGGAGCTGGCAAAGTCTGTATTATCAGGACCCACACCATTGGGTGGACTTGATTTTGAAGTTGTGTACATGATCGAGGTCATGAACCCGAGTCCCGAGGATGCCCAGTACGATCTGATGGATACCTTGCGGTTTGGGGCTGGTGCCAATGTCACTTCCGTGATGGTAGATAATTCGGCAGCCCCACAGGCCAGCACAGCAAACTACAACGGAGCAAACTTTGACGGGCAGACCGATTTCTTGATCACCGACAGCGATAGTCTGCCTGCCGGCGGAGTTGAAACCTACATTGTGACCGTTGAATTCTCCGTCGATCCGGATGTCATCACGCCTGAGAGTTCAGACTGTGACCTGACCACCGGAAGCACCACCAATACGGGACTCCTCAATCGAGCGCAGTCTAACATGGGTGTTCAGACGATGCGCGATTCCGCCTGCGTAGAGATTCCGACTCCTACCATTGCCCTAAGCAAACAGGTGGCTGACATCACCTTCGTTTCAGGATCCACATTTGATATCAGATATCTCGTGATCATGGAGAACACGGGTGTGATTCCAGCCGCCTACGATCTATCAGACACGTTGAAATTTGGTATGGGTGCCACGATCGATGCTGTGTCGGCAAACTATGTGGGTGGTGACGGTTTGTCCAGTATGCTGAACCCAGCCTTTGATGGACAAACGGACTACCTCATTGTTGACAACGAAATGCTTGCTGTCAGCCGAGCGGATACGTTTGAGGTCATCGTACAATTTACCGTGGCATATGACCAAGTGACCGATGAAAGTGCCGACTGCAGCCTGCTGACGGGAGATCCGACTAGGACAGGGCTTCTCAATGCTGCAACGATCACCGGGTTTGTCATGCCGATGACCGATACGGCCTGCGCTGCAATTCCTCAGTGCCCCACGCTGAACTGCTATGCCAACCTGAATATGAGTCTGGGGCGCGAGTGCATGTTGCTGATTACACCGGAAGTACTTCTTCCTGCCGATATACCCGATCATCTACGTCAATTCTATCGCGTAGAACTTCGAGATGAGAGCGGATCGATCATCCCAGGCAACAAGCTCGATCAACGACATGCGGGACAACTTATCCGTGCCTTTGTCATCTTGGAAGTGCCTGGTTGCGCTCGATCAGTCTGCATGACGATGTTGACGATTAAGGACACAAAGAATGTGTATCTCACGGGCGACACTACTTATATGGTGTATTGCACAGATCCATTCCTCGATTTGGATCCCACCGCTGATGACTATCCGATGCAGATCGAAGCTCACTCTTGCGGCAATACAGTACCGGGCGAGCCTATGTTTGCCCTGGATTGGGAGATTACAGACTTCGATTGTACGAGTGATACCACAAAGATCATCCTCCGCGAGTGGGAGGTCATCACCAGCACAGGTTGGAGAGTATCCGTCTTTGACACGATTATCGTCTTGAGACTACCAGAGATCACCGTAAATAACACGTGGTGCAGTGATCAAGTCACGATATCCTGCGTGGACACGACACCCGTAGGACCCTATATCCTAATTCCGAATCTGGAAGATCCGATGGGCGACTGTGATACATTGCACTTGGTCGATGTTAGCAGAAAATCGGATGGTACACTGGCGTTTAAGCCCGCCTTCTTCGGATCTAAGTGTGGTCCGTTGCTCAATCTGCAAACCACGATTTATGGTGAGAGCACATGTGATCGCAGTTACAAGGTCACCCTGCTGCTGAAGCAGGATTGCTACGGTACGACGACCGGCAACTGCCAGGTGGGACCAGGCAATGATCTGGTGATTCAGGGTGGCAATGGACTGCCTGTCACGGCCATCTGCGAGTTCTGGGTGCTCGAACAGGATACGCTGGCGCCAGATCTCTCAGCCAGTGCCGACACGGTGGTATGGTCGCTCTCCGATCACGACTGCGTGGCAGAAGGATACATTCCTCCCGTCAAGGCGGCGGATGCGTGTTCAGGAGTTAAGTCAGTGAAGGCTGTTGTTCCCTCGATCGGTACATATACGTTGAGCTATGATGCCGGATCAGGCTATTTCGTCAGCGACAATCATGTGCGGTTGCCATTTACAGAGCTTGGACATTGGATCATCTATGAGGCGATCGACAGCTGTCACAACGTAGCGGTGGACTCCGTACTGGTGCTGGTCAAGGATCATACGGCGCCAGTGGCCCTCGTGGAGAGGGAGATCACAGTCAGTCTGAGTGGCAAGAAGGAATGGCTCGCTGCTTCTACGATCGATGAAGGAAGTACGGACAATTGCGGCCAACCTGACCTATGGATCCGAAGAGCAGATTGGAGCTCCAACTGGGTGGGTGATCTCTGCGCAAGGGTAGACACCTGCTACGTCTCTGAGCATGGAGATATACTGAGAAGGGCGGTTCTAAACACCGATAAATCGGTCAATGCCGTCGAAGCTCATTATGCCCAGACCATAGCTTGGCTCAAAGATGACGGAGCCGTGTGCTCGGCACTACTATACGATGCGTGGCAGTATGCTTTGATCAAAATTGGTTCGAATCGATGTGGCTCTTATGCTTACACGGATGATCAATTGATACATCTCATAGCTGCCGGCTGGCATCAGGGCGTTTCCGATAAGTTCCTAGGTCCCATCGACCATTCCAACGACCAATCGGATAGCCTCATACATTATCTGACCGAGTTGGATCAGCTCGGTGGCGGGTGGTCCAGAGAGGTGCCGCTAGGATGCGTCGACGTTTGCCAAAAAGTTACTGTGGAGGCATTGGCCATCGACAACTGGTGCAATTGGAACAAGGCTTGGTTGGAGGTGCTGGTCGAAGACAAGACACCCGTCGAGATCACACAAGATCTGGGCGACATACAGATCAGCTGTCGCGCATTTGGGGAGAAACCGCTCGGCCAGCACGAGACGGTCGCCTCGATCGTGGCAAGCGCCGAGGGTGGAGACAGTGCCGCCTTGAGCCGACTGGATGAGCTCTTCGGCACCTACTTCAAGGTCTGGAGAGATACCTATGGCAACCTCACCGATGCGCAAGGTGGGCTGGTTACCACGGACATAACAATTGTTGATAGCACGTGCGTCTGCGAAAACGACACCATTCAGGTACAGCGGTACGATGAACATCTGGGTTACCAGTGGGTCGACTCCATAGTAACGGATTGTTACTTTAAGCCACAAGAGTCAGAGGTGCCCTTGGGCTTGCTGGTGGCCAACTGCAACGAACAAATAAGTTGTGAGCAATCTGTCTGGTCAGACATCGATGCCTGCGGGCAGGGTGTGATATATCGCAAGTTCAAGTTCTGGAGTCAATGTCCCGCAGGTGCATCCGGCCCAGCGCATACTGTCGACACGATTGTGCGGATACAGCGGATCGAAATAGGCCCATCCTGTCCCATTGGGAAAGAGCTTTTTGATTTGCCTCCGGCTCAGGTTACCATAGATGCATGTATGATCACCTATGATGAGCGTGGCTTGGTCATAGGAGAGGCAGGCATTGATCAGACGGGCGTTCCGCAGTATCAATGGTCGGGCGTTTGTGGCAATCCGGGTATTGCTCACCTGGACAAGGTCTACCATGTCATCGGAGGTGAGGCATGCTTCAAGATCATAAGAACCTGGTACTTCGGTGACTGGTGTCGCTCGAGTGCAGATGAGCCATGGCTGACGGATCCATCGGTGATTGCGGATACATTTGTGCAGGAGATCTTAGTGCTGGACACCATTGCCCCGACCTGTGAGGCGCTACTCGTCAATCAGGCACACGAAGGGTCGGGTACGAGCGAAGATCCGGCAGTGCTGCAAAGCGGTGGTAGCTGCGCATTGACGGTACGTTGGGATGTGACCTTTGCAGATAACTGTGGAATCGAAGGACTTTCCTGGTCCGTCACAGATATAGAGAGTGGCGAAGTAGTGCAGCGATCAGATGCCGAAACAGATGCGGTGAGTCCATACCGATTGGAGGTGTTTGATCTGGCAGCAGGACACTATCGGTTGCGGGTGGGATTGGTTGACAACTGTCTAAACGATACATACTGCTCTTACTACTTTGAAGTTGTCGCCGCCAAGAAGCCTACACCGATCTGCGTGACCAGCCTCTTAGCACAGTTGCAGGCACAAGACAATGACCAGGACGGTGAAGTGGATGGAGCCGCTGCTATCGTATGGGCCAAGGAGTTTGATGCAGGTAGTCTGGCAGCTTGCGGAGATTCCGAAGCCGATCTAACCTACGGAGTGGAGTGGGTGAGCCAGGCACTGGAGACCTATGACAGCAATAGGGTCAAAGATCATCTCGATTTGACCTGTGAAGATCTGGGTCAGCATCATCAGGGCGTGAGATTCTGGGTGATCGGAACCGATGGAGCGGCTGACTTCTGCGATGTGACATTGGCGGTCAGGGACAACAATGGTGCCTGTGGACCCGGTGTGCAGACAGTCTTTACTGGGCTGGTCGTCAATGCCAATGGAGTAGCGAGCGAGCATACGATCATCAAAGTGCTGCCGCAAGGTGAAATTCCCGTCATTGAAGGATCCTACCGTCACATGACCCGCACTGGCGAGAGGTTACAAGTTCGCCCCACCAGTCGAAACACGGACCACACCGGCATAAATACCTTGGATCTCATTGAGCTTTCAGATCATGAGATAGGGCATATTTCTCTGGATCTTCTAGGAAGACTAGCCGGTGATGTCAATCGGGATCGTACACTCGATCACCTGGACGCGCTGACGATCCGGCAGCTTATCTTGGGAGAAATCGACCACTATACTGCACCGCTGTGGAGATTCATCGATGCGGAGCGGCAGTATGCGCAGTCGCACCCATTGTCTGACACTATCGGAGGCACGTGGGAGGTCGATATGGAAGGATCAATGGTGATTAAAGACTTCACCGCGCTGAAGATGGGCGATGTCAATCACGATCATGATCAGGCACGCAAGGTAGAGCAATCAATCATGTGCCACACGCCAGATCAATTGCTCAAACAAGGTCGTACGTATCATGTACCAATCACCATCAAAGACCTCCAAGAACTGCGCGGTTATCAGTTTACGGTAAAATTTGATCCGGCGATACTTGAGTTGCTCGATGTGCAGGTGGCTCCAGGTATGGAGATGGACATGGAGAACTTTGGTTGGAAGCATTTGGCGGCAGGCGCACTTACCACCAGTTGGAACAGACAGTTGGGCACCCAGATGGATGCGGCCCAACGCCTGTTTACGTTGCGATTCAGAGCGAAGGATGCCGGAATCCTATCTAAAGTGTTGGAAATCAATAGCGATGTCACGGCGGCAGAGGCCTACGTCAATGACGAGGTGAGAAATGTGGTGCTTGGATTTTCGGATGAGCTTGCCTCTGATCAGCCGCAGTTGTACCAGAACTTCCCCAATCCTTTTGATCGCAGTACAACCGTGCCCTTCTACCTGGTGGAGGATAGTGAAGTACATTTCACCGTCACCGACATCTTGGGTAGAGTCGTGTACGGATGGAAGGGGCAGTACACCAAAGGCATGAATTATCACCTGCTGGAGCGAGTGGATCTGGACAATGCTGGAGTGCTCAACGTCACGATGAAGGTGGGAGATCAGCTCTTTGTCAAGACGATGATTGCGTACTAATAGGCGGTTCCCGGTCAGGTGACTTTTGGCATGTAGAACCCCAAAGCTTCCCCGATAGCAGCCGTTAATTGCGGATGGCGAGTGCTGCTAGACCAATATCCCCCGGTACATTTCTTGGCGCTGGGCCTGTATCACCTCGTCAGCCAGGTACTCGTCCAGTGTCTTCAGTCGATCGATGACCCCGGAAGGGGTAATCTCGATGATGCGATTGGCGACCGTCTGGGCAAAGTGATGATCATGGGTGGTAAAGAGAGCACTGCCGGGATAGTTGATTAGCGCATTGTTAAAGGCGATAATACTCTCGAGATCTAAGTGATCAGTGGGCTCGTCCAGCAAAATGAGATTAGGCTGCGTCATCATCACCTTGGAGATCATGCAGCGCACCTTTTCACCGCCGGAAAGCACATTGGACATCTTGTGTACTTCCTCCCCTGAGAATAGCATTTTGCCCAGAAAACCCCGGATGTATTGCTCGTCTTTCTCTTCGGAGTATTGCCTGAGCCAATCGATCAAGGAAAGCGGAGCCTCGCTAAAATACTTTTCATTTTCGTGCGGCAAATAGCCGGGTGTAATCGTCTGTCCAAACGTAAAACCGCCGGAGCTCGGAGCCAATTCATCGTTTAGAATCCGGTAGAAGGCGGTCGCGGCCAAGTTATTTCTGGAGAGAAGGGCAACCTTGTCGCCCTTGTTCATCGTGAAGGTGATATCGCTAAAGAGCGGCTGTCCATCCAGCTCATATCCCAGTCCATTGACGGAGAGGATCTGGTCACCGGCTTCGCGGCCCTGCGAAAAAATAATACCCGGGTATTTTCGGGTGGAAGGCTTGACCTCCTCAAGGGTCAATTTTTCAAGCATTTTCCGGCGAGCCGTAGCCTGTCGAGATTTGGATGCGTTGGCACTAAACCGGTCGATGAAGGCTTGCATTTCCGCCCGCTTTTCGGCCACCTTTTTATTGGTCGCCAGCTTTTGCCGGAGGGCTAGCTGCGACGATTCATACCAAAAACTATAGTTGCCTGTAAACGTGGTAATCTTGCCAAAGTCGATGTCGACGATGTGGGTGCATACCGTATCCAGAAAGTGGCGGTCGTGCGAGACAACGATGACAGTGTTTTTGAAGTCTAACAAGAAATCCTCCAGCCAGGTAGCGGTTTCAATGTCCAGGTCGTTGGTGGGCTCGTCGAGCACCAAGATGTCTGGTTCGCCAAAAAGTGCTTGCGCAAGCAGCACCCGCACTTTCTGGTTGCCGTTGAGCTCTTTCACGAGCTTCTGATGGTCTGCTTCTCCGATGCCTATCCCGCTGAGTAGGGCTGCCGCATCGGGCTCGGCATTCCAGCCATCCATCTCGGCAAAGGTCTCTTCCAACTCCGAAGCTCGAATACCATCCGCCTCGGAGAAATCCGGCTTACTGTAGATGGCGTCTTTTTCCTGCATAATACGCCACAAGCCGGCATGCCCCATCAAGACGGTGTCGATCACGCGTACATCATCGTATGCAAAATGGTCCTGTTTCAAGACCGCCATCCGCTTTCCGGGCTCCACGGTCACGGTGCCGCGATTAGCGTCCTTTTCACCTGCCAGGATCTTAAGAAAGGTAGATTTGCCGGCGCCATTGGCCCCGATGACCCCGTAACAATTGCCTGGGGCGAAGAAGACGTTGGCCTCGTCAAAGAGGACGCGTTTGCCAAACTGAAGGGATAGATCCTGTACTGTGATCATGCTGTACCGATTTTAGCGCGCAAATGTAAGAACTAGTAGGCATACTTTTGGGCACTACCTGGTCGGAGGAGACGGTGCACTGATTATTTTATTAGGAATGCATCAGGTACACTTAACCCATCCGTCCAAGACCATCCAATCATTCACGATGCGGAAGCCATGCCGCCCGTTGGAACAGGGCAAGGCGGTTTTGGCCCCAGGCGAATAGAGCCACGCTGTTGTTCACCGGATAGATAGGCAGGGCAATCGCATTATCAAGGCTTCAGGTGGCATTCGAGCTACAATGGCGTTTGGCGGGGACGGCAGACGCGGCCTGATCTGGGCTGTGTGGTCCTTTGAGGCCAGTCGTCATGGGAAAAACTGGCCGTGTCAGGCGTCCTCGCCTGACACATACTAGCAAGGTGATGCCACGGAGTTGTAGTCCCAATAGGCTGTTGAAATACTGGCTGCTTCATGGGAGGCTGTACATACAACTTCGTGTTTTCTACACCTTTACTGCCTGTCTGACCTAGTGGATACATAGGTGATCAACATTTGCAGCCGGCTGACATACAGGCCAGCTATCCGCCCTTGTTAGACTGCTACGAGAGCAAAATTCCGCCCATTGACGTGATCTTTCAAACATAATTATTACGGGGCCGGCTCTTGACCGGAATCGCTACCCTGATGTGCGCACCACAGCCAGATCAGGCATCCTGGTAGCTGCCCTGGTCTTCAAGTGCACGGAGGGAATAGCCCCACTGCTGCATAACAACGAATTTATGCCGGGACACATTCGCTGGCCCCACGGGTTTGAAGTCGGCATCTTCCACTTTCTATTTGGCCTGGTTGCTGGGTACTTGCTCCTCCCGAAGTGGATGGATCGATCCAGAGCATCCGAGGGCGCCTAATGTTGTGTTTATTAGATGGTAAATCAGCGTGTTATGTCTTAGCGTAACCAGAATTTTCAACGGGTGTTGCTACACCAGGACCGGCGCTAGAGAAGTGTTAGAGCCGGACTTTAACACATTTTGCGGGCCCCCAACTTCCAACCCACTCAAAAAACTGATACCTTGGGTCAGGACCGCCGCTGAAGTAATCCCCAGTGACGGGTCTACGAACTATTAAGAAAACTAACACATGAGAACCCTAATCCCCCTGCGTTCAGCGCTCCGTATCGCCCTATTGTTTGTTATTGTCACCTCCGTCAGTACACCCACCAAATTGCTTGGCCAGACACCAGCCGCAGATACGACCTGTTTGGATACGTTCTACGTCAAGTACCGTCAGGCAGCCAGTTTTACAATGCGTGCCTTTCCGGCTTGTGACTCCATGCAGTGGCGCTATGCGCAAGCTGACTCGCTGATCGCTGATTCCCTGATTGCCGATACGATGTGGGTAGCAGGGGATGTGGATACCAGCCGGTTTGTGATCGACGGCCTGGTGCCGGAGACCGGATACGTAGTACAAATGCGAGGAGTTCAGCCTGGGCACCGTACGTTTGACGCCTGGTCAGGTGTGTTTGCCCAGACCAGATGTCTTGGTCCCGAGACCTCCAGTATCTCGATCAGCGAACTGACCCACCATTCGGTGACGATGAATGCCACGGGGGAGAGCGAACAGTGGGAATGGACACTGCAAAGGGTGGGTAGCAGTGTGGCCAGACACGTCGTGACCCCAGGTGCTAGCTTTACTTGGCGCTCCCTAAACGCCAATCAAGAGTATGTGTGGCAGGTCCGCCGTTGGTGCGACGGAGAATGGTCAGATTTCTCTGAGGTCCAGACTTTCATGACCAAGGAGAAGAATAACAGTGATTGTGAAGACCTGTCTCATGACCAGGTGAAGGCACTCGAGGTGACAAGTAGCAGCGTTAAGCTGAAATGCTACGTACCTGGTCACAAATACACCTGGCACCTGCGCAGGGTAGGACATTTTGGGTGGCATGAAAAGAAGACGACGAGCAGCCAATACCACTGGACAGGTCTACATCCGGGAGCGAGGTATGAGTACAAGGTCAGAGTCGAGTGCCACGAAGGGACATGGAGCAGCTGGTCAAGTGTGCACTACTTCACCACGAACAATCACTACGGTCCAGACTGCAGTACCCCTAAAGGGCACCACCTGAGGGTCAAGGATGTGACCCACAATAGCGCCAGTACCTACTGCGATGTACGCGGCAAGGAGTATCACTGGGCCATTCGAAAGTATGGATCCACCAGTTGGACACATCATACCGGCACGCATCATTACAACCACTGGACCCATCTCAAGCACGGTACGAAATACCAATACAAAGTCAAAGTGAAGTGTCACAATGGCTACTGGACAGAATGGTCCTATGTATATCATTTCACCACCCACTATCACCACGGACCGGACTGCAGCACCCCCACAAGTCATCACCTCACCGTAAAAAATATCACGCATCGGTCTGCCAGCACCCATTGCTCGGTGGACGGCAAGCATTACCACTGGGCACTGAAGAAACACGGTACCTCCCACTGGAAGCACTATGAGGGTCCGAGCGATCATCACGACTGGACGAATCTGCATGCGAACACCAAGTATTACTACAAAGTAAAAGTGAAGTGTCATAATGGATACTGGACCGATTGGTCCGACGTATACTATTTCACAACCAAGCACCACTACGGTCCGTCCTGCAGCACTCCCAAATCACATCACCTGTCCGTCAAAAACCTTACGCACAGTGGAGCGAGTACCTATTGCAGTGTGGACGGCAAGGAGTACCATTGGGCCATCAGAAAGTACGGTACCAGCGACTGGACCCACAAGACAACTACCCACGGATATTACCACTGGACCAATCTCTATCATGACACCAAATACGAGTACAAGGTCAAGGTGAAGTGCCACAACGGATATTGGACGCCCTGGTCGTATGTCTATAGGTTTACCACCCACCATCATGGACCGGACTGCCACACACCGCAGAGCCACCATCTGAGGGTCAGCCATGTCTCGCATGCCTCTGCCACCACACACTGCAGCGTGAGTGGCAAGGAGTATCACTGGTCCATCAAGCCCTACGGCTCTTCCGATTGGCAACACTATACTACGACCCACGGCTATCACACCTGGACGCATTTGCACCACGATACGCGCTACGTGTATAAAGTCAAAGTCAAATGCCACAATGGCTATTGGACGGAATGGTCATCGCATCATTATTTTACCACGCACTATTATGCCCACTGCAGCACACCCACGAGCCATGATCTTTCCATCCAGAATCTTACCTACCACTCAGCCACCACGCACTGCGCGGTGAGCGGCAACGAATATCACTGGTCAATCAAGCCCTATGGTGCCAATGAGTGGCAACATCACACCAGTAGTCAGGGACACTACGATTGGACCAATCTCCACTATGGCACCAGGTACGTGATCAAGGTCAAGGTCAAATGCCACAACGGCTACTGGACAGGTTGGTCGCCCTACTACTATTTTACCACCCATCACTATCACCACCACCATTGCAGCACGCCGACCAGCCATGACCTTTCGGTACAGAACCTGACCCATCATTCGGCCAGTACATATTGTGGCGTTTCAGGGACCAAGTATCACTGGTCGATGCGGCCGTACGGCTCAAGCACTTGGCAGCATTACACCAGCACACATAATTATTACAATTGGACCAATCTGCACTACGGCACGAGATATGAATACAAGGTGAAGGTCCAGTGCCACAATGGGATCTGGACCGATTGGTCTTATCACCATTACTTTACCACCCATCAACACCATAGCGATTGCTATGCACCCAACAGCCTCTTCACCGCCGTGCAACAGACCTATAACCTGTTTCGCGTGTACTTCTACGGTTCGTTTGAGCGATTTACCAGCGCCATCCGACAGGTCGGCGATACGGAGTGGGCCGAGCATACCACCACCGTCAACAATGTCGGATGGGGCAATCTGGCACCCAATACGCAGTACGAGTACCGTGTCAAGATCACTTGCGCCAATTGGGTGCAGTCAGAGTGGTCAGGCATCAAGACGTTTTGGACGGGTAGCCCACCCAGCAGTCAAAGTGGAAGGTCCGGCCAAGGTAGTCCCAGGGTCATGGAGGCGCCTGGCTCCCTCATGCAGACCAGCCAGCCCTCCCTGTCAGAAGTGACGATGTATCCCACGCCTGCCCGGGATCTGGTGACCATCCAGGGAGCGGCCATCGGCTCCGATGTGCAGGTAATAGACGCGACGGGCAAAGTGTTGCTCCGACAGCAAGAACTGTCTGGCAGAGATCAACTTGACGTGGGCCTATTGCAAAATGGGGTCTACCATGTGTTGATCACCGATACGCAGGGCCAATCGGTCACAAAGAAGTTGGTGGTCGTGCATTAAGAGTTACTGAGACGTAACTGGATAAGCAAGCAAGGCGGTCCCGATGGCTGTAAGAAGATCCAGTCGAGCGTCCTGCCTCTGGCTGAAATAGGCATGTGCCAGGGGCTATTGCCGGGCGCCGGGTCGGGAATGATTCGAAAAAAGTCGGATCTTAAGGAAGGATCGCTTTCACACTAAATCTTCTGACCATGCCTTTACCAAAATTGCTTCTTTGTCTGTCCTTGACATTCACCCTCCACGCTGGGCTTTCCGGCCAACAAATAAGTAAGGAGGAACTCGTTTTTCTCACCGCTGAATGGCAAGGAGATCGATTTGAGGATGGGCGGCCCCGAGTACCAGATGAGTGGCTCGAACGTCTCAAACTGGCTACGCTGGAGGAGGCCTGGGCGGTGCTCAAAAACAACAATTTCAAACACCAATATGAGGGCGACTGGCAGATTGTCAACCCCGATGGGGTCCTGGTGGGCCGCGCCGTGACCGCGACATTTATTCCCGGCCGACCGGATATCCATCGGGCGATCGACCAACGGGGACACGAGCAGGATGGCCGGATCAAATCTCAGAACTCGTGGACAATCGATCTACTTGTGCCGGGCGATGTCTACGTCGTCGACCAATTTGGTGCCCACGAGCACGGACCGACGGTGGGCGATAATCTGGCTAACTCCATTCATGCCAAGACCGGCAATGGGCTGGTCTATTTTGGCGCCTTGCGCGATGTCAATGGACTAAAAGAGATCGAAGGGTTCACCGCTTACTTTAAGAGCTACCATCCATCGCATCATCTCAATAATCCGGACGGGGCCCTCAATACCACCCTGGTAGGCATTAATCAACCCACGCGTATTGGCAAGGCATCGGTCATGCCCGGCGATGTGGTGCTGGCAAGAGATGGAGGGGTGATATTTATACCGCCTCACTTAGTGCAAAAAGTGGTCGAGACCTCCGAAATCGTACGATTAAGGGACATGTTTGGCCATCAGCGCCTACGAGAGCAAAAATATACCGCTGGACAGATCGACAATCGCTGGAGCGAGGAGATTGAGAAAGATTTTTCGAAGTGGCTCAATGATCACATCGACGAACTGCCTGTGCCAAAATCCGAGATCCAAAAACTGCTGAAATCCCGCACCTGGTAAAATAAGCCATTATGAGACGTACTAGAAGATCTTTCCTGCAGAAGGCATCGCTTGCCAGCCTAGCCGGTCTGACCACTTGGGCTGGCTTCGGAAAAACCTTGGAACATGCTTTGGGAGCAAAGACCTTCCTTTCGATTCCCAGTGATTTGAAAATCACGGATGTGCGATGTGGTTATATCCGCAATGGCAGCGGGCTCTTCGTTAAAATCCACACTAATCAAGACGTCTGGGGTTGTGGCGAAGGGGTTGATGCGGTGCCCGGCACCTATCATTTGGTCAAACAGATGGGGCGGCGTCTGCAAGGCAAGAGTCCGCTCAACGTGCACTTACTTTTTGAGGATGTGCGGCGGGCAGGCTTTTTCCGAGGGGCACAGTCGGGTATGTATGTCGCGGTCCTTTCGGCCATCGAGACGGCATTGTGGGACCTGGCGGGCAAGGCCTTGGATTTGCCGGTTTATCAGCTGCTTGGAGGAAAATTTCGGGATCGCATCCGGGTGTATATGGATACGGCCCTATACCAGAGCAGACTACCCACCCCCGAACAGTTTGCGGCGAGTGCTCGGGAAGCAGTGGATATGGGTTTTACCGCGATAAAGTTTGATCTGGATCAGGCGAACGACCCCAATAAGTATGACCGCTACAACTGGACAGCCAGTCCGGCCGAGTTGCAGCGCATGTATGATCAGTTGGCGGCGGCGCGAGCCGAGGTAGGGCCCAACATCGATATCTGCGCAGACATGCATGGTCGCTATGACACGACCACCGGAGAACGAGTGGCCAAGATGGTAGAGCCCCTCAATCTGATGTGGCTGGAAGAGCCCATTCCGGCTGAGAATGTGCAGGCCTACCAAAAGATTACGGCCTCTACTTCCACGCCGATCTGTGCCGGTGAAAATCACTACTTGGCTTATGGATTTAGGGAAATGCTGGAGATCGGGGCGGTCGACATTATCATGCCGGATCTGCAAAAGGCCGGGGGGCTGGGTGAAGGTCAGCGAATTGCCAATTTGGCCAATCTGTACTATGTGCCATTTGCTCCCCACATGGTGGCTTCGTACCTGGGTGCCATGGCCTCCAGTCATGTCTGTGCTTCTGTGCCAAATTTCATGGTACTGGAGTGGCAGATTTACTTCCACAAAAATCCCATGTTTCAAGAGATAGTCACCTTTGATGGACCTATGGTGGAGGATGGCTTCATACCCCTCTCAGAGAAACCCGGTATCGGCGTAGAGATCAATGAGGAAGGTATGCGTAAATACGCTGTCGAAGGGGTTCCATTTTTTGAATAATTCGATCGATGAAAAAGCTACTTCGACAACTTATTTGCTTGGGGCTCGTGGTCAGTCTGGGGGCATGCGGTTCGAGCCCCTCACCCGAGATCGCCGAGGATGACAATTTCTTAATGGATCGCGCCAAAGATCTAGAACTGCCGACGGCGTACCGCCCGCCACCGGGTGATCCGCTCTCGCACCACGCGGCGGGATTTGCCAAGATCTTGTGCTCCGCCGTATTCGTGACGGGCTTGGACGCCGATTTCGCCGCGGCAAACATCGGTTTCTTCACCAGTCCGGAAGATCAAAGGGATAATGTCTTTAGCCGAGAGGTCGACCACGAGGCACAAGAAGTGCACGTGACCTTGCCAAATGGCATGGTACGCACGGCTCGCTACCTGGGCGATCAAGGGTGTGTCTGTCTTTCGGAGGGAGCGGATGAGCTCTACTTTGATCCTGCGGATATCGAGCCCGACCTTCCCGATGCCGCCTCCACCGCTTGGCCGATGGGCGATGTGCTATCAGATGATTGGCCGGAGGCGCTGGACAAGACACAGATCGAAGAGGCGGTGCAGGCGGCTTTTGAGCCAGCGTCCGGAATGACTGCTGCCTATGTGGTCACCTGGAAGGGTCAGATCGTCGGAGAGCACTACGAGGAGGGTATTGACATGCATACGCCGTTGGAAAGTTGGTCCATGGGCAAAAGCCTGACCGCCACCCTGATGGGATTGTTGATCAAGGAGGGCGTGTATGATTTGTACCAGCCCGCTCCCATACCACAGTGGCAAGAGCCAGGCGATCCTCGGGCAAAGATCCGTATCGCCGACATCATGCGTATGTCCAGCGGCCTCCGGTTTCGCGCACCGCAGGACCCGGATTTTGATCCGAGCGTGGGGTATCCGGATCACATCTATGTCTACACGGGGGGAGTCAATTCCTTTGAATTCGCGGCCAACTTACCTCAACAATGGGAGCCCAATACGGTGGGCAGATACCGCAATTGCGATCCGGTATTGACCAACTACCTAGTCCGGCTGGGTGTCGAAGGAAGAGGTCAAGACTATCTCTCCTTTCCCCAGCGGGCACTCTTCGACAAGATCGGGATCCGACATATGGTGA
Organism: Saprospiraceae bacterium; assembly: GCA_965223165.1. Classification (GTDB taxonomy): domain Bacteria; phylum Bacteroidota; class Bacteroidia; order Chitinophagales; family Saprospiraceae; genus JABDMH01. The sequence goes on along the minus strand of CBDCVQ010000019.1, from coordinate 198,905 downwards.
TGGAGACCGATCCTTACGGAAATTATCTTTTGCAGGGATATGAGTTTGGCACCGCCAGGGATTGGGCACGGTTGGGCAATCTCTATTTGAATGATGGCGTGTGGCATGACGAACGCCTCTTGCCAGCGGGTTTTGTGGACTTCGTCAGCCATTTGGCGCCGGCATGGGAGGCAGATCGAAGACCTGTCTATGGTGGCTTTTTCTGGATCAATGGGGAGGGCAGCTTCCCGATCCCCAAGGAGGCTTATTATATGGCCGGTGCGGGTGGCCAATTTACCATCATCATACCCTCGCACGATCTGGTGGTCGTGCGGTTGGGCCATTATAAAGGATCTGCCGACGGCCGCAAAGCCCTCGATCGGTCGCTGGCCCTGCTCATGCAAGCGGTGCCCGAAGGTTGACGCATCGTCTCCCCACAGTGCTGGGGCTGAGAAGACACCTCTGTTGCGAAGCTCTACTAGGTGGGCCGTCCTGCTTCAGTCCTGCTTTCACCTGCAAAGCATGGTCATTGTGGTCAGATGCTTACATTAGTGACAACATCGGATAAACTTACATGGATCGGACGCTGTTGTGCGCTTTCACCCTTTTTATCGTCGTGTCACTGCTAGCTCAGGATGCCCAAACTAACTACAGCTTATACTGTGCGGGTTGCCATGGAGCCCAGATGGAGGGAAGCCTGTCTTCTCCTTTGATCAAAGAGGACTGGACCTACGGCCGGCGAAAGTGGGACATCAGACGCAACATAAAGTTTGGCATCCCGGGCACGGAGATGATTGCTTGGGGTATGGTGCTTGATGATAATCAGGTGGATGCGCTGGCAGACCTGATCTACCAGGCACAGGACCGTCCACCGGACCGTGAGCGCCCGCTGCCAGCCACTTTACAGACATCACACGGTCTGCTCCAAGTCACTACTTGGGTAGGGCAGGGACTGGAGGATCCCTGGAGCATAGAGTTCATAGATGCGGATCGGGCCTTAGTCTCCGGGCGCAAGGGCAAACTGTGGCAGATCAGTGGAGACGGTTCGCCGCCCTTGTTGATCGCCGGAACGCCGCCGACCCATGCCCTGAGCAGTACCGGCGGATACATGGATTTGGCACTCGATCCGGATTTTGGGGAAAATGGTTGGGTGTATTTGGGGCTGAGTCATGTGGGGAAGGAGGGTGATACAGAGGACCGATCCGCCCCTTCGCTCACCAAAATCGTACGTGGCCAGATTGAGGAGGGGAGCTGGGTGAACGAGCAGACGTTGTTTCAAGTGCCGGATGAGCTCTTAGTGGTTCGTGGCAACCGCTGGGGATGTCGCCTGATGTTTGATCGGGAGGGACTACTCTACTTTACGATCGGGGACATGGCGCAGGCGATGGCTTCGCAGGACCTGGGCAGGGGTACGGGAAAGGTGTTTCGAATTGCCCCGGATGGGAGCATTCCTGCGGATAATCCGTTTGTCGATGAGCCAGGGGCACTCCCGGCCATATTTACCATAGGCAATCGCAATGTGCAAGGCCTCGCTTTGGATCCGACCGATGGAAAAATCTGGGCCACCGAGCACGGACCGATGGGTGGCGATGAGCTCAATATTTTGGAAAAAGGAAAGAACTATGGCTGGCCTCTAGTGACCCATGGCGTGGATTACAGCGGTGAAATTGTTTCGGATCGGTCCTCGGCGCCGGGCATGGTCGATCCGGTGCATCAATGGACCCCCTCCAATGGCATCTGCCCGCTGACTTTTGTGGATTCTAGGCTGTTTCCCGATTGGAAGGGTAACTTGATTGCGGGGGCACTGGCCTATGAAGAACTCATTCGCCTACAACTTGATGGAGAGAAGGTGCAGGCACAAGAGATTCTGCTCAAGGGATATGGCCGGGTCAGGGATGTCAAATTTGGTCCTACAGGGGACCTGTTTGTGGTCCTCAATCGACCCGACAAGATCATACGAATCCGTCCAGCGCCCTGAGTCAAGAGGGGCAAACGGCTTCGCTTGCGCGTTCATGTAGAGAGTCCATCGCTGCCGGGAGAGTCAAGAAAGTGCGACTCCGTACCAACCATAACACGTCAGGTGCACATCTTTCTAGATGATGTGGTGGTCTGATGGCCTTCCCTCACAGAACAGGACATTAGCAACCCAGCCAACGCTATGTGGGTAAAGAGAACAGGCACGAGTAGACAAAGTGACAATGAGCTCCTATCGGGGTATCGGCGAGGGAAGGATATCAAGTTGCTGGGCATACTGTACGAACGATACCTCACCTACACCTATGGTGTTTGTCTCAAATACTTCGGAGAGCCGCAAGCTAGTCAGGATGCGGTGATGGAGATCTTTGAGGTGCTCGTGGACAAGGTCTCGGACCACGACATCAAGAATTTTAAAAGCTGGCTCTATGTGGTGGCCAAAAACTACTGCCTTGGACAAATCCGTAAGCAAAAGAAGGCGCGGATTGTCTCGCTGAACGGGGACGTTATGCATTTAGCCGAAGTTTCGCATCAAGAAGATGAGTTTGATATCGAAGGTAAGTACGAAGATCTTGCGGCCTGCCTACAGGCCCTTCCCAGCCCGCAGCAGGTGACGGTGCAGAAGTTTTACCTGGAGGGCAAGTCCTACAGCGAGATCGCTGACGACCTGGTGGTGTCTAAAGAACGAGTGCGGTCCTATATCCAAAATGGCCGACGAAATTTGAGAATTTGCATGGAGAAGAAGCGTGGAAAAGAGACTTGATTCGAAAGAAATAGAAAGGCTGCTGGCTCTGCTGGCTCGTGGGGCCATAGCCGAGGGAGATTTGGACCGGCTAAATCGGGAGGCTAGCTACGATCCTTTCTTACGGGAGGCGATCGAAGGATATGTGGCGCTTGGAGGAGATACGAGCGACGACCTGAAAGCACTGGCCGAACGACTACGGCAAGTGTCGACTCCAGCCAGCACTCGTCAGAAGGTGGGTGTTTGGCGATGGATGGGAGTGGCGGCTTCGATAGTCCTGCTGATGGGTTTGGGCTGGTGGTTCGTTTGGTCAGGGTTGAGCCCTCTGCAAGACCGGTATGCTGCGGACTTGTCGCCGATCACGGCCGAAGATCAAGTGACTTCAGATGCGGTTAGTGACCTCGACTTAGGAGATGCTGCTGCGCAAAGGATGACAGCAGAGGAATCCAGCCGATCCCTCGAAGAATCCAGGGCACCTTCGAACCGGTCCCCCGCTACCGCTGCCGAATCCCCTGCCCAAAGCGAGTTGTCACACGTCGACAGACCGCCTGCCTCTCCGGCCGAGCAAGTCTCTCCGGCCGATCTCGCCCTTAGCCGCCAGCAGCAACCTGCCCCCAGGCGCATCGAGGGTATCGTCATGGACGATGTGGGGCGGCCCCTAGCGGGCGTATCCCTGCGTGAACGATCGAGCGATACCGAGTCCCGGTCTGATGAGCGGGGCCAATTTGTTCTTAATCTGCCCCCGGCCAATGCCCTGATATCCGTTTCGCATCCGGGGTACCAAACTGCGGTAGTCGAACCTCCGGAGGTGGATACCCCAATCCATGTTGAGCTTTCCCCGTCATTGGCCGAGGTCGACCAGGGAGCATTGGCCAAACGCCGGCAAGTACAGCCGGACGAGATCCGTCCTCGGGAGGGTTGGCCACGCTACGAAAAATACCTGTCACAGCAGCAGAACTATCCCCAGGCGGCTCGTCAACATCAAGTTGCTGGCACCGTCACGGTATCCTTTCTGGTGAAGGCGGACGGTCGACCCGCTGATCTAAGGATTGAAAAGTCGCTCGGCTATGGCTGTGATGAAGAGGCAATGCGCTTGATACGAGAAGGTCCACTTTGGCAAGCATCGCCGACGCTCTCGTCGGAGCGAGCCATATGCTCCATACGCTTTGTCCTCGAGTAGGAATCCGGGTAGGTATTCCCATTCAGCGGCATATTTCGCTCACTGAGCAAGATTCAAGCGGCGTAAACTGAAGAGGGCACGTTCAATTAGTGATCTTGCCGCTTAGACGAATCTGCGAGCACGCCTGAACCCTGGCTCCATCGAGTCCATTTAAAGCATCGCTCAAAAAGAAAAATTGGTATGGGTTTTCCTACCTTAAAGGGGGGAGGACCAAAATGATCATTTTGAAATAGCCTTGTTTAAATTCTATCACTGATGAAGAGAAATACGTTACTCCTTTACACGCTCTTATTTGCAGCTGCTTGCTTGTGGCTGGCCAGTTCAGGCGGAGCCGGTGCCAACCAAGACACAGACCGTACGGGTGGGCCCCTGGCACAGGGCTTCTGTAGCAACTGCCATCAAGGTGGCGATTTTGGTGCCAACGTTTCTCTCACCCTGGTCACGGCACAGGGCGATACGGTGACCGAGTACGAGCCCGGAGCAGCCTACACTCTGCAAGTTAGTATTGCGGCAAACGGTGCAGAGGGCTTTGGTTTTATGGCGGTAGCCCTGGATGGCGCAAATGCCGGCGCTGGAACCTTTGGCGCACCGGCAGGGGGTACTCAAGTCACCAGCATCTCAGGCATTGACTACTTTGAGCACAGCCAGCGATCGGGCACCAGCGCCTGGGAGATCGAGTGGACAGCTCCGTCGGCCGGTACCGGCGATGTAGCCTTCTACGCGGCCGGTAACGCGGTCAACGCCAACGGAGGCACGTCCGGAGATGATCCCGACACGACCAGCCTCACTTTGCCCGAAGCGCAGGTCTCCGGCCTCTACGATTTGGCGCAGTTTGAGCTGCAGGTCGCTCCCAATCCCGCGCAGGATTTCCTACAGATTCAATGGTCCGATACGGACGATCAGCCAGAGCACCTGGCCATCACGAACAGCGCCGGACAAGCCTTCTATCAGCGCAGCATTGCTGCTAGCACCCGCTCCATTGAGGTGACACTGTCGCAATATCCGGCAGGTATATACTTCGTGCGACTGGCCTCCAGCGATGGTCTGGAGACCCGGCGGTTTGTGAAGCTGTAGTTTGGAGTGCCTAGGGTTTGCATGGAGTGCCTATGGTGACCTACAGTGACCTAAAGTGCCTATAGTTGCTGACGGGCTCGCGACTACTCAACCTGCCAACTCGCTAACTCGCAACTCGCAACTCCTTAACTCAGAACTCGCAAGTTTAGCTGTTTAATGGTGTAGATGTTGAGAGGGAACCAGGATGCGTCCGGCGAGGGCGGCGGTCTCGGCCACAAGACGCAGTGGCATACGGAGAAATCATCATCAGCAATCCCCCATCAAACCGCTACTCGGAACTCGCAACTCGCAACTCGGAACTCCTTCACTCGGAACTCGGAACTCTTAACTCGCAACTCGCAAGTTTAGCTGTTTAATGGTGTAGATGTTGAGAGGGAACCAGGAAGCGTCAGGCGAGGACGGCGGCCTCGGCCACAGGACGCAGTCGCATACGGAGAAATCATCATCACTATCACCATCATCAATCTCCCATCAAACCGCTACTCTTAACTCGCAACTCGCAAGTTTAGCTGTTTAATGGTGTAGATGTTGAGAGGGAACCAGGAAGCGTCCGGCGAGGGCGGCGGCCTCGGCCACAGGACGCAGTCGCATACGGAGAAATCATCATCACCATCACCATCATCCATCCCCCATCAAACCGCAACTCGCAACTCGCATGTTTAGCTGTTTAATGGTGTAGATGTTGAGAGGGAACCAGGAAGCGTCAGGCGAGGACGGCGGCCTCGGCCACAGGACGCAGTCGCATACGGAGAAATCACCATCATCATCATCACCATCATCAATCTCCCATCAAACCGCTACTCTTCACTCGGAACTTTTAACTCGCAACTCGCTAACTCGCTAACTCGCTAACTCGCTAACTCGCTAACTCGCTAACTCGCTAACTCGCTAACTCGGAACTCGGAACTCAGAACTCGGAACTCGCCAACTCGCTAACTCGCCAACACCAGGTCGATGGGGCAGTGGTCGGAGCCCATGACATCGGAGAGCATGCCGCTGCTACTGATCCGGTCCTGCAGGTCCTTGGACACCAGGAAGTAGTCGATGCGCCAGCCGATATTCTTCTTGCGGGCATTAAACATGTAGCTCCACCAGGTATAGGCCACTTCCTCCGGGTGTAGAAGGCGAAAGGCATCCACAAAGTCCTTCTTTAGAAAAGTGGTGAATCCATCAATTTCCTGTTGGGTATAGCCGGCGGTTTTGTTGTAGTTGGATTTGGGTCGGGCGATATCGATTGGCTGATGCGCCACATTGAAGTCACCGCAGACAATGACCGGCTTGCTTTTCCGGAGCCGGCGCAGATAACGGAGGAAAGCCTTGTCCCAATCAGCCCGATACGCCAGTCTGGGCAGCCCTCTCCCGGAATTGGGCACATACACGGTGACGAGATAGAAATCAGGGTATTCCGCGGCCAGGATCCGGCCCTCTTGATCGTGTTTCTTGACCCCCATGTCCGGTTCGACGGCGATCGGCGCTGCCTTGCTCAAAATGGCCGTGCTGGAGTATCCTTTCTTCACAGCAGAATTGGCGTAAACATGATAGCCATTCAGTGCTTCCAGGGCTGCTTCCACCTCATCCGGCTGCGCCTTCGTCTCCTGTAGACAGATCACGTCGGCATCTTCACGTTGCATACTGGCTGCAAAGTCCTTCTTGACGGCCGCTCGAATGCCATTGACGTTCCAAGAAATAATTCGTGTACCCAAAGTTTGTTATCGTTTAGACAATTAGACAATTAGACAATTAGACAATTAGACAATTAGACAATTAGACAATTAGACAATTAGACATTTAGGAGGAGTTGTGTCAATCGCTCACGTTAGCACCCATCTTGAGTGCAACCTCGACCGTCTACCGTCTGTCTCCTCGGAACTCGATTGACAATACAAGAACAAAGGAAGGGTCGGGAGGATCCAAACCACTTCATATTAGCGTCTTTGCAATCGCTTTTGCAGTTCCTCCAGGCTCACACCCTTGGTCTCCGGCATCATGAATACGGCAAAGATCAGTTGTAGCACCATCATGCCAGCGAAGAAGGCAAACAAAGGCCAGGGATTCTCACCCACCAAATTGATGAAGAAGGGGGTGAGCGCGGTGATCAAACCCGCAAAAACCCAATGTGTGCCGGAGCCCCAAGCCTGCCCATTGGCGCGCACTTCGGTGGGAAATATCTCCGAGATGAAGACCCAGATGATGGCACCCTGACCGATCGCGTGCGAGGCGATAAACATCAGAACAAAGCTCAACAGCAGGATCTGGCTGGCTCCCGTGGCATAACACCATGCCACCACGCTCAGGCTGATGATATAACCAATGGACCCAATCACCAGCAGGGTGCGCCGACCCATTCGATCTATCAGATACATACCAAGCAGGGTAAACAGCAGATTGACGACTCCGATACTGGTAGATTGCAGCAGGGCATCATCGGCTCCGATACCGGCCGCTTCGAGCAGGCGTGGTGCATAATAGAGCACGAAATTGATGCCGGAAAGCTGATTGAAGAAGGCGACCAGAAATGCCAACGTCAAGGCAAACTTGAATTTGCCCGAGAAGAGTGCCGCCTTTGCCGCCCCAGTGGCCGCCTCTTTGATCTTGCTGATGACCTCGACGATCTGATCCTTGGGGTACATGGCAGCCAGCACGGAGCTCGCCCCTTCTTCGTCTCCTCGCTTGGTCAATAGATAGCGGGGACTCTCCGGCACCCGCAGGACCATGATGCAATAGATTGCCGCCGGAATGGCTTCGACACCGAGCATCCATCGCCAGGCATGGTTTTCGACCAAGGCGCCGATCAGATAGTTGGAGATAAAGGCCACGAGAATACCAAATACAATATTGAATTGGTAAAGCGCCACCAACCTCCCCCTGCGCTCGGGCGATGAGATCTCGGCAATGTAGGTGGGAGCAGCTACGGAGGAAGCTCCCACGCCCAGTCCACCAATAAACCGGAAGAAGGAAAAGGAATAGGGATCGGGGGCAAGCCCGGAACCCAACGCCGATATCAGATACAATATGCCAATCCAAAACAAGGTCTTGCGACGTCCGTACCGGTCACAGGGTATGCCGCCGAGTAATGCGCCAACAACCGTACCCCAAAGAGCCATGGCCATGATAAAATTGCCATGAAACAACGGACTCGTGTTCCAGAGGCGCTGGATGGGTTGGTCGGCACCGGAAATGACGATCGTGTCAAAGCCGAAGAGAAAGCCCGCTAAGGCGACTGCGATCGACCAGTTAAATACTTGATTTCTTGCCATGGCATCGGTTCATATTCCGACCTAAGATAGCAGAATTCTTAGTGCTCCCGGCTTGGTCTGGCGCTGACGATGAAGGACATCAATTGCCTTGATAAAAAAAGATGCCATCGCCATAGGGGTATGAACAAATCCTTGCGTCTATAGAGGTGTAATCAATTAAATGGCCGCAAGCAAAACAACGAATAAAACGAGCCGCCTGACATCACAGTTGCCAAGTAGCAGGCGGTAGTCAACCCTTCATTTTTTCTAATTAAATACTATGAAAACAGTTGCATTTCTATGGGCATTGCTGTGCCCCTTGTCCTACATCCTTGCCCAAACTCATTCGCAGACCATACGAGGGCAGATCGTGGATAGGGAGAGCATGGTACCATTAGTTGGCGCCAGCGTTCTCGTCCTCGATAGTGACCCGGTGCTGGGTGGCAGTACCGATGCCGATGGGACATTTCGCATCGAAAACGTGCCGATCGGACGACAGTCGCTACAAGTGACCTATCTCGGATATGAGACGCAGGTACTACCATTCATGCTCGTCACGACAGGTAAAGAAGTCGTCTTGGATCTAGAACTGACCGAATCGGTGGTGGCGATGGAGGAGATCGTCGTCAAGGCCAGCGACGGCAAGTCACAACCGTTAAATGAAATGGCCATCGCGAGCGCGCGCTCATTTTCGGTGGAGGAGACGGGGAGATATGCTTCGAGCTTGTTTGACCCGGCTCGTATGGCCCAAAACTTTGCTGGCGTGTCCACGACGGGTGGCTCCTCCGATCTATTTAATGAGATTATCGTGCGGGGCAATTCTCCCCGGGGTGTGCTGTGGCGGTTGGAAGGTATCGAGATACCCAACCCCAACCACTTTGGTGCACTCGGCAATACCGGAGGCGGGATCAGCATGCTGAGTAGTGGCTTATTGTCGCGGTCCGATTTCTATACCGGGGCCTTTCCGGCGGAGTTTGGCAATGCCACCTCCGGAGCCTTTGATCTCAACCTCCGCAAGGGTAATAACCAAAAGAGAGAACATGCCTTTATGCTGGGCATCCTTGGAACGGAGGTGTCTAGCGAAGGACCCATCGGGCCGACCGGAGGAGCCAGTTATCTGGTCAACTTCAGATACTCAACCTTGTCCCTCCTTCAGCAGATCGGCCTAAACCCGGTCGGGGATGTGCTGCCGGAATATGGAGACCTTTCTTTCAATATCAATTTGCCATCCAAGTCAATGGGTCAGTTTAATGTCTTCGGCCTGTTTGGCAAGAACCGTGCTTATGAAGAGCCCGTGGCAGACTCGATCGCCTGGGAGATGGGGGAGGAACGGTATGGATTTAATGAACGTGCATTCGTGGGCACGCTCGGATTATCCCATCGTTTGTTGCTGTCCAACGATAGTTATCTACACACGGTCATCGCGGGCTCCATTCACAACACGGATGACGACGATTATTATTTAGACCCGCGCAATGATTACGCGCCGGTCACCGACTTGGTCAATGTTTTCAACAACAACTACCTCCGCCTACGCACCACCTACCATAAAAAGATCGACGCTCGAAACTCGCTCAAAATTGGTGGCGAGGGCAGTCACCATGGTTTTGATTTCTTTTCCAGAGAATGGGAGGTAGCAGACAACCAGTTTTTTACCTACCTGCAAGATACTGGATCCGCCAGGCAGTACCAGTTGTTTTCGCAGTGGAAACATCGAGTCAGCGAAAAATGGACGATCACCGCAGGGTTGCATTTTAATTATTTTGAATTGACCAAGCACAGTTCGATCGAGCCGCGACTAGCATCGCGATGGACACTCTCCGACAAGCAGTCGCTTCACCTGGCCCTGGGGCTTCATTCCAAACCGGAGCACCCTGTGTTCTATTTTATTGAGACCAGCGCGGATGACCAAAAACGAACACTACCCAATCGTAATTTGGACTACACGAAGTCTTTCCACGCCGTGGCTGGCTATGACCACCAGTTTAGCAAAAACTTTCGGATGAAGGTGGAGCTGTACTATCAGCACCTGTATGACATCCCGGTCGAAAACGAGCGGGGTGGTCTGAAGTCCATGGTCAATGTGCTGGACTTCTGGGATATGCTGGATGCCGGGGCCGGCGTGGCCGAAGGCAGAGGGAGAAATTACGGTCTCGATCTCACCTTGGAGAAGAACTTTAGCCGATCCTACTATTTTCTTTGGACAGGCAGTTTATTCGATTCAAAATTTAGAAACCTGGAGGGAGAGTGGTTTAATACCCGATTTAACAGCCGATATCAAAGCAATCTATTAGCTGGGAAAGAATTTACCAAGGGGCGGCAGAAAAATAAAATATTGGGCATCAACGGAAAAGTTGTACTCAATGGAGGCAACCGAACCACTCCCTTTGATATGGCAAAATCGAGTGAATTAGGATACGGTGTGCGGGATAATAGTCGCTTTTTAAGCGAATCCATCGGCGCCTATTATCGCTTGGATGTAGGCGTCAGCTATAAAATCAATCGAAAGAAGATGACGCATGCGATTATGCTGGACATACAGAATATCACAAATCGGCTAAATCCCTTGGAGGATTACTATATCCGCAGTCAGCAGAAAGTGGGTGTCGACACACATACCGGATTATTTCCGGTGTTAAACTACCGAGTAGAATTTTGAGAAAAGTGTCGTGGGGGAGGCGCTTTCACGTTAGGGTGACCGCCTCCCTCCCTACCGTCAGCCCTCCATAGTATAAGCCACAGAGGATTGCAGTGCCCCTGCAGATTAACATGCTCCCGATATAGTCCGAGATCATTCATTGATAAAATGAGAACCATGACCAGCATCAAGGCAGAGGCCCCAACCAAACAGAGCCACATCGAGCGGTCGCTCCCCGTGCCACAGAGATCGGCCAATCAACTATCTTACGGCCGCTATCGCAATCTTTTGACGTTGACCAAGACAGCCGAACCGCTTATTTCCCTTCGACAGGTGACCAGTGGAGCCTTTCATACTCCCTTGCTACATGATGTCACTTGGGATATCCGAGCTGGCGAGCACTGGGTCATCACCGGAGATATGGCCAGTGGCAAATCGGCGTTGGCCAAAACACTCCGGGGCGACCTAAGGATATTCTCGGGTGAGCTAAGCTACCCGTTTCTACAGGATCCGGAGAGCCGGCAGGAGCGGAGGGAGTCGATGACCCTGGTTTCTTTTACGGATACCTCCAAGCTATTTCGTAGCGTCAATGCGGTGCACTACTACCAGCAGCGCTACAACGCGTTTGACTCCGACGGTCATCTGACCGTACGGGACTACCTGGCCACCGGAGGATTTGATGCGCATGATCCCGATCACCAGGAGATAGTGCAAAACATGTCCATGGATCGGCTGCTGGACACCGAGCGAATCAAACTCTCCAGCGGACAAACCCGCAAGATGATACTCACCAAGGCCATTTTGAGCCGCCCGAAGATCCTGCTGCTGGACAATCCACACATCGGACTGGATCATGGCAGCCGTCAGATATTTAATGACCAAATGGATGAGCTGGTCCTCCGGTACGGGTTGACGATCGTGATGTCGGGGCATTTTAGATCCTTGCCGCGCTGTATTTCGCATGAAATCGTCCTGGACCAGGGTCGTGTCAAGCGGCAAGGCCGACGCTTTGAGCTGCGGCAAGAGCGGCAAAAGGCCGCCACGCCCCGCCAGTTGGATGCCGGAAAGAAATATGCCCTGGACTCCATCAAGGCAGCCTACCTGCAGGCCTCTTATCCACAGTTACCTCAATCCGTGCTCAGGTTTGAGCAAGTCCAGGTGCGATACCATGACCAGGCGATTCTGCAGCGGATACAGTGGGAGGTCAAGACGGGAGAAAAGTGGACGCTGATGGGGCCCAATGGCAGTGGCAAGTCTACGATCCTGGCACTGATCTACGGTGACCATCCGCAGGCCTATGCCAACCGGATCTACTTATTTGATCATCGCCGCGGCAGTGGGGAAAGTATTTGGGACATTAAGCGTCGCATTGGATTTACCTCCCCGGAGCTTCATGCCTATTTTTCCTACAACCAAGCGGCCATCGATGTGGTCCTGAGTGGCTTGTGGGATGGATTTGTCGTGCGGCAAGTGACGGAGGTACAGCGGAAACTAGCAGAACATCTGTTCATCTATTTTGGTTTGGAAGGCTCGGAGCACACCCCCTTTAATCAATTGTCCACGGGCCATCAGCGGCTTTTGTTCTTCATGCGGGCCTTGATCAAAGTGCCGCCGGTACTGCTCTTGGACGAACCTTTTCAAGGATTAGATGAGATGGCGATCCACCAATGTCAAACGCTGCTGAACGAGATTTTGACCGATCAGCACACCCTGATTTTCATCAGTCATTTTCGAGATGAAGTTCCGTTGTTAGTGACCAAGGAGTATGAATTGCGGTAGGCAGCAGGCGCATTATCTGCGCCTTTGATACTTTATCTCCAGATCGGGTAACTCACGAGCGTCACTAGAGATGACCTCCTTCAGGCTGGTGGTCACTGTGGCCGTTCGGCCTTCGATGACGGCATTCGGATCGGACACCGCTTTAATGCGACCAGGCATATGAACCCGGGTCGTTATCTCTCCCTTCAATAGGTCCTCGGCCATCATTTTCTGAAATGACCATTGCTTTGCGTTGACTAATGTGTCAATCGATGGAATCATGTCAGCGAGCTCTGGATCACTTCTGAAGAAATCCAAAGGATCCACTTGAGGAAAGGTTACGATTCTCTTCCTTGGGTTGTGGACAAATAGAACAATCATACTTTCCCATTGCAGCTTATCATAGGGGGAATCATCTCCTGCCATCTGATTGAACACTTCGCGTAGCCTAACAAGATCATCGGGACTGTCAAACTCTATAGTCGATTTCCAGCGGCCAATCCCTTCTTCAGCGTTCATTTGCAGTGCCATCTGCATTTTCCGGAGTAAGGCTTGGTCCTTCAACTCTTGTCGCAGCGAATCAGGTAAGAGATCATGCAGTGTAAATTGAGTATCTATGTTTTCCATGGCGGTAGCAGCGAGGCTCGCTACACTTGCGCCTGATGTATCCGTGACGGAGTTTTGCGAAGCCAGCATGAGTGACTGCAGCATTTCGTTGATTTCAAATGTCACTTCGATCTTTCCTCGTCCATTCTTCTCTAACCACAACTCCGTGAGAGTAGGTGCACAGCCAGACATAAGAAGGATACAAAGAAGGAAAATAATGGGCCGATGGGCGCGATTTCGATGGCAGAACATGTAGGTGTGATCGGATGTAAAAAAAGCAGAATATACAAATTTGGCAAGGCCCACCAAACCCGCAGCGCCAAGGACTGTTTGGAGCTCAACTGAGAGGTAAGAGTCCTCCCTGGGACCGAGCGTGGGGTACAGCTGCAGCGAGCACCCGATGGGCCTACTTCACCTTTTTGTATTTGATCACGAGGTCTGCGAAGCGCTCGTCCTCTTTCTTCTGAAGCTCTTCTAGCATATTCGTCTCGATCGTCACCGTCCGACCTCCAACGGTGGCTGCGGGGTCCGAGACCTTTTTCACCTTACCCGGAGCGTGAATTTTGGTGGTCATGGTCCCGCCAAAGATCATTTCCAACAACATGCGCTCATCCGATCCTTCCTCCAGGTACTGGATGGAGTCCAGCATCGGCAAGAGGTCTGCGTAGTCCGGATCGTTTAGCATATCTTCCACCAGACCGGAGGTGGCAATCGAGATCGTCCGTTTGCGGGCATCGAGCTCGTAAGGCAAAACGAATTTTTCCAGATCACCATCCCCTGCGCCCAGCAAAGGATTATCCGGCATCTCTTTCATTTCACCCAACGCCGTTGTCATCGCTGCCAGCTCTTGCGGGCTGTCATAGTTGAAGATCATTTTCATGAAAGCAACTTCTTCGGCCTTGTTAACCCGCAGATGCAATTGCATTTTCTTCAGGAGGTCAACATTTTGCACGCCATCCTTCAGCGAGTCGGGCATAATGTCGTAGAAGGAGGCGATGGAATCCATGTCTTCGCCACTGTCAAAGAAGTCATTCTCTTGACTCGACGCATCTTCTTCTCCGCCCATGCTCTCGATCATAGGACCAATCATGTCCATCATCTCAGCTAGATCCATGGTGACCTCCATTTTGCCCCCACCGTCTGCTTGCAGCCAGAGCTCAGTCATACTAGGGGAGCAGCCGAAGAGGATGAGTAGGGTGAGCAGGACACCAGCCATGACGTGTGATCGACCGAAAGAAGGTAGCATTTTCATGTATTGTTTTTTTGAGATAATGTGAGCTCTGTCGCTAGAATCAGGCTTTTATATTGCAATTAGCCACCACTGAGATTCCAGAACAACCCGCCCATCAACCAGCGGCCGGGCATCTTCGCCCCCAGAATGTTGTGATAATTTTCGTCAAAAATATTGTGTATCTGTGCACGCAAGCCCACTTTTTCGCTCCAGCGATATTCAGCTTTGCCATTCCACACCAAATAATCGGATTGCAGCGAAGTCTCAATGCCCGGTGCGCTACGAGCCGGTCGCTCCTTGTACAGGCCGGATACAGAGAACCGCCACTTGTGCAGATCGACGCCGGCATTGATCTGGAGCAAATGCCTGGCATGATTGGAGATGTATACGGAAATGATGTCTTCATCATTGGTCGTTCGTGCGTAAGTGTACGCCAGGTCCAACGCAATCCGGGTGTCTCCCGATACTTGGGCTTGGTATCGGAGAAAGGACTCTACCCCTAGGGTAGACACGTCGGTGATATTGCGGGCAAAGAAGTAGCTGGCATCAGCTTGCAGGTCTCCGATATTTCCGATTGCTGACGCCGGAGTACTCACATAATCGATCAGATTCGAGGATTGGCGGGCAAAAAAGGTCGTGCTCCACTGCCAGTTTTGACTCAGGTGGACATCGGCGCCGATCTCCTCCGACCAACTCGATTCCGCTTTGAGGAAGGGATTGCCCAGGCTCCGTCCCGGGGTCAGATTAACAAGATTGTTGGAGACGAATCGCTCCGTGTAGTCGGCAGCGCGGATACTGCGACCGATACCTGCCCGGAGCACGACCCCGGGCCAGACGAGAGACGCATTGACCTGAGGCAAAAACTGTAGATCAAAGTGTCGATCGTAGTCCAATCTCGTGCCCAGACTCAAGTGAAACAGGTCACCCCATCGATGAGCGGTCATAGCGTAGGCTCCGATATAGCCATCCGCGTGATTGCCTCGGTCATTACTTTCGATCGAGCGCAGATTGGACTGAATGCCCGTGCGCAGGGTGAGACTGGGTTTGGCCACCCAGAGGTGATTCAGTTGGAGTTGCCACATTTCGGTGGTATGCTCATTGGTGGAGGGAAAGTCGGGACTGAAGACAAATTTGTCACTATTCGTTTTGTAGCTGACCACCAAATCGGTTTGGCCCAGCTCCGAAGAACGAGTGACTTGGGCGGTGCTAAACCAAGTGGAAGTGGTTTCGACAGATTTATCAAAGGTGCTGGTGGTGTAGAAGTAACGGGCATTGAAGTCGCGATGATCATATCCACTGCGCAGCCGTAGCGACCAGCGACTGGTGGGTGTGTAGTTGAGCGACAGGGAGGCTGTCTTCATGTCAAAGAAGGTACGATAAGCATCCAGCGTGCTCCCTCCGGCGAGCGTCTTGGCCGGAATCAACTCACCGTCCGAGCGACTCCATTTGGCCCCTGCCCCTATCGAAAGTCGATCGCCCTGATGCCACAAACCCTGGGCGATGTCCCACAAATCCTCACTGCCGTACATCACATGCCCCGGCGAAGCACTTGCGACGTCACTCCCATGTATCTTGGTGATCACGTTGATCACTCCCCCCACCGCATCGGGTCCATAAATACTGGCGGCCGGACCCCGGATGAGTTCAATGCGTTCGATCTCCGCAGAAGACACCGGCAGATAGCTATTAAAGTGGCCGGTGAGGGGGTCATTCAGCCGCACGCCATCAATGAGTACCAGCACCTGCGTGAAGGTGGAGCCACGCACCAGAATGTCGCCCTGCGCGCCAAAGCCACTCCGTGACTGGACCTCGATACCTGGAATCGTTTGCAGAATCTCATCAAAGGAGAGACCAGGTCGACCGGCAAGGGCCTCGTCGGTCAATACGGAGATGCTCCTTCCGGTCTCGTGAATCTGGAGCGGTATCTGGGTGGAGCTCACATAGATGGTATCGAGCTCGCCCTCCATCTGGGCCATGGTGGCCACGGAACTGACCAGTAGCAACGCAAGAATCCATAGTTTATACATAGCAGTACCGTTTTACCTGTAGCGACGCACCCGCTGTCAGCTGCAGGTGTCAAATCGGAGGCCCAAGGAAGTAAATTTCTATGACATGCCTTCTCCGTCGACGGGCGGGGTGACCGTCGGATTGATATCCTGCCAGATGCGCGGTCCAACTAGCGGCTTGACTCGTCCGTGCAGGGGCGTGGGAGGGCGATCCCACAGGCCTGGCTTCTCACCCAACCAGCCATCGGCTTTTATGTCCCCTATTAATAGGGCGAGGTTGAAAGGTCATGGGACCGTCTGGTCGATGGCTAGGTGCATGTACGTCATATGGCCATAAATATCAGATAAATAATCATATACACATATGATATTTCGTAATGCGTTTGGTGGCCATAGGGCCTGAACCGCCCCCTGGTAAAAAAAGGACGGGGAACTAAAGGATAATGTATCTTTGTTACCTGATTAGCTTTTGTTTAGTGGAGAAGATTCACGGAATTTAATTTGCTACACTGAGCTTGTAATTTTCTTATTTAACTTTTTATTATGAACATTTTTGTAGCCAGATTAAATTTTAGCACGAACGAGGCGACGCTCCAGAGCGCGTTCGAGCAGTTTGGCGCTGTGGATTCCACAAAGATTATCATGGACAAATTCACTGGCAAGTCTAAGGGGTTTGGATTCGTAGAAATGGCCAACGATGAGGAGGCCCAGAACGCGATCAACGCTTTGAACGACAGCGAGCTAGATGGTCGCACCATTGTAGTGAAGAAAGCTGAACCCAGGGAGAATCGAGATCGGAATCGAGGTGGTCATCGTGGCGGCGGCGGATATCGCGGCGGCGGTGGTTACGATCGGCGATACTAGGTCCAGCCCTGGTATGACATACAAGGCTCCGGATGCACCTCCGGGGCCTTTTTTTATGCCGCACGAGATTGAGGCCAGGCGTGCCGATTCGGATCAGGTAATTCCTATCTTACAGGGGAACACATGCCTCCATTCTTGATCCTATGACAACATCAAGCGCTGAACCTGTGGCGGCCGCACCTGGCGCAAACAGGCTACTTTCCCTCGATTTCTTTCGCGGATTGACGATGTTTTTGCTCGTCGCGGAGTTCACCACACTATTCAACCAGATGACCGATCCGAGCCTGGAAGGGACCTGGCTGCATGCGATCGGCATGCAGTTTCACCATCATCCCTGGCATGGACTGCGGTTTTGGGATTTGATCCAACCGTTCTTTATGTTCATCGTCGGTGTGGCCATCCCTTTCTCCGTGGGCAATCGACGAAAGAGAGGGCATACCGATCAGCAAATTCGCAGACACGTCTGGCAGCGGGCATTCCTCCTCCTGCTCTTTGGTTGGGGGCTCTA
The DNA here is from genome assembly GCA_965223165.1 of Saprospiraceae bacterium. Classification (GTDB taxonomy): domain Bacteria; phylum Bacteroidota; class Bacteroidia; order Chitinophagales; family Saprospiraceae; genus JABDMH01. Next base: position 181,109 of record CBDCVQ010000019.1, on the reverse strand, counting down.
TTGCGTCGGAGCCGGTCAAGTCGTGTTCAAGTTTCAAAACGTTCTGGCCCAACTCGCAGTCACCTACCTCATTGCCTTTTATCTGATGGACAAGACGCCACGTACGCAGCTTCTCTGGTCCCTTGCTCTCATCGCAGTGACCGAAGTGATCTATCGCACTTTTACCGTCGAGGGATTTGATCAGCCCTTTGTGGCCAATAAGAATTTTGGTACTTGGCTGGATCTGCAGTACGGCGGTGCGGATCTCGGGGGCAGTTGGGTCTCTTTCAATGCCATTCCCACCACTGCGCATACCATCTGGGGCGTCCTGGCCGGCCAATTGTTGCGCAGCGATCGATCCCAGCGGGACAAACTTCGGACCTTACTGATAGCTGGTGGCATACTGGTGGTAGCCGGTTACGCACTCAATCCGATTGCCCCGATTATCAAGCGGATTTGTACGTCATCCTTTATCCTGGCCAGCGGTGGCTGGACGGTGCTGGCCTTGGCCTTTTCGTACTGGTTGATTGATATACAGGGCCATCGGCGGACGGTACTATTCTTTGCCATTGTAGGCATGAATCCCTTGTTCATCTATCTTTTTGCCCATCTGGGTGGTGCCGAATTTGTACGAGCTATCGTCCATCCCTTCTTCCTGTCGATTTTTGGATGGATCGGTGACCTACCCCTGGAGGCATTGGTCAGCGCGGTGGTGCTGTTCCTCTTGTGGTATCTCTGTTATTGGCTGTACAAGCAGAAGATTTTTATAAAGATATAATGGCTTCCTCCAGCATGGTCGCCTGAAAAGCGCTAACCTTGAGTAGATGGCCAGGTCTTGGCCTAAGCGTGGGCAAGGCGCGGCCACATCTAAGATTACAAGGTGACCCTACGATCAAAGGAAAGACAACAGGAGCTATTTGCCCGGATCAGCCAGGGCGATGAGGATGCCTTGTCCTCCCTTTTCCTAGACTTTTACGATCCGCTATTGCACTACGGTTGTCGTATCACGCAAAGACACGAGCTGGTTGAGGAGTGTATCCAAGAACTGTTTATTTATCTGTTTGAGGCCGGGCATAGATTGGGCGCCGTGGAAAATGTGCGGGCGTATCTGTACCTGGCCCTGCGGCGGAGATTGCTAGATAAGATTCAGCGGGAACCATCGTACGGTCTGTGGGAACGCCGGCCGGCAGACCGTACGGATATTCAATTTTCTGCCGCAGATCTCCTGATCAAGCGCGAGGAAGAGCAGGCGATGAGCGAAAACCTGCTGCGAGCGCTCAACCGGTTGTCCTGGCGGCAGCGAGAAGCCGTATACCTGAGATATTACAATGGTCTGTCGACCCATGAGATAGCTGAAATCATGGGGGTGGCTAAGCAAACGGTGCTCAATACCTTGTACCAAGCCCTGCAAAAGCTGCGCTCTCGCTCCGGCTTGCAGCGATTGGGTTTTGTGCTGGCCATGCTCTCGCGATGGAGTATCCATCTGTAAGGCCGGGAGTCTGAAGTAGTGCCCCATCCCAAGGGGGAAGGCCAGAGCTCCCAAATCTCGCCTTGCCAACCAATCTTTTTTGTACCCAAATGGCTGCCTGCACGAGATTTTTCTTGCTGAGACTAGTAGGCTCGGCTGATATCCCTGTCTATGTAGTCAAAGATGAACCTGAGCACCACCCGGAATGGGTAAAGTGCCATCACTTACCAAACAGTTCAGAAAATGAAGCTAAGCAATGAGGACATTGCACGGATAGAGTCCTGGCTGGAGGATGAGAGTTTTGTCCGGTGGGCCAGAGACCTGGATCCGGTCGACATGGCTCGATGGGAGGAACATTTCAATCTGCATCCGGACCACTGGGAGCTAGCCAAAGTGGCAAAGGGATTAGCACTTGGGGTGTCATTTGCGGAGATCCCCTCGGACGAACTGCGCAAGCACCAAGCGCTCACCAGGCTCAAGGCTGGCCTCGCTTCCCGCTCACCGCGTACTGCGACCATCCGATATGCGAGACCAAGAGTCTGGCTGCTGGCGGCAAGTGTGGCAGCGCTGCTACTGGCTGCAGCGACGCTCTATTTTCAGATTTGGCACAGTCCGGAGGTGGTATTGGCTACGGATTATGGCGAACAGGTGAAGCACAGCCTACCCGATGGTTCCATCGTCACGCTCAATGCCAAGTCGACCTTGCGCTATCGAAAGCGCAAACCCAGAAGGGTGCAGTTGGACGGAGAGGCCTTCTTTGTCGTGCAAAAGAAGCCGGAGACAGGCGAGAAATTTCATGTTGTCACCGAAGATCTCCAGCTGATCGTGCTTGGTACCACCTTCAACATCAATAGCAGAAACGAAAAAACCCGGGTATTTCTAGAGGAAGGAAAAGTAGCCTTGGAGGCTAGGGATCAGAAGCGCAGCAGGGTCGAAATGAGCCCGGGGAGTGCCGTCACGTATTCGCGCAGGACCGGTGAATTCAGCCAACCCGAAGAAACCTCCGCCCTGGAGAACTCCTCATGGAGGGATGGGACGAAGTTTTTCAAGGAGACGCCGGTGCCCAAGGCCCTCTTTGAGATCGAGGATATCTACGGAATTCAGTTTGTGCTGGAGACCGAGTCATTGAAACACGGAGTCATCACCGGGGGCGTACCGATCAACAATCTTAAGCTCACCCTAGAAACGCTGTCGGAAGTATATGGCATCGAAGTGCGATCGGAGGGCAAACGGCATTTTCTCCGGCGAGAAAAAACACCCGAAACAAATTGAACCCCAACCACCGCAAACATATATGGTAGCGGACTTCAAAAAAGCATGCAGAAAACAATTTTAGAAACAAACAAATTCATCGGTATGGGACGGAAACTTACTTGGTTTGTGATTTGGGCCATGGCATGGTCGATGGCTCCCCCAACACTGTCGGCGGCACCCGATAGGATCTACCAGGCTCAGCCCTTGAGTGAGGTCTTGGACCTCATCGGAGAGCGCTACCAGGTCATTTTGACCTATGATGCCCGGAGGCTATCGCAGATAGAGATTGACTTCGAATTTAGGAGGGAAGAACAGTTGGAGACTGCCATCAACCGGGCGCTTAGCAGCACCAATCTGAAGTACCGGCACCTGGGTGACAAGTACTTTGTAGTTTTTCGGGAAGATCGGGCGAGTGAGCGGAAGATCCGAAAGATAAAACGCAAGATCAAGCAAATCCAGCAACTGGAACAGGACAACGAGCTAAGCTTGCACCGTACCACAGATGCACCCCGGCCCATCTTACGGTCCGTGATCAAGGCCGCGGAAGAGCTTGTCATGGAGCAGACGATCACGGGCAGCGTGCGTGATGCCGAGGGATTCCCATTGGTGGGTGCCACCGTACAGGTCAAAGGCACCGCCATCGGAACTACCACGGACATCGATGGCAACTTCTCCTTGAGTGCGCCGGATGACGCCACGACATTGGTCGTCTCCTTTGTGGGCTACGCCAATGTCGATGTGGAGATTCAGAGACGATCGGTGATAGATGTGGTGCTTAGCGAGAGTGCATCAATCCTCAACGAGGTCGTGGTGGTAGGGTACGGCACGCAAGGGCGAGGACGAGTGAGCGCCGCTGTGTCCCAGATTGATGGCAACGAACTGGATATCAACAAGCGTCCAGTGACGAATGTGCAAAACTCCTTGGTAGGTTCTTTACCTGGACTCATCATCGATCAGCAGAGTGGTAAACTGGGGGAGGAGATTGACCTGCGGGTACGCGCCGTCAGCGCCCTGGAGCAGAAAAATGCCTTGGTATTGATCGATGGATTTGAAGGATCACTCACCGATGTCAACCCCAGCGACATCGCCTCCGTATCCGTACTAAAGGACGCTGCTGCCACAGCCATCTACGGAGCCCGCAGTGCAAACGGCGTCATACTCATCACGACAAAGAATACGAAGCGGGGCGAAAAGCTCTCCCTGACCTATAGCACCAACTACTCGTGGCAACAGCCGGCCCAAACCGCCGAATTGGCCAACTCGGTCGAGTTCATCGAGTTTTCCAATGAGGCCGCGATCAACGAGGCCCTGCGCAACGATCCGTCCCTGAGTCCCTCCGATGTGAGCGTCCCCTTTTCTGAGGCAGAGTTGTCGCGGGCGAGAAGCGGATTTTATCCGGACACCAAGTGGGTCGATGACCTGTATGGCGAAAACGCCGGACAGAACTCACACAACTTGACCATTAGCGGTGGGACGGAGCGCGTGGGTTATTTCTTCAACGTGGGCTATCTCAACCAGAATGGATTGGTCGTCGGATCGGATAATCTCAAGCGATTTAATCTCCGGCTGAAGGTCGATGCAGACATCACTGACTGGCTGACTGTGGGTGCCAATGCCTCCAATACCAGCCTTAATACGGACAATGTACCGGTATCTGAAGGCACTGCCATTCGAGGGCGACCCTTCTTCCCGATCCAATTGGAAGATGGCACCTATGTCGATAAGGGCGCCGCCGGGGGTGAGCCCAATCCCTTGGGTCGCGTGCAGTCGGGGTCATATGACAAGGAGAAAAAGGATGCCTTGAACGTGCAGCTCTATGGGCAGATCAAGCCGATCGAACGATTGACACTGGAGGGTCGTGTCTCCTATCTCAATACCAACCTCTTTCGCGAGATCTGGAACACGCCGTATGAGTTTGCCCTGCTTGATCTGGAGCTCAATCAAATCGGACAAAACATTCCGGTCAACGGGGCTGACCGAGAGCTGTCCCTTCGCTCCGGAAGAGCATACACCCTCAATACATTGGCCACCGCCAGATATGAGGTGGATGTCAATGAACGGCATCATTTCAGCTTGCTGGCGGGGATGCAAACCCAGGAAGGACAAGCCGATACGGTACGTGCGGATCGGGCAAACTTCATCCTGCCCAGTCTCCAGGACCTCAAGCTGGGACAGACCATCTCCGGACTTGGAAATACATCGGGGCGAGGAGCCAACCGTACGACCCTGAGTTATTTTGGACGATTGAGTTACGACTTTGCCAGCAAATACCTGGTCGAATTTAATTTCCGGGCAGATGCCAGTTCCAACTTTGGACCCAACAATAAGTGGGGTTATTTTCCCGCCATATCGGTCGGGTGGAATGCCGCTGAAGAAGACTTCCTCTCCGAGGCACGATCGATCGACGTACTAAAGTTGCGGGCTTCCTGGGGTAGGAATGGGGATGACGGATCGATCAATGCGATCGAGCGGGTAAATTTCGACCCAAGCGGGGCCGCCTTTGGCAGCAATGTGGTGCCATCCCTCAGTCTTGGATCTGCCATCAATCCGGATCTCAAGTGGGAGACATCGGAAAAAGTGAATCTTGGACTGGATCTCGTGCTCTGGCGGGGCAAATTGGGCCTGACGGCCGAGTATTTTACCGATAAACGCAGCGACATCATCACGGAGCTATTGACTTCCGTGGAAGGCGGATTGGAGGGGGTGTTGGACAATGTCTACGACGCAAAATCATGGGGATGGGAATTTGAACTTTCTCACGAGAATCGCTTCGGAAAAAATGGTAACTACTTTGCCAATTTCAATATAAGTTACTACGACAGTGAGATCACCAATACCGAAGGGGTCAGTCCACTCAATAATAGCAATACTAATTTCCAGGACATTGGACTGCCGGTCTTTGGTAACTGGTTTGGTTACGTTACAGAAGGTTTTTTCGATGACCAGAGCGAAATTGACGCCTACGTAAACGCGGACGGTAGTCCCATTGACCAGTCGTCAGTCGTGGCGCAAGGAGATGAATTCGGCCGCTACTTGGGTGGCTTTAAATATGTGGACCAACCCACGATAGACACGGACGGCGATGGCGTGCCTGATCAAAAAGATGGCGTGATCAATGCCAATGACCGAGTGGTCCTAAAGACAAATACCGGGGACAACCTTCGATTCGGATTTAATTTGGGAGCCAGCTATAAGCGCTTTTCCTTTTCCACACGTCTCTATGGCGTGCTGCAGGGATATCAATGGTGGCGAAGCGGCACCAACCTCAATCCGTTCACGGGTGATATTGCCCCTTTCGTCTACCAGATGGACACGTGGCGACCGGACAATCAGAATTCCACGTTCCCATCCGTCACCGCGTCAAATATTATTCCATTTGATCAGAATGTGTCTCACCTGATCCAAGACAATGCGTATGTCAAGTTGAAGAACATTAATGTCGGCTACAGTTTTGATCCGGGCTTGATTGAAAAATTCAAGGTGTCAGCGCTGGACGTATATGTGTCTGTCGAAAATCTGGGCGTGCTTTGGACCAATAATCCAGCCCATGACACGGGGTGGGATCCGGAGTTGGAGACCGGAAGTTTCCGTTATCCCCTGCCACTGACGACCTCGTTTGGTCTAAACATCACTTTCTAAAATTTGAACATCATGAAAAATAAAATATTATTGGCGCTGACCGGAATCATGCTGTTTGCCATCGGATGTGACACAGATGAATTTCTGGATGAAGGACCACTGGACGAATATACTTCCGCCTCAGTCTTTAGGACGCAGGAGGACATGATTATCGCCTCGAATTTTCTTTACACCTTTCTGCCAGAGTTGGACCAACGCTTTGGTGAACCCAGGCTGTTTCTCTGGACCGACGACGGCTGGCGGCGCAATGGCGGACGCGAAGGCTCCAATCTCAATTGGCTATCCAGTGACGTCTTTCTCAACTTTTATGAATATGACAAAATCAGGCATTGCAACGAACTGATTGCTCGGATCCCCGATGCGGAATTTACCTCTCAAGAAGTAGCCAACCGTATTGAAGCCGAGGCTCGGTTCATTCGTGCGATGCTCTATGAGCGGATGGTATTTGTACACGGAGATGTGCCACTGGTGACAGAGCCACAGGCGTTGGATTTCTTTCCCTCACGAGACGGTCAGCGCCAGACAGTGTTTGACTTTGTGATCCAGGAGCTGGGTCAGATTGCGGACATTCTCCCCGCGTCGTACGGGGCCAGTGACGCCGGAAGGATCACGAAGTGGGCCGCACTGGCCATGCAGTCCAGAGCCTATTTAAATGCACTGGGATGGCACTCCAATCCAAGTCAGCTCTACGACGGAGCAGAGGCCGCCTGTCGTCGCATCATCAATGAAAGTGGGTTGTCCTTGGACGAAGGGATCGATGGATTTCGGCGGCTCTTTATGCCGGACTCCGACTACGGCGGCAGCAATCCATCCACGGGTATGCTTTTATCTCGGGTGTACATCGACAATCTGCTCCCTTATGAGGAGATGTCGTTCAAGTGTCTTCCGCGTGGATCATACTTTGGTACGGGTGATGGGGCCGGCAACAATCAGGCGCAGTTTGGTGCCACCTGGAATCTCGTGCAGTCTTTTCAGACGATCAACGGTCTGGCGCCGGTCGACGATCCGGCATACGACCCGGCCGATCCGTTTACCAATCGAGATCCGCGATTGCGGGCTTCGTTCATATTGCCCGGCGACCAGCTACAGTCTCGCGATGGTGGGGGTATAGAGCTGTATGTATACCAACCGCATCCGGATTTGGCCACGGTCAGGGCTGATCAGAGCAATCGAAACACCGGCATGGATACGGGCTATTTGATCCGGAAATATTCCGGTCTGAGTCTGGATGACAATGTCACCCTCATCTACATGAATTCTCATCGGGGTCATGCGGATTACAAGATCATTCGCTATGCTGAGGTCTTGCTGATGATGGCAGAGACATTGGCGGCTGACAATGATCCGGCAGCCCTGGACTATGTAAATATGGTGCGCAATCGGGTAGGTATGCCCAGCTATGCAAGCATCGATGATGTACCCACCAGTGTGATGAATGGTACCACGGGCAATGCCCTCATCGATGCCGTTTTGCTTGAGCGCAGATATGAATTTGCCGGCGAAGCACCCCACCGCATGGCAGACATCTGGCGATATCGCTTGGGGGATCAGGTATATGGTCCGGTAGAAGGCATCCCGGTGGATCCCATGTTGCCCGGAGATTTGGTCGGCCCCCGCACTACATTTGCCAATACCACGCGCGTTTGGGATGACAAATATTATTTGCTGCCCATCCCCGAGAATGCGTTGGACGTCAATAGCAATTTATCGAATAATCCGGGATGGTAGTTTCACCCGCGAGGCTATGGGGAGCAGTGTTCGTAGGATGCTGCTCCCTTGCCACAAAACGAGGAAAGTATGCGATCAGTTCGGTTATTCAATAGTTGGCGGTAATTACGAAAAACCTATGTTTAAAAAGTGAGAAATACAGAAACGATAAAAAATCTTATTGTCGAAAAAGCTAAAATGGATGACCGAGTCAGAGCTGTATTATTGAACGGTTCTAGAGCCAACCCCAATGTTTCGACCGACAAATTTCAGGATTTTGATATAGTATATATCGTTAATGACCTTCAAACTTTCATATCCGACCATAGTTGGGTGGATTATTTTGGGGAAAGGCTAATTTGGCAACTGCCTGATGAAATGGACTTAGGATATGGAACCAAAAAGAAAATGGACTCATTTGCGTACCTAATGCTGTTTGCAGACGGGAACAGAATAGATTTGACTTTACTAAAAAAAACAATTCCGACTCAAATTGTCAGCGAGATAGCCTAACTATTGTGTGGTTGGACAAGGACAAGTTATTTTCGGATATTCCCGCTTCAAATGAATCAGACTATTTGATAAAACAGCCAACAGAAAAACAATTTACTGAAACCTGCAACGAATTTTGGTGGGTTTGCACATATGTTGCCAAAGGACTTGTTAGAAATGAAATAACTTATGCCAAACAAATGCTGGAAACAGTCGTGCGACCTATGTTTATGAAAATGATTGAATGGCATATCGGGACAAAAACTAAGTTCTCGGTTTCTATTGGTAAATGTGGCAAGTTTGTTAAAAATTATCTTTCAGATAAGACACATAGAACAATATTAAGAACTTATTCGGACCATGAGATTGACAATAATTGGAATGCATTATTTGAAATGACAGAATTGTTCGGAAATTTGGCCGTTTCTGTCTCAAACAATATGTCTTTTGACTATAACCTAGAAGAAGAAAATAATGTAACGAACTATTTAAGGAAATTACAATTCGAACAGCGATAACTACCGCCAACAATGTATAACCGCAATTACGGCGGATTCGACTGCGTCATAATCCACCCTAATCACGGGCTTTGGTTATCATCCATTGAAGAAAACATAGAAGCAAGGACATGAAATGCTATATTATTGAAAGATAAAACACCAAAACGCATGGAGCACAATACTCTCAGAACAATATCAACAAACACAAAAGAATTAGCTAAAGTAGCAGAATCATATTTGAACATGTTGCAATTAGACTAGGATTCTAAGCTAGAGTGCCAACCGATAAAGAAAACTTATAGATGAAGAAACAAACAGCATCCTTAATCATTGGAATAGGAATAGTATCAATATCAGCAGGTGTTTATGAAGCATTTCGCACAGGAGAAATCATGGATTCAGTAAGTGGAGTTATAATTGGAGGTGCACTAATTGGAACGGTAATGATCGAATGCAATAAAAAGAACAAAACTGAATAAAAATAGCGAAGTGACAAAAGTCAGAAATCAATCTAAAATCGTTAATCGGTGTTCCTTGTTCTTAAATCAAATCGAGCGAGGAAGGTAGAAGATAGCAAAGTCATCTTCAGGCAAGACCAACGAGATGGAATAAGCGGAAATGAATATCGAACAAGGATTAACGAACGCCGATTTTTGGAAGTTTTGATGGAGAAGGCGAGACAGACGAGAAGGAATAAGCGGAAGTGAATATCGAACAAGGATAAACGAACGCCGATTTTGGAAGTTTTGATGGAGAGAGTGGAGCGATAAAACAAGGAACGAGCATAGAAACCGATCAAAAAGATAGGAAGTGGAGGAAAATCAAGCAATCGAAAATAAATCTAAAATCGTTAATCGGTGTTCCTTGTTCTTAAATCAAATCGAGCGAGGAAAGCCAGAAGATGGCAAAGTCATCTCAAGCGAGACAGACGAGATGGAACAAGCGAAAATGAATATCGAACAAGGATGAACGAACGCCGATTTTAGAAGTTTTGATGGAGGAAGCAAAACGGGAAAACAGAGTGGTATTGGAAAATCAAACCATTGAAAATCAATCTAAAATCGTTAATCGGTGTTCCTTGTTCTTAAATCAAATCGGAAAGGCCAGGAGAGAGCAAAGTCATCTTCAAGCTAGACCGATTTTAGAGGTTTTGATGGAGGAAGCGAGGCAGACGAAATGGAACAAGCGGAAGTGAATATCGAACAAGGATTAACGAACGCCGATTTTAGAAGTTTCTGAAAACGGTAAAACAAGGAGCGAGGTTGTAAACCGATCAGAAAGATCGGAAGTGGAGGAAAGTCCAACAACCGGAAATAAATCTAAAATCGTTAATCGGTGTTCCTTGTTCTTAAATCAAATCAGACGAAGGAAGCCAGAAGGCATCGAAGTGATCTTCAGGTACGACCAACGAGATGGAACAAGTGCAAATGAACATCGAACAAGGATTAACGAACGCCGATTTTAGAATTTTTTGATGGAGAGAGCAAAGGGAGAAGACAAGGAACGAGCATAGAAACCGCTCAAGAAGATAGGAAGTGGAGGAAGTCCAACAACCGGAAATAAATCTAAAATCGTTAATCGGTGTTCCTTGTTCTTAAATCAAATCAGACGAGGGAAGCCAGAAGGCATCGAAGTGATCTTCAGGTACGGCCAACGAGATGGAACAAGTGCAAATGAACATCGAACAAGGATTAACGAACGCCGATTTTAGAATTTTTTGATGGAGAGAGCAAAGGGAGAAGACAAGGAACGAGCATAGAAACCGCTCAAGAAGATAGGAAGTGGAGGAAGTCCAACAACCGGAAATAAATCTAAAATCGTTAATCGGTGTTCCTTGTTCTTAAATGAAATCGAGCGAGGAAAGCCAGAAGATGGCAAAGTCATCTCAAGCGAGGCAGACGAGATGGAATAAGCGGAAATGAATATCTAACAAGGATTAACGAACGCCGATTTTAGAAGTTTCTGAAAACGGTAGAACAAGGAGCGAGGTTGGAAACCGATCAAAAAGATAGGAAGTGGAGGAAAGTCAAGCAATCGAAAATCAATCTGAAATCGTTAATCGGTGTTCCTTGTTCTTAAATCAAATCGAGCGAAGAAGCTAGAAGATAGCATGGTTGTCTTCAAGCGAGACCAACGAGATGGAATAAGCGAAAATGAACATCGAACAAGGATTAACGAACGCCGATTTTGGAAATTTTGATGGGGAGAGCAAGACCAACGAGATGGAACAAGCGGAAATGAATATCGAACAAGGATTAACGGACGCCGATTTTAGAAGTTTTGATGGAGAAGGCGAGACCTACAAGATGGAACAAGCGGAAATGAACATCGAACAAGGATTAACGAACGCCGATTTTGGAAGTTTTGATTGAAGCGGCATAGCGAGAAGACAGGGAACGAGCATGGAAGCCGCTCAAAAGAATATGAAGTAGTGTAGAATCAAGCAGTCGAAAATAAATCTGAAATCGTTAATCGGTGTTCCTTGTTCTTAAATCAAATCAGACGAGGGAAGCCAGAAGGCATCGAAGTCATCTTCAAGCGAGACCAACGAAAGAATAAGCGGAGATGAATATCGAACAAGGCTTAACGAACGCCGATTTTAGAGGTTTTACTGAGAAAGCAAAATGGAAAGGGATGGAACGAGCATGGAAGCCGCTCAAAAGAATATGAAGTAGTGGAAAATAGAACAACCGGAAATAAATCTAAGATTAATCGGTGTTCCTTGTTCTTAGATCGAATCGAACGAAGGAAGCCAGAAGATGACAGAGGATATCAAGCCATGCGCTCATTCGGTCGCATAGGCTTGTATTTAAGCATCATGCTATTGAGTGTCCTTTGCTTAAACTTATGGGCACAGCCCACGGGTAATCGCCCCAATGTCATCCTCATCATGGCTGATGACATGGGCATGGAATGTCTGGGGGCCAACGGTGCCTTATCCTATCAGACACCGGTGCTGGACGATCTGGCAGCTCGGGGCGTACATTTTCTCCGCTGTCATTCCCAGCCCGTCTGTACGCCTTCTCGAGTCAAGATTATGACCGGCCAATACAACTATCGAAACTATGTCGATTTTGGATTTATGGATCCGGAAGAACATACGTTCGGGCATTTGATGAAACGAGCTGGGTATAAAACCTGTGTTGCTGGTAAGTGGCAATTGAATGGCGCACGAGAAAAGGAAGAGGGATATGATGACCGTGATCGGCCACACCAATTTGGTTTTGACGAATATTGCCTTTGGCAGTTGACAACAAAAGGGCCCAGGTATGCCAATCCCTACATTGAGCAAAATGGGGAACTACTGGAAACGAGCATCGACGACTATGGTCCCGACATTGTCTGCGACTATATTCTGGATTTTATCGACCGCAGTAGAGACGGTCCTTTTTTCGTCTATTATCCCATGATTTTGGTGCACAGTCCTTTTGTCCCGACGCCCGATTCCGAGGAGTGGGCGGACAAGGAGCGACGCGGTGAGCGCCACCCACGATTTTTTGCCGACATGGTCAACTACGCGGACAAGATTGTAGGGAGGATTATGGCACGGCTGCAGTCACTCGACCTGGAGGAGAATACGATCGTGCTTTTTGTCGGTGACAATGGCACCCATACCTCTATCACCACCGATACGAAGGAAGGCCCTTATCCGGGCGGCAAGAGCTCCATGCGTGACAATGGTACCCATGTACCCATGGTAGCCTATTATCCGGCCGGAGGAAAAGGGGGCGAAGTGGTGGATGGTCTGGCGGACTTCAGTGATTTCTATCCCACGCTAGCAGATGCTGCCGGCCTGTCGAACGTAATGGAAACGGATGGCCGAAGTTTCTTGCCGGCGATTGGACCAGGTCGATTCAAGGCGAAAAGGTCCGTCTTTATCCACTACGATCCGTATACCACTAGGGTGCAGGAGAAGGACGGACGACTGGCGCGCAATCACCGCTTTAAATTGTATCATGACGATCGATTCTATGACCTCGAAAAAGACCGTTGGGAGCAGGCGCCATTGTCGACCAATAACCTCACTGGCGATGCAAGAAAGGCTTATCGCAAACTTTCCAAGGTCCTGCGGGGGCAAGCGCCGGTAGACTTTGCCCTGCCCGCACGGGTGCGGAGCCAGTAGACCAAACTCAGAAGCATGTGCACTAGAAAAGTTTCTCATCATACAAAGCGTCGAAGTAATGTCCTGCTGCTTTGCTTGCTACTGGTCCTGGCCCTCCTAGCGGCTTGTCGCACTTCCTCCAAAAGCATAGCTGCCGCCGACGGACCTAACATTGTTGTGATTGTCTCCGACGATCAGGGAAATGCAGACGCGGGTTATCAGCGAGTAAATCCCATCGTGTCTACACCTGCCATCGATCGGCTGGCTGCTGATGGTGTCGTCTTTACGCATGGATATGCGAGCGCCTATGTCTGTGCACCCACCCGAGCCGGATTGCTGACGGGACGCTATCAGCAGCGATTCGGCTTTTATCGGGCATCGGACTCGCGCCAGGGCTTACCCCTGGACGAGATCACCCTCGCCGATCTGCTGCGGGGCGCCGGCTATGCCACCGGGGCATTTGGCAAATGGCATTTGGGTCTCACCAAGCCCTATTACCCCACCAGTCGAGGCTTCGATGAATTTTATGGCTTTCTTGGCCATGGGGCGCACGATTATTTTGACCTCACCTGTGGCGATGATCCGGATGATTTTCATCAGTGCATCCACCGCAATGATCAACGAATTAATGACTCCGGCTACCTCACCGACAACCTTGCTCGTGAGGCGAGCACTTTTATTCAGCGAAAGGCACAGGACAAATCCCCCCTCTTCGTCTATTTGCCATTTAATGCCGTGCACTTTCCCTTGCAAGCCCCGGCATCGGACATCGCAAAATTTGATACCGGGAGCACGAAGCGCAATATTTATTTGGCGATGTTGCACCGAATGGATGAGGCCATCGCGCAGGTGATTGCTACCTTTGAAAGCCGAAGGCGTATATGACAACACCTTGATCCTATTTCTCTCGGACAATGGTGGGGCCAGAAAAGTCGAGGCCAATAATCTGCCATTGCGAGACTTCAAGCAAAGTGTGTACGAGGGAGGGTTGAGGGTTCCATTTTTGCTGAGTTGGCCGGCCAAGATTAAACCTGGCCGCTCGCAGGAGCCGGTCATCTCGTTGGATGTGTTACCGACCGTATGTGAGGCGCTGGGCCTTCCATTGCCGGGCGATCGTACTTATGACGGAAAGAGTATGCTGTCGGCGGCTCTGGGACGACAGCAAAATCCGCTGCATGAAGCCCTTTTTTGGGATGGAGATGACGGCCGATGGGCGATACGTGAGGATAACTGGAAACTCGTATACAACGAAGGCGAATATGAGCTTTTTGATCTGGTTACCGACGAAGGCGAAGTGAATGACCTGTCGGTAGACCAGCCAGCGAAGGTACGTGACCTAACAACTAAATTTATGGCGTGGAGAGATGAAATGGCTGCCCCTATGGGTCGCAAAAAGTAGGATGCCCCCAAAAGATTTGTAATGATTTGCTTTCATCAACGACCACCACGGACGAAGGCTTGCAAACGAAAATCGTGTGCCGCAAGACGGGAATAATCGCAGAAAAAAAACAACTGAAATAGTATGACTCGGAGATGGATTAATCGACTGCTGATCTTTGGATTTTTGATCATTGGAATAGTAAAATCATCCGCACAGGATGAAAGGCCCAACGTGCTGCTGATATTGACGGACGATCAAGGGTCGATCGATATGAATGCATATGGTGCCGAGGATCTATTTACGCCCTCCATGGATCGGCTGGCGAGAGAAGGAGTTAGATTTACCCAATTCTACGCTGCTGCCGCCGTGTGCTCGCCTTCCCGGGCTGCGTTGCTCACCGGCAAAACCAACTTGCGCGCAGGACTGCCCGGCAATGTACCCGTGCCGGAATACGCCAAGGAAAAGGGCAAGTACGGGATGCCAACCCAGCAAGTTACCATGGCAGAAATACTCAAGGAACGAGGATACTATACTGCCTTAGTCGGCAAATGGCATCTGGGACACCAGCCGGAAACCCTGCCCAACGGTCAGGGCTTTGACTATTTTTTTGGACACCAAAGAGGATGCATCGATAATTATTCACATTTTTTCTTCTGGCAGGGACCTAATAAGCACGATCTGTATCGCAATGCGCAGGAGGTGCATTATCCGGGGCAGCATTTTTCTGACTTGATGGTCAGCGAAATCAAGCAAATTATACAAGAAGAGCGAGAGGACCCGTTTTTTATTTATTGGGCATTTAATGCACCGCACTATCCCTATCAGGGCGGCAGCAAATGGATGGAGTACTACAAAGATCTGCCTTCGCCGCGGCGAGAATATGCGGCCTTTGTATCCAATATCGACGAGAAAATAGGAGAAGTGCTGCATGAGCTCGATCGACAGGGGCTGACCGAAAATACGATCGTCATTTTTCAATCGGACCACGGACATTCGCGAGAAGAGCGAGCGTTTTGGGGTGGTGGTGACTCGGGGCCGTACCGAGGGTGCAAGTTTAGCTTGTTTGAAGGAGGGATCCGGGTGCCAGCTATGATACGATATCCCGCTGTCATCCCCGCCGGACAGGTGCGAGATCAACCCTGCATGGAGATGGATTGGTACGCCACCGTGGCGCAACTTACCGGGGCATCGTCAACCGGCGAAGCACTCGATGGACGCAGTCTGATGCCGATCATTGAAAATGCCGCTGCGCCCTCCCTGCACGACGTCATGTACTGGCAATATGGTAGCTACGAGCGGGACCGGGCTCAGTGGGCTGTACGCCAGGGACCGTGGAAACTGATGGGCAATGTACGTGATCCATCGGATGGTCAACGCGAGGGCGTCGTCTATCCGCAGTTTCTTAGCAATCTGGAGCAGGATCCTTCGGAGCAAACGGACCTCGCGGCTAAGCACCCAGATGTCGTCGATCGGCTGCGGAAGCTGCATCAGCAATGGCTGGGGTCCGTGCAGGAGGAAATGAAATCACAGATCAATGTATCCAAGCCTTAGCGGGTTAGCCATGCTGTTGATGAGCCTGCCCTGGTTGGTGGGGTGTGCGGGTACGGCCGCAGATATCGACGATGACCTGTTGGCGTACGTAGATCCCTTCATTGGATCGGTAGCCAAGACCAAATATTACGGTCGAACATTTCCGGGAGCGACGCGACCCTTTTCTTTGGTCCAGCTCAGTCCGGATACCTATACCGGAGGCGATCTGGGATCGGGATACTCTTACGAGCACACGGCCCTGGAGGGTTTCAGTTTTGTCCATATGAGCGGCATTGGCTGGTTTGGCGAGTTTGGCAACCTGCTAGTGACACCGACCAATGGCGATTTTTTTCCCAACCGGGGAGCCGTGGAAGCACCGTATACGGGTTATCGTTCCTCTTTTTCGCACGAGACAGAAGTAGCCGAGGCGGGATATTATGCAGTGACCCTGGACGACTACGGTGTTCGGGCGGAGATGACGACCACCCCCCGTAGTGGCATCCTGCGGTTTACCTTTCCCCAAGATTCGACCAATCGAATTCAGATGGATCTCGCTCGACGGATCGGTGGCACCTCCCTTCGTCAATACATTCGGATCATCGACGATCGTCGACTGGAAGGTTGGATGTATTGTGCACCGGAGGGCGGAGGTTGGGGCAACGGCAAAGCGAAGGATCTGCGCTATACCGCCCACTTTTATGGGGAGTTTTCGCGACCATTTATCCAATCGGGCATCTGGTCGGCGCCCATTCCCGCAGATCAGGTCCGGAAAGTGCATGAGGTCGTCTCCGAGGACTATCAGGCACATGTTGCCAAGAGCCATGTACGTACCGATGTGAGGGAATATGAGGGAGATCATCTGGGGTTCTACGCCACCTTTCCCGATTTGCAGGAAGGCGAGGAGGTGCTGTTTAAGGCCGGTATTTCATTTGTGGATATGGAGGGAGCCAAGAATAACCTCAGGGCGGAGCTCGATCACTGGGATTTTGACTCGGTACGGAGGGAGGCCCAGCAGGCCTGGCGGGAGGTCTTGGATCGCATCACCATAGAAGGGGCCACTGCGGCGCAAAAAAAGATCTTTTATACCGGGATGTATCATGCCCATATCGATCCACGCAGATTTACCGATGTGGACGGTCGCTACTACGGTGGAGATTATCAAATACATGCGCAGAAGGATTTTGACTACCGCACGATCTTTAGTGGATGGGATGCCTTCCGCAGCCATGTGCCGCTCATGTCGATCATCGATCCCTTCACCGTCGAGGAATTGGTCCGAAGCCTCATTGACAAGGGTACCTTGGGTGGCAGAGGTTTTCCCAAGTGGGAGATCGCCGGGTGCTATTCCAATTGTATGCTTGGAGATCCGGCCATCCCTGTGATCCTGGACGCCTTGACCAAGGGCATCGACAAATTTGACCTGCCACAGGCGTATGCCCTGGCTAAGCAGACCTCCCTGGGTCCGATCACCACGAGAAATGGGTGGGAGGCTTTTAACACGATGGGATTTGTCACCTGTGATCCGGTACCCGAGCGCTGGAGGGGATATTACAAAGGGGTGTCAGCTACATTGGAAAATGCCTATGCCGACTGGAGCTTGAGCCGGCTGTCGGCACATCTCGGTCAGTCGGACGAGGAGCAACTATTTCTAGAAAGATCAAATAATTATAAAAAAATATATGACCCTTCGGTCGGATTCATGCGGGGCAGATATGCCGACGGTTCATGGATCCCGTGGGAAGGACCCTTGGGATTTCAGCAGGGTTGTATCGAAAGTAATCCGTTGCAGCAGACCTGGTTTGTCCCGCACGATATCGAAGGCCTGAGAGATCTACTAGGTGCAGACCGTTTTTTGAGTGAGCTGGAACAATTATTCGAAAAGACGCCAGAGGATTTCGCCTACAATGCCTACTACAATCACGCCAACGAGCCGGTACATCACATCCCTTACCTTTTCAATTTTACCGAGAAGCCCTGGCTTACGCAAAAGTGGGTGCGCACCATATTGAACCGGGCCTACGGCACGTCGCCGTATGGTATCATGGGCAATGAGGACGTGGGACAAATGTCTGCCTGGTACATCCTCAGTGCCATGGGATTTCATCCGGTTTGTCCGGGCAATGGCCGATACGAATTGGGTAGCCCCCTCTTTGACCAGGTGACTATCCGTCTGGATCCGGCCTATTATCCGGGAGGAGCATTCGTCGTCAAAGCCATCAATAATTCTGCGGAAAATATTTATGTACAATCTGTCTCGTTAAATGGCCAACCATTGGATCGCACCTATATTTTTCATGACGAAATCGCTCAAGGAGGTGAGTTGGTATTTGAGATGGGGCCTGCGCCGAATGTGCAATCACCAAATTCTCTCAACTGAAACTGCAAAAAGATATGATGGCAAGAATACCAGTCCTGATGATACTTGCTGCTATTTATTGGACATGTGGCGAAGCAGGTGATCGTAGTGCCCCTCAAACAGAGAAACCCAATATTCTCGTCATTCAGCCGGATCAGCTACGAGCAGACATGATGGGCTGTGCGGGGCAGCCAGACGTCCTCACGCCCAATCTCGACCGATTGGCTGCGGAGGGTATCCGATTTACCCGGACGGTAAGCGGTGGTCCGGTATGCTGTCCGTTTCGGGCATCCTTTCAGACGGGACTCTATATTCACGAGCATGGGGTTGCCAGAAACAATGTGCTCCTGGACACCAACCTGACCACCTTCGCAGAGATATTGGTAGAAGATGGTTATCGCACGGGATACATCGGCAAATGGCACCTGGATGGTGGCGTGCCCCCGGAGGTAGGCGGCTATGTCGAAGAAGGGGAGCGGAGACAGGGTTGGCAGGACTGGAATGGCTATGAGAAAGCCCACGAATTTTTTGAGGTTTGGGAATTTGACGAGCACAAACAGAAGCGAAGGGTCGAAGGGTACCATTGGGAGCCGACCTGGCAGACCGACAAGGCGATTGCTTTTATGCAAGAAAACGAGGCAAACGGAGATCCGTGGTGCTACTATGTCGCGTACGGTCCGCCGCACAATCCGTTTCAGTGCCCCCAAGAATATTTGGACCTGTACGATCCGAAGGCACTCACCCTATCGCCTCCATTGCTGAGCACACTGACGGATGACGAAGAGCAGAAGGTGCGCCGCCTGAGGCAGATCTACTACGGACAGGTGACCGCTGTCGATGTCGAGATCGGACGCCTCATGGATGCCTTGGATGCCATGGAAATTGCAGAAAATACGATTGTCTTTTTTGTCAGCGACCACGGGGACGTGTTGGGCGCTCATGCGGCCGAGGTAAAGGAGCGGTACCTCCAAGAAAAAAAGGTCTTGACCTATTATCTGCGTACGAAGGGTAAACCCTATACCACGGCACTTCGTGTCCCATTTATTATCCGATGGCCGGGACAAATCGAACCAGGTCAAGTCAACGACGTGCTGATTAATAGTGTCGATCTGGCCCCCACCTTATTGGACTTAGCGGGACAACCGGTACCAGCCCATATGTCCGGCCGGTCCATGGCGGGATGGTGTATCTCGGACGATGGACCAGAGAAGCAAGCCCTATACCTCGGGCTGTGGGAGAATCAGCAGGCATGGCGTGGGGTCTGGGACGGACGCTATCTCTATTCCAATCTCGACTATCAAGTCTTTTACGATCATCAAAATGACCCGCACGAGATCGACAACTTATTTAACCAGCCGGAGCATCGTCAAGCGCAGCGATCCATGGAAGAAAAATTACTTGAGCTGGCAGAAGCGACCGGCGATCCGATTCTGCCCAGGTTGGAGGCGGCCATAGGGGGAGCGCGGTGAACAGGCTATTGACCATATGGCCTACGGTGTCTGCCCTTCGCGGCACAACTGCCAGGAGGCGGACCCCTATGGCAGGAATGCAAAGTGTTGATCCGGCCGCTCATATTAATCTCACACTCGGCTTGGATCGCTCCAATGATAGCGATAGGGCAATGTTCGCTGACAATTTGCCACGTATGCTTCTGCCTAGCGTAACAGGCGGCAGATCCCCAGAGCAGCACTACCTTTTGGGTATGGTGTGGATCAAGCAGAGAATACTAGACTGGAACAAAACAAGAAAATCGAAGCGACTATGATCACAAATATGTTTACTCCCATGTGGGCGCTGCTTTGCGCGGCTCTATTTTGGTGCTGTACATCTAAACCCGGCTCCGGAGAGGCTGCGGATGCACGACCCAACATCCTATTTGTCATATCTGATGACCAGTCGTGGCTGCATGCGGGCGCCTATGGTGACCCCCAAGTGAAGACACCTGCCTTTGATCGCATCGCCCAGGAGGGCGTGTTATTCAACAACTCGTTCTGCACCAGTCCTTCGTGTACGCCTTCGAGGAGTTCGGTGCTGTCGGGCCAGGATATTTGGAGGATTCGAGAGGCTGGGCTTTTGTACGGATCGATTCCACCCGATTTGTCCTTGTTCACCCATCTGCTAGCGGATGCGGGCTATCATGTGGGCTACACAGGCAAGGGCTGGGCACCGGGAAAATGGGACTATCTGGGGCTGGATCGTCCGCCGCTCGTGCACGAGTACAACGATGAAAAGGAGGGTCAGGTGGCCTTTGGTATCGATGCGAGAGATTATGCGGCAAATTTTGAGGCGTTCCTGAAAGACCGATCGGATGACACTCCCTTCTTCTTTTGGTTTGGTCCGACGGAGCCTCATCGCGAGTACGAATTTGGAGCGGGGGAGGTGGAGGCCGATCTGGACCCTGCGCAGGTGGCGCTGCCCAGTTTTTGGCCGGACGTCCCGACGATTCGCACGGATGTTCTAGATTATTATTACGAGATCACCTGGTATGACACGCATCTGGCAGAGATCATGGCCAAGCTGGAGGAGATGGGTGAATTAGACAATACCCTGATCATAGCGACGTCCGACAATGGGATGCCCTTTCCCAGAGCCAAGGTCAATCTGTATGATTGGGGCACCCATATGCCCCTGGCTATTCGCTGGGGATCGCAGGTGACTCCAGGCAGAGTCGTCGATGATCTGGTAAGCCACATCGATTTTGCACCAACATTTCTGGAGGCTGCCGGACTGCCCATCCCCGATCAAATGACCGGTACAAGTCTGATGCCTATTCTCAAGTCAACGGCGGAGGGACAGGTGGTTGCCAGTCGGATGCAGGCTTTTACCGGGATGGAGCGCCACACCTGGTGCCGCCCGGAAGGGGCGACGTACCCGATGCGAGCTGTCCGTACGCACGACTACCTTTACATCAGAAATTTTGAGCCCGATCGATGGCCCACGGGAGGCCCAGATTTTATATCGTCCAACAAGACCACCCACGGGGATATTGATGCATGTCCGACCAAATCCTTCCTGATGGCCTATCGAGATCGGTACGCATCGCAGTATGAGCTGTGCTTCGGCAAGCGGCCGGGCGAAGAATTGTACGACGTGCGCAGTGATGCCAGCCAGGTGCATAATCTTGCTGCGGATCCGGCGTACCGGACAGTAAAGGAAGATCTGGCGCAAATATTGGAGGCGCGTCTGCGAGCCACGGGAGATCCGCGCATCGAGGGGCAAGACCCTTGGCAAGAACAGGTCTACCATCAAGAAAACAACTATGGCAGCACCTTTAATCGGTTGTTATCGCCGGCGGAAAGAGCCCGGGCAAAACTGCGACCTAGCCATCACCCCGTCTGGAAACTCGAAGACAATCAGTGAATCAAGAATAAGTACTATGAAACAAGCAGGTAAATGGATCCTAATTATGGGGCTGATGAGCTTGGTCATGTCCTGCGAAAGAGGAAGTCAGCAGGAAGACTCCCCAAATATTCTGGTCATCATTGCGGACGACCTCACCCATTTTGACATAGGCTGCTATGGCAGTCCCAATGTCCAGACGCCAAATATTGACGCACTGGCAAGTCAAGGACTTCGATTTACGCGTTGTTTTCAAGCCGCTCCCATGTGTTCTCCCACCCGCCATAATTTTTACACGGGTCTATATCCCGTGCGCAACGGAGCCTATCCGAATCATGCCAAGGCGAGGCCCGGTACCAAGAGCATCGCACATTACTTAGACGGATTGGGATACCGGGTAGGATTGACGGGCAAGAAGCACATTGCGCCTCCGGAGTCCTTTCCCTTCGACTACATGACCGATACGCGCGATCCGGATCATGAGGCGTTGGAGGACTTTATAACGAGGGATCGTGATCAGCCATTCTGTGCCTTTGTTTGTTATCGCGAGCCACACACTCCCTGGAATTTGGGAGATCCCAGTCGGTTTGACCCTGCCACGATCGAGGTGCCGCCATACCTGGTGGATACCGATGAGACCCGCAAGAGACTGACGGAATATTATGCCGAGATCGAGCACCTAGATCAATCGGTGGGCCATGTGATGGATCTGCTTGACAAGCACAACTTGTCTGACAACACCTTGCTGCTTTTTGCCAGTGAACAGGGCAATGCCTTTCCGTTTGCTAAGTGGACCTGCTACGATATGGGCTTGCAGTCGGCCTTGATCGCGAGATGGCCGGGTCATATTACGGCCGGCAGTACCACCGACGCTATGGTGGAGTACGTGGATATGGTACCCACCTTCATTGATCTGGCGCAAGGCGCGGCTATCGATACCTTGGATGGACAAAGCTTTTTGCCCGTGCTCCTGGGCGAAGCAAGGGCGCATAAGCAATACGTCTATGGTTTGCAGACGACCCGTGGTATCAATAACGGATCTGAGCACTATGGGATCCGCTCCGTGCGTGGCGAGCGATTTAGATATATAGTGAACCTTACGCCGGACGCCAGGTTTCAGAACAACATCACGGAGCAGAGCGCCAGCTGGACATCCTATTGGCCTACGTGGCAAGAGCGGGCCAAGACCGATTCTACAGCAGCTGCGCTCGTGGCAAGGTATCATAACCGGCCTGCCGAGGAATTGTATGACATTGTCCAGGACCCATTTCAACAGCACAATTTGGCGACTAAAGAAGAGCATGAGGAGGTCGTTGCATCCCATCGAAGGCTTCTTTTCGATTGGATGGAACAGCAGGGTGATCGGGGGCAAGAGACAGAAATGGAAGCATTAGATCACAAAGCAAGATGATCCGGCGGCGGCAGTCATCGGTACGTCAGCTGTGGGGAGCGCTGACCTGCGCTGGGCTACTGGCAGTGGCCCTCGCCAAGGTAGCAGCTTGTAGCACCAATCCTTCGGATAAAGCCAAAAAAGGCCAGTTCAGCCATGGGGTAGCCTCGGGTGATCCCGATCAGGCTAGCGTAGTACTCTGGACAAGATATGTAGCGTACGACTCGACGGCAGTGTCGCTTCAATGGGCAGTGGCAGAGGACAGCTCTTTTAGTCAGGTCGTACAGCGTGGTACGGCGCAAGCAAGTCCAAGCAATGACTTCTGCGTGAAAGTGATCGCCTCCGACTTGGCTTCTGGCACGGAGTACTACTACCGATTCCACAGTCGAAGCTCACGTTCAGAGGTGGGAAGAACCAAGACACTCCCTGAGCAGACGGAGCACGTGAGGATTGGAGTAGTAAACTGTGCGAAGTACACCGGTGGTTATTATCATGCCTACGAGACATTGGCTCGACTTGAGGACATCGATGTGGTGATCCATTTGGGAGACTACATTTACGAAAATGGTCCCTCGACAGAGGAGAGCTCGTATTGGCCGGCGTATCTGGCCACGGGTCGGCAGCATGATCCTCCCCATGAATGTCTAAGCCTTCAAGACTATCGGACAAGGTATGCACAATATAGGGGTGACACGGCATTGCAGAAGTTACATGCCAGATACCCCATGATCCCGATTTGGGACGATCACGAGATCGCCATGAAGGCGCTCAAGCCCCTGCCCGATGGCACGCTGGAGTATGATGGCGACTGGGAAGGTCGCAAGAACAATTCCATCCAGGCGTATCATGAATGGCTGCCCATCCGGGTGGCTGCGGGTGAGCCCATCTACCGGTCTTTTCAATTTGGTGATCTGGTCAATTTGATGATGTTGGATGCTCGCGTCTGTTGCAAGGATACGGTCACCAAAACCCTGGCCTCCCTGGAGGATACCAGCAGACATATCGTGGGGAAGGCGCAATTGGATTGGATCGAATCGGAGGTCCTGAGGCATGGCGCCACCTGGAACATTTTTGGCAATCAGCTGCTGCTCTCCATCAAAGACATGGGGTGGGAACGATGGCCGGGTTTTCCGGCGGATCGCAATCGACTCCTCGCTTTTATGGAAGAGCAAACCAATGCTAATTTTCTCTTTGCCACGGGCAATGCCCACAATCCCCATCACTATTTCATCATGAACGCCGCTGGCACGGATACGCTCCTCCATGAAGTCCTACCAGGGGCCATCAGTTCGGGCAACAATGCGGAGAAGGCCCGTTACGATCCGGATGTGCTGGCCAAATCGGCCGAGCGCCTGGACAATATGGATAATCTGCTTTGGTATCACCAAGATTCGCACGGGTTTATCGTGCTGGACGTGGGGCGGGAGGAGCTGCAGGTGGACTGGTACTTTGTCTCTTCAATCCGTGAGAAGGACTACACAGTGGAGCGGCCCTATGGGATTCGGATTGGGGCTCGGTGACGGGTGAGTGATAGGAGGTTCGAGGGAATACTGCTAGTAGGGCTTCGCAATTAGAAATATCTGTCCTCGAGCGGTGCCTGAAATTGTTTGACGTAGGTGGCACCTTCTTGAGATTGTCAGGGAGTACGGGAGTCGTATTACTACTGCACATTTTCGTATCATATCGTATCATTTGAGTGCAAGAGTTATCGTATCATCACCGAATCATATCGAATCATATCGTATCAATCTTGAATGAGAATGATATATTTGCCATATGATCAAAGTCCACATATTCAACTTAGAATTAGATTGGAAACTCATCAATCAACTAAGCCCATTGGATCGTTTTGACGCTTCCTGGACGTCAGTCGAGGTCAAAGAAGGACAAAGTCTCAAACAATTGAAATCCATCGCTACAGTAGAAAGTATTGGAGCATCGACTAGAATTGAAGGCTCAAAGATGAGCGACGAGGAAGTAGGTGTACTATTGGCAGACCTGTCCATCGATAAACTTGCTGAAAGAGATGCTCAAGAGGTTGTGGGATATTTTGATGTCTTCGAAATAATCAGTGAATCATATGAAGATATCGAAGTAACACAGAATGAAATAAAGGGCTTACACAATAAGATGCTGAAGTACTGTGAGAAGGACCATTGGCACAAGGGTGACTATAAGCAGCATAGCAATAACGTCGAAGCCACTATGCCAGATGGGACAAAACAAATAATCTTTGAAACAACGCCCCCGGGATACGAGACAGACAATGCAATGCGCAGGCTGGTTGAGTGGTATAAAAACGATAAAGAAACTCACCCAATAATTAAGTCAGCAATATTTTCTTATGAATTTGTTTCGATACACCCATTTCAAGATGGTAATGGGAGGCTAAGCAGATTGATCGCTGTACTTCTATTGCTAAAGAATGGATACAAATGGATACAATACGTAAGTCTTGAACACGAAATCGAAAATCGAAAAGCGGAATACTACAGGGTGCTAAGGAGCTGCCAAGCCCAACGCCCAAATGAGAATATCACGATTTGGATTTCATTCTTCTTGGATGTATTGAGAAATATCCAGCTAAAGCTTGTGCTCAAACTCAGGCAATCAGGAATTGAGGCTGAGCTGTCTCCAAGGGAAAAATCCATATTGACTGTAATAGCAAATAACCCTGGATGCAAATCGGGTGCCATCTCCACCAAGCTGTCAATCCCTAGTCCTACGGTAAAAAGAATTCTGAAATCACTGGTTGACAAGGGCCTGATCCAAAAATATGGCAATGGTCCAGGCACCAATTACGCAATTAATTGAACGGATGAAATATATCATATGGCGTGCTACGTGGTGACTCCTTGCTGCTGGAGATGGAATCCCATGGACGGGCGGGGAGCCACTAAACCACAACTCGGGGAGTCAAATTGGAATAGGGAGACATGCCACATCCATTCGACATTTCCGTATCTTATCAGCTATGAGACATCTATCTTTTCTGCTTCTACTTTTCTTGACCATGCTAGCTTGTCAGCCGCAACAGATCCCGCTCTTCAACGGGCAGGACCTATCGGGATGGCACATGGACGTGCCTGACATCGACAGCAACAAGACGGACGTCATCCCCTTTATCGTCCGGGGAGACTACCTCGTCAGCTTGGGGACACCCCGGGGGCATTTGATTACGGACGAGAGCTACGAGAACTATCGGCTGGAAGTGCAGTACCGATTTGCGGGAGACCCGGGCAATTGCGGGGTACTGGTGCATGCCTCCACGCCAAGGTCGCTGTACGGCATGTTTCCCAAGTCGCTGGAGGTGCAGATGATGCACGAGAACGCAGGTGACTTCTGGTGCATCGTGGAGGACATTACCGTACCCAATATGCTTGAACGTCGAGGTCCTCAGGAAGAATGGGGCATCACCGAAGGCAAGAAGCGCAGGATCCTCAACCTGACGGATGGATCCGAAAACCCCTTGGGCGAATGGAATGATATGACCATCGAATGCCGGGGCAGCTCCATCAAAGTATGGGTCAATGGCGATCTGGTCAACGAGGGCTACGACTGCACCGCAAGTTCGGGCCAAATCGCCGTACAAGCCGAAGGGGCTGAGGTGGAGTTTAGTCAGATTGTGCTGACTCCACTTGGACCCTCACATTAGACAGCCGCCTTTCGAGGATCACCGCAAAGTTCGCCAAGGATTCGCTGAGACAGCGATTCGATGTATCACCGCAAAGTTCGCCAAGGATTCGCCAAGACCGCGCTTCGAGGATCACCGCAAAGTTCGCCAAGGATTCGCTAAGACCGCGTTCGATGTATCACCGCAAAGTTCGCCAAGGATTCGCTAAGACCGCGATTCGAGGATCACCGCAAAGTTCTCCAAGGATTCGCTGAGACTGCGCTTCGAGGATCACCGCAAAGTTCGCCAAGGATTCGCTGAGACCGCGATTCGATGTATCACCGCTAAGTTCGGCAAGGATTCGCTAAGACCGCGATTCGATGTATCACCGCCAAGTTCGGTAGGGATTCGCTAAGACCGCCATTCTAGCATTACCGGAATCTTCGCTGAGTGCTGCCTCTAAACATGCTAAACCCTACACCTACTACTGCCTGGGTTGAAAGTCCAATGCCAGCGAGAAGATATGGGAGAATGAGGTACCCTCGGTATCTCCCACGTTGGTCAGTGCATAGTCGATCCGGACACGGCTAAAACCAATCCCGATGCCAAAGTGTGGACGCACGACCGTATTTTCCAGCTCGGGGCTGATGTCATCTTTGACTTTTTGCACATTGCCAATGCCACCTCGGATAAACAGGCGATCATTAAAGCTGTACTCAGCACCGATTCTTGGGTCCACACTGGTGAAATCGCTGCTGATCAACGTGTTACGCTTTCCGTCGAAGGTGAAGTGCAGGTCCGCCTCCACCAGCAGGTAATTCTTCTCTCCCATTGGTGCCTTGTAGGCGGCGGCCGCGATCAGGCTAGGCGCGGTCAACTCCGTGGATGACTTGGGCACCAGGTTTGCAGTCTCTTGCAGCACACGCTTTTCGTCGTCGGTAAAGGAGAAGGACCAGGCGTTAAAGGTCGTGGTCAGATCGCGGCCCATGAAGCCAAAGCGCCAGCGTTCACCGATGTATTTTACGCCTACGTCCAGACCGAAACCCCAGGCTGTCGCAAATGGCCCCACCCGCCGATTAATCACCTTTACGCTGCCGCCGATATCCCAATTAGAGTTGCCCAGTGCCCGGGCATAAGACAGAAAGAAGGCGTAGTCAGCCGCTGAGAAGGAGGAGATGTTGTCGTAGTTGATGCTCCCGTCGGGATCGAATAGATTCAAGGTATTCGGAATGTTGTCGATGCCCATTCGCACCACGGAAAGCGCACCATAGGCTCGTTTGTCCGCATTAAACTCCCGTACGATGCCCAGGAAGTCGTAATTCACAATGCCGGCAAACCATTCGGCATGCATAGCGCCTACTTGCATCTGACTCGTGCTGGCCGCCAGACCGGCCGGATTCCACTGGGTGGAGAACACATCCGACGTGGTGGCGCTGACCGCTCCGCCCATGCCATGAGCTCGACCACCCACACCAATGCTCAAGAAGTTGTTGCTATACTTTCTAAACTCGCTTTGCGCATCCACCAGGGAGATGCAGGTAAGCATCAGCAAGTGGATCAGTACGGGCTTTATCCGGAGGCGCATTTGTCTTTCTCGTTCACTGGCTATAAAACGGCGAAGTTACTGTTTTAGTCTCGGAGACAGGGACTGCCATCGCGGGCGATGCATAATGGTCTCACCGCCTACAAAATGCGTAGGGAGGGCCAAATTAGGTGGGGGAGCGCTAGCGGGGAGATTTGAGCTGCACTATTTGAGGGGTTGATTTGGTCTCACACATTCGCCAGTTGGCCCGCCATAAGACCGTCGTGACTGATTGTCCAAATGATCGAAAGTCCCTTCAAGCAATCTCTTAATTTCCTACCTTATGATAACACTTCCCTACCATTTGCCACCCAGACTTATTAAAGATCTGTTAGCGTGGAGTGGATCATGCAACTTTCTCTGACGCAGAAAAGACTTTTACACAAATCAATCGTTGGACAGAGCGGTCCGTCAGTGGTAACCGCGATCTGCCCTCCTTAAAAAACATACGTTATGAGAACTTTAATCGTATTTGCAGCTGCCCTACTGATGGGTTTTTCGTTGGAAGCACAGATTTCCCTTCGACCGCAGGCGGGCTTCAACACCTCCTCTCTCAGTCAGGACTTTGATGATGCCACCTTCTCCGACGAAGTGGGGTTTCAATTTGGGGTTGACCTTCAGTTGGGCAATCGCTTCTATGTGCAGCCCGGCATCTTTTGGGAATCCGCTAAGAACGAACTACGTGAGCGGATCGATGGCGACAAGACGGAGTTTACGGTCAATCGTATCCGGGTGCCGTTGCTGGTCGGATACAAATTGTTTAGTCACGAGACCAATCGCTGGGTAGATCTTCGACTTTTCACCGGGCCCAACATGGCGTTTTCCGTAGGCAAAAATATTGAAGACTCGCCCTTGATCAACAAGGGGGACTTCAAGGATGCCGTCTACGGCTGGCAAGTGGGCGCGGGTCTGGATTTGGCGATCTTTTTCGTCGACGCCGGATATACTTTTGGTCTTAGTGAGGTCTTTGAAGGCATGGCCAGCGATGTACGCAATAACCTGTTTTATGCCAATGCGGGCGTCCGCATCGGATTTTAAGCGAATGTCCTTGGCGCCTAGTAGAGTTCGCATTAGATATTAGCATTACAACCAGATTTAACGCGAAGCTCTACTGGCCGGCTTTAATCATCCGGATAAAGTCGGCGGTGCCCTTCCGGATATCGTCCTTTGACCGGGTCAACATTTTAATGTATGCACTACCGATGATGACGCCCTGGGCATGGGCACAAGCTCGTTGATAGGTCTCGTGATTTGAAATTCCGAAGCCGATCAAGCGTGGGTTTGTCAAATTCATCTGGTCGATGCGCTGAAAGTACGCCACTTGCCGATCGGAAATATTTGATTTTGCTCCGGTAATGGAGGCATTGGATACCATGTAAATAAATCCTCGACTCACATTGTCGATGTAGCGAATCCGATCATCGGAGGTCTGGGGTGTGATCAGGAAAATCGTATGCAGGTTGGCGGCCGTCAATTTATCGCGAAACTCCGTATCATATATATCAATCGGAAGATCCGGAATAATTAAGCCGTCAATACCCACCCGCTGACACTCAGCTACGAAGGCATCCAAGCCAAATTGCATGATCTGATTTAAGTATCCCATGAGCAGGAGCGGCAGGTCCACGCGGTCGCGAATGGTCGTCAATTGATCAAATAGCTTGCGAAGCGTCATGCCATTTTCTATCGCCTGACTGCCACTATCCTGAATCGTGGGGCCATCTGCCATAGGGTCAGAGTAGGGCATGCCGATTTCGATTAGATCCGCACCGCTCTCTTGCAGGGCTTCTATGATGGTGGAGGTGTCATCCAGCGCGGGATATCCGGCCGTGAAATAAATGCTCACGATACCCTGTTGTTTCTCCTGGAAAAGTCGATCGATCCGGTTCATACGGCATTTAGTTTATCGATGTACGTCTTAAGGTCCTTGTCTCCCCGGCCCGACAAATTGATGACGACTACATCGTCCGCTTGATAGGACAATTTGCGCATGGCTGCAAATGCATGGGCCGATTCAAGTGCCGGAATGATTCCTTCCAGTTTGGTCACTTCGAAGGCCGCATCCAGGGCATCCTCATCGGTGATACTGATTGCCTCGGCACGCCCCGTCTGCAGCAGATGGGCATGCTGAGGGCCGATGCCGGGATAATCCAAGCCCGCCGACAGCGAATAGGGTTCGATGATTTGTCCATCTTCCGTCTGCATCAGCAGGGTACGGCTACCATGGATGATGCCATCGCTGCCTAGCACGCTAGTGGCGGCAGATTCGCCGCTGTGGATGCCCAAGCCGGCGGCCTCGACCGAGACCAGTCGTACGTCGGCGTCGTCCAGGTAGTGGTAGTAGGCTCCGGCGGCATTGGAACCACCGCCGACACAGGCCACGATGATATCGGGCGTTTCGCGGCCCACGGCTTCTTTCAGTTGCCAGCGCATTTCTTCACTGATCACGGACTGAAACCTGGCCACCATGTCCGGATAGGGGTGAGGGCCGACCACTGATCCGATGATGTAGTGCGTGTCAACGGGATTGTTGATCCAGTCGCGGATGGCTTCATTGGTGGCATCCTTCAGCGTTCTGCTGCCGCTTAGGGCCGGAATTACTTCAGCGCCGAGCATTTTCATTCGGGCTACATTAGGTGCTTGCCGAGCGATGTCAATTTCGCCCATGTACACCAGGCATTGGATGCCCATCAACGCACAGACGGTAGCCGTGGCGACGCCGTGTTGCCCGGCGCCGGTTTCCGCAATTATACGTGTCTTGCCCAGTCGTTGGGCGAGTAGAATTTGACCAATCGTGTTATTGATCTTATGGGCTCCGGTGTGATTAAGGTCTTCTCTTTTGAGGTAGATGTTGGTCTGATATTTCTCGGAAAGGCGCTGTGCTTGGTATAGCGGGCTGGGTCGGCCCACATAATTTCTAAGGAGATTATCCATCTCTTGCCTAAAGGAGGGTTCTTCGATGATCTGGAGATAATTTTCTTGTAGCTCCTGAATGTTGGCATAAAGCATTTCAGGAATAAATGCCCCACCAAATACGCCATAAAATCCGCGTTCGTCAACGTTGTATTGCATGGAGAAAGGTTTGTATTTCAGAAATATTTTTTAGGCCCGGCGCGATTTCAAATCCACTGTTGATGTCGACACCGGCAAACTTGGGATGCTTCATTTGGAGGATGTCGATGCCGTCGCCCGGCCGAAGGCCGCCACTCAAAAGAAACGGAGTTTCGCCAACGTATTTGTCCAGCAGAGACCAGTCAAATTTCTTCCCCGTACCGCCTGGGCTCGATCCCATGGTGTCAAATAAATAATAGTCGCAAAGACCTTTATACGCTTCGGTGCTGGAGAAATCAAAATTTGGGTCCACCCGAAACGCTTTGATTACAACGAGCTGCTTTTCTTTCAGCGTCTGACAGACAGCCGGTGGCTCTTGCCCGTGCAATTGTACCCCCGCGAGGTGATAGGCCTTGACCTTGTCGAGTATGTCCTCGATGCCCGCATTCACAAATACCCCAATCTTTAGGGTAGAGGTGCCATGGTTGGTCAAGGGCTGATCGACGAAGCGACTGGACCGAGGATAGAAGATATGCCCCATAAAGTCAGGCTGCACCTCCTGCAGTAGTGCCTCGATATTGTTGGGCTCCCGCATGCCGCAGACTTTCAATAACATATCTCCTAAGATGTGGTAGGTTGAATCGCGGAAATAAATGCTTGGCATGCTAATCCTGGATCGGGGGTCTTCATGAAGTTCTCGCCAATCAGAAATCCTTGGTAGCCTGCCTGTCTGAGTGTGCGGATGTTCTGGGGGTTGCTGATGCCGCTCTCTGAGATCTTGACAAATTCTGCAGGAATCAGCTCGGCCAATTGCAGAGAGGTCTCGATGCTCACTTCAAAGGTCTTCAAGTTCCGATTGTTGACACCCACCAGATCCACATGTGGACTGACCTTCTCCAGTTGGTCAGCGCTGTGCATTTCCAGGAGTACATCGAGATGCAGTGACTTTGCAAACGATGAAAGATAATCGATCTGCATTTCTGTCAATGCCTCCGAAATCAGCAGGATGACGTCTGCGCCCATCGCGCGTGCTTCGATGATTTGATACTCATCAATGATGAAATCTTTGCGCAGTATCGGACATTGTATTTTATCGCGTGCATCCATAATGTCCTGAGGAGATCCGCCAAAATAGGGTTGGTCGGTAAGGATGGATATGCCTGCGCAGCCTGCTCCCTGGTATCCCACGGTGACATCACCGATGGCGGAGCGGTCGTTGATATTGCCCTTTGAGGGGGAGCGCCGCTTAAACTCAGCAATGATTTGTGATGATCCGTCTTGCGTGAGTCGCTCACGGAGAGAAATCGGCTCGCGTTGAAAAAAGACAGCATCCTCCAGTTTGGAGATGGGATTTTCCGCCCGATTTTTCTCGATTTCCTTTTGTTTGGATGCGATTATTTCGTCAAGGATGTTCATTTCTTTATTTGGTTCAGATCTTGAGAGATGGTTTGGGGGTTAGAGGCTAGGGCTGGGGAGACTGAGGCTGAGAAGGACAAGGCAAAGGCTGAGGCCAAGGATATGACCATCCTTGCGATGACTTGAATCTCTGCACAATTGACTTTTTGTAGATCCATTCGTGTCTTTTTCTCGCTCACCTATTTTCTACCGATTTGATCAATCTGTCAAGTTCGTCAATGATTTTTATGTATGATTTACTGAGTTTATCTCTGGCTGTGGCATCAACAAATCTTAGGGCTTCAGAGACCATGAGCTGACTAATCACTTCATAAGCGCTGGCCCGTGAGATTTTGTAAAATCTGGTCTTGTCCCTCCTTTCAAATCGTCCGTAGCCCTCTGCGATATTGTGCACCACGGAATTGGAGGCTCGGCGTATATCCGAGGTCAGACCATACTTCTCCTCCGTGGGAAAGGCTCTAGTGATTTTGTATACCATCAGCAAGCTTTCAAACGAAGTCCTCCACACAGGAAATTCTCTAAAATCTTTAAACGACACTGTGCTACTCTTAGAAATATCACTATTTAATTCTTTGGTTTTTTGAATGTTACCTCTCAATTTCAATCTCAATCTCAATCTCAATCTCAATTTCAATCTCAATCTCCTCAGCCTCTACCTTAGCCTCTACCTCTACCTCAGCTATACCTCTACCTCTACCTTAGCCTTAGCCTTAGCCTTAGCCTTAGCCTTAGCCTCAACCTTAATTTCAATCTCAATCTCAATCTCAATCTCAATTTCAATCTCAATCTCCTCAGCCTCTACCTTAGCCTTAGCCTCTACCTCAATCTCAATATCAATTTCAATCTCCTCAGCCTCTACCTCTACCTCAATCTCCTCAGCCTCTACCTTAGCCTCTACCTCTACCTCAGCTATACCTCTACCTCTACCTTAGCCTTAGCCTTAGCCTTAGCCTCAACCTCAATTTCAATCTCAATCTCAATCTCAATCTCAATTTCAATCTCAATCTCCTCAGCCTCTACCTTAGCCTTAGCCTTAGCCTCTACCTCAATCTCAATATCAATTTCAATCTCCTCAGCCTCTACCTCTACCTCAATCTCCTCCGCCTCAACCTCTACCTCAATCTCCTCCGCCTCAACCTCAATATCTACCCCTACCTCCTCAGCCTTAGCCTTAGCCTTAGCCTTAGCCTTAGCCTTAGCCTCTACCTCTACCTCAATCTCAATCTCAATCTCAATCTCAATTTCAATCTCAATCTCCTCAGCCTCTACCTTAGCCTCTACCTCTACCTCAATCTCCTCCGCCTCAACCTCAATCTCCTCAGCCTTAGCCTCAGCCTCAGCCTCAGCCTTAGCCTTAGCCTCAGCCTCAGCCTCTACCTCAGCCTCCCTCCACCAATCTCTTCAACACCTCCAGCGCCTTGCCTCCATCCAAGGACTCCTTTGCCTCCGCAATGCAGTCTTGGTACGAGCGATCCGGATGAAAACGATGGATGGCTAAGCCGGCGTTGGCGTAGATGACCGATTTCTGAGCCGGGGTACTTCGTCCCTCCAGTATGGTGGTAAAGATGTCCACGGCTTCTTCCACCGAATCCCCGCCAAAGAGCGCCTCTGGTGGAATGTAGTCCAGGCCGATGTCGGTGGGAGATAGGTACTGATCCCTGTCGTTGGTCCGCAGACTGAAGGTACTCGTGAGCGATACCTCGTCGTATCCAGCCAAGTCGTAGACCACGGCAAAAGGTTGCTCTTCGGACTGCAGGATGTATTGGTACAGTCTGGACAAATTCATGTCAAAGACGCCTAGGAAGTGGCGTTTGGGTCGGGCGGGATTGACAAGGGGACCCAGCATATTGAAAAAGGTCTTCATACCCAGCGATCGCCGTACGGGTCCGACGGCCTTCATAGCGGGATGAAAAAGTGGTGCGTGGAAGAAGACCAAATTGGCCCGATCCAATGTCCTAAGCAGCGCATCCCGGTCATTGGTGAAAGTATAGCCCAATTTTTCCAGCACATTCGAAGAGCCACTGACGGACGATACGCCATAATTGCCATGCTTGGTGACTTTATAACCCGCACCGGCCACCACAAAACAGCTGAGGGTCGAAATATTAAACGTGTTTTTGCCGTCGCCGCCGGTACCCACAATATCGATCGAATCGACGCCGTCTAAATCAATGCTCCGGCAAAGCGCCAAGAGGGCATCCCGAAAGCCCTGCAACTCCTCCACCGTGATATTTCGCATTTTGTAGACGGTGAGAAAGGAGGAGAGATGTGCGTCATTGAATTTCTCTTCACTGATTTCGACCAGAATATCTCTCGCCTCGTCGCGGGAGAGGCGCTTCTGATCAAATAATTCCTGCAGGATACCCTTCATGTATGTTGTTTTTCGTCTTCAAACGGCCAGAATGTATTCTCCCACCGCTCCGATTCTCGCCCGGGTTTCATGTAAAATATACTTGCTTTGATCGATCTGCTGAGGCTGATCTCTGCGGCAGAAGTAACTGTGGATGGCTCGTCGAGGCCGGTCTGTGAGGTTGCGAGTACCGCCATGCCAAGTGTGAGAGTTGAAGATCACGACGCTGCCAGCCGGGGCTTCTATCACCCGTTCGTCAGGGTGTGTGTCCAGGGGATTTTCCAAGACGTCTTGGGGCAGATCCTTTTGCAGATGCGTGCCCGGCACGATACGGGTAGCGCCATTGGCGGCACTAAAGTCATCGAGGAGCCAGATGGAGTTGCATACCTTGTAGTCGCCGGGTTCGGTGGCCTCATGCCAATCCACGTGCAGCTTCTGCAAGCCGTCATTGGGCTTGGCTGCCCGATAGTTGAGCGAAGACAATTTGATCTCTTCGCCCAGTACATGCTGGATCGCTGCTAGTACCCGAGGTGTCATATAGAACAGATCAAAGATCTCGCCTTTGTTAACCAGATCGGCCAGGCGGTCTGCGCCGGCCTCCTTGGGATGGCGGATGTGGGGCGATTCCATGAGTTCGGCACCTGCCTCTTGACCTTCTTGGGCCAGCAGCTGATCGATACGCTGGCGAATGGCCGTCAACTGATCATCCGATAAGATTTTGCCCAAATTGAGATAGCCGTTGGCATCCAGAAACGCGCGCTCTGCTGAGGTGAGCAGCTGCTGTGTCACGCCGATTTGTGATAGATAAGATTCCATCATACAGGATTGAAATGAGTAAATAAGGCACCAGGGCGGCAAAGCCACTCTTCAAAAATATTACTCACGCGACAATATTTACGTGATACTGGCTGGCGTGCTCGAAAAAATTACGCAGGATGCCTTTGCCCAGCGGCGTGAGAATGCTCTCCGGGTGAAACTGCACCCCTCGTACGTTGTAGTCTTTGTGTCGCATGGCCATGATCGTGCCCGATTGATCTTCAGCGGTGACCTCCAGTACCGCCGGTAGACCTTCCTTCTTGACGATCCAGGAATGATATCGTCCCGCCTGAAATCGCTTTGGGATATTTCTAAAGATGGGGTCGGCCTGCGTGATCTGCACCTCCGTAGCCACACCATGATAGACCTGATCCAGATTGTGCAGCTTTCCTCCAAAAGCTTCTCCAATCGCCTGATGCCCCAAGCATACTCCGAGGATGGACTTAGAGCGGTGGTAACGTTCAATCACGGCGGGCGTGATCCCCGACTCAGACGGTACGCCGGGCCCGGGTGAGATTACGATTGTGTCGTATTGATCTACGGCATCCAGTGCGATGGCGTCGTTGCGAAAAACATCGACCGGTGCGTCGACGATCTCCCGGATATATTGCACGAGATTGTACGTAAATGAATCATAATTGTCAATCACCAGAATTTTCATAGTTGCTTTTTTAGTTGCCGTTGATGTGCTCCGCGAGATGCAGTGCCCTTTTTAACGCTCCCAATTTGTTGTTGACTTCTTGCAATTCGTTTTCCTCCACACTTTCTGACACGATGCCGGCACCGGCCTGCAAATGCAGGGTGTTATTGAGACTCAAAAACGATCGGATAATGATGGCATGCAGAATATTGCCATTGAAGTCAATAAAGCCCAGTCCCCCGCCGTAAAAGGAGCGGTTGGTATTTTCGTACGCATTTATTAATTCAATGGCCTTAAATTTTGGTGCCCCGGATAGGGTGCCAGCGGGAAATGTATCTCCAAAAACCTGCACCGAGTGAGCGCCCTCAGGCAGGGTGCCTTCTACCTTTGAGACCAGATGGATGACATGACTGAAATATTGAATATCCTTCAGCTCCTTTACGTTTACCTCGGTGCAGTGGCGACCCAAGTCGTTTCGAGCGAGGTCCACGAGCATCACATGTTCCGCATTTTCCTTGGGGTCTTCGGTCAGCCGCTCCGCATTGAGTGCGTCTTCTTCATCGTCACCCGTCCGTTTATAGGTGCCAGCGATCGGGTTCACCTGGGCAATATTGCCTTTGACCACTAGCTGCGACTCTGGAGAACTACCGAAAATCCGGTAGCCGCCATAATCAAAATAATAGAGGTAGGGCGATGGATTGACCGACCTCAGTACTCGGTAGACACTAAAATCGTCACCCCGGTACTTTTGAGAATATCGCCTGGACAGTACGATCTGAAATACGTCTCCGATGTGGCAATGGTGTTTGCCGAGGGTCACCAATTTCTTGTATTCGTCGTCGGTGAGGTTGCTCGTCTCTTCGCCAAGGAGTTCAAAATGGTAGGTGCTCATGGACTGATCAAAGACAATGGATCGAATTTTATCTAATTGGCTCTTCTCACCAGGGAGGCGATTTTCGATGAGATATAGTTCTTCCTTAAAGTGATTGATGTTGATCAGATACCGATAGAATATGTAGTGCACATCCGGCAAATCCAAGTGTCTTTTGTCCGAGGGGAATTCCAGTGTGTCGAAATATTGGACGGCGTCGAAATTCATATGGCCGACAAACCCATTGATGGGTGGCTTATCGCCCTCGTAGGAAAATTCGAAACTATCCATAAAAGCTTGGAAGAACGTCGGCAGTTCAAGGGCATGCGTGAGTGGTTTCTCCTCGCTGCGGCCATCCGGATAGCGCAAGGTGAGCACATGCCCCTTGACAGTCAGGGTGGCCAATGGATCAAAACCAATAATGGAATTACTGTTCTCAGATGAACGATAGTCATTGCTCTCCAGCAGGCTGGGTGATAAATAGCGGTCGCGTACGCGGAGAAAGATGGACACGGGGGTCACGGTATCCGACAAGAGTTTGCGTGTGGTGGTCGTGATCTTCGATTTCATGTTTTGTCAGTTGTCTTTGGCGATCCTGGATCGTTGTTTGATGCTGGTCATGACAAAAGAAAAGCGGCCTGCCGGTGTTCCGACAAGCCGCTCTGTATATGTTCATGCGATGCCCTGTCAATACACCTTTGTCTGCGTATCACCGGACCACCACCAAGTTCTATTTTTGTTGTTTTTCATTGCAGGTCAAATATATGCCCTTTTTCGTACTGCACAAATATTGTACCCGTTTTTTGAGTTGGGAGTTCTGAGTTCCGAGTTCCGAGTTCTGAGTTCTGAGTTCCGAGTTCTGAGTTGGGAGTTCCGAGTTGGGAGTTCCGAGTTCTGAGTTAGCGAGTTCTGAGTTGGGAGTTCCGAGTTCTGAGTTGGCGAGTTCATGAGTTGGCCCTTTGCTCGGCGCAGCATAGTCGCGAGCTCACTCAGAACTCTAGCTCACTCAAAACTCTAGCTCACTCAAGTCACTCAAAACTCTAGCTCACTCAAGTCACT
Source organism: Saprospiraceae bacterium (assembly GCA_965223165.1). Taxonomy (GTDB): domain Bacteria; phylum Bacteroidota; class Bacteroidia; order Chitinophagales; family Saprospiraceae; genus JABDMH01. Next base: position 142,574 of record CBDCVQ010000019.1, on the reverse strand, counting down.
CAAAACTCTAGCTCACTCAAAACTCTAGCTCACTCAAAACTCTAGCTCACTCAGAACTCCAGTGCACTCAGAACTCCAGTTCGACTCCCTCACGGTTTCACCGGCCTGGTCTCAATGGGCGGTAGGGTACCGATCTGACTATTGAGCATCTGGATCTCGTTGGAGATGATGCGCTCTAGGGTACGCACCGCTTCGCTGGTTTCTTCCTGGAGCTGGACCACACGTGCGCCTTGCGATTGCGTGGGCACAGCCGGGGCACCGCCAATCGCAAACATCAAGGATCGGATCTCCTCTCGCAGGCGGGGCTTTTGCCGATAGCTCATCGATGGGGGTGGCCGACGGAGTTGATCCTGCAGCGCTTCGATTTTGTCCCATGCTTGGTCGAGCAAGGCCAGGATCTGCGCATCGCTTGCATCTTCTTTCATTTGTACTCGGTCTTTGGCAGCCGTCATCTGGCTAAGGATGCCATCCGTTTCGTTGATCAGCTCGTGGGTTTGGGACAAGAGGCTTCGCAGGGTGGCCAGAGCTTGCGCCTGAGCGTCATAGTCAGCCGCGGTGAGCGATAGTCGGGGGTCGGCTCGCACTTCGATCGAGACGACCTGCTCGTTGCCCTCCGCAGTCACCTTGGCCTGGTAGGTGCCAGGCGGGACCAACGGCCGATAATCGCCGCTGCGCCAGCCCCCACTGATGGGATGGTGGAGCTTGGACGCGGCACGACCGCCCAGATCCCACTGGATTCGGTTGATTCCGGCAACGCCGTTGCTGTCCACCAGTTCCCGGACCAGGCCGCCCTGGGGGTCAAGGATGTCTATTTTTATGACAGAGGAAGGTTTCTCGCGCAGGTAGACGTCGATGGAGGTCCCATAAGCGGGATTGTCCGCTTGGTAGGTTCTGGATCCGAGATTTTCGATTTGGCTGTAGAAGTGCCAGCGGGTGGCCCTGCGCGGCTTGGAGATGTGCATCGGTTGGTTTCGGGCTGTCACCAGGTCTTCCAGGGGAGTGATATCGTCCAGTATCCAGACCCCGCGGCCATGGGTGCCGACGACCAGATCGTTTTCGCGGGGATGTATGCGAAGATCCCGTACGGACACAGGAGGGAGGTTATTATTTAGCCGGTGCCAATGCGCCCCGCCATCAAAGGAGCCGTAGACACCGTGCTCCATGCCCAGAAAGAGGTGCGCCGGGCGATGCGGGTGCTGGCGGATAACCTTGACATAGTCGTCTGCGGGCAGTCCTTCCACGATTTTTTGCCAGCTACGACCATAGTCCCTGGTAACAAAGGCATACGGCGTGAAGTCGTCGCTGCGATGATTGTCCACCGCCACAAAGGCTGTGCCGCCGTCGTGCTCGGAGGCGTGGATCTTGGCGATCCACGAAAACGCCGGCAGGCCAGTGACCCGAGGGGCCACATTCGACCAGCTCTGACCGCCATCACGGGTGAGCTGCAGATTGCCGTCGTCCGTGCCGACCCAGATGACACCTGCCTCCACGGGAGATTCGGATATGCTTAAGATGCTACAATGAAATTCGGCAGCCGTATTGTCCTGGTAGATCTCTCCGCCGGAAGTCTTCTGCTTTTCCTTATCGTTGGTCGTCAGGTCAGGGCTGATCTCTTCCCAGCTGTGGCCTCGATCTCTGGAGCGAAATAGCACATTGCCTCCGAAGTAGACGGTATTGGCGTCATGGGGAGAGATGTGCAGGGGCGAATCCCAATTGAAGCGGTACTTGTGATGCTCAATGGCATCGCCGGCCGAACCAATGATCTTAGGGTAGGGGTGAATATTGCGCACGATGCCGGTGCGACTGTCCACGTGAAAGGGCACCCCTCCCTGGAGGTTGGTATATACCTCGTGTTCGCTGCCCGGTATGGGTACGGCATAGTAGCCATCGCCATAGCTGAGGCGCTTCCAATGCCTCTTTAAGATACCGGCACTATTGAGCGAATTGCTTGGCCCGGTCCAGCAGCCATTATCCTGCAGACCACCATATACATGGTAGGGGTCGAGCATATCCACGTCGAGCTGATAAAACTGAGACAGTTCTACATTATTAATAATGTCCCAGGTAGTGCCTTGATCAAAAGACAACTGATAGCCACCGTCACTTCCACTGATCAAGCGGTCGGAGTTAGCGGGATCAATCCAGAAGCTCTGGTGATCCCCATGTACATTGCGGGCAATAGATTCGAAGTTCTTGCCACCGTCCACGGACTTGTAGAGTCGCCCGGACAGCGAGTAGATAATCTGATGATTGTTGGGATCCACACGGATATCGCTGTAGTAGAAGGGGCGGAAGTTGATATTGGGATCATCGTTGACTTTTTCCCAAGAATTGCCCCGGTCATCCGATCGCCAGAAGGTGCCACCTTCTTGAAATTCGGATACCAAGTATACCGTCGTGGGCTGACTTTGTGCCACCGCGACCCCGATGCGAGACATGGGGCCTTCGGGTAATCCTTTCATGATCTTTTCCCAACTGTCTCCACCGTCCTTCGACCGATAAAGCGCCGTGGACCGGCCTCCTCCGTCAAATCGCCAGGGCTTACGCCGAAAGGTCCACATACCGGCATAGAGGATGCGTGGATTGGAGAGATCGATGTCCAGATCTGAACACCCCGTATCTTCGTCGATGTATAACACCTTGGCCCAGCTCTTCCCTCCGTCCGTCGTCTTGAATACGCCCCGATCTTCATTTGCTCCCCATTCCCTGCCGAGTGCGCATACGCAGGCGACATCCGGGTCATCCGGGTGGACGATGATCTTTTTGATGCGTTCGGTACCCTCCAGGCCGAGATGCTCCCAGGACTGTCCTGCATCAATGGAGCGATATACCCCGTCGCCGTAACCCACACTGTTGCGCGGATCACCTTCCCCCGTACCCAACCAGAGGACATTGTGATCGGAGGGAGCAATGGCCAGCGCTCCCACAGAATAGGTGCGTTGTTTGGTGAAAAGCGACGTAAAGGTGACACCGCCATTGGTGGTCTTAAACAGGCCACCGTCAGCCCCCGACACATAAAACGTGCTGGGGTCGCCCGGAATCCCGTCGATGTCGGTCACCCGACCACCCATATTGGCCGGTCCGATCGCCCGCCACTGCAGGGCCTTCATTTCTTCTTCGATTTCCTGCCCCGACAGGCAGGGACATACCATGGCTGCGAGAGCCGCTAAGAGCATGAGCTTTTTCATTTTTACCTTTTTATTGCGTTCTTGGAGTTGCTGTAGGAAAAGATAGTAATAATCGTGTTTCGGTCACCTGGGCCAAGGGCTCCGGTTGACCTCATCTTGATAAAGTAAGTTTGATATGGCCAGAAGACAAGCACTGATCATTTGCCTACTCGGCCTCGTAGTCTCACCGGTCTATGGACAACATCAGTTGCGTGAGAAAGAACGCACTGCGGTGCTTGGACGTCTTGAGGACAAAGCGATGCATTATGGAGAGATTGCCCACCGGATCTGGGATCTGGCCGAGCTGGGCTTCTTGGAGGATGAAAGTGTAAAGCTGCTCGCCCGTCCGTTGGCGGCAGAAGGGTTTGAGATCACATGGGGTGTGGCCGGGATGCCGACTGCTTTTGTGGCCAGTTGGGGCAACGGTGCGCCCATCATAGCCACGCTAGCGGAGTATGATGCGCTGCCCAAGATGTCGCAGGAGGCGGTGCCTTATCCCTTACCGAGAAAGGAAGGAGGCAGTGGTCATGCCTGTGGGCACCATCTCTTCGGAGTGGGCTCCGTGGCAGCGGCGATCGCCGTCAAGCAGTGGCTGGAGACATCGGGGACGGTAGGGACGATCCGCTTATACGGCACCCCCGCCGAGGAAGGAGGAGGTGGTAAGATCTATATGGTGCGAGCAGGTCTGTTCGATGACGTCGATGGGGTACTTTCTTGGCACCCTGCCAGCACGAACACGGCGGAGGCGGGCTCTAGCTTGGCCGCCGTGAGTGTCAACTTTGAGTTTTCGGGATACGCCTCCCATGCCGCGGCTGCTCCCGAGCGAGGACGTTCTGCACTGGACGGGGTGGAGGCGCTCAACTATATGGTCAACCTGATGCGAGAGCATGTGCCCAGTGACAGTCGGATTCATTACACCATACAAGATGGCGGGGGAGCTGCCAACGTGGTTCCGGCCAGTGCGTCTGTATCCTATATCATCCGAAACCCGGATATGCGCATCACCAAGGAAATTTTGCAGCGGGTGATCAAGGCGGCCGAGGGAGCCACGATGGGTACCGAGACCACGATGACCTATGAGCTGGAGACCGGCTACTTCAATAAGTTGCCCAACGAAACCCTAGCCAGGGTAATGCACGAACAGTTGAACTTGGTGGGCGGCGTCTCCTATGACGATGCAGAACGACAGTTTGCCACAGAGATCATCAAATCTTTTAAGGGAGGCGACTTTGATCCCTCCGACGCCTCCAAGATCCAGCCCTTTCGGGTGCAGGCCCGGGGGGGACGCGGATCCACCGATGTGGGTGATATCAGCTGGGTGGTACCGACCACGGGCATGAGAGCCGCCACATGGGTACCTGGTACCTCCGCTCACAGCTGGCAGGCGGTGGCAGCGGGTGGCATGAGCATTGGGCGCAAGGGCATGATGGTGGCAGCCAAGACCTTGACCCTATCAGCCATTCATCTGTTTCAAAACCCCTCCTTGCTGGAAAAGGCCGAAGCCGAGCTACTTGAACGCAGGGGTGCAGATTTCACATACGAGTCGCTGGTGGGAGATCGAGAGCCCCCGCTGGATTACCGAAAGTAATATGTAGGCTGTGAGAGAAGTTCCTTCCTACGATGTGGCCGTGATTGGCGTAGGGTCGATGGGGTCGGCCACCTGCTACGAACTGGCTAAGCGTGGCGCCCGCGTGCTGGGACTGGAGCAGTTTGACATACCGCATGCCATGGGATCCCATGGCGGGCAAAGCCGCCTGATTCGCCAGGCCTATTTCGAGCAGATCGATTATGTACCGCTCTTGTTCCGGGCCTATGAGAAGTGGCGAGGGCTCGAACAGGCGTCGGGAGCAAAGTTGTTGTTTCAGACGGGCCTGCGATACTATGGCCGGCCCCAAGATTCCATGCTACAGGGAGTACGGACGTCGGGATCTCCCCATGAAGTTACCCTGCACGCACATACCTGCAGGGAGGCTATGGAACAGTACGAGGGTTTTGACATTCCAGACGGCTACGAGATGATCCTGGAACCAGCTGGTGGATTTGTGCTGTCAGAGCGCGCGATCGCGACCTACTATAGTCTGGCCTTGCAGTTGGGCGCGGACATTCGCACGAACACGGCACTTTTGACCTGGAAAGAAGATGGCGATGGAGTCGTGTTGGACACCAAAGAGGGTCAGTTTCGAGCAAATCGAGTGGTATTTGCCGCCGGTGCTTGGACGAAAAACCTGGTTTCGCTACCCCTCAAGGTGACCCGACAGACACTGGCCTGGGTGCAACCTAAACGATGGGATGCCTTTGAGTTGGATCGTTTTCCTTGTTGGCTGTGGCAAGATCATGAGACCGAGGGTATCTTTTATGGGTTTCCGATGGTACCGACCAGGGTGGCCGATGGTCCGGTAGGTCTGAAGATCGCTCACCATATGCCTGCCCGGGAGTTTGATCCTGACCTAGGTCATCGCGACACGGCTGAGGCGGACTATGCGAGTGTGATCCGGTTCATGGACAAATGTATGGCGGGTCGGATTGAGCGGGTGCTCTCCAGTCGGTCATGTCTGTATACCTATAGTGATGACGAGCATTTTGTCATCGATTGTTTGCCGGGCTATGACAACAAAGTGATCATTGCTGCGGGATTCAGTGGCCACGGGTTTAAGTTTGTGCCCTTCATCGGCGAGGTCTTGTCGGATCTCGCGCTTGACGGTCGCACCGCATGGCCGATTGAGTTCTTGCGGATGAATCGCCTGGCATCACCGTCGTGACCCTTTAAAGGCATTAGGCCACCCCACAAGAGCAGTCCGCAGGTCCTGAGCCGTGCAAAATACTGGGCTGGGCGGTCTGGGACTATACAACGTGATGCGCAACCATTTGACAGCTTCTACCATTAAGCTTCCTATCCGGTGATAAATCCCGGGACGCGAAACAACTTGATCCCCAACTACGCGAGATATCAACCGCACGCCGCTGGTGTATCTCCATTGATTGATCTAATTTTAAGATCTTGAGCGTGCCTCGACGGTTTTTCCTTTACTAATCACTGAAAAAATTTAAAGAGATGGTTACTAGGCGTAAGTTTCTTCGGCAAGCAGGGATAGTCGCTACGGTTCCTGCGGTTTTTCCGCGCACCCTACTGAGGCATCAATCGAAGTCGCTGGGGGTAGCACTTGTAGGCCTGGGCTACTACAGCACCGATATCCTGGCACCGGCCCTCCAAAAGACCAAGGAATGTCATTTGGCGGGGATCGTGACCGGCAGCCCGGAGAAGATTCCCGTATGGCAGGAGAGATATGGGATCAAGGATCAAAACGTGTACAACTATCAGACGATGGGGGATGTGGCCAGCAATGATGACATCGATGTGGTCTACATTGTGCTGCCCACCGGCCTACACGCGGAGTATGCCATTAAAGCGGCGGAGGCAGGCAAACACGTATGGTGCGAGAAGCCCATGGCCAAGACGGAAGCGGAATGTCTGGCCATGATTAAGGCTGCGAGCGCCAATGGGGTCAAGCTGGCGATTGGCTATCGGATGCAGCACGAGAAAAATACCCAAACGATCATGAAATACGCCAAGGAAAAGCCATACGGCAAGATTGAAGAGATCAAAGCGGAGGCTGGGTATCGCGACGGCAGGTCCAATCACTGGAAGCAGAACAAAGCCCTGGGTGGCGGAGCCATGTACGATATGGGGGTCTACTCTCTGAATGGAGCAAGGTATGCGGCAGGTGAGGAACCCACGGCGGTGACTGCCTCCCACAGCACCACCCGACCCGAAATCTATCACGAGGTGGACGAAACCACTACTTTCCGGTTGGAGTTTCCCTCGGGAGCAATCGCCAACTGCAAGACTAGCCTGGGCGAAAGCATGAATCACCTTCGGGTCGACTGTGCCAACGGCTGGTATGAGCTGAAACCTTTCCAATCCTACTCAGGGGTCAAGGGCAGAACCAGTGATGGCATCGTCTTGTCGCCCAGCCCACTCAATCAGCAGGCTAAACAAATGGATGACGATTCGCTATCCATCAAGGAGGATCGGGCCATGATCGTGCCGGGTGAGGAAGGCATGCGCGATATTCGGATCGTCGAGGCGATCTACAGGAGCGCCGCGCTCGGTCAACGGGTGACTTTGTAGCGAAAGTAAAGTGCCGCAAATGGTTGCGACGTCGTCTGCCGGTGTCACGGCCTTCCTGTTTCTAAGACGGTACCAGTCATCTCCACTGGGTGCAGTACCTGGAGGCTCAATGAAGAGCTCCCTGGTGTGGCGCCTTGCCCTACCAGATGTCTGAATCGAATTTCCCAAGTGGCTGATACAACTTTTCGGGAGGCCCAGCTCACCGCAGAGGAATTAAAACCATTGCTGCAGAGTCTCCTCCCGCCGGCTACCAAGATTTCCATCTGATTGGCGAGAAAACAGGGGATTGCTATATCCTGAAGATGCAAGGTGATCGACCTTGCATGTAGGCCAATGCTAGGCGCGAGGGGTTATTTCAGCTACTGGAGCAGTAAAAAAAATGGGGTGCAGGGGAGCGTTGGAGATGGTTTCTTGATTTTCTGGGGATCACCGGCAGGCTGCGGACCTACGCGGTCTATCTAGTGCATGTCGATACCGTAGGCAAATATCAGTTCCTTAAGTTCGATCAGGTTATGTACATTCAGTTTTTCCATGATCCGGGACTTATAGGTGCCGATGGTTGAGCTATGGAGATTTAGGAGCTGAGAAATCTCTTTCTGTGAGGTTCCTTTCACTAGAAGTAGCATGACTTCCATTTCACGGTCAGAAAGACTTTCAAAAATATTGAACTGTTTTCCGTCCAATGCGACTTGCACCAATTTATTTCGCAGGTGCTCGGTCAAGAATATCTGCCCTTCCAAAACTTTGGACACAGCTTGCACGATAATTTTGTCGTCGGACTGTTTATTGATAAAGCCGCGCGCACCCAAGTTGATAAATCGCTTGCCAAAAGTATCTTCCGGCAGCATTGAGAAAATCAGGATCTTGAGATCTGGGTGCCTCCGATGCAAAAAATCGACTAAGGTTAGCGGTTCGGAGTCCGGTAAATTGACGTCGAGAATGAGGAGGTCAAGGGGTTTTTCTTGCACTAATTTGATAGTACTGTCCCCGTCGACCGACTCAAAAACCTGACATGGAGAGAAGTTGCTTTTTAGCAAAAGCTTTAATCCATGTCGAACGATAGAGTGGTCATCTGCAGTCGCAAAAGATTTCATTTGTGTACGTTAAGATTTTTAATTAAGACTTCAATGAATCTTAGTTCTTCAGGGTATGAAGCGATGGGCTATGGCAGGTCTTTTGGGGACTCCCTGCAATCAATATATTCTTTTTTTCGCAATAAGATGAAGCATCTAACTCATCTTTGCGGCGGCCCTCAGACCGGTATCTCGTACAGTGGTCAAACGACTTGTAGTAATCCTGTGGGCGTCATTTTGGACAAAATTTCAATCGCGCAATCGGCACGAAAATAAATTGTTGGGCCCAACATGTGATTTCTTGAAAAAACTGCCAGACCCCGAGGACAGATCATCTGCCACTCGATAGATCGAAGGAGGACTGCATCGCAGCCCGATGCAAATGCAGCCCTCAGTCTACTGCCTAGGGGAGGGCAGTTGTATCATCACGCCAAAAGGCCCGTTCATAAGTGTCCGGCTTTCCTGCCCCTTTAGGCAATTTCTTTTCCTTGACCGGGTTCAAACTAATGTCAAAATTAGATTAAGAGAGTTCCACCAACTGTAGTAATCTTATGATACTGGTGTAGTTATTGGGGTGATTATATACTCGCACTTTCTACTAATCCTGGCGCAGATATGTGGTGGAGAAACGGCGCTAATGTGCGGTTACATGGACATGCAATTTTTGAATATACTCGGTTTGATCAGGACTTTGAAAACGGCTGTCTGTGGTCAGCTTAGCGACAACCCTAGTCAGTACGGCTAAGCACTGGTCCATGGTCAACCGGGATGCGTCATTGTCATGGGTACTTTGCTGTGGACATGTGTACGGCAAACCACGCCTTTTTGTGACCTGGATCGCCGCCCATACATTGGTGGATCACCACTGCCAGGCAACTCGTGAGACGACAGCTCGTCATCCTAATTATTGACCATTCCGGTGCATGGGCGACACGGGTCGTCCAATCTAGTTATTTGTTGATGTCGGAATGTATGCGGGCCAAAGACGTTAGAATTGACCACAAGATTTAATGCGAATCTCTACTACTAGGGCCATCTATAGGGCGACCTAGCCGGTGGAATTTAGTGGTATTTGAGCGTGGATAGGCTCGAGACTAGCTTCCGACATAGGGCAGCTGTACTGCTCTCCGCAAGGCACTCTCATGAACGGTAGCTTAGTAGTGCGCCGTTTGTTGTCTGACTAGCGATCATACTAGACCGAAATTGGAGTGGGCACTGAGGCGATCTCAGAGCGAGATCTACTCAGCACCGCTACTATGTAGACATGACAAGAAAATGGGCCCTCCAAGCCCAAGAAGCCATGTAGAGTTTTGATCGGTACTACGGTCGCTAAGGCCATGATTCTAGACGGGACAAAAAGCGGGGGGCTCTACCTGATGGTTGAACCACCCCGGAAACACACAAAATCAATTTCTAAATCTTTACCAGGATCTCCAGATCCAGTCCGTGATGGTTTTGCCTGTGATTATGTTGGTAGGGAGGCTACAAATCCCAACGACTAGTAGAGACTCCAAAAGCCATTCCAAAGCGGCCCAGCGGCATGTAGCAAAAGTTCGAAATGTTTGTCGATTTTTTCGAGTAGGCATCGGGAGGTGCAGTCATTTCCCCCCCCCAAAAACAAAAAAAGTACCGCTGACTTAACAGCGGCACTTTACTCAAAATCCGTTGGTGGTGTCGTACCCGTTAGAATGACATGCTCACCGGGAGTAAAGATAGGCACACGCGACTTGCCAGGCTTGTAGAATAAATTCGATTCTTACGTAGGTATATGGCTTAGTCGACTCCTCGGCCGAGAATCGACAAGGGTGTACACTCCCTCGTACGACAAGTGACCGTTTTGACTGCATTCTCTCAGGCAATGATCCCTAGACAATCAGAACGTTACGAGCAGACGCTGATTTGATTTCGCCGAGGGGAATCGCTCGCGAGGCCGCCGCAAGACAGTTCGCTGTTCTGGCCATATTCGTGTCAAATCCAACCGTCAATTTTTGACGTGTGAATTTGCCCTCTCTGCCTAGTGACATGCCCGCATGGGTTGAAACGAGAGCGGTTTTGGATGATTTAGAATAGTAGCTGTCCCAGACAGGGGGCAGCGAATCCCTGCTAAATACCTGCCATATATTTCCTTTTGATTTCGACTGCATTATATATTATCGGATACGAGAGATTATTCTGTCGAGCAGGCTTTTGGTGATGGAAAAGCGAAGGAAATTTGTTTTTTCTGCTGTTCTTGAGAGAAAAAGTCGTATTTTTCCATTGACGCAGATTACTATCCCCACGTATGATCCATCTAGGTATTTGTTAAACCCTGGTCCTTAGCATTTTAATAATGATTAAATGCTAGGGGTCCCCAAGCAAGACAGGTTGTCGGATACTTTGGGTACAGGATAGTGACTGCCGACGAACTATCTTTAAACTCAAAATTTCGTATTATGAATACGCCAAAGTACCCGTTGCGGATGCTAAAAAGCCGCAATTCTTTTCTTCTCCCTAGTCTATTACAGCCAGATTAACTCTGTTCAATTGACTTGGAATTGACGTTTTCCAAGCAGAAATGAAATCCCATCAAACACAGAGTCCGTGGAGAAAGGCCAATCAGTGTAGAACTGGTCACTAAACCGTAAGAAAGTCAGTGGCCAATAAATACAACACAAGGGATCCCGTGTCCCCACTGCAGCAGTTACCAGCCTTATTTGGAGGTTGATTTGTGCCTACATCGGGAACATTCAAGTCTAAGATCCATTGCAGTCTCTCACTCCACGTATTCGACGAGAAGAACCTGAGCATGGTTCTCCGTAGGTAATGATTCTACCCGGGGATCCAAGCTCGGAGACTTCGGACAGCATGAATTTCCGGCGCAGACCGGATGGGCCAATGGTAGACCTAGTAGTCAGGCCTGTTGGTTGCGCGAAGTAAGCCTAAGTATTGGCACCTAGGTGCCTTTGTAACGCCGGCTTTATTTCTTTTTAGTCTGTTTTAGGAACATATGTCCCAGACATATTAATGGCGGAGCCATATATGTCGCAAGAGCTTCTGATAAATCCTGATCCAAATGGTCCCGAGCACCGCAGAGCCATGGTCCTGATATTACCATAAAACACACTCAATTATGAATGCTGGAGCTGCATTTTCTCATAAACCTATATCCTACTTTACCCAGGCGGCATCGTCGGAGCCCGACAGCAAGTGGGTGGCTATTTACACCCGATTTCGGCGCGAGAAATTTGTGCGCAATCTCTTGCAAAAGGCAGGAATTCACTGTTATGTGCCCTTGCTAAAGAAGGTGCGAAAATATGAAACGAAACTTCGATATGTCGAGCTGCCGATCATCCACTGTTATGTATTTGCAAGAATCCTTCCAGAAAATCGCATTGCGGTTTTGCGCACACCCGGAGTGGTCGATTTTGTGCGTTTTGCCGGAGAAATTGTAACGATCCCAGAAGAGGAAATTGCCTTGATGCAGCGGGTAGTCGGGGACATTAGAGACGAGCAGGCTTTTTCGCGGGACTTTGTCTCCGGCGAGGAGATAGAAGTGATAGCGGGACATTTGACCGGCCTAAGGGGAGTGCTTATTGCTCGTAAGAACAAGGCCAAATTTCAAGTGGAATTTGAGCGTATGGGCTGTACGCTGCGCATAGATATTGATCCTGTCAACATGCGGAGGACTGGCCGTCGGAGATCCTTTGAGGGTCGGTCCTTCTGTCACGATGTGCCAGGTACCCGTCAAGGAGTATGAATTGCCCCGCTGAACATATGGGTAGATACCCGGGCTTGATCGATCCATGACCATGACCATACTGGAGGTAACGAAGCGATTCTTAGGAGCCGGGCAGAGCACATTGCCACAGCCCGTATTGGGCGAGGAGCTGGTCGTCGACGTGCATGCCCATTGGTTGCCTGGCATTGATGATGGAGCTCAAACCGTGGAGGAAGGACTGATGCTGGTCAAGGGGCTGGCGGAGTTGGGCTATCAAAAGCTGGTTGCTACTCCGCATGTGATGCGGGGCTATTTTGGCAATACCCGGGAAAAAATTCTCCAAGCCTTCTCCGACTTTTTGCGGCCCGTCCTCCTGGCGGATATCGAGATTGATCTCGCGGTAGCCGCTGAATATATGCTGGATCAGGATTTCGTGCAACATATGGACAGTGGTTTACTGACTTTGGCGGACAGGCATGTGCTGATTGAGATGCCCCTTGACCGTCCATTTCGCCCGGTCAAGGACCTAATTATTGAGCTATTTGTGCAGGGGTATGTGCCTCTGCTGGCACATCCTGAGCGATACAGCTATTATCACCAGCATCTGGAGGAACTTGAGGCATTGAAAAACCTGGGATGTCTCTTTCAACTAAATATGTTGGCGCTCTCTGGCTTCTATGGCAAGCCCGAGGCGGTTGCCGCTCAAAAGATGCTCAAGCGAGGCTGGTACGACCACATGGGCACTGATGTCCACGATCTGCTGCAACTGGAACTACTCAGTGACCTTCGGCTACCGCTACTGCTCGACAATCGTAGCCTATCGTGGCCAGCAAAGAATTATCGACCATCATAAAATCACAATGACAAAATATATGTTTCGATCTCTCATGTTAATAGGGATGCTCGCCATGCTCCTCGGCAGTTGTGGTAGTGTCAAACATCACCAAATCATCCAATTTGAGCAGGTGGCCGACCAGCTCACTTTGATCGATAGTCATCCGGTGCTCAAGATCGCCGATGATGACATTCTTGATATTACCGTCTCCAGTCGAAATGTCGAGAATGTAGCGGCCTTCGCTCAAGCGGCCGAATTGCGAGGTGATGCAGGCGAAAGGGCCTTTGGCTTGCAACGTGGCTACCGGGTCGATGAGCAGGGGATGATCAATCTTCCCTTTATTGGCCCTGTCAAGGCCTCCGAGAAGACGATCATAGAGCTTAGGCATGAGATCACAGACAAATTAAGTGCGTATGTACCCGATGCGTCGGTGCAGATCCGCTACCTCAATTTCCGGGTCACACTATTGGGCGAGGTGACACGTCCCAACACCTATACGATACCCAATGAGCGACTGACGCTATTGGAAGCACTGGGCATGGCGGGTGATTTCACTTCTTATGCCAAGCGCGATTCGGTGCTGGTCATACGCGAGCGTGGGGGGCAGCGCGAGTTTGTCCGGCTGAATACGCAAAAGGACAGCCTATTTGCCTCGCCCTATTTCTATCTAAAACCCAATGACATTATCTACGTAGAGCCCCTGAAGGCAAAGAAATTTGCCACCCAGGGTGATTTCGTGCAACGGTATGCACCGGTATTATATCCGCTCGTGGCGTTGCTAACCGCTATAATCACCGTCAATGTCAACAATTAGAAAACCAGGAATTTATTGGTCCAATAAAACATCTCAATCATGAAAGAAGGTCAAATCAGCCTTAAGCATCTGGGACGGCTGGCCGTCAAGTACAAGTACTTATTTGCTCTCTGCCTGATCATCGCCCTAGCTAGTGGTTATGTCTATCTTAATTATACCCAGCCCAAGTATGAGGCACAGGCCCTGCTACAGCTGGAAAACAACGAGCGCTCCAGTTCTTTGACCGAGCAGGCGATCTTTGCCGAGTTTGGAATACTGGAGAGGAAAAAGAACCTGGAAAACGAGACCATGGTGCTCAAGTCTGTACCGTCGGTCACACAGGTCGTGGAGCAATTGGAGCTGCAATACAGCTACGTGGCATTGGGCCGATGGAGCAAGCGAGATCTGTACAAATCAAGCCCGGTCAAGGTCCTTACGTGGGAGCCCAGGGAGGAAGGTGCAAGCCTGCTTGGCGTTTTAGAGCATGAGGGTGGCAATAGGTTCAGCCTGGCGGTAGACGGCGAATATTATTTTGCCGAGTTTGGCAAGTTGCTGCCACTGCCCGATGGTGATCTGATCATGGCATTAGTAGATCAGGAGGTGTCGGGATTTCCGATCGAGATTAAGATATCTCCGCCAATTAGTGTAGCTGAGGGGCTCGTAAAGGAACTCGACGTGGCCATCCTGGGAGAAAACTCCAGTACGATTCAGATCAGTATGCGTGATGTGGTGGCCGAAAGAGCCTCCGATATTCTGAAGCTGGTCGTCGACAACTATCTGACTTTTTCCACGGACGATAAGAATCAAGTGTTCAAAAATACCATCTCCCTTATTAATGAGCGGATTAGACTGATCAATGACGAGTTGACCGATGCAGAATTAAGCGTGGAGGAATACAAGCAACGGTTTAATATGGTGGAGCTGAGCACGGAGAGTACATTGCTGCTAAATGAGCTGGCGGGTCAGAATAAGGAGATATCGAGGGTAGCGGTCGAGGTAGATATTCTGCAGTCAGTCGAAGATTTTTTGTTGTCCAATAAAGACAAGTTTGAATTTGTCCCGACCAATACCAATATCTCCAATTTGACATTGGCAAACCAACTGGGCAAATTCAACGAAATACTGGCTGAGCGGGATCGACTCAGCAACAATCTGGGGCCTTCTCATCCCGATCTGCTTCTAGCGCATAAACAACTGCAGAATTTGCGTGCCACGATCATTGAAAATATTCGATCGATTAAGAGCGACCTGATGCTGGCCAATGGTGCCAATCGGAGGATGAAGTCTGACATGCAGGCTCGACTCAAGTCTTTGCCTACCATGGAGAGGGAGCTGCTGGAAATGGAGAGGCAGAAAAGCATTAAGGAAAACCTGTACCTCTACCTCCTACAGAAGCGGGAAGAGGCTGCCATTTCTTTGGCCATCACGAGACCGTCGGGCAGGGTGGTCCAACCATCCTATGTGCCACTGGACACGGTCAGCCCGGTCAAGGCGCAAGTCTGGATCATCGCCTGTTTTATGGGGCTTTTCTTACCTAGTCTCATTGTCCTTCTGATTGAAAGTTCCAACACAAAGATCGTGTACGAGAGCGACGTGAAACGGGCCACGCGGGTGCCGCTCGTTGGTGCGCTTGGGTATAGTAAAAAGAAACTCAAAGATTTGGTGGTCATTAGAAATAGCAAATCAGCAGTGACAGAGATGTTTCGCATGCTGCGGGCCAATCTGGCATATATCCTTCCCGATCAGGATTTGAAGACGCTATTAGTGACTTCCAGTATTTCTTCCGAAGGTAAATCCTTCATCTCGCTGAATCTGGGTATGACCCAGGCGATGGCGGGGAAGAAAGTGGTGATTTTGGAACTAGACCTTAGAAAGCCCAATGGCGATGTCTATCGTCCCGCGAAAACCGGGAAGATAGGCGTCGTCAATTATTTGGTTAACCCGATGCTAACGGTCGAAGAGATCGTCTGCAACTCCGGACTGCACTCAAATCTGGATATCATAGGCAGCGGTCCGATCCCTCCGAATCCCCATGAACTAATCCTTTCAGCTCGCCTGGCCGATCTGGTCAACGAGCTGAAGGAGCGGTATGACTTTGTCATTGTTGATGCACCACCGGTGGGTCTGGTCTCCGACGCCCTGGTGCTCAACTACTTTGCCGATGCCACCCTATACGTGGTGCGGGCTGGTGTCACCAAAAAGGCGCACCTCGAGATCATCAATGACATTTACAAAAAAGGTAAACTGCCGAGGCCATTTATCGTGCTCAATGGTGTCAAACTCAATCAGCCGGGAGGCTATCGAGAGGGCTATGGCGCTGCGTATGGACGAGGCTATGGATATTATCGTCGGGATAAATCGACGCTGTTTGGCCGATTGAAGATGCCGACTCCCGACCCTAAGTCCAATGGTGTGGCCAAGAGAGAAGTCATCCCAAGCTAAGGACTGATCTCAACCCAATGGTCTTTGTTACTGACATCCCTCTGCTACTGAAATGAATCGGAGATCGCTGGGAGATGCGTATTTGTCCGGTATCCTTTGGGTACTGATTGACAAATTTGGTGGCGGCGGTCTCAATTTTCTCGTTACCATTTTGTTGGCCCGGCTACTGACACCAGAAGATTTTGGTCTGGTGGCCATGGTCATGATCCTGTTTGACATCTGCACGACCATGATGGAAAGCGGCTTTTCGGCGGCGTTGATCCGGCAGAAAGAGATCTCGGCGATCGACAAGTCGACTACTTTCTTTTTCAATTTTGTGGCGTCGATTCTATTGTATGCTTTGCTGTATGTGGGGGCTCCCAGCATCGCCAGTTTTTTTGCGGCACCCGCTTTGGAGTCGATCGTACGGGTGATGGGATTGATTTTAATTATCAATTCCTTTTCGATTGTGCAGCATGCGGTATTCAGCCAAAAGATTGACTACAAAACCTTGGCGCGTGTGCGGATCTTTACGATCCTCATTTCGAGTGTGGTAGCCATCGCTATGGCATATCTTGGTTATGGCGTATGGAGTCTGGTGGCTCAATTTGGCCTGATGAGCCTGATCAACACGATGGTGCTCTGCTATCTGAACAGATGGTGGCCATCGTTCCGATTTAGTACGGCATCATTTCGCAGGCTCTTCAATTTTGGCTACAAGGTGTTATTGGCGGGTTTGCTAAACCGACTGTACCGACACATCTATCAGCTCTTGATCGGCCGGTTTTTTGCCGCAGCTACGTTAGGATTATATAGCCAGGCGGCGCATTTTAAGAAAGTAACTGCCCTGACCGTTTTTGAGACAGTGAATAAGGTCACTTATCCTTTTCTCGCCAAGATCCAAGATGACCAGCAGCGATTTAAGGAGGTCTATCGCACCGTGATCCGCCTAAATACCTTTGTGCTGGTACCCTCGATGGTGCTTTTAGGCGTCTTGGCCGAGCCATTTATTGTTGTGCTGGTGGGAGAGAAGTGGATGGCTTGTGTGCCGATGCTGCAATTGCTGTGTGTCTCCGGGGTTATCTATCATTTTAGTCGGATTTTTCACCATGCCTTGCTTGCCCGGGGCCGATCTGATCTGACCTTACGGTTGGAAATATTCTACAAGGTGAGCATTACGATCTCCATTTTGGTGGGCGTTAATTTTGGACTATACGGTCTGATCTGGTCGGAGATCGTCTCTGCCTACATCAACCTGCTCATCAGCGTATGGTATACGAAGACGTATCTGGCCTACTCGATCAGGGAGCAAGTGACTGATGTTTGGAAGACCTTTGCGATCAGTTTGACCATGGGGACCGCACTCCTGTTTTTCGTCTACATGCAACCAGGGACTCCAGTACTTCACCTGATCGCGGGAGGGCTTGCCGGGGGGGTGATTTATTTGGCCTTGCACCTCTTGCTCCGCACACAAGAGCTTGCCGTGATTAGAGATATCGTTATCCCTAGGACTATGAGAATTTTGACCAACGCAAGTGCCGCATAGGTATGTCTCAAATTCAAATATTGCATCGTGAAGCTGGATAGAAAACTGGTTACGTTTTTGGGTATGGTGCTTGCTTCGATCGTAGCGCTTTACTATATGCCCACCGCGCTGACCACCATATTCTTTGGGGCGGTCCTATGCCGTTATTTGTATGCGAAGGATGAAGCACTATGGCTGGCCTATTTTTTGACTGTGAGCGATGGGTTCTTCGGTTTCTTTGGCAACTACGAGGCGGTCATCTACATGATTCCGGGCTTGCCGGGCATCGAGGTGGGGCAGATCTACATTGCGTTGACCTTGGTCAAGGCTCTTAGCAGAAAGGTGGGCTACCAGCCCTTCTACCAAGTTTTTCTGTCCGTACTGGGTATGTATCTCTTGTTCCTCATTGTCCAAGGATATGCAGTAGGTATTTCGTTTGATCTAAATGTGCAGTTTCGGATCATAAAATATATTCTGCCGTTTGCGCTATTCTATTCCATCCCGAGATTGTTGACCCATCGAGACCAATATTTTGAGGTTTTCAAGTACCTCTTTGTGGTGGTGTTTTTTAGTCTGGCTGCGCAGGTCTTTACCGTATATTTTAAGAACAGCCCGATGCATTTCTTTGGAGCCAAAGAAGAGTGGAGGGTGAAGATCCTTATTAATCTGGAGGTGACTCAAGACAGGCTGTATCGCGGCATTTACAACGAAGGCATTCTCTTGGTATCACTCTTTGGCGCGCTGTATTCGATGGCCTCAAAATCTAAATACTTTAGCACATTTTACCTTCAGTCGGTGCTGCTCGCTATCGTCTTGTGCTATTTTATTTCCGCCACGCGGGGTTATCTCATCGGTACGGTAGTGATCATTCTATTGGCTACCGTATTGTATTTCGATGGAGCGCCAGGGGTGTCGCGGGTGCTTTCGTGGTCTGTACGGTGCTTTTGTGGGGTTTGTTTTCCATTCCCATTGTTAAGCTTCAGTTTCAGCATTCGGCCAAACGTATGCAGACATTGGAGCATCTGGTCAAGGGAGACCCCTCGGCGGGAGGTACACTTGTCCGCTTGACAAAAAGAGGGCCTCGGGTCATGAGAAAATGGAGGCAATCCCGTCTCACCGGCTGGGGCTTTTCAGATGTTTATCTGGAGAATCAGGATATGCACGTAGGCAATCAGACAATTTTGCTCCATTCGGGTATTGTGGGAGCTGTACTTATGGCATTGTTTTTCATTTACTTCAATGGTAAGATGCTGATGGGAGCCTTGGCGATGGGGGAGGACACCCCCGCTCGGAGGGTGCTGTTTGTCTTTCCCATATTCTTTCTGGGCTGGTTCTTGATCCATTCTTCTACCCAGTTTTATTTTAGCTATCACGTGCTGCCGAATATTGGGATGATCCAGGCATTGTTTTTCTGTCTGGGCGGGCTCCTGTACCATCAGGAGGTTGAAGAAGCCTTGGATACCAGGTCTGCCGACGCAATCTTGAAGGGATATGAATTCTAGGCCTATTCATTACGTATTGTGGCAGATCGGCCGGGGTGGTGTGGAATTGCAAGTGCGACACTATGTCGAAGCTTTTGCCGACGCTCGGGATCTTTATATCTATAGCGTCAAGCCCTATCAGGAAGAACTGTATGATCTGTCGCGCGTATCCGTATCTAGCGGACGATCGGAGGGATGGGGTTGGATTTGGGACTATTATCGCTATTGCCGCAAGCACCGCAAGGAGATATTTCACATTGCGAGTGCCGGACCGATTGCATTGTGTTTGTGTTTATTGGCCGGCGTGCGAGACCCCATTTATCACATTAGGGGTACGATTTACTGGAAGACTTGGTCTCAACGGATTTATCTCCGGTTACTCTGGGTCATCTGCTCGCTGTTTAAGGTGACGTATATTCCAAATTCGGCGCACAGTGCCAGGGTCTTTTCTCGTGAAATCATGCCCATCGCCGAAAAACCCATTTATAATTGCTTTGATGTGGACAATTGGGTGGGCAACAGACGGCGGCGCAAGCAACTGCGCCGGCTGGGTTATGCAGGAAGGTTTGCACCGGGTAAAAATGTGGATCAACTGATACGCTTATTTGAATCCGTGGCCGAGGATCACCCGCTCCTCGAACTACATTTGGCTGGTGATGGACCATTGCTTGAGGAGATTACAGCTATGTGTGAAGGCAGTCCGTATACAGACCGAATATTTTTACATGGCTTTGTCGAAGATATTCGCTCTTTTTATGAGTCTATCGATCTATTTGTTTTTATCAGTTCGTTTGAGTCCTTTGGCAATGTCGTGGCGGAGGCCCTGCTGACCGGGGCTCCGGTCTTGACCAGTGACGTGCCGGTCTTTTCTGAAATCTATGGGGACGTGCCTGATTTTAATTTGGGGGACCCGGAAAATACGCTGTTGCTCGAGCGAAATTTTGCCCAGGCAGTAGCCGTATTTGACCAGCTAAGCCACATAGCGATGCGCGTAAGTGAGCAAGTGTCTCAAAATTTTCGCGTACAAAATCATATCCGACAGTTTGACCAGATCTACCGAGCACATTAGCCCTGTGATCTTTTATTATCATTCGGTGGCGCCTCAACGCGATCCGTCATGGATGCTTAACTACTTGACCTATCCGCTGAGCCAACTTGAGAAGCAGTTGGCCTATCTTCGGAATCGCGGTATGCGTACGCTCTTCCTGCACGATTGGTATCACCTTAGACGCAATCACTCCGTTAATACCCCTGATTCGGTATGCTTGACATTTGATGATGGATATTTGGACAATTGGGTCTACGTATTTCCATTAGCAAAAAAATACGGGGTGCGCTTTACGATATTTGTCTCTCCCGCATGCATCGACCCCAGCGAAGATGCTCGATTGACCCTGGACGATTATTGGAAGGGCCATTGTGATCTCTCCGACCTCAAGGCGCGAGGTTATCTAAACTGGCGAGAATTGACGCTGATGCTAGAATCGGGTCTGGTTGATGTCCAATCACACGGCCTCACCCATGGCAAGAATATCGCTGCGCCCCGTGTCACGCACTTCTACTACGGTGGGCATCAGGCACTGCATACATTTCTCAATAGATACCCGGAAAAGAGAGCCACCTACTGGGAAGAGGAGAGGCGAAAACCCTGGCCGAAACTCGGTACCCCACTGTTTGCCGAGCGCTCAGCACTGATCACCAAAAAGCATCGGGTGAGTGCGTCTTTGGTAAGGCGCTTGACCCATATGGCGATGCGGTTTGATTTTGGCAAGCACGCAGAGCGGAGGGCCTACGAGAAAATAGCATGGAGGGTAGTGCAAGCCTACGAAAGCAGGCAGCCTTCCGCCGTCTGCACGGAGTCCGATGCAGCGTATACATCTCGTTTGACGGACGAATTGCGTTTGTCCAAGGCCCTGCTGCAGGAGAAACTGGGCAAGTCGGTAGATTTCCTCTGCTGGCCATTTGGGGATTGCACCGCGCAGACACATTCTGTGGCTAAAGCACAAGGTTATCTGGCTACTACGGTGGGAAAAATGGAATCGGAATCGCACCAGCTCGATCGAATGCCTCGCATTGGCGGCGACCTCACTAGCCACCGATCGCTGCTGTCTACCAAGTTTGCCTTTAAGATTGGCAGTCACTATCAGCAGGCTCCTTATGCCTGGATGGATCGCGTATATCGATCCATACGTTACCCGGCTACTTAAAGCATGTTTTTTTATCTGGACCGGAGGATTAATCAAGAAGGTGATTTGCACTGGCAGTCCGTCGATGCGATCGCTGATCAGCCCATCCTGGCCAATGTGCTGTATCTGCAACAAGGACGGCAGCGTCTGGAGCACTTCTCCTATGATGGTAGGGAAGTCCTGATTCTGGGTGATCCGGTCTATGACGAGCCATTTTCTCTGCGCCGAATCTTCAGCCGATCGGGCCAAGTGCAATATGACCAGGTCTTGCAGTTGATCAAGGGGCACTATTATCTGTTTGTGGTGCAAGGGACGGACCTAAGGGTCTGGACGTCCTACTGCGGCATCTATCCATTGTACTATTATCGGGAGCACGGTCGGGTGGTCCTTTGTTCGTCGTCCCACTTTATCGCTGGTCAGATGTCGGATGTGCGCACAGATGTCGAGGGACTGGTGGAGCGGAGGCTCTTTAACTATCCGTTATTCGATTCGACTTGGTGGGAGGACATTCGTTTGCTGCCTACTCATCATGGCTTGACATTGGCGCCAGGCAGATGGGAGGTACGACGGCAATACGATGTCACCAGGCAGTTTGGTCAACCCGCCAGGCATGGTAAGGGTGCGTTGGACAATTTGGTGCAGTGCTTTTTGGTCGAATCGTCCCGCTTCTTGCCGCCGGAGCGATCCGCGATTTCTTTTACGGGCGGATTTGATGGCAGGACCTTAGTGGCGGCGGCCTTACATGCAAGACGCGATTTTTTTGCCTACAGCTTTGGCAGGCCGGGTGCGCAGGACATCGTTATTCCGGCCTCGCAGGCGCGTCAAATTGGCATCGATTATTTGCCCATCTATCTGGACCAAGCGTACGAGCGAAATCACGCATTGAATGCGGCCCTCCGTCTGCTGGAACTCACGGATCATAATGCGACCCTTAATCGTCCGCACTATCATTTTGCGGCTGAGCGCCTTGGTCAGGATACCAACTATATGATCTCAGGAAATTTTGGCAGCGAGTTGTTTCGGGCTTTGCATCAGGCGGGCGCGATGATGAGTCCCTGGCTGATCCAGGTCTTCTCGTCGAAGGACGATCGTTGGAAAGATTCACTAGCAAGGGAAGTGACATCCTGGAAGGAAGAGATATCGCCATCGGTGGTGGACCGATTGATAGCAAAGTTGGAGGACTATCTCGCAGAGGTGCCAGCCAGCTATGGCAATTTGAGGTTTTATCGCTTTGTATACGAAGAAATATTTCGAAAATATTTTGGTCCGGAGCTGGTCATGCAGAGCTATTATTTGAATAACCGAACACCTTACTTAAGCCTGAATTTCACGCAGGTGCTCAACGGGACGATATGGTCAGGCGTGCACTCCGATCTATTTGAGAAAGCCAAGGCAAAAAGGATGAAGGGACAGCTATTTTATGCGGCTTTTATCAAGCAGGCTTGTCCGCCCCTGTATTATCTCCAGACCGGCAAGGGATATAGGCCGGCGGATGTACTTGAAACATGGCGGTGGCCTCTCTTGCTGTCGGGATATCTGCGGCGCAAATATTTTCAGACGACAGAGCAGGACAGCAACGCGGTGCGATCATCTTTTATGAGATACCACCAGGCCTTTGCTGCTCGAAAGGTCAACACCGACCATGCCTGCGTGCAGCGCTTATTGCAGCATGCAGAGGCTCAGATTGCTCGAGGTGAAAACTTGGACCGATGGCTCAAGAACTATGGGTTGGCCGCGGGCTTGTCCCAACAACGGCATGCCAAGGAAATAATGACAGAGGATCAGTGAGCGCCCCCAAACCAGATGTATGGATACGGAAGTAATCGGTAAATCGCTAGATATGCCGGCGGTACTCGACGCCAAGATCACCACAGGCACGGTGGAGAATATTCGCGACGAACATTTCTGGGTAGAATACCGGCAATTGTGGGGGAGATCCGAGTTGAAATGTCCTTTTCAAGCTCCTACGTACCTCCGAAATCTCGCTGATGAGCGGGAGGGAATAATTACGGGTTTCTGCCTGCGGATCGGAGGCCGGCTGTCAGGCATCGGTGTATTTTGCCTCGAAGGCAAGAAGCTGCGTTTTCTCAGTGATCTCAAATCGGATCAAAATAATTTCGTGATTGATCGAAATGTGCCTGAAGGAATTGTGGAGGGCTTCTTTGTGAGTTTTCTCCAGGAGGTGCATGCGCGATCGTGGAAGGTGTTGTTTCATAAGTGTCCCAGCGATAGCCCTAATACACAGGCCCTTGCAAGTGCCCTGAGCAAGTCCCGTCTCTTTCACCTGCGGTGTGATTACGCGGTCTGCCCCGTGCTGGCAGCCGCTGACGGAGCGTCGCTCTACGCGGTCATCAACAGATCGAAAAACCAACGCTTCAAGGTGAGGAGGTTCGTTCGTCGCGAAAATTTGACGTTTGAAGTGCTGACGGACGAAGCCTCGCTGGAGTCGTGGCTGACCGAGTTTTTTCAATTGCACGTATTGCGCTGGCAGCGTGATGGTCGATATTCTAAATATCGATCCGCTGCGGCGCGCGCTCTCCTCACCAATGGGCTTTGGGCTTGGACACAGGACGGCGTGGCGGTGAGGTTTGCCTTGAAAAAGGGCTCCAGACGCTTGGTGATGGCATTGGCCTTGCGCCAGGGCGAATCACTCATCGGCAACCTCCAGGCTTTTGATCCGGCACACGCCAAGAATAGCCCCGGTCGGGCGATGCTGAACTACATCGGACAGTGGATGGCAGACCGGAATATTTCTCGACTCAATTTTGGGGAGGGAGGCGATGCCTACAAGTATGAGTACGCCAATGAGCAACAAAGCTTGCATACCTATTTTATCAGTAAGCGATCCAACCTCTCTTATCGCGTGATGGCGCATTTCATGACATTCTGCCGGCATAGCCCGGCCATCGAATGGATGATGACGCATGTTCGACGCTTTCGCCAGCAGACTTGGAAAAGAGCTAATCTAAATCATGGGCAAGCTTAAACTGGGTATCCTCCTGAGCGGCGAGATCGATGCCGAATTTAATCTCTGGCAGACCGCCTGCACAGAGCGGGAAGATCAAGTAGATTTTGTGGTCATTGACATCACTTCTGCCCATTGGCTGTCCGCGATCAAGGAGCAGAAATTTGATGGTTTGCTAGCGCTACCACCCAACGTCACGATGCGGCTCAAGACGCTATATGACGAGCGTCTGGCCATATTGCATCGGTCCTTGCAGCTGCCTGTGTATCCTTCGCTGGAGGAGGTTTTGATTTATGAAAACAAGCGATTTCTGTCGTACTGGTTGACGGCGCACGATATTCCACATCCCTCTACCATGGTCTTTTACGATCGGAAGGAAGCGCTGCAATATGCGGAGACCTGCTCGCTGCCCAAGGTAGGCAAGACCAATATAGGGGCCTCCGGCAGAGGGGTGCGGATTTTGCATAGCCGCGAGGAGGTCAGGCAATATGTACAGCGGACCTTCTCCAAAAAGGGAGCGCCCAAGAGCGTAGGCCCTAACATGCACAGAAAGGGATTGTGGAGACGGGCCTTCAAGCGCTTGACCCGGCCTCGAGATTTGATACACAAATTGCACGAATATCAGGTAGTCATATCGGAGAGGCAAAGCCACCTCGTCATCCTCCAAGACTTTGTACCGCACACATTTGAATGGAGATGTGTCCGTATCGGTGATTCCTACTTTGCCCACAAAAAATTAATGGGCGGAGACAAGGCAAGCGGTTCACTACTGAAGGAATATGGCGCTCCTCCTTTAGCGCTACTTGATTTTGTCCGTGAGATCACCGAAGAGCGAAATCTATGGTCCCAAGCCATCGATTTGTTTGAGACGGCTCCCGGCAAATATCTGGTCAATGAGATGCAGTGCATTTTCGGGCAGTCCGATCCTTATCAGATGTTGATAAATGGGGAGGCCGGAAGATATTACTACCGACAGGGTAGTTGGGTGTTTGAAGCTGGAAATTTTAACCGGCACGAATCCTTCCTACTGCGATTGGATCACTTCATCGGAATTCTGCAACCCCAATATGTCTAACCTCCAGGTTTTGTTTGTGTCTAGCGGCAACTCCAGGTTATATAAGGTGGCCCCCTTTATTCGCTCTCAGGCAGCTTCGCTAGCCCCTTGCGGGGTGCAGGTGACCCATTTTTCGGTGGAGGGCAAAGGGGTATTAAATTATCTGCGAAATGCCTACCGTCTCCGTCGATTTGTATCCGAACGTGATTTTGATGTAATGCATGCGCACTACTCCCTTTGCGGGTGGGTGGCGGTACTGGCGAAGCCCAGGATGCCGATTGTGTTGTCGCTGATGGGCACCGATGCCTTGGGCGATCATGCCGGCGCCAATCGCGTGCGACTAAAGAGCCGACTTCTCGTGTTTTTGACCGTGGCGGTGCAGCATTTCGTAGATGCGGTGATCTCCAAGTCAAAGAACATTTCCAGGATTGTGTGGCAATCGTCAGCCTATATTATTCCAAATGGCGTTGATTTGACGCGATTTGCAAAATCCAAGGTCGATCGTGCACAATTGGGATTGGAGCCACACAAGAAATATGTCCTCTTTTTGGGCAATCCCGCAGACACCAACAAGAATGTAAAGTTGGTAGCGGATGCCTTGTCCCATCTTGATCGAGATGATCTGGAATTAAAGATTGTGTACAAGGCGCCGCACGGTCAAGTAGCACAGTACCTCAATACGGCGGACGTTTTTGCCCTCTGTTCCTTTAGTGAAGGATCGCCAAATGTAGTGAAGGAGGCCATGGCATGTGGCGTACCCATGGTAGTAACTCCTGCGGGAGACGCGTCTGATGTGGTAGATGGGGTAGCGGGTTGCTATGTCTCCTCGTATCACTACGCGGACTTTGCGCAGAAGCTCGAGCTGGCTCTGCAGTTTCGGCAGGAACAAGGACGGACGAAGGGCAGGGAAAGGCTGATCGACTTAGGCTTGGACAACGAGACCATCGCCGGTCGATTGACTGATCTATATAGGAGTCTGCTGGCAGCACGTCAAGATTGAATCGATGTGTGGTATATCAGGCATAGTAAATCTGAAGGACCGAACGATAGAGCGAGCGGAGGTGGTGGCGATGATGGATGCGATGAGGCATCGCGGACCTGACGACGAAGGGGTGTACCTGGATGACGCTGTCGGATTGGGTTTTGTCCGACTTAGTGTTATCGACCTGAGTCAGGGTGGTCACCAACCGATGTTTTCCACTGATCGGAGGTATGCGATGATCTACAATGGAGAGATCTATAATTATCTCGAACTGCGACAGGAGTTGATAGAGGCGGACTATGTGTTCGAGACGCAGACCGATACCGAAGTGTTGCTCAATGCTTACCTGCACTGGGGAGAGGAGATGCTAGATAGACTAAATGGCATGTGGGCCTTTGTCATCTATGACCGCCAATCCCAGTCCCTCTTTGCGGCACGCGATCGATACGGGATCAAGCCCTTTTATTATTGCATCGAAAACGACCGGCTGATTTTTGCTTCCGAGATTCCACCCATCCTAAAGGTCAGGTGCCACAAGGCTGAGGTAGAGGAAAAGGTAGTCCTTGATTTTTTGCTTTTCAACCGTACGGATCAAACAAACGATACCTTCTTTAAGGGCATCCGGAGATTGGCACATGGGCACAAAATGCAAATTGTGCCTAATGACCATGGTAGCAAAAAGGTGAGCATCGAAAAATGGTACGACCTGCGGGATAACCTTCAGGAGCCCTTTGAGGATCCCACTGCCTACCGAGATATGTTGACTTCATCGCTTCAGCTGAGACTGCGCAGTGATGTGCCCCTGGGGGTCTGTCTGTCGGGGGGCTTGGATTCCTCTTCTATCACGTCGGGACTACTTTCGCAATTCGAGATGCAGGACTTAAGCACCTTCTCAGCGATCTATGAAAGGGAGGTCGCCTGCGACGAATCGAAGTTTATCAAACAGTATGCCGGGGACCTCAAAAATATGTATTTCATCACGCCGGATGCGCATGGTTTGAAGGAGGATATTTCGGAGTTTGTCGCAGCCCATGCCGAGCCCATTGCCAGTACCAGCCCCTATGCGCAGTTTAAAGTGATGAAGCTGGCCAGTGAGCATGTGACGGTAACCCTAGATGGCCAGGGCGCTGATGAACAATTGGCCGGCTACCACTATTTCTTTGGCTATTACTTTAAGAGTTTATTGTCCCGGGCCAAGTTGGGACGGCTGTCGTCAGAATTATACCACTATTTCAATCATCATCGATCGGCGCTGGGTATCAAGAGTTTTCTGTTCTTTTTGCTGCCGGCCTCGCTGCGCAGTCAGTTGCGGGCCTTAGAAAAAGGATATATCGACAGAGATTTTTATGAGCGGCATCGCGACATCGATGGTGCCATCAACGGAGTACTGTACGGCTCAGGTAGTTTGCAAGACGCTTTACTCAATCACTTTGAGTACAAGCTAGAGCATCTGCTCAAATGGGAGGATCGCAACTCGATGTGGTATTCGATGGAGGCCCGGGTGCCATTTCTAGATCATCGACTGGTGGAGCGCACGCTCACCTTGCCTGATGAAGACATCATATATCGGGGCCACACCAAGCACATATTGCGTGAGGCCATGAAGGGCATCATGCCCGAAACTATTCGCCTCCGCATGGACAAAATCGGATTTGGCACACCACAGGACGAGTGGTTTAGAGGTGCAATTTTTCGCGACTATATCGAAGCACTTATCTGCTCCGACTCCTTTAGGTCCAGAGGATTGATGGATATGGAAAAGGTGAAAACCATCTATCGTCACCATTTGGCCCGGAAGGGTAACTATGGAAATGAAATCTGGAAGTGGATTCATCTGGAGAACTGGTATCGAAAATACATCGATTGATCCTCCGCATGTACGGATGCACGTGAAAAAAGTCATATTTCGACTGTTGCGATACTCCGGGCTGCCCTGGTTATGCCGGGAGCTCCTACAGAGGCATCGGGTGACCATCCTTATGTTTCACGAGATTGATCGTGGGGTAGCCACTCGGACCTTTGCCTACTTGCGGCGTAAATATGCCATCATCCCCCTACGCAAGCTGCGGGAGGCCATCGATCGCCAAGATCCGACCTTGCTTCCGAGGAAAGCCATGGTCATCACATTTGACGATGGTCATCGGTCAAATTTTCGCCTGCGGGAGGTCCTGAGGGACTTAGAGGTGCCGACTACGATTTTTTTATGCGCCGGCATCGTTGGGACCAATCGTCACTACTGGTTTAAATCGGTGCCTGCACAGGTCTCCAAGGAGAAATTGAAGAAAATGCCCAACCGGCTGCGTCTGGCAGCACTGGCCAAACTGGGCTTTCAAAACGAACAAGAATTTGACGAGCCACAAAGCCTCTCTGGAGAGCAGATCGAAGACATGCGATCTTGGGTCGATTTCCAGGGCCATACGCAGTTTCACCCCTGCCTGCCCACGTGCACAGATCTGGAGGCTAAGTCGGAGATAGAAACCTCAAAAAAAATTCTTGAAAGTGCGTATGGGTTGCGCATTGATGCGCTGGCCTACCCAAATGGGGAGTATTCCCATCGGGATATCGAGCTGATGAAGGCATGCGGATATAAACTGGGTCTGTCCCTGGACTCGGGCTACAATACGGTGAAGACCGATCCCTTTCGCCTGAAGCGACTGAGTGTGAACGACACCAAAAACATGGACGAACTGATCGTCAAGGCTTCTGGGCTGTGGGGTCTACTGAAGCCCAAGCACGGCCTAAGAAATCCGATAGAAATGAACTCTGTATGATCCGAATAAACCACTTTGAGAACGGTACCAATGATCTGCCACGATCGCTGGAAGACCGAGTGAGAAAGTTTGTCGATCTGCATTTGCATGGCAATTTTTTTCAGAGCGTCGACTTCTTTTTATTTCTGCGAGGCGTTGGAGAATTTAATGCCTTGCTCTGGGTCGCGCAAAATCAAGACGATGAAGTGTGTGGCGTGCTGCTGGGCGTATACCAACACAATGGCTCGGGCATTAAATCGTGGCTGTCGAGGCGCCTGATCGTCTGGGGCGGGCCGCTCATTCTGTCCGAGCAAGGGGTATACGATCAGTACACGACCCAGTCACTCTTGCGTGCCGTCGACGAACACTGTCAACGCAAGGCCCTCTACGTGGAGTTTAGGAATTTTTATGATACGCAGTTTATGCAGCAGTGCTTTTTGGAGCAGGGATATATCTACAAGCCGCACCTCAACTATGTGGTCAAGACGGATACCCTGGAGCAGATGCGAGGTCGGATGAGTAAGAGCAAGTGGAGGCAGATCAATGGCAGCTTGAAAAAAGGAGCGAAAATCGTCGAGCCCCAAGAGATTTCGCAGGTAAAAGACTTTTATCGGCTGCTCCATGACCTGTACCTGCGTAAGATCAGGAAGCCATTGCCCGGATTCCCCTTCTTTGCCGCTATGTGGCGGTCACCACACTTCAAGATATTTCTTGTCGAGTACCAGGGTGATATCGTGGGCGGGATCGTCTGTCCCATTTTTGCCAATAAAGTGATCTACGAATGGTACATCTGTGGCAGTGACACGGGCGTGAAGGGTTTGTATCCCAGCGTACTGGCCACCTGGGCACCCATGGAGCATGGCTTGGAGCACGGCTTCGAGTACTTTGATTTTATGGGCGCCGGTAGTCCGGATCAGGCATATGGCGTCCGTGAGTTTAAGGCTCGATTTGGCGGTGTGGAAACTTGTTATGGCCGCTATCACAAGATCGTGAATAGGACTTTTTATCAAATTGGAAAAATTGGACTGAGTGCATACAAGGCCCTAAGTCATGCGTATTCTATTTGACATAGGTCATCCGGGTCACGTGCATTTATTTAAGCACCTGGCTCGACGCTTTCAGCAGGACGGCTGGACGGTTTTATTCACGGCTAGACAGAAGGAACACGAGTTGGCCCTCCTGGAGGCGGAAGGTCTGCCATACCGCAGTTTTGGCCGGCACTTTAAGACGCTCTGGGGCAAGCTGTGGGGGATGATCAAGTTTGATTTTCAGATGGTGAGAACGATCCTGGATTTTAAGCCCGATCTGGTGATGAGCCACGGCTCGATCTATGGGGCACATGCCTGTTTTTTCACCGGTCGGCCACATCTTGCGCTGGAAGATTCGGGCAATATGGAGCAGATCCTGCTTTATCGGCCTTTTACCGATGTAATTCTGACTCCCAAAGTGCTCAGACAATCGTTGGGACGTAAGCAGATCCGCTATGATTCTTACCACGAAATTGCCTATTTGCATCCGGACTATTTCGAGGCCGACGAAGGGATCTATGCCGATCTCCACCTCAACCCGGGCGAGCCCTATGCATTGTTTCGATTTGTCTCTTGGAACGCTACGCACGATGTGGGTAGCCGGGGGCTCAGCAGAGCGCAAAAGGAGGCGCTGGTGCAATTTGTGGCCGCCCGTATGAAGGTGTATATCAGTGCGGAGTCGTCTTTGCCGGAGAGCTTAAAGGATTATGCCCTGGATCTGCCACCGGAGCGGCTGCATCATGCCCTTTATCACGCAGCGATCGTGATCAGCGAGGGCACGACGATCGCGTCCGAAGCCGGTGTCCTGGGTACGCCCGCCATCTACATCAATCCGATCGAGCGCAGCTATTGCACCGATCAGGGACGCTACGGTTTGGTCTGGCACGAAACAGACCCTGCGGAGATTGAGCAGATCGTTCGGAGCATTATCGCAGCTGATCGACAGCTCTATCGGCAGCGGGCACAGCGCCTCATCCAAGAGAAGGAAGACCTGACCCAATACCTCTATCTCCTTGTGCGGGACCGATATGCAGCTAAGGTCAGGAGATCAGGCATCAGCGAGATTTCAAAACCAATCAGAGGATAGGCGGTGCTATTTAATTCTGTAGAGTTTGTCTTATTCTTGCCAATAGTTTTCCTCCTCTATTGGTTTGTGTTTGCCAAAAATGTTGCCATTCAGAATCTATTTTTGGTGGTATGCAGCTATATATTTTATGGGTGGTGGGATTGGCGATTTCTTGGCCTGATCATCCTTAGTTCTACCGTTGATTACTGCATGGGCTTGCTGATGCGTGATGAAGATCGGCCAGGACGAAGAAAATCATATTTGTGGATCAGCATCTTGACGAATTTGGGTATTCTCGGGTTCTTCAAATATTTCAATTTCTTTTCGCAGAGTTTGATTGAGTCGATGCAAGTCCTTGGGTGGACGTTGCATGCTTCTACGCTGGCGATCATTCTGCCGGTGGGCATCAGCTTTTACACCTTTCAGACGATGAGCTATACGATCGATGTGTACAGACGCAAGATTGCCCCCACCACCGACTTGCTGGCCTTCTTTGCCTACGTTGGGTTTTTTCCGCAGCTGGTGGCGGGACCGATCGAACGGGCGGCAAATATGCTTCCGCAATTTACCCGACCTCGCGTTATGGAATATGCCATGCTGTCCAGCGGTCTCAAATATATGCTGTGGGGCTTTGTGATGAAGCTGGCGATCGCCGATCGGTTGGCTCTTTATGTCGACACCATCTACAACAATGTGGAGATGCATCATGGATCATCGCATCTGATTGCCACATTCTTTTTCTCCATTCAGATCTACGGCGACTTTGCCGGGTACTCCTTGATAGCGATTGGTTGTGCTCAACTTTTTGGCATACGGTTGATGGACAATTTTCGACGCCCGTATTTGTCGACGTCCTTTAAGGAGTTTTGGAGTCGTTGGCATATTTCGCTGTCCACCTGGTTTCGAGATTATGTGTACATCCCGCTGGGGGGCAGCCGGACGAGCAAGGTACGGAGGGATATCAATCTGATGGTCACCTTTGTCGTCAGTGGCCTGTGGCATGGGGCCAATTGGACATTTGTCATTTGGGGCGCCGCCCATGGCGGGCTGCAAATACTGGAAAAGCGATGGCCGAGGGGACATACACTACGATGGCCCAAGGCTGCCCAGATTGCTCTTGTATTTGCATTGACCTGCTTGACCTGGATCTTCTTCCGGGCCGCCAGCTTGTCGGAGGCCTTATTCATGCTTAGCTCGATTTTTATGGACTTCGGCGGGGCGCCGCACATCGGAGACATCGGCATATTCACATTTTCCATCCTGGCGATCGGATTTTTGTTTGTGGCCGAATACTTTGAGGAATATCGCCCGGCCATCACCTTATTGCATCACAAACGCCTCGTGGTGCGATTTGGGGCCATCACCTTTTTGCTCCTTTTTCTCTTGAGTTTGGGCGTCTTTGATAACACGCAGTTTATCTACTTTCAGTTTTGAATAACAAAGGGATAGTCAGACGTATTGCGGTCAAATCGCTGGCCGTGCTGCTGGTGCTTCTGGTTTGTGATCTGACACTGGGCACGTTGTTGGACTACCTCAGGGACCACGCACCGGATGGGAGATATCAAAAGATCAAATACTCGCTCGACCACTGTGACGAGGAGATTGTGCTGTTGGGAGATTCGCGCGGGGAAATTGATCTGGTGCCAAGGATATTTGAGGACAGCTTGGGTTTGTCCTGTTGGAATGCCAGCCGCGGCGGGCAGGGCCTTTTGTATTTCCGCGCTGTGGCGGAGTCGATCTTAGACAGATATCGTCCGAGACTGATCGTGTTGAATCTGAGCTATAAGGAGCTGCAAAAGACACCGCAGTACGATCGGCTAGGCATCCTGCGGCCATTCTATCGCTCGCATGCGCCGGTGCGATGCGTGGTAAGTGGGATGTCCCGGTTCGAAAGATATTTCCACCTTTCCCGATTGTTTGAATACAATTCTAGTTTTTACTATCTCTTGCGTCCCTATCTGATCCGAGGGCTGGATGGAAAGATTTCGGATAAGGGTTGGAAACCCAAGGAAGGCGGTGGCACCCATCTCAAACAGCAAGAGCTACAGCGGATTTCCAACCTAGAACCCCTGGATGCCGAGGCCGTCGCCCTATTTGACGACTTGATAGATCTAATATTGAGTCATAACGTCGAAGTACACCTACTGATTTCGCCCAATCATGGGGAGACCATCACTGAATCCCTGACCATCGATTATTTAGAAAAGACATCTTTAGAAAACAACATACCCCTGCACATTTTCGCCCGAGACACCACCATTGCGCAGTATGCAAAATACTTCTACGACCATGATCACCTCAATACCGAAGGAGCGGTTTTGTATAGTAAGAAATTGGTGCGAGAGGTGAAGTCCACCCTTCGATCATCTATCAGAAGAAAACAACTGATATCGCTACCGGAGGTGGTAGGAAGATGTGACTAGTCAAGCCTTTCGGGCACGAAAATTCATCAAGAGAGCTTGGGCCAACCTGACGGTGGCAAGGCCTTTGGATCTGCAACTGGAGCGGGCGATCATCACCTTTACGTTTGACGATGCTCCGGCCTCCGCCTTTCGGCAGGGGGGCAATATCCTGTACAATGAGGGGTGTAGTGGCACATTCTACGTGGCCATGTCTTTGCTTAACAGTAGGGATCGCGCGGCCTTCAATACGGATGATCTGGCGCAGGCCCGGAGGCAGGCACACGACATCGGATGCCATACATATAGTCATTTGGATTGTTCAGCAATTCCCCTGCAAGTGCTACGCGAAGACATGACCCGTAATGCGATTGCCATCCGCCACTGGTTTGGTCCGGACTATCCAAGTAGTTTTTCCTATCCCTATGGAGCGCAGGAGTCAGGGCTAAAGCGGCACTTGATGACGCGGTTTAGGTGTGCCCGTGGCAACAGGGAGGGCATAAATGTGGGCACGATCGACATGTTTAACCTCAAGGCGGTGCAACTATATGAGCAGCAGAATGACATATCGACCATTGAGCAGATCATCGACCGTGCCGTCGCAGAAAAGGCGTGGTTGATTTTTTATACACACGATGTGGCAGATCCATTTTCACCGGACGGCTGTTCGCCCGGATATTTGCAGGACATTGTCCGGTATGGCAAGCGTAAGCTGGCCGACGTGCTGTCGATGCGTCAAGCTATGGATGCGATCGAGTCAGTGCCACCTACCAATGGCAAGGGAGCCCATGGGCGGATTATCATGTAATTGGCTTTCTCATACTGCATAGGAATGATGAGAGATTTTTCGATTAAAATGTACCGGAAACTGCTAGGGCGTCTCCAGGATCATGGATACGATTTTCAGTGCTTGGCGGACTATCTGGAGCACCCGAAGGAGCGGGTGGTCCTATTGCGCCATGATGTGGATGCAAAGAAAGACCGATCGCTTCGCTTTGCCAGCATTGAACATGAATTTGGCATCGTGGGCACCTATTATTTTAGGGTGGTCCCGGAGAGCTATGATGAGCAAGTGATCCGTGAGATTGCGGCCATGGGCCATGAGATAGGATATCACTACGAGGATATGGACTTTGCCAAAGGAGACCCTCATCTGGCCATCCAGTATTTCGAACGCCACCTGCGACAGTTTAGGAACGTTTGCGACGTTCGGACCATCTGTATGCATGGCAGCCCCAGATCGAGGTATGATAATAAGTCGGTGTGGCACTCATATGATTACCACGACTACGACATCATCGGCGAACCCTACCTGGATCTGGACTTTTCTTCCATTTTCTATCTGACCGATACCGGAAGGTCCTGGAATGGTAGCAAATATAGTGTCCGCGATAAGGTGCCCAATGCCTTTGGGCTCACATTTACTTCGACCCCATCTATTATACACGGCATCGACAGCGATCTGCTGCCGCACAAAATGATGTTCACGTTGCACCCCCAGCGATGGACAGCCAGCTTACTGCCGTGGTTGCAAGAAAAATATGTTCAGTCAGCAAAAAATGTGGTGAAGTGGTGTTTGATCAGGTGGCGAGAGAAGCGCCTCCCTGCATCGACCCTAACCAGGCGACAGATTCCTGGCATGCACAATAGCTGACCCACGATTCCAATTAACCAAAAATGATTTGTCATGTACAAAAACCAAATGAGAGCAACGGCGCCATATATTATTTTGGGCGCTCTATGGATTCTTTCACTGTACTCTATTTACTTCATCTATTGCGAAAATCAAATTCTCACTTTGACGGATGAGGACGGGGTGGTCGAATGGATGGGAGCCCTGTGCTGCCTGGGTGCAGCGATCACTTTTGTGATACTTTATCGGCGGAGCCAGAGTAAGGCGGAATTCTGGCCGATAAAAAGGAAGAAGAACCTTTTCTTTATGGTCTTGGGTATGCTATTTCTGTTTGGATTTCTCGAAGAGATTAGTTGGGGACAGCGACTCATGGGTATTGAGACTCCCGCTTTCTTGAAAGATCTGAATCAGCAAGGGGAATTAAATGTGCACAACCTTCCTATGTTTTCCGGATACAATGAGATGGGCGAGAAGAAATCCGGCCTGGCCTTTCTGCTGGATGGCAACAAATTGTTGACTTTGTTTTGGTTTACATACTGCCTGGCGATCCCGCTCTTGTGCAGATTCAGCGGTAGAATCCGGATGATTGTGGAGAAAGTTGACCTGCCCGTTGTGCCCCTGTTTTTTGGTGCCATTCTGTTGGTCAACTATCCGATGTCAAGGATCATCAGCACGATATCCGCCTTTGACAGTCCGGAGTTGCTTCATTCCGTACAGGAGGTTAAGGAGGCCAATATTACGATGATCTTCTTCCTGATTGCTTTGTGGTTTCTCAATGATCAGAAGCGATCCAGTGCCGGGATTGTGACCACCGATGCGGTGCCTGCCCTTTCTACCCCGTGACCCGGCGGATGATTGCGTCGCTGGACCACTGTCGGGTGCACAAGTACTCGCGTG
This sequence comes from Saprospiraceae bacterium, assembly GCA_965223165.1. Taxonomy (GTDB): domain Bacteria; phylum Bacteroidota; class Bacteroidia; order Chitinophagales; family Saprospiraceae; genus JABDMH01. The sequence goes on along the minus strand of CBDCVQ010000019.1, from coordinate 106,493 downwards.
AATGTAGGGGAAGACGGCTCGAAAGCCAGCATGCGAACGCTTAGATAGCGGTATGCCTGAAGGTAAGAAGTGTGCTTTTGCAGAAGGCTGCGGGAGGCGGTCAATATCAAGCTTTCGGGTCGGATGTTAGTGTTTGGCGAAACTGTGGAAATTCTAATGTAAGTGGGAATTTATTCCCCTGTGAAAAATCGTCTTATTACGAGTATTGGCATGTATTAATTGGCTGATGAAGGAGCACTAGACATGACAAATAGAATTATGCAAAATTATGTTTGTTTGGTGTTGTGTCAGCCCGATGAATATTTGTAATTGATTGAATTTATAACGATATTGATTAGACTTATGACTAGATATTTATTGTGATTTATTATCTGGGCCGGAAGTGCATAGTATACTCAATTTCCAAACTGTAGTCGTCCCGATCATCGGCATTACGCCCCGCTCTGTACTGACTTAGTGAGGAAGTTTGTAACCTACTGGTGAAGTAGGTAGTATTTTCTGAATTTAAAAGCAATGTGATGGAAAATTTGCAAACTTTTCTGCATGCTTCCTCCTTTCCTCGAAGCATCTCATTGGTTTTGCTGTATCGCTGCTTGGTGATCTGATGCTGTCGTGGCCTCCTCTGATTGAGGAGCAGCCAGGTCAGAAATGATTTCCTAAGTGATTAAATGCAAAATCCGTGTCATCCAAGAATCCTGTGAACGGCAGTGGTCGTATTCCTGCCGGTTTGTCCCTACCCGGACCTACCCGAGACGTAGGTGCATCTCCTCGTCGCGCCAGTTCCTTTGTGAGTGAACTGAGAGGCGAGGTGTCGGCTAGGGTGTTTCAATTTATAACTAAGCACTGCGACAGCCATGCGTGGGAGCGCGCCGTGCTCCTCCGCTCAGTCGAGGCTGTGGACGAGTTGGCCCAGACAGCGTTGACCTCCCGGGCCGAGATCCACACGTGGTCACTACCCAATGATCACGGCGCCGATTTGCTCGACCCTGCTTCCCCTTCGGACGAAGGCATTGGGCAGGTCAATGGACGTGCCCACGCCGAAGCGCGTGCTGCAAGGGTGCACGTACACCCATCGACAAAGGCCGCCCCCGCGACGACGTTGGTGGGGATGCAGTCTGCCATTTTGCTCGAGCGAGTCAATAACTTCAGGTACGTCAATAAGGCTCTGGAGCGGATGAATCGTCACATGCAAACCGGCGGCATGCTCATCGGGTCCCTGGAGAGCCTGGCCCAACGCCAGGTGCGCATCCGAAATGGTCATTCGCGCTTGGTATGTATCCTCTTGCTATTTTACGATTACCTGGTACATCGAGTTTGGCCAAAATTGCCAAAGCTGCGGGTGATCTATTTTTATCTGACGGCTGGACGTGGGCGGGTTCTGTCGAGGATCGAGACCTTCGGTCGTCTATATTCCTGCGGCTTCGTGGTAGAGGAATTTATTGTGGTTGATGGTTTGGTCTATTTTGCGGCCAGAAAGGTCGGTGAGCCCTGCTATGATCAGGCGCCCACCTATGGCCCCATCATTGATCTACATCGAATTGGGGCCAATGGCAAACCCATTAAGGTGTACAAATTCAGGACTATGTATCCGTACTCCGAATACATGCAAGAATATATTTATCTGCAAAACGGCCTGGAGTCGGGGGGAAAGCTCAAGGATGATCCCCGCGTCAATGCGTTGGGCAAATATTTGAGAAGATACTTCCTGGATGAATTGCCAATGATCTACAATTTGATTCGGGGAGATCTAAAGCTCTTTGGCGTTCGTCCGATCAGCAAACACTACTTGAGTCTGTATCCACGATCATTTCAGAAATATCGAAGCAGGTTCAAGCCCGGGCTTATTCCCCCTTTTTATGTCGATATGCCCAAGACCTTGAAGGAGATCGTCCAATCGGAGAAACGATATTTAAGGCTGTACGAAAAGCGACCGGTCGCCACTGATCTGCGTTACTTGGCCCGGGCGCTGTACAACATTGTGATTAGAAGGGCTCGAGGCCAGTAGTAGAGTCGTCATCCACATCGGGAGAAACCACAAACTTCGACCTCCGGACTCAACCAGTCTGCAGCTGGGTGAAAGTCCGGCTGTTCAAAGCGAAGGCCGAGGCTATCGCTTTACAAAGGAGCGGGTGGCCTCCCCGGTGCCGGAGCGTGCTCTAATAATGTATGTCCCGGGTGGGTAGCTAGCTAGTTCCAGCCGGGATGCCTCGAGTCCTTCCACATGTAGCACGGACAAAAGTTGCCCCCTTGCATCATAGATAGTCAGGGTCTCGATATCATGGTCAGCTTCAAACTCAATCGTGATGGCCTTGTCGGCGGGATTGGGATAAATATGCCATTGGCGCAGCAATTGGTGGTCTATGACCCCGGTGATACTTATGGTGACGCGGGCACTGTCTACACACCCTTGCGCGTCGGTCACGATCACTTGATAAGTGCCAGATGGCAATTTTGTGGCCGTAGCGGTCGACTGTCCCAGGGGGTCACTCCACTCGTAGTGGTAGGGTGCCGCTCCGCCACTCACATTTACCGTCGCTGTGCCCAGGCTGTCGGTCATCACCTCGGTCGACAGTAGTAGCTTTGGGCGTGATGGGATTTCAAACTGGTGGGTGACCTCGCAGCCATGGAGTCCCTTGACACTGACGTGGTGTCTTCCGGCGGTCAGCGTCTCATTAACCAATCCCTGCGAGCCATTATCCCATAGTATCTGGTCGGCTCCGAGCGTGATCCCCTCTAGATTTACGCGAGCTCTCCCATCTGATCCTAGATGGCAACTGGGGGCCTCTTCTACCACAATTTCCAATCCTATATTCTCTAGACAGTCGGGTCCGCTCACCGAAGCCGACAGTCGCCCTCTTTTCCCGGTGGCCTCAAAATAGGTCAGTGATTCGTTGGCGCGATCGTGGGAAAGCTCTCCTTTTTGCGTAATATCAGCCGCCAGGTGATATAAGAATGTCACTTCATCCTTACTGAGTCGCTTGTTGCCGACAAAATTGAGGGCCAGATTGATGGAGTCCCCTATCGGCGGATACTGTGCCTTTTGCGCCGCATGGCTTCTCAGATCGATCAAGTCCTGCCGATCGAGCTGCTTCATTTGTTCCTCACTGTGGTAGATGCGGATGCTTGAGTCAGAGATCTGCTCGGTGGCTATGTCTCCTGCGATGACATAGATAGGCATCTGCACAGAATCCACCGGCAGCAGCCCCATGGCGAAGAGTTCAAGATCGTTGAAGGCATGATTGACCGACGTCTTGCCGGGCAGGTGGGCAAAATCATAAGATGTGCAGGACTGATACTCGTATTCGACATAGTCAAGGCCCTCACCAGGGGCAGTGCGTTGCTCTTGGCAAATGATGGGATATTTTCGGACATCGTCCGGGCCTAAAAAGCCCGAGGTGTTTCGGAAAATAACCGGATGGTGCGAAACATCCTGGTCCTTAAACAGCGTCTCCTCCATGGCGTCGTAGAATAACGGAAACCAACGGTGCAGGAGTTCGTGATTAAGACTCAGAATGGTGTTTCCCAGTAGCTTAGGCAGACTGATGTGGATCTTGTCCGTCGACTTTTCGCCGTCATAAGAGACCAAGGTCACCTCCGTCCTGGCGTTGGTGTTGGCTTCAATCATACCGAGATCCTCTTCCGACCAGAGGTCGGTCAGGTAGTCGTCGATATCTTCGAAAGCCCAAAAGTCTTCATCGGGTTGATAGTCGGCGCCGGGCTGGAGCTGATACTTGATCGAAAAATTGTCGGTGTAGATAAAGCGATCGGTCGCCACCCAGGTGCTATCCTGCCCTTGGACGATGCGCTTCGGCTCACTCCATTGTGAGAGCAAGGCAGGATTGATATGCACGTAATGGATTTCAAATTTGTCTCGATCGACCAAGGTCTCGCCCTTCCGCAGATCGATCCAAACAGATGCGGAATGTTGGTCCCATCGATCCACATCGCTGCTGTAGAACAGTTGGATTTCGTCGGTTGTAAACGATAGGTCTCCGGCGGCAGCATCACCGCTCGTTTTGCCATCGTCATAGAGGTCATACCAGACAGCGCTGTCACGCAGCTCTCCTCCTTCCCTCCAGTATTGCTTAAAACGTATGCGAACCTCCTCATCCTGAGGAGCGTCCTTGAGCTCAACGACCAACCGCTCTCGGCGATCCGCCGACACCAGAAAGGATGACACCATCGGTGGACGTGTGACGAAGTACGTGTCTTCACTGCGATCAAAGCGTGTCTGGTTGCTACAGCAGCTGTGGTCGACGGGGTGTGTCTGGGCATGGGATGCCCTACTCAGCGACAGAAAGAGTATCAGGGCCGGTACCCAAAGTCTCATTTTTAGCGGGAGCCTTCTTAGATGTATCACAGGTGGGGAGGTTTCAGATCCGATCATATGTGTTGTTTCTTCCAATCGCAAAATGTCTTGTCGCAGCTCATACCATGCCATGGGGGTGATCATCATGGACTTGCATGCTTGGCATGCACAAAGTTTTTATGTTGATCGGGCCTGGGTTGTCCGTGGGTGAAACTTCGTGGGCAGGTGGACACGCGATGGTCAGGGCTTTCTTCACCTTCTCTACCTCTCAACTAATATCTTGCCAAAATCGCATGTGAGGCGGGCCCAAGGTCTATATGCGACCCGCGAATACCTGTGCCATAACGATGACATAAGGACGGGGAAGGATGATTTGTCGGCTGGGTGACGATCTCAGAGCAGCACGTTGCTGTGCCCACAGACTGGCCAGGGGTAAGCAAAAATGGGACCCGGCTCTATGCGACAGGCACTTTTGCCAGCGCATATTACCGGGCCCTCTCTCAATCAGGGTTCTGGGTCATGTCACAGATCTTCTATCTCTTTGCGATGGTGTCGGTGGTAGTGTCGATTGCTGGACGAATCCCAATCACTGCTTGATCAGGGTAGATGCCCTCGGTGCGCCCTCGCTAGCTATCCGCAGATAGTAGGTGCCGGTGCGCAGATCGTGCAAGTCTATTCTTGTAGTGGTTTGATCTAACGTGCCCTGGCGCTGCTTGACACCCCGGACATCATAGATCTCATAGGAGGTACCCAGCAGATCTTCTGAACTTGTGACGTAGCAGTCGGTCACTATCGGATTGGGGAACACGTGGTACGTGGTTGGCGTGTTTGCTACCGTGACCACTTCGATCTGCGAATAGCCCAGTGAGCCGTCCAGGTCGATCATCTTTAGCCGGTACGCATTTGGCCCAGCCTCGGGGTTGGGATCGGCAAAGCTGTAGTCCGTGCGCTGCTCGGCACCCCCTATCGCTTTGACTTCTCCGATGTCTGTCCATTGATCTCCTCGGCCTTTCTTCTGTATGGCGAAATAGTCGGCATCTACTTCGCTCTCGGTGGTCCATTCCAGCAACACTTGTCCGTCGCGCTCGTCGCCCATGAAGCGAGATAGGGTGATGGGTAGCACGGCACTCATGTTAAAAATGGTCATAAACTCAGCAGTGACTCCTCGGTTGTCGGTCGCGACGACGGTGAGCTCCTGGTAGGCGAGGCTTTGATCGGTGTCGGCATATCGGAGTATAACCTCATTGCTATTGGGGGCCCTACTATCGGAGAAGATGAGGTTGTCGTTCAAGAAAATGTCCACATCGGACAAGGACAAACTACCATACACATTAATGTCGAGATCAAGGGAAATTTGTCCGGGCAGGAGGGGTGCTTGCTCACCGGGGGGTGGGGGATTGTTGAAGAGAATTTGCGGCGTCGACTCCATGGCTATGGCTGCGGAGCTGCGCTGTCCTCCATAACTGTTGTTGTAGACCCAAACATTTCCGTCGTAATGGACCACGGCCTGTGCCGGATCCGAGTTGAAGAAGCTATTGTCGTAGATCCGCACCAGATCCCTCGGTACGCCTCTGACTTTGACATCCAGCGCATCGGATGCGGTGGCATCGCCCGCTGCATCCAAGATGAAATTATTGTTGTGCACGGTCATGATATCGGCGGCGATCCGTTGTCCGCGGGAGCTTTTGATGGAGGCATCCGCGTGCATGTCAATGGCATGCCCACCATCGTACCAGGGCTGCCAGGAGGTGGGCGATGCCTTGCGCACAATCGTATTGTAGCGCACTTCATAACCGGTGCCGATATCCCCGCTTCCGGCGGTCGCATGCCAGATATAGTGGATGATATTGTACTCTATGAGAAGAGGTAGCTCTGAGCCGTTTTGTGCGACTACCGGATACGCGTGAATATCGTGGAGAAAATTGTGATGCACGTGCGCATTCCGACTGCCCTTCTCCACGGCTACACCGGCAAAATGAAAATTGGATATTTCGCAATTGTCAACGTCGACGTTGTCCGCGTATCTCAGTCGGATGGCAATGGCACTTGACTTTGGCGTATCGTAAGGAGGTACGGCAAAGGGAGATTGCTGATAGGTGATTTCGTCAAAATCCACGTCGGGTCCCTTTATGCGAATACCAGTAATGCGACTGCTACTCTCGGCATCCAGGATGTGGCTGCCTTCGGGCATATCGTCATTAAATATCAGTGGACCCGGGGAGCCACTATATCCTCGATTTCCTGCGAGCGTGACACCGGAAGGAATGTCAATGCCAGTGGTGCCCGTCAGATCAATCGTCGACGAGGGCGTGATGTATACGATGTCTCCTGAGCGTGCAGACTCCAATGCGGACAATAATTCACTTTTGGTGCTGACCGTATAATCTCCAGAGGTGATAATGCCACTATAACCGGAGCCGCCTCCGATGGGATTTGCAGCGAGTGGAGAGGTGGTAGCGAGGTACATAAAGGGCAATATGATGGCTATACTAAAGAGTTTCATTTCAGTTATTTTTTTGATTGAGAGAATGGAGATGGCGATGGGCGCCGGGGCCTGATCTCAGGGCATCATTGAGGATGATTGATTACTTTCCAGGATTTTTGTACACCTTGGTAGCGCACCTGCACGGCGTACATTCCGGACGGGAAGGATCGGAGATCAATGGTTTGGGTCTGCGAATTAATTTTGCCTCGGGAGAGGATTTTGCCCTCCAGACCTATGACGGCATATTGGGCGTTGCTTTGCTCCTCGGGGAGGTACAATTGGACGCTCGACGCGGAGGTCGGTACCATGTGTACTTCGTCGCCGGTCGGCCGGTAGGCGGATACAATATTCGAGTATCGGTAGGAGCCATCCAGCTCATTGATTTTGATCCGATAGAATAGGTCGTCACTGTAGCTGAGGGTGAGATCGTATTCGACATATTTATTTAGTCCCAGCTCATTGGTTGCCGGCACGTGGGTGATGCTCTCAAAATGTTTGGCATCGATGGATTTTTGGACTTCAAAACCTTCCAGGTCGTATTCTCCGACGGTCTCCCAACGGACAACATTGCGGCCGTTCTCATAGCTTGCCGAAACCGTGATGGTCTCCAGGGGCAGCAAGGATGCGTCGGCATAGGAGTAACTGACACACTCCTGGTCGAGGGAAGTAATGGCCTGGCAGCAGGACGGATTTAAATTTGCATGGCCATAGGATGAACTGATGTGCCCCAGTCCAAATGCATGGCTAATCTCGTGGGTGAGAATATCTTGCACATTGGATTGGTTGCAGCTGCATCCCACGTCATTATTGAGAATGACGTAACCATAAGCACCCGAGGTCCAGGTCACGCCATCGTGGGTGTGCGACCCGATGCCATAGAGGCCACCAATAGCCAGCACCCCACCGCAATTACTTAAATCTTGAATATCATCACAGGGATCAGAATCCTGTATGACTACGTGAAAACGGCTACCCAGATTTTGGTCAATCCAATTGCGATAGGCACTCCCGAGAGCAGTACCACCCGCGCAGGTGGCGAATGGTGCAAATTGGCTGCCCATGGAAATAGGGAGATCGGCATAAGCACCTTTCATATCTGCCGTCGCTCCCTGGGTGATATTGTAGAAGTCAACACAGCCGGGGGTGGAATTTGTAGCGGCATGTACTGAGATTGTGCCGCCCTCAGGAACATTCCACCTAAATGATTGACCTCCTGAGCTAAGGTATGTACAAGGATCGGGTGCACTCCGGCTGTGATGACGATGAAAATATCTTTCGGCATCCAGGTTCTTGTCGATAGAAGATTCATTCCAGGTAGCCCCGGCGTGAATCGCGCCTCTTAATTTTTGAAATAGTTGTCCTTTTTCGTAAACACGGAGAGGCTCGTAGTCGTTGAGCGGATGGAGGGCATACGAGTGATGATCGGTTGTGGGAACCAGGTACGCAGAGTCTTGAAATATTTGCTCCTGGAAAATATAGTAAGACAGACAAATAGGATCATAAGTATCATCGGATTTTTTGTTAAGAAAGAATAAATATTGTTCAGAAGATTCCAATTCGATATCGCCCTCTACGGCAAATGAGAAGCTATCGATTGTGAATTCTTTACGATTAATTTCAATAAGATCATCGGCAGTCAGATCTGCACCCTTGAGGACTTCTTTTACCTCCAGTAGATAGCGATAACGTGTTCCAAATTCCGTCTCCACGGCATAGCGGGAGAGGCTCTTGGCCAAAACTACATTGTCAGAAAACCCACTTAATTCGCCCAGGTTTTTAAAGGGCGAAATGGTGGTGGCAATGAGAAGTATAGATGGGATTAAAAAAGTCAGGGTGAGAATCGATCGGACAAAATGCTGTGACATCTGTGCGGATTTTTGATTGAGTAATTGATATCACAATTTTAGATCAAAAGGAGGCCGAGACCTGTAGGAGATAAGGGTTTGTTTTTTTCACATTTTCTATGAATAGTTTATCGATAAATCGACCCCACATTTGTCGGAATCACATACGCGACACTGTAGCAGTAAAATTTGGCCAGCCATAAACATATTGCTACAAGGTGTCCATAGAGATGCCTGGAAACGCCCTAAATGAAGTGGTTTGCGTAGAAGTTGGTGAGAGTAAGCTGCCGGCGAGAAGCGCTGCAGATGAGGTCGAGCCACCAGCTGTAGTAGCGGGTGCTACAACGGAGTACTATGCCTGTAGTAGCGAAAATCAGCGATAAATATCAGGCCGGCGCATGGTGTCGCCCGGGGTACGTTTCTACAAGTCGGTACCTGCCAGTGTGACAGAACGGGAGCAGACGCAGAAGGCAACGATGGCGAGTGATTGCACGTAGTTGGCAGATAGATAGGGATTTACATATACGAAATTGACTTGACTTGACCTGAGGCGTCAGGCTGGGGGAGGGTAGCACCACGAGGAGCGTGTATTGCCACAGGCATGGGCGGATCGACAGAGAAGGCAAGATCTAGTCTTCGGAAGCAAACGGGAGGCTGTGGGCATACAAACTAGCATTTGCTCGCGTGCTATCATGCCCGCATGCAGCGTTGCCATGCCTCGGCAGACCACAGCGGGCTAGCTGACCACCCGCTTTCGCATGGTCATGCTCGACGCTCTACGAGCTCATTCGGTCAGCCTCGTCTGCGAACAAAATCCTATTCGAATTATTCAACATATCAAATGCGAAACGCTACTAGTTAGTGGTGTGGCATGCGGGCCATGGTACTGGGACGCGGTCCGGATGCGGAGTCACGAGCCTTCTGATGACCATCCGGATCGGTGGGCTAGATCTTGCATCTCAATCAGCGAAGCAGGAATGCCAGGCGACTATGAGTAGAATATTTACTACGCATGCATCGAAACGTTGCAGGGAGTTGGCGATTGACAATCGAAGCGAAATTGACCATCTTGCCGCCGGAGTACCATGTCAGTCAGAGCTCGAGTACTGGCGCATCCCCCATCGATGGCCCAATGGCTGGTGATCATCTTATCCCTATCTTTAAGTCCTAGGCTGTCTGGCCAGACCTTTGACCCGGGGCTATTCACGCCTGCCTTCCTCCGTCAGTTTACGGTCAAGCACTACCATGCGGACAATGGCTTGCCTCAGAATGAAATTACCGCGCTGGCGATCGATCAGGATCATTTCGTATGGTTTGGCACGCAGGCTGGACTGGTACGGTGGGATGGCGCTGAGTTTGTCACCTTTACTTCACGCAGTAGCCCGCTTTGCTACGATCGGATCTTTAATATTGATAGAGACTTGAGGAGTGATCGGCTCCTGGTACGTGATGAGCAGACCTGCATTGCTTGTATCGACCAAGGGCGCATACATGCCCTGCCGGAGGTAGCCAAAGCAGACACCACCTACTGGATCAGAGATGGCTGCTTTCCCCTGAGAGATCGGCATTCACCGGGTGCCCCACGTATCGACACCATGTATAAGATCTTGGACAGTACCCTGTATCCGGGACCATATAATCTGGTGATGCTGGACAGTACCCGTTGGCTACATACCCGGGCCAACCAAGTGACATTGTGGAAGGGAGCCGGGGTGCAGAGGCAGATTGAGCTGCCGCAGAGCATGGATGCCTCGGTCAAGTTTTCTTACGGTGATCGATATTATCTCTTGGGAAGTGATCGGATCATCTACATCCTGGATACCCTAGGACAAGTCAAACAAGATGAATCATTGCTGGATTTGGTCAGACCTGAGCCCGGGATGACATTCAGATACCATTCTAGTACCACCCGTCAGCGGCAGCCGGTGATCAGTTACGGTGACCAGTTCTTTCTGCTTTCCGTGAAGGAGGGACGACTGGAGGTCAGCAGATTATTCGCAGGCTTGAATACCCCGCTTATTGGCTACGTGTTGCCGCTATCGGACGACCAGTTTCTCATCACGACCAGGAATGAGGGCTTTGTGGTGGCCACCCGCAAGATATTTGCCACGCTCTACTCCAGTGAGTCGCAGGCTGATCAAATTATCTATGCCCATGTGCAGGCACACGATGGATCTTTACTGGCGCACAACAATCTTGTCTACGATCCCGATCGTCAAACGGCCCATCCTGCCCCGTATGAGCACAATTGGTGGTCAACCTCGCTGTACAAAGACAGCCAGGGCAGGCTGTTTGCCAGTGATTTTCACCACTACTATCGGATCCATGATGATTTTTCTACCGAATCACTTGCTTTTGGACCAGACCGTTACTGGATGTTTGCGAGTGATAAGGATGGCCGCATTTGGAGCTTTGATATGCACTCAGACAGCCTGGGATATTTTGGGGCAGATTGGTCCTTTCGTCCCGTGGTTCCATCACCGGGTATAGCTTGGGAGCAGATTAAGTCAATGGACTTCGATGGACAAGGTGATATTTGGATGCGTACGAAGCACGGAGTGATCGTTCTTGATCGAACACAAAATATATATCGTGCGCTGCCAGCTTTGGCAGGCTCAGATGTACGGCATTTCAAGTTTGACGGAGATAGTACTGTGTGGATTAGCACGTACAACAATGGGTTTGGCCGATATCACAAGGGTACGTTCTTCCATTTTCCGTTTGATCAATCACAGTACCTGATCAATTCGCACTATATCCTCGAGGATAGCCTGGGGTATTTCTGGATTCCAACGAATAACGGAATTTTTCGCTTCATGCGCTCGGAGCTAGAGGACTATGCCGAGGGCAGGTCGCAGAAATTCTTTTATCAGCATTTTGACAAGGACGATGGTCTGCTCACCAATGAATTTAATGGTGGTCCCAACACGGGGCAGGTCTTGGCAGATGGCAGATTTAGTATGGCCAGTATGAAGGGCATCGTGCTACTGGATCCCTATGCCGTTAAGCAACGAGCATCTGCCGGCGGATTTTGGGTCGACGCCAGGATCGATGGGGAGGTACAGACGGTGGCCAAAAAATTTCGCGTGCCGAGCCGACATAGCGACGTGACCTTCCATGTATCATCTCCCTCGCTTCTGCAAGAAGAAATATATTATCGCATGGCAGGGTTGTCGAGTGAATGGAAGATACTCGAAGATCCCGTGCTTAAGTATTTTAGATTGCGAGGTGGTCATTATAGCCTTCAGTTGCGCAAGTATCGTGGATTTGGTGGAGGCCAGGAATTATTTCAGAGCATTGATTTTGCCGTTCAACCCACTTTTATCAATCGTACCTGGGTTCGAATTTGTGGTTTACTGATGATAGTGCTGGTGGGAGTACTCGTACATAGACTGCGGTTGCGGTATTTGACCAACCTCAACTTGCGTTTGTCGAAGCTAGTGGAACTCCGATCGAGGGATCTCAAAAACTCAAACAGCAGACTGACGGATAAGATCGAGGAACTTAACGAGACGCAGGAAAAATTGAGCGACCTCAATCGGCTCCATGAGCACCTGTTGTCTATGGTGAGCCATGACATACGGGGCTCGCTCAATTTCATCTCTTTGCTTGCCGGCGAGGTGGCAAAATCTGATACTCGGGACGTGGATACACTCAAGGAGAACTTCTCAGTGGTCAAGCGAAGCTCAGACTCCATGGTCCAGTTTGTCGAGCAATTGCTGTCCTACCTGAAATCCAGTCAGGGTACGGATGATATTGATCGTCAACTTTTCAGTGTGCGCAGGTTGATCGATGAGACTATTGCGGTATTGGAACCTCGCATCAAGGAGCTGCAGGTCCATGTGGAGCACCTGCCCGGCGAGATTAATTTGCGCTCGCAGCGTCCATTCTTTGGCAGTATCGTGCACAATATTTTGGAAAATGAGATCAAGCACGGCAACCGGAATATTGAGATCAAGTACCAGGACAACGAAGCCCTGATTATCGGTGGCGATCAAAATATCAACGCTGATCGTCTGAATGCGTTTTTGCGATCAGACTCCTTCTTCTACTATGATCAGCAAACGAATAGGGCCAGCCTGGGTCTTGCCATTATGAAAAATCTCAGTGAGAAGCTGGGGCTGACATTGGAATATGAAAGCCTTAAGCCCAATGGTCATGCGGTGCGGATCAACACCGTTTTACAGGAAGGGGAACTGGTGGCAGGCCCAGCATGACGAGCCGGGTGGGTAGAGGGAGGGTTTTACGCCTAGATGAGTCTTTCCGCTTCAGGAAGGGCTTGCATCTTGCCCACTACCCAGGACAGTGCTGAGGGTCACTGCGCGGCTCCAGGACCATGCCTCTGGCAATGTGCAGAGCAGCGACCACTGCTCCAAAATCGATCACAATGGTTGAATCGCCCTAGGCACTCTCTCTACGCGACGCACGACGGGCAGAGACTTTCGGCCTCTAAGACATTAGGTCTTATACAAGAAAATGATGATATTGGCAGCGACGCACATATGTCAATACGCACTGACAGAATAGTGCACCCCAGTCACTTGATGCTATCGGTCTTGGTGGCTGCCGTCGTATCGTTGTCTATAGGCAAGCTGTCTGGACAATCCTACGATCCCAGTTTGTTTTCGGAGGAGTTTCACAAGAAGTTTACCATAAGGCACTTTGCCGCTAACAATGGGCTGCCCCAAAACGAGGTAACTTCCGTTGCCGTAGATGAGGATCGCTTTGTTTGGCTGGGTACGCAAGGCGGACTGGTGCGGTGGGATGGCAAGAATTTTTTGACACTGACCTCACAGAACAGCGTCCTGTGTCGGGACCGGATCTTCAATATCGATGTGGACATTTATTCGGATCAGCTACATGTGCGGGACGAGGTGACTTGCATCGCCTATATCAAGGGCGGGGAATTGCACCCGTTAGCGGAGGAGAAATCGCGGACCCATACCTATTGTCTGCGGGAGGGCATTATGCCTATTAGAGACCTGGAGGCCCCCGGTCATCCCCGGATCGATACTCTTTTTCAGATACTGGAAAGCACACCCTATCCGGGTCCGTATCGTGCGGTGGCGCTGGATAGTGCCCACTGGTTGCAGGCGGAAGGGCCGACCATCACGCTATGGCGGTATCAAGTACCGATGAGGCGTTTTGACTTGCCCAGTGCCGTGGATACCCGTATCACATTTTCTTATCAGGGTCGATATTACCTCCTGGGCACCGACCTAGTGCTGTACATTGTGGACCTCCAAGGAAATGTAGAGGAGAGCGATGTGGTCAAGCGTCAGGTAGCGCATCTTTCCCCAGCTGGCTTTGGCTACCACACCTGCTCGACACGTCAGCGATTGCCGGTGATCAGTTACGGAGATGCCTTCTTTGAATTCCGAAGGGAAGGGGGACAATTGCGTCTGCAGCATCTGTTTTCCGGTGTTCAGTCCTGGATGGTTCCCTATGTGGTGCCACTGTCTGATCGACGGTATATTATCACCATCCGAAATGAAGGTTTCGTGGTGGCTCAAAGGAAAATGTTTCAAAGTCTTTATTATGAGGGCCTGGCTGCCGATCAGATTATCTATTCACATGTGGAAGCACCCGGTGGTAGGATCTTGACCCATAATAACCTCGTATACGATATCGCCGACGGCACGTGTGCAAAGGCTCCCTATGAAATTGATTGGTGGGTGTACTCCTTTTATCAGGATGAACGTGGTCGCATTTTTGCCTGTGATCGCAATCACTATTACCAGATCGACTCTGCCCTGGCACTGCACAAGGTTGGCATCAGCCCGATGGACATTATGGGATTTGTGACTGATGAATATGGGCATATATGGACGTTTCACCGGGCGCTCGATAGCCTGGGCTATTTTGACTCAGCGATGACCTTTCACGGAGTGGCCACGGCCAAAGACATCGATTGGGTGAAAACGAAATTTCTAACCATTGATCCCCGTGGTAATATCTGGATCTGCCACTATGACGGAATACAGATATTCGAAAGGGCTACGGGGCAATACCGGCCATTGGCTGACTTGGATGGAGCCGATATTCGCGATATAAGATTTGACCGGGAGGGTGACGTTGCTTGGATTTGTACCTATAACCAAGGATTCTATCGCTATCAGGCGGGAGATGTTTTCCATTTTCCATTAGACCAAGACAAGTTTCTGCTCAATGCACATTATATACTGGAAGACACTTCCGGTTATTTTTGGATACCGACCAACAATGGTCTATTTCGGTTCCTTCGCGAAGAACTGGAGGCCCTGGCGGATGGCCAATCTGACAAATTCTTCTACGAGTATTTTGATTCGTTTGATGGCCTGCTTATCAGTGAATTTAATGGCGGACAAAATACCGGGCAGGTCCTGAGCAATGGCCACTTTTCTATGGCTAGTATGAAGGGCATGGTTACGTTTGATCCTTATCTTCCCAGTCGAAAGGACTCCAGAAGTGGATTTTGGGTCGGTGCGATGATCGATGGTGAGGACCCGCAGGGGGACGAGATCTGGCTGTCATCGGATCACAACGAACTGAGTTTTAGTATTTCTTCGCCGTCGTTTGATCATGAGCAGACCTACTATCGGATCAGCGGTCTGACCGAGGCTTGGCAATTGCTGGAGGAGGACCACCTGACCTATTACCGGCTACCAGGCGGTTCCTACAGCCTAGACCTGAAGAAACATACGGGCTTTGGCGATGGACAAACAGCTACGATGAGTCTGCCCTTTGTGGTGCAACACCAGTTGCTCAACCGTCCTTGGGTACGTCTGAGTATCCTCCTGGCGATACTGCTTACGGGCTTGGTGATCTACCGGGTGCGACTTCGATATTTGACCAAGCTGAACGTCCGCCTGTCCACACTGGTGGAGAAAAGGTCTGAAGATTTGCGGCAATCCAATGAGCTGCTGAGCTCGAAAATCGAAGAACTTAGTGTGACGCAAATTAAACTCAAAGACCTCAATCGCTTGCAAGAGCACTTGCTATCTATGATCAGTCACGACATCCGTGGGTCTTTGAATTTCATATCCCTTATCTCTGGACAAATGGACAAGGAGCCGGTCGACAATCGGATACCTGACGACTTCCGGCAGAATCTGGGTGTCATTCGTCGCACCTCTGACTCCATGCTGGACTTTGTCGAGCAACTGCTTGCATATCTGAAGTCTAGTCTTGCGATCGGAGATATTGATCGCCAGACCTGCAGCGTACGTGCCTTGGTCGAGGAGGTGCTTGGTCGACTTGATACGCGCTTGACTGAGTTGGAAGTCGAAGTATACCATGCGGCGGGTGATTTCCAACTGGAAGTGCAACGGCCCTTCTTTATCAGCGTCATGCACAACATTTTGGAGAATGAGCTGAAGCACGGCAATGGCAAGATCGAGATTAACTATTTAGATGATCATGCGGTCGTCATCCGGGGTGACAAAGCGCTAGATGTAGATGGACTGAATGTATTTCTCGCTTCAGATTCTTACTTCTACTATGATCCAAGGACGAGTACGGCCGGTTTAGGCTTGGCCATCATCAAAAATCTGACTGAAAAAATGGGGCTTTCGCTCCACTACAAGAGGAGAGAGCCTGCAGGTCATGAGATCGTGTTGCGGCGAAAAGCCGAGTAGCTCATGTAGTAGATCTTCGCATTAGATATGTTGAGTAATTCTAATAGGAATTTGTTTGCAGACAAGGCATGACCGAACGATCTCGAAGCGTCGAACATGACCATACGAGAAGTGAGGGAACCGCGAAAAGCGGGTGGGTGGCTAGCCGTAGCCGTAGCTAGGGCGAGGCCTTGCGACGAAGTAGGCGGACTAAAGACATTAGAATTAGCTACAAGATCTAATGCGAAACTCTACGAGAGATCATTGACAGAAACTTTTGGCAGGGTCCATGTCGTATGGGTGGAAAGGTCCTGGTTACAGCCCTATCGAGCCCTTACCATCGGTACGATTGTCAAGCCGTCGCGCCAATGAGATTGGCCACATGTTGTGAAGACCAGAATATTGAGATACATTTGGTATTGGAGATGCTAGTATTTGCAGAGTCGACAACAGCTTGCTGGTGGCGGGGCTTCGTGCCTATACTTATGGTGGTCTGTTGGCCGTGGTATCCTTGTCTATCCCAAACTTTCGACCGAGGTCTTTTCAGCGACGCATTTAAGGCGGCCTTTTCGATCGAGCGATATGATGCCAATAATGGCTTGCCTCAAAATGAGATCACGGATGTCGTCCAAGACGAGAGTGGATTTGTTTGGCTCGGTACACAGGGCGGGCTGGTGCGTTGGGACGGTCGAGATTTTATGACCTTTCACTCCCGCAACAGCCCGCTGTGCTATGAGCGGATCTTCAAGATAGATCGCGATGTGTTTTCCGATCAACTGATGGTCAGGGATGCACGGGGATGCAAGCTATACATCGAGCGTGGTGATCTGCGGGTGATAGAGGACTCCAAGATCATCAACAGCATCTCTTGGACCTCCCAGGGTGTCTTTCGCTCCCACGTGGAGACCGATACCGGGTTGATAGCGGTGCCGGTGTTGGCGGAAATCATCACCAATACAGGTTATCCGGGGCCTTACAATGCTATCGCGATGGACAGTGTGCACTGGCTACAGATCGAGGGGAGTCGAGCTACCATTTGGAACCTGGACACGATTCTTGCCCGGATTGACCTACCCAGTCCGATCAGAAGTGATCTCTCCTTTTCATACGGAGCGTACTTCTATTTAATCGCTGCCGATCGAGTCATCTATCAGGTAGACACTAGTGGCATCGTCAGCAGGAATGAGGTGCTGCAGCAGCGACTCCGAGATCTTCCGGCCGGCCAACTGCGCCACCACACCGGCTCCACTAGGCAGCGGCTACCGATCCTGAGCTACGGAGACATGTTTTTCGAGATCAGCCATGTGGAGGGCAAGATGGGCCTAGTCGATTTATTTGAAGGCGTTCGATCTGCAGCTATTGTTCAAGTCCATCGCCTCAGCCGCCATATGTTTATTCTCACCACGAGAAATGAGGGATTTGCAAAGATTTCCCGAAAACTTTTAAGGGGCCTGTATTATGAGGATTTATCCTCTGACCAGATTACGTATTCGCAGGTGGAAATTTCCCCGGGTAAGATTCTCACGCATCGAAATATCTTGTATGATGTGTCTGGTGAGTCGCCCCCTGTTCAACTCCCATCTGAGGAATTTTGGTACTTAAATGAAGCAAGATCGGGGACCATATACGGCAGAACTGCAGGGCATCTTTATATAGTGGATTCGTCATTGACCCGGCATTTGTTGCCTTTGAATCCAAATAGGATGTCCGTGTTTGCCGTCGACGATGAGCAAAATATTTGGACCTTGTATGCAGGGGTTAATCCCCGACTTGGATTTTTTGATAAGGATATGATATTTCATCCCGTGGCTGGTCAACCGGAGCTCTTACTTGAAGAATTGAATTTTATTGAGGTGGACGAAGCAGGAAAGCTGTGGTTTTGCCGGGGTCGGGGCATCTTCGTCTATGACACAAAAAAGCTCAACTATTGGAGTCTGGATGAGCTGGAGGGAGCGGACATTAGAGATCTTAAATTTGATGCCAATGGGGACGTCTGGATTTGTACGTACAACCGGGGTTTTTTTCGCTATAGAGAGGGTGAACTATATCAATTTCCCCTGGATCGATCCGAGTTTCTGATCAATGCGCACTACATCCTAGAGGATAGTCTGCACTTCTTTTGGATACCGACGAACAAGGGACTCTTCCGATTTCACAGAAAAGAACTGGAGGATTTGGCTGACGGGGTCAGCGACAAATTCTTCTATCAGTACTTTGACGCGAGTAGTGGTTTGGTGACCGATGAATTTAATGGTGGCGCTGGCACAGGTCTAGAGCTTTCCAATGGAGATTTTTCGATGGCCAGTATGAAAGGCATTGTGGTGTTTAACCCCTACGAGATGCCGGTCCCGGACAATGCCAGTCCGTTTTGGCTCCGAGTCCAGGCAGACAGCAAGACGGTGGAGGAGGGTGATCTTGTCCCCACCAAGCACGACGAGTTGCACATTGAGCTGGCGGCTCCAGCCTACGAAGAGCAAGAGATATATTACCGACTGCTCGGTCTGAGTGAGGAGTGGAGGCTACTGGAAAGCAGTGATCTTACTTTCTTTCGATTGCCAGGTGGAAATTATACCCTGCAACTCAAGAAATATGCGGGCTTTGGAGGGGATAGGGAGATTCGGGCGACGTTTGGTTTCTCCGTGCAACATGCATTCTTCGACCGTACCTGGGTTAGAATTTCAGCCTTTATGCTGGTGCTGCTACTTGCCTACGGCATACATCGTGTGCGGATGCGATATCTCACTAAGATGAACACGCGTCTCGCTGGCTTGGTAGACGAACGCTCTCGTGACCTAAAGCAGTCAAACACGGAGCTCACCTCCAAGATTGAAGAACTAAACTTGACACAAAGTAGGCTGGAGGAATTAAACAGATTGCAGGAACACGTACTTTCTATGGTAAGTCATGATATCAGGGGATCCCTCAATTTTATCTCTTTTGTTTCTGGCGAAAGTTTCGCCTCCTTTGAGGCAGATACCGAGAAGTTGAGAGATAATCACGGGGTCATAAAAAGAACATCTGACTCCATGGTGCGATTTGTCGAGCAGTTGCTATCCTACCTTAAATCCAGTCAAGGTGTGGATGATATCAATGCACAACTGTTCAGTGTACGCAAATTGATTGAGGAGACGATCGCCATCTTAGAGCCACGCCTGCGCGAAAAGGAAATTAAGGTCAAGCATTTGCCGGGCGAGATTAATTTGCGCTCCCAGCGTCCGTTCTTTGGCAGTATCGTGCACAATATTTTGGAAAATGAGATCAAGCACGGTAACCGGAATATTGAGATCAAGTACCAGGACAACAAAGCCGTGATTATCTGTGGCGATCAAGATATCAACGCTGATCGTCTGAATGCGTTTTTGCGATCGGATTCCTTCTTCTATTATAATCAGCGCACAAATAAAGCCAGTTTGGGTCTTGCTATTATGAAGAATCTCAGTGAGAAGCTGGACTTGACCATGGAATATCAGAGCCTCAAGCCCAGTGGTCATGCGGTGCGGATCAAGACCACTGCCATCGAGCCGGAAGTGGTGGCAAGCGGATCTTGATTTGACTGTGCGTGAAATTCAGGTGGCTCTTCTCACCGATTTGCCTATGTGGGTGGGCTGGTAGGCTTTCGCATTAAATCTTGTCACGACTAGCCACGCACCTGCTGTCGGGGTTCCCTCCCTTCTGGCATTTTCATACTGGACTCAAAGACATCGTTTGGTCGTATTTGCGCCTCGTCTGTTGATGAGATCTTATTATTAATTTAATTAATTTATTAACAGATCGACATATCTGATGCGACGCTCCACTAACAGAGCAGGCTGTTGCGACAATAGTATGTGATAAATCCCGTGCCATCCCTCCGTACCACGCCGGCCTAAATGATAGATCTATTCCATTTGTAGACTTAATATTACAATACTATCAAACTTCTTGTACAGGTCTCTAGTGCCAATCGTATGACTTTTGGTATGACTTTTGACTCCCCACCACATAACCCACTTCGCAAAATGCCAAATTCACTAGGTCGGATTTATCCGTAGTAGTAGTAGTTTTTTTAGCAATTAAATTAGGTCCACTGCACCGCCAGAGCCATTAGCCTTGCCGTTCGATGTTTGCTGGGTTGGATACAGTTTTTTGTCCAATCAGAGTAGCACAAGTGCACGGATGCTGGCTAGTTGCAATGATACAAAGATGCGTGGCTGTGGACCGCCAATGTTCACTCGTATGAAAGACCTGTGTCTAAATCTAGTTCGATTAGTGCATAACATATCCCCTACGCGACACAAGCTGATGAATGTTCGGCTGCTGTTGAGTTGGACCTCATTTGCGTGGGCCATTTCTACTGCTTCCCGTGGAAGGAGAAGAGGTCTATGTCTTTTGGTGCTGATGGGCTTCATAGGCTTCACTTCGATAGAAGTAGGGGCCCAAACGTGTACGGTAAATGCCGGCGTGGAAACGAGTTTCTGCGAAGACAACACATCAAGTATGCCCTTGTTTGGCACGTCCAATGATCAGAATAATAATCCACTTGCTACTGTTGCCTGGACTGTCATAAGCGAGCCGGCAGGTAGTAATGTGAATATTACCAATGCGTCCAGCCATAATGCCACCGTGCAAAATGTGACGGTTCCGGGAGATTATGTGTTCGAGTTTTCGGGTACCTGTCCTGACGGCAGCGGTATTGCTACCGATCAAGTGACTTACCATCTGGATCCAACGATTCCTGCACAGGACTTGACGCCTGCCTCGTTTTCGATCTGTGACGAGGGCAATTTGGAAGTACTTAACCCGGATCCCGATATCACATATAGTTGGGATGCGAGCAGCGTGGATTACAATTTGACCCAAATAAATAACACGACGGCCCACATCGATCCCCTCATTACCCAGTCGATCGCGCCCTTAGAAATTTATCTGACGTCTGTGCGAGGCACGTGCACGCGTGTGGATACTTTTGATAATATCACTGCATGTCACACTGCTGTAGCTGATGCATCGGCTGACGTCTCAATTTGCGGTACTTCGTGGACAAAGGTGGCCACTCCGATACCTACCGACGCAGGGGAATACCTGGCAATGGGTCTCTGCAATAGCATG
Source organism: Saprospiraceae bacterium (assembly GCA_965223165.1). Classification (GTDB taxonomy): domain Bacteria; phylum Bacteroidota; class Bacteroidia; order Chitinophagales; family Saprospiraceae; genus JABDMH01. The sequence continues at coordinate 85,172 of CBDCVQ010000019.1, read as the reverse complement.
ACTTGGACGCAGATTTCGGGCCCGAATGCGGCAACGATCACTTACACGTCCATGGGCAATGGCCCTGTCACATGGACTAATTTGATTTCGGGTACATATGAGTTTGAGTTGACCGTGACGTCCGTAGGCCCCTGCAATAATACCGACAGTGATCGGGTTCTTTTCTTTGTGGGTGATGGCACCGCCTCCTGCTTCTCGGGATTTTCAACTTCTCGCGTGGATGACTACATGGTTTGTTCTCAACCTACCTTGGAGATCGACCTGGAAGATTGGGGTTTGGACCCGACAGAACTAGGACCAGGGGATTTAATCGTTTGGTCCAAAGACTCCGGCGATCCCAGTTGCAACAGCTTGGTGTCCATACCCCCGGACAATTCCTTGACTGCCTCCATTCCCATCGATGAAGTTTGTAACTGGTGTGATTTGACGGCTACGGTGCAGTGTGCGAATGGATGCTCATCAAGTATCACTTTTGAGCTGGTCGGGAGGACGGATGACTATGTTCCGGAGGATGCATTTCTCTGTTTGCCGGCAGGCCAAAATACCTTCCCACGGTCTAATTTGCCCTGGTTATATAGCAGATCGGGCTCTTGTAACGGTGGCATCTTCACCCCTAGCTTCACTATACTGGCGTCTCCACCAGGATCGGGTTGGACGGTCGGAGCGACCTATTTTTGGCCGCGTCCCAGTGTCGTAAGCAGTTTGCCCGATTTGATCGTTGGAGAGTATGTCATTCAGCAGAACGATTTCTTCGGATCGAACAATCCGTATGAGGCTGGATGTACATTTTCTGCCACCGCTACTATATCCATTGCTGCCGCCACCGATGGAGTTAATGCAGGCACAGATGCTACGCTACAGTGTGGAGCTACTAACGTAGTCCTGACTGGTAACGACCCCAACAATCCGAACAATAGAAATGCCTCCAGTACCTGGGAGTTTGTCTCAGGTCCAGCAACACCCACCATCGAAAGTGATACGACTCCCGAGACCAACGTGACGGGCTTGACGGTACCGGGCACATACACTTTCAGATATACGGTAGGGAGCGAAGGCTGTGGATTTGAGGAAGATCTGGTCAATATTACTGCCGTTGGAGGGTCTCCGGTCACCTGCTCAGTGACAGGGGAAGATGATATTTGCACGGGAGGTACTGCCAATCTTACAGCTGTGCCATCAGGAGGGACGGGTCCCTATACCTATGCGTGGAGCCATGGTCCTACGACGCAGTCAGTGTCCGTGTCGCCAAGTACGACGACGACATACACGGTGACTGTCACCGACGTGCCTACGTCGTGCATCAGTGTTTGTACCAAAACGGTTAATGTGCATGATCCCTCCTGCACCATCACTACTAGCACGGGTTCGGACACGATTTGTTTGGGCGAGTCTATCACGTTGACGTCCAATCCCGTTGGAGGTTCAGGCAATTACGACTATATCTGGAGTACGTTGGATGTCACACAGAGCATCACCGTGTCTCCCACGACCGAGACGGAGTATCTGGTCACCGTACTCGATACAGACTACGGATGCACATTTGGCTGCGTCATCACTATCTCCGTTGTTGACCTCAGTTGCACCATCACGGGCCAAGACACCATTTGTCCAAATGAAGCCACGCCTCTCACCGTGTCAGCTTCAGGCGGATCAGGAAATTATACTTATGCATGGAGCACTGGTGGCACGGCGATGACAGAGGTCGTCAGTCCATCAGCCAGCACTACTTACTCCGTGACAGTGACGGATGTTCCGTCAGGGTGTCAGACTACCTGCAGTTTCTCAGTGTACGTCGATGATCAAGCACCTACCTCCTGTAGTCTGCCATCTTCGGAGAGAGCCCCATGCCTGGACACTCAAACCAACCTTGATGCAATTGTTGATTGGCATAATGCCAACTTAATTACCCTCGCTGACTGTGCTGAGGACAATGTGAGCGCCGTGCTTATTACCTCCGACTTTGATTTGGCCAATTATCAATCTGGCTGTTGGGGGGGGTCGATCACGGTCATTTATACCTTGGCAGACACATGCGGCAATACCATCACACGTCGGGGAAGATTTGTGATCGAAGATCTTGCGGCGCCCGACACGACCGGATGCAATTTTGCCACCCTCAATCAGACGATCGAGTGTCAGGGCCTGGCTGATAACAATCAGGTCATGCTGGATTGGCATAACCAAAATGTAGCAGATATCCTGGCATGCGCCCATGACGTATGCGACACATTTCGAATATTCGATGATTTTGACGTCGACAATTTCGTATCCAATTCGTGCGGAACAGGTAGTCTCACTGTCACCTACGACTTGCGGGATTGTAGCGAGAATGAGGTCGTGGTTACAGCTACCTTGAACATAGAAGATACAACAGCCCCGGATACGACGGGCTGCAACTTTGCTGGTCTCAACCAGACGATCGAGTGTCTAGGTGAGACGGGCAACGATCAGGCGATGACGGACTGGCACAATGCGAATGTGGCTGCGATCCTGGCCTGTGCGAGTGATGACTGTGATACCTTTTCGATCGGCCATGACTTTAGCTTAGACAGTTTTATAGCTACCTGCGGCGAGGCGGGCAGCGTGACGGTGACCTATACGTTGACCGATGAATGCGGCAATGCGGTGAGCTTTGATGCGGTGTTCACGATCGAAGACAACACGGCTCCGGATACCACCGGTTGCAACTTTGCTGGTCTCAACCAGACGATCGAGTGCCTGGGTCAAGCGGGTAATGATCAGGCGATGACGGATTGGCACGATGCGAATGTGGCTGCGATCTTGGCCTGTGCGAGTGATGACTGCGACACCTTTTCGATCGGCCATGACTTTAGCCCAGACAGTTTTATAGCCACGTGTGGTGAGGCCGGCAGTGTGACGGTGACTTACACCTTGACGGACGAGTGCAGCAATGCGGTGAGCTTTGATGCGGTCTTCACCATCGAAGACAATACAGCCCCGGATACGACGGGCTGCAACCTGGCTGGTCTAAACCAGACGATCGAGTGTCTAGGCGAGACGGGCAACGATCAGGCGATGACGGACTGGCACGATGCGAATGTGGCTGCGATCCTGGCCTGCGCGAGTGATGACTGTGATACCTTTTCGATCGGCCATGACTTTAGCCCAGACAGTTTTATAGCTACATGCGGCGAGGCGGGCAGCGTGACCGTGACCTACACGTTGACCGATGAGTGCGGCAATGCAGTGAGTTTTGATGCGGTCTTCACGATAGAAGACACGGCGGCTCCGGATACGACGAGCTGCAACTTGGCTGGTCTCAATCAGACGATCGAGTGTCTGGGTGAGACAGGCAACGAGCAGGCGATGACGGACTGGCACAATGCGAATGTGGCTGCGATCCTGGCCTGTGCGAGTGATGACTGCGATACCTTTTCGATCGGCCATGACTTTAGCTTAGACAGTTTTATAGCTACCTGCGGTGAGGCGGGTAGTGTGACCGCGACCTATACGTTGACCGATGAATGCGGCAATGCGGTGAGCTTTGATGCGGTCCTGACGATCGAAGACAATACGGCTCCGGATACGACGGGCTGCAACCTGGCTGGTCTCAACCAGACGATCGAGTGCCTGGGTCAAGCGGGTAATGATCAGGCGATGACGGACTGGCACAATGCGAATGTGGCAGCGATCCTGGCCTGCGCGAGTGATGACTGTGATACCTTTTCGATCGGCCATGACTTTAGCCCAGACAGTTTTATAGCTACCTGCGGCGAGGCCGGCAGTGTGACGGTGACTTACACCTTGACGGACGAGTGCGGCAATGTGGTGAGCTTTGATGCGGTCTTCACCATCGAAGACAATACAGCCCCGGATACGACGGGCTGCAACTTTGCTGGTCTAAACCAGACGATCGAGTGCCTGGGTCAAGCGGGTAATGATCAGGCGATGACGGATTGGCACGATGCGAATGTGGCTGCGATCCTGGCCTGTGCGAGTGATGACTGTGATACCTTTTCGATCGGCCATGACTTTAGCTTAGACAGTTTTATAGCTACCTGCGGCGAGGCGGGCAGCGTGACGGTGACCTATACGTTGACCGATGAATGCGGCAATGCGGTGAGCTTTGATGCGGTGTTCACGATCGAAGACAACACGGCTCCGGATACCACCGGTTGCAACTTTGCTGGTCTCAACCAGACGATCGAGTGCCTGGGTCAAGCGGGTAATGATCAGGCGATGACGGATTGGCACGATGCGAATGTGGCTGCGATCTTGGCCTGTGCGAGTGATGACTGCGACACCTTTTCGATCGGCCATGACTTTAGCCCAGACAGTTTTATAGCTACGTGTGGTGAGGCCGGCAGTCTGACGGTGACTTACACCTTGACGGACGAGTGCGGCAATGCGGTGAGCTTTGATGCGGTCTTCACGATCGAAGACAATACGGCCCCGGATACGACGGGCTGCAACCTGGCTGGTCTGAACCAGACGATCGAGTGTCTAGGCGAGACGGGCAACGATCAGGCGATGACGGACTGGCACGATGCGAATGTGGCTGCGATCTTGGCCTGCGCGAGTGATGACTGTGATACCTTTTCGATCGGCCATGACTTTAGCCCAGACAGTTTTATAGCTACCTGCGGCGAGGCGGACAGTGTGACCGTGACCTACACGTTGACCGATGAGTGCGGCAATGCAGTGAGTTTTGATGCGGTCTTCACGATAGAAGACACGGCGGCTCCGGATACGACAGGCTGCAGCTTGGCTGGTCTCAATCAGACGATCGAGTGTCTGGGTGGGGCGGGCAACGATCAGGCGATGACGGACTGGCACGATGCGAATGTGGCTGCGATCTTGGCATGTGCGAGTGATGACTGCGATACCTTTTCGATCGGCCATGACTTTAGCTTAGACAGTTTTATAGCGACCTGCGGTGAGGCGGGTAGTGTGACCGTGACCTACACGTTGACCGATGAATGCGGCAATGCGGTGAGTTTTGATGCGGTCCTGACGATCGAAGACAATACGGCTCCGGATACGACGGGCTGCAACCTGGCTGGTCTCAACCAGACGATCGAGTGCCTGGGTCAAGCGGGTAATGATCAGGCGATGACGGATTGGCACGATGCGAATGTGGCTGCGATCCTGGCCTGTGCGAGTGATGACTGTGACACTTTTGCGGTCGGCCATGACTTTAGCCTAGACAGTTTTATAGCTACCTGCGGCGAGGCGGGCAGCGTGACGGTGACCTATACGTTGACCGATGAGTGCGGCAATGCGGTGAGCTTTGATGCGGTGTTCACGATTGAAGACAACACGGCTCCGGATACGACGGGCTGCAACCTGGCTGGTCTCAACCAGACGATCGAGTGCCTGGGTCAAGCGGGTAATGATCAGGCGATGACGGATTGGCACGATGCGAATGTGGCTACGATCCTGGCCTGTGCGAGTGATGACTGTGATACCTTTTCGATCGGCCATGACTTTAGCCCAGACAGTTTTATAGCTACGTGTGGTGAGGCCGGCAGTCTGACGGTGACTTACACCTTGACGGACGAGTGCGGCAATGCGGTGAGCTTTGATGCGGTGTTCACGATCGAAGACAACACGGCTCCGGATACCACCGGTTGCAACCTGGCCGGTCTCAACCAGACGATCGAGTGTCTAGGCGAGACGGGCAACGATCAGGCGATGACGGACTGGCACAATGCGAATGTGGCTGCGATCTTGGCCTGTGCGAGTGATGACTGCGACACTTTTTCGATCGGCCATGACTTTAGCCCAGACAGTTTTATAGCTACGTGTGGTGAGGCCGGCAGTCTGACGGTGACTTACACCTTGACGGACGAGTGCGGCAATGCGGTGAGCTTTGATGCGGTCTTCACGATCGAAGACAATACGGCCCCGGATACGACGGGCTGCAACCTGGCTGGTCTGAACCAGACGATCGAGTGTCTAGGCGAGACGGGCAACGATCAGGCGATGACGGACTGGCACGATGCGAATGTGGCAGCGATCCTGGCCTGCGCGAGTGATGACTGTGATACCTTTTCGATCGGCCATGACTTTAGCCCAGACAGTTTTATAGCTACCTGCGGCGAGGCGGGCAGTGTGACCGTGACCTACACGTTGACCGATGAGTGCGGCAATGCAGTGAGTTTTGATGCGGTCTTTACGATAGAAGATACGACAGCCCCGGACCTAAGTGGCTGTACGCCGGGATCGCTGGATGTGCAGACGGAGTGTGGTGGATCGAGTGCGGACAGTGCGGCGATTGCCCAGTGGCATGCGGACAATCAAGTCAGTCTGTTGGCTTGTGCCAGTGATGCATGTGATACGTTTGCGCTGACCAGCGACTACGATCCGGCCAACTTTGTGCTGACCTGCGGCAATGGCGGAGAGATCGTGGTGGTGTACACCTTTACGGATCTGTGTGGCAATGTGGCCACCTTTGATGCGACCTATTCCACCTCCGACATTACGGCCCCGGACACGACGGGTTGTAATCTGGGTGATCTCAATCAGACGATCGAGTGTCTGGGTGGGGCGGGCAACGATCAGGCGATGACGGACTGGCACGATGCGAATGTGGCTGCGATCCTGGCCTGTGCGAGTGATGACTGTGACACTTTTGCGGTCGGCCATGACTTTAGCCTAGACAGTTTTATAGCTACCTGCGGCGAGGCGGGCAGCGTGACGGTGACCTATACGTTGACCGACAACTGCGGCAATGCGGTGAGCTTTGATGCGGTCTTCACGATCGAAGACAATACGGCCCCGGATACGACGGGCTGCAACCTGGGTGGTCTGAACCAGACGATTGAGTGTCTAGGCGAGACGGGCAACGATCAGGCGATGACGGACTGGCACAATGCGAATGTGGCAGCGATCCTGGCCTGCGCGAGCGATGACTGTGATACCTTTTCGATCGGCCATGACTTTAGCCCAGACAGTTTTATAGCTACCTGCGGCGAGGCGGGCAGCGTGACCGTGACCTACACGTTGACCGATGAGTGCGGCAATGCAGTGAGTTTTGATGCGGTCTTCACGATAGAAGACACGGCGGCTCCGGATACGACGGGCTGCAACTTGGCTGGTCTCAATCAGACGATCGAGTGTCTAGGCGAGACCGGCAACGATCAGGCGATGACGGACTGGCACAATGCGAATGTGGCAGCGATCCTGGCCTGCGCGAGCGATGACTGTGATACCTTTTCGATCGGCCATGACTTTAGCCCAGACAGTTTTATAGCTGCCTGCGGTGAGGCGGGAGGTGTGACCGTGACCTACACGTTGACCGATGAATGCGGCAATGCGGTGAGTTTTGATGCGGTCCTGACGATCGAAGACAATACGGCTCCGGATACGACGGGCTGCAACCTGGCTGGTCTCAACCAGACGATCGAGTGCCTGGGTCAAGCGGGTAATGATCAGGCGATGACGGATTGGCACGATGCGAATGTGGCTGCGATCCTGGCCTGTGCGAGTGATGACTGTGACACTTTTGCGGTCGGCCATGACTTTAGCCTAGACAGTTTTATAGCTACCTGCGGCGAGGCGGGCAGCGTGACGGTGACCTATACGTTGACCGATGAGTGCGGCAATGCGGTGAGCTTTGACGCGACCTTCACCATTGAGGACAACACGGCTCCGGATACGACGGGCTGCAACCTGGCTGGTCTCAACCAGACGATCGAGTGCCTGGGTCAAGCGGGTAATGATCAGGCGATGACGGATTGGCACGATGCGAATGTCGCGGCGATCCTGGCCTGTGCGAGTGATGACTGTGATACCTTTTCGATCGGCCATGACTTTAGCCTAGACAGTTTTATAGCTACCTGCGGCGAGGCGGGCAGCGTGACGGTGACCTATACGTTGACCGATGAATGCGGCAACGCCGTGAGCTTTGATGCGACCTTCACCATTGAGGACAATACGGCTCCGGATACGACGGGCTGCAATCTGGCTGGTCTCAACCAGACGATCGAGTGCCTGGGTCAAGCGGGTAATGATCAGGCGATGACGGATTGGCACGATGCGAATGTCGCGGCGATCCTGGCCTGTGCGAGTGATGACTGTGACACTTTTGCGGTCGGCCATGACTTTAGCCTAGACAGTTTTATAGCTACCTGCGGCGAGGCGGGCAGCGTGACGGTGACCTATACGTTGACCGATGAGTGCGGCAATGGGGTGAGCTTTGCGGCGGTGTTCACGATCGAAGACACGACGGCTCCGGATACGACGGGCTGCAACCTGGCTGGTCTCAACCAGACGATCGAGTGCCTAGGTCAAGCGGGTAATGATCAGGCGATGACGGATTGGCACGATGCGAATGTGGCTACGATCCTGGCCTGCGCGAGTGATGATTGTGACACTTTTGCCATCAGCCATGACTTTAATACGGGCAACTTTGTGGCTACCTGTGGCAATGCAGGTGCGCTGGTGGTGACCTATACGCTGACGGATGACTGTAGCAACGCCGTGAGCTTTGATGCGACCTTCACCATTGAGGACAATACGGCTCCGGATACGACGGGCTGCAACCTGGCCGGTCTCAACCAGACGATCGAGTGTCTAGGCGAGACGGGCAACGATCAGGCGATGACGGACTGGCACGATGCGAATGTGGCTGCGATTTTGGCCTGTGCGAGTGATGACTGCGACACTTTTGCCATCAGCCATAACTTTAATACGGGCAACTTTGTGGCTACCTGTGGCAATGCAGGTACGCTGGTGGTGACTTATACGCTGACGGATGACTGTAGCAATGCGGTGAGCTTTGATGCGACCTTCACCATTGAGGACAATACGGCTCCGGATACGACGGGCTGCAACCTGGGTGGACTGAATCAGACGATCGAGTGCTTGGGTCAGGTGGGTAATGATCAAGCGATCTTGGACTGGCACAACCAAAACATAGCGACGATGCTGGCATGTGCCAGTGATCAGTGTGACACCTTTGCGATCACGCATGACTTTGCTACGGCGCCGTTTGTGGCTGCATGTGGTGGCAGTGCGGGTAGCATAACGGTGACCTATACGTTGACCGATGAGTGCGGCAATGCAGTAAGCTTTGCGGCGACCTTTACGATAGAAGATACGACAGCCCCGGACCTAAGTGGCTGTACGCCGGGATCACTGGATGTGCAGACGGAGTGTGGTGGATCGAGTGCGGACAGTGCGGCGATTGCCCAGTGGCATGCGGACAATCAAGTCAGTCTGTTGGCTTGTGCCAGTGATGCATGTGATACGTTTGCGCTGACCAGCGACTATGATCCGGCCAACTTTATGCTGACCTGCGGGAATGGCGGAGAGATCGTGGTGGTGTACACCTTTACGGATCTGTGTGGCAATGTGGCCACCTTTGATGCGACCTACTCCACCTCCGACATTACGGCCCCGGATACAACGGGTTGTAATCTGGCCGGTCTCAACCAGACGATCGAGTGTCTGGGTCAGGCGGGCAACGATCAGGCGATGACGGACTGGCACGATGCGAATGTGGCATCGATCCTGGCCTGCGCGAGTGATGCGTGTGATACATTTGCCATCACGCATGACTATAATCCGGGCAATTTTGTACCGAGCTGCGGCCAGAATGCAGGCAGCTTGACGGTGACTTATACGTTGACCGACAACTGCGGCAATGGGGTGAGCTTTGCGGCGGTGTTCACGATCGAAGACAATACGGCTCCGGATACGACGGGCTGCAACCTGGCTGGTCTCAACCAGACGATCGAGTGCCTGGGTCAAGCGGGTAATGATCAGGCGATGACGGATTGGCACGATGCCAATGTCGCGGCGATCCTGGCCTGTGCGAGTGATGGTTGTGACACTTTTGCCATCAGCCATAACTTTAATACGGGCAACTTTGTGGCTACCTGTGGCAATGCAGGTGCGCTGGTGGTGACCTATACGCTGACGGATGACTGTAGCAACGCCGTGAGCTTTGATGCGACCTTCACCATTGAGGACAATACGGCTCCGGATACGGCGGGCTGCAACCTGGCCGGTCTCAACCAAACGATCGAGTGTCTAGGCGAGACGGGCAACGATCAGGCGATGACGGATTGGCACGATGCCAATGTCGCGACGATCTTGGCCTGTGCGAGTGATGACTGCGACACTTTTTCGATCGGCCATGACTTTAGCCCAGACAGTTTTATAGCTACGTGTGGTGAGGCCGGCAGTCTGACGGTGACTTACACCTTGACGGACGAGTGCGGCAATGCGGTGAGCTTTGATGCGGTGTTCACGATCGAAGACAATACGGCCCCGGATACGACGGGCTGCAACCTGGGTGGTCTGAACCAGACGATCGAGTGTCTAGGCGAGACGGGCAACGATCAGGCGATGACGGACTGGCACGATGCGAATGTGGCAGCGATCCTGGCCTGCGCGAGTGATGACTGTGATACCTTTTCGATCGGCCATGACTTTAGCCCAGACAGTTTTATAGCTACCTGCGGCGAGGCGGGCAGTGTGACCGTGACCTACACGTTGACCGATGAGTGCGGCAATGCAGTAAGCTTTGCGGCGACCTTTACGATAGAAGATACGACAGCCCCGGACCTAAGTGGCTGTACGCCGGGATCACTGGATGTGCAGACGGAGTGCGGTGGATCGAGTGCGGACAGTGCGGCGATTGCCCAGTGGCATGCGGACAATCAAGTCAGTCTGTTGGCTTGTGCCAGTGATGCATGTGATACGTTTGCGTTGACCAGCGACTATGATCCGGCGAACTTTATGCTGACCTGCGGGAATGGCGGGCAGATCGTGGTGGTGTACACCTTTACGGATCTGTGTGGCAATGTGGCCACCTTTGATGCGACCTATTCCACCTCCGACATTACGGCCCCGGATACAACGGGTTGTAATCTGGGTGATCTCAATCAGACGATCGAGTGTCTGGGTCAGGCTGGCAATGCGCAGGCGATGACGGACTGGCACGATGCGAATGTGGCATCGATTCTGGCCTGCGCGAGTGATGCGTGTGATACATTTGCCATCACGCATGACTATAATCCGAGCAATTTTGTACCGAGCTGCGGCCAGAATGCAGGCAGCTTGACGGTGACTTATACGTTGACCGACAACTGCGGCAATGGGGTGAGCTTTGATGCGGTGTTCACGATCGAAGACACGACGGCTCCGGATACGACGGGCTGCAACCTGGCTGGTCTCAACCAGACGATCGAGTGCCTGGGTCAAGCGGGTAATGATCAGGCGATGACGGATTGGCACGATGCGAATGTGGCTACGATCCTGGCCTGTGCGAGTGATGATTGTGACACCTTTGCCATCAGCCATGACTTTAATACGGGCAACTTTGTGGCTACCTGTGGCAATGCAGGTACGCTGGTGGTGACCTATACGCTGACGGATGACTGTAGCAATGCGGTGAGCTTTGATGCGACCTTCACCATTGAGGACAATATGGCTCCGGATACGGCGGGCTGCAACCTGGCCGGTCTCAACCAGACGATCGAGTGTCTAGGCGAGACGGGCAACGATCAGGCGATGACGGACTGGCACAATGCGAATGTGGCTGCCATCCTGGCCTGTGCGAGTGATGACTGCGATACCTTTTCGATCGGCCATGACTTTAGCTTAGACAGTTTTATAGCTACCTGCGGTGAGGCGGGTAGTGTGACCGTGACCTATACGTTGACCGATGAGTGCGGCAATGCAGTGAGTTTTGATGCGGTCTTCACGATAGAAGACACGGCGGCTCCGGATACGACAGGCTGCAACTTGGCTGGTCTCAATCAGACGATCGAGTGTCTGGGCGAGACAGGCAACGATCAGGCGATGACGGACTGGCACAATGCGAATGTGGCTGCGATCCTGGCCTGCGCGAGTGATGACTGTGATACCTTTTCGATCGGCCATGACTTTAGCCCAGACAGTTTTATAGCTACCTGCGGCGAGGCGGGCAGTGTGACGGTGACCTACACGTTGACCGATGAGTGCGGCAATGCAGTAAGCTTTGCGGCGACCTTTACGATAGAAGATACGACAGCCCCGGACCTAAGTGGCTGTACGCCGGGATCACTGGATGTGCAGACGGAGTGTGGTGGATCGAGTGCGGACAGTGCGGCGATTGCCCAGTGGCATGCGGACAATCAAGTCAGTCTGTTGGCTTGTGCCAGTGATGCATGTGATACGTTTGCGCTGACCAGCGACTATGATCCGGCGAACTTTATGCTGACCTGCGGGAATGGCGGGCAGATCGTGGTGGTGTACACCTTTACGGATCTGTGTGGCAATGTGGCCACCTTTGATGCGACCTATTCCACCTCCGACATTACGGCCCCGGATACAACGGGTTGTAATCTGGCCGGTCTCAATCAGACGATCGAGTGTCTAGGCGAGGCGGGCAACGATCAGGCGATGACGGACTGGCACGATGCGAATGTGGCATCGATTCTGGCCTGCGCGAGTGATGCGTGTGATACATTTGCGATCACGCATGACTATAATCCGGGCAATTTTGTACCGAGCTGCGGCCAGAATGCAGGCAGCTTGACGGTGACTTATACATTGACCGACAACTGCGGCAATGGGGTGAGCTTTGCAGCAACCTTCACGATCGAAGACAATATTGCTCCGGATACGACGGGCTGCAACCTGGCTGGTCTCAACCAGACGATCGAGTGCTTGGGTCAAGCGGGTAATAATCAGGCGATGACGGATTGGCACGATGCGAATGTGGCTACGATCCTGGCCTGTGCGAGTGATGATTGTGACACTTTTGCCATCAGCCATAACTTTAATACGGGCAACTTTGTGGCTACCTGTGGCAATGCAGGTGCGCTGGTGGTGACCTATACGCTGACGGATGACTGTAGCAACGCCGTGAGCTTTGATGCGACCTTCACCATTGAGGACAATACCGCTCCGGATACGACGGGCTGCAACCTGGCCGGTCTCAACCAAACGATCGAGTGTCTAGGCGAGACGGGCAACGATCAGGCGATGACGGATTGGCACGATGCCAATGTCGCGGCGATCCTGGCCTGTGCGAGTGATGATTGTGACACTTTTGCCATCAGCCATAACTTTAATACGGGCAACTTTGTGGCTACGTGTGGTGAGGCCGGCAGTCTGACGGTGACTTACACCTTGACGGACGAGTGCAGCAATGCGGTGAGCTTTGATGCGGTCTTCACGATCGAAGACAATACGGCCCCGGATACGACGGGCTGCAACCTGGGTGGACTGAATCAGACGATCGAGTGCTTGGGTCAGATGGGCAATGATCAAGCGATCTTGGACTGGCACAACCAAAACATAGCGACGATCCTGGCATGTGCCAGTGATCAGTGCGACACCTTTGCGATCACGCATGACTTTGCTACGGCGCCGTTTGTGGCTGCATGTGGTGGCAGTGCGGGTAGCATAACGGTGACCTACACGTTGACCGATGAGTGTGGCAATGCAGTAAGCTTTGCGGCGACCTTTACGATAGAAGATACGACGGCTCCAGACTTGAGCGGCTGTGTACCGGGATCGCTGGATGTGCAGACGGAGTGTGGTGGATCGAGTGCGGACAGTGCGGCGATTGCCCAGTGGCATGCGGACAATCAGGTCAGTCTGTTGGCCTGTGCGAGTGATGCATGTGATACGTTTGCGTTGACCAGCGACTATGATCCGGCGAACTTTATGCTGACCTGCGGGAATGGCGGGCAGATCGTGGTGGTGTACACCTTTACGGATCTGTGTGGCAATGTAGCCACCTTTGATGCGACCTATTCCACCTCTGACATTACGGCCCCGGACACGACGGGTTGTAATCTGGGTGATCTCAATCAGACGATCGAGTGTCTGGGTGAGGCGGGCAATGCGCAGGCGATGACGGACTGGCACGATGCGAATGTGGCATCGATTCTGGCCTGCGCGAGTGATGCGTGTGATACGTTTGCCATCACGCATGACTATGATCCGGGCAATTTTGTACCGAGCTGCGGCCAGAATGCAGGCAGCTTGACGGTGACTTATACATTGACCGACAACTGCGGCAATGGGGTGAGCTTTGCGGCGGTGTTCACGATCGAAGACACGACGGCTCCGGATACGACGGGCTGCAACCTGGCTGGTCTCAACCAGACGATCGAGTGCCTGGGTCAAGCGGGTAATGATCAGGCGATGACGGATTGGCACGATGCGAATGTCGCGGCGATCCTGGCCTGTGCGAGTGATGACTGTGATACCTTTTCGATCGGCCATGACTTTAGCCCAGACAGTTTTATAGCTACCTGCGGCGAGGCGGGCAGCGTGACGGTGACCTATACGCTGACCGATGAGTGCGGCAATGCGGTGAGCTTTGATGCGGTGTTCACGATCGAAGACAACACGGCTCCGGATACCACCGGTTGCAACCTGGCCGGTCTCAACCAGACGATCGAGTGTCTAGGCGAGACGGGCAACGATCAGGCGATGACGGACTGGCACGATGCGAATGTGGCTGCGATCTTGGCCTGTGCGAGTGATGATTGTGACACTTTTGCCATCAGCCATAACTTTAATACGGGCAACTTTGTGGCTACCTGTGGCAATGCAGGTACGCTGGTGGTGACCTATACGCTGACGGATGACTGTAGCAATGCGGTGAGCTTTGATGCGACCTTCACCATTGAGGACAATACGGCTCCGGATACGACGGGCTGCAACCTGGGTGGACTGAATCAGACGATCGAGTGCTTGGGTCAGGTGGGTAATGATCAAGCGATCTTGGACTGGCACAACCAAAACATAGCGACGATGCTGGCATGTGCCAGTGATCAGTGTGACACCTTTGCGATCACGCATGACTTTGCTACGGCGCCGTTTGTGGCTGCATGTGGTGGCAGTGCGGGTAGCATAACAGTGACCTATACGTTGACCGATGAGTGCGGCAATGCAGTAAGCTTTGCGGCGACCTTTACGATAGAAGATACGACAGCCCCGGACCTAAGTGGCTGTACGCCGGGATCACTGGATGTGCAGACGGAGTGTGGTGGATCGAGTGCGGACAGTGCGGCGATTGCCCAGTGGCATGCGGACAATCAAGTCAGTCTGTTGGCTTGTGCCAGTGATGCATGTGATACGTTTGCGCTGACCAGCGACTATGATCCGGCCAACTTTATGCTGACCTGCGGGAATGGCGGAGAGATCGTGGTGGTGTACACCTTTACGGATCTGTGTGGCAATGTGGCCACCTTTGATGCGACCTACTCCACCTCCGACATTACGGCCCCGGATACAACGGGTTGTAATCTGGCCGGTCTCAACCAGACGATCGAGTGTCTGGGTCAGGCGGGCAACGATCAGGCGATGACGGACTGGCACGATGCGAATGTGGCATCGATCCTGGCCTGCGCGAGTGATGCGTGTGATACATTTGCCATCACGCATGACTATAATCCGGGCAATTTTGTACCGAGCTGCGGCCAGAATGCAGGCAGCTTGACGGTGACTTATACGTTGACCGACAACTGCGGCAATGGGGTGAGCTTTGCGGCGGTGTTCACGATCGAAGACAATACGGCTCCGGATACGACGGGCTGCAACCTGGCTGGTCTCAACCAGACGATCGAGTGCCTGGGTCAAGCGGGTAATGATCAGGCGATGACGGATTGGCACGATGCGAATGTGGCTACGATCCTGGCCTGTGCGAGTGATGATTGTGACACCTTTGCCATCAGCCATGACTTTAATACGGGCAACTTTGTGGCTACCTGTGGCAATGCAGGTACGCTGGTGGTGACCTATACGCTGACGGATGACTGTAGCAATGCGGTGAGCTTTGATGCGACCTTCACCATTGAGGACAATATGGCTCCGGATACGGCGGGCTGCAACCTGGCCGGTCTCAACCAGACGATCGAGTGTCTAGGCGAGACGGGCAACGATCAGGCGATGACGGACTGGCACAATGCGAATGTGGCTGCCATCCTGGCCTGTGCGAGTGATGACTGCGATACCTTTTCGATCGGCCATGACTTTAGCTTAGACAGTTTTATAGCTACCTGCGGTGAGGCGGGTAGTGTGACCGTGACCTATACGTTGACCGATGAGTGCGGCAATGCAGTGAGTTTTGATGCGGTCTTCACGATAGAAGACACGGCGGCTCCGGATACGACAGGCTGCAACTTGGCTGGTCTCAATCAGACGATCGAGTGTCTGGGCGAGACAGGCAACGATCAGGCGATGACGGACTGGCACAATGCGAATGTGGCTGCGATCCTGGCCTGCGCGAGTGATGACTGTGATACCTTTTCGATCGGCCATGACTTTAGCCCAGACAGTTTTATAGCTACCTGCGGCGAGGCGGGCAGTGTGACGGTGACCTACACGTTGACCGATGAGTGCGGCAATGCAGTAAGCTTTGCGGCGACCTTTACGATAGAAGATACGACAGCCCCGGACCTAAGTGGCTGTACGCCGGGATCGCTGGATGTGCAGACGGAGTGTGGTGGATCGAGTGCGGACAGTGCGGCGATTGCCCAGTGGCATGCGGACAATCAGGTCAGTCTGTTGGCCTGTGCGAGTGATGCATGTGATACGTTTGCGTTGACCAGCGACTATGATCCGGCGAACTTTATGCTGACCTGCGGGAATGGCGGGCAGATCGTGGTGGTGTACACCTTTACGGATCTGTGTGGCAATGTAGCCACCTTTGATGCGACCTATTCCACCTCTGACATTACGGCCCCGGACACGACGGGTTGTAATCTGGGTGATCTCAATCAGACGATCGAGTGTCTGGGTGAGGCGGGCAATGCGCAGGCGATGACGGACTGGCACGATGCGAATGTGGCATCGATTCTGGCCTGCGCGAGTGATGCGTGTGATACGTTTGCCATCACGCATGACTATGATCCGGGCAATTTTGTACCGAGCTGCGGCCAGAATGCAGGCAGCTTGACGGTGACTTATACATTGACCGACAACTGCGGCAATGGGGTGAGCTTTGCGGCGGTGTTCACGATCGAAGACACGACGGCTCCGGATACGACGGGCTGCAACCTGGCTGGTCTCAACCAGACGATCGAGTGCCTGGGTCAAGCGGGTAATGATCAGGCGATGACGGATTGGCACGATGCCAATGTCGCGGCGATCCTGGCCTGTGCGAGTGATGACTGTGATACCTTTTCGATCGGCCATGACTTTAGCCCAGACAGTTTTATAGCTACCTGCGGCGAGGCGGGCAGCGTGACGGTGACCTATACGCTGACCGATGAGTGCGGCAATGCGGTGAGCTTTGATGCGGTGTTCACGATCGAAGACAACACGGCTCCGGATACCACCGGTTGCAACCTGGCCGGTCTCAACCAGACGATCGAGTGTCTAGGCGAGACGGGCAACGATCAGGCGATGACGGACTGGCACGATGCGAATGTCGCGACGATCCTGGCCTGTGCGAGTGATGATTGTGACACTTTTGCCATCAGCCATAACTTTAATACGGGCAACTTTGTGGCTACGTGTGGTGAGGCCGGCAGTCTGACGGTGACTTACACCTTGACGGACGAGTGCAGCAATGCGGTGAGCTTTGATGCGGTGTTCACGATCGAAGACAATACGGCTCCGGATACGACGGGCTGCAACCTGGGTGGACTGAATCAGACGATCGAGTGCTTGGGTCAGGTGGGTAATGATCAAGCGATCTTGGACTGGCACAACCAAAACATAGCGACGATCCTGGCATGTGCCAGTGATCAGTGCGACACCTTTGCGATCACGCATGACTTTGCTACGGCGCCGTTTGTGGCTGCATGTGGTGGCAGTGCGGGTAGCATAACGGTGACCTACACGTTGACCGATGAGTGCGGCAATGCAGTAAGCTTTGCGGCGACCTTTACGATAGAAGATACGACGGCTCCAGACTTGAGCGGCTGTGTACCGGGATCGCTGGATGTGCAGACGGAGTGTGGTGGATCGAGTGCGGACAGTGCGGCTATTGCCCAGTGGCATGCGGACAATCAAGTCAGTCTGTTGGCTTGTGCCAGTGATGCATGTGATACGTTTGCGTTGACCAGCGACTATGATCCGGCGAACTTTATGCTGACCTGCGGCAATGGCGGGCAGATCGTGGTGGTGTACACCTTTACGGATCTGTGTGGCAATGTGGCCACCTTTGATGCGACCTACTCCACCTCCGACATTACGGCCCCGGATACAACGGGTTGTAATCTGGGTGATCTCAATCAGACGATCGAGTGTCTGGGTGAGGCGGGCAATGCGCAGGCGATGACGGACTGGCACGATGCGAATGTGGCATCGATTCTGGCCTGCGCGAGTGATGCGTGTGATACATTTGCCATCACGCATGACTATAATCCGAGCAATTTTGTACCGAGCTGCGGCCAGAATGCAGGCAGCTTGACGGTGACTTATACGTTGACCGACAACTGCGGCAATGGGGTGAGCTTTGCAGCGACCTTCACGATCGAAGACACGACGGCTCCGGATACGACGGGCTGCAACCTGGCTGGTCTCAACCAGACGATCGAGTGCCTGGGTCAAGCGGGTAATAATCAGGCGATGACGGATTGGCACGATGCGAATGTGGCTACGATCCTGGCCTGTGCGAGTGATGATTGTGACACCTTTGCCATCAGCCATGACTTTAATACGGGCAACTTTGTGGCTACCTGTGGCAATGCAGGTACGCTGGTGGTGACCTATACGCTGACGGATGACTGTAGCAACGCCGTGAGCTTTGATGCGACCTTCACCATTGAGGACAATACTGCTCCGGATACGGCGGGCTGCAACCTGGCCGGTCTCAACCAAACGATCGAGTGTCTGGGTGAGACGGGCAACGATCAGGCGATGACGGACTGGCACGATGCGAATGTGGCTGCGATCTTGGCCTGTGCGAGTGATGATTGTGACACTTTTGCCATCAGCCATAACTTTAATACGGGCAACTTTGTGGCTACCTGTGGCAATGCAGGTACGCTGGTGGTGACCTATACGCTGACGGATGACTGTAGCAATGCGGTGAGCTTTGATGCGACCTTCACCATTGAGGACAATACGGCTCCGGATACGACGGGCTGCAACCTGGGTGGACTGAATCAGACGATCGAGTGCTTGGGTCAGGTGGGTAATGATCAAGCGATCTTGGACTGGCACAACCAAAACATAGCGACGATGCTGGCATGTGCCAGTGATCAGTGTGACACCTTTGCGATCACGCATGACTTTGCTACGGCGCCGTTTGTGGCTGCATGTGGTGGCAGTGCGGGTAGCATAACGGTGACCTACACGTTGACCGATGAGTGCGGCAATGCAGTAAGCTTTGCGGCGACCTTTACGATAGAAGATACGACGGCTCCAGACTTGAGCGGCTGTGTACCGGGATCGCTGGATGTGCAGACGGAGTGTGGCGGATCGAGTGCGGACAGTGCGGCGATTGCCCAGTGGCATGCGGATAATCAGGTCAGTCTGTTGGCTTGTGCCAGTGATGCATGTGATACGTTTGCGCTGACCAGCGACTATGATCCGGCCAACTTTGTGCTGACCTGCGGCAACGGCGGAGAGATCCAAGTGGTGTACACCTTCACGGATCTGTGTGGCAATGTAGCCACGTTTGATGCGACCTATTCCACCTCCGACATTACGGCCCCGGACACGACGGGTTGTAATCTGGGTGATCTCAATCAGACGATCGAGTGTCTGGGTCAGGCTGGCAATGCGCAGGCGATGACGGACTGGCACGATGCGAATGTGGCATCGATCCTGGCCTGCGCGAGTGATGCGTGTGATACATTTGCCATCACGCATGACTATAATCCGAGCAATTTTGTACCGAGCTGCGGCCAGAATGCAGGCAGCTTGACGGTGACTTATACGTTGACCGACAACTGCGGCAATGGGGTGAGCTTTGCAGCGACCTTCACGATCGAAGACACGACGGCTCCGGATACGACGGGCTGCAACCTGGCTGGTCTCAACCAGACGATCGAGTGCCTGGGTCAAGCGGGTAATAATCAGGCGATGACGGATTGGCACGATGCCAATGTGGCTACGATCCTGGCCTGTGCGAGTGATGATTGTGACACCTTTGCCATCAGCCATGACTTTAATACGGGCAACTTTGTGGCTACCTGTGGCAATGCAGGTACGCTGGTGGTGACCTATACGCTGACGGATGACTGTAGCAACGCCGTGAGCTTTGATGCGACCTTCACCATTGAGGACAATACTGCTCCGGATACGGCGGGCTGCAACCTGGCCGGTCTCAACCAAACGATCGAGTGTCTGGGTGAGACGGGCAACGATCAGGCGATGACGGACTGGCACGATGCGAATGTGGCTGCGATCTTGGCCTGTGCGAGTGATGATTGTGACACTTTTGCCATCAGCCATAACTTTAATACGGGCAACTTTGTGGCTACCTGTGGCAATGCAGGTACGCTGGTGGTGACCTATACGCTGACGGATGACTGTAGCAATGCGGTGAGCTTTGATGCGACCTTCACCATTGAGGACAATACGGCTCCGGATACGACGGGCTGCAACCTGGGTGGACTGAATCAGACGATCGAGTGCTTGGGTCAGGTGGGTAATGATCAAGCGATCTTGGACTGGCACAACCAAAACATAGCGACGATGCTGGCATGTGCCAGTGATCAGTGTGACACCTTTGCGATCACGCATGACTTTGCTACGGCGCCGTTTGTGGCTGCATGTGGTGGCAGTGCGGGTAGCATAACGGTGACCTATACCTTGACGGATGAGTGCGGCAATGCGGTAAGCTTTGCGGCGACCTTTACGATAGAAGATACGACGGCTCCAGACTTGAGCGGCTGTGTACCGGGATCGCTGGATGTGCAGACGGAGTGTGGCGGAGCGAGTGCGGACAGTGCGGCGATTGCTCAATGGCATGCGGATAATCAGGTCAGTCTGTTGGCTTGTGCGAGTGATGTATGTGACACATTTGCGTTGACCAGCGACTACGATCCGGCGAACTTTGTGCTGACCTGCGGCAACGGCGGAGAGATCCAAGTGGTGTACACCTTTACGGATCTGTGTGGCAATGTGGCCACCTTTGATGCGACCTACTCCACCTCCGACATTACGGCCCCGGACACAACGGGGTGTAATCTCGGTGATCTCAATCAGACGATCGAGTGTCTGGGTGAGGCGGGCAATGCGCAGGCGATGACGGACTGGCACGATGCGAATGTGGCATCGATCCTGGCCTGCGCGAGTGATGCGTGTGATACATTTGCGATCACGCATGACTATAATCCGAGCAATTTTGTACCGAGCTGCGGCCAGAATGCAGGCAGCTTGACGGTGACTTATACATTGACCGACAACTGCGGCAATGGGGTGAGCTTTGCAGCGACCTTCACGATCGAAGACAATACGGCTCCGGATACGACGGGCTGCAACCTGGCTGGTCTCAACCAGACGATCGAGTGCTTGGGTCAAGCGGGTAATGATCAGGCGATGACGGATTGGCACGATGCGAATGTGGCTACGATCCTGGCCTGTGCGAGTGATGACTGTGACACTTTTGCCATCAGCCATAACTTTAATACGGGCAACTTTGTGGCTACCTGTGGCAATGCAGGTACGCTGGTGGTGACCTACACGCTGACGGATGACTGTAGCAACGCCGTGAGCTTTGATGCGACCTTCACCATTGAGGACAATACCGCTCCGGATACGACGGGCTGCAACCTGGCCGGTCTCAACCAGACGATCGAGTGTCTGGGCGAGACGGGCAACGATCAGGCGATGACGGACTGGCACGATGCGAATGTGGCTGCGATCTTGGCCTGTGCGAGTGATGACTGCGACACCTTTGCGATTACGGACAACTTCAACGTGGACAGCTTTGTAGCTACGTGTGGTGAGGCCGGCAGTCTGACGGTGACTTACACCTTGACGGACGAGTGCAGTAATGCGGTGAGCTTTGATGCGGTGTTCACGATCGAAGACAATACGGCTCCGGATACGACGGGCTGCAACCTGGGTGGTCTAAACCAGACGATCGAGTGCTTGGGTCAGATGGGTAATGATCAAGCGATCTTGGACTGGCACAACCAAAACATAGCGACGATCCTGGCCTGTGCCAGTGATCAGTGCGACACCTTTGCGATCACGCATGACTTTGCTACGGCGCCGTTTGTGGCTGCTTGCGGTGGCAGTGCGGGTAGCATAACGGTGACCTACACGTTGACGGATGAGTGCGGCAATGCGGTGAGTTTTGCGGCGACCTTTACGATAGAAGATACGACAGCTCCGGACCTAAGCGGCTGTGTACCGGGATCGCTGGATGTGCAGACGGAGTGTGGCGGAGCGAGTGCGGACAGTGCGGCGATTGCTCAATGGCATGCGGATAATCAGGTCAGTCTGTTGGCCTGTGCCAGTGATGCATGTGACACGTTTGCGCTGACCAGCGACTATGATCCGGCCAACTTTGTGCTGACCTGCGGCAACGGCGGAGAGATCCAAGTGGTGTACACCTTCACGGATCTGTGTGGCAATGTGGCCACGTTTGATGCGAGCTACTCCACCTCTGACATTACGGCTCCGGACACGACGGGTTGTAATCTGGGTGATCTCAATCAGACGATCGAGTGTCTGGGTGAGGTGGGCAATGCGCAGGCGATGACGGACTGGCACGATGCGAATGTGGCATCGATCCTGGCCTGCGCGAGTGATGCGTGTGATACATTTGCGATCACGCATGACTATAATCCGGGCAATTTTGTACCGAGCTGCGGCCAGAATGCAGGCAGCTTGACGGTGACTTATACATTGACCGACAACTGCGGCAATGGGGTGAGCTTTGCAGCGACCTTCACGATCGAAGACACGACGGCTCCGGATACGACGGGCTGCAACCTGGCTGGTCTCAACCAGACGATCGAGTGCCTGGGTCAAGCGGCTAATGATCAGGCGATGACGGATTGGCACGATGCCAATGTGGCTACGATCCTAGCCTGCGCGAGTGATGATTGTGACACTTTTGCCATCAGCCATGACTTTAATACGGGCAACTTTGTGGCTACCTGTGGCAATGCAGGTACGCTGGTGGTGACCTACACGCTGACGGATGACTGTAGCAACGCCGTGAGCTTTGATGCGACCTTCACCATTGAGGACAACACGGCTCCGGATACGACGGGCTGCAACCTGGCCGGTCTCAACCAAACGATCGAGTGTCTGGGCGAGACGGGCAACGATCAGGCGATGACGGACTGGCACGATGCGAATGTGGCTGCGATCTTGGCCTGTTCGAGTGATGACTGCGACACCTTTACCATCAGCCATAACTTTAATACGGGCAGCTTTGTAGCTACCTGTGGCAATGCAGGTACGCTGGTGGTGACCTATACGCTGACGGATGACTGTAGCAATGCGGTGAGCTTTGATGCGACCTTCACCATTGAGGACAATACGGCTCCGGATACGACGGGCTGCAACCTGGGTGGTCTAAACCAGACGATCGAGTGCTTGGGTCAGGTGGGCAATGATCAAGCGATCTTGGACTGGCACAACCAAAACATAGCGACGATCCTGGCATGTGCCAGTGATCAGTGTGACACCTTTGCGATCACGCATGACTTTGCTACAGCGCCGTTTGTGGCTG
Organism: Saprospiraceae bacterium; assembly: GCA_965223165.1. Lineage (GTDB taxonomy): Bacteria > Bacteroidota > Bacteroidia > Chitinophagales > Saprospiraceae > JABDMH01. The sequence goes on along the minus strand of CBDCVQ010000019.1, from coordinate 61,606 downwards.
CTTGCGGTGGCAGTGCGGGTAGCATAACGGTGACCTACACGTTGACCGATGAATGCGGCAATGCGGTGAGTTTTGCGGCGACCTTTACGATAGAAGATACGACAGCTCCAGACTTGAGCGGCTGTGTACCGGGATCGCTGGATGTGCAGACGGAATGTGGCGGAGCGAGTGCGGACAGTGCGGCGATTGCCCAGTGGCATGCGGATAATCAAGTCAGTCTGTTGGCCTGTGCCAGTGATGCATGTGATACGTTTGCGCTGACCAGCGACTATGATCCAGCCAATTTCACGCCCACTTGTGGCAATGGCGGGGCCATGTTGGTCATCTATACCTTGACCGACTTATGTGGCAATGCTGTGATGTTTCCTGCCATGTACCTCACGGAAGATCGCACGCCACCGGATACTACCGGCTGTATGCTCGAGGACTTGAATATCACGATCGAGTGTCTGGGTTCAGCAAACGAGCAGGCGATGACGGACTGGCACAATCAGAATGTGGCAGCAATTCTCGCTTGTGCGCAAGATGATTGCGACACCTTTGCGATCAGCAGTGACTTTGGAGTGGACAATTTTGTGCCCACCTGTGGTACGAGTGCTGGCACCCTTACGGTTACCTATACTCTAACCGACAGTTGCCAGAATGCCGTTGATTTTGCTGCTACTTTGACCATCGAGGATACCACACCACCTGACACCTCGGGATGCAATCTCCAAGACTTGGGTCAGACGATCGAGTGCTTAGGTCAGCTGGGCAACGAGCAAGCGATGAGGGACTGGCATGCACTAAATCTGCAGACTATTCTGGGTTGTGCGAGCGACGATTGCGATACCTTTGCCATCACCCATGACTTTGGTGTAGGCAATTTTGTACCTACCTGTGGCAATGCAGGAACGTTGACTGTAACGTATGTCTTGGCGGATGCATGCGATAATTCAGTGAACTTCTCTGCGGCATTCACTATCGTGGACACGACCCCGCCGGACACTACGGATTGCAACTTCCAGGATCTGGATCAGACGATCGAATGTATGGGTGCCACGGGCAATGAACTGGCCATGCTGAATTGGCACAACGACAATGTGGCTGCGATCCTGGCCTGTGCAGTGGACGAATGCGACACCTTTGACATCATCGATGACTACGATCCAGCTAATTTCGTGGTCACCTGCGGTCAGGCGGGCAGCCTGACGGTGACGTATGAACTGGTCGATCGGTGTGGTTTGTCCGTCAGCTTTGCGGCTACTCTCACGATTGAAGACACCACTCCCCCCAGTGTGGATGAGTGTCCGTTGCCGGTACTGGCGATCGAATGCTTGCAAGCGGACCAACTGGACGAGTTGTTAACTGCCTGGCATGCCAATAACTTAGCATTGCTAGAGGCATGTTCAGGAAGTGACCTGTGTGATTCGGTCACGATCACAAGTGATATCAACAAATTGGTCGTCGAGAGTCGCTGCTGGGGTGAGCGAGCCCACCTGGTCACCTATTCTTTGACCGACGGATGCGGCAACAGCACGACTGTGGAGGCTACCCTTGAGATCACCGATGAGACACCTCCCGATCTGATTACTCCGGGAGATACGCTGATTCATTTTGGCAGCGATATCCCAGCACCTTGGCATGAGGCCTCCGATTTGTGTTCAGATGTGAAGGTCGATTACGAAGAAACAGGTAGGCCCGGTGGCTGTGTCTGTGACAGCGTGATCGTACGGCGCTGGACGGCCACCGACGGTTGTGGCAACAGAACGGAGAAGGAGCAGCACATCTATCTGAGGGACACAACGCCACCCATCATTCAGGTAACCAACCCGATGATGGCTAGCCTAGAAAACGGGGACACCATGTTCATGTACAACTGTGGTAATCCACGGGTCAACATGGATGACTTTGAGATCATCGACCACTGTGCCACCATTGACACGAGCTATGATCGATTTGTATCCTTCAAGAAATGTGAGATCACGGGTTACGATCAGATGTGGGAGTGTGGCATTATCTCACGCGACCTGTGCGGCAACGAGAGCCTGTTTAGATTCTATGTCGCCCAGGTGGATACCATAGCGCCCACATTGCACAATGTGCCGGCAGATACGATGATCGCATGCGGCGATGCCGTGCCGGAACTGAGCCAACCGGTCATGTCGACGGACAATTGTCAGTTGGATCAGGTGTTGGATTACACGGAAACGATTCAGTATAGTCTGGACGACTCTTCAAGCTATTTGATCAGGCGACAGTGGAGAGCTCAAGACAATTGTGGCAATGTCTCTTTGGGAGAACAGAGAATCAATGTGTGCAACTTTGCTGACCCTCTGCTTTCTTCCATCTCTGGCATCACGTGGATGGACCAGGATCGAAATGGCATACGCGAGGAACATGAACTTCCGTTCACCGCTCGGGTCGAACTGTATCGGGTAGAGGGAGAGGATAAGACGCTGCATTCGTCCGTGATGTCCAACCGGCAGGGCCAGGGTACCTATCGTTTTGTAAACCTTTCGGATGGTACTTACCAAGTCAAATTTGAGCTGCCCGATAGCGTACGATTTACCAGCCAGCATATGGGACCAGCGGTGTCCGACAGCGATGCGGATCCCCGTACAGGCACCACAAATACCTTGGCGGTCCAAGATGGTGAGACACTTACCTTCGTGGACGCCGGTGGCTTCATCTATCACGGTTTCAACTGTCCTGCGGATACGGTGGTCCAATGTATGTCTGCGGTACCAAGTCCCACTTACACCCGGCATTGTGCCACGGACAGCGTTGAGATAGCAGAGGAAACCGTACTGGATGATTGTGGACAAGGCTATGTCATTCGAACGTGGAAACTCTTGAGTTGCCTGGGAGACACCAGTACTTGTGTGCAAAGGATTGATATCAGGGACACCGTTGCACCCGAGATTTTGTGCTATGCGGATACTGTATATACCTGCGATTCTTTGGTTGCTCGGGAGGCAGAGGCAGTAGATGCCTGCGATCCGACGCCAGCGCTCACATTTAGTGACAAGGAAGTCGATAGTCCAGGTATCCATCGAGTCATTGAACGTCGATGGGAGGCTAGTGACTGTGCAGGCAATGTGTCAGCGTGTACCCAGCTGATTTATGTCCTTGATACGGTTGCCCCCGACCTGCTTTTCTGTCCAATGGATACGGTGGTGGCTCCGGATCAGTATGACGCGGTGCAGGCGTTTGGCTTGCCCACGTACGAAGATGCATGTGACGATGACCCGATCCTGACGTTCAGCGACGATACGATTGAGTGGGATTCCGAGTGCCAATTTGCTCTGATCAAGAGAACGTTCATCATAAGTGACCGATCGGGCAATGTGAACAGTGGTTGTCACCAGCACATCACCGTTCAAAGCACGAAGCAGGAGCGGGACTGGACGGATTTCCCCAATGATACCACGCTCTACTGCGGCGATGATTTGCCTTCCTTGCAATATCTGCTGGATCAGTACGGAGACAAACTGAAAGTAGTGGAGGAGGCAGTGGATGAGTCTTGTGGCGAGCGAGTACGCCGCACCTTAACGATCACAGAGCATTGTGTGGCATCTAGCTATAGCTATGACATATTCTTCGCTGATACAATTCCTCCGCACTTTGAGGTGATGGATCTGACCTTGGATATCGGCCAGTCTGCGCCGGCCTCCTTCTCCGTGGAAGATTGCTCTGACGTGTCCATCGCATTCCAAGATGTGGTACTGGATTCGTCGGCTTGCGGCATAACCTTACGCAGAGATTGGACAGTCGAAGATGCCTGCGGCAATGTGGCGGAGCGATCCCAAGTGTTGTCGTGGATCGATCAGACTCCGCCAGCGATCACGGCCGAGGATGAGGTCTTGGCATCTGTCCAGGTCGGTGATACGGTGGACGTCTATGGATGTATGGTGCCATGGGGGCCGACCGACTTTGATGTCAAGGATGTCTGCAACACGACGTTGGATATTCAGATTTCCGACATACCCCATACAGATTGTATCGATGGACCGTTTTCGACGTCCCAGATCCAGGTCTCTGCGATGGATGTAGCTGGCAACCGGTCGGAGCTGACCTACTTCGTAAGACTTTGGGACACCCTGGCTCCGACATTTGACGCATTGCCGCTAGACACGGTCTTGCCTTGTGATGCGGTGCCAGTGATGGGAGATTCGGCGATTCAAGTGACGGACAATTGTGACGAAGCGCCCACGATCGATTTTACAGAAGAAATCGTATACGACCCGAACGACTCATCTCAATTTGTCTTATTCAAGTCATGGACTGTACGAGATCAGTGTGGTAACGAAGCGATCGCCCATCAGCAGGTACGCACCTGTGGATTCGACACTAGCTCGCTGGCCAATCTGATCTCTGGCTTGGTCTGGCAAGACGACAATCTGGATGATTTACGGCAACCAGAGGAGCCGAGGATCAATGGTGTCCCGGTCTACCTTTACATCTCGGCCGGGCAGTCCTGGGTCGTGTTGGACTCCACGCAGACGCATGCACATGCGGATCATGGGGAGGGCTACTATAGCTTTATCCCTTCCACCCCAGGTAGGTACCAGGTCCGATTCGCGATCGATGATTCGCTGACCTTTGTCAGGTATCAAATGGGAGATCCCACCTTAGATAGTGACGTCGAGGTGGTGGATGGCTTTAGCCGTGCGATGGAGATTAAGCCGGGTGTCTCCTATCCTCACTTGGATGCAGGCCTGATGCCCAAGACAAAGATCATTGATGATCTTTCGGCGGACACAGAGACCTGCCAGGTGATGCTGACGGGGCAGGTGCACGGCCTAGGCTTGCAGCGGGTGACACTCCAGTCTTCTGGGGATGGTCACTCCTATGCGGATATAGCAAGTCTGGACGACCTTATTACCGCACCGGAGCCTGCGTTTGCGCACGAGGATGGCATTAGCAAGCGCAAGATGATCTATCGATTGATAGTCGAGTACGTAGGTGAGCCAGATCAGGTGAGCTACGTAGCCGTAGATGCTAATGCGTGCCTGGCGGGAGTGGTGCGGCTGAACGTGTATCCCAATCCAGCGGAATCCGACGTGTCGATCAGCTTCTTTGGGGCAGAAGAGGAGCTAGTGCGGGTTGAGCTATTGGATGTGTTGGGCAGGACTTTGAGGACCGAGTCGATCGCCCTGGTGGCAGACGGAGACTCGCACTTGATTGATGTGTCCTTCCTGCCAGCCGGTCCATACTATCTGAGATTGAAATACGGCGGCCAGCAATTTGTGCGCAAGATCGTCAAGTTGTAGTAGGGTGCCTTGCTAGAACACAACATATAAATTACTCGCTACGGAAGATTAGGTGACTGGGGGCTGCTGTGCAGCTCTCAGGCGCCTATTCTTATGACAGGAGGAGGGATTGTCGCTACTGGAGGGGCCGTGGCAGGGGACAATCTTTCAGGGTCTCCCCACCTAATTCCAATGAGATTATGTAGATTAAATCCTACCTTCTGTTTGTTGGTGCCGTTTGGGATACACTGTCTGTTGTCTTGATTTTCAGCACTTTCTGGACTTTGGGGGTTAGTTGACGCCCGATCATGAGCGTGCGTATTGGATTCACTGTTGACAAGAGTCTGTATCACGCGGCCATCTATTTCGCTTGGTTATGTGAGAGAAACTTCCTACTTTTTCCCAGCACTTCCATTCCTCGTTTTTTTAAGAGTCGGATAATGTAGATTAAGTAGGCACCAATATGGCGTCAATACTAGTGGTGGATCATGCCGTCGTCCGTGAGGGGGTGAAGATGATCCTAAGTGTCGAAGCGAAGTACCCGCAGATTGAGATTGATGAGGTCGAGTCGGGACCGGAAGCAGCACTTCTCCTTAAGAAGAAAGCGTACGACCTGGTGATACTGGACATCGGTCTGGCAAACACGGAACCTTTCGCCTTCATTCAAAGTTTGCTCACAAGCTTCCCTAAACTGAAGATCCTGGTCTTTTCTCTCTACCCAGAGAACATCTACGGGAAGCGCGTCCTAGCGATGGGAGTCAAGGGATTTTTGGACAAGCGCGAAACCCCACCTGTCATCCGCAAAGCCATACTAGGGGTTCTCAATGGCGATATATACATGACGGAAGATTTGCGACAAGAGATCAGCTCCGGCTTTATGTCCACCAACGCTTTGGATGACATAGATGCACTCTCCGACCGCGAGTTGGAAGTGCTGCTGATGCTTTTGGACGGCGTGCGGCTGAAAGATATTTCAAAGAAGCTCCAGTTGCAGATGAGCACGGTTTCGACCTATAAGAAGCGGATCTACGAGAAGCTGCGGGTCAATAATACGATCGAGTTAATGAAGAAGTCTATGATGTATGGACTCGTCGGGCAAGTTTGAGATGATCCAAGTAGATTGTGCTTGAAACCGACATCTGCCCAGGAAACCTACAAGACAGAATAGCAGCGACATACATGCATGAGGAATGTAGGCGTAGGAAGATAGTGCAGTCTGTGTCGACGACGATTGTGCATGGTTGGGAGCCCAGGTCGGAGCAAAGCCACTTAACGTTTGGCAAAATCACAGAATCTTCCTACTTTTTGCATGCACTTCTATACCTTTTTAACTTTATTTGGACAACTGAATAAATGATTTGTCCGCTATGACGTCAGTGCTACTGGTAGATGATCATGAGATCGTACGCAAGGGCGTAAGGATCATTTTGGAAAGCGTGCTGCCCAAGATCGAGGTCGATGAGGCCGAGACAGGTATGGAGGCCATGAATTACCTGCAGAAAGGCACCTACGACTTGGTTTTTTTGGATATTGGTCTTCCGGACACCGAGCCGCTGGCCTTCATGCAAAACATGCTCAACATCTATCCGGATCTCAGGATCATCGTGTTTTCGATGTATCCGGAACACATCTATGGCAAACGCGTATTGGCTATGGGGGTCAAGGGATTTCTGAATAAGAGAGAGGCCCCGGCCGTCATCAAGCAAGCGATCGAGAAGGTCATGCGCGGGGAGGTATTCATGACGGAGAACCTCAAAAACGAACTGGCAGCCAGCTTTATCTCTAATAATGCTCATGAGATCGACTCACTCTCGGATCGCGAGCTCGAGGTGCTTCTGCTACTGGTGACGGGATTAAGACTCAAAGAGATATCAAACAAACTCCACCTCCAGATGAGTACGGTATCGACCTACAAGCGGAGGATCTTTGAGAAGCTGGATGTGGACAACATCATCGATTTAAAAAAGAAGGCCATGATGTATGGTCTCGTGATGAACTAACAAGACTATAGACCTGCTTCACCCCTAGTCTTTCGGGCACCAAATCCCACAACTAAACAGGTACTTTGGCAGCTTTTCTTGCGATGAAATGTCCAGCTTTTTGAGTAGTCTATTGCGGTACTGGTAGATCGTCGATCTATCCAGGCCCAGTCGCTGGCTGATATTGCTGACGGGAACTCTTCTTCCGAGATACACCATTGCCTGCAGCTCACGCAAGGAGAGGCGCTCCATGCGAAAGCAAGGGTCCGAGACCTGACACTCGTGCCGAAAATTGGACACGAAGCCATCTTGGCCGCGCAAAACGGCCTTGAGCAAGTCCATTATGCTAGATCGTGAGCGAAGCACCGAACAGTAGCCATCAAATCCCAACTTCCTTAGTCGCTGAATCAAGACGGGTGAATCGGTCACAGAATACGCAACGAGCTTGGCACCATCGGCCTGCAATTCTTTCAACGTGTCCATGACTGTGATTTCCATCAGCAAGTAAGGCAACGAAACAACGATCATTCGTACCGGGATTTTCTGTGCCACGGAAGCCTGACCGTTGGCAAAAGAATCGACCGTCAGGATTTCCCAGTCTCTCAATGATCTTGATATAATGCTGTCCAGACCCTTAGTGTAGATGGTCACGGGACCAATCAAGAGAGCTCTCTTGGTGTCAGACAGATTCATTTCGCTGGAAATTAAGGCCTTTGCTCCATTTGTGGCAATGCTCATCACTATTGTAGGTCATTGTAGCTATTCGAAAACCCATTTTGTTGACAAATTAGAAAACCTGGAACGGGTAAGAATGCTGATCAAATTCCGATGAAGGCCCGTAATCATTGAGGAGTAGCAAACCGGGATTACTATAGCATGTAGCAGAAATACTACAAAACTATAGTCAAAATGCTACAGGCTGCTACACGTGCCGGGGAGAGGACATTTTGTCGTAATTGATGCGCTATCACTGCTCGCCCTAGACTGCTGGATCAAGACTCCGTGAATCTCTAGAATCTCCCCAGATTGTCTCGCTCACGACCTGATGCAAGATATCGTACGCGCTAACTCCAGTCTACCGAGCATCTTCTGGGTTTCTCCCACCCGGTCTAACCGAGTGCCATTTTGCCTGGCATAGCTACTTTCCTGGTTCCCTTTTTCAAGGGGACGTCCCGAGCGACCCGCTCCCTTGCAAACTCGGGCCCTCCATACAGCGTCAAAGCTACTTCACGCTCTCTTAACTAGCTGTAGGAATTTCTTCACAGCATCGTCACATATGTTCGAATGCTGTGGGCTCAATTCTCACGGGTGAATAGCAAAACCATTTTGCAGGATATAGAAAAGGAGCTGGTGATCTGGGCAATCGTATTATCAAGGCTTTAGAGTGACAGCGAGCTAACGATGGCGTTTGGCTGGGACGCCAAACGCGGTCTGCTCCGGGCTGTGTGGCCTTTGAGGCTAGTAGAGTTTCGCATTAAATCTTGTTGCTAATTCTAATGTCTTTGGTCCGCATGCTTCGTTGCAAAGCCTCGCCATAGCTAGGGCTAGCCACCCACCCGCTTTCGCGGTTCCCTTACTTCTCGCATTGTCATGCTCGACTCTACGAGATCGTTCGGTCATGCCTCGTCTGCGAATAAAATCCTATTAGAATTATTCAACATATCTAATGCGAAACGCTACTAGTACTAGTCTAGTTGCCGTTGGAATAGCTCAGCAACAGAACAACCTGGTCGTGTCAGGCGTCCTCGCCTCACACATACTAGCCTACTTCGGAGTCTTCTTCGTACGGAGGATGTCGTAGGAGCGATGAGAACTCATCTCAGAAGGTGATGGGAGGTGGTCGAGACGGCGACTGATATGCCTCTAGTGCAAAAAAAAACCGCTGCGATCCTCAGATAGCAGCGGCAAACACAAAATCCGTAAGAAATTAAAAATTATGAGACGAAAGATAGGCTTGGAAGCCCCGGCACCACGTAGCTATACTTCGATCTTTATGTCGAAGTAATCCGTGGTCCGTCCGACTGTATTGCACTATCATTGTCAACCTGTCATACTTTGCGAGGTCATATCCGAAACAAATTTCTCAGGTAACTGACCTCCTCCATCCTGGGGCTGTATGCTGATACCCAACTTGTAAATGAGCTCTTTGCGCGAAGACACACCCAGCTTGGAGTACAAGCTCTTTATGTAGTATCGCACGGTATTGATCGATATGAAGTATTGCTCGGCAATTTCCTTGTACATCTTGTTTTCTGCCAAGCCTCGTGCTATCTGAAGCTCTCGAGCGGTCAGTTCCCAGGGGTTGGTCCGACTATGTAGTTGCCGAATGAGATCATCCACCTCGAAGACACGTTGATTGCCAAAGAACTTCAGCACCAGATCCAAAGCCTGAACGTCGAGGAAGCACCTGCCTCTATGGATCTTGGCCACCTCATCGCCAATAAAGGACATGGCTCGGTCTTTCAGGATGTAACCATGAATCTCTGATCCGAGTCCCCTGAAGATCGATGACGCGTCGCTGTTGGAGGTCAAAATCACCGTCCGGTGGTTAGAAACCAGTCTTCTGATCTTGAATAGATGATCGAGCAGGCAAGGGTTGTCCTCTGCAAATGGATCGAGAAGTAGGACGTCAAGCCGAGAATAGCGGGTCCATTTCTGGATAAAGTCGGTCACGTTACGTGCCACGATGCTACATCGAAAGGCAGCATGCCCCGAAAAGAATCGACTGATGCCGGAAAGGTACTTCGTGTCCCGGTCAATTATACCAATATGTATTACTTCAGATGGCTTCAAGTGTGTTCGGACATCTAATATCTGGGGCTAAAACCGAAGTTACCACAGGCATTAGATTGATGGAGGTGTCGAAATTACTATCTGTGTGTAATATATTTACTACAGCGTAGCTGCCATTCGACCCATATCCAAGGATGCAGATGGTTGATCTCGGCATACCAGACGCAGGATATCTCCTAGATAGAGCTGTCACAGAAGGAGGCTTGACGAGCGTCGGTGCGGGCCAGCCCCTAGTAGAGTTTCGCATTAAATATTGTGGTTAATTCTAATGTCTTTGGTCCGCATACTTCGTTGCAAAGCCTCGCCATAGCTACGGCTAGCCACCCACCCACTTTCGCGGTTCCCTCACTTCTCGCGTTGTCATGCTCGACTCTGCGAGATCGTTCGGTCATGCCTCGTCTGCGAACAAAATCCTATTAGAACTAGTAGAGTTTCGCATTAAATATTGTGGTTAATTCTAATGTCTTTGGTCCGCATACTTCGTTGCAAAGCCTCGTCATAGCTACGGCTATGCCTGTGCTTCGCGCCTCGTCTGCGAACAAAATCCTATTAGAATTATTCAACATATCTAATGCGAAACTCTACTAGTGAGCGCACTCCGAAAAGTGTGGGTTGGGTATTTCCCAGTTCGTTAGGTATTAGGTATATTGATAATATGTTTAAGGAGAGTAGAACATCAATTGAGCAAAATCTGTTTAGCTCGACTAATCAGGTCATTGGCTCGAAAAAGCTTAGGCGGTTAAATGATAAAGCAGCGTGGTTCAATGTGTTTTATCGAGAGGTTACCAGTCGGATAGATGAGCAAATCTTTCGGCCGCTGTATGCTGATGGTAAGGGTCGGCCAAATGCATCGATTCGGATGTTGGTGGCGATGATTATCCTGAAGGAGGGTCAGGATTGGACCGATGAGCAATTGTACAATGCCTGCGGATTTGATCTACAGGTGATGCGCGCCTTGGGTCTGACCAATTTAGATGATGAAGTGCCAGTGGCAAGTACCTTTTACGACTTTAAGTCAAAGCTGGTCAGGCACACCGAGACTACGGGAGAGGATCTATTTGGGAAGCTCTTCGGTAGTCTTACCAGTGAGCAAATCACCAGATATAGTATCAATGGCCGGAGTCTACGAATGGACAGCAAGTTGATCCAGTCCAATATTCGCAAGGGATCACGGCTGCACAAGGTATTACATGGAGTGCAAGTGTTTTGCAAGAGTCTTCCACAAGACTGGGACAAACAGATTAAGAAGGAATCGGACAAGAGTTTTCTTAAACAGATATTGGGCAAATCGGTGACTAATCACCTGTACAAGATGACCCATGCAGACAAGTCAGATTGGCTGCGCCGGCTGGGCTTTTTGATACGCAAGCTGCTCAATATCTATGGGTCGCACGACTCACACTACCATGAGCTTCTGAGCCAACTATACGAAGAGCACTATGTGGAGATCAAGCAGTCTAGCCAAGCCCAACCAAGTGCTCAGCAAGAAGGCAGCAAGGATGAGCAAGACGATCCACCTTGCCGCGTTAGGGAAAAAGAAGAAATGAAAGCGGACGGCATACAGTCAATGCATGACCCGGATGCTGCCTATCGAGCGAAGGGCAGCGGATCAAATAGAAAACAAGTAAGCGGGTATAGTGCCAATATTACCGAGACTACCCAGGAGGATCTTAGGCTAATTACTGCTGTGCAGGTAAAGAAAGCCACGCATCCTGATTGCGACTTTCTGGAGCAAGCCGTTAAGCAAAGTCAACAAGTGACCGGCCAACAGGTCGAACAAGTACATACCGATGGCGGATATGACAGCATAGAAAACCGCAAGCGCTTCGCTAATCACATAGCCGATGAGTGGCACTTAGCCAATACCTGTGGAGGCAGTGCACACCGATTCAAAAAAGACGAGCACGGCAACATCTGGATATATGATCCCAAGGTGGATAAATGGCTACAGACAACGATGTCCAGAGGAGGTCGCTATCGCATTTCAATCGAAGGCAGATCGGCCAAGTATCGATACTTCACCTCCGATCAGGTCGAAGCAGGACTGGCGCTGGCTGGTGTTCTACCAGCCGCCATCGCCAAAGGAATCAGAGCCAATGTAGAATCTACCATTCATCAAGTGTTCCACACACTGCATGGAGGCAGCAAAAGTAAATATCGAGGTCTTGTGAGGAATACCCTATTTGTTTTATCTCGATCAATTTGGGTCAATTGCAAAAGAATTGGGGTCCAAACTGCCCAAAAACACCCTTTCGACCATCATCTGAGGCTTTGGCTTGATCAATTGATTACTATGGTCATGAAACCTTCTCTGGCCAGATGTCCCCATTAGCATAGCCAAATGCTGCATTTCCATACCAATCAGCCCAATATGCCACTTTCTGGAGTGCGCTCACTAGTAGGACGTACGCTTGGATTTTTGTGGATGTGTGCGCCCAAATAGCCGCTGAAGCTCACTTCGTTTTGATACACCAAAGCGCTGATACACCTTCCGGATGTAGTAGCGTGCCGTATTGTCGGAAATATCCAGTTGGTCGGCAATTTGCTTATATCTATTGCGACTGAGCAACTGATCCAGTACCTGCAGCTCAAGTACAGCCAAACTTTGTAGTTGACGTCGCTTCTGGGGATCTAGTGATGGCCCACCAAACAGACCACCTTGGCGAAAGAATTGCATAATAGGAGCGAAGGCACGCTGGTCTAGGTGGTAAGATTGATCGGAGACCTGATCGAGGACGGAAAGTAAGTCCTTGGTTGTCTGTGGCTTTACCACATAGCCGTTAATTCCTTCCTCCAGGGCGCTAAGGAGGACGATCCGGTCTACCGCACTGGTCACGGCAATGAGCTTGGTGTCAGGTAGCAAATATTTCAATTTGTACAGATGACCGATGACCATCTTTGCCGATCCCGTGTCCAAGGACAGCAGTACCAAGTCGTAAAAGTCTGTGGACTCAATCGACTGCACAAACTGGCTGACTGATTTGAATTTGCCCTGACACGTGTAGCGGGCTCGAAAGAGCGGGTCCGTCAGTAGCTCATGGTAGTAATTGGGGTCTCTGTCGATGATTGCAATTCGTTCCATTTCGTAGACGCTTCAATTGCGTTCCAAGTGTACGAGCTTTTCTGGGGTCATTTTAAAACACCGGGGGTGCATGCTCAAAGGCAGATTCCTCGGTGTCAGAATCTTCTGTCACCATCACTTCATAGGGTCATCGGATGATGTGCACAGTCCCGTGTCTTTTTTTGATTTGCTTGGGGGCGGGCGTGCCCCTGGCTCAAATCCACCAGAAGATTGGGGTTGGCGGCGTTTAGCCGAAGAGTGATCAGTGACCCTGCCGCCATTGGGCCAAAAGGTATTGGGGAGATACCGATCACCACTGCCACTATGTTGAGGTAGCAAAACCTTTCCGACTATGTGACTTAGAATGTTGAGGTCTCCGACCCATGGTGCGTTGAGGTCGACCACTAGCTCCCTTTCTTGATTTGCCCATACCAGATGACCTGGGTGTTGCCAATCAACGGATGTCGAGATGGAAATATCATCATGGGCTTGCAGCCCTGCAGACGCCGGCCTCTCAAAGGCAGGTCGCTTAGTGGGACCCTCCATCCTCAGATCGGAGGGCAACATTTGACCGCTCAGGTGCACGGTCTCTTTAGTCTTTGCGAAAGACTGTGTATCAAAGATCTTGCGGTCCTTGCGAGTGGGTAGCTCTCCTAAGTCAGGGGTGCCAGCGGAGCGGGCGGACTCCTGACTCAAATCAGACCAGGTTCCCCGGCTCTCGATCCAGTAGGAGTCGATGCTCCAAACTGGTGAGCAGGCCAAAGCCAGCAGAATGCCCACGAGGGGAGGTGTGTATCTGTTTGGCGTGATCACACTGGATGGTTTGTCGGCAAAGATAGTGGCCAGGCTCGAAACCTGGCCACTATTAAGGCGCTAGGGCTCACTTTGCCACATTCAATGGGATCATTTTGACATCTCCCTTGGAGCTAATCCGGAGGTAGTATAGGCCGTTGAGAAGTTCATCCTCTATTTCGGCGGCAACCTGGAGGCTACCCTTGATCACTGGAATATTCTTTTCAACTACTTGTTTTCTACCAAAGGGGTCGATGACCTCCAGCGTGGCCGAGGCGTTTCTACCATCATCAAAGTGCCCTTCCAGTGTAAAGATCCCCTTTGAAGGATTAGGATACACGTTCAGCACAGCCCGGTTAGAGATCTGGCAAGAAGCCGAATCCACTACCAGCATCGAATCTAAAAGTCCACTGTAGCATCGCTGTCCTGACCGGACTTCCAGATCATAGTACGTACCTGGCTTCAATGGACTCAGGGTGATCATGCTGTCGGCGAAGGGACCAAATCTCACTTCCCCTTTGTCAGAGAATATGATAACCTCATAAGGAGGAGCTGGGTCGCTGGCCAGGGCAAAACGAATGCTACCATCATTAGCGTCACAGGATTGCTCCGCAATGACATGTATGGTCGAATCCACAATGACTGGCACTTCCAGTACTTCCTTCTTGATCACATTGGTTTCGCCCGGTAGCCAATCGGTGCATCCTTTCCTCCTCGCACATCGCGTGTAGTAGGTGGTTTGCATGATCATAGGTGGATCATACGTGGCCTCGTCCGCTCTCCAGATGCGATCCCACTTGCTGTAGGGCAGAGAGGGATCATCCGTTTTAATCCACATGTACTCGATCGGGCCATAGCCACCTGAGGGATCTAAGATACTTACGATCTCCTGGGGGTCGTATGCCCCGCATTGAGACTCGTCGTAGCCTAGAACGCCGCCATCCAGGATATTGCAGCAGACGCTAGCAAACTCCACGAGGAATTTATCATAGCATCCAGTCAGCGTATCCTCGACTACAATCCAATACAGACCGGCCAGATAGATAAATGCGGAGTCGCCTACCATTTTATGCCCATCTGGGCGAATCCAGGTAATGCGCGTATGGGGTCTCACAGTTGAGACGACTGAAGTCCATACGCCTATCGAGTCGCAAGGAACAAGCACTTGCTCGACCATAACGGCATGCAATTGGAAAGTGTCCAGATCGATGGAGTCTACCGCAACGCAGCCCGAAAAGTCGGTGACTTCCAGCCAGTATTGGCCGTGAGCTGGCACAGCTATCGAAGGCTCTGTGGAAGCAAATCCTCCATGACCCGCCCATTGGTATGTGACCATATTCGGGACCCTTGCCTCCAGCAACGCTGAATCGCCTCGGCAGTCGTAGCGAGTGGCGATAATTACGACCTCACACTGACTTGTATCCTCCTTGACGCAGATACCCGCATCCCAGCTCAGATCCATCTGGCTGTCTTCGATGCTGAAGCACTTGGTGCGACCCTCGGGGCCGATGACATCCGAATCGTGCTCACGGTCGCCGGTGTTGGCCGGGCTAAAGGTCGCGCTATCCGGCAGCAGGTATTTGAGGAAGTATTCCTGTCCGGGGATTAGATCAACAAATCGGTATCGCCCGTTTTCGTCCGTCCTCTGCTCATCAACAAGTATGGTGTCGCAGGTGTACAATTGCACCACGATGCCGGCCGCTCCTACCTCCAACGTATCCTGTATTCCGTCGCAATCTGCATCGATCCACACTCGATCACCCACCCCTTCACATGAGTCGATCAGCACGTTGACTCTTGTAGACACTTCGCACCCATTAGGTCCGGTCACCGAGAGGACGTAGCGCCCTGGATCAGTAGCCGGAGGGCTCGGAAGATTGGACATGAAGCCATTGGGTCCCGTCCACCGGTAGGTGACATCGGGTGTGCTTGAAAAACCAAAGAGGTAGAAGGGTAATGTATCACATCCATCCAGCACACCTCCTTCGGCCTGTATATCCGGTTCAAATGTGTTGTCTACGGTCTCGACGGCTCCGGTATCGACGCAACCTTCGACACTCTCTAGTACGAGTTGGTATCTGCCTCTCTTAGTCACTACGGGACTTCGGTCTTCTATGATCAACCCAGCCGGGTCGATCCAGAATGAGCGGATGATCTCTGTCTCAGATTGCCATTCCAAGCGAATCGCCGGTCGATTGCAATCGAAAGTATCTATCAAGATCAGAAAGTCGAGATCCTCAGAGCGAGTGACGTCAAAAGATTCCTCTGTCTGACAGCCATCGTTGTATGTGGCCGTGACCTGGTATGTGCCCAAGTGGCGCACGACCGGACGGAAGTGGGTCGAGGTGAAGCCCTCTGGCCCCGTCCAAGTCACCGACCATCCAGTGGTGTCATCCAGGTCAAGCATCAGTGTCGTAGTGCTATCTCCGCACGCCATGGCCGTGCCCAATATCATTATGGCCGGACCTTCCGTTTCTCTGTCCACCATGGCAGTTGCCTGGTTGGTGCATCCGTTTGGTGCGCTGACGGTCAGCATGTATTGACCTGGCAGATCTACCACGGGGTTGGCCTCATCGGAGGTAAAACCACTCGGACCAACCCAACGGAAGCTCACACCAGGTGTGAGGGACGTTCCCATTAGTTGCACTTTGTCGCTGGCACAGTCGATGGTGCCTCCGGAGGCTTGAACATGCGGTATATCGATATCACTTGTGATCTCAATTTCCTCCGACGTAGAACATCCGGAGCTCGAAGTCGCCGTGAGTCGATAGACTCCTGGCAGCCTTACGAAGGGATTGAGCTCTGTGGAGGAGAAGCCTTGCGGCCCCACCCAACTATGTTGTACGATGGTCTCCGATGACGTCACGATGATCTGCACCGAGCTATGGCTGCAGTCGAGTTGGTCGGCAGTGATGGTCATCTCAGGACCCTGCCCTCCGGCCTTCACCGTAACCGACTGCTCAGCGATGCAGCCATTGGATGCTGACACTCGGAGCGTATATGTCCCTTCTTCCACCACCACAGGGTTCTGTTGGTTCGAGGTAAAACCGTTGGGGCCGGTCCAGGCAAATTGCACGCCTGGTGTGGATGATCCCCCCTGCAAACGTAAGCTTCCTTGACATCCCAAATCTCCGCCACTGGCGACAATATTGGGCGTGACTCGATCGGCCACCACCACCACTTGACCGCTACCTGGACAACCTGCCGCATCACTGGCTTGCAATGTGTAGGTGCCGGGTTCAGAAACGGTGGGCTGCGAGCTCGTGGAGGTGAAACCATTCGGTCCCGACCATCGGTAGGATACAATGTTCGCCGTGCTCTGTACGCTTAGTCTAGTCTGCGTTCGTGCGCAGGTCAGTGGATCGGCGGTCACAGTCAGCCGAAGATCGCTGATAGATCTTTGTACCGTGGCGCGGGCCGATTTGCCACAATTCTGGGCGTCGGAAACGGTCACCTCGTAGGTGCCAGGTGCTAGATTGGTCAGATCCTGCGTGGTGGCGCCATTAGACCAGAGATAGGTCATCGGACCTCCTCGACCCGTCACCTGGAGATCTATGGCTCCGTTATTTTGGGCACAGGTGGCATTTGTCACCGTTATACGGAGTTGTATGGCCGGCGGCTCAGTCAGAACATAGCTGTCGGTAGCGGTGCAACCAAACCGATCCTCCACCGTGACCGAGTAGGTACCGGCTCCCAGACCTGTCAAGTTTTGACTGGATGCCCCGGTATTCCATCGGAATGTATAGGGTGCGGCACCATTGGACACCGTCAGTAAAATCTGGCCATCGGTATCACCCGTGCATATGGGAGAAGTAAGCGTCGCACTTAAATCGATGTCGGTAGCGCAGGGTATCGTCAATGGCAGATCCACGCCGTCTTCATCGTCGTCGTCCGGATCATTGTCACCGTCCTCGTCTTCCTCGTAGTCTCGATCTGGATCGCTATCTACATCGTCTCCATCATCACGGGTGATTTGCGCCTGATTCACCACTCGGTCACCAGCATAGTCTTGGTTGATGCGGTAGACCACCATGATATCTTGCAACGCGCCGACCGGCAACGATGCGATCGTAAATAGATTAGGTGCGTCCTGCGTCACATTGGGATCGCCTGCGGCATCACTGTTGACAAATGTGAGGCCCACTCCCGGATTGTCGGTCACCTGGATATTGGCTGCATTGGCATTTCCCTGGTTGACGATGCGGAGACGGTAGGTTATCAAGTCCGAGGGATAGTAAGGTCCTGGTGTCATCACTTGCTTGGTCAGTGCCAGATCGTAGGTCAATTGCAGAGGTGTATTCTCCTCGTCTTCATCATCGTCGTCCGGATCATTATCACCGTCTTCGTCTTCCTCGTAGTCTCGATCGGGATCGCTGTCCTCATCGTCGCCGTCGTCGCGGGTGATCTGTGCCCGATTGCGCACATGCGAACCTCCAAAACTGGTAGCGATGCGATAGGTCACCACGATGTCCTCACTACTGCCAGCCGGCAGGGAAGCCAGGGTCCAAAGGTTGTCGGCATCTTCGGTGACGTTGGTGTTGGAGCCGGCATCACTGGAAATAAAGGAAAGCGCTGGATCAGGATTGTCTGTAACCTGCACATTGCTAGCGTCTAGCGTACCCTCATTGGTGACCCGAATACGATAAGTGATCTGGTCGCCGGGTGTGAAGGGACCTGCACTGGCAAGTACTTTCGTCAATGCCAGATCGTAAGTCTGTTCCACAGGCGTTGTCTCCTCATCTTCATCGTCGTCATCCGGATCATTATCGCCGTCTTCATCCTCGTCATAGTCTCGGTCGGGATTGCTGTCTTCGTCGTCGCCATCGTCGCGCGTGATTTGGGCACGGTTGCGGACCTGATCACCCTGGAAACTCGCATCGATCCGGTACGTAACCTGGATGTCCTCGCTGGCCCCCGCGGGCAGTGCGGCAACGGTCCAAAGGTTGTCGGCATCTTCGGTGACATTGGCGTTGGAGCCGGCATCACTGGAAACAAAGGAAAGCGCTGGATCGGGATTGTCTGTAATCTGTACATTGTTGGCGTCTAGCGTACCCTCATTGGTGACCCGGATGCGATAAGTGATCTGATCGCCGGGTGCAAAGGGACCTGCACTGGCAAGTACTTTCGTCAACGCCAGATCGTAAGTCTGTTCCACAGGTGTTGTCTCTTCATCTTCATCGTCGTCATCCGGATCATTATCGCCGTCTTCATCCTCCTCATAGTCTCGGTCAGGATCGCTGTCCTCGTCGTCGCCGTCGTCGCGGGTGATCTGTGCACGATTCACCACTTGATCGCCCATGAAATCCGGATCGATGCGATAGGTGACCTGGATCTCCTGTGACATAAGGGCCAGAAGTGAACCTATTACATAGGTGGAATCATTCACTTGGGTGACATTGCTGAGAGTATTCGCATTGCTGCTGACAAATGTCAAATGAGCCCCAGGGTTGTCAGTGACTTCCACATTCGTGGCGGGTGCTCGGCCTTCATTGGTCAAGGTAATCTGATACGTGATGTTATCTCCCGGGCGGAAGGGTCCCTGACCTATGGTCATTTTAGCCAGAGCTAAGTCATAGGTTTGTTCGACGGGAACAGATACCTCATCTTCATCGTCATCATCATTGCTGTCATTCTTATCGTCGGTGGAGTAATCCTGATCGGGATCACTGTCCACATCGTCTCCATCATCTGCTGTGATTTGCACCCGATTAACCAGCGTAGAACCCTGGAAGTCGGTATCAATATCGTACGTGACGTTGATGGTTTCGGAGGCACCGCTCGGTAGGGAGGCGATGGTCCAAAGGTTATCGGCATTCTCTGTGACATTGGTGTTGGAGCCGGCATCACTGCTGGCGAATGTCAGTCCAGAGGCTGGATTATCAGTCACCTCTACATCAGCAGCGTCCAGCGAGCCTTCGTTAGTAACCACGATGGCGAAGGTGACTTGGCCACCGGGCTGGTAAGGACCGGAGCTGGTGATGGACTTGTCGATGGCGAGGTCATAGACCTGTCCAACGGGAATTGATACCTCATCTTCATCGTCATCATCATTGCTGTCATTCTTATCGTCGGTGGAGTAATCCTGATCGGGATCACTGTCGACATCGTCTCCATCATCCGCGGTTATCTGTACCTGATTGAGCAAGGTAGTGCCTTGGAAATTGGCATCAATATCGTATGTGACGTTTGATGGTTTCGGAGGCACCGCTCGGTAGGGAGGCGATGGTCCAAAGGTTATCGGCATTCTCCGTGACATTGGCGTTGGAGCCGGCATCACTGCTGGCGAATGTCAGTCCAGAGGCTGGATTATCAGTCACCTCTACATCAGCAGCGTCCAGCGAGCCCTCGTTAGTAACCACGATGGCGAAGGTGACTTGGCCACCGGGCTGGTAAGGACCGGAGCTGGTGATGGACTTGTCGATGGCGAGGTCATAGACCTGTCCAACGGGAATTGATACCTCATCTTCATCGTCATCATCATTGCTGTCATTCTTATCGTCGGTGGAGTAATCCTGATCGGGATCACTGTCGACATCGTCTCCATCATCCGCGGTTATCTGTACCTGATTGAGCAAGGTAGTGCCTTGGAAATTGGCATCAATATCGTATGTGACGTTGATGGTTTCGGAGGCACCGCTCGGTAGGGAGGCGATGGTCCAAAGGTTATCGGCATTCTCTATGACATTGGTGTTGGAGCCGGCATCACTGCTGGCGAATGTCAGTCCAGAGGCTGGATTATCAGTCACCTCTACATCAGCAGCGTCCAGCGAGCCTTCGTTAGTAACCACGATGGCGAAGGTGACTTGGCCACCGGGCTGGTAAGGACCGGAGCTGGTGATGGACTTGTCGATGGCGAGGTCATAGACCTGTCCAACGGGAATTGATACCTCATCTTCATCGTCATCATCATTGCTGTCATTCTTATCGTCGGTGGAGTAATCCTGATCGGGATCACTGTCGACATCGTCTCCATCATCCGCGGTTATCTGTACCTGATTGAGCAAGGTAGTGCCTTGGAAATTGGCATCAATATCGTATGTGACGTTGATGGTTTCGGAGGCACCGCTCGGTAGGGAGGCGATGGTCCAAAGGTTATCGGCATTCTCCGTGACATTGGCGTTGGAGCCGGCATCACTGCTGGCGAATGTCAGTCCAGAGGCTGGATTATCAGTCACCTCTACATCAGCAGCGTCCAGCGAGCCCTCGTTAGTAACCACGATGGCGAAGGTGACTTGGCCGCCGGGCTGGTAAGGACCGGAGCTGGTGATGGACTTGTCGATGGCGAGGTCATAGACCTGTCCAACGGGAATTGATACCTCATCTTCATCGTCATCATCATTGCTGTCATTCTTATCGTCGGTGGAGTAATCCTGATCGGGATCACTGTCCACATCGTCTCCATCATCCGCGGTTATCTGTACCTGATTGAGCAAGGTAGTGCCTTGGAAGTTGGCATCAATATCGTATGTGACGTTGATGGTTTCGGAGGCACCGCTCGGTAGGGAGGCGATGGTCCAAATGTTATCGGCATTCTCCGTGACATTGGCGTTGGAGCCGGCATCACTGCTGGCGAATGTCAGTCCAGAGGCTGGATTATCAGTCACCTCTACATCAGCAGCGTCCAGCGAGCCCTCGTTAGTAACCACGATGGCGAAGGTGACTTGGCCACCGGGCTGGTAAGGACCGGAGCTGGTGATGGACTTGTCGATGGCGAGGTCATAGACCTGTCCAACGGGAATTGATACCTCATCTTCATCGTCATCATCATTGCTGTCATTCTTATCGTCGGTGGAGTAATCCTGATCGGGATCACTGTCGACATCGTCTCCATCATCCGCGGTTATCTGTACCTGATTGAGCAAGGTAGTGCCTTGGAAGTTGGCATCAATATCGTATGTGACGTTGATGGTTTCGGAGGCACCGCTCGGTAGGGAGGCGATGGTCCAAAGGTTATCGGCATTCTCTGTGACATTGGTGTTGGAGCCGGCATCACTGCTGGCGAATGTCAGTCCAGAGGCTGGATTATCAGTCACCTGTACATCAGCAGCGTCCAGCGAGCCCTCGTTAGTAACCACTATGGCGAAGGTGACTTGGCCACCGGGCTGGTAAGGACCGGAGCTGGTGATGGACTTGTCGATGGCAAGGTCATAGACCTGTCCGATGGGTACGGATACCTCATCCTCATCGTCGTCGTCGTTGCCATCATTCTTATCGTCGGTGGAGTAATCCTGATCAGGATCACTATCCACATCGTCTCCATCATCCGCGGTTATCTGTACCTGATTGAGCAAGGTAGTGCCTTGGAAGTTGGCATCAATATCGTAGGTGACGTTGATGGTCTCGGAGGCACCGCTCGCTAAGGAGGCGATGGTCCAAATGTTAGCGGCATTCTCTGTGACATTGGCGTTGGAGCCGGCATCACTGCTGGCGAAAGTCAGTCCAGAGGCTGGATTATCAGTCACCTGTACATCAGCAGCGTCCAGCGCGCCCTCGTTAGTAACCACGATGGCGAAGGTGACTTGGCCACCGGGCTGGTAGGGACCGGAGCTGGTGATGGACTTCTCGATGGCGAGGTCATAGTTGCAATCCACGATATTCACAGTGACCGTCGCAGTATCGGAACAAGTCGTACCATTCCCATCTGCGGATAGGATCAGGGTGTATTCTGTGGTTGTATTGGGCGTCACATCAAACGTCTGTCCAAGTCCCACAAAATTGGCTTGGACAGGGGGGCTGACAAACCAGAGATAATTGAGCGTGGCATTCGGATCACTGGCTGGCGGTTGCGAACTACTTCCGTCCAGCGTTACCGTCTGTCCCGCACAGTACTGGCTTTCAGCGACCATGGCGACCGCGGTTGGATTTAAGCTAACGTCCACGTTTACCGTTACCTCATCTACCTTCTCGCAGATGCCGGTGGCGTCCTTTACGGTCAGGCGATAGACGGTGGTAAAGAGCGGGCTGACGTTTAGCACCTGTGATTGATTACTTCCGTCGATCGAGGTAGGGTCACCTGACACGATCGTCCAGGTATAGTCCGTTCCTATCGATGCGGATCCATCAATTTGGACCGATCCACCTTGACAGACAGACAGATCACTGCCGGCCTCCGCATGGATAGCCTCATTGATCAAGATGGTCTTGTCGGCACTTCCAGGACAAGCTGTGCCGGTGACGTCCACTTGTATCGTTGACGTGCCTTGGCTAGCATAAGTCACCTGTACGCTGGTCCCGGTGGCGGTGGTAGGTGTTGCCGATCCGCTAAAAGTCCAGCTATACGTAGCTCCTGTCAGAATCGGTGAGACCGAGAACGTGACGCTCTCCTGAGCACAGATGGTATCGGGGCCATTAATGGTGTAGATCTGACCAGTGGTCTCCGATACCACTGCCGAGGCGCTGCTTGAGCATCCATTATCATCTGTCACGACGACACTGTATGGGCCTGGTCCTACGCCCATCAGTGTGCTGGTGGTAGCACTTGTGTTCCAGAGGTAGGAGTAGGGTGAGGTGCCGCCCACAACAGTGGGTGTCAGATCAGTCGTCTGACCCGCACAAACACTTTCGTCGGTCAAAGTGACCACTAGTTCCGTGGGCTCGCCGATCGTCTCCGAATGTTGGGCCAGACATCCGTTGTCATCCGTAACCACAAGATTATAGGTGCCTGGCGAGAGCCCGATTTGATCCTCAAGATTGGGTACCAAGCCGCTACCATTGCTGGTGCTCCAGCTGTAGGTGTAAGGGGCGGTGCCACCACTGACGGTCACATCAATGCTCCCATCCGCATCTCCAAAGCAGGACACATCGGATTTGACCGCACTCACCTGTAGATCACAGGGAGGTGTGATCGTGACTTGTTCGCAGGCCTCATCGTCATCTGGCTGGCCATCACCGAGGTCATCCTGGTTTCGGTCGCTACTGGGGTCGCTGTCCACGTCGTTGCCGTCATCGGCGGTAATCTCGACGCAGTTTTCGACCTGTGAGCCTTGGAAACCCGGATTCACCCGATAGCGTACCAAGATGTCTTCGGTCTGGCCTACGGGCAAACTCAATACGGTAAACCTGTTGGCCGCAGTCTCCGTCACATTGCTGTTGGAGCTGGCATCACTTTCCACGTAGGTGAGGTCGGCATCAGGGTAGTCGGTCACCTCAATGTTGGATGCGGGCAGATTGCCCTCATTTGTGACGGTGATCCTAAATTCGATGGTGTCTCCCGCCCGGACGGTGCCGGTGGAATTGAGCACTTTGGCTATGGCAAGATCGTAGGTGCTTTGCAGGGTCACGGTCTCACAGGCTTCGTCGTCATCGGACTGCCCATCAGCAAAGTCATCGGTGCTATAATCCTCGTTGGGATCACTATCTACATCATTGCCATCGTCCGCCGTGATCTGGACACAGTTTTCTACCTCCGATCCCGTAAAGTTGGCATCGATGGTGTATGTTACCATGATATCTTGTGTCGCGCCGGCTGCGATCGTAGATACTTCAAATACATTTGCTGCGACCTCGGTGACTAGAGCCAGGGAGCCGGCATTGCTTCGAGTATAGGTCAATCCCGGTCTGGGATTGTCGGTGATTCGGATATTGTTGGCCCGCAAGGTACCCTCGTTGCTCAGGGTGATCCTAAAGACCACCTCATCGCCGGGAGAAAAGGGTCCGGTGCCCGAGAGCACTTTCGCGATGGCCAGGTCATAGGTCTGGGTCACGGGGAAAGTCTCGCAATCTTCATCGTCATCCGGAAGGCCATCTCCCATGTCATCCCTCGTTCGATCCTGATCAGGATCACTGTCGACGTCGTCTCCATCATCCTGGGTGATCTCAATGCAGTTGTCCACGGTAGACCCTTGGTATCCAGCTGCTATTTCATAATAGACGATAATATTTTCGCTGGTGCCGGGGGCTAGTAAGATGATGTAGTGGATGTCCGGATTGACGGGTGACTGGGTGACATTAGTCCGGCTATTGGCATCGCTGGTTCGGAAGCTCAAGCCTGTACTGGGAAAGTCGGTCACTTCAATGTTTGCCGCAGGGAGATCTCCAGAGTTGGTCACCGTAATGAGGAATGGGACCAGATCTCCGGGACCATAGGGGCCGCCGATCACGAGTTTGTCGATCTCGAGGTCGTATTCCGGCTCATTGATAGGCAGCTGTACGCAGGCCTCATCATCGTCCGGCTGTCCATCGCCCAAGTCGTCTGTGCCTATCCCTTGACTGGGGTCACTATCGATATCGTTGCCATTGTCGCTGGTGATTTCCACACAGTTTTCAACCTCGGAACCGGTGAAATTGGCGTCAATCTCGTACGTGACGATCAAGCTCTGGCTGGCACCGGGGGCCAGATTATTAAAGGTGAAGTCATTTGCTGCGTTCTCGACGACATTTGCTCTAGTGCCGGCATCGCTGGAGACGAATCTCAGGCCGATGCCGGGCCGGTCCATCACGCGAATACCGGTGGCAGGCATCAGTCCCTGATTGGACACCGTCAAGGTAAACAAGACCTGGTCACCGGGCTCGTATGGGCCTGTGCCCAGAGCTGTCTTTTCAATGGCTAGATCATAGCGACAGTCGGGCGGGTCCAATTGCAGATTTCCACTCTGGCCGCTACAACTACCACCCATAGAAGCTTGGGCATAGTAAGAGCCGTCCGACAAGCCGGAAAAGGTCAGGCTCCCATCGCTGGACGTCGAGCGGGTGGCGATAGGCGTGGCAGACCCAGATTGGTACAGATCGACCGTAGTGGGTCCCGTGACGCCTGACAACGTCACCTCGATGGTGCCATCCTGACTATTGCCACTGCAGGTGGGATCTGTGTGATTGGTGATACTTACTTGCAGATTGCTTTGCGGTGGGTCCAAGGTGATATTGCGCTGCGCGCTGCAACTGCCGTCGTTAGGATCGGAGACCCGGACGCGATAATCACCTTCCATCAGTCCGCTAAAGGTTCCGGTGCCGCTTTGAGGTACCGTCAGCGGGCCTGTCTCCAGGACATAGCTGGAGCCGTTGTGCTTAAACAGGCGTACCTCCATGCCTGCGGCATTGGTGACGGTATAGGTGATACTTCCCAGTGCTGTGCAAGTAGGGTCGACCTTGGTCAGTGAGGGTTGGGCAATGCTGCAGCAGTTAGGGTCGTTTAGGGTCACGGTGGCCTCTTCTTGACATGCACCAGGTGGCTGGGTTGGATCCAAGACGCGAAGGAGATAATCACCGGGCGCAAGATTGTCAAAGGTACCGGTGCGATTGGCATTACCAGATTTTGTGGCAACGGGGATCTCGCTACCACCCACAATCTTGAACAGTCTGAACTCGTCTGCTTCTGCGCCAGTGACGGAGTAGGAGATGGAGCCATCGGTGGCTCCTCCGGCACAGGTTGGATGGTTAGGGGTGACCGTTAAATTTCTGATGCGACAACAAGGTGTACCGACCTCGTCAATTGTCGCAAAGACGAATTTAGAGCAAGGGTTACCCTGCCTGTAATGCCCCTCGATAAAGTAGGTGCCGGACTGGAGATTGGTGAGTGAGATTTGGCCAAAGTCCTGGCCGATGGGGAAGCGGTTTTCATAGACACTTTCATTGGCGCCTCCAACATCCCTGGTCACATAGACGAATTCAGCATTTTCAAATCTAAAGGTGAGCGTGCCTTCGTTCGTTCTACCGCCCTCGCAGGGTCGGTCTGGCTCAGTGACAATGTCCCAAAACCGAACAGTAGCGCAGCACTGTCCCTGCAGATCCCCGACAGTGACCCGGTTACTTTCCTGGTGGCAATCGGGAGATTGGATCACATTGACAAAGTATTCTCCCGCACCAACGGTTGCATCTCCCATCCATTGTCCGGCGGATACTAGTCCGACAGTGATGTTACTGTGAAAGGATCCATTTCGATGCAGAGCCACGCTGGGTTGGGTTGGAGATCCGGATATCTCCACCCGGATAATGGCATTGCCATTGTTCTCGCAGGAGGGATCGGTTCGGATGCTCAATTTGGCTGTTAATTGGCAGCTGACACAGTCTTCACCCAAAAAGGTTGTCGCACTGGTCCTTGCGCAAGTTTGATCGTTGGGATTGTACACCCTTACGGAGTACAGACCCGACAGGCTAGGGCTACTGACGCTAGGCGTTAGCCCGGTGAAAACGTCGGTACCACTTTGAGGTACCTGTCGAGGCGTTCCGACGGCGGTGCCATCTCGCAGCAACTGTGCCATCATACCAGTGGCGCCTGTGACAGTGTAGGTGATCGAGCCATCGGCCTGACCACATGTGGCATTCGACCCTTGCAGGGTCGGCGTGCTGATGGTACAGGGAGTACAATTGCTGCCCACCACTACTGCAGCACTTTCACGGCTACAGGCGGCGTCGTTAGGATTGTACACACGCACCGTGTAGGTGTTCGGCCCCAGATTGCTGAATGTACCGGAGCCATTGGAAGGTACGACCAACGGTCCTGCCACTCGCACGCCATTTTGCATCAGTTCCGCCCACATACCAGCTCCGTTTGTCACTGTAAATGAGACGGTCCCGTCGTTGCCATTGCAGGTGGCATTAGTAGCTGAGGCGGTGGGTGTGCCAATCGTGCATTGGACACAGTTCTCGTCGACCACCACCGCGGCACTCTCTCGGCTACAATTGAGATCGTTGGGATTGTACACACGCACGGTGTAGGTGCCCCTGGCTACGGCGCTGAAGCTTCCGGATCCGCTTGCCGTGGATAGCGCGACGGGTCCCTGGACGATGTTGCCGTTGAGTATCAATGCCACCCACATGTTGAGCGCATTGGTGTAGGTGTAGGTCACCCTGCCATCACTTGCCCCGCATGAGGCATTTGTAGCAGTGGCCGTAGGGGTACCAATCGTGCAGGTGATGCAGTTTGTGTTCACCGTGACTGCATTACTTTGGCGACTACAATTGGTGGGGTCTTGCGGGTTATAGACTCTGACCGTGTAAGTGCCAGGCCCCAAACCTTGAAAGAAGTCATTTCCAGTGCTGGGAACGGTCCTCGGCCCTTGTACCAGGGTATTGCCGGACCAAAGTTCAGCGGACATGCCACTGGCATTTGCTACCACATAACTTACTCGGCCGTCGTTTCCTGCACAAGTGGCATCGGTCGGGGTGGCGGTGGGCGTGCCAATGGAGCAGGTTGGACCACCACAGGTGGGCACGCTGACGCTTACCGTCCCTGTACAAGGGGTGCTTGCTCCTGGCTCCGTCCATGACAGAGTGAGGGTCTGCTGGCCCGAGTGGGCGGTGGTATAGGAAAAGTTGTAATTAGAGCCGTTGGCGGTGGTGGGGTTGATGGTAGGGGCGTCGGGAGCAGTAGAGGTAAGAGACACGCCACTGCTGCCTGCCAGTATTGTAAAGCCGCCGGTCACGGTGGCCAGGCTGCCCACGCAGCTAGGTGTGGCAGTCAGGTTTGGATTGGTACAGGTAGGACCGCAGCCCGGATTCTGTAAGGCTGCGTCGGGGCTCGTAGCCATGCAAGTGGGGTCGGCACTACTGGTGAAGACAAGGTGGTATCCGGTGCCGGGAGGCAGATCTCTGATCTCAAATCTTAGGTTTGAGATGGTGCCAGCTACCTGGGTAGCCGCTCTCGAAAAAGTCGTCCCGTGTTGACGCAAGACAGCTGTGCCGGCAGTTGCGCCGGTGACGTCAAACCAAAGTATTCCATTGTTAAGGTTGGGACAGGTGGGATTCTGGCTAGCACTAAATAGGGCGGTCGCAGTGCAGGTAGGACCGCAGCCAGTCTGATTATTTACTGACCAAGTGGAGGAGCTACCGACACAATTGGAGGGTGATGTCCAGCTCAAATTGATAGAGTGATTGCCAGCTTGCGAAGTGGAGAGGGTAAAAGTAGCCGAATTACTCAAGATGTTTAGGTTTGACAAGGTTGCTCCGGCAGATGCCGTGATCGAAGGGGTGCCCGTCCCGGACCATGACACCGATCCATTGGTCGTCACAGAAGTCTGGCCGCAGGGAATCGTTGACTGAGGAATACTCCAGGCGATGCCAGAGGGACAGGTCGGAGGGCATCCCGTTGGAGCCGTCACGGTGCAGACGATACTAGGTGGTGTGCTGCAGCCCGGCGGTGTCACTTGAAATGATGCGAGATAGGTGCCAGCTCCTAGATTGCCTGAAAACACGGCGTCATATCTCTTTCTACCAGGTGGAGGGGTGGCACTGCTGGGTTGAAGTGACGTGGTTCTGGGAGAGAAACCTGGGATCGAGCTTGAGCTCAGAACAATGTTGTAGCCCGTCAGGTCAGTGGCTCCCGCCACGTCGTCGACATACGCCTGCACTGTGATCGTGGCCGACGTGGGATCGTTGCAAGTGGGATGTATATAACCCACGCCAAGATCTGGGCATGAAGCAACACAGCCGGTAGGGGCTTGCGGGTTGCAGTCGACGACATTGGGATCGGTTGAGCAACTGGCATCAACGTTTACGGAGCTCTGTAGCACGGCCCGGTAGGAATCTCCAACCACTGGTCCAAAAGTGGCAAAGTAGGCAGAGACACTCTTGCCGGGGACCGGTGCCGAACTAAGGCTAATTGTACCTGTGGCTATCGGATTAGTAAGATCTGGCTGCCGATACAAATGCACCACCTTTCCCGCGTATCTGCTATCGGCATTCCCGACATAGAGAGGTGTAGTTTGCTGTGAGCAAGTGAGTGGATTGTACCAAGCAGTCAGTTCTGGGCAACTCTGACTTTGCACCAAGGTCGGCAACATCAGAAACAGAAATGTGATAATACTCGCGCTAAAGGCAGCTCGGCAAACTAGCATCCGATTTGGCCTATCGAAAAGGTCGGGTAACAAATATCTCATGAGTCAAGTTTTGACACTATCGCCATTAAGACTCGGAAGGGACAGGGCGCGTTGGCAGCATGCGGTTGCCCTGGATATGTGGCAAAGTGCTACGATCCTACCGAGTACGTAAGAAAGGCTACGCTCAGCAGGACACTACGAGGGGGATCGTGTGTGTCATAGGTCGAGTGATAGACAGTTCTAAGGTGTAATTCTTTTTGGCTCTAGTGAGTGTTAAGTAATAGGCTCTAAAGGCTAAAAATGAATTTTGAATATTGTGTGTTTTCAAATGATCGGGTCGGAATAGAATGCAAGATTGCAATTTTTAACTCGCCCTTCATGTCGCCAAAGATGTAGTATTCATGTGGGTGGCCCCTCGTTTTTATCTAATGAATTATTATAATATGAACAGATGCCGCCTCCAGTGAGCAACGGCCTTGTAGGCCTCACCTTGTCTGGCTTCTGAGTAATGAAATGCGTTACTATTATGGCCGATAGGCAGCAAAATTTGACAAAATTGATGTGGGGTGTATGTAGGTATCTGGCCTAACTCTTGCAGTTCTTTCCATTGATTCAGGACCTAATTTAGACCACGGAGAAGCTGTATGTTTCCACAGAAAATGTTGGATGGATCCGCATTTTTTGCCCTACCAACGATTCACAGGACAGAATTTGTGGCACACAGATGATGGGCCAACATCCTGATCGGCTTATCGGGGGCCACACCCAATTTTTTAGATGATAGGAACTTCGCCGTTAGCTCCTTTCAAGACTTCTCATTTGATGACTATCATAAGCTGCGTACAATCCTGTTCGCACGCTGCAAACTGATTTCCAACTGTGATGTATTGCTTATACATCGGTCATTTCTTTGGGCCCACATGTGGCGGCGTAACAAGACACCAAGCTGCTACAGGGACGATTGACCAACAGCCCTGGATTGGCTAAAGAATCTAATTGATGTAGAATTCATGTAGGGATTTTCACGCATCCAATGATATTGGCAGGGATTTCTCATGCTTACCCTACGTAGTGAAAAAAATAATAATACATTGTTGAAGTTTTCCATGGCTGCTCGTGAAGGCAAAGTTGTCGTAGGGTCCTGGGGACTCTTACTCAATATTTGATAGCAGTCAGGAGGCCTGAGATCGATTTTGTGCGATATGCCAAAATAGTCCAGAGCCAATCACTGCCACAAGGCACTCTTCTTCCGGCTCACATGGCAAGTACCCTCTGGCAGAATGTCCCGTTAGGTTGCGCTGCCTGCCACATTGTTCTGGTGTAGACCAGGCGATGCGCATGACTCTAGAAAACTTACCTAGTTAAATAGCCCGGAAACGCCGTTTACGTTGCTCGGGCAGACAATAAATGCCAAGTGATTACAATGAAGACTATGATGATCTTTTGCGCGGAGTATCTGGATCATAATTCGCAGCTACCAAGCGCACCCCATTTGCCCTTTAACAATACGGCGGAATTTGCCAAAGTGAGGAGACAGCGATGAGGGAATCGAACAAAGAAGAATCGCTGGAGAGACAGCGATTCGGCCAGGGGGTATTACCTCGGCCACAGCATGATTGCTGGCGACGGTGCATGATGGACCGCTCCGGGATGCTTGCATCTTTTGGACCTCTTACCACAAGCATGCATCTATGAATTCGATTTTGGTAGTAGACCATGTCGTAATTCGTGAGGGGATCAAGACCATTACCTCCGATCTGGATGTGCGGGTGTATGAGGCAGAGAATACACAGCAGGCTATGCAATTGCTGCGTAAGAAAAGGTATGATCTGGCAATCATGGACATCGATTTGCATGATACCGAGCCGCTGGCCTTCCTTCAAAACGTACTGTTGGCTTTTCCCAAACAGAAGGTCCTAATATTTTCCATGCATCCCGAAAGGATATATGGCAAGCGGGTCTTGTCATTGGGTGGGAAGGGCTTTCTGACCAAGCGCGCTTCCGCCGTGGCCATACGTCAGGCCATCGTGAAGGTACTGCAAGGGGAGGTGTTTATGACCGAGGATCTCAAGGACGAGCTCGCTTCGAGTTTTATTTCGCGAAGTCCAGTGCATGAGCTTGATTCATTGTCCGACCGGGAGCTCGAAGTGCTGCTGCTACTGGTGACCGGCGTGCGACTCAAGGACATATCTAATAAGCTCAACCTCCAGATGAGCACCGTGTCTACCTACAAGCGGCGAATTTTTGAGAAGCTCGAGGTGGAAAACGTGATCGAACTCCTGAAGAAGGTTTCGCTATACGGCGCCGGTTAACTTCCGACTTGCCTCGCGAAGTGGCAAATCGGATCTGTCTCCAGCCACCCCCTCGATGACTCGTGTGCTTGGGGGGCATCGTGGGTAAACAAGTGCATGTCATCGAATGTTGATGCCGTCCAAATCGGCAAGACGGGCTCGAACGCCCCAGCCGCCAAAACCTTCAATGACGGCCAGGACGATCTCGTTGGAGCCCTTGTTCAGATCTAGATATAAGGAGTCAAAATATCCGATGGTACCGAGGTATCTGTAATCACGTGACCGAAATCGGCGTTGCCCACCATAGATGATCTTGCCATTGACATAGGCACATACATCATCACTGTAGCCAAAGTCCATGCGTTTGATCTGGTCCCTATCCGAGTCAATCGTGATCCTTACCATGGCCCAATTGTGATCGTCTGATCGGCTGGCGATGCGAGCGACATTGACGGTGCCTGTATATTCCGGGGTAGCGGCGGTCCACTGGACCCCGGCTATAGACGACACATCCAAAGAGCCCGGATCGGCTAGTAATTCGTCAGGGAGGGCATTACTCACCTCGTATCGACCGACCGCGAGGGAATCCAGGGGTGGAATCTCGGCGATGGGAAGTTTAAGTACAGGCTCATCTGTCAGGGTGTAGCTGAAATTGGCAAAGTGGGACTGGGCATGGCCTTTCAGTACCAGTGGCCCGGCCACGTCCCCATGCTTGAGGTCGTGAATCTGGAAGACCGGCTGATCCATATCATTGATGTACACTTCGCCACGGGTGCCCTTAATGACCAGCTTGACGTGGTTCCAGGCATCGTACCGATATAGTACGGGCGCTCCGTGCCCATCGCCATGGTAGAGTTGCCAGCCAGCCAAGCCATTGAAGACCGGGGTGTACTGATTGGCGTCGGGATTGTTGGACTGATGCGGACGAAAATACACCTCCTCGTAGTTGCGATTGTCTTGCATGCGAAAGATGATGCCGGGAAATCCCCGCCCTTCAGGAAATGCGATGTCAAACTCTATCGTACCATTGTGAAATTGCACATCCGCCAACTCCGCAAAGCCCTGGGGCAGATAGAGGCTCGGGCTGCCCAAGTACTCCTCAAATTTGTAATCCTCGGCATTGACTGACCACACCTCCTCGGTCATGGGTACTTGGACGGGGGTGGGCGCTGCCCAAGCTAACGCCGACAGGCTCACTGTCAAGAGCAAAATCCATTGAAATTTGAAGGTTTGCATAGCTGAAATTTGAATAAGTGATTAAATTTATGACTGGCAGCGCTTCGCACTAAATCATCTCGTTAATGTGATATGCGAGTGGAGTTCGCATTAAATCTTGTAGCTAATTTTAATGTCTTTGGTCCGCATACTTCGTTGCAAAGCCTCGCCATTGCTAAGGCTATGTCTAGCCCACCCACCCGCTGTCGCGGTTCCCTCACTTCTCGCATTGTCATGCTCGACTCTTCGAGATCGTTCGGTCATGCCTCGTCTGCGAACAAAATCCTATTAGATTATTCAACATATCTAATGCGAAACGCTACTAGTTCTACTGCTCTAATATCAATTTGTTGGACAAATACATATATCGGGCATAATTCTTACTACGCTCCCCGGCATAGCGATAGGCTTTTTCCAAGTGTTCGACGACTTTTTCCTGACGGCCGGCTTTGATATAGTATTCCCCCAGTGCGAGATGTACGACCCAGTCCCGTGGGTTTTTCTCGGCATGGGTGGACAATATCTTATACGATTTTTGTGGGTCACCCGCTAGCAGGTACTGACTAAGCCCGTAGTAGTACCAGTCAAAGCCCTTAGCCAGAGACAACGCGTATTTTTCCAGGTCTTTTCCTTCCGTGGTTTTTCCGCTCAGCTGCAGCAACTCCGATTTAAACATCAGATTGCGAAAGGCCGTATCGATGGCGATCGATTGCTCGACCAGCGTCAGGGCTTCTTCCGGTCTACCGGGATTTTGTTTCAGGCTTTCTTTGGCCATGGTCAGGTAGTCTTCGGCGGTCTTAATGCTTTTTGTAGCCAGATCCGCCAGGATGTTTGCCGAGACATCCGTGCGGACATCTATGGCCACTTTGGTACGCTCCCACCGCATGATGATGGCAGTCGAAGCAGGCTTGGGGTCGGCAAAACCATAGCTAAGCCATTCCTGAAAGGCGGCCTTTTCCGGATGCACCTGGACGCGGAGCGCATCTTCTTCTTTGCGATAGTTGAAGCTGCCCCAACTCGCTGCATTACGGGAGAAGATAAGGGTCCATTCGTCCTTGGATACAAGCATGTGGAGCCCATAGGTACCGGCTGGCAGGGGGTGGCCCGCAATGAACACATCATGGGTAAATTGGACGGTCGTGTTTTCGTTGGAGCCCGCTCGCCAGGGGTATTCTACGCCATCTACGACAAAATCGTAGGGTACGATGCCCCCAAAGATCTTTCTGCCCTGTACCAGTGGGCTGTGGTATACAATGGTGATGTCCGTGGTGCCGATGCGCTGGCTGACGCTGGCCCGTTGACTGACCCGCGTCGATCGGACCATGTCCTGAGCGCCGGCAGACAAAGCGGCCAGCGCGATCAGGCCAATGGTATAGGCTAACGGTCTCATAGTTTGCGAATGTTTATTATTTGCAACGGTGTCAGTGTCGGTCACTTCAAGTTTCAAATGGAAACCCGAGGTGCAACACACGATGCAAAGAATAGGATACGAGACGAGAAACGCCGTTCAAGGCCTGATCAAAGTGGTACAAGTTCGTTCAGAGCGTAGCGCTCTAATGGGAGGTAGGGCCGAAGGGCGCGGTATACAGTACGTCCGCTGGTGAACCTATGGTGAGAGACTGGACGGCGCCCGTACCGTGAAATCGATAGCGCACACCCACGATCTGACCAGGGTCGGCTGCTAATGTCTCTTCGAAGGCAAGCGTCTGATTAATCTTCACCGTCAGGGCTCCCTCCAGGACCGTCACCTCAAGCTCGACCCAATCCGAAAAGTCTACGCCGAAGCCCGAGAGGTCATTCTCCTGGCCTTTGATATACTTGCCCGGCAGCATGACATTGAGTTCGCCGACACAACCCGGAATCGAAAATGGCAATATATAGGGTGTCTCACTACAGACGATAAGCAGGGACGATTGTTGGCAGACGGCCTCTCCCTGCGGCAGGGTATGCCTGAATGTGGTGCGCAGTTGAAAGTGGTCACCGGGAATCGGCCCCAGATCCTCGACAAAATGCAGGTTGGTCGCAGGGATACCATCGGCGAGGTCCAGCCCCTGGTCGGTCAGATGTGCAGTGCTAATCTCCAAACCCGCTGGACCCTGTAGTTGCTCATAGGTAAGATAGAATGGCACCGGGTCCTGCATGATGGTGCCCATCCAACCGTCAGACTTGACGTAGAGGCCTTTTTCGGAGACTACTTGCTCATCCAGGAGCAGCTTTGCCTTGAAGAAACCCGGATAATAATACGTGGTGGTGAAAATGTGACCCCTGGGATCCACCTCGTGTCGCAGTCGAGGGTCCCAGGATTGCTGGATGTCCACCTTCTTTACCCGCCGGTCGCGGACCTCGTAGTCAAAGATGACCGTATTGGGTACCCCGGAGGCGACGGGCTCAAACGAAAAACTGCCCGCCCGGCTGTCGTACCGGACCGCCTTACTGGAAGAGGAGGCCAACAGCACTACTACTACCACCAGCATGGCCAGTGGTACCAGGTAGGCGGGGCGCCACACCGACCGCAGCGCCTGGCGTAGGGCTCTCTTGGACGGCGTCCTCGCAGGTGCAGCTGCCTGATTTCGCTGTTGAAAGGAGATCCAATCCTTGTCACCCAGGAACTTGGCCAAGGCATCCAGCGTGCTGGTGGATGGCAAGGACTGGTAGTCTACTTTGCCCCACAATCGCTTGAGCGTCACCGCACTTAGCTTGATCCCGGTGTCGTCCAGTATCTCCTCGCTTAGGCGCTCAAAGTGACTGTGCCGCCACTCGGACGAATCAGACCATCCCAATCTCGCCTGGATCTGGGCACGACACGCCTGTAAGTAGTGCGAATGACCGGGGCTTTCCTTGTCGACGGGCATACAACCTTATTTCATAGTCCTATGAATCTATGACAAATCCTGCTGGCATTCCAATCCCAGTTGATAATTGTCCAAGTCGGCAGCGGCGGAATAGGATGCACATGGATTTCACTGATACCGCATCTGGCCAGGGCAGCCGCCGAACTGGGATTCGCCTTTACGCCCTTCCGTAGGGGCATCTTACCGGAGGGGGTGGTTAAAGAGGATTGGCGTTTTGCACTGCGAGATCATTGTTCACTGTGCTAATTGCTCAATGCCCATTGATCTCCTTGATGCGTATATGGCGGTACCAAGCTTCGGAAGCTGGCCCGCTATGGATCTGGACACAGATGATCCCCCGCTGTGAGATATTTGCATCTTCCTCCGTGTAATCCAGGATCGGTTCGTCATTTAACCAAAACCGGATGTGTGGTCCTTCGCAGACGATTCGGTAGTCATTCCAATCGTTGGCCTTCAAGACGTGCGATAGGCGATCGGGCTTGGGCTCGACCAAAAACCGATTTCTACGAGATTCGTCGTACATGGCTCCCCATACGGGACCATCAGAAGTGTAGCCGACATCCGCTTGGTAGCCGATCACCTCATGATGATTGGGTATCCGCATCGACCGAAACTGTATGCCCCCATTATTATTCGTGGTGGTGAACTTCACTTGCATCCGCAGATCAAAATCGGCGTAGGTCTGTTCGGTGCAGAGAAACTGGTTTTTGGGGATTTGCCGATCGTTGGCGCCCGCAACAATGGCCTGATTTTCGATGCGAAAGAATTCGGTAGAGCCCTCCCAACCCGCGAAGGTCTTTCCATCAAACATGGGCTCAAAATCGGGTTCCATTTCCGGACCGCAGGCGGTCAGGATCAGGGCACCGAGGATCAGTAGCGCTGGCCAATTTCGAGACCAGCGAGAGGTTTTCAGATTAGTCATCAAATAGGTATTGTGCGATACATTGCTTTATCTCACGATAGCCCTGGGCATTGGGGTGGTTGTCATGGACGAAAAACATATCTGTCGTCCACGTACCATGATAGAGGGCTGGATAATAGTCGATCCCCATATTTTCCAAAGGAGCAGCTAGATCCGCGAGAATATACGAGCCTTTTTCCACTTCATCCCGCTGGGGAAGGTGGACGAAGCGCATGTGTACACCAGGTAGCGATGCCTGCAGGTCTCTAAGCTGTGCCAGACCGCGTCTAATGTTGCCCGGATCTTTTGTGGTCGGACGCAGCCATGCGCTGAGGGTCCGGTGCACGTAGCGGATGAGGGCAGAGCGTTTGACCACCTTTCTGATCCCGGGTCCATAGTACTGCTGCCGCTCCTTGGTCATGGCTCGAGCTAGGGTGTAGAGCTGTTCGGCGGAGGCATCTTCAGGGATGATCATAGCCATGCCGGGTCGAGCGAGACAGATCTCCTCTGTATGGTGGGCATAGCATCCCTTGATCTGGTGCTGGTGCTCTCTCGGGGTCCAAAATGTGCGACCGAAGTCATTAGATATGGCCAGAACAATGACGTCCGTGATCGGTAGATCTTGGGCTACACTCTTAGTGAGTCGGGCAAAATTTTCTAAGCCCGTTCCACCGATACCCAAATTGAAGATCGATCGATCTTCATTGGCAAATTCTTCGCGCAGGCGTGACACCCATGGCTTTCCTCCATGATATCCAGCCGTAAAAGAATCCCCCACCAAGGCATAGTAACGTTTGCCGGGTATGGGCTCCGCAGGGTAGGGGACGTCGTCGACCAGTCCCCACTCGTTCGTGTGAAAATAGACATCAAACTCAATCTCCTGCCGGTAGACGGATGCGGTTCGGATACGTTCGTTGGGCCGGTATCGCACGGCTCCATGGCGATCCTGGGCAAAGGTCGGAGAAGAAAACATGAGCACCCGATCGTCCGGTGGCAGGAGACCGAGCGTCCGGATCGCAATCTCACCCACTGCAAAAGCCAAGAGCAAGGATGCGAATAACGTGGTTATCTTGAGATACGTGGAGCGGTTTATGGCTTTCACCTGCGCGGGCTCGTCCATGGTGGACTTTGCCGTCAAGATACAAACATCGACAGTCCCGTGATAGGGCAATCGGATGATCAAGGCTTCAAGGGGACAGCGAGACCGGCCATGGCGTGTGGCGGGGACGCCAGACGCAGCCTGATCTGGGCGGTGTGGCCTTTGAGGCTGGTTGCCGTTGGATAACTTAATAAAAGCAACAAGGCCGTGTCACGCATCCTCGCCAGACACACTTTCGAGGTTATGCCACGAATGCAGCCTGCATTGCCTGTACAAGAAACATCAGCCTCCCAGTTCAAGTTGGGTCAGTGGGACAACTCTATCATCGCAGCACTCCACAAAGAAGTCCTGACCCAATATGTCTCCGAGGGAGCGGGGACATGACCATGCCGCCACCATTTGTCATCCGGACGTTTGTGGCGACGTCAACGGATGGCGCTCCCTACGTATGTTTGGGTTAACTCTCGGTCATGATGAGCGGCCAGATACAGAAATGTGATCGCGTAAAAAGAGCTAGACAGGGCATCATCCAGCACGGTACCGTGCACTACACGCGTCAGCAGGGCTCCGACCATGACGGCAAAGAGGATGCGCAATCCTAGCGAATCTAGTACTTGGCCGGTTCGCCGCGCGCGGGGATCGTCTTTTTGATAAACTGACGAATGTCTTCGTTGGCCGTCTCCAGATCCTCCCGCCGCAGATACATCATGTGCCCGCTGCGATAGCCTTTAAAGCTGAGCCGCTCCCGCATCTTGCCACTGGGGTCCAGATGCCACATGGTGTACTTTGCATTAAAGTATTGGGTGGCTCCGTCAAAGTACCCGGACTGCACCATGGTATGCAGGTAGGGGTTTTGGGCCATTGCCTGGCGCAGGTTTTCGCCCGTCTGGTCATTCGACCGATCCCATGGTCGGACCGGACCAAACATATTGTACTTGATGTCCGTCTTGTATTCCAAATGCTCCCGCAGGTAGTAGTTGATGGCCGGCGTGAACGAGTGTAGCCAGGAGGTCAGCTCGGAGTTGAAGTCCGGCCGAGACCCAGCGTCCTGGCGGTCGATGCCCAGGTACCGCGAGTCGAGACGTCCGATCGTGCGGCCTTGGTCTCGCAGCAACTCCTTCCAGAAGAAGGACGTGGGAATGTCCAGGTTGTGCTGCATCACGACCTCCTTGGACAGTCCGGAGTAGTGGGCCATGCGCTCCGCCATCTGGGCCAGTTTCTCTCGGTCGATAAACCCTCCGTGAGCCATGGCCGGCAGAAGCTCGTTAAGGGTAAAGTCCTCTACTTCGGGGAGCAGCTCGTCCAGGTCCTTGGATTGTAGCTCGGCAGGCAGGGCATTTTGATACCAGGCAGCCGCGGTGAAGTAGGGGAGGCGATTGGCGGCAGCCACGGGGCCGTCCCGGTCGATGCCCAGGCCGGTCGGTGAGACCAGGATCACGCCATTGAGATACATCCACTGGGCATTTTGCAGCTGCAAGGCCAAGCCGGATACCCGCGTGGTACCGTAGCTCTCACCGATCAAGTACTTGGGGGATGTCCATCGATTTTGACGGGTGACGAAGGTATTGAGCCACTCAGCCAGATACTTGACATCCGCATTGACACCAAAGAAGACTTTTTTGTCCGTCTCCTTATCGAGAATCCGCGAGTAACCCGTATTCACCGGATTGACGAACACGATATCGGCCACATCCAGGATGGAAAAGGGATTTTCCCGGATACCATATGGCTGTACGGGATATCCTTCATCGTCAATCTCCAGGATACGCGGACCGGTGTAGGCGATGTGCATCCACACCGAGGCCGACCCTGGTCCGCCGTTAAATGAAATGATCAGCGGCCGTGCGCTGCGGTCCTCGACGTCCTTGCGCATGTAGTACGTGTACTGCAAGGAGGCGATCGTTTTGCCGTCTTCATTCCACACGGGCTGGGTGCCGATGGTGGCCGTATAGTCAAACGTCACTCCTTTCACCGTGACCGAGTGTTCTGTCGTGACAGCGGATTCTGCCTCTAGCATGCGATCTTGGGCATGACAAACCAGGATGATCTGCGCCAGGGCAATCAGGAGGATCAGCTTTCTCTTCATAATAGAATGTTTTAAGATAATGTGCCTGCCTAAGGGGCAGACTGATCAGGCAATTTGGAGCTTTACATAAGATATGTTGATCAATCTCTAATCGGATTTTGTACGCAGACGAGGCATGACCGAACGATCTCGTAGAGTCGAGCATGACAATGCGAGAAGTGAGGGAACCGCGAAAGCGGGTGGGTGGCTAGCCGGCCTTGGCGAGGCTTTACAACCATGTATGCGGACCAAAATCTTAGCAGTAACCAACAAGATTTAGGGTGAAACTCCAAATATAAAGTACAGTAAACTTTTGTCTACAAATAAATCCTGCACGCTCTCAGCGCCAGCGTCAAGATTTGAATAGCTTTGCAAGTGTCGTACATTCCCAAGACAAATGGCCGGAATCGAGGAAATATTTAGTCAAATCTATAGATCCTATCATGGCCGTGTTTTCCTTTTTGCCTTAAAGAGGACCGGGGATGAGCGGTATGCGGAGGACCTGGTGCAGACCGTTTTTCTGAAAATCTGGGAGAGGCAAGAGACTCTACGCAGTGGGCGTGTGACAGAAGCACTGATCTTTACCATCGCTCGCAATCTCATCATTGATCGATATCGCAAAGGGGTACTTCACAGCACTCACTTGGCAGATCTGCAGATCCCGGTAGAGTCAGATGCCAGGCCGGTGGACACTTCAGATGAGCGGATGGCTGTTTTGAACAAGGCCATCAATGCCCTGCCCACCCGCCGGCGAGAAGCATTTTTGCTCAGTCGCTATCACGGTCTCACCTATCGTGAGATTGCCGACGAAATGTCGATTTCACCAAAGACGGTCGAGAGCCAGATTTCCATGGCGCTTAAGACCTTGCGAAAGCAGCTCGCGCACTTATTTGTCTTTTTTCTCTGACCCTCGAAGTGAGCTTATCACCTAGGCGAGCCTTTAGAATCAGTCACCGGCGCTAAAGTTGGCACCGGAAGGTTGGTAAAAAAAAGTCTGGACGAAATAGGGGTATCCGTTCATTGTTGCGTTTACCCACATGTGGTTGCCCTGCCACCACGATCAAATTCACGAAATCATTCGAATGAAGGACCTCAAGCGGCTGTTGGAAAAATTTGACCAGGGCCTATGTACCGTCTCGGAATTGGAAAGACTCAGGCAGTACTTTGAGGCTGACGACTTGACGGCTTTACGTGACCTACTGGAGGGGGAGTGGCAGGCTACCGAGAGCCAACAACCGCCGATTTCTCACGCCAAAAGCAGAAAACTATGGCAACAGATCATGGCAGCAAGGAGGCTTCGTGGCCGGACGGCCCGCGTTCGCACTCTTCGTCTGGTAGCCGTGGCAGCGAGCCTTTTAGCCCTTGTTTCGATCGCCGTCTGGCATTTGCTCCCGCTTGCCCTGGACGATTCGCGGGAAATCGTAGTGATCAATAGTGGGGCATTGCCGATGGAGCTGCAGCTGGACGACGGAAGCGAGGTGTGGCTCCGTCAGGGCAGTCAGATGGCCTACCGGCAGCCGTTTGTCAGGGATAGGAGGCAGATCCAATTGCAGGGAGAAGCTTTTTTTGATGTTGCCACAGATTCGCTTAGACCTTTTGCGGTGGTGAGTGGTCCTGTGCAAACGCTGGTGTACGGGACAGCCTTTAATGTCAAGGCGAGCCAGGAAGATACGGTGGTCACGATCACCCTGGTCGAGGGCGAGGTGGGCGTACATTCCATCGGTGACGGCAGCCACCCGGACACCACTTATCTCCAGGCTGGTGAACAATTGACCTTTAGAAAAATCAGCAAGAAGTTGGACAAGAGCCAGGTGTTCCATGATCGTGACTATGTCTGGAAGGATAATATCATCCATTTTGATGGGGCATCCGCGCAAGAGGTGGCCGTCACCTTGTCCACTTGGTACGACATCGATATCCGAATCCCTGACGGATTCAGCAGCAAGAGTCGATTGGTACATCGATTCGACAGAAAAAAATTATCCGTACAGGAGGTACAGGAGGGCATCAGCCAGGTGACGGACTATTATTTCGAAAAACTAAAAGAAGGAATCTATGTACTGAGACGGGACATCGTACGAGAGAAGTAGGGGTGTGTTTCCTCACCTACCGATCTAAAATAAAAAGGCAGGCATCATGCCTGCCACTTAAACCTAAAAACCTTTCATTCTTCACTGCAATAGCCGCCAACCAGGTGGAATCGGCATGACGGTAATTGCTATTCGAAGAAAAGGTTCATTGTTTAAAATCAAAGAGTTTCAAAGCTATGAAATTATGCTTAACGAAGAAAATTTGGGCCATGTCCAAGTTCTTTATCTATATGAGTTGCTGGCAGATATTATGCATGACCGCGGCCTTCGCCGGTCCGGCTCATACGCAGGATCTCCAGAACACCTACGTTCAATGTCGTTGGAATCAAATTGAACTGGAGAGCGTATTCACAGCCATTCAACACCAGACCAATTATTTTTTCACCTACGATCGTACGGTGATCGAGCGGATCAGTATCAGTGGCAGTAATGACCGCCTGTCCCTGGCGGACTTTCTTTACTACTTGTCCGGCTGTACGGGGCTGCATTTCTCTGTGATGGATAGTAGTATCTATGTGTTCCAAGGGGCTCATCTCCCGGACGAAAGGACACGCGTAGAGATTCCAAATGCTCAAGTTTTGCCGGACGTGCTGGCAGCGCTTCAGCATACGGTCATATTTGCCACCCAATCACTGGGTCGCTTGCCTGAAGAAATCTTGTCGGGCAAAGTCACTTCTGAGGGCGGTGAGCCACTGGTAGGAGCCACGGTGGTGGTCAAGGAATCGGGACAAGGCACCGTGACCGACATTGACGGCAGTTTTCTCATCTCGGTGCCTGACGAAGAGGAGGTGACATTGGTCGTGTCGTTTATCGGGTTTGTAGCCACGGAAGTAATTGTCGCCAAGGGGCAAAATGAACTTCAGATCGAGCTCTCACCGGCGCTTACGGATCTGGATGAAGTGGTGGTCATTGGGTACGGTACACAGGAGATGACCAACGTCACTGGCGCCTTGTCCAATACCAAGGCCGAAGAGCTTGAGCGGTATTCAGCCAGCAGTTTTGAGCAGCAGTTGGCAGGTAAGGTAGCGGGCTTGCAAATCAACGAGTTTGGTACTCCGGGCAGCGATGCGCAGATCGTGATCCGTGGCATTGGAACCCTCACTGCCGGCAACAATCCACTGATTGTGGTCGATGGATTCCCCCTGACCGAGGGCAGCTCGCTCAATTCCATCAATCCCAAGGACATCGAGTCCATCGATATATTAAAGGATGCAGCTTCGGCTGCGATTTACGGTTCGAGAGCTGCCAATGGAGTCATTCTGATTAAAACTAAGGAAGGCACCACGGAAAAAGCAAAAATCACCCTCGATGTCTATGCCGGGCTGCAACAGCGTGCCAATAAGCTAGAGTTTGCT
This sequence comes from Saprospiraceae bacterium, assembly GCA_965223165.1. Lineage (GTDB taxonomy): Bacteria > Bacteroidota > Bacteroidia > Chitinophagales > Saprospiraceae > JABDMH01. The sequence continues at coordinate 18,127 of CBDCVQ010000019.1, read as the reverse complement.
GATGCTTATGAGACAGCTCAGTTTATGAGGGAGGGTCGGAATTGGGCTTATGTGGCCGCAGATCCGGACAATCGCAACGAATCCGACGATAACGATACACGGATAGCCAAGGGAGCGAACAGGCGGATGCTCCGCCTGGATTATCTCGACCCTTACCTGGAGGGACAGTCGGGTCTGACCGACACCGATTGGCAAGATGAATTGTACCGTAATGCCCCCATCAGCAACCTACAGTTGTCGGTATCCGGCAAGACCGATAAAACCAACTACTACCTTTCCGGAAGTTATTTCTTGCAAGACGGCATCGTAAAGGGCTCGGCTTTTGATCGCTACAATATGTCTATCAAATTGAATACCGAGCTTTCTGACAGATTGGAATTTGGGGTATCATTAAATCCGTCTTTCTCCCAGAGAGATCACCTGGACATTGTCGGAAACTGGAATCGCGACCCCATCAGTGGGTTGAATATCATGTACCCTTTCTTCGCTCCCTATGATGAGGAAGGTAACTTAAATATAAGTGAGCAGATCATTGCGAATACGCATGAAGACGGTGCCTTGGCTGAGAATGTGATGACCATGATTGATCATGTACGAAATGACCGCGAGGACTTCAGGACCTTTGGGCACACTTATCTGAAATTAAATGTACTTCCGGGGTTAGACTTCAGTACGTCCCTGGGTGCTGACTATAGGAGTTTCTTTTATGACTATTATAATCCGTCATTCATCGGAGGATATAGGACGCAGGCTCCCAAACCTGCTCAAGCTAGTGAAACCAGCGGAGTGCTTTGGAATTGCCTGACAGAGCAATTGTTGAGCTACAAGCGGACGTTTGATGTCCATGCGCTGGATGTTGTCGCTGGTTTTACCTTTCAGAAGGAGACAGGCAGTCAAAGAGAGGTAGCGGGATCAGGTATTGCAGATGATAACATTACCAATATTGCCGGAGCAAGCAGTTTTAGCGTAGATGCAAGTCGCTATGAATGGGTTCAGATCTCTTACTTGGCCAGGGCACGGTATACATTGAAGGATCGTTATATGCTGTCAGTGGCCATCAGACGAGATGGTTCGTCCCGATTTGGACTAAAGACGCAGTGGGGTGTCTTTCCTGCTTTTTCAGCCGGGTGGATAGTGAGTCGCGAAGCGTTCTTTCCCCAATCCGATAATTTTTCGTTTGCGAAGCTAAGAGCTAGCTGGGGGCAATCCGGAAACAACCAGATCGGATCCTACAGTTCGCGAGCATTGGTGACCGGTTCTGACTTTGTGTATGGCACCCGTTTAGCGCCTGGATTTGCTACGACCACCTCTCCCAATCCCAATCTATCATGGGAAACCAATACTTCCTTCGATGTCGGAGTGGAGTTGGGTTTTTTCCAGAACAAACTAAACCTTTCTTTGGATTACTACGGTTCAAGGACGTCTGATTTACTTCTGGATGTGCCGGTACCCGAACAATCGGGGTTTAGCAGTTATACTACTAATATCGGCGAGGTCAGAAATTCAGGTGTGGAAGTGGAGGTGAATGGAAAAGGTTTCAATATCGGAAAACTCACGTCGACTTTCTTTGCCAATTTTAGCTCTAATAGGAGTGAGGTAGTAGCTCTGGAGGAGGGGCAAGAGGAGATAAGAGCCGGGATAGACGGCGCATGGAGAACGGTGGTAGGAGGTCCCGTTGCCGAGATGTACGGCTACCGGGTGACCGGAGTATACCGGACCAGGACTGAGATAGAATCTTCGCCACATCTGACGGGCACGTTGACAGGGGACTTTATTGTGGAGGACGTCAATGGAGATCGGGTCATCAACGATGCCGACAAGGTGCCTCTTGGTACTTACTCACCTGACTTCACCTATGGTTTTGGCGGCAATTTTGGGTATAAGAATTTTGGTCTCAGCTTCTCTTTGATGGGGGTGGCTGGTAGAAAGGTATACGACTTTGATATTTCGTTTTTGCAAGAAGTCGGCGCGGGTTTTGCTGTGCCTACTAAGTACTACTTTGACAATCGATATCACCCTCAGAACAACCCTGACGGATTTTTTGGACAGCCAAATTATAACTTATCCGCTGCCAGAAGAAATACCAGAACTTCAAGCATCTTCATCAAGGATGGTGACTATCTCCGCTTGAGGGACATCCAGCTATCCTACCAAATACCCATCTCGGTCACAAATAGGATGGGAATATCGGGCGCGAAGATTTACGCAAGTGCAAATAACCTTTTTACTATCACAGACTATCGGGCTAACAATCCCGAAGGAACAAGCCTTGACGTACTTCAATCTGGTTATATGAGAGGAAATAATTACCCCGTGGCTCGGTCATTCATTCTTGGGTTCTCTACCTCCTTTTGAATTTTGTCATTTCCAAAAAAAGCTTGATCTAATGAATAGAATTATATATGCCCTAATCGGTCTCCTGGTCATCTATGCATGCGAGGACCAGCTGCATGTGAACCCCATTACCGAAAAGGAAGCGGATAATTTTTACAAGACGGAGGCTCAGATAGAGGAAGCCGTCAATGGGGTGTACGCCAGCTTACAGTTTACCGGATTATACAATTTGTATATTCCTGTGTTGGGGGAAATTCCTTCCGACAATACGTTTGATGAAGTGCCGGCCAACGATGGTGGACGCTATGGACAATTGGATGAATTTAGCACAATTACATCCAATGAGGTCATCTCTGGTGCATGGAGGGACTCCTACATTGGGATCCAACGTGCCAACACCGTATTAAATAGAATTGATGACGTAGATTTTGCTGATGGTGCCAGGCAGGCAGCACGCAGGGGTGAAATGAAATTCATCCGAGCCCTGTTGTACTTCAATCTGGTTAGAGTATATGGTGATGTGCCCCTGGTGACAGAAGAAACAACGGATCCCAGCGCTTATTTTGGCCAGGGGCGGACAGCTACTTCGGAAATCTATGTGCAAATAGTCGACGATTTATCAGCGGCAATTCAGGAGTTGCCGGGTACCGCAAGCCAACCGGGTAAGGTGATAAGGACAGCGGCACAAGCCCTACTGGCAAAGGTGCAGCTTACGCGGGGGGATTATAGCGGTGCCAAAAAGCTGTTGGAGGATGTGGTCAGCGCTGGGATACATGGTTTGGTTGGGCATCCCAAGGACGTGTTTGACATAAGTAATGAAAATAATGAGGAGGTCATTTTTGCCGTCCAATTTGCCTCCGGTATCAACGGCAACAGCGAGGGGAGCGAGGCCTTCCGGCAGTTTAGTCCCTCTGGTACGGTCAATGGCGCCAAAGGGCACAATCTCCCCACTCGGTCTCTCTATGCCCTTTTTGCTGAGGATGATCTCCGGAAAGAAGCTTATGTCGGGTCAACGGCGGAGGGTGTACCCTTTTCACGGAAATATCAAGCGCCGACGACCTCACCCGAAGATGGCCCGAGCGACTGGGTGGTGCTTCGATATGCTGACGTCCTGTTGATGCTGGCGGAGGCAGAAAATGAGTTGGGCAATACTACCGAAGCACTGGCAAGCCTGAACCAGATAAGAGCACGTGCGGGACTTCCAGATGTGCGTCATACCGACCCAGCCATGGTTTCGGAAGCGATCGAACTAGAGCGGCGCTTTGAGCTGGTGGGTGAGGGACATCGGTGGTTTGACCTGCTGCGTACAGGCAAAGCCATCCGTACGATGAACCGATGGTTTGCGGAACAAGGTATGAACGCTAGTATTGATGAGAATGATCTGCTGCAACCTATTCCCCAGAATCAAATTGACACCGATCCGGCACTGTCTCAAAACCCCGGTTATTAACACGAAACGCAAAGGCACCATGAACATTTATAGATGGCTTTGTATCCCTTGGATCGTGGCTGCTTACTCCCTTGGTACACTAGCCCAGGAGCCGGCTGGGCAGGACAGGGCGGCCGCGATCTTGCATCGTCTAAAGCATCCTATGCCTAATCATATCCTGGTGGTCTCTCATCGGGGCGATTGGCGATACGCACCGGAGAATTCACTGATGGCGATACAGCGGTGTATAGATCTAGGTGTGGACATTGTCGAGATCGATGTAAGACTTACTAGCGATGGTGTATTAGTGGCCATGCACGACTTGACGGTGGACCGTACCACCAATGGCTCGGGCGCGGTCAATGCACTGACGCTGGAGCAGATCAAGGGTCTAAGGCTGAAGAATGCGTGCGGCATTCCAGGTTCAGCTCAGTTGGTACCCACCCTGGAGGAAGTCATGCGCTTGTGCAAAGGCAAAATCATGGTTAACCTCGATAAGACCGAAGGCAAAACCGTGCGAGAGGCCTATGAGGTGCTGCGCAAGACCGGTACGGTGGATCAGGCGATATTCAAGGGCAACGATGACGTCGCGACGATGCGGGCCAGATATGGCTCGCTCCTCGACTCCATCGTATATATGCCCAAGGTATGGTATGACCTTCCTGATATCCCAGGTTACGTCCAAGCTTTCCATGCCGATCTGGGGCCACCGGCCTATGAGATGCTCTTTGATGACATGTACTCGCCGGTGTTCACGCAGATTAAGGACTTGAATAAGCGGGGAAGGTCCGTGCTTGCCATTGCGTTGTGGGATGAGCTATGTGCTGGTCGAACTGATGAGATGGCGCTGGTACAGGGGCCTGATGCTGCTTGGGGATGGCTTGTCGAGCACGGTGCCAACGCCATCATGACTGACCGTCCGGCAGAGCTGCTCACGTTCCTACGTCAGAAGGGCTGGCATGATTAGAGATAGTAAATCGGGATTATTCTTGCGCTAAGTCCACCGCCCCGCGTGCTCCTCTTCTCGTCGAAAAATGCAGGAACTTCGTCCAGTCGTTGCAGGATCAATCATCGGGTGGGGGGGTGCTTAATCATCACATAGTCCTTATGCAGGTGCTGGTGGCCTGCCCCGAGAAACTTTGCCGCCTAGTAAAATCCGAGATAGTAAGGCTTTGCCAAGTACTGTAAGAGCTTGTGGATGTACAGCTGAATGCGTAAGCGACCCATCCTGGCACAGCGCGGTGGGGTGATCAAATAGAATCCTCCAGGCAAGTTGGTGCATTCCCCTTGGGTGACTAAGTGAGAAAGTTCCCTTTTGAGTGCGACTTTGTCCTTGCCGGTGGCGAGCAGCATCTCCGGCCATGAGATTGTCAGACGCTTCATATGATAGCAGTTGCCTGATGTAGTCAGCCGCGCGCACGGTAGTATGCCCCAACTAAAGTACCGTTTTATGGTATCAGCCCCTTTGACGCCTTTTACCTATCAAATAAGAATAACTTTTTGTCGAGTTCCCATTTCTGTCTTTAGGCGCATCAGTCATACATTCACCAGGAATAATCGATCGAAGGTGGCCAGGGTAGTGGTGATTTTGGTTTGCGGGTACTTGCTGGTGGCAGGTTGTGCGCAGCAGGCGCACTTAACGGCGGGCGGCAAGACATCTTCTGTCCTGACCGCATTCCTTGATGCTCAATCCTCCATGGTCCTGGTGGCAGCACATCGAGCGGCCCACCAAAACCATCCCGAAAATAGTCTGCCAGCCATCCGTGCTGCTCGAGAGCTAGGCGTGGATATCGTAGAGCTGGACCTCAAGGTGACCCGGGATGGCGTGCCCGTGCTGATGCATGATCGCACCATCGATCGCACGACCACGGGCTCCGGCGATCCGGAGACGATGACCTGGAGAGAGCTACGAGGATATCGCTTGATACACCGGAGAGATACCACGCCCCACCGGGTGGCTTCCTTTCGTGAGGCACTAAAGGTGTTGGGACCAAACATGCTGGTGGATATCGATCTAAAGACTGATCGAGTCGAACCCATCATCGATGTGATCCAGAAAATGGGGCGGCAGCGACAGGTGTTTTTCTTTGACAATGATTATGAGCTATTGGATCAAATTCGAGCTATGGACGCGTCCTTGCTGGTGATGCCAAGGGCCTATTCTCATGAAATGGCGGACTCGGCCTTGGTGCGCTTTAGCCCACCGGTCGTGCATATCGATCCGTCTTTTTCTACGACGGAGACGGTATCACTCATTAAGCAGCATGACGCCCGGGTGTGGCTAAATGCACTGGGCAAAGCAGATCAACGATTTGGCACCCCAAAGGAGAAGCAGATGCTGGATGATCTGCTAGGGCGAGGGGCAAATATTGTTCAAACCGATCGCCCCGCCGCCCTGCTAGCCGCTTTGCGGACCCGGGGGCTGCATCCCTGATGCAAGAAATAGCTGGTAGAGTTTCGCATTAGAACTAACCACAAGATTTAATAAACTCTACCAGTCAATATTGACTTAAACTCGAAGAAATGAATGCTAAATAATTATCAAAAAAATACGATGCATATGAGTGGTCATCAGATTTGTAAAACAATCCTAGGAATTTCTGTCGCGGTCTTTTTGCTATCGAGCTGCCGGACCGTGAGCGAGTTTCACGCTACTTCCGATAAATATCGGCTTATTTGGAACGACGACCCTGCCACCAACATCACCGTGGCGTGGGATCAGCATGAGATGGGCCGTCCCATCGTGCTTTATGGGAAAAAGGATCAGGGTAGAAAGCACTGGCGGTATAAGAATAGCAAGGCCGCGGACCGTGTACTGGATAAATATGAGATGATCACCCATTTTGCCAAGCTCACCGATCTGGAGCCGGACCAGGAGTATTATTTTGTCATTAAGGATGACAAGGGAGTGAGTGAGCGCTATTGGTTTCGCACTGCACCTGACGAACCTAAGGCCTTTACATTCGTCGCCGGCGGTGATACCAAAAGCCATGACGAGCCCCTGGAAGCGGGCCGGGCATCCAATCGGCTGGTGTCTAAGTTGCGGCCTCTTTTCGTCATGTTTAATGGTGATTTTTGTAGTGGCAATGGTACGATCCCGGACCGATGGCATATCTGGCTCAAGGACTGGCACAAGTTGACGACTACCCCGGATGGTCGAATGATCCCGATATTTCCCGTGCACGGCAATCACGAAAACGGCGATCTAGCCAATTTAAATTACATTTTTAATGCACCGTACGAAGAAGGAGATGCGGGGGCCAAAATCTACTATTCCGTCTCCTTTGGAGGCGACTTTTTTCACATCATCGCCCTCAATTCTTCTGTCGATCCCGGCGGACCTCAGCGAGACTGGCTACGCAAGGACCTGCAACAGCACAAGGACTATTCGTTTAAGATTGCCGGCTACCACAAACCCATGTGGCCCCACACGAGCAGTAAACCGGAGTATCCTTATCAGTATAAGCACTGGGCACAGCTGTTCTACGATTATGGTTTGAGTGTGTCGCTGGATGGCGACTCGCATATGAGCAAGATCACCTATCCGCTGCGCCCGGACAGCACGCGGGTCGACTCCTACATGGGCTACATTCGGGATGATGAGAAGGGCACCATGTTTCTAGGAGAGGGCAGTTGGGGGGCTTTTCCACGTCCGAACGACGATGACAAACCCTGGACGATCAAGAGCTATCGTGGCAATCAGGTCAAATGGATACATGTGTTGCCGGAGGAGGGAGACCAGCCCGATCGCATGAGCATCTATACAGTGGTCAGCGGAACCTACGACGCAGACGAAAATCAGACCCTCTACGATGCGAATGTGGAGAGGTTGGAAGAAGAAAATGTCTTTAAGATTCCTGCCAACATCAAGCTGGTGGAAAATGGACCCTATGGCACGGAAATGAAATTTCCCTTCACCTTAAATAAAGTGGTCGCAGGTACCAAAAAGTAATTTGTACGATGAATGGAGCGCTGTACCGGCTATCGGCCTTCTGCCTGGCGATGTGGGTAGTGGGTTGCGGGACGACGGAGGTCGTGCATAAGCGCTATGCCAATTTGGCTCGTAGCCAGATCATCTTTCCCCTACAGGAAGAGCACGTGCATGGACCCACCATCGTCGAGCTCTCCAATGGAGATCTGCTGGCCGCATGGTTTCAGGGATCGGGGGAGCGCTGGGCCGATGATGTACGCATCATGGGTGCCCGACTGAGCAGGGGAGACCTGGATTGGTCAGCGCCCTTTTTGATGGCAGATGTACCGGGCTTTCCGGATATCAATCCGATGATGTTTATCGATCCGGAGGATCGGCTTTGGCTGATGTGGTACCCGGTCCTGGCCAATCAATGGGAGACATCGATTCCCATGTATCGCATCAGTGATGATTATCTCAAGCCGGGAGCGCCGACTTGGTCCTGGCAAGACGTCTTGTTTGTCAAGCCCGGCAATAAAACGGAGCGAGGCATTCAGCCAGGGGATCGATTTGTCGAAGGCATGCGCAACCAATTGCAGGAATACGAGGCCTATCTGAAATCGGAAATATTGTCGACGGTACCTGCTGAACAGCGGTCCTATTGGATGGGACGCTGGGAGCAGTTTAAGTCGTACGTGGACAGCTTGGCCGGAGGGCAAAACCTCAAACGTAGAGGCCGCCTGCTGGGTGACCCGGATGCGAAGGAGACCACCTTGGGTTATCCACTCTCCCGGCGGATCGGTTGGCAAACCAAAAACAAGCCGCTCGTGCTCGGCCGACGCATCATCGTGCCTTTGTACTCGGATGGATTTAACTGCTCGCTTTTTGCCATCACCGATGACTTGGGCAAGCATTGGCAGTTTAGCAATCCGGTCATTGGCGGCATTGGCATTCAGCCGACGATCGCGGTGGGTAAGGATGGTACACTTAGTGCGTACCTACGAGATAATGGCCCCCCGCCCAAACGCATGCAGCGCTGTACGTCGGACGATCAGGGCCTCACCTGGACCATCGCCAAGGACGATCTGCTGCCCAATTCCGGGGCAGGCTTTGACATGGTCACGCTACAAAATGGAGATTGGCTCATGGTCTATAATGCTACCGAAAAAGGGAGACATGATTTGACCGTGGCGATCTCCGATGATGACGGTGCCTCCTGGAAGTGGACAAAGCAATTGGAGTTTGACGATCGGGGTGAGCAAGCCACGTCCAGCCACTATCCGGCGGTGATCCAGGGCGCGGACGGTAGGATGCACGCGATCTACAGCTATCACCATAGGGACCGGCAGGGTGGACCCCATAAGACGATTAAGTACGCCACCTTCACGCCCGACTGGGTCAAGTATCCATAAGTCATGATTCGTTGCGGCCTCCTATGTATTCTTCTCGGACTGCTCGTGACATGGTGCTCAGCCAATGAGCTCAACGTGCGGCATTTTGGCGCCAAGGGAGATGGCCGTCAATTGGAAACCACCTTCCTCCAGCAAGCCATAGATCGAGCCGGCGAAGCGGGCGGCGTGGTCGTTTTCCCCAGCGGCACTTATTTGTCGGGCACCCTCTATTTGCGCAGTAATGTCACCTTGCGATTCGAAAAAGGGGCTACCTTACTGGGGAGCACCGCATTGCAAGATTACCCGGAGAACAGTCCCGACTATACCTTCTTTCGCAAGGGCACGATCAAACGGGCGCTGATCTATGCAGAGGGCTGTAAGAATATCACCTTGGAAGGGGAGGGCACGGTGGACGGTCAAGGCGCTGCCTTCAAAGAACCCACTGAGAAGGGGGTGTCCTCCTACTCGGTACGACCCTACGTGATCTGGATGATCCAATGCACCAATATTCGGGTGCAAGGCCTGAGATTGCAAAATTCCGCGTTGTGGATGCAGCATTACATGGCCTGCGAAAAAATATTTATCCACGATATCGATGTCTATAATCACAGCAACAAAAACAACGACATGATGGACATCGATGGCTGTCGTGACGTCATTATTTCCGACTGCCGGGGAGACACCGATGATGACGGGATTACCCTCAAGAGCACGCATGCTCAGCCCAACGAAAATATTGCCATTAGCAATTGCATCATCAGTAGTCATTGCAATGCCATCAAGTGTGGCACGGAGTCAAATGCTGGATTTAAGAATATCACCATTTCCAATTGTGTGATTCGGCCTTCACGGGATCGCGAGGTCATCTATGGCATGCCTGACGGTATCAGCGGTATTTCGCTAGAGGTCGTGGATGGTGCGGAGATGCGTGGCATCAATATCTCAAATATTGTCATGGACGGGCCCATGGTACCCATTTTTGTGCGTCTGGGTCATCGGGCTCGCGGCTACGATCCCGACCTGCCCAAGCCTGGCGTCGGAAGCATCGAGGATGTCCGGCTGTCCAATATTACGGCCAGACGCGCCGGATCGATTGGGTGCAGTATTACCGGTATTCCGAACCACGCTGTCAAAAATATCAGCCTGCGAGACGTTCGGATCAGCTATGTGGGTGGTGGCACTCAAAAGCAGGCACAGCGTAAGATCGACGAGCAAGTCCGAGATTATCCTGAAGCAACGATGTTTGGACCATTGCCATCCTACGGTTTTTTTGTTCGTCACGTCGAAGGACTGAGTATGGCCAACATAGAATTGACGGTGGACCGACCGGATGAGCGCTCGCCATTTTATTTGGAGGATATCTCAGACGGCTATTGTAAAGACGTGCGTGCGGATACGGAGGAGGAAGTGAGTATGATTCAAGCGACGCAAATACATGATTTGTTCTTAGAGCGAGTCCAGCCACGCAGTAGTGCAAAGTACCTGGTGGAGCTCTTTGGCGATCCGCAAGGAAGTATATATCCGCACGCCATCGATTCGACAAGATTCTTGACGCTACTGCACCTTGTCTCTCCACCCAAGAAGAAAAAACGAAAATAGGGGAAGATCAATTGTACTACCCGAAGGGAATATTACAATGCACAATGTATGAATGAGAAAAAACTATGGTTGCCGCTTGTCCTGGTAGGCATGACCCTTGGCACCGCCTGGGCGATCCGAGGGCAGTTTGGCCATGAGCAGGGAGCTGCTTGGGCGGGGGCGATCGGGGCCCTGTCGATCGTACTGTTGTCCGGGAGATCAGACTGGAACAGCAAATTGTTTAAAGCCACGATGGCCGCCGCCATTGGTTGGGGCCTGGGTGGTATGATGAGTTATGGCCGGGTCGTTGGTTTTGGTCGAGGCGTTGATTTTGTCAATGTCTATTACGGCCTGGTCATGTTGTTTGTGATCGGAGGACTTTACGGATTTCTCGGCGGTGCTCTGTTTGGACTGGCACTCACCGACGATCGAAAAAAGCGCATCGATTGGGCGGTGCTGTTTGCCGGCATGGTCGCGGCGGGTGGGGCTGCCTATTTTTTCTTGGTGATGCAGTGGGAATGGCTGATGACACCTCCGCGTTCGGAGGTTTGGTCCGTTTGTCTGGGCATGGCACTTTTCCTCATCTGGTTCTTGGTCAAGCATAATTATAAGGCAGCGATACGGGTAGCCATCTTCTCGGGACTGGGCGGAGGATTTGGATTTGCTTTCGGCAATTTTCTACAGGTGCTGGGCAACGTCAGTGAGGTCCCATTTAATTTTTGGAACGTGATGGAATACTCGTTGGGCTTTTTTGGCGGAGTGGGCATGGCATACGGCACCTTTACGGCGGCATGGGTACCGGAGGATCCGCTGCAGCGGCAATCGAAGATATCCAACTTGCTTCCTCTCCTGTTTGTGGTCTTATTTATTCCCCTGGTCGTCTGGCAGCAGTCTTTTGAGGTCGAGCGACTTGAGCGGACCTACGGCAATCTGGTCTCCGGCGGTGCAGGGGTCTACGCTCAGTGGGTGGCGCTGGCGGTCCTGCTGTTGATCATACTGCATGCAGGTTATGTTTGGATTCGTTACCACCGGCAAAAAGAGTCACTGATCAGCTACGGCCGTAGCGAGGTGCGGTCCATTTTCCGTAGTCACTTTTTGCTGTATATCTTGCTGAGTTGGCTGATCACCGGAGCCCTGATCAGCACCTATCGGATAGAACAATATTTATACGTGGCAAATTTCATCGCCATTTGGATTTTGTGGCCAAAAGACGCCCCACCCTTTTTTGCGCGATCAATAAATACCAAAAAATGGGCTCGGAATTTTCTCTTCGTACTGGTTATTATCGCGGTGCTGGCATTCGTGGCCATTCACACACATGGTGAAATGCCGGGTATGCAGCGTCGCTTTGAATTCTAGCCTGAGAATTATGTGTTTGATTGTTCAACCTTCAAAAATTATCCTATGATCTGGCACCCCACTCGTAGCATTCACCCCAAGCGTGCGATACCATCTGTGTGCTGGTTTGCGTATGCCTGCCCAATATTCCTTTTGGCTGTCCTCAGCCCCGTCATGATGATCGCCCAACCCGAACCCCGAAACGGTAAATTACTTCGGGGAGAGCTTTGGGAGCCATTTGTCGCCACCGAGCAAGCGGATTTCTACGTTTCAAAGGAAGGCAATGACCAATGGTCGGGGACGTTGGCTAAGCCCAATGCGACCGGTACGGACGGTCCCTTTGCCACCCTGCATCGGGCCCAGATCGCGGTGCGTCATGCCAAGACGCAATTATTTACCCCCAAGGAACCACCGGTGGAGACCCGCTGGATCGGATCACCGCACGTCTACGGCAAGGGTAAGGACCTGGTGGTCCTGATTCGCCAGGGCTATTATGAATTGCCCAAGCCATTGATGTTTGGTCCGGAGGATGGTGGGGAGCGGATCGAGACCAATCTGCCCACGGGTGCCTTCGAGTATCACAAACTGAGGGATCACTACGTCACCTATGCGGCGTATCCCGGAGAAAAGCCCGTCTTGTCAGGAGGCCACTTGATCGAGGGGTGGCAGAAGGAGGCCCTCCATTGGCGTGCTAGTGGTGATGGTGGACCGATAGACATGTTGGTAGCCGCCGGCAGAAAGCAGGTACTGGCCCGAGCGCCAAACGAAGGTTACTTCGTCCCACCTAAAATATCTGCGACCACCGAAGAGCTGTATTTCAATCCGGGTGAGATTGCGGCCTGGCCGGACATGGAAGACAACCGGGTCCATATGCTGTTGCGTTGGCATCAGGGCCATAATAGCATTGATCGTCTGGATATAGATAATGGCATAGCCTACCTGAGCGAGCCACAGGCCGGCGTTGTGGTGGTCCCGCCCAGGTACTATGTGGAAAATGTCAAGGCCCTCATGGACCATCCCGGTGAGTGGTATTATGATCGGGGCGAGAATCAGCTGTTTTGGATGCCCGGTGGAGAAACCCCGGATCCCAACGCGGTCGATATTGCTGCTCCGCACTTGGATCAACTGCTCGTCATCCGGGGCGATCCAGATCGGCCGCTACGCAATCTGCGATTCTACGGATTGACCTTTGAGGGGACGTTGCCCGGTCAGGCCGCCATAGAAGTAACCTATGCCCACGCCACCGAATTTGTCGGAAACGAGATGCGAGCGATGGCTGGCACTGGCATGCTGCTTTCCACAGGTTGCTATCAGACAAAGATTCTCCACAACCGGATCGATGGTGCGGACAATATGGCCATACGTGTGCATGGACCTAACGAGCCTGCCTCCGGTCGCGATATCCTACGAGAGACGGAGATATCCTTCAACTATATTTCTGACTGCGGTGGCGTGAATATCGATGCGGCATTTTCGCTTTTTACCACGATATCGCACAATTACATTACCCGCACCCGGGGTCGGTATGCCATCTCCGTCGGAGGATGGAGAAATCTTGAAGAGGCGATCGATGGTGCCTATACCGTCGAGTACAACCACCTCTATGATGTACAACGGGACGCGGATGACTCCGGTGCCATCAAAACGGCCGGGACCACCTTTAATTCCGTCGTGCAGAAAAACCTCGTGCATGACGTCCGAGCGGGTTTCTTTAATGACAATGTGGGATTTTGGTTTGACAACATGTCGCTAGGGTGGATCGCTCGCGATAATATTTTTTACAATCTGGAGCAGGGCGAAATGAAATTATGTGCTGCCAACCTGGTTGATAATTTGTACGAGAATAATTATGTGATCGAAGCCCCCAAGGTAGCTCCGGAGATATTCATTGAGGGCGAGCCGCAACTTAGGTTTGAAGCGATGGAACTAATAGGCGTCGGAACCGATGGAAATATTCGGTCCGGGGACGAGCTACAGGTGCGTGTAAAAGTATTCAATGAGGGCAGCACGGGCCTGGCAAAAGTACCACTCTATGTCGACGGAAAGCTTTACCGGCAAGAACAGGTGCCCGTCGTTCGCCACAACAGCGATTGGGTATCGTATGACCTGCGACTCTACGACGCTGGTGAGCATCAGATAGCGGTCGGCAGCCTGCCGTATCGATCGATACAAGTCACCGGTGCCAGGCCGGCCATTGTGTTTGAAGATCTGAGTCTCTCCCATACACAGATATTGGAGGGCGAGGAAGTGGTCATTCGAGCCCTTGCGAAAAATTTGTCCGAGGAAAGGCAATCTGTGGAGGCAATTTTGTGGCTGAACGACGGCGAGCTGGAAAAGCGTCACTTGGATCTGGCCCCGGGAGAGACGCAGGAGGTGACGTTCCGGCCTAAAATAGAAAGCGGCAAGCACAGCATACGCATCGGCAACAGCGGGAGGCTGGAGCTGGAGGTGAAGGACTATCGGCAGGTCGATTTAACCGGGCAGACGCTAGGTCGCCACTGCTCTGCCAAAGCCAAGCCTTTTGATCTGCAGGTAGATCAGCGGCAGGGCAGTTATCGAATCGAGGTAGCGGGCACGGATTTTTTTCATGCGGAGGATTCCTACGCGGCCGTCTTTTTGCCAAAGTTGCAAGGGGATTTCGTAGCCACGGTAAAGATCCGCGAATTTGGCCACCGTACGCACGAATGGTTTCGAGCTGGTTTGTTTGCGCGAAACGATATGGTCAAAAGTTTTGACACCCGTCCCGGTAGCAAGGGTTCATTCTTAATGTTTGGTACACCCGGACGTGCGGGCATTAATTACGACGAATTTGCCAACGGGTGCATGCACAAGGCCAGCAGCAAGAATCTCCCCGAGCATACGGAGTTTCCCATTTGGCTTAAGCTAGAGCGCCACGGAGATTATTTTGTGGGTGCCCTAAGTGTAGATGGGAAAACGTGGATCAATGAACAGCGTTCGGGCGATATTCCGGGTCTGCAGGCTAGCATCGATCTTGGGCTGGCTGCGGGGTCCTGCGATCAGGTGCCGTATTGGGTGCAGTTTGAAGATTGGCAGATAAAGGTGGAGAGGTAGCCGGAGGCGGAGGTGAGGAAGAAGGACGATGGCCAAGGCCGGCCGAGCCACAGGCGCAGCGCAGGTGCGCCCCCGGCAAAGGCGAGGCGTGCTTCTGGCAAAGGCGAGGCGTGCTTCTGGCAAAGGCGAATCTACATTCCGCCGACTTTGGTTCGCCGACCTCCATCCAGCCCATCCAGCCCTACATTTGCCAGCGCACCAGCCAGCACGCCTGCAGCGGCCGCACCACCCAGCTCCTCTTCGCCGGCCAGAATCGCCGTGACGAGCCCTGGACCCCGATTCACCCATGACCCTCAACCATCACAACAAAAGAAGCCTAAACCATGAAAAAATATCTCCTGGTTACTCTCCTCCTGACCACGCAAGGGCTGCGAGCCCAGCTGCCACTCCGTCCTTTGCCCCAACCGGGCTTTGCGGAGCGGTTGGGCACGTACGTAGACACGATGGTCATTGTCGACACGCATGAGCATTTGATGGATCAGAAGACGGTGCGTGACCATATGCCATTGGATTTTATGCTGCTGCTCCACCACTATGCCGATGACGACATCAAGTCCGCTGGCATGAGCAAGCCACAGTTTGCCTCGTTGATGACAGATGACTACACAGTCAGCGAAAAGTGGCAGATCGTACGACCGTATTGGGAAGCCACCCGCAATACGGCCTATTGTCGGGTAGTCCTACTCACCTTGGATCGATTATTCGGCATCCGAGACTTGAATGGCGAAACCGTGCACGAGATTTCAGACACTCTCCGGGCCGTATATGAGACGGATTGGTATGACCATGTCTTGCGAGAGAGATCACGCATCATGTATGCCATCCAAGATGTGGGTCCCCGACGTATGGCCGGTGATCTGTTTGTCCATGTGGAGAAAATGGATGCCTTCGTACGCATCTTCTCGGGTGAGGATCTACGGGCGGTGGCTGACCCATTCCAGGCATCATTGGATGATTTGGATTCGTATGTGACACTTTTGGAGACGGCTTTTCAGCAGGCGGTGAATCGGGGAATTGTCGGCATTAAGTCCGCCTTGGCGTATCATCGTACCCTGCATTATGCAGATGCGGATCGGGGAGAGGCGGAGAAGATCTTTGGTCAGCTGATGGGGATGCCTGATAGCCGGTACACCCTAGAGGAGGTCAAACCATTGCAGGATTTCATGATGCATCAGATCATTCGATTGGCCCGGGAGCATGACCTGCCCATGCAGTATCATACCGGGCTACAGTCTGGGGATGGTAATATTATCAGCAATGCAGATCCCAGTCATTTGGCCAATTTATTTCTCCAATATCGGGATGTGAACTTCGTGCTATTTCATGGAGGATACCCCTATGGAGGAGTGGTGGCCACGATGGCCAAAAATTTTCGCAATGTATATGTCGACATGTGCTGGGATTTCATCATTTCGCCCTCCTACAGCGAGCGGTATCTCCACGAGTGGCTGGAGACCGTACCATCCAATAAGATCTTTGCCTTTGGAGGCGACTATCACAATGTGGAAAACACCTTTGGTCATGCCTTGATGGCAAGAGCGATCGTCGCGAAGGTGCTCATCGAAAAGGTGCGCACGGCCTATCTCACCGAGGCCGAGGCGATAGATGTGGCTCGGAGGATTTTGCGGGATAACGCCATCGAATTGTATGGCTTGCAGCTTGAATAACACCGCGGATAGAGGAATCCGCGCTGTCGTCGCGTGGGAGGCAAGGCGAGAGGCGGTTTGTTTTTGCGTCAGATCGCGGATAAAGGAATCCGCGGTATCGTCACGTGGATGGCAAGGCGAGAGGCGAATCCTCTTTTCGCCGGGTTTGTGGTGCCTATCGCCGGTTTGTTTTTTGCACCAGATCGCGGATAAAGGAATCCGCGGTATCGTCGCGTGGCTGGTAAGGTGAGAGGCGAATCCTCTTTCGCCGGCATTGTTCCCTGACCCGCGGATAGAGGCATCCGCGGTATCGTTGATTGTTAGCAAGGAGAGAGGCGGTTTGTTTTTGCATCAGATCGCGAATAAAGTCGCGGATAAAGGAATCCGCGGTATCGTCGCGTGGATGGCAAGGCGAGAGGCGAATCCTCTTTCGCCGGCATTGTTCCCTGACCCGCGGATAGAGGAATCCGCGCTGTCGGTGATTGTTAGCAAGGAGAGAGGCGGTTTGTTTTTGCGTCAGATCGCGGATAAAGGAATCCGCGGTATCGTCACGTGGATGGCAAGGCGAGAGGCGGTTTTGTTTTTGCATCAGATCGCGGATAGAGGCATCGGCGCTGTCGTTGATTGGTGGCAAGGCGAGAGGCGAATCCTCTTTCGCCGGGTTTGTGGCGCCTATCGCCGGTTTGTTTTTTGCATCAGATCGCGGATTGAATCAGGTCGTGGATAGAGGAATCCGCGCTATCGTCGCGTGGATGGCAAGGCGAGAGGCGAATTCTTTTTCGCCGGGTTTGTGGTGCCTATCGCCGGTTTGTTTTTTGCGTCAGATCGCGGATAAAGGAATCCGCGGTATCGTCGCGTGGGAGGCAAGGAGAGAGGCGAATCCTCTTTCGCCGGCATTGTTCCCTGACCCGCGGATAGAGGCATCCGCGGTATCGTCACGTGGATGGCAAGGCGAGAGGCGAATCCTTTTTCGCCGGGTTTGTTCCCTGACCGTGGATTGAGGAATCCGCGCTGTCGTTGACTGTTGGGCAAGGTGAGAGGCGAATCCTCTTTCGCCGGGTTTGTTTTTCGCCGGCTCTGTGGCTCCTATCGCCGGGTTTGGTAGCATTATCGCCGGTTTGTTTTTTGCGTCAGATTGCGGATGAAGGCATCCGCGGTATCGTCGCGTGGGTGACGAGGCGAGAGGCGAATCCTCTTTCGCCGGGTTTGTTCCCTGACCCGCGGATAGAGGAATCCGCGCTGTCGGTGATTGTTAGCAAGGAGAGAGGCGGTTTGTTTTTGCGTCAGATCGCGGATAAAGTCGCGGATAAAGGCATCCGGGGTATCGTCGCGTGGGTGGCGAGGCGAGAGGCGAATCCTCTTTCGCCGGGTTTGTTCCCTGAGCCGCGGATAAAGGCATCCGCGGTATCGTCGTGTTGGTGGCAAGGAG
>CBDCVQ010000018.1:0-724213 GCA_965223165.1 Saprospiraceae bacterium | reverse complement strand
CAGCAAGGACTACAGTCATATCGCGGATAAGTTTCGACCCTCCCATGCCGATTTCACCTACACCAAAAAGTACGGCCATCGGGATTTTCGCGGTGGGGGTCGATCCTCTGCTCGCGAAACCGCCGCACGCGTGGCCGCCGGTGCCATCGCTCGGATGCTGCTGGCCCGTCACGGCGTCCAGATCTACGCCTACGTCGACCAGGTAGGTCCTATCCGCCTGGCACAGTCCCATCAGGAGGTGGATCCTGCCCTGATTGATTCCAATCCGGTACGCTGCCCGCACCCGGCCACGGCCGAACGAATGGAGACATTGATCCGGGAGATCAAAAAAGCAGGCGATACCATCGGTGGGGTGGTCAAGGCAGTGATCAAGGGGTCGCCGGTGGGACTGGGTAGCCCGGCCTTTGACAAATTGCATGCTGACCTGGGCAAGGCGATGCTCAGCATCAACGCCTGCAAGGGCTTTGAATACGGTTCCGGTTTTGGCGGCGTCGAGATGCGCGGATCACAACACAACGATCTGTTTGAGACCGAGGGAGACCACATCCGGACAAAGACCAATCACTCCGGAGGCATCCAGGGCGGCATCTCCAATGGGATGGACATCTACTTTCGCGTGGCTTTCAAGCCTGTCGCTACCCTCATGCAATCACAACAGACCGTCGACGAGTCCGGCGCCTCTGCCGAGATTCAGGGAAGGGGCCGGCACGATCCCTGCGTCGTGCCCCGAGCTGTCGCCATCGTAGAAGCCATGGCCGGCCTGGTGATGGCCGATCACCTACTGAGGGCCAGGACGGACAAGGTTTAGAGTGACTTGATTTCGGAGTGACTTGATTTCGGAGTGACTTGAATTTTTTTTTTCAGCCTCAGCCTCAAGAAATTCTCGTCCCTTGAGAGCTCGTCTCAAACTCAAGCTCAGGCTCACTCAAGTCACTCAAGCTCACTCAAGCTCACTCAAGCTCACTCAAGCTCACTCAAGCTCACTCAAGTCACTCAAGTCACTCAAGCTCACTCAAGCTCACTCAAGCTCACTCAAGTCACTCAAGCTCACTCAAGCTCACTCAAGCTCACTCAAGCTCACTCAAGTCACTCAAGCTCACTCAAGCTCACTCAAGCTCACTCAAGCTCACTCAAGCTCACTCAAGTCACTCAAGTCACTCAAGTCACTCAAGTCACTCAAGCTCACTCAAGCTCACTCAAGCTCACTCAAGCTCACTCAAGTCACTCAAGTCACTCAAGCTCACTCAAGCTCACTCAAGTCACTCAAGTCACTCAAGTCACTCAAGTCACTCAAGTCACTCAAGTCACTCAAGCTCACTCAAGCTCACTCAAGCTCACTCAAGCTCACTCAAGTCACTCAAGTCACTCAAGTCACTCAAGTCACTCAAGTCACTCAAGTCACTCAAGTCACTCAAGTCACTCAAGTCACTCAAGCTCACTCAAGCTCACTCCGAACTCCTAATTCCCCTCGGAGATGTCTGCCGTCTCATTGGTGCCTGGTGTAGCCGGTTTGGCTGACTTTTTCTGTTTCTTGCGTTTAAATATTTCGCTGAAGGAGTCATAACTCCTGGAGAAACGAAAGCCCAGTCCCAGCTTATTTCTGCTGCCCTCCAGGGAGGGGAAGCGCTTGTAGAAGAGACTTAATTTGAGCCTTTTGTCTTCGGTGAGGAAAAAATCGAGTTTCACGTCGGTACCGATGAAAGTGGAACCTTGCAGCACCGTGCCTTCAATCACCGAGGCCCCAGGGCTGAATGCGAGCCGATCGTCGAAGAAGCGGATGTTTGGTGCAAGGGCAAACTCGGAGCCGGACTTCACGCCGGTCTGCTGCCCCTGAATAAAATCTTCTGATCGATAGTAATTATAGTCAAAGTAAAAATCGACTCCGGAGATGTAATCTACATCCTCTACCCCCTGGGAAATGTACGCCGCCACATAATTGGAGAGTTGAGAGGTAATAAATTCGCTCAAGGTGTTGACCGTCGTGGCGGTGAGGTCCAGGTTGGTGGTGGGAGGTAGAAATGAATTGAAAAACAATAGGCCGTATACCTGCCGGTTTAATTCGCTGACGTCCTCCTTGAGTACGCGCATTTTGCTCTCGACCACATTTTTGATGTCGGGTGCGATCTCGGGAAATTGGATGTCAAAATCTATTTCTGGCTGACTGAGGATGCCCCGCAGTAGCAAGACCAGATCGACCGTTGTGCTGATGTCGGCAAAATCTGCCAGACGGCTATTCGCTTGGCCCTCCAGGTATTCGGCGATGAGATTTCGCGGGGGCACTCGCAGCCCGGTATACTTTGCCTGGATGTCCAGATCTGCTGCCAGCGGATCGCCACTCCAAGTGATCACGCCACCACGTTCGATCAAGAAAGGCTTATTGATAAAGTCCAACAGGGTGTACAAATATTGACCCTGCTCGATCACATATTTACCGGTCATCTGAAAATTGGCGCCACGCTCCTTGGTCATGGTCAGATTGCCATTGCCGGTGCCCCGGATAATATCTCCGCTAAATTCGTCAAAGATGATTTGCATCTCGGCGTCCGGCGTGATCGCCAATTGCATGTCGAGATTGATACCTCGCAGGTCTACTGTTGCGTCGCGCGCCAGGAGGCTGTCTTCCTCAAAAACAAATCGGATGAAATGCTCGCCCTGGCTGCCATAGTCATAATCCACCGGAATGTGGATCTTTGAACCTGGGCCGGTCACCGCCTTGATGCGCATATCTGCCTGAATAAAATTGCCGGTGATCTCGATGCTGGCATTTCCAATACCTGTGCCGTAATACAAGATATTGTCTTCCTTGGTAGTATTTAAAAATTGAAATCGGTCAGAGGCAATAACGGTATTAAGTCCAAAATTGGTCAGGTAGTCATGGGTAATGCCGCCCGAAATTTGAGCTCGATTGCCTAGCACATCGATAAACTCTGTACCGGTAAAGTCAAACAATGTGGGACGAATGATGACCGTCTGATCCTCCATCTGATAGGTCGTGCCCAAATAATCAATTTGCGTGCTTCCGTTGAGTGTCGCAGTGCCGGTGATGTGTGGCTTTCGATCTTGATCGGTCAGGTGGACACTGGCGGTCACGGTGCCGGTGGATCCGCTGATGGAATGACCAATAAAATATTCCGCAAAACCAATGGGATAGCGATCGATTTCAAAATCCAGGTCATACATGGAGGGCCGGCCCCGATCTTCCTTTAGCACCGGGAAGAAATAGGTGCCGTGCGCCATCAATGATTTGCCTTCATCTACGATGCCAAAATCTAGTACACCCGGGCTGGCTAGATTGGTATGGTGAGCTGTAGCAGCTACGTGCCCGTAGAAGTCATCATTGATCCAAAGCGAGTCGATGTCCAAATTGACACTCACTTCGTCCTTGGAAAAAATATTCTTAAAATCAATCGTCGAGTTGGCAAAGCCTTTAAAAGCCAATTCTCTTTTTCGGAAAAAATCGTCGATAAAAGAAATGTCTAGTTTTTCCGTCTCTACCTTCAAGCTGTTGTCGCCCGGACTGCTGACTCGGAGGTAACTGTCATCAGACAGGAAGACCAAATTTTTTGTTTTTAGATATTTGTCGCCCACCTGCAGGTAATTATCAGGAATGATCTGCCAGGGTTCATCTAAAAAGTCGAATGAGCTATTGGCGAGGTCGACCTGGTAATAGCCCTCGTTGAGGTAGAATAGTCCCGATAAATTCACGTCGGAAAAGGCATTGGCCAATTCCTCTGACTTTAGGCTAAAGTTGAGGCTGTCGCTAATGAGCGTGGCAGCCAGCGAGAGCGGACGGATCTCCTTCTTTCCGACTAAAATGCGATCGCTATGTAGATCCCAACGACTGTTTTCGTTTTGACCATCGAGTTGCATGGAGAGCTCGTAGATGGCATTATTTCCAAATGCCAAGGATGGACTATGGAGATAAATGCGATAGTCAAACTGTTTGTCGGCGCCGTTGGTGAAGTGTCCATTGAGGGTTAGATCTTTGATGTCCGCGAAAGTCGTGTCGTAAAGGCGTTGGAGCCCCCGACTGTCTGAAATGTATCCCTCAAAGAGAAAATCATTTTCAGTGATCAATGAATCGGGGATATACTCGTCTGCATTAAATTGTTTGGCAAACTCAGGGTGCTTAGCTTGGGCAAGCGCCCTGATCGTGCGTGGCAAATGCTCTAGATCAAACGAGCCATGAAGCATGAAATTGGCAATGTCGGAATTGATCGTGAGCGACCGTTGACCACCCCAATCGAGCTGGGAGAAGATGGAGGCCGTGTCCAGGTCGTAGGTCGTCTCCGCATCCTCGATGTGAATATTGCGGCCGACGGCCGAACCGTCAATATTGAAAACGTCGTGGAAATAAAAATTGAAATCGATGTCTCCGGCCAGTTGTACGGGCTTTTTTGAGAGATTCAGCTGATATAGATCGAGGTGATTGACATCTGCCTCAAAGTCAAAGGCTGGCACAGTGTCGGAAAAATCGATGGAGCCATTAAAATCCAGGCTGACATGCGGATCCTGAATGAAGAATTGTCCATCGAAATAACTGCGATTTAATTCTCCCTGCAAAATTGCGTTGGAGTAGTCATAACCCTTATAATAAAATTTGTCGAGCTTGGCGTACAGGTTGGCAAAGGCGTTGTCAATACTGAGTCCATGCCCATCACTGACTTCTGCCGTGAAGGAGGTCAGGCTGTAGAGGTCGGACTCGGTCCATTGCGCCAGATCAAAATCGATCATTTCCAGGTCTCCGCTGTAGGCGGCCTCATTTACCCCTTCGGCTGGAATGTTGATCAGCAGATTGGTACGAAAGTCACCCAGTGCCGTTTGCAAAAAACCGGAGGCCGCAAAATTGCGGAAGGATCCCTGGAAGTCTCCGCTGAAATTCAACAGACCCAGTTTGTCGTAGCTATCCGGCGCATTGAAGTTTGGGATCAACTGACGCAGGGTTAGCATGTCGACCTGTGCCTCCTCAAGATCGAGCAAAATGTCCTCTTGGCCCGGGCGAGTGATGTCTTTGAGACTGAGATCGCCCTTCAGGTATCCTTGATCGGCGAGTTGGAGACTGATGTTGCGCGCCGTGAGATCATTGACGGTCCCATCAAAATGACCAGACAGCAGCACTTGCTGATTGCCATTGAGCTGGAAGAACTCATTGTTGTTGAGCTTGTTGGCAAAAAAGAGGATGTCCTTCAGCGCGACATAGCTGTCGTCGAAACTGCCCGTCATGCGGATCCGGTCTTCAAACCAACCAAAGTCGTGATGATGATTGTATCGAAAGGTGATGCGATCTGTAAGATAGCTATTGGGCGTGCGCAAGGCCATGCCTTCGAAGGTGGTCTTTTGGGGGCCCACAGTCACACTTCTGGAAGTCAGTGATTCGATCTCAAACCCTTCCTCGGTATCAAAATAGAGCTGCGTGATCGCCATGCTGCCCTCGGATCCTTGCCACAGCAGATCTGTCAGCTCGACGTTGAGATGCTGAGCAGTAGCATCACGCAGATCGATCACGGTGGGTAGCGTGTAGCGGACGGGCTTGTATTTGTTGATGACCCTGGCGGTACCGTCGTAGATGCGGAGCTGATCGACCAGGATAGCCAACGGTTTCGGTGGGTCAGTTGAGCTGATCTCTGAGCCTTGGACCACGTCGTCAGCGGTTGGGTCAGTCCTTGAAGTCGCCGGGCTATCCTCCCAACTGACCGGAAATTTGTCTTCAAGAAATTGAGGTTCGAAGATTTGTACGTTGCTAAAATGCAGGGGATCCTGCGGAGTCGACCGCTCGAGCTGGGCCTCTGCCCTAGGCATCACCAGATATGTATATTTCCCCTTGTGATCATTTTTATGGGTAAAGGCAATGTGCCGAAGATGGATTTCAGCAGGGGCAAACATCCACTGCAATCCCTCTAAGCGTGGGGTGGAGTCGACGGACTCCACGGGCAGCTGCTCCGGCACCCTGCCCTCTGGCGACTGCACCAAGTAGTCCAGTAAGAACTGATAGTTGGTCTTCCCTCCTTGCGCTGTCTTCAGATAGACACTGGCATCTTCGATTGTGACCTCCTCGATACGCATCTCCCCGCTGACGAGACCCTTGATTGGGTTGTCGATATCGAGGTATGTCTTCTTGCTGTAAAGCAGCGTGTCGCCCTCTTCATCGAGTATGAGCAGGTCGTCAAGGGCTAGGTCATCGAAGAAATTGAGGTTAACATGGCCCACCTGCACTGCGGTCTGCAGGTCTTTGGAAATCTTGTTTCCCACCGCTCGCACTACGCCATTTTGGATGAAAGGGATCTGAATAAGGAGAGAAAGGACAAACAGAAATCCAAGCAAGGCCAATAGCCAGCGTAGGACCGTCTTGAGTCCCTTTCTGACAGATCTGGCTGATTTGTTTTCTTGCATGGATTCCTACGACGGTGACAACCTAGATTAAGTTAGTGAAAGTCAATTGCTTAGACTGACAGTTTAACGTCATATTAACCGCCTTTATTAGCGGATGGTTGTGTGTCCGAATACAGGAGCCGCCAGGTACCACAAGGTACAAAATTAGGGCCAGGCTTTGGGGGCGGGCCCAATGGCACCAGGCCCGTCGGCTTGGTCGCAAAAAAACAAGATTTAAATGCGAAACTTTACTAGGAAGGGTCCGCGTCCCGGGTGGACTGCAGGGCTTCCCATAGCTGTACACATTGATGTGCCTCCCTGACGTCATGCACGCGTAGGATCTTTGCACCCTTTTGCAAAGCCACCATATGTAGAGCGGTGGTACCGTTGAGCGCGCCCGAGGCGTCTACCTGCAGCACCTGCTGGATCATGGACTTGCGTGACAGGCCGACGAGCACAGGCCTTTCCAAAATCTTGAAGGCCTGAAGATGCCGGAGCAATTGGTAGTTGTGCTGCATATTCTTGCCGAAGCCAAAGCCCGGATCAACGATGATATCGAGGACATCACGCTGTATCAACTGAGAAATCTTGGCTATGAGAAAGTCGAGCACATCCACGACGACATCATCGTAGTGGGGTGCATGCTGCATGTCGCTGGGCACTCCCTGCATGTGCATCAGGATGTAGGGAGCCTTGTGACTAGCCACCACATCGAGCATACCCGGGTCTATAGACCAAGCAGAAACGTCATTGATGATCCGTGCGCCATGAGCCAGTGCCTCGCGAGCCACGCTAGACTGCACGGTATCAATGGAAATGATGCAATCTGGAAACTGCTTGACCAGATGTTCGATTAGTGGGCATACGCGGTCGATTTCTTCCTGGGGCGAGACGATATCGGCGCCGGGCCGGGAGGACATGCCTCCCAGGTCAATGATCCTTGCCCCTTGGCTGAGCATCTCATCGGCTTTGGCGGCCACGGTGTCAAGGTCCACTCGGCTCTGCGTGTGAAAGGAGTCCGGTGTAGCATTTAGGATACCCATGATCACCGGGCTGGAAATGTCTAGTAACCGCCCGCAACAATTTAAAGTGACCTGTTCCCACAACATTGGCAGCAAAAGAACGAAATTCCGATCAATGCGGAGTTGGCCCTTGTTCATAGGGCACCACATGCGGCATAAGCGTCCCCACTATGCCCATTGGTAGCAAGATGGCATGGTTTTATGCGTATGCATCCCGTGAGAAATCACGTTTTAACTCAAGATTCGTATTTTTGACAAGCCGAAAACAATTACTTTGAAGACTCCATGGATTTTGAGAAGGGCCGGCTCGCTTGCTCTTCTTAGCTGCATACTAGCCGTTTGCTTCACAGTTTTTTCCGGTAGCCGTAGCCGGGATATCCCTTTGGCCAGCCTGAGTGAACTACCCATACCCGACAAGAATCACCGTTTTGGATTTAATCTCAACGAGTACCAGGTCACGTCTGGTGTGATCGAGAAGAACCAGTTCTTGGCCGATCTGCTGTTGCCACATCAGGTGGGTTACCAAGCGATTGCTGAGTTGGCTGCCGCCAGTCGAGAAGTGTTTGATGTACGGGGATTGCGTGAGGGCAAGAAGTACCATGTGCTGAATCACGATCCCTCCACGCCGGCGGATTATTTTATCTACGTGCCTTCCAAGCTAAACTATGTCACCTTTGACATCAGGAATCGTGCAGTCACCATTACTGAGCGCGAGGTCACCCGCGTGGCCAAGAGTGCTACCGGCACGATCCATTCTTCTCTCTGGCAGACCATGATGGACCAGCAGCTACCGTATGCATTGGCGGCTCGGATGGAAGACGCACTGGCCTGGTCCGTGGATTTTCATCACATTCAGAAGGGAGATGCTTTCAAGGCATACTATGACGAATTGTACATCGATGACGAGGTAGTGGGCGTGGGAGATCTGTATGCTGCCTACTTCAGCAATTCTAACAATGAGCACTACGCCATCAAGTACCAAAGCGAGAAATACGACGGTTTCTTCGATCTCGAAGGCCGGCCGATGAAGAAGGTATTTCTCAAGTCGCCGGTCAAATACACGCGCATTTCCTCCAGGTATAATCTTCGGCGGTTTCATCCCGTGTTGCGTCGGGTTAAGCCACACCTGGGTACCGACTATGCTGCTCCTTATGGCACGCCCATCTATGCCGTGGCCAATGGTGTCGTGACCAAGGCCAGTCGTACCAAGGGCAATGGCAACTATGTCAAGATCAGACACGACAAAGTCTACGAGACGCAATATCTGCATATGCAGCGTCGAGCCAAGGGTATGGCGCCGGGTGTGCAGGTGAAGCAAGGGCAAGTGATCGGCTATGTCGGATCCACGGGATTGGCGACAGGCCCACATGTCTGCTTCCGTTTCTGGAAAAATGGCAAGCAGGTGAACCACTTGCGCCTCAACCTTCCGGAGCCTGACCCGATGGAGGAGGAGGAACTTCCTGCCTACTTTGAGCATCGCGATGCCGTGCTGGAGATATTGCAGCAGATCCAAATCCAGGATTTTCCATCGCAGCCCAGCGTCGAAGCAGATGACTAGTGCGGTAGCTTGATCTCCTCGTTGAGCGACAACTTTAAAATTCCTTCGGCCAGTTCAGTAGACAATCCCATGCTTCCATTGACAAGACGGGATTTCTTCTTACTATGCCATATCTCTCCTCCCTAGATCGCAACACACCATACGGCATTGGTAACCTTTTATAAGACAGACAAGTGACATTAAACTACGGGTACATCAGATCCGCCGTGACAGTGGGCCTACTGGGCGCCTGGGCGCTAGGCTCCACAGCCCTGGTTAGCATCACTTCAGAGGATATCCTCGGCCAAATAGGCTCCTCTCGCGTACTTGAGCAAGACTCCAGCGGCGCCGTCACGGTCAATGTGGGTTCTGCAGGGGCCAACCAGACCTGGGACTTCAGTGACGTTGACCTTCCCAATTCCCTCATGGCGACGTTTGAGCAATTGGACCCGGTGGGCACACCGTTTGCGTCGGAGTTTGCCGCGGCCAATATGGTAGAGAAGATTTCCCTGGAAGGTACCGATGGGGCTATCTACAATTATCGACTAGTGGAAGGCGATCGATTTTTAGATCTGGGATCAGGATCAGAATTCAATTTCATGGGCATGACTTTTTCGCAGACAAATCATCGGCAGCGGACCTTGGTCCAGCTACCGCTGACCTTTGGCGATACTTGGACCGAGGTGACCAGCGATACTACGGCTGATGTGGTCGGCATCACCACCATTGTGTACGACTCTAGCGTGAATATGGTCGATGCCTGGGGTACGGTGATCCTACCTGAAGGATCGTTTCAAGCACTGAGACTACGTACCGATGCCACCACTACTACGACGACTACCGTCACAGGCTTGCCGCCTGTCACGACAACCTCAAGCGACATCAACTACTTCTGGGCGACCAAAGATAGCCTGTTGATAGCGACGGCCACAAGTCAGGATATGGAGACCGATCCAAATTTCACAATGGCTAGCTTTTTCTCGCGCATGAGCAGCGGTGGCGCTACACCTACCCAAGATTTTGATCTTCCATATGCTGAACTTTGGCAGAATACACCTAACCCATTCAGGGAGTCCACCGAGATCGGATTCGTGCTGGATCGGTCGCAGGAGATTGCGCTATCGATCATTGACGCCAAAGGCCTGACCGTTCGTGTTCTGGCGGAGGGCTGGCATCAAGCAGGCGAGCACATGTTGACCTGGAATGGTCTGGACTCCCGACAGCGCGTCGCTCCGCCAGGTGTATACTACTACATGTTGGTCACGGCACAAGGTGCCGAGACCAAGTCCTTGACCCTTGCGCATTAGTCTTGGACGCCAGTGCCGGAGTTGGCCAAGGCCTTGGCTTCTGCGAATAGGCTGCGAAGCTCCAAGTAGCGGTCGTGGGCATCCCTGCCCGGCTTCTGATCAGCACGATCGAGCATGCTGGCCAAATATGACAGTTGTGCCAGGAGCTTGGGACGGTGATATCTGCCTTCGGTCGTATGCAATATATCATACACCTCCTGCAGGTGTTCGGCTCTGTCTGCTGCAGCTCTATCTTCGCCCATCTGGTCACCAATTTCTTTGGCCAGGGCCGTGGCCTGCATCCGGAGGCGCTGTACCTCGAGTGCCAGCCACTCCTGCTCCTTCAAGTCGGTTAGGTCGATACCTGCCTCTCGCAACCTCGGATCCATGTTGACCCTGGCCTCCTCCGTGAAGGTTTTGCCATCCACCGCGAGCGTGATGCGATAAAGTCCCGGACTAACCATCGGTCCGCGTACATTCTTACCCTTATCGTCGACAAAGCCCCGATGACGCAAGTTCCAGCGAAGCCGGTGGCTGCCTCGTGTAGTGTCAAGGGTGACGCTCGATGCTGCATTGCCAAAACCGGTGGCCATGGAGAGTTCGATTGCTGTTTCTTTCGTGGGCTTTCGGCTGTCGAAAGATTGGATCATTTGCCCATTTTCGTCACGGATGGTCATGCGCACATTCCCCTGCGGAGCACCCGCCAAATGATACTGGATGACCATCGAAGCGGCCGGATACTCCGGTACATCCTCTGATCCCCTATATCGAAGTCGATAGGTGTCTGCCGGTCGGTAGAGAGTCGTTGATGCCTGATCTGGTATCTGTCGAAGGGCGGAAATGTCATCCAGAATCCAAAACGATCGTCCCATCGTCGAGAGCACGAGATCATCGTCCTTGATCACGATATCGGTGATGGGTGTGACCGGCAGGTTCTGTTGAAAGGACTGCCAGGTAGCTCCATCGTCCAGGGATACAAACGCCCCAAACTCCGTACCGGCATAGAGGAGCCCTTCACGGATCGGATCCTCCCTAATGACCCGGGTCGGATAGTCACCCGGTATGCCGTTGGCCCCATCTGTCAGTCTGGACCACGTCTGACCGTAGTCCTCCGTCTTATAGATGTATGGTGCAAAATCTCCCAAGAGGTAGCGATAGACGGCGATGTAGGCCTTGCCAGCTTGGTGTGGGCTTGGCTCCACACACTGTACGCGTCCCATCTTGGGCAGTGCTGGCGGAGTCACCTCGGTCCAATGCTCGCCTCCATCACGGGTCAAGTGCACGGGTCCGTCATTGGCACCGACCCAAATGAGACCTGGCTCCAGCACAGACTCGCGGACGGCATAGATGGTGCTGTAGTACTCTTCGCCGGTGATGTCGCGTGTGATTGGAAAGCCGGAAATCACCTGACCAATTGCCGGATTGGCGGTCAGATCCGGAGATATAATTTCCCAGTAAGCTCCATCACTCGTCGTCCTGTGCAGGTACTGTGATGCATGATAGACCACGTCCGGATCGTGTGGAGAGACATGTATCGGTGACACTCGCTGAAAACGAAACTTCAAGTTCTTCGGATTATGACCGTAGATGTTGGTGGCACCGACGTAGTACTGTTTTTCCTGTCCTGTCTTTCGATTGTACACGCCAAATCGGCCCTTGCAGTTGGAGTAGACAATGTCCGGATTGCCGGGTTTGGGAATGGCTGGGCCCGTTTCACATCCGCCTACCGATTCCCAGAAGGATGGTGGGCCGCCCGGAGCCGGACGAGGAGGCGAGCTGGGCACCGAGATCGTGGTATTGTCTTGCTGCCCTGCATAAAGCCGGTAGGGTATTTGATCATCCACCGCCACTTGGTAGAGTTCGGCCGTGGGCTGATTGAGTATCGAGGACCAGGTCTGGCCACCATCGCGTGTCACATTGGCTCCGCCGTCATTGGCCTGCACGTATAGGTTGCTATCGGTTGGATGAATCCACATGTCGTGGTTGTCGCCATGGGGAGTCGATTGGGAGGTCCAGTTGATGCCGCCATCTGTCGAATGCCAGAACCGCGTGGAGTTCACATAAAGGGAGTTGGCATTCTGTGGGTTTACGTCAATGTTGCAATAGTAAAAGGGCCGGTCGATCAATTCCTTCTTGGTGCTGACCAGGGCAAATGACTCCCCTCGATCGTCGGATCGAAAGACCCCTCCCTCGCCCTGGGGCGCCTCGACGAGTGCCCAGAGTCGGTTGGGGTCTGCTGCACTGACGGCGAGGTCACTTTTGCCGATCAGGCCCTGAGGCAATCCTTGACTTAACTTCGACCAAGTGTCGCCGCCATCGGTCGATTTGTATATGCCACCGATCTGGTGGCCCCCGCTGATGATAGTCCAGGGCTTGCGTTCGGCCCTCCACATCGAGGCATAGATGGTCGTTGGATCATCGGGTGCAAATTCGAGGTCAACCGCGCCAACACTGTCGCTGTGAAATAGGATTTTATCCCAGGTCGTTCCGCCGTCTCGCGATCGGTAGATCCCCCGATCGTCGGTCTTCTTAAATGGATTGCCAATGGCGGCCACGTACACCAGGTTCTCGTCGGTTGGGTGTACGAGCACGGCACCAATCTGCCCGACGGAGGACAGACCAATCCTGCTCCAGGTCGCACCGGCGTCCTGGGATCTGTACATACCTTTTCCAATGATGACATTGCTCCGAATCCCGTCAGAGCCGGTACCTACGTAGACAAGCTGTTTGTTGCTCGGAGCGACTGCGATGGCGCCGATGGACCCGGTATGGAAGTAACCATCGGAGATGTTTTGCCACGCGTGTCCGTAGTCCTTCGTCTTCCAGACCCCGCCGCCCGTGGCTCCCATGTAGTAGGTGCCCGGTTGGCTGGCATGGCCGGCGACAGAGGTGACCCGGCCTCCACGGGTGGGCCCGACATTGCGGTACTCCATGGACTGAAACTGAAGCTGCCGGCTGGTATCGATCTGCGCATTGGACGGAGACACATCCCCGAGCAGCATAATAGCCAAAAGTAGAACTTGTTGCTTCCTCATTGTATGAACTTTGACAGGGGCGGCAAGGTAGTGATTTTCAGGCAAGTGCAGTGCCAGAGCATCGGGTGATCCCCCGCCACCGTAAGGCGGTTTAGGGGAGATAAGGTGTAGGGTTTAAGGGGATGCAGGGGTAGAGTTTAATGGGGCGCAAGGTCTGGTAAGGAAAATAGGGCACAGCCATGACAGCCGGGCACATAGATCCAACGTTCGCGAGCTCGCCTGCCCGTCCACCGTTTGGCGGTGTTGGGGGGATCAGGGGCGCTAAGGTCTGGTGTAGCATCTTCCCACGCTCGAAGCTTTCCCGTAGTCTCGCCGATCCGACCGTTTGGCGTGCAATCACCATCTATCAATCACAATCGAGAGTGGCGAGTCTTTGGTGCAGCACTGAGATATGCTTTCGTAGAGGTCTAGAGATCCAACATTCGCGAGCTCGCTCGGCCGTCCACCGTCTGCCGTCCATCGTCGTTGTATCCAATGTGTGGCTCGACGATCTTTCCCTGCGCTCGAGGCTTGCCCGCAGCTCGCCGATCCGACGTTCGCGAGCTCGCTCTGCCGTCCACCGTCTGCCGTCCACCGTCGACCGTTTTGGCGGTTTAGAGGGGGGAAGGTGTTGGGTTTAGGACGCGAAATCACCATCTTCCAATCACCATCTTTCAATCACAATCGAGAGTGGTGAGTCTTTGGTGCGGCACTGAGATATGCTTTCGTATAGGTCTAGAGATCCAACGTTCGCGAGCTCGCTCTGCCGTCCACCGTCTGCCGTCCATCGTCGTTGTATCCAATGTGTGGCTCGACGATCTTTCCCTGCGCTCGAGGCTTGCCCGCAGCTCGCCGATCCGACGTTCGCGAGCTCGCTCTGCCATCTGCCGTCCACCGTCCATCGTCGTTGTATCCAATGTGTGGCTCGACGATCTTTCCCTGCGCTCGAGGCTTGCCCGCAGCTCGCCGATCCAACGTTCGCGAGCTCGCTCTGCCATCTGCCGTCCACCGTCCATCGTCGTTGTATCCAATGTGTGGCTCGACGATCTTTCCCTGCGCTCGAGGCTTGCCCGCAGCTCGCCGATCCGACGTTCGCGAGCTCGCCTCGGCCGTCTGCCGTCCACCGTCCTTGTATCCAAGGTGTCAACGCTTTTTATGAGAGGACAACATGCCCACCGTCCACCGTCTGCCGAGGGCCGTCCACCATCCACCGTTTTCCGTCAACCGTACCCGGCTTCATATTAACAAAAACAATTATGTAATCAATTGATTAACAATTAAAAAGACGTCCTTGTTTGGAGTAGAGAAGGAATTGTTTTCTTACCTTCAATATGCCCTTCCCTTTCCCACTCCTCAGGCAGGTGAGCGGGCAGATTCTGACCGTGGGGTGGCAGTTCGTTAACCTTGTAAAACTTTAACCTCGTGAATCAAAGGACCCTTCTTAAGACCATCACTCAAATGCTATTTCTCTTCCTCCTCATCAGTGCTGGCCGCAGTGTGCAAGCGCAGTCACCGGAGATGTTCTGTCAAACCATCCTGCCGTCCCCGCCCGAGGTGGACTCGCTCGTGGCCCGGCATGTGGCATTTCAGAATCAATACAACCCGGGCGGTCCTATACCCTTGCTGGCCGGACTACGCATTATCCCGGTGCAATTTCACATCGTGACCTTGGACAATGGTATGGGCGGCATCATGGAGGCAGATCTACTGACCGAGTTGGCTGTGGTAAACACGCACTTTCAAGCCGCCGGCCTCGTCTTCGTAGCCTGTGATGCGGCCAATGTCATCAACAGCACCGAGCTGTCTGATATCGTGGGTGACGACGAAAGCGATGCCATGGCCATGACCTACAACATACCCAACGTGGTCAACATCTATTTGGTCAACTCTGCTGAGGATGACTTCATGAATGCAGCCTGTGGCTGGGCATACTACTCAAGCAGTGTGTTCACCACCGGCAACGACTATGCACTGGTAGTAAACAGTTGTGCCACCAACAGTAGCACGATGTCTCACGAATTGGGGCATTATTTTGACCTGTTTCACACCCACGAGACCTCCTTTGGTGCGGAGTTGGTGAATGGCAT
The DNA here is from genome assembly GCA_965223165.1 of Saprospiraceae bacterium. GTDB lineage: Bacteria > Bacteroidota > Bacteroidia > Chitinophagales > Saprospiraceae > JABDMH01. Next base: position 708,898 of record CBDCVQ010000018.1, on the reverse strand, counting down.
GAATTGCATGACGGCAGGGGACAAAATGTGTAGTACGCCAGCCGATCCAAACCTCAGTGGGTTGGTCGATGCCATGTGTAACTATACCGGCATGGGGGTAGATGCCAATGGTGACATGTATACACCCAGTACGATTAACCTGATGTCTTACTCGACCAAGGCTTGTCGCACAACATTTACGGCGGAGCAACTAGCCAAGATTACTTACACGGCGAATACGACCAGAGCTTACATCAGCCCGATCAATTGCCCCGAGAATGACACGATAAGTCTGGATGCTTCCTGCGAGCTGGTCGTGCCAGATTATCGCCCGATGATCACTGCCAATGCATCATGCACCTATGTAGATACGACCCAGATCCCTGCGCCTGGAACGGTTTTGTCAGGAGTGGGGACTACCATGATCACGATCACGGTGATCGACGCCAATATGGATATATGGCCAGCTGCACCCTTGAGCTGTATCGCCGTGATGATACACCGCCCATGCTAACGGCGATCGCGGACGACACCATCATGACCAATGACCAATGCCAGGGCATCCTGCCAGATTATCGAGATTCTACGATGGCGACGGATAACTGCGACCCCATGCCCGTGCTAACTCAAAATCCACCATCAGGCACGGACATTGGCGGAGTGGGCACTACCCAAATGGTCTATGTAATTGCTACCGACACCTATGGCAACAGCGACAGTACGGGGGTCTCCGTTACGGTGGTGGATTCAGATACAGCGGCTACTCTCAACTGTCGAGATATAAATCTAGCGATCAGCCCGGTCGACTTGGTGGACTTTCAACTGGGCGAGATCGTCGTGGGTGCCAACTGCTCAGATCTATACAGCATAGTCATCGAGACGCAGTCCGGAGCCCTGGTGCACCAACAGCAGAACCTGCTCCGCAGCAGCCATATCAGCTTCTTGGCCTGCGCCTACATTGGTCAGACACTCAAGGCCACGGTGACCAATGCCGCCGGTGCGAGTTGCTGGTGCTATCTAACTATTAAGCAAGGAAACGGACCTTTGATGACCGGCAGATCTGCCCGGCTCTGGTGTTTTGACGAGCGACTGCAAGATCTGGATGCCTATACCAAGACATTTGGGTATCCAGTAGCCTATATTCCATGTGAAGGCTTTGTTACCCCCAAACATGCCGGCGATTGGATTGAGGTATTTGAATGCGATCCCGGCATACAGGACACCGCAAAGATCATCTATCGAGAGTTTGAGGCTTATGACAAGCAGGGCCGTAGGAGCAGTGTGCTGGACACGATCTATGTGTTCAGATTGCCACTCATTGAGGATCAGGCCTTCTACTGCCAGGAGCGGGATACGGTCGTCTGCTTGCAGGGCAAGGAAGAGGCCGGAGATGGATATTATTACTTCGGTCCGCATTGGCTCATCCAGGAAGATCCGACGGACGCATTCAACAATGATGTCGATCTTGACGGATACTTCTGTGACACCCTCTATTTCCTAAAATTCAATGACCTGGATACGAACGGTCGCCTCGACGGACCAGACGAGATAAAACTGGCCGAGTTCGATTCGAAATGTGGCATTCGCTTGCACTTGGATGTGACCCCTTTTATCAGCGACTGTGAAGACAACTATAAGATTCGATTGGAGATCAAGCAGGAGTGCGAAGGCGTCATCAATACACCTGACTGTGACGTGCCAAATAGCCCCCCAAATGTCCTCCAGGAGATTGCACCGGGATACTGGGTGTGCGAATTCTGGTTGACCAATCTTGACACGGTGCCTCCAGAGATCTTCTGCAAGGGCAACAAGTTTTTTGGCGATTTACTGCGACCGCGATTTCCCGCGGACGATCGAGAGGTGCTCTTGTTGAGCGAAGAGGGAGTGATGGCAGAATCTGAAAATACCGGCAATCAACAAATGCTTAGTTACACGTCGCCAGATCTGATAGCCACGCGCGATGGCTTCTTTGAGTTTAACTGGGACTTCAATATTGATGACCTAGGAGGTTTCCTTGGAGGATACGGAGGTTATCGGGTGATACCAAGAGAAGCAATTTTGGCTGCCGATTTGGCTGAGAACTCCGATCCAACTCCACTGGTGGAGCGTACGGAGACCTTCCGCCCGCTACTAAAGGGAAGGCCTATGGCCAGGACAGAAATCGTGGAGGTGGGTACCATCATTAGAGAGCGTGCGGATGCACCTATCTGTCTGCCTGCCTGCATACCCACTCGCTTGGCAGATCTGGTGGCGAGAGCTCAATGGGGAAGGGAGCGAGTGGCGCTGCGAGCAGGTGATGTGATTCGATTCGAATTTAGCGTTTCGACGCTGATCGATGTGCCTTCGTTCTTCTTGCTGAGCGGGGGCGAGGTTTCTCTGACCGACAATCACAGCTGTGAAGCCAAAGTACACGTTCCACCAGCTCTTGTGGGAGAAGATTGGAGTGGCATAAAGATCGTGAAGGCCCGGATGGAGGGTATTGGTACGGCCCTGATGAGCTACGACGAGGCTTCTGGTTGTTATGTGACCGATCACAAGTTTTCCGTACCACACCGGGATGCTCCTTACTGGATTTTTTACGAAGCTTACGACAGCTGTCACAACTATGCAGTGGACAGTTGCTATGTGATGGTTAAGGATCGTACGCGACCCGTGCCTGTGGTGGACAAGGGTGTGACCGTCAGCCTAAGCGACAAGAAAGTGTGGCTAGATGCAGAGAGCTTTGATGAGGGTAGTTGGGATAATTGCCAAGTCAATCTCTTGCTGGCTCGAAGGGCAGATTGGCGGGAGGCCTGTGTTGACTTGTGCTACAATGTCAAGGAAGGGGCCGATTGTGCGTATCCGGAGCAGGATGACTTGGAATCTGCCTATTTTCCGGTATGGACGGATGGCCATGATACGCTGTGGTGTCTGGATCTGGAAGCTGAGAAGCATTGCGATGAGGTAGAAGCGCACTATGCCAAACAGCTCGAATGGCTTTGTGAAGACGGAGAAGATTGTGGAGACTGGATCTACAATGCTTGGCAATATGACCTGATCAAGTACGCCACCCAGGCATGCGCCGGTGCGGACTATATAGATGACCACACCTTCCGCAAGCTATTTAAGAAGGCCATGGTTAATCCTTTTGCTGATCCTAACTTTGATTTCCTGGACTTCCTTTCAGGAGATTTAGCAACCATCGGTGACAAGTTGAAGTGTCAAGGCCAATTTAATTTGGATTGTCGCGCATCCGAAACACGCTTGTTTTGCACGTACGCAGAATTCGAACTAGATCAGCTGCTCGACCAGTGGTCGGGCATCGGCGGTGGCTGGAGCGACGCGGTTCCCTTCGATTGCAGTGATGCCTGTGGTCCCGTCACCGTGGAGATTCTAGTGATGGACTACTGGTGCAACTGGGCGACGGCCTGGACGAAGGTTTGGGTCGAGGACAAGACACCGGTCGAGGTCGTCAAGGATGTGGTCGACGAGGAGCACATCACCTGCAACATCTACAAGGACGATCGCTATGCATATCCGGACGAAATTCATCCGGTGAGCCTGGAGTACATCGTGGAGCAAGCCAAAGCAGGCGAGCAAGATGCATACGACGCGCTGGATGACGTCTTTGGGGGCTATTGCAAGGCCTGGCGAGATCCCTATGGCAATTACGTGGATAGCGAAGGCACCGAGATTGACTGCGATATCACCTTCTACGATAGCATTTGCAAATGCACCAGCTACTACGATCAGGTGCGAGTCTATGACGACCACCTAGGCTACCTATGGGTAGACTCGCTGGTCACCAAGTGCGCCTATTACCAAGACACCCTGGACTTCCAGAAAGGGATCGTGGTAGTCAACTGTGAGGAGAATGTGTACTGTGAGCAAGATGTCTGGTGTGAAATAGATCATTGCGGCCAAGGCTACATCTTTAGAAAATTCAAGATCTGGCAAGGTTGTCCGGACGAGTTCTATAATGAACATGGCATTGCAGATAGTCTACGTCACACGGTCGATACGATCTACCGCCACCAGCGCATCTGGATCGGTAACGAATGCGAGCTCAATAAGTACATGTTTGACGTGCCGTATGACACCGAGGTGGTGACCTGCGATATCGAGTACGGCCCCGACGGCAACGTGGTCGGTGCGGCTGGTCCCGAAAACACAGGTTATGCCACCTACAAGTTTGATGATGACTGCCGCATTGTGGGCATTGCGCATAGTGACAAGGTCTTTAAGATCGTGGGTGGCGACGCGGCTTGCTACAAGATCCTACGTACCTGGTACTTTGCCGACTGGTGTGGCTACGGAGAGCCCTTGGAGGGTCAGTGGTGGCGCAACAACGAACTGGTAACCGACACTTGCGTACAAAAGATCATCGTACGGGATACCACCCCACCGACCTGCATGATTGTGGGACCGGTCGAGGACGGAGGTAGCATCGAAGTGGGTGCCTGTTACTTTGATCTCGAAGCCGGGATCGTCGCGACGGATGCCTGTGGCTTGATCAAATACTATTGGGATTTGAAGGATATCTCGGATCCGGACAATGTCACCCTATTCGATAGTGGCCACGGTGAACTCCAAGGGGACACCATCGAGGGATTCGGCATGAGCTCGAGCAATTTGCCGCATGGCAACTACAAATTAGTGGTAGTGGTTCAGGATGACTGTGCCAACGAGAGTTATTGTGAGTACTTCTTTGACGTAGTCTCGGTTAAGAAACCTAGCCCGGTCTGTATCAGCTCTTTGACTGCCCGCTTGACGCCCTGGGATAGTGACCAAGATGGGGTAGTGGATAGTGCCCACGCGATTGTCTGGGCCGAAGAGTTCAATAGCAGCAGCTCGGAGGCATGCACAGACACGGCCGTAGAATATCGAGTGGAATTGATTGACGGCATCGATGACGACACCTGGGAAGAAGATACTAGCTACCTGGAGGTTTTCTGCGATGACTTTGGTAGCCATATGGCTCGTCTATGGGTGATCAGCTGGCCAAGTGGTACGGTAGACTTTTGTGATGTGGTGCTGATTGTCCAGAGTGATTTCTCGGGGTGCGCGAACACAGTTAGCGGCGAGCCAGGTCCGGTCGGCCAAGTGAACGACATGCATGATGTGGTGGGGCAGGCCCATCGACAAGGTGAGGGAGATATCACGCCTTCAGGCATCGGCGGTCGGCCCGCAAGCCAAGGTATTGCTCCTAGCGGCTATCTCCTGGAGCAAAACCGGCCGAATCCATTCAAAACAGAGACGGTGATTGGTTTTGTTTTGCCGGAGGCAATGGAGGCGACATTGACGGTATACGACGTGACGGGACGGGTCCTTCGTTCGATCAAGGGTGACTATGCCAAAGGATATCAGACGGTGCAGTTGCATAAGAGTAACCTGACCGGTCATGCGATCCTCTACTATCGCTTGGACGCCAGGGATTTTACCGCCACCAAGAAGATGATCCTGGTCGACTAGCAAGAGATCAGAACCAAATAATAGGAGCCTCGGGGGTATATGCTTCGGGGCTCTTTTTCTTGGTGCTACCCTTGCCCCGGCCCCTGCGTCCTCCTTCGTCGAAACGCCGGGGAGTCATCTTTGCCAAGTTTGGTCACCGGTGTGGTTACGGGTTGAGGTGGGTCCGTCTTGGCGGTGGGAAGGGCAAGTTTAAAAGGGGAGGGTTAGGGTTTAGTGGGTTCGAGGCAACATCGCAAGCACCTAGGACAATCTCACAATCAAGAACATCTAGTTCGTGCCAGCAATTGGCTCGGCAGATTCTACGGGGGCCTAGTGACCGAAGATCGCGAGCTCGTGTAGCCGTCCACCGTCGTAGTTGAAATCACAATCACCTATCACAATCATTCAATCACAATCAAGAGCCTCTAGTTCGTGGTAGCAATTGGGCTCGGCGGGTCCTTGTGGGGCTTGCTGATCCAAGGATCGCGAGCTCGTGCAACCGTCCACCGTCCACCGTCCACCGTCTGGTATCCAATGGGCGGCTCGCCGATCTTTGCCACCCACCGGCCGACCCGCAGCTCGACGATCCATCACCATCGACCGTCGACTGGCCCAAAGAAATCACAATGATTCAATCACAATCAAGAACCTCTAGTTCGTGGCCGGCAATTGGGCCAGGCAGATCTATGAGTCATGCGGATCCAAGGATCGCGAGCTCGTATGGCCGTCCACCGTCTGCCGTCCACCGTCCACCGTCTTTGTATCCAATGGGCGGCTCGCCGATCTTTGCCGCCCACCGGCCGACCCCCAGCTCGACGATCCATCACCATCGACCGTCTACCGGATCCTACCGTGATCCGTGGGCCAGGAGGCCAATCACCGGTATTTCACTACCTTTCGGCGGGCAAAAATGATCACCTCAAAACCGACCAATGGCGTAAGATGATGGCTTGTCAATTTCATCGCTTCATTCGGGTCGGTCGAATCGAGATCTTACGGTCGGACCTGGTGAAATGGGGCAGTTACTCAATCACCATGATCAGGACGGTCCGGACGGCAGTACACCTCCTTGGCGTTGGCACCGTTCTGCTGGCCCTGGCCTGCTCCCCGTCATCCACAAGCGTGCCGCCATCCACGGGCGTGACATTCACCTACATCGATCCTTCGCATAGTGGTATCGACTTTCGCAACATTGTGGAGGAGCGCGTGGACCGGATGTACTACAACTTCAACACCATCTATGATGGCGGGGGCGTCAACCTGGGCGATGTCAACAACGATGGGCTGGTAGATATCTACTTCACGGGAAACGAGGTCGACAATAAGCTATACCTCAACAAGGGAGGCTTCAGATTCGAGGACATCACCAAAACTGCCGGTGTGGCGGGCGGTGACGGCTGGAAGAATGGTGCCACCATGGTGGACATCAATGGAGACGGCTGGCTAGACATCTATCTCTGCCGTGGCGGATGGGTCCAAGACGCCGAGCTGCGACGCAATCAGCTTTTTGTCAATCAAGGAGACAATACCTTCGTCGAGGAGGCTGCCAACTACGGGCTGGACGATCGGGGCTATTCCTTTCATGCCTGCTTTTTTGACTATGACAATGACAATTGGCTGGACGTCTATGTCATCAACCATCCGCAGAGGACAGGCATCGATATACCTGACTACATACAAGGCAGGGAGAGGGGTTCCCCCTATTCCAAGGATCGACTCTATCGCAATCAGGGGGATGGCACCTATACAGATGTGACCGAGGCGGCGGGGCTATCCAAGAATTTTGGTTTTGGGCTAAGTATCTCCACGGCAGATCTCGATGGCAATGGATTTGTGGACGTCTACGTGGCCAATGACTACACCGAGCCGGACTACCTTTGGATGAACCAGGGAGATGGGACCTTTGAGAACAGGTGTCAAACCTCTTTGTCGCACATCTCCTTGTTTGCCATGGGTACGGACATCGCTGACGTCAATGGAGATGGCTTGGAGGACATCCTGGTCACGGAGATGTTGCCTGCCGATTATCGGCGTAGCAAGACCTCCATGGCCTCCATGGATGCCGATCGGTTTTACGAACTCGTGGATAAGGGTTTTCATCACCAATACATGCACAACACACTCCAGCTCAATCAAGGAGCTGGATACTTTAGTGAGATTGCGCACATGCTTGGGCTCCATATGTCCGATTGGAGTTGGGCCTGCTACATGGAGGATCTGGACAATGACGGTGATCGCGACATCTTTATCTCGAATGGTTTTCGCAGAGACGTCTACGACAAAGATTCCGCCAAGGAGCGGCAGGCATACCTGCGAAAACATGGAGGCAAGATCCCTGATCTAGAAGAATTCTACGCCTTGACCCCCAGTACGAAGACCCGGAATACTTTTCACCAAAACGAAGGCAATTTTGTCTTTAGCAACGTGACAGAGGCATGGGGCAGCACCATGCCCACCTTTTCTAATGGCGCCGCCGTGGGTGACCTGGACAATGATGGAGACCTGGATGTCGTGGTCAATAACATCGAGGATCTGGCCACGCTCCAGCGCAACGATGGGCCCCAAACCGGTCGACATTATATCGACATCCAGTTGGTGGGTCCCGTCGGCAATCGGCAGGGCTTTGGTGCCAAGATATCGGTACAGATCAACGAAAAGACCTGGATGCATCAGGTGAAGAATACGAGAGGCTATCTTTCTACCTTGCCCAATCGCATCCACTTTGGCCTGGGTGAGGCAGCAGAGGTTCAACAAATCACTGTGCAGTGGCCGGACGGCAGACGAAATAGCGTGGCCCGTGAGCCAGCCAATCAGCGCATAACGATCGCTCATGCAGAGGCGGAGCAGGACGGGCTGGCCAGCGACCTGAGTGAGTCTCCGCCATTATTAGAGGAGGTGACAGGGGCCATTATCCCCGCATTTAGACATCGTGAAAACGATCACGACGACTATCAATATCAGATTCTGCTCCCGCACCGGCTATCGCGACTGGGACCCTTTCTGTCTGTTGGAGACATAAACGGCGATGGCTGGGATGACTTTTTCGTCGGCGGTGCTAAGGGGCAGGCAGGCCGCACCTACTGTCAGTCGGAGGGAGGGCAGTTTGTGCTCCGGCAGCAACCTAGCCTCGAGCAGGACCGTGACTTTGAGGATATGGGCAGTGCCTTCTTTGATGTCGACGGCGATGGCGATCTCGATCTCTATGTGGCGAGTGGTGGGACTGAGTCCCTAGTCAATCAACCGGCCTACCGTGACCGACTTTATCTGAATGATGGTGCGGGACGATATACGCGATCGAGGGGGATTCCCGACATCCGAATCAGCGGTTCCTGTGTTCTGCCCCTCGACTATGACTTGGACGGCGACACCGACCTGTTCGTTGGAGGTCGGGTGCTGCCCGAACTTTACCCCTATCCTCCTCCTAGTCTTTTACTGCAAAATGATGGCCAAGGCAGGTTGTTGGAAGTGGGTAAACAGGTGTTGCCCAATCAGGCCCTGTTGGGCATGGTCACCAGCGCCGTGTCCGATGATGTAGACGGGGATGGGAGGCCAGACCTCGTGCTGGCGGGCGAATGGATGCCAATCACCGTGCTCATCAATGGCGGGTCGAGATTTGAAGACCGGACCAGCGACTATGGACTGGGTGAAACCAGCGGGTGGTGGAACACGATATTTGCCGTCGACATAGATGGTGATGGTGATCGTGACCTGATCGGAGGCAATGCCGGCTTAAACATGAAATACCAACCGTCCACAGCGTCTCCGCTCCACGTGTTTGGTGGCGACTTCGACGGCAACAATTCGGTGGATGTCCTACTGGGTGTAGAGCACGACAATCGTCTGCTGCCGGTGCGCGGGCGTGAATGTACTGCCGAGCAGATGCCGGACGTAGCCCAAAGGTTTACGACCTACGCAGCTTTTGCCGATGCCACCTTGGAGGAGGTCATTGGGGGTCCAATCGCAGCCAATCAGGTCCATTTGCAAGCGCAGACGTTTGCCCACACTCTATTCATCCGCGAACAGGATGCGTACGAGGCTGCGGAGTTACCTCCTGAAGCACAGATCTCCTCCTTGCATGGGATTGCTCTGATAGGTGGGCCAGGATCCCGCCCTGCACTGGTGATGGCAGGCAATAGCTACCACACCGAAAACGAAACTACTCGACTTGATGCAGGACTCGGCATGGTGCTTCAGTATTTGGACGGTGACATCGAAATGCTTCCTCCAAGGGAGCTAGGCACCTACATGCGCTACGATGTGACAGATCTTAAGCGAGTTTCGCTGGCCAATGGAGGGCGGGGAGTACTGGTGTCTTCGAATGATGACTTACTTCGTCTCTGTGTCACCACACGAGATGAGGCGCTTGGGACAAAGTAGCTGGAGGCGAAGGGGGCGAAGGAAGTGTTATACTGAGGGGTGGGCAGTCGGTTTTCGCGGTACGGTGATAAATGATTTGCTCATATTTGATGGTTCCCCGCCGCTCAATTGTATCCTCTTCAGCACCTTTTTTCCTATTTTCGTCCTGATCCGTTGGAGCAGCGCTGATGCCGAGAACAAAAGTGTTTTGGTATCATAATTGCTGCTACTATGTAAGTACCTGAACAAAAAGCCAATGACTGACCTCACAAGTACCAAGACCATCCTACTGTGTCTATCTATCTATGCCCTGGTCCAATACACGGGCAGTGACTTACTTGCCCAAACGTATATGGGTGCCGGCAATCCACAGCCTGTCCCTATGGTGGGGACCGGTGGTTTTCCCTGTGTCGGAGGACCGGTTACCTCAGTGGCTAACGTGCCGCTTGTAGGCAACATTGCAGAGCTGGGTGGATTTGCCATCGCAAATGTGACGGTTGACATCACGCACACCTTTGATTCTGATCTTGAGATTGATTTGATCTCGCCCATGGGCACCGTTTGGGATCTTAGCTCTGATAATGGTGGAGCCGGTGACAACTACATAGTGACCGTCTTTGATGACGCAGCGACGCAATCCATCGTCAGTGGGGCAGCTCCATTCAATGGTTCCTACAATGCAGAAGAAGGACCGATGAATGTAGGCTTTGCCAACGAACCGGTCAATGGCAACTGGACCCTATCCATTTGCGATGATGCGGGAGGCGACAGTGGCACCCTGAACGCTTGGAGTATCACCTTTGCCGCGATTGAGTGCAGTATCACTTGTCCGGCCGACATAGTGGTCCCTAGCGATCCGGGTACTTGCGGTGCCATGGTGGCTATACCGGATCCAGTGGTGGTCGGGACGGACTGCGTGCCCACTGTGATTCAGGACACGACCATCGGGCCGGTCACGGCCAATTTGATGTTTGTGGGAGGGGACTTGACCACCTCGCCGATCACGTTGACAGGCGTGCCCACCAGCACGACCGCACCGGTAACGCTTAGCGGTAGTTGGAACTCAGATAACGGCTTTGCTACCGAGATGCCGGACTTGCTGGGCGAGGATAATGCCACGGTCCTTGGACAGCTTCCGCCAGCCATCACCGGAGATTGCGGCCCAAATGCCTTTAGCGGCTTCACGATCAGTGTGGCCGACTACAATGTTTGGGCGGCGGATGGTGATCTGACGCTCAATGTGGGCCCGGATCCAGACGTCGACCTCTTCTGTGCGACCAATACCGTTACCATCAGTTTGGTTGTTCCGCTCGCGGTGAGTCCATTTGCCAACGACCAGAACAATATGGGCAATGCATCCGGATTTTATCCGGTGGGTACGACCACCGTACGATATTTCACGAACACGACTCTACCCGGTGTCGAAGCAGAGTGCTTCTTTGATGTTACCGTGACGGATCCCAATATGGGCGCGCCAAATTGTAGGGACGTCAATCTGAGCCTCGATGAGCAAGGTCAGGTATTATTCACCCTGGATGAGCTCTTGACCGGCGGTCCCTGCAGCGGCCTGGATATCAAGATTACCACGTTGTCCGGCTTGAGTGTGTACAGCGCCAGAGATTTGACCCGTGCTTCTGTGATCAGCTTTGATGCCTGTCATCTGATCGGCCGGGATCTGAAGGCGCTGGTGAGCAACCAAGATGGAGCCTGCTGGTCTACCATTACATTTAAGCAAAGCAATGGTCCTCAGCTGCAGGGTCGGAACTACGACGTGTACTGCTTTGACAGCTTGGTGCATTATCCCGATTTAGAAGATCCTCCGGTCGCAGACATTCCCTGTCACGGACCGGTGGAAGCGACGTATGTGACCGATTGGGTGACCGCCTATCCTTGTGATGCGGGAGTCCAGGACACCGTCAAAGTCATCTTGCGAGAATGGGAAGCTTTTGACAAGGACGGTCGTCGAGGAACCACGTTTGACACGCTGACAGTCTATCAATTTGGCGAGATTGACGCCGATCATATCTATTGTGAGGCCAGAGATACGGTCTATTGTGGAGATACTACCCAGAATATCGGGCCCTTCATCACCTATGAGGAGCTGGACGGAGGCTGTGGCATGCTTTATCTGGTGAATATATCGGATGTTGACAATGACGGCATGCTGGAGTTTCATCCAGCCACGCTGGACTCGAAATGCGGTATACAAGTGCATGTCGACGCCTGGAAATTTGAGGGAGATTGTGAAAACCAATATCGCGTCGTAGTCGAATTGAAGCAGACCTGCTACGGTATGGCTGACGAGGCGTGTGATGTGATCATGCCTGCCGGCACACCACCAAACCTGGCAAGACAAATAGCACCGGGATACTGGGAATGCGAATTTTGGCTAGTGGACCTCGATACGGTCCCACCTGAACTCTACTGCAAAGCTGAAGAGTTGTTTGTCGGGCCTTTCGCTTTGGACTACTGGGACATCACCTCAACGCCAGTTGCACCACCCAATGTGGCCGCACTGATTGATGATCCAAGTAATACGATTGATGTCAGCGGTGCACCCTATCAGATCGTGATCAACTCGATTGGTGAGCCGGGTGAACCCGAGGATTTGGTTTTTGGTGATAAGGTGGCTGCCCTGAAGGGCCCTAACAACTATCATCAGGATGCAGAGATGTCGTACGAAGCCATGGAGGATGGCACCTTTGACTTTGGTTGGGTTTTTGACGTTGGTACGGCCCCTCCTAACGGATTCGTACCCTGTGTAGAGGATGAAATGCTGAGAGCCGGCTTCGAGGCCCAAGCCTTTGTGCCGGAGATGTATGCGGAAGTGGCGATCTACTTCTCGCTCAATGGCGACGTCTATCGTATTGTGGAGGGAAAAGAAGCAATGTTCCTCCAAGGATCTCCCCAGGTGGCGGCCAGCCTGTCGCCGGTGCTCATCTCCGAGTCGCAGCATGGCCGCCTGAGCATTCCATTGGAAGCAGGAGATGAGCTATATATCCGAGCAGTCTGGACGTCCTTTGGCGATGCGTCCTTGACACTGTTTGGACCTCACGTAGCGTACACATCTACGCATGAATGCGCAGCACACACTTATATACCCGCTGCATACGTGGCTGACGATTGGAGCGGCCTCAAGCAGGTGAAAGCCATCGTCGAGGGCATTGGTACCTACGTACTGTCCTACGACGAGACAGACAGTTGCTGGGTGAGCCATGACCAAATCAAGCTGCCCAAGAAGGAGGATCCCTACAAGGTGATCTATGAAGCGGTCGACAGCTGTCACAACCTTGCCAAGGACAGTTGCTATATCTATGTCAAAGATCGCACCTTGCCGGTGCCGGTCGTAGACAAGGGAGTGACGGTGAGCCTGAGCGATAAGAAGGTATGGGTAGACGCCGAGACCTTCGACGAAGGATCTTGGGATAACTGTGGCATAAACTTTCTCCTGGCCCGGCGGTCTGACTGGTACGAGGCCTGTATCGACCTATGCGGTGACATGGATTCCTGCTACATCTCCGAGCATCACGATACCATCTGGAGACCAACCTTAGAAGAAGACAAACATGAGGATGAGGTCGAGGCGCACTATGCCAAGACCATGAAGTGGCTTTGCGAAGATGGTACACCATGTGGCGACTTACTGTACGGAGCGTGGCAATATGACTTGATGAAATATGCCACCTTGTACTGCAAGGAGCATCCCTATGAGGTGAACAGCCAATACTTCCGCGAGCTCTTTGAGGAGGCCTATTACTATGATGAGGATTTCTACTACAAGGTGAATGATTGCCAGGAGCAGCCGGATGATTTGCTGGTGGCTACCGCAGATCTCTTTGCGCCCGATCATATCGGCCGAAAGTCTAGGCTGGATATGTACCAGCAGATCGGTGGTGGATGGAGTGATGCCGTGCCGTTTGACTGCTCGGATGCCTGCGGTCCCGTCACGGTCGAGATCCTCGTGATGGACTACTGGTGTAATTGGGCGACAGCCTGGACTAAGGTTTGGGTCGAAGACAAGACACCGGTGGAAGTAGTGAAGGACGTAGTGGAAGAAGAGCACATCACCTGTAAGATCTATAAGGACGATCGCTACGCCTATCCCAACGAGATCCACCCGGTGAGCTTGGAGTACATCGTGGGTCAAGCCAAGGACGGCGAGCAGGATGCTTATGATGCCCTGGACGAGATCTTCGGCGGCTACTGCAAAGCTTGGAGAGATCCCTATGGCAATTATGTGGATAATGAAGGCACGGAGATCGACTGCGACATCACCTTTTACGATAGCATTTGTAAATGTACCAGCTACTACGAGCAGGTACGGGTGTTTGATGAGCATCTAGGCTATCTGTGGATCGATTCACTGATCACCAAATGTGACTACTATCAGGATACGCTGGACTTCCAAAAAGGCGTGGTCATCGTCAATTGCGAGCAAAATGTCTACTGTGAGCAGGATGTCTGGTGCGAAATAGATCACTGTGGCCAAGGCTACATCTTTAGGAAATTCAAGATCTGGCAAGGCTGTCCAGATGAATTCTATGATGAGCACGGCATTGCGGATAGTCTACGCCATACGGTGGATACGATCTATCGACATCAGCGCATCTGGATCGGCAACGAATGTGAGCTGAATAAGTACATGTTCCATGTGCCATACGACACCGAGGTGGTGACCTGCGACATCGAGTATGGTCCGGATGGCAATGTGATCGGTGCCGCGGGTCCGGAGTACACCGGCTATGCCACCTATAAGTTTGATGATGACTGCCGGATCGTGGGCATTGGCCACAGCGACAAGGTCTTCAAGATCGTAGGCGGCGAAGCGGCATGCTACAAGATCTTGCGTACCTGGTACTTTGCCGACTGGTGTGGCTACGGTGAGCCGTTGGAGGGCCAATGGTGGCGCAACAACGAGCTGGTCACGGACACCTGCGTGCAGAAGATCATCGTACGAGACACGACCCCACCGACTTGTGTGATCGTTGGACCGGTCGAAGATGGTGGAGCCATTGAGGTGGGCGCCTGTTACTTTGATCTGGAAGCCAGCGTGGTAGGCATGGATGCCTGCGGGGTGATTAAATACTACTGGGATCTGAAAGAGATCAAGGACGGCGACGATGCGACGATAGTGGACAGTGATCACGGCGAACTGTCCGGCGATACCACGGAGGGCTTTGACATTAGCTCGGCAGACCTGCCGCACGGCAGCTACAAGTTGGTGGTGACGGTCCAGGACGACTGTGCTAATGAGAGTTACTGCGAGTACTACTTTGATGTGGTCTCGGTGAAGAAGCCGAGTCCGGTATGCATCAGCTCGTTGACGGCTCGCTTGACCCCATGGGATAGCGATCAGGATGGGGTGGTGGATAGTGCGCATGCCATCGTCTGGGCAGAAGAGTTTAACAGCAGTAGCTCAGAGGCCTGCACCGACACTGCGCTGGAATATCGAGTAGAACTGATCGACGGCATCAATGATGACACCTGGGAGGAAGATACCAGCTACCTGGAGGTCTTCTGTGACGACTTTGGCAGCCACATGGCCCGTCTATGGGTGATCAGCTGGCCAAGCGGCACGGTGGACTTCTGTGATGTAGTGCTGATCGTCCAGAGTGACTTCTCCGGCTGTGCAACCAACGTGAGCGGTGAGCCAGGTCCGATTAGCCAAGTCAACGATATGCACGATGTGGTGGGACAACCCCAACGGCAGAGCATCGGTCAGCCGACGCAGCCGGGTATCGGCGGTCGTCCGCTGGGTCAAGGTATTGCACCGAGTGGATATCTACTGGAGCAGAACCGGCCGAATCCATTCAAGGCCGAAACGGTGATTGGTTTTGTGCTGCCAGAGGCGATGGAGGCCACCTTGACGGTGTACGATGTGACGGGACGAGTGCTTCGTTCGATCAAGGGTGACTATGCCAAGGGGTATCAGACGGTACAATTGCATAAGACTAACCTTGCCGGACATGCGATCCTATACTATCGATTGGACGCTAAGGACTTTACCGCCACCAAGAAGATGATCCTGGTCAATTAAAGCGCTAGAACTAGGACCAAATCAATATCGTCCCCGAGGTGATTGCGCTTCGGGGATTTTTCTTGGCCTCGGCTATCGTCACAGGCCCATATTGCGATAAAAACGGCAAGTCGGTGACCTGCCGGATCATGCGGCGATAGACATAAATAAGTGACCTTAGTAAAATAATTACTATCCTGTGTTTGCAGATTATGGTCAAATAAGGTCATTTTTCTTCTACACAAGACACTGATTCTGTTATATTTGGTTTTCATCCTTCCATCTTAGCCGCACTTCATACTCTATCTAAGTGTAATCGTATCACTAGCAAGCGGGTAAATTACTCACTGGCTCCAACTGTGGATCACGACTAGTGCGCAAGCACTCAAAGAGGCGTGAACCTTAGATCTTCACCTAGACCATCACCGAAAGGACTCCATGGTGGTCCGAGATGTGGTACTAGAGATCTAATTCAGTCGTACCCGAAAAACTGAATGATAGAGCCTTGAACCCTTATGGTTCAGGGCTTTTTGCTTGCTATACCCACCGTATAATTGATGCCCGTTTGCCTGCGCCAAGGGTGCCTGAGGCGGAGAGTAGCGCGGTCATTTTCATGGCATTTCCAGTGACAAGGTAGATCGTTATACATCCCAGGGCAGGCGCTGGAAAGCAAGGATTACCGCCTAGTGGGCTTTCGCATTAGAAATGTTGAATAATTCTAATAGGATTTTGTTCGAAGACGAGGCATGACCGAACATCTCGTAGAGTCGAGCATGACAATGCGAGAAGTGAGGGAACCGCGAAAGCGGGTGGGTGGCTAGCCGTAGCGTCTGCTATGGCTGCGTTCTGTGCCTTGACTAAGA
This sequence comes from Saprospiraceae bacterium, assembly GCA_965223165.1. GTDB lineage: Bacteria > Bacteroidota > Bacteroidia > Chitinophagales > Saprospiraceae > JABDMH01. Next base: position 692,254 of record CBDCVQ010000018.1, on the reverse strand, counting down.
CCAAAAATGATTTTCAAAATATTTGGCGACTTAAGCATCAGAACATTGGAGTCAGATTGGCAGGAAACATGTAGTTACTTATGTGATCCTACTACTGTGAATATGTATTATCTTCACAAGAGACACCATTAGCGTCAAGGAACCTACCAAACCACATTGCACCATGGCAAAATCTACATCAAGCCTCCTTTTTGCGATCCTGTCTCTTTGCTTGACCTCTTCTTCCTTTGCTACCTCCATCAAGTTGGCCAAGACCACCGACGATATGGGTCCAGCCCAAGTGGCCTACGCTGACTGCGCCAACACGGGTGGACCGATCAATGCGCTGGGAGGCCACGTATTCGGCACTGCCAGCCCATTGGCCTTATCCGCTACGTCACCCAACTGCCTGGCATCGGTGAACGTGGCTATGGCCGTCGATGGCTCCGCCAGCATCAATATGCTCGGAGCTGTGAGTAACTGGACCATGGCCCGTCCTGCGCGCTTGACACTTCAGACCAGTTACGGAGCCACCATCGTACATGAGCCATCTTTCTCCCAGGATGATCTGATCATCCCAAAAGCTTGCGACTATCAAGGACAGGCCCTTAAACTTCTTGTGGAGACGAATGAAGGTGCTTGCTGGATTGAGGTGACGCTCAAGCAAGGCAACGGACCGGTCTTTAGCCGGGGCAGATCATTTCCGGTATTTTGCATGGACCCCTTGGTCGAAGGGGGAGACATACTGGGCATCAAGCCGATGGCCGGCGTGCCCTGCGTGGGTCTCGTGGACGTCCATACCGTAGGCGACTGGATTCACACATTTCCTTGCGAATCAGACACCGCTAAGATTATCCTCCGAGAGTACGAAGCCTTTGACAAAGAGGGTCGTAGAGCGAGCCTGACGGACACGATCGTGGTGCTAAGACTACCGCAGATTTTTCCGCTCCAAGCCAGTGCAAATATTACCAATATCAGTTGTCCGGAAAGAGATACCCTCTATTGCGGTATAAATGACAATACAGACCGAACCACAAGTGTCACCCCTGTGGGACCTTATCTCCTGGTTGAAGAGCTGCCCGGTTTCGGCGGGCTGGATGCAGACGGTGATGGCGTGAGTTGCGACACTATCTTTTTCTGTGGATTCAAAGACGGGAAGTTTCTCGATCTCTTCACGGGAGGCCAAAAGTGTGGCCTGCAGGTGCATAAGGACGTCTGGGAATTTGGAGACGTGTGCGAGAAAAGCTACAAGGTCAGGCTAGACATTAAGCAATCTTGCTATAAAGATCCGGAGATACTAGACTGCACTGCCGCTGGTTTTGGCAATATGCAGATCCTCGGCACAGGGTACTTTCGCTGCGAGTTCTGGGTGACGGATCTGGACACGGTTCCTCCGTTGTTTGCACCCAAGATCTTTCAGGAGTTTGAATGTCTGGCCGTCGACACGATGGGGGTCGGTGGTGGACTGGAGAATGTATTGCTGGACATCTTCCGCCCAGTCATATTTACGGACGAGCATGCTTGTGAGGCCTATACATATCTACCGCCACTGTGCGTTTTTGACGACTGGAGTGGTATCAAGGCGGCTAAGGCCACGGTGGAGGGTGGAGGAACCTATTTGCTAGAGAACGAAGACGAAACATGCTTCCTCTTCGAGTTCGGAGACGATGGCCCGACGTTCGAGGTGGGAGAATTTGCTGCCTTGTTTGGTGTGGATTTGGATGAAACTCTTAGCGACAGCATCATCGAGCTTCTCGATACCCTGGGACTATTAAACGCTGGCCGATGCTATCGCTCGCACGAGAGGGTGAAGTTGCCCAAAACCGATGGTCCCATCCGCATTTTTTACGAGGTCTACGATAGCTGTCATCTCGTAAGCAGGGATACCGTCCTGATGCTGGTCAAAGATAATGTGCGTCCGGTGGTGGTGGCAGACAAAGGAGTGACCGTCACATTGTCAGATAAAAAAGCCTGGGTGGATGCGGCAACCTTCGACGAGGGTAGCTGGGACAATTGCGAGGTCAATTTCGTTATGGCTAGGCGGGCGGATTGGACGGACGCATGTGTGGATCTGTGCTACAATGCACCAGATGACGGGGCGTGTGAAGAAAAAGAATCGGCACTTTGCTGGATCTGGACCGACGGCCATGACACGCTTTGGATGCCGTCACTGGAAGATGACAAACATTGTGACGAGGTCGAAGCACACTATAGCAAACAGTTGGATTGGCTATGCACAGATGACCAGGAGTGTGGTGCCCTCATTTACAATGCTTGGTTATACGACTTGATCAAATATGCCACGCTCGACTGTAAGCCCAATGCTCATCTCGACGACCATGCTTTTGACAAGTTGTTTCACAGAGCAGTGGGTGATCCCCAGGAGGGCGATCAGATTCGAATCAAGAACCAAGACGTTTTAAACTTTTTGGACACCGGCCATGTCGTCTTTGACAGGCAGCTGATGGTCGACAACATAGTCGAATTAGACAGCAGCAACATCTTCTCCACCATTTATGGTGTGGATGTCTTTAAATGTCAGCCATTCAGTTCCTTCGCGTGCGGGGGTTTGGGTAGCAGTTTCGAGGACCTGTTCCTTCAGATCTTTCTCCAGATCTTCCTGGAAGAGTGTGTTTCTTTCTTTGGGTTGGCCTTCGGCCTGGATGTCGATGTTTTCTTGCCTCGTCTCTATCCGGACGATTTCAAACGTGAGCTATTCGATGAGTGGAAGGCCATCGGCGGTGGGTGGAGCGATGCCGTACCCTTCAGCTGCGAAGACGCCTGTGGCCCCGTCACGGTGGAGATCCTGGTGATGGACTACTGGTGCAACTGGTCTACGGCCTGGACTAAGGTCTGGGTCGAGGACAAGACGCCCGTCGAGGTCGTCAAAGATGTAGTGGAAGAGGAGCACATCACGTGCAAGATCTATAAGGACAGTCGCTATGCCTATCCCAACGAGATCCATCCGGTGAGCTTGGAGTACATCGTGGGTCAGGCCAAAGATGGCGAGCAAGATGCCTATGATGCCCTGGATGAGATCTTCGGTGGCTATTGCAAGGCTTGGAGAGATCCCTACGGCAACTATGTGGATAGCGAAGGCACCGAGATCGATTGCGATATCACATTTTACGATAGCATTTGTAAATGTACCAGCTACTACGATCAAGTACGCGTGTATGACGAGCACTTAGGCTACCTCTGGGTAGACTCCTTGGTCACCAAGTGCGACTACTACCAAGACACTATCGACTTTCAGAAGGGTGTTGTCGTAGTGAATTGCGAGGAAAATGTCTGCTGTGAGCAGGATGTCTGGTGTGAAATAGATCACTGCGGCCAAGGCTACATCTTCCGAAAGTTCAAGATCTGGCAAGGCTGTCCGGATGAGTTTTATGACGAACATGGTATTGCTGATAGTCTCAGACATACGGTGGATACCATCTATCGGCATCAGCGTATCTGGGTGGGCAATGAGTGCGAGCTGAGCAAGTACATGTTTGATGTGCCCTATGACACCGAGGTCGTGACTTGCGACATCGAGTATGGTCCGGATGGCAATGTGATCGGTGCCGCGGGTCCGGAGTATACCGGATATGCTACGTATAAGTTTGATGATGACTGTCGTATCGTGGGCATTGGCCACAGCGACAAAGTCTTTAAGATCGTAGGTGGGGAAGCCGCGTGCTACAAGATCCTGCGTACCTGGTACTTTGCCGACTGGTGTGGCTATGGAGAGCCGTTGGAGAGCCAATGGTGGCGCAACAACGAGCTGGTCACCGACACCTGCGTGCAGAAGATCATCGTACGGGATACGACCCCACCGACCTGTCAGATCATAGGGCCGGTCGAAGATGGTGGAGCCATCGAGGTGGGCGCCTGTTACTTTGATCTGGAAGCCAGCGTGGTAGGCATGGATGCCTGCGGGGTGATTAAATACTACTGGGATCTGAAAGAGATCAAGGACGGCGACGATGCCACGATAGTGGATAGCGATCACGGCGCATTGTCGGGCGATACCACGGAGGGCTTTGACATTAGCTCGGCAGACCTGCCGCACGGCAGCTACAAGTTGGTGGTGACGATCCAGGATGACTGTGCCAATGAAAACTACTGTGAGTACTACTTTGATGTAGTCTCGGTCAAAAAGCCCAGTCCGGTCTGCATCAGCTCGTTGACGGCTCGTTTGACCCCCTGGGATAGCGATCAGGATGGGGTGGTGGATAGTGCGCATGCCATCGTCTGGGCAGAAGAGTTTAACAGCAGTAGCTCAGAGGCCTGTACCGATACTGCGCTGGAATATCGAGTAGAACTGATCGACGGCATCAATGATGACACCTGGCAAGAAGATACCAGCTACCTGGAGGTCTTCTGTGACGACTTTGGCAGCCACATGGCCCGTCTATGGGTGATCAGCTGGCCAAGCGGCACGGTGGACTTCTGTGATGTAGTGCTGATCGTCCAGAGTGACTTCTCCGGGTGCGCAACATCCGTGAGTGGTGAGCCAAGTCCGATTAGCCAAGTCAACGATATGCACGATGTGGTGGGACAACCGCAACGGCAAGGCATCGGTCAACCGACGCAACCGGGTATCGGCGGTCGTCCGCTGGGTCAAGGTATTGCACCAAATGGCTACCTACTGGAGCAGAATCGGCCCAACCCCTTCCGAGAGGAGACGACAATCGGCTTCGTGCTGCCGGAAGCGATGACCGCCACCTTGACGGTGTACGACGTGACGGGCAGGGTGCTTCGTTCGATCAAGGGCGACTATGCCAAGGGGTATCAGACAGTGCAATTGCTTAAGCAGAACCTTGCCGGCCATGCGATCCTATACTATCGCTTGGATGCTAAGGACTTTACCGCGACCAAGAAGATGATCCTGGTGAATTGACAAGAGATTAGAACCAAATGATAGGGCCTCGGAGTGCATTGCTCCGGGGCTTTTTTGGTGTGGGCTAGTCGCGCCCCCGGCCCCTGCGTTCTCCTTCGTCGAAACGCCGGGGAGTCCTCCCGCAGAATTTGGTACCGGTGTGGTTGCGGGTTTGGCAGGCTGTGCCTGCTGGTGGGTTACGAGTTGACGTGGGTCATGCCTACCTGAGATAATGTTTACTTGTAGGAGGGGTTAGCTGGTTTAAGTCGGACATCACAATCACCTATCACCATCATGCAATCACTATCAAGAGCCTCCAGTTAGTGGCCCGTGGGGCTAGTCGCGCCCCCGGCCCCTGCGTTCTCCTTCGTCGAAACGCCGGGGAGTCCTCCCGCCTAGGTTTGGTGCCGGTGTGGTTGCGGGTTTGGCAGGCTGTGCCTGCTGGTGGGTTGTGATTTGATGTGGGTCGTGCCTACCTGAGATGATGCTTAGTTGTAGGAGGGGTTAGCTGGTTTAAGTCGGACATCACAATCACCTATCACAATCTATCAATCACCATCAAGAGCCTCTAGTTCGTGGCCCGTGGGGCTAGTCGCGCCCCCGGCCCCTGCGTTCTCCTTCGTCGAAACGCCGGGGAGTCCTCCCGCCCGAATTTGGTGCCGGTGTGGCCGATGTTGCGGGTTTAAGTCGACATCGCAATCACGTATCACAATCTATCAATCACAATCAAGAGCCTCTAGTTCGTGGCCCGTGGGGCTAGTCGCGCCCCCGGCCCCTGCGTTCTCCTTCGTCGAAACGCCGGGGAGTCCTCCCGCCTAGGTTTGGTGCCGGTGTGGTTGCGGGTTTGGCAGGCTGTGCCTGCTGGTGAGTTGCGAGTTGACGTGGGTCATGCCTACCTGAGATAATGTTTAGTTGTAGGAGGGGTTAGCTGGTTTAAGTCGGACATCACAATCACCTATCACCATCATGCAATCACAATCAAGAGCCTCCAGTTCGTGGCCCGTGGGGCTAGTCGCGCCCCCGGCCCCTGCGTTCTCCTTCGTCGAAACGCCGGGGAGTCCTCCCGCAGAATTTGGTACCGGTGTGGTTGCGGGTTTGGCAGGCTGTGCCTGCTGGTGAGTTGCGAGTTGACGTGGGTCATGCCTACCTGAGATAATGTTTAGTTGTAGGAGGGGTTAGCTGGTTTAAGTCGGACATCACAATCACCTATCACCATCATGCAATCACAATCAAGAGCCTCCAGTTCGTGGCCCGTGGGGCTAGTCGCGCCCCCGGCCCCTGCGTTCTCCTTCGTCGAAACGCCGGGGAGTCCTCCCGCCTAGGTTTGGTGCCGGTGTGGTTGCGGGTTTATGTCAACAATCAAGAGCCTCTAGTTCGTGGCCAGCAAATTGGGCTTGGCAATCCTATGAGGTTTACGGATCAAAAGATCGCGAGCTCGTACAGCCGTCTACCGTCCACCGTCTGCCGTCGTTGTATCCAGTGGCGGCTCGCCGATCTTTGCCACCCACTGGGCGACCCCACAGCTCGATGATCCATCGTACCGTCCGCTGTCCACCATCCCAGGCAATCGCAAATCACCTATCACAATCCATCAATCACAATCAAGAGCCTCTAGTTCGTGGCCCGTGGGGCTGGTCGCGCCCCCGTCCCCTGCGTTCTCCTTCGTCGAAACGCCGGGGAGTCCTCCCGCCTAGGTTTGGTGCCGGTGTGGTTGCGGGTTTGGCAGGCTGTGCCTGCTGGTGGGTTGCGAGTTGACGTGGGTCGTGCCTACCTGAGATAATGTTTAGTTGTAGGAGGGGTTAGCTGGTTTAAGTCGGACATCACAATCACCTATCACAACCTATCAATCACAATAAAGAGCGTCTAGTTCGTGGCCCGTGGGGCTAGTCGCGCCCCCGGCCCCTGCGTTCTCCTTCGTCGAAACGCCGGGGAGTCCTCCCGCAGAATTTGGTACCGGTGTGGTTGCGGGTTTGGCAGGCTGTGCCTGCTGGTGGGTTGCGAGTTGACGTGGGTCGTGCCTACCTGAGATGATGTTTAGTTGTAGGAGGGGTTAGCTGGTTTAAGTCGGACATCACAATCACCTATCACAACCTATCAATCACAATAAAGAGCGTCTAGTTCGTGGCCCGTGGGGCTAGTCGCGCCCCCGGCCCCTGCGTTCTCCTTCGTCGAAACGCCGGGGAGTCCTCCCGCCTAGGTTTGGTGCCGGTGTGGTTGCGGGTTTGGCAGGCTGTGCCTGCTGGTGGGTTGCGAGTTGACGTGGGTCGTGCCCACCAGAGATAATGTTTAGTTGTAGGAGGGGGTTTAGAGTTAGCGAGTTCGAGTCGACATCACAATCACCTATCACAACCTATCAATCACCATCAAGAGCGTCTTAGTTCGTGGCCCGTGGGGCTAGTCGCGCCCCCGGCCCCTGCGTTCTCCTTCGTCGAAACGCCGGGGAGTCCTTCCGCAGAATTTGGTACCGGTGGAGGTTGCGGGTTTGGCAGGCTGTGCCTGCTGGTGGGTTGCGAGTTGACGTGGGTCGTGCCTACCTGAGATAATGTTTAGTTGTAGGAGTGGGTCAGCTGGTTTAAGTCGGACATCACAATCACCTATCACCATCATGCAATCACCATCAAGAGCCTCCAGTTCGTGGCCCGTGGGGCTAGTCGCGCCCCCGGCCCCTGCGTTCTCCTTCGTCGAAACGCCGGGGAGTCCTCCCGCAGAATTTGGTACGGTGTGGTTGCGGGTTTATGTCAACAATCAAGAGCCTCTAGTTCGTGGCCAGCAAATTGGGCTTGGCAATCCTATGAGGTTTACGGATCAAAAGATCGCGAGGTCGTACAGCCGTCTACCGTCCACCGTCTGCCGTCGTTGTATCCAGTGGCGGCTCGCCGATCTTTGCCACCCACTGGGCGACCCCACAGCTCGATGATCCATCGTACCGTCCGCTGTCCACCATCCCAGGCAATCGCAAATCACCTATCACAATCCATCAATCACAATCAAGAGCCTCTAGTTCGCGGCCAGCAAATTGGGCTAGGCAGATCTTACGGGGCATGTGGATGCAAAGATCGCGAGCTCGCGCAGCCGTCTACCGTCCACCGTTGGCCGTCGTTGTATCCAGTGGGCGGCTCGCCGATCTTTGCCACCCACTGGCCGACCCACAGCTCGACGATCCATCGCACTGGCCAGCAAATTGGGCTAGGCAGATCTTACGGGGCATGTGGATGCAAAGATCGCGAGCTCGCGCAGCCGTCTACCGTCCACCGTTGGCCGTCGTTGTATCCAGTGGGCGGCTCGCCGATCTTTGCCACCCACTGGCCCGACCCACAGCTCGACGATCCATCGCACTGGCCGGCAAATTGGGCTCGGCAGCTCCTACGAGGCTTGCGGATGCAAAGGTCGCGAGCTCGTGCAGCCGTCCACCGTCTACCGTCCACCGTTGGCCGTCTTTGTATCCAATGGGCGGCTCGCTGATCTTTGCCACCCGCTGGCCGACCCACAGCTCGACGATCGACCATCACCATCATAATCGGCTATCCACCTACCGTCCCACAGACGGTCGACCCTTCCTCAGAGGGAAGTAATTACATTGCTAATATGCGCAAGCGCCGAAATGCTCTTGCTCATGCCTTTTTGGAGCCATTTTTGCACATTTTTTTTCCGGTAATCACACCTGTTCTGCTATCTTTGGTGTCTACTCCCCTGCCTCTTTCCACCCAGTATCATCTAATTATTTCTGCGTTCAATGCAATGCCACGGCCAATCTTGATGTGGTGTAGATGGGTTTTGCGTGTTCGTAGCTAACAACTAAACCGATGATACCTATGAAGACATACTCGACACTTTTACTCGATGTGTGTGCAAAACTACACCGACACCTCTCACGAAAGTCCAAGGTCCTTCTGCTAGCTTGCTTGTCCCTGGCCTATATGGCGGTGGATGCCCAGCCGGTGGCCTTCCTGGGCACTGGCAACAATATTCCCATGGGCAACAACAGATTGGTGGTGGTCACCGTCTGCCACTTTGGAAACATATCAGGGGTGACGTGGAATGGCATGGCCATGACCCTGGGCGTGAGCCAACAACATTCCTTGGCCGGGGCGGTTGACATCTGGGTTCTACCCGTTGGATCTGGTGCCGCCTTCACAGGTTCCGGGGCGGTTGTGACAGGAGCAGGGTCGCCCAGTTCGACCCATGTCCAGAGTTTTGAAAATGTAGATCAGGCCAACCCGGTAGGGGATGCCATGGGAGCTCAAAGCAGTTCCGTCACTGTCAATGCGGTGGTCGGCGATATGATCTGGGAGGCGTTTATGCGTCGGGATCAGAATGCCATTTCAGGTAGTTCCGGCCAAACGGAGGTATTTGATGTCGAGTTCAATATAAGTGCTTCGCGTTGCTGGGGTGGTTACCTGGCAGCCGCTGCTGGTTCCAATACCGTCACGCTGAGTACGAGCAATGGCGTACATGGTGCCATTGTCATGCAGTTTGTGTGCAATGATGCGGCACCGCCAATGATCACTTGCCCTGCTGACCAGGTGCAAAATGTGGATGCAGCTTGCCAGGCAGTCCTGGCCGATTACACCGGCTCGGCAACGGTATCCGACGATTGTGATCCTTCTCCAACAGTTACCCAATCTCCTGTGGCTGGTACGGTCATCAATACAGCGACGATGGTCACCTTGACGGCTACGGATGCCTCCGGTGGCTCAAACACCTGCAGCTTTATGGTCAACCTAGCTGATGCCATCGCTCCTTCAATTACGTGTCCCGGTAATGAAGGCCTTGCGGGCTGTAGTACAGCAGACATAACCTCCGTGAGTAGTTTTCCGTTTTCGGGCACAAGTACGAGGGTGATGATCGCAGATTTTATGACAGAAGGCGGGACCGCCTCTGACAACTGCGGCATCGACTCCATAAGCTATAGCGACGTCGCCGCCGGTACGTGTCCCACCACAGTCACACGGACCTATGTAGTAACCGACCTGGCAGGCTTGACAGCCTCCTGTGTGCAGACGTTTACCATCGTTGACGATATGACCCCTGACCTGACCTGCCCCGCAGATTTGACAGTGGAGGGATGCGATGTGAGCTTTGTCCTCGCTGCTACCGGGCTGGCATATTCACCCGGAGCTTCTCCGATCACTCAAATGCAGCTTACTACTGCTGGCGGGAGTGTCAGTGACAATTGCGCGGTTGCCATGATCAGCTATCAGGATGCCATAGCGTCACCAAGTTGTCCCCTCATGATCTATCGGGCTTTTACGGCTTATGATGGATGCGGCAACAGCACGACCTGTGTCCAGGAAATCACCGTTGAGGACACGCAAGCACCAATCTGGCAGATAGCACATAATGGCATGGTCGTGGCGGACAACAATGTTTTTACCGTTCCGGGCACAACGTACAATCTGCTTACCGTCGAGTGCGATAGTACCACCACCTTTGTTGCATCTGGCTTCGATTTCTGTGATGGAGCTGTGGTGGCAGATGGTGCTGTGCAGATAACTTCCCTCATGACAGACCCCAACCGTCCGACGGTGGTAAGTCCCATAGTCGATGCTGGTGGGGGGATGTACACCTTTGACGTGACTTGGGGACTAAATCAAACCTTGTTGGATTTGTCGATGACTGATTCGTGTGGCAACAGTCAAGCTCTTACGCTGGCCGCCAATGGCATAGATACGGAACCACCTTTCTGGGCTATAAAAGATTCGATGGGTATGGCCATTGCCGACAATGATCCGTTTACAGTCCCAGGTAGCGCCGTTAATCTGGGTAACCTACCTATAGATCCCAACCAATGTGGCCACCCGATGACCCTCATGGCGATGGGCATTGATAGTTGTATCGGTATGATTGATCAACCGGGAGCGGTGCAGATCGTGGGGATCGTGTCGGGATCACCCCTGACACCAACTACGGCGATGGTGTCCGACGACGGCGCAGGCAACTATAGGTTGGATCTGGATTGGGGGGTAGGGTCCAGTACCGTGACTTATTCCATGTCAGATCTGTCTGGCAATACCGCTCAGTTGTCTGTCTCAGCTACCGTGAATGATCCCTATGCTGGTAATACCCAGCCGAATGCCAACGACTTGGTGCCCAGCTTGGACGTCAATGGACAGGTATGCTTCCAGGTCCATGAGTTGGCGGGCAATGTCTCTTGCTCCGATCCGGTCAATATCCTGATCGAGACAGAATCAGGTCTCCAAGTGTTCTATGCACAGGGGCTTTTGCGGAGCGACTTCGTGAAGTTTATCGCCTGTGCCTACCGAGGTAGACGCTTGAAGGCCACGGTCATAGGCGCTGGTGGAAGTGCTTGGGGCTATCTGACCATCAAAGGAGCAGGTGGTCCAATCATTGGACCCGGTCGCTCCAAGGATGTCTACTGTTTTGATCCGCTGGTATTTGGTGGCCACATTGATGATGAGTTGCCAAAGGCCTATGTGCCATGTGGAGGTCCGGTGGAGGTGAGTGGAGGTGTTGACTGGATTGAGGCCTATGACTGTGGGCCCAACTTTGATCCGTCCAACGATACCTTGAAGGTGATTTACCGGGAGTACGCTGCCGTAGATAAGGATGGCAATCGAGCGAGCGTGTTTGATACGCTGACGGTGTTTAGACTACCACCGATCGAGGTACAAGGGACCAGCACGTCCAATGCCTATTGCGCCGAGCGAGATACGACCTACTGTGGGGTGACTGGTAGTAAGGGTCCATTTATGATCTATCCGGAGCGATGTGAGCCAGGCCTTCCGGTCGGCATGGGCAACGATCCTGATATGGATGGTACGTTCTGTGACACCTTGTACTTCCTGGTCTACGATACGACCCTGCAGCGATTTGTGGAGAATCCGTTCTTCGCCGAGGCCAAGTGTGGCATTTCGGTCCACCTGGATTACTGGAACTTTGGCAGCGATGGTTGCTCGGAGGTGGGTAAATATACCTTGGAGGTCAAGCAGTCATGCTTGGGGCCAAGGGCGGACATTTGTGTACTGCCACCGACCTTGGCGGCCACACAGGCCTTTGAGCAGATTTCGCCCGGCTACTACCTGTGCGAGTTCTGGATCACTGACCTGGATACGGTGCCACCCCAGTTGGAATGCAAGTTTGATAATCCGGATCATGTACGCACCGATCTTGATGTTGACGGTGATTGTTTTCCCGATGCGGTTGTGATCGTATCTACCTCTACCCACGAATGTGCCGCCCATACGTATCTGCCGAAGGTCTGTGTGGCCGAGGACTGGAGCGGCATCAAGCAAGTGAAGGCTACCATAGCCGGTATCGGCACCTTTGCTCTGCAGCGACAGGCAGATACTTGCATACTGGCGGATGGTACGACCAAAGGTTATTGCTTTTCCTACCACGGGCAGGTAAAAATTCCTAAGTCAGAATTACCAACCCGCATCCTGTACGAGGCCTATGATAGCTGCCATTTGATAGGCACCTACATCTGCTACATTTGGCCCAAAGACGATACGAGGCCTGTGGCCGTCTCTGACAAAGGAGTGACCGTCAGTCTGAGCGATAAGAAAGTGTGGGTAGAGGCAACCACTTTTGATGAGGGTAGCTGGGATAACTGTGGCGTCAATCTACTTTTGGCCAGGAGGTCGGATTGGTATGATGCCTGCATCGATTTGTGTGATGCCATCGACAACTGCTACATCAGTGAGCACCACGACACTCTGTGGTATGCAACACTGGAAGACGATAAGCATGTGGATGAAGTGGAGGCACACTATGCCAAGACTTTGGAGTGGTTATCAAGCGACAATGTGGCCTGCCACGAACTGCTCTGGAACGCCTGGCAATATGACTTGCTGCGTCATGCCACATCGGAATGCCGGGAGCATCCCTATGACGTGACCAGGGAGGATATCAATCATCTCTTGTTGCAAGGTCTAAAAGATGCTGGGGCTACAGAGTTATGGGACAAGTTTTATCTGGAGCCGCCCTCATTGCAGATAGAGCGTGAGCCTAACGCCGATGGCTGCTTTATTGATAACCTGAGATTAGGTGGCCTGGACGGTGACCAGTTCATCGGGCCGCGGTGCAACGGCGATGGTACCTACCGTACTTGTTTTTATGTATCTGGCACCAACTTGCCTGGACCAAATCCCAATTATCGGTTGTATATCAATGGAGTGGAGCACCAAATAGCCGCTGTCTTCACGGATGGTCCCTACCGTGTCATCTGTGCCACCGGTTTGACCACCGGATTGGCCGACATCGATGTCAATATTCAGTTAGATGTGGGATGCTGCCTCCAGGTAGTAGACCTCTATGATGCACCGTCTTGTACTGCGAACTTGGCTAGCGGTTTGCCCAGTGACTCTTGGTTGATGGCAGACCAGGAAGACATGCCTCACCTATACTTTGGAGGATACAGCGAGGCTGATCTGAAGGACCGTATCGACGAATGGTCTCAGATCGGTGGCGGCTGGAGCGATGCCGTACCCTTCAGCTGCGAAGACGCCTGTGGCCCCGTCACGGTCGAGATCCTGGTGATGGACTACTGGTGCAACTGGTCTACGGCCTGGACTAAGGTCTGGGTCGAGGACAAGACGCCCGTCGAGGTCGTCAAAGATGTAGTGGAAGAAGAGCACATCACATGCAAGATCTATAAGGACAGTCGCTATGCCTATCCCAACGAGATCCATCCGGTGAGCTTGGAGTACATCGTGGGTCAGGCCAAGGATGGCGAGCAAGATGCCTATGATGCCCTGGATGAGATCTTCGGCGGCTATTGCAAGGCTTGGCGAGATCCCTACGGCAATTATGTGGATAGCGAAGGCACCGAGATCGATTGCGATATCACCTTCTACGATAGCGTCTGCAAATGCACCAGCTACTACGATCAGGTGCGTGTCTATGATGAGCATCTGGGTTACCTGTGGGTAGACTCCTTGGTCACCAAATGTGACTACTATCAGGACACGCTGGACTTTCAGAAGGGCGTCGTGGTGGTCAACTGCGAGGAGAATGTCTACTGTGAGCAGGATGTCTGGTGTGAAATAGATCACTGCGGCCAAGGCTATATCTTCCGAAAGTTCAAGATCTGGCAAGGCTGTCCGGATGAGTTTTATGATGAACATGGTATTGCTGATAGTCTCAGACATGCGGTGGATACGATCTATCGACATCAGCGGATCTGGGTGGGCAATGAGTGCGAGCTGAGCAAGTACATGTTTGATGTTCCCTATGACACTGAGGTGGTGACCTGCGACATCGAGTATGGTCCGGATGGCAATGTGATCGGTGCCGCGGGTCCGGAGTATACCGGATATGCTACGTATAAGTTTGACGATGACTGTCGTATCGTGGGCATTGGCCACAGCGACAAGGTCTTCAAGATCGTGGGCGGAGAAGCGGCCTGCTATAAGATCATCCGTACCTGGTACTTTGCCGATTGGTGCGGCTACGGGGAGCCCTTGGATGGCCAATGGTGGCGCAACAACGAGCTGGTCACCGACACCTGCGTGCAGAAGATCATCGTACGGGATACGACCCCACCGACCTGTCAGATCATAGGGCCGGTCGAAGATGGTGGAGCCATCGAGGTGGGCGCCTGTTACTTTGATCTGGAAGCCAGCGTGGTAGGCATGGATGCCTGCGGGGTGATTAAATACTACTGGGATCTGAAAGAGATCAAGGACGGCGACGATGCCACGATAGTGGACAGCGATCACGGCGCATTGTCGGGCGATACCACGGAGGGCTTTGACATTAGCTCGGCAGACCTGCCGCACGGCAGCTACAAGTTGGTGGTGACGGTGCAGGACGACTGTGCTAATGAGAGTTACTGCGAGTACTACTTTGATGTGGTCTCGGTGAAGAAGCCGAGTCCGGTATGCATCAGCTCGTTGACGGCCCGCCTGACTCCCTGGGATAGCGATCAGGATGGGGTGGTCGATAGTGCGCATGCCATTGTCTGGGCAGAAGAGTTCAATAGCAGTAGCTCAGAGGCCTGTACCGACACCGCGCTGGAGTATCGAGTAGAACTGATCGACGGCATCGATGACGACACCTGGCAAGAAGATACCAGCTACCTGGAGGTTTTCTGCGATGACTTTGGCAGCCACATGGCCCGTCTATGGGTGATCAGCTGGCCAAGCGGCACGGTGGACTTCTGTGATGTAGTGCTGATTGTTCAGAGTGACTTCTCCGGGTGTGCAACCACCGTGAGCGGAGAGCCAGGTCCGGTGAGCCAAGTCAACGATATGCACGATGTAGTGGGACAACCCCAACGGCAGAGCATCGGTCAGCCGACGCAGCCGGGTATCGGCGGTCGTCCGCTGGGTCAAGGTTTTGCACCAAGTGGCTATCTGCTGGAGCAAAACCGGCCGAATCCATTCAAGGCGGAAACGGTGATTGGTTTTGTCCTGCCGGAGGCAATGGAAGCTACCTTGACGGTGTATGATGTGACGGGACGTGTCCTTCGTTCGATCAAGGGCGACTATGCCAAGGGGTATCAGACGGTGCAGTTGCATAAGACTAACCTTGCCGGACATGCGATCCTCTACTACCGCTTGGATGCCAAAGACTTTACCGCCACCAAGAAGATGATCCTGGTGAATTGACAAGAGATTAGAACCAAATGATAGGGCCTCGGAGTGCATTGCTCCGGGGCTTTTTTGGTCTGGGCCAGGCGTGCCCCCGGGCCCCTCCGTTCTCCTTCGTCGAAACGCCGGGGAGTCCTCCCGCCAGGTTTGGTACCGGTGTGGCCGATGTTGCGGGTTTATGTCGACATCACAATCACCTATCACAATCTATCAATCACAATCAAGAGCCTCTAGTTCGTGGCCCGTGGGGCTAGTCGCGCCCCCGTCCCCTGCGTTCTCCTTCGTCGAAACGCCGGGGAGTCCTCCCGCCCAAATTTGGTGCCGGTGTGGCCGATGTTGTGGGTTTAAGTCGACATCGCAATCACGTATCACAATCTATCAATCACAATCAAGAGCCTCTAGTTCGTGGCCCGTGGGGCCAGGCGTGCCCCCGGCCCCTGCGTTCTCCTTCGTCGAAACGCCGGGGAGTCCTCCCGCCAGGTTTGGTACCGGAGTGGCCGATGTTGCGGGTTTATGTCGACATCACAATCACCTATCACAATCTATCAATCACCATCAAGAGCCTCTAGTTCGTGGCCCGTGGGGCTAGTCGCGCCCCCGTCCCCTGCGTTCTCCTTCGTCGAAACGCCGGGGAGTCCTCCCGCCCAAATTTGGTGCCGGTGTGGCCGATGTTGTGGGTTTAAGTCGACATCGCAATCACGTATCACAATCTATCAATCACAATCAAGAGCCTCTAGTTCGTGGCCCGTGGGGCCAGGCGTGCCCCCGGCCCCTGCGTTCTCCTTCGTCGAAACGCCGGGGAGTCCTCCCGCCAGGTTTGGTACCGGAGTGGCCGATGTTGCGGGTTTATGTCGACATCACAATCACCTATCACAATCTATCAATCACCATCAAGAGCCTCTAGTTCGTGGCCCGTGGGGCTAGTCGCGCCCCCGGCCCCTGCGTTCTCCTTCGTCGAAACGCCGGGGAGTCCTCCCGCAGAATTTGGTACCGGTGTGGCCGATGTTGCGGGTTTATGTCGACATCGCAAATTACCTATCACAATCTTTCAATCACAATCAAGAGCCTCTAGTTCGTGGCCAGCAAATTGGGCTTGGCAGATCCTACGGGGCATATGGATGCAAAGCTCGCGAGCTCGCGCAGCCGTCTACCGTCCACCATCCACCGTCGTTGTATCCAGTGGGCGGCTCGCCGATCTTTGCCAACCACTGGCCGCCCCACAGCTCGACGATCCATCAGATCGTCCATCGTCCACCGTTGGAGGTGAAATCACAATCACCTATCACCATCTATCAATCACAATCAAGAGCCTTCTGGCTAGTGGCCAGCCGTATGGCTTGGCGGATACTACGAGGCTTATTGGATGCAAAGCTCGCGAGCTCGCACAGCCGTTGGCCGTCCACCGTTGGCCGTCTTTGTCTTTGCCACCCGCCCGCCCATTTACAGCTCGACGATCCGTCAGACTGTCCGCCAAGCAAAGCCGACCTTCAGAGCAAAAGTCTGAACTAATGGTGCTCATAGGATATGGCCGAAAATATGATGCAATACTACATGGATGTAGGTTCATTTTCTTACCTTTCTAACAATTGTAAGGTATGCAGTCATCCTCCTTTTGCAACAAGCATGAAGTATGGTGGCTGTTGCCATATGTAACAACCTGAACATAAGACCAATGCGCCGTTTCCCGCGAACATCATGCAAGAGTAGTTGGATGCTCTTACCCTTTTTCATTTTGATCGCTACGACTGTAGCACAGGCACAGACCTACATGGGTGCCGGAAATCCTCAGCCGGTCCCCATGGTAGGCACGGGTGGCTTCCCATGTGTGGGGGGTCCGGTGACCTCCGTGGCTAATGTACCTATTGCGGGTATGCTGAACCCGGCCGGCCTGGAGATCACCAATGTGACCATCAACGTGACACATACTTTCGATTCAGATCTCGATATCGAGCTGATCTCCCCGATGGGCACCGTGTTGGATCTAACATCGGACAATGGAGGCGCTGGGGACAATTACATTAACACGGTCTTCGATGATGATGCGCCATCGGACATCACTTCAGGAGTTGCTCCCTTTACCGGCAGCTTTCGCCCTGAAGGCGGCACCTTTGAAGCGGCCTTTCTCGATGAATCGGTCACAGGCAATTGGACGCTCTCTATCTGTGATGACGCCGGTGGAGATGCAGGTACCTTGGTCAATTGGAGTATCACCTTCAGCCCGTATGCCCCTCCTCCAATGGTTACCACGATTTGCGGTGCAGGCAATCCACAACCCATCCCCATGGTAGGCACCGGAGGCTTCCCTTGCGTGGGAGGGCCCACGACATCGGTAGCTAATGTGGCTCTGGTGGGCACGCTCAGTCCGGCAGACCTCGAAATCCGCGAAGTGACCATTAACTTGACTCACTCCTTTGATTCAGACCTGGACATCGATCTGATTTCGCCGATGGGTACCGTGCTGGACTTGAGTTCGGACAACGGTGGTGCGGGCGACAACTATACCAATACGACCTTTGACGACGACGCCACCCTTCCGATCACTTCGGGCGTTGCTCCCTTTACGGGTACATTTAGACCAGAGGGAGGCACCTTTGAGGCCACCTTCCTCAACGAGTCGGTCACGGGCAATTGGACGCTATCCATCTGTGACGATGCCGGCGGTGATAGTGGTACCTTACTGGATTGGTGTATAACCATTGGTGAATACAGGCCACCCCCATTGGAGACCACGATATGTGCACCTGACAATCCACAACCTATACCGATGGTGGGCACCGGCGGATTTCCTTGCGTGGGCGGACCCACCACCTCGGTGATCAACGTCGCGTTGGGTGGCAACGTCGGTCAGCCCGGGGGGCAAGTGATCAGCGAAGTATTGGTGGATTTGACCCATACCTTTGATTCCGATCTGGAGATTGATCTGATTTCGCCGATGGGTACGGTTTGGGACCTCAGTTCTGACAATGGTGGTGCAGGCAATGACTATACCCTGACGACATTTGCCGATGGCTTTCCATCCATTACGACCGGGGTTGCTCCCTTCACTGGGACGTTTGAACCGGAGCAGGGTCCCCTAAATACGGCCTTTGCCAATGAACCGGTGGATGGCAATTGGACCTTGTCCATCTGCGACGATGCAGGTGGAGATTCGGGTACACTAATCAACTGGTGTATTACTTTCGAGCAGTTTGACTGCGTGATCAGCTGCCCCAATGATACCGTGGTGGATGCAGATCCCGGGATGTGCGGAGCTATGGTTATGCTCGATGACGCCAAGATTGGCGGCGCCTCCTGCTTGCCGGTACCGGGCATCGGCCCCTTTGCCAATGACTTTAACGGTCAGATGAATGCCTCGGGTTTCTACCCGGTGGGTACGACCACGGTGACGTACTGGACTAATAGTTCAGCGGGTGTGGTAGAGTGTTCCTTTACCGTCACGGTCAATGATGTCATGCCCAATGAGCCGCCCAACTGTCGCGACATCAATGTAAGTCTGGATCAGGACGGTTTGGCCAGCTTCCTCCTGGGAGAGGTCGTGGTCGGTGGAGCTTGCTCCAACTTTGACGTTGATATCACCACGCTTCAAGGAGGAATACATGTATACTCGGCCTCGGATCTGGTGCGAGCCTCGGAGATATCCTTTGAGGGATGCCACCTGATCGATCGGCCGCTCAAGGTTTCCGTAAGCGGGCTGGGTGGCTCGTGTTGGGCAGTGTTGACGCTCAAGCAGGGCAATAGACCCACTATCGCCGGCCGTACCTCGACGGTATACTGTTTTGACGACTTGGCTCTGGGACCGGACTTGGACGACGCTCCGCTTGCAGGAGTGCCATGTGAGGATCCAAGGGAGGCCAGCTACGTCACGGATTGGGTGTTTCCTTATCCCTGCGAGCCAGGCGTGCAAGACACGGTGAAGATGATTGTGCGAGAGTGGGAGGCCTTTGGCAAAGATGGTGCAAGAGGTGTAGGATACGATACGGTCTACGTACTGCAACTAGGGGAGATCGATATGGATCATATCTATTGTGAGGAGAGAGACACCGTATACTGTGGTGACACCACCGGCATCACCGGGCCATACATCACGTACGAAGACATAGATGGTAGCTGCGACTCCATGTATCTGATCAAGATCACGGATCTGGACGACGATGGCATGTTGGAGTTTTCCGCGCGAGAGTTTGAGACCAAATGTGGTCTGTCGGTACATGTGGATAGCTGGAAATTTGAAGGAGACTGTTTCAACCAATACAAGGTCGTGGTAGAGCTCAAACAGAGATGTTATGGACCACCGGATATGGCCTGTAATGTGCCGGTACGCGCGGGTTCATTGCCCAATGTGGCTCGCTTGATTAGCCCAGGCTATTGGCAGTGCGAGTTTTGGGTGGTCGATCTGGATACCTTGCCACCGGATCTCTATTGCAAAGGTGAAGAACTATTTGTCGCTCCTTTTGACATCGGCTACTGGGACTTGACCAGTCTGTCTATCGCCCTGCCTGAGGAGGCCGCAACGATCGCTGATCCCACGAACTCCTTCGATCTGAGCAATCTACCTCATCAACTGATCATTAATTCTGTGCACGAGCCTTTGCTTATGGCAGAGAACAAGGAGGTAGCAGCCAACGGAGTGTTTGAGTACCATCAGTCTGCAGAGCTGTCTTACACGGCTATGGAGTCCGGAAACTTCGATTTTGGTTGGATGTTTGACTTAGGCACGGCCAATGGTAATGGCAATCTCAAGGCCGATGCCAACGAGGCGTTGAAAGCAGCACTAGTGGCTCCCAACTACGCTGAGGTGGGCATCTACTTCTCACTCAACGGAGAACCCTATCGAATTGTGGAGGGGGCATCAGCGAACCTGGTCAGTGGTTCAGCTGATCCAGAGTCTGCGGCTACGCTGAGCCTGGTCCAGGTCATGGCTAGTCAACGGGGAAGACTCAGCATACCGCTGGAGGAGGGAGATGAGCTGCTGATTCGTGCTGTCTGGTCATCATTTGGCAATTCCCGATTCATTTTATTTGGACCTACCGTGCTATATACGAGTAGTCATGAGTGTGCGGCACATGCATACATTCCCCCGGTCTACGCCTCAGACGATTGGAGTGGCCTGAAGCAAGTCAAGGCAATCGTGGAGGGAATCGGTACGTACTTGCTCACTTACGACGCGACCGACAGTTGCTGGGTGAGTCACGAGCAAATCAAATTTCCCAAGAAAGAGGATCCTTATAAGATCATTTACGAGGCGGTTGATACTTGCCACAATCAGGCGAAAGACAGCTGCTACGTCTACGTGAAAGATCGCACGCTACCCGTGCCGGTGGTGGACAAAGGGGTGACGGTGAGTCTCAGTGATAAGAAGGTCTGGGTTGATGCGGAGACTTTTGATGAGGGCACCTGGGATAATTGTGGTGTCAACCTGTTTCTCGTGCGGCGATCTGACTGGTACGAAGCCTGTATAGATCTTTGTGGCGATATAGATACCTGCTACATTTCGGAGCATCATGACACGATTTGGCAGGCCACCCTAGAAGAGGACAAGCACGTTGACGAAGTAGAGGCGCACTATGCCAAAACCCTGAAGTGGCTTTGTGAAGATGATACGCCTTGCTCTGACATTCTGTATGGTGCCTGGAAATATGACCTGATGAAGTATGCCACCTTACACTGTAGGGAGCATCCCTATGATGTGACTAGCCAGGACTTTCACAAACTGGTCCAGGAGGCATACTACTACGATGAAGACTTCTACTACAAGATCAACGATTGTGAAGAGCGCCTGGACGACATGCTTGTGGTCACGGCCGATCTCTTTGCACCCGATCACAACACGCCCCGCAATCTACTCGACATTTACAGCCAGATCGGCGGGGGCTGGAGCGATGCGGTACCCTTCAGTTGCGAGGATGCCTGCGGACCGGTCACGGTAGAGATTCTCGTGATGGACTACTGGTGCAACTGGGCGACCGCTTGGACCAAGGTGTGGGTAGAAGACAAGACACCGGTCGAGGTGGTGAAAGATGTGGTGGACGAAGAGCAGATCACTTGCAAGATCTACAAGGAAGACCGCTATGCCTATCCCAACGAGATC
Source organism: Saprospiraceae bacterium (assembly GCA_965223165.1). Taxonomy (GTDB): domain Bacteria; phylum Bacteroidota; class Bacteroidia; order Chitinophagales; family Saprospiraceae; genus JABDMH01. The sequence goes on along the minus strand of CBDCVQ010000018.1, from coordinate 670,770 downwards.
CATCCGGTGAGTTTGGAATACATCGTGGGTCAGGCGAAGGACGGTGAGCAAGATGCCTATGATGCCCTGGATGAGATCTTCGGCGGCTACTGCAAGGCCTGGCGAGATCCCTACGGCAACTATGTGGATAGCGAAGGCACCGAGATCGATTGCGATATCACCTTCTACGATAGCGTCTGCAAATGCACCAGCTACTACGATCAGGTGCGTGTCTATGATGAGCATCTGGGTTACCTGTGGGTAGACTCCCTGGTCACCAAATGTGACTACTATCAGGACACGCTGGACTTTCAGAAGGGCGTCGTGGTAGTCAATTGCGAAGAGAATGTGTACTGTGAGCAGGATGTCTGGTGTGAAATTGATCATTGCGGTCAAGGCTACATCTTCAGGAAATTTAAGATCTGGCAAGGCTGTCCGGATGAGTTTTATGACGAACATGGTATTGCTGATAGTCTCAGACATACGGTGGATACGATCTATCGACATCAGCGGATCTGGATCGGCAACGAATGTGAGCTAAACAAGTACATGTTCCATGTGCCGTATGACACCGAGGTGGTGACTTGTGACATCGAGTATGGCCCGGATGGCAATGTGACCGGCGCTGCGGGTCCCGAGTATACCGGCTATGCGACCTACAAGTTTGACGATGACTGCCGTATTGTGGGCATTGGCCACAGCGACAAGGTCTTCAAAATCGTGGGCGGAGAAGCGGCCTGCTATAAGATCATCCGTACCTGGTACTTTGCCGACTGGTGTGGCTATGGAGAGCCCTTGGATGGTCAGTGGTGGCGCAATCGTGAGCTGGTCACCGATACCTGCGTGCAGAAGATCATCGTACGGGATACGACCCCACCGACCTGTCAGATCATAGGGCCGGTCGAAGATGGTGGAGCCATCGAGGTGGGCGCCTGTTACTTTGATCTGGAAGCCAGCGTGGTAGGCATGGATGCCTGCGGCGTGATTAAATACTACTGGGATCTGAAAGAGATCAAGGACGGCGACGATGCCACGATTGTAGACAGCGATCACGGCACATTGTCGGGCGATACCACGGAGGGCTTTGACATCAGCTCGGCAGACCTGCCGCACGGCAGCTACAAGTTGGTGGTGACGATCCAGGATGACTGTGCCAATGAAAACTACTGTGCGTACTACTTTGATGTGGTCTCGGTGAAGAAGCCGAGTCCGGTATGCATCAGCTCATTGACGGCTCGTTTGACCCCCTGGGATAGCGATCAGGATGGGGTGGTGGATAGTGCGCATGCGATTGTCTGGGCAGAAGAGTTTAACAGCAGTAGCTTAGAGGCCTGTACCGATACTGCGCTGGAATATCGAGTAGAACTGATCGACGGCATCGATGACGACACCTGGCAAGAAGATACCAGCTACCTGGAGGTCTTCTGTGATGATTTTGGCAGCCATATGGCCCGTCTATGGGTGATCAGCTGGCCAAGCGGCACGGTGGACTTCTGTGATGTAGTGCTGATCGTCCAGAGTGACTTCTCCGGGTGCGCAACATCCGTGAGTGGTGAGCCAGGTCCGATTAGCCAAGTCAACGATATGCACGATGTGGTGGGACAACCGCAACGGCAAGGCATCGGTCAACCGACGCAACCGGGTATCGGCGGGCGGCCTGTAGGTCAAGGCCTTGCTCCGAGCGGTTACCTCCTGGAGCAGAACCGGCCCAACCCCTTCCGAGAGGAGACGACGATCGGCTTCGTGCTGCCGGAAGCGATGACCGCCACCTTGACGGTGTACGACGTGACGGGCAGGGTGCTGCGCTCCATCAAGGGAGATTACTCCAAAGGGTATCAGACGGTGGAGTTACGCAAGCAAAACTTGGACGGACATGCGATCCTCTACTATCGATTGGATACTAAGGACTTTACCGCGACCAAGAAGATGATCTTGATGAATTGACAAGAGATTAGAACCAAATCATGGGAGCCTCGGAGTGTATTGCTTCGGGGCTTTTTTGGTGTGAGCTAGTCGCGCCCCCAGCCCCTGCGTTCTCCTTCGTCGAAACGCCGGGGAGTCCTCCCGCAGAATTTGGTACCGGTGTGGCCGATGTTGCGGGTTTATGTCGACATCGCAATCACCTATCACAATCTATCAATCACCATCAAGAGCCTCTAGTTCGTGGCCCCGTGGCTAGTCGGGCCCCCGGCCCCTGCGTTCTCCTTCGTCGAAAAGCCGGGGAGTCCTCCCGCAGAATTTGGTACCGGTGTGGCCGATGTTGCGGGTTTATGTCGACATCGCAATCACCTATCACAATCTATCAATCACCATCAAGAGCCTCTAGTTCGTGGCCCGCGGGGCTAGTCGCGCCCCCAGCCCCGGCGTTCTCCTTCGTCGAAACGCCGGGGAGTCCTCCCGCTCAAGTTTGGTGCCGGTGTGGCTGATGTTGCGGGTTTAAGTCGACATCGCAATCACCTGTCACAACCTATCAATCACAATAAAGAGCGTCTAGTTCGTGGCCCGTGGGGCTAGTCGCGCCCCCGGCCCCTGCGTTCTCCTTCGTCGAAACGCCGGGGAGTCCTCCCGCAGAATTTGGTGTCGGTGTGGTTGCGGGTTTGGCAGGCTGTGCCTGCTGGTGGGTTGCGAGTTGACGTGGGTCGTGCCTATCTGAGATAATGTTTAGTTGTAGGAGGGGTTAGCTGGTTTAAGTCGGACATCACAATCACCTATCACAATCTATCAATCACAATCAAGAGCCTCTAGTTCGTGGCCCCGTGGGGCTAGTCGCGCCCCCAGCCCCTGCGTTCTCCTTCGTCGAAACGCCGGGGAGTCCTCCCGCAGAATTTGGTACCGGTCTGGCCGATGTTGCGGGTTTGTGTCGACATCGCAATCACCTATCACAATCTATCAATCACCATCAAGAGCGTCTAGTTCGTGGCCCGCGGGGCTAGTCGCGCCCCCGGCCCCTGCGTTCTCCTTCGTCGAAACGCCGGGGAGTCCTCCCGCCCAAGTTGGTTGCGGGTGTAAGTCGGACACCACAATCACCTATCACAATCTATCAATCACAATAAAGAGCGTCTAGTTCGTGGCCCGTGGGGCTAGTCGCGCCCCCGGCCCCTGCGTTCTCCTTCGTCGAAACGCCGGGGAGTTCTCTCGCAGAATTTGGTACCGGTGTGGTTGCGGGTTTGGCAGGCTGTGCCTGCTGGTGGGTTGCGAGTTGACGTGGGTGGTGCCTACCAGAGATAATGTTTAGTTGCAGGAGGGGTTAGCTGGTTTAAGTCGGACATCACAATCACCTATCACAATCTATCCATCACCATCAAGGGCCTCTAGTTCGTGGCCCGTGGGGCTAGTCGCGCCCCCGGCCCCTGCGTTCTCCTTCGTCGAAACGCCGGGGAGTCCTCCCGCAGAATTTGGTACCGGTGTGGCCGATGTTGCGGGTTTATGTCGACATCGCAATCACCTATCACAATCTATCAATCACAATGAAGAGCCTCTAGTTCGTGGCCAGCAACTTGGGCCGGCCAGCTCCTACGAGGCTTGCGGATGCAAAGCTCGTGAGCTCGCACAGCCGTCTACCGTCCACCGTTCACCGTTGGCCGTCTCTGTATCCAGTGGGCGGCTCGCCGATCTTGCCACGCACTGGTCGACCCACAGCTCGACGATCCATCAGATCGTCCGTCGTCCAGTGTCCCAGGGCAATCCCAAATCACCTATCACAATCTATCAATCACGATCAAGAGCCTCTAGTTCGTGGCCAGCAAATTGGGCTCGGCAGCTCCTACGAGGGCTTGCGGATCAAAAGATCGCGAGCTCGTGCAGCCGTCTACCGTCCACCGTTGGCCGTCGTTGTATCCAGTGGGCGGCTCGCCGATCTTTGCTTCGCTGGGGCTAGTCGCGCCCCCCGCCCTGCGTTCTCCTTCGTCGAAACGCCGGGGAGTCCTCCCGCAGAATTTGGTACCGGTGTGGCCGATGTTGCGGGTTTATGTCGACATCACAATCACCTATCACAATCTATCAATCACCATCAAGAGCCTCTAGTTCGTGGCCAGCAAATTGGGCTCGGCAGCTCCTACGAGGCTTGGGGATCAAAAGATCGCGAGCTCGTGCAGCCGTCCACCGTCTGCCGTTTTCCGTCCACCGTTTTCCGTCCTTGATGAATTTCATGTGGCAAAAAGTGACAAAAAGAGCCCTTCCATACGATAGATTATTACATGAGGAGAAAATTGAATAATAGTTTTAACAATATGTGATTAAATCTCCTATATTAGCCACCGAGAATTTTGCTTCACGAATCAAAGATCGCCCTCGGTAAATGTACCAGGTCTTCGATTCGCAAAACCATTTAGTAACTAACAAACCGATAGACTACACCATGAGAGCATGCTCGCTGTCTAACAGCCTCGCGCAGGCTGTTCCCCTATGTAACTTTTATCTCAGAACAATTTGTGTGGGCCTAGCCTTGCTTGTAGGCGGTAGCCCGGCTTTCTCCCAGGCAGCCTATGACGGCAATGGCGTCAATGGTTCTGGCAGTGTCACCTTGAATGTGCCGATGGGCACCAACAGGGTGGTGGTCGTTTATGCAGCTACCTTTGGAACGGCTACTGCTACCTTCAATGGCCAGGCCATGACCTCCTCAGTTACTACGGGCGGAGGCAGTTGGAATGGTCAATCCACTATTTTTGTGCTGCCTTTGGGTACCGGTGCGGCCGTATCAGGACCTGTGGTGGTAAGTACAGGTCTGGCCTCGCATTTTTGGGCAGGTTCATTTCAACATGTTGATCAGAGTACGCCCGTTTCTTCGACAGGAACAAACAACGCTCTGGGTCTTACCAGCACGGTAAACGTGACTTCTGTCAGTACGAACGATATTGTCCTGGATGGGATTTCCAACGCCAATACGGCGGTCGATGCCACCTTTGCAGATGGGGGTACTGACCTACTCTCGGTTTTTTTTAGTAGCGGCGGGGCGCATGCAGATGCAAGGCTTAGGCCCGCTGCTGGAGCAGCAGAGACATTGACCTGGACCCTCACGGGTGGGCCCGCGCGGGCGCATGTGGGAGTCGTGCTCCAGGGCATATGTGCAGATCTACTCCCACCAGTCATCAACACTTGCCCTGTAACGGTCACGGATACGGTGGACGCGGCATGTAATGTTATTGTCCCGGATTTTTCAGACCTTGTCACGGTCACTGAGGATTGTGGGCCCGTCTCCTGGAGCCAGCAGATCACCGGCTCTGGTACAGATCTTTCACCCGGATCCACCCTAGCCACCAATGCCCCGGAAACGATCAACATGAGCTTGATTGCTACCGATGCCACAAACAAAGCTGACACCTGTATGTTTGACTGGATTTTGGAGGACACCATGCCACCTCTAATTACGACCTGCCCGCCAGATGCCATGCTTGAGGGCTGTGATTCTACGGACGTGGTCAATGCCACTGGTGGTTTGCCGTATGCTGAATTAACGACTGTCATCACCTACGCACAGTTCATGGCAGCCGGAGGCGCTGCTACGGAAAATTGCGGTGATGTGGTCAGTGCCAACTATTTGGATGCCTCCAGTGGCACCTGCCCTACGGTTGTGACACGCACTTTCGTGGTTTTTGACGCATCGGGCTTGACAGATACATGTATGCAGACCATTACCATTGATGATACGACACCTCCTACCTTTTCTTCTTTTCCCGGGATTCACACCGTGGAGGGATGTAATGAGCTAGACATCACTAACGGAGGCTTCACCGCTCTGCCGTATTCCCCCATGATTACCGTGATCACAACTGCGCAGTTTGTTGCTGAAGGGGCAGTGGGATTTACTGAGGCGTGTCCGCACAGGATCGAGTACATTGATGCCGTCGTGTCTGCTAATCCATGCACTACCCGGGTGAGAAGGTCGTATGAGATTGTGGATTCATGCGGAAATAACAGAGTCTTTGCTCAGTTTTTTGACATAGTAGACACGTCACCCCCCAGTTGGGAGATATCTGATGGGACAAATGTATTGGTCGACAGCAATGCAGCGACTGCGATACCCATGGTGATTGACATCGGTGACATAGAATGCGACAGCGTGGTTGATTACACAGCTATTGGCACAGATCTCTGCGACGGAACAGTGATCGCAATGGGAGCGGTGGTGCTCGATCAACTAAGTACGAACGCCACTTATCCATCGGTCGTCAGTGCGGTGACCGATGACGGAGCCGGCAACTATACTTGGAGTGTGCGATGGGGATTGGGAGCTACTAGCTTTACCATGACGATGATGGACTCGTGTGGCAACACCAGTGCCTTGACCATACAAGGCAATGGCGTAGATACCGAACCCCCATTTTGGATGATCAAGGACTCTATGTTGGCTACAATTGTTGACAATGATCCACTGACGGCGGAGCCTACCGCCATGGACCTCGGGATGCTACCGATAGATTTGTGTCTGTGCGGTCATGAGGCGGCGTATTCTGCCATGGGCATAGATAGCTGCATAGGCATCATTGATCAGCCCGGAGCAGTCAGCGTGGTCAGCATAGCCTCGGGTTCAGTGCATTCGCCGACTACCGCCACTGTAACAGACGATGGAACCGGCAACTACACGATAGAGATCTTTTGGGGTGTAGGTACCTCTACGGTGACATTGGCCATGGCTGATATATCCGGAAACGCCGACAATCTCTCTCTGACAGCCACCGTAGTCGATCCGCTGGCGGGCAATATCTTGCCCAACGCAAAGCATATCTCACCCAGCTTGGACATGAACGGTGACGTCTCTATTCAGGTGAAGGAAATTGCCGCAAACGTCTCTTGCTCTGATCCCGTGGATGTTTTGATTGAGACGGGGTCCGGTCTACGAGTCTTTTTTGGATCTCAGATGATCCGTAGCGACTTCATCGCGTTTAACGCTTGCGCCTATCGAGGTCAAAAGCTTAAGGCCACAATCATCGGACAGGGTGGAACGGCCTGGAGCTATCTGACCATCAAGGATGCAGGTGTACCTACGATCGGTCCGGGTAGATCCAAGGATGTGTACTGTTTTGACCCATTGGTGGCGGGAGGCCATATTGGTGATACTCTACCATCGGCCTTCGTGCCTTGTGGTGGGCCGCTCACGGTCGAGCTAGCTGCGGATTGGCCTGAGGTGCGAAACTGTGGCCCAGCCTTTGACCGCGCCAACGACACCCTTAAGGTGATCTATCGGGAGTATGAAGTTTTTGACAAGGAAGGCAACCGAGCCTCGGTCTTTGATACTATCACGGTATTCCGTCTACCGGCGATTGACGTGACCAGTACCAGTACCCAAAATGCCTACTGCGCCGAACAGGACACGACCTATTGTGGCGTAGGCGGACTCGGGCCCTACATGATATATCCGGAGCGCTGTACACCTGGTGTCTTGCCAGGAGACTTTGATGGCGACGGATCGGATTGTGATACACTCTATTTCTTAGTGTACGACACGGCCGTGCAGCGCATGGTCCCCAATCCATTCTTTGAGGACGCCAAGTGTGACCTGCTGGTCCATCTGGATTATGTCGATTTTGGCAGCGACGGATGCCAGGCTAGGTCCAAGTACATTCTAGAAGTTAAGCAGACTTGCGTAGCTGCACCAAATACAGACTGCATGATCGATCCCAGTCTAATCGCCTCCAATGGCTTTACCGAAGTTGCCGATGGCTATTTCAGTTGTGAGTATTGGCTGCTGGATCTGGACACGGTCGCTCCGGTGGTGGATTGCAAGGATGATAATCTGCTATTGACGACCGTCTATACCAGTGCGCATGAGTGTGCGGCACATATCTATGTACCGCCGGTCGAGGTGTCGGATGATTGGACAGGCATAAAGACCGTGAAGGCAATCGTGGAAGGTATCGGTACTTTGGTACTGAGCTACAATGTGGACAAGAAGTGCTATGAGAGTCATACGCAGATCAAGCTTGCCCACAAGGAGCTTCCGTACAAAGTCATCTACGAGGCGGTGGACAGTTGTCACAATGTCGGTGTTGATTCCTGCTACATAAGGGTTAAGGACAATACCAAGCCCGTGGCTGTGGTAGATAAGGGCGTGACCGTGAGCCTAAGCGACAAGAAGGTTTGGGTCGATGCCGCTACCTTTGACGAGGGAAGTTGGGACAATTGCGAGGTCAACTTCTTGTTGGCCCGACGTTCCGATTGGTATGAGGCCTGCATCGACCTGTGTGATACCCCGTTGGACACCTGCTGGATCAGCGAGCACCATGACACGCTGTGGCAGACCCATCTGGAAACGGACAAACACGTGGACGAAGTGGAGGCACACTACGCCAAAACGCTAGAGTGGTTGTGCGAGGATGGTGTGCCCTGCGGAGACCTGCTCTACAACGCCTGGCAGTACGATCTGATGAAATATGCGACGTTGCATTGCAGGGAGCATCCCTATGAGGTAGACGCCCACCATTTTGATGGACTGGTGCGTGATGCGATCGGTGACATTTCGTTTGCCAGTAAATGGAAGAATCCCTCAAATCTATTCATAGGGTCATCAACTGTGGACAACCTATCACCCTTCACTCAGAATGATGCCTATTATGTAGACATGGGGGGTAATGCTACACGGGTTCTGGACACTTTCTCAGTGCGTGGTGCCACAACCGACTATGATAGCAAACGCATTTTAATAGTGGGCAATGGTGATGAGACGGTGGGCAACGACAATGGGCGAATGCTATATGCCCTTCCGTTTGGGGGAGTACAACCAGTGCTGCTTGGGGAAATTCAAGGTTCGGGTCCCTTGGAGGGGCTGGCATATCGGGACGGTAAGCTGTATGCTTCCGATCAGTTTGTAGGCATCTTTGAAGTGGATCTTGAGACTCTAGAGGCTACCTTGATTTTGCCAAGTGGTCGCTCTCTTGGAGGTCTTGATACAGATCCAATCACTGGGACCATTTACGGCTCAGATGATCTCAACCGCAAGATCGTGGAGATTGACGTCGAAAATGGAACAATGACAGAGATTGCCGATTATCCAGTAGGTGAGATGGATCTGGACGGTTTGGCAGTGGGTAATGCAAAAATCTTCCTAGTAGACGACAATCCTGGGGTCATCCACGTCTACAGCATTGAAAATGGCACCTATGAGTCTTCAATTCCATCTCCCTTTGGTAACGAAGACTGGCAATCGGGTGGAGCCGCCTTCATGCCGATGCTCGAAGAATTGGTAGACGAGTGGTCTCAGATCGGTGGTGGCTGGAGCGATGCCGTTCCGTTCAGTTGTGAGGACGCTTGCGGACCGGTTACCGTCGAAGTACTGGTCATGGACTACTGGTGCAACTGGGCTACCGCCTGGACCAAAGTCTGGGTCGAGGATAAGACACCGGTGGAAGTGGTCAAGGACGTGGTCGATGATGAGACTATCACATGCAAGGTCTACAAAGACAGCCGCTACGCCTATCCGGATGAGCTCCATCCGGTAAGCATTGAGTACATCGTGGAGCAAGCCAAAGCAGGAGAGCAGGATGCCTATGATGCGTTAGATGACATCTTCGGCGGCTATTGCAAGGCTTGGAGAGATCCTTATGGCAACTATGTAGATGCAGAAGGCACCGAGATTGATTGTGATATCACGTTTTACGATAGTGTGTGCAAGTGCACCAGCTACTATGACGAAGTCAGAGTGTATGATGAACACCTGGGTTATCTATGGGTAGATTCGCTGATCACCAAATGCGACTATTATCAAGATACGCTGGACTTCCAAAAGGGAATTGTCGTGGTGAACTGTGAGGAGAATGTGTATTGCGAGCAAGATGTGTGGTGCGAAATTGACCACTGCGGGCAGGGATACATCTTCCGCAAGTTTAAGATCTGGCAAGGCTGTCCGGATAGCCTGTATGAGGCGCATGATGTGCCTGATAGCTTACGTCATCCGGTAGATACCATTTATCGACATCAACGTATCTGGGTAGGCAATGAATGCCCGCTGAGCAAGTACATGTTTGATGTGCCGGAAGACACCGAAGTGGTCACCTGCGACATCGAGTATGGCGCCGATGGCAATGTGATCGGTACTGCCGGTCCGGAAAATACGGGCTATGCCAAGTATAAGTTTGATGATGATTGTCGCATCGTGGGCATTGGCCACAGCGACAAAGTCTTCAAGATTGTGGGAGGTGAGGCCGCTTGCTACAAGATCTTGCGTACCTGGTACTTTGCCGATTGGTGTGGCTACGGAGAGCCGCTAGACGGTCAATGGTGGCGTAATCGGGAGTTGGTGATCGACACCTGTGTGCAGAAGATCATTGTGCGCGACACGACCCCACCTACCTGTACGATCATCGGGCCGGTAGACAATGGAGGCACTGTGGAGGTAGGAGCTTGCTACTTTGACCTGGAGGCGGGTGTCGTCGCTAATGACGCGTGTGGTGTGATCCGATACTACTGGCAATTGAAAGACCTGAATGACCCGGACACGACTCGCGTAGTCGACCATGGTTACGGAGCATTGGCTGGTGAGATCGATGAGGGCTTTAATATCAGCTCGGCTGACCTGCCGCATGGTAGCTATAAGCTCGTGGTGACCGTACAAGATGACTGTGCCAATGAAAGCTACTGCGAATACCTGTTTGACGTCGCGTCAGTCAAGAAGCCGGCCGTCGTATGTATCAGCACCCTTGCGGCCAGGCTGACTCCTTGGGATAGCGATCAGGATGGCGTGGTAGACAGTGCACATGCAGTGATCTGGGCAGAAGAGTTTAACAGCAGTAGTGAGCCGGCTTGCACCGACACCTTGCTGGAATACCGATTGGAGCTCGTCGATGGCGAGGATGATGATACCTGGGAGGAAGACACCACTTATCTGGAGTTGTTCTGTGATGACGTGGGAACCCATATGGCAAGATTGTGGGTGATCAGCTGGCCGAGTGGATCGGTTGATTACTGTAATGTCCTGCTACTAGTGAGAAGCGACTTAACGGGCTGCACCACGGTGAGTGGTGAACCGGGCACCGTGAGCCAGGTGGACCATATGAGGGATGTGGCTGAACCGGCGTCCAGGCAAGGGCTAAATGCTGGTAAGTCGGCCAGCCCCGGCATCGGCGGGCGACCGCTGGATAAGGGTATCACGCCCACCGGCTACCTGCTGGAGCAGAATCGGCCCAACCCGTTCCGCCAGGAAACCACGATCGGTTTTGTGCTGCCGGAGGCCATGCAGGCGACGTTGACGGTCTATGATGTGACGGGACGCGTATTGCGCTCCTTCACGGGAGACTATGCCAAGGGGTATCAGACGGTGGAATTGCATAAGAGCAACCTGGGAGGCCATTCGATCCTATACTATCGTCTGGAGACCAGAGATTTCAGTGCAACCCGCAAGATGATCTTGATCAATTAATTAAGGCACAACAAGGCAAACATACGAATCCCCGGAGCGCAGAGCTTCGGGGATTTTTTTTGCCCGGGACCCATGATGATTGAGGGCGTCCGCGAATCCTCCGGAACTTTTGCACTGGTGAGCCGTCTTCAGGCAGACTTGCCTCGCTGAGCCTTTGGCAGTGGCCGATCAGTTTTACCGAGATCCAAGGCATCACCAGTATTTTTTTGGTAAACCATTTTGCCTACCTACATTGTATGGTTTGGGGGATTAAACCGCCCTGGAAGTATGGGATATCGAAGCTTACGAGACTGTGTGCAAGACCTGGAGCAAACCGGCCAACTGGTCCGCATTAGGGAGGAGGTTGACCCCCATCTGGAAATGGCGGAAATCCATCGGAGGATTTATGATCGCAAGGGACCTGCCATACTGTTTGAACGGGTCAAAGGGAGTCCCTTTCAAGCGCTTTCCAACCTTTACGGTACAAATGCGCGTGCCGAGTACCTCTTCCGGGACACGCTGGAGCACGTGGCACGAGTCGTTGCCCTCAAGGCTGATCCTAGCCTATTCTTCAAGCGCTTCTGGTACTATAAGCGCGCCCCATTGACGGCTTGGCGAGCCCTCCCGTGGCGGCGTAGCAGCGCCCAGCCCAAATACGGATCGACCCGCATCGATCTACTACCTCAGATCGTCTCTTGGCCCAAAGATGGCGGGGCCTTTATCACCTTGCCCCAGGTGCTGAGCATGCCTCCCGGTTCTCGCGACATCATGCAGTCCAATCTGGGCATGTATCGTATTCAGCTCTCTGGCAACGACTATGAGCCCAACCGGGAGGTGGGATTGCACTATCAGCTACATCGCGGGATCGGCGTGCATCACACGGCCTATCTACGTAGTGACGATCCCTTTCGGGTATCCATTTTTGTGGGAGGACCTCCTTCACATGCCCTTGCCGCCATTTTTCCCCTGCCCGAAGGCCTCAGCGAGTTGACCTTTGCCGGCATGCTGGGCAATCGAAGATTCAGGTATCACCTGGATGGTGGCTATGCCATTTCCAACGACGCAGACTTTGTGATTACCGGGACGATCGTCAAAAATGTAGAGAAGCGAGAGGGACCGTTTGGGGATCATCTGGGTTACTACAGCCTCGATCATGACTTTCCGGTCATGCGCGTCGAAAATGTGTACCACCGCCGGGATCCCCTTTGGCACTTTACCGTAGTGGGGCGTCCGCCGCAGGAGGATAGCGGGTTTGGGCACCTCATCCATCGGCTGGTCGGCCCGATTCTTGCCCAAGAGTTTCCTGGTGTCAAGCAGATCAATGCCGTGGACGTGGCGGGCGTCCATCCGCTGCTGCTTGCGGTCGGCAGCGAGCGCTACATGCCCTTTCGTGAGCCTCGACCCGAGGAGATACTCACCCAGGCAAATCACCTTTTGGGCTCTGGTCAGACCAGCTTGGCTAAGTACCTGGTCATTGCTGCGGATGATCCGCCTCAGACTCCGGACGTCAGATCGGAGGCAGCTTTCTTGGGCTATGTGCTCCAACGAGTGGATTGGCGCAGGGATCTGCACTTTCAGACAGAGACGACGATCGACACCTTGGATTACTCTGGCTCGGGCTGGAACGCAGGATCTAAGGTGGTGATTGCTTGTCACGGACCTAAGCTGCGCGAGCTGGCGTCGGTTCCTCCCGCGGAGCTAAGGGGTGTAGCTCAAACCAAAGTGGTCAGCCCCGGCATCCTGGCGGTGGAGAGTGCAACGGGAAAGAACCAGGGCCTACAGGCCTTGTGTGACCTTTGGGCGGGCGTGGATCTGGCGGGCTTCCCTTTGATCGTCATTGTGGATGATGCTGACTTTGTCGCTCGCCGATATGACAACTTTTTGTGGGTGACATTTACCCGCTCAGATCCCGCCAGGGATATCTCGGGTCTAGGATCATTTACCAAGGACAAACACTGGGGTTGCATCGGTTCCTTGGTCATCGATGCTCGGATCAAGGAGCATCACGCACCCATTTTGGAGGTAGACCAAGAGGTCGCACGACGAGTCGATCGACTATTTGCCAAGGGGGGCTCCCTGCAGTCGTTGGATCGATGAGCAATTCTCCATCAGATAGGCATAATCTCTAATATATTTTTAGCAATTTTGATGGCATGAAGATCTACCAGGATCTACTGCGACATATTCTGTCGGAGGGGGTACAAAAGGGAGACCGCACGGGTACCGGCACCCTGAGTGTCTTTGGCTACCAGATGCGCATGCGACTGGCGGATGGCTTTCCTTTACTCACCACTAAGAAGCTGCATCTCAAGTCCATCATACACGAACTGCTTTGGTTTTTGCAGGGAGACACCAACGTGCGCTACTTGCAGGAGAATGGTGTCCGCATTTGGAATGAATGGGCGGATGAAAACGGCAATCTCGGACCGGTGTACGGAAAGCAATGGCGCAGTTGGGAGCGTGCGGACGGCCAGGTGGTTGATCAGATTTCGGAGGCGGTCAAAGCCATCCGTACCAACCCCGACTCCAGGCGCATTATCGTCAATGCTTGGAACGTGGGAGAGATCCATAAGATGGCCTTGGCGCCGTGCCACTGTATGTTTCAATTTTATGTGGCGGAAGGCCGGCTGTCCTGCCATCTATACCAACGTTCGGCCGACACATTCCTAGGCGTACCGTTTAATATCGCCAGCTATGCCTTGCTTACCTTGATGATGGCTCAGGTCTGTGATTTGTTGCTGGGGGACTTTGTCATCACCTTCGGAGACGTCCATCTCTATCTAAACCATCTGGAGCAGGCAAATCTGCAGTTGTCAAGGGATCCCCATCCATTGCCCACGATGCATCTGAACCCCAAGGTCGAGTCCATTTTTGACTTCCAATACTCCGATTTTGAACTGCGCAATTATCAGCCACATCCGCACATCCGAGCGGCCGTTGCGGTGTAGCTTCTGCACCATTATTTAGAATACATCTAAATAAATATCGCTTTTTGGCAATTGTTGTTAATAGAAAAGAACGAATCGTATTTTTGGCAGCGATTAACCAGGCCTGTGTTTCTAAACAGAAAACGAATGATATATAAGTCGCTATTTTTCAGACTTTCATGTGTAATTTTCCTGTCAAGTTTTACCCTCGCCGGCCACGCCCAACCATCCGCTTCTGCGGGTAAAATTGTCTTTAAAAACTACTGCGCCAGTTGCCACAATAAAAACATGAAGCAGGACATGACAGGTCCTGCGCTGGGAGGAAGCAGAGAGCGATGGGCAGACTATCCCGAAGAGGACCTATATGCCTGGATTCGCAACTCCCAAGCACTGATTTCATCGGGTCATCCGAGGGCGGTCGAAGTGTTCAATCAGTACAACAAGTTGATCATGACCCCCTTCCCTAGTCTGACCGACGACGACATCGCCAACGTGCTCGAGTATATCGATGCAGTGGTGCGGGGAGATATTGATGGTCCACCCAAAGCTCCTACTGGTGAAGATATTACTCCAGAAGCCGGGTCCAACAATCTGATTTACTGGATCATATTTGGCTTTCTGGTGGTCATGAGTCTGGTACTCGCCCGCGTGATCAGCCGGCTTAACTATATGGCTGCGGTGAAAGCGGGAGAGGAGACAGAGGGACCACGCAGTCTGTGGGCGACGCTGACCTCTAAGCAGGTGGTCGGCATGGTCATTTTTGCCTTGATTGTCCTAGGCGGTTATACGACGATCAATAATGCGATCGGACTCAACCGGATGCAGGATTATCAACCGGAGCAGCCCATCAAGTTCTCCCATGTCACACACGCTGGACTGCATCAGATTGATTGTCAATATTGCCATGATGGAGCACGCCGTAGCAAGCACTCCGTGATCCCCTCGACTAACACGTGTATGAATTGCCACAAGGCGATCAAATACGGATCAAAATATGGCACGGGAGAACTGACGAAGATCTATGCTTCGATTGGCTATGATCCCAACAAGGACGTATATATCGATGACTACGAGTCCTTGAGCGAAGATGACCTCAAAAAGATCTACACGAGTTGGATTGCAAACCAGTATGTGGCCGAAAATGGCAAGCTTGATCGCAAAGGCGAACGGCTGATGGAAAGTCAATGGGACGATATCGTGTCTTCGCTGACCTCGGAGACGAAGCCTCAGGTACAAGGACCGATCGAATGGGTTCGCATTCATAATCTACCGGACCACGTTTACTTCAGTCATGCCCAGCACGTCACGGTGGGTGAGGTGGAATGTCAAACATGTCATGGTACGGTAGAGGAGATGGAGGTCGTCAAGCAGGCCGCACCCCTGTCCATGGGTTGGTGTGTCAACTGTCACCGGGAGACGGAAGTGCAGTTCGCCGACAATCCCTACTATGCCAGCTACGCCAAATACCATGAGGAGATTCAGTCTGGTGCCAGAGACAAAGTGACGGTGGAGGAAATCGGCGGATTGGAGTGCCAGAAATGTCATTATTAATAAGCAGACGAGTTGAACTAGAAATAGCATGAAGCAAAACGAACAGGAGCATATCTGGATCAGTGCGGAAGACCTCACCGGGGACACGGAGCTGCAGGATCAGTCGAAGAACGAGTTCTTCAACCTGCCGATCCTTAATGACCTTGCCAGCGAGGAGACCATGGCGGAAGGTAGTGCCGGGACGCACCGACGCGACTTTCTCAAGTATCTGGGCTTTAGTCTGGGCGCAGCCACCGTTGCGGCAGCTTGCGACACGCCGGTTCGAAAGGCGATTCCCTATGTGACGAAGCCAGATACCATCGTCCCCGGGGTGGCCACCTATTATGCCAGCAGCTTTGTGCGTGGTGGCGACTTTTGCCCCATTCTGATCAAGACGAGAGAAGGGCGCCCCATCAAGGTCGAAGGCAACTCGATGTCATCATTGACCGGGGGCGGCACTAGCGCCCGGGCGCAGGCATCCGTGCTGGATCTTTATGATGTGGCGCGTCTGCGAGACCCGATGTCCAAGGACGGGGGTGTTAGTGAGAAAACTGATTGGGACACGATAGATGAGGCCATCATGGCAGGACTGCGGGGAGCGAGAAGTATCCGGGTAGTCGGCCACACCAACATTAGCCCATCTGAGCAAGCCGCGCTGGATGCTTTCTTGGCCAAATACCCCCAGGCGAGCGCCGTGACTTATGATCCGGTGTCTTGCTCTGCCGTGCTGCAGGCCAACGAGAAGACTTTTGGCAAGCGTGAGATCCCCGCCCTGTATTTTGACAAGGCCGCCCTTGTGGTCAATTTTGGAGCCGACTTTCTCGGCACTTGGGTCTCTCCGACTGAGTTTGCCCATGCATTTTCCAAGCGCAAGAAGATAAAAGGCCATGACACGGATGATCTGGTACGGTTGGTGCAATTTGAGAGTTCGATGTCCTATACCGGCTCCAATGCTGATCATCGAGTGCTGATCAAGCCGAGTGAGCAGGGCCTCGCCATCGCCAAGCTACATAATGCATTAGCGGCCAAAACAGGTGGTAGTAGCATCGACATAAACGGTTCTCTGTCCAATCCCAAGGCGGAGAAGGCCATATCCATCGTGGCTGATGAGCTGGTCAATCATCAGGGAGAGTCTATCGTTTTGTCCGGGTCCAACAACATGGCCGAGCAAGCGCTGATCAACTCGATCAACCACATGGTCGGTAGCTATGGACAGACGATGGATTTTGAAGCAAGCTCCTACCAGCGACAAGGGATAGATAGCGAGATGGCTACCTTTGTCGACGAGCTGGTCGGGGGTCGGGTCGACGCAGTCATCCTCTGTGGAGATGCTAATCCCGTCTACGACCATCCTCGTGGTGCGGAGATTGCCGAAGCGATGGCCAATCTCAGTGTCAGCATAGCCTGCACCGGCATGCCCAGCGAATCGCAAGATCTCTGCGTCCATACCTGCCCCACCTCTCACTATATGGAGGCCTGGGGTGATGTGCATCCGAAGCGTGGCCTCTATGCCATCGTCCAGCCGGTGATCAGCCCACTCTTTAATACCCGACCCTTGGCTCTGTCGTTGCTGACCTGGGCGGGTGAGGAGATCGAGCATGCGGAGGGAGAAGATCCGCTATACGCCTATATAAAAGGTCAATGGGAAACCCAACTGTTTCCAAAACAATCAACATACAGTACGTTCCAGGCTTTTTGGGATAATACCCTTCATGACGGCTTTGTAGAGCTTCAGGAGGAAGCCAGTGCGGCCAGTTTTGCCCTGGACGTGACAGAATTGCAAGGCAGGATTAATCGCCTGGCCAACAGCGAGTTGGAGGTGCAATTTTACGAGCCGCTGGGCGTGGGCAATGGCTCTTACGCTAATAATCCTTGGCTACAAGAGTTGCCGGATCCGGTGTCGCGAGTGGTGTGGGACAACGTGCTGCACATACCTCTGCAGTGGGATGGACGAAGCGATTTTGTCTACTACAAGGACCTCGATGAGGATGGCTTGCTGGTTGATTTGAGGGTGGGAGATGCCAGCGCGCGATTGCCCGTGGTCCGACAATTTGGGCAGATGCAAGGGACCGTGGCTACGGCGCTCGGCTATGGCCGTGCCCTGAGTGGCAAGGCGGGTACCGGCGTCGGTAGCAATTGCTTCCGCATGCTGAGTGCCGACGAGGATGGAAACATCCAATATTTTTCGACCGAGTCCTCGGTGTCAAATCAGGTGGGTAAAGACAAGCGCTTTGCCTCTGTACAGCACCATCATACACTGGGTGTCAAAGGCCCGGACGAGACCCAAGGTGGCGAGATCATCAATGTAGATGAAAAAGCGGTCATGACGTTGGGAAGCGGTTTCCAAGGAGGGCTCACGAAGCGTACTATCTTCCGGTATGCAAATGCTGACGAGCTGGAACAGGCAGTGCACGACCTCAAAGAGGAGCGGGCACATCACCAGCACCTAAACGAACAGACCCTGTATCCGGATCGAACGGAGTACTACGGTATGGGCCATCACTGGGGGATGTCAATCGACCTAAATGCTTGCATCGGATGCGCAGCCTGCCAGGTGGCGTGTGTGGCAGAAAATAATGTGCCCATCGTCGGCAAGAAGGAAGTCAACCGGCACCATGAGATGACCTGGCTAAGGATCGACCGCTACTACTACGGCGATGTCGAATCTCCGGATGTGGTCTATCAGCCCATGATGTGCCAGCATTGTGACAATGCCCCGTGCGAAAATGTTTGTCCTGTATCTGCGACCAACCACAGCTCCGAGGGGCTAAATCAAATGGCCTACAATCGCTGTGTGGGTACCCGATACTGCGCCAACAACTGTCCGTACAAGGTGCGAAGGTTCAATTGGCTGGATTACAACGCCGCTGATCTATTTCCCTCTAACGAGAATGATCCTTTTGACGAGTCCACACCATATTACGCTGACAACCTCACTCGGATGGTACTAAACCCGGACGTCACAGTACGGTCGCGCGGAGTCATCGAAAAATGCAGCATGTGCGTACAGCGAATCCAGGAAGGGAAGTTGACGGCCAAGAAAGAGGGACGTACACTACAGGACGGAGATATCAAGACCGCTTGCCAAACGGCTTGTCCTACCGGTGCCATCGTATTTGGAGACCAAAACGATCCGCATAGCGAACTGATGCATCGTAAGCACAGCGAGCGAGCCTATATCGCGCTGGAAGAAACCAACGTCCGGTCGTCTATCGACTACCAGATGAAGGTGACGAATAAGAATGAAAGAATTAATGCCGACCAAGCATAAACCTAAGCCAAACAGATACTTATGAGCGCTGTTGTATCACCGATCCGCGATCCGCTAATTACGGGCCACAAGGATTATCACCAGATCACGGAGGACATCTGTGCCCCCTCTGAGCGGACACCCAGTTTGGCCTGGGTGATCGCCTTCATTGTGGCCGTGGCCTTCCTTGGGTTTGGTGTCTTCTGCATCTTATGGACCATCTGGTTTGGGATCGGTACCTGGGATCTCAATCGTACCGTCGGTTGGGGGTGGGACATCACAAATTTTGTTTGGTGGATCGGTATCGGACACGCGGGTACGTTGATCTCGGCGATCCTGCTGCTGTTCAGACAAAAGTGGAGGACGGGTGTAAACCGGGCAGCGGAGGCCATGACCATCTTTGCCGTGATGTGTGCCGCGCTTTTCCCTGGTATTCACGTCGGCCGGATCTGGGTGGTCTTTTACTTCTTCCCCTATCCCAACACTCGAGGACCGCTGTGGGTCAACTTCAACTCCCCATTGCTTTGGGATCTTTTTGCGATCAGCACGTACTTTACGGTATCGCTCCTATTTTGGTATACGGGCCTCGTGCCTGATTTTGCCACGTTGCGTGACCGGGCGTCCGGCCTTCGCAAAAAGTTCTACAATTTCCTTGCCTTTGGTTGGACAGGTGCCGCCAAGCACTGGCTCCGGTTTGAATCGCTGTCGCTGGTGCTGGCAGGACTGGCCACGCCACTTGTACTATCTGTGCATACCATCGTATCGTTTGACTTTGCGACCTCGGTGATCCCGGGCTGGCATACGACGATCTTTCCACCCTACTTTGTGGCAGGAGCGATCTTCTCCGGCTTTGCCATGGTACTGACGCTGATGCTGATTACGCGCAAGGTCCTCAAGTTGGAGGATTACATTACGATCGAGCACATTGAGTCCATGAATAAGGTGATCCTACTCACGGGGAGCATTGTCGGGGTGGCCTACCTGACCGAGTTGTTTATAGCTTGGTATTCAGGTTATATATACGAGCAATTTGCCTTCATGAATCGGGTACAGGGCATCTACTGGTGGTCTTACCTGGGCATGATGTCTTGCAATGTGCTGTCGCCTCAGCTCTTCTGGTCGAGGAAATTGCGGCGAAATATTACGGTCACTTTCTTCATGTCCATATTTATCAATATCGGCATGTGGTTTGAGCGATTTGTGATCATTCCCACCACCTTGGCCAGAGACTACTTGCCCTCCAGTTGGAGCTACTATGCCCCCACCTGGGTGGAGGTCGGGATCTTCCTGGGTACACTGGGTATCTTCTTCACCTGCTTCCTCATATTTACGCGCGTGGCGCCGGTGGTGGCAATTGCGGAGGTCAAGGCCATACTCAAGACTTCAGGCGATCAGTACGCCGGTGAGTATCAGAAGGGTAGGGAATCTGGTGGCCATGCCGCCCATGTGGCTGAAGTGGCGCATTAAATAGGAAATGACTATTGAAAAACGAGAATGCCAATACATAAAGCATGAAAAATAGAGAGGTACTTTTTGGGCTCTATGACGACGAAGAAGTGCTGTTGCAAGCGGTGAAAGAAGCCCGTAGCCAGCACCTGGACATCATGGATGTGTACAGCCCATTTCCCGTGCACGGCTTGGATCCCATCCTCGGTTTGAGTGAATCTCGTTTGCACCAGGCGGGCTTTATCTATGGGGCGATCGGCACGCTGACCGCATTTCTCTTTATGACCTGGGTCTTTACCCGGGATTGGCCGATCATCTTCGGAGGCAAGCCTTATTGGTCGGTACCTTCTTTCATCCCGATCACCTTTGAGTTGACCGTGCTTTTTGCGAGCATCGGCATGGTAGTGACCTACTATGCCATCAACGGACAAGGACCTGGCGTGACCAATCCGGTCCTGGATGATAGGATCACCGATGACAAGTTTTGTATCGCCTTTGAGGTGGGACATGCAGACGACGAGACCGTATCAGGATATCAGCGCTTTCTGGAGGCCAGCGGTGCCTCGGAGATTAGAACAAAGACAATCTAGGGGTATGAGGACAAAGACCAACGATCTGATTGTGAGAGCATCACTGCTATTTTGCCTGGTAGTCATGCTGACGGCCTGCGCCCCATCGGGCGGAGAAAGCCCTGGCCATGAGTTCATGCCCGATATGTTTCACTCCACGGCGTATGAAGCCAATGTATACGACTACTACTACTACAATACATGGGGCACGGAGGCGGAATACAAGCACTACGCTAATCCTCGAAAGCCCGTGGCCGGGACCATCCCCAGGGGATATGTCGGGTTAAGTCAGGCCGAGGATGCTGCGTCGATGAAGGCCCACTTCCAAGCCATGCCCATCAACGGTCATGTGCCGTACTACTACGAGGACACGGAGGAAGAGCGCACCCGGGCGACCAACGAAATCACGCAGAATCCCTATCCCATCACCAGCTCGGGGCTAGCTCGGGCCAAGCAATTGTACGACGTCTACTGTGGTATCTGTCATGGTGAGAAGGGGGACGGCGGCGGCTACCTCGTCAGAGATGACGGAGGTGTATATCCTGCTCAGCCCGCTAATTTCTTGCTGCCGGAGTTTGTGGCAGCCTCCGATGGTCGCTACTACCACTCCATCATGTATGGGAAGAATGTGATGGGAGGCTATGCTGACAAACTTTCTTACGAAGAGCGATGGCAGGTGATCCACTACATCCGCGCCTTGCAGGCGGATGAGGCAGGATTGGAGTATAGTGAACTGAGAAATACACTGAATACGACATCGATCGCGGCCGCAACCCTGCCGCAAGATACCGATGCGATGCATGATCAGGATCTGGATACCCCGGATGACCTGCACGAAGACGACCATGGTGAGCATTCTTCGGACACCGATCACCATTAATAAAAACAACGAGCCACTATGAATCAATATACTCTGGCAGCACGTGAGCGAACCTTCCTCTTTGCCTTGATGGTGCTTGGCGTGTTGTGCTTGGGCGCGACCTACTTTGTGGATGATGCACATCACCCTCGGTTTTGGAGTAATGTGCTGCACAACAGTACCTTCTTCACCGGCGTCGCTTTTTTGGCACTCATGTTTTTGTGCGCCAATTTGATTGCATTTTCGGGTTGGCATGTGGTATTCAAGCGCATCTGGGAGGCCTATGCCCAATTTCTGGTCGTCGGCCTGGTGCTCATGCTGATCGTGATCCTAGGCCTGTGGATGGGCAGCCATCAACTGTATCACTGGGCAGACGCCGAGTCTGTGGCCAATGATCCTGTACTAGAGGGCAAGCGTGGATTTCTCAATCCCGTGAGCTATACCGCATTCACCTTGATCATCGTGGGCGTCTGGTACTACTTTGCCAGGAAGATGCGATCCCTATCCCTGGAAGAAGAGAAGGTCGAGAAATATGACTACTCGATCCATAAGAAGAAAATGAAAGTGTGGGCATCCTGGTTTCTGCCTATTGGAGGGTTTTCGAGTGCCGCCATCATTTGGCAATGGATCATGTCGCTCGATGCCCATTGGTACAGCACCTTGTTTGCTTGGTATTGTACCATCAGTTGGTTTGTCACGATGCTTTGTATCACTGTCTTGACCTTGATCTACCTTAAGAGCCGAGGTTATTTTGAAGAGGTGACGGCCGATCATTTCCACGATCTGGGCAAATATATTTTTGGCTTCAGTGTGTTTTGGACGTACCTATGGTTCTCACAATACATGTTGATCTGGTACGGCAACATAGGGGAGGAAACGGTCTACTTCCGACAGCGATTTGATGAGTATCCGGTACTGTTTTATGGCAATCTGCTGATCAATTTTGTACTTCCATTTTTCGTCCTGTTACGCAACGATACCAAGCGCAAGACAGGCATCATGACTACGGTCAGTATCATCCTGATCTTGGGCCACTGGCTGGACTACTTCCTGATGATCAAGCCCGGTGTCTTGCATACAGCGCATGCTTTGTCGGGTCATGGTGGTGGGCACGGATCTTCCGATGCACACGGTGCGGTAGAAGGAGCACATGGGGCAGCGGCTCAGCTCATCTCCCATGCCAGTGAGGCCACCGAGCACGCGGCACATCACGCCAGCAGCTTTGTGTCGGGCTTTACGATCCCAGGGCTATTGGAGCTAGGAACATTTTTGGGGTTTGCTGCACTCTTTGCCTTCTTCTTCTTGAGACAGTTGGAGAAGGCCCCGCTGGTACCGAGTCGCGACCCGTATATCGATGAAAGTCTACATCATCACGTAGTATAAAAAGAGAAATAGATGACTGGTTTAATCATACTGTTATCCTTCGTACTGCTCATCGTGGTGGTCCTGCAGATGAGCCGGATCAATGAGCTGGCCAAAGGTATTCGCGGGCACGAAGAGACGGTGATCAAGAGCAACCGGAGACAAGGCAGATACCTGCTGGCCTTTATGGTCATATTTCTGGTCGTTACGATCGTTTCTGCGTGGTACTACAAAAACTACATGCTGGGCTATGGGCCGCACGAGGCGGCATCCGAGCATGGGCCAAGCCTGGACAAGTTGTTTAATGTGACGCTGGTGATCACCGGTATCGTATTTCTGATCACACAGGTGGCCTTGTTCTATTTTTCCAATAAGTACCGTTACCATCCCGATCGAAAGGCAGACTTTATGCCGCATGACAACAAGCTTGAGATCGTCTGGACCGTGATTCCTGCGTTTGCCATGTTTGCGCTCGTGCTCAATGGCCTCTTGGTATGGAACAAGGTGATGGCCGATGTGGAGCCTGGCGAGGACTACATGGAGATCGAAGCGATGGGCATGCAATTCCTGTGGGTGCTGAGATACCCGGGCCCCGACGGCGCTTTGGGGACACGTGATTTTCGCCTAACTAACGGACTGAATCCACTGGGACAGGATTGGACCGATACCAAGAACCTGGATGATATTCACCCGACCGATCTGGTGCTACCCAAAGGGAAAAAAGTACGTGTCCGGATTCTTGCTCGAGACGTACTGCACAATTTCTACCTCCCTCACTTTAGAGTCAAGATGGACGCCGTGCCGGGCATGCCGACCTACTTTGTTTTCACCCCCAGCAAGACCACGGAAGAGTATCGGGAGGAACTGTCAAAGTATCCGGAGTACCAGGTGCCGGCTGATCTCGCCGACCCTGATGGTCCCCAGAAGTGGGAAGTCTTCGACTACGAGCTGGCTTGTGCAGAGCTCTGTGGCAATGGCCACTACAGTATGAAGAAGAAAGTTGTGATCGTGGAGCAGGCGGAGTACGACCAGTGGCTGCGTAGTCAGCAGTCTTTCTACCTGACGACGATCAGAAACTCGGATGATGATCCATATAAAGATCAGCTGTTTGACTTTGAGGTCGAGGCTCGCAAAGGTGAATTTGACGATGCCCTGCAGTCTGCCCTGGATGCGGAAGATCCGGCGGCTAAGACCGTCCTGCTCAAATATGTCTTTTTTGAGACCGGATCCAATGTGCTGACCCCATTATCACGCTATGAGCTGGATAATGTGGTGACGGCGATGCAGAATAATTCCTCCCTGGAGATTGAGTTGGCGGGGCATTCCGATAACACGGGATCTACCGATACCAACCAGACCCTGTCTCAGAGCCGGGCCGACGCCGTGGCACAATACCTGGCGGACGCCGGTATCGACCAGAGCCGATTTACAGCGGTGGGCTATGGGGAGACCCAGCCCATCGATACCAACGATACAGAAGCGGGAAGAGCTAATAACCGACGCACGGAACTCAGAATAACAAAGCAATAAGATTTAACTACCATACAACATGGCCAATTCGATAGATACTGCGGTAGAACAGGATGCGATCATTGAAGAGTTGGGATACGACGACCACTTTCATGAGCATCACCATGGGGATAAGTATCAAGCAAGCTTTATCACCAAGTATATTTTCTCGCAAGATCACAAGATCATTGCTAAGCAGTTCTTGATCACCGGTATCATCTGGGCTGTCATAGGGGCAGGTATGTCCGTGATCTTCCGATTGCAATTGGGTTTTCCGGAAGAGAGCCTCACCTGGATCAAGCCCCTCCTGGGCAAGTGGATTGTGGTAGATGCAGATGGCGTAGGTAGCCTGGACCCGGAGTTTTACTACGCTCTGGTGACGATGCACGGTACGATCATCGTGTTTTTTGTACTGACTGCCGGCCTCAGCGGCACCTTTAGTAATCTGCTCATACCACTGCAGGTGGGTGCTCGTGATATGGCATCGCCCTTCCTCAATATGTTGTCGTATTGGTTCTTCTTCTTGGCGGGGGTCGTGATGTTCATTTCCTTATTCCTCAATACGGGTCCCTTTTCAGGGGGCTGGGTCGCTTACCCGCCCCTGAGTGCACTGGGAGAAGCGTCCTCCGGCTCGAAGGCGGGTATGACGCTTTGGACCGCCAGTCTGGTATTCTTCGTCGTGTCCGTGTTGCTGGGAGGGATAAACTATATCACCACCGTACTTAATCTGCGTACCAAGGGGATGAATATGTGGCGACTGCCGCTGACCATCTGGGCCTTCTTTGTGACGGCCATCATAGCGCTGCTTTCGTTTCCGGTGCTGGTCTCCGGATTCTTCCTGCTGATGTTTGATCGTGGACTCGGTACGAGCTTCTATCTGAGTGAAATATTCATTGGAGGACAGGCGCTCGACCACGTCGGGGGCAGCCCGATCCTCTATCAACACCTGTTTTGGTTTTTGGGTCATCCGGAGGTATACATTATCATATTGCCTGCGATGGGACTGGTATCGGAGGTGCTTTCCGTCCATTCACGGAAGCCAATCTTCGGCTATCGGGCCATGGTACTGTCTATTTTGGCCATCGCGTTTCTGTCATTTATCGTGTGGGCGCACCACATGTTTATGGCCGGCGTCAATCCATTTATCTCTAACATCTTCGTCATATTCACCTTGATCATTGCCGTGCCATCGGCGGTCAAAGTGTTTAATTGGATCGCGACGATCTACCGGGGCAACGTGCGGCTCAATCCGGCGAGCTTATTCGCCATTGGCTTCGTGTCCATGTTTATATCAGGTGGTCTCACCGGTATATTCCTGGGCAACTCTTCGCTAGACATCCAGTTGCACGACACCTATTTTGTCGTGGCGCATTTTCACATTGTGATGGGCGTGGCGGCCTTCTTTGGCATGTTTGCCGGAGTCTACCATTGGTTTCCCAAGATGTTTGGTCGATTTATGAATGAGACCTTGGGCAAGATCCACTTTTGGGGTACCCTTATTGGTGCCTATGTTGTCTTCTGGCCGATGCATTATACCGGTATGGCAGGTGTGCCAAGACGCTATTTCAGCTTTGAAACCTTTGACGCCTTCAAGGATTTCGATGGTCTGAATAAGTTCATCACCATTGGGGCTATTGTCACCTTTCTTGTACAATTGCTGTTTGTGCTAAACTTCTTTTACAGTATCTGGAAGGGGCGAAAGCAAAAGACGAGGAATCCCTATGGGGCCACTACCTTGGATTGGACCACGCCAATCCGTCCGGGTCACGGCAACTGGCCGGGCAAAATCCCTAGTGTGCACCGATGGGCTTATGACTATGGTAAGGATGGTAAGGAGTTTATCAGTCAAATCACCCCGCTGGGACCTGACGAAGAGGATACCGAGCATTAACTGGCGATGACGGATCAAAGTTTAATGGAATAAAAGAGGTGAAGCACATCAAGCATACAACATATCGAACCGCATCGAGCCAAGTGAGGCTGGTGAGCCGCGGGCACGACTTCCTGATGCTGGTCAAGTTTCGGCTGACCATGCTGGTAGTGCTGAGTGCACTGGTGGCTTATCTCATCGTCGCCCAGGATGACTTTTCAGCCCTTGCGCTAGTGATCCTCGGGGTAGGTGGTTTCAGCATTACTGCGGCGGCCAATGCGCTCAATCAAGCGCTGGAAAAGGACTACGACCGACTGATGTCACGCACGGCCAATCGGCCGGTGGCGGCAGATCGCATGTCCATGAACGAGGCGGTGATGATCGGTGGGCTACTTTTTGCCCTGGGCATCATTCTCCTGGCCTACTTCAACCCACTGACGGCTGTGCTCGGGGCTACCGCCGTGATATGCTACGCCTTCGTCTATACACCGCTCAAGCGGATGAGCCCGTTCTCCGTGCTCGTAGGGGCGATTGCCGGAGCACTACCGACAATGATTGCCGTGGTGGCCGTAGAAGGCTCCATCACACCCATGGCCATTGCCTTGTTTGGTCTTCAGTTTTTCTGGCAGTTTCCGCACTTCTGGAGTATCGGCTATCTGGGCTATGAGGACTACAAGAAGGCCGGGTTCCGGCTGGTTCCGGAGCAGGACGGAAAGATTCACCCCAATCTCGGTCGACAATCGATGATCTATGCACTGTTGCTGCTGCCAGTCAGTATGGCACCTGCGTTCCTGGGAGCGATTGCACTGCTGCCTTGTATCATCGTAGCCATGCTCAGTGTAGGGTATGCCGTTTTTGGTTGGAATATGCAACGACACACCACCCCCAGGAGCGCGAGAATGCTGATGTTTGCGTCGTTCTTGTACCTACCGGTGGCGCTATTGATTTACTATATCGGAAACGTCCTATAATGCAGGCAGTGGCAATCGAAACAAACAGCAGCAGGGGCAAGATATACCCCATGAAGTTTGCGCTTTGGGTGAGCCTAGCCAGCATTTCGATGATGTTTGCTGGCTTTATGAGCGCATACATCGTGCGACAAGCGGCCGGCAACTGGTTTGAGTTTGAACTGCCCTTACATTTTACGATTAGCACGGTGGTGATCGTGATTAGCAGTCTAGCCATACATCGCTGCTACCAGGAGTTTCAGGCAGGTCGTGAAGGGCTATATAAGGGATTGCTCGTGGGAGCCTTCCTACTGGGCCTGACCTTTGTAGTCCTGCAGTATCAGGGCTGGCTGGCCTTGTTTGAGGCAGGTATTGATCTCAAAGGAAACCCCTCGGGGTCCTTTGTGTACGTGATCAGTGGTGTGCATGTGGCGCACGTGCTGGCGGGATTGGCGGCGATGGGGGTGGCCTTGATACACGCTTTTGGACTGCCCTTTCGAGTGACTACCCAACGTATGAGGAGGTTGGAAATCACCGCACAGTATTGGCACTACGTGGATCTGCTGTGGGTGATCTTGTTTTTATTTTTAACGCTATACAGATAAAGAGCTGATCTATGGCAACTGAAACAGTGGAATTACATCACGGAGCAGCAGATGAGAAGAAGTTGTGGTCGGGCGGCAAGTCACCGTTTGGATCCAGCTACGGCAAGCTGATGATGTGGTACTTTCTACTCTCCGATGCATTTACATTTGCGGGATTTTTGATCTCGTACGGAGCTTTGCGATTTAGCATGGAGAGCTGGCCGGTGCCAGATTTTGTCTTTTCCAGCTTCCCCTTTCTCAAGGGCACGAACTATCCGCTCTTGTTTGTGAGCCTGATGACCTTCATCCTCTTGGCTAGCTCCTACACCATGATTCGAGCTGTGCAGGAGGGCAAGGAGGAGAACAAGGCAGGCGTGGTCAAATGGATGATCTTCACGATCATCGGCGGAGCTATGTTTCTCAGCTGTCAGGCTTGGGAATGGACGACTTTGATCGCCAAGGAGCATATGACGGTCACCACAGACCCATTTGGCACCCATCTCGAATCAGGGGTATACCTGGACGATGAACACGGACACGCCTACCACTCGGGCGAAGAAGCAGAGACATTTAGGGCCGGCGAGAGCTATCTGATTCACAAGGCGGGTGGAGAATGGATCAATCGACGGGTACAATACACCACCGGTCCCAATGCAGGAGAGATCGGTCAGTTAGAATTTG
The DNA here is from genome assembly GCA_965223165.1 of Saprospiraceae bacterium. Lineage (GTDB taxonomy): Bacteria > Bacteroidota > Bacteroidia > Chitinophagales > Saprospiraceae > JABDMH01. The sequence goes on along the minus strand of CBDCVQ010000018.1, from coordinate 641,928 downwards.
GGCCGAAGGCCTTTGGAGCCTTGTTCTTCTTTATCACGGGCTTTCATGGCTTTCACGTGCTGTCCGGGGTGGTCTTTCTCATCATCATCGCGATCAATGTAGCAGGAGGACTCTACGTCCGACGCCGAAATGGATACGAGATGGTAGAGAAGATTGGGCTCTATTGGCACTTTGTGGACCTGGTTTGGGTCTTTGTATTTCTGGTCTTCTACCTACTTTAAATCAAGGAAAGCAACAACACTATGTCTGCACATACATACGAGGAGTCAAAGAGCATAGCCTGGAGCACGATCGTCATACTAGGCGTCATCACGATCGTGGAGGTCATGGTGGCACTGGTCGGCAAAGGGTATATCATTCCCGGCTTTGTGCCCTATGACGATTGGAACATTGGTTGGTTTCCACTCGGCAAGGCGATCATGTACCTAGCCATGATCAGCATGAGCCTCTACAAGGCCTACCTGGTCATCTTTGAGTTCATGCATATGAAGTACGAGCTGAAGGGTCTCATGCGTAGCGTGCTGCTACCGACAGCGCTCCTCATCTGGGCGATCATCGCATTCTTCATGGAGGGTGACTTCTGGAGGACGTCACGGGCGGCGATCACGGAGCGAAATACCGAACAGGTTGAAAATTCATTGCAGCCGCTGACGAATACATACCAAAGCGAAGAGCAGACCGACGGCCACTGACCCCGTGAGACATGGCTGATCTCAGAGACGATCAGCAGGATCAACCTATTTCTTCACCTAGTACAGCACTATGGCTGGCAAGATATATCGTGTAGCGGTCCTCCTGTTGTTGTTGGTGATCATTCCGGCTATATCGTGGTGGTATTTGCAAGGTGGACTCCAGTTTCGGCTGGATGCCATTGAGGCATTGGAACCCAAAGCAGCCCTACCGCTGCCCGTAGATGACGGTTCCCCGACGGTCAAGCTCATGTTTGATCGGTCGGATCAAGCATTCGATGCACGCATTGATTTGATCCTTGAGCGCTTTGGACAACGGCCGGACATAGTCGCCATCGATTTGCCCCCAGATAACCGTCTCGGGGTACGTGACTCCCTAGAGAAGGCGGCGCATCTGTCCACCTACCAGGGCAGCCTCGAAGAAGGCGTCTTCCTAATAGATACGGCCAATCACGTGCGAAGATCTTACGCGCTGAGCTCGGATGCGGAGGTATCAACCATGATTGAACACATCACCTTTCTACTGCCCCGCGAACCCGAGAGGGATTTTGAGTTTCGGCGAAGTCGAGAAAAATGAGTGTAACACTGCGTAGCAAGGAGGCAACGTATAATCGACTGGCCTGGGGAGTCAGTGCAGTCGTATTGGTGCTTGTCTTGCTGATGAGGCGGTACAAGATTGATACCGCTATCGATTTTTCCTGGCTGCCCATGCTCTACTCCGGGCTGAATATGGTCACCTTCTGCCTGCTGCTTGCCGGATACTACTTCATCCGGGTCAAGAAGAACATGACGGTACACCGCAAGATCATGCAGGTCGCCATCCTTAGCTCGGCCCTTTTCCTCTTGCTGTATGTGGTGTACCACTTTACCAGCAGCGAGACCCAATATTGCGGCCAGGGAGCCATACGGACGGTGTATTTTGCGCTGCTCATCACCCACGTGGTGCTGGCGGCTGCGATTCTTCCTTTTATCCTTCTGACGTATATTCGAGCTATCACCACCCAATATCAGCGACACCGGCGCATGGCCAGGTGGGTATGGCCGCTGTGGCTCTACGTATCGCTCTCCGGACCGCTGGTATACGTGATGCTTTGGCCCTGTTTGACATGACAATACATGGACGCTAAAAAGATGACATCATGAGACGTACAAGATTGAGACGTATCATCACGACAGGTTTAGTCATGCTGTTTTGTATGGGACTATCGCCCCTTGATGTGCAGGCCCAATGCCCGATGTGCCGTATTTCAGCCGAGTCCAACTTGCGGAGTGGTGGCACGGCAGGCAAGGGGCTGAATACCGGCATCCTCTTCTTGTTGTCCCTGCCATATCTGATGGTTGGCTCACTGGGCTACGTATGGTGGCGCAGTCAGAAGCAAGTACACGGAGACGAGATCATTCCTTGAATCACGCCCTCATCGTCATGACAAGATTTACGAGAAATACATTAGTGCTCGCCAGCATCTTGGCGGTGACCGCTGTGCTCTTGGGCGCTTTTGGAGCCCATGGTCTGCGCGGCGAGATCTCACCCGATCAGATGCAGTCCTTTCGCACCGGGGTGTCTTACCAGTTTTATCATGCCCTGGCGATGGCCTTTGTAGGGCTACTCAGTATGCACCTGCCGGGACGCTCGCTGCAATGGCCAGTGTTGGCCTTTGCCCTGGGTATCGGACTGTTTTCCGGATCGATCTACCTGCTTTCCATGCAGCCGCTGATCGGGATGTCACTGCGTTTTCTTGGACCCATCACGCCGCTGGGTGGGGTGCTCTTTATCGTCGGATGGGTGCTGCTGATCCGCCAATTGCTCAAGGTGCCTCTGCGGGGTTGAGTGGTCCTCGACGGGACCACGTAGCCTAAATTTCACTGCAGGTCCTGCGATGACCCTGGCGGGTTGATTGGCCACCAACATTCGATAGCATTTTGTTGGAATGGACCATGGGAGGAACCGCCCTCAATCACCTGCCTGTTTTCGGCCGTGACCGCATCTCGCGAGCCCATGGGCTAGCATCATTGCCATGTTGTGGGAAAGCCCTCTTCCGCTGGGTCGCCAAATAATTCCTAAATTAAAGGGCGACACATTGGTTTAATCCTTACCTCCGTAACATTATGAAGAAAATACTACTTGCCCTTTTTTGCTTTGCCTGCCTCGGGACAGCCACTTCTCAGGCCCAGAATTATGACAACGCTATCGGCCTTCGACTAGGCTGGGGCTTTGGCGCGACCTACAAACATTTCTTTAACGAATCAGGGGCAGTCGAAGGCATTCTCAATTACCGATCGTTTGGGCTGCTCTCTGCCAATTGGAACTTTATACGGATCACTGGCCTGTACCAGGTGCATGCCCCGTTGGACAATGTGGTGGAAGGACTACAGTGGTACTATGGAGGCGGAGGCTATGTTGGATTTTGGGGAGGATCATTCCTTGGAAACATAGATGAGGATCGCACCGTCATAGGGATCGCCGGGTGTCTAGGTCTGGATTATTCCTTTACCGATATACCGCTGAATATTACGATCGACTGGATTCCCTCGATTAACCTTGCTGGTGGTGGAGGGTTTGGCGGCGAGGCTGGGGGCTTGGCCGTACGATATATCTTCTAAGGACAAAACATACCACGCATGCCGCGATACCATCTCCAGCTTATCTTCTGTCTGATGCTTATGGGATTGGCTCTCACCCCACTTCGAGGGCAGATGTACACCGATGCGGCCGGTCTGCGCGGGGGTACCAGTGCTACCCTCTCCTACAAGAAGTTTGTCTCAGCGCCCTTGGCTTTGGAGGCCATTGTGGGGGCCTATGACTATGACTTTTTTGGCGTTGCCGTCCTGCTACAGACGCACAAAGAGCTGGGACGGCGCCTACAGTGGTATTGGGGTGTAGGACCAGCTGCTACGTTTAGACGGGATTTTAACGCCTTGGGCGTGATGGGTGCGTTGGGGCTGGATCTCAGCTTTGAAGCCGTGCCCATTGACATCACCTTGGATTGGACGCCTCGCGTGCGAATTAAGGAAGGGTCCAGGTGGTTCTTCGCCAGCGCCGGTGTTGGGTTGCGTTACATTATCCAGTACTAGTCGGGCGCTTGTTTTGACCGGGTCGCCCGCCCTTATCCTAGGGCTGCCTTCTTTCCGCCCAGTACCGGGTGGAGTAGTAGACTAATCAGTATGACCGATCCGCACCCGATGGGGTTGAGCCACAAATAGCCGATATCGGTCGTCAAGTAGGTGTAGATGACGACAGCCTCGGCGATCAGCGCGGCGACAAAGATGGCCGTACCACCCACATGCTTAATATAGAATGCCACCAGAAAGATGCCCAGTATTGTTCCGTAGAAAATGGATCCTACAATGTTGACAAACTGGATCAGGTTTTCGAACAGGGTACCAAAACAGGCAAACGAGATGGCCAGCAGTCCCCAGAAAAGGGTAAAGAACTTGGACATGTGCAGGTAGTGGCGTTCTGTGCCATGACCGAAGATCGATCGCTTGTAGATGTCAATGACAGTGGTGGACGCCAGTGCATTAAGCTCCGAGGCCGTGGACGACATGGCAGCGGAGAATATCACAGCCAGCAGTAGGCCGATCAGTCCCTGAGGTAGGTGATTTAGGATGAATGTGATGAAGACGTAGTCACGGTCATTGGTCTCGATCGAGGGGTCGGCCTGCTGGATGATGGTCTTGGCCTCGTCCCTGATCTGCTTTTGCTGAGATTCATTGGCCACCATCTGGCTTCGGACCTGCGCTCGGGCGACTTCATCGCCCTGCTGCTCAGCGGCCAGGTATTGGCTGTTGAGCTCTTGCCGCTCCTCATGTAAGACCTTTACCTGGCCTTCCAGGGCGGTGAGCTCCGTACCATACTCACCAGCGGCTACCCGCTCATAGGCCTTTTCGTTGAAGAAGAGCGGTGTGTCGTGGTATTGGTAGAACACAAAGACCATGATGCCCACCATAAGGATGAAAAACTGCATGGGCACTTTCATCAGACCGTTGAAGATCAAGCCCAGGCGGCTCTCCCGGATCGATCGTCCGGACAGGTAGCGTTGTACCTGGCTCTGGTCCGTGCCAAAGTAAGCCAACATGAGAAACAAGCCTCCCGTCATACCCGACCAAAAGGTGTAGCGATTGTTCCAGTCAAACGAGAAGTCGACCGTCTCCAGCTTGCCTGTCGCTCCCGCCACACTTAGCGCCTCAAAGAAGGACACGTCCGTCGGTAGGTACGAGATCAATAGAAAAAAAGCGATGAACATCCCGGTGAAGATGACCAGCATCTGGTACTTGTGCGTAACGTTGACCGCACGTGTCCCCCCCGAGACGGTGTAGGTGATGACCAGCAAGCCGATGATGAGATTGGTCACATTGAGATTCCATCCCATGATGGTGCTGAGGATGATCGCGGGGGCGTAGATCGTGATACCTGCTCCCAGACCTCGCTGCACAAGAAACAGAAAGGCGGCCAGGGATCTCGTCTTTAAGTCAAACCTACCCTCCAGAAACTCGTAAGCGGTGTAGACCTTGAGTTTGTAGTACAAGGGTATGAATGTCACACACAAGAGTACCATCGCGATAGGCAGCGCAAAGTAAAACTGGACAAAGCCCATCCCATCGGTGAAGGCTTGGCCGGGGGTAGAGAGAAATGTGATGGCGCTAGCCTGTGTCGCCATCACCGAAAGCCCCACCGTCCACCATTTGGCCCTCTGGCTGCCGAGTAAATACTGATTGATATTCTTGCTGCCCCTGGTCTTCCAGACCCCATAACCTACGATCAGGAGAAGCGTGCTGGACAGGATGATCCAATCGAGACTACTCATAGTACCTTACGCAGTGTAATAGCGGGTGAATAGGATAAAGAGCAGTATCACCACCGCATGACAGACCAACAGTATCGTGTAGATCTGCCGCCAGCTCAGCCCGAAGGGAAGGGGATCTTCAGCAGGAGGCTTCATGGTTGTGTGCGTTTGCCGATGGAAATCAGATTGGTGAAGAGTCGATAGGCCCCCGGCACCCCGGCCGGCAGCTCTCTAAACCAAGAATAGCCCGTGTAGATGTACCATCCCTTGCCATGCGGAGCAACCAGCAGACCACCGTCCTTGGGGTCTTCACCAGGATCATTACAGGAGAGGATTGCGGTAAACTGGTCATCCCACTCATTGGGGAAATACAATCCTCTTTCCTGCACCCAGCCATCAAAGTCCTGCGGAGTAATCTGATTTGGACTGTTGAGCACGGGATGGTTGGGGGCGAGAAAACGAACCTCGGCACCCTCAACGGTCACCCGGTCGCGTGAAATCTTCAAGGGATAAGGGGCAATTTGGTCGACCTTGATGCGTCGGTTGGTATTGTACTGTACGATCATCGTACCGCCCTCCTCCACGTATCGAAAGAGCCGATCCTGATGAAATCTCAATCGATCATTGGTATTGTAGGCACGAATGCCCACAATGATCGCATCATATTGACTAAGGTCACCACTGACCAGGTCATCTTCTTCGAGGAGACTTACGTCATAGCCAATCTGTCGGAGATATTTGGGGACTTTGTCGCCGGCCCCCATGATGTAACCGACATGATCACCTGCCTTCTGCAGGTCGACCTTGACGATTTTCGATTGCGCCTGCTTGAGGATGGTTTGGGTGGGGATGTGGTCGTATTCGATGATGGTGGCGGTATAGTTGTAGACTCGATCTTCGGCGCCGCTATCCTTGAAAATGGCTTTCATTTCGGCCTCCGAACTGGACTCCGGTGGTACAATCGTAAAGGTCAACCTGCTTTCCTCTCCCTTTTCTGACAAGTGGACGGCTATCTCCTGTGGTGAGATATCCCAGCCTGTCGGTGCCTGCAGACTCACATGACCGGACACATCGTCGGATCCCGCCTTGACAACCACCTGCACCGTGCGGGCCGATTGGGTGCCAAAGACCATGACGTCTTCGGTAAAATTGAGGAAGACAGGTGGACTGATCTCAAAAGGTCGATACACCTCGCCATGCACCGGGTCGTTGCGCTTATAGACGATGGGTGTGCTAGCGCTGAGCGTCAGGCCGTTGACATCCAAGGTGTATGCCAATTGTACGGGGCGATTGGACTCGGGGAGTCCTCTTTTATTGAGGTCGTCTACCTGGTACATGCCGATGGAGTGCGCTTCTTTCAACCAGTACGGGGTACTAAACGATGCATCTACGGGGATCTGGTAGGCGATCGATTTTCGATAGCGTTGATTATCCGCCAGCGGTTGTACCCAGGTCGAGTCCCAACCGCTCGGCAGGACCGCCACAGAGGTAAGATCCACCGGCACCGCCGATCGGTTGATCGCCTCCAATTGTAGCTGCACAGACTGTCCGGGAGCTGCAGAAAAGTCATCTGCGACCGCCTCGATGTACAGTCCTGTGCAGTTGGTGATCAAATCCTGGAGCTCGGTCAGCTTTCTTGGCACCCAGAATCCATCATTGGGAATAGACTGAATCAGTCGATAGGCCTCCACCAGCTTGGGCACAGATGCACCCGGGTTTGTCAAGTCAAAATCGTCCTCGATCTCGGACAGCAAGGTAGCGACGGGCGCCCCCCCCTCGATCCGACTCCAGGTCGTATTGATGCCCTTAAATGGGTCGTCCTCCGGGGTCACCTCGGCCCCTTTGATCAGCTCCAGATACTCCATCTCCGAGCCCCTTGCTCCGGTAGCACCAAACCCTTGACTCTTATGAAAACTCCGGCTCTCGGCCGCTATCTCGTTATTGGATTTGCCGCGGAGGGGATAGTAGACCCCCACATCTACACTGACCATGTCGCTTTTGTCCGCCTTGGCAAAGTTTTCTCGACTGCCATAAAAAAACCAAGAGGTGTTAAAGAAGAGGCGAGTGGGTGACCAGGGCTGCAAATGTTTTAACTGCTCCGGGTAGACGGACTTCTTGCCGGCCAGATCGAAGGCTTCGTGCGAAAGGATCGCTGACGAGGTATGATGACCATGCGTACGACCGGATGTGCGGTGGTCAAAGCGGTTGATGATGACATCCGGTCGGGTTTTTCGGATAGCAAGGACAACGTCTGAGAGTACCTCATCTTTGTTCCAGATCTCCAGCGTCTCTTCCGCATGCTTCGAATAGCCAAAGTCATTGGCCCGGGTAAATAGCTGATTGCCACCGTCGGCCTGCCGGGCTCTCAATAGCTCCTGTGTGCGAATCAATCCAAGCAGATCCCCAATCTCGGTGCCGATGAGGTTTTGCCCGCCGTCGCCGCGAGTCAGTGATAGGTAGGTCGTATGGTAGTGTCGCGCGTTGGCAAAGTAAGAGATCATGCGCGTATTCTCATCGTCCGGATGTGCGGCCACATATAGGGCGGAGCCAAGCACCTGCAATTTCTGCAGTGACAAGAAAATGTCTGCGGAAGTAGGTTTGACAGGCGCCTGAGCCACACAAAGCTCGACCATGGCCAGTAGCATGACCAAAGAGCTACATACTTTCATATTGGCTGAAAAATTGATGCGTCGAAGGTATGAAAAATAGGGTATAAGCCAAGAAATCCGGGGGCGACAACAGGTCCTTAACAACTTGGTAATGACGATGTCAGCCAACCCTTGATGCCGATTTATGGGCTACCGCTATCTTTGCATTTTTTGATAAGCTGCCACTATGCGGGTATTCAAGTTTGGAGGTGCATCGGTCAAGGATGCCAATGCCATCCTCAATATGGCCAATATCGTATCCGGTCATCGCGATGAGCCACTCGTGATGGTTGTATCCGCCATGGGCAAAACCACTAATGCCCTGGAAGAGGTCGTGGAGGCATACTACCGAAGGGAGCAACAATCAGCCGCACTGCTGCAGGCGATCAAGGAAACACATCTGGCGGTCATAAACCAGCTCGGGCTGGGCGATGGGGTAGGGGTCCTGGTCAATGACATCTTCGTAGAGGCAGAATGGCTACTGGAGGACGATGTGCAAGACTCCTATGACTACATTTATGACCAGGTGGTGGCCATTGGCGAACTGGCTGCCACAAGGATCGTTGAGGGCCAGTTGCGGCAACAGGGGCTGCAATGCTGCTGGCTGGATGCCCGAGATCTGGTTAAGACGGACGATAGCTTTCGAGAGGCGGTGGTTGATTGGGACAAGACGAAGGACAAAGTGGTCCACGCGGTATCCCCTCGGTTGGATCAGGGACAATTGGTACTTACCCAAGGTTTTATCGGTGGTACGCAAGATAACTACAGCAGTACCTTGGGTCGAGAGGGGTCGGATTATAGTGCGGCCATTTTGGGTGCCTGCCTTGGAGCCACCAGTGTCGTGGTTTGGAAGGACGTGCCCGGCATCATGACGGGAGATCCCAGGCGAGATCCGACTGCAGAGCTATTGCCTCGACTTTCGTATGAGGAAGCGATCGAAATGACCTACTACGGGGCCAAGGTGATTCATCCCAAGACCCTGCGGCCCTTGCGTGAGGCCAATATACCCATGGAGGTCCGCTCCTTTGCCCGGCCAGACCATGTCGGAACCACTGTAGCCACTGATGACGGCATCACCTATCCACCCATCACCGTAGTAATCAACCAGCTTCGATGGATCCACTTCATCAGCAGAGATCTGTCTTTTATCATGGAAGAGCATCTGGGCACCCTGTTTCAGCGATTTGCTGCGGCGCGGGTTAAGATCCATTTTATGAAAAATCTGGCGACCAGCTTCAGCGTCTGCGTGGATGATGATCCGCGGCACTTCGCCATGCTGCAGGAGGAACTGTCCCACGATTTTGCGATGGAATGCATGGACAATGTAGAGCTGGTGACGGTGCGGCACTACGATGAGGACACGATGCAGCGATATCGCCGCAATGGCCAGGTGCTGCTAGAGGAGTGGAGTCCGACGACGGTCCAGTTCATCTTGCAGCCGGATCAATAGCGTTGCACTGAAACTACGGCGATTGTGTCGTACGCGATGACCCAGTCGAGATCAAATCACCCTTAGCTCTTTGCCGACCTTGGTAAAGGCCGCAATCGCTCGATCGATGTCCTCCGTACTATGGCCGGCAGAGATCTGCACACGGATGCGGGCTTGCTCGCGTGGGACCACGGGATAGAAAAATCCGATGACATAGATACCCTCCTCGAGCAGTCGGCTGGCGAAGGTCTGCGATAGTTTGGCATCGTATAGCATGATCGGCGTGATGGGGTGCTCCCCCGGGATGATGTCAAATCCGGCTTCTGTCATGCCCGCCCGAAACTGTTTGGTATTTGTCGTTACCTTTTCTATCAGCGAGTGATCTGCGGAGATCATATCCAGCACCTTGATGGAGGCGCCGGCAATCGCAGGTGCGAGGGTATTGGAAAAGAGGTACGGTCGGCTCCGTTGCCGGAGGATTTCGACCATCTCTTTTCGAGCCGCGGTAAAGCCTCCGGAAGCACCACCCAGCGCCTTGCCAAAAGTGCCCGTGATGACATCGACTCGACCCATGGCCGCTCGATATTCATGGGTACCCTTTCCTGTAGGGCCGACGAAGCCGGTTGCATGACATTCGTCCACCATGACCAGCGCATCGTATTGGTCAGCCAGATCGCATATCTTGTCTATCTGGGCGATGGTGCCGTCCATACTAAAGACACCGTCGGTCGCGATCATCCTCCGTCTGGCAGATTGACTTGCTTGGAGCTGCACCTCGAGATCAGCCATATCGTTGTTCTTGTATCGGTAGCGTGTCGCCTTGCAGAGCCGTATCCCATCGATGATTGAAGCGTGATTGAGTTGGTCCGAGATGATCGCATCTTCTTTGGTCAGGAGTGGTTCGAAGAGTCCGCCATTGGCATCAAAAGCGGCCGCATACAGAATAGCGTCCTCCATGCCCAGAAAATCGGCGATCCGTGCCTCCAGCTCCTTGTGGATGGTCTGGGTCCCACAGATAAAACGTACCGAAGACAAGCCGAAGCCGTAGGTCCTCATGGCATCAATGCCCGCCTGAATGACATCCGGATGGGACGACAACCCCAGATAATTATTGGCGCAAAAGTTCAGCACATCCCTCCCTCCGGTGGTCGCAATGCTTGCCCCCTGAGGGGTGGTGATCACGCGCTCTTCCTTGTAAAGTCCAGCCTCACGGATAGACTGCAATTCAGCGCGGAGCGCCTCTTGGATGCTGTATGACATGGCAGAAAGATTTTAAGTCTTGGCAAAAATAAGTTTTCTTCTCCCGCCCAGCCGTGGTGAGTGGGGGTCCAGGGTGATTGCCTCAATCCGACAACTGGCGCAACATATCGGCCGTCATGCTGCGGAGATCATACTGCGGTTGCCATTGCCAATCCTCACGGGCTTTGGTGTCGTCGATACTCTGCGACCACGTCGATGCAATCTCTTGCCTGAAGTCAGGTCGGTACGAGATCTCAAAGTGGGGGATGTGTCGACGGATTTCGGCGGCCAGCTCGCGGGGCGAGAAGCTCATGCCCGTCACGTTGTAGCCATAGCGTACGGAGATGCGGCCGGCGGGTGCAGCCATGATTCGCAGGGTGGCTTGGATGGCGTCCGGCATGTACATCATCGGCAGTCGGGTGTCGGGCTCTAGAAAACATTCATAGCTGCCATGGTCTAGCGCCTGGTGAAAGATCTCGACGGCATAGTCAGTGGTACCTCCACCCGGCATCGAGTCATGACCGATGATGCCCGGATAGCGGATGGACCGCACATCCATGCCGTATCGCTGGTGGTAGTAGTGGCACCAATTTTCGCCGGCCAGCTTGCTCATGCCATAGACCGTGCTGGGCAGTAAAGGTACATCCTGCGGGGTGTCGATTTTCGGTGTGGTTTGACCAAAGACGGCAATGGTGCTAGGGAAGAAGACCTTTTGCACCTTCTGTGCACGTGCGATATCCAGCAGGCTAAGCAGGCCATTGAGGTTTACGTTCCAAGTCTTTGCCGGATTCCATTCACCATTGGCGGAGAGGATCGCCGCCAAGTGGTATATCTCCGTGACCTGGTGATCAGCGATGATCTCCTTGATGCGCTGCACATTTAAGATGTCCAGCATGACGAAGCGACCCGCCTCTCCGGGTGGCCGGACGATATCACTGGCGATCACCTGGGCGTCCCCGTGCTGGGCCCGGAGCGCCTTGGTCAATATGGTGCCGATTTGGCCGTTGGCACCGGTGATGAGTATTGCCATTCGGGTATGAAGCTTAAGGCTGCCAAATTGCAATAATCCGCACATTCCCCGGAAGAAATGGGCAAAAAAGATCACGGGGTCTTGTGGCGGTGCCTAGGCGCGTTGCGACTTGGATGAATCCTGGATCCCTGTATGGCCGTCAGGCCGGAGGGTTAGGTGGACTCGGCCGGTTGAATACTATCGGTCGGACGAGGTATCTGATCTAGAAAGCTGAATTGCTTCTCCTGATGGTCGATGGCACAGCAGAAGTGCGACGTTCCGTTGGTCACCAGCAGATAGGGTACTTGCAGGGCCGAGTTGTAGTGTGCGATCTGCTCAAACACGTTTTGATCGACCTGTGTCGTAGGTGACTTACATTCGACCAAGAGAAAAGGCTGGAGGTCCGCATCGTTGAGCAGCAGATCAAACCTCCGCGTCATGCCGTTGACCTTGATCACACGTTCTACTTGCATGTGCGTCAGGCGAAATCCACCTACCTCCGACAGGTGGAGGATCAACAGTTGTCTGACCAGTTCTTCCGGCGTAGAATGGACCCATTGGCGCCTGACCGGATCCCAGAGGAGAGTGCCTGGAGCCCCTGATTTTACTCGGATTTTGTCTTGCTGAGCCAGCAAATCCAATTTCAACTTCACGGTTGTAAGTTATGCAAACAATTTCTTAGATTTGGGGCCGTTCGAAAATTCCGAGGCCGCACTTGACTCATCCGAAGAAGTGTGATTCATCAAGCTACTTAGACTATGGACATTCAAATAGACCATCTCAGCAAGAGCTATGGCTTTCAGAAAGCGGTAGACGATATTTCCTTCAAAGTCAAGACGGGAGAAATTCTTGGCTTTTTGGGCCCGAACGGAGCTGGCAAGACAACCACCATGAAAATGATCACCGGGTATCTAGAGATGGACGGTGGAGATGTGTCCGTCAGTGGCAGGTCGATCCGGGAGCACGACATGAAGTTAAATATGGGTTATCTGCCGGAGCACAATCCGCTTTATCATGACATGCCGGTGATCGATTATCTCGAGTTTTGCGCGGCGCTGCAGCAGGTGCCCAAGGGCGAAATTGAACATCGCATCAGGCGGATGGTCAAGCTCTGTGGTCTGGATGTAGAAAAGCACAAGAAAATCGGTGAACTATCCAAAGGATTTCGACAACGAGTGGGCTTGGCCCAGGCGATGATTCACGATCCGGAGATCTTGATCCTGGACGAACCGACCACCGGCCTCGACCCCAACCAGATTGTCGAGATCAGGGATCTGATCAAACAAATTGGCAAAGAAAAAACGGTTATTCTCAGCACGCATATTCTGCCCGAGGTGGAGGCCACTTGTGATCGTATTTTGATCATCAATCGGGGGAAGATTGTCGCGGATGGCACAGCAGAGACGCTGCGCAAGCAGGCGCAAGGCCAGCAAGTCCTTCGGGTGAAGATCGAGGGGCCGAGCTATGACCGGGTATTTGAGGACCTAAGGAGCTTGCACACAGTGAATGCGGTGGACTTGGTGGACAAAGACGCGATGCGATTTGAGGTGCAGAGTATCCCCGACATGCAGAGTAATCAGGCCGTCTTTAAGATGTGCGTCGACAAGGGATATGTCCTGACCGAAATGATTCCCTTTGAGACAAAGCTGGAAGATATTTTCAGAGAACTAACGATGAATTAATATAGATACATGAGCCCTGTTTGGATTATTGCAAAGAAGGAACTGCATTCATTTTTTGATTCACTCGTAGCCTACATTATGCTGGTGGCCTTTCTAGGTTTCAGCGGATTCTTTACCTGGTTATTTGGAGGTGATATCTTTTTTGTCAAGGAGGCCAGTTTACAGGTTTTTTTCGGCGTGGCTTTCTGGACCCTCTTCTTCTTTATTCCGGCCATTACCATGCGCCAACTGGCGGAAGAAAGGAGGTCTGGAACGATCGAGCTTTTATTGACAAAATCCGTCAATAATCGGCAGCTTGTACTCGGCAAGTGGCTAGCTTGTTTTCTGCTCGTAGCCATCGCACTGGCTTTTACTCTGCCATATTACTTTACCGTGGCCAGTATCGGCGAGATTGACCACGGGGCTACCATCAGCGGATATCTCGGATTATTGTTGATGAGTGCGGTCTACATCAGTATTGGCATTTTTGCCAGCAGTCTGACCAGTAACCAAATTGTGGCATTCTTGCTGGCTCTTTTGATTGGGATATTCTTTCACTTTCTTTTTGGCATTATGGCCGGCAGCACCAGTGGCTGGATCAGTGAAATATTGGATACCCTGAGCTTGACCACCCATTTTGATTCGATCAGTCGCGGTGTCATTGACTCCAAGGATTTGATCTATTTTGTCTCCATCACGCTCTTCGGCATATTCCTGTCCGAGTACATGATCTCCAAAAGAAAATAAGATATGAAGAATACAACCTCCGTCTTATTGATCGCTGGCATCGTCTTGCTGGTAAATGTGCTCTCCAAGCAGCTGTTTTTCCGATTGGATTTGACGCAAGGCCGGCAGTATACCCTGAGCAAAGCCACCAAAGATATCTTGAAGAACCTGGAAGACCCGGTCACGGTGAAGGCCTATTTTTCAAAGGACCTACCTCCCAATGTTGCCAAGACCAAGAGAGACTTTCAGGAGATGTTGGTGGAATACTCCAATATTTCAAAAGGCAATCTGGACTACGAATTTGTCAACCCCAATGAGGATGAGACCGTCGAGCAGGAAGCCATGCAGAATGGGATCTCACCGGTGATGATCAATGTGCGCGAAAAGGATCAGGTGAAACAGCAGAAGGCATTTCTGGGTGCGGTCATCAAGATGGGCGAGCAGCAAGAAGTGATACCCTTTGTGCAGCCCGGTGGTGCGATGGAGTACGCCCTGACCACGGGCATTAAGAAGATCTCCGTGCTGGACAAGCCGTCGGTAGCCCTGATCCAGGGACACGGCGAGGCCGGTATGCAGGATCTCTCGCAGGCAGTGCAATCACTTAGCATCTTGTACAACGTAGAGGCCGTAGACCTGACGACCACGCCCTCGATTGACAATCGGTTTAAGACTGCCGTCATGGTGGCGCCCAAGGATACGCTGCAGCCTATGGATTTTGACAAGCTGGATGAATTTATTAACCGGGGCGGCAATCTATTTTTGGCCTTTGACCGGGTGACGGGCGATCTTTCCACGGCACAAGGTACAGCTACCGATGTCGGCCTGACCGGTTGGCTAGCGAGCAAAGGCGTACAAGTGGATGATAGTTTTATCACGGATGCCTCGTGTGGCAATGTGACCGTGCAGCAGCGGTCGGGATTTCTGACATTTAATACCCAGGTGAGTTTCCCCTTTTTGCCACTGGTAAATAAATTTCCGGAGCACCCGATTACGGAGGGGCTGGAGCAGGTAATCTTTGAGTTTGCCAGTCCGGTGAGATTTACGGGAGACAGCACCGTGCAGTTTACTCCGATCGTGACCACGTCGGACAAGGCAGGCTCGATGAAAGCGCCCACGTACTTTGATGTTAATCGGCAATGGTCGGATGCGGATTTTCCCCAGAGCAATATCCCCATCGGTGGCATCCTCGAAATGCCTAATGCGGGCAAGGTCATCTTGGTCAGCGATGGTAATTTTCCGGTCAGCGGCCAGCGCGGCCAAAACCCGGACAACGTGAGCTTGCTCGTCAACGGTATCGACTGGCTGTCCGATGACACCGGTTTGATCGAGTTGCGTACCAAAGGGGTGACCTCCCGTCCCATCGAAGATCTGGAAGATGGTCGCCGTTCGTTATTAAAATATCTAAATTTCCTGCTGCCGATCGGGCTTATCCTAGTATATGGATTTCTCCGGGGACAGCGACGAAAAAACACGCGATTGAGAAGAATGCAGGAGCGGTGGGTGTAGCTCGATAATCAGTTATGACTCTCGTAAAAAGAATCAATAAATCCAATGAATAACAAGACGCTGGGCATTGCATTTGGGGCTTTATTGGCGATATATCTATTGCTCAAGTTGTTTTCTGGCAATAAAGAAAGGAGCTTTGACCCGGAGGTCATCTCCGTGGATACCGCAAGCGTTAATGAAATTATCATACACCCTCCGGAGGGGACTGCTTTTTCGCTGAAACGTACGAGCAGTGACTGGACAGTGGAGCAGGACGGAAAGCAATTTGAGGCTACTCGAAGCAGCGTGACAAATCTGCTGGCCAATGTTCTGTCTATCAAAGCAGAGCGTGTGGTATCCAAAAATCCAGACCGTTGGGCTGACTACAGTGTCAACGACTCGTTGGCCACCCGTATCCAATTATTGGATGGGAGTAAGTCGCTCGGTGATATCATGGTCGGAAGATTTAATTTCAATCAAGCCACCCGTAGTGGAGTCTCTTATTTTCGCGCCACCGAAGAGGACGAAGTATACTCCGCGGAAGGTTTTCTCAGTATGAGCCTTTCCCAAAAGTTTGACAATTTCCGTGACAAGACGCTGGTCTCTTTTGCCAAGGACGATGTGACCCGCATCACCCTGCAAGACGAGCGGGGTGAGCGGGCGTACAGCAAAATTGATAACCATTGGCAGGATCAGACTGGGAATCCGATTGATTCTGCGGAAATGGTCAAATATATCAACACCCTCAGTTCCGTTTCCGGTCAAGATTTTGCGGATGTGAATACGGATGTGGGTGCTCGACTTAAAACGCTGATGATCGAGGGCAACAATATGAGTGGACCCATCGAGGTCAATCTCTATCAGTCATTGGACGCAGAAGAGATGTTTGTTTTGCATTCCTCGCTCAATCAGGAGGGCTATTTCTTTTGTGATTCCATCGGACCGTTTGACCGGATCTTTAATAAATTTGATGATCCCCTTAATGCGGGTGAGTGAGCCAACGACTACCCATCCTTGGCCGCTAAGGATCTAGCATCGCCCATGTGCAGGACCAGGTGGCCTGAGCGCTGCACTTATCTAAGTGGCAAAAACATAGCATGACCAACAAGCAAATTGCGGCTGCTTTCCATCTGCTGGCCAAGCTGATGGAGCTTCACGGCGAGAATCCGTATAAGATTCGATCCTATCAAAAGGCCAATGGACTCCTGTCCAAGCTGGGTACCCCCCTATCTGAGATGGCAGAAGCGGAGATCAAGTCCCTCCCAGGCGTGGGCAAGGCCATCAGTGGTAAGATACAGGAGCTATTGACGGGCGGCAAAATGCGGACCCTGGAGCGGTACAAAGACATGACACCCCGGGGCATACAGGAGATGGTGCTGATCAAGGGACTGGGGGCAAAAAAGATAAAAGCTGCTTGGGATGAACTAGGCGTGGAAAGCGCCACCGAACTGCTGTATGCCTGTCAGGAGAACCGATTGATCGAGTTAAAGGGCTTTGGGGCAAAAACCCAGGGAGAGATCAAAAAACAGCTAGAGTTCTTCTTAAAAAACCAGTCGAATTTTCTTTTTGTGCATGCTGCCGAGCCTGCCGAGGAGCTGCTGGTAAAGCTGCAGGCTAATGCACAGGTTGGTAGAGCGGAGTACACCGGAGCACTTCGGCGGATGTCGCCTATACTCGATTGCTTGGAGTACCTCGTCGCCTGTCCCGATCGCGCACCCAGCTGGGAAGAATGGGATGACTTGGAGGTCCTAGAGGTGAAGCCGGATATCGTCACGGGTGTGTACGGTTCGTTTCCCATTGTATTTTATGTCAGTGTGGAGGCTCAGTTTGAACGACGATGGTGGGAGACCACCGGACCCAGCGCCTTGGTGAGCCGGGCCTCGGAGGAGGCTGGGGAGACGGAAGCACAGATCTTTGGCCAGTTGGACTTGCCCTACATCCCACCGGAATGCAGAGAGCTGGCCACGGAGGTCAGTAGATCACCAGCGGCACTGGTGGACCGGGATGCCATACTCGGTGTCATCCATACGCATAGTACCTATAGTGATGGGGTCAATACCTTGGAGGAGATGGGTAACTATGCCCAGGAGCAGGGTTATCGTTATCTGGGTATTACCGACCACTCTCAGATTGCGGTCTACGCCAATGGGGCGACCGAGGAGGACGTGGTCGCCCAATGGGAGGAGGTGGATCAAATCAACCGCGCCAACAAAGACTTCCGCATACTGAAGGGCATCGAATGCGACATTTTGGCAAACGGTGATTTGGACTACTCGGATGAATTCAGGGCGGGATTTGAGTTTGTGATCTCATCGATCCATACCACCATCAAGATGGATGAGGCCAAGGCGACGGCCCGGACGATCAAGGCGATAGAACACCCACACACCAATATTCTCGGGCACCCCACCGGCCGACTGCTGCTGGGGCGGGACGGGTATCCGCTCGATATGGCCAAGGTCATCGATGCGTGCGCAGCCAACCAAGTGGCCATCGAACTCAATGCGAGCCCTTATCGGCTCGATCTGGATTGGCAGTGGATACCCCTGGCTGTCGAACGTGGAGTGAAGATCTGCATCAACCCCGATGCACATGCGCGAGAGGCGATCGACTACATTGACTTTGGCGTGATCATTGCAAGGAAAGGATGGTTGCCCAGGGAAGCATGCCTCAATGCACTCCCAGCCGAGGACTTTTTGGCTTTTTGCTCCAAATGATTGACCAAACCGGCCAAAATCAAGCGCTGGAGGGCAATAAAATGGGACCAAGGACTTTTAAATACTGGTTGAAATCACCTATTTTTGTGATAAATTAAAAATAACAGTAATGAAACATCTTCGATTGCCCTTCGCTTATCTGTTCGTCGCCGCCATGGGACTATTCTTGGCAAGCTGCCAGAGTGAGTCCAAAGATGCCGCCAAAGAGGAAGCAAGAGCATCTCTGGAGAATCCTAGCCCGACGCCGACGGCTGCCGCTGACAATACGGTGCCTACACCAGCTGCCGATGCCGAGCCAGTCGGTCCCCTTACCACCGTGGATTTCTACGAGACCAAGCACGACTACGGTGTGATCGAGCAGGGTGAAAAGGTCGCCCATGTATTTAAGTTTAAGAATACGGGTAGTGAGCCGCTGGTGCTGAGCAACGTCAAGCCCAGCTGTGGTTGCACCACACCCAAATGGACGCGTGAGCCGATAGCACCAGGAGATGAAGGCGAAATCCATGTAGAGTTTGACTCCAAAGGCAAGAGCGGAAAGCAGACCAAAACGGTGACGGTCACTGCCAATACGGAGCCCGCCCAGAAGATCTTGACGATTACCGGAGACATTCAGAAGCCCGACGAGGCTAGCTGATCATCTCTTAGTAACAAGATATATTAAAGCCTGTACCCGGATAGGATGCAGGCTTTTTTCGTTCGAGGACGCGGAGTCATTTGCCACTGAGCCATGCGTTTGAACCCATGAGAAACTACCTCTCCCTAGTCAAGTTTAGCCACACCATCTTTGCCTTGCCTTTTGCACTCTTTGGCTTCTTTCTCGGAGTCAAATCGATCGGTGATGTGCCCTACGGTTGGCTCCTGATCAAGGTAGTAGCTTGTATGGTGCTCGCACGCAGTGCGGCCATGGCATTCAACCGATTGGTAGACCACAAGATCGATGCCCTGAATCCACGTACACAGCAGCGAGAAATACCCGCCGGTGTCATCAGTCTTCGTCAAGCGCGCTTCTTCGTTGCGCTAAACGTACTGCTCTTCATTGCGGTGACCTTTACGATCAATCCGCTCTGTTTTTACCTCTCACCAATAGCACTGCTGATCATATTGGGCTATAGCTATACGAAGCGCTATACCGCACTTTGCCACATGGTCTTGGGCCTGGGCCTGGCGCTGGCGCCGATAGGTAGTTATCTGGCTGTGACGGGCCGATTTGATCTGATCCCAGTATTATATGGTGCCGCGGTACTCCTGTGGGTGGCAGGATTTGATATCATATATGCACTCCAAGACGAGACCTTTGACCGGCAGCAGGACCTGAAGTCCGTGCCGGCTTACCTGGGCAAGCGCAAAGCTCTTTGGGTCTCCCGCCTGCTGCATCTTGCCTGCGCAGCGTTGATGATCGTGGCGCTGCGTTACGCGGCTGAGCGATTTGAGGGCCTCAGTTGGATGTTCAGCACCGCTACGGGTCTTTTCGTGGGACTGTTATTTTACCAGCATACGGTAGTGCAGGCTGATCGGCTGGAAAGGGTCAATCTCGCCTTTTTTACGACCAATGGGATCGCCAGCCTGATTTTTGGCTCCCTGGCTATTCTCGATCTTTGGATTTGAGCTGGGAGATCGATATCATATCTCAGGTTACGGTTCATCTGGTCGGGAGACGAGATCGCATGGGGGTTGCCTTATTCCGATTTCCGGGCCGATGACTGGAAGCAGCAGCTTGCTGACTCGCAATCTCTTACCATTGCCAACTCGAATGATTCGTACTTGCCTTTACCCGCATGGTTGTGGGTACAGTAGCTACTTTCATCAGCGATCTCGCTGGGACAGAAATGCCAGCATCTTGGCCAGGGCTCTAGATCGATGACTGATGCTATTCTTGATCTCCGGGCTCAGTTGACCAAAGGTCTCCCGATGGCCGTCGGGCTGGAATAGAGGATCGTACCCGAATCCCCCTTGACCTTGCCTCTCATGCACAATCACGCCGTTGACCACCCCTTCAAAAAGGTAGGTTTCGTCCGCCAGTATCAGCGCGATCACTGTCAAAAATCTGGCTCTGCGATCGTCCTTGGACTGGAGGCGTGAGAGCAGTAGGTCCATATTCTTTTCGGGATCTCGCGCCGGGCCGGCGTAGCGGGCAGATTGCACGCCCGGCTCGCTATTCAGGGCCAGGACTTCCAGCCCCGTGTCCTCGGCAAACACATCTACCCCATAGTGTTTATGTACATAGGCAGCCTTTTGCAGGGCATTGCCCCGGATCGTATCCGAAGTCTCTGCCAGTTCCTCCAAGCAACCAATGTCATCCAGCGAACAGACGCTCAATGCTTGATCATGTGCTGCCAGCATCTCTGAGACCTCTGAGATCTTATGCGGATTTCTAGTGGCAAAAACTAGCGGCCTACCCATGCTCTGCGGTCTGGTCGTTGAACAAATGCTGCAAGGTGGTCCACAGCTGCTTTTTGCGTGACTGATCTTGCGCAATGTCCGCCAGCTTGTCGACGAATAGATGCTTGGCCGAAAGGAGGGATATAGGCGTGTACAGCAAGGAACGAATATCAAAACCCAGGCGCTGGGGCGCTATGCCAAAACTAAGCACATAGCTAGGTGCAGTGTCAGTCTCATGGCGATAGAGGTAGGCAGATGCGTCGCCGTCCAGGGTGAGTAGGTACACATCTCGCTGGAGATCCAAGCCCAGGGCCTTGGTAATGTTTGAGAGGAGCATCATGTACGGCTCCTGCTCGGCTTCCGCCCAGTCCAGGACAATCCAGCAATGCCGATCTGGGGTTCCGTGCCGCACTTGCAGCGTGTCTTTTGGTATCTCGTAGAAAGGCAGGTCAGTAAAGGGCGTGTCCATTATTCGTACAGCGAGGAAATTATCTGAGGGCAGTGCGACATCGGGACTCGAAATTACCTAATTTTGAAGATTCTAAAACCTAGGTACTATGAATATCAGTATAGATCGCGCACCGCACTCCAGGTTGCCTGAAGTCGATCTGGACAACATTCCCTTTGGTCGGGTCTTCACCGACCATATGTTTATTATGGAGTATCGCGGTGGCGAGTGGCGCAACGCCCGTATCGAAGCCGTGCATAAACTGCAAGTACATCCGGCCAATCTGACTCTGCATTATGGCCAAGCCATTTTTGAGGGCATGAAGGCATCCAAAACGGCAGATGGGACGCCGCTCCTCTTTCGTCCATTGATGCATGCCAAGCGCCTCAATGCTTCCGCAGAGCGCATGTGTATGCCAACGGTACCAGAAGATCTATTTGTAGAGGCCGTGTCAACCCTAGTGGGTATGGAGAAAGATTGGATACCCGATATGGAGGGTAGCGCTCTGTACGTGCGGCCTTTCATGTTTGCCACGGATGAGTTTCTGGGGGTAGCAGCCTCTGAGACCTACCAGTTCATCATTCTCACGTTGCCCGTAGCTCCCTACTACAGCCGGCCGGTGAAGCTCAAGGCCAGTGACCAATACATTCGTGCCGCCAAAGGTGGGGTAGGAGAAGCCAAAACGGCGGGCAACTATGCGGCTTCGCTCTACGCTATGAGAAAGGCCAAGGAGGAAGGTTTTGACCAAGTCCTGTGGTTGGACGGCAAGGAGTTTAAGTACGCCCAAGAGGTCGGGACGATGAACATATTCTTCGTGGTCGGGGATCGCGTGCTCACTCCAGCCACCGATGGTGCGATCCTCAAAGGGATTACCAGAGATAGCTTCATTCATATCTTGAAAGATCAGGGGTATACGGTGGAAGAGCGTGAGGTATCAATGGATGAGATCGTGGAGGCACATGCCAACGGCAGGTTGACCGAGGTCTTTGGTTCCGGCACAGCAGCCGTCGCCGTCGATGTCGAGCTGATCCAATACAAGCATCATCGCCTGCAGCTGCAGCCATCAAAAGACAGTCTAGCTATGCGGCTGAAGCAGGAGATCAATGGCATCCGCAACGGATCCATTGCCGACAAGTACGGTTGGATTGAACCCGCATTGGAGCCTGCCGGAGCCTGATCTAGTACATATATCGCAAAAAATAGAAGCGTTGAGCCATGGGCAATCAAGCCATGGCCTTTTTCTTTGTGCGCCCGGCAGGGCGCACAATACTCGGAGGTGAAAGTCCTCTGTGCACCCGGCTAGGGGAAGCACTCTCTGAACGGCAAGATTATATCTGCGAGGAGATGGTTGAAGGAAGCCGAAAGCAAAGCATTGGCCTGACGAACAGGAATCGCATAGTTAGGCATCGTCACCGGATGAGGAGGCAACTATCTCTAAAGTCCGATACTTGCACGGATGGTGATGATTGAACTAACCCCAATCCTTCAGACAGATAAATTTAAAAATAAGATCATCAACACCATCATTACATTTCTTTCTTTTTGCTTCTTTTTCTTTCTTTAATTTCCACATCTGTTTTGTGGAAAACTCCTACGCTGCCTTCTGCTGTTGCTTGGTTGATTTGCTGTTGGTGTATATTGATTGTGGATAATCATCATTAATGGAGCTGTGGCGCCTTCGCTCATTATAGTAGCTGAAATAGTACTGTAAGCCTTCATAAAGCTCCGTGGTCGATTGGTGTGCATGGATATAGACATGTTCATATTTGACACTGCGCCAAAGTCTCTCGATGAAGGCATTGTCGGTAGCTCGTCCTTTGCCGTCCATACTGAGTTTGGAGCCGGAGACCCTTACAGCCTGGGTGAACTCCTTGCTGGTAAATTGGCTACCTTGATCTGTATTGATGATTTCAGGAGCTCCGTGGCGCTGTACCGCCTCGCTAAACACATCGGCACACCACTGACTGTCCCTGCTATTGGACAACGACCAGGTGACCACGTACCGGCTGTACAGGTCTATGATCGCTACCAGATACATGAATTCCTTCGGCATGGAATGTAGGTGATATCCATGGCCCATACCTGGTTGGGACCACTGATCTGCAGCTCCCTTAGTAAGTACGGATAGACCTTATGATCCTTGTGCCTCTTGGATGTGTGAGGCCCTGGCAGAATGGATCGCGGCCCCATCACTTTATAGTATAGCCGTTCTACTCGATTCCTACTCACTCTATACCCTCGATCTTTGGTCAAATATGTATGCATTCGCCCGGCTCCCTTATACGGGTGATCCAGGTAATGCGCGTCCATGCTCCGCATCAACTCAAGATTCAGTCGACTTTCCCCAACCGTCTGATAATACAGACTCGACCGACTGACTTTCAAAAGCTTACATTGCTTCGTTATGCTCAACTTGGCTGACCTGTACACCATCTCCCTGCGTGCCTTGACAGGCTCGACTCAACATTTTTTTTTATAAAAAGTCATTCTCCACCTTAAGCTCTCCGATTACCTTGAAGCAGCTTGTCCCTTTCTTCCTCTTCCTTACTCTTAGCCGACTTAGATCCTCTGTCAAACACCGTACTGGCACCCGATATGAACTCCCGCTTCCACTTGGCTATTTGCTGGGGGTGGATCTTGTGCTTCTCGGCCAACTGCTGAGCCGTCATCCGCTCCTTGAGCGCTTAACACATTAGGGTAGCTCCGGAAACCTATAGAAAAAATCGTAATTTGTTGTAAACAAATCGAGGCAAGATGGCATCTACGCTATATGATGAGGAATTTCGGTTAATGGAACTGTCAAAGATGGGAGACCCGTTGGAGAAATTGAGTAAGCACATAGATTTTGAGGATTACCGGGATTTGGTTGAGCGAGTCTTTAAGAAGGCAGATCCAAGTAAGGGAGGTCGACCTTCGTTTGACAAGATAATGATGTTGAAGGGCTTGATTTTGCGATCAACGTATGGTCTTTCCTTTGAGAAGCTGGAGTATCATATTAAGGATAGATTGAGCTTTCAACGATTTTTGGGACTTAGTTTGGGGGACAGGGTACCAGATGCGAATACATTTTGGGATTTTAACGAATCGTTAGCTCGAGGAGGGATAATCGATGAGCTATTCGTTTTATTGACATCTCAGCTTAGGGATCAGGGATTGATTGTGAATAATGGATCAATAGTGGATGCCAGTATCGTAGATGCGCCGGTACAGCGAAATAGCCGCAAAGAGAATGATGAGATCAAAAAGGGTAAAAAGCCAACAGATTGGTCTATGAACAAGTCACGTCAAAAAGATACGGATGCAGATTGGACCAAGAAGAATAAGCAAAGTCGATATGGTTATAAGAACCACATAAAGGTGGACAAAGGCAGTAAGTTGATTACTAATTTTGAGGTTACGCCGGCGAGCGTCCATGATTCTCAGGTGCTGGAGGATCTATTGGAACAAACAGATAGTCACCATGAGCTATATGGGGATTCTGCCTATAGGAGCAAAGAAATAGAAGATGATTTAAAACGAAGGGATGTAGTAAGTAGAATACACCGAAAGGGCTACCGAAATAAACCACTCAACGAGAATGAAAAAGCAGTAAATACGAGGAAGTCAAAAGTACGATCGAGAGTAGAACACGTCTTCGGGGACATACATCAGCAGCTGGGTCGTGTAATAGTTAGTCAGGTCGGGATAGTTCGAAATACGGCTGCCATTACCTTGATGAATATTTGCTACAACATGCGCAGAGCAACATATCTGAAGGCTATGGCTCACTAGAAAATCAGGTCCTGAAGGGCTCAAACAAGCAAAATACGACCAAATCCGACCGATAGTCGGATGAAAAATCCTAGAATTTGAATGATATCTACACCCGCTCATGTTGATCATGTGCGGATATTTATCCTGAACTCGGAAATATGTCATCGGAAGCGATCTTTATCTCCAAAAAGTAGGTTATTGGAGGTTCCCATTAGATAAATCTGCCATACATACACTCCGGTGTGCTAGATTATCGATAATGTCCCTTCAGCTTCGACAAGTACCTGCGTTTCAATTGATTACCGGTGCCAGGCCATTTTGTCGAGAAAATGCTTTATTGCTCCGCTTAGAATCAGTAATTTGGCAGCCGAGGAATCTACAAAACGCATAGACTGTAGTCGGAGACGATGAATCGTGTTAACTGAGATTCGAATGTAGCCATGAAAACCCTAGGTGGGTGAAATAGAGAGCTCGCCTGAAGGGTATTTTTTCCTGCAGCATACCATCGATGTCGTTCGAGAAGCAACCAGCCGAAAAGGACACCTTTGAGAGTGTATATCTGAAGTATCACAAAAAGTTATTTGGCTTTGCATTAAGGCATCTTCACAATGAGGCCCTTGCAGAGGATCTGGTCCATGATGCATTCGTTAAGCTCTGGCACAAGGGCTATCTAAATTGTGACGACAAACAGCTACAGTCATACTTGTTCACGATCGTCAAGAATATCATTGTCAATCATTATCGACGAAGATGTACTGAAGCTCGTTGCTTAGAGGAGCTTTCTCGACGGCCCCAAGAATCTCTCTCGACAAGTTATGGAATGCTGGAGACCATCATGAAGGCAATTGAAAAGCTTCCGCCTAGACGCAAGCAAATCTTCAAGATGAGCAAGCTGCAGGGGTTGACCTACAGAGAGATTGCAGAAAGGCTAAACATCTCTAGCAATACCGTTGAGGTTCAGATGGTGGAAGCACATAAGAGTCTTCGTCGAATGATTCTCGGTGTTGGCAGCTTCACCATCATATGTGCAGTTATGGATTGGATCGCGCTTTCCCACGCCGAGTTAGCCCAATACTTCCTTCCATAAACGCTCTTGCTCCATGCCGGATGGAGCACAGCCTCCAAAGTTTTTTCTCGGACGAATAGTGGAGTCGCCTTTCTAAATTGTATTAGGAGGTAGTAGATGCTGGACAGGCTGTGTGAGGGTAGGGATTGAACCGATCCCTAAAACCGTACTTGGTACGTACCCTTTGCGGCCTGTGCAGTTGATCGACCAATCCAACTTGCATCGCAAAGTGAGCACCGCCACCTCCATCTTGAAACAGCCGTCGTCAGATGACCGCGACCAGATCGCACAAATCTACCTCAAACTGAGGGACCGGCTGGCTCAACACGCCTTGGTCTTTTCTCATGACAGTGCACTGGTGGAGGACAGTGTGCAAGACTTGTTCTCGAAGCTGCTGGAAAATCCCCGAGCCATTGAAGCGGTAGCTGATTTAGAAGCCTACCTATGCAAGGCCATCGAATACAATGTCAGAAGAGCGCACAGAGGTGAACTCAGGAGAATTAGATTGTCAGAGCGTCTTCCACAACAGAACTCCTCATGTTTGCCAACCTTGGACAATATTGCTGATACCAACCAGGATGATCATGTGCGGTGGGTTAGAGAGCATGTTGCTTTGCTGCCCGAGCGGCAGAGAGAAATCATACATCTAAGATTTTATCTAGGCTTAGATTATCAGGAAATCGAGGACTGCACCTCTTTGCCAAATCAAGTAATACGTAACTATGTGCACCGAGCGATGGTCCGGTTGCGTACTGCCGAAAGAAACAAAGAATAACCTCTCTAGCGGTAAGGCTTGCCTCACTTGGCCATCAGCGCTCAGAATCCTCCATCTGCTATTGGCTTAGGCCTGTCCAAAAACATCGCTAAGCTGAACTGTCGTCTCAGATGAAAAATTCTGATGGCTGTGCAGGAGGTTGTCACCACGAAGGCGGTATGCTTGAAAAAAAGAGCATAGGCTGATGCGGGTGATGAAAAATTGGACAATAGACTTAGTGGAGGTTCCCATACATTAATCGCAATCTTTTTCGACAGTACTTCATCATCAAAATCCTTACGTAGCTAAGGCTATGTGCGGTTTTGCCTCTTCGTCCTGACAAAAAATAATTGCAATTTATGCATCCGATTCAACAGTTACAGTCTACTAGTAGAGTTTCGCATTAGATATGTTGAATAACTCATTTGCATCGTAGACCACGACCATGGAGGTAGGACAAAAGTTCGTAAGGATGGTTGGTTTCCAAAATAGAAAAACCTTGGTCGATCAGCCATCCCCAACCGTCGTCCGGATTTGTGCGGGAGAGCTGATCGTCATGCCCGATTGTGTGGTGCGGCCAGGTGGCTGCCACGAAGGCGCGACGTCCTGACGCCGTCACCTTAGGGAGCAATCGATAGCATTCATCCTCATAGCTTGCTATCCGAAATTGAAACGCTGAGGCAATGCCTGCTCTGAGATGATCATCGACGTACGCCTCCAGATTAACGATGTCGTCGGAAACTACCGGTACAAACAGTACGCTGTCGAGATACGGGCCGAAAGTATTTTGAGCTTCCACCACTGTGGCGGAAAGTACAAACATGGTTTGATTTAACGTTTGGGTGCGCTGCAGGACCGGAAGAATTTCTTTAATCTTGTCCCCTGATTTGTCTAAGTATAGAATAGCTCTATTCCTGGCCAGCTCTGCCACCTCTTCTAAAGTCGGGATTCGCTCATCAGTCACTACTTCCAGGGCGCTTCTCAGTCGCAATTCTTTCAACTGAGATAGCGTGAGATTCGCTACTAGGCCCTGTCCTGTCGAAGTCCGGTCCAGCGTCAGGTCGTGGATAATCACAGGTACTTTGTCCTTCGTCAATCGCACATCTACCTCGAGTATGTCAATCCCTCGATCCATGCAGTTTTGAAATGCCTGGATCGAATTTTCCGGAGCCCAATGCCAATCTCCTCGATGTGCCGCGATCATGACATGACGTTGCGCTTGTCGACTCATGAAAGATTCTGGCGTTGCCTCGGTGGAGCATTGCCCAGTCATCCGCCATCGAGCTCGGTACAAGTCGACACCCGGAAAGACGAAATTTTTGGCAGGATGTTGCACATGGACCCTGTGGGACCCCCCACTGATCTCAGCACGTACAAAGGCCTGTCGACCAGAAACTGGATGTATGGCAACTGATGTGATGTGGGCCTGGTTGGCCAAGGACTGAAAAGGCTTGAACTGCCCCAACGTCTTATCAAACTCCCAAACACTGCCACGCTCCGACAGTAGTAGTCCATTGGGATTCATGGAATGGGCCGCCAGATCGTGTCCGTCTATCCCGGGCATGGTCCAGCTCCCTGTCATTTTCAAACGAGGGCTGGAGCCAAACCAATCTGCAAGTTCGTATGATCTTAGTTCATCATATCCAGACGCGTAAAGTCCAGCCCGCTGCTTGTCCCAAACAATTCCATTTGCAGAATAAAGGCTATCCTCAAAAAGCGGGGTGCCTGGATTGTCGATATCAAGCAAGACCAGGCGATTGCCATGCTTGTGTATAGACGATGCTATGACCAGCCGATGTCCTGGTAGTTTCTCACCAGAATGCGCGTTGGGCACGAAAGTATAGAATATCACCCTTTTGCTTTCTATGTCGATCAATGCTACGCCCCCTGACGACGAGGTGACCAAGAGTTCCCTACCTTCACTTACCGGCTTGCATTCGTTCACATGGTCAAAGTAGTCAAGACGAAACCTAGTAGGTAAACCAAATGCCTCGGAGGCCTTCCAACGCCACGTAATGTAAGGAACAGAGTCCGTAGAACGCTCAGGGTCAAAGATGATGACTTGGTCTTCCCCGCATACGATCAGCTCCTGATTTGATTGTTCTGGCAAATACTGAGCAAGAACTGTTTGGTGCTGGACGAAGATGGCTACTGAAATGGATATTACGAGCAGTTTGCAATACATAAATGTCTGGTTAATCTGTTTAGTGGTAACCTGGGTTCTGGGATAGCATTCCTCCACTTGCATCGATCTGCACCTGAGGAATCGGATACAGTAATTGATGCGGGGAGATGGTAAATGACAGTGCCGATGCAGTACCGCCCTGTTGGTGCTGCTGCATGACCTGGAGAGCTAGATTCGTGCGGAGCAGGTCAAACCAGCGATGATTCTCAAAAGCCAATTCGAGTCGCCTTTCCCGATGGAGGGCATTGTGGAAGCTTGCCACGTCAGGGAGATCCATGGTCGAGTAGATCCGAGCTCCTGCCCTTTTCCGAACGGTATTAAGATACCGGAGAGCTTTGCCGGGCTTTAATTGCAACTTATTGAGGCCCTCAGCCGCCATGAGTAGGACGTCAGCATACCGGAGCACCATGGCATTGTGACCTAAGGTGCCGTCAATGCCTCTCACATCGATCATCTTAGCTGAGTGAGGTACCCCCCCAGGTAAGGTGTCGACAGAAGGATCTAGACGAGCATCATTTTCCGAATGAAAAAGCGCAAGAAGGTCCGGCGAAGGTCGATTATTGGCATCGGTCAAATCAGACGCAGGGATGCCTTCGTTCCCCTCGCCAAAAGAACTTTTTAAGAACTGGATCTCGAAGATCGACTCCACATGGTTCTTGTTTGTAGTAGCAAAAATGTCCTCAAAGTTATTCAGCAGCCGGTACCTCCCACTCTGGATTACAGCTTCAAGTACCTGGACAGCTTCCACATATTGTGCAAGTGTCAGATGTACTTTGCCCAGCAGCGTCATGGCAGCTCCCCATGTTGCCCGCCCCCTGTCTTCGGCAGGATGCTCCTGCGGGAGATGCCCGGCTGCAAACGTCAAGTCATCAATTATTTGCCGATAAATGTCCTGTGTAGAATTCCGTACGTGCGACAGCGCTTCCAGGGGATTGCGGAGTGCCTCCGTTATGAGCGGTGCGTCTCCCCATATTCTGACGACATTGAAGTAGGTTAACGCGCGAATAAAAAGTACTTCGGCTTTTCTCATATTGAGCCTTTGCGGATCGATGTCTGGTATATCATCGATATGACTTAGTACGATATTGCATCGTTGAATTCCCTGGTAGCATGAGAGCCAGGTGGCATTTATTTGTGGATTTGAAGGGGCAAGCACAAAATTGTCGAAGGCAGCCAAGGCCCCGCCCTCTTGGGTGACATTGTCATTGTAGGTATTGTCAGATCGAACTTCCATGAAATGATGATAACCCGGTCCACCGTACTGTGCTTCATCTTGTAGAGGGTCGTATGCAGCAATTACCGCTTGCTCCAAGTCTTGAGCGGTATGATAAAACTGTCCGCTATCGTGATAAGAAGATGAAGGAAGGTCAATGAAAGTCTCGCCGCATGCCAATGTTGCAAGTGAGACTGTTAATATCCCAACCCCAGAAAAGATCTGCACTACCAACTTACGTTAATCCCAACCAAAAAAGATTTAGCTATTGGATAATTCCCAAAATCCTCTCCTCCCAAAACGGCATTGTTGAAACTACTTGATGCCTCGGGATTATACAGAGGGTATTTGGAAAATGTAAATGCGTCAAGTGCGGCCACATATATACGAAAATTCTTTGGAGTAAAGCCCAGGATTGATCCTCGGATCCGACGCCCCAGCATCAGGCTAGTGATTCGAATGAAAGAAGCATCTTCTATGTGCCAGGTGGACGGAGTAGTGTGACTTCGTGCTCCCACGCCCCACACCGGCCTTGGTGTCAGACCGTTTCCAGGTTCTGATGCTGACCGAAAGTAGCCGATCGCATATTTGCGTAAGACGTTTCCCCAGCCTTCTGCAGTATAACGGTTGATGGTGTTGAGGATTTGGGCACCATAAGAACCTCTTATGTCAAAACTAAGATCCCAGTTCTTCCAATCAAAATTGCTGGACAAGCCGAAGACAAAGTCGGGGTTAGCATTGCCGATTATAGTACGATCATCCTCACTAATAATAGCGTCTCCATTGATATCCTCATATTTAAAATCACCCACATCCTGGTGGGGAAAATGTGGAGTTGCTCTCAATTCTTCCTCATTTCGAATAATACCCAGTACCCGATATCCATAAAATGAACCGAGGGCTGCTCCCACTCGCACAATGTGGGTGTCGTGTAGTCCATGGCCATAAAGAGATTGCTCTTGGCCTGGCGCCAAGGATAAGACCATATTTCTGTTTGCCCCCAAATTTGCCATTGCTTTCCAAGTCAAGTTGTCCCGCCGTAGATTGGCAGAAACACTAAGATCGAGTCCTTGGCTTCTCAGCTCACCGACATTCTGCAATGAAGACGCAAAGCCAGAAGAACCCGGAAGACTGATGTCCAACAGCAGGTCACTGGTCGTGGCGCGATAATAGTCGAGCGACAGCTCCACCTTACTGTCAAGTAGGCCTACATCCAGGCCTACATTTATTGTCTTTGTGAGTTCCCAGGTAAGGTCCTTCCCCGGTGATGAAGCCTGAGCCAAACCTTTACGTACCTGTCCTCCAAGGGGATAGTTCTCCTGCTTTAGAAAGGGAATGCCAGCATCGATAGGAATGTTGGCATTGCCGGTTGTGCCATAACTGACTCGCAGCTTTAGCTCACTTATGACACTTTCTGGCCAAAGCAAATCCTCATGGCCAATTCGCCAGCCACCGGATATCGCAGGAAACCATCCCCACCGTGCTCCTTGGCTAAAACGCGAAGAGCCGTCTCGACGTAGGGACAAGCTTAGCATCCAATTGCCTCCATGATGGAGGGAAATCCGGCCCAAGTAGGAGAGCAGAGACCAGCTACGCATGTCGCTGAAGCCCCAACGATCCGTTGCCGCATTTATGGTGGTCACCGCATCATTAGGAAAGTTGGACCCTTGCAGGAATGTTCGTGAAGCCTGCTCCTTCTGTGCACTGAAACCCAGCACACCTTGCAGGCTACTTTTCCCCCATTCTCTGGCATAGCTTACTGTGTTTTCCACCATCCAGTTCGCGCTTGTGAAGCTATTGGACCAGGCTAGATTAAAGACCTTGGTGGGTGCTGACTCAAAGTAGTGGTTGAGCAATTGGGGGCGGTAGAAGCTCCTTTGCATTTCGTTCTTGTCGATGCCCCAAGAAAACTTATACGTCAGTTGGTCCGTCAGGCTGTACTCCAACTGAGCATTTCCCAGTAGTCGAGTATGGTCAAGATTGTTTTCAACAAACTGAGCCAGGGCCACCGGATTTTCAATACGAGCGACAGCGGACTCGCCCCGATTACTGGTGTTGATCATTTTGCCAAGTATCAGGCTTCCATCTGGATTTCGGGCAGGAAGATTTGGGTGGTACATCAGGGCGGACATAACGACACCCTCTTGCCACCAATGGCCACCACTCTGGATCAGATTATACCTGGAAAAGCTAGGACTAAAGTATAGACCTAGTCTCAATCTCTTGGACAAATCACCGGACAAATTAATTCTCCCGCGGTACTTTTTTTGACCAGAATTGATGATTATGCCTGCTTGATCAAAGTAGTTGGCACTCACATAATAGTGCATGTTTTCACGTCCTCCGGAGGCGGAGAGATCATAGTTCTTGATGGGGGCTGAGCGAAATATCTCCTCCTGCCAATCTGTGTCGATTAGACCCCGCACACCCGTGAGATAGGGAGTAAAGTACTTAGGGTAGCGGTCATTGGCCGTCGTCCTTATCGAGTTGGGATCTGCGGCCGAGTGTTTTTGCGGATTCTTATGAATCCAAGATGCATCTCTTGCATACTTCCCGAATTGAGCAAAAGAATATGCATCCGCAAGCTCGACTTTTTGTATGAGTTGTTGGAATCCTTGATAGCTATTAAAGGTAAAGCATGTTCCTTCATCAGGACAACTCTTTTTTGTGCTGATTAGGACGACTCCATTGGATCCCCTCGATCCGTAGATGGCAGCTGAAGCTGCATCTTTTAGCACCGAGATAGATGATATGTCCTGAGGATTGATCGCGGAGGTTGGGTCTAAGGGATAACCACCAGGAAAGCGACCATCGGCTGTACCTCCGCCCTGAGCAAATGGACCCTTGAGATGCGATGATATCGGCATGCCGTCTACTACGATGAGGGGATTTGTCCCCGCACTGATCGAGGAGACACCTCTGATCTTAATATTTGCGTCTGCTCCCGGAGCACCGCTCGATATACCTACCTGTGTTCCAGATACATGACCGGCCAGGCTTCTGGTCACGTTTGCCATGAGGTACATCGGAACATCCTGTTTGTCTAGTCTGGCAATAGAAGTACTCAAGGAGGACTTCGACAGCCTGCCGTAGCCAATCACTACGACCCGTTCAAGGTCGCTGGACACAGGCTTCAGAATGATGTACAAAACTCTATCGGTCCTAGCTACCACCTCGGTCGATTCAAAACCGACATACGAGATGACTAGTCGCACCTCAGGTTGGGCAGGAATTTCCATCACAAACGTTCCGTCGAGATCTGTGTAAGTGCCGCGGGAGTCTGCCTTCAACTTTATAGTCGCACCAATCAAGGGCTGATCGTTGAGATCCACCACTTTGCCTCGCACCACAAGCACCGAATTTGAAGCTTGCCGGTTGTCTTTCTGACCATTGGGCATCGAGTCCTGTGCCGGCTCGGTCTGCAGAACCTCGGCGTCAGGCAGGTTAATGATCAACTTGGATTTCTCCCTGTGATTGGAAGGCTTGCGGCTGTCGAAGGTGACCAATATGAGATCTTTTGCAACCGTAAAGTCCAATGGCGATGAACGTGCGATATGCTGCAAGACGTCATTCAGTGCCAATAGTTGACCATTGCCTTTGACACTGATGCCATCTATCTGCTTCCTGTCATAAGAAAAGACAAAGGGACTATGTCTCTGGATGTGAGCGAAAACTTCCTCCAAAGGCACATCATGCCAGTTGCAGGTGAGGTGCACTTCTTCTATAGACTGGGCATGCACACCCCCAATTGTCATCAATACCAACAAACATCTAGCGCCAGTCAGCACAAGACTTGTGAGGCCAAAAGGCAATCCATACACCGACTGCATGGTTAGGAGGTGCATAATAATATGACTATCAATCTATTGGCGCTCATGATTCAACCTACAGAACGCCAATTCCTCATCCTCGGAAGATAGCAAATCCAGATTTACTTCGGAAATAGGTGCCCAACCTGGACCAAGCTGGATAACCACCTAGAGGACAGAAAGATTGGAGCGTACTCCGAAGATTCGGAATTACCTTATCACCCAAATAAGTTACACGGACGACGCACTTGTCAGGTATCGAGCTAAGGCTTCTGATCCATCACCTTGATAGGTTTTGGACCCTGATCACACCTACTTTGGCTTTATATGAATCTCCAAATTAGAGTGCTCAACGAATTGAAAGTCGGAGATGGCGGTCAGGTGCGTGAGTGTGGTCTGCAGGTCGTAGCGACCGGCGTCGAGTCGATAGACAATTTGGCTAGCCGGCAAGTCATGCTGATGAATGACACATCGCACCTGATAAATGCGCTGCAAGAGCTCTGCAACCTCTTCCAGAGACGCCCCGTCAAGAAAAGCGATTTTGCCAATCCACCTATAGGGCTCATCTCCTCCAAACATGTCGATAGAAAGTCGATCATCTCTATCGTCAAAAATGAGTTTTTCGCTCGGTGACAGCAGGTTGGTGCAGCTGGTGTCTAGGTCTTGGGATTCTAGATCCACTTGCACTTGCCCCTCAACGAGAGACACTTCAACGAGGCTGTCCGCTGGGTATGCTTTGACATTGAAACTTGTGCCATGGACCCTGGTCAGCAGTTTGCCCGTCCGTACGACAAAAGGTCTATCAGGATCCTTCACTACCTCAAAGAACGCCTCTCCTTGCAACTCGATCCACCGCTCAAGCCTCCCCGATGCGATGTCGACCTTCATGGTGCTCCTATCATTCAACCATACGGAGGATCCATCGGGCAGCAGAAACCTGGCTGGCACCCCAGTTTCGTTTTCATATGCTGTACTTGTGTGTGTCTCCACGGCGTCATGGTACCACCAGACGCTTACAACTAGTGCTATCAGCAAAGCAGCAGCACCCTGCCACATGGCAACTCTGCGCTGCCTAAACCTCAGCGTTTTGACAATGCGCGCCCACATGCGTCCCGTCGCCACAGGACCTTGGCTTTCTTGAAATGAGATCCAATCGTCGTGCAGCCATTTTTCCACTGCTGCATCATCGCCCTTACCAAAGTGGTTAGACAGTACCTTTAGTTCTTCTGCGGTGCAGGCGCCTTCACGAAACTTGGCCAAGAGATCCGTAATCTTCATCATCATTGTTGTGGATTAGAGCTGGAGCCGTTGCTTACGGCGGGCATGCCAACACAA
The DNA here is from genome assembly GCA_965223165.1 of Saprospiraceae bacterium. Taxonomy (GTDB): domain Bacteria; phylum Bacteroidota; class Bacteroidia; order Chitinophagales; family Saprospiraceae; genus JABDMH01. The sequence goes on along the minus strand of CBDCVQ010000018.1, from coordinate 606,599 downwards.
AGATTGCAATATTTTCGGTTTTTATGGTTACAAAGACCTTGGAGAACACTCTTCAATCACGTGCAATGTTACCTGGTCCTAACCCCCTATAAACTGGAGCAGATTCCCTTGGTTAAGCAATAAATTTCATCGGGCCATCCTGGGTATCCACTGCCAAAGCCAACCCCGGGAGAATGTAGTTAGTTGGGCGAGGATTGTCATTGGCGTGGTCTACCGCCCATGTCGGTTCAAGATTTGGACTAGCTCTTTCGCAATGTAAGGAAAGGCATTGATGCCCTGTGCCATTGAGCGTAAAGCAATTGGACCAAAATCGTGTCGAAGTTGTGTCTGCCTCCAACATTGATGGGGTCACCCTCAGCACCCGCACCAGTGGACTTGTAACGGTTGAATCGGATGCACGAATTGCAAATTATGTCGTGTTAGGACTATGCGCCAAAACGACACATAACCATGTTACATAGGCTTTTGATGATGAACGGCCGGTAGCCAGCACGTGCAGCGTGTTTTATCGGGCGAAGCACTGGTTGTGAGCAAAACCCGGGACCAAATGCATTCGATCTATGTATCTGGGATCCACTTTCAGCCATCCAAACTCGGTCAAGTGCCAAACCCGGTTAGCGTTGCATATAGAGAGGCAACTACCACTTATTGCCGGCATGCCACTACAAAGATCGGAATATTTTCTCTTTGCGAGGTTACAGGGACCTTGATGCATACTCTTCATATTGATTCGGCCTGGTGCAGGCCCAAATGATTTTGGGCATGATTGAATACGGAGAGGGTCTGAGCACGCTGACTGCTCTCGGACAGTAAAAGTCGCGGAGCAGGACTAGGTTGTGGGCTTACAGATGGATCTTCACATGTTCAGGCCTGTCATTTGGAGGACTCAGGCGACGCTTCATGAATCTAGAAATATTATCGTAACTACTCAGCAGGGTAGAATTAGAAAAATTAAAAAGTTATCCACATTTGGACAGGAAGATTTCGAGGAGAAGTGGAAAATCAGAAGGTTTATCCACAGTTGTTGAGAAATAGTTGATAATTCCTTGAAGATGGCTGGAATTGTATAAGATACATATGCGATATTTGCATATGTATGATAGATCGAAAAGAATTAGAACGTTTATCGCGAGAGCAACTAATAGACTTAGTGTTGTCGCTAATGGAGCGGATGGCATTGCTGGAGAAAGAGATAGAGATTTTGCGGGGAAAAAATAGTAGGAATACGTCATTGCCACCCTCAAGGGATAAGCAGTCAGAAAAGAGAAGGACCAGATCGCTACGGACAAAGAGTAAGCGCAGGAAGGGAGGGCAGCCGGGTCACAAAGGAACGACCTTGGAACTGAGTGAATCGGTGGACAGGTATAAGGATTACGAGGTGAAACAATGTAGTCATTGCGCATCTGATCTGACGCAGGTGGAAGGAGAAGTGATAGAACGCAAGCAAATATGGGATATACCGCCACTAGATTTAGAAGTAGTAGAACACAGGAGGTGGGCCAAACAGTGCGATCAATGTGAACAATGGAGTAGATCAGAGTATGAAGGGGATTTGCAGGGGGGACCGGTGGTGAGGTATGGGCGAAGATGGAAGAATTTAGTGGTGTATTTGTCGGTACGGCAGATGCTGCCCTATCGCAGATTAGTAGAGACCTTAGAGGTGTTGTTTGGTCGCAAGGCAAGTGAGGGGACAGTGGATAACATAATGAAGGCAAAAGCAAAGGAATGCACAGAGTCCTATGGACAGATAATAGAGCAGATAAGGCAAAGTAAATCGGTAGGAGTGGATGAAAGTGGTGTGAGTGTAGAGGGTAAGAAGAATTGGATATGGACGTGGGTAACCAGCAGGTACAGCCTGTTTCATATATCGAATAATCGGGGGTCACAGACCAGTAAGGCGCTATTCCCGGATGGATTCAAGAAGGCAGTATTGATCAGTGATTGTTGGAAAACACATTTAAACACCCAGTCAAAGGGACATCAGATATGCTTGGCACATATACGTAGAGAATGCCAAGGGCTCAAAGAATTCCATGGATCTAGGTGGGCTACAAAATTAGATGGCATACTACAGGAGATCTTCCGCTTGTGCCGACTGTCCAGAATACCGACCAACCGCAAGGAGGCCGTCGAAGAACAGTTGGACCAGATTCTATCTAGTCCACTGCTTCGATCACATAAAAAGGTCAGAACCCTGAGAGATCGACTTATTAGGCTACGAAAATCTATCACCATATGCCTATATGACCGTGGTGTAATGCCCGACAACAATCACAGCGAAAGAGCCATCCGAATGATCAAACTTAAAAACAAAATATCCGGCACCTTTAGATCTTATCATGGAGCGAGACGATTCGCAATCTTACGAACCATCGTTGACTCCGCAATCAAACAAGGTATCCATCCATTTGAGGCCTTGATAGATCCTCACATTGTCCTAAAACCTACTGAGTAGTTACATATTATCTAGTGGCAAAAAAAATTATCCTGCTACGGATTTCTCATTTATTACCCCAGCTGATGCGCAATGCCGAGACCAGTTGGTGTGTGCCGGTGCATTACAATGGCAGTGAGGAACTGCGCCATAGATCAGCCCTAGATAGGGACCAACAGTTGTTTGTATCAGACTCTAAAGCAAAGCCGATGACAGGCGTTTTCCTCAAATCCTTGAAGACTGATCAACTGCTTGGCCATTGTCCCGAAAAACCAAAGAAATCCAAGACATGATTAGAATGAAGACATATATAAATCAATTGAAATTTAGTCACCACAAGTGCCGCAACTTGGCGGTCCGACTAACCGATTTTTTCCGCTGGAGCTCGGTGCTCCTCTTGCTTTTTTTGTTTGGTCAGCCTTGCCTGGTCAGATCGAATGTGCAATCATCGGGGATTACGGTTGGAACCCTAATCCGAGCGATGAAAGGCCGTTTGTGCATGAGACGAAGCTGCCAGCACATAATAATCAATATGCCGCTAAGGTCGTAGCAAACATGGTAAACGGTTGGAATCCGATGTTCATTATTTCGGTCGGCGATGATAGTTATTGGTGCCGCTTGAAAAACAGCTTTGATGCCAACGTCGGACCATTTTATGCCAAGTACATTTATCCTTACAAAGGTACTTACAATGGCGGTCAAGGTAGCAAGGATTAGATAGATCATTTTTATCCTGTCCTAGGCAACCACGACCACAAGAAGGGATTTAAGGATGTGGGCTCGTGCGCTTATTACGAACATGAGAACGATGTCCGTATGCTGGGTCCTGACATGTGGAAACACTATTTACGTGAAGTAGATGGTAGTTGTAAGGGATGCTACCTGCTACTGGAGCATTCAGTCGCTGGGCGGGACACGGATGCTGCCCAGCGAGCTGGAGCCATCTCACGAAGATCAATCGCTGACGCTGGATGTAAGCACCCTTCCCGATGGAGTGTACTTCCTACGCCATGTATCATCGGCAGGGGTACGAGCCAAGCGATTTGTAATAAAGAAGTAAGGTAGTAATTGAGTCAAGTACGGAGGAGCGCGGACCCGACGGGGTCCGTGCTCCCAATTTTGGTAGAGATCAGATTGCTATTATAAATAAGGGCCCCAAAAAAGGCGGCAAGGCTGCCGTTGAGTCATTATAAGGCTGCATTAAGCTCCTTCAAACATTTATACATCCCTACGTTCCCGCCCCGTGCCCCATTTCAGGGCGCGGGGCATTTTTCTACAGGTTTGGAGCCGGTGGTGCCTCACATCACCAACAGATAATTTGTAGCAGGCACAAGTTTGCCAAATAATCATCATCCACGAATGCATCCCGAGTAAGTGGAGACATCGAATGGCCATGGGCATTGGGCCTTAGGGGGCTATTAAACGGCTGCGTAGTTAAAGTGAGGTCCGTTCTGGGTCATGATTCTGTGCTCTGATCTAATTTTAGGGTTATAGAAAGTAGAAAGTAATTCGATGACTCGGAAATACCGCCACCTGGTATTATCTATTGTGATTGTGACGATCTTGCTGGTCAGCGTCAAGCTTGGTGCACAGAAATTGCCTGTTTCTTGACAGACAGTGACCACGTTGGCTAATACGACAGTGGCATGGCTTTTTTTACACCCCTCCCTTCCAATCGGAACAGCCAGGTCCACCCGAGCATGGAGACAAACCTTCCCATGAGTGAGGAGTATCGCTATATGGGCAATCGCAGTCTGCGGATCAACTGGACGTCAAAAGGGAGAGGAGATTGGTCTGCATTGGTCATTGGCCACTTGACTGGCGATTTCAAGATCTAAGCGACTTGGGACACGCTTTCTTTTTTTTGTGTACGCCCAGCAGATAAGAATTTAATTGAACTTCTTCGGAATGGGCTGTCATAAATGCAGACTACGCAAAAGGGCCTAAAACAGTACCCTCTACTCTGGAAATGCCTCAATGATCTTTTCCAGAGACGATCTAACACGCTCGTCTCCCATGTATAATTGACTGATCAGATTGTCCTGGATCTGTTCAATGGCCATCGCCATGGGACCCGCATCAATGTCTCGCTGATTCCAGTTAGGGGCAGGACTCGTCATGCCCAAGGGAAGATTCGACAACCTGATGTTATTTGGAAGTCCCCAATACGCATGATAAAAGCCGAGTTCAACATATGCTCTCAATGCTCCAATAGCCTCCGTTTGCATGAAAGGCAAAGCCAGTGCAGCACCATATGGGGCAGGCGACAGGCGTATCACTTCGGCGGCATTGGATGTGCCGTGTGTGTACGACCCCTGATTACTTATGTACCTTTTCCATTTGGCAAATCCGCTCTGATACAGTGAAGAAATCGTCTGACAGGCAGTTAGGCCAATCAAAGGCCTCCCAAAATTCTGCTGACATGCCTCCAAGTCTGCCTGGTATGCTAGGCGGCTATTTGATCGATATGGTTCGATCGGCCCCGTCCATAGTTGGAGCCAATTGTACACAAATCCAGCGCCAAACCAGCTGCAGAAGAATCCGTTCTTTTTTCTTCGAACAATGTTCTGTAGGATGTCAGATTGGACCCGGCCCGAACTTAGGGCCTCCAGATACACCAGCTCTGTTTCTTCGGAAAAGGACAAACCCCAACGCCAAGGATTGAGCTCTCCGGAACTGCCATCAAATCCCATGGCTATCCTACCGTCTCCTATGGCCTCTTCCCACCTGGTCCTACCTATTAGTTCATCTGTCATGGCAGTCACCGCCTGATCTTCGCGATACCTCTGTCTCACCACCCGGATACCTGCGGCACATATGGCTGCATCGATCGTGCTTACGCTCGGCCATTTTGCGCGACCGTCTGGGTAGTAGTAATGAAAAGGAAAGCCGTGCCAACCCTCTTTGCCATCTTCCCAGGTCTGATTCTGGAGCCAAGCTAGCATAGCTATGATCCTTGATCTGGACGTAGCACTTGAGAGGAGTCCTGCCTGCTCAGCCAGAATATTGGCGGCGAAGCCAAAGCCCATGCCCGATATCGATACTTTTGTCTCGTCATGGCTGGTTTCCAGTATGCAGCCTTGGCCGGGCGTAATTTCACGATACTGAGACAAAAAGTAGCGAAGTGCACCCTGCTTCAGCCAAGTGAGGAATGCCTGATCGCCTTGTGGTGGTGTAAATACTTGCTGCTCGTCAATTAGATACAAGTCATCAATGATAATGCTACCCTCTGTAGTGTCTGCATTAACCTGCAGATTCTTTTCTATGGTGAATGATATGGACTTGAGTTCCTCAGCCACAAACCTAAGTTCAAACTTCATCATAGAGTCCTGCCTTATATCAAAAACCTGTCTTGCAAGAATATCTTCTTTGATGTTCCTCGCAGTCACCGCAACTACAAGGGGTACTGTGGGTGCTACCGCTCGAAATCTAAAACCCCTTAGCATTGTTGCAAGATCGGTGGGTACCAGTTGCTCATCGTCCAGCCGTCCAAATGTAGCGACCTGCATCTCGACGAAATCGGTAGGGCTGTCAAACTGACTGAAACTAATCTTGGCAAAGGTGTTGTATCCGTATCGCTCAAAGGTTTCCGCTACTTTGACATCGGGGCTGGTCCTGACAACGTACTGAGAGTTCATCTCTGTCCAGCGATATTTGGCCATATCGCCATTATATACCAGTATACCGGCTTCATGGTGAGGCGCACTAAAGGTTGTGGGAGTGTAGGGTACGGAATCATCCACCATGGGGACAACAGACATCGTTTCGTTCAGGCAGCTTGACGATCCTATACAGATCAAGGTACAGATCAATGTTGCTTGAATTAGGCACTTCTTGCTCGAGCCAAATCCCAGGATATGACACTCTGAGAATGTGTTAAATTGTGCGTAGTGTCGATTGAAATACATTGTTTGCATCTTTTTTTCACAGGCGACCAAAACGATAAGAAAATGGCATGGTCATGATCCCTAAATTAGGGTTGTTAAAATTATACAATCACGTCATCGCCAAAGCTATCTTTTTATTTCTCAGGTTAATCTTTGATTCTTTGATATGAGTTTTGTTTCTACATTGCAAGATTTGGAATAAGTGTTCAAATATTTCTCCTCACATTTTAGTCGGGTCTAATCTCACTCTGCCACGCGTGCAGAGTATGTCTCATAGCCTGGGTCCGATCCGCTTGGTTTTTAGCAAGGTTTAACCTTTCGGCCATGTCCTCGCCGAGATTGTGGAGGAACTCGCCCAGCTCCAGGTCCACCATTTCATACTTGGCGTGTTTGTCATCAGTGGCCTCGTGCCATTTCCAGTCTCCCATGCGAATCGCCCGTTCGTGCCCAATGTCCCAGTACAATGTGTCATGCACTGTCAGATCATCTGCACCTGTCAAGATGGGAGTCAGATCTGCGCCATCGATATTCTGGGGGGCTTCCAAGCCCGAGGCGCTGCAGATCGTGGGCAACAGATCCATGGCTGATACTACCTGATTTGCCACTTCGTTTGACTTGTATGATCTGGGGTAGGAGATAATGAGCGGTACGCGGATACCACCCTCATACAGCAGATACTTTGAACCCCGGAGAGGAAGGTTGCTGGCATAGATAGGTGTGGAGCCGCCATTGTCCCCCACATAGATGACAATGGTATTATCACGAAGTCCCAGAGAGTCGAGGTGATCCAGGAGGAGCCCTACCTCTAGATCCAGATGGTGCAATTGCCCCAGATAGTGTGCCCTACCTTCCGTGTTATTGGGATATCGCCCACGTGCATACCACTCGTAATAATCTTCTTGTTTGGGACCCCAGTCATGGTAACCTTGCAACCCCTTGTCACGTAGGTACTGATCCGGCAATTGATGAGTAAAATTGTGTACGGCGTTAAATGAAAGCTGAAGATAAAAGGGTTTGTCCCGATTTGTTGAGACAAATTTTCTAGCCTCAAGTCCAAAAAGCGGTGTTGTATATGCCACCGTGTCGACACGAGTCCTGTTTCGCCAAAGTGCGCCCTGACGCAGACTCTGGCCACTCCGATTGTGAGTCTTCTTCTCCTTGAGAAACTTCTCCTCCATTCCGTCCGAATGATTCAGGTAGTGCTTTCGAGCCGAGGTGTGTCCAAAGAAATAGTCAAACCCGTGATTCAAGGGGAAATTCCGGTTCAGCGTATCGCTGTCAAATTGGCCATAGTGGACCTTCCCAATATACCCGGTCGCATAGTCTTTCTTCTTTAATAATTCCGGTATGGTCTGATATTCCTTAAGGTGGATCCCATCTCCCCCGTACCAATAGGTGCCAAATCTTTGAGGGTACGTGCCGGTGATCAAACTCATTCTCGACGGACTGCAGATGGGAGATGTTGCATAGGCTTGGTTAAACCGTACACCTTGCAGGGCAAGTCGATCCAAGTTAGGCGTCTCTGCATCGGATGACTGCAGGTGGCTCATGTCAGCGGTGCCATGATCGTCAGCGACAATGAGTAAAATATTAGGTGGAGCTTGCGAGATGGTAGACTCCAAAGGTTGGCAAGTGGATGAGGTCAGAGCTATTAAAACTGCAAGCATGGATTGCGCTCTAATCATTTTCATGCTGGTATGATCTTTTAGTTTTACAATAAGGGCAATACCCGTAGGTGTCACGCCTTGGTAGAATGCCAAATTAATCCCTAAGGTTTTCGTGGATCATAAAGAAAATCTTAATCGATGAAATTCCAAGTAGTATTTATACTACATTCGGTGGACTGTGCTAAATGTTATCACACTTTTATCTGCTCGGGTTATCTTCCAGCTATAGTGATATTTGAAATTGGAGATGCATGATTCTGCAAATACAAAATACACACACATTAAGCAGGTGCGACATCTATAAAATGACAGATGATCAATTAAATAGCAATCCCAAAGGAGACATGCCTTCTGCCTATGTCCATTGCCAGTCTCAATGAGAAGGTAAGGTATCGTTGTAGCTGATATGTCTCTAATGCAGCTTGCCGGAATTGTATGGGATATTGGGAATAAAGTTGAAGGATCGTCTTTGACAATTACTACAAGAATTGTATTAATGCTCGGGTTTGTGTGTAAATTACCCGCGACCCCAGCCTGCCATTAATCACACCTCAAAGACAAGGCATGGCAAGAACATATCATTCCGATCCCGCCCTTTGGACGGCATTTCGCTCAGGTAGCTTGGATGCCTTTGATGGCTTGTTCAGGCGCTACTATCCTATTTTGCTTCGATACGGACTGAAGTTGAGCCATGATGCCATGCTCGTCGAGGAATCGGTTCAGGATTTCTTCGTGTATCTCTTTGAGCATAGAGAGGGGCTTTCCGAGGCCGGGAATGTCAAGGCCTATCTACTCAGATCGTTCCGGCGCCGACTTCTTGCCGAGGCATCACGGCAGCGCAGTCGAAATCGAGGTAGAGTTCATCTTGATGACGAGTGGTGCACGGTGGAGTTTTCGCCCCTAGAGATAATTATTCAGAGAGAGGATGCAGACCAAGAGCGTGAGCGGATCGCCCGGATTTTAAATGGTCTGGCTCCCCGCCAGCGGGAGGCCATATTCTTACGCTACTTTGAAGGACTAGCTGTACCTGAAGTGGCTGAGGTACTTGGTATCAGTTATCAGGCCACGGTTAATACGCTCTACAGAGCCCTCAAGAGTTTGCGGAGGGACATTTCCGCCAGCCGGAGGGCCACAAAATAGCTTACGTCGAATCAAGTCACCACCTTTCAACTGGCATCCGCATCGATACACAAAGCGGGAACACATATTGACGGCCAGGGCAAAAAAAAAATGCAGGAGTAACTACGGCTTTGCGTCCTCTGATAGAGGCATGCACGATAGCGCCGATCCATAACAACAAGGTGAGTAGGCCAATAGTTTGTGCTATGAAATACGGCCAAAAAAGAAAAAAATGCTCGCCTTAGGTTATCAAAGTCGTGCCAAGCACTCTATACCCTTCAAATGGCTGAATGTGGACCAATCTGAATAATCGAAGAAAATGGATGATAATCTGAATGGGTGCGATGAGACTGGTCAAAACGACACCTGCAGCAATCCGCGGAGGAAAGAGCATGAACCGACGTCTGTTGGCGCGACCGATCTTGAGGCTTTGGAACGTGAAATACGAGCGATGAACAATATTGAGTTTGTCGGTCCCAAACTAGACGAAGAGGCCATAGAGTTGGCGTTGTCTTCCGCTAGGGCCAGGATCAGCAAAATAGGTACGGTAAGACGTAGGAATCCTCGAGTTACCAGGACTATCACCAGGATTCTGCCGCTGACCGCCGCCCTTGGCATATTGCTAGGCATATTCTTTTGGAGCAAGGCTGGTCGCTACCATTCTGTGAGAACCGATTATGGCGAATGGAAAACCGTCGAGCTACCTGATGGGTCCGTGGTCCGGCTACACGCAAATTCCAAGTTGACATACCGTGCGAATTGGGATGATGGGGCTGCTCGGACGGTGTGGTTTGAAGGAGAGGCATTCTTTGACATAAGAGGTATTTCTGAGGTGGGTCGTGCATTTGTGGTTAGGACCAATGATCTGGATGTCAGTGTTTTAGGTACGTCCTTCAATGTAGCCACGCGAGACGAGCGCACAGAGGTCTATCTGGAGGAGGGCGAGATCAAATTGGAGCTAGGCTCAGCAGTCATGCTTATGCAGCCCGGCGATATCATCGCCTACTCCGCCAGCAGCGATGAGCTGGTGGATCGACGACGCGCAGTGGATCCTGCGACTGCTCCCTCATCATGGAATGATGGTGTGCTGGAATTGGTCAACGTTACCGCCTTCGAGATATTCAAAGAGGTGAAGGAGATCTATGGCAGAGAAATCGTCGTGGTAAGAGAATCAGTATATGATGTCAAATATACGGTGCGACTTCCCATGCAGGATTTGGAGGTGGTGATACCGATCTTGGAAAGCACCATGGAAATAGAGATCGCAGTTGATCGTGACAAGCTGCTCATAAAGTGACAAATATGAGAACGCGACGCACCGCCATAGGATCCCTTCATACATCAAGTCATAGAATGTATGCCATGATGTTGTATCCCCTGATGTTGGTTGTAGTTTTTAGCGGAACTGTGCACTTGGCATGGGCTGATGCAGCTACACCATTTGTGTCGGAAAGCACTGACAAGTCCCTCCACCAGGTTTTGGAGGATTTGGGCAAAAGGTATGAGATCTTCTTGTCTTACAATACGGCAATCGTCGAAGATGTCCACGTGGATTTTGAGTTCAGATCGAACGAGGATGTGGAAGATGCCGTAGCCAGGCTATTGGAGGGCACAGGGCTGCGCTGCAAGTCTTTCAAGGGAAGATACTTTGTGATTTATGGCAGTAGCAGAAAGCAGAAGAGCCAGGCTAAAAGGGTGATAAAGAAATTTCAAAGTATCGACAAGATTGAGCAGAAAAGTACCCTAAGTGTCCATAAGCGTGATGTAGGCCTGTCGGTACCTGGGGCGAGTACTATGGTGAGGAGGCGCATCACCCTTGACCTTGATCTGATTGAGGGGGAAGTAAAAGGTCAGGACGGGCAGCCGCTGATCGGCGTCAACGTGGTGGTGAAAGGCACCAGTCGAGGTACGGCTACCGACCTTGATGGTAGATTCTCGATCATGGCTGAGATTGGAGAGGTGCTAGTCTGTTCCTATACGGGCTATCAAGACGCTGAGGTTGAAATAAAAGGCAAATCTTCCCTCAAAATCTTATTGGTGGCAGGCAGCACGCTGGATGAGGTGATTGTGGTGGGCTATGCGAAGCAAAAGAAGATAACGGTCAGCGGGTCAGTAGCCTCAATGCAAGGCGAAGAACTTAAGGAAACAAGAACGGCTAACCTGGTCAATGGGCTCGCGGGTAGGGTCTCAGGCCTATCGGTCAACTCAAGAGGTGGCGAGCCGGGTCGCGAGATCAACAATATCCTCATTAGGGGCCTTGGTACGACAGGAAACAATACACCGTTGATTGTGATCGATGGTATTGCCAATCGAGATGGATTTGAGAGGCTAAACCCGCAGGACATCGCAAGTATTTCCGTACTCAAAGATGCGTCAGCAGCCATATACGGGGCTCAGGCAGCCAATGGGGTTATCTTGATCACGACAAAAAGAGGCGCTCAAGGAAAGCCTGTACTCAACTACCGGTTTGACTACTCGCTATCCCAACCCACCCGTCGACCATACCTCATGAACGCCCGGCAGTACTACACCTACCTGGATGAACGAAATGAGCGAAATGGTAGGCCCTCGGAATACCGAGAGATCATAAAGCAATATGAGGAAGGCACCATTGATCAGGCCAAGTGGGCTGACACCGACTGGTGGGGAGCCATCATGGATGAGTGGACACCTCAGGCACAACATGCGGCGAGTCTCTCTGGTGGAAACGACGATGTGAAGTATTTTTTGTCGGGGCAGTATTTAAACCAAGATGCAACCTATATCGGAGATGCCTTTGGTTATAAGCAATACAATGTGCGTGCTAATGTCGACGCCCAGATAACCTCGAACTTGACCTTGGGGTTCGATCTGTCCGGACGTGTCGGTGACCGTAGATCAGCCAATCGAGGCACCCAGGGACTGATCCGCCAAGTCTTCGTGCAACCACCCTCAGATGCTCCCTACTACCCCAATGGATTGGCGGTGAAGACGCCACTGGGAAATCCGATAAACTTGGTCAATGGAAATGCTGGCTCGAGGCGTGAGCAGTCAAAGAAAGCAGATACGAAATTCTCTTTTAAGGTTGAAATGCCTTATCTGATGCAAGGACTCTATGCGAGCGGATATGCTGCTTTCGACTATTATACCACCGTTCGCAAAAACCTCGCAAAACCATATGACCAATATCTGTTGGATCAATCTACTGGAGAGTATGTCAATTTGAGGCACCAGACGGGAGCCGTCAATTTATTCCAGCAGATCGATGAGCAATTGAGCCGTACCTATCACCTCAGGTTGGGTTTCCATCGACGGTTTGAAGCGCACGAGATCAGCTCCTTTATCGCCTATGAGCAGAATGACTTCGAAAGTGAATTTGTCTCAGCCTCGCGGCGTGAGTTGGTCTCGCCTTCACTCCCTTATCTCTTCAGTGGATCCGATGCTACGAAAAGCAATGATGGAAGAGGATTTCAGTCGGCGAGGCAAAATATTTTTGGCCGCATTAATTACAACTTTCGCGAGAAATATCTGCTAGAGTTTACGATGAGGTATGATGGCTCTCAAAATTTTGCCAAGGGCCATCGTTTTGGTCTATTCCCAGGAATCTCTGTGGGATGGAGACTGTCCGAAGAAAAATTTATGGCCAACGCAGAAGTCCTGACCGGCCTGAAACTTCGGGCCTCGTGGGGTAAATTAGGAAATGATAAAGTCGATAATTTTCAGTACCTGCAATTTTACAACTTGACAGACTCCTATATTCTCGGTAATGGAACACGGACCACGGGTCTGACACCGGGAGAAACACCTAACCCCAACATCACCTGGGAAACTGCTGTGAAAAGTAACCTCGGGATTGATTTTGAGATTAGAGATGGCTTATTGTCAGGTGCAGTGGATCTTTTTCACGAAAAAAGGTCAGACATCCTCGCTCCCAGAAATGCGTCAGTGCCTTTGTTTGCAGGGATCAATTTGCCAGACGAGAATATTGGACGGGTGTCTAACCAGGGCATCGAATTAGATCTGCAGCACCGTTCCAGAATAGGCTCGATGGCCTATCAAGTGGGAGCTCAACTCTCCTATGCCAGAAGCAAAATCATTTACATTGATGAGCCACCCAATATCCCTGAATGGCAAAGGCGTACCGGTCGACCCATTGACTTCCTTCTTGTGTGGGAAGCCGATGGCCTCTATCAAGACTGGGAGGAGATTAATGCCTCCGGGCACTTTCCCGACGCTAAACCCGGGGCGGTTCGATTTGTTGACCAAAACGATGATGGAGTTATTGATGTGGACGATAGGATCATACTCAAGCACTCTCCCACTCCCAAAATGACCTATGGTTTTTCTGCGAGTGCAAAGTGGCGGAACCTCAGAGTCAGTACATTCTTTCAGGGCCAAGCGATGTCACAGACGGTGTACAGGCCCTGGGATCTCAATCAGCAGTCTGCCTACTTTACCGGTCGATGGGTGTCCAAGAGAACGACACCCGATGCCGAGTATCCTGCAAGTTACGATATGAGCAGCAGTACGATTCAGAAGGTTTCCACCATCTGGGTGAAAGACAATGCATTCCTGAAACTAAAAAACGTGGAGGTTTCCTATGCCCTATCCAACGGTACGTTGACTAAGTGGGGCATCAATGATCTATCTTTTTTTGCGAGTGGACACAACCTCTGGATCATCTACGATCATGTAGGCATCAACGATCCCGAAAGCACGTCAGCAACATCCTGGTATTATCCCCAGCAAAAACTCGTCACCGCAGGTGTCAGTATAACCTTCTAAATAGAGACATTGTAGTGAAAGCCATCTTTTCCATTATCCTTTTTCCAGGCCTGTTGCTCCTATCATGTGATAAAGACATACTGGACCTCAAACCGTTGGATGCTGTGTCAGAGGCGGATGTTTGGAAGGATCCGGAGCTGATGAATCTCTACGTCAATGAAAGGTACAATGAGCTTCCGCATGGATTTGTTTGGTGGGTAGGGGGATTGCGCATGACAGGGATTACCGACGAAAGTTATCACATGCATCAGCCTAGGGTCTTCAAGCACACGGCCGGTGGTCTCACCGCTGATAACATGCATTTCTTTTCCGGTTTTTGGTTGGACGCGTACCAGGCAATAAGAAATAACAATATTTTTCTTGAGAATGTCGACGGCACGGTGGGTGTCGCATCAGAGACCGCGCGGTTGACTGCGGAGGTTCGATTCTTGAGGGCGTATTTTTATGCGGAACTCATCTCGCGCTACGGTGGCGTACCCTTGCTGGAGAGATCGTTTTCCCTGGCAGAGGACTTTGGAATCGGACGATCAGAATATATGGCGGTGGTTCGATTTGTTGTGGAAGAACTGGATCTGGCAGTGCCGGATTTGATGAGCAGAGCTGACGCAACCGGCGAGCATTTCGGCCGTGCCACTAAAGGGGCTGCTCTGGCCCTCAAGGCAAGAACTTTGCTCTACGCCGCCAGCCCATTATTTAACCCGCAGAATGATGAGGACAGGTGGCGATCGGCCGCTGCAGCTTGTGAAGAATTATTTGCACTTGGTGACTATACCTTATCGGGAGATTATGCAGGACTATTTCTCAATGCCGCTGACCCGGGCGTGATATTCTTTCGCCAGTTTCATCGAGACCAAGGCTGGGTAAAGGTAAATAAGCCCGATGGGTACTATCATTATTCGGGAGGACATGCTATAGATCTGTTCAGACATCCCAACGGCAACGGAGGTTGGATTGGCGAAAACCCCCTTCAAAATTTTGTCGACCGCTATGAGACGCTTAGTGGCCAGTTGCCTGTCTTGGGGTACACCGGAGATCATGATAATCTCCAGCAGGTGATCAATCCCGAAGCAACGGATTATGACCCCAATCATCCTTATGACAATCGGGATCCTAGACTGGGGTACTCGGTGCTCCATGACGGAGCAATCTTTGGTGGACGCGAGCTAGAGTTTTGGTGGACGGGTCTGGACAGTAGAGATCCGAATCGGGACGGCTGGTGGAATGGCAGCAAGCTGGGGTACGGCATCCGCAAGGCCCTGGATGAGTCATGGACGCAGGAACGAAGTAATCTAAATGGTGATCAGCCTTGGATATATATGCGCTTGGCAGAATTCTACCTGTCTTATGCCGAGGCGCAGTATCACCTGGGCAATGAGGGCCTGGCCCGAGAGTATGTTAACAAGGTGCGCAGCCGAACAGGAGTGGACATGCCTCCCGTTAGTGCCGCCGGTCACGAGCTACTGATGAAGATAAAGCATGAGCGGACGATTGAGCTGGCCTTTGAGGCTAACCGATGGTATGACGCTCGCCGCTGGTTGGACGCCGAGCATGATTTTTCGCAGGACTTTAGAGGAGTTGAGGTGATCAGGGATGCCAGTACGGGAGAAAAATCCTATCGGTACTTTGTTCAGCAAGGTGACCGGTCTTTTCCCTCGCACCACTACCTATGGCCCATTCCGATCGAAGAAATACTGAAGAGCAATTTGGAACAAAACCCGGGCTACTGAAGGCAATTTTCTTCCCTGCACCTGCGGTTATGCCGACGCGAAATCGCACACAAAAATTAGATGGCAATAAATCATAAAAAACAAAATAATTATGAATATTACTTACACCACCTCTGCACTTATTCTTTTGCTTGGTTTTGTCTTGGCTTTCTCTAGCTGTAAGAAGGACGACGATCCAGAACCAGTGGATATGAAGGAGGAGATCTCGTTTGACGCTGAGGTAAGCGCAACAATGACGGAGGCTGACCAAGCGATCACCTTCACCGATCATTCGACAGGGGTCACTTCGCGGTCATGGACATTCCCCGGCGGGACACCTGCCACGTCCACAGCAGAAAAGGTGGACGTGAGTTTTTCCAGGGAGGGTCCTGTGATTTGCTCGATCGAGGTCATGTTTCATGACGGTACTACCGACACAAAGAGCTTCACCGTGCAGGTGGGTAATGAACTGTACGCACGCACCATCTTTGGCTTTGAGGATCGTGATCGGGTAGGTGAGGCTTGGAAGCAGTGGAGCGCCAGCGGCAATATGGATATTTCTATGGAGGTAGATGGATCGCAAGGAGCCGATGGTACGAGTGCATGTTTGAAAGTGAATTTGATAAACACGAGTGTGGAATCTCAAATATTTACCAAGGAAAATACCGAGGCCTATAATGCCATATTGGAAAGCAACAAGACATATACTTGTAGTTTTTGGATCAAGGGAGATGTGACCAAAATTCATTCGCTAGCAGTGAATAATCTCTGGACGGTGAATGGTGAAGTTGTGCAGGCCTTCAACAATTTTGTATGGATCAGTCCAGTGTGGACGTCGGATGAGTGGGTCAAGATCTCGAAAGTGTTTGAGACAGGAGATCTTTCGGAGACCTATAATGAGGGCAAGGCGCTAAATGCCTTTCCTCAGTTTAAATTTGTGCCGGAAAGCTCAGGGATTATTTACGTGGATGAGATCTCGATTAAGGAGGGTGATTTTGGTACCCATATTCCCGAGCCGGTGATGCTGGACGCCCAGGTCAGTTCTAATCAAGTCGAGGTAGGTGCCACCTTGGTCTTCACAGACAATTCTACCGGGGTGCAATCCAGGATATGGACTTTTCCTGGAGGCGAACCCTCTACCTCGACAGACAGGGAGGTATCTGTGGCATTTGCTGCCGAGGGCCAAGTCACCTGTGCATTGGAGGTGACCTTTGTGGATGAAACGGTCCAACGCATGGATTTTTTGATCGACGTTGTAGCCTTACAGCAAGGCGAGGAGCTGTATGACAGAGACGTGTTCGGGTTTGAGGATGCTATGAAAGCTCTAGACAACTGGACGATATGGCATGCTAGTGGCAATGAAGATCTATCGGTTACCGTGGATGAATCGCAGGGCGCAAACGGTACCGCAAAGTGTATGAAAGTTACCATAAACAATACTGGCAGCGAGAGCCAGATTCTTTCGAGAGACAGTGACTTGAATGCGGCTCTGACATCTGGCAAGGTCTACACTTTTAGTTTTTGGATTAAAGGCGAGGAGTCAATGGTACTAGACGGGGCTGAAATCTTTGTGGGAGATAACGACCCTTGGACTCAGTACTTCTGGCAGAAGCCATTGGAAGTGACGGCAGATTGGCAAGAGGTTTCCTTTACCTTTCAAGCGGACGATCCGCTTGAGCAGGCGAAGGCAGACAATGTGTATACGCAGTTTAAGATCATACCTGCAGCCAAGGGAGTGATATATATTGATGAAGTGTCGCTGCTAGAGAAGTGACCAGGTCCATTGACCCCTCAGTATCCTTGATCAAAAGGTCAAATGGGCATTGAGGAAGGAGCTCGGCGGAGATCAGGTTATCATGAGTCGTAAGGGCAGGCATGTAACGTAAGGACCACTGAATGAAGGTAGATATCGGCTACGAGCGATACATGAAGGGGTGGTGGAGTACTCGGAAGTTTTGATCGTGGTAGTTGATTATCCTGATGACGCGCTGAGTGATCTCACAACCGACAAAAGGCGAGGCAAGATAAAGGCAAGACCTTTACGTGACTATGAAGCGAAAGTCCTAGCGCAGCATGGTGAATCCGTGCACAGGATGCAGCCTCTCTTAGGATACTGGAAGTAAGACAGGAGTATGGATTGCAGAACACGTTCGGAGTGGCTTGACTACGACTGGGGTTACTGGGGTTTATCGTCTATCGAGTGTGAGCCTAACCATAGTGCCAGACAGAGTCTATTGGCTAAGAGTGTATACCGCGCCGTGTGGAGATCCCAACGATCCATATGCAGCCTTGCTGGATCATCGTGTCCAGATATCGCAATGCGGCTCGACACCACCAGCTAAACTGAGCCCTGATCCTGCAGAAGATCTTATATCGGTACATGGCAACACTGCCAGGCAAGAGCCAGCGGGACGTGATTCAAAGCCCAGGGCCCTGGTGAGATCCAACGCCGAATCGGCCTTGTCGGTGTATCCTTCCCCGACGAGCGGAGCGCTACAGGTAGATTTTGGTCAGGATGCCACCGGCTACTGGAGTATTCAGTCGCTGGGTGGGACACGGATGCAGCACGGCAAGCTGGAGCCATTTCAAGGAGCTCAATCGCTTACGCTGGATGTAAGCACCCTTCCCGATGGAGTGTACTTCCTACGCCATGTATCATCGGCAGGGGTACGAGCCAAGCGATTTGTAATAAAGAAGTAAGGTAGTAATTGAGTCAAGTACGGAGGAGCGCGGACCCGAAGGGGTCCGTGCTCCCAATTTTGGTTGAGATCAGATTGGTATTACAACTAAGGGCCCAAAAAAGGCGGCAAGACTGCCGTTGAGTCAATATAAGGCTGCATTAAGCTCCTTCAAACATTCATACATTCCTACGTTCCCGCCCCGTGCCCCATTTCAGGGCGCGGGGCATTTTTCTGCAGGTTTGGAGCCGGTGGTGCCTCACATCACCAGCAGATAATTGTAGCAGGCACAAGTTGCCAAATAATCATCATCCACGAATGCATCCCGAGGAAGTGGAGACATCGAATGGCCATGGGCATTGGGCCTTAGGGGGCTATTGGGTGTGTCCATGGCCAGAGTATTGCCCCTTACGGCCAAAAGCGTATTCCGGAGTTACTGACCCCCCCTGTTCCGGAGTATGGACCCCCACCCCTTTGAGGGTGGTTGCGTAGTGGATGCTAGCAGATGCATGGTAATTTATGAGATGATTTCAGCTGCACCGAGGGGTAAAGAGACCTGCAATGAGAACCTGCCGGCGCCTGATTTAGTACATATACCGCAAAAAACAGAAGCGTTGAGCCATGGCAATCAAGCCATGGCTTTTTTTTTTCGCACTTTTTTTCAAGTGGATTATATATAAGAAGACGACATATAAAGGACTTCGTAATATGTCCGGCCTCCCCGCGGCCAAAACACATGCAAAATATTTCTAATGTTTATTGGTCTGAATACTAGATGAAAGAATATAGTGTCAGTGCTATATGTTTGATAACCTGTCGATTAGCACTTTTTGTGGCATCCAAACACATTATACAAAAGCACCATATGTAAGGTGATTTCTGAGTGCCTGAGGCCTACCTAAAATTTCGGCTATTGGTATTGTTCTTGATACTAATATGACCGGGTAGAAATAGCACTGCCCGGATTTGACTTATGCAAAAACCGAATTTATTTAACCTAAACTGTTACTCATGAAAAAGACGAGTTTTACTTCTTCAGTTCATTCGTGTTGGCTCGGGCAAGGGCTGGCTCGCGTGTCTGCACCATGGAAGTATCTACAAATAGCACTGTTTGTAGTCCTAGGTGCGGTCGGCGTCAGTGCCCAGGTCGGACCGAACTGTACGCATATTAATGCGTCGGTGGGATCTGACGACACCGCACGCGTGCTGGTGCGCGAGCTGGTGACCAATGCGGACGCCATCCGGGCGCAGGGGGACAGCTTAACGATCGAGATAAAAGGCTCGTACGGGCAGCGTATTCTATATATGGAGGACGTTGGTGCGGACTATGAAATCACGATGTACGCATGTCCTTATATTGGACGACAGTTGACTGTCAACGTGAGCATTACCGGAGGGGGTAATGGTGCATGTTGGAGCTATCTGACGTTTAAGCAGTACAACGCACCGGAGATCGTAGGAGCATCCTACAATGTCTACTGCCTGGATCCGGCGGTTACCTTGACTCCGGATGACGAGGACTATCCGTTGCCGATTCCGCTGGCCATGATTCCGTGTCAGAACCAGGATGAAGAGGCCGAATTTGTGGCCGACTGGCTGGCTTATGTCAACAACTCCTGTGAAGCCATTGGTACGGAGGCCGAGGACACGGTCAAAGTGATCTTACGCGAGTTTGAGGCTTTCAGCAAGGATGGTCATCGAGGTGTGGGTTACGACACCATCGTCGTATTCCGACTGCCACAGATTACCACCACCAATACTTTTTGCGCAGTTAGAGATACGATCTACTGCGAAGACGAGAAGCTTGGTCCATTCATGGTGCTAGAAGATCTTCAACCCACTGATGAGGAGATGATGGTCAATGATCTTTGTGACACCATTTGCTTTCTCAGCGATTATATCGATCCTAAATGTGGGATAAGTGTGCACGTGGAAGTGGCAGACTTTGCCGATCACGGCTGTATGGAGCAGACCCGCTATTTGGTTGAGATCAAGCAGAATTGCTATGGCTCACCACCAGCGACGACCTGTACTGTACCTGCTGCTGGCAACAACCTCACACCTGGACCGGTGCCTGGCTATTGGACTTGCGAGTTCTGGTTGATCAACTTGGACACAGTACCACCGGAGGTGACCTGTGATTTAGACGCAAAAGCCAATCCTGACTTGATCCACGAGGACACGTTGTATGTACCTGCCGGCTCGCACGACTGTGGGGCCCATACTTATCTGCCACCCGTGGTGGTTGAAGATGAGTGCAGCGGGGTGAAGTATGTCAAGGCAATCGTTCCCGGTATTGCTACGGTGGTGTTTGAAGAGAGTAGCACACCGGGTGTCTTTGAGGCACACAAGAATGTGAAGATTCCTCACGGACTGCCGGTACCCATTTACTACGAAGCATATGACAGTTGTCACAACATCGGCTATGACACTTGTTGGATCAAAGTCAAAGATTACACCAAGCCGGTCGCGGTATGTGACAAAGGCGTGATCGTTGGCCTCAGTGGCAAGAAAGTTTGGGTGGATGCAACCACTTTTGACGAGGGTAGCTGGGACAACTGTGAGATCAACCTGTTGTTGGCTCGACGAGCTGACTGGTATGACGCTTGCATCGATCTATGCGACAGCTGGGATCCGCTCTGTTATGACGAGCATGATACCATCTACAGCACATATCTGGAGCAGGATAAGCATGTAGACGAAGTGGAAGCACACTACTTTAAGACAATGAAGTGGCTGAAGGAAGATGGCAGAGAATGCTCCGAAATGCTGTGGAACGCCTGGAGGTACGACCTCGCCAAGCACACCACGCTGGAGTGCGTTGATCATCCGTATCCAGTTGATGAGCACTACTTCAAGAAGCTGCTCAAGGAACTGGACTGCGAGGAAGGATTTTTCGAGCATGACGGGGATATCACCGACGAGGAGATAGACCTGTGGAGCCAGATCGGTGGTGGCTGGAGTGATGCGGTACCGTTTGACTGCGATGACGCCTGCAAGGAGGTAATGGTAGAGCTACTGGTCGTAGACTACTGGTGCAACTGGAGCAAGTGTTGGACGTGGGTCAAAGTCGAAGACAAGACCCCGATCCAAATCGAGAAGGACGTAGCCGACCGACTGGATATCACCTGTGGTGCGTACAAGCACGACAAGTATGACTATCCTGGTGTGATCCATCCGGTGAGCATCGAGTGGATAGTAGACGCAGCCAAAGATGGCGACAAGGTGGCCTTGGCCGAGTTGGACAGCCTGTTTGGTGGCTACGACAAAGTGTGGAGAGATGAGTATGGCAATGTGCCTGAAGCTAGCATGGGTGGATACTACGACAAAGAATGTATCTGTACGACTTACGTACGACAGGAGAAAGTACACGACGAGCACCTGGGCTATGTGTGGAAGGAAGTATACTACGATTCATGTTATTATACCGAGCCCTTCCAGAATACGATGTCGGGTCAGGTGGTGGTGAATTGTAGCCAGGCGATCCAGTGCGAGCAGACTGTATGGTGTGAGTTTGACCACTGTGGTCAGGGATACATCTACCGAAAGTGGAAGTTTATCCCAGGCTGTCCTCCGGATGAAAATGGTCAGTACCAGCATCCCGGACACCGCGTAGATACGATCACGCGCAAGCAGTTGATCTGGGTGGGCAACAACTGTGAGCTGGACAAAGGCATGTTTCACAAGCCATTTGAGAATACGGTGTACACCTGTGGCATCGAGTATGATGAGGCAGGCAATGCGACGGGCGATCTGTCACCGGAGCACACGGGGTATCCCGAGTACCGATTTGACGACGACTGTCGGATCATAGGTATCAACTACACGGACAAAGTATTTAAGATCGTAGGAGGAGACGAGGCATGCTACAAAGTAGTACGTACCTGGTACTTCATCGACTGGTGCTACTTTGAAGGTCAGCCGGAGAATCTGGCATACTGGTGGTTGGATCCGGAGTACAGTGGCCGGACCATACCCTGGGAGCAGAAGATCATTGTGGTAGATACGATGCCACCGGTCTGTACCTTTGAAAACGAGCTGGGCGTGGTAGAGGCCGCCGGCTGCTACTACAACCTGAGCCAGAAAGTGACGGTGACCGATCCGTGTGGTACGTTGAGCTACCATTGGGAGCTACACTCGGTAAAGGGTGGCGAGACCAAAGAGCTGGTAGCAGCGGGCTCCGGCGATCTGGAAGGAGAGGAGGACTACTTCGAAGCAGAGGTAGAAGATCTGGTAGCGGGAGACTACAAACTGAAGGTACGGGTGACGGATGAATGTCAGAATGAGAGCTACTGCATCGATGAGTTTACCATCGAGACAGGCAAGAAGCCGACGGCGATCTGTATCACGAGCTTGACGGCGGAGCTGACTCCGATGGACTTGGATCAAGATGGTACGATAGACACGGCGATGGTGACGGTCTGGGCAGAAGAGTTCAACAGCAGTAGTGCGGCAGCATGTGACAGTGAAGACAGCATCTACTTCCGCATCGAGCTACTCGACCAAGTCAATGACGACACCTGGGTAGAAGATGCGGACAGCATTGTAGTCGGATGTGAGCAGATAGGCACGCAGACGATCCGCCTGTGGGTGATCGACGAGAAGGGATCCTTTGACTTCTGTGACGTAGTCTTGGTGGTCCAAAACAACATGGGCGGATGTGATGTCGATCCAGGCAATACAAGTACCATTTCGGGTAGCATTCGCACGGAGCTGAACGAAAGTGTCAAGTTGGTCAATGTCAAGGCCGAACTAGAAAATGGCCAAACCCTTGACTACCTGACTACGGCTTCCGGAGCCTATGGTTTTGCCACGGCCCTTGGCCAGCGAGTGATCATCACTCCGGTGAAGGATGTTGACGACATGAATGGAATCTCTACACTGGACTTGGTTAAGATTCAGAAGCATATCCTGGCCAAAGAAGTGCTGGAGAATCAATACCGAGAGGTAGCTGCTGACGTCAATAAGGACGGACGCATCACGCCACTTGACTTGGTGACCCTTCGCAAGCTTATCCTCGGTAAGACGGATAGATTGGAAGGAAACACCTCCTGGAGGTTCTTTGACAAGATTGGCAATAACGAGCAGTACGTGATCGATCCGATCAATGCTCCGATGGCTATCAACTGGACCGCTGTCAAGACAGGCGACGTTAACCTGGATGCAGATCCTAAGCGTTCTGCCGGTCGTAGCGCCAACAATCTGGTCTTTGGGGTGGATGATATCTCGATGACTGCCGGAGCTCAATATGTGGTGAACTTCACGGCAGAGAACTTCAATGACATCACCGGATTCCAGTATACGCTGAAGTTGGATCCTGCGGCGCTACGCGTAGCAGATGTTGTCGCTGGAGAGGCCATCGCCATCTCCGAAGAGAACTTTGCCGTGCACCGAGCAAACGAGGGTGTCATCACCAGCAGTTGGAATACCGCGGATGCCGTGAGCGTGGATGCTGGCGCGAATATCTTTAGCCTGGTGATCGAGGCCGTGGCCAATACGCAGCTGAGTGATGCGATAACCATCAACTCCAGCGCCACCAATGCTGAAGCTTACAACAGCCTGGATCAAGTATCCAATGTGGCCCTGAGCTTCAACAATCCGGCGACGGCAGCTAATGAGTTTGCCCTGTTCCAGAATAGTCCGAACCCATTCACGGATGTGACAGCGATAGGTTTCAACATGCCTTACGCTGACCAAGCAACGATAACAGTTTACGACTTGACGGGTAAAGTGATTCACGTGAAGTCCGGTGAATTTGCCAAGGGGTACAACGAAGTACAGCTAAGGAAGGGAGAGATTTCTACCACCGGAGTGCTATACTATCAGTTGGATACAGAAGCCTTTACGGCAACGAAGAAGATGATTCATATTAGATAATATGTCTGAAGCATGAGTGGTGATAGGCCATCCCGAGTACTCGGGATGGCCTTCTTTTCTTGTGCCAGCTTTGTGTGCCCGGTCCTTCCTTCCAATCTTGTCGCCATACCGGAATCCGGGAGCACGTGTCCGCCTCACCTCATAAAAGAAGCCTCGTGTAGCGCGGCTTCAAATGTCACACTTGAAATAGTCAGACCACACACCCAAAATCGGTGATCCGTGTAAACCATTGGGAGTGTCGATTCAATCCCTCCCTGTGGTAGCCGTATCCTGGACCCAGCGATAGCAGATTCGTGATGAGGAGTCCGAGTAGAGTTTCGCATTAGATCTTCTTGTCAATTCTAAGGTCTTTTGCCCGCATGCTTCGTTGCAAATCCTTGCCGTAGCTACGGCTAGCCACCCAGCCGCTGTCGCGAGTTCCCTCACTTCTCGCATTGTCATGCTCCACTCTACGAGATCGTCCGGTCATGCCTCGTCTGCGGACAAAGTAACGTCTCGATCCCAACGGAGCCAGTAATTCAACAGCTTCCTAAACATAGACTTTGCAGTCAGCAAAGGAGCGCAGATCGTCGCAGTAACAGGTTGTTAAGACAAATTATGCAAATCACAGATCACTTAATGGTTCTTATATATATGAAGTATTGCTATGTACAAATACCTCGTAATCATAAAATAAATTATATAAAATATTTATATATAAAAAATATTGTATACATTTGGGTCAACATTATTCGACTAACAATGAGAAACTACATCCTCAAATTCCTCTCCGTGGGGCTATTTGCCGTGACCGCGGTCACCGCACTTTCCCAGGAAGCTCCTCGATGTCGAAACCTGAACCTACCCGTTGGTTCCGACGATTCAAGTACCATACAAATCGCTGAGCTAGTGGCCAATGCAGCCCTGGCCGCTCCCGTAGATGTCATGGTGATGAGCCCCTATGGCACGACCATCCGTGCACTGACCGGGATGTCGGCAGATTCCTCTTTTCGAGTGGCGGTCTGCCCGTATGTCAGAAGTCATCTGACGATTATGGTGGCCAATGGCCGCGGTGCATGTGAAAGCGTGATCACCTTTAAGTCCTCCGTAGCACCACTGATCGCGGGGCGCTCGGAGACCGTCTACTGCACAGACTCGCTCGTCGATGGTGGACACATTGATGGCGTCTTGCCGGTGGCCCATGCCCCATGTGAACCAGGCATTCCGGTTCAGATCGTGGCCGACTGGATCGAACAGTATCCCTGCGAGCCCGGGCAGGACACGGCCAAAGTCATCTATCGCACCTACGAGGCGGTAAGCAAAACGGGTGTACGAGGTACCAATGCCGACACCATCGTTGTGCTTCGCTTGCCCGAGATATCTAGAGAGACGGTGTTTTGCGGAGCCCAGGACACGATCTACTGCGAGGATCCCATAGGCAATTTTGGGCCTTTCATGCTGCTGCCCAATGGAGCAGGCTGTGATACCCTCTATTTTCTCCATGCCGACGGCACGGCCAAGCAGTTTGGACACAGCTGTGGTCTCAGCGTACACGCCAACAGCGAGCCCTTCACCGGTGATTGTGGGCCGATCACGCGGTGGACTGTACAAATCAAGCAGACATGTGCCGGAGCAGATGCCACTACCTGCGCCAGTCAGGATGACATTGACAATGGCAACGAACTGACTCCGGACGGGACCTACTGGTCGTGCGTGTTTTGGCAGATGGAGTTTGACACCATTGGGCCGACGATTACCTGTCCAGATACATTGATTACCGTGGCCGCGGGTGCTCACCAGTGTGCGGCGGAGATCCAACTCCCTGACTTAATCGTCCGAGATCGCTGCCATGACGTGAAGTTGGTAAAGGCTTTGCTGCCCAGCCAGGTAGGTATACTCTATCAAAGGTCGGGTGATAGGTGGGTAGCCGGACAATCCTTGACGCTGCCACTCCAGGCTGAGCCCATCCCCGTCATTCTGGAGGCGGTCGACGAATGCCACAATGTGAGTTACGATACTTGCCACATTGCAGTGAAGGATGCAACGGCACCCGTGGCACTGGCGGAGAAACGGGTGAATGTGTCCATGTCGCAGAAGAAAGTCTGGGTAGGGTGGGAGAGCTTTGATGAGGGCAGCTGGGATAACTGCGATGTTGCTCTACACCTGGTGCGCAGGACCGATTGGAAAGAGGCTTGTGTCCATCTATGTGACAGTTTGATCGTGGAAGAGATCCTCCCATCGGGTGACACGATCTTTGGTGTATATCTGGACGAAGACGATGAGGTGGAAGGTCACTATCAAAGGGCCATGCAGTGGTTTGGGATGGACGGTCAAGTTTGTGGTGATCTGTTGGCTGACGCCTATCGCTATGCCTTGACCAAGTACGCGACGGTGCAGTGCCGGGCCTCGTTGAGTGACAGGGACTTCGATCGGCTGTACGCGGAGGGACATTATCCGCCGGGCCTACTGCCCGAGCTGGCACAATTGGGTGGTGGATGGTCAGAAGCAGTGCCTGTCTGCTGTGCGGATGTCTGTCAGCTAGTGACGGTCGAGCTACTCGTGATGGATTATTGGTGCAATTGGAGTCGATCCTGGTCCGATCTATGGGTAGAAGACAAATCACCCATCGAGATCGGTCGCGAGTTGACCCCGGCGATTGAGATATCGTGTAAGAGCTTTAAAGAGCAGCGCCAGGACCTTCAGGGGGAGTCGGTATCACTAGCGGATATCGTGCAGGAGGCACAAGCCGGCAACGACGATGCGTATGCGGTGCTGGATGACGTTTTTGGGGGTTACCAGAAAGCTTGGCGTGGGCCCCATGGTGATCTAGTAGACTCCGATGGCCGGAGTCTACCCGACATATTAGTGTACCCGGACAGTCTCTGCCTATGTGTGGACACGGCTCCTCGCACACCCGACCCCAGCCGGTATTGCTTCTATCAATCGGATGCTGATACGATCCGCCAGGGAGCTTGGGTGGTCAACTGCGGCCGGAATGTGCGATGTGAGCAGGAAATCTGGCCCGATCTCGATGCTTGTGGACAGGGATCGATCCTCCGAAAATGGAAGATCTGGAAAGAATGCCCCACACCCCAAGCCGCGCACCCCCAGGACCCGGATACCCTCGTGCAGACCCAGTTGATCTGGGTAGGTAATGCTTGTCCCTTGGATTCAGGCATGTTTGTTTTTCCGCCCGATACGTTGGTGGAGACGTGTGTCCTCACATTTGATGCCAATGGCAGTGGCAATGTGGCCGGGGCTGCCGATCCAGACTTGACCGGGCGTCCGACATTTACCTTTGACGATGACTGCAGGCAGGTGGGCATTGGATACTTTGACAAGGTGCTTGATGTGCTCAATGATCCTGACGTGTGCTATAAGATCTTGCGCACCTGGTGCTTTGCGGATTGGTGCACGGCCGAAAAGTCGTCGACCGACGACTGGATCGGTAATCCCACCTTTGAGGGCACCGTGTTTAAGTACGTCCAGAAGATTTTGGTCTCCTGCGATTGCCAATGCATCCTCAACTGCGAAAACTTGAGAGATACGTCCATCGCCTGCAACGATATCCCGACGGATGTCTCCGAGCTCTTTGATCTCTTTGGCGTGCCCACGATCGATCAGCAGGACCCGACCATGCCATGTCCGTATACACTTAACGATACGACGGTCATTGATACCAATGCATGCGGTATCGGCACCCTTACCCGACGATGGTATCTGCTGGATGAAGCGCAAGAACGTCTGGACAGTTGTGAGGAGGTGATCTCGCTGATCCCGGACCCTCTCGAGTTCGATCGGCGACGCTCGTACAGGGGAGACGCCGAGCCCAGAAACTGCGAAGCTTTCATTCGCATGGATCCTGTGCTGATATCAGATGTCTGTGACAAGCTGGGTCCGTTTACCATCACTAACGATTCACAATTCGCGACGGATGGTGGGGCGGACGCAACTGGTACGTACCTTGTCGGGGTTCACTACGTCAATTATACGATCACCAGCCCCTGCTTGGCGCCATTCATTTTAACAGATACGGTCACTGTCATTGACGACGTAGATCCTACTGTTACAGCCCGGAGTGATCCCTGTGTGACGTTTATGGAGTGGGATACGATCTTTAATAATGATCCCACGGATCCTGCCATCCGTGAGCAGTTGGTGGTAATGGGGGGAGACAACTGTGCCTTGGATACGGTGCTCCTAGTACATCTGGATTCTTTCTTCTTCCCCGATAGTCAAGTGAGAGACTCCATACTATACACGTATATCTGGCAAGCTCGAGATACGATGGGTAATCTAACTCCCGAGGCTCCGATAGATCTCCGTGCAAGGTCATCTATACTTGTATCAGATGCATGTGGCCAGGGACCGCAAAGTAGTCCATCGGCGATCACTGCCACTTCTGCCCTTTCCACCCCGCTAGGAAGTCAGCAGAGGGGTAGCATGAAGAATGGTAGTGGCATCATTGGATCCCAACGATACGGTGGCAAGTCTTCCGACGATGGGTATGAGCTGTACCAAAACTGGCCCAATCCTTTTAGCACCTCAACCCAGATCGGATTTACCCTTGCGCAGGGCGCAGAGGTCGTCCTGACCGTGTTGGATGTGCAAGGTAGAGTGCTTAAGGCCATCCAGGGTCCTTATGCCAGGGGCTATCACGAGGTAGAGCTGGAGGGATCAGAGCTGCCCGCTTCAGGGGTGCTTTACTACCGGTTGAAGGCCGACACCTTCGTGGCCACGCGAAAAATGATACTGATGGATTAGGCTTCGGGGACCCTCAGACCGACGATCCTCGTTGTTGGTAAGCTACTTGGAGCAAACCCAGCTTGTCCAGGTGCTCCCTTTTTAACTTAGTGAAAATGAATAGCCCTTGCCAACTGGGCAAGGGCTATTCGTTCTTCATACGAGATTTGAAAAGAGGCAGATCTTACATCATGCCGCCCATTCCTCCACCGGGAGGATGCATATGTCCGCCACCTTTTTCTTCCTCCGGTTTATCATTGACTACGCAGGCGGTCGTCAAGATCATACCAGAAATAGATCCTGCATTCTCCAGTGCAATACGAGCTACTTTCGTAGGATCGATCACACCGGCTTCCTTCAGGTCTTGGTATTCGTTGGACCTGGCATTGTATCCGTAGGCACCGGAGCCGTTCATGACATTTTGCAAGACGACGGATCCCTCCACGCCAGCGTTGTTTGAGATCACACGTACCGGTGCCTCCAATGCTTTGCGTACGATGTTGATTCCGATAGTCTCATCTTCGGAGTTGCCTTTTAAGCCGTCCAGTGATGACAAGGCACGGATAAAGGCTACGCCCCCTCCGGGTACGATACCCTCTTCGACGGCAGCTCGAGTCGCGTGCAATGCGTCATCCACCCGATCTTTCTTTTCTTTCATCTCTACTTCTGTAGCTGCACCCACATAGAGTACGGCTACACCTCCGGCCAATTTTGCCAGTCGCTCTTGGAGCTTCTCCCGATCGTAGTCCGAGGTCGTTGTTTCGATCTGCTGCTTGATCTGATTGATCCGTGCCTTGATCTGCTCGGCGTTTCCACCACCGTTGACAATGGTCGTATTGTCCTTGTCTACCGTGATTTTTTCCGCAGTACCCAGGTGCTCCAGTTCTACGCTATCTAGTTTGTATCCTTTCTCTTCAGAGATGACCGTACCACCGGTGAGGATGGCGATGTCTTCCAGCATAGCCTTTCTGCGATCGCCAAATCCAGGAGCCTTGACGGCAATGACTTTGAGCTGAGCGCGCAGTCGATTGACGACCAGGACGCCCAGTGCCTGGCTCTCGATGTCCTCGGCGATGATCAGTAGAGCCCGACCGGCGCCGACGGCTTTCTCCAGGATCGGCACGATGTCCTGCATGTTTGAGATCTTCTTATCGTGGATCAGCACATACGGGCTCTCGTACTCGGCGGTCATGGCTTCTGCATCAGTGATGAAGTACGGAGAGAGGTAACCTCGGTCAAATTGCATACCTAGGACCTCGTCCACATAGGTGTCCGTACCCTTGGCTTCTTCCACTGTGATGACACCATCTTTTGATACGCGCTTCATGGCGTCGGCGATGAGGGCACCAATTTCTTCGTCGTTGTTGGCAGAGATGGATCCGACCTGCTTGATCTTCTCAAAGTCGTCTCCGATCAATTCGGATTGTTGGGTCAGATTGCCGATGATCGCTCTCACCGCTTTGTCGATACCGCGCTTCAGATCCATTGGGTTGGCACCGGCAGTCACGTTTTTCATACCTGCGGTGATCATGGACTGAGCCAAGACGGTGGCAGTGGTGGTACCATCACCAGCTACGTCAGAGGTTTTGGAAGCGACTTCTTTGACCATCTGGGCACCCATATTCTCGATGGGATCTTCCAGTTCTATTTCTTTGGCTACTGTGACGCCGTCTTTGGTGATGGCGGGAGCTCCAAACGATTTTTGCAATACTACGTTTCGTCCTTTTGGGCCGAGGGTGACCTTCACAGCATTGGACAGGGCGTCAATTCCAGCTTTCAACTTTGCCCTTGCATCTCCATCAAAGCTAATTTCTTTAGCCATTGTATTTCAAGATTTAGTTTTTTTAAAGAAAATGTTTCGCGTTGGTTGTCACAGAAAGTGACTACGACTATTTATCTAGGATCACTAGGACGTCATCCTCTCGCATAATTAAGTAGTCCGTGCCCTCATAGGTCAGTTCTTGACCAGCATACTTGCCATAGAGCACAATGTCACCTACTGCCACGGTCATCAGATTGCCATCTTTGCCGGGACCTACCGCGACGATCTCACCTCGCTGAGGCTTTTCTTTGGCGGTATCGGGAATAATGATACCTCCGGCCGTCTTCTCATCAGCGGGAGCAGGCTTTACGACCACTCGATCATTGATTGGCTTCATCATATCTAATCAACTTTTTAATTTAATTGTTAGGAAAATGGTTCAAACAGTTTTCTTCTCTACACTTCCTATGCCATTCGGATTTTCCTGTCATTTTTGCCGATGTGCCCGTCATAGCTGGCCAAAACAGGACAATTCACCCGAGGTACTGACAGTTCCGATTGCCAAAATGGCAAGTCAACATACCCACCGAGTGACATCAAAGTCACCCAGATTCATAGGTCCTACATGCTAAATATTGAAACTATTGGGAGAGAAGCCCATCAGCTCCGCCGCCCGAGCCTACCAGAAGGGTAGTGATAATGCAAAGGGCAAATAAGGCAATGGCCAAACCCCACGTGATCTTCTCAATGAAATCTGCCGACTTGGCAGCACCAAACATTTGATTGGCGCTCTGGCCGCCAAAGGTTGAGTCTACACCACCTCCCTTTGGGTTCTGGATCAGCACAGCCGCCATCAGCACCAGGCTGACAATGGCTATCAGGAAGGTCATAGTAGTTACCATACTGTGCTATTTATCACTTTTTTTCCTTCAGCTCCTTAATTTTCAGCGCAAAGAAAGTACTTTTTTCCGGAAAAATCAAACGGAGCCGTTCGTACATTTCGGCCGCTTTTTTTCGGTGTCCTTGGGTGGCCAGAAGCTCCGCCAATGCTTCTGATGCCAGCTCTCCATCCGGTTGCTGACTGGCCTTCCAGGCGTGCTTCTTCTTGCGTTTTTTCTTGGACTTCTTCTTCGGTTTGGGTTCAGTCTTTTCTCTGGATTCCAACTCGAGATCATGGTACCCCTCCGAGGGGGTTTTGCCCAGGCCACGAAGCCAGGCCACAAAGGCCGTGGCCGGCTCTTCGTCCGAGGCCGCACGGTCCGGTGTGGTCAAGGTGGGTGATGCACTGGCTGGCAACTCTTCACCCTTCTTTTTCTTCTTGCGTTTCTTCTTTTTCTTTTTGTCCTTTTTCTGCTTGGCGGCTGGAGCTGACTCCCATGTCATGGGTTCGTGGGCCCCTTCCGAGGGCTCCCCATTGACCTCGTCACTGATAGGCTCCATTGCGATCACTTCTGGCTCAGGAGTTGCCTCCACCGGCGGGGTCACTTCTGAGGGGGGCTCATCTACCGAGTCCGGCCAATCGCTGGTGGGGTCCTCGGGCCAAAGCTCCTCCTCAGCGAGCACCTCCTGCTCCTGCTCCTCCGGTTCAAGTTCCTCCTCCGGTTCAAGTTCCTCCTCCGGTTCAAGTTCCTCTTCTGGTTCAAGTTCCTCTTCTGGTTCAAGTTCCTCTTCTGGTTCAAGTTCCTCTTCTGGTTCAACTTCCTCCTCCGGTTCGATCGGGTGGTCCGCTTCATAACCCTCAAACGGGGACGGCTCCGGAAAACTCTCCGGTGCATAGGGTCGATACGGCTCAGGCTCCACGGGCGAGGGGGTGGCCTCCTCACTGGCATGGTGGTCGGGTAGGGGAGCTAGTTCTTCCTGAAGGGCTTTCTCCCGGATCGAGCCCGAGAGTGAGTCCATCTGCTCATCACCGTAGATGCCATCGAGGCGGGTCAGATCCTGCAGTTTGTTGATCCATTCGCCCAGGCGCTTCCGATCCGAGATGTAGAGAGCGGCCTTCTCCAGGAGTTCTTGATCTGCCAGCCCATTGTCCAAGTGATCTTTGATGGCCAGCATCAGGTGAAAGTGGGCATTATAAGGATAACGGCTGCTCAGCGACCTGATCTCATCCCGATCGACGACCTTGAGATCCGCTGGTCGCTTCAGATAATGCGATAGTTCTTTGCCGTTTATTCTTATTACATCCATCAACGCACTGCGTGTGTCAAGCTACCAGTTGGTGAACGCCTTGTTGAAGATGTCTTCTGTGAGCTGCTCAAATATGCCATCAATCAGTCCGTCCTGCACATCGAGCAGGTTGTCGTCGCGATCGTAATCGGCGTAGAAGGAAAATGTGTTCTCCCAGTTGTCATCTTCATTTAGCGCATACTCGTACGTGATCTTCACCGCGATGTCCAGCCGATTGAAGGCGGTGGTCTCTCCCGGTTGTGGTGCCACCGATCGCACGGCAAATCGAGAGATCTCCCCCGTGAAGGACATATCCGGATCCACCTCAAAAAAGTTCAACCGGGTCTCGTTAAGAAACTTTTGCTTGAGCCGCTCGCTAAAGTTTTGCCCTAAGTCGGACGGCGCGGTCGGCACCCGGTTTTTCATCTCTCCCACATAAAAAGTACTGGCCTCGGCCGGAATCGTGATCCCCTTAAAACCGTAGCAGCCCAAACTCAGGCAGCAGGCCAACAAAATACATCCAATAAGCGTGCCTATAAATGGGGGATAGGCAGGTTCGTAGCTACGGAAGTTCATATTGTTTAATCTTTCGATAAAGGGTGCGCTCGGAGATACCCAGGTCTCTGGCGGCATCCTTGCGGCGCCCCTTGTGTTTCTTCAAGGCCTTCTTGATCAATTCCTTTTCCATCTCCTCGATAGAGAGGTTGTCCTCGACTTCTTCGGTTTGATCAAAATGGGGTGTGGATGATTGCCCCAAGATGATGGGACGGCTGAGATCAGGCGCCGGCGCCTGGGGCAAGTGCAATTCGGAATCGCCGCGATGTTCGCTGGGTGGTTCAAATCCGGTGTCATACGACGGCTCAATGGCGGTGGGCCGGGCCGATGCCGTTGACAGTTGGCGCAGCTGGGTATCCGGAATCCGCAGATCGTTGTTTTGAATCAGCTCAAAGACCAGTCGCTTGAGGTCATTGAGGTCTGATTTCATGTCAAAGAGCAGCTTGTACAAGATCTCCCGCTCTTCCAACGATCCGGCGCCGTTGGTCTCCTTTCGGATCGCCGGCAGATGCCGATTGCGCACATTGGGGATGAAGGACTCCAGCGTCTGCATGTCAATTTCTCTCTCCTCTGACAAGACAGACATTTGCTCCGCTACATTTTTCAACTCACGGATATTGCCCGGCCAGTCATAACGCTCCAGGAGCTGCCGGGCTTCCGGTGTCAGGCTGATGGGCTCGGTGCGATACTTCTCGCTAAAGTCCACGGTAAATTTTCGAAAGAGCATCCAAATATCTTCCTTGCGAAAACGCAAAGCGGGCACCTGAATCGGTACTGTGCTCAGTCGGTAGTAGAGGTCTTCGCGAAACTTGCCCTGCTTCACTCGCTCCATGAGGTCGATGTTGGTGGCGGCAATCACGCGGACATCCGTCTTTAGCACCTTAGAAGAGCCGACGCGGATAAATTCGCCACTCTCCAGGATGCGAAGTAGAAAGGCTTGGGTATCGAGGGGCATTTCACTGATCTCGTCCAGGAAGATGGTGCCCCCATTGACCGTTTCAAAGTAACCCTTGCGCTCGCTGGTTGCGCCCGTGAAAGCGCCTTTCTCATGGCCAAACAACTCTGAATTGATGGTGCCCTCCGGGATGGCGCCACAGTTGATCGAGATGGAGGTGCCGTGCTTCCGTGGGCTGAGGGCATGGATGATCTTTGAGAAGGCCTCCTTTCCCACGCCGCTCTCCCCTGCAATCAGGACGGACAAGTCCGTCGGTGCCACTCGAACAGCGGTGCTCAGGGCATGGTCAAGGGATCTTGACCTGCCGATGATACCAAATCGTTGCTTGACGGCCTGAATGTTCATCTCTGTTATTTAGTTAGCCTCCAGGATCAGGCTCGGTACCCGACCCAAGAGGGTGGCACTCGTTGCGTCATGGATTTGCACCATGGCATAGTCCCCGGCCTTCCATGGCCTGTCCTTAGGGAAAACGACCATTTTGTTCTGGCTGGTCCTACCCTTGAAGTGGGCGGCCGATTTCTTGGAGTCGCCCTCGATCAAGACTTCAAAAGTCTTCCCGATGTCCCGTTGATTGTGGGCCAGCGAGAGAGCACTTTGGTGTGCGATGATCTCGGACAGTCGCTTCTTCTTAACCTCCAGCGGTACATCGTCCGCGTATTTCTTTTCGGCCAGGGTGCCCGGACGCTCCGAATAGTAGAACATATAAGACATACTATAGTTGGCGTACGTCATCACGGACAGGGTGTCGCGATGCTCGGCCTCCGTCTCCGAGCAAAAACCTGCAATGATATCTGACGAAATGGCGCATTCTGGCATGATCTCATAAATGCGGTCGATCTTTTGCAGATACCAGTCCCGATCGTAGGTGCGATTCATCCGCTTGAGTATCCGACTATTGCCCGACTGCACCGGCAGGTGGATGTACTTGCAAATGTTATCTCGCCCTGCCATCGCATAGAGTACATCATCGGTAATATCCTTGGGATGGGAGGTGGAGAATCGCACGCGCAATCTGGGATGGATATCCGAAACCAACAGAAGCAATTTGGCAAAGTCGACCCGCACGCTTTCTGAAGGATCTGACCAACGGTAGGAGTCCACATTTTGGCCGAGGAGCGTGACCTCACGGTAGCCTCGATCGAAAAGATCTTGGGCTTCGGCCACAATGCTGTAGGGATCTCGACTGCGCTCACGACCACGCGTGAATGGCACGACACAAAAGGAGCACATGTTATCGCAGCCGCGCATGATCGAGATAAATGCAGTGACACCATTGCTGCTCAGGCGGACCGGATTGATGTCGGCATAGGTCTCCTCGCGAGAGAGGAAGACGTTGACCCCTCGTCGCCCCTCATCTGCATCCGCGACCAGTTTTGGCAGGTCTCGATAAGCATCGGGTCCGACGACGATATCGACGAGTTTTTCTTCTTCGAGAAACTTGGTCTTCAACCTTTCGGCCATGCAACCCAGCACACCGACCAGTACCCCCGGATTACTTGCCTTGGCTTTTTCAAAGTCGCGGAGCCTTCGACGGACCGTCTCCTCCGCCTTCTCCCGGATGGAGCACGTATTGACCAGGATGAGGTCCGCCTGCTGAAAGTGATCGATGGGTGCAAAGCCGTCTTTCATCAGGATCGACGCCACAATCTCGCTATCGCTGAAGTTCATCTGGCAACCATAGCTTTCTATGTAAAACCGCTTGCCCGAACGGGAGGTCTCAGGTGGGGGTGCATACACCTCCCCTTGCCTCTCCGCAAGAATCTTAGTGCCGGTTTTATTGTGTGTACCCATGTTGTAGTCGACTTGAAAAAGGGCCACAAAGATAGGGATAATTTGGGTAGTAGGTGACATTTTGGCAGCGAGGAGACCGCGAGGAGTGGGGACATAGCATCAGGAGATGGACACCTTGCAGGGAGGTTCAGAGAGAGGGGTTGGGCAAGATGACTTTCCTTCTATTGGAATGCCTGGGCAAAACAAGGGTGTGGCACAATCTTGCGCGCAGGTGTCAGGCGTCCGGGCTGGCACGGCCTGGAATCTTTTCCATCTCCGCACGTCACATCCAGCCGCGTTTAGCCTCCCCGCCAAACGCAGTGCGAGCTTGCCGCCGCTATCAAGTGCAATGTCATCATTCCTCAGCGGATCGGCCATTGATGATACCTAATGAATGCCTGCAGTACCTCCCTGATCTAGTGGAATTTGCTATTTTTCTCATCGAAAAAAACCGCACTAAACTGCGTATGCCTAACCAGGGCTATGGACTGATCGGGTACCCACTGAGCCACTCCTTTTCAAAGCAATATTTTGCCGATAAGTTTGAGAAAGAGGGTATTGCGGACGCCACCTACGAAAACTATTCGCTGGAGGACATCGAGATGCTTCCAGCTTTGCTGAGCGCGAGTCCGGAGATACGGGGTCTTAATGTGACCATTCCGTACAAGGAGAAGGTTATCCCCTTTCTGGATCGCCTGGAGGGGGAGGCCGAGGAGATTCAGGCCGTCAATACCATTGTCGTGGCTCCTTCCGGAGAGCTGATTGGGTACAATTCGGACATTCATGGCTTTCGCACCTCATTGCGCAAGTTTCTGCCGGCTTCTTTTGAAGGTCGTGCGCTCATCCTGGGCTCCGGAGGAGCTTCGAAAGCCGTGGAGTTTGTGCTGCGAAAGCAAAACATTGGTTATCAGTACGTGTCACGGTCTAAGGGAGAGGGGCTACTGACGTATGACGAGGTGGACCAGAAAGTGCTGGCTCAACATTCGTTGATCATCAACACGACCCCGCTGGGCATGTCTCCCAAGACTGCACTTTGTCCGGCGCTCCCCTACCAATACTTGACCCCCCAGCATTGGCTCTATGATCTCATTTACAACCCGCCGCAAACGCGCTTCATGAAGCTCGGGGAAGGGCGAGGAGCCCAGACCAAAAACGGACTGGAAATGCTTATTTTACAAGCTGAGAAATCTTGGGACATCTGGAACCAGACTCGACCTTGATGAAAGAAAAGAACGACTACGTTGACTTTTCCGACACACAGATAGCCTTTGCTCATAAGTCTGATCGTGCACTCAAGTTTGCTGCGCTGCTTTTTCGCATGATGAATCGAAAGTGGCTGGTGGATCTCTCCTCCAGGCTGGCCATCTTTGCTACGCGATGGCGATTGCCCCTCGCCGGTTGGCTGATCAAAAAGAGCATTTTTGACCAGTTTGTGGGTGGCGAAACTCTAAAGGAGAGTCAAGAACAAATCAACAATCTCTGGAAGAGTCGCATCCTGACGGTACTGGACTATGGCGTGGAGGGCAAATCAGATGAAGAGGATCTGGATGAGGCGTGTGAGCATTTTCTAGCGGCCGTCACCTTTGCTGCATCCAATGAAAGTGTTCCGGTGGTGAGTATCAAGGTGAGTGCTCTGTCACAAAATGAACTGCTTGAGGCAGCACAGTCCTCAGAAGCGCTGACGGAGGATCAGAAGGAGCGCCTGGAGGGGGTGCGGCGAAGGGTGGACGCCATTTGTCAGAAGGCGGCCCAGTTGGGGGTAAAGATCTTTGTCGATGCCGAAGAGTCCTGGATGCAAGACACGATCGACGGCCTCGTCGTAGAAATGATGCAAGTCTACAATCGCGAAGAAGTAGTGGTCTACCAGACCTTTCAGATGTATCGCCATGACCGCTACGCTTTACTGCTGGACACCTACCAACACGCGCAGGACAACGGATACAAACTGGGGGCTAAATTGGTCAGGGGGGCCTACATGGAGAAGGAGCGGGAGCGCGCCGAGGAGATGGGATATCCGTCTCCCATTCATGCCACCAAGGCCGACACGGACCGAGATTTTAATCGCAGCATTCAATTTTGTGTGGATCACTACGAGACCATCGCGTCCTGTGCAGCCACGCACAACATGGAGAGCTGCCTCTACCAGGCCGAGCTGATCGGCGATCGACAGTTGCCACGCAACCATCCTCACCTCAATTTTTGCCAATTGTACGGCATGAGCGATAACATCACATTTAACCTATCGGCCAACGGTTATAATGTGGCCAAGTATGTCGTGTATGGCTCCGTACGCGATATTGTCCCCTATCTCACGCGAAGAGCTAGCGAGAACACTGCTGTGCAGGGAGACTTCGGCAGGGAGTATCGTTTGATCCGGGAGGAAATGAAGCGCAGGGGGCTACGCTGATGCTGGTAGCCCGCATCGCGGCAGGCGGCCCTCCCTATCGCCTCTTGCACATCTACTCTTTGTCGCCAGAAGCCTTACACCCTCATGTGATCGCAATATTGTTTTCTACGCGCTTGTAGTTGGCAAAACATTTTCTTTATCTTACTAGGATCGTGCACTTTCTGCTTGTAGGAATATACTTGTGACCAAATAGGAGATACACCTTGTGCAATCGAGCACGGGTGCTATCATTTTCTTCATCCATTAAAACGCTGTCATATGAAATTGGAATTTCATACTTCAAACCAATTCCACACTTTCGTTGCCGCGCTGCTGCTGTGCCTTCTAGGCGCGCCAGGAGTGATGGCAGCCCATGCCGACGAAGGCCCGATCACGGGCAAGGTGATGTCGGATACGGGGGAGCCTCTGATCGGGGTGACTGTGCTGTTGCAAGGCACCGGCCAAGGCACCGCCACGGATTTCGATGGTTCTTATACCATTGATGTGCCGGACGAGGGCGGAGTTCTTATCTTTTCGTACACGGGATATGAGACCCAAGAGATTGCTGTCGACGGGCGGACGGTGATAGACGTCACGCTCTCGCCCAGCACCACGGCCCTTGATGAGGTGGTCGTGGTAGGCTACGGTACACAAAAAAAGGCCAATGTACTCGGTGCAGTAACCGCCTTGTCCGGTGAGGTGCTGGAGAGTCGACCGATCGCCAGTGTCGGGCATGGATTGCAGGGCCTGGTGCCAAACATGAACGTGACCGTGCGAAACGGTGACCCCACTCAGGGCGTCAACTTTAACATTCGTGGTTATGAGTCGATCAATGGTGGTGACCCGCTGATCTTGGTCGACGGAGTGCCCATGGCGCTCGAACGCATTAATCCCAATGATATCGAAAGTATCAATGTGCTGAAGGACGCCTCGGCTGCTGCCGTCTATGGTGCCCGAGCCGCATTTGGGGTGATCCTAGTCGAGACCAAGCGGGGCAAGGAAGGCAAAGCCAGGATTACCTTGAGCACAGAGCTTTCTGCGGCCAAGCCGATCTTTCATATGGATCCGATCACCGATCCGTATCAGTTTGTACTCGCACGCAATGCGGCCAACATACGCACCTCCGGCACGCCCTCCTACGATGATGAATTTGTGGCGGGGGTGAAGGCCTTCTCCGAAGGCACCGGCCCGGAGTGGGGCGTCGTCGACGGTGTGCTCCGCTACTACGGTTTTAATGATTATCAAAACAAGATCATGACCGATTTTGCTCCGCAGCAGAAGTATGATCTTAGTGTATCGGGTGCGACCGAAAGGACCTCTTACTATGTGTCCCTGGCGCATCTCAACAAAGACGGCTATCTCAAGCCCTTCAACAATGAGAAGTTCAAGCGATACAACGGGATCGTCAAGGTTGATTTCAAAGTCAATGACTGGCTCACCCTGGAGGAAAAGGTGGTCTTTAATGCCGCCAATAGTGACAAGCCAACCTTCTACCACTGGGATGTCAATATCAATACGCTCGCTCGCCAGCATCCACTGGACAAGATCCAGTTTCCAGACCTTGAGTACTATCTCACGCCCGGTGACCGTGATCAGTATGCACAGTACATTGGCAACTACTTTGGCGGAACAAACTTCTTCCCATACCTCCGGGACGGTGGCCGTCGGACCTTTACGATCAACGATACGTGGTTGACGCAGGGTGTCAGCATCACCCCAATCGAGGGCCTGGTGCTGAAGGGCAACTTCTCATACAACACCTTCCATCGCAACTATCAGGACGTGCAAAGCAAAGTGGAAGTAATCAACGAGGGTGCCGACCTCACCAATCTGATCGTGGACAATGGATTTAGTGGCACGGACTTTATCGAAAATCGCCATGACTATGACCAGTACTATGTCTTCAACACCTATGCCGAGTATACACCTGATGTGGGTACCGATCACTACGTACGTGGTATGGTTGGCTTCAACCAAGAGTGGGGACGGTACACGTTTCAGCGAGCGAAAGCCTTCTCTTTGATCACTCCGCTGATCACGGACCTGAACGCGACCGTAGGAAATCAGGAAACCTATGGCGGTAAGGAGCATGTGTCGCTCCGTGGTGTTTTTTATCGATTCAACTACATCTACAAAGACAAGTACCTATTTGAGGCCAATGGTCGATATGACGGTACGTCACGATTTCCGAAGGACGATCGATTTGGCTTCTTCCCCTCATTTTCGGTGGGATGGAGAGTCTCCCAAGAGCCTTTCTTGGCGAGTGCATCGGATTGGCTGGATAACCTGAAAATCCGTGCCTCCTACGGGACGTTGGGCAATCAGATCCTAAAGGATGAGGACAACAATCAAATCTATTATCCTTATATCTCGACGTTGGGTATCGGTACTTCTCCCTACCTCATGTCCGGCGGTTCTAGGACCCCCTATGTGTCACCCGCTGGTTTGGTGAGTCCCAGCCTGACGTGGGAAACGGTCATCACCCGCAACTTTGGTGTCGACATCACCATGCTAAACCAGCGGCTGGATGCTTCGTTGGACATCTACACGCGGGACACCGAGGATATGTTGACTGACGTGGAGTTTCCATCGGTCTTGGGTACGGATGCACCGCAGCAAAATGCAGCGGATCTCCGTACCAAGGGCTGGGAGCTGGCACTGACCTGGAGAGATCGGTTTGGCGCCGGTGGCGACTGGAACTATCGCATCACTTTGGCTTTGGCTGACTGGCAGAGCGAAATCACCAAGTATGACAATCCGACCGGGGCGTTGTCCGAATGGTATGTTGGACAGAAGATCGGTGACCTATGGGGTTATGAGACCGTGGGCATCTTTCAAGATCAAGCGGAAGTGGACGCCTCGGCCGATCAAAGTAGGTTAGGAGCTAACTGGCGACCCGGCGATATTCGCTACGCAGATCTCAATGGGGACGGCGAAGTGGGACCGGGTAATGAAACCCTAAGCGATCCGGGTGACCGTCGCATTATCGGCAACGAGAGCCCGCGATACAGCTTTGGAATCAATCTCGACCTTAGCTGGAAGAACTTCTCATTGACGACTTTCTTCCAGGGCATTGGCAAGCGCGACTACTGGCCCAACGACGGCAACTGGACCTACTTCTTCCCATGGAATGCCGGTCATGCCGAGTGGTACTATGTCACCGACACCTGGAGAGAAGACAACCGCGATGCCTATTTTCCCGCGGCGCACATCTCCACACGTGATGGTAAAAACAAGATCCGACAGTCTCGATTTATGCAAGATGCCAGCTATATTCGATTGAAGAATCTGACGCTGGGTTATACCCTGCCTCAGACCTTGATCCGAAAGATCGGACTCAGTGAGGCACAGGTGTATGTAGCCGGTATGAACCTTTGGGAAGCTACCAAGATTAGAAAGCCATTGGATCCGGAATATCTGCGGCGAAATGTATTAGCGGAGGAATTTGATAATAATGGTGCCGTGGAGTATCCACTGCAGCGACTATTCTCGTTTGGTGCCAGAGTTTCCTTTTAATCCTCAAAGAAGTTGAATTATGAATAATCAATTAAAAATCTATCGCTTACTCATAGTTGTAGCTTTCCTGGCTTTCAGCTGCAATGATGATTTTCTGGAGCGGGCACCACTAGATGAGATCAGTGCCGAAACGTTCTGGAACACAGAGAACGACCTCAAGGTGTATAATAATCGCATTTATGATTTGGCTAGAAATGACAATGACGTGCCCATCTTGATGGGACACCACAACGGTTTCAGCAGTCACCGATGGGGTATATGGTACCTCGACGAATTTACGGACAACATCGCCCCTCGCCATTCCAGGCACACGCGTTACCAGCAGGTACGGGCCGGCAAGCACAATGTGCCTTCCAGCCCACAGTGGTTTGGCTATCGAGACGATGGTTGGGAATTTATTCGGACCATCAATATCGGCTTGGCCAATTACGACCGGGCCCAAGTGACGCAAGACATCAAGGACATCTATGCAGCAGAGGCTAGGTTTTTTAGAGCTTGGTTTTATGCTGACAAGGTCTCCAAGTTTGGCGATGCTCCTTGGTTGGATCGCGAGCTGAATATTGACTCAGAGGAGCTCAACGCTGCACGTACCCCGCGAGCTGAGGTCATGGCCAATGTCTTAGCTGACCTGAACTTTGCCACGACAAACCTGCCCGACGATTGGGGGGATGGTGGTGGCCCGGGACGACTGAACCGATGGGCAGCCTTGCTGGTCAAGGCGAGAATATGTCTCTTTGAAGGCACGTGGCAGAAATACCACGGGGGTTCCAACCACCAGATGTGGCTGCAAGAGGCCGCCAGTGCGGCCAAGGAGATCATGGATATGGGCCCCTACAGCCTGTACTCGTCGGGAGATCCCGATCATGACTACAATGCCATCCACCGCATGCCTGCCGATCTGACTGGCAATCCGGAGGTGATGTACTGGCGCCGGTATGAGCGGGGCATCTTTACCAATCACGTGCAGAGTTATCACCGTAGCTACAATGGTGGCGCTACCAAGAGCATGGTCGAGGACTACCTGTGTACCGATGGTCTGCCCATCACATTGTCCTCCCTGTACCAGGGTGATGCGCAGATCGAAGATGTCTTTGTCAATCGTGATCCGCGACTGCGGCAAACCGTATTGCATCCGGAAGATGTGGCTTTCTATGGCTACGGCAACTTTGATACGCGGCCGTATCCTCGACTGACAGGGATGGCGGGTGGCCAACGCATTGAGACCGGCTATCACATCATTAAGGTCTACGAAGTCAACACGGCGCATGCGACTTACAATACCTCCGATACGCCAGCCATCATCCTGCGATTTGGTGAGGTGCTCCTCATTTTTGCAGAAGCCCAGGCGGAGCTCGGTGTGATCACCCAAGGTGACCTGGACAATAGTATCAATCTGTTGCGGGACCGCGTGGGTATGCCGCACCTGGTCATGGACGACGTGCAAATGGATCCTCGCTATGCGAACGATGGTGTATCTGCCTTGATCGTGGAGATCCGGAGGGAGCGCAGGGTAGAGCTGTTTATGGAGGGCCACCGTTACGACGACCTACGGAGATGGAAGCAAGGGAAGAAGCTGGAGCAGCCGGACTATGGCATTCGATTTGATGATGCAGCGGTCGCACGATATGAAAACGCCAACATCCAGACTTCGATGGTCGATGGTGTTCCCTACATTGATGTGTACAAGGGCACAGACTGGGAAGGTCCTGTTTTCGATGAAAGCAAGCACTATCTCTGGCCGGTACCGCTTAGTGTGATTTCGCAGAATCCAAACATCAAACAGAATCCAGGATGGTAGGATATGAGCTGAGCATCCATCTTTCAGAACGAAGAATCATACTCACTCAGTAGACATTGAGCAGTAGATCTGGGACCACAGTGATCAGCGCTGTGGTCCCTTCTTATGCAGGCGCATGCCACTTTTCCACGAATGCATCGATTACCAAGGAGTTTGATTCTTCTACTGGCACTGGTCAGTAGTGCCAGGGCTCAGATAATGGGTCAGGCTTGTCCGACCGGGGACCTGACATTTGCGTGGCAGTCAGAAATCGAGGCATTTCCCACACAATTTCCTAAATGCACACAGGTGTCAGGCGACCTGATTATTCAGGAGGCCGAGCCTGGAGCCATCGCTTCGTTGTCCCCCTTGAAGCAGATCGCTGAGATCGCCGGTACCTTGCAGATCAGCGACAATCAGGCGCTCCATTCGCTCGCCGGACTGGAGGGGCTGCGATCGGTGAGTGGCATCCGAATCTCTTCCAACCAAGCTCTTAGCCATGTCGATGCACTGATGGGCATCGGGGAGATTGAGCTAAGTCTGCGGGTAGCTCGCAATAGCTCCCTGATCAATCTTGCCGGCCTGTCCCAACTCACCTTCGTAGGCGGAGACCTGACCCTGACGGATAATGATCTCCTCGTCAACTTGGAGGGATTGCAACAACTACAACGTATTGGGCAGCACTTGATCCTCACCTCTAATGCCGGATTAAGGGATTTGTCCGGTCTGGAGCAACTGGCATACATTGGCAAGGAGCTGCTGGTCAAGGACAACTCCAATCTCCGCAGCTTGCTCGGCTTGCATCATCTGACTGCGATCGGAGAGGATCTGATCGTCGACAATAATCCGTTGTTGGCAGACTTTCAAGGGCTCAACGCATTGCGCTCCGTGGGCAGCAACATGCTCGTCGTCAACCTGCAGTCACTGGTAGACTTCAATGGACTGCAGGCTTTGACAGAAATTGGTGGCCTGCTCCAGGTCTTCAACAATGGAGGATTGTTGAGGCTCACCGGCATCGACAGTATTGATCACCGAAGTATCACAGAGCTTGTCCTCCTGGAGTCCCCGCAGCTAGCCGACTGTTCGGTGCGTAGCATCT
Organism: Saprospiraceae bacterium; assembly: GCA_965223165.1. Classification (GTDB taxonomy): domain Bacteria; phylum Bacteroidota; class Bacteroidia; order Chitinophagales; family Saprospiraceae; genus JABDMH01. The sequence continues at coordinate 561,759 of CBDCVQ010000018.1, read as the reverse complement.
GTGATTTCTTGAGGGCGGAAGAGGGCACCGCTACGATTCGTCTGAACGCACAGGGTTGCCAGACGGTGCAGGAAGTGCGCATGCAGTGCCCTGGGCCAGGCATCAATACCCAGCCCGGCCTGCGCGGCCAAAGTCTCTTCTATCCCAATCCGACTTCGGGTGTACTCTTCGTGCGACACAGTGACCTAGCCGCAGCATCCTATCACATTGCGGGTATTGCTGGACGGAGTTTAGCGACCGGGGTGGTGCAAAGCGGCGTCATAGACCTGTCTCTACTCCCATCGGCTGCCTATGTCGTTGAACTATTTCACGAGGGAATCCACCAAAGGGAACTGGTGCTCAAAATCGAATAGGACCTCAATTTGGTATAAACCGTTGGCTCAACTTGCCCCCCCTCAATCCTCTTCTGACATCGAAACATTTGGCTGGCCGTCTTTCCAAAGCACCGGCTTGTTGGCCTCTGTGAGGTGGACAGAGATGTTGATCATGGCGATCTCAAAGGCAAATTCGATGTCATTACCCTCACCTAGACTCTGGTAAAAGCCCACCGCAAAATCGATGGATGCATCATCGTCAATCTCATCATTCATGCCGATGACATAGGGTACGTGCTTGGCGATGACCTTGGCCTGCTCTTCAGAGTAGCAAGCATTGAGCAGGAGGCACTCGGTGGTGGGGCCAAACAGTCGGAACAGCCTTTCGAGGCCTTCGTTGGGGAAGAGTTCTTCTTCACCGATTTCGTTTTCGATGCTGATTCCCTCCACGCCGGCACCGTGCCCGGAAAAGTGTACAATCTGCGGTCGTACACGCTGCATGGCCCCAGTGATCGTGTGGATCCGTACGGCGGGCTCGCTGATGATGCTAAATCGATCCCGTTGAGCAGTTCGTGCCAGCTCATCCTTTATCTTTCTTACCTCTTCGCCCACCCGCAGACTCACCGTGTCCCGTGGATTGGCCTGGAGGATGAGGATATGCTTTTGCGTAGCTGGTACACTGCCCCCTGCGCCGGGAGCCGTTCTGCCGGTCTCGCTGGGCGCGACCTCTTGACCTTCGCCCGGGGCCCTGTCTGGTGCATCGCTGATGGACCAGTCGTCAGCCACATGACGCTCGACGATGCGGATGAATGCGTTGCGCAGTACATTGCGCTCACGCGTGATTTCGGCCGGAGTGAGGATGCCTTCGTCCAGCGTATTGTTGAACGCCGCAAGCCGACCCTTTTGGGCCAACACCTTATTGTGCAGATGTGGATCGTAGTGCTCCGCCAGCACCACAAGATCATGCATGCCCTCTTCGAGCTTGTCAGTGCTAAACAATCGGATGATAGAAGTCTTGCTGATGGACATAGTATGTTTGGCTTTGCGAGAGCGACTAGAGCGTCAGTCCCAAGATTTCACCGGGTTCTTCGGCCTCCCCTGGTCGCTTTCTCTTGCGTACGTTGACATTCTTTAAAATCAGTGCCTTGGGTCGCTCATCGGTAAATGCATCAATGGCGGGGGGAAATGTCAGTCTGGTGAGCTCCTCCACCAGCGGCACGTCGATCTGGTAAGTCTGGGCTTGGCTGAAATTGAGAAATCGAGCCCGGGTCGCCTTCTTTTTAGGCGGCTGACGGCGGACAATCTTGAATTTCTCCAGTAGGTATTTCTGCCCTACCAAGAAGGCCACTCGCGCCAGCTCACCATCCTCCCGGAGGTAGTAGACCACTTTCCAAAAGAGCGTAGGCAGTTGGATCGTAGCATCCTTGACTGGTGTGACAAATACCGGATCTTCTTCATCCATTACCGGGCCGGTGAAGACGTTGATCCGCTGCCGGTCACCTACCGCTTCCGTCTTTAAGATGTAATCCTCAATCTTGCGCCAGATGGACCGGTTGACCTTCTTGTGCTGGGGGGCTGCATTGGTATAAAAGAAAGTGTGCCTGGCAGCGTCGGCGGCTTCGTCGTCAGAAAGGCCCCACTGTACATCCTCGCGCTTGGTCATGTGCCCCTTGTCAAAATCACTGTGGTCCGCCCGGTAGAGGGCCGAACCCCACTGGGCATCCGACTCGATCCGGGACTCCATCGACCACTTGTCGGTGCCATGAAAAAGCTCTTTGCGTGGTAGGCGCTTAAAGTCACCCCCCGCTACATTGGATGCCGTGAACAGTGGGAATCTGCGTACCGCATGCTGCACAACACTGTACTTGGGATAGGTGATCTCGTACGACGACGGCTCATCTACCAAGTGTGCCAGCTGACTTTGCACGTCCGCTGGAATAAGGGGGAAAGGTACATCTGCTCCGAGAAAATCTGACTGGTATCCGGACTGATCGGAGGTGGACATAAGGCTGCTTTTTTGGGCAGAATAAGGTACGGAACATTTGTCAAACCATGTACGCTAATTGTTGAGCGGCCAGGGCAACCGGCAAGATGCCCTATCTTAATGGATGAACACACTTAGGACGACTACTCCCGGGCCTAACCTTGCTGGTTTGTGTCATGCGAGGACGCTGACACGGCCATGAGTCTATTCCAACCGCAACCAGCCTCAATGGGCCACGCAGCCCAGATCAGGCCGCGCTTGGCGTCCCCGCCAAACGCCATTGCCAGTTTGCTGTCACCCTGAAGCCTTGATAATGCGATTGCCTTGGTTGAGCGGTGCGGTGCGGTTCACGGTCCACGGTCCACACGGAAAGTTATCAGTGGAGAATACGGTTGCGCATCTCGTCGTCGCCGTCAGATCCCAGGCCCCCAGATAGCTGTTGGGCAGCTGCCGGCGCATGGTTTGCCACACGCACGATGAGGCAGAAAGTCACAGGCTCAGATGACAGATCGAAGCACCTGGATCTGGATTCATTCTCCATGAGCGAGGGTGGCCGGTGACCACCCTCGCGTAGATTAATTCTTTTTCGACAGTCTTTCGGCTGTCAAATGACTAGGGGGATTGATCTTGACGGGGATCTTTTTGGCATAGCATACAGCCACATACTCCTGGAGCAGTTTCTCCTTGTTTCGGAAGGACCAGACCTGCTCGTAGTAGCGTTGTCCACTTTGGCACAACCAATGGCGGTAGTCGTCGAAGTCTCGGATCTGATGTTTAGGTAGCACGAGTGCCATATCGGGCATATTATGGTTGGACCTGAGACGGCGCAGCCGGGCCTGAAGACGCCTAAATACGGGTCGCAACGGGTTTATAGAAGTACAACAAGTTAAGAAAATAACGTCAAGCGAACGGCATTTCGTTGGGTAGGGTACCCTTGTTTGCGGGTATTCGAGAGAAACTTTAACATATGCCGCTAAAGGTTGCTGGGAAAGCACCTTACAATGAAATGTGTACGCATGGACAGTGCGAACCATATCAATCCGGGAGTGTGCAATGGTGTCCGTGCATAGCCCAAAAGGAGGGCCGAGATATGATGATAGATGAAAAAAGCGTCATATAATAGGTTACCAAGTCTCCCACAGATCAATAAGATGGAAGGGACGACCTTGAAGGCCATCAAAAGGTTGCACTCAAAGACACCCTTATGGATAGTATACACACCCAAGATATCCTTCTCATAGAAGCCTATCTGACTGGAATCTTAGCCGACAGCGAAAAAAAAGTTGTGCGGGAGAGGTTACAATCCGACCCGGATTTCACTAAACTATATGAGATGATCCGTAGTCTGCCCGACGCACTTCGCAGATGTGACTTACAAGAAAAAATGGAGGCGATGAACAGGCTGGATGCGCAGGAGGATGAGCCTTAAAGGGGACTCCGTCGTATAGCGTTAGGATATCTTCTTAGGATACATTCCCAAAATACACCATAGAACACCAAGTCCCACCCCAAGGAAGCCCTTAATTCGTATTCAATCACATACTTAAAATCGCAACTTATGCCTTTTACACTGTGCGCCAATGTCACGGACGGCGATCCCAAAGACTATGCTTGGGAAGAGACAATCTTTTATCAAGAGGACATCACCATTTTACTCAGTCAACCGAGAGCCGAAGGCCTGCGCTGCGTGCTCCGGGAGTTTGAAGGAAAAACCGGTCTGGCAATGCTCGCTACTGACAACAACGGGGACACCTTGGAAGAACCCAAGAATCTGGTGGCCATGGCTTGTCCGCCCCAGAATCACCAAGGGGGTCAGTGGCTACCATAACCGGTGCTGCAGGGACCCAAATCCCCACCTCTGAGAGGGCCAAATGGCCCTTTCCAGATATCCAGGCAAACATTGTGATACCCCACGGTAAGGAGCATGTCAAATGCCTTACCCTTGTATTCAACGACCGACGAGAGCGAGCCCTGAGAAACTGGATTGGCAAGTACATCGCTCCGCAAGTGACATCCATGCAGCGACAGCTGGAAGCGTCTCGCCGGCAGACCGACGCGAGATCGGATGAGGTGATCCTGACGTTGCATTTGGCGGCACGTTTCTTTGCAAAGATTGGGAGGAGCAGCAGTCCGTTCGACGATCCGTCTTATTGTCTGGGCATGAATCACCAGACCATTCAGCGCAAGCTAAATGACATTCACTGGATCGGGTTTCAAGATCGGAAGTACAATGTCAATGCTGACGCGATGGTCCTATTGGCCGGTGACAGGATAGAGCTGCTCGATCGAACGAAAGCGCAAATCAGCCGATCGCTACAAGAGCAGCGGATTGGCAAAATCATCCATTGGGAAACCGGACGAGCACGAAGAAAACAGCTGAAGGATGGGAGTAGGGTCGAGGTGGAGCACTTCGGATTTGTTGATGGTATCAGCCGTCCGCCGCCATCCAAATGGCATCTGGCTTTCAATGACGAGGGTGGAGGAAGGTTTGGAAGCTATCTCGTGTTCAGAAAACTGGGGCAGGATGTGGACAAATTTCATAAAGCGGTCGCTCAAGTGGCTTCGGATCTGAACATCGACGAAGAGCATGCCGCTGCCCAGATTTTTGGTCGATTTCGCGACGGCACACCGCTAGTCACGCATGATAGAGCAAGCGGGGAGGCGAAGGATGACTTTAACTATGACGCAGATCCAAACGGAATGCGCTGTCCGCTGCATGCGCACATCCGGAGAGCAAATCCGAGGACAGGGGAGGACGATCAGGCCGAGGTACTGATCTTCCGAAATAGTATACCCTACGGAGACCCAGTCGACAAGGAGCCGGTGAGGTGATTCAGCAGCGACTTAATGCGCACGACGAGCACGAGGTAGATCCGCTGGCCGGCATTGCTCCCAAGTACCCCATCGGTCTGCGTTGGAACACCCAGGGAGACGCCGTCTGCCAGAGGGTCGTGCGGATGAAGGAATTTGTGTGGCTCAAAGGAGGAGAATACTACTATGCACCCTCGATACCCTACCTGCGCAACCTGAAGTATGGTCAGTGAGGTGCTACCGCCAGCGCACCACTGCCGGTGGTTGAGCATCTCTTTGACCGCAGGCGAGTACGCCGGCCCAGTTTTCCCCAACCTGCGGTGATGGGATGTCTCAGGAGATTCTGCCTATCACAGGCCTTCCCCCACCCAGGCCATCGTGTTTGACCCTGGCTCGAGGCGAGGGCTGCCTACTCGTCCAATCTGTTGTACCGGATGGTCCGATCCATCTATCCAGTTCATCCAATCCATCTACCCCGTTCGTTCAATATTTGCACCTGGATTGACCCCTGCGGTTAAGTGTGGTTTCTACAATCTTTGCTTATTATTGATGTTCACTCCTCACAGAGCAATTTGGAGGCACTATTTTGGCGATATGGTTTGGGTTGCGTGCTGTTATCCTGCCTCGTGCCTGTCTTTTCGCAGACTTCCGTCTGGCACTTCAATCACCTGGGAGTCCGCGACAATCTGACCTCGGAGAGCTACAACTACTGGATACTGAGAGATTCGCGGGATCATGTCTGGATCAGTTCGATACATGGGCTTAACCGTTTTGATGGTCGATCGATACGACAGTATATTCCTGGAGACTCGCTGTTCAATTTGACAGATGGACAGATTCAAAGCATGTTCTTTGAAGATAGCCGGTCAGATATTTGGTTCTCGACGTCCGAAGCTATCCAGCGTTACGATCGAGCGCTCGATCAACTGGAGCAATGCTATCTGGTAGAGCATGGGGACACCTTGCTGCCCCATCATCTTTTCTTTGTGGATTCGTTGCAGCGGAGGCTGTGGGTGTCCTCAGAGCGAGGCCTGTATCTTCACTTTCCCGACAGGGATTCATTGACCCTCTTGGGGAACTTTGACACCGGGTATCGATCTCAGTTGATCAAGCTTGCCGACAAGCCAACGTACCTCTTGGTGACCCTACTCGATGATGGAGGCAAGGTACATTTGTTTCGGGAGAGCGCTCCAGATGTCTTTGAGATCTCAGAGGTTTTCGCCGGTACAGCACTGGAAGCGGAGGCCTTCCATGTAGACCGATCCGGACTACTTTGGGTGGCTTCGCAGGGACGGTTGATTCGTGTCGATCTTAATTCCGGAGCACATCAGGACCTGGCATTAGCGGCGGACGGCTTGGGGGCAGAGATATCGGCCTTAGCTCGCCTCAATGACGAGGAGTTCTTGATATGTGCCGACGGTGGCTTATTTAAATATCACCTGATCACCAACGAGGTCGAGGGCCCCATCAAACACAGCGATGAGGGACGACTTGTACCATTTCAGATACCGGTTGAATTCGTTTACGTTGATCCCAAGGGCACGGTTTGGTTGTCTACCGCAGGACAGGGTATTTTTTACACCCAACCGGGCAAAGTCAAGTTTGGGACATTGCTGCAGGAGCCAGAGATCAGCGCCGAGTTGCAATTTGCTCGGATGCTGTGTGAAGATCTAAACGGCGATCTGCTCTGTCTTACCCGCGATGGCGTGGTCAGGATCGATCGGAGCGGCACCAGTCCCAATCAGCATGGGTTTCAAAGGGCACGGTGCCCGGGTAAAATGCTGGAAGAGGATCCTTTTTTTGTGGCTGTGGATTTCGACGGCCGGCAATGGGTGGGTACCTTGTACGGGCTCTATTCTTCGGCCCCTGGAGCGGACCAATTTGGTCCTATTTCGCAAGATCAGGGGCTGGGTTTCTTTTATTCCGTGCAGCTCCCGGATGGTCGAAGGTGGGTCACCACCAGTGGGGGATTGTATGAGGTCTCGGTGTCGCGGGGTCTCGAGCACATTCCTTTGTTGGACTCCCAAGGGCTGAGCATGATCCATCTCATGTCCGATGAGATCTTGCTTGTGGAGAATAACCAAGATTTGATCTACGTTGTCGATGTCTCTGAGGGGGGAGCCCAGCTGATCGACAGTCTCCCATTCCAGGACTTTGCGACAGGCATGGCCACAGATCGGGTACAGGAAATCACCTGGATTGCTGCAAGCAAAGGCCTCCACCGATTGACAAGCGGTCCGCAAGGGTACTTGGTCCAGCATGATGGGCAATTGACGGCACCAAACTTGTCAGGAATCGTTGTGGATGAAGACGGTGTATTGTGGATCAGCTCTAACCAAGGTATCCTGCGGTACCATCCCACCGACGGCACGGTACGTCACTTTCTTTCATCCGATGGCCTGCAGTCTGCAGAATTCAACTTTCACGCCTCATTTCGAGCCAGTGACGGCACTTTTTATTTTGGTGGAGTAGACGGTATAAACTATTTCCGACCGGAGGACATCGTTGACCTCTCCATACCGGCCCGGCCCTTGATCTCGGAGATCATGGTCAATAACCTGCCATGGAAACCGCCCTTATCCCTGGACACCTATGGTGCGGACCAGGCAGATCGTCGCCGTCTGACCTTTGCCCATGATCAAAACACGCTCACATTCTTTTTTGCGCCGCGGGAGTATAGTGACCCTACTTCTATCCGATTCCGCTATCAGTTGATCGGTGTGGATGCCAGTCCGGTGTTAGCGGGCCAGGCGGCCTCTGCCCGTTATCCCAACCTTGGCAGCGGCATGTATGATCTGCGTTTGGAGGCCACCAATTCGGATGGGGTATGGTCAGACCAGGTAGCCAGCCTGCCTTTTGTCATCCGACCTCCCTGGTATGAGACCACATTGTTTCGAGTGTGCGTGGTAGCACTGCTGCTACTTTTGGTCTACGTATTCTTTCGGGCAAGACTTCGCACCCTGCGCAGGCAGGAGACATTTTTGCGCAAAGAGGCAGAGTACAAACAGCTAGTCGCTGAGACCGAGACAGCCGTCCTGCGATTGCAGATGAATCCTCACTTCATCTTCAATAGTCTTAACTCCATCCAGAGCTTCATGATGAGCAAAGATATGAAGGGTGCCGAGGACTATCTGACCCGCTTTGCCGGTCTGATGAGACAAATCCTGCGCAAATCGACGGAACCCTTTCATACGGTGGAAGAGGAAGTGCAGTTCCTGCAGGAATATCTGGAGATCGAATCCATCCGATTTGACAAGAAGCTTAGCTATGCGTTTCAAATCGATCCTGAGCTGGAGATAGACTACTTTTGCGTCCCCACCATGATTTTACAACCCTTTGTAGAAAATGCCATCTGGCATGGCATCGCAGGTAGAGCGACGGGCGGACAAATAACCATCCGCATCCGACAAGAAGAAGGTGGACTCAGATGTGAAGTGGAGGACGACGGGGTGGGCAGATCGAGCAAGGCCCGGGATCGCGCAACCTCCGATCGGCCCCATGCACAGCAGATCACCCAAAGGCGCCTCGACATGCTCGGTCATGATGGAGAAAGGGCGGATTTCAGGATCGAGGATCTGGTGGATGCATCGGGACGTCCGGCGGGTACCCGAGCCGTGATTTTTCTGCCCCTGCAGACGTAGATGGAGCTCCTACACTGACAAAGACGGCTCGTTCATTTGATTGCCCCTTTCGTCAAGTTTCCCAGTATCACAATAGTCGGCTAGCTATATTCCCGGTACGACTACACCCGTGACAGGCGCTCCGAAGCCCTTAGGTAAAAACTTATGACCCCATAGTTTTGACGTACGCAGATCAAATAGTCAGGCGAATTAAAAATGGCGACCGATCTGCGTTTGAGGAATTCTATCTAGACCATAGAGCTTCCTTTCTGACTTGGGCCCAAGCCAAGTTGCCATGTTCTTTGAATGACGCGAAAGACTTTTACCAGATTGCAGCCCTCACGTTGTATGACAATATCATGCAGGGCAAAATCACCAGCCTCTCCTGTAGCATTAAGACCTACCTTTACGCTGTCGCCAAGAACAAATGGCGCGAGGCGCAGCGTGCGGCTGCCAAGCATTCTACCCTGACCGTGGCTAGTGCAGCCCGACAACGGCAGGATACTGCAGATGTGGCCGAGGAAGAGAAGTTACAGCGGGTCCTATTCCACCTGACCCGCCTCAGAGATACCAGCCGGAAGATACTCCATCTCTACTACTATCAGCGACGTAGCATCAGCGAAATCACCGAGATCATGGGCTACAAGAATGATAGTACGACCAAGAACATGAAGTACAAGTCGATTCAGAGATTGAAAAGGCTGATAGAGACATCCCAGCACATGTCCCTACGTCCTGGCCCTTCACCCGAGCCCGATCATCATTATCGCTTTGAGTATCCATCCGTTGGTGAGCCTGTGGGTAGGTAAACCTTCGGTGGTACTCAGAGACGAACCAAGCGGGCATTGATCTCATCAAAATTCTTCTTCGCAACGCTGATGACGTCTCCATTCCGCAGGATCAGGTGACCCCCGTCTGACTTGGAAAACCGGTCTACAAACAGCAGATTGACCAAGTGAGATCTGTGCACTCGCATAAACTCCTTGTAGGGCTTGAATTGCAACTCGTACTCACCAATGTTGATCGAAGCCAAGGTGGTCGAAGGCCGCTCTTTGTCAAAGAAGAACTGGGTATAGTTTTGCTGGGCCTCCAATCGTATGATATGTTCCACTAATCGATACTCGATGCCGGTGGAGGTAGGAATCCCAATGCGGCTAGGAAGCTGTTGTTGCGATAGCTTTTCGAAAGCCTCCTGCAGTATTTTCAACTGCTCGGCAATGGATCGCTTGGCCAGTCTCCTTTCCGCGCGGATCATGGCCTCCCCAAACTCGGCCGAGGATATGGGCTTAAGCAAGTACTCCAGTGCTCCAAAGCCGATGGCAGTACGGGCATAGTGATCATGAGCCGTGATGAAGATGAGGGCAAATGAAGGGTCTTCAAAAGGCTTGAGTACATCAAACCCGAGGCCGTCCGGGAGTTCAATGTCTAGAAAGACCAATTCAGGCCGATGCTGTCGGATCAGTGTGATACCCTCTTTCACCGCGAAGCCATTGCCGACAATTACTACGTCGGGATGTGATCTGGTCAGAAGCGTGGTGATGACCTTATGACTCCATGGGTCATCATCGATGATAATAGTCTTCATGGCTGTTTTAAAAAAAGACTTCCTCTTGCTAGCCCGGGTGTACGAGGCACAGCGTGCCGCCGTGTAAAATAGAAAATTAACAATAGCCATCACGGGACAAGCCTGTACGGCTGAGAAAAACAACACCCCGTTGGGTGACAAATGTGGCCTAATAAGTCACTAAGACCATAGTACCCCATACCGGGTCGCAAAGGCGACCAGGGACTATAGTATGCATTATCCGAGAATGTACTCAAAACCGTCACCCAATTGTGTGGTATATCGCGATATGGCGCACAGTAGTCTGAGGGGAAAGTCAAAGTGGCTTTCCCCTTTTTTTGAGCCCAATATCGCATTTGTGCTACCCGTGCCTACGGTGGTCATGTACCCCTTTCGAGAGCTCTGGTAGCAAATTCTTTTTCGGTTTTGGGTGACCTGCGGGCGTTTCTTGCACTAAAAGGTTGAACACTTGCGGTCTGCAGACGAACTCGGATCAACATCCGTGGGCAAAACACCATCACTTAGTACTTGGAGTCTGGTGCTATGTGCTACCGATACTACCCGGAGTCCCCGTAGGCCAAAGAACTACTCTGCATTATTAGACTCCTCTAATGCCTGGGAATAAGATCCCAGGCATTTTTTGTATAGACCCGCTTGAGTACTTTGTCGGGTAGCGCCAATCCATGCAGTGGCCAGTGATAGCTGAAGTAGTCGCGAGCGTAGAAGTGCTCGTCCTCGCTCTCCAAAATGCGAAAGGTGGTGCGGTACATGGCCGGTCTCATGCCCATGTCAGAGCCGTACACCAGCCGTTTGGCGTACTTGGCAAAGAACCGCTTTACATGACGGGGGATAGGCGAGACCTCCGCAAAACGGGCAGAGATATCGGCATACAAATTGGGATATCGGTCAAATAGTCGACCGAGTATCGAGAGGTCATAGGAGCAGTTGGCATAGTGGCAGGCCACAAAAGTGGTGGCGGGATGTTTGCGCACAGCGGTTTCCAAAGTGCCAATCATTTGCTGATGGTCCAAGATGCCTTCCTGATTGTCGAGTCGCCACTTAAAGGCATTCATCAGCCCGTCATTTGTTTCATCCATATCGAGATACATCCAGATGGGCTCAGCGACATGCACGCTGACCGGCATGCCAAGGCGAGCGCACTCCGCCAGGAGCGGATCCATACGGTCATCGCTGATATGCATGCCATATCCTCTGGAGGGCCTCGAGTAGAAAAGTCCCTTACCCTTATCACCCAACTCCCCTACGCCCCTTGCCCCTTTTGCATGGCATCGTCTCAGTTCTCGTACCGCTGCCGGGCCAAAACCAGGTTGGTCATGGCCAGTGTAGTCAAACCCACAGTACATCACAAAGCGATCGGGATATTGCATGTAGAAATCATAGAGCGAATCAAATCGCTCGCCGGTGCTGTACGTCAAGATCACCGTCTTGTCGATGCCGACCTCATCCATCGTCCGCACCCACGCATCGAGTTCTTGCTGATTCTTAGCATAGGGATGTGAGTGCATGTCGATGACCGGATAGCGGGCTTTGTCGACCTGGGTGCGTGGTAGCTGGTAGGCTACCTCCGGCTTAAAGTCCGCCAGGTTAATGTCCAGGGAGTTCTGCGCCGACAGCGATGTCGATAGGAGTGCGACTAAAATCCATCCTAGGCAAGCATTCATGATCTCCGTCTTTTTTTGTGGGGAGGTAAGCAAATGGAAGTTAGCAATAATCCGCTTCGGTCTGGCATAGATACGGGCTCAACTCGCAGCCCTAGGGACGACAGAGCAGGAGAGGCCTGATCGCACACCAAAGGAGGCAGGCCCGTAGTGTCGGAACTATTTGCCAGCTACTTGCCGGATGCTGTGGATAATGATCGGATTTTTCAACATCTGCTGATCCGTGGCGCCGGCCTGTATCCTACGCACGATGTCCATGCCCTGCCTCACCTGACCAAAGGCGGCAAACCCCTGGCCATCGGGGTTTCGCTTTCCACCATAATCCAGCTCCGGTTGATCATTTATGCAGATAAAAAAGGCCGCCGACGCGCTGCCTGGATCTCTTCGAGCCATCGACACCGTACCATCTTTGTGTAAGACACCGGTCTGGTCGGTGGTCTCGTGCGCGATGGGGTCCAGACTCTTCTCTTGTCCCACAAAATTGCCCTGAATCACTTCGATCTTCACTGGATTGACCGGCTGATTGTCCATGCGGACTACCCGGTAAAAGGTAGCCCCTTCGAAGTCCCCATTTTCGACGTATCGAAGAAAATTGGCCACCGTAATGGGCGCTTTTTCCGGAAAAATCTCAAAGACAATGTCGCCCACTTCAGTTTCGATCACATATAGATTTTTCTCTTTGCAGCCGAGCAGCAGGGACAGAAGTAGAACAAGGACAGCACCATTGGGCTTGATCTTCATGACGAGGTCTTATTTTGATGTACTGGAGATTTCGTGGATCTTGATCTTCTTTCGCAGCATCTGCTGGTCGGTATCGCCTTGCTGGATGCGCCTTACGACGTCCATGCCATCGGACACCTGACCAAAGGCGGCAAAACCCTGACCGTCCGGATTGCGTCTGCCTCCGAAGTCTAGCTCGGGCTGATCATTGATGCATATAAAGAATTCAGCAGCTGTGGTACCCACCTCAAATCGACCCATGGAGACGGTGCCGTCTTGGTGGGTCAGGCCGGTCACCTCGGTCGTTTCATGCTCGATCGTGGGGAAGTAATGGTCCTTGCCGGTAAAATCGCCTTGGATTACCTCGATCTTGACGGGGTTGACCGGCTGATTGTCCAACCGAACCACCCGATAAAAGTATGCGCCTTCAAAGATGCCTTGCTCCACGTAGCGCTTGAAGTTTGCACAGGTGATGGGCGCTTGCTCGGGAAAGATCTCAAAGGTAATGTCACCTACCTCCGTCTTGATCACATACCGTTCATGCCCTTCCTGGCTGCAGGATGAGATCCACAGGGCCATCACCAATAGACTCGCGATGTTGCGCCAGCCCAAACTTGCCCGCATGATGGATGCAAGTGATCCAGTGGGCCATCTACGCCCCCAACGTTGCTTCGCGCGCATGCTTTATTCGATCGTTACCTCAAAGTTAGGATTCAGGCGTGTACCAAATCTCGTTGCCACAAACCCATCCTGATACCGGATGCTAAACTTGATGGCAAACTTGTCACCCACCTGTAGTGCTTCCTTGCTGAGGCCATCCACGTTGCTCACCAAGTCGTCGGCCGAGAGCGAGACGGAGGCCGGAAACTGCATAAGAGACATTTGCTCGACACTTGCAGAGGCCGCTCCATCGGCAGGGATAAAGGTCTTGTGCACGTTGACCGCTTCGACCGGTCGTTGATCGCCTTCGTAGCTGACTTCAAATGCCACCGTGGTTGCATCCAGGTCGCCCAGGGGTATGGTCGTTCCACTGCTTACATCGACGTGCAGCAGCACACCGTATTGCGTGCCGTTGAGAAAGTCGGGGAGTGCTTCGTTTTCGGAGTGATCACAAGCCATCATGAATAATGTGGCCATGAGCAGTCCCCATATGTATTTCGAATTTTTCATTTTCATCGCGATTAGTTGTCCCAAAAGACAAATTCATTATTGTTTGGTATCGTAGGCGGATTCTCGGTGGAGGGGTAGGGCAGACGATTGAGGACCACCCCAGTTTGCACCACCAGCTCCAGATCATCGGGAATGCCTGTCCTTCGCCAGTCGTTGTATTGCTCCATGCCATTGCCAAAGAGGTGAATGTATTTTTCCATCATCACCAGGCGTAGTTTACCAGCTTCATCCGCTGCTGCGAAATCTGCCAGGCGGGGCGCCAGGTAATCGTCGATCTGCGTGGAGGTAATCGTACCACACCCAGCTCATTGACTTTGCCCATTGCCTCACGGACGCCCAGCTCAAACAGTGACTCGAGCGAAGCCGATCCGGTGAGGCCCAAGGTGATTACCGCCTCTGCCTCGATAAATAGGCGCATGGCATTGGTCATCATGCGAAAGGTGCCTGCCCCTTTGAGGCCCATGTCCGCATTCGTGGCTCCTCCTTGGCCGAGATCAAACTCGCCCCCCGCCGGGTACACGCCATGGAACGTTCGGGTGTCCTGATCCTCAAATTGGGCAAGCCCGCTGGGATTGCCCGAATCACGCCCGACAAAGGTCCCGGGCGACTGGTTGAAGAAATAGTACGGGATCCTGGGGTCGTTGTTAGATTGGAGCAATTGGCCAAAGTAGTTGCTGATGCGATTGTCCAGCCGAAAGACGTAGTCTGACACAAACAAGGGCATCCGGTTTTCGGGAGCAGTTGACGAGCCAAATACCAATTGGAAGTCATCGGCCGCCGATTGGATCGTGCCCTTCTCATCGATCAGTGTCTGCATCTTTGCAGCCACAGACCCATCGACCAGGCGCGTCTGGTTGTACATCTTGAGCATGAGAGTCTTGCCCATGCGGGCCCACTTGTCCCGATCACCCCCATAGATGATGTCGTCGGCACCCGGCGAGGTACTGGATGATTTCTGAAGGTCGCCCAGCGCATCTTCGATCAGCGTGATCAGTTGGGCATAGACATTCTCGCCTGCATCGTAAGAAAACTGGTCGAGGTCCGGGTCAAAGGCCTCCGTGTACGGGATATCATTCCACATATCGACCATTAAGCTGAAAGTGTAGGCCTTCATCATCTTGGCAATGCCGACATAGTGCCAGTTCTCACTTTCCGTTCCCTGAATGATGACCTGCTCCAGGTCCTTAAGGCCCCCACTGTAAAATTGATTGTTCCATATGCCCGTCACCAGATCGATTCCCACGGCAAAGTTGTCGTGGCGAGTCGATACCCGGGTCTGCACGACACTGGATCCGATGGCATTGACGACATTGGCAAAGGGCTCAAGAACGGTCAATTGGCCATTGGGCAGCATCTCATGCAGATCGGCCGTGGTGGGATTATTTGGATCGACGTTGATGTCCAGATCGCAAGCCGCGATGAGCAGCGCTACGCCCGTCATCAACCATATTTTCATTTGGCGATTCATTGTTTTAGATTTCATAGTCTCAGAAGGTTAGCATCACATTGATCCCATAATTTTTCACGGTTGGCGGAGCATACTGCTCGACTCCTTGCACATTGCCCGCCCCGTAGGTTGACACCTCGGGGTCCAGGTGGGGCAGGTTGGGAGCCCAGAACCAGAGATTCCTGCCAACCAGGCTAATGCTGGCGGAGCCTATGGGAATATTCTCCAACAACTGACTGGGGATCACATATCTCAAGCTTAACTCTCGTAGGCGCCAGACGGTGGCATCATAGATGTATGACTCGGCGCTAAATCGATACTGGTTGGCATGGGATCCACTCACGGCGGCGCTCCAGAAGGCTTGCGGAGATATTTGCACATCATTGGGTATGGTGTTGCCTTGCTCATCGAGCATAGGCGATCCCGGGTCGGTCGGATCGGCGAGAATGCCTGGTATAATGTAGGTACGACTTCGGTCCCTTGCCGTCTCCTCGGTGATGCCAAAACCCCGGAGGTATCCGCAAGAAAGACAGAGGATGTCTCCACCCTTTTTGTAGTCAATGAGAAAATCCAGGCTCAGTCCCTTGTAGGAAAAAGTGTTGGCAAGGCCGGCGGTGAAGTCCGGATTTGGGTCCCCCACAATATCCAAAGTGGGTGCCTTGGATGGCAGCCCGGTGACTGGATTGACCAGCAATGTACCATCGGCGGTTCGGTTTTGCACTTCGCCTTCGATGACGCCATAGGGTTTGCCCACCCTGAGGACATTGCCGTAGCTGCCCTGACGAAATCCGGGGTTGATCTGATCTACCCCATCGGCCAATGCTTCCACCAGACTCACGTTGCGCGAGAAGGTTCCATAGAGTTCCCAGGAAAGGCCATCGGGATTATCCAGGGCTGTGATGCCCAATCCTACCTCAAAGCCTTTGTTGGATATTTCACCCGCATTCAGCGTTTTGGTGAGATAGCCGGAGACCGCGGGAATAGCCACACTAAAGATCTGGTCCTTGGTCACCTTGGAGTAGTACGCGACGTCCAGGGCCACCTTGTAGTCAAATAGGCGCAGGTCGGCTCCGATCTCAAATTCATTGGTGAATTCTGGCTTGAGATTTAGGTTGCCAAAATTGTCACCGATGGTAGTGCCAGATACCCCCCTGAAGGGCAACTCCAGGGTGCCGGCGCTTCCATTGATCGTGTTGACGGTAGAAAGGAGGTAGGGTTCGGCGTCATTTCCGATCTGGGCAAAGGCTACTCGCAGCTTACCGTAGGAGATGAGATTGGAGGATATGTCCAGTGCCTCGGTAAAGACAAAGGCCGTGGAGACCGAAGGATAAAAGAAACTTCGCTTGCTACTGGGTAGGGTGGAGGACCAATCATTTCGACCCGTGGCGTTGAGAAATAGGAAGTCCCCATAGCTCAAGGTCACGTCGGCAAAGAGCCCCACTAGCTTTCTATTGGAAGCCAAGGAGACATCATTGACAATCGTCTGCGTATTGGAAATCCTCGCGATGCCGCGCTTGATAATGCCCTCTCCGCGAAAATTGTTTTCGTCGGACTTTCGCTGATTGAAATTGTGCCCGACAATAAATCGCAGGTCCAGATTGTTGCCCAGCGATTTGGTGCCGGTCAGCATCAAGTTGGACGACAATTCAGAAAAAGAAATGGTGTGATCGATGATCTGGCCAGGTCCGAAGAAACTACCCCGTGGTATAATCTGATTGCGTCGATCGGTGTAGGTGTTGGTGCCAATCTTGTAAGACACCGACAGCCAATCATTCAACTCATATTGCAGGCCTAGAAATCCAAAGATTCTGTCCACATCACTGTTGTAGGGACCCTCTTGGGCCAGCCAGCGTGGATTGTCCCAAAAGGTGTAGATGAGCTGGGAGCCCGTGACCGGATCGATGTAGTCAAACCCCGTCAGGTCATAGCTGCGAGGGATAAAAAGGGTCTGCCGGTTGATGCTGGACAATGTACTATGCCCGCCCGACAGGATGCCGTCCTGATGATTATCCACATACGAGACCGAGGCATTGACGGACAGTCCATTCTCGAGCTTGGTATTTCCCGCCACCTTGACGGAGGTACGCTGGATGCCGGTATTGGGTATGAATCCCTCGTTGTGCACATTGCTGGCGGTGATCGCAAAACCACTGGTCTCATTACCACCCCGGATGCGGACCCCTGTTTCCCGTTGAAAGCCGGTCTCATAGAAGTCGGCCACATTGTCGGGAAATGCCTGGTACGGCACTTTGTCACCCAGATGATTGGTGTACTTGATCTCGCCACCGTCCAACTCCAGGCCTCCATTGAGCAGGTCACCCCCGATCTCGGGGCCCCAAGATTCTGTCGCCACTGCGCTAAATACGGGTACGCCACCGGCAAAATTTCCTTGGCCATATCTATTTTGATAGTCCGGCAATCGCGCCACACTTTCAAAACTGATCGTGTTGGAGAGTTCCACCTCCAAGCCCTTGTTGGACTTTGCACCGGAATGGGTGGTAATGATGATCACCCCATTGGAGGCTCGGGAGCCATAGAGAGCGGCGGCGGCACCGCCCTTGAGCACGGTGATCGATGCAATGTCATTGGGATCGAGATCCAGTGCACGATTGGAATAGGTCGAAGCAGCGGTGGCCGGATTGGACGTATTATTGATCGAGTTGTCAAAGGGGATACCGTCGACGACAAAAAGCGGCTGATTGTTGCCGGTGGCCGAATTATTTCCTCGGATCACGATGTTGGTCGAGGAGCCGGCCGCCCCGCCCGATTGGGTGATGTTGACGCCGGCGACCTTTCCATTCAGGGCCCGCAGTACGTCGGGCTCGGCACGGTTGGTCACCTGCTCACCAGATAGCTCGGAGACTGCGTAGGACAAGGCTTCTTTGCTTCGCTCGATGCCCAGGGCGGTGACGACCACCTCGCTCAACTCCGAGATGTCTTCCTGCAGTACGATGCGCATGACCGATTGCTGATCAATGGCGACCTCCAGCCTTTGATAGCCGATGTAAGAGACCACCAGCGTAGTCACATCATCCGGGAGTGTTAGAGCAAATCCACCATCCACATCTGTCACGACGCCAACCGCCGATCCTTTGCCCTGTACGGTAGCCCCGATCAATGGTCTGCCCTCCGAGTCCACGACGGTACCGGAGATATTTTGCTCAGGCCGCGCCTCCCCGATCTCCTCCAAGATGCGGATCGACCGATCCAGTCGGCTGGAAGAGTTCCTTTTCAACTCGTGTCCACCCTTTTTCTCCAGGCGATTGAGTTGTTTTATTTTGGACCGAATTCTATGGGCATTTTTTTTACCCTTGCGATTGTTGTGGTAGATGATGATAAACTTGTCACCAAATAGTTCGTACGCAAGGTTGGTCGATTGAAGTAGGCGGCCCACGGCATGTTCGAGCTCTTCTTCCGCCTGCATGGTGAAGTCCACCTTCTTGCCGCTGATCAACTCGGCTTCATAATTAAAAAAGACTTGGTAACGCTCTCCGATCTCGTCGAGCACCTCACTTAGGAGGCGTTCTTCATCGACCGGAGAGGCGGCCAGCGTGACATTTGGTAGACTGAGCAAAAGCAGTGACCACAATAGCGTCGATAAGCTTGATCGTCTGTTTTTTTGAGTAGGTAATAGGACATTCATATCCTCATAGTTTTATTAATCCGAATTTATTTCTTGGTCCGTCAATGATCGTCCGTCCATAGCATACTTCATCAGTCTGCAGGTTTTGCCGGCTCGGTGGTTAGCACAGATTTGGTCCCTTCCCCTGTCACCTTGGTGCCGGTCATTCGGGTCAACATGTCAAGGGCCATTTGCACATCTTGCGTGGGTAGCGAACACGTGAATTTCTTCTGGCGCAGGGTGGAGTCTGCCACTTCAAAATCCAGGTCATATATGTCCTCCATTTCGGCCAATATTTCCTCTAGCCCCGTGGAAGAAAACAGCAGGATGCCTGACTTCCAGGAGGTCTGTAGATCGGGATCGATCTTCAAGGGTGCACTGAGGCCCTCTTGGTGGGTCTGGTAGTGGACCACTTCACCTGGCTGCAGAAACACTTCGTCAGCTTTTTCAATCAGGTTTACTTTGACAGCTCCTTCCTCCAGAAACACACTGCTGCCCTTTGCCCTACTGCTGACATTAAATATAGTGCCCAATACTTCTACCACCAGATCGTCCGTGTGCACCCTAAACTTGACATCAGACGAAGCTCCTTTTTCCACCTTGAAATAGGCCTCGCCATGCAAGTGCACCACCCGCGTGTCTTGCGCCCGCCAGGTCGATCGATAGCGTAGCTGAGAATTGGCATTGAGGGTCGCTATAGAACCGTCAGGGAGCACGATTTCCGATAGTTCGCCAAATCCCGTCTGCGCTACTACATAAGTGGGGGTGGTCAGCTTCGTCACCCCCCAGATCGCGACGAGCAAGAGAGTGACAGCCGCAGCTACTCGCATCCATAGACCAGCGCGGAGCAGCGTCGTGGCAGGATTGCCGGTGCCCACCGAGCTGTCAGCGGAGATTCGTTTTTCGATGCGAGCGTAGATGCGCCGGGATAGCTCTGCATCGAGCGGACCCTTTTCTTCCATTTGCTCCATGACCTCCTCAAGGATGGCGGGAGTTGCGGACGTATCCCTTCGGAGGATGGACCATAATCGCATCAGTTCCTCCGCACTGCATGTTCCTTCAAATAACTTTCGTAAGAGTTCCTGCTTCATTGTATTAGGATCAAGCGAGGGGCGATGGCAATCCACCGGTGCCCCTATGGTGTCGTTGTACCTGGGGTGTTTTGCATTTATTCAGTTAAATACCAACTCGCACAGCTCGACGGATTACTCTCTGCTTCGTTTTTTTGATTTTTTTTTTGATGGACATGCACTGCCTTACGGGAGGCCGTCCGTGCTCACGAACCCGGAGTTTTTTGTCGAAGGACCGCTTGCCGGAATTTTGCTACATTGAGTAGAGGACTTGCAGAAAGAGAAATTCGTGGCTGCCACCATAAGGGCAACTACGACCCATCCGCACCCCATTTTTTGGATCGCCACAAGCACCACACTTGAGCCCGTGAGGGGAGCGAGCGGGCGAATTGTCTCTCGCGGCAAACCACAAAGCGCTCTACACCGACGTATAGAAAAGAGAAATACTATTGCGCATGCGCAACGAGTGCCATCATTTAAGGGCAATGCAGCAGGGAGACCGGAATAGTTTCCAATGCGTTTATCGATATTACCAAGAAATCATCTACCGCTACTGTCTGCAACTGTTGAAGTCGCCGGCCTTGGCAGAGGAGGCGACGGTGGATGTATTTGTTCAGCTATGGCAAAGTCGCCATCGGGTAGATACCGAGCACACTGTTCGTCCCTTTCTCTACAAAATCGCCCGAGATACGGCCTACAACAGCCTAAAGAAGATCGCCCGGGAGGCCAGGCTGCGCAAGGAATTTATGGCCCACTTTGAGCCCGCGTCCTGGCAGAATGGGGAGGAGCAATTGCTGGCCAGGGAGCGTCTGCAGGCGATGCACCAGGTGATTGACCGTCTGCCTCCCAAGCGCAAGCTGATCTTCAAAATGCGCTACTACGAGGGTAAGGACAATAAGGCGATCGCAAAGCAATTGGACATCTCCAGCAATACCGTCAAGGTACACTTGGTCAAGGCCAAACACTATCTACGCCGGCACTTAAGCACATCCTAGTAGAGTTATGCATTAGATATGTTGAATAATTCTAATAGGATTTTGTTCGCAGACGAGGCATGACCGAACGATCTCGTAGAGTCGAGCATGACAATGCGAGAAGTGAGGGAACCGCGACAGCGGGTGGGTGGCTAGACATAGCCGTAGCTATGGCGAGGCTTTGCAACGAAGTATGCGGACCAAAGACATTAGAATTAACCACAAGATTTAATGCGAAACTCTACTAGCATGGCCGCTTACAAACTGCTCATTCAAAGGGACTCTTGTACCGGGGATCCTTGACAAAAGTACTGTCTGTCAATGTGTGCAGGAAGGAGATCAGCGCCTCCTTTTCGTGTGGGAGTAGGCGCAAGGGGCGCAGGAGTGGATCTTTGTTTTCCTGAAAATGCCCACCGCTATCGTAGTGCTCGATGACCTCTTCCAGTGTCTGAAATCGGCCGTCATGCATGTAGGGTGCAGTCAACGCAATGTTGCGCAAGGTGGCGGTCCTAAAACGACCGTTATCTATCCGATCTCCGGTCACCATACCCCGACCGGCATCGGGAAAGTTGTCCAGCCCTTCCGCGTCTTCAATCCCATTATTGAAATATTGGTGGACGGTAAAGAGGGGGGCATTATGGCAGTGCCCGCACTCAGCATCCGGGATGTCGGGATCCAGGTCGAAGAATAGGACATAACCCAGGTATTCTTCGTCCGTCAAGGTCATTTCTCCTCGGAAAAATCGGTCTATCCGGGCATCACCGCTGCTGATCAACGTGCGCTCAAACTGAGCAATAGCCTTCACTGCCAGTTCCTTGGTGATTTCTCCTCGATCTTCGATCCCAAAGGCTTCTCGAAAAAGAGTCGGATAGGACTCGTGATCTATCAGCCGGTCCACCACCTTGTCCCAGGTCGTGTGTAGCTCAATCGTGTCTTCGACGGGCAACAGCGCTTGCTCTTCCAAGGTGGCACTCCTGCCATCCCAAAAAAGGCCGTTTCGAGCAAAGCCGATGTTGAGCAGGGACATAGAACTGCGTCGGCCATTGACCCCATCGATGCCGGCACTGGTCGCCAGATTGTCTGTGAAACTGGCCTCCTGGCGGTGGCAACTGGCACAGGACATGCTAAAGTCATCCGACAGGAGTGGATCGTAGAACAACCTGCGACCCAGCTCGATCCCCTGCTTGGTGGTGGGGTTGTCTGCGGGTATGTCCATCGCCGGAAATCCCTCGGGCCCGGTCAAAGTCACGAATTCGGGCTCGTATGTGACATCGATCAGGTCGCCGGGAACGGGATCTTTGTCACAACCCAGGAGCAGCGCAAGGAGAAGGCAACCTAAATAGCATGAAGAGCTCTTTTTCCTTCGCATCACATGATTAGAACGACTATTGAAATGAAAACAATACGAACGCCCGGCGGTTGTCGTTATATAGCATGATGAAAATAGTGACCCAAATCTGCCTGGTAGTCGTTGTGATGGGCTTCTTGATCTCGGGCTGCAAGGATGATAGCTTGGATGTCAGGGTCTCTATGCATTTGGTCTATGATGGACAGCCGCTCGTCATGTTGCAGGATTACACCTATCCGGACGGTCGCAAGATTCAATTCACTAGGTTTAGCATGTATCTGTCGGACGTGCGCGTTTTTTCTGGCTCCGAGTCCGTGGAGCTGGCAGAGGTGGATTTTGTCAATCTCACCGCTAGCCATGCCGACGCGGCGTCAGCTGCCAAGGGCTTTCTCTATAAAGCTAGAAGTGTTGAGCTCGCCTCGATCGACGCGATTTCATTTAATGTCGGATTAACAGAGGAACAAAACGGCACCGTGCCGGCTGACCACGGCAGCGGTCATCCCCTGGCCAACCCAGGAGAGTATTGGGTCGCCTGGGATAGTTACATTTTTGCCAAAGTAGAGGGCTGGATGGACCTGGACGATGATGGGGATGCCGAGACCGGCCTGGCGCTACACATGGGCTCCAATGATGTACGTCAAGAGGTGATGATGTCTGTGGATGGAAGCCCCTCCGACATTGCCATCGAAATCGATTTGAAGACATTCTTTGGCCAGGACAATGTGTATGACATTGATGCCAATCCCCAGATCCATAGTTTGGGCCAGCTACCCGCCGCCAAAGAACTTTCAGACAATTTGAAAAGCGCGATTCATCTTAGACCTTCCACCTAAAAATTATTTGCCTAATGCAGACAAGACGCTTGCTCTCCCTCGCTACAATGATTGCTCTAATGATGTTGGGATGCTCAAAGGATAGTGATGAACCTTCGCGCGCCCGCTTGGCCTTTGCTTTCGAGTTTACGGTCGGTGAGGATGCCCTGGCGTTTGGACAACTATACAATGTGGGAGGCACGGCAGTTACTTTCTCCACCGCCAACTACTACCTCGGCGGACTGCAGTTGACCCAGCAAAATGGAACCATCATTGACCTCAGCGACCAATATCTCCTCGCTGGCCTCAATACGGCGGCCACCCTCAACGAGGATCTGGACATCAGCAACATCATCCATGCCAAGTTCTTTATTGGCGTTGATCCGACCACCAATGCGCAGACCGAGACCGACTTCACCAGCCGACCCACTTCTGATCCATTGGGTCTGCAAGACCCCGCGATGCATTGGAATTGGAATACAGGGTACAAGTTCTTGCGGGTCGATGGTGACGCGGATACCGATGGTGATGGAGCCGTGGATACGGGCATCGCTTATCACATCGGTTCCGATCCATTTCTCAAGAGCTTTGATCGCCCTGTCAGGCTAGAGCTCCAGGGCGGAGATAACACCGTCACCTTCGCACTTGACCTCGCGCAATTGCTCGAAGGTGTGGACCTGAGCACTGAAATTGACACGCATACCAGCAATGATCTACCCCTCGCAGAGCGGATCAGTAGTAACATGGAGGCAGCCTTCACGCTGCAGTAATGCCTCCATCCACTGTCACTGCGCTATCCTGCTGTGCGGTGGCATTGGTGTGGATCAGTTGCTCCGGCCCTTCGCTTGATCAGTATGGCCGGCCGGATCACTTTCCGCCGGTCACCTATCCGTCGGACAACCTGCTCACACGTGAGCGCATCGCCCTGGGGGAGAAGATGTTTTTTGATCCAAATCTCTCACTGGACAGCACCATCTCCTGTGCCACTTGTCATCTGGCCGAAGCGGCCCTGGCAGACCACCATGTCATCTCGCCCGGCATCGAGGGGCGACGGGGGCATCGCAACACCCCATCGATCTTTAACGTGGCTTATCTGCAAGAAGTCAACAAGGACGGCGGGGTCAAGAATTTGGACTTGCAAGCGCTGGTCCCCATCGAAGATGAAGAAGAGATGGGTATCTCCATCCTCAAGCTGACCGAGCGCTTACAGGGCGATCGGGAATATGTCCGGCAATCCCGGCAGGCATACGGACGTGATCCCGATGGCTATGTGGTGACGCGGGCGCTGGCATCCTTTGTTCGCACACTATTTTCGGGTGATAGTCCCTATGATCGCTATCTGCAGGGGGATTCTTCTGCCCTCAGTGATCAGCAGCTGGCGGGGTTGCAGCTCTTTGAAAGTCCGCGACTCAACTGCACCGGTTGCCACAGCGGTATGCTGCTGACCGATCATTCGTACCAAAACAATGGACTGTACACCGACTACGAGGATATCGGTCGGGCGCTCATCACACAGGATACGTCAGACATCGGCAAGTTTCGTGTTCCGAGCCTGCGAAATGTCGTGGTGACCTATCCATATATGCATGATGGCAGCTTGTCGGGTCTCGACGATGTGCTAGATCACTATCAGCGGGTGGGTCGTATGCCGACCAAGCGGCAAAGTGCCCTTATCCAACCTTTTGAACTGGCTACGGATGAACGAGCCGCGTTGCTGGCGTTTCTGCACGCGTTGACCGATAGCAGCCTGCTAGAGGGTACCCGCTGATTTCTTCTGCCAGTACCGCATCAATCCTGTTACGCTCATGTCCGATGGATTGGAAGCCTCATAGGTCTGTGCATCTGCTTCCGCCATCCCGTGCTCGACGAGATAGTTTTTTACAAAGGACTTAAAGGAGGGAAGTGCCTCCTCCAGGGTGCGACCTGCCTGATGGTGCGGCTTAATGACATTGGCGTAGGCTGCCAAGGACTTCTTGAGCTTGTCCATGTGCTCGTCCACCCGACCAATTTCGCCAAAGTGTGTCAAGTAATAGCGGTCTACCTCGGAGAGGGCCAAGAGTTGCTCGATCGAGGTCAACCACAACTCGATGTTGATGTCGGGGGGTGGGCACGGGGGTATGACGGGACCTCCGTTGATGCAAACACCAGCCACATCTCCTGCAAACAGGACTTTGCCCAATTGCCAGGCAATGTGATGCTTGGCATGTCCGGGCGTATGGTGCGCTATAAATTGGTGCTCCGCTATCGCCAATGTTTGACCATGTTCCATCGCATGGATTTGATCGGCCGGGATGGGCTTCAGCGTACCCCAGAGCTCATCCATCTTGTCTCCGTATATCATGTTGGCGGAGGCCAGTAGACGGGAAGGATCGACCATGTGCCGAAGGCCAAAGGGGTGGACATAGATGTCGGCTCCGCGCTCTGCGAAGACCCAGGCGGCCCCGGCATGATCCAGATGAATGTGGGTCACCAGCACATGTTTGATTTTCATCGGATCGAAGCCCAACGTCCGAATGCCTGCATCGAGATGCTTGATGGTGGAATGCGGTCCGGTCTCTATCAGTATGGGGCCCTGTTGACTCTCCACCACGAAGGCAGCGATGGCATGTGTTCTCCCCTGAAAATGCAAGTCAATGGTGTGGATCATGCGCTGAAAATAGACTTTTTGGGCGGGACAGCTTTGGCGGGATCTGAGGTGCCAAACACTTTTGTTATGTTCGGTCGAGCTAAGCTAATGTCACCGTGCTTCGATCAATCACTTTCTTGACCGCATGTCTAATAGTCGTCCAGGCTTGCCAGTCACCAGACCCTGTCACACAGGCGGACCGACCCAATATACTATGGATCACCTGCGAGGATATTTCACCTCACTTGGGGTGCTACGGGGATGAGCGTGCGCTGACCCCTCACCTGGACCGTCTGGCCCAAGAAGGCGTGGTGTATCTCAACGCGTTTGCCAGTGCTCCCGTCTGTGCGGTAGCCCGATCCAGCATCATTACGGGTCTATATGCCTCTTCCCAAGGCACCCAGCATATGCGCTGCTCCGGGCGTCTGCCGGAAGGCGTGCAAACCTATCCCGAAATGCTCAGGAAAGGAGGTTACTACTGTACCAACAATGTCAAGACGGACTATAATCTCGACATCGACCACAAGGCGATTTGGGACGATTGCAGCAGTACCGCACATTGGAGAAATCGACCCGACGACTCGCAGCCCTTCTTCTCCATTTTTAACTATACCACCTCACACGAGAGTCGGGTGAACAATGCTGATCGCTACCAGGAGGCCGTCGCCGATCTGCCGGCTTCCATGTTGCGCAGTCCGGATGAGCTGACCCCTCCTCCGTATTTCCCAGCCACAGGCGATGTGAAGGAGTTATGGGCACGATACTATAATATCATCACCGCCATGGACCAACAGGTGGGGGCGCTCCTGGAGGAACTAGAGCAAGACGGCTTGGCCGAGAACACGGTGGTGATCTTCTATTCGGACCATGGAGCGGGCGTGCCTCGCCACAAGCGCTGGCTGTTTGACTCCGGCCTTCGGGTACCGTTGATCGTACGTATGCCGGAGAAATATAAGAGACTGCTGGCACACGAGCAGGGTACGCAGACCCGAGAGCTGGTCAGCTTTATCGATTTGCCTCCGACGGCCCTGCACCTGGCAGGCGTGGAGGTCCCCGATCACATGCAGGGCAGGGCTTTTCTTGGCCAAAATCTAACGACGCCACGGTCGTACGTGATGGCGGGTCGCGACCGCATGGACGAGCGGTATGACATGCAGCGCGCAGTGCGAGATCAACGATACAAGTACATCGTGCATTATGAGCCCTATAAGCCCTTTTGCCAGTATATGAACACCCCCGAAAAAGGAGCGATCATGCAGGCGATCCGAGCGGCCCAAGCCAATGGAACGATGCCAGTAGCGGGTCAACACATCGTGGCACTAACCAAACCCTTTGAAATGCTCTTCGACTGTCAAGAAGATCCGGATGAGCTCGTCAATCTGGCTGAGTTGCCGCAGCACAAGAGCAAGCTGGAAGAATTGAGAGGGGTACATGCCAGTTGGTCGGATGATATCTATGATACGGGGCTGATCCCCGAGACCATCTTGAGAGATTGGGAACAGAAATATGGCATGTCTATCTATGACATCATGCGGCGAAAGCAGATCCCCGTTGGAGAAATACGCAGAACGGCATTGGGTCAGCTAGATCAGCGGGACCTAACCCGAAATCTAAGCCACAAGAACGCGGCGGTCAGATATTGGGCGGCCATCAGCCTGGGCAATCTGGCTGAGCAGCAACCAGATCAAAAGGCGCTAGTCAAGGCCCTGGAAGACGAGGTAGCAGTCGTACGGTTTGCCGCAGCACGTGCATTGGACCTGGTGGGCCAGTCCCCAGCCGCCCTACCGGCCTTGCAGGATGGATTGCAACATGCGGACGAGTGGGTCCGTCTGGCAGCCGCTCAGTTTCTCGACGAAATGGGGGAACGTGCAAGACCGGCCCTCTCCAGCTTGCAAGGCGTCATGGGGGATAAGAATAAGTACGTCGTCCGGGTGGCCAACCACGCCATCAACTTCCTGAACGGCATGGACAATGTTGTCCCTTAAGGGTTAGCTGGACTCCGGCCCTTTTTTCCGGGGTAATCGCATGATCAAGGCTTTAGAGTGACAGCGAGCCAACGATGGCGTTTGGCGGGGACGCCAGACGCGCCTGCTCCGGGCTGCGTGGCTTGTTGTCGTTGGAATAACTCAACAACAGACAATCTGGCCGTGTCAGGTGTCCTCGCCTGACACAGATAAATGCAAAATCTGATAATGCGACTGCCCTAATGAACAAGAAGATTTAATGCGAAAGCCTACCATGGAACGCCTGCAGGTTGTGGACAGCATTTCAGTTTGACAGCCCGACTTCCGACAGTATTTGTGCCCAATAGGTCGACCACTTCTTTACCCTAATCTATCCAAGTTTGCCAGGTGTTGGATCTTCCTTATCATTTGGCTCAAATAAGCCTCGCGGACATGTCGCTTCATCACTTTCGGATTTCCCTTCGCCACCTGCTGCGCAACAAAGTTTATGGTCTGGTCAACCTGCTTGGTTTGTCGGTGGGCATTGCCAGCGTGCTGCTGATCGCACTCTATGTGCGCCATGAGCTTTCCTACGACAAATTTTTTGAGGACAGTGATTCTATCTATCGCTTGGCCTTGCATCGGGTCTATCCGGATCGCGTACGGGATTTTGCATCCTCGGCGATCACCCTGGCGCCGGCCCTGGAAGACAACTATCCCGAGGTGCGTGCCATCACGCGTATGCACCGTTTGTTTTTTGCCAACGAGGTAAATGTGCGCCTGGGTGAGGAGATCTATGCGGAAACCCGCTTCCTCTATGGTGACGAGGCATTCTTTGACGTATTTTCGCACCCCTTTTTGCACGGCAATCCGGCGACGGCCTTGGACGCAGCGGACAAGGTGGTGCTGACGGAGTCCACGGCACAAAAGTACTTTGGCCGAACCGATGTACTCAACGAAACCTTACGTGTCAATCGTGACACGGCCGACTACCGAGTGTCCGGCGTGATTCGTGACGTGCCTTCAAATGCACATTTCGGCTTTGATCTGATCGGATCGATCCATGCGATCAATTATCTCGAAAATGCCATCGAGACCAATGCCTGGATCAATCCCTGGGTCTACACGTACGTGAAGTTGGCTCCTGGGACGGATCCGATCGTCTTTGAGGCCAAGGTTGCGCAGGCGGTGGACCAATATGGTGCTGCCTCCATTGCGCGGCAGTTGGGGGCTGACTATGCCGATGTCGGTCATCGATTTGACTACTTCTTGCAGCCCTTAACGGACATACATTTACAGTCCAACGTGACGATCGAGGTCGAGCCCAATAGTGACATCATGTATGTCTACTTACTGAGTTTGATCGCGCTGATCATCCTGATCATTTCGACGATCAACTACGTCAATCTGTCCGTAGCCCGGGCACCGGCACGAGCCCGGGAGGTAGGGATCCGAAAAGTGGTGGGCAGTAGGAAGGGCAGCTTGATTACCCAGTTTTTGATTGAGGCGCTGGTCGTTTGCGGTCTGAGTGCACTTTTTGCCTTGGTCATTACGGGTCTGATGATGCCATACTTCAATGACCTTCTGGGTACGTCCCTATCGATGGAGCCCCTGCAGCGCCCTTTGTATTTGGGCGTTTTTCTAGTTTTTGTGGTCCTGGTGAGTGTCCTGTCGGGAGCTTACCCGGCGCTGGTCATTTCGTCGTACAAGCCGGCTAAGATCCTCAAGGGGACGTTCAGCCGCAGCGCTCAGGGCCACCGGCTACGCAATGGTCTGACCACCGTGCAGTTTATCATTTCCACCGTGATGATCTCGGGTTCGGTGTTGGTGCACCAACAGATGAACTACTTCAAAAACAAGGATTTGGGATTTAATGTGGAGGATGTGCTGGTCATCCGGCAGGCCAATCGACTAGGCGATCAATACGAGAGTTTCAAGCATGAAGTCAGGGCCCTCCCCGGTGTATTGGGGGTGGGTGGCGCCAATGGTTTGCCCGGTGATTTTCTGGGGAGCGGGGTGTTTAAGACCGCCAACCCCGAGGCCAGTGACTTACGGGCCAATACAGCCAATTTTGACGATGATTTCTTGACAGCGATCGATTTCAGCCTCGTGGATGGACGCTTCTTTGATCGAAATTTTAATGACTCCCTTTCCATCATCATTAACGAAGCCGCGGTACATGCCCTTGGGCTGCAAGAACCGGTGGGAGAGCGTTTTTGGAGTGCCGGAGGGGGCAATAATGGAGACGTGCCCGTACTTACCGTAGTTGGCGTGGTGCAGGATTACCATTTCTCATCGCTACACGCAGAAATAGGGCCCCTAGTCATCTTCAATACACCTCCACAGTCGACGCCTCCAAACCTGGTGGTCAATGTGCGGTCGGAGGACCTGGACCGGACGATTGCCTCGATCGAGCGGCAGTGGTCACAAATGGCAGACGATGCCTTTGCATTTTCTTTCTTGGATCAGGATCTTCAAGCGCAATACGAAGCGGACACGGCCACGGCCTTCCTGTTTGACATTTTCACCTATGTGGCCATCATCATGTGCTGTATCGGGCTATTTGCACTAGCGACTTTCACGGCCCAACAACGGCGAAAGGAGATGAGTATTCGAAAAGTACTCGGTGCGTCCATCGGCCATATCCTGCTCTCCTTCTCACGAGAGTTTATGATGATTGTGGGGATTGCCTTCTTGGTGGGTATACCGCTATCCTATTACAGCATGGACAAGTGGTTGCAAAACTTTGCCTACCATGTGCCCATTTCGGGATTTACCTTTCTGATGGCAGCGCTCCTACTCGTCTTCTTTGTGGTGGTGACCCTCAGTTACCAAGCATTTCGGCTGGCTACAGTGAGCCCGGCGGACTCGCTGCGTACGGAGTAGGTCAGCTTGTAGCCTCTACGCTCTGTATGATGTGTCCTGTCTATCGATCAACTCACCCTGCGCAGCAGCATCAACCGAAAATCCATGACCTGGTCTCCGGGGATGTCTGTGGCCTGTAGTGACAAGATCTGGACGCCCTGCTGGAGGGATATCTGCCCTAGGTTCAAGGGTTTAAAGTCCTTTACATAGGATTCGATACGTGCATCCCGATCGTGCTCCATGCCGGTGAGGGGTGGATCATGCGCATCCGTGATCCTGGCAGTGATCGATTGCTGACCGGCCGACAAGGCAAAGGTGGCTCCCACATCTTTGGCAGGGCAAGTGTAGTAGATGGTTACCTCAAAGTCTCCAGGTTGGATCACCTCCACATCCCAGGTGATCTTGTCCGCGATCTCCGTCCAGTTTGTGAAGAACGTACAATTGGGAAAACGATTTGACCGTTTGACCCCGCCATGGGCTTGGCCATCGCGGGCCGGGATTTGCGTCACCGCAAAGTCCGGGTGGCCCACCGGAAAAGTCCGCAGGTCGTCATCAGGTAGTTCGACCAGCACTTGTTGGGCCCATTCATCTTTGACTTGCTGCAGGGCCGTATGGACGGAAGGATATTTCGCCGCCACGTCTTCCCTTTGTCCGGGATCGGCCACCATGTCAAACAGGGCATTCTGATGGTCTAGCCGGTATCGTTGACTCCGCACAGAGGTTCGACCACGCCAGTGACTGACGATGGTGCGATCAGCCCACTCGGCTTCGGCATCCAATAGGAGGGGACGGAGACTGATACCATCTAGAGCCTTAAGATGGTCGTAGGAATTGTTTGCCAGATCCAGCAGGGTGGGCAGCAGATCCAGCGAACTGGCAATTTGAGCAACACGGGTGCTTGCGGGCAGCGTGCCTCGCCATTGGATGCTCAAAGGGGATCGCAGTCCGCCCTCGTCGGTTGAGCCCTTTCGACCCTTCATGTCCCCATTCCACCGCCAGCCATTGGGTCCATTGTCAGAGAGATAGAGCACGATCGTGTTTTCCAAGAGGGACAGTGCATCCAGCTTGTCCATCAAGCGGCCGACATTCCAATCGATGTTTTCGCACATGGCCAGGGCTGCCCGCAGGTGGTCCGGATTCTCCTTTTCCGGCTCGCGGTGGCGCAGTTCCAGTTCTTTATCGGCAAAGCGAGCCCAGTATTCTTCCGGGACCTGCATGGGACTATGGGGTGTATTGTAGGGCAGGTATGCAAAGAACGGCCGATCTCGATTGGCTTCGATGAAGTCCATAGCCTGGTCTGTAAAGTCGTCGATGACAAATCCTTCGCCGGTGACGATCTCACCATTGTGTTCCAGCATGGGAGAGAAGTAATTGCCCCAGTGTCCCGAACAAAACCCATAGAATTCGTCAAATCCGCGCCCGTTGGGATGATAGGGGTACTGCATGCCATTGTGCCACTTGCCAAAGGCACCAGTGGCATACCCTGCCTCGCGCAATATATCCGCGATAGTGACCTCGTCCAGATCCAAGCGTTCGCCACCCGCCGAGGTCGAGTATACACCACCGCGCACGGCATACCTTCCGGTCAGAATCTCCGCCCGGGTGGGTGAGCACACCGGCGACACAAAAAAGCGGTCGAAGGTCACTCCGTTGGCTGCCAGACGGTCAATATGTGGGGTAGCGAGATTGGTGTTGCCGTTGTGGCTGAGATCTCCCCACCCTTGATCATCGGTCAAGATCAACACGATATTGGGAGGGGGCGGGACGGCAGCTTCCGGCGATCGCTCTCCACAAGACAGTCCAAGAGCCACCAAAGCGGCGCCGGCTAGGTACTTGATCATATGTGACGTAGGATTATGCCCGGAGAAGATACGTAAATGGAAGGAGCCCGGTTGGAGTGACTTGAGTGACTTGAGTGCGCTAGAGTGACTTGAGTTTCATGCGAGCTCTTGACGAGGGAGGTCTCTGTGGAGAAGGAAGCCCCTCGCGAGTCTGGTCGAGAGCCTAGCGTTACGCTAGAGTGACTCGAGTGCGCTAGAGTGCGCTAGAGTGCGCTAGAGTGACTTGAGTTTCATGCGAGCTCTTGACGAGGGAGGTCTCTGTGGAGAAGGAAGCCCCTCGCGAGTCTGGTCGAGAGCCTAGCGTTACGCTAGAGTGACTTGAGTGCGCTAGAGTGCGCTAGAGTTTCATGCGAGCTCTCGACGGGGGAGGTCTCCGTGGTGAAGGAAGCCCCTCGCGAGTCTGGTCGAGAGCCCAGCGTTACGCTAGAGTGACTTGAGTGCGCTTGAGTGACTTGAGTTTCATGCGAGCTCTCGACGGGGGAGGTCTCCGTGGTGAAGGAAGCCCCTCGCGAGTCTGGTCGAGAGCCTAGCGTTACGCTAGAGTGACTCGAGTGCGCTAGAGTGCGCTTGAGTGACTTGAGTTTCATGCGAGCTCTTGACGAGGGAGGTCTCTGTGGAGAAGGAAGCCCCTCGCGAGTCTGGTCGAGAGCCTAGCGTTACGCTAGAGTGACTTGAGTGCGCTAGAGTGCGCTTGAGTGACTTGAGTTTCATGCGAGCTCTCGACGGGGGAGGTCTCCGTGGTGAAGGAAGCCCCTCGCGAGTCTGGTCGAGAGCCCAGCGTTACGCTAGAGTGACTAGAGTGCGCTAGAGTGACTTGAGTTTCATGCGAGCTCTCGACGGGGGAGGTCTCTGTGGAGAAGGAAGCCCCTCGCGAGTCTGGTCGAGAGCCTAGCGTTACGCTAGAGTGACTTGAGTGCGCTAGAGTGCGCTTGAGTGACTTGAGTTTCATGCGAGCTCTCGACGAGTGAGGTCTCTGTGGTGAAGGAAGCCCCTCGCGAGTGTGGTCGAGAGCCTAGCGTTACGCTAGAGTGACTCGAGTGCGCTAGAGTGCGCTTGAGTGACTTGAGTTTCATGCGAGCTCTCGACGGGGGAGGTCTCTGTGGTGAAGGAGGCCCCTCGCGAGTCTGGTCGAGCGCCTAGCGTTACGATGGAGTGACTTGAGTGCACTAGAGTGCGCTTGAGTGCCTGGAGTTTCATGCGAGCTCTCGACGGGGGAGATCTCTGTGGTGAAGGAAGCCCCTCGCGAGTCTGGTCGAGAGCCTAGCGTTACGATGGAGTGACTTGAGTGCGCTAGAGTGCGCTAGAGTGACTTGAGTTTAATGCGAGCTCTCGATCCGGAGGATCTCTGAGGTGAAGGAAGATGGCCATCTCATCGCGAGCTCGTCCACAACTCTAGTTCACTATAGTCACTCTCTACGCTAGTCACTCCAACTCCAGCTCACTCCAAACTCCAGCTCACTCGGAACTCCAGCTCACTCGGAACTCAAGCTCACTCGGAACTCAAGCTCACTCCAAACTCCCCCTCACTCATCCCGAATGATCTCTGCCGGCACCACCGAAGCGGCACGAAATATTTTGCCGCCGATGGTCAGGGTGCTGATGAAGAGCAAAAGGAAGATGGAGATCAAGAAGACTGTGGGGTCTGTGGGTACAGAGTAGGCCCAGATGCTATCCAGCAACATACTTGACAGGAAGTGTCCACCGACCGAGCCGATGGCAAAGGACATGACCAAGATGAGGATAAACTCCTTGCTCATTTTGGCAGCGAGGTGACTGACGCTGGCACCGAGGATCTTACGCACACCGATTTCTTTCATCCGCTTATTGAGATTGAGCGAGACGAGGCTAAAAAGCCCAATCGCTGACAAAATACAGGCGACCACACCGAGGAAGAGGAAGAGGGTTTTGATATTGGCATTGACCTCGGCAGATTGCGTGCTCTCCGTATCCATAAACCGTACGGTAGAGAGCTCATTGGGAAACACATTGGCCCACTTTTCATCCATCAGGGCCTTGACCTCCTTGGCCCGCTCTTGTGGCGTACGTACCGAGAGGTAGCGGTAGTCTCCCGGGGTAGCGCAGCGCATCAGCATGGGTCGCAGGGGATTCCACAAGGCGCCCATGAAGTAAATGTCCTGGACGACCCCCACCACCGAAAGTTGAATCGTGTCTCTCAACACAATGCGTTGATTCAGGGGATCATCCCATCCCAAAGTCTTGACCAGCTCTTCATTGACGATCACGGAGCGCGCTCGATCCACTTCACTGTTGGGTCGAAAATCTCGTCCCGACACTAGGGTGGCTCCCACCGTGGACAAGTAGCCTGAGCCCACATCAAATATGCTGACGTCCAGCTCCGATGATGCTACCTTGATCGGATCCGTATACCACGAGTAGGTCAGATTATGCCTTGACCCGGCCACTGCTTCGATGGCATCGTAGTCTTGCAGTTGGTTTTTAAGCGCCTGGTAGCCCTGTTCGTCTTTGACATGGGCAAACAAAACACCATGGGGATCAAACCCCAAATCATATTCTTCCTGAAACTTGGCATTATTGGCAAAGACAAAACCACAAATGATAGCAATCAAGGAGATCCCGTATTGCAGTGTAAGCAGAACTCTTGTCAACCAATTTGTGCCACTAAATTTGACCGAACCCCGTAAGATGCTGGCGGGCCGAAAGCTACTCACATAAAGCGCTGGATAGCTACCGGCCACCAGACCGGTGAACAACCAGAGGAGTAGGATGAAGACCACGAGGTCGGGTTGCTCGAAAAAATTCAATCGGATGTCGAGAAACACCCACATGGCGCTGTAGGCAGGTACCAGAAAGAAAGCTAAGAGAATCCCCAGGAGCACGGCCAACCCGGCAAGCAGCATATTTTCACCCAGAAACTGGCCAATCAATTGTTTGCGGCCGGAACCCATCACCTTGCGAATGCCGATCTCCTTGATTCGGCGATTGGCAATGGCGATGGAGGTGTTGGTGAAGTTGAAGCACGCCAGCAGGAGCAGCAGGAGTGCCATGATGGCGGGAGTAAGGGCTGCGGCCGTCGGAAGCGAGTCGTTGGTCCAGTGATTCCAGACGTCCTCGCTTTCGGCACGCACAGCCATCCCGGCAAAGGGGTCCAGGTAATAGCGATCTACCTTGTAGTCCGGTTTTGCCTCGTTCTGAATCTGCACGAACTGTTCCAGCTGTTGCTCTACGACGGCTACATCGGCAGGATCGTTGATCCGTACGAAGGTGTTGTCAAAAATGGCCCAGTTGTCCTCCGAAAACGCCTCGATATCCAGAACATTGTCAAAGTGGAAGTAGGCATCTGCCACAAAACTGGAGTTGAGCGGCGGCTTTTTAAATACGCCGGCCACCTGAAACTCGATCCGCTTTTCGCCGTTGATGTAGGTCAGGATCTTGCCCAGCGGGTCCTGGCCCGGAAAGTGTTTGATCTGCAGGTCCTCACTGATGTAGATCGAACGTTTGTCATGGATGGCACCCGCATCGCCAGCGAGTAGCTCGATCGTAAAGGTCTCAAAGAAGGAAGGGTCTACCGCACTCACATTCGTGCCAAACATGGTCCCCTCCAACTTGAAACTTCCACCGGTGGGATAATATCGAACCACCTGGTCTACTTCAGCGATCCGCGTGGCGATGTTTTTTCCGATCGGTAGTGGGCTGCTACCATTTTTAATGGGCGTGTCACCCGACAGACGCACGAAGTTGACCCGGTAGATCTGATCCGCATTCTTGTGATAGGTATCAAAAGCGGCGTTGTACTCCCAATTGAGATAGGCCACTATGCAGCAGGCCAGTGCGACACCCAGTCCGAGGATATTGATGAGTACGAAGACCCGATTCTTGAAAATGTTCCGGAGTGCCAGTTTGAGATAATTTCTGATCATAGCCGTCGTTTTGATGGAAGTTTCGTCAATGCTAGAGACGTAATCAATGGCCAGAGGTTGCACTTGTTGCCCCCAGTCATGACTTATGGCGGCTGTAGCGCAGCGAAAATGTCAGTGGGGTGTGCCTGTTTTATATAGGGCCGCCGGAGATAGCAAGCCCTTGGCCTCGGATACCTCCAGAGTAGGGGCGGACACATCGTTTGACAGGGTGCAGCCGCTAAAAGGAATTGCCAGAAAGCCTATTTTAGCCAGAACAAATAGATCCTGCCATGACGAGAGAACGAGGGATGATACTAACAGGTGCACTCATGCTTACCCTATTTTCAACCGTATCCGCAACCGGTGATTGGCCCGTTTCGAAGGAGCAGCAGGCCAACAAGATCAAGGTGCTGATCGTCGATGGGCAAAACAATCATGACCATTGGCCCAAGATCACGTATATGATGCGTCAATATCTGGTGGAGACCGGAAAATTTGACGTGGAAGTGGACCGCACGTTTTACACCTGGAAGGGAGATGAGCTCATCAGGCAGTTTCCCGTCAAAGGAGCCGGCAAAACGCGAGCGTTGGAGGAGCCAAAGCCGGATCCGGATTTCAAGCCTAAGTTTTCTAACTACGATGTCGTGATCTGCAATTTTGGCTGGAATGCTGCTGCTTGGCCGAAGGAGACCCAGCGAGGATTGGAAAGTTTTGTGCGATCGGGAGGTGGCCTGGTCATCGTACATGCAGCCAACAATTCGTTCCCTCAGTGGAAGGCGTACAACGAGATGATCGGGCTGGGCGGCTGGGGCGACCGAAGTGAGAAGCATGGCCCATACGTCTACTACGACGATGCCGGTGAGCTGGTCCGCGATATGACGGCGGGTGCTGGCGGATCGCACGGGCCTCAACATGAGTTTACCGTGACGATCCGTAATGCCGATCATCCCATCACCAAGGGGATGCCCCTACAGTGGCTCCACAGCAAGGACGAACTGTATGATCGTCTGCGCGGACCCGCTCAAAATATGGAGGTACTTGCCACCGCCTATTCGTCAGCAGACTACAAGGGCACGGGACGCCACGAACCGATGCTGCTCACCCTTACCTATGGCGACGGGCGGATCTTTCACACTCCGATGGGGCACAAGGACTATTCGGTCGAGTGTGTGGGTTTTATCACCTGTCTGCTGCGAGGTGTGGAGTGGGCGGCGACGGGCCAAGTCACAACGGATATTCCACACGACTTTCCTACCGAGGACGAGGTCAGTGTCCGGAGCTTCGTGCCGGAGTAGTTTCCGGAAATGCGATAGATCCCTTTGCTGCTTACTGGTGCTGCCGGTGATTCTGGCCCAAGGCGCCGTAGGCAGATAGACGATCACCACAGCTGGTCCGCCAGATAATAGAGCCCAAATAAGGCCAAAAAGCATATGCCGACCACGGACAGGACACTCAGCCAGGGCTTGGGGCGATAGGCAGCAGAGATCTCCGAGCTGTGCACGGCCCGATGGTTGAGGATGGCGATGACCGGAGAAGTAAGGAAGGAGATGATGGTTGCGATGTAGAGCAGGGTGACCAGGCTAGTGCCAAAGTAGTAGAAGATGATATATGCGCCGGCCATGACGCCCAGGAGCATCGTCAGGTAGTTGCGCCGCAGGAATGACAACTGCTGATCGTCATCGACCAGATTGGCAAACCGGTAGATCCGGAGACAGTGGACGAAGGTCCGTGGGAAGGCATCCATGATGGTGATCAGCGTGCCAAAGATGGCTCCAAAGGCACAGATAGCCATCACGGGCGATGCCCACGATCCGAGCTTGGTAGTGAAGACCGCGATCAACTTATTAGAAAACACCGTGGGATTGCCCTCCAGTAGGGTGCCCGTACCATATACGGTAAATGCCCCTATGACGAGAAATATCAGTGCGGTCACGGTAGCCAGGGCATAGCCAATGTTAAAATCCATCAACCCCTCCTTCATCGTGGGATGGTATCCCGTATCCCTGATTTTGACCACTGTCCAGATACTATTGAAAGTGGAGCCCTCCATGCCCGCCGGCATAAACCCGATCAGGCTTACCAACAGGGCTAGGCCAGCGCCTTGCCATAGCGACGGGCCATGGACAAATTCATCGGGGGCTACGTCCGCCGGACCATGGATCAGCACTGACACCAGGGCGATGAGCACGGCAAAGACCAGCACGACCGTGATCAGCTTGATGAGCTGATCCAGTAGCCGATATCTACCTACCATCAGGACTAGCGCGGTACCTGCCAATACGACAAATACCAATGACTGCATCGGCAACGCTACCTGGAAGATGCTGCTCAACAGTCCTGCTGTGGTGGCTCCGATAGCAGCTGTCACGGTAAACATATTGATGAAGACGATCACCGTAAATAGGCCGATGGCCCACCGTCCCTGTCGCTGATAAGCGCGTAGGAGGCTTTGGCCGGTCGCCACAGCATAGCGCGGACCAAACTCGAAAGCCGGATACTTAAGCAACAAGGCGATCAATATGATCCAGATGAATACTAAGCCGTGATGGGCACCGGCTCGCGTAGATAGGACCAGATGAGAGGTGCCAATGGCGGCTCCGGCCATGAGCAGACCGGGACCAAGAATCTTTTGCAGTTTCTGAAATCTCATGAACACACCCAATGGCTTCAAATTAGAAAAATGAAAGCAGGTTTTAAGCGACTGTTGAAATATGCACCCTGCCCTGCCAAGCCTGGGACGAGCCACGGCTAATCTTGTTTTTGGGCCTTGTCTGTGTACAAGATGACAATTGCAATCAAGTGTAGTTCAGTAGTACAATAACCGCAGGCCTCGCTGACAGATTTCATTCCACAGAAAAATCCAGGATCTTGGCCAGCGCCCCCAGGTAGTACTCGTTTGCCGTCCGTGTGCCGATGGAAACCCGTACACAGCCGGCAGCTCCAAAGCTGTCGGTACGCCGGACCATGATGCCGCTTTCCAGCATCCGAGTCTCAAAGGCGCGGGTATCCATGGGCGGCTTCACCAGAATGAAATTGGCTTGCGTCTTCCAGTAGGGTAGACCCAGGCGATCGAGCCCTTCATATAGATATTGTTTCTCCTTGCGATTGTGTAGCACCGCCTCCTCCAGATGTGCTTTGTCGGCCAGGGCTGCCATCGCGCCGGACATCGAGAGCGAGTTGAGCAAGAAGGCACGCTGCAGTCTCGAAAGGTACGTCGCAATCTCTTCGGTGGAGTAGCAGTAACCCACTCGCAGCCCGGCCAGGCCATATGCCTTGGAGAAAGAGTTGATGGCTACAACATTGTGGCCGGCAAGGACATAGGGCAGCGCCCGTTGGTAGGTGGGCGCATCCACAAAGTGGTGGTACACTTCATCCAGCACCACAATGACATGGTCCGGTACGATGCTTAGAAGTTGATCGAGCTGATCTTTGCGAAGGATGGAGCCCGTGGGATTGTTAGGGCTGGCTAGGAAGAGGACCCGGGTCCGCTTGTTAATGGCTTCCTCCACGCCCTTGATATTCAGGTGAAAATCTTCCCCCTGAAGCGGTATGTCGACGACGTGGGCGCCTACCTTTTCGGCAAAAAGGCGGTACGGCTGGAAGGCGGGAGTGCAAATGATACACTCCAATCCGACATCCAGGAAGGCGCGTGCGATCATGTCCAAAATGGCGACACCGCTATTGCCGGTCACGAACTGGCGGGGATCGAGCTTGCCCTGATAGAAATCGCTCAGCTTGGATCGAAAGAGATCGTCTGTGCGACGCGGGTAGGAGTGCATATCCGTGAGCTCTCGTTGTACAGCTTGAACCGCCTTGGGAGAGGGTCCCAGCGGATTTTCATTGGAAGACAGTTTGTACACCTGCCCTTCGTAGGACACCTCCGACAAGGACTTGCCGGCTGCATACATCGAAGCGGCAACGATATGGGGCTTCAAAATGGAGCGATCAAGTGCCAATATTTCTGTGTTTTCGCATGATAAGAAGAACTAAAGAACTCTTGTAAGTAATCACTTTCCAGCAACTTTTATCCAGGTCGAGCAAGTCGGCG
This sequence comes from Saprospiraceae bacterium, assembly GCA_965223165.1. Lineage (GTDB taxonomy): Bacteria > Bacteroidota > Bacteroidia > Chitinophagales > Saprospiraceae > JABDMH01. The sequence continues at coordinate 521,423 of CBDCVQ010000018.1, read as the reverse complement.
GCTGCGAGCTGTAGAGTTGGGACCGATACGATCGAGTAGAAGTCAGGCGGCGGCAACTTCTCGGCAAACCCAGGTGATCAATTTCTCTAGCAGCACCTTGGCCTCGGCATCATTGTAATCGCGGGGGTCGTCCCCGAGAATGCCAAAGAGCACATTGCTGGGATCTCGTCGATGATCTCCCCAACTGTCACCCCCCGGATCGTTGGCCGGCGTAGCTTCCTGAGAGGGAAGTTTTTCTATGTGCACGAGATCCGGACGCAGTTGGGACAATACGGACGTTTCGAAGATGGCTCCGTGATCACCGCGCATCTCGATGTCCGGACATTGGCTGATCGACAGCGTCTTAAGGGTCATGCGATGTGCTTCGCGATCCCACTCCTCTTGCAGCCGTTGAAGTGCGGCTAGCTGTCGCCGCCCAAAGTGGCCGCTGAACACCACGGCCGTCTCGACCTCAAAGTCCTCCAATCGCGCAAGGGTGGTGCGCAGAATGGCGAGAAATTCATGTTCGTCCTCGACCAAAATGGTTAGCGGATGATGACCGATGCTGCCGGTCATGCCATAGTACAGCGGTGGCATGACCAGACCACCCGCACGGGCAGCCGCCCGAAGGCAAATGCCATGGGCAGTCAAGCCGTCCAGGCCAATGGGCAGATGGAGCCCATGCCATTCGATCGCACCCAATGGGACATACACCAACGACTTTTGCCGCCAGGCTCTGTAGATCTGATCGGGAGCCAGCAGCTCCATCTGGTGCGGGGAGAGATCAGGCAACACTATCTGCTTCGATCAATGATATCAGTAGCTCCACCGCCTCCTTGACAAAGGCCGGGTCTTCTGCATAGGTGTCACGCTCAATGACCTGAATGGTATCTGGTAATCCCTCTTTCAGCCGGCTGAAAAATGCCTCATCTGATACAGGGTCATGCAAGATCTTACCCTCCGTGGAGTAGCTGCCCACCCCCCCTCTGGGTATCATGAAGTAGGCCTTGCCTCGGGTGTGCTGGAGTCTCCGGCAGATGTCATCAGCCACTTTCGAGATTTCTTCCACATTCAAGCGGGGTACAAAGACTACCGGGCTGTGGAAGACATATTTGTGATTTTTGTATTCGTCAGGTACTTCGTTGGGCGGTACCAGGATTCCGAGGTGCTCGGCCCCTCCCGGGCACAAGACCTGAGGGAGTCCCAGCTTGCCTGCGACGGTGAGTCTTTCCGGACCACCGGCTCTCAATACGCCGAATACATCATCTGCGATTTCGCCCATTGCATAGTCAAAGACCGCCCCGATGATCCCTTCTTTCATCATCTGTTCCATCGCTCGACCTCCGGAGCCTACTGCGTGAAACACGATGACCTCATAACCCGCTTCTTCAAAGTATTTGAGGGCCTCGATGCTCCCCTTGGTGAGTACGCCGAGATTGGACATGCCGATCAGTGGCTTTTCCCCTCGGACCATTTCAAATTTGGTCTCCACCTCTGCCATTCCGCAGGCCGCCGCCGCAGCATTGGACAGTATACGTCGGGTAAAGGGATTGAGTTTAAGGATGTCGCTGACCGAGAACATCATCGTGATGTCCTTAATGCCAACAAAGCCCGAGGTGTCGCCGGATGCGACCGTTGACACCATTATTTTGGGAAAACCGTAGGGGAGTGCCTGCATGATATTGCAGCAACTGGTGGTACCCTGGGTACCCCCTAGGCCCATCACGGCATGCACCCGGTCGGCCTTGATTCGCTCATTGAGCAGCTTGATGCTGCCCCCCACCATGACGGGGCCAGCTGCCTCGCGCGAGGGATTTTGCAGGAGTTTGCTCAGGGGCGTGCCACCTGCCTCGGCGATCGCTTCTCTGGAGATGCCGGCAGGGATACCCGGCGCGCCAATCACACCGATGTCCATCAGCAGGGCCTTGTGCCCCCTTGCTTCGATTTGCTGCTTCAGGTAGCCAGCTTCCTGGTCTTTGGTGTCTAGGGTGACCAGCACCGCTATGGTCTTGCTCATGCTAGTGGTAGTTAGCCATTGGGAAATCTCAAATCAGCAAATTCTTTGGCTGTGGCGTAGACAGCCTTTTCTATGGGGATGCGCTCGGTACTGGAGCCTGTCCAGATACCGTCGCAAGTGGTATTATTCAGTATGTACTGGGCATCTACCGGATTCTCCAGGGCCGCTCCATGGGCGATCAGCATAATATCCGGCTTGAGCTTGCGGAGAACCTCATTGGCCTCCTCGGTACGTGCGGCAGTCTGCTCGATGGTCTCACCCGAGTCATATCCTTTCAGTCCACCCTTGGTCGTGCCAGCATGAAAACAGAAGATGTCCGGCTGTGCTTCCTCGACCATACGGATGCTGTCCTCCATATTGAAGGCCAGTCCTACGGAGACCATATCCATCTCTTTGGTGAGTTTCAGCATTTCGATTTCGTTGTCCAGGGTGATCCCACTCTTGGTCAAAACCCGATAGATCTCACTGTCCTTGTCTACGTAACTGATGGATGGGCCGATGTTTGAAGCGGAGTAGACCCCCATGTTTTTACAGTCCTGCAGTACCATCCGCATGTCCTTTAAGGGGTCATTGGCGTTGAGGCAGGCGCATACAAAAGCGTCACCCTTGATCGCAGGCATGATGTCCTCGCGGGTGTAGTCGAGGGTCTGTCGATTGGAGTCCAGGATGGGCCACAACATTGACATCGTGCCCATGCCATTGGCCCTAAGCCGCGCCCCTGAGAAGGTATTGATACAGTCGGCGCCGGCCTTTTCCAGTAGTGACGCTACTAATCCGCTGCCGGCACTGGCGATGAATATGGGAATACGGTTCTCCACTTTCTTGCGGAGTTTCTGCATAATTTCTGCACGAGAGGTATGCGGTACGATCATAAAGTGAAATTGTTTGGTCTGCTAAAAATATACTTTTCCTGAAGGCAGTCGGAGGCGAATTCAAATTGAGATCATTTCCACCTGGCGGGCTGCAAAGTTTCGCGGCTCAAGGGTCCCGTCTGTAGAGACTTCAGATCTCCTCAAGTGTGCCCATGGCCAAGCTACTGTGCTACTTGGATCGAAATGATCCGACCAGTCTATGGGTGGGGCCAGACACTTATTTGCCCGCCTCAGATCACTCGGTCATTGCCTCCGTCGATAGGGATTTGGGCACCCGTGACTTTGCCAAAAGTCGGACTGAGCATGGCGACGGCAAGGGCCGCCACATCGTGCGAAGTAACCTCCACCCGGAGCACATTGTTGGTCTTGTATTCTTGCACCGTCAGGCCATAGTGCTTCGCTCGAGCTGACAGCACTTCGTCGGTCCAAATGGCGGTATCATACACTGCATTGGGATGCAAAATGTTGACTCGAATACCTTTACCACCCAGCTCCATCGCGGCTACCCGACCCAACTGCGTCACGCCAGCCTTGGCTACCGAATAGGCGGAAGCACCTGGCCCAGGCGCCGGTACGTTCTTGGATCCAACGATGACCACCGCCGATTCAAAACCCTGTTCGAGATAAGGCACGGCCAGTTGCAGCAACTTTTGCTGGCTGGTCACATTGATGTTCAGGCTGTGCTGCCAGGTGTCATCGGGCATGTCAGCAATCGTCGAGCTCGGTGGAAAGATGCCGGCATTAAGCACGAGCATATCCAGGCCTCCAAACGTCTTCACCGTTTGCTCCAGGCAATGGGCTAATTGTGCGGTATCGGTGACGTCGCAGGTCAGTGGAAGCACTCCCTGCTGAGGAAATGTCTCCAGGATGGATGGGTTGATGTCAATCGCGGTGACGACCGCTCCCTCTTGCACCAGGCGTCCTACGCAGGCCTTGCCGATGCCCCCGGCGGCACCGGTGACCATGGCAATCTTGCCTTGCATTGGTTTGGGCTTAGGAGCCCGCTTGAGCTTGGCTTGTTCCAGGCTCCAGTATTCCATCTCAAAAAGATCTGCTGCCGGCAGCGCCTTCCAACCCCCCATCGCCTCCGCATGGCGAATGGCTTGCTTCGTGTGCCGGCTGATGTCCTCAATGATACGGAGGTGCTTGACCGACGGCCCCAACGAGATGGTGCCATGTCCTGGCCAAACCACCCACCTGGGTGCCGCGTCTAATTCTGTTTCTCCTTGGTTGTGGGCCTGGTAGTACTCATGATAGCGCTGCACAAAATTTGCGAGATCGGCATCGTGATCGTCTCCCAAGAGCAAAGGACTTTGTTTGGTCCGGATGATGTGATCGGGAGTCAGGGGGCCTCGGCTGATCAGCGCTGCCACATTTGGCAGATTACTAAAACTCACCGACGTCGGGCTGGCATCCAGGCGTTGTAGGATGGGAGCGTCCCAGACCTCCCCTACCGCCTTGCGTAGCTTGGCCATGGCCAAAGCATCAAATGGGTCAGGCGTGGCTTGGTCTGCTTGCTGACCGTGGCTCGCCAGGTAATCCTCGGCCTGGGTCACAATTTCGATCATCTTCTCATAGCTCCGCTTGGCATCGTCGTCAAACGTAAAGACACCATGGTTCATAAGGATCATGCCTCCAATCGAGTCCCAATCCAGGTCTTTGGTCATGTCAAAGATGGCCTTGGCCAGGATGAAGCCCGGCATGACGTATGGCACAATGAGCATGTCTTTCCCATAGAGTTCTTCTATGCGTCGCCGACCGTCAGGCGTGTTGCTGATGGTGACTACGGCATCGGCATGCGTATGATCGACAAACTTGTAGGGTATGATGGCATGGAGAATGGCCTCCACCGAAGGATTGGGTGCTGCGGGATCTGTCATGGCCATTCGTTGGTAGCGCACCATCTCCAGATCGGACATGTGGTCGAGGGAAGCCATCGCCTTGAGTGCATCCAGCTTGACCGGAGCAAATCCTGGGGCTTCAATGGTGGCGAGATCCCAGCCGCTGCCTTTTACGTAGAGGATGTCTTCCTCCTCTCCAAAAATGTTTTGCTGTGTGGCTTTGACTGACGTATTCCCTCCCCCGTGGAGAACGAGATCTTCGCTGCGGCCCAGTAGCCGGGACGTATACACCCGGAGTTGTAGGGGATCATTCAGGATTTCCTCTACTTCTTCGTCGCGCCATAGACTCTGCATGCAAATTGATTTTTGGTTAATGAATGTAAGGGCGATGCGCACCCGTCTGAAAGCTCGCTGGGGTCGCCCGTAGACAGGGCCCGAAGATACACCTATCCAGGGATTGGACTGGAAAAAAGTAAGTACTTTTCACGGCCATTGCGACGCCATGTTTGACTTGATTCCTTACCTAGTCGAAAGCGATCTACTTTCCAGTAGCGAGGTGGTGGCGCTTGCGACGTTGCCGGGAGGGGTCTCTTGCATTACTACCCTGGTGACGAGGCCGCATGCCCCGGATTTGGTGGTCAAACAAGCTCGCAGCAAACTGGCTGTCCAGGAAGATTGGTTCTCAGATCCCGCACGTATCCTTGTGGAGGCAAAGGCGATGTGTGCCTTGGCCCGATTGACTCCATCGGGTGCCATCCCTGCTTTGCTCCATGTGGACCCAGATCTGCACCTGATTGTGATGGAGGCCGTACCCCAGCCTCATGAGAATTGGAAATCGATGCTCTTGCAGGGCCAGATCAGCATGAATCATGTGCGCCAATTTGGGGAGCTGCTAGCCGGTATTCACTTGCGCTCCAGCGGGGACGATGCGCTGGCAGCTTCATTTGCCGATCGGAGCTATTTCAAGACCCTGCGCCTCGATCCATACTATCGATTCACAGCGGATCGCGTGCCGGCGGCCAAACCATTCCTGCGTGGGCTGATCCGACAGACTCTCCAGCTCGCTGAGGGACTGGTCCATGGAGACTACAGTCCGAAGAATGTCCTGGTATTCGAGGGCCAGATCCGCCTCCTTGATCACGAGGTGGCCCACTGGGGGGACTGTCAGTTTGACGTGGGCTTTGCCATGGCGCACTTTGTAGGCAAGGCCCTGCATTTGCCGTCCCACCGACAGAAGATGATCCGTGCCGCCAGGTTATTCTGGCAAAGCTACGCAGACAACAGCCAGCTGAGTGCAGCCAAAGAACATCGATCCGTGCAGCATTCCGTGGCCTGCATCTTGGCCCGAGTGCGCGGCAAGTCGCCGTTGGAATACCTGCACGATGCAGAACGAAATCGGCTGGTGATCCTGGCCACTGATCTGATGAGGTCATTGCCCGTCGGGATGGGCGAGCTGTTGGATCGGGTAGAAAAACAACTTGTATGAGCAAAATCAAAGATATCAGCGCGTTGGAGATCCTGGACAGCCGGGGATTTCCCACGGTACAGGCTTCCGTATGGCTGACCGATGATGTGCTCGGGGTGGCATCTGTGCCCTCCGGTGCTTCCACGGGTTCAGCCGAGGCTTTGGAGCTGCGGGACGGAGAACGGCATCGGTATAGCGGTCGAGGTTGTCGCCGGGCCGTGTCCAACATTGAGGCCGAGATGCGCTCCGCCTTGGTGGGTAAGCAATACGACTTCGTCTTTGACCTAGATCGGGACATGATCGAGATCGACGGAACGAAGGACAAATCGAGACTCGGGGCCAATGCGGTACTGGCCGTATCGCTGGCATTTGCCAAAGCCCAGGCCCAGGTGGATCAGCAGCCACTGCATACCTATCTGGCAAGGCCTTTGGACCACAGGCCTGCTAAGATGCCGCAACTGACGGTCAACCTCTTTTCCGGCGGACTCCATGCGGGAGGTGTGGTACCAATTCAGGACTGCTTGATTGTGCCTTCGGGAGCGGCCACCGTGTCCGAAGGACTGGAATGGGTACACGCTGTCTATCAGGCCGGTGCCCGACTCATTCGATCTCGATACGGGAGTCGCCTGCTCACCGCTGATGAAGGTGGTATGGCACCCGATTATCGCAACTCCACCGAGATGCTAGATCTGGCGGTGGCCGCCATCAAAGATGCGGATAAGGAGCTTGGTGCTGATGTCAGCTTAGCGCTGGATGTGGCCGCCACGCATTTTTTTAAAGACGGTCAATATCTCCTCGATGGTCAAGCGCTGGACAGTGACGGAATGATTGGAGTCCTCCGTGCATGGATTGGGACTTATCCCATCCTATCGATCGAGGACGGTCTGGCGGAGGAGGATTGGGATGGCTGGCACCGGCTCCAGTCATCGCTGGGCGCTGAGATCCACGTGATGGGTGACGATTTGCTTTGCACCCAGCCTGTCCGGATTCGAAAGGCCGTGGAGCGACAAGCCGCCAATGCCTTGTTGCTCAAGGTCAATCAGGTCGGCACTCTCTACGAGGCGCACCAGGCCTTGAACTTGGCCCGGGATGCCGGATGGTCAGTAACGATATCCGCCCGCAGTGGAGAGACAGAGGACAACTGGCTGGCCGACCTGGCGGTAGGGTGGGGAGCCGATTTCATTAAGATCGGATCCATCACCCAGTCCGAACGTCTTGCCAAGTACAATCGCCTGCTGCAGATCGAGCGGGACACCGGCTGGAGGATTAAGCAGAGCAGTTAGGGCGAACATCAATGCGTATGGACAGAATGGTCGCATAAGTGGCAATAAGTTTTGAAGAGCACCACAACTCGTTCCCTTCTCAGGATCGCTGCAGTCGCTTACTATCGTGTTCGATCCACGCCCGAGCACCCAGGTATTGACACGATGCCGCTGCCACTTCGCTGGATCGCACCAGTGCCTCCCGAAAATCAAGTCCAGTCTGTATGATGAAATAGCTGAACGCTCCGTGAAAGATGTCCCCGGCTGCCAGGGTGTCGATGGCCTGTACCATGGGGACGCCAAGCGCAAAGCGATGGCCGTCAAGGTAAGCATCGATCGGCCGTGCGCCTCGGGTGACCGCGTACGGCCCGGAGCGATGTTGTTGCAGGTAGGTGTGCAAGTCGTGGTCTTGCGGCGGGACAAAGCGTTCCGAAAATATGGGGTAGTCGACAAAAGGCAAGAGTCGATCTGCCTGTGGCTTGTAGCTGCCCCCGTCAAAAACCACCTTGCCGGACATGTCCCTCTCCACCAGCAGCTGATGGGCAAAAGAGCTCTGAAATCCATCCAGACATAGGACATCAAATGCCGGCATTTCTCGCACCTCCAGCGTTGCACTTGCAGGAAGATCTGATCGAGCGGAGAATATGGTTCTGGAGCCATTTCTGGTGTTACTCACAATGGACGATATGATGGGATCGCCCGGGTAGTCCGGGGCAAGATCCAGATGCCGGACACCATATCCCTGCAGGCGATCCTTCATCAGTTGGCTCAACGACCCGCACCCGATTGCTGACACGAGGGTAGCCTGGCCGCCTAGCGCGGCAAAGGTAATGGCCGCATTGGTGGCCGGCCCGCCCAGCTGGATCAGTTGCGCTTGGCTGTAGTGTTTATGGTCTTCCTGGGGAAAGCCTTCCATCGGATACAGCACGTCGATCGTAGAAAGCCCAACAAAAAGCCCTTGGAACGTACGTGTGGAGGTGGCCGAAAGGGTGGGGGAGGTATCAGCCGTCATATCATTCGCGCACGATAGCCAGGACGGTGGTGATCACATCATTGGCGTTGGGCTTGGTGGTGTAGTCTCCGTCATCGCCAAATGCCGGCCGATGCGCCCGTGATGTGAGGGTCTGGGGAGCGGCATCGAGATGGCGGAAGCCTTCCTGGTTTTCCAGCACTTGTTGCATCATATAGGCAGAGGCTCCACCGGGCACATCCTCATCGAGAAAGAGAATGCGATTGGTCTTTTGCAAGGACTTGCTGATGGTATGTGTACGGTCAAAAGGCAAGAGCGTCTGCACGTCGATCAACTCTACCGAGACACCTTTGGAGGCGACCACCTCCAGTGCTTCGATGGCGATGCGGACGCACGACCCGTAGGTCACCAAGGTCAGGTCCTGGCCGGACTGCAATATTTCCGGCTGTCCCAGGGGTACGGTAAAGGTGGAGAGATTGCTGGGCAGTCGTTCCTTGAGGCGATATCCATTGAGGCATTCAATCACAATCGCCGGATCGTCCGACTGCAACATGGTATGGTACATCCCGGCTGCCTGTGTCATGTTTCTGGGCACCAGTACGTATATGCCGCGCATCGAATGTAGCAGCATACCGATCGGGGACCCCGAATGCCAGATACCTTCCAGGCGGTGGCCCCGGGTCCGGATGATTGCCGGGCACTTCTGCTGACCGTTTGATCGGTATCGGAGCGTGGCCAGGTCATCCGTCAACGGAGCCAGTGCATAGGCCAGATAGTCGAGATATTGGATCTCCGCGATCGGCCGTATTCCCCGCATGGCCAAGCCGATGGCCTGGCCGACGATGCTCCACTCCCGGATGCCCGTGTCAAACACCCTTGACTCACCATATTTTTTCTGGAGACCGGCAAACCCCTGATTTACGTCGCCGATCACCCCCACATCTTCGCCAAAAGCGCATAGTTGGGGATACTTGGCCAGCATGGCATCAAAGAAGTGATTGAGTATCTCAAAACCCTTGAGTGGTGGGGCGTCGGAGTCATACTCTGCCGTGACTTCCGGTACCAGCAAAGCCGATCGACTGCTTTCGCTGTACAGGTGGGTGCTATATCGATGGCTCAGTAGTTGCTCCTGTCTGTCGATCCATTGGGTCAAGGTAGCACGGTCGCCCAAGGCAAATTGCATCTTGCGGGCATTGTCCAGTATATGACTGCGCACAGGGTGTCTGAGCTGACGAAGTTGTTGCTCGATCTTTTGTGCCCTCTCCGGCTTCTCACCCAGTTGATCATAGACCGTGGCAAGCTCGGATCGGCACTCTTCACACTCCGCGGTGAAGCTGCTCCAAGCCTCATCCCGGCCTGACCTGGCCGCGGCCTTGGCTTTCTTTTGCAGGTGCTTGATCTGCTTCTCGGTGAGGAGTACCTCCGATTGGAGCCAGTCAGCCATTTTTGTGATGCCGTCCATGTCCTCCTCCCACTGCAGGCGCTCCTGAGACTTATACCGCTCGTGGGAGCCGGACGTAGAATGTCCGTAGGGTTGTGTGCACTCTTCGATGTGAAAGATGGCCGGTATGTGCGTCTTTCTGATCTTGGCAATGCCCCGCGAGATCGTCGTACGGAGGTTGGGATAATCCCAGGCTTTGAGCTTGTAGATGTCTAAGCCTTGGCCGGAATGGTCGTAGCGAAATCCCTCTAGCGCGGCGCTGATCGAGCCCTTGGTGGTCTGATATCGCGTCGGCACAGATATGCCGTAGCCATCATCGTAAATGAATATGGCTAGCGGCACCTGCAAGAGCCCGGCCGCATTCACGGTCTCCAGGAATGCGCCCTCCGAGGTGCTGGCGTCACCAATAGTACAGAAGCAGATCTCATCTCCACCCCGAGAAAACATCTCCACTGTATCCAACGCGGGATCCTGTCGGTAGATCTGCGAGGCAAGCGCCAATCCCAGTGCCCGTGGAGCCTGTGCAGCCACAGCCGAGATAACCGACACCACATTATGCCTTTCGGTGTGCTTCAGGTCCTGACCCAGCTCATCAATTAAGGGGGTGCCATAGCTATTATTCATCTGTCTGCCACCGGCAAAGGGCTCTCGCGCACTGTCGCCATAGAGAAAAGCAAAAAAACCCTTGGCGTCCACCATCTCCTTGGCCAGCATGATGGTCTGGTCGCGATAGTAGCCGGAGAGAAAGTCCCCAGGTTGAAAGGCGTGCGCCATCGCCACCTGCACCACTTCTTTGCCCGCGGCTCCTGAACCAAATTTCGCACGTCCGTTCAAGACTTCCTGGCGTACCATTCTACTTAGCTCTCGACTCAGGCAGCTGATGTAGAAGTCATGTGAGAGGCTTTTGACCGAAAACTTGCTTTTGGAAGTCTGGGACTCAATCATTTGGCACTTGGTAGTTTGACGACCTATTTGTCTGGCTCAGATTATACAAAAATCTCGCAAAAGGGCCCTTTGGCAGCAGAGGAATAGGCAGGGCGACCGCATTATGGGCTTCTGCAGTTATCCAGCAACGGCCAAAGAATTGCCCGGCAAGAAGACCTCGTACCGAAGTTGAACACGCTTAGGACGGCTACTCCATGTCATAACCTTGCTAGATGTGTCAGGCGAGCACGCCTGGCACGGCCAGGTTCCCCTGGTTGAGTTTATTGCAACGACGACTAGCCTCAATGGCCGCACATCCCAGATCAGGCCGCGTTTGGCGGGGACGCCAAACGCCATGCTAGCTCGCTGTCACTCTGGAGCCTTGATGATGCAATTGCCCTGAGAGACAGATATATAGGCAAGATATATCGTAGCGGGTAGGGGAGTGGCCCAAGACAAGGTTTGGTGCCAGAGGGACTTGCATCGAGGAGTAGTCGTGCGATCAAAAAAATCGTCTGACCTGACATCAGCATGGGAACATTCGGTGGATGTCACGTCGGTACCGGCGGCTGCCACACGCGCATCGCTTGGCGGACCACAAGCGGACAGGATAGGACGGTCTCACGCGAGGTTGATGCACAAGCTATACACGTTGCATTGCTTATATTCAGGAGCAAATAAAACCGACCACACCAATCTCATGGATGCAATTACAAGTTCCCCGCAGTGGCCCTTTGTCGTACTGCTCATCGGCATAGCTTCGGTCGTGATCATGATCACCGTGCTGCGCTTGCACGCCTTTATTTCACTGATCTTGACGGCCATCATTGTGGGGCTGGTCAGCCCAGGATTGCCGGACATTGGCCAAAGCTGGATTGTCACCGCCATAGAATTGCCTATGACGGAATTTGGCTCAATGGCGGGCAAGATCGCATGGGTCATTGCCTTGGCCGCTGTGATTGGGTCGGCAATGATGGGCAGTGGTGCAGCCGACCGCATTGTGGAGACGCTGGTCAAGTTGCTCGGTGAGGAACGGGTGGGCATTGCCCTGGTTGCCAGCGGGCTGATTCTCTCGATCCCTGTGTTTTTTGATACGGTCTTTTTTCTCCTGATCCCATTGGCCATCTCACTGGGACGGCGCAAGGGCAATGACTATGTCTTCTATGTGCTGGCGATCGGCGGTGGGGCGGCCATAAGTCACTCGCTCGTACCACCTACCCCGGGACCGCTGATCATGGCAGAGGTGCTGGAGATCGACTTGGGTGTCACGATATTGGCCGGATTGGCGGCCAGTATACTGCCTGCGATCGCCGTATACTGGTACAGTCGACGTAGTAGCAACCGACTAGGGCTGACCCTCGAGGAGATCGAGCAGACGGGTGGGCTCAAAGCGCCGGAGTCGGTGGAAGATGATAAGGTACTTCCCGGTATTGGCCTGTCGGTGCTTCCGATTGTTGTACCCATCGTCCTGATTAGCTTGGTATCTATTCAGAACGCGCTGGGCAACGAGGTGCCTGCGTTGATTGATTTTCTGGGCAACAAGAATATGGCGATGTTCATAGGCATGGCTATTGCGCTATGGCTTTGGGCCAAGCAGAAGGGCTTGAGTCTCCATGGACTTTCCACAGACATCGGTGAGGCCTTGCAGATTGCGGGAGTCATCATACTGATCACCAGCGCAGGAGGGGCTTTCGGAGCCATGATCAAGCATGCTGGTATTGGCGAAGCTATTGAGTACGCGACCGCAGGCTTTGAGGTAAACTATCTGATTTTGGCCTGGATCATAGCTGCTGTGATGAAAATCGCCCAGGGTTCTAGTACCGTCGCGATGATCACGGCCTCCAGTATTCTGGCGGGCATTTTATCGTCCAATGGACAGTCCGTCGATGTGCCCCCGATCTTGATTTTGTTGTCGATCGGCTTTGGTGCGCTTTTCATATCGTGGATGAACGATAGCGGCTTTTGGGTTGTGGCCAAGATGAGCGGTTTTACCGAACGGCAGACTTTACAGACCTGGACGAAACTCCTAGCAGTGATTGCCATAGTAGGATTACTACAACTGTTAGTTGTGTCGATCGTACTATAAAGTGGGTTTTTTTTCCGATCTTATGGACTGATCCAGATCGGGTCCATTTGTAATAAAAGTGTTTTAAATGAAAAAACTCAACGCCATCTCATTGATTGCCACTGTATTGCTGTTGTTCGGCTGTGCGAAAGAGGCCGCCATCGAAGACCACACGGCTGTAGTGCTTGACCCAGCCACGCTGTATCTCGAGCGAGTGACGACGCCCGTACTCTTTGCGTCGTTAGAAATTCACGAATCCGGCACCGAGGTAAGCGGTTGGCTCCTGGACCGCCAAGGGGCGCTGCGTACATTTGCCAATGAACGGGTGGTGACGCTTGATCTGAGCTCACCGAATATCTCGGGCCGCGAGTTGGAAAGACTCTATCTTGAGAGTGAGGCGATCGGTGAAATCGAGAAGCAAGTACTGGTGGACCACTATCGCAAAGCTGTCATGCTTAGGCCAGCGACCGAGGAGATACAGCTCCGTGAGGACACCGAAGCCAATCAAGCTTATCTGACCTTTCAACACGGCGGAGTCGTTGTCGAGGCATCAAATACCATAAGTTGTGGCAGTGGGACGCGCAACGATTACTCTCAAGTGGTCCTACAGGCTACAGGCAAGGTATCTATGGTGCATCCTCACCGTGACGTGCAGGACCTAGTCAACTGGCTGGGGACGATGGAGCCCGAAAGCATTGAAGAGACGCACTAGCGGTTATCCTGCAGCAGCCAAACAAACTGATTCTTGCCGGCATGCAGCATATGCCAAGGTCCCGGTGCATTGTGCTGGGATGATCGGCGGTTGTCCAGCACATCCATATCGATCGAGAGGCCTTGACCATCGGCGTCTTCCAGACCTTGACCAGCCAGGGGTACCGCAGCGACCATACCGGGAAGCACCAGGGGATGCTGGACTTTCGTTAGGCCCTGAGGACATTGCCACTCGATGACCACACCTTGGGGCAGGGTGGTCAGTTGCCATCGCAAGTCCGGGGTAAACACGACCACTTTTTTGTCGGCCGGATCTGGCCCGGCGGGTCCTACGTAGACGTTCTCATTGATGGAATTGCTCTCTTCTGGCAAAGGAAAGATCGGTTTTCGTGCCCCGTCGTTGGAGAAGATGTTGTGCATGAAGGTATTGTGTTGATTAAGCACCGGGACGAAGCCATTCATTTTCATGGTGTGTGGGACGAGGGGATAGGCAAGTCGACCCTCGGGCTTTTCCTGAATGTCAAACAAGAACTGGCAGTTGATGAATAGATTGTGCACAAAGACGGAGCCTCCCGAATGACTTTTGACGCCCAGCCCATGGGCACTTCCTACCAGGATATTGTTGTCGAGCAGTGACGGACCAAAATTGGCCTCCATATACACAGGCTCATGTGCAGTCTCATAGAAAATATTCTGGCTGATGCGAGTCCCTTGGTTAGCAAAATCGATCCACACCGCGTAGCCATGAATATCACCGGACACGCGACGGACGAGATTGTTCTTGATGGTGACATCCACGCAGTTCCACACCTTTATCCCGGCGGTTTCATGCCCGCCAAATTCATTGAGGTGGTTGATGTCTTCGATGAGATTGCCGGAGATCGTCGAGCGGGCCAGCCCTTTCTGACCGGCAATACCGTATTCGCCGCAGTGGTGGATGTGATTGTTTTGAATCAAGTGACTGCCAAAGAGTGCGATATTCTCATGTTGATCCAGCATGTCAAATGTTTCACCCATCATAATGCCGGCCGTCCGTGAATGGGCGATCTCGCAATTTCTGATGATCCAACCTTTGCCCATTTTCGACCCGATGGCCCCTACTTGGGTCAGGGGATTGGGATCGTCGGGTCCCACATTGGGTGCCTGCCAATTTGGGGCGGCATGCAGAAATCGAAACCCGTCCAGGATAATATAGTTGACTCCCAGTCTGGTAGGGAAAAAGATGAGCTCGCGCACATTGATTTCGGTCAGTGACTCATTGGGATCTTGGGCGCCAAAGTTGGCACGGATCGAGGTCAATCCATCCTCGACGTGCGCCGACCAGGTCATGGGGGTCGCAGCCAGGCCAGGTATGTCGGTCGCTTGCGCCAAGGCGTGGCCGTCCAGATATACCGCACCACGCGTGTGCTCAAAACCATAGGTCTGAAAATCGCCGTCCACTGACAGGCCGAAGGGATTGTAGTCGCCAAATACAGCGTGATCCACCGTAGTGGTCCAGATGCCATCGGCTCCCTGCACCCATCCGGTGACCACTTCTGAGCCCTTGACGAAAATGACTTCGCCGGGCTTAGCTTGGTACACGATTGGCGCACTAGGCGTGCCCCCGCGGGGTGGGTCTATGTACTCGCGGTAGGTACCGGCGCCGACAACTACCGTGTCACCTGCCTGCGCCAACTGCGCAGCATGGCTGATACGCAGGCATGGTGCCTGGGCGGTGCCCGGGTTGTCATCATGGCCAGATTTGGACACATAGATTACCTTGCCGGCAAGGGGATGCAAGGATAGACACCCGATCAGTAGGGTGGCCATAAAGGGTACAGCATTCATGACGTCATTTAGTTAGTTGCCATAGAGGTAGTCAAAGAGCGTTTCGGATGCATGCAGATATTTGTCCTGCCCAATCTCCTCCAGCCATTTTCGGGAGATCATGTCGCTGGTTTGCAAACGGGCGTCCACTCGTTGGAATGTGGGATTGTTTTTCCAAAGGTCATTGTTCTTCCAATGACAGTTGATGTAGCTGATGGCCTTGACTAGGTCAGGATGTGCGTCAATCGTGCTAAAGAACGGTGTAAACCATTTGTCCCAAGCCTCTTGCGCTTGCGCGGGATCTGAGAGGACGATGGGCCTGGTTTGGCCATCAAACTTGACCGTATGGTCAGACACGGTGGGAGAGGCCTCCGCGATAAATACTGGTTTTCCTTTCTTCCGGGCTAAGTCGATCATCTCCACCTCTTTCCAACGGGAAAAGAACGAATAGCCACACCAATCGACATATTCGTTGCCGGGGTACCACTCTTCGAGCATGTCCTGAATGGAGACCCATCCCGTGGACTGCCAGACGTATGCGACGTTGTCTACGCCGATCTCATCAAAAATGTCCTTAATCCGTCGATACGCAGCTTTGTAGTGGTCCAGGTCGTAGTGGTTCCAACTGTGACCATCAAATTCGTAGCCGATGCGCAGGAAGACCGGTCGTGGGGCCAATTCTTGCATATAGTTTGCCAGCCTGTGTATCAGATCATCTGGTTCACCGTTTGCCACCGCCTCCTCGTGATTGACCATGGCCAGTCCTATCGCCAGTGCCATATGTTGAAAACTTGGATCGGTGGCTTGCAGAGACATATTGCTATATCCGTCACCCCAAGTGTCAGTAGACCAGATGCCATCCAGCCCATCTAATGGGAGCGAAAAGGTCGTGCTGTCCCCAGGCATCAGAAAAGTATACGCGGTCCAACCCGCTGGGGCGGGAAAATGATCGAGGTAACCATTGTCAAATGCGTCGAGACCACCAATGGCCTCCAGTTCTTGACCGACAAATAGGAGTACTTTGCCATGCTCCGGCTCAAACTTGGCCCGGGGGCGCTCACTTTGTTGGGGAGGTTTGCCGCCGGTAGGCTCGGAGTTCGGTACCTGGCAGTGCCAACCCCCCAGTGCTAAAGTCAGCAACGCAGCAATTAATATCTTACGTCTGTTTGTTATTTGGATTTGATTTTGCTATTAAGATAGGAAATTGACAAGCCCGTCAGGGTTGGTGCTCGCCACTGCAGGGTCCGTCAAAGTGACCCAAAGTGAATGGATGAGAGGAAGATCGTACAATATTTTTATTTGCCGCCGTGGTCTCTGTCGGCGGCTTCTTATTTGGATTTGACGCTGCCGTCATATCCGGAGTCAACAGCTATATCACGGCCGAGTTTGATCTGACGAGCCTACAGCTGGGATGGGTGGTCGCGTCGGTCACGATCAGCTCTGCGTTGGCCATGCTGTGTTCGGGACCCATTAGTGTGCTGCAGGAAGTTTGACCGAAGCACTCGAAAGCTGGTGGGTGATATCCACCATATATTCGAGGGGACAGCATTGGGCCGGACCGAGGGACCACACCTCTACAAGCGTCAAGGGTTCTACTACCTACTGCTGGCCGAGGGTGGGACCGAATACGGCCATGCCATGACCATGGCTCGCTCCCGGAGTATCATCGGTCCCTATGTCCCACACCCCGGTAATTCCCATTGCAAGCGCTGGCAATAATCCGGACCTCCATCTGCAACGTACGGGGCACGGCGATCTCGTGGAGGCCCGTGGTATGGCGTATTTTTGGTAGGTCGGCCGCTGTCAAAAACGGGGTCGCTGCATCACCGGTCGGGAGACGGCGATCGAAAGATTTGAATGGCGCCCCGACATTGGATCTACCTGGAGGGCGGAGGTTGCGAACCCCGGACTACAATACCGGCTCCGGATTGGCCGGCACATTCATTCGCCGGAGGGCAGGAGCGTATATCGTTTGACGGGGAGCCGTTGGATCCCTGTTTTCAATCGCTTCGGATTCCCATGACAAGCGATTGGATATCGCTACAGGATCGGGCAGGATATCTCCGGCTGTACGGACGAGAATCCCTCAGCTCGCTTTTTCAACAAAGCCTCATTGCCCGTAGGGTGGAAGAGCACCACACCGAGGCGGCTACCTGCCTGCAGTTTAGCCCCACGACTTTCCAACAAATGGCGGGCCTGGTATGCCACTACAATACCTATCACTATCACTATTGCCATCTGTACGGGGATGAAGATGGTCAAAGCAAGTTTCTCAATATCATCTCCTGTGACAACCATGAGATCTCGGAGTCACTCGAAGTACCCCTCAATCTGACCGGTGCCGAAGACATCTACCTAATGGTGGAATATCGAGGAGCAAAGCTCCAGTTTTACTATGGTCTAGCGGAGGGTGATTGGACTGCCGTGGGTCCCGTACTGGACGGTTCGATCTTGTCGGACGAGTACGTTCGCGACGAAGAGGTGCGATACCGTCCCGCCTTTACGGGTGCGTTTGTCGGTATTTGCTGCCAAGATCTGTCCGGCAGACGATGTCCGGCAGATTTCAAATGGTTTAGTTACCGCAACCTATCTGGCTAGTTTACTGCAACAGGGAAGACATCTGCAGCAGAAAAAGGCAGATGCAAATCAATAGAGGGTCTCTTGATAACCGATGCCCGAAAATTGTAATAAATTAAGGGTTCATCATTTCACCCCCTTCCTTTTTCGAGATTGCTCTTTCTCAATTATCCAGTATTCAGTTAGCCTAAAAGTTTCGCCTCTTCTGCATTTGTTAATTCTTAAACAAAATGAAAATGAGAGGTGCAATCTTCCTTTTTTGCCTATTGATGACATCCTGTGTGAGCAGCCATCGAGGCCAGCAGACCGCCCTGACCGGACCCGAACACTTTGCCAGGTACACCAATCTAGCCGATGCCTTGCGGGGATACCCCGGTTTGATCGTAAGTGGTGCCGGTGAGTATGCCAAAGTCCAAGTCCGTAGCCATACCAGTACGGTGCAATCAGAGCCACTATACGTGCTTGATGGTTTTCCCGTAGGCAATCACTACGTCCGGGCTAATCAGATGGTAGACATGGCTCAGGTCAAATCCGTACAGGTCCTACGCAGGGCGACGGAACTCACCACCTACGGAGATCAAGGCGCTGGTGGCGTGATACTTATCAATACCAAGTAGCGTCTGCGCCCTGTGCGCGCACCGAAGTGGATGGTGCATTTTTTTCTGAAAGTCATTCGCTGCCCCAGGGCCCGGATTCATCTAATTTTGGCATAAGAAATAGCAAGAGAGTGTAATTTTTTCTTCGAGCTCTACGGCATCAACTGTTGGTACATGACGTCTGATGTCAGTTTTTTTTCCGGGGAGTTTAACCACCAAAAAAAGCCACGATCTTGTTTAGGACGTCTTTCTAAGTGCACTCAATTGTCTTTCCAACCTTTTGATTCTGCGCAATCTTCTAATCTCTAGGATTTTGGGGTCTGTAGTGTGAGGTTTGTAGGGCTGTTGATCACGAAGGACATGGTATGCAGCGGTCAAGATCTTATGCCCTATGGCAATGGTAGCCTTCTTCTTACCAATGCGTCGACTCAACATTCGATGTTTGGTGGCCAGTACAGGATTGTTCTTTGTCCTTGATGCAACCCAGGCAGCCTCAACCAATGTTGTCTTTAGATGCTTGTTGCCGTGGGTGATGCGAGATGAGTACATCTTTCCTGCACTTTCGTTGTTTCCAGGACAAATGCCAGCCCAAGATGCTAGGTGCCCGTGTGATGGGAAGTGGGTCATGTCATCTCCAATCTCGGCTAAAATGCCAGCGGCAATCTGTGTAGACACTCCTGGAATCGTTTTCAGCAGATCCACTTCGGTTTTCATCAAGTCTAGATACTTATCCATCTGAGCTTCTATCTGAGCTATTTGGTCGTTGATGTGTGAGATGGACTCAAGTATCAGCTTCAACATGAATCGATGATGGTCTGTTACTCTGCCTGTTAGTGCCTTTCGTAATTGATCCTTCTTATTTCTTAGAGACCCTTTTGCTAATTCACACAATACCTCAGGGTCCGTTTGCCCGCTAGATATGGCTTGTATCATCGACAAACCCGACACACCAAATACGTCACTGAGCACACTGCGTAATTTGATATTGGCTTGTTCCAACACATTTTGCAGTCGATTCTTCTGTGCCGTTCGCTGACCGATCAGCTTTCGACGGTGACGGTGCAATGCTCGCAATTCCCGTATCTCTTGGCCAGGAACAAAACTCCCCTTCAGAAGACCACTGAGTAACAGTTTGGCAATCCATTCTGAATCTTTCTTATCCGTCTTCTGCCCAGGAACATTCTTGATGTGACGGGCATTGACCAACAAAACCTCGAAGAATTCCTCCAGCATGTAGTACACCGGCTTCCAGTACACTCCCGTGCTCTCCATCGCAACATGCGTAACTCCATGGTTCTGAAGCCAACATATCATCTCTGTCAGATCGTCGCTAAACGTCTTAAATGTCGCTGTGGTTACCTCAATATCTGCCCCTCGAATTGTCGCAACAACCGTATCTTTGTGCACATCCATTCCACAACCACGCTCAACGATAATGGGAAATTGATCAACAGCCATAAGTCCATACGTTTAATTGGTACCAAGATACCGGGCTATAAGCCAAGACTTTCATGGCTGTTGGTGATTTCCTAAATCATGCATGTTTTTAATGGGTGTTCGTGCATCCAGGCAGGTCAAAATGCAGAGTTAGGCGATGTACGGTGGACTGATCTAAGTGTGGAGTGATCCAAGTGATCCAACCGAGGCTTCCCCAAGAAGTTTTCGTATAACCGTCATGAAGAATGAGGTGAATGGCCCGGCAATCCCCGTCGGGCGCACTGAGCGGTCGCACATGGGACCCGGACCCTCCCTGAATCCTTTTGGGAGCGTTGGATGTACAAGGACATACTCCACCGGCAGCCCTTGCACAGCTCCACGATTCAACATCTTTCCACCGTAAAACGCCGTACAGGAGCCCGTGACTCGCTGCCATGCGATGTGCCATACACGCTGACCGGCTGGGTGGGTGCGATCACTGATATTTCCTTATTTTGAGGATTCACCAATGATCACCACCATGAAATCTGCCCTCCTTCTCTCTACCGCATTGACATTTGCGAGCTTGGGTTGTGCGCAAGATCAAGTGCCCAACAGGGAAATTCAGATTGCCACCGCCGTCATGGCCGCGCCGGAAGAAGATCGTGCCGGAGCCTCCGTGATGGGTTATGATGCGGAGGGCAAGCTGGTCTCCTTGCGAGAGGGCACCAACAGCTTGATTTGCGTGGCGGACAATCCCAATCGGGAGCGCTTTCAGTGTGTCTGCTATCACAAGGACCTGCAAGAATTTATGAATCGCGGCAACGAATTGCGTGCAGAGGGTAAGACTGCACAAGAGATATTTGACATTCGGGAGCAGGAGGCCAAGGCGGGCACTTTAAAAATGCCAGAGCAGCCGACCACCTTACATTTGTTGGAAGGCAAGGAGGGCAGATACGACGAAGCCAGCGGGACCGTGGTGGATGCACATTATCGCTACGTCGTCTACATCCCGTGGGCGACCGCTGAATCCACGGGACTTCCCTTGAAGCCGATTGTCCCGGGTGGGCCCTGGATTATGGACCCGGGCACGCATAGAGCGCACATCATGATATCGCCGCCGGCCCCGACGCAGTAGCAGCGTGCCTCTTGATTATCCTGTAGCGACCGCCGCAACTGGATACTGAGCTGTCCGGCCCTTCTTATGATCCCAGTAGAGTTTCGCATTAGATATGTTGAATAATTAGAAACTCTACTAGGTGGATCGGTATTTCCGATATGCTATTGGTTCAGGTGCTTTTCGTGAGCTCCCTGATCAAACGCTCTGTTCTGCTGATACCGCCCTCGCAGGCATGGCATGCGGTTATGTGTGGTGGGTCAACGGGAGCATGTCCCTCGTGCATTGTGGCGCGAAGTAAGTATCTTGCTCGCGTCAGAAACACAACGTCGTAGTAAAAGCGGATCAGTATGGGTGAGATCGATCACAAGGATCATATCATGATCAATGGATACCGGCATGAGCTTCATGTGTCAGAGCGAATTCCGCTGGACGAAACTGTACGTCGAAGCCAGACATGGTATCAGGAGATGGATAAACGAAGGTCTGTCCGAACTTTTTCGGATGAAATGGTGCCGCGAGAGGTGATCGAGCACATTATCATGACGGCTTCCACGGCGCCGTCGGGAGCACATCGACAACCGTGGACCTTTTGTGCTGTGTCCAATCCGCAAATCAAATCACAGATCCGAGTTGCGGCGGAAAAGGAGGAGAAAGAAAGCTACGAGCACCGGATGAGCGAGCGATGGAAACGCGAGCTAGCACCGATCGGAACGGACATGCATAAACCCTTTCTAGAGATCGCCCCTTGGCTCATCGTCGCCTTCAAGCGGGTGTACGAGTTTGATCCGGACGGCTCCAAGCACAACAACTACTATGTCAATGAATCAGTCGGCATAGCCTGTGGGATACTCATCGCCGCCATCCATCATGCTGGCTTGGTCACGCTGACCCATACGCCCAGCCCTATGAACTTCTTGGCCGATGTCCTTAAGCGACCCAAGAACGAGCGGGCCTACCTGCTTCTGCCGGTCGGATATCCGCAGCATCCCACTTATGTCCCTTCCCTGGAGCGAAAACCGCTGGCGGAGGTCGCCGAATTCTACACTTGACATGCAGGCACTAAACCGAACCGCGGTCGGAGACCCTGAGCACGGCAAACCCCGCATTCTCCAATTTGGAGCCGGAAATTTTCTGCGAGGCTATTTTGACTGGATGGTCGAGCGAGTGAATCAGGCCACAGGTGACCCGATGGGTGTCCTGGTGGTCAAGCCGACGGAGCAGGGAGATTACCAAGCTTTGCGCGAGCAGGAGGGCCTCTATCACGTGCTGACCCAGGGCCTTCAGGACGGAGAAGCGGTTTCTTCGGCAGAGCTGATCACTTGTGTACAGGATGTGCTGCATCCGTATCGGCAGTGGGAGCAGTTTTTGCAGTCGGCCGAGCAAAAGGACCTGCATCTTATCGTTTCTAACACCACGGAGGCAGGCATCAGGTTTGTGGAGGAGCCTTTCACTGATCAATGTCCCACGGAGTTTCCCGCCAAGTTGACGCGTTGGCTTTATCGCCGATTTGCGCATGCGCAGGGTGATCCGGCGTGGGGATGTACGATGCTCCCCCTGGAGCTGATCGAGGACAACGGGGTACGCTTGCGCGACGCGGTGATGGCGTACACGGACCATTGGGGCTTACCCCAGCCATTTGGCCATTGGATTGATAAGCACAACTTTTTTTGCAATACGCTGGTCGATCGCATTGTCACGGGCTATCCCGAAGAACAAGCGCAGGCGCACCAGACCAACTTAGGTTGGCAGGATGAGTTATTGGTCTGCGCCGAGCCATTTCACCTGCTGGTGATTGATGGTCCTGCGCATTTGCCAGAGGTATTGCCCCTGGGCGCTGCTGGTCTTAACGTGATCCACACGGAGGACATCCACGCCCATCGCACGGTCAAGGTGCGGTTGCTCAACGGGGCCCATGCCGCTATGGTGCCCGTGGGGTATTTAGCGGGTTGCCGCACGGTTCGGGAGTGCATGGAGCATCCTCAGATGGGTAGATTCGTCCATGATTTTCTCTATGATGAGGCCATCACGAGCTTGGACCTTCCCGATCTGGATCTGACGGCCTATGCACAGGATGTGTTGGAAAGATTTAAGAATCCCTTTATCAAGCATCAGCTTTCTGCCATCGCACTCAATCTGGTACCCAAATTTGGCACTCGCTTGCTGCCCACCCTGGATCAGCTTGCGCAAGAAGGGATGGCCCTACCTCCCAAGTTGACCTTTGCCCTGGCTAGCCTGCTCCGTTTTTATGGCCCCAGCTGGCACGGTAAGGTATTGCCGGTGAACGACGCGCCACAAATTGTGGAAAGATTTCGTGAGGCTTGGGACCTTTTTGGTGAGGCTCCAGAGCGGTTGTCCTCGGCATTGCTTAGCCAAAAGGAGCTATGGGGCAAGGATCTGGCGGAGATTCCTCAGCTCGTGGAGCGGGTTTCAAGACACCTGGCAGACATGGAGGCGCGACCTTTTGATGAGGCGCTGGGTCAACTCTTTGCTGTTGAGTAGACATGAGACAGTCGTATCGCTCGCTGGCCCCTCACTTATAGGCCTTTAAATGCATGTGATCTGCCCATAATTGATATTTTTGGGCTCTCTCTTCTAAAGCTATCATTCAATGAGACAATTATTAGTGACGGTGCTGATCATCATGATCGGGGTCAGCGGTTGTGATACCTTATCCGGCACGCGAGGCGAAAAGAACGTACTCGTGTTTTCGAAAACATCCGGATATCGGCATGAATCCATTGAAGCAGGCCAGGAGGCTTTGCGGATCTTGGCCGAAGACAAGGGTTTTGGCGTGACCTTCACCGAAGATGCCACCGTGATGACGCAGGCCGTCCTGCAGGATTTTGATGCGATCATCTTTCTCAATACAACGGGTGACTGTCTGGATGATCAGCAGCAGTTAGAAATGCAGCGTTTCGTGCAGGCAGGTGGCGGCTTTGTGGGTGTCCACGCCGCCGCAGACACAGAATATGATTGGCCTTGGTATGGCGGTTTGGTCGGTGCGTATTTCAACGGTCATCCAAGCGATCCCAATGTTCGGGACGCCATGATCGATCGATTGGACAAGGAGCATGTGTCCTGCCAACATTTGCCTGATCGCTGGGCTCGAACCGATGAATGGTACAACTACAAGAAGATCCAGCCCGACCTGAATGTTCTGCTTAATCTGGATGAATCGACTTACGAAGGTGGAACCAATGGTGATAACCATCCCATTGCCTGGTATCATGACTATGACGGAGGACGTGCCTTTTATACCGGTGGTGGCCATACCAGTGAGTCGTTTGAAGAACCCGATTTTATGGCGCACCTATGGGGTGGTATCCAATATGCCATCGGTGGCCCCGGATTGGACTATAGCCGCCCGACCGTGGCACCCGAGGAAAACCGTTTTCAAAAAGTGGTCTTGGAAGACAACCTCAATGAGCCGATGGAATTGGAGATGCTGCCAGATGGTCGTATCCTCTTCATTGAGCGAAGGGGAGACATCAAACTGTATGATCCGACGGATGGCAAAACGGCCATCATCTCGCACCTGAAGACCTTCAACGAGTTGGAGGATGGTGTGCTTGGGTTGGCATTGGACCCCAACTTTGCCGAGAATAATTGGCTCTACATCTACTATTCACCCCCGGGAGATGAGCACAAACAACACCTTTCGCGCTTCACCTTTACCGACGACAAGGTAGATTTTGGGTCGGAAAAGGTCGTGATGGTAGTACAGAACCAAAGAGATCAATGTTGCCACTCCGGGGGCAGCCTGGAGTTTGGACCCAATGGCAATCTATTCTTATCGACCGGTGACAACACCAATCCCTTTGCGTCCAACGGCTATTCGCCCAGCGACGAGCGACCGGGACGGAGTCCATGGGATGCCCAGAAATCTTCCGCCAACACCAACGATTTGCGGGGCAAGGTCTGTCGCATTACGCCTCAGCCCGATGGTAGCTACACGATCCCCGATGGCAATCTATTTCCCAAGGATGGCTCTCAAGGCCGGCCGGAGATTTATGCAATGGGTTGTCGCAACCCGTTTCGTATATCCCTCGACCAGCGTACCGGCTATCTGTACTGGGGTGATGTGGGGCCCGATGCCGGCAAGGATTCGCTGGGCCGCGGGTTTCGCGGGCACGACGAGGTTAATCAGGCCAGACAGGCCGGATTCTTTGGTTGGCCCTATTTCGTGGCCGACAATAAGCCGTACAACAAGTATGATTTTGCTACCCAGACTTCGTTGGATCCCTTTGACCCGGCAAAGCCCCTAAATACCTCCCCCAACAATACGGGGATTCAGGAGCTGCCACCCGCCCAGCCTGCCTTTATCTGGTATCCGTATGCCGAATCGGAAGAATTCCCGCTCGTGGGTACAGGTGGTCGCAATGCGATGGCCGGACCGGTCTTTTATCTGGACGATTATCCGGAAAACGAGGCACGATTCCCCGCCTACTATGACCGCAAGTTGTTTACCTACGACTGGATACGCGGTTGGATCATGGCTATCACGATGAACGAGCAGGGCGATTTTGTCCGCATGGAGCGATTCCTCCCCAGCTACAAATTCAACAACCCCATCGACATTATCATGGGTCCACAGGGAGACATGTACCTCTTGGAGTATGGTACAGCGTGGAATAAACGAAACAAGGATGCCCGCCTGGTCCACCTGCGATACATAAAGGGGAATCGCGCACCCAATGCTAAGGTGATGGCTTCTGCGACCGAGGGAGCCACCCCTTTTGAGGTGACATTTGATGCCTCGGAGACGGCAGACCCGGATGGTGACAAGCTGCGATACAACTGGCAGTTTGGGGCGGACGAAGGAAGTGGCAGCGGAGCGCAAGTGACCCATGTCTTCGAAGAGCCGGGCGTCTACACGGTCGAGCTGGAAGTGGTGGATCGCGATGGCTTGAAAAGCCAAGACCAGATTAAGATCTATGCCGGCAATGCTCCACCGTCCATTGAGGTAGCCATGCAGCGCAATCAATCCTTCTTTTTTCCGGGGCGCACGGTCTCTTACTCGGTCAACGTGGACGACGAAGAGGACGGCAGTACCCGGGACCAGGGTATCCGTCCGGAGCAAGTGGCCTTCAGTATCGACTATCTAGAGCAGGGCACGGACATCAATGAAATCTCGCTGGGCCACGAAGCCTTGGCACAAGCCTCTCGATTTGCCGTAGGCAAGTCCCTCATGGACGATTCCGACTGTGCGGCTTGTCACTTCAAGGATCAGGAGTCGGTCGGACCCACCTACCGAGAGGTAGCAGCGCGGTATCACTCGATCGATACCGCTCGATCGTACCTGGTGGACAAGGTGCTCAACGGCGGCGGGGGAGTCTGGGGCGTCAATGCCATGGCTGCCCATCCGCAGATTACCGAGGAGGATGCAGGGAAGATGGTGGATTGGATTCTGGCCATCGCCAGCGAGGACGAAGCAAAGATGGAGCGGCTGCCGGCTGTGGGTAGTTATACCTTTGCCGAGGAGCAAAAGCAGGGTACGTACATCGTGATGGCTTCGTACACGGATCAGGGGGCGGAAGGTGCCCAGCCGTTGACTGCCAGCAAGGTGCTGACCCTACGTAGCCCGCGGCGCTTGGCAGCGGATGCTGACGAGCTTTCGGAGGTGTCCAAGCACACGCCGGATGCAGACCAACTTGCGCAGATGGGTATCAGCGAGCAGATAGATATCTTGCTCGGTGCGGCAGAGGGTTCTGCTGCGTATCATCAAATTGACCTGACCGGTATCGCTGCGATCGAAGGTACGATTGTCTTGGCGCCGGACTTCACTTCCGGTGGTCAAGTGGTGATCACAAAGGACAGTCCGGATGGAGAGGTGCTAGGTACCATGGACGTGCCGCAACAGCCGGCCAATTTCGGTCTCCGGGCGTACAGTGCTCCCCTCGTCAAAACAGAAGGCAAGCATGACCTTTACTTTTCGATGAAGGGTGCAGAGAGCATGCTGGGGATCATCTTATACTGGGATTTTATTCCTGACGAGGGTACGTAGTAGGGTGTAGGGGAAAGGTGGCAGCTATCCTTGAGCCACTCGTAGATTTTCGCATTAGATAGTTGAATAATTGTAATAGGATTTTGTTCGCAGACGAGGCATGACCGAACGATCTCGTAGAGTCGAGCATGACAATGCGAGAAGTGAGGGAACCGCGAAAGCGGGTGGGTGGCTAGACATAGCCGTAGCTAGGGCTAGGCTTTGTAACGAAGTATGCGGACCAAAGAATTAGCAACAAGATGTAATGCCAAACTCTGCTAGTAGATTTTCGCATTAGATATGTTGAATAATTCTAATAGGATTTTGTTCGCAGGCGAGGCGCGAAACACAGGCATAGCCGTAGCTATGGCGAGGCTTTGCAACGAAGTATGCGGACCAAAGACATTAGAATTAGCTACAAGATTTAATGCGAAAATCTACTAGTACTCAAGTTTGTATCCGACACCTTTAATGGTGCGGATATACTTCTGCTCGAGCTTGTTGCGAAGTTTGCTGATATGGACGTCAATGGTACGATTGCCCACGATGACGTCTCGACCCCAGACCTTGTGATAGATCTCGTCCCGGGAGTAGACTTTGCCCGGTTTGCCGGCCATCAGCCACAGTATGTCAAACTCCTTACGAGCCAAGTCCAATTTCTGGTCATCGACACGGACTTCGTATTTCTCCCTGTCTAGCGTCAGGCCGTCCAATCGGATGACATTAGATTGGGATGTGAAGTGCCGATGCCGTTTCAATAGGGCTTTGATGCGGTAGTTGAGCAGGCTGGGACTGATAGGCTTCTGGATATAGTCATCGGCGCCTGCCTCAAATCCGGCGATTTCGCTGTACTCTTCATGTCGGGCGGTAAGGAAGGCAATGATGGTGTCGTCTGACTCGGTGGTTTTTCGAAGGCGATAGCAAGTGGCCACACCATCCAAGTCAGGCATCATGATATCCAATAGGATGAGGTGGGGTCGTTCGGACCGGGCCAGGTCCAGGGCATCGTGGCCGTTGCTGGCCTTGCTGACTTGATAGCCCTGCCGTTTCAGATTGTAGCTGACAAACTCCAGGATGTCTGGCTCGTCGTCGACGATTAGGATCTTCACATCAGATGCAACCATATAAAGTCTAGACGGATAGTTAAGCACTCAATATTACGCTGCTGGTGATTGCGGAACAATTGGACGCTGGATAATTAATCTACATTTAATCTTCGCTTAACAGTAGTTTTCTCAAGATCATCGACACTCATACGGCGCAGACTTGTGCACAGAGCCACGTGGGGACGGAGTTCCGTAGGCATCCCCAATGGTAGAGACTGATCTCGTATTAACCTGATTGGTACGATGGCTCAGTAGAGTTTCGCATTACATATATTGAATAATTCTACTAGGATTTTGTTAGCAGACGAAGCGCAAAACATGACCGAGCGATCTCGTAGCGTCGAGCATGACCATGCGAGAAGTAAGGGAACCGCGACAGCGGGTGGGTGGCTAACCATACCTATGGCGAGGTTTGCAACGAAGTAAACGGACCAAAGACAATAGAATTAACAACAAGATGTAATGCGAAGCGCTACAAGCCGTCTTTCCATCGCGTGGTAGTCCCTATTTCTGAGGTTAGATTTTGCACGCTCGGCATGTCTGGATTGTTGCTGCAGACATCGATCGTGCACCGTCCTCGTAATGCCCTGCTGGCGGGGCAAATGCTCATGTTAACTGTATGTAAGGGATCGGGCTCGAAGACCTCGAAGGTGTTCACAAAAGCTTAAAAATGGATTGAATAGCCCTTAACAGTGCCAATCTATCTTCGCCGGCGATGATCAAGATA
Source organism: Saprospiraceae bacterium (assembly GCA_965223165.1). GTDB lineage: Bacteria > Bacteroidota > Bacteroidia > Chitinophagales > Saprospiraceae > JABDMH01. Next base: position 492,545 of record CBDCVQ010000018.1, on the reverse strand, counting down.
GAACGCACGCTATTGAACGGAATCCAACGAAATTATCTATGAGAAAAATCTACTTGTTGATTGCCTATTTCCTGACGCACGTACTGTATGTGATGGCGCAGGATCCCATGCTCATCACAGACGCCAGTCTGACGGCCGGTGAACACCATTGGACGGCGGACCACATCTACTTGCTGGATGGTTATGTTTTCCTTGAGGCGGGTGGTACACTGAACATCGAGGCAGGTACGGTGATCAAGGGAAAGGAGATCCCCACGACCGGCGAGGTAGCCTCTGCATTGATTATTGCCCGGGGTGCCACGATCAATGCGACTGGCACCGCCGAGGCTCCGATCATTTTCACCTCGGAGACGGACGATACCGATGATCCCAATGACAAGTCGGTGACAGATCGAGGCGAATGGGGTGGACTGGTCGTGCTCGGCAGTGGAATCATCGGCGATGAGACCTCCGAGGCCGAGATCGAAGGCTTTGAATTGGAGAACGACCCGCGTATCCTGTACGGTGGCAATGACAACGAAGATAACTCAGGGGTGCTGACCTACATCTCGATCCGGCACGGTGGGTCCGTGCTCGAGGACGGAGATGAGATCAATGGTCTGACCTTGGGGGCGGTTGGTTCCGGTACCGAGATCCATCACGTGGAGGTTTTGTCCAACGACGATGATGGTATCGAGTGGTTTGGCGGAGCGGTGGACGTGAAGTACGCGACCGTGGCGTTTTGTGCGGATGATCCCTTCGACTGGGATGATGGCTATGTAGGTCGAGGCCAGTACTGGTTTGGCTTGCAGGGCGAAGATGATGGCGGTAACGGAGGCGAGCACGACGGCGCTCATCCGGATGACAATCCGATTTTCTCCGATCCTACGGTGTACAATGCAACCTATATCGGTATGGGAGCCAGCAATACGGCAGACCCGAGTTCGGAGCACGGTATCCTATTCCGTGATGGTACGGCAGGTGACTATGTCAATAGTATCATCACCGACTTTTCGTTTTTCGCGATTCAGGTCGAAGACACGGACAATGCGGTCGACTCACGGTTGCGCCTGGAGAATGGCGACTTGACATTGAGAAACAACATCTGGTTTGGTTTTGGCGAGGGCAGTGAGTTGGCCCCGGCTGACAATCCAAACTCGATTATAGCCGCCACGGACGTCGCAACAGACAACGCCCAGTGGCTGGTAGATCACTTGGCAGGTAATGGTAACAGCTTGGAGGATCCGATGATCAGCTCGGTGAGTCGTACGAACGATGGCGGTCTGGATCCGCGACTGGCCGGCGGTTCCCCTGCCTTTAGTGGTTTGGCGGAAGTCCCATCGGACGGTTTTTTCACCAACAGCGACTTCAAAGGTGCCTTCGATGGTGATGCAGTCTGGATTCAGGGATGGACAGCCTTGGCCGAGTATGGTATTCTGGATTCGGGCGTCCCTGGCGTAGCCGAATATGAAGATGCCGTAGCTCCGGGTACGCGCACGATCGTAGATGGGGACCTGGTAGGGGGTACCCCCTACCACTGGTCACGAGATACCGTCTATGTGCTGGATGGATACGTATTCTTGGAAGCAGGCGGTGTCTTGAACATTGAGGCCGGGACGGTCATCAAAGGTACTGCCATACCCACTACGGGAGACGTGACGTCGGCCCTGATTATCGCCCGTGGCGCGCAGATCTTTGCCGAGGGTACGTGTGATGCGCCGATTATTTTCACCTCGGAGACCGACGACGTGGAGGATCCGACGGACAAGGCGCTGACTGATCGTGGCGAATGGGGTGGACTGGTCGTGCTTGGCCACGGCATCATTGGTGATGAGACCTCGGAGGCTGAAATCGAAGGGTTTGAGTTGGAAAATGATCCTCGCATCCTCTACGGAGGAGATAATAATGCCGATAACTCCGGTGTCCTGACATACGTGTCTATCCGCCATGGCGGCTCGGTGCTGGAAGACGGGGATGAGATCAATGGTCTGACCCTGGGTGCCGTTGGTTCTGGGACAGAGATACATCATATCGAAGTCATCTCCAACGACGATGACGGTATCGAATGGTTTGGTGGAGCGGTCAATGTGAAGTACGCTTCCGTCTCGTTTTGTGCGGACGATCCCTTTGACTGGGACGACGGATTTGTCGGCAAGGGCCAGTTCTGGTTTGGTCTGCAGGGCGAAGACGATGGAGGAAATGGAGGTGAGCATGATGGCGCCCATCCGGATGACAACCCGATTTTCTCCGATCCGACCGTCTACAATGCCACGTACATTGGGATGGGTGCCGACAACACGGCCGATCCCAGCTCAGAGCACGGTATTCTCTTCCGCGATGGTACCGCAGGCGACTATGCCAATAGTATCGTGACCGACTTTTCGTTCTTCGCCATTCAGGTGGAGGACACAGACAATGCCATAGATTCGCGGTTGCGCTTGGAAAACGGCGAGTTGACCTTGAAGAACAATATTTGGTTTGGCTTTGGAGAGGGCAGCGAGTTGGCCCCTGCCGATAACGTGAACTCCATTGTTGCCGCCACAGACGCAAGTGCGGATAACGCCCAGTGGTTGGTCGACCACCTGGCAAATAATGCCAATACGTTGGAGGATCCTATGATCATGTCGATCAGTCGAACGACAGACGGCAATCTGGATCCAAGACCCGCTGCCGCCAGTCCGGCCTTAAGCGGAGCGATGGCGGCACTGCCTGACAACGATAGCTTCTTTGACCAGGTGGGCTTTAAAGGTGCCTTTGGAGAAGGGGGCGTATGGATCAGTGGCTGGACTGCACTGGACGAATACGGCGTGCTGGACAGCTCCATACCGGAAGAGTGTGTGGTCACGGCCGTCTACGACTATAGTAAATATGACAACGTGAGAAGCTTCACCTTCTTACCAAATCCGGTCAAGGAGGACCAAGCGCTGATCGAATTTGAGATGAAGTCCAGCCAGCAGGTTTCATTGATCATTACAGATCAGCTGGGCCGGGCAGTAAGTCGACCCATGACTGAGGTGACTTTCCCGGCAGGGGTGCATCGGTCGACGATCTCCATGGACAAGCTGTACAACGGAGTCTACTTCTGTACGATTCGGACGGGAGATGACCTCGTAACTGAGAAGTTCACCCTTCAGCGGTAAATATGAAAACTGACAGAGGGCAGCCAGGTGCTAAACCGGTTGCCCTTGCCTATCAAACTATATACAAAACTGACATGACAAAACTGAAGACCCTGCTACCCGCAATCATCTTCGTTTTCGGACTTAGCCTAAAATCAAATGGCCAGACCGGCACCCTGGCGGGCAGTGTGTTTGACGAAACCTCCGGTGAGCTTCTGCTCTTTGCCAACATCACCATCAAGAATGCGAATTCTGGTGAGGACGTGGTTTTTGACTATGGACAAACCACAGACTTGGATGGAACCTACATTTTCAAAGACATTCCGATTGGCACATACAATTTGACAGCTTCTTATACCGCGTATGCTCCCAAAGTCATCGAGGCACTGGAGGTTAGGGAGGGTGAAGTGACGTCGCTTGACATCGGCCTGGCGGATGAGGTGACCTCGCTCGTGACCATCGTCGTCTCCGCCGGGGCTACCCAGCGATCAGAAAATGCACTGATGGCGCTGCAACGTAAAGCTCCCAAGATCCAGGACGGGATTTCTAGTCAAGAGATGAGCAGGTTTGGCAGCTCTAACGCCGCCGAATCCATGAAGAAGGTGACGGGGGCATCTGTGCTGGATGGCAAATATGTCTTCCTTCGTGGTATCGGAGATCGATACAACAGTACCCAGCTAAACGGGCAGTTGCTACCGAGTACGGATCCCTATCGCAATGCGACGCAGCTCGACCTCATCCCGGCTAACCTACTAGAAAGTGTGGTGGCATACAAGACCTTCACACCGGATCAGCCCGGACACTCGACCGGGGGTAGTCTCAATATTACCACCAAGAGCTTCCCCAAGGAGTTCACCTTTGATATTTCGCTATCCACGAGCTACAATACTGTCTCCTCTAATCAAGATGGATTTCTGACCTATGAGGGCGGCCACCGAGATTGGTTGGGGTACGACGACGGCACACGCAAACTTCCCAGTGCATTCGATGAGCAAATGCAACTCCTAACGATTAATCGCACCAGCACGATTAGAAATCGACTACGGCAGGACGAGGCATTGGCCAACCGCTTTGACCGAGCGATGCGATCAATAAGCAATCAGATGGAGCCCTCTACCAGGACCAGCCCGATGAATATGGGTGCCAATATATCCATCGGAAATCAATTTAATCTGCTTGGCAATCCATTAGGCGTATTGTTTTCTGCGGGATATACCCGAGATTTCTCCCACTACGATAATGGTGATCTGTCTTTTTATGAACTGACGCGGTCCGGAGGGCTGTTGGGGTTTTATGATCTGAAGGAAACTAGATCCACCGAAAATCCAGTCGTCGGCAGTTTGCTCAACCTCAGCTATAAATTCTCCAATGCGCACAAGGTTTCTTTCAATGCGCTGTACAATCACAATGCCACGAAATCCTCGGCTGAAATTCTAGGTAGATATCCGGGCAAGATTTCTGGTAATTCTATCTATCGATCCCGCCTACTTTATTTTAACGAACGGGAAATCCTTAATCTGCAGTTGATGGGTGAGCATGCTTTTGGAAAAAAGGGTGGATTGCAGTTTGATTGGTTTGGCGGCTATGTTCACTCCACACAGATTGAACCGGACTCTCGCGTGTTTGACAACACCATCACCGAAAAGACAAATCTGGATCGCGATGGCAATTTAGTCACGGACCTGATCTATGGACTGGACGAATCAGAATTTCAACTTCCCTTCCACTTCTGGCGAGACCTGGCCGATGAGCAGTACAACGGCGGATTGAATATCACGGTGCCCATCCTCCGGGATAAAGGCAATGTGAATAAGCTGCAATTTGGGCTAAGTTACAGCGAAAAGAGCCGGGATTTTAACGACATGGAGTTGAAGTACGAAAATGTCAAGTCACGCTATATCCAGACCTACGATGGCGATTCTGAAGTTTTCTTCGGGCCGGACAACCTCGGTGTAGCAAGACCTGAAAACGGAGGCAATTTGCAGGTCGGGATGTACTTGGAAAATCAATTACTATCCACCCGAAAGAACAGTTATACCGGTTCCGAAAAGATTGGAGCCGCTTATGGTATGGCCACATTAGGTTTTGGTCCACTCAGAGTGATTGGTGGTGCCAGGATTGAACAAACCGATATTTCGGTGGCTAGCAAAGATACCAACCTCATGGCAGGAGGCATCGAGGAGACGGATGTGCTCCCGTCGCTCAACCTGATCTATGCATTGTCGGAGAAGATGAATCTGCGCGGGGCGGTGACCAAGACCCTCGCTCGTCCCAATATGCGAGAGCTATCTCCCTTTAGCTCCTTTGATAGAGGGACCGACATTAGGTTATTTGGCAATCCAAATCTGAAGCGCACGCTGATCAACAATTACGACCTGCGTTGGGAATTTTATCCTACGTCCGGAGAGCTGATCGCGGTGAGCGCATTTTACAAGAGCTTCCAGGATCCGATTATCAAGACCTTCAATCCGCTGCAGCCCAATAAGCAAATCAAGTTTGATAATGTAGGTACGGCGGAGGTCTACGGCCTGGAGGTCGAGTTTAGGAAGAAGCTCGGCTTCATCTCGCCCCTGCTTTCTGATTTCAGAATCATTTCAAATCTGTCCTTGATTGAGTCGGTGGTGGATATTCCTGGTGCACCGGACGAGGTCAATACGGAGCAATATCTGATTAATCTCTACAATCCCGGCAAGGGCTTCACCAGACCTTTTCAGGGGCAGTCGCCTTATCTCGTAAACGCATCGCTGAATTATTTTAACCTTGATTCCGGCATCGATGCAATTATTTCCTTTAATGTCTTCGGGGAGCGACTGATCCTAAACAACGGTGCACAGAGTCCGGATTTCTACGAGCAGCCCATTAATCAATTGGATTTTTCCTTTAGGAAATCCTTTGGCAGCGTAGGGATCAAATTATCCGTGAGAAATATACTGGATTCGGATTATTTGCAGACAGTGGAATTTGAGGGAGATGTGAGAAACATTGAAAGTCAGAGAAGGGGAGTGGGCTTTGGCCTGGGGTTCACCTATTCTGAGCGGTAGATCTAAAGAATCAGTTTTTATATAGTGCGAGGGGCGGAGCAACGGCAGTTGACTCCGCCGCTTTTTCGGTCTCCAAAGATCATCAGGGGTAATCTCCCTGGAAGGCGCCTGACTTCCCACTCATCGAGGCAGTCGGCGGGCCGATGAACGGAGCAGATTGCAGGAATTATTGCATTCGTTTGAAGCACATTTGTAGGGTGCATGTTAATGCGAAGCTCTATTAGCCGTCGTGTGTTGCCCTAGTGGGTCTCAAATCGCTCGAGCCAAGTTCTCCGCTCGGCGCTGAAGTAATATTCACGAGATTTGACCGGGGGAATGTGGTGTTCCATCAAAGGAATGAGGGTTTCTTCCGCCAGCGGCACTACATCCACGGGTAGGCTGGAGGCCATTTCTCTTCGCACCTGGTCAAAGCGATGGTCACTCGCCAGATTTGTCCATTCCTCTGGGTCGGTACGGAGATCATACAATTCCTCACTGCCATCGACATAAGAGATGTAGTGCCAATGGCCAGCCCTGACAGAGTAGTCTGCAAAATCATAGGTGGTAATGATGCTGCGCTGAGTACGATGGGACGAGTCCCTCAGCAAAGGCACCAAGCTCTCTCCATCCAAGTCAGCGCGAGGGGTCAGGCCGCAGAGGTCGACCAATGTCGGATAGATGTCCAGCAGGGAAGTAAGACTTCGCACCTCTGTTCCGCCCAGCGATCCTTGGGGCAGGGAGCGAATACCTGGAGGAGACTTGATCATCAGTACCGTGCGGATCACATTTTCCCACAGAGCAAATTTGCGCCAGTGCTCTTTCTCGCCCAGTTGCCAGCCGTGGTCGGACCATAGGACCACGATGGTATTGTCGGCATACTTGCTCTGGTCCAAGGTTTGAAGCAACTGACCGACCATGGCATCGGCAAATGATATGGAGGCCAAGTAGCCCTGTACGGCTTGCTTCCATTGCCCCGATGCTACCACATGTTTGTGATAATTGCCACCGCGGCTGATCAGTTCGCGGGCCCTCGTACCCAGGTCAGCAGCATCATCTTCCCGGACAAGCGGCAGCGCGATGCTGTCTAGCGGATACAGGTCAAAATATGCCTGGGGCACGTACCAGGGCAAGTGAGGGCGATAGATGCCGCAAGCCAGGAAAAAAGGTCGATCGTGGTCCTTTTCCAACTGCTGTGTGATGTATTGTACACTCTGGCCGTCGCCGGTCTGCTCATTGGTGATGGGAATAGGCGCCCAATCAAAAGCGGAATACATGTACGGGAAGGGGGGCATATTGACGGGCGCTCCGGGTGGCAGGTAGTTGTCGGGCATATTTTTTTCCTGCGAAGGAAAATAGTCGTCCCAGCACTCGGGTGCTACTTGGCTGTAGTGGAAGATCTTACCTGCCCCGGCCGAGTAGTAGCCGTGGTCGCGAAAATACTCTCCCAGCGTTTGTGCCTCGGCCAGTTTTTCGACTTTGCGCCAATCTTGGTAGTTGGAGTACATACCCGAAGCATAGGTATGGTAGCCGGTCATGAGGGTGGACCGGGACGGATTGCAGCCGGGACTGGTGCAGTAATTGCGCTTAAAATTGACGCTTTGCGAGGCAAAGGCCTCCAGATGGGGGGTCTTTACTTGCTGGTGGCCACCCAGCGGAGCGACCCAATCGTTGAGATCGTCGATGGAGATGAAGAGGACATTCGGATGATCCGTGAGCTCCTCACTCGATTGGCAAGCAACGAGCCATGGAAGGCCTAGCAGCACCAGGTAAGGGAAACGCAGGTAAGAGGAGAGCATACTTCGCTGTGGTTTGGCTCGACCCCACAAGGTCGTCATTTATTATGTGCCTAAGGGGCAACCTGGTGGGAAGCGTGTGACAGATGGGCCACTTTTCTCCGGAGACTACTTTCAAAGCTTCATCCAGCCGTGCAGACCCGAAGGTCCTCGTACAAATGCCATGCCTGAAGACAGTCCCAATACGCTGATTCTAGCACCGGCCGTAACCCGGTCCCGAGGTATTCGGGCTGCATCCGGACGACTCCACATGGTGCTCTCCTCCTCCAGGGTGACGGTGCGAAGTGGACCTTCGATGGGGCGGACCTGTGAGGCCGCCAGATAACCCGTCTCTCCGTCCGGCAGCGAGACCCGCACATGGTCGCTGCAGAGCCCCTCGATTTGGAGTACCTGGTGCCGGGCCAACGTGCGAAGCTTCTTTTGCCGGCGACCCGGACCGTTTTTCAGGGTGGCTGTCGAGGTGCGGATACTGGCTACCTGCCCAAGCCAGGCCTCGTCGGTCCGTATCCTTGGACGGTGATCATCCCGGAGAAAGACAAAGGGCAGGGGGTCTACCGCTCCTCGTCCCCGTCGATACAGACCAAAGTGGAGGTGAGAAGGCGTGGTACGGGCATTACCCGTGTTGCCCACGGTGCCTATCGTGTCTCCCACATTGACGTAGGTGCCTGCCTCCACCAGTTGTTCATGCAGATGCGCATAGTACTGGTGTATGCCCCGCGCTTCATCTCGTATCCAAACGGACTTTCCACCCAAGCCGCCCTCTCGCACGCGAGATACCCACCCGGGACTGATAGCCACAATAGGGGTGCCACGCTTGGCGAAAATATCAATGCCCTTGTGCTTACGTCGACCTCCATCCCTCGGATCGCCAAAGAAGCTCCATATGGCTTGATTGTCTTTGCCCTCGACCGGGAAAGCATACGTGGGCGACACTGTGATGTCAATGGTTGATTCGCACTCCGCCAGGAGCTCCGGCTGTAGTCTCACAAGGTATTGACCGGTTTCGGTCACTTCGTAGGACAGCGTGTCTCCGGACCACTTGGCATAATCGACGATATCGACCCAGCTGTTTAAGCGCACGGTATCCGACCGGACTGGACCGGTGATGCGAAATAGATCGAGAAACACCTGAACGGCTTTGGGCTCGGTATCGAGGGCGATTTCTAGCTTTTGCCCCTCTTCTAGGCTGAGCCGAAAGCCACCGGCATGGGGTTTTTGATCGGAGAAAAAGAGCTTTTCTCGATGGGGCAGGGTGGGTTCGACCTTTTGCAAGAGCACCGTTTTGCCCGCCGCTTCCCATGCCCGAAAGACCTGGGTCTTGGCCAGTTGGGCCCGATGCAAGGCTTCGATATAGCGGTCACGCGGACTCGTCTCATGCAGGGGCCAGTGCAATCCGGCCGGGACACTGTCGCAGGCCAATAAGGTCAAGAGAAAGAGAAAAAGGCAATTGCGGTACCGCCAGCCACCTAGGGCCAAGGTCTCCGAGTTTTCATAGGTCATCCGGTGCTCGTTTAGGCTGTCCAGAGTATAACGGAGCAGATTCTATTTGTGTTATGCCAGCACATGCGGCAAAGGCTACATCGTCCAGAGGCGCGGTACCTGCGCTATCGCTGCACGAGAAATCGACTCATGATTTGTGCATTCTCGCTCGCAATTCGATAGTAGTAGGAGCCGCCGCTCAAATGGTGCACGTCTACGAGGTGCTGATGTTTTCCTGCTGGCATCACTCCTCTCCTGAATGCTTGCAAATATCTCCCTTGCACATCGTAGATCTCAATATCGACCTCGCGAGTGCGGTCAAGTTCAAAGTTGAGCTGTACCTGATCTCGGGCCGGGTTGGGTGAAGCCGGATAGATGCGTAGTCCACTGCTAGCAATATACTCGTCGGTGCTGGTGGGATCATCAAAATCCACGATCGCAGCCATGATAAAGTCAATATTCACACGCCAGGAAGTGGAGTCGTTGACGGGGACCCACGGCAGCAGCCTCTTGGATGAGGCAAAATTTTCCCACGAATCGCTGCCATCACCACAGTCGAGTACCGTCTGCCATACGGAGACGGTATCGTTCTTGGCATAGGCATCCTTAAAGTCTACACTGACGAAAAACTGGGTGCCGGGGACATCGCCACTGCGTTCGCCCTCAAAGAGAAATGGGGTGGCGTTAAAGCTGGTGTCACTGGACAGGGCCAACTCACTAACCTTCATGGGTTGCGTCGTGCTAATCAGCGCGCCAGGGCCACCGGTCGCCGCATCCACATCATATACATGCATGACGATGTCTCCATCACCCACCGGAGTAGCGATGGCAAAAAAGGCGATGGTGCTGATGACATGGTAGGGGGCGGTACCTGTAAACTCCAGGCGCTGTGCCTTTTCTTCGTCGCCAAAGGCATTCATACCCGATATCGTGCCCCAAAAATCGGTCAAGAAACGGATTTCGACGGTTGCACTGCAAGTGTCATCGGCCGTGGGGTAAAGGACCGGCGTCGGCACGGCTGACCTTCTCGTGTCCTTGGAGAGACTAGTACTAGTGGTCGGTTGACTGATCTGCTTTACACTGATCTGATCCGCTCTCTCTTGGCCCAGCGCATGAGACAGCGCCAGACTCAGTACAAGGGGGAGCAGGAAGTATCTAATCTTTAGCATCGTAGATTGTTTTTTAGCTAGTGACGCCATAAGATCGACAAAAAAAGTCGATATGGATGACAAAAAGGGCTGGACCGCCTGATCTTAACAACTATCTCAGGTGATCATGACCTTTCTATGACCAAAACGTGGGCCGCAGGGACGAGCGGAATTTGCTAGGGCCAATGACCAAAGACTGAGCCCTCCCAGGCACCGTCAGTTTTGTTTTCTTCGGGCCTATCTGTGGCATAAATTTTGCAGCTTTTTGCAGGTTCCGATCTGTCCCCCTAAATTTAGTTTGACGTATGATGGTAAGACCATTGGATCGGACCCCAAGACTTCTCGTTTTCTCGCTACTTCTTGCTTTTGTCGGCTATTTGAATGCAGAGGCACAGTTCATCATGTCGCCGGAGGCCGGTGCATTTGGTGTATACGGTGGTGTGATAAAGTCTGACTTGGGCCAGCGGGCTCTATCGACAAGTCCGGCACAGGCCCGGTACTATGATGGTTTTGAAGTAGGCATCAAGAATGAATTTTATCGCACGGATTGGGCCAAGGGCAATATCTATGTGGCCTATGCTCAGCTAGGAGCAAACGAATGGGTAGACCTAGAGGCGGGTACGGTGCCCGTCACCATTGATTTGCAAACGGTGAAATTTGCCCTGGATCCGCTGATCTTCAAAGCGGGGTCGGACTTTGTCCACGGATACCTCGGAGGCGGCCTCTTTGGTGCCTACTTCTTTGATCAGCAGATCGAAGGCCTGACCTCCACGGAGGATTATTGGGTGCTGGGTCCGGACCTGGCTCAGCTGGACTATGGTCTAGATCTGCTGGCCGGAGTGCATGTCTGGAACTTTCAATTGGAGCTGCATGCCCAGTTTGGGAGAAGGGAGCTGGGCCAACGAGCCGACGGTACCGTCGCAAAATCCAAGTTTTTTGGTGTCTCACTGGCTTACATGTTTATCAATCGAAATATCACTCGAAAGAACTGCAAGGACACGCGTCTGCTATAGCAGTCATGCCTGTGCCCTGATTTTCTTGCTGCCGTCAGGCCATTTTTACTGGTCGTAGACAAAAACGGGTGCCTGTTGGTACCGGAAAGCGGTGTCGGTGAGGATCTGCCAGTCCTTGGTCCGCCAGTCCATCAACCCGATATGAAACTGCGACTGGTCGGGGTCGAAGACCTCCACCGCCAACCAGCGACCGTCCTTGCTCCAGTCATGCCAGCCTTCTTGCTGAGGCAAGTCAGTCAGTCGTCCGATGGAGTTGCCGTGGGGCGTCACTCCAAACAAGCTATACTTGCCATCCCGGAAGCTCTGGTATGAGATATAGTTGTCCGCGGGATGCCACCGTGGGGCGCCGGCTCGGTATGCGTACCACGGAGTGCTTTCGTCCTCTGAAAGCTCGTGCGTCAAGCGAATCAAATTTGTACCATCGCTCCTAATGCTGTAGAGCGCCTCATCAAAGTCCTGCTCTCGCTTGGATTTGGCCTTGCCTCCCCGAAAGACAATCTGCTGACCACCGGGTGAGAAGACGGGGTCGTTGCAATAGGGTAGTGGCGGCTCGACCCGGCCAATGAATTGACCATCCCTTCTACGCAGAATGTGAAAAGCGGTATCGATGGTGCTGCTCGGTGCGACGATCAGTTCTCTTCCTTGGGCCCGGGCAGACATCCAACTATCTCGGAGCAGCAGGTTTGAGACCTTGCGGACCCCTGACCCATCGGCATGCATCTCGTAGAGACGAAAGCATCGCGTGCATGTATCCCGGTCGCTGAGAAACAAAATCTTATTATCTATGGCCAAGTAAGTCCAGGCGACATCCGGATGATTGGTGATATTGCTGTGCACCCGGGTGACCGGATCCACCGTCCAAATATCGTAGTCAGATTGCTCATCGTCCATCGCGACATTGTAGGCGATGATAAAATTCGCCCGTTCCTCCGCCCGGTCGACACATCGGATCAGAAGGATCGCCATGGTGCCGGCCACCAACCATCTGTACATCGGTAGGGCCCTTGAAACTATCTCCATGCTCCCAGGATTGCTCCAATGACGCTGAAATAAATCACGATATAGCCTCCGTTTATAAGGATGTATTTCCACGACTTCTGCTCAAAAAGTGCAATGACGGTGAAAATCGCTGCCGCCCATCCGAAGCCGGCCAGAAACCCTGCCGTCAGGCCCCAGGACCAGGTCGTCTCGGCATCGCCTAAAAAGAAGGCTAGATTATAGGACATCAGATACGCCAAAGCAAAAGCGATCCCGTACATCTTGGCCATATTGGCTTTGGCCAAATCTTCGTCGCTAAGTTGGTTCTGGCGCTTCCAGGACTCATAGAATAGTGCTGGCGAATACCATATCGCTCCCAATATCATATTAAACAAGGCACAGACCAGCACCGCCAGGTGATTGATGTATAACTCCTCCATCTCGCTGTTTTGACCCCAATGTCGAAGATCCAGCTGGCTCCTGATAGGAAAAAATTTACCTGGGCGATATCAATGGCGATATCAATGGCAATGACAATGACAATATCAATAGCAATAGCAATGACAATTTCAATGGCGATATTAATATCAATGGCAATTGGTCACTGCTCACTGCTAATTGGTCACTGTTCACTGCTAATTGTTCACTGCTCATTGACGATTGTTCACTGCTCTACACTTCCACACGTGTCCCTGTCTCTGCGGCTTTGTAGATGGCTTCGATCACCTTCATATCGAGGAGGCCCTGTTGTCCCGAGGCGATGACATCCGTGTCGTCCAGTATGTGGCGAGCAAAGGCATCCATCTGTACGGCTTGGTGATTCGTGTGATCTGCACTGATGTTTTCTCCCTTGGCGAAGGATTGAATAGGGCCGTAGCCATAGGCAGGTTCAAGTCCAAATTTGCCTTGATCGGCGTGGATGATTAAGTTGCTTGTGCGAGCAGAATAGCTGGTCATGCAGTTGGCGATTAGACCGGAGGCAAACTCCATCTGCCAGTAGATGGTCTCCTCGATCGTCTTAAATCGCTCGCGGACATTGTAGGACTGGGCCGTGACTGCCACTGGCTCCGCATTCATGGTATTGCGCACGCCGTGCACGTTGTACACACCCATATCCATCAGCGGGCCCCCGCCCGACAGCGCGTCATCAAAGCGCCAGTTGGTACTGTTGTCAGAGGCGTAAAAGGCATTGCTGCTCTCGATGGACCGGATGGCCCCCATCTTTTGGTTGTGTGCATAGTCATAGACCTGGATGGTGTTGGGCTCGTAAAGTAGACGATATCCGATCTGCAGTTTGACGTTGGCCTGGTCACAGGCATCGATGATCGCTTGACACTCGGCCACGGAGATTGCCATGGGCTTTTCGCAGATGACATGTTTGCCAGCCTGTGCAGCTCGGATGGAAAACTCCGCGTGCATGGCATTGGGTAGTACGACATAAACGATGTCAATGTCTTCGTTATCTGCTAAGTCATCAAAGTTCTTGTAATTGTAGATGTGGGTTGCAGCCAGTCCATATTTGTCAGCCCACTTCTTCTCTTTGGACGGCGTGCCTGTGACCACTCCAGCCAGATGGCAAAACTCGGTCTCGAGGAGGGCTGGGGCAAGGTGGTTTTCGGAGTAGTTGCCCAGGCCAACCAAGGCGATGCCCAAATTCTTCTCGTCTTTATTGGTACCTTCCTGACAGGCGGTGTTGACGAGTAGACCAGGCATCGTGATAGCGCCTAGACTAAGTGCTGTATTTTTTAGAAATCTTCTGCGATCATTCATCATGATTGATATTTACAGGGTAACAAGACTTACTTGAGCTCAATAGAGGCCTAGGATATTTCGGATCGCCGGTTCGTAGGCGTCGGCATAGCGCATCATGCCCAGATCGCTGGGATGAGAACCATCGGTAGCGCCTTCTCCATCATGGCCCAGCAGATCCACACCAGCCAGGTAATGTACCTTGGAGATGCCTTTGTTCCGGATTTGTTGCCTGACGGCCCTTAGTGCCTGACGATTGGACTGATGATGGGCCGCTCGGCTGGGACGAAAGACGGCGTTGGTGTTCAGTCGGTCCTCCACCAGCAAGATCGGCGTCTCTGAATGCGCAGCCCGCAGGGACTCGACTAGAGGGAGGGCTCGCTCAAGAACCATCTCGGCGTTCATGTTGGGCAGACAGTCTATAGCATACAGACTAGGCTCCAGCTCTCCAAGCAGATCCACCACTTCGGGTTGCATACGACCGTTGCCAGAGAAACCCAAGTTGATGCAGGGTTGGTTCAGCCGGCGCGACAAGATACTGGGGATAGCCATACCGGGCCGCGAAGCACAGGCCCCGTGCATGATCGAGGTGCCGTAGAAGAGGATTGGCTTGGCTGATCGCGGCGCGACGGGCGTAAACGTCGCTGACTCTGCTACTCCGATAGACAGCGTTTCTACGCCGTTGTACAGGGGTAGATATACGGTGAACTTCTTTGTGCCGGACAACAAACCGTCCACAAGACTCTTCTCAAAGGTGGTTTTGGTCGGCCTGGCCACGCTGACCCAGCGGGGTACGCCTTGCGCGTCCTCTGCATAAAGGTCGACACCACTGACACCCGTGGCGGGCATGTGGGGCATAGCCAGGCGATCGGATAAGAGCGTGTATTTGACCCACACTTCGGTCGCATCGGTCATAAACCTTGTCGACATGCCGGCGGAGTGCCGAGATAGGTTCCATACCGCCTCTGAGACGACGCCTTCTGCCTTGGCTGGCAAGCGGTCATAATATCGGGCCGTATCGGACCAACCCTGGCCCTCTATACCCCAATCCTCGACGTTGTGCCAGGTAAGTGCTTCGCGGCGGGGAAACTTCAGGTGGAGGGGTGACAACAAGGTGCCGCTACCCAACGAAAACAGAGACTGGACGAAGGTTCTTCGTCTCATCGACATGACACTTGGTTTTGTTTGTCCTTAAGTTAAGAGACTTGCACCAAATCACAAGAGGAGATACCGGTATGGGAGCAACAATCCTAAGGTGCACTCGAATGCACATGAGATCTCATCCTGGGGGACCACTATGCCACGGTCCCAACAGCAGATCTAATGACTGAAGTGGTCCTCCTACTGGGTGCTACAGCGAATAGATCTTGTCCATCCGCTGGGAAATCTCCTTCAGCCGTTCGCGGTCTCCCCCCGAAACCTCGGCGGAGCCCCAGCCGGAGTAGCCTACCTCCTTCAAGGCTTCATTCACTGCCTCCCAGTTGGCGTCTCCATCACCCAGTTTGACCTGAAAGCCTTTCCAGATCCCTTCTTCCTGCTGTTTCTTTCGGCTGTAATCCTTGATGTCCACCTTGATGATCCGCTTTCCTAAGGTACGGATCCACTGGTCGGGCCAACCATAACGTACCACATTGCCGATGTCCATGTACCAGCCGATCATGTCACTTTCAAATTGGTCAATGTAGCGGGCTGCCTCCATCGGACTCAGGAGGAAATTGTTCCAGACGTTTTCGATCGCGATCTTAATGCCCGTTTCCTTGGCCACCGGAAGGACTTTCTTAATCTCTTCGGTGGATCGATTCCAGGCATCCACATAGGAGACCTTGTCATTGACCACGGCCGGCACCAATAGGACGGTGGTACCCCCATAAAGCTTGCACTTATGCAATGCGTCTTTCATGGACTCGGTGCAGACTGCCCGCGTCTCTGGGTCGGGGTCAGACATGGGGAACTTCCAATGCTTGGAATTCACCACCCCGGGGATGACCAACCCCGTCTTGTCTCTTGCCTCTAGAATCTGCTTCTCCTCCAACTCGTTAGGGCTGTCTAGCTCGATGCCATCAAAGCCCAGGTCCTGCACCAGCTTGAATTTGTCCAACACGGACAAATCCTCCTTGATCATACCAAATTTGAGGCTCTTCTTATGCAGTGGTTGCCCCTCCAGCGTCGAGGCCATCGTGTTTCCGTAGGCTGCCAGGCCGCCGGTGCCCACGAGCATGGCAGCTCCGGTCGAGTACCTGATAAAGGATCTTCTTTTCACGGTTTAGGCAAATTTTGTGATGCCCGGCTGAGCCACTGGTTTCATCGCCCAGTTCATATCCCACTTGAAGTCATCCAGCGGAGGACCAAGTGTTTCCTGTGAGTTGAGCGCCTCTTCCCAGGTGAGTGTTTGACCGGTATACGCTACCATTCGTCCCATGATCGCTAGCATGGTGCTGTTGGCCATACGTACCCCATCGTTAAATGGCTTACCCGATCGAATGGAGGCAAACAAGGTGTCGTGTTCGGTCTGATACATGTTGTTTCGCTCGCCCTTCCACTTCCATTCCTTCTTGCCCATGATGTGGTGATTGTTGGACACGTGGATGTTGCATTTGCCCTTGCTACCCAGTATGTCTAGGCCGTAGGCTCTGGAACATCCCTTTTGTTGGCGGCTAAAGTGAAAACCCTTTCGTCCGTCGGGATAGTCAAATACAATGGCAAAGTGATCAAACACATTTCCAAACTGATCCTCGGTACGACTTTGACGGCCGCCGGTGCCGGAGGCGCTTACTGGCAAGATATCGCCAAATGCCCAGGCCATCAGGTCCAGGCTGTGTACCGCCTGCTCGGCGATGTGATCTCCCGAGAGCCAAGTGAAGTACAACCAGTTGCGCATGGTGGTCTCGAAGTCGGTCCAGGAGGGCTGTCTGTCTCGGTACCACAGAGCACCTGTGTTATATGTGTTGTATACGGTGTGGATGTCTCCGATAGCTCCATCCAATAGTCGATCGTATGTGGCGTTTTTTGGATCGTCGTGCCTCCAGCAAAAGCCGGACATCAGCGCCAGACCTTTTTGCTTGGCCATTTTGGCCGTCTCCAACACCCGTCGAATGCCTGGCGCATCGACGGCCACCGGTTTCTCACAGAAAATGTGCTTACCTGCCGCCACAGCTGCCTCAAGGTGTCCAGGCCTGAAGGAAGGAGGCGTGGCTAGAAGTACGACGTCCACGTCTGAGGCCAGGACCTTCTTGTACGAGTCAAAACCAACAAACATATGGTCCTTCTCCACCTTGATCTTAGTCGGATTCTCTTGCATCAACGAATTATGTGACTCTTGGAGTCGATCTTCGAAGATGTCTGCCATAGCGGTGAGCACGACATTCGGATCGGCCTTGGTCGCCTGGAGAGCGGCACCGGTACCACGGCCTCCGCATCCAATGAGTCCCACTTTGAGGGTGTCGCTATTGAGGGCAAAAGGGTGATTGGATGCCTTAGCCACATGGAAGGCTAGGGTGCTGCCAAGAAGGGCCGAACCGGTTTTTTTTACAAATTCTCTTCTTCCACTATTGTTGCTGGTTGATAGCATAAGATTTCTGTGATTTAAGTGAATGGATAGTAGGAGCCCTAAAATTAGGACATTTTTTGTTGAGAACATCATATATCGCTCGATGTGTGTGCGCACACACTGTGGTGGAAGCGGCACCAGGTCTGCCATGTGTAAAATATGTGGTCTAGCCATCGGGTAGGGTCTACGACCGGATGAGCCTGGCACATCTCCCCGTTGATGGTCAGTCGGGTGATAAACAAATTAGCAATGGACAGTAGGGTAGGCCAGTGACCAGGGGACGTGATGATGGCCGGCATTGCCTCAGCGGCGACATCTGGACATCCTTGGAGAGCCGCCTTGTGGAGGGTCGCTTTGAAGGGGCTGGCTGGTCCTTGTGCTTGATGGGGCTCGCCCATTTTTGTGTAATTTGGGGCCGGGCTGGTTTAGAACATGGGACTCCAAAAATACATTCGCGTCTTAGTTGCGCTGATCCTCACAGTGTATGTGTTGATTGTAGCCAAGCCCGTGCTTGTGCCGCTCGTTTTTGCTACCCTCTTATTTGTCATTTTGCTGCCCTTGCACCGGCGTTGGTTGCACCTGGTACGCAACAAATTCGCCGGGGTCTTGCTCACTATATTGACCGTGATCCTGCCTTTGTCATTGGTGGTGATCTTCTTCTGGATCCAAATTACGGAAGTCATCCAGAGCCTTCCTTCGATAGGTGGTCGCTTGCAGGATGGGTTGAACGAAGTCTTTGTCTGGATCAGCGAACAAAAGTGGTTTGCCAATATCGATGTCGACAAGTGGATCGAAAGCAACAGCACAACGATACTGGAGCAACCGGTGGAGTTGCTGAAGATCGGCATCTCGGAGTCGACGGCCACCTTCAGTAGCTTCGTACTGACCTTTATCTATCTGCTGTTCTTACTACTCTACCAACATGGGCTGAGGAAGTGGGCGCTGATGCTGACGAGTTCGCCGGACGGCACCTGGCGCAAGATTCTGTCCGAGATCCGCTTTATGATCGAGAAATACCTGATCGGCATGCTAAAGGTCATGGGCATTCTGGCGGTGCTCAATAGCCTGGGTCTTTTCCTGATCGGCATTGATTACCCGGTTTTATGGGGAGTCCTAGCCTCGCTGCTTGCCCTGATTCCTTACCTTGGCACGCTGCTTGGCGGGGCCCTGCCCTTTATTTATGCCATTGCCGTCAGCAGTAGCTGGCTTCCCCCCTTGTTGGTCGTACTGCTGTTTTCATCGATTCAATTCATCGAAGGCAACTTCATCACCCCGAAGATCGTGGGCGATCAGGTCAGCCTGAATCCGCTCGTGGCGATCATCTCGCTGGTGGTCGGTGCCTTTGTCTGGGGTCTGTCGGGGGTGGTACTGGCGATTCCGGTGGCAGCCATTATTCGTATCGTTTGCCGTCACTTTGTCGCCATGCGTCCCCTACATTTTGTGATGGGCCCGGAGTTGAGTGAGCCGGGATGACAAGAGACGGTAGACGGTGGACGGTTGACGGTTGACGGTTGACGGTTGACAGGGGTGTCCTCTCATAAAAAGCGTTGAAGGTGACGGATCGGCGAGCTGCGGGTGGCCCATGCGGCGGCAAAGGATCGGCGAGCCACCCATTGGAGGACGGAGGACGGTGGACGGTAGACGGTGGACGGTGGACGGTGGACGGTTGACGGTTGACGGTGGACGGTTGACGGTGGACGGAGGACGGTGGACGGTGGACGGTTGACGGTGGACGGAGGACGGTGGACGGTGGACGGTTGACGGTGGACGGTGGACGGTGGACGGTGGACGGTGGACGGTAGACGGTAGACGGATGACGGATGACGGATGACAGGGGTGGCGAGCTCGCGAACGGTGATCTATGAAACTCGAAAGAAAACTTAGCCCTGTGCTGGTCACGAACCCAGCATTCTTGATTGTGATTGATAGATTTTGATTGGAAGATTGTGATTTCGTCCCGGACGGTGGACGGTGGACGGAGGACGGTGGACGGTGGACGGTGGACGGTGGACGGTGGACGGAGGACGGTGGACGGTGGACGGAGGACGGTGGACGGTGGACGGAGGACGGTGGACGGTGGACGGAGGACGGTGGACGGTGGACGGAGGACGGTGGACGGTGGACGGTGGACGGTTGACGGATGACGGTGTGTCCTCTCATAAAAAGCGTTGAAGGTGACGGATCGGCGAGCTGCGGGTGGCCCATGTGGCGGCAAAGATCGGCGAGCCACCCATTACCAAAACACCAGCACACCATAAAACCATAAAACCATAAAACCATAAGACCATAAGACCATAAGACCAAAAGACCTTCCCCTCACGTATTCAGCCAGTAAGTGACTTTTGCCACCAGCGCGCGATTTCGGATGGCAAAATTGTGGGTGTCGTAGTTGTCGGTGTAGACGATGTAGAGATCGGAGACAGGCTTGTATCGCCATTGGAGCCGGGCGTTGATGTTGAGGTTTTCCACCTGATTGTTGAATTGGAGGAAGGTCGTGAGAAACAACTTCTTACTGAAGGTGAAGTCAATTCGTGGTCCCAGCAGCACGAGATTGGTAGACGCATAGGGCGCGGCAAGTTCGACACGGCTGAAATTAAAGTTGAGAGCGATCGAACCGTAGGGCTGGTATCGATAGGTGGCGGTGCCTCGCAGCTGATAAAGCCTGCCGTCGAAGAATTCACCAAATTGTCCGATGCTGCGCAGGCTCAACTTCTTGCGTTGATCGGTGGAGTGGAAAAAGCCCACGGTCACATCATGATACTCGGTATCGGCAGGCAGCTTGGCAGAATCCGTACGGGTAGGATCGAAAGGATCAAAGAGATACGTGTACATCTTGGAGATCCAGACCCGCATGCGCTGGTTGCCGGAGAAGCTGAAATTCCAATAAAACTGTAGTTCTTCGTCAGATCGGCCAAATCCTCGGGTCCACAGCGTATTGACCTCTACCCCTGGACCGTGATTGATGATCTTGCTACTGCGCTTGGGATAGAGAAGAATCTGGATCTCTGGTTGGGTGCGGAAGTAGTTGGTGCGTGGGACAAACCCAACTTCAGCGTCATAGCCTTCGCCGACCAGCGAGTGTTCCCAGTTGATTTCTATGTTGCGATGGTTATACCCTAGGGACGCTCCATGAGCAAACGCTTCGTCTTGCTGCACTTCACTAAAGCTGCGGTGGTAAAAGACCTTGCCATCCCAGGCGTTGTCCTCAGAGAGCAGGTTGTAATCCATGCCGACCACGCGATTAAAGCGGCCGTGATCTTCGCTATGGGTAGAGGAGAAGTGTTGTTTATTGACGAAGATCGCGCCGATGTTAGATTTGCTTTTGATCTGCCGCTGGACAGCAGCAACGCTGTAGTTGTAGCTAGGCAGGCCGTTTTCCAGGCTGCGAGCTGCCTGCATGTTGAGTAGGCCCACTCGTACCTTGTCCGTTAGCTTTCCACTCAGTCTGGCACCGGCATAGATGGGGTTTTGTATGTTCAAATCTGTGGTAGTGTCCCTGGTGATGCCGATGCGTCGGGAAAAAAACGGATTGATATCTCGATCTCCGAAGCTGCCAAAGAGATCAGCGTTTTCAAGGAAAAACTGCCGCCTTTCAGGAAAGAATACTTCGAAGCGGGTCAGGTTTGTCACCTGTTCGTCAACCTCGACTTGAGAAAAATCGGGATTGACCGTAAGGTCCAGATTTATCCCGGAGGTGATGGCCACTTTGGCATCGCCCCCAATGTCGAAGAAAGTGCTCCCGCCCTGCCCCTCCTCGTAATCTCTTGAGGTCCCGGCAGTGGCGTAGGGTATTAAGGCAAAATTTGATCCTGCTTTTTCGAGTGGTTCCTGCCACAGCATATCGCCCATGAATCCTAAGCGGAAGAAGAACTGATTTCGAGGCACATGGGTCCACACGGACCATTCATTGTATTGCGTATCAAATCGATAGCAGTTGAACCCCCACTTTTGTCCCCCCGCGAGAAATCGGAGGGTCTTAAACGGGATGGCAAACTCACAGATGTAGTAGCCGTCATGAATCTTGGCTGCTCCTTCCCACTTGTTGTCCCAAGCAGTGTTGAAGCTATTGCTACCAGTCCCACCACCACTGACAATGGCTTCGCGCTTGACGCCGTATGGGTTGAGGCCAAACAAAAAAGCATTACGCCGATCGTTAAAGGGATCAAACATTAGGGTGACGTTGTCGTTGCCGCCTGCTTGAAAATCTCTGCGAAGGGAGGGTATGATGTAGTCATCGCCCTTGCTGTAACACTTCGCGGCCACATACAAGTACTCGTCGTCACGCAGCATGTAGATTTCGGTCTTCGCCTGGGATCTCCCTGAGTCGGTGGGAAACCATTGCCAGAAAGGGCTCGCCGCGGTGGCCTTGGCCCAGGCAGCGTCGTCCAGATGACCGTCGATGACGATCGATTCTTCGATCGTAAACACTGTCACACGTGCACTATCCTCCGTGGCGTAGGAGGTACCAAAGGCAAGGCTGAAGAAGAGCGCAAGAGCCAAACTTGTTTTCATAGACCGAACAAAAGTAGCCCGCAAATATGAAGGAAAATTGAAGAATCACATTAAAAATATGCATAATGTATAAATAATATGATTATCTGGACTCTGGATGGGCAACACCCGATGCTGAATTTGGCCAAAGGCCATTCGGAAGTCTGCCCCTGGAAGGATGTGAATGGTGGAACTAGTTGAGCGCAGCGCTATTGCTAATGCGATGGCCGCAAGAACCCCTTCAAAGATCTGTTGGACCTACGACCCTTTAAGCAGATCCAAGATTACGACCTTGAGTGCCTGCACCACCAGATTGCTGATCTGCTCTCCTTTGCGTGCTGATGCGGCGGTTGGATCTCCAAATACGCCATTCGGGGTCATCTCGTACATGGATCGATAGATGGCTGCCCTTGCTCCCTGCAACATGTCGGCCTCCGCCCATGCGTAGGTGCCCTGATTCTGCCCCGGGGCAATAAGGTCTTCTCGAACCAGCTCAGGAGCAAAGTACATCATCAGTGAAGTTTCAAATTCTCCTGCATGGCCCACCCCTCCAGGACCAGATGTGGTGATCTTGCGCAGGTTCTCCGCGACAAGGTGCCACCAGGTGACCAGGGTGAGCGAGTTGAGATCGGGCCCGGAGCTTTCGAGTATGACCTGTCCAATGCCTTGATTGCCTCCATGACTGTTGAGCAGCACTATGTTTTCGAAGCCATGGTCGGAGACCGCATCAATGATTTCTTGCACATACGCCGAAAAGGACTCGTGCGAGACGGTCAGGGTACCCGGGAAGGCCATATGATGACTCGAGCATCCCACGGCCACCGCTGGCAGCACAAGCACCTGCTCCGGTATCTTTAAATGTAGCTGCTGGGCAAAATGCTCGCCGATCATCCGATCGGTAGCCAAGGGCAGGTGAGGACCATGTTGCTCGGTCGCCGCAATGGGCAGCAATACCGGTGTGGAGGGGTTGAGAGATTCAATCTCGCGGGTAGTCATTTGGTCCCAGATCATGACATTAGGATTGGTAGATCGCTAAGGTAAGTTCCTTCTCGACAAGCTCCTACCATGCCCATCAAAAAGCACGTCCTGGTGACCGCATTTTCTGACCCATGGATGCCGTCGAATGAGCGGTAGTAAAAGTCAGATATCAAACGGCCGCTCACCCTTGTCTACGCGACCGTGGATGAGCAGGTTTGGATCCTGATCGTATCCCGATAATCGTCGTCTGATTTGTTTGTGAAAATCCTTGAGGCCACCGTTAAACCGACCGCGTCGCCAGGTCTTAAGCAGCTGCCTTGTGAAAAGTCCGTTCTTCCTGCCATCGCTAGCCAGCTGATGATCTTGTGCTGCAGACAATAATCGGATGGAGGCTTGCACCTGATCTGCCTCCGTATCCTTTAGCGATGTCAAGAGTTTGTCGTAGAAGGCCTGATTTTGCTGATAGGTCTTATAGGCTTGTCCTTGGTCCATGTAACGGACTCTGTATTTCTTTCGCAATCGTTTGAGCCTTCGTCTCTCCTTTTTGGTCAGCTTGGTTGGTTTGGCAAATCCGGAGATCGTGCCACTGTGACAACTGTCGGAGACGATCATTATTCGTACCCCCTTTTTGAATTTGCCATACTGGCGATGGAGCTCGTCATCGAGTACCTGGGCGTCGTACAGTAACCAGGTTTCATCTTTCGCATCGTCCTCATCGCCGGATTTGTCCTTAATCTGGCTGCCGTGTCCGGCATAGGTGATTAGAAAATAGTCGCCACTTCGCAATTTCTCGGCGGCTTTCTCGATCTGTTTGAACACCGATTTTCGAGTGGCCCGCCTGGTTAGGAGCGTGGTCGGCCTGAAACCGGCCCTTTCGGCCAGTTTTTGCATGGCTCTTGCGTCATTTTCACAAGCTAATAATTTTCCTTTCCAACCGCCGTAATGTTTTGGGTCGATGGCATTAAGTCCGATGTGCAGCGATAAGCCCTTAGCCATAGAGATAAAAGATTTAACAGTGTATTAAATGTAATCATTTACTCGCGCAGCAAATGGGCGGGCTTAATGCCACGTCATTTGGTACGGGCTATTCAGGATCCGATGTTCTATCGGGCAGCTAGCTGCTATGCTCGAGCAACCAGTCTCGTGCATTTATGAATGCCTCGATCCAAGGAGACACGTCGTCTCTCCGGCCGCCTGGATAGTGGGCCCAATTCCACTGAAAAATTGAACGTTCGATGTGTGGCATGGTCACCAGATGGCGTCCATCTTTTGATGCCATCATTGCGGTATTGTAGTCACTGCCGTTGGGATTGGAAGGGTACGCGTCATACGAGTAGGTGGCGGCGATGTGATATTTTTCTCGTGCTTCCGGCAGAACGAATTTGCCTTCGCCGTGCGAAATCCAGACGCCAAGATTGGCGCCGGACAGCGACGACAGCATCACCGAATTATTTTCTATGATGTGGACCGATGTAAAGGCGCTTTCGTGTTTGCCTGACTCATTAAAGGTCATGCGTTCTTTTAGGGAGTGCTCCGGATTAATTAATTCCAATTCGACAAATAATTGACAGCCATTACAAATACCAATGGACAGCACATCTTCTCGAGAGAAGAAATTGTCCAAGGCTTTTTTTGCTTTGTCATTATAAAGAAATGAACCAGCCCATCCCTTGGCAGAACCCAGTACATCAGAATTGGAAAATCCGCCGACAGCACCCAAGAAACGAATATCTTCCAGCGTTTCTCTGCCCGATATTAAATCGGTCATATGTACATCCTTGACCTCGAAGCCGGCCAGATAAAGTGCATTGGCTAGTTCGCGCTCCGAGTTGCTTCCCTGGTCTCTCAATACCGCCGCCTTGGGCCGAAGGCCGACAAAATCACGCGATGGCAGCCGACCGCTAAATCCGCTAGGAAATTGAAACTGAAGTGGCTGTTTCTTATAATTTTCAAAACGATAGGTAGCCAACTTTTCCCCCGTTTGAACCTTGTCAAAAAGCCAGGAGGTTTGATACCAGGTATCTCGTAATGCCGGAATATCAAATTCGTACGTTTGTGGACCGGCGGAAATCGACAGCACGGTTCCCTTTCCGGCGTTACCGATCCGGCAAAAGTCAACTTGGCTGGCCGCCATCTGAGCTTCGATCTCGTCGTCAACTGCTTGAAACACGATCCCGCAGTTTTCGGCAAAGAGCACCTTGATCAAATCCGGCCCAACGAGAGCAGACAGGTCCACCTGAGCGCAGACATCATTGTCAGGAAAACACATCTCGAGCAACGTCGTCAGAAGACCTCCGGCAGACACGTCATGCCCCGCCAAAATTTTGTCTTGAAGAATCAGTTGTTGGAGCACATCAAAGACCCTGGCAAAGTAATCGGCCTCCAGGACATCGGGCGTTGTCGATCCGACGACGTTGAGGGTCTGCGCAAAGCTCGATCCACCGAGTTTGAAGTCGTCACGGCTCAGGTTGATATAATACAAGGGGCCACCGTCCGGTTGGAGAACCGGCTCCACGATGCGCGTGATGTCATGACAATGGCCTACCGTCGAAATGATAACTGTACCGGGCGAAAGGACTTCTTCTGAGGGGTACTTCTGCTTCATGGACAGCGAGTCTTTGCCGGTCGGCACATTGATGCCTAGTTCGATACAGAAGTTAGAGACGCTCTCCACGGCCTGGTACAACCGGGCGTCCTCCCCTTCATTTCGGCAGGGCCACATCCAGTTGGCAGAAAGGGAGACGGATGTTAGTCCCTGCTCCAGTGGAGCCCAGATTAGATTTGTCAAAGCTTCTCCGATCGCATTGCGAGCGCCTTTGGCAGCGTCAATTAATCCGCTGATGGGTGCGTGACCGATGGAAGTGGCCACGCCGTGTCGACCCTCAAAATCGAGAGCCATCACGGCGCAATCATTCAAGGGCAGTTGAAGTGGACCCACGCACTGTTGCTTGGCCACCCTTCCTCCGACGCAGCGGTCGACCTTATTGGTGAGCCAGTCCTTGCATGCCACCGCCTCAAGCCTCAGTACCTGGGCAATATATGTCTGAATGTCAGCCAGATCATAGGTCGGCGCCTGATATCGTCGGTCTAGCGCTCGGTCGGTCATAATGGTCTTGGGAGAACTGCCAAACATGTCGGCTAAGTCCAAATCCATCGGTTTGGCCCCGTTGGTACCGGACCGGAAGGAAAAGCGATGGTCCCCGGTGATGACTCCTACGTCATAGATGGGTGAGCGTTCGCGCTCCGAGACACGGCGTAGCGTGGGCATGTCTTCTGGCGCTATCACTAGCCCCATTCGTTCCTGGGACTCATTGCCTATGATCTCCTTTGCGGAGAGTGTGGGATCTCCTACGGGCAATTGATCCAGGTCGATCGCACCGCCGGTATCTTCTACCAGCTCTGACAAACAGTTTAGATGGCCCCCTGCACCGTGGTCGTGGATGGAGACGATGGGATTGATCTCGCTCTCTGCCAATCCTCGGATCACGTTGGCCACCCGCTTTTGCATTTCGGGGTTGGATCGTTGCACGGCATTGAGCTCCAGTCCGGTGCTGAACTCGCCGGTGTCGGCAGACGAGACGGCCGCGCCTCCCATGCCTATGCGATAATTATCTCCACCGAGCACGACGATGCGATCTCCCACTGACGGCTCACCCTTGGCCGCTTGCTCCGACCGCCCGTAACCGACTCCCCCCGCCAGCATGATCACTTTGTCGTACGCCAGCTTACGATCGTGCTCCTGATGCTCAAAGGTGAGCAGCGATCCGGCGATCAGGGGTTGACCAAACTTATTACCAAAGTCGGAAGCGCCGTCCGACGCCTTGATCAAGATATCTAAGGGGGTCTGATACAGCCATGGACGTGGCGTCATGCCTTGCAGCCAGGGCCGATCATCTCCATGACGGGGGTAGGCCGTCATGTATACCGCAGTACCGGCCAGGGGGAGGGAGCCCTTTCCACCGGCTAGGCGGTCTCTGATTTCCCCTCCCGATCCCGTCGCTGCCCCGTTAAAAGGCTCGACGGTGGTGGGAAAATTATGCGTCTCTGCCTTCAGGGACAGGACTGTCTGGACTTCTTTCTTTTCATAGTAATCGGGTATATCGGATCGTGTGGGTGCAAACTGCACCACTGATGGGCCGTCGACGAAGGCGACATTGTCGCGGTAGGCTGAGACGATGCCGTTGGGATGAGCCTTTGAGGTCTCTTTGATCAGCGCAAACAGCGACGACGGCTGCTCGATGCCATCGATCACAAACGTACCATTGAAGATCTTGTGACGACAGTGTTCGCTGTTTACTTGCGAAAAGCCGAATACTTCCGAGTCTGTCAGTGGCCGGCCAATACGGGTAGCTACTCCCTCCAGATAGTGTACCTCCTCCATGCTCAGTGCCAGACCTTCTGCCTCATTGTAGGCCTGGATGTCGTCGATCTCCTTGATGGGCTCAGGCACCACATCAATGGCATAGACTCGCTGGTCAAGCACCTCAAATCGTTGCGTCAGCATGGGGTCAAACCCATGGTCCCCTTCCGAGATTTTAACAAATTCTTCAATGCGTTGGAGAGAGCGGATGCCCATGTTTTGGGTGATGTCCACCGCGTTTGTACTCCAGGGCGAGATCATGGCAGCCCTGGGGCCGATGAAGGGACCGTCGATGGCTTTCGCTTCTATAAGTGGCTGATTGCCAAAGAGCCAAGTGAGCTTTTGAACGTCTTCAGGAGGGAGGGCTGCCGGCGTTTGCACTGCAAAGATCTTTTCTGATGCATCTCCGAAGAACAAGATCATGGTGCCGGTATTTTTAGTAAGGTGCAAATTTTAGATTTTCGCCGGTAATATTCCAATTCTGCCACAGCTTATATTACTTTTTTTCGTGATCTGAGCTTTTTCTGTCAGCGACTCTAGTGAGATGGCTGTTCGTTCTCTCCATGATTTCTAGCACTGACAGGGCAGCGAGCTCCTTTTTTAACCAAATTGGGTTAAATTAGGAAAGAGGTCATGCTGACCTCACGCACCAATTCAAATCACGAGTAGATCTGAAGTGACATGGGTCGCATCTGGCAGCTTATCGTAAAATCCCTGGAGACCATCTTCTACCCAATCGAATGGATCGGGCATCGAATCATATTGGGGCCCTTCCGCTGGTTTCTGGAATCTTTAGATCCGCTCAGTTATCGACTAGAGGGCACACGACTCAAGAAAATACTACAGGTCACCATCTATCCGGTCTTTATGACCTTGACAATCATCGTTGGCTTTCAACTCGTCAAGAACGGATTCACGGCTCGAAGCTTTCTAGGTACGATCGTCATGTTTTTGATCCTCGGGGCAATTTTCGCACCCCTCGAGCGGCTGATTCCATTCAGTCGAAAATGGCTGGGAGACAAGGACACGCCGACCGACATCATGCTGTTCTTCGGAGGCAAGATCTGGGGCGACTACATCAATCAGCCCATCCGGATCGCCACGGTGGCGGTGGTCGTGCAAGAGTTGTCACCGGTTATTGGTCAGGGTGTCTGGCCAGGCGGTCTGCCGCCAGTCTTACAGGTGTTTCTCCTGCTCAGTGTAAATGATTTCTTCCGCTACTGGTATCATCGATGGATGCACGAAAGTGAATTTATGTGGAGATGGCACGCTGTGCATCACTCCAGTGAGCGCCTCTACTGGTTTAATGGCACCCGTTCGCATCCGCTGGAGGGCTTGGTGTCGAGTCTACTGTGGGGGATACCGTTGGCCTTCATTCAGGCCCCGGTGGAGATCGTCTTTGTGACGGGGCTGCTGGCGCGTACCATTGGTCGTTTTCAACATACCAACATGGATCTCATCCTGGGGCCATTCGATTATATTTTTTCCTCGCCGAAGAACCATCGGTATCACCACTCCAAGAATATCAAAGAGGGCAATTCTAACTATGGCGGGGATGTCATCTTCTGGGATATTTTGTTTGGCACGTTCTATTTGCCCAAGGGTGAGCAGCCTAGCGACGACATTGGCATTGGTGGGATGCCCAATTATCCTCAGACCTTTGTCGGCTTAATGCTAGCCCCCTTTACCTACTCGCAGATCAAGGAGGAATCAAATCGGCTGAAGGCAGAGCAGGATGGCCATGGCCAGGTGGCCTCGAGCCAAGAAGAGGGAGATCATTTATCATTCTATCGATGAGGCGTATGACAAGATTTACCACTGGAGTGTGGCTGCTTCAAGCCCTTGTGCTTATTTGCATGAGCTGCAAGACCATCCCGACGGAGGAGGGCCAAGATGATCCACCCAATATCGTACTGATATTTTCCGATGACCATGCCTGGACGGACTACGGCTTTATGGGCCACGAATTTGTACAGACGCCCCATCTGGACAAGCTGGCTGCCGAGGGCACCGTATATACCCGCGGCTACGTGCCAACCTCCATCTGTCGGCCCTCGTTGATGACCTTGGCCACCGGCCTGTACCCGCACCAGCACAAAATCACCGGCAATGATCCGGCAGGTGGATTTCAGGAGGCTCGCTATCCTCGCGAGGAGCTCTTGGTCAACATTGATCGCTTGGCGACCATTCCGAAGCTGCTGGCTGAAAAGGGCTACTTGTCTCATCAATCTGGTAAGTGGTGGGAAGGAGACTACACCAGAGGTGGTTTTACCCACGGCATGACTGAAGGGCGCCGCCATGGAGACAAAGGCTTAACGATCGGGCGTGAAGGCATGGACTCCGTCTTTCAATTTATTGACTACGCAATGTCGGAAGAAAAGCCATTTTATCTGTGGTATGCTCCTTTTTTGCCTCATACCCCGCATACCCCACCTGACAGCCTCTTTGCCAAGTATTCGCAGATGGAGTTGAGTCCATTCTTGGCAAAGTATTATGCCATGGTGGAATGGTTAGATCTCACCATCGGTGAGCTCATCCAGTTTCTTGACGATCGGAATTTGCGAGAGAATACCCTCATCTACTATTTGTGCGATAACGGATGGATTCAGCAACCCACCCAAAGGGGATTTGATGTAGGGTCCAAGCAGACGGCGATGGACGGGGGCGTGCGGACGCCGATCATTTTCTCCTGGCCGGGTCGAGTGCAAAAAGCGGTCCGCGAAGAGTTGATCTCAAGTATTGACCTATTTCCCACGATACTAAGTGCCGCGGGACTGTCGTCTTTGCCTGACGTGCCCGGGATAGATCATTGGCCAGAGCTCATTGGAGCCGAGGAAGCCCCCCGCCGGAGACTCTTTGGAGAGGGGTATGGTCACAACATGATGGACAAGGACGATCCAGAGGCCTCCTTGGCCTATCTCTGGTGTATTGACGAAGATTGGAAGCTCATCTTGTGTTACGATGGCGAGATCGAGGGTTGGGGCAAACATGCGCACGATGACATGCGCCAATACCCCGTGCGACTCTACAACATTGTTCAAGATCCTTTTGAAAAGAACAACCTGGCAGCCGAGCGTCCGGAGATTGTGCAACAGCTCAGAACCATGATTGAAGAATGGTATCCACTCCAGGAGCGAAGGGTGCTGGGAGAGTAGCTCATCTTGACAGAGTCGCTTTTAATCTACTGTTACGCCCCATTTCTCTGACTAGAATTGTATGACTTCCGAAAGGGGTAGCCACGCAGTGCAAGGACGAGATTTGTCTTGATCTTGCTGGGGAAGAGTCCTATTTTATGCTTTTGCCATCACCTCAATCATTCATTGCATGAGTAACTACAGACGAAGGGACTTTATCAAGAACACATTACTGTCCGGGGTAGGGGCCTCGGTGCTCGGAGACAAAATCACCTCCGCCCTGGACTCGGAGGGAAGCAAGACATCCAGCATTCAGCAAAGTGCATCGCCCAAAAAAGTTATTGTTGGCGGCGCCGGGATCGGCGGAATGTGCTGCGCCTATGAGCTGATGAAGTTGGGACACGAGGTAACCGTACTCGAAGCGTCGGGCAGGCACGGAGGTCATGTGTACACAGCCAAGGATGGCTTGTCCGACGGCCTGTATGGCGATTATGGACAAGAGCACATCACCAAACCCGGCTATGATCGCTACTGGGCTTACTTGGAAGAATTTGGCATCACGGCACTACCCTATCCTCGGAGAAAAAATGTGCTGCGAAGGATTGATGGACAGTTCTACTCGGAGGAAATGCTGCAGGATCCAGCGGTGCTAAAGAAAATGGGATTTAACGACAAGGAGATTGCCCATCTGTCCACGCACGCCTGGTGGGATTTGCGATCACTCTATTTTGCGCCTTATCTCGATAAGTTTACCGACGAATATCAGCCCTTTGGGGTCGGGTACGATGATTGGGACCATTTTCCTATATCAGATATCTACAAAAAGGATGGAGCCTCGGAGACAGCCTTGCGCTTTATGGGAGGTGCGACGACGTCCGCTTTGTTTGCACTGTGGCATGCGGCGATCCTAAAACTGCGGGGTGTGCCCCTGGCACCCCCTGAGGTATTTCGACTCCAGGGTGGTAATCAGATGTTGCCCGATGCATTTGCCAGGGCTTTGGGCCCTCGGGTGCGATTGGATCATACGATCACAAGCATCAAGAACGGTGAGGGGGAAGTGGAGATCAGCTACCGGCATCGGGGCGAAGAGCATCAAATGACGGCTGACTTTTATGTCAATTGTATCCCTTTGCCCGCGTTCAGTCGGATCCCGGTCGAGCCCGCATTGCCTGCCGAGCGGCAATATATCAATGAAAATATCACGTACGACTCGTATCAACGCTTCGTCTTTCAGGCCAGTTCGAAATTTTGGGAGGAGGACGGACTGACGATCAACCTGGATCTGAATCACTCCGATCTCTGGAATGTCTGGCAGTCAGCCGAGGAGGTGGATACCCATCGCGTGATCGTGCTGGGCACTGGTCCTGGAGGTGTTTCGCCCCGGCGGGCTCTTGCAGCTTTTCGAGAAGTGTATCCCGGCAAAGGAGACACTATTGAACAGGCGGTAAGTAGGGACTGGACCGCTCAGAAATACTCCCCGAATTGCGAACGATTGCCATTTCCCATGGGAGAGCTACACAAATTCTGGCCCCATCTTATGCATCCAGTCGGCCGAATCCACTTTGCGGGTGCCTACGCTGACAACCTAAACTGGGGCACGGAGGCTGCCACCCGGTCGGCCAACCGGGTAGCTCGTCAGATCGATCAGCTGTAGGCATGTCCATCCGACACACTCTGGTCTGTCTCTTTCTAGCTGCTCTTGGGGCTGCAACCATGTCCTCCCAGTGGGGCGGTATCAATGAAGCTCCCGTTGTCAACATCATCCATCCAGCAAATGGTGGTCAGTTTTCGTGGAATACCATCATAGGCTATGCCGTTCATGTCAACGACCGAGAGGATGGCAATTCCGACTATGATGAAATTGCTCCAGGCGAAGTCATTGTGCTTGTGCATTACCTCGCCGACTCCTCCACGATGGGCCCCGATGGACCGGAAGCAGGTGATCCCATTCCAGCTGAGGTGAGACGAATGTCAGAGACTGCCTGCTTCAACTGCCATCGATCCCAAGGCCCTTTGCTAGGGCCATCCTTTCTTGAGATTTCGCAGCGCTACCAAGCGGATACAACGCTCGCAGAGCAACTGGCTCAAAGTGTGGAAGGGGGCAGCACGGGGGGCTGGGGCGAGCTGCACATGCCTCCCCACCCTCAGTTGACTCAAGAGGAAATCAAGCAAATGGTCAGTTGGATCCTAAGGGAAGGAGGAAATCGACACCGCAGCATACATATAGGTCTAGAGGGGGCTTTCAGGACCAGGGAAGCGCCGTCGCGTATCACAGGCAGAGAGGTGTACCTCCTGACTGCCTCATATCTCGATCATGGATCGAGGGAGGCTGGGGAACATCGCATCGTAGGTACCAGCACTGTAAGCCTGTCGGCAAGGCCCGGACCATGAGTGACCATTAGGGCACTTCAATCACTTTGCTTGGAAATTGGGTTTCCTTTTCTGAAGAAATGAGGAAATCGCCTCCTGAAAATCCTCGCTGGCCATCACGTTCTTTTGCAGCTTGTTCTCCAACTGCAGGCTGTCTTCAAAGCTCATTTGCGATAGCGCATGGATGAGGTGTTTGTTGGCCTGCACGGCCAGGGGCGGGAGCTGATGTACCATGTGCCGAAAGTGCGTTTGTCGACCGCTCATCTCCCGATTGTCCTCCACCCATTGCACAGCACCCCATTGTTGCATCGTACGGGCGGTGACGGGCCGGCCAAGCAGCACCAGCTCCTTGGTGCGGGCCTCTCCCAGCAGCCGGTAGACTCGTTGAAGGCCCAGATTGACCACCAGGCTCTGTCTGACCTCTGGAAAACCGAATTTAGCTTCCGGTGCTGCTGATCGAAAATCGGTGGCAAGGGCCAGCAGCAATCCGCCACCCACGCAAGAACCTTGGATGAAACTCAGGGTTAGGCCCGGAAATTGGTATAGCGCTGTTAGTGCCCGATTGCACACTTCAAAGATCGCATCAAGTGACTCCTCGCCGGTGCCCATGGTATCTAACATCAGCGCCAAGTCAAAACCCTGCGTGAAGTCGGCCTGTGCCGATCGAAGCATGAGGCCCCTTAGACCTTGCGTCGTGAGCGTATCAAGTACATCCAACAGATCCTCAAAGGTCTGTGGCGACAGACGGTTGCCAGGACTGCCGGTGTCAAGGACTAGATCCGCGACCCCGGCTTGGATTTCGACCTGCCAGTGCTTCATGCGTGAATGATGGTTTCACTGTGATCACACCAATGCTCATACTGCTCCTGGTATCGCTGATGTATCCTATTCCGCTTGATTTTCATTGTGGGTGTGAGCAGGCCGTTTTCTATGGACCACTCTTCGGAGATGCATACCAGCTTGTCGATACGCTCGTGCCGATGCAATTTTTGATTGGCCTCTCTTAAGGTGCGCAGAAGTTGGCCTTCGATCTCATCGTTTGCCAGATTGGCTGCATGCTCGGAGAGTCTGATCAAGGCTAGGGGCTGTGGTAAGCCAAGGCCCACCAGGCAGATTTGCTCGATGAGGGTATTCGCGGCAAATCGATCCTCGATCGGAGTGGGTACGATAAATTCGCCCTTCAAGGTCTTGAAGGTGTCCTTGACCCGTCCCTTCACCTGCAGATAGCCATCCTGGTCCAGTGACCCGGTGTCACCCGTCTTGTAAAATCCTTCGCTATCAAAGCTGGCCTGCGTGAGTTCAGCATCCTCGTAATATTCTTTGAACAGCCAGCTATTCTTAACTAGGATCTCATCTGTTTCGGGGTCGATTTTGATCTGACATTCTTCAAGTCGGCGACCGGTCGCTTCGATGCGTCGGTCATCGGTCGGCTGAATAATTACAACGCCCACCGTTTCGGTCATGCCATAGGTCTCGCGGATGTAGATGCCTAGTTTCTCGTACCACCGTATGGTGGCCTTGGGTAGCGCGGAGGCCCCGGAAATCACCAGCTTGGTGCGGGAAAGACCGAGAGCCTTTCTGATTTTCTTCTTGACTAGGCTGGATACCAGGGGAATGCTCAATAATCGGTCGAGTTTTTTCTGTGGCATTTTGGCGAGCACCCCTTGCTGAAACTTGGTCCAGATGCGAGGTACGGCGAGAAAGACGCTGGGCTGGACGTCGGCCAGATTTTTGGCGAAAGACTCCAACGACTCGACGAAGGAGATCTGGCCTGCCTGGTAGAGACCGCCGGCAATGACCAGGGCTTGCTCAGCGATATGGTTGAGGGGTAGATAGGAGAGGAAAATATTCTTGCCCGGATCAGCCAGGTTGAAACTGTTGTACTTCTCTTGTTGATCAATCATGAGATTGGCCGGAGCTCCGTAGGTGTGCACGACGCCCTTGGGTGTGCCTGTAGTGCCGGAAGTATAGAAAATGGCCCAGACGTCTTGCAAGCCTGGCCGGTGATTCTCCCGATCCGGTTCCACCTCGGCGATAAAGTCTTGCCAGGGCGTGCCCTGGTCAATCCGGGCATTGCCCTCGTAATGGGGAAATCTCACCAGCGGCAAATCCTTGGGAATTGCTGTCTTAGCACCTGACCAATCTTCGATCTTTCCCACAAATAGGAGCTTGATGCCAGATAGATCGATGACCTCTTTCAAACTCTCTCCCACAAGGTTGGCATAAAAGGGCACGGTGACAAAGCCGCCCATCATGACCGCCATCTCGGTGATGATCCATTGATAGCAGTTTTTGGAGTAGATGCCGACCTTGTCTCCCTTAACCAAGCCCATTTTTTTCATGGCCGAAATCAATTGGCGGGCCTCTCGAATGGCCTCGGCGTAAGTGAGCTCATGCCATGTGTCGCCGGTGGGCTGGCGCAGAAAGATCTCACTGGGCAGCTCCGTTTCGAGTTGATAAATCTTGTCGACTAGGGTCGGCTTTTCGGTCATCATACAATACCAGTTTAAGCTTTGTCCGCGCGGTTTCAAGCTTGGTCAAACCCGAGCAGCTGCATAGAAGATAATCATTCGGTCAGCCGATCCCTCCTACAAGGTGAAGAACCTTGAATAATC
Source organism: Saprospiraceae bacterium (assembly GCA_965223165.1). GTDB lineage: Bacteria > Bacteroidota > Bacteroidia > Chitinophagales > Saprospiraceae > JABDMH01. The sequence continues at coordinate 456,772 of CBDCVQ010000018.1, read as the reverse complement.
TGGCAAAATGCTATCGGAATGGCAGGATGACTTAGAACTGATAACCCACGAAGACAAAATACTTGTTGAGGGTCGATTTCAAAGGGATGTACTCCGCCAGCCCATTGCCTTGCTCAAACCGGAACTCGGCCGATAGTTTTAGATATTTCACTCCGAAACCAAGCTGAGAGGCTTGCTCATACAGAGGATGTGTAAAAAGTTAGTCTGATGTAGCGCCATAGGCAGGAGTCTAATAATTCGTTAAAATCCCGCGGCCTGGCACTATTTTAGTGACATTTGTATTACATTTTGCAGCCAGTGCTGATGCCAAATAGTGAATCACTTACATATGAGCAAGCTAGGATCGGCGATGGTGTCTATACGGCAGCCGACATCGCCTTTATCCTAAATGTGAAACCACATAAGGCGCACTATTGGTTCACGCGCTATGCCAAGGACCAACTTGAAAAGGCAACCAATTACCGGTACTATTTTGGAGAGCAACGAGACTTTGTAAACTTCCGGACATTGGTTCAACTATATGTATTCATCCATCTCAGGGAGTCGGGAATTCGGACAAGCACAATTCTTGAGGCATACCAGACCCTATCTGACTTCTTTGGCGACCCTTACCCATTTGCCCGGCAAGAGTTGTATACGTTGGGATCGGAAATTCTGTTCTTGCATCTCGACAAGCCCGTTGTCGCAAGCAGAGCGCAGCAGTATGTATTCGAAGATATGTTACACACCCATTGCCAGAAACTTGATTTCATTGATCAGATCGCTGTAAGATATTATCCTCGGGGCCAAGATTCTCCGATTGTGGTGGACCCAAAGATCCAGTTTGGTATGCCGACAATCAAGGGGACAAGACTAGACGTCGCGACAGTGTACGAGATGTACCAAGGGGGAGAGTCGATTGAGCTTATTTCTTCACAATACTCTATATCAAAAGAGGCAGCAAAGGCGTCTATCAAATTCTTTGAAGACGCGGCATGAACTTCTACTTTGATCACAATCTACCGTGGACATTCGCGGTTGCGCTAGACGCTATTGAGCAAGCTCGGTTACAACATAATGTTTATGCTGTCCAGAACCAGTTTGGCAACGGTATTCCTGACGAAGAGCTGATACCTATGATTAGTGCTGGTGAGGGGGTCTTGATTACCAGGGACCTTGCCATCAGGAAACCTATTCAGTTTCAATTGATTAATGAATATCAAATCGGAGCAATCTTTGTCAGGCCAGTGAAGTGCGCTACTTTTTGGCAGTTGCAGAGGCAGATCTTCAAAGATTGGTTTGAAATCCGGTCCGCGTTTGAGGGTAAGAGTTTGCCTCTGTCATACAATCTCTCTCCAAGGGGAGGACTGAAGATATGTAAGTAGCGACGATGGTTTTTGCTGGATCCCTGCACAACTGTATCACTTCATGCAGATTTTCAGGCAGTATTTAAATTACGGAGATCCGCACAGGAAGCAACGGGTAGTTTTTCTTGGTCGGTGGCAACCGATGCGCTGATCCCGATCGATCATTGTCTCGCACTCCAGGCAGTTTTTTTGATATTTATCCCCATGAAGTATTTGATGGTAGCCACGCTGTTCTTGCTGCATCTGGCGGTCGATGGACAGTCGCTGCGCGTCAGCGACAATGGTAGATATCTGGAGCGGCAGAATGGCCAGCCTTTTTTCTGGCTGGGAGACACCGCCTGGGAATTGTTCCATCGACTAAGCCTGGAGGAAGCGACCGAATATCTGGAGAACAGGGCTGCCAAGGGTTTCACGGTGGTGCAGGCGGTGGTCCTGGCACAACTGGGCGGTCTGACAGTACCCAATGCCAATGGTGATCTACCCCTTGCGGACAAGGACCCTACGCGTCCGGTGGAGGCCTACTTTGAGCATGTAGACCAGATCGTAACCAAAGCGAATGAGTTGGGAATCGTCATAGGTATGCTGCCCACCTGGGGTAGCTACTGGACCAGCACCAATCGCGGAGACCTCATATTTACCCCAACCAATGCGAGGCAATTTGGCGACTACCTCGGGTCCAGATACCGCGATGCCGATATTGTCTGGATTTTAGGTGGCGACGAAAACATTAACAACCAGGAAGAAAGGGAGATCATCGAAGCGATGGCCGCCGGCCTGAAGGATGGGGACGGCGGTCGTCACCTGAGGACCTACCATCCTCGCGGACCTGGCCGCTCATCTGACTATTTTCACACCGCTAGCTGGCTTGATTTTAACATGTATCAATCGTCGCATGCCGGGCACGATCATGACAACGGTCTCTATGCGGAGCGCGACCTGCGATTGGATCCTGTCAAGCCGACGTTGGACGGCGAGCCCCGGTACGAGTTGATCCCCGTGGGATTTTACTTTTCGGGTGCCAATCGTTTGGATCTGTTTGATGACAATGACTGCCGGCAGGCGGCCTATTGGTCCGTGTTGGCGGGAGCGTGCGGACATACCTACGGCCATAATAGTATCTGGCAGATGTGGTCGCCAGATCATGACGCCGTCCTGGGTGCCGTCGTGCCTTGGTCGGAAGCAATCGACCATCCGGGCTCCTTTCAAATGACGCACCTACGTCGTCTCTTCGAGGCCCGCCCTTTCCACCACCTAAGGGCTGCCGATGAGATCATTTTGGAAGGTCGGGGGCAAATGGGAGACAAAGTACGAGCGGCCCTTTCGATCGATGCTTCGTACGCCATCATCTATAGCCCCAGCGGCAGCCCCTTTACGGTCAACCAAGATGCGATCCAGGCCAACCGACTAAAATCCATTTGGTTTGATCCCCGATATGGTATTTCACACGCCGTGCACAGCGGCAATACCTTTGGTATTCAAACCTATACTCCTCCTACTTCCGGTCGAGGCAACGATTGGATCTTGATCCTCGAGGATGCAGAAAAACAGTTTCCACTGCCCTAAACATACATCATGAAAGAATCGAACTGCGCCAGAGCCATAGACCATGTTCATTTACAGACGCTCCAGCGATCCTTGTCCTGCATGGGCTTGACAATGTTGCTGCTGGGGCAGATGCTAGCCCAATCTTCTGATGAAGGCGATCTTGTGCGCATGCAATATCGACACCCGGGACTGACGGTCGACCTAGGTGTCGGCCTTTGGGCCAACCCCTTACCGCTCGATTACGATGGCGACGGTGACTTGGATCTACTGGTTTCCTGTACGGACGTACCTTTTAACGGGACATTCCTATTTGAAAACGCCACGGACGGCAACGATGCATCTGTCATTTTTCGGCCACCGGTGAAGATAGGCCCCGGTCAAAAAGATCTGCAGGTGTGCTACGTCGATGGCAAGGCACGCGTCTTGGGATCTGGGGTGGAGTACGAGAATTTCACCGTGCAAGGTTTTAATCAGCCAAGGGTGTTGACCGACAACCAACGAGTGATTGATCTTCACCCCCGCAAGCGCTTCAACCTGTGGAAGTACGTTGACTATGATGCGGACGGCGACCAAGATCTGATGGTGGGCATCGATGATTGGAGCGACTATGGGTGGGACAACGCGTTCGACAAAATGGGGAAATGGACGAACGGACCCTTGCACGGCATGATATACGTCCTGTCAAATCAGAATGGGACGTACCAGTTGGGAGCACCTCTTCGTGCCGCCGGCGAGCCGATCGACGTCTATGGCAATCCGTCGCCAAGCATGGAAGACTTTGACGGCGACGGAGACTTGGACATCATCACGGGCGAATTCGTGGATCGATTCACCTGGTTTGAGAATGTGGGCACTCGGTCCCTGCCATCTTTCGCTGCGGGCAAATACCTTAAAAATCAAGAGGGCACGCTGCGTGTGGACTTGCAGATGATGATGCCTACCGCCGTTGATTGGAATGCGGACGGCCATATGGATCTAATTGTGGGCGACGAAGATGGTCGCGTGGCGCTCGTACGACACACCGGAGAGGTCAGAGCACAGATGCCCTTATTCGACTCTCCCAAATACCTACAGCAGGAGGCAGATCTCGTCAAGTTCGGTTCGCTGGTGACGCCATTTAGCGTCGATTGGGACGACGATGGCGACGAAGATCTTATCTGTGGCAATGCCGCGGGATACGTTGGCTTTATTGAAAACATGGACGGTGCAAACCCGCCCAAATGGAATAAGCCCGTCCACCTCAAGACGATTTACGAAAAGCCGATTCGCATCATGGCCGGTGAGCAAGGCTCCATTCAGGGGCCCTGCGAGCGCAAGTGGGGCTATACCGCGCCGGTGGTGGCAGATTGGGATGGTGATGGGCTAAAAGACCTCATCGTCAACACCATTTGGGGCAAGGTACAATGGTACAAGAATGTCGGATTTAAGCAAGCTCCCTTGCTTGAGTGGATGGGCAATGTCAAGGTAGATTGGCCTGGCGCCGAAACACCCAAACCAGCTTGGACCTGGTGGGTCCCCCAGGCGGATGAGCTGGCGACACAGTGGCGGACGACCCCTTGCGTACTCGACTGGGATCAGGACGGGCTTATGGATCTGGTGATGCTGGACCACGAAGGCTACCTCACCTTTTATCAACGATTTACGAAGGGCGAAGAGCGATTTCTAAGGCCTGGGAGGCGCATTTTCTATGGAGAGACCCATGCGGGCTATGACCGCAAGAACAACGTGGTCGATTCTGTACCGGGCTTGCTTCAACTCAATGATGGCCAGGCCGGCAGGAGCGGCAGACGCAAATTGTGCTTTGTGGACTGGGACAACGACGGTGACCAGGACCTGCTGGTCAATAGCTTAAATGTGTCGCTCTTTGAGAATGTGAGGCTGGAGGGAGACAACGTATACTTTGCTGATCGCGGCGTGCTCTTTAAGACAAAACTGGCTGGGCACACCACGAGCCCGACCACCGTCGACTGGGACGGGGATGGCCAGCGATCGGTGCTCATTGGTGCAGAAGACGGCCATTTCTACTATTTGCCTCCTGAATAGATCGTAGATTGGCCACTGCTCCCGGTCAAAATGGACGCTGTCCAATTGTTCCATTTTGCTCACCAGGATTTGTAACTTCCAATCCAGCACAAATAATCGCTCATGGGTGAAACGCAATCTGTCATTGGAGTAGATTTTGGCACCGATTCGGTACGGTCGGTGATTGTCGATGCAGGCGATGGGCAGGAGATCTCAAGTGGTGTCTTCTACTATCCACGGTGGCAGCAAGGTCTCTATTGCGATCCAAGCCGCAACCAATTCCGGCAGCATCCCCAGGATTATATGGAGGGGCTGGAGACCTCCATTGATGAGGCGCTGCGCAATGCTCCAGCCGGTACGGCGGCCTCTGTTCGGGGCATATCGGTAGACACCACCGGTTCAACGCCCGTGGCGGTAGATGCAACGGGGACGCCGCTTGCGCTCTTGGATGGTTTTGAAGAAAATCCCAATGCCATGTTTGTGCTCTGGAAGGACCACACAGCCATTGGCGAAGCCGAAGAGATAAACACGTTATGCGCCAGCTGGGAGACCGACTATAGCAAGTACGAGGGGGGTATCTATTCCTCCGAGTGGTTTTGGGCCAAAATCCTGCACGTGCTGCGTGAAGACGATCAAGTGCGCGCAAAGGCCCATTCATGGGTGGAGCACTGCGATTGGATTCCTTTCCTGTTGACGGGAGGAACCGATGTGTCATCGATGAAGCGGAGCCGCTGTGCGGCAGGACATAAGGCACTCTGGCACGAGGACTTTGACGGGCTTCCTCCCGAGGATTTTTTTGTCGCTCTTGACCCTCTTCTGGCTGGCCTGCGGGATCGCTTGTATAGCGACACCTACCCGGCTGACATACCCGTAGGTACCCTGTCGACAGCATGGGCTGAGCGATTAGGTTTGTCCACGGACGTCACCGTAGGGGTAGGCGCGTTTGATGCACACATGGGGGCCGTAGGAGGCGAGATTCGACCCTATCACCTCAGCAAGGTCATGGGCACGTCGACTTGTGACATCCTGGTCGCTCCCCTCGAGGAGGTAGGATCCAAGCTGGTAGCTGGAATTTGTGGCCAGGTAGATGGATCGGTGTTGCCAGGCATGTTGGGTCTGGAGGCGGGACAATCCGCCTTTGGCGACGTCTTTGCCTGGTTTAGTAAGATCGTAGCGTGGCCACTCGAAGCCGTGATCGCGAAGAGCGATTTAATTGATGCGCCCACCCGAGAGCAGCTGATCAAGGAAGCCAGGACGTCGATCATACCAAAGCTTTCGGAGGCTGCCGAGGCCGTGCCCCCAGGGAGTTCGGGTATCGTGGCGCTCGACTGGCTCAACGGACGACGTACTCCCGACGCCAATCAGGCCCTGAAAGGTGCGATGACCGGATTGAACTTAGGTAGCGATGCACCCAAAATATTCCGAGCCCTCGTCGAAGCCACCTGTTTTGGTGCCCGGAAGATCGTAGACCGCTTTCAGGAGGAGGGCATACCCATCAAGGGTGTGATCGGCCTGGGCGGGGTCGCTAAGAAATCGCCCTTTGTGATGCAGACGATGGCTGATGTCTTGCAGCGGCCCATTCGCATTGCCCGGTCCGAGCAGACCTGCGCCCTCGGAGCAGCTATGTTTGCAGCTACGGTGAGTGGGATTTATGCGTCTGTGGACGAGGCGATGGATCACATGAGCTCCGGATTTGATGCCGAGTATCATCCCAGAGAGGACTTGGCCGAGATCTACGATAAACTCTATGATGCGTATCAACAATTGGGAGACCAAGTGGAAAGAACTACCTCTTCGTAGCACTTAGCATTGAGATATGAGTCAATACCAAGATATCAAGGAGGCTGCCTACCATGCCAATATGCAATTGCCCGCCCTGGGCCTGGTGCTTTTTACCTTCGGCAATGCCAGTGCCATCGACCGCGACAAGGGGGTCTTTGCGATCAAGCCCAGCGGCGTCGCCTATAAGGACCTACGGCCCGAAGACCTGGTCATCATCGATCTCGACAATCAGATTGTAGAGGGTACCATGCGGCCCTCATCAGATACACTGACCCATGCGGTGCTCTACAGACACTGGGATCATATCGGAGGGATCGTGCATACCCACTCCACCTATGCGACGGCCTGGGCTCAGTCGCAGCGAGACATCCCCATTTTTGGTACCACACACGCTGACCATCTGACGGTGGACATCCCTTGCGCACCGCCCATGGCGGACGAGCGGATTCAAGGGGACTACGAGTTGGAGACGGGCCATCAGATCCTCGAGGCCTTTCGAGAAAGAGACCTCTCTCCCAGGGAGGTCGAGATGGTGCTGGTGGGCAATCACGCACCCTTCACTTGGGGTGCCACCGTCGACAAGGCCGTCTACAACAGCGCTGTGTTGGAGGAGCTGGCCAAGATGGCCTACCTGACCCTCGCGATCAACTCCGATGCCCCTCGTTTGAAGGAGGCGCTGGTCAAGAAGCACTTCGAGCGCAAGCATGGTCCGGATGCTTATTATGGGCAGTAGGGTAGTGCCTGAGGGTGAGGAAACCCCTGTCTCCAGCGTCCTTCGGTACGCCGAGGTTTACTTGGAGGATTCCTTGATTCTCTCAGCGCTCTCCGCGGCTCCGCATGAAATAACCCCCGTCTCCAGCGTCCTTCGGTACGCCTAGGTTTACTTGGAGGATTCCTTGATGCTCTCAGCGCTCTCCGCGGCTCCGCGTGAAATAACCCCCGTCCCCTGCGTCCTTCGGAACGCCGGGGTGTACTTGGAGGATTCCTTGATGCTCTCTGCGCTCTCCGCGGCTCCGCGTGAGACAACCCCTGGACCCCTGGTCTTTCGAAGCGTGGTGGATCAAGACAAATCGTATTTGCCATGGGTGTCTCCCCGGCGTTTCGCAGCACAGCGGAGAACGCAGGGGCAGGGGGCTATGGTGCATTACACCTCCCGAGAGCAGAAGCGGATCAGGATTTCGCCCCGTCGCTCAATATTTTGGGTCCTTCGTCCTCAACAGGTTGTCACTTTCGCCGGTACGCCCTTTCTTCGAAGCAGTGAATCGATTTTGGCACTCGCTTCCCTGTCCCGGTCCGGTTAGCTGGACATGCCACGGAGTGGCTGCGGCAGCCCTACGATTTTACGCATGAGGGAGTGCTAAGATTGCGCCGGTATTTGGAATTTTTAGTAAACTAGAGAACGCGCCTTGACCAGTGCGATTCCCTGCACCATGAACACTCATAACGGACCGAACCTGGGAGAACAGTAGATGAAGCTCAAGAAGCAATACTATGAGGACATAGTACTATTTCCGACCACCGCCAGCCTCGTCTGGACGCTCGTGCTGCTGGCGCTGCTGGCTTCCCTACCTTTCCTCGTCAAGACCTACTACCTGTCGATTTCAAACCTCATTGCGATCAATATCATTGTGGCCTTGGGCCTCAATATTCTTGTAGGTAACACGGGGCTGATCTCACTGGGCCATGCAGGATTCGTGGCGATTGGCGCCTATGCGACGGCATTCCTTCTTCAGATGGGCCTTCCGTTCATGCTTGCGCTGCCGGCCGCCGGTTTGATCTCTGCACTCGTGGGGGCGGTCCTTGGCATACCCTCGCTAAAGTTGGAGGGCCCCTACCTGACGATTGTGACGCTCGGCTTTGGTCTGGCGGTCATGGTCATCATTGGCCGAATGGATGTATTTGGAGGCCGAATGGGTATGAGCGTGCCAAAGATGAATCTGGCATGGACAGGCTTGAAATACGATGTGGGACTCTACTATCTGGTCACCCTGATCACGGTGATGATGGTGCTCTTTGCGCGCAACTTGCTCAAGAGCAGGATTGGCCGGGCATTTCAGGCCGTCCGGGACAGTGACATAGCCGCTTCCGTCGTAGGCATACCGCTTGCACGCTACAAGACGCTTTGCTTTGCCATTAGTGCCTTCTTTGCCGGGGTAGCAGGATGTCTTTGGGCGCTATATCTCGAATTTGTTACACCGGGCAACTTTAACTTCATGATGTCCGTGATCTTTTTGGCCACCATCGTGCTGGGTGGTTTGGGTACGGTCACTGGCTCCATTATGGGAGCGGTGGTCATGACCTATCTCAGTCTGCAGCTCGACAAGGTGGTGGAGATTCCGCTCTTTGGCGCAGCTATAAAGGCCTTCTCCGAGACCTTCATGAACCCCTCAGGCATCGCCAATATAAAATGGGTACTCACCGGCCTGATCCTCGTGGCTGTCATTTTATTTGAGCCCCTGGGACTCAATGGTATTTGGCTGCGGATCAAACGCTATTGGAATTTGTGGCCCTTCTAATGCAAGGCAATGATTGAACAACTACTCATAAATTCACTGGTTGCAGGCAGTACATACGCCTTGATCGCGCTAGCGATGAGCATCATTTACAAGGCGTCGGAAATACCCAATTTTGCCCAGGGAGAAATGGCCATGTTCTCCACCTATATCACCTTTGTACTGCTTCAGTCCTTCGGATGGACATTTTTGCCGGCCTTGCTGACCACATTCGCCTTTGCCTTCGTCCTTGGCTTTGTGCTGGAGTTTGCCTTCATCCGTCGGGCTAAGGAGCCTACCCTGCTGGGTTTTATCATTATCACGCTTGGCTTTCAAATGATCTTGTACGGGTTGGCGGGTTGGCGATGGGGTAGTGATCAACGGATGTTTTCATTGCCATTTTCCGAATCCGAGGTCGTTTTTCAAACCAGCAGCGCCGTGCTCACCCAGCACAATCTGGCCTCGATCCTGATGGCGGTGTTTGTCATGATCGGTATTTATCTCCTCCTACAGCATACCAAGTTGGGACTGGCGATGAAGGCAAGTCAGCAAAACGTACGGGCGGCCCGTTTTAATGGCATCCCGACCAACCGCATTCTAGGGATTTCCTTTGGCATTAGCTCCATCGTCGGAGCCATCGCAGGGATTCTCGTAGCGCCGATCGCTACCTTGGACCCCACCATGATGTGGGACCCACTGCTCAAGGGCTTTGCCGCCGCCGTTTTAGGGGGGATGCGCAGCCTCCCCGGTGTGGTGATCGGTGGATTTCTCCTAGGTTTGATCGAGAACCTCTTTGGTTTTTACGTCTCGCTGGAGTTCAAGTCAGTCGTAGCCTTTACCGTGATCATGTTGGTCTTATTCATAAAACCTTCAGGCCTTTTTGACAGGCACTATGTCCGTAAAGTTTGATCGAATGAGTTTTTTTCAAGTCCAACATATCAGCAAGGCCTTTGGAGGAGTCGTGGCAGTCAAGGATCTGTCCTTTGAAGTAAAAAAAGGAGAAATATTTTCCATTATCGGCCCGAACGGCGCGGGCAAATCCACGATTTTTAATTGCATCAATGGTCTTTATCCCCTGGATCAGGGGACCATCACGCTTGGCGACGTAGCAATTAATGGGATGTCTCCCGATCAAATTGCGGCCAGTGGCATCGCTCGCACCTTTCAAAACCTCGAATTATTTAACCACATGACCACCATGGACAACCTGCTCCTAGGCCGTCACTTAAAGATGAAGGCCTCGGTGCTGCAAGTGCTGGGCCTCAATTTTAGATGGACTGCGGCAGCAAAGGAGGAAGTGCAGCACCGCAAAAAGGTGGAGGAGATTATTGAACTCCTAGAGTTGGAGGCCTACCGCGAACGGCCAGTGTTCTCGCTGCCGTATGGTGTGCAAAAACTGGTGGAGCTGGGCAGAGCATTGGCATTAGAACCATCGCTTCTTTTGCTGGATGAGCCTGCCGCCGGGCTGAATAACGAGGAGCGGCAAGACATGATCTTTTGGATTCAAGATATCCGGGACGAACTGGGCATTAGCATTGTCGTCATTGAGCACAACATGCAGCTGGTCAAGGACATCTCGGACCGGGTACTGGCCATTAGCTTTGGAGAGAAAATTACCGAGGGGTCGGTGCAGGAAGTACTGGAGCATCCCGAAGTAATGCGTGCATATCTTGGAGAAGTTGTCTGACGTATTGTGGAATCGATGATGAAAACGGAAAACCATGGAAGGGTAGTGACGGACAAAAAAATCCAGCTCGAAATTAAAAACATTGAGACCTACTACGATAAGGTCAAGGTGTTGAACGGGATCTCTTTTTCCGTCCTGGAAGGTCGTGTGACCGTAATCTTGGGCAACAATGGGGCGGGTAAGTCCACGACGCTCAATAGTATTATGGGTTTAATTGATGACCAGCCGGAAAAGGGGTCCATACATTTTGAAGGGCATCCCATCCAACTACGAGATACGGAGCACATTGTCGCCCGTGGCATCGCTTATGTACCCGAAGGCCGGGAGGTATTTGAGGAGTTGACGGTCAAGGAAAACCTGCAGGTAGGGGCTTATTTGCGCAGCGATCGAAAGGGCATCCAGGAGGACTTGGAGCGCATGTTGACCCACTTTCCCGCTCTTCGACCACGCATGCAGCAACTGGCGGGTACGCTCTCCGGTGGTGAGCAACAAATGCTAGCCATTGCAAGGGCTTTGATGAGCCGGCCCAAACTCATTATTATGGATGAGCCGTCCCTGGGCCTGTCGCCCTTGCTGGTCAAAGAAATATTTCAAATCATTCGATCCATCAATGAGGAGGGCATCACCATTTTGCTGGTCGAGCAAAATGCACATATGGCCTTCCAGGTTGCGGATGACGTATACATCATGGAGAATGGAAGGTTTGTCCTGAAGGGCCCGGCAGAACAGTTGAAAGACGACGAAGACGTCAAGGAATTTTATCTGGGTGTCAGGGACACCGAGTCGCTCAAAGGATACCAACGTTATAAACGAAAAAGAACCTGGCGATGAGTCCGACCCAACACAAAAGTGTACCTGCCGCTTTCATCCATACTGCCCAAGAAAGGGGCGACAAGATCGCCATGCGTCATAAGGAGCACGGCTTATGGCATGAAGTCAGCTGGAACGAATATCATCGCCAGGCAGCGTACGTAGCGCATGGGCTAATGGACTTGGGCATACAGTCCGGCGATTTCGTGGGTATCATTGGAGAGAATTGTCCGGAGTGGCTATACATGGATATGGGTATCCAGATGGCGGGTGCGCGCACGGTCGGGATCTATACGACGAATGCGTGGAAACAAGTGCAGTACATCCTGGGGCATTCTGCATGCCGGATCCTCTTTGCCGAAAACGAAGAACAGGTGGATAAGTGGCTGCAGATGCGCGACGGCTTGCCCGGGTTGGAGTACGTGATCTATTGGGACAAGAAGGGACTCGAAAGACTGGAGGACCCTCAGCTGATGGCCTATGAGGATTTTGTCGAGCGAGGGAAGACGAGTTTTACCAAGGAGCCTTTGCTACACCAGGCACGTGTCGAAAAGGTACAGCCGGACGACATATCTGTATTGATTTATACCTCGGGTACCACGGGACCACCCAAGGGGGCCATGCTCACGGGGGGCAATATCCTTTGGATGACGGAGCAGCTCGCCAGTTACCGGGACGGATTGGTTTGGGCCGGCGATGATACGATGTCCTTCCTCCCGCTCTGCCACATTTTCGAACGGGTATTTAGCACGTTCTTGCCGTTGGGCATCGACTACACCATCAATTTTGCAGAGAGTCCAGAGACGATTGCTCAAAATCTTCGCGAGATTCGACCCACCGTCGGATACGCGGTACCGCGCGTCTGGGAAAAGTTCCAATCTCGCATCCTCATTCGCATGGGCGATGCACCCTGGTTGAACCGGAAGGTCTTCCAATGGTCTCTCCGGGTGGGCGAACGATACATCACCAAGATTTTAGACAAAGAGCGGCCCGGAGTCTGGCTCCGTATCGCACGATTTCTTGCCTTTTGGACGGTCTTTTTTCCGTTGCGATACATTACGGGCATGGATCGTATGCGCTACGCGCTGAGTGGTGCAGCTCCCATCTCACCCAAGGTGCTGCGCTTCTACCACATGCTGGGTGTCAAGATGGTGGAAGGTTATGGCATGACCGAGACTTGCGCCATTATTAGTCTTTCCACGTCGCAGGAATTTAAGCTGGGGTCTGTGGGCAAACCTATACGAGGATCGGAAGTCCGCCTATCGGATGAGGGTGAAATTCTGGTACGCCACCCGGGTGTCATTCCCGGCTACTACAAATATCCCGAGGCGACGGCAGCTGCCTTGGAGGATGGTTGGATGCATACCGGGGATATAGGTGAATTTGACGAAGAGGGCTTTTTGCGCATTGTCGATCGAAAGAAGGATCTAATTATTACCGCCGGCGGAAAAAATATTGCTCCGCAGAAGATCGAAAACAAATTGAAGTCCAATATCTATATCAATGACGCGATCGTAATCGGAGATAAGCGAAAATTTTTGTCCGCCATCATTATCTTGGATGAGGACAACATCAATAAATACGCTAGGGATAAAAAGATCCAATATACTTCCTACTCCGATCTGGCCACCCATTCCGACATTAGGCAACTCATCGAGAAAGAGGTGCAAAACGTGAATAAGGAATTAGCGCGTGTGGAGAATATTCGGAAATTTACGATCCTCGACAAGCGGCTTTATGTAGAGGACGGTGAAGTGACACCAACGATGAAAGTCAAGCGAAAATTCATCAATCATCAGTATGAAGAGCTTATTGAGAAAATGTATGCCTAATCCCGATTTTATTACTCATCAAAACAGTAGAAGTTGCATGAAACAATCCAGATTTTTTGAACTCCTAATGGCATCGGCAATCATGATGCTCCTGGCTGCCTGTGGAGGTGCCAGCGAAGGCGACGAAGGCTCCAGTGGAGACACGACGGGCGTGACCGACACCGAGATATTGATTGGCTCGTGGGGGCCGATGACAGGACCGGCAGCGGCTTGGGGAGTGATTTTGAAAGGCACCGATGCTTATTTTAAGATGATAAACGACGAGGGTGGCATCCATGGGCGCCAGATCAAATTTGTTTACAAGGATGATCAATATAATCCTTCAGTCACGGTGCCCGCTGTTCGGGAGATGGTGCAGCGAGATGAGGTCTTTGCCATCGCCGGTGGTATCGGTACGGCTCCGGGAATGGCCGTCGCCGGCTTCCTCGAGGAGAACAACGTGCCCTGGATATCACCCATGACGGGCGCCACCTATTGGACGCATCCAACCAAGGAGAATATTTTCACCTCTTTCCCGCTCTATTTTGATGAGGCAACGCTGCTATCCAAATTTGCCGTGGAGCAATTGGAAGCAAAGAAAATTGGTATTCTTTATGTCAATGACGACTTTGGCAAGAGTGGTCTGGTAGGAGTAGAGGACTATCTATCCAAGCACGATCGAGAGCTGGTCGCTGCGCTGCCGGTGGAGATCACAGATACGGACTTGTCTTCGCATGTAGCAAAGTTGAAGGAGTCTGGAGCGGATGCTGTCTTTTTGTGGCTGTTGCCTCGCCAAGCAGCGATCACAATGGGCAGCTCGGCGGTGATCGGATACCAGCCCGCTTGGTTGGCTTCCCTCGTCTTGTCGGACCTGAGCCTGATGCACAACATCACGAAGGGAGCCTGGGAAGGTGTCTACTTCACCTATCCCGTGGCTACGATGTTTAACGACGAAAGCAACGCCGGCATGATGAAATACCAGGCGGCCTTTGCCAAGTATTACCCAGATGAAAGATGGGGGACTTTTGCGTCTGCGGGCTTTACCTGGATCGAGATCTTGGTCGAAGGACTCCGGAGGGCCGGCAGGGATCTCACCCGCGAGTCCTTCGTTGAGGCGCTCAATAACCTAGGGGCCTTCAATTCTCCTTCGGGTTTGTCGGTCAGTTTTTCACCAGACAACCATCTGGGGACGCGATCCTTGAGTATCATGCGATGTATATCGGCAGACGAAGCCGAGTTGATCGGCGAGACGGCCACCAGTACTTCTGATGTGTCGGCACTCATCCACAAGCTGGAAGGAGACTAAGGGCCAGAACGTGATCCGGTGCCTCGAGACAGTGGAAATCCCTAACTTCAGGGGACACAACGTCACTTGTCTTATGAAGTATTTCCTTGCGCTGATGGCGCCTCTGCTGGTGAGCGCCTGCGGCTCGGGACCGAGTGAGCCTGCACTAGACACTGCAGAAGGCGCGGAGGAGACGTCGGTGCCAACCATCCGCGCACAATGGCAGACAGACACCACCCTTCGTACGCCGGAATCGGTCCTATACGACCCTGACTATCAAGTCATCTATGTGGCCAATGTCAACCTGAATCCTTGGGAGAAGGATGGCAATGGATTCATCTCTAAGCTGGACCTCCGGGGTCAGATCCTCGACTTACAATGGGTGACCGATCTCCATGGTCCGAAGGGTATGGGCATACGTGATGGCTCCCTCTTTGTAGCCGACATTGATGAGGTCGTCGAGATCGACCGGGAGACGGGTAAGATCATCCAGCGCTATCCCGTGGAAGGCACACCCACCCTCAACGACATCACGGTAGGAGGAGGCGTGGTCTACATATCTGGCTCGGACAGCAACCGGCTCTTTGCCCTGCGAGAGAACAAAGTGGAGTTGGTCATGGAGTCCGATTTCGGGCGTCCCAATGGGCTCTTTGCTGAAGAGGATCGGCTGCTGATGATCACCAGCAATACCAGTATGCTCAAATCCATCGATCTGGAAAATCGAGAGATAACAGATCTGGTAGGAGATCTCGGTCACGGCGATGGCATTGTGCCGGTGGGCAATGGCGACTACCTGGCCTCCAGCTGGCGGGGCCAACTCTTTTATGTCACCTCCGATTGGCAACGATATCAGCTGCTGGATACCCGGGACCGAGAGATCAACGCCGCCGATATCGACTATGTCATCGATAAGAATTTGTTGTTGGTCCCTACCTTCTTTGACAATCGGGTGGTGGCCTATGCACTGGAAAAGTAGAGGAGTTCTGGCCCTCAGAGCTGGGCAATCACCCGGGAAGAGTGATCTCCAATAGTTCTAGATCGCTTGACAAACGCGACAACTGATAGGTCAATCCCGGAGGGATAACAAACGTGTCCCCCTCCTTGAGCGTCCGATCGTCATGTGCTGCTGCTCCAAGCACCAGACTTCCCTGCAGGACAAATGTGAAGTGGATATCAAAGTCATGGCTCGTCGAGATGTCTGCCGGAGTGGGCGATTGTGGTCTGGCGACATGCACGGCTGCCAATCCGTCTGAGGCCCTGGCCACACCCGTATCTCGATGTTCGAAGCCGTCTAGGCGCCAGGGCTGCCAGATGGCATGTCTCAGTTGGTGTCGGCAGAAGGTCTGCCCCTGAAAAACGCGATCTGGCCGATAGGCAAGCGTAGGGAGCTCCATGTCATGGTCAATCGTCGTCATATGCTCGGCCGGCACCCCGATTTCAATGACTTCCAGTTCGTCAGAGGCCTCCAGCACCCGGTGACGGATCTCCGGCGGTTGGGTGACGCAGTCGCCGGCAGCCAGCACAAATGGCGGACCTTGGTCCTCATAGACCAGCTTGACCCAGCCCCGATAACAGTAGATGAGTTGAAAGCCAATGCTGTGAAAGTGCACCATGTCGGGCACGGGCCCGCCCACGGGTATCCGAATATGCGAGGCCATCATGGCCCCACCCAGTCGGCCGGGCAGGAGATCGTGATAAAGCATATCCGCACGGCCAATCACCCAAGGCTCCTGATCGCGAAGTTGGCGCACCTCAAAGACATGCTTGGTGTGCGGCTGGGGCATCTTGTAGGCCTGTGGGCGAAACGTAAACCGGCACCCGTTTGGAGCGATCCGGGGGTTGGAGTTGCGGGTGAGCAGGTCCGGGTCGTCCGTCAATATTTCAATATTTACGGGCACGGAAGCGGCTGCGCGATCCAGTCGGATATGGATCTGGTGGCCAGACATCTCAGCTACCGAGGGATCATCGTCAGGATAGATCCGGTCCAATCGGAAGTGGAGCGTCTCCAAAAAGCGCATATCGTCCACCAGATTCTCACTTGCGAGTATGATCTGGGCCCGGCTTTCACTCATAGGTGCTCATCTTAGTTTATGATCGGTCCGCACGACCAGGCTCTTTACCCCTCCGATGGCCCTTCTATCGTCGCCTGGGCCGGTTGTCCACACGAGACCTAACCAAGGTAAGGATTTTGCAATGCAAGGTAAGAGGAGTTCAAAAAGGCTAACCTACCTTTGTTGCGCTGATGGAATCATCGGCTATCGTCCTACCTGACTTTGCTATCTTGTATGAGTCAACCATGAACTCAACCAAGGGGATGCGCTCAGACCGTAGATTAGCAGCGATCATGTTCACCGACATCGTCGGCTACACCGCCATGATGGGTAGCGATGAGGCCAGGGCATTTCAAGTATTGGAGCTCAATCGCAAGTTGCAGCGTCCACTGATCGAGAGGTATCGCGGTCAGTGGCTCAAGGAAATGGGCGATGGCATTCTGGCAAGCTTTCCAAGTACCACGGAGGCATTGAGCTGCGCCAAGGATATTGTTTCTGCCGCCCGGGATGCGGACATCACACTACGTGTTGGCATCCATTTGGGAGAGGTCGTCTTTCAAAATGGTGATGTCTTTGGAGACGGGGTCAACATTGCCGCTAGGGTGGAGAGCTTGGCAGTACCAGACAGTGTCCTATTCACCGGTAAGGTATATAGCGATATCGTCAACAAGCCTGAGTTTGAGGCAAAGCAGTTGGGATCAATTCGTCTGAAGAACGTGCCAAAGGCCATCGAGATCTATGCCCTGGTCGCCGACGGTTTGGCGGTGCCAGAGCTGACAGCCTTACAGACGGCCCGAACTCCACGCAGGGCGCTTGGAGCACAAACGAAGAAAGGTGTCATCTTGGCCATCAGCCTACTGTTGTTGACGGTCCTGGGCTGGCGATTTCTTCCATGGTCAGCCGATGACTCCAGCCCCTCCGTCGGTACGACACCGGAATTGATCACACTGGCGGCTTTGCCCTTTTCCAACATTTCCCAGGAGGCGGAGATCGATTTTCTCGGTTTTGCTTTAGTGGATCAGGTGATCAACGCGTTGGCCTATCTCCAGAATGTCTCAGTCAGGCCTTCCAGTTCGATTCGAAAGTATGTCAAGGAGGTAATCGATCCACAGAAGGTCGGTGATGATCTCGCCGTACAGTACGTCTTGATGGGGCACTATATGAAGAATCAGGGCATGGTGCGGTTGAATCTGGAGCTGATTGATGTCGACGAGAATAATGTACAGTGGAGAGGAACCGTCCAGGAAGAGATGACGGACATATTTCACCTGCAAGACATGGTCGCCGACAAGGTGATCGATGGGTTAGAGATTCAGTTTACTCCCAGCGAGCGCGACCGAATGGTGAAGGACGTGCCCCGCAGCCCTTTGTCCTATGAGTATTATTTGAAGGCAGTGGATTATCCTCTGAGTGTGGACGGAAGCGAGCTCGCCATCGATATGCTTTACCAAGCCATTGAACTGGATTCTACTTATGCGCCGGCATACAATGAGTTGGGTATGCGGTTGAAACAACTAGCGCGCTATAGACAAGGAGATAATCGATCGGCGCTCATTGGAGAGGCGGAGGTCGCGATGCAACACGCACTCAGGCTCAATGGGGGACTGCTCACTGCATTAGGTAATTTGGCGATGATCAAGACCGAGCTGAATGAGAAAACGGAAGCCGTGGCTTTCGCTCGGAAGATGCTAGACCTCAATCCCAACAATGCCAATGCCCACTTCGTGCTGGGCTACATTTATCGGTATGCTGGCATGCTTGATGAAGCGATTAGGCAGGTGGATAGGGCCGTTGCCATTGATCCCAATGATCGACTATTCAGGTCTGGCGGCCTAGCCTACCTTCTGTCCGGAAGGTATCACGAGGCGGTACAGTTCTTTAAACGGTATGAGGATGGCAGCGGGTTTTCGGCCGGATGGCAGGGTACAGCATACATGATGATGGGGGATGAAGACAAAGCCATCGAGATGCTGGAGAAGGCCTGGCAGATCGACTCACTGAATACCCTTGGCCTTTGGGCAGGCAGCAAGTTGGCCTATCTCAATGGCCAGACGGAAGGCTGGATTCCACGCATCAGGCAGATCGAAGAAAAGGTCAATGATCCTGAATCTATTTATGCCTGGCTCGTGGTAAATATCATGTTGGGCGATTATGACTATGGCCTTGAACTCTTGGCAAAGGCGGTGGATCTGGGATATTTCCCTCATCGCACTTTTGAAATTGACCCAGCCCTGGATCCGATACGGGAGCGGCCTGAATTTCGTAGCATCGTAGAAAGGGCAAAGAGAAAGCATGAAGCCTTCAAGGAGAGACACTTTGGGGAAACGATGTGAGTGGGGTTGAGTTCTGAGTGAGCTTGCGCCATGCAAAATCCATGGAGTTGATAAGGATAAAAGTATCCGATCAAAGAATGTCCCTACGGGTGGGAGTCCCGTTCGGTAAGGAGTAGTCAACCGCCGGAAGCGAGTCTTGCGTAGTCAATAGAGATGTTGGCACGAAGCGTAGACAGCGACTGATGAAGGACTGGTAGATAGCCTCGAAAGAGAACGAAATGCTGATGCCTTAACTATGTTCACGGTTGGGGCGAGATCAAAGCCACGTTACAGACGAGTGGTGGCGAATCGGCCGGGGTTGAGAAACAGTTCAGAGTCAGCAGGGAACCATGGGAACATGGGAGAGCCTACCGTCTCCTTCACGAGTACGGGCATGGATGACCTGACCGCAAACATCCGAGCGACCGTGGTCGATGATGCCACCGCGGAAGCGAGCAGAAAAGGCATCAAGGTGGAGGTATGCGTAGCCGAGGGAGACCGAAGGCGCGGAGAAGGACGGAGGCAGTCTTAGTATCCTCATAGTACCGTTAGAAAAGTGGGAAATCGACTCCACGAGAGCCACGGATTAGGGAAGGGGGATACCTTACAAGGGGTCTGCATATTGGAAACATTACGAGTACCAGAGACAAGAGAAGGATGTCAACAGTAGAGATGCAGATAGCGACCAGATCACGGGAACATCCGTCTGGAGCGCTGACGAACCTGCACAGCTATATCACGCCAGGCTTTTTGGCAGAAAGCTTTCTGGGCCTGAATAAAAAGGGTGCCAGCGGAGTGGACGGCCAGAGTTGGGCGGATTATGCGGAGCACTATGAGCAGAGCATAGAGACCCTGCATACGGCCTTCAAGGGTGGTAGCTACCGTGCTCCCCATATACGCCGAGCGTATATACCGAAGGGGCATGGTCAGCGGCCGTTAGGGCTACCGACGGTGGAGGACAAGGTCCTGCAAAGCGCAGTGACTAGAGTTTTGACGCCGGTGTATGAACAGGAGTTCTATAGCTATTCGTACGGGTTCAGGCCAGGGAAGTCAGCGCATCAGGCGTTGGAGGCCTTGTACAAGGAAGTAAGTTATGAAGGCAAGCGCTATATCATAGACGCAGACCTACGCAATTACTTCGGCAGTATAAACCACCAGCAGTTACGGGGGTTTCTGGATCGCCGGATAAAAGATGGAGTGATACGCAGACAGATAGATAAGTGGCTGAAAGCGGGGATACTAGAGGATGGGCAGGTGCACTACCCGAAAGAGGGTACCCCACAAGGGGGCATCATCTCCCCGTTGTTGGGCAATATCTATCTGCATTATGTACTGGACGAGTGGTTTAGTGAGCAAGTGCAAGGTCGGCTAAGGGGCAGAAGCAGTTTGATCCGTTATGCGGATGACTTTGTGATGTGTTTTAGCGACCAAGCGGATGCGGAGCGGGTGCTGGCCGTACTACCGAAACGTTTGGGCAAGTATGGATTGAGCCTCCATGAGGACAAGACCCGCCTGATCGATCTGGGGAGTGGAAAGCGCGGAGCGCGGAGTTTTGACTTTTTGGGCTTTACCCATTATCTGGGCAAAAGCAAAAGAGGCAACCCTGTTCTGAAGCGCAAGACCAGCAGCCATAAGCTGACCCAGTCCTTACATAAAGTGAGTCAGTGGATACGGCAGCATCGACACCGGCCCATTGGCCAGTTAATCGAGGATCTGAACCGTAAGTTAAGAGGCTACTACAATTACTATGGGATTACCTTTAACAGCCGGGGTATAGTCAGGTACTTCGAAGGAGTGAAGCGCCTACTATTCAAGTGGATAAACAGAAGAGGCGGGAAACGATCCTGGAACTGGACGAGGTATAACCAACTCATCAAGGAGTGGCAGCCCTTACTCAGACCCAAAGTGTATCACCGCTATCCTTTAGCGAAGCCCTTGTAGGAGGAACCGTATGCGGGAAATCCGCTCGTACGGATCTGTGGGGGAGCGGGGAGGTAACGATCCGCTCTACCCGGATTGAGTTCTGAGTGACTTGAGTTTTGGGCGAGCTCGCGACTGTGGTCTAACTCGGAACTCGCTAACTCGGAACTCAGAACTTGCTAATTCGGAACTGCTAAAACCGGTGGGTATAATTGGCCTTTAGGACGGATGCTCGATCGAGCAGTCGATACTCCCCTGCGTGACGCAACCAGTTGTGGTTGAATACCAGATAGACGTCGGAGCCTGGGGTGATAATCCAACGCAGCCGGTTGTTCATGCCAAATTGCTTGCTGAGGTTGTCGTACTGCACGATGCTAGAGATCGAAAGGTCAGGCGTAAAATCATAACTGCCCTCAAACTGGAATAGATCCGTTTCAAAGCTCCCTTCAGCTAGCTGCACATCCGTATGCACATAGCGAAGGCTGACATTTAACCCTGCCCGGAGTCTGACGATGGTGCCGATATCCCACACGGTGCGGTCGCCCGTCCAAAAACCACCTCGACGAAACTCGATCGTGCCGACGACCTTTCGAAAGGGCGCTGTGCTCGCCTCGATGATGGTGGTCCAATTGGCATATTCGCCCACGGGCACGATGATGCGCTCGTCGCGAAGAATGTCAAAGGGGCCGGTCAGCCGCTCAAAATTTCGCAACATCTCGAAGCTCAGTCGCTCACCGGATTCGAAGCGAATCGCACCGAGGATAAGCTGGAGATTTTGCGTGAGCAATTTGAAGTCAAAATCCCATAGATTCTGGTATAGGACTCTCCAGGTGATTTCGCGGATCACCTTGCTGTTGCGAAAGATGGGAGCGTACCCGATGGCCGGTTCGACTCTTTTGATGCCGTTGCGGCGATTGAAGCCCACGGCAGGATCATATCCATGACCAAATTCGCGATAGGAGCAGTGCGCAAACCAGGGGCGGTTTGGGAAGTTAAGACGGAGCCCCCGCGAGGAGCGATCCCATCCCTTAAGACCGTCTGGCGTTGGTGTGGGCGCATTGTGCACGACGACGAAGGCCTGCAGCTGGAAGTTCTTGTCACCAAAAAACTCAGAAGTGCCGTAATGGAGGTCCGCTCCCACCGTATGCCGATCCTGCAGCGGCTCGGAGAAGAGGTCCCCGTCTTGCGTGGCGCGCCTCGTGTAGACAAAACCCAGGGTGCTCTCTGCTCCTAGGTTTTGCTTGAGGCGAAGCACCGAAAAGTCTTCTGGGGGAAGGTCGTCCTTTTTGCCCGTGCGCACGTGCAATGCAGCGACATCCAAGTTGCCTACCCTCCCGAGGATCCGGGCACCGTACCTAATCGGGATGGGCCGGCCCCCACTCAGTCCGATGCGCCTACTGAAGTAGGGGTTGATGCCGCTTCGCGGAGCAAACGAATAGATCCCATCACCCTCCAGGAAAAAGTCGCGTTTCTCCGGAAATTGGAGCGGAAATCGCGTCAAATTGATCTGTCGATCGTCTACCTCGGTTTCCGCAAAGTCGGTGTTGATGGTCAGCGATGCCTTGAGATTGGCGGTGATATTGTAGTTGACATCCAATCCGGTGGTCGCACGGTTTTCACTTTTGTCCGTGCCCGTCTTCTCGTTGCGCAGAGTCGCATAGGGTTTGGCTTCGAGACCGATGCCTTGAGAGACGTCGCGGATGCCGGTGAGCTGCCCCCCGTCTTGCGGTCGTTCGATGCCTTGATTGAGTTGATAGCCGGTCCACAGCACCTCCTCATTCTTGCGGCGGATCACCCGCATGAAATTGATGCCCCAGGCGTCCGACTCCGGATTGAAGTTGAGCGTGCGAAAGGGGATTTTGACCTCCGCCGACCAGCCAAAGGTGCCCATGTGGGTTTTTAGATCCCAGATGCCGTCCCAATTCTTATTTAGGCTGCTACCTTGGCCGGTGGTTAGGAGGCCGTCGCTTCTCAATCCTAGCGGGTTAATGGCAAACAGGTAGGCATTGCGCTTGTCGAGGAAGGTGTCAAAAAACCAGATGAAGTGGTCCTCGTCCTCAATATCGTCGTCACGTCTTTTTCGAAAGGCCTTGATCTTATCTGGCTCGGTATCATGCAAAATCACGGCGAGGTAGAGGTGTTCGCGGTCGAATGCTATCCGTACCTCCGTCCGTTCGCTGGCCGGAGAGCCCGGCAGGGGCTCACGCATGTAGAAGTCGTCGGTGGGCTCGATATCAAGCCAAAAGGCCTCCTCCACTTTGCCATCAAAGAAGAAGGCCTCGTCGCCGTTGAGCCGGTGCATTTGAATGGTCTTGGTGCCAGGCTCGATGCTCTCCTGGCCGAGCAAAGCCAGGGAAAGGAGCACCTGGAAACAGGAGAGTAGCGTATATCGTAGTACAGGCCGTGCTATACCCTTTGGCAAAGATTCCCTCGATTGTGTGTCCTCCATCATCCGACGCCCTTGAAAATAGGGGAATCTACCTAATCGAAGGCGTTTCCTTACCGGTGAGTATGCGCACATGATCGGTGCACATTGGCTTTATGCCCCTTTTTTTCTAACTTCTGAGACATCACAGCCTCCCATTTTTAAACACGAGATAAGACCCGTATGAAAAAGCTCATATCCGTCCTGCTAATCCTGAGTACCAGCGCACTTGTCTCTGCGCAAGCACTGCCCGAAGTGTTTTCAGCGATTGCAGTAGAAATCAAAGAGAACCACTCCGGACCAGAGTTTGCCAACAAGATGCGAGCAGTCAACAAAGCCATGCGCCAACACGGCAAGGGGATTGGGGTCTGGCTTTCGTATGGTGACCGGGGGGAGCGAAAGAACAAATTGACCTGGGGATTTGCCTTTGACTTCAAGGAGGTGCGCGACTACTATTTCCCAAAGGCAGATGCGGGAGAAGGAGCCTATCCTCGCTTCGAAGCACTGATGGCCGAGCTGAATGCCGTTGGCATTGATATGGCACAGGACGCCGTCGAACCGGAGGGTGGGTACACCGACTACGTATGCATTGGCTATGACCTCTTTGACAATCCAAAAATGGGCGAAGTGGCTGCCGTGCGACCGCTGTATGTGAGCAAGGAATCTGAAATAGCATTCGAAGCCTTCCTGATCGACGAGCTCTATCCCACCTTTCAGCGCCATCTGCCCGGGCTGGATGCTTATGTATACAAGGGAGATCGTGGCGAAAATAAAGGGGGCTACATTCTTATTTGGTCGTTCGACAGCGTGGATACCCGAAACGAGTACTTTCCGGAGGAAGGTGAAGGCGCTGCGGAGAAGTTTGCCAAAGAATTCGAAATGGTCAGCGGAGTCACGGATAAAATATCGCAGTTCGCCCCTGAAGATGCGCCCGAAGCCACGTACACGGATTATGTGCGCATTGATTTAGGCTATAAGTGATTTTGGGACCCAAAACAAATTTGGCGAAGAAAACCAGGTCAGCGTTTGCTTGACTGACTGCGAACTTTATAACACAAAAAATCAAGTAGAAAAATGAAAAGGAGATCATTCATTCAGGGTGGCGCACTCTTTGCCACGGCCGTCATGACCACTGGATTTGTACGGTATGATGGGCGGCACTATGTAGGCGACTGTCAGACAACCACCGATATATTGGGACCGTTTTATCGTCCCGATGCTCCCCTTCGATCTGATCTTAGAGTGCCTGGGACCAAGGGACGGGAGGTATTGCTTGAGGGCATCGTCAAACATGATGACTGTGTCCGGCCACTCCAAGGTGCCAAAGTCGAATTGTGGCACTGTAGCCCGGATGCCATCTACGACAATAGCTCCGACGATTACCTATATCGGGGTACCGCCGTATGTGATGCGCAGGGTAAGTACCATTTTAGGACACAACTGCCGGTGCCTTATGATGTAGGTGATGGCTCGATCCGACCTGCGCACTTTCATATGTTGATTTCTGCTGGCGGCTATCAGAGCCTCGTGACGCAACTCTATTTTACTGGAGATCCACATTTGGCAGATGATCCTTCGTCGGCGGCTCCCGAGGCCAAACATAGGATTTTAAATCTCCAGGAGCAGTCAGATGGGCCCACTGTGGTGGCCTTTGACGTGGTGATGTCCGAGCACTTGCCGGCCGATCCCATCGCCTTGGACAAAATTGCCGGGACCTATGTCGACGATGCCAACCCCTCGCGCAAGATGGAGTTTATCGTCAAGGACAACCAGCTTTGGATGACCAACGAGGTGTTTGGACACAACTACCGCTACGTGGGCAACAACAGCTTTAAGCGCCATGGTTTGCCCATTGAGCGAGACCTGACCTTGACCTTTAAGCTCATAGAGGACGGGGGCGTCAAGTTGAAGATCACGGATGATATGAAAGACGGCAAGGTCTATCGTACGGCCAAGCGTGAGGGCTCCTGACCGTCGGCTCTGATCGAACGTGCGGCGGTACAATCCATATTGTGCCGACTAGGGATGTCGATATGGTATGGAATGCGATCGAGGGTGGCAGCAGATCTGTTTTCATCTCGCGTCGCCTTTCGAGTGGGTACCACCACAAATTACGGCTATAGGGTGCACAAATTCGCAAAGACTGCCATATAGCTTTATTTAGCCTTACCTAACTAACCGTTACCACACGGGAAACAGCGCAGTGGCCACCAGAGCCCTGGACAACTATTCACTGCGAAGCACATTCGTCGGATCCGCATAGGCAGCTCGCAGGGTCTGGTAGCTCATCGTCAAGATGGTTACGCCGACCGCGATCAGACCCGCAGCGGCGAAGAAGATCCAACTTACCGGTATGCGGTAGGCGAAATCGGAGAGCCAAGTCTCCATGCCGTACCAGGCGATCGGGATAGCCAATACCAAGGCGATGCCCACCAGTATTAGAAAATCGCGTCCTAACAGACCGACCAAGCCAAACGTCGATGCGCCGAGTACTTTGCGAATGCCGATCTCACGCAGCCGCTGATTGGTGGATGCGGTCACCAAACCAAACAGACCCAGGCCGGCGATTACGATGGAAAGAATGGAGAATATCAAAAAGATGGAGCGAAATCGGCTTTCTGCCTGATATTGATTTTGGATATCGTCATTCATGAAAGTATAATCCAATGGGATGCCGGGATTAACCTCGCGCCAGGTGCTTTCCAATGCCTCAATAACAGGTGTGAGACGACTTAAATTGGCCTTGACGGCAATCCTCGAATAATCACCCCGCGTCTCCGGCAGGATACGCAAGGGTTCGACTTGTTTGTGCAAGCCTTCGAAATTGAAATTCCGTACTACCCCAATCACCGATCTCTCATTGGGTGCGGTGCCCATTTTTCGTCCAAGCGCCTCTTCGGGACTGCCCCAGGCAAACGCCTCGACGGCAGCTTCATTGACCAGGACCGCCGCAGTGGAATCGGAGCCAAATTCCCGCGAGAAGAATCGGCCGGCCACGAGATCCATTTCGTAGGTGTCTGCATATGCTTCATCGACCCACATGTGGTAGAGGCTCGACGATACCCGCTCTCCACTGCCCGTCTCTACCTGGATCATGCCATTGCTCAAGCCGCGCACGGGATAGGCCCGACGATGAAAGGAGACCGATGTAAAGGCGGGGTTCTCCAGCAAGCGGTTGGTCAGATTCTCCCGATTGTCCACGACTTGCTGCAGGCCGCGAAAATTGATAGAAATCACTTCGTCGGTATTCATGCCCAAATCCTGATTTTGCAAGTGTCTCATCTGTTGATCCACGGTGATGATCGCGATGAGCAGAACAATCGTCGCCGTAAATTGGAAAACCACCAAGGACTTGCGCACGAAGGTGCCTCTCCTGCCTCGGGTCAACTGCCCTCGAAGGACGGACAAAGGCTTAAACGAGGAGATCGCCAGCGCCGGAAATAAGCCCGCGGTCAGGCCTAATAACCCTGCCCCCGCTACGACCCACAGTAGGTGTATGGGGTGGTATTGGTAGGCCAGTTCGTAGCCGATGAATGTTTGGAATTTGGGAAGAAACAAACCAATTAATCCAATAGCGATCGAGGCGGACAGCAAAGAGACCAGCACCGACTCTACGAGGTATTGCGACACCAATTGCGATCTTTTGGCCCCGATCACTTTTTTGATGCCCACACTCTTGGCGCGCCTGATGGCATTGGCCGTGCTCAGGTTGATGTAGTTGATGGCCGCGAGAAGCAAAATGATTAATGCCACAATGCTGAAGATTGCCACATTTCGGGCATTGCCGTTATTGCCGAAATCATAACGCAAGTCCGATTGCAAGTGAATGCTTGTCAGCGGTTGTAAAAAATATTCATAGGACATATTTCGCTCGGTGAAATAGGTCAATTTGGAGGTGATAAAAGTATTGACCTCCTCCATTAGTCCAGCTACGTCGGTACCTGCTTCTAATTGCAAATAGGTATGAAACCAACCGCCGCCCCATCGGTCGTCCATGTCGTCAATACCCCAGGCTTTTTTAGCCAGATCCATGCAGATGAGGGATTCAAACTGCAGTTGAGAATTTGTCGGGAGGTCAGCAATGACGCCGGACACTTCAAGGATCACTTCGCCATCCATGGTAATTTCTTTTCCTAAGGCAGACTGGGAGCCAAAATATTTGCCGGCCATCGATTCGGTCAGCACGATCGAGTTGATATTGGTGAAGAATTGGCTCTTTTCACCTTCGATGACCTGCCAGTCAAACATATCCAGGAAATTGCGATCCGCCAGCGCGATATCATTTTCAAAATAGCTCTCATCGCCCACGGTGATGGTGCTGCTATTGGTGCCGTATCTGGTGCCGTTGACGATTTGTGGATAGATCTCATGCAGTTGGGCTCCAAGTGCCGGGCCCGATGGAGCCTGGCTAAAAGACTCCGTCTCACTCGTGAAGGTGTTGGAAATCCGATATATGTTTTCGGCGTGGGTGTGAAATTGGTCAAAGCTCTGCTCGTGGCGGATCCAGAGCGTGATCAATAGTAGACTCGCGATGCCGATGGACAGGCCCGCTAGATTGAGAAATGTGCTGAGGCGGTATTTTTTAAAATTGCGAAATGAGAGTTTAATGAAGCTTTGATACATAGCAAATTGATTTGGCTCCGGCGTGGCAAGATCCCGCCGGACGATGTGGGGGCGAAAGTGCATTAGTACGTCCAGCACAAACATGCGCTTGGCCCGTTTCTCCTGTCCCCCGCGTATTTTTTCGAAATAATATTCATACAGTGCGCCTTGCACATCTTCCAACTGATGAGGTGCGCAATACCACTCGAGAAAGCGATCAGCCCAGGTCGGTGGCTCTTTGCGGCCGTTGTTGTCTCTTGATCTCACTAGCAGGGTATTTAGGCGGGTGAGATCATGGACCACAGCTTGTCACGTTGAGCCCGCATCGTGACCAGGGCTTTCATGCCAGCTGCCGTGACGGTAAAGACACGTTTGCGACGGCCGCCGCGCAGGCCGGTGCCTTCTTTCATCTCTGAGGTGACAAAGCCTTTCTTTTCCAGGCGGTTTAACGAGGTGTGCACCACGCTGTGGATCACTTTGCGCCCGGTGATCTCCAAGACACTCCTGGCAATGCCCACACTGTAGGCATCTTCGGGTCGGGCCACTGTGATGAGCAGGATCAGCTCCTCAAATTCTCCCAGGTTGGTGCCTTTCATATTAGTGTCGCATTTGTATATCTAATAGTCAAAACTAGCAATTAGTGTCTTATTTGTATATGAAATCGTCGAACGATGGGTTTTTTCCTACGAAGGGGCAATGTGCAATGATCAATTAGCAGTGAACAATGATCAGTGAGCAATGATCAATTAGCAAGGGTCAGTGGACAGTGAGCAATGAGCAATTAGCAATGAGCAATGACCGTCCACCGTCGAGCACGTAAGCCGGCGGGCGAGGACGCGCGCACACGGCCAAAAATTTACGGATGGGCGTGAAATCACAATCACAATCACAATCGGCTATCCCCAATCAAGTACAGGGATGATCCTAAACAAGGGAAGAACAGGAAGTGCCAATAAATCCTCCAAAGCGCGAGCTCGCCCCACCGTCCACCGTCCACCGTCGACCGTCCACCGTCTGCTGTCCACCGTCGAGCACGTAAGCGTGCGGCGAGGACCCGCACATGTGGCCAAAAATTTATGGATGGGCGAGAAATCACAATCACAATCGGCTATCCCCAATCAAGTACGGGGCTGATCCTGAACAAGGAAAAAACAGCGAAGTGGCAAAAAATCTTCCAAAACGCGAGCTCGCGTACCCGTCCACCGTCCACCGTCCACCGTCTGCTGTCCACCGTCGAGCACGTAAGCGTGCGGCTAGGACGCGTCCACGCGGCCAAAAGTTTATGGATGGGCACAAAATCGGAATCACAATCACAATCGGCTATCCCCAATCAAGTACGGGGCTGATCCTGACCAAGGAAAAAACAGCGAAGTGGCAAAAAATCTTCCAAAACGCGAGCTCGCGTACCCGTCCACCATCCACCGTCCACCGTCTCCCGTCCACCGTCCACCGTCGACCGTCTACGCAAGCGCTTCTCGCACTCGGGCCGGGGTAAAGGGCATGTGGTACAGCGGCTTGCCGGTCAGGGCCAAAAATGCATTGGCGACTGCGCCGCCTACCACCGGCAGGCTAGCTTCTCCGATGCCGGCCGGTGCTTCCTGGGAGGCAATGATCTTAAGGTCGATCGTTTCCGGAGCTTCACTGATCCGCAGCAACTGGTAGTCGTGAAAATTGGACTGCTTGACGGCCCCATCTGCGAAGGTGAGACTTTCTTTGAGGACGCTGCTGAGCCCAAAGATGACGCCGCCTTCGAGCTGCGCGGTCGCGTTGCCCGGATCGACGACGACCCCTGCATCCATCGCACACCAGAAGTGATGTACCCGGATGGTGCCATCCTCTAGGGATATCTCGGCGACACCGGCTACCAAGGCGCCACTGCGCTCGCCGAAGGCTAGGCCTCGTGCACGTCCGGCGGAGACGGGTGCGCCCCAATCGCACATCTCACCCACGGTGCGTACCACCTGCTGCTCCCGGGGATTCTTGGCAAGCAGATCCAGACGGTACTGGTAGGGGTCTTTCTCATATGTACGGCAAATTTCGTCGATGAATGCCTCGATGGCGTACTTGTTTGGACCATGCCCCACGGAGCGCCAGTGCTTGGTGCGTACCCCTTCGTCGGTATTTCGACGCTCGATGTGCTGATTGGGGATATCGTAGTAGGAGATGCCTACGCCTGAGGTCATCAAGCCGCCCCCTGTGCCGGCGATGGTATGACGCCAGGCCTGGATCTTTCCGCGGTCGTCGGTGCTGGCCTCCATTTGCTGGACGCTCATGGGCCGAAAGGCACCGTATTGCAGATCGTCCTGCCGGGTCCAGATCAACTTGACGGGCTGGCCTGTCTCGCGTGAGATGATGGTGGCCTCTTCGACATAGTCCGACATCGATCGGCGCCCAAATCCACCGCCGAGGTAGCACGGATGGAGGATCACCTGATCAAAGTCGATGCCCAGGGTCTTCGCCACCGTACGTCGAGCACCGTCGGTAGACTGGCTGCCCACCCATGCTTCCGCACTTTTGCCATCAGCCGCCACTGATACGACGGCATTGAGTGGCTCCATTTGGGCATGATAGGCGAAGTCATTTCGATAGAGTGACTTGAAGGACTGTGACGCCTGAGACATGGCAGACGAGACATTGCCGGTCTGATGGATGACGTTGCCGGTCTTGCCACCTGCGCAGACCTCGGCGTAGCGATCAAAGGCTGCAATGCTGTCATAGCCCTGAGCTTTGGCATCCTTACTCCACGAGATCTTCATGAGCTTCTTGGCCGCCAGCATCTCCTCCGCGCTGTCGCACACGACGGCAATGCCGTGATCCAGGTGCACGAGATCTACAAATCCGGGCGTGTTTCGCACGGCCTCTTCATTCTGTAGCTGCGCTTTGGCCCCGTGTACGGGGGCCCGGTTCATGCCGGCGTAGACCATGCCAGGCACTTGAATGTCCATGGCAAACAGGGCCGATCCGTCCACCTTGGCAGGGATGTCTACGCGCGGGCGGGCATGACCGATCAATCTAAACTCGCTGGGTTTCTTCCATTTGGTCTCGGGAATCTCGGGTAGGGTAATGGCCGTGCTGCCTTTTGCTGCAATTTCACCATAGGTCCATGCACTCCCAGAGGGCTTATGATGTACCTTGCTCGGCGAGGTAGACAGCTCATCCTGTGGTTTGCCGGACATCGCCGAGGCCATGGCCATCATGGCATATCGTGCCTGGGCACCGGCATGACGGAGGCTGCGGTAGTATCCTCGCACGGTGCGGCTACCCACCGTAAGCATGGGGCCGCCTAGTTTACCGCCCCACTGAAGGCCATAGGTATCGGGCTCTATGGGCGAATGGTGAATCTCGACGTCCTCCCAGGCAGCGTCCATCTCTTCTGCGATGATGATGCCCAGGGCGGTCATTGATCCCTGGCCCATCTCAGCCGCTGGGCTAAACAGCCGGATCTTGCCGTCGGGCCGCACCTGCACCCAGGCTGTGATATCGTTTCCATTGTCCACGCCAGCCGGCACATCAGTGTCCCTTCGTGTGATGGGGACCATGGCACCTGCGGCAACGACAAAGGTGATGCCGCCGGCTGCGGTGAGAAATCTTCTTCGGGAGAGGGTGGTGGTGGCTTGCTTCTCTTTCATGATCAAGCTTTTTGGGCAGCAATTTCGATGGCCTTGATGATCCGCATATAGGCACCACAACGGCACAATACGCCATCCATATGTTCTACGATTTCGTCTCTCGTCGGGCTGCTGTTCTTGGCCAGGAGGGAGGCAGCCTGCATGATCTGACCGGATTGGCAATAACCACACTGCGGCACTTGGGCCTCGATCCAGGCTTCTTGGAGCGGATGCAGCTCGTCCCCGCCCAGTCCTTCGATGGTTGTCACGGATTTTCCCTGTACCGCGGCGAGCGGGATCATGCAGGATCTCACCGGCTGACCGTCAATGTGGACGGTGCAGGAGCCGCACTGGGCGATGCCGCATCCATATTTGGTGCCGGTCATCTGTAGACGGTCCCTGAGAGACCAGAGAAGATTGGCCGTGGCAGGTGCTTCGACCTCCACTGGTTTGCCATTGAGCTCAAATTGAAGTTTCATAGAAAGGAGTCTTTTGCGGGGATGCGCTTGAAGATAGCGCAATTTGCAAGCAAAGGCAACCAACGGATCGCACCCCGCCTACGATCGGTGCATGATCTGGGTCAAGTCCATGCGTCGGAGTATTTCCTTAAACGCCGGGAGATGTCTTAACGGCAGGAGATCGTAGTCGATGCCCAGAAAGTGTAGCCGAGGATCGCCGACCTGACGGCCCTCCTCTAACCAGTGAATCGCCTTTTCTAGGTGGCCGCCGTGGAGATAAAAGAGAGCGATGTCATAGGGCGCCACGTACCGCACCTTTGTCAATTCCTCCATCCCTTTGCCGGCATGGAGCATAGCGGCACGATAGCCACCGGTCGCAAATCCCTCATCCAAGAACTCCTGGACCTTGGGAGTGCCCCATAAAGGAAATACTCGCCGGCAATGGTGCAGTGCCTCCTCGTATCTCTCTTGCATGCTTCGTATCCGCCACAGCATCCAGTGCGCGATGGGGAAATCAGGTTGCACTTCGATGGCGGCCCAACAAGTTTGCTCTGCCGCAGGCAGGTCGCCGGCAGCCGTCTGAATGATGGAGCGGGCACTGGGAATGAGAATAGACAGTGGGTCAATACCCTCCGCGACGTCCAGTCGGGCGGCCGCTTCGTCCAATTGGCCCATGCTAGCAAGGAAGATTGCGTAGCGAAACTGTGAGTCCGCGTTCTCGGGATGGAGATCCACGCTCTTTTGAAACTGGATGCGTGCCTGGTCCCAGTCTCTGAGGTAGACAAAGAGGTAGTTGGCCAGAATGTTGGATGCATCTCCACTCATCGGATCGATCGCCAATCCCTTGCGAGCATTTGCTTCAACCTTTGGGGCCGTGTGCTTAGGATGGTCAAATCCCCAGTAGCCAATCTGGCCGTAGACATCTGCCAGTCCGGCATAGGCTCTGGAGAAATTTGGATCTACCTGGATCGCCTTGGCAAAAGCCTCGATGGCGGGAGCCGAAGAAAAAATGGAAAACTTGTTGTAGTGATGTCGCCCCAGCAAGTAGTTTTCGTAGGCCTCGATATTCTCCGTGGACCGCTTGGTCAGTTGACTGGTTTCGCCGGCGAATAACTTTACCTCAAGTGATTTCAGCACCTTTAGCGAGATTTCGTCTTGGATGGCAAATATGTCGGTCATTTCCCGATCAAAGCGCTCCGACCACACTTGCACGCCTTCCTGTGCCGAGATCAGTTGCACGGTCACCCTCAACTTATTGCCGGAGGCTCTCACACTGCCTTCTAGGAGAAAGTCTACTCCGAGCTGTCCCGCTATTTCTCGCACGTCTAAGTGCTGATCTTTAAATGAGAAGGCAGAGGTTCGGGCGATGACGTTAAGTCCTCGGATCTTGCTCAGCATGTTGATAAGCTCCTCCGCCATCCCATCGCAGAAGTATTCTTTATCACGATGTTGACTCATATCGACAAAAGGCAGCACGACGATCGATTTTCTTTCTGCTTCAGGCCTGCTCTTTTCATCGGTCTGGTGCGTACCTGTCTCTAATCGATACAGATACAAGGGACTGGGTAAGCCCTTGATACGCCGGTATCCCAGGGGAGCGAAGGCAAAGTCTCCCTGGTTACGAGCGTTTTCGAAGACGCCGGTGGTGAGGTACACGCTACCGGGCTCTGCCAGTGATTGAATGCGGGAGGCGATATTGACCCCATCCCCGTAGATGTCGTTGTCCTGGATCGTGACATCGCCGAGGTGGATGCCGATCCGTACTGCCAATGATGCTTGCGATTGGATCCGCTGCTGTGCATCCCGTGCGGCCGACAGTGCGTGTACGACACTGTCAAAACTGCACAAGACGCCATCGCCCAGCTCCTTATGCCAGGTGCCGCCATGATCGCTCACGAGGGGTTTGAATACTTTTCGAAAGGTCGCTACTGCCTGCAGTCCTTGCGACTCATTTTGGTGCATCATGGAGGTATAACCCACGATGTCGGCAAATAATATACAGGTAAGTCTGCGCATGGTGTGATGGTAGAGAAAGATACCTCAAATTTTGGGTAATCTGGCCGCCAGTCCGGGAGGCTGTTGGTGCTGATGGTTGGGCATGCATGAGGGGTCACGCACTGACCGAGACGGACTTAAATGAAACAAAGCCACCAGGTATCTCCCGATGGCTTTGCCTCTATAGTGATATCGTTGTTGCTGCTAGACGATTCGCTCGATGTCTGCCAGCAATACTTCATCTAAGTCAAAGCCCTCGATGGGTACGATCTCTTGCTTGACCGGATCCCAATCAATGCGTCGACCGATCTTGTACGAGATGCCGCCCATATGGGCAGTAATCGCCTCTTCAAATCCTTCCTTAATGCCACAGCTCAGTGTGCCGCCATTTCGGATCACGCTGAGCCACTCCCGCATGTGCAGGTGTGTCGAGTCGACGCGCTTGCCATTGCGATAGGTCCAAAGCAGGCCCTTGTCGGCAAAATACTTGGCGGTGGCAGAGGTCACGCCGTCGACGCCATTGGCGGCCGGATCGTAGCGATAGATGGGAATGTCCGGATCGATTGCTTCGTTCTCCACCATGTCCTTAAATCGGGTCGAATTTCGATCGGCGTAGATGGTCAGATCATTGCCCAGCTCCATGCTGGCGTCGTGTCCCATCAGCACCGTGGTTCGGCTATACTGATTGCCAAGGGTGGCGCTGTAAACCATCGTCATACCCTTCTCTTTTCCGTTTTCCTGGCTTGTACCGGTGGTGAAGTCAGGAAACTCCATATTGATCTGCATGACATCAGGTACGTTTCGACCGTCGCGATGCGTATAGATCCCTCCCGAGGAAATCACCGAGCGAGGTATGCCCATATTGAGTACGCAGTTGACCCGGTCATAGTCATGTACCATCAGATCACCTGACAGGCCTGAGCCATAAGCCCACCACTTTCGCCAGCGGAAGAAGTGCTCGGTGTTAAAGGGCACCATGGGTGCACTTCCGATAAACTGCTCCCAGTCGATCGTCTGCGGATTGGCCTTTTTATGGATCGGATATTGCCAGGCTCCATTGTCGCTATTTCGATTGGTATTGGCCTGGATCAGAGAGACATGTCCCAGGATGTTCTTCTTGATGACATCCTGCGCCGTCAGAAAACTCTGGGTCTGCCGATGCTGGTGTCCCACCTGAAAGACTCCGTCTGACGCTAGTACAGCGTCCCTGAGCTCGTACGTTTCTTTGATGTTGTGCGTCATCGGCTTCTCCACATACACATGTTTACCAGCCTGAAGGGCTTTGATCGCGATCGGTGCGTGCCAATGGTCGGCGGTCGCGATGACTACCGCATCCACGTCCTTGCTTGAGATCAGCTCTTCGTGATGCTTGTAGATCTTGACCTTCACCTGGTCGGTGCTAAAGGAGTCCGCCGCTTCTTCAGCTCGTACGTCAAATAGATCACAGACAGCTGTGATCTGTACATTTAGGTTCTCTTGTTCGAGGAATGACTTTAGCCTGGTGTCTCGAGGATTTTTATCTGCCCGCTCTTTCATGCTGGCCAGCCAGCTCTTGCTGCCAAATCCCAAGGCCCGGCACAACTGTGTTCCACGGATACCAAAGCCAATGATGCCTATGCGAATGGGATCGCCACTCATTGGCCCGGTCGGGGGTGGAGGTGTTGCATTGATATTGAGGGTGCTTAGGATAGACTCTCTATCTTTTTTTTGCTTCGTAGCCTTTGATGCTCCGGCCCATACGAGTCCACCGATGACGGGCAGACCGGCCAGTCCTCTTAGTGCATCTCTGCGTGACCAGCTTCCGGATGATTGATTTTCAGCCATAATAATTAAGAAGTTTGTAGATCCAACATAATCTTACCTGCTCATCGATTAGATTTCAAGAATCCTTGCAGTCCAAAGTATTGTCCGGTCGGAAAGAGCAACAGGACGTAGAGGGCGGCTGCTTCGATCAGATTTTTGTTGACCAAAAAGTAGCTGCCTTCCGTGCCGCTCTGATTAAATCCTGGCCAAGCCGGATGTGCCAGGTAGTACATGATCAATAGTATGATGCCAATGCGGGCACCTATGCGTTCCCAGTAACCGAGTAAGAGCGTGATGCCCACGATCACCAGGCAGAGAACATTCAAAAAATCGGTGATACCGATGAGCGAGTCGCTGCCCAAGAAGCTGAAGAGTGGACTTGCCAATCCTTCGGCACTCATCAGATAGGCCTTGGAGGTCCAGTGGGGATTAAAGAGTTTGATGACTCCTTCATACATAAAGTGCCACCCAATCAACAATCTAAGCAGGATCAGGGCCTGGCGTTGATTGCTCTGTAGATTCGATTCTGTCATGTCAGCAGTGTTTCTTTTGCAGGCTGGGGAAGGGCCGCGATGGCAGCCTTTCTACGGGTGTACTATAATACGAATTTTTTTGTGCGCAGCGATGTGGATATGTTGGTGGCGGAGGGGTGCTGGGGGCCAGTGTGCCGGCGAATGTAGATTCGCCTTTGTCGGATGTTTCGGGTGTCCGGTGTCAGCATTTGGACTTGCCTGTGTCGGATTTTGTCGTCCGGTGTGTCGGTGGATGTGGGCTCGCCTTTTGTTTGACGAGTGTGCCGGCGAGGAGGGAGCTGTGTCGAGGAGGAGCGTCTTGCATGGTGGGTCGGCAGCCAGTGTGCCGGCGAATGTAGATTCGCCTTTGTCTATGTGTCGGTGAATCTATCGGCCGACGTGGATTTACTCTCGGGTGGACTGTGATGCCATCGTGTGTGTAAGTGCTGCTTGTCGAATCGTTAGAATTGTCATAACTTTCGTCGCTCTCAATCCGAACTTTCTCATATTCTTCATTGGCTGCCTCCCCGGCGATAGGCTTAGACCCTGGCCATTTTGTCGTTTGGTTGCAGCAGCCCAAAACCATCCACCATGTATAAGACCATTCCTGTCACATTGCTATTGCTGAGCCTTTGCCTTGCCAACCTGCTTGCGCAGGACAAATTGTGGGAGGCCGATCTGAGCAGCGAGGTGAAATTTGTGAGCTGGATCGATCAGACAAACAATGGCTACATCATAGCCTCTGGCACCAAAGGCCTGATGGCACTGGACCATAGCAGTGGCGAGACCATCTGGGTCAACGAAGACCTAGGCAATCTGGCCAAAGATGGCTTTCGAAATATCGAAGGCTTGCCCTTATTTATTGCGGAATCTGGTGTCGCTAACCGGGCCAGAGCGGTGATCGTAAATGCTGCTGATGGACAGGTGCTCTTTGATACCAGGGAGGGCGATTTTCGCATCAAGGACTATCATATCTTGCTGGATGAAGGGTTTATTTTGTTTGAGCTGTCGAGTCCGGGTGATCGCAGCATCATGAAATTTAATCTTCGGACTTGGCAGAGCGAGTGGTCTGCCAGCGTGGGTAAGGCCAAGGGACTCATTGCCAAGTCACGCAACCTTGCTGGTCAGGGTTTCATCCTCCACGGCCCGATAATTGGTCCCAATGGTGAGCTGATCATTGGTCTGCAAGAGCGGGTACACGTCTACGACGGTACGAGTGGCAAGGAGCTATGGCAACTGGATGCCAAAAAGTGGATTAAGGCTCTGGTGTATTCGCCGCTGAATAACAGCCTTTATCTGGGGATTAAGGGCAGCAAGAAGCTCACGGTGCTTGATCCGAGCAATGGTGATGATATTACACCTGGTAAATTGAAGCTCAAAGGTACCCTCATTGATGTGGGAGTCGATGGCCGAGACAATCTCATCCTGGTCGAAACCGAGGGTTTCAACCTGATCAAACCACAGACGGGCGAGCTTATCTGGAAGAAGAGTTTTAAGATCGACTACCTCGACGAGGTTATTACTTTCGACGATGGGTACATCGCCATCGGAAAGGATGAGAAGAAGGGCTCGATTGCCGTAGTGGACAACGATGGTAAGAAGGTCTGGAACAGTGGTGTAAAGGGCTACGTTTATTATGCCACACCGGCAGAAAAGGGCATTCTATATATCTCTACCGAGCGGGCAAATATTCTTGGATACAACGATGGAAAGGACCTATGGAAGCGTGATGTAAAATTTCGTTCGATCCCGGCGGTCACCTACGACACCAAGGAGGATAAGGTCGTGCTGTTCGAGAATAAGAAGGGATATAAATTTGATCTGAATAGTGGAGACATCGAACTCTTTGCCGAAGATGTCGAAATGCTAGACGTCAACAAAAAGACGCCGCTTGTAGCGGAATATGTATCGACGGGATATTTTATTTCTGACGATCAGCATACGTCCTTGCTGGATCCGCAGGGCAAGTTGGCCTACTCCAAATACTTTGTTCCAGTGACGACCGTGGGTGGCCTGGCGGGACTGGCCGATTTCGGGCTCCGGGCGGCGGGCGTGGATCTGGATATTGATATTGCCGGATCTCTAGCAAACTTGGAGGCCCTACATGCTCTCTCGCAGGGTACCTACGGACGCGATCATGGAGACACACGGTCGGAGACCAAGGTGGCAGCTGGCCTATATGTCGGTGGTGCGGGAAATATGAGCCCGGTATTTGAAGTGACGGCCACTCGCCATTACAATTCGAAGGAGTCGCGGGATCATAAGTTTATCGTGGCCCAACGCGAGGACGGTGACACCAGCCCGGAAAAGAATTTTATTTATATGCTCAATAAGTCGACCGGCGAGGTAGAAAAGAAAATTAAACTGGACGATAAAATACCCGACTACGTGGTCGACGAGATTGATCAGCGAGTATTTATTAATAGCAAGAATCAGGTTGTCACGGGATATCAGATGTAGGGAGAGGTTGAATGCTTGTGCGTTTAGATGTTTAATTGTTTAGGTGTTTAATTGTTTGGTTTTTTCAATAGGATTTTTGGAGTATCCAGGCGATAGCGGCGTGCTGATAAAAGACTCAATGCCTACGCGGTGCCCCTTGTCGCCCCAAGGGTGGTCTGTAATGTAAGAGAGCGCATTTTTTTGATGGTGGCAAGAATTTAGTACGATGATAATTGGATTGGTATTTTCAGGCAGAATGAAGTCCCTCGATAATCAGTGGATAGAGACGCAGTATTTTGCCATTGGTATTCCACTGGTTCCGGTAAAGAGTATATTCGTCACTAAGGCTGACTATAGAGAGCGTGGAGGATTTGAGATTGGCCTGTTCGGTCCCAGCGTTTTGAAAGGATATCTAAGTTTGGGATTTCTTGTTTCTGCAGTGTTTTTGACATTGATCGGTGCACATCTTATAGGGGAGGTTGGATGACGATTCTGGGTTTGGTGCTGTTGGCAGCATCCATCTATTTCTTCTTTGTCTATGGGAAGTCAACGAAGGCAGAGAATGAAGTCAGGCACCTCTTTCAGAAAGCCTTGGGGGTAAATGCTTTGCCGCGATACTTGAATAGGGTTACTGCTATGACCCTACGTAATAGAGCCGTAAAGATGATGAAGGCCCAGTTGGCAGTCGAGGAATTGGATTGGATTGAGCTGGCGGAACAGAAGAAGTATGACCGAGATCTCTTGCCTCCATTATTTGCAGCGATGGGATATCACTGTGTCATTGAGAAGAAGGAGCGATTTTGCAAGTTGTATGACGAATTGAAGTCTGAATTCATGCAGCTTGCCGCAACGGAGACGGCCGCGCAGTAGCCATTCCTGCATGGCCAGATGCCGTATGTCTGTGATCGAGATTTATTGCAACCGAAAGTAATCCGCTCATCAATCTCCCGCCAAGGGCGTCCCAAAAATGCCCACGGCCATTTCCGCCCAAATGAGCAGAAAGACCAGCACCAGCACCACGGTGAGTGCTGCTCGATAATCGGGCTTTCTGAGTTTTCGGATGCCGAAGATGTAGGCAGCGGCAGTGCCAAGCAATAGGATGCCCATCACCAGAAAGTCGATGGCTGTCCAGTTGACCTGGTCGGTGAAGAGCATGGCTACGGCAGGGACCAGCAATAGCAGGGCAATGGCCCCGAGGCTGTGTTGGAGTAATTTTGTGTCCTTAGTCATTGGATTTGTTTTTCAGTATGGGCCCAGGATCACAAAAGAGTGAGCCTTCAAGCCAATCAACCGGATTTGGAAAATGTAGGGTGCAGATCATTGTGTCGATGATTTATTTGAGCAATTGTTCGATCGCATGAATGTGTTTTTTAAAGGCGGCGCGGCCCTGTCGGGTGGCTCTGTAGCTGGTGCGCGGCTTGCGCTGCAAGAACTCCTTGCGGAAGATGACGTAGTTGTTCTTCTCCAGCGATTTTAAGTGGCTGGCCAGATTGCCATCGGTGACGCCCAAGAGATCTTTGAGCGCATTAAAGTCCAATACCTCGTTGACCATGAGGGCAGACATGATGCCCAGCCGGACCCGATTTTCAAAAGCCTTGTCCAGATGCTTGAGGACTTCCTTCATGACTGATACTTCCATCGGATCATGATGCCAGAGACAATGTGAAAAATGCCGAAGCCAATTGCCCAAAGCACCAGGCCATACCCAATGAACTGCATCGCGATCAGCCCCAGGCCGATTATGACCAGACCCAAACTTCGGGCTTCCGATAGGGTGTATTTGCTGGCGTTGACCAGGCCCAGTCCGTAGAAGACCAAACTGAGTGGCACCACCAATCCCACAAAGCCTTTGGTCAGCAGCATCAGACATATTAGGCCCCCAGCGATCAGGGGGATCAGAAAGTTGATGAGCAATCTCTTGGTTTGATGATCCCAGATGGGTTGGTTGCTCAGACGAGCCTGTCGGGTCGTGAAGAAGATGGCTGAACCCATCGCCAGTACCAGAGTCCCCATGGCCAAAGAAAGCAATAGTATGAACTGATCGGAGGTCAGGTCCACCGGTGCATAGGTCAGGTATTCTTGCCCCTGAAACAGCATCCGATAGGCCAGAAAGGCTCCGGCCAGCGCCAGGATGCCTGCTGATATCCCCGACAGGCCGCTAAGTGAAATGAAGCGAGCGGAGCGGGCCATGATATCCTTGATTTCCTGGAGGTCTTCCAAGTATTTATCCATAGTACAAAGTACTTTGTAATACAAAGTTAATGAAAAATATTGATTTAGGAATTTGGGCCACGAAGGCACGAGGTCACGAAGTTTTTGTTGTCCTTCGGACTGAGCGGGAGGTGGCCACGAAGGCACTAGGGAACGAAGATTTCGTTGTCTTGGGAACTCAGCAGAAGATCGCCACGAAGGCACCAGGACACGAAGTTTGTTTGCCGTCCGGACGGGTGAAGGATTGGATCGGGTCGATGCGATTACCTCTGCTGCTGAAGTGGCAGTGACTTTAGTAGGGGAGGTTCCAATAGGCGCCTACAGCGACTCCAGCACGATCTCCATCAGCTCCTCCATGAGCTCGTGCCGTAGTAGGGGACCATCGGCAGAGCGGCTCTGATTGTTGAGGATGGCGATGCTAATGTCGTTTTCGGGATCGTGAAACATGTGTGATCCGTAGCCTCTCATACCGCCTGTGTGGCCCCACATGACTTGGCCTGCGTACTTGTTTCTGCGGGTGCCGAGTCCGTAGCCGGTGAAGGTGGCATGCGGGATGTCGTAGTAGGCCGTCATCATCTTGCCTTGGGAGTCCCTCGAAACGGCCTCGCCACTGTACAAGTGATAGGCCCACATGGACAGGTCAGAGGCGGTGGAAAACACATCAGCAGCGCAATAGAAGATGCTGTGAAAGGCCGGACCAAAGTCCCCCTTGATATCTTCTAGGGTCCCATCGCCGTCATTGTCCCGCCAGGGGGTGCAGATAGGCTCCGGGATG
Source organism: Saprospiraceae bacterium (assembly GCA_965223165.1). GTDB lineage: Bacteria > Bacteroidota > Bacteroidia > Chitinophagales > Saprospiraceae > JABDMH01. The sequence continues at coordinate 414,881 of CBDCVQ010000018.1, read as the reverse complement.
GACTCGTTGGCACCAAAATACATGTTCGATAAATTGAGGGGTGTCCAAAACTTCTCACGCATCACCTCTCCCACCGTCTTGCCGGTGGATGCCTCGATGATCATGCCCAGCAGCAGGTAGTTGGAATTGGAATATTGGTAGGGCTCCACCTTGGGTGGGCCAATGAAACGGGCCAGATCAAGGGGGTCGATCGGGGTGCCTAAGCTGGATTCGGCTCGTTCCCAAAGCTCGAGCATCATATAGCCCTCCAGGAAAGAGGTATGGTTCAGCAACTGCAGTACCGTGATGTCGTCCTTGACGTTGGGAAGGTCCAAAGTGAGCCAATCACCAATCTGGTCATCCAGCGTCAGGATTCCCTCGTCTACCAGCTTCATGGTGGTGGCTGCCACGACGGTCTTCGTGATGCTGGCGATGCCAAATTTCATGTCGCTTGAGACCGGCTGCCCCAATTTGGATAGGCCCCCGACGAGTTGCCAGCGTTCTTCTCCTCCAATGCGGATCGATGCCGAGACGCCGACCAGTTTATCCGCATCATTGCCCACTTTTTCGTCGATGACGGCTTGGAGTTGCTCTGCTATGAGGTCCCGCTCCGTGACGCCGTCCTCCTCTTTGTCACAGGCGGTGGCGAAGAGCAGTAGCAGCAGGAGCGTCAGCCATTTAGATCTCTTTGTTTTGATTGCAATCATAGTTTCTTTCCTAGCGTGGACGCTGCACAAAGTACGAATTCAAGTAAGGGATGCGCCGCGCGTGGAGGACATTTGACGAAGTAGAACTATTCTACCAATCGCTCCTGCACGACGCCATTTTTGATGACGGCGTGGATCGCCAGGCTGTTTGTGATGTCTTCCAGTGGATTGCGATCGAGCATGATCATGGTCGCTGATTTGCCTACCTCTAGAGAACCAAGACGGTCGTCTACCTCGAGCATTTTCGCGGCATTTAGTGTACCCATTCGAATGATATCCGCTGGATCCATGCCGCCCACCTGGAGCAACTGCATCTCTTCGTGCAGACTGTAGCCGTGATAGTTAAATTCATTGCCCGCGTCCGTGCCGAGCACCATATTGATGCCTTGGTCGAGTAGGTATTGAATATCCGCTACTTGAGGTCGCACGAAAGCTTCGAGGGTACTTTCCTCTAGGTCGTACTCGCGTTGCAAGATCTCGGCCATCAAGGAGGCGTTTTCGACCAACTCCGGGGTCAATCGAGCCTTTTCCTCGCGATAAAAGGGCAACATCTCACGGGCCGCAAACCACTCAGGGTGCAGTGGGTAGAGAAAGGACTTGTCGATCATCAGGGTCGTGACCCAGGAGGCATCGAGCGCATGCATCTGGCGGATCAGGGCCAGGTGATGATCATCTTCCGGATCTACGTCGACCCCGGTATAATGCACCAGATTTTGGACTCCGGCCCCGATGGCCATGCTCCACTCGGTATTGTCGCTGACATGGGCAAACACTTCCAGCCCCGACTTGCTGGCTTCGCGCACTGTGTGGTCCACAAAGGCTTGCGGTATGCGAGGGACGAAGGGAGGTGCGGGACCGTCTTCGATCGTGAGTTTGATGCCCTGGATGGGCTGTAGGGCTACCTGCCGCACCAGCTGGCTGATCTGAGCCGTATCCGTGAGGTAGTGGATCGTCTCGCCGTCCCGCCAGTGGCTTTCGGCATAGGTCTTTGCGGGATGGCTGCCCTCCATGCCGAAGTGCTGGCTGGTATGAAAGACGAAGGGTGCAGGGATGGAATCCTGTCCGCCCATCATGCGCATACCGGCGTAGTATTCATCGGTGCAGGTGCCGCCCCCAGGCACAAAAATGCCGGTCACCCCGTAGTGCATCAGCCGGGGAAAGTCCCGTCGATAGTCTGTCGTATGCACGTGCCCGTCAAAGAGTCCGGGGATGACAAATTTCCCATGTCCATCAATGACGCTGTGGGCATCATCCGCCACCTCATCTCCGATCTCAACGATCTGCTGATCTTTGACATAGATGCTGACATCTTTTTGCATGGGCTCACCCGTTCCATCGATCAGATGCACATGGTGGATGATTAGATCATAGGCCGGATCGGTACTCTGACAGCCTAGAAGTATGATGGCTACAAAGGGGATGGCGTGTCTCATGTGAAATTAAGGTAGGAAATGATTGGCAGCTGTAGGACATGACATGGACGGGATTACGATCGGTAGTAGATGTTGGGAAAAGCCGTGATGGACTATGCTCGCAGATGAGCAAGGTTTCGCTACTTCATGATGACAATACTTTTTGGGCCGGGGCCGGCGGATTGAGTTTCGTGGCGCAGACTGTTGCAGGAGTGGTTGGTACCGTCCACGTATGCTAATAAGCTTGCGTGGCAACACTAGATTTTTTCTACCTCTTATCTGGAGGGAGAATCTTTTTGATCAATTTTTGCAGGGACTTAATATCAAACCAGGCCTCAAGTTTCTTAATGAAGCCAGCGCTCATCGGCTTTTGGTATTTCAATTGAAGTTCACTGAAGATTCGAAGTAATGTGACTGAATTTGGGATTGGTCTGTCTGGCAAATGCGCCACAGTGCTCTCTATGAGATGAAGAAGTGCTGCATCGTGCCTGGCCCCCAGATTGTTCATGAAATTGCCCAGAAGATCGGAAAACCTCTTCAGGGGGGCATATTTCTTTGCAAGTAGACAACCCACAATTCTACCTAGTTTCTCGGAATCGAAATTATCATGACTGACCGCCAGAATCCATAGTTCGGCAACCAACTGGCGAGCAATTTTTTGTTGTGTTAGAATGCTGGCGGCTAGGAATGCATACGTGACCTCGTGTTCGTCTTTTCTAAACCAGTTCTCAATCAAATATTCCAGTATGGCTATGACCAGTCTCCTGTCATCTTCTCCAGCCAGATTCGACTTTTCCATATGATAATGAAGTGCCAGACTTAGGTACAAGTGCTTGTTGTTTGGTACCATACTAAGGTAGCGCTTGGCATCTTGAGCGGTCAAATGCACAGTATTTCTCAAATGATAGTGTCTTAATTGTCCATCAGTCATGAAATCGAAGTGGTCGAAGAACGAAACCCTATCCCGTGGTGTCCGATTTAGAACTTCCAACACTTCTCTGGTCCTTTGTTCTGTGGCCATTACGATATTCTTGAACCAACCGATCAGGCCCTCTCGTTTTGGTGAGCTGGAAGCAGCGATTGCGGGACGCCTATATCTATATTCGTCAATGTAAAGGACTTCCTTGGTGTCCACGGCTCTGATCGATTTCCCTCTTTGTCGATTGTATCTCCAGGTCAGAAACTCAATTTCTCCATGCCGCCAGTGATAGTCGTGAATGGCGGCTTCACTGTTATAGGTATCCATCGCTGCAAGTCTTCTCTTGTCTTCATCGCTCCCCACGCTGACGATTGCCGGCAGGAAGTAGGGAAGATTGGCTTCCGTGATCTCGTTCAGGGGGTCGATTTTGTAGAAATATCGAATGACCTGAGATAGTTGGGAATCTTTGATTCTTTTCAGTGCTGGATTGAGGGACATGGGAAGGTCATACTCGGGGCAGAGTCGCATAATAGCCAGTTGCCAGTCCAGAATATCGATAGGGGCGTCCAACGATTCCAGCTTCAGAATTCTCTCAACCAAGTCCTGAGGGTGTATCCAACCCTGCGTATGAGTGGGAACACTTAGGATCGTGATGCTCAGACCCTTTGCCAATAAGCTTTGACCATATAATGCAAGTTTTACTATCATTCTTTCAACGGGCAAATTACTTCTACTCCGTTCCGCCAGCGTTTTATACGGTGGTCCAAGGGACTCGTGGACTTGCACCATTCTTTTGATTCGATTGTTTCTGCCTAGTAGTGCACCGGGGTATTTCTTGTTAATTTTTTCTGCAAAATCATTGAGAAGATGGAAATAGAGACTAGTGACTCTGGAGGAACCCCAGATCGACGAACTCGATGCCGTGTCGAGGGCGTGAGAGAAAGCCTGACTCAATCTGTCCGCATTGTCTTCGGTGATGAAAGACTCCAATGTAGGTAGTATGGCGAGGAGCTGCTCGGCATGCCAATGTTCGTTGTCGTCTTTAATCTGTGTAAGGAAAAAAACGATATCGTCGTAGGTAGAGTAGGAGGGTATCCTGTTCGTCAGTGACAAGATTTGGGGTTTCTCTACAGCAAATTCTTCCGGCAGATCATCCTGTGTAATTGAATTACTCGGTAGAAACTCAGCCAGCACGCTTTTCGCTTCCGAGTCCAGGCCTTCCTGATAGGACACGATAATGCTGATGTATTCATCGGCAGGAGTAATATTTTTTCGCAGATATTTTGCGGCCTTCAGCTGAATTCTATGATCTGAGTGACCGAGTGCATTTAGAATCGAAGCGACGATCTGCTTTTTGTGAGACGGAAATATTTTGGTCGTCTTATCCAGCAATGCTAGCACTTGATTTACAATGCTCTTGGTGGGTAGACTCAGAAGTGCTGGGGTGGTGCCGATGAAGCTTGAGATATCAAATTTTGGGTGGTCCAGGATGGACCTAACTGCAGCCAGTCCCCAGTTGATGGCAGATGATTGTGAAGAGTTTAGACATACGAGGAGCTCCGGTTGGAGCGAGACCAGCTCTGCCTTGTCGGGATGAAGATCCTTGGCAAGTCTATAATACCAAGCAGTTTGAGTCCGATTAAAGCCTTTCGTGCAGGCCATAAAGCAGGCTTTGAGCACCTCGGTCCGCGGTATCATAGACTTCTCAATTAGATCAGGGATGATCTTGCTCCAATTGTGCTTGTCACGCTCCCATCGATTGTTGATGGCAGTGACATGTTCGAACAGCAACCAGAAATGTTCTTTCAATGCACTTGGATACCTCTCAAGCAAGTCGTAGGATATAGAAGTTGTCTTCTCCCGGCCTTGGCCTCTCGTTATCTGACATGCCGATCTCTCAAATACTTGTGCGACTATTTCGTCAGTGGGTTTGTAGTACCCTTGATCCATTAGATAATGCAGTTTTTCATAGTCCATCACCCATAGTGCCACAGAGCGGCTATTTAATGCTCTGCTAAACCACTTTGGGACGTGCCAGGGAAGTATTTTTTCTACGACATGATCGGAAACGATGATTCTCTCAGCTGACCAATCAATATTGGTCCTAAATTGCGTTATCGTGGCCGCACAGACCGCTCCAGCTTGGTGTATGATTTCAAGGTGTTCGTATGGATATAGGTATCTGCCAAAGGGACCATGTCCCTTGCCTGCCCTCTTGCCTTCTAGTGTACGAGAATAGGTTTCCGCTAGTTGAGCTAGGGTGGGCAGCAATGCGATGCCCTCCTTTCTTGTCAGTGCTTTTAGGAACGGAACTACATCCTTTAGGTCATTGACAATCTGTACAAGTTCTTCGGCCTTAGTCATTGGTCTTCGCCATCTTCTTTGTGGCTAGTATGTGTTTGCAAGGACCTCTTTCTCCTTGATTCTTGGTGTACCAGGGACAAGTGCATTTTGCCTGATCCTCTGTGATGAGTACATAGTATTGCTCTCCACTACTGCCTTCCACATTCGCTTTGATGTGATCTTCAGTCAGCAATTGCAATCGGACTTTTTGATTTTCAATGAGTTGGAGAGCTCCTTTTAGCCTGGGGTTAAGGGATAATATCCTACTCAATTTGAATGGTAGGCGACGATAGAAAAAGGAATTGCACTCCAAGTCGAAGCCTAGCAGCCCCATCGCAGCTAGTTTTGTCGAAAGGCTTTCAATTTTGGAGAAATCCAAGTCGTGCTCCAGGGCAATGTCTGCCGGATTGAAGGATTGATTGGTGTAAGTATAGTTGTCGAATGCGGCAATAAGATCGTCTGAAGTGTCTTCTAATAACTCATCCAAACCTGCCCCCTCACCTGAAAAGCCTCTTGATGCACTTCTAGACACGGCAAAGACATAGTTTGCTCTTTCAAAATGTAGTGTAATGCTGATGGACTGGTCTGATGGATGCCGGTAGATCGTCAGCCCTTTGGAGAGGGGAATTAATGGATTAAGGAGATGAAGGCGATGTGCTCCTCCTATACAAATTGCTGACTTGCTTTGAACCGGTGAGAACAGGTAGCGACTGCCCCTTTTGGCTAGAAAGAGATCATGTTTGGTAGTCCCTGCAGGTATAGTTCGAAATAACTGCATTGCTTGGAGCCTATTGATCTTTGTGGCGGATTCACTTTCAGAGAAAAAATGTTGTACCGTGGTCAAACCCTTAATCCATTTGGATGGCAGCGGGACTTTTCGCTCGATAATGCTCTCTCTATCTCTGTGAAAGCCCACTTCCTTTTTGCCTATCGACAACACAAGTCTGTCGTTCCTGTGAATTCTATTCAACTCAGTTATGAGCGGCAAATTGAAATCTACGTTCGTGGTACCATTTTCAATGAATTCTCCATCTTGCCCGTCAGGTAGGATATCCAGACGAGCGTAGACACCTGCACATGTGGAGAAGGCCTCAAATCGAATTTGCTCGTTTCCAGCTGTGACAATCGGATCTTTTAGTGATGCGAGTTGAGACGGTCTGAAAGCAAAGTTTGATTTGACAATTTGAGACAGATTAATCAAACATCTGGAGATGATGAAAGGGTCTCTGAGTTGACCCCAAAACAAGCATGGAGCCATTCCTTTGGTATCTTCGCTAAATTTTGACAGAAATAGGCTTTCTGCGTTGTCCGTCCTGGCCAGTTGTGATACTCCTGCGTATCTGTAGTTTAGGGATGTCTGTGACATTGAAATCTGTTCTGCTCCAGATTGTGGAGTTCATGTGTTTACAATCCCGGAGTGGTCGTTGAGCAAAATTGACCTGTAAGGTAATGGAAAGTATTGACCTCATTCTTCTGCTGGCCGGATCTTCTTGATGTTTGACATCTTGACGTATGATGTGGGTATAAGGTTGGGACAGCGATTACTCGCCGCCTTGCGCAACCGTAGGTCTGGGCACGTACTACATGTGGTAGGATCGTTTGAGATGTCGGAACTTCACATCGTCTCGCCCTTATTCGCTTTCGAGTAACCACAGGCCTCCCGGTCGAGGGTCATGGTGGGGACACCTCTTTGAGTTCGTCTCGATCTCGCAGCATGCATCCCGGGACTGAATTTATTATCATTGTGGGGCACCATGAAAAGACCATTTCCAATGAAAAATATTGCGATCCTGTGGGTCCTCTTGGCCACTGCGCTAATGGGCTGCGGGCGGCTTAACTCCACCGGCGAAGGCGCGAATGCGGAGGTCTTGGTAGTTGGCAACAAGGAGACACCACATCCGGCCAAAAACCCTGCCTCTTCGCTCATGCTGCAAGGAGATTGGGTCCCGGAAGATCCGCATCAGATCGACTTTCACGCGCTGCCGCGCATCGCCAGCCAGCATGTGATCGTCAGCGACGCTCTGCCGAGAAATGGGGTAAATCAACACAACTATCTGGCCTATCATCAAGGGAAGTTCTGGGTCATGTGGAGCGATGGTCCGGGCGTGGAGGATCGCGTCGGTCAGCGCGTGGCCTTTGCTACCAGTCCCGACGGGCTCACCTGGAGCACGCCCCAATACCTGACCCCTTATCCACCCAATTCCGGCCCGGAATCTCCCGTCTACAACACTCGCTCAGAAGATGGCTATCGCTATATCTCCCGTGGCTTGTGGCAACGGGGCGGCGAACTGCTCGCCCTGGTATCGCTGGATGAGGCCGACAAATTCTTTGGCGAAGCGCTGGCTCTTCGCGCCTTTCGCCTGGATGCGACCACAGAAACCTGGGAGGACATCGGGCTGGTCTACGACAATGCCATTAACAATTTTCCTCCCAAGCCGCTACCCAATGGCGAGTGGATGATGACCCGTCGCACCCATGATCGGCATGTGTATATGCTTACCGGTGGGGTAGACGGACATGATGCCTGGGAGACGCACCCGGTCGTGATGCTGGAGGAAGGAGAGCTGAGGCCGGAAGAACCCTACTGGTGGATCTTGCCCGACGGCCATCTGCTGGCCCTCTTTCGGGACAACGCACGCAGTGGATTTCTCTACCGTGCCTTCTCTACCGACCTGGGTCGTACCTGGAGCCGCCCGGTGCGCACGGATTTTCCCGATGCCAGATCAAAGTTTAACGGCTTGCGACTAAAGGACGGACGCTATATCCTCGTGTCCAATCCCAATCCGAAAAAGAGAGATCCGCTCACCCTATCTATTAGTGAAGATGGTATTGTCTTCGATCACATGGGTTACCTATTTGGCGGAAGACGGATCGACTACCCCCACGTGATCGAGCACGATGGCCACCTACTCATCGCCTTCTCTGGCAATAAGCAGTCCGTCGAAGTCTTGAAAATTGAGATCAGCGCCTTGGATCAACTGGAGATGCCGGCTGCACCTTTGGTGAGGTAGGAGAGAGGGGTGTAGCGGTAGTCCACTTCGTCGAGCACAGGTCTGCATGGCACGTGCGATGCCTCCTGTCAGTGTTTCGATCGGATGATTGCATTTGATCTTGCCATAATTGATTGAGATTGTTTTTTCGCTAAACCACAAACATATTGTGCATTGCTTTCGTCATTTCCTTCTCATGATTCAAAATGTTGGATAGTTTGAACCATGTGCTCATGCTCGAACTAAGAGTTGAGCTCCTTTCCAATACGATAAAGGGTTCTAACCATTGCTTTCCAGCGATATGATCGCACCCAATCAAATCCCAGCCTTCGCATCTCAAGTGTAACGTTGCGACTCCCCGCTTCATGAGGCATCAATCTGGATAGCGGGGCCCATAGAACTTCACAGCCGACAAATTCGCCTTTTCCTTTACCGACGTGATGGTCCACTTCCCTTAGCAGTGGAATATTATTTACAGTCTTGTTCATAAAGTCTCCCCACGTTGGCGGATCTGTAAACCATAGTTTCTGATGGCCTGCGACCTTCGCAGGGAAAAGTTGATTGTCCTTGTCTGACAAAGACGCATTCTTTTTGGCCAACCTCCATAGCACTCTTTTTACACCAGCTGCTGGATTGTAATACAACTCTTTGAAAACTCTCTTTTCAGAGGGGGTCAGATCGGAATACAGCAATCGCATCGGATTTTTGACATTAAGAGGTAAATAAGCCTTGGCAAATATTTCATAATCTCTCCTTGCACTATATTTTAATTCACTTGTTCGGAGATAACTGAGCATAAGGATCAATAGGCCCTGGAGTGTAGGAGTAAAATTAGATGTTGTTACTTCACTTCCATCAGAAAGTTTGGTCCTATGTTTGATATGCCAATTCCTACTAATGTTTATCATCTGTTGTGCATCATATAGAGCAACACTTCTTGTACCTTGTCTGGCACGTCTCGGACCACTGAGTGCTTTACCCGGTGCCCAGCCATACTTTTCACTGGATTTTATAACTGTAACTAGCTTATTCACTTTTCCTAATGGAATAGTCAGTGTAGCCTGTGGAGACGCTCCCATCCTACACCCTCGCGCATAATAAGGTTGTTTTCGGGGGTAAAATGATAAAGGAAAGATCGATCCCACTTTTTTCTTCTTTTCAGGAGGTTCAAAGTATCTAGGGGGTCCGGTCTTCTTATTATATCCCAAGGATCTTGCGGGTCTGGTGCGTTCACAAACATTTGTGATCTTCTTTATTAACTGCTGAATCTGGTTCATGACATTCTCCATTTCAATCCTACCTGAATTTGTAAAATCGAAGGGAATAGTCCCTATTTCTATCCTGTTACCATCTCCTTTTAAACGAAATCCATGAACACTTTTTTTGTGTTTCGTTATTTTTTTGCCTTCTCTAGAGTAATCTGGATGAGGCGGCGGAACAGAATCTTCAGTAGATCCATAATTGATATCGAACTCAAAACCAATTGCAGGTTTCACTTTGGCCTTGGTTATGGGATTGCACACCGCTCCTCCCACTTCTTGTTCGTAACTCAATGCTTTGGCCTGCGAGTGGACTTTCAAACCGTCCTCTTGAATTTGGCGGACCATTTGGCGTTTTTCAAAACCTTCACTAGGATCCTCTAGTTCATCTGACCATTCCTCATCGAATTCTAAGTAATCAAACTCATCATCCTCATAACCGTCATCCTGAAGTTCACGGTCATCCGACTCATCATCCGTGTGGTAATCGATATCTTCTAATTCCATGCCATTTGATACAGAATCAAATTCCTTTTGGACTCCATTTCCAATTGCATATCCAGGAACTAGAAGTGGATAGGCTTTGATATTAGCATCAATAGCCTTGAATAATTTCACGAGGGCCCTTTTATTTCCCTCGAAATATGCTGCCCGTGCGGTGGCCTCTCCAATTGTAGTAATGATCCTCTCCGTAGCTCGAACATACACCATGTACTCTGATGGCGTGTGTGGTCCGAGGAGATTGGCATGAGCTCGCATCACCTGACGTGCAAAATATTCAGCAAAACCTTCGTACAGAATGTCAGAAACTCTCATGTCTACGAAGTATTTGTCCTTCGATTTTGATGCCGACCATGAACGATATCGCCAATGCACATAAAAATGACATGCTTCGTGTGTTAGCACTCCAACAGTGTTGGGAAGCTGCATAATGACACGGCGTTTTGTGCGGGCACCACGACTTGTGGTGAATCCTTGAATAAAGTTGGCAATCAGCTCACGGGGTGTAATGGTGCTGGGCCTCGGAGTAAGGATTTTAAACCTGTCTGCTTTTATCCCTTGAGCAATCAATTGTTTGATTGATTTCACTCGGGCTTCGGTGGGAACTCCTAGGGTCGAATGAGAAAACACTTTGCCGTGGGCGAAGAGGATATTGGAAACCGTGAGATTGGGCAGTAAAAACAGTTTCAACAGGACGTCTGGTATGGCGGATCTTGGAAATTTTTGAGCAAAGACATTGCTTGAATAATATTTTACACGACCCTTCAGGCTCGGTCCGGTCAAGGAGAATTGTTTTCGAACTGCCTTATCAACTACACTTCGCCATCGAAACCTTGTTTTTTTGCTTATTTTGAGTGGTTTGGTAGATGATTGGGGCGCCACCTGTAATTGTTCGAAATCTGATTCTTCATCTTCATCAGCATTATAGTATTCATCATTTTCCCTAATGAATTGATCTTTTGCTAAATCGTCCTCTAAGTCCATTTCATCTTCATACCGAAGGGTCTCAAATTCCGATTCATCCTCAGAATCCTCGCCATCCTCATTGACAAAAGTGTCATTCTCATCTTCATACAGGGATTCATCTTCCTCTTCTGAATACAACAGCTCCTCCTCTACGAGAGACTCATCCTCCATCTCTTCCATTTCTTCCCACGCATCTTCCATTTCATTTTCGCCCCATTCTTCAATGAGATGCTCAGATTCACTGTCCTCCTCATTTGAAAACTGATGTGTCAAAAACGGACTTTCCAATTGACTGGACGGGGCATACTTCTCTACTTCTTCAACGGTCAGGTCCAGGACTTCCCTATTGAGGAATGGTGATGATGTAATGGACATACTACGGATGATTTACGTGACTAATTGTAGGACAACTGCTTTTCGGAACCATTTTTGCCTGGCACCTGGGCAGCCGTGTAACCGCGATAGCTGTTGGAAGCGATTTCAATATTCACACCTCTGCGGACCTTCATATCTCTGCCCGTCGAGTAGCCCCAATGTGTAATGATCTTACGCATGTCGGCTTCGATGGCATTGGGTTGGTTATTTACCTTGAACATGGACGCAACACCGGCTTCTGTATTGAAAACGCCAGATTCGATCATGGTCAGAATGCGAGACATCGGTCGTGCCAATTCAAAGAAATCATACGACTTTGCATGGGCAGGTACGCCTACGCGTTCAGCGATACGATACAATCGCTGGTCTTCTCGCGTTCCTTCCGCTCTGAGCGAGGTGACGATCGGCGAGTCAAATTCTAAGGTCAGATGGAACCATGACATCATGGATACGGCAAAGAATTCCTCTCTGGAGATATTGCCATTCAATCGGCGATCATTGAGCATGTCATGTAGCTGTCGGGCCAGACTGGCTATTCCTGCATCGTCCGTGCGATTTTCACCACTTGAGTTTTTGGTGTTGACAATGCCGACCCAAACTTCGCGGAGAAAATCTTCAAATGTGGATACAAAATCGCGATTAGAACTTTCTGCCTTGACAAAGCTGTAAGGCTTGCCGTTGGCGTCGCCGTGATTGAGATCCATGCCGAACATTCTAAAATAGTTATTCCTGCGCGTTGCTTCCATGTCCGGTCGGATGTGACTTACGACATTATAGATTGAAAATGGCGCCGGATTACTGTAGAACAACTCTTCGGTACTGCGCAACCAGAATTGGGCTGCTGCCGTCGGCACCATGAGCTTCTCCCCATGAAGATGTTCAAAGAGTACCTTTCTAAATACCTTGTAGACGCAGGTGTTCTCAATGAGATAGGCATAGATCAAATGGTCCCAACGCGAACTACAGCGGAAATCCTTTCTATTTTCCGCTGGAAATTTCTTGGTTTCGGTATTGTTAAAGAGCGCGTCAATAAAGTACTTCGGCAATTGGGAAATCTCACTGCGGCGGTCCGGTCTACCAATGGTGGTTCCAACATCGTCGGGACGATGAATCCTGGTCTCCCAACCCAATTCAAGTAAGGTTCTGATTTCGACGGGATGGAGACAGAATAATTCTTTGATCACTTTTTCCCTTTCAGCCTTGGAACTTCTATATACGATTCTATTGAACATAATCTATAATTTAGCTATTATTGATATTTTTTCTCTATCACTCAGGTGACATGACCGCGAGGAGAACAGTTATTTGGAGTACAGTCTTCTTTTTTATTCTCCGGAGGTATTCTCCATTCGCATAGCGGGACGTTGATTATCTTTTGCGAAATAATTATCTCTTCGCCAAGTTCTCTATTGCCTTTTTTGTGAAGTACCCTTTTGAGGCCTCGGCCATGTACGGCACTTGAGATGTCATAGTACAACTGCTCCGGACCACTAGGATTAGTGTCTTGTTGGATTGTGCCATCAGGCAGCGTTGTCGGCTTATTAGAAGGTTTATTGCTACCCTTTGTTGTTGCTGTCATTTTTGAAATTTTTAATTTTTGAAATTATAGTCTATGCGGCTCGCGAGGTCTTGCCCAGTGTGAGCATCCATGTGCGTTGTTGAGCTAATAATTGTGTAATCTGATGTGGCGCAGATGCGATCTGATAGCCACCCATGGCCAATAGTCGGATCGCTTCTTTCGATACCCAGTGATGGGAGGTATACAGCGAATGACCCGCGCGCTCCCTCAATCGGTCCAAAGTGTCGCGATTCACCCGATTGGGTTGGATCCAATAGGTGATCGGCTTGGAGCCAAATGCCCGCATGGGATATTGCAAACAGGTATGGGCAATCTTTGGTAATAATGGTAGTGAGGCTCTTATCAATGCCTGCACTTGTGACGGCGCAGCATCCACGGGATACTTCTTTCGCCATACGCGTTCCATCTGCTCCCACGGTCCCTTGTTGGCTCCGTAGATCAGTCGACACATGGCCGTTCCCAGCAAGAGCCTCAAAAAGCTTTGCGGGTGTTTTTGCCCTGCCTGATAGGCAAATACAAATGTAGGATTGCCAGACAGGACATCACATAATCCCGCGACAGAAGCATAGCCCGTATGCGCAAATCCAAAGGTATCGGCAGCAATTTCAGAGGACCAACCTGACCACACTTCGGCTATTTCTGAAGAGGTATGTTTTAATTGTTCATACAACACCTTGGCGAGCTCCTCATTCCAATGGAGCATATGCGCTACCTGGTGGCCCGACTCATGGATCAGTGCCGTCGGTCGATACAGGTTATGCCTGACCACCTTGATGGCCGCGACAGCGCTTTTCGTGGCGCCATCCCACAGGCGTAAGTCTGCTTTTAGAATGGAGGCACCGAGTCCTTTGTCGATATACGTGAGCACGGGCGGTGTGGCAATGCCCATGGGTTCTAATATCGCTTGCATACTCTGGGTTGCAATCCGGTCGCAGGCACGCATTAAGGCCGCCATGTCTTCATTGGTTCTGGTGTTGATGGCATCGGTATAAAAATCCAACATGGTTTCGGTGCGCAAATACTGTTTTTTGAATGCGTCGACATCGGACCGTAGTGTTTTCAACTGTTCCACAGATGTCGCTGCGCGCAATTGTTGCTCGAGTGCTACAGCCTTTTGTTCCAATCGGCTTAGGCCTTGACGCAGGTTGCTTTTGAGCTTCACGTTGAGGTATTGCTCCAAGCCTTGCCACGCTGCCGGAGCAGCCAGATCTTCCAGTTTGGATAGTCGAGCTGCTGCCTGGGTCCAATGCCCCAATTGCCTGGCTACCTGTTGATATATGTCATCGTATTCATTCATCACTTGCATTACCAGGTTGTACGATTATGGTCATGTCCACTGGTCGGTCCGCAAATAGATTGGGAGAAAGCTGTACTTTTTGAAATCCGATGAGATTTTTCAACGTGTTGAATCCTTCGGGGGCGGACATACTGATGTCAACGGTCACACCATCGAGAGAGTCATCCACAGCAGTGACAAATTGTGCGGAATTATTCAACAGATGTTGTGAGAGTGGCTTTCCCGTCCAGGCCGCTAAGTTGTCTCTGAGGTCTTTCTGAATTGTTCGTGGGATTAGGTGGAGAGCCTCTCCTGAGGATTTGCCTGGTAAGACATTGGGATGCACGATGCTTATCTTCTGCGTTGTATGTCTGGAAAATGACGTCTTCAAACCTGCATGCAACATCTTTTGGATGAGAATGGAGGCATTCTCCTTGCGGTATTGGCGGATCTCGGAGGCAATGTGCTGGGCATCTCCTTCACTTAAGTACAGGGATAATCGGATTTCATTTCTTATGAAATTGAGATTGACTTTGAGATGCGTCGTGTTTCTCAAGTAGGCAATTCCATTTTTGGCGGTGATCGTCTGCGGATAGGCCCCCGGTACTTCAAGGTAATAGAAGCGATGTCGACCCTTCCTTCCGGTATTGCCATTCAAGCATTTGGTTTTGCACTTGCAGCCTAGGGCCGGTTCACCCAGTAAGAGTCCGGCAGCTACCGAAGTCAAGGGAAAGATCTGCTTGGCCACTAGGCTGGGGTGCAGTCCGGCATATTGATTGAAGACTACCTCATTCGCAATGATCTCCTGTAGATTTCCACCTGGCTCAGATTCGAACAAGTGCAAGGTAGCTGGCAGAGTCCCATTGATTTCAATTCCAAGTTGATTCTGCAGCACATCGTTCAACGAATCACCTCCGAATACCTTGACCTCGTTGGCGATATACGGTGTTACTTCAATATCGATCTCTCGATTGAGCTTTTTGTACTTATAGAAGCCCTTACGTCTTTTTCTTTTCCTGAACTTCCAGGCTAGTTTTTTGATACGGGCTTCCTTGAGATCAGGTCGCTTAAAAAACTGTTCTTCTGATAATATGTCAGGCAGGTAGGCGCTGGCAGCACTCTCGAAGGCGTGTACGACATGATTGGCTAAGACCGTTTCATTTTCAAAACTATCCTCCGGCAATGCTGCCACCTCACGCGTCGTCTGTTCAATGACGCCAGCCATTGCCTCAAAGGCAGGATCAAGTTGGGATTCGGGTGCTACTTCAAATCCAAATTTGCTTAGCCCCTTGTCAATGAGATGCTTAGCAAATTTTATGGTATCCTTCTTATTGGATCCGATCCATTTAGAAAAGAAGTTGCCGAGGTGCTTGCCGATAAATGACACCGCTTTCTTTCTGCCGCCCAATAGCTTGGATGCCAGAATAATGGCTGACACAAATTCTTCAACAGGGGGTGCGGTGGGAGCGTCATCATGCATAGTTTTCAATTCATCAATAAACCGAATCCTACTGGAAGCAACACCATCATAGTCCAACATCACTTCATCCTGAAACAGATCTGCATAATCATTATCGATGAGCTCATATTCCTCCGCAGATGAAGCCGTCAGGATACGGGCGATATACGAATCGAACAACTGCTGCTCCACCGGCAGTTCTTTGCTGGCATAGGCCTTCTTCGGGTCGACGCCGATCTTCTTTAAAATGACATTCGCGACGGGCCGATATTTCTTAGGTATTTTCTTGAAAAGACCCATTTTGTAAGCCAGCTTGATCAGCATGGGAAACAACCGCTTGAATATTTTCATGATGTGCTTGAGTGCGAGATTGGCCAGGTACTTGATGCCTTTCTTTGCATATTTGACGCCCTTCTTAGCATAGCTGATGCCTTTCTTGACTACCTTTTTGAATTTCTTCTTGAGTTTTTTCCAAAAATGCTCTACGACCGGACTGGACGGATGGACCGGAACATAATGGTCGATGAGACTTTCGAGTTCGTCTGATGACACGGGTGTTTCCCCGCGCTGATCGATGGCAGTTAGGGTGTGGTTGATCATACGGTCCAGCTCATCCAGGAGCGGATCAAAGTGCTGGTCCAGTTTGTCAACAACGGCTGTCTCGTTTTGCATGAGATGGGATGGCATTTCATTTTGTACCACGTTCTGCCCTTCTATGGCCAACTCTTGCAAGAACTCATCAAAGTCTTCATCATGCAGTTCATTCATGAGATCAATGATAGCCTCATGATCTGGATCATATTCCTGTTCGATTCCAGCTCGCTCGTACACAGACTGGAAAGGGCTTTGCACAGGTGTTGCCATTGGCTGAAAGGCCTCCTGTGAGGAGGTGGCATGCTCAAAGTTGGTAAGCTGTAGAAATGGCGATTCCAGATCTGCTACCTCTCCGTTGGATAGATGTTTCTGCATGTTGTCTTTTTATTTTTGGTGCCCTATGGCAGTTTTGTTGTGATGATGCTGATTGCTCTTGTTCGTGTCGGCGCTATCTTTCGTCAGGGTGTACCTCAGAGTAATTGAAAAACATCATTAAAGTCACCCTCATCTATGATGTGGTCGACAACGGCGGTGATGCTTTCTCTACAGCAATGGTCGATGAGTACCATATTTCTAGCGAAGAAATATTTGCCATTCAAATATTCGCCTGACTTGTGGTGTACATCTTGCATTTCCCATATACTATCGTAGGTAAAGAAGGTTGCCACATATTTCTTGATGCCTTTCCCGCCGTACGGATGTTCCTCTTCTACATGGACGATGACATCTGTGCTATTATACCGGCGATCACTCGTTCCCTTATTACTTTCGGATTCAGCACTTAAGAAAAGGCGCACTATCTTCACACACATATGGCCAATCTACCTTGTCATAATGAATTGACGAATTCTAATCTGTAATACTTTAGTCAGCGTCAATGTCTACATAAATGGCGGGGCACACAATAGCTGTCTGACCAATAGCCCAGTAGAAGGTAACAAAGGGAAGAAATGAGAATTAACGGGAGGTGCTAGGGGTGAACGACATGACGCAAGAAAATGCCCTTTCGTCGTTTGGCGACGGGCACACTGGAGTTGTCTTTCAAGATTATCGTGCCTTCTCGGCGATAGTGCTGTACAAAGGACAGATTGATGAGATGGGACTTATGAGTAGAGAAGAAACCGTAGGGTTCTAAAAGCTTCTTGAATTCTCCAATATTGTAGGAGCTGATAATATCCGTTTGGGTCGTGGTGACAATGCGCGTACATTTTTGCATACCCTCGCACCTTATGATCTCGGAAGTAGAATAGAAAGCAAAGCCATCTAGGGTAGGTATGCCAATGGATTGCTCTTTTTTACTCTGCTGTAAGAATTGGTCCATGAGCCATTGGCGCTGCTTATTCTCGTCACTTCTTCGTAGTCGACCTCTGACTTTTTCAACAGCCAGGATGATCACGTCGTCGTGCACAGGTCTGATCAGGTATTCAGCCGCCCGGCTTTGCAGTGCTACCAATGCCTGAGAGTCGGAATAGGACACGTAGATAGTTTCGATGTCATTGTGTGCCATCACGGCTCTGTACTCTGCAAAGGAGGGGTTTTCGAGGTTGATGATAATCAGGTCGAAGTCTTGTATTTCTAGGACTGGCTTTGCTTCAGCTAGAGAGCAACAGACTTCTTTGACATCGATACAGGGACAGCACCTGGTTAATTGCGCCCTTAGACTCAATTCACCTGACTTACTCTCCAATAGGAGGGTTGCGATCATGCCTATGCGTTATTGCTGATTGAATTGGAAGAAGCAATCATCGAAGAGCCTGTCATTAACACGTTGACATTGATGTCCCTTATCGGCAACTGCAGTGTTTGCTCGGCGGTAAACAATTGATTTGATGTCTTGGTAGCGCAATATGAAAGTTGTGTGACTTCCTTGGAGCCTTTGTTTTACAAAGAGCGATTACTATTTTGAGTGGATGCCTGCCGTTGAAGTATCGCCCATCTACCCGGCCAGCGCCCCATCCTAGAACTCAATCAATCAAGCAGATCCAAAGCCATGCAGAGGTCGCCGATGTCCGAAAGCCAGAGAATGGTAGCTTGCTCGTACTGTTAGTGGTGGTAGATCGAGAAAGGTAACCCAGTACGTGTGCACGTGGTCAAGTTGCTTTTCCTTATTGCACTGTTCCGTAGATCTTAGATCGATTGATCAGTCCTCCTTAGCTTAGCTTACGCTGTGCCCAGTGGACCTTGTTTATCCTCTCCACCCAAAGCCCCGCATCCTCTCATCGCATCTCCAGGACATAGAAATAAGCCACAAGGTGACCGATGGAGCGATAGCGTCACTATACATCCGCGTAAAAGGTCCCAGGCATAGGGCGGCCTGGGCTCTCAGTGCCATTTCCGGCAGGTTGGCTGGCCACCGCTGCAAAGTACGTGCAATAAATACCGGGGCTGTAACGGTGTTTGGGAGCTCTTGATCTGCCGGGTATCGCCTGAGCCCTATGTAGTCACCCGGTCAATCTGACAATTAAAGCATCCCGGTCCCGCATTATGCACCTGGATGTAAGCCGCTTGGTCGTCGGCGAAGATGGCTTGAATCCGTTCGGCCAACTCGATGCCCTCCAGGGTGTGGGCATCGATCATCATGCCGCCTGGGTCGTAGACTCTCAGGGACAGTAGTCGGTGTAGCAGCATGTCCGGGATGACATTGGGCGCAAGCTTGGCTTGGGCAGCATCGGTGCGGACGAAGACGGGACCGCTGGCCCGGTAGGGCGAAGCGGCGGGATGGTGGCAGTAGCTAAATGCGAGCACCTGCTCGCCTACCTGGGCATCCTCAAGACTGAGCCGGCAGGGATAGCCGGGATGTGTATCTACGGTCAGCCGTTGCATACCTGCGTTGGCCAGGGCCTGGTCATCCATCGTCAGGAAATGGCGAACGTCCTCCAGCGGGATAGCGGTGACTTGAAACTGTGGCATTGTTTATTGATTAATTGTGGCGTGTATTGAGCTGTTCATAGTTGCAAGCAAAAGTGCCCAATAGGGCTAGATGCCACAACCGGAAATTGAGCAACTAATTTTTTCCTTAGCAGTAGTGTGTGGTGGGTAGTCGGGCTGGGGCAGAGGCGGATGCTTGGGCAGACTACTCCTCCTTCAAATGACGCTGGAAGAAATGCCAGATTTCGGTGCTGGCATGGATGTCTTTGTTTCCCCAGGCGCCGGGCCAATCGTGTCCGCAACCCACGACCTCATAGTGCACGTATTCCAGGGTGGAGCGATCGTTGGCATAGGTGGTGCTCATTACGTGGCTACTGTCCACCGACACCGTGTCTGGCAGTTCGCGGAGAGCCACGGAAGCATAGCCGATTTGAGTTGTCCAAAATTCAATGATGGCTGGCGTACTCTTATAGGGCCCCCAGCCATCTTGATTCTGCTCGTCGCCATGGTAGTTTGTCGTTTGATCGTCCGTACCGAAAATGGAAAAGATGGGGATCGACCGAGAAGGCCGGCAGGTCTCAAATCGATTGTTCATCATGGTGCCGGCGACAGGAGCGACGGCATTAAATAGGTCGGCGTGGCTGCAGGCCAGTAAATAGCACATTTCTCCACCATTGGACATGCCCGTGGCAAAGGTATTGATCGGTGACAATGACTTTTCTTTCTGCAGCGTCCGCACCAGGGTAGCGATAAAATCGAGATCGTCGACCTCTACATCAGCGTGAAAATCATATCCGACGTTCCAGAAAGTATTTCCTTTTTCATCGGTGGTGCCTTGGGGATAGGCCACGGCAAAACCAAACTCGTCGGCCAGCTGATTAAAGGCAGAGTACTCCATGATCCTTTCTGCGCTGCTGGTAAATCCGTGCAGTACCAGCACCAAGGGAGCGTTGACAGTTAGGTTGACCGGTTCGTAATAAAGGTATTCTCTTTCGATTCCATCATGGGTGAGTGAATGCTTGGTCGCACTTGGTGGATCTTGGGGAGCCACTTTGCAGCTGGCTATGAGCAGGGTGACTGCCATAGCTGCTAGTATTTGGGAAGAAGCATATTTTTTCATCTGGTTTTGTCTGTGTGTGTTTGCTGCTATGGGGATAAGATAACGATATCTAGGGCATCTTTGCGAGGTGGCGGCTCGCCGATCCCTGCCTTGCTCAAAGCCTCCCGCGGCTCGACGATCCAAGTAGCGAGTCAGATGGAATTTGGACGTCACCAATCACACTAAAGCACAATGATCTTCTTGATCACCCGCCGGTTGCCGTGGTGGATGTGCAAAAAGTATAGGCCAGGGGCACATCCACTTAGATCGATCTGATCTTTTATCACCTGCCCAGCGCTCGCCGGGACACCTTGCACGGTAACAAGGCGATACGTCAGTGCGTGGCTTAGCAATGCATGCTCGAGAGATATCACTCCATCGGTGGGGTTGGGATAAACCCTCACTTCTGCGGGCTCTTGTGCAGCCTGCTCCACAGGCACGAGATCGCAGGCGAAATCCACAAACTTGACCTGGCCGATTTGATCGTCCTCGTAGCAGCGTAAGGGTCCTTCAAAATTGATGTCACAAGGAAAGTTTCCGGAGATATCATAAAATAGGCCGTCGCTAAATCCAATGCGTTCGATGACTTGTTTGCCTTCCTGGTAGAAATGGACGCCATCCATTGAGGCGCTGACATGTTGCACGCGCAGGCTATCGGTTTCGGTCGGCATCCAACTTATGGAGTCGACCCGGATCTGTATTGTATCTGTAAAGAACCAGAGGTGGATTTCCCATGTCTCTCCCGGCTCCGCGGTGAAGTCGACGAGCAGGGTAAAATCCTCCAAGTCGAAATTATAGTAATACACTCGCCCCTCCTGCTCGTACATGTATTCGATCTTGGGCCGAGCTAGACAGGTGATTTCGTCCCGGGCTATGATTTTGCATGGTTGGCCTTGAACGATCGTGTCTCCCACCGATACCAATCGGCTAAATCGGACGAACTCCTTCGCATAAAGATCATAGGCCTCGAGATACCAGGTGGCTCCGAGTGGGGCCCACTCCTGTGAATTAACTGGCGATAGAGGCAATAGGAGCAGGAGCACGCAGACCGATAGGCATCGTCTGATGGTGGGTGCCATAAGGCGCTGGTTTTGGACAACTCCCTTAATTTAATCAATTCCCCTCTTGGCTGCTGCCCGCTGCCTACCGGATTACTCAGACCGGCTTCCTCCGCAACCCAGGCCGATCGCCAACCACCAGCAGCCAGAGGCAGATGCCAAACTCGCCGATCATGGCACAAATGGAGAGGACGCTAGCGATGATGCCGCTCCGGTAGGCGGGAAAAGCAATTTGGGCCAGCGAGTCCATCACATAGTAAAAACATCCGATCATCAGCATGATCCCGAGCAGTTTGGGAAGGAAGCCGGATTTGTAGACCAGATAGCCGAAGGGTAGGAGCCAGAATCCCCAGAAAAACTGGGCGACGATGATGCCATTGTTAAAGGTGTCGAGAGATAGCATGACCTGCGCTTGGATCTGAGCCGGCTCCAGCGCCTGCAGGTAGTCCGCTTCCTGGAGGAGGGACAGCACGTCGATTTTGGCCATGACGCTGATCAGCGCAATGGGTACGCTCACCAGCACCAGCACCAACATCAGGCCCGCCTGGATGGCATCCACGGGCTTGAGTAGTCGATACAAGGCCAGCACCAGAAACAAATAACTGAGGTAGCAAAGGACGCCAAAGATGATTCCGAGCTGAAACAGGAGCTTGCGCTCTTGGATGTTGGCCACGGTCTGGGCCGCATCCTGCCAGTCGATCAGCTGGGAAGGGATGTACAATATGCTCAAGACACCAAATACAATCAGGAGCAGATAGATTAATCCGGCTAGTCGTGCCTGATGGGTTCGGGAGGAGGGGGCGATTACCGTGTTCATAGATCTTGTGTATGGTTGATTTCACAAGATAAGGGACGATGGGAGGTGGGCAATTGTTACGGATGGGTTGCGGCCGATGGTGGTCCGTCGGATTTAGATGTTTATTTGTCTAGGTGCTGAGGGGATCTTGCCGGTACATTATTGCCACTGGTCGAAGGGGGATCCTTTTTTCGTGGTAATACGACCTTTCCGTATCTTAAGGCCGGACGATTTTACACCGACATGCCCATCACCCTGACGCCTGCCATCACACTCCCACGTTGTGCTCATTATTTCTGCACCTGTTCATTACCACGCTGTCCTAACATCTGGCTTGTTTTTGTTTGCTTGAGTTTCGGATTTGCTAAAGGTCCGGCACAGGTCACTGCAGTCATTCAGCTTGCTGACGCTGAATCCGATGCCCCGATCCCTTTTGCTCATGTATATGATTGCCTCAATCCTGGCCAAGGAACGTCCTCAAACATCGATGGTGCATTTCGGTGGGCGTTTGACAAGGGTAGAGCAATGGATACACTCTGCATCTCTCACTTAAGTTACCAGGAACTGCGCATCTCACTGGGAGATCTGCGGCGCAGTGATACGATTAAGCTATATAGAGTTCAGCTGGGTCTGGACGAAGTGACGGTGACTACCCTGTCCTCCAGAAGTATCGTTGACGAGATGATCAACAACCTAAAAGCCAATCATGATATAAGATCGAAGGTTTTCGAATTCTATAGTAGAGTCATTGAGTATGATGCTGGTGCCGACAGCTCCTTGATCTCAATACGTGAATTTGTGGGAGAAGTGGTCATCAACAGGAATCAAAGTATGTCGCATCACATCGGCGCATCACGTATCTATCGGAAGGACCAGGACCAGATGTCGAGGTGGATGACCACACTATACAAGATGAATAGCGATAATCCATTGAGGTGGACGAATCCATGTCTTTTGAAAAGAGCAAGTAAGAAATACATATATCGAGTAGTCGACGAAGTGACCATTGATGGCCGTCTGTGCTACGAGGTGATGTATAAAGCAATGAAGGCCGACAAGAATTACTACGCCTTCGGACACTTGTACATTGATAAGGCGACGTTTGGTCTGATGCGAATAACAATTGAGAAGAAGACAGGAGAGCTGATGGAGCGTCTGGATTTTACAGTGGTAGCGGGTCTGCACGTGCCCTTTCGTTCTTTCGGGTATCACACAAACATTATGAGTACTGAATTATTTGTACTCTATTCGCCCAAAGCCCAACCGTCAGTTGACCGCAGCAAATTTACCATCGGAATAAATGCACACAAGCTAGAGACCTTTGCCGAACTGTCCTCCGATGCCATAGATGAGTTCTGTCAGACGCGAACTTGCCCGCCTCTGCCTAAGTGGATTCTGCCCCGGCTTTAGTACTCGCCATGGACCTAATGGTGCATAGTGCGATATCGCTTTAACGAAGTAATGGCCTTCGTTTGAGAAATCGGGTGCGGAGCATCGGGTGCGACCAGGCGAATTCTTGGTACGAATGCGAAAGCCTTATGACGAAACTCAGATGATGTTTAGTTGTTTAATTGAGTGGCTGTGGAGAAGTAACTGTCGAGTCACAATCTACTACTCACTCGCGAGCTCGCCATAAAATCACAATCACCAATCGCTATCGTATATCACAATCCAGCGGCAGCACAGTCAAAGCGGGGCAGCCGCCCTTAATTTATCCACGCTAAAAGGTAGGATTGCTGTTTCCAATCGCTCCTCCTGTGATCAAAAATAGGAGACGTGTAAACGTATCAATCGGCTGGATGGCGTCCCAATGCTCGGCCAGTTTCCCATTTTCCAGTCGAAAGGTGTCGGTGATGATAAATCCTTTCTTCTCATTGCCTCTATGCTTTGCTTTGAGGGTTGAATGGCTGTGGAGTAAGACGAAATCGCCATCGGCATAGATGCGCTTTACGTCAAAGGAGTATTCGGGAAATCGCTTAGTTAAGTTCTTGACGTATCCCACTAATCCAGCCATGCCGTCTGGGATCGCTCGATTGTGTTGGGTATACCTGCCACCGCCATACTTCTCGAGCGTATACTCAAAATCGTGTTCGTTCATTAAATGCTGAAAAAAGTCGACGACGACCATTACGTTTTCGTGTTCTTGCTGGGTCCAGTGATCTTGAACGTAGTGATCAAAAATAATCTGTGGGACCTCGGCACTCGGTGTACTCATTCCTAATTGATTTTGAAAAGTGATTGTTTGTAATTGTAGTAAGCCTGGATGATGTTTTTGCTGGACTGCTCCCTGTCCTTTTTCATAGCGTCCAGGCCGGGATGGAGATTTAGATTGGGGTGAAACTCTTGAATATTTTCTTTACTCCAAACCATGAGTTCGATCAAAATTGGGGTGAAAGAAAGGCCTTTGTCCGTGAGAGTGTAGATGTTCGTCTTCCGGTTGTCCGGGCGATTTCCCTTATGGATGATGCCAAACTGCTCCAGCATTTTCAATCGTGACGAAAGGATGTTGGTAGCAATGGACTCCGGACTGTCAGTGAAGTCTTTGAAGGTGCTCTTCTCTTCAAAGAGCATTTGCTTTATGATCACAAGCGTCCACTTATCTCCGAAGATGTCTAGGCCGGATGTGATGGGGCACCTGCACCGAAAGAAGTCTTCCATAGGGCTTCATGATTACTTGCAAAACAAAAGTAATAATCTTTGGAATAACTTGCAAATTGAAAGTGAAAATTGGTGTGGAAAGGTTTAGAGGTTTAATCGTGTAGCTGTTGAGAGGGGTTAGTGGAGGAGTTAGACCTTGGTGGGTAGGGATGCGTCAGGCGGGGACGGCTGACGCGGCCCGGGCGTTTGTGTGGATCTGGTTGGGATGTTGTGTAGTTGCGCAGTAGGGCTAGTTCTCGTTCTCCATGAGGAAGTGTTGTTCTGCCAAGCCACCATCTATATCATCGCGAGCTCGAAATAAATCACAATCACCAATCCCTATCGTATATCACAATCCATTGGCCGCACAATCACGGCTAAAGTGCCTTGCCACGCCGACCGATCCGCTGCACGGGGCAGCAGGGTGTAGATGTTTAATCGTGTAGCTGTTGAAAAAGCATCGCAGAAAGTCTGCCGGTCTCCTTTATCACCGCGCTAAATCTAGTCCTTGATCTTTGCCACCCTCGTCGACACGGCATGAATCTTTCTTCCAGACCTCACCGGGACACCTATGTAGTATATGGCGGCGGGCAACGGGCCCAGATCCATTAGCAGTTCTTCGGATGTGGCGGACGGCTGGTAGGTCTGAACTATTTGACCTGCGACATCTCGCACAGTCACTTGCCCCCACGGCTGACAGTCCTGAAAGCGAATCGATAGTTGATCGCTGGTTGGATTGGGAAACGCCTGGATCCATGGGTGGGACGTGACCACGTCTTGGGTGGGCACCAAGGTGCATGCATCTTCGCCCAATTGGACCTCGGGGTAGTCGGGCGCGGAAAAGCAGCGTAGTTGGTTGCTGTATTGCGAATCGCACCAGCCATTGTCCCATAGGTGAAAGAAATTAATGTTGCTCCCGATATCTTCAATGATGATGTCAGCCAAGTGCGGCAGATTTTCAAAGTGAATCAAATCGCCACCCTCCATATAACCAAAAGAGACATGAAACATCTTCAGCGCTCGATCATTGGCTGGATAGACACCCACGGAATCAATGCGGAGGAAGTAGCTCCGCTCACCCAAGAAGCTCCAGTGGGGCAATGCCATAGTATCGCCGGCCTGGAGGCTAAAGTCGTAGAGTAGCTTAAAGGTAGTGTCTTCCGTATCGTAGAAATAAACCTGCTCCGCTTCCTTGTATAGGTAATTGCGCTTGGGCCTTCCATTGCAGTTGTACTCCTCTTGAATGTAGATCAGACAAGATCGCTCATCGATTACCGTGTCGCCATCGATGTAACATCGGTTAAATCCGACATCATGTGATCCAAAATGGAGGAGATTGTAATGCCATTCCGCGCCTTGGGTCAACAGATCCTGTGCCTGGCTTGATGTGTGGACGGTCAGCAATACAAGCCAGCCCAGGCACCAAGAAAATCGCCTATGCGGCCAGGAGGTTGCGGTGTATTTATTCATAAGATGGTCTTTGACTGCATTGGAGCACAAGTTGTGCTCCTTGGCGGCGGTGTTGTCATCCGAGCGATGGCTGTTAATACAAGTTAGGCGCTAGCGCTGATTGTCGCAAGGGACGGAAGCGGAAATTTCGGGTGCTGGGAGATATGTAAGGTCCGGGGCAGAGATGCGTCAGGCGGGGACGCCTGACACGGTCCGGGTGGTGTGGATCGTTTAGTTGTTTAATTGTGTAGTTGTTGAGAAGCAACTGTCGAGCTACGATCTACGTCATCGCGAGCTCGCCATAAATCACAATCACCAATCACAATCGTATATCATAATTACTTTGCAGCACAATCGGAGCTAAAGCGCCTTGCTACTCCTCCCATTCTCTGCACAGGGCGGCAAGGTTTAGATGTTTAATCGTGTAATTGTTGAGAGGGATCTGTCGAGCCACGATCCATACCGTCGAGAGCTCGCCGTAAATCACAATCCCCAATCTCTATCGTATATCATAATCACTGTGAAGCACAATCAGGGCTACGGCGCCTTGCCACGCTTCCCGATCCACTGCACAGGGCGGCAAGGTTTAGATGTTTAATCGTGTAGTTGTTGAGAGGGGTCTTGCCTCAAAAAAATTGGAGGCATTTGTCGAAGCATGGATACGTCCTCGCAGCTACGGCAAATTCAGTCTGCCACGAAACTCCATAACGGTCTGCGACAAAGCCAAATTTTGTACTCCAGCCGTAGTTGTCTAGGGGCATCATTACCTGGCCGTCTTCAGACAATTTATCGTAGAGGGTTTGAATTTCTTCTTCGGATCGGCACTCCACAAAATTGGACACACCGGGCGTAAAGGTCCAATCGTGTATGGCTGGGCTATCGCTGCACGCGAAGGAGCTGCCGTTCAACTCGAATTTTGCAAATAGGATGGTGCCCTCTTTGCCGGGACCCTCTTTGCCATGCCGGTGCACCTCCAGGACTTTGGAATGGTCAAATAGGCTGATGTAGAAATGCATGGCCTCTTCGGCATTGTTGTCCTGGAAGGTTAGAAAGGTGGAGATTTGTTCCTTCATGGCAGCTGGTCTTTCTGTATTGGAATTTACTGCATTGGGAATTTCAGCGCGTAATACCGGGCGTGCTTCCCTTTGATCATCGTAGTGACTTATATCGCTACAGCTGAACACAAGGATGGCCAAGAGGAGCATAGCAACGTCTTTTCTCATGCTTTAAAAATTTGGATTTAGAGATTTTCGACGATTTGAATGAAGTTGCCACAGGTGTCATCAAAGACGGCCACCTTGACCGTGCCCATGACGGTGGGCTTGACACTAAATGCAACCCCAAGCTCGGTCAAGCGTTCATGCTCGGCGTCGACGCTTTCGACATCAAATTGCGTCCAGGGCATGCCGGCCTCCTTTAAGGCGTCCTGGAAGACCTTGCAGGGTTCAAAGTGCAGGGGTCCGGGTTCCAGCAAGAGCTCTGGCCCATCCTGGGCCTCTTTAGACACGACGGTCAACCATCGGTTGCCGTCTCCGACCGGTATGTCTCTTTTCTTGATGAACCCCAGTTTGTCTGTGTAAAAATCCAGCGCTTTCTGCTGATCAAGCACGGGAATGCTGATGACGGTGACTTTCATTTTAGTGTGGCATTGTCAGACCCAAAGGTCGAAGTTACAATGCCTCGTTGTTTATTGAAAGTTGCTCTTTTGGGCCTGATACTGGCTGGGTGTCTTACCTGTCTTAGTTTTGAAGAGGTGGCTAAATGAGCTGAGACTTTCAAATCCCACGGCCACGCAGGTCTCTGACACCGACACGCCCTTGGCCAACTGCTCTTTGGCTTTCTCGATGCGTTTGTCGATCAGGTATTGTTTGGGTGTAATGCCATAATACCGCTTGAAAATGCGTAGCAAATGATATTTGGAAGTGAACCGCACATGGGCTAGAAAATCAAGCTTGAGTTCTTGGTCGAAGTGATTGTCGATATAGTTTTTGGTAGCAATGACCGTCTCTAATTGTCGGTCGTTGGAAAAGCACAGCTTTCGAATGCGCTTGATTTCTGTCTCGTAGAATGTCATTTTTTGTCTAGTTGTGTTGGTGGTGAATTGTAGCTCTGGGTCAATCATGTTTGATGGTCGGCCTGCGCTGCCTTCACGAATGTCCTAATTTGCAGTGTTTGCCAGCATTTCTTAGCCCTAGGTTCTGAATTCTCTATACACTTCATCGTCTTTGTTGAGTATTTCAAATATATCTCCTTTCCATCTTGTCCTTCTCAGATTGTCGCGATACTCAAAGAGCACGTTCTTAAGAAGATGAGTTGTCCGCAACGTTTCCCCGGATTTGCTGACGATTTTTAGATAAGCATTTTGTCCGTTGTTATCTACCTTGAAGCTTACAATAGCCCTAACCGTTCTTGACCGATTGTACTTAGATAGTTTACGACTTTCGAACTCGTACACAAAATTACTGTCTTTTATAAAGTTCGTGATCTCTAGCAGGACATTTAGTTTTTCTGTGTCTACATCGGGAATCGCTTTGAGGCCGGCTCTGAGAACATCTAGGATGATAGAGTTTCTTACACCAGTTGGTTGCTCAAAGTAATTTTGAAAATCGAACCCGCCGTATCTGTATTCTGTGATTCCATCCAAGTATCGATGAAATGCGTCAACTACAGGTGACTCCTGGAGCCTGATATTTATCTTTGAGATACCATGGAACTCAAACTTGCTTGGAATCTTGTACCAGAAGATGTCCTGAACACAGTGTGTTGTTAGGTTGAAATCCTTCCGCGTTCGATTGTGCGGCAAATCCTGTGACGGATGCACATGGATGCTTATATCTCGTAGATATTTTCCCATCTCTAGTCAAATGGTTGCTAGCGGTGAGGGATGGCACACAGCGGGTGAAGAGAGTTAGCGGCCAGCCAGTATTTCCTCAAGTTACACGATCTTTTTATTTCAATGATCCAGCAAAGAATCACATCGTAATCCCCGTCCACCGTCTCCCGTCCACCGTCTACCGTCTTTAAACGACCGGCGTCCATTCCCATCCTTGACCTTTCTTTGCGGCCACGCCCAGACCGGGAAAATCGAAGTGGAAGGAGTTAATCATGGCATTTTCGGAGCGGGCAATGGCCAATAACTTTTCTCGGGTCCTTCTCGCCTGGTCGTGGTCTCTGTCATAGACGGTTCTCCAATCCAACCGTTCCACGTGTAGAGGATGTAAGAATGCGTCCGAGCTATACAGCAAAGACTGATCCTCGGAGTGGAGGAGCAGGGCAATCTGTCCGGGGGTATGCCCCGGAGCATCGATCGAGGTGATGCCGTCGACGATCTCCTGCGCATCCTTGGTGAGGATATTAATATTGCCTTGCGCGAGCGGCTCGATGTTCCTCTCAATAAAGTACTTGAACAGGGGATTCTCATGGTCTGAAGCTGAAGAGCTCCAGTAGTCCCATTCCCGCTGATGGACGTGAAATCTTGCATTGGGATAGTTGCTCTCCGTTCCCGTAAACACGCCACCAATGTGGTCGGGATGAAAGTGGGTTAGGATGACATCCGTGATATCGGCGGGCTGGACCCCAATCGTCGGCAAGAGAAACTTTAATTGGCCCTTGATAGGGATGGTCTGTCCTCCAAATGTGATCGGCTCGTCCTCATGTCCTAGACCGGTGTCGACCAGTATGTTCCTGCCCTCCACCTGGATGAGTAAGGCGATGAATGGGGACCGAATCCCTCCGGCCCCGATGTCGTAACGCTTGAGCGCGGGCGCAAGGTCACCATCTGCGGCATTCATGAAGTAGTCCGACACCTTGTAGGTGAACATTAGATCGCGGAAGACCGTGCATTTGACCTTTCCGACGGAGAACTCGTAGAGATCTGCCTCAAGTTCAGTCAGCGAGCCCATATGCTTATAGATTGGCCAGGTGATCGATGGGACGGTGATGCTCCGGATAAACTTTCGTCGTTTCATGGTTTGATGTGTTTGTGTGCTAAATACTAGTGGCGGACAGGGCTAGGTGCACAGCCGTTAGGACGCGATAGCTCTAAGAAACCTATACATTCAAATATATGACAAAGTCTCCACGACCTTCCGCCGCAACTGCCGGCATCCAGTTCCCAGTCTGCTAGCGACTGGTTTTCACGACATGATGTCTCTCTATGCTGCCGTTTTCTTCAAGCAGCACAAAGTAATTTCCGTCGTATAGGTATGAAATGTCGATGGCCGCTGAATATCCATGAGCTAGCTTTCTGCCGACTATATCATGGACTGACCATTGTATTGGTGAATCGGTACTAAACCATAGCCAACTATCTGTTGGATTGGGGTATATCGTTCGTCCATTGCTAGCTATGTCCTCAGTGGATACAATGATGTCACAGGAGGCATCTTCAGGATAGATCAAATCCGCATCTTGATGACAGAGTAGCTTCCCACCAACGGGAGGATCAATAATGCCGGAATTTGGAAATAGAAAGCGTTCCCCGCCTATACCCTCGATGACCATGCCGCGGAGGAAGCATCCTGTATCGATATCGGTCACCTGTTGGAACCTCCTTGTTTGTCCATCTATTGTTATGACTCCGATGGAGTCGACTACGGAGAGGGCTTTGCTTTGTGGGCACCAGGGGCTATAACTCTGGAGCGTATCTCCAACCTGTAGATTGAAGTCATACACCTGGTGAAACGATGAATCATAGTCGTTGTATACCTGGCAGACGCCGTCTTCGAGGAAAACAGCGTAGGTGGCAAGAACACCCTCCTCATGCTGGCCATCGTCAATTTGTATATGTTTGAATTCAAGGACAACACAGTTCTTCGACTCAATGATTTCGATTCCAACTTTTCGAACCTCCACCAGTCTCATGACGTCATCTGGAGGCCCTATGATGCTTTGATGATAAAGCCATCTCAGCACTCCGCTCCAATCCTGGCTAAATGTAGGGGAGTATGAAAGGATAAGTATTAGGGGTGTGATTGTTGTTTTCATGGAAGTGATTATGTTCTTGCAGCTAATGGTT
The DNA here is from genome assembly GCA_965223165.1 of Saprospiraceae bacterium. Taxonomy (GTDB): domain Bacteria; phylum Bacteroidota; class Bacteroidia; order Chitinophagales; family Saprospiraceae; genus JABDMH01. Next base: position 383,598 of record CBDCVQ010000018.1, on the reverse strand, counting down.
GAGTGCATACGGCGTGCCACTGTGAACCACTTAAGACATTCTTCCGACCCATTAACAAAGCCGAAAACTTCATCAATTGTTCTAGATTTCGAGCGGGCATGACGTCATGGCGCTGTGTCATGCTGCGTTGCTAATAGCAAGGTTTCTAGCTACCTCAAGTGATTCTTCTGTCAGCCCTAGAATCTTGCTATTACAGCCCAATACTGTTCCTAAGTTATAGAAACCTACCTCACTGGGAATTAATTTTCGAAATCGAATTCGCTTAAATATTAGATTCTCGTTATCTGGAATTCTAGCGTCGATCATGAAGATACTTCTTGGCGACAACGGGAAGACAATTTGCTGAGCATAGGAAAAATTTGTATTGTAGAACGTTTTTCCATCTCGGATTGTATAACCTGGGTTGTCAGAGGTAATGAAAGGACAACTGTACTCGGTATAGAAAATATGGAAGCGCAATTTCATAAATCTATCTATTCGTTCGCCCTCTTCTGTGTATCTGTCTCGGCTGACGTCATACAGCACTCTCTTGTAAATGTCTTTGACGTAGCTTTCGTTCCTTACATCTCGCGAGAGTCCTTTTATTGCAAGTTCCATTGCTTTCCTAATGTACTCATGTTCCGCCGCGACCCCTTCAAGCTCGTCCTTGACGCTATTGATTACTTGTTCGAAGGGACTCTTAACACTTTCCGTGTTAAAATCTTTACTGAACGAGGGATTTCTCCTCTTTATGCTAAGGACAATCTTCAACAGCGTTTCGGCCTTTGAGGTAAAGAGTCTCTCCTGGTTATCTAGTATGTCAAAGATCTCGGCAAGATCCCTTGTCTCATATGGGAAGGCCGTCTTTTCAATAAAATTCGGATCATCAACGCCAACTTCATCAAAATGTGTCAAATCTGACACTGTATATCGATTTGGCTCGTAGCATACTTGAGAAGAGTGCACTTTCTTTACTCTTCCACGCCCATAATCCGGCTTTACTGTTATCGAAAATAGATCACCACTTCCACTTACTGAGAATCTCTTTAGATAAACTTTTGGTACATAGTGCTGGTTCTGTCTAGTAGTCATCTCTCGAATATTATAGAATCAATTGCCTTTTTAACTTAGTAAACATGTTTCGGATTAAATATATGGTAAAGTCTCAACACAAACGTTGCTGCCCTAAGCCGCTATAGTGTCCTAAACCCTGTTAAGTGGTGCGTCTTCCTTATTCAATCTACGTATCTTCACCTACTAAAAAATCTACTAGCACCTGTTTGCGGTCCTCAACAATAGTGGAACAATGTATAGATCCTTCGTAATAATTAAGTATTCCAGCAAATTGAGGAGAGCTTATGTGAGTAGGAGAATCTACGTGAGCGTCACTGGATCTTGTCTCATATAGCCAAGATCCTTTCAAGAAAGTTATAGTCGCAATTCCTTTCGATCTAGAGTACTCAATTGCTCCTTTTTGAAATCCACTTGTAGAAAAAATGAGTGCCTTATGTGCACCTGTGTCTTGAAGTTTTGCATGAATCGCTAGTATTACTTCTCTTTCAATAGGTTTTGTGTGCCTTTTGCATTCCACAAGTACTTTTATTGTCGCGCCGTTAAAAATCTCAATTTCAGCATAACCATCCAGTTCATATTCACCTCCAGAACCGGACAGATTGTGCCGGTGATTCACCTTGAATGATTTTAGTGATGTCGTATGTGAATTTAGCCATTCAACCACTTGCTTCTCATACTCATTTGGTGATACTGCGACTATTTCTGCTGGATTCCAGGGTGATTTGGGGTTTCTCTTCATGCTTTAAGATTCGGTAATTCAGCAATAATATGGGGTAGTGCTAATCTGTAATTATAGTGGGGATTTAATTCATCTCGAATTTCAATTAATTCGAAATTATTTATGTTTCTCCTCAATGCAAATATAATCTTTTGACCATCATGCCATGGACGAAGCACGTGCTCGTAAATGAAGTCCACCTCATACGCTGTTCCGGAATTCACTTGATGCTTGGATTCAATCTCCACCCATATGTTTATCAATAATTTGATCAATTCATCACGCACATAGTGCTTATATTCATCCAAGGAATCAAAGTGCAATGGGTGGCCAAGAGGAATATTATTAATTCGAGCCATCCAATCTAGATTGATTGAAATCGCTGGAGGTAGAACATACTGTTCGAGGCTTGGAAATTGGATGTAGGCATAAAGTGCTCTACTTAATAGGATTTGTCTATCTTTCATCTTTCTATCGATTATGCCGCTTGACGACCAAGTACTTGGGACGTGGCGGCGACTAGCCGAGATGGCTTCATGTACATTGTTGATGGCTGGCCTCATTTATATTCCATAGATTTCTTGTCTTTGCTTGAACGCACTTTTTCCACCTTCAAGAATTTCACAACAAATTTTTCTCGTCGATTCTCGATCAATTGATCCGTCATTTATCACATAAGATTTAACACTTGTGCTCTTGAGTGGAATTATAAGTTCGGCATCACCCAGTACCGCAATATTTGGATTATGTGTAACAATGATTACCTGTCTTGCTTCCTTAATTTTTCTAAGGTTCATGACTATTGTTTTGAAAATAAATTCACTATCAAGATTATCTTCAGGTTGGTCAATAATTAGAGGTTTCTTACTCTTGGAAAGCATAAGTATAGCCAGCAGTACGGATTGTTGTTGACCAAGAGATAATTGTGATATTGATTTAGAATTCCTTACGGTATTGCCTTGGGCGTCGTTATAAATCTTTGTTACTGTTATGCTTGGCAAGTCGTCAAATTCAAGGATTTCAAAATCTTCGTATCTATGTTCATTTCTTAATCTCTGCAACATTGTTGAGATCTCCGTGCTGGTAAGTAATTGATTTCCATTTGAGTCAACAAGCGATTCCAGCTTCGATCTGTTTTTATTTGCCACTGCCTCTACTAATTCGAAAGGCGTAATTTGACTTACAACTTGAGGTGATTTTGGAACTTGTGAGGTTCTCCAATCCATCAAAGATTTCAATTCATTCTCAAAGGCATTTGAATACTTACCTTGCTCATATTTAACATTAATGAAAAGACCGTCAAGCGTATTTTTGAGATTGTCGTTGATAGCCCGAGCAAAAGCGTATCGCTGATAGTACATCTTGGCCTTGAGCTCTTTTCTCTGCCTAATTAACCGCTTCCTAGCTTTCTTATACTGTTCTAGTAACTGTTTACTGTCTTTTAGCTTTTTTAGTCTTGACTTGTAATGAATTATGTCTTTAGATATTTGATTGATTTTGCCCAAGTCAAATGGTATGCCTTGTTCTTCCAACTCTTTCTTTTTAGTGTCTATTTTCCCTTGAATTTCCTTCTCTTTTGCAGACCAAGATTTCAGCTGATCCTTTAAATCATCAACTTTCTCAGTAAGAGCGGAATTGAGTTCAATGGACTTTTCTTTAACTATTGCTGAAAACTCAGATACAATTTCCTTGACACGTTTAAGGAAATCCTTTCCCACGACTATCTCTTCCTCTGAAAGGCTTTCAAATGATTCAAATGTTGTGCTGTCATTCAGGATTTCCCGATAGGTCTTAATAAGATCTTTTAGATCTTCTATAAGAGAATTTCGAATTTGCCTTTCTTTGATTAGTGCGTTCTGAAACCTGACCAAATCGCCTGCTTTTTCCTTTTGCAAGCTGGCAAGTTTCCTTTGCTCATTATTTAAGGCTTTCTTAGTTTCAGCTAGGCCAAGTAGTTCAATTCGTAGTTTTTTGGATTCGCTTTGATTCTCCAAAAGTTTATTAACTACTTCTTTTTCATCTGACTTGAGAATGGAAAGTTCCAAAAATGAATCTAAAAAGGAAACCAGCGCACTAGGGTTTTCGTCACTATGTTGAATAGTGCTTGCGGTTTCACCCTGGCCATAGCTTTCAATATCAACTTTAACTATTCCATTGATTGGATCAGTGACATTGTGCAGGCTGTCGTTCTTATCTCTTTTGAATTCCATTGTTTGACCTGCGTCATCCTCATACACTAATTTGATTTCCTGTGGCCAAACATCTGAATCAACGACTTTGGCTTTTGATATATTCCCTGTTGTTTCCCTTATGGCTTCAAGTAGGGTGGACTTGCCAGTACCACGACCACCAATAACACAATTGAGATTTGGACTTAGGTCAATCTTGATGTTATCAAGTATACCTCCGTCAATTTTGATGCTTCTTAAGATTGGTCTTTGTTCAGGGATAAAGTCTTCCAATCTAATTCTCGAATCATGACTTATTAAGGCAACTTTAAATGAATGAAAGTTGAGTTCATCAACTTTGATTTTTGTCAGTTTCTTTTCCCCATCGGCATTTATACCTAATTTATTTAGAGTGTGGGAATCTGACGACATTAGTTTCGGCAAATCTGTGTCGAAGTCTAATTCTAGGTGGTCTCTTCTTGATTTAATTAGCCTTTTTCGATTATCGTCTGAATCACGGTTCGTGTAAAGGTCAACGCTGGTTTTGGATGAAATTTCGAGTGCTTTCAAGTGTTGATGCTTCAAGACAGCTTCAATCTGTGGCCCAAATTTTCCAATGGTTTTTTCGAAACCGGATTCCAGCTCAATGTGCGCTAGAACACCAATTCCGTTAAACTGACTTGCTAGGTCCAGACATTCAACAATACCTTGAGTGCATGCTTTTTTGTCCGCACTGATTGTCAGTTTTCCGTAGAAATCACGTAAATTTTTGAATGTCTCGAAGTATACAAGCAAATGACCTTGTGTTGTACTTACTTCTATACCTGGTATGACCAATATTGCCTTACCACTAGCATGTTTCAGGGCTGTGCTTACATTTTGAATTTCGTTGTGGTCGGTAATACTGATTATGCTAAGGTTCTTCTCAATGGCCGTGTCAACGATAGCTTCTGGGGACATTGTATGATCAGTGACGTCATAAGAGCCAAACTCTCCAAATGAGTGAATATGTAAATCAGCTCTTAGAAATTTTGCTCCTGGCATAATTGTGCGTTTTTAGCTTGCCACCAACTACCCTATAACCGTAATAGGAGTTCGCCATAACTGTGATATTATGCCACGTAGCACATCATTAGGGAGAACCGCAATTGGTTGTGCTGCCTGAAGAGCTGTGGTTGGGTACGGTTGTGAGTAGTAGATTCGCATAGATCTTCCGATCGTTGATTGTTAAAGTTAAGCTATTTGGGGAAGATTTTGTAGTATTGTTCTGACGGGAAGCTGATATCTCTGGGGAGATGGAGTGCTAGATGCTAAGGCCTGCCCCCGCTAGTAAAGTGCAATCGTTGAACTGTGGAGTTGTTGAACCGGCGCCCAATGGGTAACTACTCCCCATCGACATAGAAGTACCGAATGCGACACACCTTCCCCGTACTCCGTTCGTCCTTGGAATCATCAATTCTAATCTCCAACTGATGTTCTCCTGCCCCTAGTCCCGTAGCCAGTGTATCATACCAAGGCAGATGCGACCAAAGGATACGTTTGAGATTGTGGACAGTGTTTGGATGTCATGCCTCCGTTAGGGCAGTTTAGTTGTAGTTGTTGAACTGTGTATTTGTTGAGCCGATGCCCAGTGAGGTTCTATTCCCTATTGACGTAGACATACCGAATGCGGCACGCCCTCCCATTACTCCGCGCATCCTTAGAATCCGTAACCCTGATCCTGAGAACATGTTGCCCTGCTTCGAGCCCAGTAGCCAGCGTATAATACCAAGGCAGATGCAGCCAACCACTCCACTGCGTATAAAGATTAAGCGACTGCCAGGCACCGTCATCAATACGATACTCGATGATGCCGGCATCTTGACCCGCGGCCACCGCGATGCCGACGGCAGCGCCTTCGAAAGAAAGCTGGAGCGAGCCGGTGGGATAGGAGCCGACCAGCATGGGTACGTCGACGTAGTTGGGCCGGGTGCCGGTGCTGTCTTGGGGCCGCCAGGCGGGGTCGATGGACCAGCCGTCGGCGAGCTGGGCTTGGGAGATGTCCAGCAGTTGGCCGTGGTCATAACAGTGGGGGTCCAGCTTGGTAGGTAGTGGATGGTCGATGCTGGTCTGATCCGGCTTGAGGGGAGAGGAAAAGGCTGAGTCGAGAAAGGCTAGGATGGACCGGGCATAGATCCCCTGCCCAAAGGGGGAGGGGTGGAGATCCTTAAAGTCTTCTTCCCAATTGAACTCACCCCGGTGGATGCGGTCGGTGACTTCGCGGGCGACGTGGATGGAGGGGATATCGTAGTGGGCAGCCACCCGCTCGTGGTTGCGGATGACGGCGGGTACCTCACCCCGGCGGTAGGAGGCCATCTTGTCGGGGTCGACGAAATGCATGATGACGGCATCGGCCATTGGGTTCTCCCGGCGGAGGTGGCGGATGATGCCTTCCATGCCCCGGATCTGTTCGTCGTTGGTGCGGCCGTTGGTGGCGTCGTTGACGGCGGCTTCTTCAAAGAGCAGGTCGATCCGGCCCTTCGACAGCACATCGCGCTCCAGTCGAAAGGCCCCCGGTGTCGACCCCATGGAGGGAATGCCGGCGGCAATAAACTCAAAGTCGGTCTCGGGAAAGCGGGTCTCCAGGTAGGAGCAGACACTATCGCGCCAGCCGCCGTTGTAGGTGATCGAGCCTCCGAGAAAGGCCACCCGCCCTGTTTTGTGCCGTTCGAATTGGATCTGGGCATTGCGCAGCCCGACCCGCAGCTCGTGGTAGGGATGGGACGGCAGCACCGCTGTGGGCGTCGCGTGATACTTGATATAATCCGCCACCCGGCGCGGAGTCTCAATGGCAAAGTGGTGCCCGTGTAGCTTTTGTTCACCGCGGGTGCAAGGCACCACCGTGGCCGAGCCTCCCAGGCGGAGATAGCGGTTGATCAGGGGAAAAGTATTCTCCTCCGGCGGTACGACCTCGTCCTCCAGGCCGATCATATGCAGCAGCGGGATGCCAGCCTCCACCAGCGGCTCCAGGTGGTCCAACGGCTGATCGGCATAGGCACGTGCCTCGCCGTCGCTGGCAAAGCCATACGCCTTTTTGACCGCCGCCCAGTCCGCCGCACTGCCCATGCCCTCGCCAAAGCCGCCCGGCCAGCTGGTAAAGTCGCAGACCGGCGCCTCCGCATAGATACAGGCCACCTTCTCGGGATTTCGCTTGGCCCATGTATAGACAAACAGCCCGCCCCGGCTTACTCCCATCAGCGCCACCTTAGGCGCCAGGTGGTAGGCCTCCCGCAGATGTTCGTAAAAGGCGTCCCAGGCATTCATCGCCCGCGGACTGCCAAACTCGTTGTCGGTGTTGAGATAGACCAGGTGATATCCCTCCGCGATCAGCAGACTGTCCGCCTCCGTATGCCAATCCGGAAACCGCGCCCGCCACACCCACGGCCGTCCCGGCAAGGCATTCGCCGGCTTGACCAGCCGCGCCGCTCGCTCCTGAAAGACAAAATCGTATCGGTCAAAGCCCTTCCAATCGGTGCGTTGCCCTTCCTGCGGCGGTGCTTGGGCTAGGCAGAGGGATAGGGTCATTGTGAGCAAGTACGCACAGATTCCTATGCGCTGCAAGTTCACTCGTTCCGTCGTTCGGAGGATCATATCAGGATTGCTCAAGCTACATTATTTGTACTAATCATCTAGTGTAGATTTGTATTGAGTTTGAAAGGCATGTCGAGAGGGTTACATTTGGTATGCCTCTTCAATAAAAGTAGATAGACTGAGTGGCCAGCACCAGCTCGGATCTTTATAGGCATAACATGTGACACCATGGATAAAGGCAGATTTCAAGAGCAGCTAGTTTGGGCGATTGCCGTAGTTTCTGTTGGTGTCATCATCTACAATCACTTTTTTCTCGAACTTACTGCGGGTCCCGGTATCAGGGAGTATACGTTGCAGGACATGCACAAGGAGGTGATTGCACATCTGCGAGAAATGACCAAGCTGATGATTAGTCTTGCCCTCGGGATCATTGGCCTACTTGGATACTTCTCAACCAGGGGAGGAAGCGCAAGTTTCGCATTAGACCAACGAACTAAGATCCCATTGGTGCTGGCATTCTGTATGGCCATGCTCTCCATTGACTTTGGCTACATATTCATGGAAAAGTGGGTTGAAATAATGACACTGGGCGTTTTCGATCCTTATGATAACCTGGTTCATATACCTTATCAGCTGCAAATCGGTACATTTATTCTATCTCTCATATCCCTTGGAGCAATGCTACTCATGGGAAACGTCAACCAAAGGAATGGTCAAAGCGGTGATGATGAAGGTTAGGACGTCGGCCATAGTCATCCTACTTGCCCTATCGAACGGCCTATGGGTATTCACCGGCGCGCAACCCAGCCCTGAACGAGAGGTCGCTACTGCCAAGATTGATGACGTCAGCGTGTCTATTGACTATGGAAGACTAGAAATGAAGGACCGGAAGATCTTTGGGGGGCTAGTACCCTACGGTGAGCTGTGGCGAACGGGTGCTAACCAACCGACAACAATTGAAATCGACGATGACCTGCTGGTCAATGGTGCATTGCTGCCCAAGGGCAAATACAATCTCCTAACAATACCTGGAGCAGACAGATGGTCATTGATTTTTTATGTATCGAAGGATGCCTCGTGGGGCGCCTATGAAGATTCAGAGCCTGAGCTGGTGGTAGAGGCTTCCAGCGGGAGCTCTGATGCAGTATATGAGCAATTTACCATAGAGCTGAATGACGAGGGGTCCGGCGCACTTGCCTGGGAAAGGAGTATTACCCATTTCGAGCTAGCCAGGCCGGGAGAAGATTTTGTTCATCGCTTTGATATGCGTGAATCAGTGCACGACAGGTATGGTACATTGAGTATCACCATCGACCCGAGGGACAGTGGCCCCGAGCTGCATATCAATGGAGAATACAAAGGAATACTCAGCAAACATAAGAATGAGATTCTGCTCCCAGCCGATAAGGAATGTGAGATCAAACTGATGCTTGCGAACGTTTCTTACTGTCTGGAGAAAGTCACCGTCCCTGGGGGTAAGAGGCGTACCAAAGAATGCGACCTTACGGATGGTGAGTGAATCCATAGTGTCGTGCGCCCTTCCAATCCGAGCGCTGCCCTTCCACAGGCCATGACTGCCCCACACCTACCTCTCCCCTAGACATGCCCTCTTGAGGGATGGATCCAAATGCTTGCTTGCGCTTCATCGTTGCCCTCAAACTGCAGTTTTTGTGTCTGATGCAGTGGGATGATGGCGGGTATTTGCTCGTGTGTAGGAAATTTGCTCTTGACGGGGTGCTTGCCTTATGCCGATGTTTAGGGTGTAGGGGTTTAGAGCTTAGGTAATTCGCTAAATTTAGGAAATTTGCTCTGTGGGTATGGATACTCGGTCGCCTTTGGCACCCTGATGCTGCTGTTTTTTATGCTGTCACTTGGCGTCGGCGGATCAAGCTCAACAATTCCACGACTCAACAACTCCACTTTGCTTTGCTCGGTCGCCTTTGGCTCCCTGATGATGTTGTTTTTGCGCGTGCAAGATGTTTCCCCGGCGTTTCGACGGAGGAGAACGCAGGGGCCAGGGGCTTTGGACGCAAGATGTTTCCCCGGCGTTTCGACGGAGGAGAACGGAGGGGCTAGGGGCAAGCCGAGCCACCGGCACCTGGTCGACCGATAGAGGAGAATTTACATTCTCCGCCCTCCGTGGAATTCTCCGGCCTCCGTGGAATTCTGCGGCTACCGTCGCATGGGGGACCGCTAAAGGATGAACTACATTCTCCGGCCTCCGTGGATTTCTCCGGCCTCCGTGAATAATTCTCCATTTCAAGATCCTTCCCGATGCGGGCCGCAGGATGTAAATCCTGCGGCTACCGTCGTAGGGGGGACCACCAAAGGAGCAACTACATTCTCCAGCCTCCGTGGAATCCTCGGCCTCCGTGAATAATTCTCCATTTCAAGATCCTGCCCAGAGCGGACCGCAGGATGTAAATCCTGCGGCTACCGTCGTGTGGGGTCTTATCGCAGACCCTTGCAGAATCTCCATGTGCAAGATGTTTCCCCGGCGTTTCGACGGAGGAGAACGCAGGGGCTAGGGGCAAGCCGAGCCAGCACCGCCTGGTGGACCGATAGAGGAGAATTTACATTCTCCGGTCTCCGTGAATAATTCTGCACGCCGGAATCGCATCCTCGCAGTCGAAGCTAAACCCTACCCCCTAAACCCGCGTGCTGGCACAAGCGCGAGGCAGACTACACCTCCACACCCACCATCTCCGCACAGGATTTTAGCGCAATGCTTCCCCGGGTCGGAATCATATGTTGCCAGACCCAGTGATAATGTGCGATCATCTGGACTGCGGTCAGATCGAGTCGATCTCCGGTCGTATGGCCGTCAGCGACGACCGTGATCGCATAGTCCTTGGTGAGCGCAGACTGAATCGTGGACGCCACGCAAAAATCGGTGGCACAGCCGGTAATGTAGAGTTCGGTGACGTTTTGTTCGGTTAAAAGGCTTTGCAAGCCGGAGCGGTAGAAGGCATCGTTCGCGGTTTTGTCTACCCGAAGGTCGCCGAGCTTTACAGCCAGATCGTCGAGCAGCTCCCAGTCCCAGCTGCCCTTTTCGAAGGCGCCCGTGCCAGTGCCATCATGCTGGATATGAATGACGGGCCAGCCTCGGGCTCGACAAAAATCGGCCAGTACGTTGATCCGCCGTACGGTCCCCTGCGCGTCGTGTCGCGGGGTCTCGGGCGTAAACGACCCCTTCTGCATGTCAATGATTAATAAGGCCTTTTTTGACATGGCCGCAAGATAGGGAATGGTATTATGGTGTTTTGGTTTTATGGTCTTTTGGTCTTTTGGTGTGGTGTTGTGGTGCTATGGTATTCTGGTATTGTGGTTTCTGCCGCTGAGCAGTGTGACCGACTGGTCGCGAGCTCGTCCAAAACTCAAGTTCACTCAGAACTCAAGTTCACTCAGAACTTCACCTCACTCCTGCCATGTTCCCGCCAGGGCATGCCCACTGTACGCTGGATCAAGGGTGACTTCTCGGACGATGTCAGGAGGAGGCACAAAGGCTTGCATCGCGGTCGCAGAGGCAAATTCGATCTCGGCCAGGTAGAGTTCTCGATGGGGTAATTGGATATGATCGATGGCGACCCGCATGCCCTGGATTTGTACGATGCGTCGGGTCTTTTCGATTCGTACGCCCGGGAGCCGGACCATGAGATGATACTCCTCGGGATTAAGGTAGAAGGTGTTGATCTTTCGCACGCCTGCTCCATCTGCGTCGCATGCTTCCTTTTTTGTCAACTTGTAGGTGGTCGTGGTGGCCTGAAGTACCCTGCGTAATCTCAATTGGGTGCCCTCGAGATACTTGTCACTTAACTGTTTTTCTTCGATCACAGGAATATTCCACCATTTGCGTGCGACCAAAAACGTGCGTTCGTATTCGTATCGGCCGTACTTCATTTTTTCTGTCGGCGCTATTGGTGATCTTCGATTCATTGCTCCGATGCTGCGTATTTTTTCTTTGCCTTTCTCAATATGTCCTGCACGAAGTCGCTTTTGCCCTGGATATATTTTTCGATGGATCGGCCATAATTGTATTTTTTGGAGAGCCCCACCTTCAATGCCGTATATGCCCGGACAGCTTCTGGATGATCGCTTAGGTATTTCACAAAGCCCAAGGTGGCGTGGATGTCCGGATGCCCGACCTGGCAAATATGCAATTTGTAGGTCCGGACAAAATTGCAGTCTTTACTAAAATAAAATCTCCCCAGCGTCCCGCCTTGTTCAAGACATTGCCCACGCACCCGGTAGCCGATTCTCTCCAGACAGCTGTGATACTTCGGTAGGAGAGAGGTATCTTTCATCACCAGGAGCAGATCAATCTCCGCCTTGGCCCCCGCCCCGGGAATGGCCGTGCTGCCGATGTGGTGGATCGACACGATTTGATTGGCAAAGATGCGAAGGAGCCGATCTCGCTCTGCCGCATACCACGCCTTCCAGCGAGCGTCGTAAGGCACAATACGAAATGGCTTTTTCATCACGAGTTTGGACGAGCCTGACATCGTCAAGGTTACGGGCAGGCAACCGGCCTGGCCGGCCACATGTTTAGGGTTTGGCGTGTAGGGTTTAGATTGGTGCTCGCTCACGAAGGCCAGCCCGCTGATTTCACCGCAGAGGACGCCAAGCTAACGCGAAGGACGCAAGCCCGCCGCGGCCGGCCCGCTTGTTTAGGGGTTTAGCGTTTAGGGTTTAGGTGGAGGGCAAACGCACCAAGGCCCAGCCCGCTAATTTCACCGCAGAGTACGCCAAGCTAGCGCAGAGTACGCTAAGCTTTTAAAAGCTATGTCCGATCGGCGGCCTTTGCGCCTCCCTTTGCGATCTCTGCGGTAAACCCGCAACTCGCTAACCCAGAACTCAAGTTCACTCCGAACTCAAGTTCACTCCGAACTCCAAACTTCACACCCCTGCCATCAAAGACATCGCGAAACGCCTGTGGATGTAACGCATGCAACTGAAAAACTTGAAATACATCTGTCGCATGAATTCACCTTTGCTGATGCCGCCCGCGCGGAATGCCTGGTGGTGCCCAAACCAGATCGCGTGGATGGTGAGAAAAAACAATAGGCAGTAAAGACCGATGCTAACGGCCCGGTTGTAGAAGCGCTTGCTGCGGAAGATTTGATGCATGCGTTCGTGCTGGAATTTTATGTGGTGGGCCTCATCCAGAAGGATGTCATGACAGATGGATTTTAGCAATTGGCAATGGGTGGCATCGCGTAGCGCCTGGTAGAATATCTGGGCGGCACTTTCTACGATGATCACGGAGATGGTCCACCACTCCATGCTGCGGTTGAAGTAACGCACCTTGCGAAATAGCGTGTCTCCCCAGTCTTTTGTTTTCCTTTTTTCTCCGATCCGATCGATGTACTGACCGAGGTTGTTGCCATGCTTCTGCTCCTCCTTGATGAAGAGTTTCACCGCCTCGACGTAGTCGGGATCGCCGATCTTGTCGGCATATTTTGTGGCTGCGGCCAGCAGGTGTTTTCCGTCGCTGGTTTCGCCGAGCTGCCATGCCTTCAGCGAGTAAAGGATGGCTTCTTTCTCCGCTTCGGTGATCGTGGGTGTGAGCGTCCAATTAATGCGCTGTTTTTTGAGATTAACTGTAAAATGGTCGTACCAGAAGGTCGAGTCATGCATAGTCAGTGATTTGTGATGGTGCTAATTGAAAAATGGTTAGCACAAGCTTACGAATTCAAGTATCGACGGCTTCCGCAGGTGAGTATTCGCATGGCCGAAGTGAATGATCCGGGGATATTCGGTTAGTATTCGTTCAGTGTGTGTCTGGACATTCATCCCAGAGGACGCCAAGCTAACGCGAAGGACGCGAAGCCCGCCACGGCCGGCCCGCTTATTTAGGGTTTTAGCGTGTAGGGTTTAGATTGGTGCTCGCTCACGAAGGCCAGCCCGCCGATTTCACCGCAGAGGACGCCAAGCTAGCGCAGAGTACGCCAAGCTTTTAAATGCTGTTTCCGATCTGTGGCCTTTGCGCCTCCCTTTGCGATCTCTGTGGTAAACCCGCTACAAGCACAGGAGAAACTCCGTTAGGGCCTCCTTCTCGTCCCTGCTCAATCCGGTGGCCAGCACCAGATTAAAAAACTCGACGGCATCGGCCAGCGTGGGCAGTCGGTCATCGTGAAGGTAGGGCGGCGAGTCTTTGATGCCACGCAGGGGGAAGTTTTTGATCGGACCCTCGGGTCTGCCCGTATAGAAGCGCTCCACCTGGAGGTCGTACATCTGATCATCCACGAAAGAAGGGCCGTAGTGACACTGCCCGCATTTGGCCTTGCCCCAGAACAGTTCTTCGCCCAGCAGCTCTTTGGGGGTGGCTTTGTCGGGATAGAGTTTGCCCAGGGGATCCAGTTTTGGCGCAGGAGGAAAGTCGAGCATCGCGTTGAAGTCACCCATACGGTTGGCCACTGCTTTCTGATGTGCCCGGGGGCCGATATGTTGCATCATGCCGGGGTCGCCGTCAAAATACTCTTCAATTTCTGCGAAATGGTCCATACTGCGGATCGAGCGTTTGGAGGCCAATTGCATCAGGTTGTAGTTGCCACGCATCGAGGGTGTGCCCACCCGCAGTCGAGCCAGGTGGGGCCGGCTGTCCGGTGCCAGCTCAAAGGCGCCATTGGTGTGGCCGTTGACGTGGCAGGAGAAGCAGGAGACCCCTGCGCTGGGCTCTAGTGTCACTCGATGGGTGGTCTGGTTAAACCAGGTGGTGGCCGTGGGGCGGACCAGTTCTTTGAGGCCTTCCATTTGTTCGGGCGTGAGCAGGCCATCAAATATCTCATAGTAGTTGCCCAAGGTGACTTCGCGACCTTGCGTCACATCGCCCATCTCCTTGTGATTGGTGAGAAACATCGGCGGTGGAAATTCCGGCAAATATTCGTCGGGATAATCGTGGTCCACATCGATGCGCACATGCTCGGGGTGTACTTTATTCCAGTTGTCGGGAAATACCATGTGAGCCGTAGACGCGAGGGGATGAGCCAGGGGCTTAAAGGGAAAAAGGTCGCGGCGTTTGATCTCATCGGCACTCATACGGGCCAACGCTTCGAACGAAGCCACCCCATCCGGGAGTCGGGATACGGGCCCTTTCATTATTTTTTTGCGACCCCCCGACATATAGCGGTCGGCGTAGGCGTCACCCGAAAAGTCATAGCGAGACTGCATGTAGGCGCGCACATCACGCATGAGCTGGGGCTTCTGCTTTTCGTGAAATGCGACCCATTCGTCCCACGACATCGGGAGGCTGGGATTCATAAAGGAGGAGCCTGCTTTTCCGGCGTATTTCCAAAGATCCAGCGGGGTGCGCTCTCCCTTTTTGATTTGCGGGAAGGGAGCGAGGGAGTCGACATAGCCGTCGGCCAATCCGTAGTCGGTGGGCGTGTAGTCACTTACTTCGGCTCCGGGCGATTGAAGGAGATGCAGGTCTGTGCCTTCGATATTTTGAAAGGCGGCCAATGCCAAAACGGTCAAGCCGATCGATAGGGCGATCAACGTTTTCATGTTGTCTGAGATTTAGTAGTTAATAAGTTGGTTAGGCTTAATACTACCACATGGCGGGATCGAATATCCAGGACCGGCTGGCGAGGAGATCCGACTTTTTAGATTCCGGGGCACGGGGTGCCCTTGGGGCAAACAATGTACGGATTATTTGGGTATGCGGAATGGGCTGGGTGAAGGTCACTTCAGCGGTATCCTGCCCGGAGAGGGCCGCAGGATGCAAATCCCGCGGCTTCCGTTCGCATGGGATCTTATCGCAGACCCTTTCAGAATCTCCATGCGTGACGGCTGTTTCCCCGGCGTTGCGACGATAGGAGAACGTAGGGACTAGGGGCGAGCAAAGCCAGGCTATCAAGAGCCAGGTTTCCGCATTTTGGGACCGGTAGAGGAGAATTTACATTCTCCGCCCTCCGCGCAGGATCCTGCCTCGATTGGTACCGCAGGATGTAAATCCCGCGGCTTCCGTCCTTTGAGACATCTATAGGAGGATCCACATTCTCCGGCATCCGTGAATGATTCCCTAACTCCCCAACTCGGAACTCCGAACTCGCTAACTCTGAACTGCTGACTTAGTCCTGCGCTTCCATCCCATACTTCGCCCACTCCTCTCGGGAGGGGCCATACGTGCCGGGTACCTCGAGGCCCAGCAGTCGCATGACGACCGTCATTTGGGCGCGGTGGTGGGCCTGGTGTCGGAGCAGGGCGGTTAATACCTTGCGACGTTCCCATGGCTGGCCATAAACGTCGATTTTCTCTGTCAGGTCGACGTCCTTCCAGGTGTCGGCGAGGACGTTGGCCAGTTCGTCGCAGTATTTTTCGTAGGTGCTGATGAGCTCGGCCATGGTGGAGGGAATTGGCTGATGCTCCAGGTGATCGGCCGTCAAGATGCCGGCGCGAAAGGGCATTTCAGTGACGGTCTGCGTGATGTGCCAGGCAAGGCGCCCGAGACTACGCACGTTATCGTGCACCTTGGTTGCCATGGCGTTGTCGCTCACCTGGGCAAATACCTTGGCGGTAGCCACTTTTTCTTCCTGCCAATCCGTGACAAAATCCTCTATGTTCGTGTACATTTTTTGATGTTTTTATCGACCCATCGGTTTGACTTAGGGCCGGTGGAAGTCACCACTCTTTTTGTAGTTTTTAAATAATTTTCCCATGGCCCGATCTTTTTCTCTTTTTTCGACCATCGTCATGCGAAAGTGTGCCTCTTCGCGTCGCATTCTTAAGTAATTTTCGTGGGCCTCGGGATCGATTTCTCCTTTTTCAATGGCCTCCAGCACGGCACAGCCGATCTCCGTTTGATGGGTGCAATCTTTGAATTTACATTGCTCCGCTAGTGCGAGGATATCGCTAAACGTGTGCTCCAAGCCCTCGCTGGCGTCGGCAATGCCCACCTCGCGCATGCCGGGGTTATCGATGAATATGGCCCCGGATGGCAGGACAATTAATTCGCGGTGGGTGGTGCTGTGGCGGCCTCGCTGCGAGCTGGTGTTGACCGGATTGGTACGCATGAGGTCCTTGCCGCAGAGGTGATTGAGCAGCGTGGATTTGCCCACCCCGGAGGATCCCAACAGGCAGTAGGTTTTTCCGGACTCCAGTAGTTGTTCTAGTTCGGACAGTCCCTGCTGATTGAGATTGCTGAGGGCCATGACCGGTAGCTGCTTCACGCGCTGCTGGATTAAATTTGTCAATCGTGCTAATTCGGTCGGGGTGACTAGATCAATTTTATTGAGCACCACGATGGGCGACACCTTGGCCGTGCGGCAGATGGTCAGATAGCGCTCCAGTCGGTTTAGATTAAAATCACGGTCGGCGGCCTGCACGAGCAAGGCATAGTCGACATTGGCTGCGATGACCTGTTTCTCTCCCTGTTTGCCGACGGCCTGCCGTTCGATCACTGTCTGGCGAGGCAATATGGCATGGATCAAGGCCTTGCCCTCGTCGTAGGTGGCAAAGGCCACCCAATCACCCACCGCAGGAAAGTCCGAGCGATCTACGGCCGAATAGCGGAGCTGACCGAGGATTTCGGCCTCGAGTTCATTGTCAGCGGTGCAGAGCTGGTAGCGTTCTCGATGCTCAGCGATGACCCGGCCCACCTCCAGGACCTGTAGGCCTTGCTGCTGCCGTTGGGCTTCCCAGTGTTCGTTATAGCCTAGCTCTTCGAGGGTCATGACTGCGGCCTTAGTACATCGTATTGGGGTTGGCGGATTGCTTCGGTATTTGTTGGATCGTGTCCCAGTGCTCGACGATCTTTCCTTGGTCGTCAAAGCGAAAGAAATCCATGGTAACGTATTGATCATTTCCAGGCCAGGTCTGGTGGGTATGCAGCGCCACCAGATCGCCCTCCGCGATGCAGCGTACAAATTCAATGGATTTGTCGGGATATTCGCGCTGCATCCGGTCGAAGTAGTCAATAAATCCTTGGGTGCCGTCCGCTACATCAGGGTTGTGCTGAATGTAATCGTCGCCGACGTATAGATCAACGGCTTTTTGGGGCTCTCCCAGGTAGGCCATACGGTAGAAGGCTATGGCGTTTTCTTTATTCTTTTCTACATCCATGTCTCGATCGTTTTGTGGGATAGTGGGCTCTTGCCGGTCCGGGGTTGCGGGGTTCATTGGCAAGGTACGGAATCAAGGGATGGTTGTCCAGTTCGTTTCACCGCGGAGGACGCAAAGGTTGCGCAGAGGCCGCTATGGGTGTGGGTGTCATCCCCCAGAACGGTGGCGAAATCGAAGATTTCGACCGTTCTTGCCCCCTTCGAAGGGGGCCTTTTTGAGTGTGTAGCGCGCCCTTTGCAGGCGTAACTGTTGTCGGCGGCTCCGCGCCAACTGTGGGGGATGACCACTTGTGCTGGGCAGAAGCACGGTGCTGAATCGCGAATCAGTCGAGACTCTCTGGATTGGTACCACTGGATATGGTGAGTGACCTTGCCTCTGCATGCTTGTTTTTTCAGGGCGCAAAGGTTTCGCAGAGGTCGCTATGGGTGTGGGTGTCATCCCCCAGAACGGTGGCGTAATCAAAGATTACGACCGTTCTTGCCCCCTTCGAAGGGGGCCTTTTTGAGTGTGTAGCGCGCCCTTTGCAGGCGTAACTGTTGTCGGCGGCTCCGCGCCAACTGTGGGGGATGACCACTTGTGCTGGGCAGAAGCACGGTGCTGAATCGCCAATCAGTCGAGACTCTCTGGATTGGTACCACTGGATATGGTGAGTGACCTTGCCTCTGCATGCTTGTTGTTTCACCGCGGAGGGCGCAAAGGTTTCGCAGAGGTCGCTATGGGAGCGGGTGTCATCCCCCAGAACGGTGGCGAAATCGAAGATTTCGACCGTTCTTGCCCCCCTTCGAAGGGGGCCTTTTGAGCGTTGGCGTTTCGCTTTCCTGCGTCGCGCTCTTTGCGAACACTTAGCGCACTTTGCGGTGAACCCTGCTCAATCCGCCGCCAAAGGCAAAAACACCGTATAGGAGATGGAGACATCCTCCGTATCGAGGTTCTCGATGACCGGCCGATCTTGCACGACAAAAGGCCCCGTAGGGGTGTCGGAGATCGAGATGGCTTGATTGCGGATAAAGCGGGTCTCGTTGGGTTTATCTCCTTTGACAATTAAGTAATAAGTATTCGACGTCGCGAAAAATATTCTCCGGTGCCAAGGGCTGGATCATGGCCCCCAGATCGGGTGCCGCGGTAGGACCCTGGCCGAGGCAGGGAGGTAGTAGGGTAAGCGGCACCAGCAGGCCGCCTATGATTCTGGTCCAAGAGGCAAGATGTTTCATTGCCATATCCCAACTCATATCTTATTATCTCTTGCTAATCAGAAGGTGAGGCTATAGTCCGAGATATTGGGTGTACTCACTGCACCCTCAAATCCCTTGGGCATCCCCAAGTCGTAGGGGGAAGGCGACATCCACTGGCTGAGTCTGCCTTGCAGGGTCATGCTGCCGGCCGGATCCAAGGTGGCAAAGGCATAGAGCGGATCTTGGTAGCCGGCCAGGTTGGGTAGCCACTTATATTTTTCGTAGTGCTCCGCTGCAAAGCGCTTCGTACTGGTATATTTTTCGGCGATCCAATAGTAGGACATACTGTTAATTTCCAGATAGTCAATACCATTCTGATGGTGGTGATAATCGATGTGGTTATGGCCGTTGAGGCAGCAAACAATTTTATCCGCCTGCCGCTCCATAATTTTTTGCAAGACCAAACGATTTTTTACGCCATAGGCATAGTGCCAGAGACTCTGATGGGAGAGCACGATCGTGGGTAATTTCGTTGCCTGCAAGTCCGCTTCAAACCATTCGATTTGCGCTGCGGAAATATGGGTGCGAAGCCGGCTGTCGACATAGAAATTGGCCTTATCGTAATCGATGAATTTTCCGTCTTGATACAAGAAGTTGGCATCGAGCACGACAAAATGAAACCCCTTGACGTCAAAGGAATAATAGGTGTCCGGCATTTCCCAATAATCCAGCATCTCCGCTTTGGACTGTTTGTCCATGTCGTGGTTGCCCAGCACGTGATACCTGGGTCCCTTAAAGCTCCGCCAAATCTCCAGAAAATGTTGGTTGGCCGGCTCAGCCATACAAAAGTCACCCAACTGGATGATCATGTCTACCTCCCGGTCTATGGCCTCCGAGATAAAAGTCTCCAGTCGCTGATCGGCATCGGGCATGAGGTCTTTGTGCGCGTCGGCTACGATGCCTACCGTGAGGGGGTCTTCAGCGGATGGCATCAGGGGATGGAAGGACCGTAGAACTCGTGGAGCTAAAGCCGCTATGGTAGCAGCACCTGAACCAGTGATAAAATGTCTGCGCTTCATAAGAGGCAAGGTACATAGACTCTGCGGTTTATTCGGATAGCTACGAGCTCTAGGGAGGGCCCGTACGCCAAATCTGCTCTAGTCGACGCCTAGTGAATCCGTTTCTTCCAACCTGCGCAGAAGCTCAGGAAATGATTCTTGCACCTCCTGGGCCAGCAGGCCAAAGATATGCTGCTCGCCGATCGAAGCCTACATCAAGGCCTATGCGCAAAAGGGGATGGTGGAGCTTAGAAATGGCACGATCGTCGCCGTGTGGTGGCGCAAACACCATTGGGTGCAGCAGACGCGGCGAAGTATAACTACCCCATACGCCCGAGCTGTGCGATTCCCCTTATCCCGTCGCTTCGTCACTCTGTGTCAACAGACAGAGACTGTCCTCGTTTGCAAAGACGGAGTGTGGCACCAATATGGGGATTTGAATTTCGTCGTATTGCTTGAGTATGGTCTCGTCCAGACCTTCCTTATAAGTAACGCTGCCCTCCAGGACTGTCAATTTGGAGGGCCACTTGGCCGTATGCTCCCTTAACTCCATTTGAGCTCTAAAGCCGATCACTAGCACCTTAAACCCTGCATTGTGATGCAAGGCCTTGGCGATTGGCCCCGTAGCGGATGCCAAGGCCTCTTTTACGTTTCTAATGACCATCGGATTTTATCAGTTATTTCATAGTTGAATCGACTATGCATGCTTAGCGATCTCAGTAAGGTCGACGTTTTCTAGTACCTGCTTTGCGGCGCCACGCATGCCAATATCAAACATAGCCCGGGCCAAATCCGTGGAAGGTATGCTACTTTTTGGCGCGAGCAATTTCATGACGGGATACAATGCCCGCATGAGACGATAGCCCACATTGGGCTCTTTCCGCTTCTCCACCGGATAAATGTAACCGGGTCGAAGCGAATAGGCATCTTCCAGCGTCCTGAACATGTGGTTTTCTGCCATGCCTTTGTACTTCGCAAAGGACACGCTACTTTCTTCCGTTTGATCGGCACCGCTGCCACTGAGCAGACAAAAGCGGGCTTGGGGACTCTCACTTTTCACCATGTCCACAAAGGTATTGGTGTAGTCGACGGTGATCTCCTTGAATTTGTCGTCGGGCACCGCTCCGGTATATACTCCCAGGCAGAAGTAAGCGATGTCCTTGCTTTTGAAATGCTCGCGGATCGGTTGGTAGTCAGTGAAGTCAGTGTGAATCACCTCGATTAGCTTGTCATCCGACATTCCAGTGGGCCGCCGGGTGATGGAGGTTACCTTGCTGATGTCCTCAGACTCGATGCAATACTGCAACACCAACTGACCAATCATGCCGGTGGCTCCGGTGAGTATGACCTGCTTCATAAAACTGGATTTAATGTGTTGGGCCCCGGGGGCCTGCCGGATCAAAGGTACAGATCACACATTATTTCCGCATAGGTGTCCGCTAGTAGAGTTTCGCATTAGATATGTTGAATAATTCTAATAGGATTTTGTTCGCAGACGAGGCGCGAAACACAGACATAGCCGTAGCTATGGCGAGGCTTTGCAACGAAGTATGCGGACCAAAGACATTAGAATTAACCACAAGATTTAATGCGAAACTCTACTAGTAGAGTTTCGCATTAGATGCTAATGGGATTCTGATTGCATCTAGTACGAGGCTCTATTAGGGCCGGAAGCCAATCGTGCCGCGGAACCAACGCTAACCGCGCCGCCGCCGCTTAGGCTCCTTGATCACATAGCGCAGCAAGACGCTGAATACTAACTCTGTATTTGGTGGGTCATAGGAGCGCATCGCCCGATTTTGTCTGTCCAGGAGCACAGGGTTGTACTGGCGCACATCCACGTGATCAGCAATGAGCGTGCTGGGGATGATTTTAAAGTCAAGCGAAATTTTGTCCGAAAACCTTGCGGCCAGCGTGGGAATCAAGGCTACATGCAGATTGTATATCGTGGCTTTGACCGGATATTCGCTAGAGCGCAGGGGGTCACGTCTATAAAAATAGGCAGATGGTTCGATGGCTCCTCCAAGGCCAAATCGAATCCCACCTGATTTTCGCCCGAAATACTTGCCATATTCATAGCGCAGTCCGAACGAGGTCAGCTTATCGGTGTATCCAAAAGAAAAAGTCGTGAGCACTTTGTCTTCCTCATCCAGCAAGACATGCGTAGTCCTTATGTCAGATTTGCTGTGCACCACTTTAGTGATCGAAAGCTCATGGAAATGCGTGTCGTCCCGAAGGATCTGCAACGAGGCGCCGATGGTCAGTCGCTGCGATGGAAAGTAATTGACGCTGGATACCTCGGCCAAGATTCGCTCTTCATCTTCGATCGTGAAAATACCGGAGTTTTCTGTGATGAATTCGTACGTGATGTCTTCCTGTCCAAACGCACGACTGTGGAAAAAAGAGTAGGGCTTGAGTTTAGGATAGTAGTTGAGCATAGTAGCCATTTTGACAGTAATCTGCTTTGATTTCCTGGACCTTTGAGATAGTAGTGTGGCAGGAATCAGTCCCAGCAGGAGGATACAGATGGTTTTCTTCACAGTTTCTATTTTCCGTGTTAAACAATACTAAATACGAATGTCCGTCGTGACCTTGCACAGACTCTGAGCGCCTGGTAGACGGAAGGTTTTATGGCGAATGCTTAAACGGATACAAAGTGGAGATGAGTCAGGGATGGTTCGGGTATTTGCGATACTAAAGTAAACACTAATCGATTAGCATCAGGATAGTCATCCACAATCGCCGCTACTCGACGCTTATTACAGTGATCGGCCGTGGGACACCGGAAGAACCTCTGCTTAAGGCATCCCTGGCGGACTCGATCTATTAGGGATGCCCGTAGAGCTGGCTCATCCTGGGGGGAGAATTGCTGCTACCGGCATCTACTAGGCACGATCGCCAAAACATTCCTATTTTATTCCTGGACAAAATCCAGATCATATGCCCTCGGATAGCTCTCGCCGTAAATTCTTCCGCCGCACCCTTGCCGCAGCCTTTGGTACAGTCGTTGGGGTGGATCATCTCAAAGCCGCCAAGGAAAGGCCACGCTGGCGACCTGCCGATCGCGATGCCATTACGATCACCCGTTTGGAGACCTTCAAAGTCAAACCCCGCTTTCTGTTCCTGAAGTTGCATACAGATGCGGGCATCGTGGGCTTGGGAGAGCCTATCACCGAGGGTCGTGCCGACACCTGCGCAGCCGCTGTGGCGGAGGCGGCCAAATACTTAGTCGGAAAAGATCCGCGCGACATCATGCACCACTGGCAGGCCATTTATCGACATTCCTTCTACCGTGGCGGACCTATCCTGACCAGTGCATTGAGTGGCATCGAGCAGGCCCTCTGGGATATCAAGGGACAAGCCCTGGGCGTGCCGATTTATGAATTACTGGGCGGTCCGACCCGGCAGCGAATTCGGGTCTATGCACATGCTCGTACGCCCGAGCGCATCCGGGAGGCCAAAGCCCTGGGGTACACCGCCTTCAAGACGGGCGTGAAAGATGCTCGGCAGTCGGGCGTCATTGCCAATCCCAGATTTATCGACGCGGCCACAGAGCAATTTGCATCCCTACGTGAAGCGGTAGGAGATGATGGCGACCTGGGCATTGACTTTCATGGTGCGATTAGCGCTCCCAATGCCGAATTGCTGATCCATGCCCTGGAACCCTATCAGCCGTACTTTATCGAGGAGCCGGTCAATTGCCAAAATGTCGATATCATGGCGGGCTTGGCCCGGGAGACACATATTCCCATTGCCACCGGAGAACGTATTTTTACCAAATGGGGCTTTCGGGAGATCTTGGAGAAAGGGGCCGCTACCATCCTACAGCCGGACCTCTGCCATGCGGGAGGGATCTTTGAGGTACGCCTCATCGCCGGCATGGCAGAAGCCTACTATGCGTCGGTGGCCCCCCACAATCCACTCGGCCCGATTTCGCTTGCTGCCGGACTTCAGTTGGCGGCCAGTATCCCCAACTTCCTTTGTCAGGAGCAGGTGACATTGGGGCAAGGGTACTTGAAGGAACCTTTTGAGGTAAGCGATGGCCACATTGATCTACCGACCAAGCCCGGTCTCGGCATTGAGCTGGATGAGGACGCCTTGCAGGACAAGCTGGGCCATGATTGGCGAAATCCCGAGACCTACTTCGAGGCGGACGGATCTGTGGTGGACTGGTAGCCGGGCACGGCCCCGCATCTGTGCGGAGCCTAGTAAGGTTTGTAGTGCTCCCTGACTGATCGCATGATATGGGCTAGTGGTTGTCCTGGTAGTGTTTCTTGAGCAGATCCTCTCCCCAATCATTTTGCAGATCACGCCACACAGAGTGCACATGGTTGGCTCCATTCTGAATATTGTCGTACTCGATGAGGATGGTCGGGCCCTGGATGCGATAGTAGTGTGGCTCCATAAACTCTGTGCCGCCGATCCAGGCAAAGTGTAGCCGATCCAAACCGGTGGTCTTGATTTGGTTCCACTGTTTGTCTGCGATGGATGATTGCATATTGCCCAGGTACACGTCCAGCAGCTCCAATAGGTCTGCGCGCTGTGCCTCGTTGAGGTCGCCGTGCGAAAGTCCTTCCAGGGCCATGGCCTCCACATTCCGATCATTGCCGGTGAAAATGTCCGCGGGCACCTTTTCACTGATCACGGCCTTGGCCCGCTGCTCTCCGGATAGTGACTTGACGAATGCCCGGGCCAGCTCTTCCTCTTGCTTCAGCACTTGCGTACCCTTCTTCGGGCCGCTCAAGACCTTGCCCGGATTCGTACCCATAAAGGCTGGGGTGACGGCGATTTCGCCAGTCGCGGAGGTGAAATTGAGCGATAGATGATGACCCTCATATCGCCAGCCCCAGGGCTCTTCGACAGAGGGGGTGCCAAATATGGAGACGTAGTATAGATCCGGGTTGCGATGGTCCGCATTTTCGATCGCTCGAAGCACACTTTCCAACCCCATGATGCCCTGTACTTTGTCAAAGCCATCGTTGCTCAGGGTGGTCTTGAGCAATGCATTCGTCTTCTTTCGCTGTGCTCCATCCATTTCTTCCAGCGACAGTCCCTTTCGTTGGCGATAGATGGGCACAAAAAACCAGTTGGATCGCTCCTGATCGTCGAAGGTGAAGGTGGCCTTCTTCAACTGATCTTCCTCCAGGCTAGCTAGCAGACCTCTTGCTGCCTGAACCATGTCAGATTGCCCATCGGATGAGATATGTGATACGGCGCTCGTATCATCGCTGCGCCAAGAGCTAATCAAAAGGATGGCTAGGCATAGCAGGGCGAGGGGTACGATCGCTTTTTTCATTGGCCGCAATTTAGTTTTTGACTTTGGTCTTCGTAAGTTACTCCAAAAGCACCAAAGAAAGAGCCAAATGCGCATTGGACTTGGTATGACTGCATAGTATGGAGAGAATTCGTATTGGATTTATTGGAGCGGGAGATATCTCGCTCTTGCATGGGGAGGCACTCGCAGCGCTGCCGAGTGCGCATTTGTCAGGTCTTTGGAATATCACCGACGATCTGGCGGAGGAGAAGTGCCGGCTGTTTGGCTGTCGAAAGTATGCTTCTGCAGAGGCTTTGGTCGGTGATCCGGATATTGACGCTGTCTATGTCCTTACCAATCTGGAAACGCATCACAAGTATGCACGCATGGCCTTGCTGGCGGGCAAGCATGTCTTTGTGGAAAAGCCAGTGGGTGCTTCCGTCCCAGAGCTAGAAGACCTCAAGGCCTTGGCCGATCAGGCCGGTCTCATTTGCATGCCGGGGCACAATTACATCTATGATACCAGTGTCAGGCGGGCAAGAGCCCTCCTCGACTCTGGCAAACTGGGCAGGATAGTCTCCATCTACGTGCTCTACAATATTAACCACCCGGAAGAGGTAGCTGCCCGCTATCCAGGGGTGATCAGGCAGATTTTGACCCACCATGCTTACATCGCCATGTATCTTGGTGGGCCCGTCAGCAAGGTGAGTGCCATGAAGGCGGTGATCAGCCACGCATCCATCACCCAGGAGGATCTGGCGATGGTCACCTTGCAGATGGACTCAGGTGCGCTCACCCACTTCTGCGCGAGTTTTGCTTCCGACGACCATGCTGGAGATCCGTGGACTATGATGATCAAGGTGATCGGGACCAAGGGGGCTACCAGATACAGCTATCGCGATTGGGTCGAAAATACCCCCGGTATTGTGCACTCTCAGACCTACTCGGCCTATGGTCAGAGTATTCTTGATATCGATCAATTTTTTGTCGAGGAGTGTCTGCAGAAAGGTGCCAGCCCGCTTTCGACCATGGACCATGCCATACAGGCACAGCTAATCATAGAGGCGGTTGAGGCCTCCATTGCCACAGATCGGCACATCGCCCTGTAGGAAAATTTGGCCTTTACCACTCCACGCCCGTATCCTGCCAACTGCGCGTCTCCGCAGAGGTGAGCACGGCCTCGCATACTTTTTGCGTCTCCAGTGCCTCCTGGAATGTGGGGGAGCATGGTTTGCCGCTCTCCAGGCTTTGTAGAAAATCCGCCGCATGGTGCACAAAGGTATGCTCGTAACCGATGCAGACGCCAGGTATCCACCACTTGTCGATGTACGGCTGATCGCTATCTGACACATGGATGGAGCGCCACCCCCGCACCAGCGAGTCGTCTCGGTGGTCGAAATAACCCAACCGATTTTGATCGTGCAGATCCCAGCGGAGGGAGGCATGCTCGCCGTTGATCTCAAAGGTGTACAACGCTTTCTGGCCACGAGCATAGCGAGTAGCTTCAAAAAGGCCTAAGGATCCATTATCAAAGTGGCAGTGGAAGATACAAGCGTCGTCAATGCCCACCTGCTCCACCTTGCCGCTCTCCTGGTGCATGCGCTCCTTGACGAAGGTTTCGGTGACAGCCGATACGTCCTTGATACCTCCGTTGAGCCACATGGCGGTGTCAATACAGTGTGCCAGTAGATCTCCGGTGACCCCGGATCCGGCAGATTGGACATCTAGTCGCCACAGCGCTTCACCACCTTGGGGAAGCTCGGGATTAATGGTCCAATCCTGGAGAAAGTTGGATCGAAAATGAAAGATCTTACCCAGCTTTCCGGAGTCGATCACCTGCTTGGCAAGCGTGACGGCCGGGACTCTCCGGTAGTTGTACCAGACGGTGTTTTGCACGCCCGCTTTGGTCACGGCCTCGACCATGGGGATCGCTTCAGCGACGGTCCGGGCCAAGGGTTTTTCGCAGAGGACCATCTTGCCATGGGCGGCTGCGGCAATCGCGATCTCGGCATGCGTATCGTTGGGGGCACAGATGTCAATGGCATCGATATCATCGCGAGCCACCAGCTTTCTCCAATCTGTCTCATAGGAGTCGTACGCCCACTGTCGGGCGAAGTCCCTCACCTTTTCTTCTCGTCTTGAGCAGACCGCTTGCAAGTGCGGCCGCCACTGGAGAGCCGGAAAAAAATCGCCGATGCGCTTATAAGCGTTGGTGTGGGCTCGAGCCATAAAGCCGGTGCCGACCAGGCCGATCCGAAGTATTTGATTTGCCATAGGAAAAAATTATCAAGCGGCCGGTACGATGGTCCCGCCATGCTTAAGATAATAAAACCAAAAACCCAATCGGTCATCCACCGCTAAGCACCGGATGACCGATGACCGATAGCCGATGGCCGATCAGACGAGTCGGATGGATGCTGCACCCCCTGTGGATAGCCGAAGACGCATAGGGTCACCCGATGGGGACATAATTCAGGAGTTGTCCCTTCTTCCGCAGATAGGCCTCCGGAGTATAGCCAGCGTACCTCTTGAAATCTGCGATGAAGTGTGACTGGTCATAGAATCCGCAGTCATGGGCGATCTCGGTCCATTGGACGACCTGGCGCTGCTCGATAGCCTCGACAATCTGCTGAAATCGGATCACCTTGAGAAAGTTCTTCGGTGTCACGCCCACGTGATCTTTAAACAATTTGATAATATGTTTTTGGGAGAAGCCGACCTTTTGTGCCATCTCCTGTAGGCTGATAGCGCTGGGACGGGCGATGATCTGACGAATGGCATAGTCGACGAAAGGATTGACCTCCAGTCTAGACCGATAGTGCCTCAGCAAATGGTGCTCCAAGCGTTCGAACTTGGCCGGTATGCTAGGGGCTTCCAACAGCCTTTCGCGCAGCTCGAGAATACCGTCACGAAGGAGGATTTCTGCATCCACCACATAATCCGTCACCTCGTGCAGGGGCCGATCTAAGAAGGGGAGTGCCATGCCGCGGCGAAAGTTGACGATCATCATTTCGCTCAAGACGCCAGAAGGTATCGTGATGGGCTCGGTCCTAAAACCAGAGAACCACGCCCGGCGACAGGTCTGGATTTCTTCGAGGCTATCATTGGCATAGATGTGCTTCGGACGATCCGTCAGATCCAATACCAGGGTGACGTGCCCATCAGGCAAGAAGCGATGCAGTTGTAGGCGCTCGGTTGAGTCACGATAGTAGAAAAAACTCTCAATGAAGTGACAGAGCGGACTCGCGGGTATGTGCAACTGAGCGATCATGCCTGTGTCATGCTGGTAGGTATCATGCGTAATTTACTCATAACGTAGCGTCTCCAACAGATTGCACAAGGGTAGCGCATAGGGAAAGGTAGCCAGCGGCCACCACCAAGGCAATGACGATCAGGATGCAACATGGCAAACCCAGGGACCGTCCGACGACGATGATGATGGCGTAGGCTCATTGCCGCCGGGGATTTTTCTTGAGGGCGACGATGAAGCAATTTCGCAACATGTTTCAAATTCTTAAGGAGTCGATCTAAGCATGATGAGCTGTCCGCAGGTCCGGTCACCAAGATCTACCACGGCGGGCAACGATCCCGCTATCGCAAATCCATGTTTTTTCAGCAGTCCGATGCTCGCCAGATTCTGATCCAACAAGATCGCCATGAGGTGCTGAAAACCCCTTTGCCGGGCTTCCTGCAGCACCCATTGCATCATCAGGCTGCCTATGCCCACGCCCCGATACTTTGCTTCGAGAAAGTAGGAGACTTCGGCTAGGCCTGCCAGGGCCCGGCGACCGGCACGCCAGGGTGAGAAATAGAAATATCCGGCGATCTGGTTCTGATGCTGCACGACGAATACCTGGTAAGGCGGAAGAAATGACCTTAACCACGCCTCTTTGTGTGGGATGGTCTGGTGATCGAGATCCGCGGTCAGTCCACCCTCGGAGATGATCGAATTATAGATTTCCTGCATGCGATGGACATCTGCTGGGCTTGCTGAGCGATATGTCGTCTCTGCTGTCTGCATATTTGGCTGCCTCTCTACCCGCGACGGTCAGGGCAGCGTAGGCCGTGTCCTAAGATAGCCACGAGCCACGTGCAAAACAAAATCGGTTGGCACCCGGCCGTGCCTGGGGAGTAGGGGCTTGCCGGGGCGGGAGCCCGCCACGGGGAAGATAACCCTGGACATGCCGTGGGCGAAAAAACGGTCCACTATTTGCTTGTCAAAAGGCGTAATCCCTAGGGAGTGGAGCCACTTGATCGAGATCAACCAATTCCGTGATCCACATCATTACTCCATAAGGACAAATCTGCTAACTTTACCCCTTGAGGGCAGTTTTTCCTTGAAAAACCGCTATAGAACAAGAACCGAACTTAACAGAGTACCATGAACTTGCGAGTCGCACCCGCTATTTGCGTGGCTATCATTTTGATAGCCTGCGCCCAAGAGACGCCGGTTGACGAACCCGTTGCAATTGAGCTAGATAAGGCCTTGTCGGAGTCGATTATTCGATCTTCTCCCAATGGCAAGATGTTCCATTATGTACTGGCGGATGAATACGACCTAGCTCATTTACCCAATCAGGATCCGGCCAACCCGATCACACGCAGCAAAGTAGAGTTAGGGAAGATGATCTTTTTCGACCCGGGTCTCGGCCAAGATGCCCTGGACGAGAGTTGCTACGAGACTTACTCTTGTGCGACCTGTCATGTACCCGAAGCAGGCTTTTTGCCGGGGCGCATTCAAGGCATCGCGGATGGTGCACAGGGATTTGGTTTTCAGGGAAGTGTACGAAACAAGCTAGACTATTATGAGGAGATTGAGCTCGATGCGCAAGGCATTCGGCCGCTGTCGGTGCTCAACGTCGCCTACATGACCAATACACTGTGGAGTGGTCTGTTTGGGGCCAAAGATGTGAATGAGGGCACGGAAGATGCCTGGGTGGGCCCATTGGCCTCCGTCAATCACCATGGTTATACCGGCTTGGAAAGTCAGAATATCGAAGGGGTAGAATTGCATCGTATGTCGGTGAATGAGCATGTGCTGGAGGACTACGGATACAAGACCCTCTTTGATAAGGCCTTCCCCGAGATTTCGGAGGAAGAGCGGTATACCGATGAAACGATCAGCTTTGCCCTAGGGGCTTATCTCCGTACGCTACTTACCACCCGGGCACCATTTCAGCAGTGGCTGAAGGGTGACCATACGGCCATGACGGATGCGCAAAAACGCGGAGCCCTGCATTTCTTTGGCAAGGCCAACTGTACCAACTGCCACAATGGACCCTCCTTCAGCTCGATGACCTTTCATGCCCTGGGCACCAAGGACCTCCATGAAGCGGGAGGACTAAATACCGGGCCGGAGGACGCACGCAATTTGGGCCGCGGCATGTTTACAGGAAGGAGCGAAGACGCCTACAAGTTTAAAGTACCCCAACTGTACAACCTGAAGGACTACTCTACTTTCTTTCATGGGAGCAGCAAGACTTCACTCGAAGATGTAGTGGAATTCAAACTGAAGGCTCGGTCAGAAAATAGCAACGTCAGTGACGACCATCTTTCTCCGGCCTTTAGTCCGGTGGATCTCACACCAGAAGAGACGAGTGAACTGGTTGATTTCTTACGCCATGCCTTGTATGATGCCGAGATTGACCGGTACGTTCCGCAGGAGGTCCCATCGGGACACTGCTTTCCAAACAACGATGTGCTGTCAAAAGAAGATCTGGGCTGCGAATAAGCCCGTTGGTCTTCATGGCTACTGGATAAAGTGCTGATTTCTACTTTGCTCCACTTTGTATTGCATGAGGGGAGCGGTCATTTTTGCCCGTTTCTTGGCTTCCTCTGCCCGATCGCCGACAAAAAGCATGTCCACCGTCTCGATCCAGCGTGTTAGCCACCGGTCAAAGTGCTCTTTTTGTAGCGGAGACTTTTGATCCAGGGCAATGTGCTTGGACATGACATTACCACGGTAGGACATCCGTCCCAATAGCATCGACTCCCAAAAGTCGTACATGGTCGGCATGTGTTCTTGCCAGTCAATGTCGATGACCTCGGTGAAGAAGTGTTTGATCACGGGATCTACTTTGACCCTTTCGTAGAAGGTGTCCACCAGTTTCATCACATCTTCACGGCTCTCAATGTCATGCATACGCTTGTACCAAATGATTCGGTCCAAGGTAGGTCTTTTGTCCTGCAGTTGCTCGACTACGTGCCATCGAATTTTGGTCATGGATGTCTATCTTGGAACTTGACCTAATGTTTTGATGATGGATGCGATGAAGTATAGATGGCTGCTATTGCTGATGATGCTCTATGCTTGCCGGCAGCCTACCTATGAACTGCGCACGGAGTTATCGCCTGTCCCCGTCTTTGCTGCCGGAGAATCGGGTTATGCCTGCTTTCGCATTCCAGCGATTATACATCTCAGCGCGGACCATCTCATCGCCTTCGCCGAAGGCCGGCGGCATGGATGCTCGGATACGGGAGATATCGACTTGGTCTCTAAGCAATCGACCGATGGAGGCGGGACCTGGTCTGACTTGGCCGTGATCTGGGACGATAGCGTCAACACCTGCGGCAATCCGGCCCCTATCTTCAATCAGCGTACCGGCAAAGTGCACCTCTTGGCCACCTGGAATTTGGGCTCCGATCACGAGTCGGAGATCATCGCCCAGACCAGCACCGATACACGACGCGTCTATGTCATGGAATCTTCCGATCAGGGGAAGTCCTGGTCGGACGCACGCGAGATCACCCCAGACGTCAAGCTGCCACACTGGACTTGGTATGCCACTGGACCCGGCTCCGGCCTACAGAAACAGCGCACGCCACATCGGGGCCGACTCATTGTGGCTTGCGATCACATCGAGGCCGAAAGCAAGAAATATTTCTCTCATATTATTTACTCCGATGATCAGGGTGAGACCTGGCAACTGGGGGGAAGCTCACCCAAGGATCAGGTAAACGAGTGCGAGGTGGCCGAAATACCTGGGGGTATTCTCCTACTCAACATGCGCAACTACGATCGCACCCAGAAGCGACGGCAGATTGCAGTCAGCCGGGACGGGGGTGCTACCTGGGACAAGCAGCAGTATGACAGTACGCTGATCGAGCCCATCTGTCAGGCGAGTCTGCAGAGTTATGCTTTTGAGGATCGATCCGCGCTGCTATTTAGCAATCCCGCCAGTGAGGACCGCCGTGAGAAGATGACCCTGCGCGCCAGTGAGGATTGGGGTATCAGTTGGGCCCATCGTCTGGTCTTGCATGCGGGTCCCGCGGCTTACTCTGATCTGGTGATTCTGGAGGACGGCTTGATTGGGTGCCTCTTCGAGTCCGGAGAGGAGAGTCCCTACGAGCAGATCGTCTTTGCACGGAGCCAGTATCTCCCTGTTGTTTCCGAATAAATAGGTAGTTACCTCCGTCAGCGAGCATGAGTGTCGATGTAGGTGTCCAGCTTGGATTCTTCGGGACCGATGTAGTGAAAAGCCTCTGCCCACTGCAGGCCATACCTTTCTGCCAGGGTGCGATCTGACATCACTCCTCGCAGCCTCGCCGAATCGATATCAAGCACAAAATGCTGGATGTAGTTGCGATTGGCACTTTCATCGGTGTCGCCCAAAATGTCCAACTGCTTTCCCTGAGCGGCAAGTCTCCTGCGCAGCTTAGCTCCATTTTCTCCGGCAGGTCCTTGGGTGACGTTGACCCGATTGGCGTCTATCTTGACGTCCAGGACATCTGCGATATCCACGATTCGATTCACCAGCTGCGGCCCACGGGCAAAGTAATATCGCTCTGTCACCACATGTGGGGCCAGGCCAGCTTCCAGGTGCTCGGGATAGTCGTGCTTGCTACCAGCCATCCATCGGGCTGCCTCCAGGGCTCGGGCCGTCACATAGTGGTCGGGATTTTCCTCATAGTGACCCCAGGGATCGTAGCTGACAATCGTATTAATCTTCAGCAGCCGAATAAGAAATATCAGTCTTGCTCGCAACTCGACGATGCTGATGTTGTCCATGCGATGGTTGCGGTAGTTGAGGTCGTACACTTTTTCCAGGCCCAGAGCATCGGCCACAGCTTGGTTGTCACGCTCGTTGTTTAGGATAACTTCGCCGACCGTTTGGCCCGCACCGGCATGGTCATCGTTGCTGGTGCGGATGAGATAACCCTTGTAGCCCTCCTTGATCAGTTTGGCCACGGTGCCCCCGGCAAAGAGCGGAATATCGTCGCAGTGCGGCTGAATGGCTGCGAGGACTTTGCCCTCATGGGGTCGACCGGTTTGCGCTCGTTCGATCACCATCTCATCCTCGGATACAAAATGCCGATGGCGGAAGGAGGTTGGCACGGCGGGTAGTGCTACACTATGCTGCAAAAAGGATCGTCGATCCATCAGATGTAAAATACGATTGTTTCTCCGGTGACCCTTGTTTTGCTTGGGGGAGGTAATCGGGTGGACTTTAGCAAAGGTGTTCCGGGATCGGGTGGGTTAGATTGTATCTTGTGAGCTCCATGGAACTCGGTCAAGCGTAGCCTGGCATATGCATACACTGGACTATCTGGTCATCCTAATTTTCACGGGCATGGTATTGCTAGTGGGTATGGCCTTTACGCGCTCGGGTGCCAGTATGAAGTCCTTTTTTGCCGCTGGCGGCTCTGTACCGTGGTGGCTCAGTGGGCTGTCTCTATTCATGAGTTTCTTTTCAGCGGGTACCTTCGTCGTCTGGGGGTCGATCGCCTACGAATACGGCTGGGTGGCTATCACGATCCAATGGATGATGGCGCTCAGCGGTTTCTTCATCGGTTGGTGGATTGCACCCAAGTGGCGAGAGACCGGTGCGCTGACCGTGGGCGCGTTCATCGGTCGCCGTTTCGGGTCGACCTTGCGAAATTTCTACAGCGTAATTTTCCTTTTGCTCAGCTTCGTAACCACCGGGGCCTTTCTCTATCCGGTAGCCAAGCTCTTTAATGTGTCCACGGGGCTTTCGATCGAAGGCTCGATCGTGGGCCTCGGTCTGCTCATCCTGATCTATACGGCCGCCGGCGGCCTCTGGGCCGTGATCGTGACCGATGTGTTGCAGTTTGTCATTCTGTTTGCTGCCGTGTTAATGGTGGTTCCGATGGCGCTCGGCAGGGTAGGAGGTTGGGCGGGCTTCACTGCCGGTGTGCCTGAGGGTTTTTTTGACCTCTTTGCGGGAGAGTATACGCCGTGGTTTATGATGGCCTTTCTGTTTTACAATACGCTCTTTATCGGGGGAAACTGGGCCTATGTGCAGCGTTACACCAGCGTAGCAAGGCCTCGGGATGCACGTCGCGTGGGGTACCTATTTGGCACCCTGTACTTGGTCAGCCCGGTATTGTGGATGCTGCCGGCGATGGTGTTTCGCGTCGTGGATGATGGTCTCGTAGATCTGGCCAACGAGGGAGCCTTCTTGCTGATGTGCAAGGAGGTGCTACCCCGAGGAATGTTGGGCCTGATGCTTGGGGGGATGATCTTTGCCACCGCCAGCTCGGTAAATACCACATTAAACATATCCGCGGCCGTCTTTACCAACGACATCTACCTAAGGTGGCGCCAAACTGCCAAGGAAGAAGGACTGATGCAGGTGGCCAGGATCAGTACGGCAGCTTTTGGCATACTTACGATCCTAGTCGCCCTAATGGTACCCAGCTTGGGGGGGATCGTCGAGGTAGTCATCAGTGTGGGTGCGATTACCGGAGCCCCGCTGTTTGCCCCACCCATTTGGGCCCTCTTCAGCAGGCGGCAGACGGCCTGGTCGATCATGTTTACCACGTTGGTGGGCCTGGGCATCAATCTCTTCTTCAAATTTGTGAGCTCGCATTGGCTGGATTACTCCCTAAGTAGGGGAGAGGAAATGTTGGTTGGTGTGATGGGCCCGTTGCTAATCTTGGCTGTATTCGAAGGCTTGCTTCCACGAAGCAAAGAGGTAGCCCGGCCGGTGCCCTCGATCGTTCTGGAGCGGACGGCAGATAGCGGCCAGAATCGTTTTGCGATTCGCGTTTTGGCCTGGGCGCTGTTATTTACTGGTATCCTCATTTGCTTCTTGGGTGCTATCAGTCCTAAT
The DNA here is from genome assembly GCA_965223165.1 of Saprospiraceae bacterium. Lineage (GTDB taxonomy): Bacteria > Bacteroidota > Bacteroidia > Chitinophagales > Saprospiraceae > JABDMH01. The sequence goes on along the minus strand of CBDCVQ010000018.1, from coordinate 348,470 downwards.
TTTGCCCTGATTGTGCTCTTGATGGGTGCATTGATTCTCGCTATTGCGACATTCCTCCTTTGGCAGATGAAAAGACTTTGATTTACTACATCAAGAATATGGTGTGTCCACGTTGCATCACTGCAGTCAGGTCGCTGCTAGCCGAGATTAGCGTGGAGGTGGTGGAGTTGCGCCTGGGATCGGTGCAGACGAAGGATCGATTGACATCGGATCAATTAAAGGTGTTTTCGGACCAATTACAGGGGCTTGGCTTTGCCTTGTTGGAGGATCGGCAGGCGCAACTCATCTCCATGATCAAGTCCATCATCATCACGCAGATACATTATGCCCCAGTGCCTTTGACCGAAAACCTTTCGACCTTTCTTGCCAAGAAGCTTGGCTATGACTATGCGTATCTGAGCCGGCAGTTTTCCGCGCTGGAGGGTCTAACGATCGAAAAATTTGCCACCCGTCAGCGAATTGAGAAAGCCAAAGAACTGCTCATCTATGATGAACTGTCTGTGGCGCAAATTGCCGATCGACTGGGTTACAATAGTGGAGCCTTATCTATCCGCTCAGTTTAAGAAGGAAACGGGCATGACGATCACGCAGTTTCGCAGCCAGCATCCGGGTCCCCGTAAGTCTCTCGATGAGATCTAACCACGAGGGCAAAAAGTCGAATCGGCTAGACAAAATAATGTAGCGGGAAGGAGAGGGTAGGCACCTATCTTTGCCTTGATGACGAAGGAATACCAAGTAGATGGGATGACCTGCCAGTCTTGCGTGGACACCGTCCGGGAGGCGCTGCAAGGATTTGGCAGCTCCGAGGTACAGCTGTCGGCCCCTCAAGTCAGACTCCACACGGATGACCCCGTGCCTCTCGCTGACCTCCAAGCACGGCTGGGGCATTACAAGATCACGCCCTGGCGGAAGCATGTCCATGATGGCAGCTCAGCTCGCGAGGTTACTGCAGCTACCTACCGCCCGTTGATTCTATTAGTCGGATTTTTGCTGGGGGTGGCTTTTTTGGTCCAGTATCCCTTCGAGTCATTTTCGTGGCGGGTCTTTCTGCGTCACTTTATGGCTGGCTTTTTCCTTAGTTTTTCCTTCTTCAAGCTGCTCGACCTACGGGGTTTTGCCGATAGCTATGCCCGGTATGATCTAGCTGCGGCCAGATGGCATACGTGGGGCTATATCTATCCATTTTTGGAGTTGGGTCTTGGGATCAGCTATCTCATCGGCTATGCACCTACTTATACCAATCTCGTGACGATTGCCCTACTGGGCTTTAGCAGTATTGGTGTCACACTAAGCAATTTGAGGCGGCAAAACATCCAATGCGCTTGTCTGGGAGCCGTGTTCGACCTGCCGATGTCTACCGTGACGATCATTGAGGACGTTGGGATGGTGTTGATGGCTCTTATGATGTTGCTTTGGTAATCCGGGGACCACGTCTGTCAACGCCTGGGATGGGGGCACAAAAAAAGCCGCCCGGAGGCGGTCTTTTTTTGTCGGTTGTGCTCTTTGTCGGTTAGCTCACGGTGAGCTGGATCGGCACCATAGTGCTCTCCCAAACCATCATGAGTGTAGCAGAATAGTCTCGAAGGTTGTCAATGGTAAAAATGAAGCTCTCAATGTGGCCTTCAATCTTCACGGGTTCGACCATCACTTTGATGTCGGGGTCTTTTTCCCGATAACTACCCCAACTGGTGCCCTCGTGCTTGTACAGGTGCACGGCCCATTCCGTTTCTCCAGGGATTGTCAAGACGGCATAGGAACCAGCGGCCACCTCCTTGCCTTCGATCTTCACATCATCGCTGAAGGTGATCTTCGTGGCGGAATTGGCTCCAGTACGCCAGAGTTTGCCAAAGGGTGCCAGGCCATCCGCAGAGAAGATGGTGCGGTCCTTGCAGCCTGGACGTGAGTACTCAATGGTTACATCTGTCAGTCCGACCTTCTGCGACAGCTTGGCTGACGGGCTGGGAGCCCGATTCTGGGCTTGAAGAGACGAAACAGCACATACCATGGCTGTGGCAAATAGCAAACAAAAGATTCGTTTCATGGTCATTTTGAATTTTTAGTTGCTGGAAAGTAAGGAATTTCGATGTTACTTCGGGATTTGTGGATACTTCTTAGCCCAGCGGAGTCTTCTGCATATTGAGCCCACCTTGACTTTGTGTTCGTTAGGTGTCCAACCCTCGTTCCTGGCCAAGCCCCTAGATCTGCTCCCTACTGTCCCTCGGGTGATGGTAGTGCAAAGGTCATGATCGCACCGCCCGGGAGGCTGTCCGTGCCGGTGATGGCTAGGGCAATGATCTGTCGGCCCCGATACATGTAGGTGGCGGGTGTAGCGTGGCCGGCTCCGGGCAGATCGACCTCCCACAGCTTTTCTCCGGACGTCTTGTCGAAAGCGCGAAACTTGTGATCCTTGGTGGCGCCGATGAAAACCAGACCGCCGGCAGTCACGATGGGGCCGCCCCAATTCTCCGTGCCGGTCTCGGGGCCGCCGGGGGCCTGTCGCTCCGGATAGTTGCCCAAGGGTATCCGCCAGCGGTATGTGCCGGTGGCGAGATCAATGGCATTGAGGGTCCCCCAGGGGGGCTTGATGGCGGGATATCCCTCTTCGTCTTGAAAGAAGCTGTAGGCCGTGACGTTGCGGTAATGCTGCATCTCGGCGGATGGATCCGCATCCGGGGTGGCCATGCGGCCATCGTCCTCGTCGAAGAGGTAGGCTACAATGGCTGCGCGTTGCCCGTCGGACAGGTGTCCGTACGCCGGCATTCGGCCAGCTCCCGAACGAATCACTTCGAGTACTTCCTCCTTGCTTCGACGGTGTGATAGATCAAGCAAAGAAGGGTGCGTGGGCTCCTGGCCGCTTCGATCGCCGAGATGGCAGAGCGCACATTGGGTGAGATAGAGTCGTGCCCCGATCTCATACACCGTCTTATTCTGATCCAGGGGCACGCCCACTTGTGACTGCATGGTCATGATCTCCGGTGACTCGTTGCTGTTGATGTAGAGAATGCCGGTGGCTGGATCAACGGCTGATCCGCCCCATTCTGCCCCGCCTCGGGTCCCCGGGATCATCAGGGTGCCGGCGGGATCGGGTGGGGTATACAGGCCTTCGAATCGCAGCTCATCGAGACGCTTGAGCACCGATGGCTGCCCTGGCAAAACATCCTCCTGGCCCATGCTCTGGCGGGCGAAGGGTGGTGGACGTGTCGGCACGGGTTGCGTCGGCCAGAGTGATTCGCCCGGCACTGCTCCCTGGGGTACGGCACGCTCTTCGATGGGATGGAGGGGCGCACCCGTCAAGCGGTCGAAGACAAAGAGAAAGCCCGTCTTCGTCGCCAGCGTGATTGCGGGCACCGTCGTACCGTCAATCGCCAAGTCGACCAGCGAGGGTGGAGCAGGCAGGTCATAGTCCCACACATCGTGGTGCGTCGTCTGAAAATGCCACTTTAGCTCACCAGTGCTAGCGTCCAACGCCACGAGCGAGTTGCCATACAGATTGGCTCCCGTGCGATTGGCGCCGTAGAAGTCGTATGCGGGAGATCCCAGGGGAGCATACACGATGCCATGCGCCTGATCCAGACTCATGCCCCCCCAATTGTTGGCCGCACCTACGTATTGCCAGGCATCGGCAGGCCAGGTTTCATGACCGGCCTCCCCCGGGTGCGGGATGGTGTGGAAGATCCAGGCAAGGTCTCCCGATCGGACGTCGTAGGCTCGTATATGACCAGGGGCAGCATCATAGGATTCAGACACCTCGGACCCCAAGATCAGCAGGTCGCCATAGATGATGCCCGGAGAGGTAGGCACGACCCATACAGAATCCGGATGGACGCCAAGATCCTCGTTGAGATCAACCCTTCCGCTATCGCCAAATGATGGGATGGGTCGGCCATCCAGGGCGTTGACGGCCCACAGATAGTGTCCGGCGGTGAAGAGGATGCGGCGCTCACTCCCGTCGCTCCAATAAGTTGCGCCCCTTTTCATCCCACCCCCACGCTCTCCGTCAAAGGGGTCAAAGGACCATAATTTCTGGCCCGATCCGGCATGGATGGCATAGAGCCAACTGCGTGATGATGTTGCATACATCACCGTGTCGACGATGATCGGATTGCATTCGTATTTGCCATACCTCCTGCCCGACGGCACATCGTCATGTTTCAAGGTCCAAAGCACCTCCAGGGTGTGCACATTCGAGCGATCGATCTGGTCCAGTGCGGCATAGCTGGAACTCATAGCATCGCCCTTGTATACGTCCCAAGGGTCCTGCGGTCCTGGGGTCGCGTGTTGGCAGCCGGTCAGGAGCAAAAGACAGGCAAGTGGTGCCGTTATAGGGGTGACAAGCCTTAGACAAACAAGTGGCATAGCCGCCCTGATCTCCATGTATGAAATGATCACAAGTTTCCGTTGGATTGCGCTTGAGGTCGGGTACCTTCAAGATAGTGGAATTCAAATTAAAGCTAGCCGTTGGAGCAGCGAATCATCGATCCCGTTTAGCGCTCGATTCGTGCGGTAAAAGGCGTGCGAACTTGGCAGGAGCTGAATCTTTGGGCAATATCTCGTATTATTATAAGCGAACCCCGCTTGGTGGAGTTTCACACTTAAATTTTGTTGCTAATTCTAATGTCCTTGGTCCGCATACTTCGTTGCAATCCTCGCCATAGCCACAGCTATGCCACCCACCCGCTTTCGCGGTTCCCTCACTTCTCGCATTGTCATGCTCGACTCTACGAGATCGTTCGGTCATGCCTCGCCTGCGAACAACGTCCTAGTAGAATTAATCAACATATCTAAGGTGAATCTCCACTAGTCGATCGCATTCAGCCCAAGGTTTAATCATTCACGCACTACCATGATCCTCAGGTCGTCTACCGTAGTTTGGGTGGTATGTTGGCTGGCAGGTATGTTGCCGGCTCAGGAGAGCGCTGTACCCCCGTCGTACCGTCAGCACCTGCTGTTGCTGCGGGCGGATTCGTTGATGGAGCTCCAGGCATGGGCGGAGGCGATCGAGCTCCTTCAACAAGGGGCCGATGAGTTTGAACGATCAGATGACCATGAGCGCCAGGCCTATGCGCTGAACCGGATGGCCGCGGGGCATTATCGTCATAGCGGAGATACCACCCCAGTCCAAGCAACGCTGGCGCAGGCCAAGCGCATCATTGATGAGCACCTGCCGGAAGACCATCCGGAGTTGGGTCGGTATTATTTTGTGCAGGGCTATTGGCAGCGCAGGACGTCCGGTAAAGTTGACCTTGCCGAGGGAAACCTCAGGAAGGCTGCATTGATTTGGGAGCAGCATATGCCGGTGAGCGCCGAGGATCTTGCCGCCACCTATGAACAATTGGCTTACCTGTATCGGGGCAGAGGGGACCAAGTGCTCTGTATTGATTTCTTCGAAAGGACAATTGCAATTCATGAACAACACCTTGGTCCCAATAGCGCTGTGGTGGCCAGGCTTCGCTATAGTCTGGGGTCAGTCTACCGACGATTCGGATACACATTTCGGGCCCGTGACTGCTTGGAGCAGGCGGAGGCATTCTATCGCCAAAATGTGGAGAGATTCAACGTCCGCTTGAGAAACACACTGATCGTTTTGGGCAATACCTACTACGACGCAGATCAATATGAACATGCGAGAGATCATTATCAGGGGGCTTTGGCCATGATGGACTCCACTACCTCATCCCCCGCACTATCCACACTTCTGCAAAACCTTGGTTCTGCTGTAAGTGACCTAGGTGAAAGGGAGTTGGCGGAAGGATACTTCGAAGAAGCGATTGAGGTATTGACTGTTGGGAGCACTAATCCAGATGTGCAGGCACTGGCCTTTGCCTATTTTCAAATGGCAGCGCATTACCATAGATGGAAGAACTATGCTGAGTCAGAGAAGCTCTATTTCAAACACCTTGAGCTTCTCAGACAAGGTGGTGTTGGAGTCTCGCAAGAATTTGACGCTTGGATCAGACTGTCGGAGGTTGCCCTCGCACAGGAGGACCACAGCAAGGCCATGTCATACCTTGAAAGTGCTGTAGGAGCACATTCAATGATCGGACTGGAGGATTTTAGCCAGGGCGGTCAAGAAATGAATGAGAGCCAGGCACATGATCTGTACTGGCTGATTGATCTGAAAGCTCAGGCGCTCAGTGGACTATATCGGAAAACAACAAAGGCGGACTACTTGACAGAAGCTGTTGGATGCTATCGCTACTTGAGTAGATTAATGGATGTAATTCGAGATGGTCCCTTCAGTGATCGGACAAAACTTTTGTTGGGTGCACGATTCAGAAGAACGTCGGAGCAGGGCCTTGAGTGCTTGGCCACCGATATTCGCGAGGACGTGCGAGGCCAAAGTGTACAATTGGCCCTTGGGCTGATGGAGAAAACGCGATATTCTGAGCTCTTTAGAAAGTTGTCGAAAGCCCAATTACGCTCTCAAGGTGCAATACCAGATACTGTCTTTCAGCAGGAGGTCCAGCTATTGAGTAGGATTGAAGCGTTCAATTTTGAGCTCTCGACGGATCAAACCTCCAGGCACCGAGATAAGTCGCGGAAAATCCTGTTTGATGCCCGACAAGAATTACGGGAGTTCAAGGATCGATTTGAGTCGTCGTATCCAACCTATTTTCAGATTAGATATGACAGTCTGCTGTCAATCAAGGGTCTGCAGGCCAGCCTTAAGAAGGACGATCAGATATTAGAATATTTCTTGGGGGATTCACTTGTCTCCATTGTTTCCATAACTCAACATGAGACGAGGCTATGGCAGATTCGACTAACGCGCGAATTGATAATGGATTTAGCCTGGATGCTATCCAGGATTTCCAAGGCTGAATTCAGCCCTCGAGATTCGATGGAGACCGACTACGAAACATTCGAGCGAGCTTCATACAATCTATTTAAGACTATGGTGCAACCATTGCTCCAGCCAGAGATGAAAAACCTGATAATCTCGCCGGACGAGGCACTGGCATTTCTGCCGTTCGGATCGCTAGTGAGCAATCTGTCGGGCAATAGTTTTAGTGATGCCCCCTACCTCATTAGAGACAAGAACATCCAATACACCTATAGTAGTAATCTTCTATTCAATAGGACTGTAGATGGTATGGTGAAGCAGCCAACGCTGCTGGCCTTTAGCTACTCCGGTGGTACGTCGGCCGCATCTTCTGAAATTGGAGAGTTTCCTGAGCTTGTGCATTCGAGGTCGGAGGTCCGGAGTGCAGCTCAATTTGTGGGAAGAAATAGGTCTGAGGTGCTTGAGGGGGAGCATGCCACCGAATCAGCATTTAAGAGCGAGTCAGGCAAGCAATATACCATACTCCATTTGGCCATACATGGTATAGGGGACACCTTGGATGAACTCCAATCTTTTCTTGCCTTCCCTGGAAATAGATCGGACTTAGACAACACTCGCCTATACACACATGAGATTTATGGACTCGACTTGCAGGAAACTCGCCTGGCGGTACTAAGTGCCTGTCAATCAGGGATTGGTAGAAACATGAGGGGCGAAGGAATCTTCAGCACTGCGAGAGCATTCATGTATGCTGGAGTACCTGCCATTGTAATGAGTCTATGGAATGCCGATGACAGGGCCACATCCACCATCATGCGTAGCTTTCACAAATATTTGGCCGAGGGACAATATGTGAGCGAGGCGCTAAGGCACGCCAAACTTGAATACCTTTCTGATATCCAAAGTGACTATCTGGCCAGTCCGTACTACTGGTCTGGTTTTGAGCATCTAGGCGCTGCGGGCCCCCTATACACACCCAAGGTGCTTCCTCGGTTCGTGTGGTGGGCCTCCTTGCCATTGCTCCTGGTTGTGTATTTCTATTGGAGGCGAAATATTCGAATCGAGGCAGGGTGGCGGAAGTGACTAAAATGTGGATATACCTCCACGATCTGAACCTTCGACAAAAGGGACAAGTCGTAGTGGAAGTACAAGGGAAACCACGAGTCGGCCCTGGCGATGAAAATCTCACGATAGTTGAATCAGATGTCCGGCCCGACGCTGACGGCAACTACGTCGATAGTCAGTATAGCTATGATGAATTAGACGCCATACATGCTTTTGCTGCTGCCCGCTTGACTATTGACCTATGGGAAGGAGTAACCGGAAAGAGGTTAGTCGATAGTCCTAGATCGAAGTCTAGGTTGCCCATCCGGATGTTCTTGAATGCTCCAATCAGTGGTGCCAAGTATCGACCGTCAAAACGTAGTATTTATTTTGGCACCTTGGGATCAGACCAGGGAAGAACTTGCCGATCCTTTGACATTGTCTCCCATGAGGTCACCCATGCCATCTTGCACTCCTACCTGCCAAAGGCACGGAAGTCGATCTACCTCGATCGACTAGCCATCATAGAATCGCTTGCGGATGTTACACCGATCTTTGTGTTGCTTCGGATTCCCTCCGTTGCCATGAGGGTTCGAGATCCCAACTTCAAGTGGGAAGAACCCTCCATCCTTTCCGAATTTGCGGAAGGCTTTGGAGATGATCGCCTTGGTGGCGTGCGTAGTGCTCTTGCCCCTCCGAGGCTAGCTTACGATCGCTATAGCGCCTCGGAGGTCCTCACAGCTCATATATTCAAGCTCATCTCTAACCTGCGTCACTCGCGATATACCAGTGACGAGTTAGCAAGGAGAGTGTTTACGAAGTTCCTGGATCGGCAACCAATCTCAATCAAATCATTTGCCGCTCAGCTCCAGGCGCTATGAGCATATGGCGATGAGGCTGCAGATGGCAGCCACAGCCAGCGCCAGGCTGATGATCCAGAGTGGTACCTTAAACCAGGAGTACTTCTCCGAATATCCCACCAGATCACCGATGCTAGATGAGTCTCTTAGCACATCAATGCGAAAATCCACAAAGTGTCTCATCTCCTCCGCTGTTAGGTGCTTCTTGTCGAGGATCACGTCGCCATGTTCATCATGGTCATGACTGAGTCTGAAAACCTCGCCATCGCAATATTTCCATTTCAGGATTTTGTTACCGTTGCTGTCCTTCGTTGGCACTGGTTCGTTTTCGAACGTGATGCATTCGACTTTTCTCTTGCGAGCGAGTTTTTGAACAAAATCTGGAAAAATGTACATAGTACTGACTTTGAGCTTATCAGCCATCCCCTCGTCGCTGTCGGGAGGATCTTGTACTACTCCTACGTGCATAGTTTGAAGTTTTTATTTGGTTATCGATTAAATCCTATTGTAGTTGAAGTGTGAAAAATGGCTTTTTGGGGTCATGCCACTGTTACCATACCTCAACCGGGCGCATCTGGATTGGAAATCTGGGGGAGCGTAGCAGAATAAGAAGCAAAAATGACGCACAACCACAACGGGTCCAGCGGTCAATATCGGACTATGCCTGCGTACGGATTTCATTCTTAATGTGATTCCTGTGCGTAAGGTCACCCATTATCTCAACAATTGTGAGCAGACGGGCAGGCTTGTACAAAAGATACGACTTTGATTCCGCTATGCGAAGGCCGGTGGTTACTACGTCAGACTAGTAATCGATCAACCACCTAACACGAGGTACTACAAGCGCTGCACAATAAAATTACTTGCAAAAGTTTAGGATTATCAGAAGATTTTCTATCTTTTCCCTCTGATAGAAAAGTTAAGAACCCAAAATTCTAATCTCCCGGTTGCTAGGCGCTTGCCTTAGCCAAAGGACACTCGAAAGTATTTTTTAATTCAAGATCCACTATGTAGAAAGACTCCTCCGTCACGTCATTGACACCATTCCCCGAAAAACACAGATGAAACTCGGACCGGGCAACGCACACCTCCGGTCGCTAAGATGTACACCTTTGCAGGTGCAATAAACCTTTTCTAAGGCTAAACACACTCAATGAGGCCAGGCTGAAGTCACCCTGTGATTTTGGCTGGTTTTTATTTAGGGCTCAACGACTTCGAGACCCTCTTGCTCATCCCATTTGATCCCCTGCAGGATACTCTGCATGTAGAACTGGCTGAACTTGGCGTATGACCGCACGACCTTGCGCAGTTCGGTTAGAGAAGCTGCCCTGATAGCGATTGAGAAACAGGTATTTGCGATTGACCATTCCAAAGTGGGTACGTAAGTACTTGTACAGGCTGATGCCCTTGACATTCTGTTGATCCGAGATCGGGTAGATGAAAAACGACACCGCTCCCTCCTGATGCAGCCGGGTGATAAAGGAGAGGTGGGATGATCCGCTTGGAGTTGCGAAAGAAAGCACTAAACTTCCACGAGTCTGAATCCGGGACCTTGAGATAGTTGACCCGATCCAGGTAGAATCCAAATCGCTGCAGGTATCCCGTGAGCATCCGTGCCTCCTCTTGAAAGGCTTCCCAACGGGAGGCCAGATGACCTACCAGCGGATTCTTGTAGTGGATTCTCATGATACGAAGGCAATCTTCGGTGTCAAAATAGGGAGCACTTTCTTCAAAGTAACGATTGCGCTGAGTAAAAAGCTTAGAAGTTGCCCAACTTTTTTTTGGGAATGTAGGCTATGTGTCGTGTCAGCACAAGGGATAGGGAAAGGACCATCTTCGATGAGCCATACTGCCCTTGCCTGGAGTGGCCAATGCGGTTGCCCCGAGTCACCGCAAGCCGGTGTCTTCGCCTACGCGGGCCAATCTTGGTAGCCTGCTCCCAGGCAAATGGAGGAGGCTTGCTACGCAACCAACCTTCTTTGACATCGGAGCAAGACAGGGAGCCAGGGCCATCTGAACTACCTGTCCGCAGCGGTCTCCGTCCCATTGTCTTCGGGATTCACTACCTTGGAGGGTGTGAGTGATCCGGTCTATGCGTGGCATCTCATGCTCCCACCCTGACCACATGCTATACATTACTTCAATTTAAAAATATCGGGAATCGATGACTCAACTAAACCGTAGAAACTGGTTGCGCCTCACTGGCCTGGCTGGTTCCGCAGCCTTGGTACACCCCCTTACCGCCATGGGTACGGTACCGGCACCGAATGCTGCCCCGGCCTTGGCCCGCTTGAGCTCCAATGAGAATCCGTTTGGCCCCTCCAAGAAGGTGCGCCAGGCAATCATGGCGGCCTTTGACGAAGGCTGCCGATACCCCTTCCGCAAGATGAGTGATCTGGCGGCAAAGATCGCTGAACGCGAGGGTGTCGATGCTGACCAAGTCGTCATCACCGGTGGATCGACCGAGGGCTTGAAAGCCACAGGACTCACCTATGGTGTACACGGTGGCGAAGTGATCAGCCCCGATCCCACCTATCTGTCCTTACTCACCTACGCGGCCCAGTTTGGTGCCTACATCAATCGGGTGCCGCTCGACGATAACCTGGAGCATGACCTGGAAGAGATGGAGCGCCGCGTAACGAGTGCCACGAAACTGATGTTTGTCTGCAATCCAAACAATCCCACGGGCACGATCATCGCTCCGGAAAAGGTGGAGGATTTTTGTCATAGTGTCTCGAAGAAGTGCATGGTCTTCTCCGATGAGGCATACATCGACTTTATCGAAGTGCCTAAATATCCCACCATGGTCTCGCTGGTCAAGAAAGGGGCCAACGTGATCGTGTCCAGGACCTTCTCCAAGGTGTATGGACTAGCGGGCTTGCGGATCGGCTATCTGATTGCCCGGCCAGATATCGCTGCCCGCATCAAGCCCAATGTGATGGCATACACCAATATGCTGGCGATCCATGCTGCGACGGCGGCCTTGGAGGACCAGGAGTTTTATGACTACAGCCTGCAACGCAATAGCGAGGCCAAGGAGTATTTGTACGGTGTCCTTGATGAGCTCGGTCTGAGATATGTCCGTTCTCATACCAACTTCGTCTTCTTTCACACCGGCAAACCCATTCAAAAAGTCATTGAGCAAATGCGAGCCAAAGATGTGCTGGTAGGGCGGCCGTTTCCACCGATGACGGACTGGTGTCGCATTAGCACGGGGACCATGGCCGATGTGGAGAAATTTGGATCAGCGCTCAAGGCACTATTCGCCTAGACACGGATGGGGGCGATCGGCGCTTCCCTTTTGATTGGATAAAATCCAGGACCGTTTGATCGTTAGAAGTCTTCAGTTGGCCAACTTCAAGAGTTATGACCGAGCCGTCTTCGAGTTTTCTCCGGGGGTTAATATCATCTATGGCCTCAATGGCATGGGCAAAACCAACCTGCTTGATGCTATATATTGTCTGGCGCTGACGAAGAGCTATTTCTCTGGACGAGATCAGCAACTCGTGAGGCAAGGTGCCTCATTCTTTCGTCTGCACGGCTCACTAGCGGTAGGGGAGGATGCGATCGATCTAGTGCTCAAATATCAGCCGGGCCGGCGAAAAGTGCTGGAACGCGGTGGAGTCCCTTACGAGAAATTGGCGGATCATATTGGAAGTCTTTCGGTGGTTTTTATAACACCGGATGATATCGACCTGATCAACGGCACAAATGAGATACGGCGAAGGTTTATCGACCACACCATCTGCCTCACCGATCGGGATTACCTGCATCGACTCATGGTCTACAATCGGTTGCTCAAGCAACGCAATGCACTGCTCCGCCAAGGGCTGGAACAGGGGCAGCATCATACCGCTCTGCTCGACACGTATGCCGATCAAATGTCACCGGCTGCCTCATACATTTATCAGCGACGTCTGGAATTCTTTACCCAGTTTAATCCGAGCTTTAATCACCATTATCAGGTGCTGTCGGAGGGCATGGAGGAGGTGACGAGCACCTATGAAGCGGACCAGGACGAGCAAGACTTCAGGCAAGGCATAGCCGCCAAAGCAAAGGTAGAGCGTGCCACGGGGCGTACGATGGTGGGGCCCCATCGAGACAAGATGATGCTCCGGCTGATGCAAATGCCTGCTAAATCATTTGCATCCCAGGGCCAAAAGAAATCGATCGTGCTCGCCATGAAGCTGGCTCAGTATGCGTTGATCTGTCAGCGTACCGGAGACCGACCCATATTACTACTGGATGACATCTTTGACCGCCTCGATCACAGGCGGGTAGATCAGTTGTTGCAGACTATATTAAATCCTAACTTTGGTCAGATATTTATCACTGATACCCAGTTGGATCGCGTTCTTTCCATGATCTCAGATCGTGAGCAGGTGCAAACCATAGAAATTCAATCATCCGATGAAGAGCAATGAGCAGACGATAAAAGAGATTCTGGGTTCGTTTGTCAAGTCCAAGCCAATCAAGGACAAGTACATCATGACACGCCTAAAGGAGTTGTGGAAGTCTTGCCTGGGTAAAACGATTGATGGGTACACGACCGATCTGAGATTTCATCAGGGCACCTTGACCGTGGTGGTCACCTCCGCTCCTCTCCGACAGGAGTTGCTTTTTGGTCAAGACAAGCTGAAGCAATTGCTCAACGAAGCACTTGGCGAGGATCTCGTCAAGGAGATTCGCGTCTTCTAGATCCTTCCGACCTCAAAGTCTACGCCCGCCCCTTGGGCTTGGGAGCTGCTGTACCCGAGGTTAATTTTGCTTTGTTGCCATCAAGCTTCATGGCTCTGTGCACCGCCGCCCGCACGTTGACCCGCGCGCCCGAAGCACTTAGCTCGCTGAATGGAACCAATTCGTCGCTTCCCGGTTTTCTCACCTTACCTTCGAATGGCTGAGCACTTTCGGTGATGATCTTCTTGACGTCCTTGGCCTTCAGTCGTGGGAAATGTGCCCTCAGCACGGCTGCAACCCCCGCCACTACCGGGGAGGCCATACTTGTTCCACTGGCCGATTCATATCCCCCATCGGGTGCTGTAGAGTAGATATCATACCCGGGGGCAAAGACATCGACAGTGTTTTGGCCATAGTTGGAAAAGGAGGCCACCATTCCTTCGTCGAGTTTCCAGGTCAGTGCACCTACCTCGATCCAGTTGCGTGCCGTCTTGCGGCCAAAGAGGCCCCTCTTCAAGTCATAGCGTCCATTGGGAAAGTTGGCTTCTACATCGTTGTCTTGTGACGAGTTGCCCGCAGCATGGACCAGCAGGACGTCATGCTTTTCCGCATATTTTATCGCTTTTTCGACCGCCAGCTCATCCGGTGAAAATCCTTTGCCAAAGCTCATATTGATGATCGAGGCGCCATTGTCCACGGCATAGCGAATGGCATTGGCCACATCTTTGTCCCGTTCGTCGCCATCAGGCACTGCACGCACGGCCATGATCCGGGCATGGGTAGCCACTCCCTTCATACCGAGGTCATTGTCTCGCTTAGCAGCAATGATACCGGCGACATGTGTGCCGTGAAAGGCATCCGGTCCTTTGACATCATTGTTACCATAGTATCGCTCGTCTACCTCCGCATAATTATCGTTGACGATCGTGCGAGGATTGTACGAGACGTTGTAACCGTAGTCCACTTTGTTTTGCGCTTGCGTCAGGGCCTCCTTCATGTCCTTGACGATCAGGTCTTCCAAGTCATCGGTATTGCCTTCAAAGCCTTCCAACTGAGGTAATAGTTGATCGAAGAAGGACTTTACCATTCCGTATTTGTCCTTATCCAAGGCATCGATATTCTCTCGCGTGATCTGCTTGTCGCCCAAGGCCTCCTTTGACATTTCAATGGCAAAATTGATGTAGGTCAAGATCTGGTCGAACTGTTCCACTTGCTTGGATGCTTTGTCCAGTTGTTCGTCCACATCCTTCTTGTAGCTCTGGTAGCGAGCATATTCCCGCCGCTCAGCGTCGCTTAAGGTTGCCGGATTTGCCGATTCGTATTTCTTGCCAAGGGTACCTACGATGCGCGTCAACTCATAGGTGTCGTGGTGCACATTTTGCCCGTCCTTACCACCGATAAAGTTCCAACCATGGACGTCATCGATGTAGCCATTCTGATCATCGTCGATTCCATTACCGGGAATCTCATCTTCATTGACCCACATCACCTCCTTCAGGTCTTCGTGCTCCGGGTCGACGCCGCCATCGATCACGGCTACGATCACCTCACTCGCTGACCGTCCCTTGAGCAATCCATCATAGAGGCGCTCGCTACTGACACCATTGACTCCATCGGACTGTGGATCAAGGTTAAACCAATTGTCCGGTGCGCCCAACTGTGCCTGAGTTATCTGACCTATGCTGAGAACAAAAGAGAGAGAGAGACAGATATTTCGTAGATACATACGCTTTTTGCTTTGAAAAATATTTTGGCTAAATATTTGTTTAAGTTAACGTGGCAAAGTACAACAGTACCTACCCTAGAATCCCGGCGACGCGCAAACTTAAGAAAAGATTAACGAGCTCGGACAAGCTAATGAAATTGGGATTCCCATACTTTTTCCTATTAGGTCTTCTCATTAGTGCCTACCTACCTACCCAGGCACAGTATCTGGAGGGCGGATTGATGGTGGGCGGGACAGTCTACGAAGGAGATCTTGCCCCACGCGCCATTGGAGACAAGTTCAAGAATATACGACCGGCAGGAGGCATTTTTTTTCGGCAGAATTTTGACATGCACTGGGCAGCGCGCCTGGCCTTTACCTATGGTAGATGGACAGCTGCCGATGGTCCGGAGCGCGCCTATCGAAACCTCAGTTTTTATTCCAACTACAGCGAAGTAGCCGCACTGGTAGAATTTAGCTTTCCCGGTTATGAGCCCGGCACGTTCAGACGTTTCTCGCCCTATGTCTTTCTAGGCGTATCCTACTTTCGCTTCAATCCGAAGACCGAATTTCAGGGCAGGGAGTACGAGCTACAACCATTGGGCACCGAGGGACAAGGTTTGCCCGGAGGGGACCAGCTCTATAGCAGAGATCAGGTATCGATTCCCTTTGGAGGAGGCTTGAAGTTTGCCCTGACACCATCGCTCACGATTGCGGTTGAGTTTGGACCACGCCTGACATTGACTGACTATATCGACGATGTGAGTGGTACCTATGCCAGCTACCGGGAGCTGGCGGCCAATCACGGCACCCTGGTGGCCAACCTGGCAGATCGGGCCTTTGAGCTGACCGGTGCAGAGCCGGAGGAGCGCAATGGCTCCCCACGAGGTAATCCGGACCAAAATGATTGGTACTTCACCGGAGGGATCACGATCTCCTATCACTTCTACGATCTCTTGGGTGGTGGAAGAGGACGAGGCTGCCCCGTGTGGTAGGCGCGTGGTAGGGCACTCATGGTAGTATAGGCCAGATCTTCAGATCGTACTGGCCGATTTCCTACCTTCACGTTTTTTGACCTTAGCTGCCGGTGCAAGATCCGAGAGCCATCCTGCGACGCTATTGGGGGTTTGACGCTTTTCGACCTCCACAGGCGGAGATCATCAACTATGTTCTCACGGGTGGCCATGCCATCACGCTATTGCCTACCGGGGCAGGGAAGTCCATCTGTTTCCAAGTCCCGGCGCTGCTCTTAGATGGCCTCACCCTTGTGGTCTCGCCCCTGATCGCCCTGATGACCGATCAGGTAAACAACTTGAAAAAGCGGGGGATCAAAGCGGCTAGCATCCACAGCGGTATGCCCTGGCGGCAGGTAGAGCAGGTGCTGGATCATGCTGCCTACGGAGATCTGAAACTGCTGTATGTCTCGCCCGAGCGTCTTCAGGCACCTGCCTTTCTCGGTAGGCTACCCCAGATGCCCCTCTCACTCTTGGTGGTGGACGAAGCGCACTGCATCAGCCTGTGGGGTTATGACTTTCGTCCTTCCTATCTGCAGATCGCCGATCTTAGACAATATTTTCCGGAGGTGCCTACGCTGGCCCTGACGGCGACGGCCACCCCTGAGGTGGTAAAGGACATCGCGGACAAGCTTCAGATAACGGAGGCGAAGATCTTCCGGTCGGACTTCCTTCGACCCAATCTGAAGTTTGGGGTGCTCGAGACCGAGGACAAGATGGCCAGGCTGTACCGCCTCTTGCGACGTCGATCGGGTAGCATGATCGTCTATGTGCGCAATCGTCGGCAGTCGCAGGACATAGCGGCCTATCTGCGCCAGCAAAAGCTAGCGGCCTCCTACTATCACGCGGGTCTCGAGGCGGATGAGCGAAGGGCCCGAGAGGAGGATTTTGCCCGGGACTACATCAAGATCATGGTGGCCACCAACGCCTTCGGGATGGGTATCGATAAGTCAAATGTACGTATGGTGGTGCACATCGATCCGCCCGATAGCCTGGAGGCCTACTATCAGGAGGCCGGTCGAGCGGGTAGGGATGGTCAGCCTGCGTATGCGATCACCCTCCACCAACCCGATGATCAACGCAAGCTGCAAAAGCAGTTTGATGATGCGTTTCCGGACATGCGGACGATCAAAGAGGTCTATCGCCGGCTGGGAAATCACTTGCGGCTGGCGGTGGGTAGCGGAGAAGGGGAGGTGTTTGCCTTCGACCTGCCTGCGTTTGTGACGCGATTTGACCTGCCCTACCATCCCACTGTCCACGCTTTGCAAATATTGCAGCAGGCAGGCTGGTTGACCCTGAGCGATGCATCCCGGCAGGGCCCCAGGTTGAGGTTCTTGGTCGATCGTCAGACGCTTCAACAATACCAAAAGCGTACACCCTCCTTGCAAAAGTTGATACTTGCCCTCCTCCGCAATCATCAGGGGATACTACAGGACTTTGTCGCATTGAATCTCCGCTCCCTCGCCCAGTCGATCACCCCCGACAAGAACCTGCAGGCGGGGCTGGAGCGGCTGCACAAGGATGGCCTTGCAGAGTACCTGCCGGGGGAGGACACCCCCTATCTGACCATGCATCGCGAGCGTGTACATCATAACAACCTCACGATAGATCGCCAGCTCTTTGACTTCAGAAAGAAGAGAAGAAGTCAAGCGCTGCAGACAATCTTTGAGTATCTTAAGACGGAGAGCTGCCGGCAGGCATACATTCTCAGCTATTTTGGGGAAGACATTGCAGCTCCTTGCGGCGTGTGTGATCGATGCCGCCAGCCACCTTCCGGTCGGTTGCAGCCTGGAGATGTACGCAGAATCACATCGCAACTGCTGGAACAGTTGGGTGGCCCGCCGCGCCATATCAGGGACTTGCCACTGCTCCTGCCTGAGGAAAACGAAGAGCACGTGATGACGGTATTGCAGCGGCTGGTGGATGAAGAGGTGATTGCCAAAACCGGGGATCTCGTGATGCTCAAAAGCTAAAGTGTGGGCCGAAAAATTGTCTTTGCTGTCACCAACGATCTGTCGCCAGACCGGCGGATGATCCGCATGTGCTCCTCCTTGGCCGGCCAAGGACATGATGTTACGCTTGTGGGCAGACACTTGCCTCGTAGCTTGCCCTTGCCCCAGTTTAGTTTTAATACCAAGCGGATCCGCTGTCAGTTTAGTAAGGGTCCTGCCTTTTACGCGGAGTACAACACGCGACTCTATCTATATCTAAAGAAGACGAAGGCGGATATCTTGGGCTCGGTGGACTATGACACGCTCAAAGCGGTCACGAGAGCGGGTCGACGCATTGGAGCCAAGGTGATTTTCGATGCCCACGAGTGGTTTGAGGAAGTGCCTGAGCTAGCCGGGAGGGACAAAGTGAAGCGCTACTGGATGAAGATCGCCCGCCAGGGACTGCCTAAGACGGATGTCCGCTATGCCGTTTCAGAGGGCGTGGCGGAGCAGATGAAGCGGACGTACAACCAGTCATTTAATGTCATTCACAACTATCCGCTGTTGGCCGCAGAGGAGCCCAGCGCGATCAGAGATGATATACTCCTCTATTTGGGCGTGCTCAACAAAGGTCGTGGACTGCCAGAGCTCATCATGGCTATGCGGGAGATCGATGCCAAACTGTGGATCGTAGGCGATGGTGATATCCGAGAACAACTGTGGTCCCTCGTGGCCGAACATCAACTCATGGAGAAAGTGTCCTTCAAGGGCTTCGTGCCTCCAGAGGAGCTTCCCACCTACCTGAGCAAGGCAAGAATCGGAATTAATCTCCTCGATGGTAGCTCCGAAAGTTATCGCTACTCGCTTGCCAACAAGTTTTTTGACTACGTGCATGCCGGTATGCCGCAGGTGTGTATGGACTTTCCCGAATACAGACGGTACAATCAGATGCACAATGTCGCTACGCTGATTTCAGACCTCAAGCAGCGATCCATCGTTTATGCCATCAATCACCTGTTGGGGGATCGTAACTTCTGGTTCACCTTTCACGTGAGTTGCTTGGAGGCACGCAAGGAGTGGTGCTGGGAAAAAGAGGAGCCGAAGCTGCTTGAACTGGTGTCGAATCTTTGAGCGCTGCTAGAGCTTTACAAACTTGGCCGGACGACTACCATCTGCCGATTTGATCACGGCAATATAAGTGCCGGGGTGCAGCGTGGATACGTCCATTTGCTGGGCCCAAGGTCGCCGAAGGACCAGCGTGCCCTGCCGGTCATAGATTTGGACTTCGCCATCTACTGGCGCATCGGATAACTGTAGGAAATGCTGCACCGGATTTGGAAAAATCTGTACGGTCGAGACCTGCGGACAGCGGGATGCTACGGATACCATGTGCGAATAGGTCACCGTGCCGTCCAGATCTACCTGGGCCAATCGATAGAACGATTTGGCATGGAGCGGATGGACCACCTCGTGCCGATATGTATTTGCTACCCGTGCCGTCGGGTTAATGCGGGCGATGCTGCCAAACTCAAACCCATCGGCGCTTTGCTCGACCTCAAAATGACTGTGATTGATCTCCTCGCCGACCGTCCATGACAGGTGGTGCTCACAGGCATCTGCCGTTACGTCAAAGTGGATCAACTCTACCGGCAGACTGACAAGCATGAGCATGAAGTCTTGGGAAATCACCTGACCGGGTTGCATATCGATCATGGTGTCTTTCGTGACGTAGCCATCTTTGCGCACAATCACCTGGACGGTGTTGCTTGCTGCCCGGGCATGGGTGGTACTTACCGTGGTCTGATCTACCATGCCGGTGGCATAAGACCCATTTTGCGCTGACATTTCTTGGATGGTGTCGCTGACGACGATCTGAATCATGGCGTCGTCTATGGGTTGGCCCAAGTGATCTATCACATCCCCTTCGAGATAGGCTGCATCGGCACTGTAGTTGGGCTGTAGTACGAACAGACCGGAGCCGATATCGGAGGCGAGAATCGTGTTTTGCGAAAAGTGGGGGAACACACCCCAGCAGCCGCTGCCACTGGTCGAGGTGCGATACGATGCTACCTCCACCAGATTGTGCGGGCGACTAAAATCCAGGATCTTCACCCCCTCTTGGTAATGCGAGACGATCGCGTGGTTACCGCGCACATGTACATTGTGGGGCAAGGGATTACTATTTATGGGAGCATGAGGTGCATAGCGGTCTAGCAGTTCGATGTCATTAAGATTAGAGATATCCCAGGCGTCGACATAGGAGCCACCTCGCTCGTCAGTCGTAAAGAGGATGGTGCCGCCGTCATTGGTCCAGGCATTGTGGGTAAAGCTCCTGCTGGTCTGCTGGCTGGCCTGTGCGCTAAAGCTCACCGTGTTGGCTCCTCGGGTGACCTTAAAGACCGCAAATTGACCGTCATTGATTTCCGAGGTGATCATGAGGTTTCGGGCCTCATTCACATAGACGTCGTGGGCGTATGTGGATGGGGCAATCCCGGCCACGGGCGGCATCGTGTCAGCTGCGTTTTCGTAGAAGGCAATGACACCGCCTCCGTTCACATTGGCACCCGCCAGATAGATAAAACCATGATTATCGATGTAGAGATTATGGGCTCTCAGTAAGGTCACGCCATTGATTTCAGGCTTGTAATGGTAGGTCTGAATCGAGTCCGGATCGGGATCGCTCATATC
The DNA here is from genome assembly GCA_965223165.1 of Saprospiraceae bacterium. Lineage (GTDB taxonomy): Bacteria > Bacteroidota > Bacteroidia > Chitinophagales > Saprospiraceae > JABDMH01. The sequence goes on along the minus strand of CBDCVQ010000018.1, from coordinate 327,768 downwards.
AATGATGAGCAGACCGTCTTCGCCTTGATCCGCTACCACGTAGATCATGTCGCCAAAATTCTTCATATCCCGCCAGGTACCAGCAGCACCAGGGACATTGATCACGAGTGACGGCGAGGAGGGATTCTGGAGATTGTAGATGGTCGTGCCACATCGAGTACCGAGTATCGCATAGTTCTGCCCATTCGTGTGCCTAAACCCCCACACGTCATTGTATCCATTGCCGCATACCGAGCCCGGATGCGACAGTAGACTAAGATTGTAGTTGCCCTGGGCGCTGGCCAAGTAGAAGCTGCCTGCCAAGATGGCCAGGGTGAGTCCGACAGCCCTGCCATACGTATACCGTCTAATCATATTACAATAATATACAATATATAGTTGCGAGACGGGCTGCGGCGATCTCTCACATACAAAGATGTGGGAAATGTGTGGGTGATTCCACTTTACCTACGACATTAATTCTTGAACTTGCCATATAACACAAAATTGTCTTCAGCGCCACATTGACGTCATCTTCACCGTCTCGCAAACCGCTACCCACGATGTGCGCCACGGCCATATCTTATGGTATTGTAAGCAAGCGGGATGCCATTTTGCTTCCGGCTGCGCTCTGAAGCAAGCATTCATCTGGTTCTTTCACCTCTCAGCGCAGGACTGGCATCGCATACCAGCCGTCAATGGTCGCCCGATGCCGATGCAAGCAGTGACCGGATCCCAGGCCAGCTTCAATCGACCAGATCGGCTTTGCCGGCCAGGTCCAACAAGAAAGCATACTCCATCGCCGTCTCTCGGTGACGCTTGAAGCGACCAGCAGCACCACCGTGTCCGGTCTCCATATTGCAGTGGAGCAGCAGGGGATTGTTGTCTGTCTTGTATTCGCGCAATTTAGCGACCCACTTGGCCGGCTCCCAATATTGTACCTGTGAGTCATGCAGCCCCGTGGTCACCAAGAGGGCGGGATAATCTTTGGCCTCCACGTTGTCATAGGGCGAGTAGGATTTCATATAGTCGTAGTATGTCGGATCATTGGGATTGCCCCATTCGTCGTATTCACCCGTGGTCAGGGGGATGCTCTCATCTAGCATGGTGGTGACCACATCCACGAAGGGGACTGCGGCGACCACGCCCTTAAATAGATCCGGGGCCATGTTGATCACCGCCCCCATCAGCAAGCCTCCCGCACTGCCGCCGAAGGCAAATAGCTTGTCTTGCGAGGTATAGTCATTGTCCACCAGGTATTGACCACAATCGATAAAGTCGGTAAAGGTGTTCTTCTTTTTGAGATACTTTCCGTCTTCGTACCATTGTCTGCCCATGACCTGGCTACCCCGTATGTGGGCAATCGCAAAGGCAAAACCCCGGTCCAGTAAGCTCAGCCGACTCGAGTTGAAGGAAGGGTCCACGGTGATGCCGTAAGAACCATATCCGTAGAGTAGCACAGGGCCGGAGCCGTCTTTGCGAAAACCTTGGCGATATACCAAAGACATGGGAATGCCAGTCCCATCCCGCGCAGGTACGATTATCCGCTCGCTGTGGTAGTCACTCGGATCGAAGTTGCCCACCACTTCTTGTCTCTTCAGCAGGGTGCGCTCCCGGGTCTGCATATCGTAGTCGTAGGTGGACTGGGGTGTGGTGAGTGAGGTATAGCCAAATCGCAAGACCTTAGTATCAAACTCGATGTTTTGGGTCGTAAAAACACTATAGGCTTCCTCTGCAAAGGTGATGTGGTGCTCCTCGCCTTGCCAGGGCCGCACCCGGATGGCCGGCAGTCCGTTCACGCGCTCGGAGAGAACCAGATAGTCCTGAAAGATGTCCATATCCTGCAGCAGCACATCGGTGCGGTGGGGCAGCACCTCTTGCCAGTACTCCTTGCCGGTCCGTCCTTCGTCCGTGACCATAAGGCGAAAGTTCTGGGCGTCCCAATTGGTCAAGACATAAAACTTGTCGTCGTAGTGTGCGATGGAGTATTCATGCTTGGCCTCTCGGCGTTGGAACACCCGAAATTGGCCCAGCGGATCGTCGGCGTTGAGCAGTCTGAACTCATACGAAAGGGTGGAATAGCTGCCAATCACCAGGTACTTTTCAGACTTGGTTTTATAGATCGTGGTGGAGAAGGTCTCGTCCGCCTCATGATAGATCTCTACGTCCTCGCTGGCGGGCGTACCCAGGATGTGCCGTAAGATCTTATATCCGCGAAGTGCCTCGTCCTTTTGTGTATAAAAGAGGGTCTTGCTGTCGTTGGCCCACACAGCATAGCCGCTGGTGTTTTCTATGCGGTCATCGAGAAATTGGCCGGTGCTTAGATCTTTGAATCTGATGGTGTAGATACGGCGGCTGAGGGTGTCCTCCCCAAACGCCAGGAGACGGTTATCGGGACTGACCGATCGACCACCGATCCGATAGTAGTCGTAATCCTCAGCCATCTGATTTGCATCCAGCATGATCTCCTCGTCCGCATCCAAGGCCCCTTTTTTCCGGCTGTAGATGGGGTGTTCTTTGCCCTCATCGTATCGAGTGATATAGTAGTAGCCATTCCACCGAAAAGGTACTGACATATCGGTTTGCTTGATTCTGCCGACGATCTCATCAAATAACTTGGCCTGAAAGTCCTTGGTGTGGGCCAGCATTTCGTCGGTGTAGTCGTTCTCAGCGGTGAGGTAGTCAATTACCTCGGGGTCCGTGCGCTCATTGAGCCAATAATAATTGTCCGTGCGGGTATCCCCGTGGATGGTCAGATCTTTTGGAATCTTCTTAGCAGCAGGTGGTGTGCTCTCCATTTTAGTATACAGGGTTTTTGTAGAATGATCAGATGGCCCGCAGGCGGCCACCAGAAGAGAAATGACTAAGGCAAGAACGGCTATTTGATTCATCGTCAAAGAATTTGTGGAATGATCGGGGTTATTGTCATCCCGAATGACCGAATGACGTATTTTGTGCGTTCTTTCTGCAGCAATCCTACACTTTCGCCTGCGAAGCTAATCAATCGGTTTGAAACTGAACCTCACTTATCGTCAGATCCTTAGTATCTCGGCGCCGATCATGATCGGGAGTGCTGCGCAAAACATTATTGCGCTCAGCGACAGCATTTTCTTGTACCATCTGAGCGAGATTGATTTTGCGGCCATTGGCTTTGTGAGTGTGTTTTATCTGATCATCGTGGCGATCGGATATGGATTTTCCCGAGGTGGACAGATCCTGGTGGCCAGACGGACAGGGGAACGGGCGTACCGCGAGGCTGGCAGCAACTTTTATACGATGCTCTACATTGAGATCGGGCTGGCGGTCTTCTTTTTCTTGTTCATCTGGTTTGTGACCCCGCATTTCTTCAAGCTCTTTGTCAATACCGAGAGCATTTACAACAAGAGTCTCGAGTACTTGGAGTATCGCTCTTACGGCGTCTTTCCCTCCTTCATTGGTGTGTCCATGATTGCCTTCTATACCGGCATCGCTCGCACCAGGATCATAATGTATGACACCCTTGTGCTCATCATCGTCAATATTGCACTCAACTATTCGCTGATCTACGGCAAATGGGGGATGCCTGCCATGGGTATCGCCGGTGCGGGGCTGGCCAGCACGTTGGCAGAGGTAGCGGCCTTTATCGTTTTTGCCGTTTACATGTTTTTTGATCGGGCGCTCGGACGCTTCCGATTGCTGCAAGTGCCCAAGGTCAATTGGCAATTGGTGAGTAGATGCCTTCGCATCGCCAGCCCGATCGTGGCGCAGGCAGTGGTGGGGCTGGGGAGCTGGTTCTTCTTTTTTGGCATTGTGGAGAATATGGGCGAACGCGAACTGGCGATCAGCAATCTGGTGCGTGTGATGTATCTGGTGCTTAGCATACCCTGTTGGGGGTACTCCGTCGGAGTGAATACCCTGGTCAGTAATTTCATCGGTCAGGGCCAACAGGACAAGGTCATGGCCATCATCCGTAAGACCATCGAGATCTGCACGGCCAGTACTCTGCTAATCGCCATTCCGGTGCTTATCTTTCCCAAATACGTGATGTACCCCCTGCTGGGTTCAGAGGATATGACCCTCTTTACCGAGGCCCAGCCCATTTTTTACGTACTCTTCTTGATATTGACACTCTTCAGTATCGGCGGGATCTTCTTCAACGGTATGGTCGGTACGGGCTCTACCTATGAGGGGCTCAAGATTCAGGCCCTCTGTGCGCTGTTCTACATCGTGATCATCTACGTGATGGTCAACTATTTTCAGGTAGGATTGGTTACAGCCTGGTCGGCCGAGGTGCTGTACTGGATTCCCTTGATCTATCTGACCTATCGCTATGTAAAAGCAGGCAAATGGAGGTCGCTGCAGGTGTAGCGGAAAGGAGATTTTTGCTTCGCCTGGCTTGATCCTCAGGCACTTAAGAACTTGTGGATATTGGTAAAAATTGGGGAAATAGTTATGCACACCTGTGGAAATATATAAACAAAGTGCCATACAATTTACTCTATATTTGCCGCTGTGAGACTGCAGAGATTGGAGATTAAGGGCTTTAAGAGTTTCGCCCACGAGACCGTCATCAACTTTGACCAACCTGTCATTGGTGTCGTCGGCCCAAACGGCGCAGGCAAGTCAAATCTGGTCGATGCCGTCCGCTGGGTGCTGGGCGAGCAGAAGAGTAAAGATCTCCGGCTAGAGCGCATGAGTGATGTCATTTTTAATGGCACAAAGAAGCGCAAGAAAGGGGGTGTGGCACGGGTGACGCTCATCTTCGAAAACACCAAGAATCTACTGCCCACCGAGTACCAGACCGTCAGCATCTCCCGATATCTGTATCAGACAGGAGAAAGTGAATATCGCCTGAACAATGTCGTCTGCCGCCTGAAGGATATCCGGTCGCTCTTCCTGGACACCGGCATCGGCTCCAACTCTTACGCGATCATCGCCTTGGGCATGGTCGAGGATATCTTGGCAGACAAGGAAAACGCCCGCCGGCGTATGTTTGAGCAGGCCGCCGGTATCTCCAAGTATAAGGCCCGCAAGAGAGAAACCCTCAACAAACTCAACAATACACAGGCCGACCTGGATCGGGTGGAGGATCTGCTCTTTGAAATTGAGCAGAACCTGAAAATCTTGGAGAAGCAGGCGCGCCGCACACAACGGTACTTTAATCTCAAAGAAAAGTATCGAGACGAAAGTGTCAAGTTGGCCGTGCTCAAGATCAATGACTTGAAGCAGTCCTATCAGGACCTCTCCGCACGTATCGAGACAGAAAGTGATGCCTATCGCCAGCTAGGTGTCAGCATACGCGAGGCCGAGGCCAGCCTGGAAGCACTCAAGCAGAAGCATCTGGATAAGGAGAAGTCGCTCTCGGATTTTCAGCGTAGTATGAACGAGTTGATCGGCAACATCCGGGGTGCCGAAAACGACAAGAAGATGCTTCGACAGAAGCAAGGGTTTCGAGAGCAGGGTATTCAGACCCTCGAGGACAAGATCGACCGCAATCATCAAAAGCTGGAAGAGCTGACTCAGAAGCTGGCGGATACCCAGCTAGCGCTTGAAAAGGAGCAGGCATTGGAGCAGCAGTTGCTCACCCAATTGGAGGCGGCCAAGCAAGACCTGGCGGCAGTGGAGCAGGGGCATGGCGATAGCAAGCAAGTGCTGGCGACCATCATGGCCGGGCACCAAGCACGCCAGCAAGAGCTGGTCGAGCTCGAAAAGAAAATGGTGGTCAACCAAGCGACCGCCCAAAGTACCCAAAGTGAGTTGGAGAAACTGCATGGGGAGGTCCGTGAACGCAACACGGAATATAGCCAGGTGGAAGAGAACCTCACTCAGCTTCGTGGGCGCATTAATACCCAGGAGGCGCTGGTCAATGTCATGGAGGAGGAGCAGTTCCGCCGGATGCAAGAGCGTGCGGCACTGGAGGAAGAAGAAGACAAGATTGCCAAGGCCCTAAGTGATATCAATCGACAGGCCGACGCCCGTCAGCATGAGTACGACCTGATCAAGAACCTGATCGACAAGCTGGAGGGATTTCCGGAGAGCATCAAGTTTCTCAATAAGAACAGTGCCTGGAGTCGAAAGGCACCTCTGCTTTCTGATCTCATCTATTGTGTAGACCCGTATCGGGTGGTTATAGAAAACTATCTGGAGCCCTATCTCAACCACTACGTCGCAGACACCATTGAAGATGCCGCCACCGCGATCCGCTTGTTGTCAGACGCGCAAAAGGGCAGAGCCAACTTCTTTATCCTAGATGCCTTCAAGGATGGGCTCAAAGCGGACGCCTATGAGGGGCTGATTCCGGCAGTCGAGGTGGTCGAGGTGGATGACAAGTACCGGCCGGTGGTGCATCACCTCCTTCACAACGTCTTTATCTCTGAGGCAGCCAGTGAAGATTTTGAGCATCTGCGAAGGGACGATCTGGTGATCCTCTCGGCGGACGGTCAAATCATCCGTGGATCCCGTAGCATCAGCGGCGGATCTGTGGGGCTCTTCGAAGGAAAAAAGCTCGGTCGAAAGAAGTATCTCAAGAAGCTCGAGTCCATTCTGGCAGGATTGGCCGAGAAGGTGGAGAAGAAGCAGGCCGAGCAGGACGAGATCAATGACAAATTGGCCAACCTCGATAGTGTAGAGAATGCCGAGGACCTGGAGGCGGAAAAGAAGGTGACCGAAGAGTTGCGACGAGAAGAGGTTTACCTCGCTTCTCGACTGGAGCATTTCAGAGATATGGACTCTGGATCTTCTGACAGCATTAAGTCCCTGGACGCTCGACTGATCACGCTAGAGGAAGAAGCCAAGCTGCTCACCGCCGGCATTGACACGGCCAGGCAGGCCCTAGAGCACGAGCAGACAAATATGGCATCTGCGGATGACTCGCATCAGCAAATCGCCGCCAAGCTGGCAGAGCAGAATGCTGCGGTCAACCACCAGAATATCCAGCTGATCCGTCACCAAGGACAGATCGAGTCTCTCGATCGCGAGATGCGATATGCCCAGCATCAAATAAAGGAACTATCCAATCAGATCGAGCAAGACAAAGCCGCCCTCGGCGTTGCCGGAGATGAGCTGGTCGAGATCAAGGCCAACCTGGAATCGATCGACCAGCAGCTCAGAGAGCACTACGATGTGCGCAAGGCCAGAGAATCCGACCTCTCCGGTCTGGAGCAGTCATACTATGAGGCTCGGGGCGAGATCAGTGCCGTGGAAGACAAGATCCGACAGACCCACAAGCGCCAGAATGATCAACAGCAGCTCATCAATGACCTCAAAGACTCGTTTACGGAGGTCAAATTCAAAATGAGCAATGTGGGCGAGCGCTTGAAGATTGAGTTTGATATTCTACTCGACGACGTGCTACAAATGGATACCCCGGAGGCTGTTGACCTCGCACAGTTGGAGGAGCAGGTCGAACGCATGCGTCATCGCATCAACAATTATGGCGAGATAAATCCGATGGCGGTTGATGCCTTTACGGAGATGAATGAGCGATACGAGTCGATCACGGGCCAGCGCGATGATATCCTGGAGGCTAGGGATTCGTTGTTGGAGACGATACAGGAGATCGAAGCCACGGCGACGGAGCGCTTCATGGAAGCCTTTACTGATGTGCGGACCTACTTTATCGAGGTGTTCAGGAGCTTATTTACCGAGGACGATACGTGTGATCTTATTCTGCTCGAGCCGGAGTCACCCCTGACCTCGGGGATAGAGATCATCGCTAAACCCAAGGGCAAACGGCCCAAGACCCTGAGTCAGCTGTCAGGAGGGGAGAAGACGCTGACCGCCATTGCGCTGCTGTTTGGTCTGTACCTGCTCAAGCCGGCGCCCTTCTGTATTTTCGATGAGGTGGACGCGCCCCTGGACGATGCCAACATCGAGAAGTTTAACAGGATCATCAAGCGCTTCTCTAAAGACTCACAGTTTATCATCATCACGCACAACAAGCTCACCATGGCGGCGGTAGACATTATCTACGGGGTCTACATGGAGGAGCAGGGCGTATCCAGCGTGAGCGCCGTAGACTTCCGTGATTTCAGCCACGCAAGCTTGCTGGAGGTGACCGGATAGGTCGGTCCATCCGATTTACTTCCTTAAAGAGTTATTTTTCCCCGAGCTCGATGAGTCCGTGCTCCAGGGCATAGACGATCATCTCGGTGGGCGAGGTAAGTTTGAGTTTTTTGAGGATGTTCTTGCGGTGGGTGTAGATCGTGTGCGGGCTGATGTGTAGCTCGGCGGCGATCTCTTTGGCTACCATGCCCTTGGCCACCAACGTCAAAATCTCTTTTTCCCTGGCGCTCAGCTTGGCGGCGCCATCATCCTTGGAATGCTGAGGAAAGGACTTGGCCACGATCAAGTCCAAGATTTTGTGACAGAAGAACTTCTCACCACTGGCCGTGGCCGCTACGGCATCCAAAATCTCTTGCTCCTCACACTGCTTGGTGATAAAGCTATTGACGCCACTTTCGAGCACATCATAGATACGCTCCTTACGGTTGTCTGAGCTGATCACCAGGAGGTTGGTATCCGGAGAGACTTGCTTGACTTGGGTGGCCACTGAAGCATCAAAGAATTTGGGCTGATGATAGTCGACGATGACCACATCGACCTGCTTCTCCTCGACGATCGCCAGCAGACCATCCATATCTTCGGCCTGGCCGACCACCTCCACATCCGCCGCATCTTTTAGTACCTGGCACAGCCCCACGCGGCACAGCACTTGTGCATCCGCAACCACCACCTGTACTTTGTCGCTCACTCCGGACTAATTTGGACTAAATATAAATAAGGGCAAATTTACGAGAAAATGTTTGATTGCCTTTGCTGTAAATACGACAAAAAAAAGTTGATAAAGTTGCAAGAGACCGGTATCAAATACTGGGTTTTATTCTGCACTGGCAGGTGGTCAATCGTCCCGGTGCAACTTTGCCGACTTTTTGATGCTGATGAGTGTCACATGGGAGTCTCGGTGACCCCTGCTGATGTAGTTTGCAGCCGATCGCGTAGCTAGTCCATCTGCCCCCGTCACGCCAGCAGGTTCTTCCCATTTCCTCCGGCCGATCGGAAGGCAAGGCATCAAACTTTCTTACCTTTGGCGCCACGCTCATGAAAGAACCAAGCCGGTACGAACAGCGAGGAGTTTCAGCGACCAAGGACGAGGTACACGCTGCCATCAAGGACCTAGACAAGGGGTTGTATCCACTGGCCTTTTGCAAGGTGTTGCCCGACATTGTGGGCGGAGATCCGGCCTATTGCAATATCATGCATGCGGATACCGCCGGCACCAAAACCAGTCTCGCATATCTCTACCATCGCCAGACCGGCAATGAGGCCATTTGGCGGGGCATCAGCCAGGATGCCATCGTCATGAACGTGGACGATATGGCGTGCGTGGGTTGCGTGGACAACATCGTTCTTTCCTCTACCATTGGACGCAACAAGCATCTCATCTCTGGCAAGGTGATCAGCGAGGTCATTCAAGGTACGGTCGAATTCTGTGAGCGCATGGCAAGTCACGGCATTCACATTCACCTCGCCGGCGGCGAGACAGCCGATGTGGGAGACATCGTACGCACGATTGATGTGGGTTTTACGACTTTTGCCAGACTCCCCCGGGCGCAGCTTATCGTCAATCGCATAGAAGCGGGGGACGTCATTGTGGGCTTGGCCTCCGATGGTCAGGCCAGCTACGAATCTGCATACAATGCAGGCATCGGGAGCAATGGCCTGACGGCCGCGCGGCATGACGTCTTAGGCAAGTATTATGCGACCGCCTATCCGGATAGCTATGATCCCAACATGGACGAATCGGTCCTTTTTACCGGCAAGCATGGCTTGAAAGACGATTTTATCGTGGACGGACAGCGTATGGATCTGGGCCAGGCTCTGTTGTCTCCGACGCGGACGTATCTGCCGGTGCTCCACGAGATCTATGCCAGGCACCGGAGCCACATTCATGGGGTCATCCACTGCACGGGAGGTGGCCAGGGCAAGGTCCTCAAGTTTGTCAAGGACAAGCACGTGATCAAGGATCGCATGATGCCGACACCACCCCTCTTCGAGCTGATTCAGGCATCGTCGGGCACCTCATGGCGGGAAATGTATCAAGTCTTCAACATGGGGCACCGGATGGAACTGTATGTCCCGCCTGATCTGGCCGACGATATCATCGCCATTGCAGGGGCCTATCAGATCAAGTCACAGATCATTGGCCATGTCGAAGAGCATGCCGGTGAAAAAGTGACGATTGTGTCCCCCTATGGCAACTTTACCTACGTCCCTAGCCCCTGATCCGGTAGCGCTCTGCTGCTATCAACAGCCTCCTAGAGCTGTGGGAAAGGTAATCAGTGCAAAAGTGATGGTATCGATTCATTTGGCTGACGCCAGATCCTGTATCATCGTGTCGGCCAAGACAAAATAGGGCTTGCCGCAAAGGGGAGACTGCGATGGCTACCCGTCTCAGCAGACGGTGCTACAGACGATCGTCCTGCATGTCGGCCCTCGCCCGCTGGTAGTAGAGTAGAAAAGCCAGGCCCACCATCAGGAATATCAGCGGAAAGTATCCTGCACCATCGTCCATACTTGTATACTCCTCTAGAAAGTGACCGGCGAACAACGCCACGCCCATCGCCGCGGCCAGAAAACCCCATTTGAGGTTGGCATGGATGTCACGGGACTTTTTGAAGATCGTAGCGTCGGTGCCACTTTCGATCAAGGCCATACGTTCTTTGTGCCTGCCTTTGAAATATAGATAGGAGACAAATCCCACGGTGCCAAAGAAACTGACCGTGCCGACAAGGGGAATTAAAACTTCTGCGCCGCTCATGTGCTATCGATTTTATTCTTTTTTAAGAAACAGTTAGTTCGAATGCTTCGACGCAAGCCTATCGAGCAAGGTTACAGGGTGTGTCACAAATTGCACGAATGTTTGCATATCGGTGCTCAAGCAGGCAAGCGGCCGAGTTTGACAATCTCGGTGCAATGGTCTAATTGAGGGTCGTCGAAGCGGGCAAATCCGAGGTTGGTATTTCAATGGCTCCGAAGGACTGCAGCAATCCCTACCGCATATTGTGCATGGGACCGTTGGCGGATGTACAGCGGCAAACTCAAACCATTCAAATAGCTACAGCTCCAGGATGCAACGTCGGTCCCATGATAAACTCCCAAGGCCAAGTAAGTCGCATGCTGCAGGTACGATATGTCTCATGCCTCCGACAGAAGTGCGATTCTTTTGTAATATCGTAACGGGATCGAGAAAGATTACGTCAACGCATATACAGGTTGGAAAATATTCAGCACCTGATTGGGCAGATACTGCGGGGTAATACCAATGCCTACCGCCAAATAGTGAAGTCCTATGAGGATCTGGTATTTACGATCTGCATGAAAGTTATTAGGGATCGTGAGCAGGCAGAAGAGGCTGCGCAGGACGTGTTTGTAAAAGCCTTCAAGAAGCTTTCGACCTTCGAGGAGCGCTCGTCGTTTAAGACCTGGTTGTATCGCATCGCGTATCACACCGCGATCGACTATCAGCGAAAGAAGCAGACACGTCAGCACGAGGTGAGTTGGGAAGTAGAGAACTTGGGACATGCCGATCGAGCCTTGACGGCACAGCAGCGGCTGGAGGCCATGGACGATAGACAGTGGCTGCATCGTGGCATCTCCCAGCTGTCGGCGGACCAAGCCGCGATCATCACGCTCTTTTACTTGGAAGAGAAGAGCGTGCGCGAGGTGTGTGAAGTGACGGGCTTGACAGAGTCCAACGTGAAAATTAAATTGTTCAGAGCTCGAAACAAATTGAGACAGATACTAGTTACACAAAATGGAGGTGATGGCACCAGAGGACAAACATAGAATCATTTGGCGCTACTTGGATGGAGCATGTACCGCGGATGAACGTGCCCAGGTAGAGACATGGATCGTGCAAGATCCAGCTTTCAGAGAAGCATTTGAAACGGCGCAGCTGATTGACCAATCCCTCCTCCGGCAAGAGCTGGAGCGACCGTCGATGCGATTTGCAACCAATGTGATGGAGCACCTACCGGCGCCACTGGTAAGGTTGAGGTCCTGGAGCTCGTATGGCAAGGCCAGTCGTTGGTATGCCGGGTCACTAGTTGCTTCCCTCGCTGCAGGTCTGGTCTATGTGTTTACAAATCCTGTGTCACTGGCCGGATGGGAGACCGTCGAAGGCATGGCGGCCACGGTGGTTCAGGAGTCGAATGATCCGCTGGCCAATATGGTTTATTTCGCCTCCATCGGTGTGTTCTTCTTTCTGGGGCTCGATCGACTGTTGAGCAAGCGGCTTCAGTCCAAATCCACCAAGCCCGTGTAATTTTGTGGCGTGATCTGCCGCAGTTCCACTTTGACCAGCTCCCCTACCTCGAGTCCATCGATAAAGGATAGGAGATCTTGACGGGTCATGGGCCCTTTCCCCCGCGTGAAAGACTTCAACAACTCATACGGCTTGGCTATGCCCTCTCGCCGCAAGATACTCTGGTATGCTTCGGCGACCACCGCCCAATTGGCTTCCAGGTCATGGGCAATCACTTCTTGATTCACGGCCAGTTTACCCAGTCCCTTGACGATGGATTTAAAGGCGATCAAGGAGTGCGCTATGGGCACACCCACATTTCTCAAGACCGTACTGTCGGTCAAATCTCTTTGCCAGCGAGATACGGGTAGCTTGTCAACCAGGAAGGTGAAAAGGGCGTTGGCCAGGCCCAGATTTCCCTCCGCATTTTCAAAGTCAATGGGGTTGACCTTGTGAGGCATGGTGGAGGAACCCACTTCGCCCTGCTTGGCTTTCTGCGAAAAGTAATTGATGGAAATATAGCTCCAGACATCCCGGCAGAAGTCCAGCAAAATGGTGTTGATCCGCTTGAGCGTCTGCAAGATGGTGGCCAAGTGGTCATAGGAATCGATCTGGGTGGTATAGCGTATACGTTCCAGCCCCAGGCTCCGTACAAATTCGTCGCCAAAGGATCGCCAGTCGATGTCGGGAAAGGTCACCACGTGGGCGTTGAAATTGCCCACCGCTCCGCCAAATTTGGCCATGTGCCGGCAGTGGGCAAGGGACCTCAACTGATCTTTCAGTCGTGACGCAAAGACAAATATTTCCTTCCCCAACGTGGTGGGTGATGCTGGTTGACCATGGGTCCGAGCCAGCATAGGAATATCATTCCACTCGTGAGCCAGTCCGGCCAGTGATGCCTGGAGCGAGGTCAGGGTCGGCTCGTATAGCTCACGTAGGCAGTCTCGTATGGCCAGGGGTACGGCTGTATTGTTCACATCTTGGGAGGTCAGGGCAAAGTGGATCATCTCACTGTAGGCGCTCAACCCAAGGTCGTCAAATCGACCCTTGAGATAATATTCCACCGCCTTTACGTCGTGATTGGTCACACGCTCGATCTGCTTGATGCGCATAGCATCTTCTAGACCAAAGGAGGTGCTGAGGGAGCGCAGATCCTCGACTTTGTCCGCCGGAAAGCCTTGGAGTGGTGCAAGCTCCAGCGGTACTAAGGCCAGCAAGTACTCGACCTCTACCCGTACCCGGTACTTGATCAGCGCGAATTCTGAGAAATAGGGTCCTAGTTCCGCCGTCTTGGGGCCGTATCTACCATCGACAGGGGAGACGGCCATGAGTCTACATTCCTCCATACCGGCACTTTGCTCTTTCATATCAAATGTTTGGTTGGCTGGACTCCAGCAGTTGTCTAATCGAACTGGAGGAAACGGTGTGATAGTTACCTCGAGCTCTTTCGAAGATGTCATGGGCCAGGTCGGCCTGATCTGTTTCGATCAAGGCCCGATACAACGGAGTGAGAAACTTCCGCCGTCCCACCCGGATCAGGAAGTCCTCCAATTGCGACCGGTTGTGCGCGGGCATATATCCGCTGCGGATACTCAGCTCCAGCCAAGCAGCCAGTATCTCCGCATTGCCTGTGTCAGATAGCGCATATACGTCATCCAGTTTTCGATAGAAGTCTGCGTGCAGGGTAGGAGATAGTCGCCGGATGAAGTGCAGCCACTCGTGTGTACTCCAGCCTCGGGTATTGGATCGGTCCAGACGGCCGATGCGCTGAAACTCACCTAGGCGACGGTCCACGATCTCAAAGCGTTCGGACCTGATCGACGAGGCCCCGTCTGGAATACCCGGGCCATAGATCCAGGCATCGAGATCCACCTCATTGTCCCGTTGAAAGGGGAGATGCTCCTTGGCGTAGGCCAACCATTGCTCCGTACTGATAGATCGAAATTTGTATTTCTCAAAATAGGCTCTCAAGAATTCGTCGAAGCTCGGTCGCCCCACACGCTCCTCGATTGTGCGCAGCAGGAGGTATCCTTTTTCATAAGCGACATCCGTCATGCCGTCGTCGGGATCTCGGGAGGTCAGATCGAGCTTCAGGTGGGTGTCTTTGCTATCGGGGCCAAAGTCCTGCACGGTGCGCTCTAGGTCTTGCCGTCCCAGCAGGGCCAGCATATCAGTGTAGGTTCGACCATAGAGCGATTCCATGATCCGCCGCTCGAGGTACACCGTGAATCCCTCGTTGAGCCAGAAATCCTCCCAAGTGGCATTGGTGACCAGGTTGCCCGACCAGGAGTGCGCTAGCTCATGGGCTACCAGTGAGGTGAGGGAGCGGTCACCCGCGATGATAGTCGGAGTAGCAAAGGTCAGTCGAGGGTTTTCCATACCGCCAAAGGGGAAGCTCGGTGGAAGTATGATCAGGTCAAATCGGTCCCAAAGGTAGGGTCCGTACAGCGCCTCGGTGGCCTGGACCATCTTCTCGAGGTCGGCCATCTCGTAGGTGGCGGCGGCCAAGCCCCCCGGTTCCGCGTAGACACCGGTGCGTGGACCGATGGAGTCAAAAGCGATGTCGCCCACGGCCAGTGCCATCAGGTAGGCCGGTATCGGTTGCTCCATGGTGAAGGAGTATGTGCCGTCGGCACTTCGTTCCGTCGGGTTGGAGGCGCTCATGACGGCCATAAGCTCCGGAGGAGTCTGAATCGTGGCGTCATAGGTAAAACGGATGCCAGGGCTGTCTTGGCAAGGAATCCAGGTACGGGTCAAAATGGCCTGTCCCTGCGTGAAGAGAAATGGATGCTTCTTGCCAAGGGTCTGCTGCGGCTGGAGCCATTGCAGGGCTGCAGCCGTCGGTGACGTGCGATAGTGGATGCGGATTTGCTCTGCCTCGGCGTCCAGCGGGATGGTGAGCGGGGCGCCCAGATGGGGTCGAGTGGTGCCTAGCTGCCAGTCGGTCGGAACCCAACCGGCCGTGCCCCTTGCCTCCACCCGCTCAATGTCGAGATCTCGAGTATCCAGCACAATCACCCGGCTGGCAGTGTCGCGTACCAAGGTGTAGGTGGCGGTGCCAGACAGGATATGCTCCGAAAAGTCGACGCCGAGCTCCAGGCTCAAGTGCGAGACACTGGCCTCGGAGGGCTGGGCATACGTGTGCTCATCGACAGCGTCGGGAATGGAGGTCACCGGCGCTTCGGATCGGCAGGAACACAGAGCCACTAGGCTGGCAAAGTAGAGGGCTCGACGACGAATGCTCATAGACAAAACAGGTCACGATTGTAAGGGTGCAAAGGTACCAATCTCAGGGCAATGAAGCCGGCTGGACGAGGGGAAGAAGAGTGGTATCCGGAGGTCCACGCATGAGGCGCTGTTTGATCGCTTTGGTTTACTCTCCGTCACCGGCAGGGTGTTGTTGACCGGCCGGCTAGCTCGAGCGGTACATAGAGCTACATAGACGCTGCGACCTCGATCACCTTGTTCCAGACGCGAAAGACATTCTTCGAGCAGATCTTCTCAATGTCTTCCTCCGAGTAACCTCGGTCGAGTAGCTCACGAATCAGATTGGGATAGGCGGCGACATCCTTGAGGCCAGTCGGCAGCGAATCGCCCACACCATCGAAATCTGAGCCCAGACCCACGTGGTCGATGCCGGCCAAAGAGACCGCATGATCGATATGGTCGGCCACGGTCTTGACATCGGCAAAGAGCGTGGGGTTCTCTTGCTGAAACTGGGTCACGAGTTCGTCGTATCCTTCGTCCCCGGACTGGAGTCCTTTCTCGGTAAGCAGATCGGCGAGTTTTGCCCGGTTGGCGTCATTCATTTTGGACACCTCGCCATCCAAGAAGGACGAGCCGAAGTTGATTTGCATGACCCCTCCGTTTTCTCCCAGCTTCTTGATCATATCGTCACTCATGTTGCGCTCAAAGCCAGGTGTGTATCTGCGGCAAGACGAGTGGGAGGCAATGACCGGAGCCTGAGTGATATCGATGACCTGATAAAAGCTGCTGTCGGAGACGTGGGAAATGTCTACCATGATACCCACCTTATTCATCTCCGCTACCACCTCACGGCCAAAAGGTGACAGACCATTCCAAGTGCGGGTGGTGTCATAGGAGGAGTCGCAGATGTGGTTGTCTTTGGAGTGCGTGAGGGTGATATAGCGTATTCCCCGGTCATAGAAGTAGCGTACGTTTTTCAGGTCTCCTTCAATGGGCGCCCCATTTTCCATGCCCAGAGGCAGTGCCACCATCCCTTTCTCAAAGAGGTCTATGACATCTTGTGGGGAGCGAGCCAAACCGAAGTGGTTGGGGTGGGCCGCGGTGATGCCTTCGACCATGTCGATCAAGGAGTCGGCCAGCAGCTTAGCACGACCGTCCTGATAGGATGCAGGAATATAGATAGACATGAAGGGAGCATCCAGTCCACCCTCTTTCGCCCTTTCAAAATCAAAGTCACCTTCGTCCGTTGCCAGCGGGATGCCAAGGTATTCTTTCTCCAGGCGAAAGTTCTTCACTTTGAGGCGATAGGGCAGATCGACGTGGCCATCCGTAATAATATACTGGTGAGCCAGCTGTACCGCACGAGCTTGGTTGCTATGAGGTGGATCGGTCAGGTTAGGTCCACAGCTCAGGCAGCCAAGGGCAAAGGAGAGGTAGCATAGATACTTCATGGTAGAGAAATGGTTAGTAAGCATCGTCGGATTCGGTCGAATATAGGGGTTTGTGGCCTTGTTTACGGTATGCGGGACCAGCGATCACGAGCGGAGGTGGCCCCGAATACCGTAAGTCGTTGTTAAATATTTGCTCAAACCCTACAGAAACCCTTCATCATAAAGAAAGTAGTAATGCATAAATCCCTTGCAATAAGAGAGTAAAACATTACAAAATTGAAGCTATATAAAGATCTAGGAATCTTCATATTACAATTATAGAGTATACATAATATTATGATATATATGTACTTGTTCTAATATATAACTCAGCTCCATGAGCGCATAGCACACATCAGTTATGCATGGATATATTATCATATATAATATGTAATCATGCAAAACCCCTTGATAATGATTAAAAAAAAACTACAAGCACTATTATATATGAGTTATTTATATATATATTTGCTTCCGGTTACCAAAATTTTAACACCATGAAGAATCTTTCTCTACTATTTTTCTTTGGCTTGTCACTCTGTCTGAGTCTGACGCTCTACGCGCAGCCTGGCCCGACGTGTACGAGCTTGAATATCCCGATAGAGCAAAATGACAGTGCTACTATCGTAGTAGGCAATTTTGTACCAAACGCCGCAGCGGCTGCCCCCCTCACCGTAACCCTAGAGAATCCCTATGGTGGTGTCATTGAAATCGTGGAGAACGCTGCTGACACCACAGAAATACAGATCGCTGCGTGCCCGTATCTGGGACGTACCTTGAAACTTGTGGTGTCCAACGGTGCCGGTGCCTGCTGGAGCAATGTGACCTTTAAGCAAAGCAACGCTCCGTTGGTCTTCGGACGTAGTACTACCGTCTTGTGTACCGATGATTTGGTGGCCGGTGGACACATCAATGGTCGCCCACCCATAGCCTTGGTGCCCTGCCGGGGAAGAGACCGGGCAGAGCTTGTAGGCGACTGGGTAGATCCATTCGATTGCGTGCCGGGCAATGATACCGCCAAGATCATTTATCGCCAATACGAGGCCTTTGGCAAGGACGGCACGCGCGGAGTAGGATACGATACCATTGTCGTTTTTAGGCTCCCCCCGATCACGCCTGAGAATCTGTATTGTGCGGAGCGGGATACGAGTTATTGTAGCGCGGACACGGGCGAGCCTTTTGGGCCGTTCCTGGTCGTGTATAACCCCGCCACGCAGATTTGCGATACGATCTATCTGATCGACTCGGACGGCGAGGCCGTTGAGCTGGATCCCAAGTGCGGTCTTTCGGTGGGCGTACACAAGGAGCCTTTTAAGGGTGAATGCGTTGATGTAGACAAGTACACGGTGGCTATCAAGCAGACTTGCTATGGTGCACCGAATACCATCTGCCCCGTCGTAAATCCGCCTAGTACCTTGGCGCCACTCGGCCCGGGCTATTGGGAGTGTGTCTTCTGGCATATTGACATCGATACGATTCCGCCCGACGTAACTTGCGCCTTGGATGGCCAGACCTTTGACGGGGATACCCTCATCGTACCAACGGGTTCGCACGATTGTGCCGCTCACCTTTCGCTGCCTCCGGCAACCGCCACGGATAGTTGCCATGACGTGAAGCTGGTGAAGGCAATAGTGGAAGGCATTGGTACCTTTCAGTTGGAAAAAGTCGGAGGCGAGTGGGTCAGCAGCGAGCAGATCAAGATACCCCTGCACGAAAATGCCATTTCCATCATCTACGAGGCCTTTGACGATTGTCACAACGTGGGTACAGATACCTGCTATATCCGAGTGAAAGATCATACCAAGCCGGTAGCGGTTTGTGAAAAAGGGGTAAATGTTTCCCTGACTGGCAAAAAAGTATGGGTCCCCGCCGCAAGCTTTGACGAAGGCAGCTGGGACAACTGTGGCATCAATATGATTCTGGCTAGGAGGTCCGATTGGCTGGAGGCTTGTGTGGAGATCTGCGATAGTCTCGTAGTACACTACGAAGACGATCATCACACCGTGTATGCCCCCTACTTGAGTCGTGACAAGACAGAGGAGCCCATTGAGGCCCACTACGCCAAGACCATCGAATGGTTGGATA
This sequence comes from Saprospiraceae bacterium, assembly GCA_965223165.1. GTDB lineage: Bacteria > Bacteroidota > Bacteroidia > Chitinophagales > Saprospiraceae > JABDMH01. The sequence continues at coordinate 308,784 of CBDCVQ010000018.1, read as the reverse complement.
CGGACGGTGATCGCTGTGGCAAGATGATTGCCGGTGCATGGCACTATGCACTGCAGAAGCATGCCACCGTAGATTGTGAAGGGGAGATGGATGAGCATACCTACCACGAGCTGTTTTTGCAAGGACATGGCAGCGACTATGGAGACCCGGATCAGATCCGGCAGATCGGAGGTGGATGGAACGAAGATGTGTTCTTCAGCTGCGACGACGCTTGCGGGCCGGTCACGGTAGAGATCCTGGTGATGGATTACTGGTGCAACTGGAGCAAGTGCTGGACGGATGTGTGGGTAGAGGACAAAACGCCCTTGAAGATTGGTAAAGATGTAGTGGAGCTGATCGACATCACTTGCAAGACGTACCGTGATCAGCAACATGCGATAGACGGTGAGATTGACCCAGTAAGTTTGGCTGAATTGGTGGAGCGTGCTGATGCTGGTGAAGAGGCAGCCTTTGATGCCCTGGACGAATTGCTGGGTGGCTACGTGAAAGCGTGGAAGGATCCATACGGAAACTTCGTCGACGAGGACGGACAAGAATTGGATTGCGATATCCCATTTGTCGATAGCACATGTGAGTGCCAAGATTCAGCCGGCACCAAGCTGGTCTACGATGATCACCTGGGCTGGCAAGAGGTCGACACGGTAGGTCGCTATTGTGATTACGATGCGGATGCCTCGACGCTTTCTCACGGAGTAGTGCTGGTCAACTGCAGGGAGAATGTACACTGTGACCAGGACATTTGGTTTACGTTTGATCACTGTGGGCAAGGGGTTATCTACAGGAAGTTTAAGATCTGGCAAGGGTGTCCCACGGCTGATATGGGCGCGGGTCATCCCACAGACACCATTGTCCGCATCCAGCAGATCTGGGTTGGCAACGAATGCGAGTTGGATTCGGGCATGTTTACCTTTCCGGAGGACGTCACGATTGATTTGTGTGACATCGAGTTTGATGCGGATGGCAGTGGCAATGTTGGTGGACCAGCGCATCCGGATAGCATCGGACGACCCAGCTATACGTTTGATGATGACTGCCGCATCGTAGGCATCGGATACTATGACAAAGTATTCCGCATCGTCGGCGGTGATGAGGCTTGCTATAAAGTGATTCGGACCTGGTGCTTCACCGATTGGTGCGAGGTCGAAAAGCCAATCGCAGACAATTGGTGGGCAGATCCGACGTATGCCGGCAATATCTTTAAGTACACGCAGAAAATCGTGCTGAGAGACACGGTCGGTCCGACCATCTTGATTGATCCGCTGGCCGGAGGCGATGTCGTAAACACACCTGGATGCGCCTACGATTTTGCCACTACTGTGGATGTAGCCGACGAATGCGGTGTGATCAGCTACCGGTGGTTGCTCTATAAGATCGTCAAGGGCAACGAACTTGAGTTTGTCGAGGATGGCAGCGGAACGCTCGATATGTCCCTGGGTAGCACGTTTGACGTCGCTGTTCCAGATCTTGAGACCGGTGACTACTTGCTGAAAGCCATCGTGACGGACGATTGCCAGAACGAGGCGATCGACCAATATCAGTTCACCGTCAATACCCTGAAGAAACCGGGAGTGGTCTGTCTGACGAGCATCACGGCAGAACTGAATCCGATGGATCTGGACAATGACGGACAGATCGATACGGGTATGGTGACGATCTGGGCGGCCGAGTACCAAGTGAATAGTAGCACGCCAGCTTGTGATGACAGGAGCTTGGAGTATTACATCGAATTTATCGATGGCGTGAATGATGATACGTTGGATCCGGAAGATGCAGATAGTCTGGCCATCGGATGTGAGCATTTACCCGATCCATTTATGGTGAGACTTTGGGTCAAGAGTATTCCGTCCAACACCAGTGACTACTGCGATGTACTTGTTGTGCCTCAGGATAACATGAATGCTTGTGGTGATGTCAGTACCTCCAACGTGGGTGTACGAGGACAGATCACTACCGAGCTGCAGGAGAGCGTCGAGCAAGTACAGGTCAAGGCAAAAATGTCAGATGGCACCGTGTTTAACTTTACCACGGGGGCTTCGGGTGCATACAACTTTGCCGCATCGCTGGGCCTAAACGTGGATATCGCTGTTGAGAAGAACGTCGATCCCATGAATGGCATCAGCACGGCTGACCTGGTACGGATTCAAAAGCACATTTTGGGTAAGCAGCGACTGGAGACAGAATATCGTATGATCGCAGCGGACGTCAATGATGACGACAAGATCAATCCGCTTGATTTGCTTGAACTGCGGAGCCTGATCCTGGGCAAGATCGATGCATTCTCAAGCTCCAACTCCTGGCGATTTGTCAACGACGTCACCGCTACCGAGAGTTACAAGATCTCGGGCCTTAACGAGAGCATGGCAGTCGATTTCACCGGTATAAAGATCGGAGATGTCAATATGAGCAATGACCCAAGTAGATCTGCAGGTCGTACAGCGGGTAATCTGGTGATCGAAGTCGCAGACCAGTCGATCAAACCGGGTAATACCTATCAGGTATCCTTCACGGCCAGAGATCTGCAGCAAGTGGAAGGCTATCAGTTCACGTTGAATTTTGATGCCGGCTCCCTGCGGATGAGAGACATTGATCTGGCAGCAGGCCTCACGGATGACAACTTTGGGCTACATCGCATCGATGAGGGTCTGATCAGTACGAGTTGGCATGCTAGCGACTTGCAGTGGCAAGATGAGGGTGAGCCATTGTTCACCTTGACTTTCGAAGCCCTGGCTCCGGCAAAGCTGAGCGAAGTGATGACCATCAATGGCAAGATCACGGAGGCTGAGGCCTACACGCCGGACAATCAACTGCTGGGTGTCGCATTGAATTTCACAGGAGAAGCCGCGACTACTCGGGACTTTGCCCTGTATCAAAACCGACCCAATCCATTTAGAGTCAGCACAGCTATCGGTTTTGTGCTGCCGGAGCAGCTGGACGCTACGATCACCATATACGATGTGACTGGCAAGGTGATTCAATCAATCAAAGGCCAGTATGACAAGGGATACAATGAGGTAAACGTGGAGCAGTCTACCCTGAACACCACTGGGGTACTGTACTATCAGCTGGATAGTGACACGTATACGGCAACGAGGAAGATGATTGTCATAAGATAATGTAAGTAGTGAGCGATCGGCATGACCGTGCTGATCGCTCACGAAATCAATAAGTCAATTCTTGAGTTAGTTACTATACATGAGTTCTAGTGGAGCCGCTTCGAGAGAAGCGGCTTTTTTCGTGGTGCGCCCGGTATGGCACAGATACTAGGAGGTGAAAGTCCTCTATGCACCCGGCAAGGGGAAGCATTAGCCGAACGGCAAGATTATATCCGTGAGGACATGGTTGAAGGAAGCCGAAGGCAAAACATAGGCCTGACGAACAGGAATCACATAGTTAGGCATGGTCACTGGATGAGGAGGCGATTATCTCTAAAGTCCGATACTTGCACGGATGGTGATGACGTAGATGTAGCAGGCATAAATGTGAAGGTATTTGCGCCTTACCCGGGGAGATCTGGATGGACATTGACTGTCGTAGTTCAGAAGTCAGCCGAGGTCATAGTAGCATTGAGCTTATCGATGTGAAGGACCGAACCTGGCGTATAGGTGATGAAGGTGATATTCACGTACATCGTGGAGTAGCAGGAGCGACACCTGAGATGCTCGACTTATTGGGGAGGAACGGCTCGGAAAGCTCTAAGTACCTGATGAGTGTTACCAACGAAACGGGGAATAGAACCTAGCCAAAAGTTACTCTGGCAACCGCCGTGATACGTGAACCGTACGTCCGGTGGTCTGAGAGGGGCAAGTAAGGTGGACTCCTTTGCGGATTCCGTAGGTCTAAAAGTCTATCTTACTTTCTCCACTCGATTCCTCACCTTGCTAGTAGAGCTTCGCCGAATTCTAGAGCGAGAACACGACCTGGCTGTACATATTAGCGATCAAAAAGCGATCTCAAATCCCAGTTGCACGGAGACTCGCGGTGCAGGGTAGCTACGGGGACACGCATGATGCCAAGCTTTAATTGGTATCATTTTTGAATATGTTGATCCTTGATAGCTAACTGAAACTAACACCGATGTCAATCGAAAGCCACTACTCGCTGATTGCCAAGCACTTGGCAACCATAACATCTATCTTACATAGAAGATCTCGCTACTTACTAATGATGGCCGCCAGCCTGCTGGCCGGCTGGTCCAGTGCCCAGGTCGGACCGAACTGTACGCATATTAATGCGTCGGTGGGATCTGACGACACCGCACGCGTGCTGGTGCGCGAGCTAGTGACCAATGCGGACGCCATCCGGGCGCAGGGGGACAGCTTAACGATCGAGATAAAAGGCTCGTACGGGCAGCGTATTCTATATATGGAGGACGTTGGTGCGGACTATGAAATCACGATGTACGCATGTCCTTATATTGGACGACAGTTGACTGTCAACGTGAGCATTACCGGAGGGGGTAATGGTGCATGTTGGAGCTATCTGACGTTTAAGCAGTACAACGCACCGGAGATCGTAGGAGCATCCTACAATGTCTACTGCCTGGATCCGGCGGTTACCTTGACTCCGGATGACGAGGACTATCCGTTGCCGATTCCGCTGGCCATGATTCCGTGTCAGAACCAGGATGAAGAGGCCGAATTTGTGGCCGACTGGCTGGCTTATGTCAACAACTCCTGTGAAGCCATTGGTACGGAGGCCGAGGACACGGTCAAAGTGATCTTACGCGAGTTTGAGGCTTTCAGCAAGGATGGTCATCGAGGTGTGGGTTACGACACCATCGTCGTATTCCGACTGCCAGAGATCACCAGGGCGAATACGTATTGTGCACCAAGGGACACGATCTATTGTGAAGATGATAAGGTCGGCCCCTTCATGGTCGTGAACGATCTACGGCCAACCGGCGCAGAGACAGCCGCCAACGACTTTTGCGACACGATATGCTTCATCAGTGATTACATTGATCCTAAGTGTGGGATCAGCGTGCATGTAGAAGTGGCAGACTTTGCTGACCACGGCTGTATGGAGCAGACTCGATACACGGTGGAGATCAAGCAGAGCTGCTATGGCGCTTTGGCCAATGGCAACTGTGCGGTACCCGATGATATGAGCAATGGTCTCACCGCAGGTCCCGTACCTGGGTATTGGACTTGTGAGTTTTGGGTGATCGACCTGGATACCGTGCCGCCCGAGGTCACGTGTGACCTGGACGCAAAAGCCAATCCTGACTTGATCCATGCGGACACGTTGTATGTGCCTGCCGGCTCGCACGACTGTGGGGCCCATACTTATCTGCCACCCGTGGTGGTTGAAGATGAGTGCAGCGGGGTGAAGTATGTCAAGGCAATCGTTCCTGGTATTGCTACGGTGGTGTTTGAAGAGAGTAGCACACCGGGTGTCTTTGAGGCACACAAGAATGTGAAAATTCCTCACGGACTGCCGGTACCCATTTACTACGAAGCATATGACAGTTGTCACAACATCGGCTATGACACTTGTTGGATCAAAGTCAAAGATTACACCAAGCCGGTCGCGGTATGTGACAAAGGCGTGATCGTTGGCCTCAGTGGCAAGAAAGTTTGGGTGGACGCAACCACATTTGACGAAGGTAGTTGGGACAACTGCGACGTTAATCTGCTCTTAGCCAGACGTGCAGACTGGTACGAGGGCTGTGTCGATCTCTGTGACTCCGTCAGGGCGGCGTGCTATGACGAGCATGATACGATCTGGTGTGCAGAATTGGAGCAGGACAAGCATGTGGACGAGGTGGAAGCGCACTACTACAAGACGATGAAGTGGCTGAAGGAAGATGGCAGAGAATGCAGTGACCTACTATGGAATGCTTGGAAGTATGACCTGCTGAAACATGGCACATTGGCATGCCAGGACCATCCCTACCCAGTCGACGAACACTACTTCAAACGACATCTCAAGGACCTGGGATGTGAGCAAGAATTTGAAAACTTAACTAGCCTGCGAAACGGCAGCAATGGTGAGCACTTCATCACCGACGAGGAGATAGACCTGTGGAGCCAGATCGGTGGTGGCTGGAGTGATGCGGTACCGTTTGACTGCGATGACGCCTGCAAGGAGGTAATGGTAGAGCTACTGGTCGTAGACTACTGGTGCAACTGGAGCAAGTGTTGGACGTGGGTCAAAGTCGAAGACAAGACCCCGATCCAAATCGAGAAGGATGTAGCCAACCGACTGGATATCACCTGTGGTGCGTACAAGCACGACAAGTATGACTATCCTGGTGTGATCCATCCGGTGAGCATCGAGTGGATAGTAGACGCAGCCAAAGATGGCGACAAGGTGGCCTTGGCCGAGCTGGACAGCCTGTTTGGTGGCTACGACAAAGTGTGGAGAGATGAGTATGGCAATGTGCCTGAAGCTAGCATGGGTGGATACTACGACAAAGAATGTATCTGTACGACCTACGTACGACAGGAGAAAGTACACGACGAGCACCTGGGCTATGTGTGGAAGGAAGTATACTACGATTCATGTTATTATACCGAGCCCTTCCAGAATACGATGTCGGGTCAGGTGGTGGTGAATTGTAGCCAGGCGATCCAGTGCGAGCAGACGGTATGGTGTGAGTTTGACCACTGTGGTCAGGGATACATCTACCGAAAGTGGAAGTTTATCCCAGGCTGTCCTCCGGATGAAAATGGTCAGTACCAGCATCCCGGACACCGCGTAGATACGATCACGCGCAAGCAGCTGATCTGGGTGGGCAACAACTGTGAGCTGGACAAAGGCATGTTTCACAAGCCATTTGAGAATACGGTGTACACCTGTGGCATCGAGTATGATGAGGCAGGCAATGCGACGGGCGATCTGTCACCGGAGCACACGGGGTATCCCGAGTACCGATTTGACGACGACTGTCGGATCATAGGTATCAACTACACGGACAAAGTATTTAAGATCGTAGGAGGAGACGAGGCATGCTACAAAGTAGTACGTACCTGGTACTTCATCGACTGGTGCTACTTTGAAGGTCAGCCGGAGAATCTGGCATACTGGTGGTTGGATCCGGAGTACAGTGGCCGGACCATACCTTGGGAGCAGAAGATCATTGTGGTAGATACGATGCCACCGGTCTGTACCTTTGAAAACGAGCTGGGCGTGGTAGAGGCCGCCGGCTGCTACTACAACCTGAGCCAGAAAGTGACGGTGACCGATCCGTGTGGCACGTTGAGTTACCACTGGGAGCTACACTCTGTAAAGGGTGGCGAGACCAAAGAGCTGGTAGCAGCGGGCTCCGGCGATCTGGAAGGAGAGGAGGACTACTTCGAAGCAGAGGTAGAAGATCTGGTAGCGGGAGACTACAAGCTGAAGGTACGGGTGACGGATGAATGTCAGAATGAGAGCTACTGCATCGATGAGTTTACCATCGAGACAGGCAAGAAGCCGACGGCGATCTGTATCACGAGCTTGACGGCGGAGTTGACTCCGATGGACTTGGATCAAGATGGTACGATAGACACGGCGATGGTGACGGTCTGGGCAGAAGAGTTCAACAGCAGTAGTGCGGCAGCATGTGACAGTGAAGACAGCATCTACTTCCGCATCGAGCTACTCGATCAAGTCAATGACGACACCTGGGTAGAAGATGCGGACAGCATTGTAGTCGGATGTGAGCAGATAGGCACGCAGACGATCCGCCTGTGGGTGATCGACGAGAAAGGATCCTTTGACTTCTGTGATGTAGTCTTGGTGGTCCAAAACAATATGGGCGGATGCACCACTATGGGAGGCAATCATGGACAATTGCTAGGCAATATCTTCACCGAGAACGGGGATATGATCGAAAGTGTCACCGTCAGAGCTGTGGGACAAGCATTGTCTCTCAACACGGAAACCGGTCAGGACGGTCGATTCAATTTTCAGGTACCTATGAATACGGTGGTCAGCGTGACCCCGAGTAAGGATCTGGACCACAATAACGGCATTTCGACCATGGACCTGATCCTAATGCAGAAGCATATTGTGGAGATGAGCAAATTGGGTTCGCCGTATACTATGATCGCTGCAGACGTCAATGCAGATGGATTTATCAACGCGCTGGATTTGCTGGAAGTGCGAAATCTGATTCTGGGCAACATCGAGCGCTTCGAGCATAGCGACTCGTGGAGATTTGTGCTGGCCGACTACCAGTTTCAGACGGACCAGCCCCAGTCAGAGCGATTTCCGGAGCGGTTGGTCCTGAGCTTGGATCAACGCACAGAACAGAGGGATTTCATCGGCATGAAAGTGGGAGACCTAGACTTGGATTCAGATCCTACGGCCCGGGCGGGTCGATCAGCCTCCAAACTGGTGATGGTGACGGAGGATGTGATGCTGGAAAGGGGCGAGATCGTGCCAGTCACCTTGCGCCTGGAGGAAGTCCAGGGATTGGAGGGCTTTCAGTTTACTTTGGTCGCGGATCCGCAAGTGCTAAGTATCAGCCATGTCGAGGCTAAGGGCGACCTACGTATGAGCGACCATCACTTCGGCCTACAGCGCATGGACGAGGGACTGATCACGACCAGCTGGAACGGAGACGCTCCAGCATCAATGCCGGGTGCTCAGTTGTTCACGGTCTGGGTGGAGGCCACGCGGCCAGTCATGCTGCGCGACGCACTGAGCGTATCCAGCCGCATCACACCGGCCGCTTCTTACTTTGCCGATGGTGGATACAAAGGTGTGGCCATGCGATTTGTAGAATCCGGTGGACAGTTGGCTCAGCTTTATCAGAACGAGCCCAATCCATTTACGGAGATGACCACCATCCGGTTTGAGTTGCCAGAGGCCATGCCGGCCAGGCTCTCGTTTTATGATATTCATGGAAGGTTAGTGCATCAACGGTCAAATTCGTACGGTCAAGGCCTTCAGTCAGAACAGATAAGCACCCGAGAACTAGGTGTGCAAGGCCTGATCTACTATGAGCTGCAAGCAGGCGATCGAAGAATCGGTCGCAAGATGCTTGTCCATTAAAACAATGGTAGAAGGAAGAGGGGCGACCGTTCGTACGATCGCCCCTCTCTTTTTGGCTATAGACAGAGCTTACTACGTCTACTTAGTTGTTTTCCGGACGGAGACCTCGGACCACTTTGCCGGCCCGCCACATTTCTGAATCGTGTAGTTCTTTCAACTCTACCTCCAGCTTTTCGCGGTAGTCGGGCTGGCTGTTTGAGTCGATGGATTTTTGCGCCTCATGACCCGCGGCGACACTGTCGTACAGGTCTTCGAATACGGGGAGGACGGCATCGCGAAATTTATCCTTCCAATCCAACGCTCCTCGTTGGGCGGTGGTCGAGCAATTGGCATACATCCAATCCATTCCGTTCTCCGCTACCAGTGGCATCAGCGATTGCGTCAGCTCCTCCACGGTCTCATTGAAGGCTTCGGAGGGGCTGTGCCCGCGCTTTCTCAAGACACTGTACTGGGCCTCAAAAATGCCCTGGATAGCACCCATCAGTGTGCCTCGCTCGCCCGTCAGATCGCTGTATACCTCCTTCTGAAAGGTGGTCTCAAAGAGGTACCCTGATCCGATCCCTATACCCAAGGCCACGACGCGCTCAAAGGCCTTACCGGTGGCGTCTTGATGGATCGCATAACTGGAATTTAGACCTCGACCGGCTACAAACATGCGTCGTAGTGAGGTACCGGAACCCTTGGGTGCGACCAGGATGACATCTACTCCCTCCGGAGGTACAATGCCTGTACGGTCATTGTAGGTGATGCCAAAACCATGAGAGAAATAGAGTGCCTTGCCGGGGGTCAGATGCTGCTTGAGAGTAGGCCACAAAGCGATCTGGGCCGCATCCGAAAGCAGGTACTGAATGATGGTCCCACGCTGTGCGGCTTCTTCGACCGAAAACAGCGTTTCCCCCGGTACGAAGCCGTCTTGAAGGGCCTTGTCATACGACTTGCTGGGACTGCGCTGACCGACGATCACGTTAAACCCGTTGTCCCTTAGATTCAAGGCCTGTCCGGGGCCCTGCACACCATAACCTATGATGGCGATGGTCTCATCCTTAAGTATATCTCGTGCTTTTTCCAGCGTAAATTCTTCTCTGGTGACAACATTCTCTTCAATGCCGCCAAAATTCATTTTTGCCATGCGTTACGTTTGTGGTTTTTTATTTGTTGTTTTTAATCTATTCGTTTTCAGTCGCTTGGAGCGTCGAAAGATAGCGCTTGAGCGGCTCCATAGTTTTGGTGATGGCCACCCGGCCCGACCGCACAAATTCGTAAATGCCGATGTTGTCGAGTTCGTGGAGCAGCGCTTCTGTCTCCGCTTGATGCCCGGTCTTTTCTACGATGATGTACTCCGGCTCGATGGTGAGGATGCGTGCATTGTAGGATCGGATCAGCCGTTCCATCTCCTCCCCATTGGCGAATGCCGAGGTCGGGATCTTGTACAGTGCAATCTCCTGATACACGATTTCGTGCGTCTCATAGTAAAAGGCCTTGATCACATCGATCTGCTTTTCCAGTGCAGCGACCAACTTGACGACCGTTTCCGGGGCCACTTTGACCACGATGGTAAACCGGTGGATGCCTGCGATCGACGAGCGCGAGGTGTTGAGACTTTCGATGTTGATATGGCGGCGGGTGAATACGGTCACCACGCGCTGTAGCAACCCCGCCAAGTTTTCCGTGTAGACGGAGATCGTATATTCTTTTCTTGCCTTCATGCGACTTCTCCTATTCCAGGACGATTTCAGTGGTGGCACTGCCAGACGGTACCATGGGAAAGATGTTTTCCTCCTTTTCGACGATCACATGCAAGAGATAGGGTCCTGGATGTTCAAGCATGGTTCGGACTGCTTCTTGCAGGTCTTCGGCCTTTTCTAAGCGGTGACTCTTGACGCCAAAACCTTCCCCTATTTTGACAAAATCCGGATTCTGCAATTCCACCGACGAGTACCGACGGTCAAAAAACAATTGCTGCCACTGGCGGACCATACCCAGATAGCCATTGTCCAGTAAGAGGATTTTGACCGCTACATCCCATTGCGACAGCATGCCCAGCTCCTGGAGGGTCATTTGAAAACCTCCGTCTCCGATCACGGCCACTACCTCCTTGTCTGGTCTGGCCAGCTTAGCTCCAAAGGCCGCCGGAAGGCCAAAACCCATCGTACCGGCGCCGCCCGAAGAGACCCATTGGTTGGTATCTCGGTACTCGTAGTACCTGGCGGCTGCCATCTGATGTTGTCCCACATCGGTGGCAATAATGGCATTGCCGCCCGTCTGCTTACTGACTTCTCGTATGGCCATACCCATTTTGATCTGTCCCAGGCTGTCAGGTGCCATGCAAGGACGAATGACTTTTTGCTCTTCGATCTCCGCACACTTCTGAAACTCCGCCAGCCAGTCGGGATATGTCTTGGTTTCCACGAGGTCCATCAGAGACTCCAGCGCCAATTTGGCGTCGGACAAGATGGGCACATGAGCATGGACATTTTTGTTGATCTCGGAGGGATCGATCTCGATGTGGATTACCTTGGCCTGCTTGGCATACCGACTGACATCGCCTGTGACTCGATCGTCAAATCGCATCCCGATGGCCACCAGCACATCACAGGAGCCCGTCAATAGATTAGGACCGTAGTTGCCATGCATGCCCAGCATACCTGTCAGAAGCGGATGTCCATGGGGCAACGAAGACAACCCGTGGATCGTACAGCCCACCGGGATACCCGTTTTCTCAACGAAAGCCTTGAAGATGTCCTGCGCCCCAGCGATCTGAATACCATGGCCCGCAAGAATGAAGGGGCGCTCGGCTTGATTGATCAGCTCGGCCGCCTCTTTGATCTTATCTTCGGGGGTTTTGGGTAGGGGGTGGTAGCTTCTGATGTATGGGTTGTGTTGGTAGGCAAAGTCCAACTCGCCCAGTTGTGCGTCTTTGGTGATGTCGATCAGCACGGGTCCCGGGCGGCCAGAGTTGGCTATGTGAAAGGCCTTGGCAAAAACCTCGGGAATCTCCTTGGTCTTTGTGATCTGGTAGTTCCACTTCGTGACCGACATGGTGCAGCCGATTACATCCGTCTCCTGAAAGGCGTCAGACCCGAGCAAATGACTGAATACTTGCCCCGTGATACAGACCAGGGGAGTGGAGTCAAGAATGGCATCGCCCAGGCCGGTAACCAGGTTGGTTGCCCCAGGTCCGGAGGTAGCCATGACCACGCCCGTTCGTCTGGTCACTCGGGCATAGCCCTGCGCAGCGTGAATACCCCCTTGCTCGTGGCGGGGCAAAATGTGCCGTATCCGGTCCATGTAATGATACAGGGCATCGTAGACAGGCATGATCGCGCCGCCCGGATAGCCAAAGATGGTGTCAACCCCTTCTTCGAGCAGACATCGTATGACTGCCTCGGCCCCGGAGATGGGGCTAGGGGCTTGGTTGTCCTTTGTCTTGGCGGGGATGGTCTTCGTGTCCATATTCCGTTTCTCTTTGCAGTTAGGGTCAACCGTCGGTGATACAGCCCTTGCTAGCTGTAGATACACTTCGGGCATATTTTAAGAGAGATCCCTTGGTGGCTTTTAGCGCAGGCTGTGTCCATCTGTTTCTGCGCGCTTCGATCTCTGTGGTGGTCAGCGCCACGGAGAGGGTATTGTCGATAGCATCGATCGCGATCACGTCGCCGTCCTGCAAGAGCGCGATCAGACCGCCTTCTTGTGCCTCCGGCGTGATGTGGCCTACGACGAAGCCATGGGTGCCACCGGAAAATCGGCCATCTGTGATCAGGGCCACGGTCTTACCCAATTTTGCACCCATAATCAGCGAGGTCGGCTTGAGCATCTCCGGCATACCGGGTCCACCCTTGGGGCCACAGTATCGGATGACTACGACGTCGCCATCCTTGATGCTCCCTCCCGTGATGGCATCGTTTGCCTCCTGCTCGCTATCAAAGACCTTGGCAGGACCCTCAAATCGTTCTCCCTCCTTACCGGTGATTTTGGCCACCGCCCCCTCCTCGGCCAGATTGCCGTACAAGATCTGGAGATGACCGGTCTCCTTGATGGGTGCCTGGGGTTTGATGATGCTCTGTCCCGCTGCGAGGGGTTCAGCCTCATCGAGATTTTCTGCCAAGCTTCGACCCGTCACGGTGAGGCAGTCGCCATGCAATCGGCCTTGCTCCAGCAGCAATCGCAGTACAGCCTGTACACCACCCACCTCATGCAGATCTTCCATGACGTAGCGGCCACTGGGCTTGAGGTCGGCCAGCAGCGGCGTTCGGTCACTGATAGCCTGAAAATCATCTATCGTCAGGTCCACGCCCGCGGCATGGGCCATGGCCGTGAGATGGAGGACGGCATTGGTCGAGCCACCCAGTACAATCGTCAGCGTAATCGCATTTTCGAAAGCCTGGCGCGTCATGATCTGACTGGGCGTAATGTCTTTTTCCAAGAGCCGACGCATGGCTGCGGCAATGACGGTGGCTTCCTGCTTCTTCTCCGGACTGTTTGCTGGATTGGATGCATTGTACGGCAGCGCCAGTCCCAGAGCCTCTATTGCTGAAGCCATCGTGTTGGCTGTGTACATCCCACCGCAGGCACCCGGGCCGGGGCAGGCCTTTCGGACGATCTTTTTGAACTCTTCGGGATCCAGTTCGCCCGCTATATTTTTACCCAGGGCTTCAAAGGCACTGACAATGTCCAGCTTTTCGCCGTTGTGCTGGCCAGGTGCGATCGTGCCACCATATACTAGTATAGCCGGACGATCCAATCTGGCAATCGCCATGCTGGCTCCGGGCATGTTTTTGTCGCAGCCCACCACCGTGATCAAACCATCATACCACTGGGCGCCCATCACTGTCTCAATCGAGTCGGCGATGATATCTCGTGATGGTAGGGAATATCGCATACCCGTCGTCCCCATGGAGATCCCATCGCTTACCCCGATCGTGTGAAAGATCAGGCCGACCAGATCCTGTGCGTCAATTTCCTCCTTGATATCAGCAGCCAGCTGATTGAGATGCATGTTGCAGGGGTTGCCTTGCCACCCCGTACTGGCGATGCCCACTTGCGGCTTATCCAGATCCTCCGGAGTCAAGCCGGTGGCATAGAGCATGGCCTGTGCCCCGGGCTGGGTGACATCCTGGGTGATCCGTCTACTGTATTTGTTCAGCGACATGGGTATAAAAGTATCTTGATCCCCTTACTTTATTGACTTCAAAATGTGTTTCAATTACAACATACAGGTCTTCCGAGGTGTAGTCAAATACTTGATAGCCAATGATGTAAGGTGGAATATTTTACGAAAACAACATTTTGCCAATCTGGGAGCCGCGTGCTGCAGTCCGGTCAGAATTTCTTGTAATCAGGCCGAAAGGTGGCACTTAGGCCTATCCGCCATTCTTTGTCGATATGCGGTTGTCCCTGGTCGCCGCTTGGATCTCCATACAGGCTATAGTTGACCATCGGTGTCAACGTCACCAAGTCACTTAGGCCGATGTCCAGCCCCATGCCCAGGCTACCACCCAAGGTACCCGACCAGTCGGTGGTCCCATCTCCGGTCGTCGTGTCATTGGCTCGGGAAAAGAAGTAGCCGCCAGATAGCTGAAGAAAGAAGCCATCCTTGAAGAGGTCATTCTGTTTGGAAAAGGTGGGGCAATCACAATCAGAGACGAAGTCCAGCACATAAGCCCGGACGGGAATGCTAAGGCCGTACCGCTGCACCTCTGAAAGGGGACTCGACGATTCCACAGAGACCAGCGCATAAGATACCTCCGGAAAGAACTCCAGCCGATGCTCGGGCAGTCGCCACCAATAGTGTAGAGCCGCCTCCACACCCGATTGACCACGCAAGGAGCCGATATCCGAGGCATCGGCCTGGACCGTAGCTTGTACCAACAGCAATCTTGCGCCAAACTGTGCGGAGGTCTCATCGAGCAGAGTGCCTATCACCACGAGTATCAGAGCCAGTCGAACCATCGTGTACCTATTCCTCATCTGAACGGCCATGGAGGGTCGCATATTTTTGCTCCAGCGATGCATCATGCTTTCTATGCCAAAATTAGGCCATGCAGCGTGGCCGCTGGTCCAAAAATTTCGCCACGTTCGACGATTACCTCTACATTGGGCATGCATACCTTGGGAACCATGACAAGACTTTTCGCTCGACTGTTGGGAATACTGGCACTCTTGGTGCTGCCATTTGTCGTGCTCATTAGAGGTTCTGTCTACTTGCATGAACATCATCACTTCTTCCCGTCCCTGGCACTGGTCGGGGGGGTGTCGCTAACTTTTGTGTTGCTATTTCTTTATGTGACATTTTTCTTTGGGATGGGCCGCAAACGAGTATCGATGCGACAACGCCTGGCGTTGATTTTCACCGTGCTGGCCGGCTACTGTGGCTACGGATTGCTTTATGTATCGTCGGACAATGTAAAGTCTCCCGAGATTCAGAATGAGTTTCGCGCCTTGCACCCGATCCTCCGTATGGGGGTGAGTACCTTGCTGCTGCTAGACCGCGATCTGGTGATCACCGATGCCGATCGCCTGCCCGAAGATTACAAACGCATGGGCCTTCAGACCAAGCAGCAGTCGCTGCACTACCGACAGAGCGATGGGTATGTGCACGCGATGGATATACGCACCCATGGTCGGTCGTCGCTGCGCAATTTTCTCACCAAGTGGTACTTCAGGGGCATGGGATTCAATGTCCTGCGCCATGGAGGTACTGGAGATCATCTGCATATTTCGTTGCTCAGCCACGATCGTCCCCACGCCTATTAGGGCTCGGGAAGTACGCCGGGACGCAGGTGACCGAGATGGATTTGTATGACTTGGGTAAAAGCAGATTTATCATGGATTTTGAGGAAGGGCAAACCTCTGTGGTTAAATTTGCGGCCGGCTTTTGACCGCCTGAGGTCCGAGAAAACTAATGCCATTGAGACCATTACTGCTACTCACCATATTAATAGCTGTTCAATCCATGCATGCACAGATACCTAATTCAGATTTGGGAGATCAGATCAAGCAATTGGAGCGGGAGGAGGATCTGATTACCCCATCGCGCAAACAAGCACTGCGAGCGGTGGCGCAGACACTCGGCCGGCAGTTGGAGCAACATGGCCAAGCGGATGTCGTCTTCGTCTGCACGCACAACTCGCGGCGCAGCCAGCTGGCAGAGCTCTGGCTGCGGGCGGCAGCTGGATACTATGAGGTGCCCTCTGTCGCTGCCTACTCCGGCGGTACTGCCGCGACGGCCTTCAATAAGCGGATGGTGAATGCCGTCTTGCGATTTGGCTTTTCCCTCAGTGGCGGAGAGGAGGGGCAGAATCCGATCTACTGGAACCAAGTAGGTGCGGACGAATCGTCGGCATCCAAAATGTTCTCCAAGAAGTATGATGATCCATTTAATCCTCAGACAGCTTTCGTGGCTGTCATGGTCTGTGCCGAGGCAGACAAGGACTGCCCCTTTGTGCCCGGTGCCGATGCCCGTATTTCGCTGCCATATGAAGACCCGAAGCGGGCCGATGACACCCCGGAGGAGCAGCGGGCCTACGGTGACAAGGTGAGAGAGATCGGACGGGAGATGCTCTATGTGATCAAATCGCTAAAGGAACTATAGTCCTTGACAGCTGCCCCGTCCACCAGTCTGCCGGAGTGCTCCACCTAAGCAAAAGGTCTATCTTTGCCCCCTAATCAAACGGGGCACGACGGAGAGATTGAAGACCAAGGGCAAAGATCAACGGGTGCGGGTGGTGACACTGGGGTGTAGCAAGAACCTAGTCGACTCCGAAAACCTGGTTACCCAGCTCAAAGCCAATGCCATCGATGCCGAGCACCTCAATGGGGCCGATGAGGGGGAGGTAGTGATCGTCAACACGTGCGGCTTTATCGAGGCGGCCAAGCAAGAGTCCATCGACACGATCTTGCACTACGCTGGCCAAAAAGAGAAGGGGCAGGTGGACAAGCTCTATGTCACCGGCTGTCTTTCGCACCGATACAAAGATGAGTTGACGGCTGAAATCCCCGAGGTGGATGCCTTTTTTGGCACGATGGAAATGCCGGCGCTGCTCGCCAGATTCAACACGGACTACCGTCATGAATTGATCGGGGAGCGCAATACGCTTACACCCGAGCACTACGCATATCTTAAGATTTCTGAAGGCTGCAATCGCACTTGTAGTTTTTGTGCCATACCACTGATGCGTGGCAAGCATCGATCCAAACCGATCGAAGCCATCGTGTCCGAGGCTCGGCATCTGGTAGCCAGAGGGGTAAAAGAGGTGATCCTCATTGCCCAGGAGCTTACCTATTATGGTCTCGACATCTATCAGAAGCGGGCCTTACCAGACCTGCTAGTGCAGTTGTCGGAGTTGAAGGGCCTGGATTGGATTCGCCTGCACTACGCCTATCCGTCCAAGTTTCCCAAAGAGGTCTTTCACGTGATGGCTGATCGTCCCAACATTTGCAATTATATTGACATGCCCTTGCAGCATGCCGATGATGGAGTGCTGCGGTCGATGCGGCGGCAGATCACCCAAAAGGAGACGGTAGCGCTGGTGGAGTATGCCCGCAAGGTGGTGCCCGACCTGGCTTTTAGGACCACCCTCTTGGTCGGATTTCCGACCGAAACGGAAGCGGCCTTTGCCGAACTATGCCGGTTTGTGCAGGAGATGCGTTTCGACCGCATGGGAGTTTTTGAGTACAGTCACGAAGAAGGTACCTCGGCCTACGATCTGGCAGATGAGGTGACGGCCACCGAAAAAGAGCGAAGAGCGGGAGTGTTAATGGAAATACAAAGAAAAATCTCCCAAGAACATAATCAAGCCAAAGTAGGTTCTACGTACCAGGTGCTGATCGATCGCAAAGAGGGGGATCACTACTTTGGAAGGACAGCGTACGATTCTCCCGAAGTGGACAACGAAGTGATCATTCCGGCGGCGCAACAATACTTGCGAGTCGGTGATTTTGCCAAGGTCTTGGTGACAGAGGCCACGGAGTATGATCTCATTGGCCATAGCGTCGATCATGAACGACATTAGACAACGCATCGGAAATCCGTTGGTGCAGGCTGCGCTCATTATAAGTGCCTGCCTGATGACCCAGCTGATTGCCCTGATCCTCTCCACATTGGAAGGCTTGGGGACCAATACTCCATGGGTCATCGCCGGAGCCTTTACGTTGTTCTACGCGTTCTTTAGCGCGGTCCTATCTCTGAAAGCAGAGCGGGCGCTGGTCTACTTCAGTCGATCGATCTACGGATATCTGATCGTGCTGGTAGGCACCGGCTTGTTGGCGTACGCATTTTCCAACTTTCGGTGGGAGACAGCAGGGTCTATGAGCTGGATCTACTTCATATTGACCTTTTCGTACTTAGTATTTATCACGATCGCATATTTCATGCGAAAAATTATTGACTATGCACAACGCAAAGACACCGAGCACAAGGCTTAGCTCCGTGGCCAAGATGATGGTATCGCTGCTGCTGGTGAGCATGATTGCTTGTACCGGCACCTCCCAGGTGGCTAGAGACGCCTCTCCGACGCTGAAGGTTTCCTTGGAGGAGTACGAGTTTACCCCCATCGACAAGAGCGAGGAAGCATGGAAGGGCGAGTTGTCAGAGCAAGCGTTTTATGTATTGCGAGAGAAAGGCACCGAGCGAGCTTTTACCGGAGAATATTGGAATCACAAAGCTCATGGCGTATATACCTGTGCCGGATGTGACCTCCCGCTCTTTGATTCTGATACCAAGTTTAAGTCGGGCACGGGTTGGCCCAGCTTCTATGCGCCTAAGTATGCAAACACCATCAGCTCAGAAGAGGATCACTCACTTGGCATGACCCGGGTAGAGGTCTTGTGTGGCCGCTGTGATGGTCACCTGGGCCATGTCTTCAGTGATGGTCCGGCACCGACCGGATTGCGTTACTGCATCAATTCCGTTTCACTCAACTTTAAGGAGTCGAAGGACACGCAGTAGTCGCAGGGGACCGTCACATATCAGGCAGTGCCACGAGATCCTTAAGTTTGCACGCGATCTGATCGAAGGTCCGCTCACCGGCGATTTCCTCCGGATGTCTGCCTAGGGCTCTGGCGAGGAGGAGGTCCAATTGCTCTTCTTGTAGGACGGGGTCAAGGCCGATGGTGATGCTGGGCTTCAGCGCAAAATCACGGTCCAGGATGTGCAGCGATGCCTTGGAGATGGCACTCATCATGGGCCCCATCACGGCATAGTCAAACTCGATGTGACACTGTCGCTTGACGGTGTAGTGCTGCTTGGACGCGGTCGCCAATGCTGCAGCCGTTGCGGTCCGGTAGGCACGGATCAGGCCGGAGGCACCCAATAGCTTGCCACCAAAATGGCGGGCCACGATCACGACGACGTTGACCAAGCCGGCGGCATCAATGGCCGCCAGGATCGGCCGTCCGGCTGTGCCGGAGGGCTCGCCATCATCGCTTACCCGATAGGTCTGTTGGTCAGCTAGTCGATAGGCAAAACAATGGTGCCGGGCTTTGGGCTCGATCGACCGCACCTCGGCCACGCGTTGTAGCGCCTCTTCTCCGCTGGTGATGTGAAAAGCAAACGCAAGAAACTTGGACCCACGCTCGCGGTAGAGGCCCTGGGCGTCTGCGGCAATACTCTGAAAATGGTACCTCATGACGACACAGTAAGCAGCAGGATGGACACGATGGCGGCAGCAATACCGATGACGTTCAGCCGGTTGAACCGCTCCTGAAATAACCAGAGGCCAAGTACGGCGGACAATAGGATGATGCCCACGTTATTGATGGGGACTACCGTCGACCCAGGTAGATGCGTGCCCAGGGCCGCCAGCAGAAAATAGATGGAGAAGAAATTGGGCACGCCCAGGACCACCCCGCCGAGTACGTCTGTCCGGGTGACCCGTCGCCCGTGCCGCGTGATCTGATAGAGTAGCACCACCGCGGCGGCCACTGCAGCCACCATAAAAACAAAGGAAATAAAGTGGTAATCACCCGAGACCACCCGGCCCGTATGCTCCAAGTAGTAGAGCAGGGTATCAATACTCCCATTGCAGAGAAAGGTCAGCAGAGGCAGCGAGAGTATCCACAGCGATATTGCGGACCGCTTTCTCGCTTTGCCTTGCCAGTTGATCAAGCGTATAGCTGCCAACGCCAGGGGTATTCCGATAAGCTTCATCCAGGTGAGGTGCTCCGCAAAATACAGCACGGCAAAGATCACGGTGACTATCAAAGATACTTTTTGAAACACGGCGGTGATACCCAGTCCGTAGTGCTGGATGGTCTGTGCCACCACCACAAAACCTATGACAAACAGGATTCCAACGATCAGCCCGTAGTAGAGCCAAGGGGGTGCACCGGTGAATGCCTGCCAAGGACCGTAGCCGACGAGGACCCCGGCAATGCTCGATGCGACCAGATAGTTGACCAAAATAGCCGGCAGATTTTGGACCCCAAAGTCCGTGAAGTAGCGAAAGACCACGGCCAAGAGCACGTTAAACCCAATGGAAAGAAGTAAGTAGATCATAAGACCATCCGGCACAATTGGATGGGTACCCCGATATACGGAAATTCAGGTGATTTCCCTCTCCGCAGCATAGAAAGGCGAAACGATCCACCAGCCCCAGCCCATGTTTCTCTTTATCCTACCAACGGGCCTGTTGAGTGGTTCGTCAAAACGTTTATCAGCAGTGAAATCATGCCTAAATCAATGAGCTGGCTATCCCCGGTGCCAAACCGAATCTTGAGTAGACTTTTTTTCAAACTGAAATATAAGGGAGAGCAACCCATTTCATTTATATTTGCAAAAACCTAATATAAGCTTGAGGGACACAGATTGGCAGTATGATCTTGAGGCGTCCAAATGCAGGGATCTCTTCAAGAACAAAATGATTGACTACGGTACCGCTTGGAGAATACTGCGCCTCTCGTCCCTGGTTGATCAGATCTTTATCAAGGCCAATCGCATCCGCACACTCGAAGAGCAGACCAAGCAAATGGTCGATGACGCGATCCACCTGGAGTATGTGGCCATCGTCAACTATTCGCTGATGTCCCTGATCCAGATCGAGCATGGAGCTGACTTGGAGCTTTCCATGCCTGAGGACGACGTGCTGGCGCACTACGACCGACATCTGGCCGCCAGCCGTACCTTAATGCAGGCAAAGAATCACGACTACGGCGAGGCGTGGCGAATGATGAACACTTCGTCCCTCACCGATCTGATATTGATGAAAATATATCGACTGAAGCAGATACTGCAAAACGATGGCAAGACGTTGGTCTCCGAAGGACTGGAAGCCAACTTCATGGACATGATCAACTATGCATTGTTTGCCTTGATCCAGTTGGAAGAACAGAAACCAAAAGCGGCGAAATCATGAATCTCGGTACACTAGTGATCACCATTTCTGCCGTGGCATTCTTGCTGACCCTCGTGGTGGGAACCATCTTCAAGCGGCACAAGAGCTGGGTCATGACCTTCCTGCAAAACTTCACGGGGGTCCTGTTTATTTTCTCGGGATTCGTTAAGGCGGTAGACCCTCTTGGCACGGCCTACAAGATGGAACAGTACTTTGCCGAGTTCCAGGCCACGTTTGACGCGTCCATGCTATCGTTTGTCGCTCCACTTTTCCCATGGCTGTCTAGCTATGCCATCGCCTTTAGTGTCTTTATGATCATATTTGAGATCCTGATTGGTGTGATGCTGGTCTTGGGTAGCCAGCGGAAGGTGACCAGTTGGGCCTTCCTAATTTTGGTAGTATTCTTCACGTTTCTTACCGGCTTCACCTACTTGACAGGCTATGTGCCAAATGATGTCAACTTCTTCGCCTTTGGTGATTGGGGATCGTACAATGAGCTCCAAATGAAGGTCACGGACTGTGGATGCTTCGGCGACTTTCTGGTGCTCAAACCCAAGATCTCCTTCTTCAAGGACTTGGTGTTGCTGGTGCCGGCGCTGTACTTCGTATTTCGCCATAAGGATATGCACCAGCTATTCACCCTGCGTATCCGGAACATCATTCTGGGTGTGGCCGGGCTATTGCTGCTGCTCTACTGTATGAGAAACTATGTCTGGGACATTCCGCACACCGATTTTCGCCCGTTTAAGAAGGGAGTGAATATTGCGGAGCGAAAAGCGCTAGAGGAGGAGGCTGAGGCCAATGTGGAGGTCATCAGTTATACCTTAAAGAATAGGCTATCAGGCAAGTACGTGGAGATCCCCTATGAGCAGTACCTGAAGGAATTTACTTCGTACCCCAAGACCGAATGGGAGATCACCGCCACGGAAATGTCCGAGCCGGAGGTAGAGGCAACCAAGATTTCGGACTTTGTCATTTATGGTCCCGACGATAGTGATGTGACTGCACAGATTCTGGAAAACCCGGAGCCCTTCTTCTTGATTGTCTGCCACAAGATACCCTATGAGGGCAGTGAGGTGGTCGAGATCGAATACCAGGATTCCACCCTGGTGATTGACACCATGATCAATGGGACTGACACGTCTTTTGTGTATGACTATGAGCGTGAGACGAAGACCCGTAAGGAACGGCAATACCGTTGGAAAACCAAGTACCTTGAGCGATTTCGGAGCAAGATCGTGCCGCTCGCCGAGGCTGCCGCAGCCGCTAATGTGAAGAGCGTCGCCGTATTTGGGGGGGCGGATCAGGGGATGATCCAACAGTTCAAGCGAGATGTGGGTATCAACTTCACCGCTTGTTCGGCCGATGACATCCTGCTGAAGACCATCGTCCGGTCCAATCCGGGGCCGGTCTTGATGAGAGGAGGTCAGATCTTGGATAAGTGGCACTACAAGAAGGTGCCCACATTTGAAGATATTCGCAGTGAGCACATTCGGTGATAAACGCGGAGAAACGTATAGATATTTATCGTTTATTTGCATCGTCTTGAAAAAAGTTTGTTAGACCATCTGAATTTTTGAAATGTTAAGCAGAAGGAATATTCGAATAAAGGTTCTTCAATCACTGTATATGATGGGCCGAGATTCGGAGGTAACGGTCGAGGATGCCTTGGAGTCCTATCGTAAGGCTTTGGATCGATCACAGGACCTGTACCTGTTCAACCTGTTCAATCTAATCAAGACGACGGAGTTTTCCATCGAAGATACCGAGCGCAAGCACGCCAAATACCTACCCAGCGAAGACGACAAGAACTTTTCTGCCAAACTGTTTAACAACGACTCCATCCAAAGTTTGGTCAAAGAGGAGGATCTCCAACGGATCTTTACGAAGAAGCAGATGCAGCAGATGGTGGAGGAGGACACAGTACGCAAGTATTACAAGAGCTTTGCTAAGCTGAGCGAATACCGGGCCTACGTGGCCGGAGACGATAGCACCGAAAAGGACCGGGAGATATTGTTGGCGCTCTACAAGCATCTGGTCAAGGACGAAATCTACGAGGAGTCCATGGAGGACTACTTCCCCACCTGGGAGGATGACAAATCACTGATCATCGGTGCCATGAAGAAGACGATCAAGGCACTGCCCAAGACACCGGAACTCTTCCGCACCTTCCGCCCGGACTACGAGGCCGGTGTCGAGTTTGGGGAGGCTATGCTCAATATGGTCGTCGAAGATGATGAAGCCCTCGAGCAGATCATTGGACCTGCCTTAGAAAACTGGGATGTGGACCGCGTGGCCAATATCGATATGATTTTACTGAAAATGGCCATCTGTGAGTTTACAAAGTTTCCCACCATCCCCACCCGAGTCACCCTGAACGAGTACGTGGAAATCTCCAAGCTGTACAGCACAGACAA
Source organism: Saprospiraceae bacterium (assembly GCA_965223165.1). Classification (GTDB taxonomy): domain Bacteria; phylum Bacteroidota; class Bacteroidia; order Chitinophagales; family Saprospiraceae; genus JABDMH01. Next base: position 285,056 of record CBDCVQ010000018.1, on the reverse strand, counting down.
GAGCAAAGACTTCATCAATGGTATCCTGGATAAGCTGATGAAGCAACTGGAAGCGGAGGGATTGATCACTAAGAAGGGCAGGGGATTGGTCGAATAATATGAAGGAACGCATCGTCATACTGGACTTTGGATCGCAATACACCCAGCTGATCGCCCGAAGGGTACGAGAGTTAAATGTGTATTGTGAGATCTATCCCTATGCCAAGGTGCCAGCGATCACGCCAGAGGTCAAAGCCATCATTTTAAGTGGTAGCCCCTGCTCCGTGACGGACGACAATGCGCCCAACGTGGACTTCACGGCATTCGTCGATAAGGTGCCTATGCTGGGCATTTGCTATGGCGCACAGCTGACGGCCAAGCACTATGGAGGCGACGTACAGCGATCTGAAAAGAGAGAGTATGGCAAGGCGCGATTGGGTCGGGTCTACCAGGAGGATATCATCCTCAAAGGGGTACCCGAAGCCAGCCAAGTCTGGATGTCGCATGGAGATACGATCAGCCGGGTGCCGGAGCAGTTTCAACTGATCGCGGGCACCGATAAGATCGACACGGCTGTATTCAGGAGCAAAAATGGAGCCTTTGCCAAGCCGGTATACGGCTTGCAATTCCATCCGGAGGTGACGCATACCAAGTTTGGCCTGCAAGTCTTGAGAAACTTTCTGTACGAAGTGGCGGGATGTGAGGGTACGTGGTCTCCAGCGTCCTTTGTGCAGGAATGTGTCAGTGCATTGAAGCAGCGAATAGGCTCTGATGGCGTGCTCATGGGGCTGTCAGGGGGAGTAGATTCCACGGTGGCAGCGACCCTATTGCACATGGCGATAGGCGATCAACTGATCTGCTTCTTCATAGACAATGGTTTGCTGCGCAAGAATGAGTTTGAAGAAGTGCTGGAGTCGTATAAGGGCATGGGGCTCAACATCGTGGGCATCGATGCCAAGCAGAGGTTTTGGGACGAACTCAAAGGTATCAGTGATCCCGAGGGCAAGCGCAAGGCCATTGGCAAAGCGTTTGTCGACGTCTTTCAGGAAGAAGCCTCCAAGATCGAAAATATCAAGTGGCTCGGGCAGGGTACGATCTACCCCGATGTGATTGAATCCGTCTCCGTACATGGACCCTCTGTGACCATCAAGTCACATCACAATGTGGGAGGCTTGCCAGAATCACTACACCTCCAGGTGGTCGAACCGCTCAACATGCTCTTTAAGGATGAGGTACGGCGGGTAGGTCGAGAAATCGGGGTGCCTGATCATATTTTAGAGCGTCATCCGTTTCCTGGCCCAGGTCTGGGCATCCGCATACTGGGAGATATCACGCCAGAAAAGGTACAGCTGCTCCAAGAGGCGGATCATATATTTATCAACAATCTCAAGGAGTCGGGGTATTACAATCAGATTTGGCAGGCCGGCACCATACTGCTGCCCATACAGAGTGTGGGTGTGATGGGAGATGAGCGCACCTACGAACAGGTGGTCGCACTCCGGGCTGTGCACTCACGAGACGGTATGACCGCCGACTGGTGTGATCTGCCCCACCAACTGGTGTCCAAAATCTCCAGTGAGATCATCAACCAGGTCAGGGGCCTCAATCGAGTCGTTTATGATGTCAGTACCAAACCACCAGCCACCATTGAGTGGGAATAGCTGGCCGCTCGCTGCTTTCTTTTTTCTGTTGGTCACCGGATGCGGCATTTTTGCCCCGGCTAGCAAGGATGACAGTTCGGTGGACACCACCCGGCCGGGCAGAGACGTCTCGGATCGTCCCGTCGAGGTTGATACCATCGAGTGGACCCAGGTGCCGGAAGAAATTTCGCCCCCGATTACGGAGCGGAGAGAGGAGGCTTTGACTGAGTTCAAATCCGTGTATAATGTTGTACTCATCGCTCCCTTTGATGCTGCACGTTTTCAATACAACCCCCAGAATGTCAATGCTCGGATGAGTCGAATGATGGAGTTTTATGCCGGACTCAAGTTTGGCTTGAACGAAAATGCCGGTGGGCCTTCCATTCATCTCTCCGTCGTGGACTCTCAGCGAGACAAGGACTTCGCCGACCGGTGCGACGAGCTGGCTCAGATACGCGAGGCAGATATCATCATTGGTCCCTACTTCAGCCGGAATATTGACAAGGTGGCCCGGTATGCTCGGGAAGAGGGGAAAGTGCTAATCTCCCCTTGGAATACGTCTGCCAGCGAGGAACGCAATCCCCTCTTTGTCCAGATGCGACCCGGCCTAGAAAGGCATGTGGATGCTTTGGTGCAGGATGCACGAATGCACTATGAGCCCGATGAACTGATACTCATGACGAAGAACGATCCCAGAGATATGGAGACGATGGAGCAGTTTCAAGCCGCCAACCGACGGATCAGCGGCGATGCCGCGGGCATGGACTTGCCCCAACTGATCGTCGACGACATCGGTGACCCGGCCATCTCCGATCAACTCAACGTGCTGATTGCCGAGGACGGCGTACGGTCGGTACTCCTAAATAATTGGTCTGATCAACCCTTTGTGATCTCTGCCCTGGCCAAAATCAATTTTGCCAAGGCCGATGAAGATGTGACGGTATACGGGTTTCCTCAGTGGATGACCATGAGTGGGATGGACTTCGACTACTTGGAAAACCTGGAGGTGCACATCTCTTCGGGCAAGCCGGTCAATTTTGACGACGATCGGGGGCGAGCATTGCGTGATCGATACTTCAACAGCTATGGAGATCTTCCCACTCCCGAGGTGTACTACGGTTATGATTTGATGCGCTGGACCATGCTTCTCCTGGAGAGAGAGGGCAGCCGCATCACGAATGGCCTGCTGGAACCCGTGCTGGCTGATTTGCACCACACATTTGAGTTTACGGCCGTATACGGAGCCGATGGCGAGAGCGTACACCACTATGAGAATCAGTTTATTCGACTCTACCGATTTAAGGATTACAACTTTGAACCAGCCGATGGACAGGGCCAATGAAGCCTGCCCGTCTCGAGCGAATCCGCCAAGTGGCAAGTCAACGGCAGATGGATCTGGCAGTCTGCCTGGAAAACGTCCACGACCCGCATAACATCAGCGCGGTCATCCGTACTTGCGATGCGGTTGGCATCGCAGATGTGTACATCCTGTACAGTGCCCCCCAATTACGCGATCAGCCCTTTGCCGCCGGCAAGAAATCGTCGGCGGGAAGTCGGCGCTGGGTGCGTACGCACCTTTTTCGAGAGACCGAAGCATGCTTTGCTCATCTTCGCCAACGCTATGATCGGATCTATTGCACCTGGATCGATGACCACTCCCAAAATCTCTACGATCTGGATCTGACCACTTCTACGGTACTGGTCTTTGGCAACGAACATGATGGCATTTCCGCCCAAGCTCGCGCCCTCTCTGATGGTAGTTACCGCATCCCCATGGTGGGCATGGTGCGAAGCCTGAATATTTCCGTGGCCTGTGCGGTATCCCTGTACGAGGCCCTGAGACAGCGGGACGCTGCCGGCCTTTATGCGCTGAATGCAGCAGCTATGACCGAGGTTCGCCAGGAGCTCTTTGACCACTATTGTGAGCAGCAAATACTCAGATCTGGGCCCCAGGACCCCTAGTGGGACTGGATGGCTTATTCCGTGCCAAATCGAAGAGGCAAAACCGGACATGGCCTAGGTGCAGGAAGGGCTTCAGGCGAGATGATGCGTTGGAGCATAGTAAATCCGACATGCCTAGTAGAGTTTCGCATTAGATATGTTGAATAATTCTAATAGGATTTTGTTCGCAGACGAGGCATGACCGAGCGATCTCGAAGAGTCGAGCATGACAATGCGAGAAGTGAGGGAACCGCGAAAGCGGGTGGGTGGCTAACCGTAGCTATGGGGAGGCTTTGCAACGAAGTATGCGGACCAAAGACATTAGAATTAGCTACAAGATTTAATGCGAAACTCTACTAGGGTGAAACCACGGTGAAATCCACCAGGCTACACCACCCATTCGAATCTTTTTTTGAGGCAGACCCAACCCTATGCTATCTTATCCCGTGTAGGGGTATGAATTAAAGCCTTTAAACTAAATCATACCACCACATGTACAGAATATTCCCATTACTCTTGTTTCTCCTCTCTGCCGGCAGCGTGGCGGCCTATACCGTGATCGTTTCAGGTACGGTCCATGGGCCGTCGGATGTTTCGGTGGAGGGACTTTCCGTCAGGATTAGTACAAACTCAAATGATGTCTTCTCGTACAGCAATATCGTTGTGACAAACAGCGATGGCGAATTCTCTGATACTATCGATGTGCCGGACGAGGTGGCTCGAGGAGTGCTCTTCGTTGCCTTAGAAAACTGCGATCAATCCCAGATCAAACGGCTCACCTTTCATCCGCAAAAGACCGAGTTGAGAGCTAATCTTCGCGCCTGCCATGATCGGCCTGACCAATGTCATGTACGGATCAGGGCCGCACGTCCGGACAGTGGCGCGGTGGTGCTGGTGGCGATGGCCCGCGGTGCGGAACCCTTCGCCTACCAGTGGAGCACTGGCGATAGTACGGAGAGGATTGCTGTCATGGCACCGGGCGAGTACTGTGTCACCATTACCGATTCCACCGGATGTACTTCCCGCGATTGCATTCGACTGGACAATGATCGGTGCAAGACTTGGATACATGTGATGCGTGCCGACTCTTTGATGGACTCGCTGGTGACCTTGACCGCTCGTACGGTGGGATTCCCTCCCTTCAGCTACCGCTGGTCGACGGGGGATAGCACCCAGCGTATCCAGGTATCGCCCGGGGCTTCCTATTGCGTGACCGTCGTAGATGCCAGTGGCTGCGAATCGAGGGCCTGCATCGATCTGCATCAGGGTGATCGTTGCAAGACCAAAATACATGCGGAGCGACGCCCGACGACGACAGATTCATTATCTATCCACCTCATTGCCAGGACGGCGGGAAGAGGTCCATTTTCGTACCTGTGGTCTACCGGTGACACGACCCCTCATATCACCGTGCAGCAACAGGGAGAGTACTGTGTGCAAGTGATCGATGCAAGAGGTTGTGAATCAAGGGACTGCATCGATATCAAGCTGGATCGACCCTGCGACACCAAGATTCAGTTGGCCAGACGCACCAATGTGGCTGACCAAGGATTGATGCTGATAGCAAGGTCAAAGGGACACCCCCCTTTCGCCTACCAATGGTCGACGGGCGACAGTACCCAGACTATACCGGTAGCGGACACCGCCATGTACTGCGTGACGGTGACGGATGCGGTCGGCTGTGTGTCGGAGGACTGCATAGATCTTCGCGATCTCGCAGCAGACTGCACGGTGAAGATTAGGGGTTCCGCCAATGGGAAGCTGGTGGCGGTTTCGCCCGGAGATTTGCCCGTGACCTACCTATGGAGCACCGGCGAAATGACCAAGCACATCCGTGTGACATCGGGTGGAGAATATTGTGTGACAGTCACCAATGTGCTGGGCTGCGAGGCACAAGCTTGCGTCGTCGTAGATCTGCCCGATGATGCCCTGTGCCGGGTAAAGATCAAGCGATCGGGAGTCAACGACCAACAGGTGGAACTCTCCGCCCATGTGCCTGCCGATGCCAACTACACCTTTGAATGGAGTACAGGAGAGACCAGCCAGCACATAACCGTGGACAGCAGTGGTCGGTATTGTGTCGTGGCCACGCATGGGGAATGTCGCGTGGAAGATTGCATACGGGTCCAGATAGGGGGCGTCAACGCGGCCGACATATCTGTCCAGGGCCCGGGCAAAGGGCGGTCGATCGGCCTGGTGGCCGCACCCAATCCCTTTGTCAATCGACTCATACTTACCGGTCATTTTGATGTGGCCGAAGTGCTAGGCATCGAAGTCAGATCACTGACCGGAAGACAGGTGTACCGGGGCCGATGGTCGGTGTCCAAAGGCGAAGCCCTGACCGAAGTTGGACTCGAGGGCCTGAGACCAGGACTTTACACGGTCATGGTGTCTGGAGCAACCTTGCGCGAGGTCAGACGAATTATTAAACACTAACCGTGCGGAGGGCAATGGCTCGATGGCAAGATCAAGGCAGCCCTCCCACTACAAATAAAAGATTTGATGGCTGAAACCTAGGTTTAGGCTGTGCTTAAAGAAGAAAGAAGTCTCGTAAAAGTGCGCTCGATCTGCCCCGCGGATCGAGAGACCTCGAAGTAGGTTACCCAGTTCGCACAGGGCGATCAAAGCCAAGTTCAAAGTGGTTTTGACGCCCTGTGCACAGTTTTTGATTGTAGACAGATGGAGAATCACCTAACTTGAGTACTTGCACAGCAACAGCATCCATATTGATCCGAAACTGTTGAGGGATAGCCAGCGAGGCAATGAGAAGGCGCAGTATCAGCTTTATAAGGCGTGCTACGCTACCCTTCATACTATTTGTAGGAGGTATTTGCGGGATGATGATGAAGTTCAGTTTGTGATGAATACGGGTTTTCTAAAGATTGTAAAAGGACTGCACTCTTACCGGTCTCAGGTGCCCTTTGAGGCCTGGATCAAACGCATCATGATCAACGCGGTGATAGATCATCACCGCCAGCACAAGCGTTATCGGGAGACCATTTCGTTTGACGAGCGACCCCTCGATAGTTATGGAGGTCACGTAGACCTGAATGAAGCCGACAAAATGTTTGACGCCGAGCAGTTGCAATATTTCATCAGGCAGCTGCCTCCAGTGTCACACCAGGTGTTTTGCCTGTACGCGCTGGATGGCTATTCGCACAAGGAAATCGGTCATATGTTGAAAATCAGCGACGGGACATCCAAATGGCACCTTAGCAATGCCCGCAAGAAGCTCCAAGCAATGATTCGGCAAGCGATGGTGGCAGAGTACGGACGACAAGGACTGGGTAGTGAGATCGGAAATTCAAATGTGAAAGCAGCACAATGACCTATGAAGCCCAGGGAGATAGATAAGCTCTTTAGAGACAAGATAAGCCAAAGGCCTGCGGCTCCCTTTGATCCCGACGCCTGGTTGGCCGCCAAGCGCATGTTGGAGGCGGACCGGAGAAGGGACCGCAGTTGGCTCGTACTGTTGCTGCTCGCGCTGATCATTGGAGCTGGATACTGGCTACTCCGACCGGATGCCCCGGACCCCGAACAGAAGACAGAGACCCCTATCTCGCGACCGGAAATGGCCGGCACTCCCGCCATGGAGTCTTACGAGGGATCCGACCCAGAGCGATCTGCCGAGCAGCTACCTACCCACGCACAGGTTAACACGGGGGAGAGACCGGCCCCCCCACCGTTGCGACAGGCAAAAGCTGGAACAAGCCTGGCCAAGGGAGAGGCCACAAGCCGACTGCTCGCTAGAGAGACCGGCATGAGACTGGCTACGCCCATGTCGACTGAACCCGTAGAAGAGGGAGATCGCGATGGGAGTCGCTTAGACGTCTTGGATGCTACCCGGATCTCACCAGGGGCTTCAACCCGGCCAGTGGTCGTCGAATCGCTGAGCCAACTCGACTTGCTGGGCCTGCCGTCCCAGGTGACGCATCGCTACGTCCTGCCCGCCCCGACGGATCAGCCCTACCGAGCAGGCGATGTCCTTGCCGCTGCTCGGCACAAGGAGGTCAGAATCGGCTGGTCGGGCAGCATGTTGCTCAGTCCTGCTGCCGTAGGCTCTCCGGTGCAAGGGGCACAGTTTGGCTTTGCCGCAGAATACTACCTGGATAAGAAGTGGTACCTGGCCACCCGACCATCGGTTCAGATGCTGGTCAATGCCAATGGCTTTTCAAAGTTTCGGCAAAGCACCGTGTTTGGGTTTAGTGCCACGCAAGAGGTCTATGGCCTACGGGCAAACAGTCTACAATTCATCTCGATACCCGTCTACCTCGGTCATCGATTTGGTCAGCATCAGCTGGAGCTGGGTATGACGGCAGATTGGTTGGTGGCGGCACGCGGCCGTCTGCAGCAATTGGACCTGGAGCAAGATCAACTCGTCATCTTGCAGGAGTTGAGTGCGGGTTGGATCCCCACCGACGAGATGCGGCAACTGGTCTTTTCATCGTTTTTGGGGTACAAATACGCGGTGACGACCAGATTGAGCACGGGTATGGTGTTGTTCTTCCGTCCAGGCCGGATCTATCCAGGACAGCCCGGTCTTGGATCGAGCACGACAGATGTAAGATGGTATATGGGTCTACAAGCAACTTATTACTTGCGATGATGCAGAGAGCGCTCAAGGCTGGTTGGATATGTATACTGCTGATAGTCATGGGCTGTGACAAGGTGGAACTGCCTGAACCGGAGCCAACGACGGCAGACCCCGTCTTCTTTTCCAAGATGCAAGTCGACGGAGAACCGATCGAGCTGATTGCAGGCAAAAAGGACTATGTCATGGATGCCAACTTTGAAAGGGATAAAGGTGTCCTGGTCTTTGTGGGCACCATCAAGCGCAAGCAGTGCCGTGGCAATGCGTGTCCGCAAAGTATCCGCTTTGTCATCAAAGATGTACGTCGATTCAATGCAGACGCCTTTGACGTCAATCAATCGATCGTCGCCCGAGATTTGCCCTATGCGTGGCAATTCAGCCGTGACTCGAGTTTGTTGACCTTCCAAAGTGCCTCCGATGCATCCAATGCCAACACCCAGGACCGGTGGGACCTAGGTGGAGCGCGGGTGGTGGAGCGCCATCAGCAGTGGATTTCGGGCGTCTTTCACAACGAACAACCCTATGAGGTGTCGCTGCAAGCACGCAGGGGACAATGCATTTCCACCCAAATGCAGACCATACAACTGTCCACCCAGGGATGCAGGTCTCTCATACAAGTGGCTGAGCGACAGTTGAAAGTACGTACTAGCGGCAAGGCGCCTTTTGCCTATCGATGGTCGACCGGATCTCAGGATTCTATGCTTCGCGTGGCAGATTTGCCCGCGGCTCTATCCATGGTAGGCGTCACCGTCACCGATGCCGACGGGTGTAGCAGCGCCAGTTCCATCGGTCTGACCAACGCGGTGGCCACCGACCAACGCTTCTGCCTTACACACTTCAACTACAAGAGGCAATTGCTTTCCAACGAGGAGCCCGAGCAGTTGGGTGCAGTGTCCATCGTATACATTTCTGAAGACGGTACACTGTATCGATCGAATGCCCGTAGTCAGCCAGCTAATGCCAGATTTCGGATACAGACCGTGTCGGATTTTGATGTCAATGAACGAGGGCAGAAGACCAAGAAGGTCAAGATCCAATTCAATTGCAATCTGTACAATGTCTCCGATATGCCGGAGATGCCGGAGCAGATCTCGTTGAGGGGCGAGAGTACGTTTGCGGTGGCCTACCCCGGCTAGGCGGCGGCTGTGTCCTCCCTACCGATCGGCGTGCAGCTCGAGGTAGTCCAGAGTCAGATGGCACAAGGCACGAACGCCTAAAGTGAAACCACTCTCATCGATGTAGAAATCCGGAGTATGATGCGGTGCCGCATCGATGACACTTTGGCCCTTGGGCATGCCGCCCAGAAAGAAGAATAGACCCGGCACCTCCATCGCATAGAATGAAAAATCCTCGGCTCCCGTGACAGCACGCGAGACGATCAGATTGTCTTCGCCAGTCGTACGCTCCAAGGTCGGCAGCATGGTGCGGGTCAATTCAGGATCGTTGTAGGTGACAGGCACCCCTTTTTCGATCTCGACTTCGACCTGACAACCGGCACTTTCGCCGATCAGCGTGGCCGTCTTGCGGATTTTCTCGTGTATGATATCTTGCATTTCGACATCGAGCGTGCGGATCGTGCCCACCATTTCGGCAGATTCAGGGATGATATTGTTGCGGACCCCCGCACGAAACTTGCCGACGCTGATCACAGCCGCCTCCTTAGTCAATTCGGTCTGTCGGCTGATGATCGTTTGCAGGCCCATGATGATTTGGGCACTGGCGGTGATGGGATCGGCGCCGGCCCACGGCATCGAGCCATGTGTTTGCTTGCCTTCGACCCGGATCGTAAATCGATCTGCGGCCGCCATAGTACCGCCCGCCTTATATCGAATTTTGCCGACCTCTGTGAGGGAATTGATGTGCAGCCCAAAGATGACGTCCACGTCATGATCAGATAGGACGCCCTGCTCCACCATCATCTTTGCACCGCCCTCTTCTCCGGGAGGAGCGCCTTCCTCCGCCGGCTGAAAGATGAAGACGACCGTACCGGCCAACGCCTGCCGCATGGAGGCCAGCACCTGCGCGGTGCCCATCAGGATGGCTACGTGGGTGTCGTGCCCGCAGGCATGCATTACACCTACGTCCTGACCGAGGTACTCCGATCGGACTTCTGACCGGAATGGTACGTCCACGCGCTCGGTGACCGGCAGTGCATCCATATCTGCGCGCAACGCTACCACGGGTCCCGGTTGATCCCCGCGAAGTACACCGACCACGCCTGTGTGAGCGATGCCCGTTTTGACTTCCAAGCCAAGCTCGGCCAGGTGATCAGCCACCTTTTTGGCGGTCTCAAATTCGCGATTGGACAACTCTGGGTATTGATGGATATGCCTTCGCCATTCGATCACTTGGTCTTCCACGGCCATCGCTTTCTCGTCGACCAGCGATTGTAATGATTGCGCCTGCGCGGGCAGGGAGGAGAGGGCCAGCAGCCCCACAAAGAGGGGAGTAGTCAGCTTTTTCATGGTTGATGTTTGAAGCCAACAAGATAGAGAATTTTCAAGCCGGGTCACCGGGGTATGCATCACCATCCGCTCAGCGCAATCGATATTGTTTGGTGTTACGCCTAGGGCTTCACGATTACATGTGTGCCATGAGTGTTACGTTGTCTTGTCTGATACGCCCTGATCTAGCTCTCGTTCTATATCCTCGATTGTTGGAAGGCTTGATTTGAGATCTTCTGGGCATGGCATCGGTGATAGTAAGTCCGCTGACTCCTATCGGGCTTATTGATGTCTTTCAGGGCATAGTCGATCTCCGTGATTTGGCCTTTGTCATCCCTTAATGCCTGGGAAGTATTTCTTTAGATCTTTTGAGATCTGATCCATCACCTTGCCTCCCCAGTTGGATCTTTCTGGCGATTTAGGATCATCTTGCCCAGGTCCCAATAGAGCTTCATCAGCTCCTGATTGGCCTTAGCATGGCTCCAATCTGGGCGTGCCGTACCTGCGCTTCACTCACCAATGAAGTCCCTGTACTCGCTTAGGTTGATATTTTTGTCTGTGGTCATGATCGAGCGGCAAGATAAAGTTTGCTCGCCAGCATACCGCTATATGCACGTCTTACCATAGCTCGCTTACAAGCATCTTTTTTGTCGGCCCACTCTGCCTCCATTTCCCTGCGTTTCACACTCAGTAGCAGGAGACTTCTTGAAGGTAGAGCCGGGCCTGAGGCCCCAGGCAGAAGAGCAGGTCGAGGATGCTCAGATTGGGGGCAAAGGGGTGTCGATCAGAGAATACTTGGGGGTACGTACGCCAAGCCGGGATAGGCCGACTGGGAGATCGGGCGTGATCCCTCCAATCCATGGCATAGCGCTCGCCAGGCAGATAAGACGCAGTCAGCCGCACTTGTGCATCGAGATGTAATAGATCGATGATGGTGTTGATAATCTCAAGATTCCACTCAAACAAGCCGGGACACCTCCTGGCTAGGAGGGACCGGATGGCTGGGCCGTAGTCGTCGAAGTAGGGGGACCGCGCATACGCACTCTGAATGGCTTGCAGGTGTTGACGGCGCCAGTCTTGGGCGTAGGAGATGCGGGTATGCTTGATCGGTTGTCGCTCGTGCTTGCCTTTCTGCAGCGGAATGGTCAGGGTCAGTTGGCCATTTGCATCCAGGAGCTGACATTTACTGCGCAGCGACCGCTTCTGGTAGTTTTCATGCTGCTCGATCCATAGTTCCTCTTGGCAAAGCAGGGCAAAGAATCGAATACAAGGAAAGTACTGGATCTCGATAATATGGGCTGTCTGGCTAACCATCCGGAGGTGCCAAAATTACTAATTCTGGCTCCATTTTGCTGGGTAGGCACGGTCGCCGACTGGCGCTTCTCCTTCGATACGATGTGCTGTATCCCTTACCTTTGGGCCATGAGCCGGTACTTGAAGAAGCATGCCTTGTACGAGGCATGGATCGCTGAAGATCCTCATCCGGATCTTCAAATGATCGTAGTTATTCCCTGCTACGCAGAGCCCCATCTCGATCAGACGCTGCGCAGCTTATCGGACGTGCATGCGCCGCAGGGGACGGTAGAAGTCCTCGTGGTCGTCAATCACGATGCGAATGCCCGAGACCCCATCAAAGACCACAGTCGTCGTACCCTGCACATGCTGGATGGCTGGACGGACAAACCGCCGTGGATGGCCCTGCACGCCTTGGCGGCCCTTGACCTGCCGGCGAAGAAATGCGGGGTAGGTCTGGCCCGAAAGATCGGCATGGATGAGGCGGTCCGGCGGTTCGAACACTTGGGACGGGATGGATTGATCATCAACCTTGACGCGGATTGTACGTGTAGTCCAGACTATCTACGATCGATTCAGGCGCACTTTGCCCTTCGTACGGGCACGTGGGCGGCAGGAGTGCACTTTGCGCATCCGCTAGAGGGATTGGCGCCTGCGCATCAGGAGGCCATCGTAGCGTATGAATTGCATTTACGTTATTTCATCAACGCTCAGGGGCTGGTCGGCTTGCCTTTCGCTGTGCAGACGGTAGGATCCTGTATGGTGGTTCGCTCGTCGGCCTACCAGAAGATGGGCGGCATGAATGTCAAAAAGGCGGGTGAAGACTTTTACTTCCTACACAAGTTTGTGGCCGTGGATCGTTTTTCGCAGGTGATGGAGGCCACCGTGTATCCATCTGCCAGGCCCTCCGACCGAGTCCCTTTTGGCACGGGCCGAGCGGTGAGCAGTGCGCTCTCGGGCGAAGCCAGGGAGACCACAGATCTGGACAGTTTCCTGGATTTGCGCTCGCTTACCAGCCAGCTGCCGCAGATCTTCACAGAGGACTTTTCGGCCTGGATGAAAGAGGCACCGGTGGCCTTGAGGGAATACCTGCAGCTACATGGCGGTCCGGCCAAAGTGTCGGAGGTGCGAGCAGAGACCAGCTCATTCGAGATGTTTGAAAAGCGGTGGTATCAGTGGTTTAATGCCTTTCGCGTCATAAAATATGTGCACTTTGCCCGTCGGTATCGCAAGGACCGTCCCGTCGTCACGCAAGCGGCTCGACTGGCTCGCCTACTCGGCTGCGATTTGTCGGAGATTGCTGACCGGGTTTCCCTCTTGCAGTGGTACCGGGCCTATGACCGCATGTCACATAGTGCCAAAGCCGACAGATGATCAATGCAAGGCGGGTCGGAGGGGCAGATTTTCGATGATTTCGGCCTCCCGATCCAGCCACCAGTCTAATCTGGCATAGACCTGCGCATGGTCAAAGTAGTTAAGCGCCATCTTGACAAAGATATGCCCGTGCTTCGCCTCGGAGGTCCAGAGTTCTTTATAAAAACGCTTAAGCTCGGCCTCATCCATGGCCTCTGCGACCAGGCGGAATCGCTCCGCTCCCCGAGTCTCCATCACGCTGGCAATGAGGAGGCGATCCAAAAACCGCTCGATCTTGCCGGAGTGACATTGTTTGACCAGTGCCTTAGCGTAGGGATCTTCTCCGATGGAATGCAGGAGTTGCCGACCCCTGGCTGCCAGTAGATCATAGACACGCTGGAAGTGCTCTAGCTCCTCGATGGCGGTTTCGATCAGCTCCGGGATGATCTCCACCCGATCGGGATACTTGGCTACAAAGCTCATCGCCATGGCGGAGGCCTTTCGCTCGCAGTCAGCATGGTCTTGCAGGAAGGCGTCAAAATCGGATAAGACTGCCTGAAGCCAAGCATCCGAACTTGGCACTTTGATGTCTAGATTGAGTTTCATACTCGGTGAGATTGCCGACAAAAATAGTAAGTCGCGACCCAACATACGGTGACATCTGTGCGTCTATCTAGATATAAACAGAAATTAATACATGCCTAGAACAATCATTCTATTGCTGGCCCTACTGTGGGCTTGCACCAAAGACGACGAGAACAACCTGGAGGGAGCCCCGGATTTGCTGGCTATCAAGAGCGGAACGGCTTTTGGCCTGTGCATGGGCTACTGCGTCAAGGTGGCCGATATCACGCCCCAAGAGATCAAATACGCCCAACACCCATCGCACGGCACACTGCTGCCCATCAAGGAGTGCAGCATCCCGATCACCCGGCAAGCGTGGAATCATCTTTCCGCACTGGTGGATGAGCGATTCTTTGGTCTGGATACGATCCAAGGCTGTCCGGACTGCGTGGATCAGGGCAGGGAGTTTATCGAAGTGGTATTGCGTGATCGGCGCCACAAGGTGACGTTTGAGCCTGAGCTTGGATTAGAGCTACACCCCCTCACCAAGGCCCTTCGGGAGCATCGGGCTGAGGCGCATTCGAGCGCTCCGTGCCAGTAGTCCTGGGCTCTACCAGGAGGCTCTGCTGAGGCACGCCGCGGGGCGTCCTAAGAAGAGGTATAGAATAAATAGCCGAGGATGAGAAGGATCACGGTAACGATCACGATAATGGCAAAGATCTTCCGCTCTTCTCTTTTCTCCTTGCGACGTCTTCGTCGTTTTCTCTTGCTAGTCATATTTTATTCGAGCAATGTGCTTTTAACATGGATACCGCATTGGAATTCTCTGCTGCGAGCCAGATCTGCTACACATGTGGGCATTCCGAGATCAACTCGGGACGCTTTTTGATGCTCAGCAGAATGATCCAGCCAGCGATGGTCGGGACGAGTCAAAAAGAGCACTTGGAGCCCCATCTTTAATACACATTTGACGCTCACGGTGAAACTCCAATGCATATCCAGGTTTAAAATAGCAAAGAGACGGTTTATGGGAAAGTACTGCACAGGGAATCCTCCTATCCACGGTCACCGCCTAGCGGCCTGGAATGGTCCGTCTTGCGATTGTCCACATGCCCAAAAAATGTGGGTGCGATTACGCGCTGCCTATCTCCTGAGCATATCCTGGTGAAACTCCACAATGCGCTCGTCCAGCAACACATCTCGATATTGGATGGGCTGACGGAGGATGATGCCTGATAGGGTGCGACATCGACTCAAGGCTACATACGTTTGACCATGCTCAAAGGCACCACCCTTGAGGTCGATGATGACCTGCTCAAAGGTCTTTCCCTGACTCTTGTGTACGGTAATGGCCCAGGCCAGGCGAATCGGATATTGATGAAAGGAGCCGATCGCTTCGGCCTTGATCTCGGCGCCCTGCGCTACGTACTTGAGCATTTCCCATTCCTGTCGATCCACTTCGATCACTTTTTCCTTTTGCCCGGTGCCGATGCTGACACAGACTTGGTCTTCGGTCAGGGTTTTGACCGTGCCTAGCGTGCCGTTGACATATCGCTTGAGTGCGTCGTTTCGAATAAACATGACCTGGGCCCCTTTCTTCAAGGTCAAGAGCGTCTCCGTGGGGTAGTGCTGCGGTCTAAATTGACCTGTGACCTTAGCGCTGTACTGGAAGGTTGGCGTAGGTAATCGAGCCAACTGTCTCCGGTTGATCGCGTTGGCTACCTGATTGCGTGTAGTCAAGGTGATGTAGTCCTTCTTAGCCTCGATCTGTGGCTGTACCCGTTGATTCAGAGCGGATAGAACCGCTTCGTCTACCTGCGAGGAGCGGATGGCCTGGAGCAATCGGATGAAATGCATTTCCTCCTGCCGGTAGACCTTGGTAAGCTCAATGGGTTGGAGCTCGAAGCCTTGTTCAAAGACCTTAGCGGAAAAGAAGTAGGGGCTGGTGTAGACGGACTGAAAGTAGTTTTTCTCAAAGGGGGTAGCCACTACCGGGGGCAGTTGGTACATATCCCCAATAAATATCATTTGCACGCCGCCAAAGACTTCAGGACGGTTGCGATTGAGCCGCAGAGCATAGTCGATGTTGTCCAGTTGATCGGCACGCACCATGGAGATTTCGTCAATGATGATGACCTCGACCGACCGGAGCAGCTTTGAGTTCTTCCTTTTCTCAATGTCTCGGGAGGTGAGTAGGCGAGGAGCAAAACCAAAGAACGAATGAATAGTTTGGCCGTGCACATTGAGGGCGGCTACCCCGGTGGGGGCAAGCACCACCGTCTTCTTCTTAGTCGTCTTACGAAAGACCTGGAGCAGCGTGGATTTCCCCGTGCCTGCCTTTCCCGTGATGAAGTAATGTTGGTTGGACTGCTCTAGCTCATCGAGAATGTCATGAAAATCTTGACCAATGACGATGGGATCCTTCAGAGCGGAAAACGTTAAGCAGGCAAGCGCCGATTAAAACCTAAATTGTGTCGTCGTAATGTATCATTTTTTCGCAGAATGTCGATGCTATACTTTCTCCTGGGTCCGCTGCTGCTGATCATTGCGCTCATCACCTGGTCGCTGTCACCAAAGTCAATCAATAGGACCTATGGGTATCGGACCAAACGATCGATGCGCAACCAAGAGACGTGGCATGCGGCCAACCGCTTTGCATCCTGGATCTTTATCGTGCTTTCCCTGGCCCTAAATGTCCTGCAGGTCCTCTGCTTTCTGCTGCTACCGAGGGAGCACGCCTTTTTGGTCGTGGGTGGTCTGATTGTCCTGGCGGTTATTTTGATCATTCCCATCACCGAGCGACATCTCCAGCAGAGATTTGGGACAGAGGAAGCAGATGGATAATCCGTCAAGGACACCCTTTTGCTTCCGGCAGTTTACCGTCCATGACCAACGGTCGGCGATGAAGGTCGGTATAGATAGTGTGGTGTTGGGCGCATGGGCACCACTCAGGGGATGTAAACGTGTCCTCGATATCGGAACGGGCTCGGGCCTGCTCGCCCTTATGCTGACCCAGCGATTGCCGGCTGCCGAGGTAGTTGGCATCGAGGTGGATCCGATAGCCTTGGCCGATGCCCGGCACAACTTTGCCGTTAGTCCCTGGTCCAAGCGACTAAGAGCCGTGTGGGGCGATGTCAGATCCTACAGACCCGCTACGGGCCTTTTTGACGGGATTATTTGCAATCCTCCCTACTTCCAACCCACCCCGCATACCGAGATGCCGATGGCCAGGCAGGTGGCGAGACATACGTTGCGCTTAGATCCGGTACAACTCACGCTGGCTGCCTCGAGATTACTTGCGACCGATGGCCGATTTTGCCTGATTTACCCGATGGCAGATTGGCAACGGCTGGAAGATCTGGCAGGGAATGTGGGTTTGCAAATACAGGAGCGTACACTCGTCTATCCGCACGGCGGGGACAAACCACACCGGGTGCTCGCCGCTTTTGGCCGTAAGTATGTTGCTGACCTACGGGAACGGGAACTGATGCTTGGGTCACCGGCCTTCCAGCAGCTGACCTCGGACTTCTATCTGTAAGCGCTGTCACGTATGGGGCAAAAAAGAAAGGGCCAGCAGTTTTCTGCCGGCCCTTATCGTTCTTTCTATCGAATTGCTTTATGAAGCGTGGCTTTCGGCAATGATGCGCTTAGCCAAATCGAGTATAGTGGTGTCCTGCAGATGTACGATCCCTCCGTTTGGTCCCGGCTGCACGTGACGATCTACCGTTTGACCATCCATGTATTTTTCGGCGCCAAAGTAGTTTCGAATGGTTTGTTCAGAGACTTCCAGTTCTCTAGCCATCCTGCTTATGCTACCGGTAGGCAGGCTGTGTTTTACACGCCGAAGTTCCTCGAATGTGATATTCATACGCTAATTGATTTAAGGAAATTTAATAGAAAAGAATGGGACAAAAATGATTCGCTCCATGAGGTCAAAATATAAAATTTGTCCATAAAAAGAAAGGGGGAATCGACTCGAAGTCAAAATGGACAGGAGGGAGCCTGACTACCTGCCTTCTGATTGAACCTAGAGTGGTAACAGGGTCAGCCTCAAGCGCTTGAAACCACCACAGCTTGCACACCTACTTTTGCCCCAGTCTAAGCCCTCCGGAAGAGGTTCGATCGGGTAAAGTCATCTATCGACTAGCACCAAATCAGCCGGCGAGGATTGGGCCCTGGGAAGGGAGCTCAGCCCCATACGATGGAAGGCATGGTGGCCGACTGAAAGCCCCGTCGTATCAGCGCTGAGAGCGGGCTACGGGTTGGGATCTTACATGAGGGCAAAAAAAAGCTCGTGACTTTTCACGAGCAAAAACCGATTGATTATTTAATAACCAAAACTTACACCGAGACAAATATAGAACAAATTATGAATTTATGCAATATGTAAGTACATTTTTTTCAAGACACAATAAGTTACGGAAAATCGTAATTCATTGATGTGCCCTGTTTGCCGCTGCTTGCCACCTATACGTACGGCCCCTGGAACCGACTCGTCGGCCGGCGAGCCGAGGCTGTATTAGGCTGATCTTGCTCATGGGTGAGCGAGGTGAAATCGTCGTCTTCTGGAACTTGACGAGGCGGGGGTCAGTGGCTCAGGAATGGTTTGCCTGCCGAGACGGCATTGCCGTGACGTAAGAAGTACTGGATGGCACGTCGGCCCTTGTCTCCCAGGCTGAGCGAATATGGATTGACGTATAGGCGTATGTGCTGCCACATCACCGGTTCGGTCATCTCTTGGGCATACTGGCGAACATAGGGGATGACCTCCTCCGGATGTTGATGGGCATACTCGATGCTCTGCCGAATGAGCTTCTCCACCTTGGTAAGTACATCATGCGGTAGGCGGCGATGGCCCAGAATCCCTCCAAGGGGAATGGGATGGCCGGACTTCTGCTCCCAGTAGGCGCCCAGATCCTGTACTTCAACCAAGCCTCGATCGCGAAAGGTGAAGCGATTCTCATGGATGATCACGCCGGCATCGACTTCGCCAGCGGCTACGGCTGGTTCAATCTCACTGAATAGCATAAAGTGCTTCTCCACCGATACCGGGAGGAAGTAGTCCAGCAGAAAGTGGGCCGTGGTATGCTCCCCGGGTATAGCTACTCGCTTGCCATCCAAGTCCTCCGGTCTTAGTGCTTCGGCGGCAATGAGAATCGGGCCACAATCATTGCCTAATGCGCTACCGCTATCCAGGAGCACGTATTGATCAGTCAATTGTCTGAAGGCGTGGAAACTTATCTTTGTGATGTCCAATTGGCCATGGAGGGCCATCTCGTTGAGTTCTTGTACATCCGCCAGGAGGGGATGGAAGTCAAGGCCACCGGTATCAATGGCGCCATGCACCAGGGCGTAGAAAATGTAGGTGTCATTTGGGCAGGGAGAAAATCCGATTGAAAGAGACATCAGGTGTGCTTAAAGTATGAGACAGGTCATCCGCGAGGTGTACGAAGATAACCATTTGCTTGCCATCGACAAGCCCGCCGGCTGGCTGGTGCAGGGGGATCGAACGGGCGACGCAAACCTCTTTGAGCTGACCAAACAACATCTCAAGGAG
Source organism: Saprospiraceae bacterium (assembly GCA_965223165.1). Classification (GTDB taxonomy): domain Bacteria; phylum Bacteroidota; class Bacteroidia; order Chitinophagales; family Saprospiraceae; genus JABDMH01. The sequence goes on along the minus strand of CBDCVQ010000018.1, from coordinate 265,694 downwards.
AAGTACCAGAAGCCTGGCGATGCGTACTTGGGTCTCTGCCATCGACTGGATCGCCCCGTGTCCGGCTTGCTCCTTTTTGCCAAGACCTCCAAGGCGCTCCCACGCATAAATCGCCTGTTTCAGTCGCAGCAGATGGCCAAATGCTACCTGGCCATCACGCGTCAACGGCCGGCACGTGAATTTGGGCTCGTGAGACATTATCTGGTGAAGGACCGCTCGCGCAACACAGTGCGGATAGGAGCGAAAGCAGACAAGGAGGCCAAGGAGGCGATCACCAAGTATCAGGTGGTGGCTGCCATCGATGGCCTGCATCTTTGGAGACTGACGCCGGAGACCGGTCGGTCACATCAATTGCGGGTAGCGCTAGCGTCCTTGGGTTGTCCCATCCTCGGTGATCTAAAGTACGGCGGCTCTCCCTTGGATCGACATCGCATCGGTTTGCACTGCTACAGCATGTCCTTCGAGCATCCCGTCAAGCGCCAGCCCATCGAGCTGTCGGCACCAATGCCTGACGCTTGGCCCTGGTCTCTCTTTCGGGATTTTCCCCTACCGGCGTATGCTGGTAAGTTGCCGGACTCCTAGACGATCTATGCATCTCTATCCGACAGCTTCTACTGAGGCAGAGGCAGACTCAACGCTTCAATATCTCCACGACTAGACGCCTGTACGACAACTCCCCGTTCAAACGCTTTGCCCCAGGGCGTCCTCGTACCTGACTCAGCTGCCCTGCCAAACGTGTGATATCGCAGGCTCACCCTAAACTCTCTGGCCTCTTTTCACCAAATCTTTTACATTTGCAGTCCGAGTGAGTGCCGCAGGGTCAGCTCCTTCTGAACTCCCCCAGGGCAGAAATGCAGCAAGGGTAGGAGGTTGAGCGACCGGTGTGGTTCCTCACTCTTTTTTTTGCCATCCAGTCGGCGATCCAATGGGCAGTGATGCCGGCGTCACGAAGGATACCTGCGGCCTAATGGCCAAGTTTTGTTGGGGCCTTAACATTCACACATATGCTTGGCGGCCTTGATCCCCTCACCAGGCTTGCGATCAATCACTCATTTCCGGGTCCAACAACGACAGCAAAAGCCTATTTTTGCGACATTATCAAATTTTTAGATATATCGCCATATGAAGTTCTTCGTTGATACCGCCAACCTGCAGCAGATCCAAGAGGCAAAAGAGCTGGGAGTGCTGGACGGAGTCACCACCAACCCATCGCTCATGGCCAAGGAAGGCGTCGTGGGCATCGAAAATATCCGGGCTCACTACGTCGAGATCTGCCAGTTGGTAGACGGAGATGTCAGTGCGGAGGTGATTTCCACAGACTTTGAAGGCATTATCAGCGAAGGAAAGGCGCTCGCGACTTTGGCGCCTAATATTGTCGTCAAAGTGCCGATGATCAAAGAAGGAGTCAAGGCCCTGAGGTATTTTGCCGATCACGGCATCCGTACCAATTGCACCCTGGTGTTTTCACCGGGCCAAGCAATTCTGGCGGCCAAGGCGGGTGCGACCTACCTCAGCCCCTTCATCGGCCGGGTAGATGATACCAATTGGGACGGCATGAAGCTCATCTCCGATATCGCTGAGATTTACGCGATCCAGGGATTTGAGACCGAGATTCTGGCGGCCTCGATCCGCAGTAGCAAACATATTGTGGAAGCGGCTAAAGCCGGAGCGGACGTAGTGACCTGCCCGCTGTCTTCGTTCCTCGGCCTGCTCAAACACCCGCTGACTGATATTGGCCTGGAAAAATTCTTGGCTGATCATCGCAAGGCAAACGAGGCTGCCGGAAACGGAGCATTGGCCGGATAGCCCTGGCACACAGTCCATGCTGGAAGATTCAACGCCAAAGAGTGCTGAAGGACTATTTTTGGCCCTCACAAAACAACCGTGCCGAAAATGAAGAATAAGATTTATCATCTGTCGAACTGTAGTACTTGTCAACGCATCATCAAAGAACTAGGGGGTGGAGCCGCCTTTGAGATGCAAGACATCAAGACCCAACCATTGACGGCCGCCCAACTCGACGGATTGAAGGCAGAAGTGGGTTCATACGAAGCACTGTTCAGTCGACGCGCCATGAAATTCAGGGCACAGGGCTTGCACGAGCTTGACTTGACCGAAGCGGACTATCGCAGGCTCATTTTGGAGGAGTACACTTTTCTCAAGCGACCGGTTATCCAGGTGGGGGAGCAAGTGTTTGTGGGCAACAGTAAGAAAACAGTGGCTGCTGCCGTTGAGGCATTGGCGACGAGTGCTTAATGGTCGAAAAAGCATCCATAGCAGAGGCCTTCCGACAGTTGCAAGACCGCATCTGCGAGCGACTGGAGTCCCTTGACGGGCAGGGAAGGTTTGTCGAGGATCATTGGCAGATGGCTACGGGAGGTGGCGGAAGAAGCCGGGTCATTGCGGGGGCTCATATCGAGAAGGGCGGCGTCAATTTTTCGGCAGTCGAAGGTCCGGTGAGCGAGGCCCTGGCCGGGCTTCTGAAGAAGGAGGGAGAGAGCTTCTTTGCCACTGGGGTATCCATCGTGCTGCATCCTCGCAGTCCGCATGTACCCATCATTCACATGAATGTCAGGTACTTCGAGATGGATGCCGAGACATGGTGGTTTGGTGGCGGGATTGACCTGACCCCACATTACATCGTGCCGGCGGAGGCCGGAGACTTTCATCAAGGCCTCAAGGAGGTTTGTGACCGCACGGATGCGGCCTTTTATCCCCGCTTCAAGCAGTGGGCAGACGACTATTTCTTCCTGAAGCATCGCAACGAGACGCGTGGGGTTGGCGGGATTTTCTTTGACCGATTGTCCCAGGATGGAGGTCACTCTAGGGATACACTCTTTGACTTTGTGATCAGCGTGGGTGACAGTTTTGTTCCGCTCTATGAGGCGGTGTTCCGGGCCAATTATCAAAGGGAGTATACCGCAACAGAGAGGCACTGGCAACGGTACCGACGGGGGCGGTATGCCGAATTCAATCTCGTCTGGGATCGAGGTACCCGCTTTGGCCTGGAGACTGGGGGGCGGACGGAATCGATCCTGATGAGCTTGCCTCCCGAGTGCGTCTGGATCTATGACCATCGCCCGCCGCCGGACAGCGCAGAGCAGCGCACGTTAAACCTATTGCGAAAGGAGATCGACTGGATAGCCTACCGGTAGTCGATCGAAGCCAGAAAAAAGGCTATTTACATTGCAGGGTGATCGGAGGGGTACGTATCGTATTACTCTTGTTTCCTGCCTGATCCGTGATGTAGATCTCATACGTGACCTCGTCGGTCGGAAACGTCTCAGAGGGAGTACAGGGTGGTTCTCCATTGGGATAGACACAGCAGGTGGTGTACAGGGTAATGGTGATCTCACCGGAGATGCCATTGTTGGATCCCGCCTCCGGTATAGAGGGGATTCTGTAGCGGCTGGCGACAAAATTGTCCCGAAGATCCGTGACAAATATGTTGAGAACCTCCGGGCTGCCAATGTCTCCATCGCCATCGGTGAAGCTGAACACCACCGTGGTCGAATCCGTGTTGAGACTACTCTGCACCATGGAGAGGCTGGACAACCCTACCAGCTCAATCTCGGGTATGATCGGATATTCCGGTGGTTGGATGCATCCGTGGACCAAAAAGCCAAGCGCTATGAGAAGGGAGGATAACCTCATGCTTTCATTAAAACGAAAAAATAAGAAAATTGGTTTTCTCAGGTGCGCTGGAAAGCTCAATTTTGGGAGATGAAGGACGATGGCCGGCACTCAGTCCTGCGAAATCAGATAGCACAGATGCAGGAGGGAGACTTCGAGGAGTTGGCCCTGGAGGTCCTGCGATTTCAATATGCCCATTGCTCGATCTATCGCACGTTTGTAGATCTACTGGGAGTGGATGTGCAGCAGGTGGAGGAGGTTGCTGCCATTCCTTACCTGCCCATCGCAGCTTTTAAAGAACACGACATTCAGTCGGGCAGTTGGTCTCCCGAGACGCAGTTTCTCAGCTCAGGTACCACGGGCATGGTCCGGTCGCGCCATCTGGTACGCAGTATCGAGGCCTACCATCGTGGCACGATCGCCACTTTTGAGCATTTCTTTGGCAGTCTCCGAGCGTTTGAGGTGCTGGCTGTACTTCCTCATTATCTCCGGGCCGGCCAAAGTTCGTTGGTGAGTATGGCCCAAGCCTTTATGTCTGCATCGGGCCAGTCAGAGACCCACTTCTACCTGGATGACTTTGATCGATTGGCCAGGGAGATCGATCGGCTACAAGGGGGAAAACGAAGATTGTTGATTTTGGGCGTCTCTTACGCGTTGCTTGATTTTGCGCACGCCCATCCCATGGATCTGTCAGCGGACACCCTTGTGATCGAGACTGGGGGGATGAAGGGAAGGCATCGGGATATAGCTCGAGAGGAACTGCATGCCGTGCTCCGCGCGCAACTGGGCGTGCCTACCATCCATTCGGAGTATGGTATGACCGAGATGTCGTCGCAGGCATACACCGATCCGTCCGGGCGCTTTCATACGCCCCCTTGCCTTCGCATCCTGGTCCGGGAGATGACCGATCCACTGGTGCTGGCCGCCCCGGGCAAGACTGGCATTGTACATGTCGCCGATCTAGCCAATTTGGACACCTGCGCATTTGTGGCCACAGAAGACCTGGGCCGCCTACATGAGGAGGGTGGCTTTGAGATACTGGGCCGCCTGCAACATGCCGACCTGCGCGGTTGTCACCTCATGTATGAGTGCTGAAATACAAACAAGCCCCTTGAACCCACCATATCGAGGGGCTTTGCCGAGGATCTTTTCTATCCTGAATAGACTGACTGCCGTGCCTCAGATCATTGGTTCTGCGACTTTCGATGGGTCTTCTTGGGATCAGGCGGGGCAGGTGGTGCCGGTGCCGAGGCAGGCGCTGGTGGCGACGGAGGGGTTGGTGTGGCCGCAGGTGCGGCACCTCGATGGGGGAGCGGCGGTGCCGGAGGCTGTGGAGGTGAGGGCGGTGCTGGCGCCGCAGCAGACTCACCCGGCCCGTCGGGGATAGGTGGCATGGGAGGAAGGTCAGGCATCGGTGGTGCCGGAGGAATGTCGCCGAGCGGCGGCGGAGGTGGTGGTGGCAATGGGGGAGGGGGTGGCGGAGGTAGATCGGCAAGCACCTCCTCGATGAGCGCGTCGTACGTTGGTAGATCCACGTCTTTGACGGGCTCGCCATTGATCCAAAGTTTCTTCACATGGCCATCTGTCATTTGCATCCAAATGTCATCGTCGCCTCTCTTCGTGCGGATCTGAAAGGTGGAGTTTACCTGCTCTTTACGTTCCTGCCACTCATTTGATTCGGTGGTGACCGGCTGCACCTTGTGGGGCTCATCGACAGCGGGCTTTTCTTGAGCCAGCGTCGCGGGTGCTAGCACGGTCCATGACATCATCACCACGATCGTCATACTGATCAGTGCAACTGCAATTTTTTCCATAGTGTTAGATTTTTTATGCTCGTGTCCTAAGATTCTTTCGATTCGATGCAAAAGTTGATGGGTCTGGCCGGCGGCAGCCATGGCGGGATTAATGGCGCCTCGATCGAGCTCCTCCACCGCTACTAAAGCTTTGGCATAGTCCAGGCGGCTGCCCGTCCACTGTAGGACCAGATCGTCGCAACACATCTCTCTTTCCCGGTCGATGACCTGTACCATCCACCAGATGACCGGGTGGTAGTACAACACCGTCCGAATGCAGGTGACAAGGAGATTGATGAGATAATCGTTGCGCACGATATGTGCCAACTCGTGTGCCAGGAGAGACTCAATCTGCCGGGGAGATAAGTGCGTTGCCAGACTGATGGGTAGCAGTATAAGGGGCTTCAGATGGCCCATCGTCATCGGCATTTGCACCGACCGCGACAGCACCAATTTGACCGGATACGGTAGGTTGACTCGCTTGATCAGCCGGTCCAAACAATCTTGCATGGCAGAGGGTACGGCGCTGCGCTCTACATACCGGTAAGTGTGGACATAGCAGGCCGAGAGCATCGAGCGCAGGGCCAATATCAGTGCACCGATTGCCCACAGCAGGGCAAGGCTGGACCCGTTTCGCTGGATCAGCAGCGCTAAGGCGTCAACCGAGGACGATTGCGTGGTTTGAAATCCACTGGATTCGCTGGTGACCACGAAGGGAACCTCGGAGGGTAAGTAGGAGAAAAAGGTGAAGGCCGCAAGCACCGCTGCGGTAAACATCGCCGTCACCGCCAGGATATAACGAACCTTGGGGTTGCTTGGGGCCACGGCAAATGAAATCATCAGCAGCAGTCCCAGGAGCAGGATCTGCCAGATCGAGTGCACCACCATCCAGGCCATCGCCTGTAGCATCTGATCCGACTGACTTATTGCGCCCATCATGGATACTCCGATTCGAGTTTTTCAATGAGGGCCTTGATCTCTCGTAGTTCCTCCTCGCTGGTGCGGTGATTGCCTAGTGCCTGCATGATCAGCCCACTGGCCGAGCCTTGGAAGGCGGTGTCGATGACCTTTTGCAAGGCACTCCGCTGGACGTGTGCTTCTTGGACCGATGCCCGATAGATGTGCTGGCGGTGGCTGGTGTCTCGCACCACTAATCCTTTGTCGGCCATGATCTGCATGAGCTTAAGCGTGGTCGTATATCCCACCTCCCGCTGCAGGTTCAGTTGCTCATTGACTTGCCGGACGCTGCACGACCCCTCCCTCCACAATATTTGGAGGATCTCAAGCTCTCCATCGGTCGGTTTTCGGATCTCCTCTTCCATCTTAATACGAATATCTTCGTACAATGATAGGGATTTAGCCGACAGTTAGCAATAGCCTAGTACGAAAACTGTCGTATTTGGGTGGATTTTAACTTTTTTGGGAGGCCATTCCGCGTGGTCAGAGTAGGCCCTGGAGCATCCAGTTGGCCAGGGCCTGTCGATTGGAAGCTTGTAAGATGCGCTGGTGGTCGCTTTTGTTCTGAATGTTGGCCAGCTCAATCAGGATGGCCTTGGGAGCGGTATTCTTTAATACATAGAGGTTGCTCCGAGGGGTCACCTTGCCGGCATAGTTGCCCCCTCTCCGATGTTTCCGATAGTTTTTCGCAAAAGTCGATTGCATCTTTTCGGCCAGCTGTCGACTGGACTTTGAGGTAGGGTAGTGGCAGAAGAAGACATCTTGCCGATGATTGACGCTGCGGCTATCCACGTGGATGGAGATGAAAGTCTGGTCTTTGACCCCCTTCTTCTTATGCTTGTGGTACAGCGCATTGACATAGTTGACCCGTTGCATCAATCGCAGGCGCTGATTGAGGGGTATCTTGGAGTCATTGCATTTTTCGTCTTTGTCACAGGGCAGTATGCGATCGTCGCGGATGCCGTCGTCCTTATCTTCTATGACCATGTAGGCATTTGCTCCATGCTCCCACAGCAACTTGTACAGCCGTAGCGTCACATCATAGGCGTATTCGTCTTCGCACAGACTGGCACCTCCACTTTTGCCCACGGCGCCCGGATCAGGCCCACCGTGGCCGGCCACGAGATAGAACACCTGCCCCTTGAGATCATCCGACTTCTTCTTGATATTGCGATGATCCCTCCCGAGTAGGGGCAAGGTAAACGTCTTTGCCACGGGCGCGGCCGGTTTTGCTTCGTCGGCACAGTGGATCTCGTGGTGCGGCACCCAGAGAATTTTGCTATCCCGGTAGCTGGTTCGGCGCAGGTTGTCCGCGAGTAGGCGGTCGTTGTATTGCTGGATCCGTACCGCTTTGTCATAGTCATCATCTCCGATCGTACTCCGGATGCTCACGCTGTTGTATCGGTAGATCAAAATGGGCAAAACGTACTTTCGGCCCTTCAGCAGGGGATCTCCCTGCCGCATATCATTCAGCTCATAGAACCTGGAGACATTGCAGGGCGCTTGCTTAAGGTGATATCGATCAAGCAATTTCAAGGCGCCATCTCCGGCTTCGGCCATCACCGCATGGTGGTAGGGATAGTCATCGGCAGGTGAGGCCCAAAGGGTGTGCAGGGTGAGAACGATAAAGGACAGCAGCATGGTCTCAGTCAATATTTCGCTTTAATGGGTACATAAACAGTAGTATAAATATAAAAATTATTCATAATATGTTTCTTCTGCGTGCCCCGATTCATATCAGAGGAGTTTGGATCGGGATGGGTGGCCGCCTCGGTGCCGTCTATCACACATGCAGCAGAGCGTAGGGGGAAAGGATCCAGGGTTTCTGGGGGGCATCCGGGGATCGGATGGCTAGCAGGGCTTACCTTATATTTGCGATCATGCGGTCGCACATCTTTGCCCTCCTAAAAAAAGACATCCAGTTGGATCTGCGCCAACAGTTTGGTTTGGGCGGTATCTTATTGTACGTCCTGGCATCCGTATTTATTATCTATATCGTATTTGGAGAGGTAGAAGGTAGGCATTGGATCCTCTTGTATTGGATCATCGTCCTCTTTAGTGCCGTCAATGCGCTTTTGAAATCGTATGTGCAGGAAGGGCATGACCGAAGGATCTATTACTATACGCTGACTAGCTCATTGGCTTTTATCGGCTCCAAGCTGATTTACAATTTGGTCCTGCAGCTAGCCATCTGCTTACTGGCCGTGCTCGTATTCACCCTGATGATGGGATTTCCCGTGCTGTCCTTGACCAGTTTTGCCGCTGCCGTATTGCTAGGGTCTTTGGGCATCGCAACCAATTTTACCTTTATCTCAGCCATTGCCAGCCAGGCACGCAATGAAAACACGCTGATGATGATTTTGAGCCTGCCCGTCATCATACCCCTGTTGCTACCGGTCATCCGGCTGTCCCTCAAGTCGCTAGGTCCAGTGACCTTCGCCATGATCAAGTCTGACCTCATGATGCTGGTGGCGGTAGATCTGATCATCGTAGCACTCACGCTGACGCTCGCATCGTTTATCTCCACGGAATAGATAGGAGCGTTGGGATAACCGGTGCCCGCTTCTGTGTCCGCTATTTTGTGTGTCCAAATATGATCTTCCGGTCGAAGGCCTAAGACCCTTTTTTGTAACATTGTGGCCGGGTTAAAAAGTGTTGTCAAAAGACCCCACAGATGACTGTAAAAGACTCCTGGTACAAAGTATTGGCCGTGTTGCTGATTGTGTATTCGATCATCGCCGGTTTTTTGACCCCGCTGGGTCCGGGCATAATTGCTGTGAGCCCCGACAGAGTCAGACATGGCCAAGAGGCGGAGATTTCGATTACCGGCTACAATTCGCGTTACGCGCCAGGTGCGCTCAGGGTCTGGTTGCGATTGGATGACCAGCATACACTGGAGGCGGCGGAGGTCAAGGTCCAGGATGAGCGACATGCCACGGCCCGGTTCTTGTTGCCCTTGCGAGTGCCTAGCGCAGACACCATACATCCGTTGAATCTCATTTTGTACAGCGAGGCGGATGGTCATTCCATTTTGCCATCGGCCGTCTTTCTCACCGGCAATGACGCAGCTGCCCCGATCGGAGATGCTTGGACGGCGGAGGTGATTCAATCAAGTGGCCCGGTGTCGCGACACTTTCCCTTTCGCAATATCCTGGCGGAGACCATCCGAAACACCTACTATCATGTCCCCCTCTGGCTGGCCATGATGCTGATCTTTGGCATCTCCATGTACCATGCCATTTCCTATTTGCGCAATCGATCTCCCTTGAGCGATCATCGGTCGGTGGCCTTTGCTTCGGTCGGGACCCTCCTGGGCATGCTCGGTATACTGACGGGCGCCGTTTGGGCGAAGAATACCTGGGGTGCGTATTGGAGTTTTGATGTCAAGCAAAATATGGCTGCCATTGCCATGTTGATTTATGCGGCGTATTTCATTCTGCGCAGCGCCATCATGGATCGCGATGTCGCCCGGAGGTTTTCTGCCGCCTACAACATTTTTGCTTTCATCCTCTTGATTCCTCTGCTGTACATCATACCTCGGATGACCGATAGTCTTCATCCGGGCAGTGGGGGCAATCCTGCCTTTTCTACCGATGACATGGACCATACCATGCGGATGGTCTTCTATCCTGCCGTCGTAGGTTGGTTCCTCTTTGGCGTGTGGATCTCCAACGTGTATTGGCGCTTTCTGCGCCTGGAGGCTCGGTCGGACTAACCCACCTCGACTTGGAATTATTGTCACCTAAATACTGAATCGAACGAAATTTATTTTCTACATTTTCCGATTGTTAAAATTTTATTGATGAACCGAAAGAGACACTATCTGGTACTGTGCTTGCTCTGGGTAGCCCTGCCCTTGATGGCCAACAATGAGGGGCCGGACTTTTTTCAGCGCATTGGAAAGATCTACGTGGTGGTAGCCGTTTTGGTCATCATATTCCTGGGTCTTGCCTTTTATCTATATCGCTTGGATCGAAGGATAAGCCAGCTGGAAAAAAAATCGCAACATGAGTAGGAAGAAAAGCGAACCCAACTTCTTTGAAAGCGTACAACAAAATTTTGAGAAGGCCGCTCGGCATACCAGTATTCCAGCCGGTCTGCTCAACCAGATCAGGGTCTGCAATGCGGTGTACTACATGCAGTTTCCGGTCAAGATTGGCAATGAGTATAAGGTGATCGAGGCGTATCGGGTACAGCATAGTCATCACCGCCTGCCGACAAAGGGGGGTATCCGATTCAGTCAGAAGGTCAGCCAAAAGGAGGTCATGGCATTGGCCTCACTGATGACGTACAAATGTGCCCTGGTGGACGTGCCGTTTGGCGGGGCCAAAGGTGGGGTCAAAGTAAGTCCCCGCGAATACACTTCGGCACAGCTCCAGAAGATCACCCGGCGGTACACGACGGAGCTGGTCCGCAAGAATTTTATTGGACCAGGGATCGACGTGCCGGCCCCTGACTATGGTACCGGGTCTCGCGAGATGGCCTGGATACTTGATACCTACCAAGTATTTAAAGGGGGGGAGATCGATGCCGCCGGTTGTGTGACCGGCAAACCGGTATCGCAAAACGGGATCCGAGGTCGGGAGGAGGCTACGGGCAGGGGCGTCTTCTACGGCATCCGAGAGACGCTGAATGACAAGAAGCTGATGAAGAAGATCGACATGGAGCTGGGGACAGAGGGAAAGACCATGGTCATTCAGGGACTGGGCAATGTGGGTTATCATACCGGTCGCATCGCTCAGCAGGAGGGCGGATTTAAAATCATCAGTATCGCCGAATACGAAGGCGCCATCTACCATGCCGACGGCTTGGATGTCGAACGTGTGTGGATGCATCGCAAAAAGACAGGTTCGATCCTCGACTTTCCCGGAGCCACCAACATGGAACAGCGCAAGAAGCCACTGGAGTTGGCCTGCGATGTATTGGTGCCGGCGGCCTTGGAAAACCAGATACGACGAGACAATATGCGCCGGATCAAGGCACGGGTGATCGCGGAGGCAGCCAACGGCCCGGTCACCGCGGAAGCAGCCGAGTTCTTGCTGGACAAAGGGGTGATCATTATCCCCGATATGTACCTCAATGCCGGTGGTGTCACCGTCTCCTATTTTGAGTGGCTCAAAAACCTCTCCCACATGCGATTTGGTCGAATGGAGAAGCGATTTGACCAGAACACCTACATGAATCTCGTGAATCTCATCGAGCGGCAATCCGGTCGCTCCATCAACGAAAAGGAGAAAGCCGTAATCGCCCGAGGCGCAGAGGAAATCGATCTCGTCCGCTCCGGACTGGAGGAGACGATGGTCACCGCCTATCACCAGATCCGAGAGATCATGCTGAGAAAACCTAAGGTGACTGATCTGCGGACGGCTGCTTTTGTCAATGCCCTGGGCAAGATCGCCAGTGACTACATCAACATGGGCGTCTTCCCGTAGAAATCACAAATTTTGCATTTCTTTTGTGCGCTTGGTGCGGGATTGTACCGTCAAAATGTAATTTTTGCCGCAGACGCACGTCTCTTAAGACAAATACTTTATCGCTAGAACATGTCAGAAAACAAGTTGGACAAGATTGATTTGAATATCCTTCGACTGCTCCAGGAAAATTGTAAGATTACCAATCTGGACCTGTCCAAGAAGATCGGCTTATCGCCGGCTCCCACATTGGAGCGAGTGAAGAAACTGGAGAACACAAATTTGATCAAAAGTTACCATGCTACCGTTGATCCGCCGGCGATCGGTCTCAATGTCAAGACATTCGTCTTGGTGTCGCTCGCCTGGCAAAAGGAAAATGCGCTGGACAACTTTATCCGCAAGATCAAGGAGATCAATGAAGTCACCGAGTGCTACATCATCACGGGGGAGGCGGATGTCCTGATTAAGATCATATGCCGTGATATTCCCACCTATGAGAATATCCTATTTAAGACACTACAGCAAATCGAAGAAATCGAGCGGATGAAGACCTTGATGACCTTGTCTACGGTCAAAGATGCCAAGGTCTTACCCTACGAGTATGAGTAGACCGCCACGGCTAGAAATCCATCCACACCTTTGAAAAAGGATGCGCTGCTCTGGTCGGTGTCACGACCCGGGCAGCATGACGGATATCTTTTTGGCACCATGCACGTGCGCGATCAAAGCGCATTCCTGCTCACCGATCATATTCTGCCCTTGTTGCAAGGCTGCCGCATCTACGCCGGAGAAATGCATCTGGGGGAGGTCGACCCGCTACGCATGCGTCAGGTCAGCACACTCTCCGCTGATCGGCCGATTTCGAGCTTGTATCCCAAGAGGCGCTACGACAAGATTAGGCGGTCGATCTTAAAGTCCTTTGGCACGGACATCGCCCATCATGACTACGAGCATCCCTTTCTCCTCCTATCAGCTCTGGGCGAGTCTGTACTTAGGCAAGATCATTTGCTCGCACTGGATCATTATCTCTGGCAAGTCGCGGAGGACCATGAGCTGCAATTGACCGGGTTGGAGTCCTTCGACGACCAACTGAGGATCATGGAGCAGATTGATCTGGAGACGTCCTTAAAGCAACTGAAAGATCTCGCGCGCCACCCGGCCCGATACCGTCGCAGCGTGCTCAAGATGGTCCGACTCTATGAGCAGCAAGACATCCATCAACTCTTTAAGTCAACCAAGAAGCAACTGCATCACCTGCGACCGCTCCTACTTTACCAACGCAATGAGCGCATGGCCGCGAGGGTCTATGAACTGCTGGGACAGGACACCCTTTTTGCTACCTGCGGCGCTGCCCACCTTGCGGGTAAGAAAGGTGTGCTGCGACATCTCAAACAGGCAGGATGCTGCATTCGACCGATTGCACTGCGTCCTGATCCAACTGCCGCCGATGGACGGCTCGGGGTCGAGGCCTAAGCGGTGCACGATACAGGGGCAGGTAGTGATGGTTACCTGATAGCACGCCGACCCTCTTGGTCGAAAAAACTTTCAACAGTTGGTGAATTGCCTAATATCAGGGGACAGTGTTAGTTTTGCCAGCATAGACAGATGGGTACCCGACCGGTCATAACCAAAGATGATAAGACAGCCATACTCGTGGGATACGAGGGGTATGTCGGTGCCTATGTGCTAAAGCAACTACTGCAGTTGGACGTATATGAAAAGGTGATCCTGGCCCTGCAGAAGCCGGCAAAAGTCAAACATCCGAAGGTCGAATGGCGGGTCGCTCCCCTCGCCAAGACGGATATGAGCGAGTGGCAGGCAGACGATCTATTTCTCTGCTATGATGCATCCTTCTTCAATGCGGGGGGCAAGTATGCCATCGCCAAGGAGAATTACAAATACATTCCGCGGATGGTCCTGAGTGCCTATCGCAGCGACGTGAGCCAATTGATGCTATTGTCGTCGAGATCCGCGCGCCCCGATGCCCTACTCTTCAGCCAGCGCATCCGCGGACTGATCGAAGAGAGTGTCCGCAAGATGGGATTTTGGAGCACGCACATTTTTAAGCCAAGTATCCTGATCGGTGAATCCACCGGGCAGCAGTGGGGGCAACGTCTGGCCGACCAATTGGGCAATCGCATCGATGGCTTCACGGGCGGATGGTTGCGCAAGAACAAACCCATCGAAGCGGCCACCGTCGCCCAAGCCATGGTGGAAGTGGCGCAGAAACTCGAAGGTGGTACCCATACCTATTCCTCGGCCTGGTTGCAGGATTATGCCTCCGTCAATCGTAAAACAGACTTAAGAAAGAGATGAGTGAAAAAAAATCACGGATCAATATCGATATCACCTTAGGGGAAGACCTCGTGCCTTTGGACCTGGCGTGGACCTCCAAAACAGAGAACCAAATCGACCGAAAGACCAAGGCCATGCTATTGTCGCTCTTTGATCGAGAGAGCAAGGAGACCTTGAAGATCGACCTCTGGACAAAAGATATGCAGGTGGTGGAGATGGATCGGTTCTTCTATCATACCCTTCGCGCCATGACAGACACCTATTTTCGTGCCACCAACAACCATAAGGTGGCCTCAGCCATGCGCCAGTTCGTTCAGTTTTTCGGCGAAGAAACCGAGATCCTGAAGAAGTCCGAATAAGAGCCAGGAAGCGGGTGTCCGTCGCCAAAGATCGAGGATAAGTACCTAGCGGCCTCTCCCTGCCCCCGTCGATATACCCGTCCGCAGTACCCCCGGGCAAAGTTTCTCATTTCGCGCTATTACATATTGTAACTTTATCCTATATGTATATGTAATAAAATTTAAATCAGCCAGATACGGATTACATAAGATACTAATGTGATCATTTGTGGTATGGTATTTGCTCGTAATATGTGACCAAATATCATGCAATGATCAGATACATCTACACCTTGGCTATCTGCCTGTACGCCGGCATACAGATGCAAGCGCAAGTGGTGCCCAATTGCCGCAATCTAAACACCAGCGTCGATCCATTCGGAATGGCAAGATTCACGCTGGGGGATCTTACCAGCAATGTCAACTTTGGTCTGGACACGGCTGACATCAGGATTGTCGATGAGCTGGGTGACGAAGTCTTTGCGGCTTCACAGGTCGATGCAGCTGATCCATTGAGCTTTCCAACATGTGCATATCTAAACCGGAGCTTAAAGGCCTTTGTCGGAAATGAGGACGGTACTTGCTGGTCCACGATGACATTTAAAAAGGTGTTTGGGCCCAATATCATCGGTCGACGATTTGACGTGTATTGCTTTGACAGCCTGGTGATTGCGCCACAGGATCCTCCCATGGCGGCGGATCCCTGTAGTAATGAGGAGGCCGAAGTCACCCATGTGGCGGATTGGCCAATCACGATTCCATGCGAACCCGGCGCGCAGGACACGGTCAAGATCATCCTCCGCGAGTGGGAGTCCTTTGACAAAGATGGACTGCGTGGGGTAGGCTTTGATACCATCGTCGTCTTTCAACTGCCGGAGATCACGTCCGAGCAGATCTATTGTCAGGCCAGGGATACCGTCTTCTGCGGAGACTTCGAAGATTTTGACGGCCCCTACCTCTATATACCCGAAACACCGGGCAATCCCACAGGACCTTGCTTGCGTCTTCCTTTGATCGAGGTCGCCGATACTAATCGTGATGGAACACTGGAGTTTGCCCCGCTATGGTATGGAGATCTCTGCGGCATCAGCACGCGGGTCACGGCGGAGAAAAGCTACATCGACTGCCACGTGCAGTACAAGGTGGCCATGGAGTTGAAGTTGAGTTGCTTTGGCACCATGCAGTCCAACTGCACCGTCAGTGGAAGTATGGCTACCAGCGCCACGCCTGGCTATTGGCGATGCGAGTTTTGGCTGGTTGACCTGGATACCGTACCCCCAGAGCTCCATTGCAAGAAACCTATCCTCTTTCGCGGTGTATTTGCACTGGACAACTGGACGGCTACCGTCACAGGGGATGGACTCATTGATACCACCTGGAATCCCTATCAGATGGTGCTTGTCGGGGCCGACGATGGTACAAGCGCGGCCGTGTCTGAGCTATGTTTGACCCCCTCTCGAGATACGGTCATCACGTTTGCCTGGCAATACCAGTCCGACGATACAGACTCAGAGAGAGATCCATTTGGATATGTGTTAAACGGAGACTACACCCCATTGACCCAGAACGGCGAAGGCATGCTGCCAGGTCCGGCCTACCAAAACGGGCACTTGATATTGGAATTGCGGGCGGGAGATCAGTTTTGTCTGAGGCAGCACACGGTCGATGGTCAGGCGGGCCGCGCTCGCACGACGATCAAACCACTGACGATCGTCTCCACCTCCAACACGGACTGTGATGCGCACAGCTACCTTCCTGATCTGGTGGTGGAAGATGACTGGACCGGAATCAAATCGGTCAAGGCCACCATGGCCGACCTGGGCACCTTTGTTTATGAGTACAATGCGGATAAGAAATGCTATGAAAGTCACGACCGGGTCAAGCTCCCCCACTCACCGGTGGCTTATCAGCTAGCCATTGAGGCGGTAGATAGCTGCCACAATATCAACCGAGACACTTGCTATCTGCTGGTCAAGGATCGTACGGCGCCGGTGGCTATCATTGACAAGAGCCTGACGATCAGCTTGGGCGAGAAGAAAGTATGGGTAGATGCCGAAGAGTTTGATGAAGGGAGCTACGACAATTGTGACGTCAATCTATTGCTTGCTCGACGGTCGGACTGGTACGAGTCCTGTGTCGATCTCTGCGACAGCGTTTTGCCTATCTGCATCACCGAGCACCACGATACGCTCTGGAAGGCCGTGCTGCAATCGGACAAGCTCATTGATCCGGTGGAGGCCCACTACCAACGACAGTTGCGCTGGCTGGAGGAAGATGGAAGAGCCTGCACCAACATCATCTACAATGCCTGGATGTATGACCTCATCAAATATGGCACGAAGCACTGTCGGTCACATCCGTATCAGGTCGATGATCACCATGTCACCGGCTTGATGCAAGCATGCATGCCCTCCGTACTGGACTATTTTCAGCATGTGTCCCTCCATCCCGACCCGACACAGGATGGCGCACCGGTGGAAGGGACCGAGCAACTGGATCTCCGTCTTTTGGATATATACGAGCAGATCGGTGGCGGCTGGAGCGATGCCGTCCCCTTTGACTGTGCGGATGCCTGCGGCGGCGTGACCGTGGAAGTATTGGTCATGGACTACTGGTGCAACTGGTCGACGGCCTGGACCAAGGTATGGGTAGAAGACAAGACGCCGGCCCAAGTCGTACGAGACATAGAAGATCTGGATATCACTTGCAAAGTATACAAGACAGACCGGTATCATGTGCCGGGATATGATCATCCGCTGAGCATCGCCACCTTGATTGAGCTGGCTAAGAAGCAGGACGATACTGCCTTCGCCGCACTGGATAGCATTTTTGGAGGTTATACGAAGGTTTGGAAAGGACCTTATGGTCACTATCTGGATGAGGAAGGGGAGCGAGCAGACACGAGTACCCACTTCGTCGATTATGCTTGTTACTGCCGGATTGACTCCGTACGTAAGATACAGCACTATGATGAGCATCATGGCCTCACCTGGGTATATGATACGGTCTACCAATGCGGATATGACAGTGTACCCATGGACCTGTCTCAGGGATTGGTACTGGCCAACTGCGCCGACTACGTCTCCTGTGATCAGGAAGTATGGTGTGAGATCGACCACTGTGGAGAGGGCGTGATCTACCGAAAATTCAAGATCTGGCAAAGCTGCCCCCCTGATTTTTATGGTTCGGACGAGATCCCTGATTCGATCAAGACAAGGCATCTCCCGGACACAATCATTCGTACCCAGAAGATCTATGTGTACAATGAGTGCGAGCTAGAACGTCACATGTTTGACCATCCTCGAGATACTGTAGTCGTGCAGTGTGGCATCGAGTATGAGGATGATGCCAGTGGCAATGCCGGTGGCAGCCTGCATCCCGATCACCTGGGCTGGTTGCGCTATAAGTTTGACGACGACTGCCGACTGGTAGGGATCGACTACGAAGACAAAGTGTATCGGATCGTGGGAGGGGACGCGGCTTGTCACAAGGTGGTCCGGACGTGGTACTATATGGATTGGTGTGAAGGACAGCCGGTGCACGATCGTTGGTGGGCAGACTCCGAGATCGAAGTGGACAGCTTCGTGCAAGAGATCTTTGTCCGCGACACTACTCCGCCGACCTGTCGAGTCGACGGGCCGGTGGACAATGGTGATACCATTGTGATCAGCGCCTGTGCCTACACTTTTGAAGCGGATGTCGTGGGGCAGGACAGCTGTGGAGTGGCCGACATCTACTACGAACTGCTGGAGGTAAGCGATCCCGATAGTGTCCTTCATCTGCACCGGTCAGACCGCAGTGCGTTTGATCTATCAGGACGTCATCCCATCCGCATCGAAGATCTGGCCCCGGGTTCCTACAAATTGAAGGTGCGCGTCGTCGACGAATGCAACAACGAAGGCGAATGCCTCTATTACTTCGTGCTACAAGCCGGCAAGAAACCATCGGCCATCTGCGTGAGTCTACTTACCGCCAAGCTTAATCCGATGGACTTGAATCAGGATGGGCTGATTGATACTGCGATGGCCACCGTCTTGGCAGAAGAGTTTGACCAAAGCAGCGCGCTGGCCTGTGCCGACACCAGCCTCGAGCTGCGTATCGAGCTGATCGATGGCACAGGCGATGATACCTGGCAAGACGATGGCGACAGCATCACTGTCGGGTGTGGGCATTTTGGCACCCAGCAAGTGCGGCTCTGGGCGATTTCGCATCCCAGCGGAGCGGCTGACTACTGCGATGTCCACCTGCTCGTCGATAGCGATTTTGACGGATGCGATCCGGTCGTTTCGGGACCTGGCGGGCCTGAGCAGGAAGTGATCGATCAACCGCATGCTATAAAGAAATTTGAAAAGACTCCGGAGAAGCACATGGAGATACCTGGCATTGGGGACCACCCGATCAGCCAGACACCGGGGAGCTGGTCAGATCGGATGGCCCTGCGTCAGAACTACCCCAACCCATTTTCCAAGCAAACGCGCATTGGCTTTGATTTACCCGAAAGCAGTATGGCCACCCTTTCATTTTTTGATCTGGATGGGAGACTGCTCTATGTAGTCAGGAGCCACTTTGACCGAGGAAGTCACGAGATCCTGATTACAGACAAAATGCTCAAGCAAAAGGGCGTGATCTACTACCGGTTGGAAGCAGGGGCCTACACGGAGACGAAAAGAATGATTTTCATGCAATGACCGATTGTCAGCCTGGTCATGATGCCTGGCAGTTATGCCCGATTGGTCGGTAGATCGGGATGTGCTGACGGGATGGTGACCGGTGCATGAAGGACCTTTGAAACTCTCTTCCGTTGCTGGAGGGGAGTTTTTTTGTGCCTTTCTATAATTGCTATCTTACTCTGATGAAAAGAAGACAGTTCTTAGACATCCTTCCCCACGCGACGGCTGCCGGAGCAGGCTACTTGGCGGCGGGCACCAGGTCCTCGTCGGAATCAGTAAGCTTACCTGCCGGGTTACGAATCGTGTTTCAGGGAGACAGTATCACAGACGCCGGGCGTGACCGGGGCAGCTATTATGCTAATCAGGCCAAGGGCATGGGCGGCGGCTATGTATACCAGATCGTCAGTGAATTGCTAGGGACCTATCCCAAGTCAGATATCCAATGCTTCAATCGCGGCATCAGTGGACACAAGGTATTTCAGTTGCGCGATCGATGGGATATTGACTGCCTTTCTCTGAAACCGGATGTCCTCAGCATCTTGATTGGGGTAAACGACTATTGGCATGTGCTCAATGGGCACTACGATGGTACCGCCGAGATCTACCAAAGTGACCTGCGCCAACTGCTCCAGCGGACCAAGGATACCCTGCCTGATGTGAAGCTGATCCTGGGGGAGCCCTTTGCCGTCGCCGGTGGCCGGGCCATTGACGAGCGTTGGGATGATTTCGCAGCGTATCGGCGGATTGCCAGGGAGCTCGCCGGCGAATTTAGAGCCGCGTTTGTGCCCTATCACGACATCTTTGCCGATGCCCTGCAAATGGCTCCGGCCAGCTACTGGTGTCCCGACGGTGTCCACCCGTCCATCGCCGGGGCGCACCTGATGAAGGAGGGCTGGTTGAAGGCCCTAGCCACGTTGTTTTAGCCGCTGATCGTCAAATACTTTTTCCTTCGGGGCCCGATGCATGATGGTCACGTGTCAGTGACTATGCCCGGGAGCAGCCTCCCCCTTTTTGGACTCGGCCATCAAGAAGAAAGCACCATTGACCACGATCTGGTCGTCGGCCTCCAGTGGGTCGATGGGCAGCACTTCGACAAATCCCAGATCACTCACGCCGGTATTGATCATGACTTTGCGAAAGAACCCTCGGCTCGGAGTGGCTTCATCCACTACAAAGATGTACTTCAATCCCTTGTCCGAGGTGAGCGCTTGCATGGGCAGCGAGGGTATCGTTTCCTCTTCGGTGATCACTCTGGCCTCTACAAATTCTCCAGCGATTAGGCCTTCTTGTGAGCCGACCACCTCCGCGTGGATGTCATAAGCATTCATGGATTCGTCCACGACATTGTTGATCCACTTGATGCGGGCCGTCTGAATATTCTCAGGACGTGACTGGATGAAAAACTTCAAGACCTGGCCCTCTTGCAGGTATTTGATGTCTTGACCATATGCCTGGAGATGTAGGTGCAAGTGATGGTCATCGATGATCTCCACCAGGTTATTGCTGGGAGCTATGTAGGAGCCCTTGCTGACATTGACGTGCTCAATGCGTCCGGCTTGTGGAGCAAATACATAGAATTTGTCCTGCAGGTGTGGTCCGATGCTTTCTGCCTGGATGCCCACGGCAAGCAGCTTGCTACGGAGGCCTCGCATCGTGGCTTCGGCCTGCTGCTTCTTGGCCAAGACTGCCTCGTAATTCTTGACAGGCGAGAGTTCCTCATCGCTCAGCCGTTTTTGCCGGTTGAGATCGAGCGTCAGGTATTCGGCTTCGGCTTTAGCCCGAAGGTAGTCCTGCTGCCAGTCGATCAGCTCCAGGTTGAAGATCGTAAAGAGTCGTTGTCCCGCTTTCACCCTCTGTCCGGGCTGGACCAACACCTCGTCGATCCGCCCCCCAATCGGGCTGCTGGCCACCGCCATGCCATTGGGCGGCAATTCAACGCGTCCCTTTATCTTGACCACCGACTGGAGTGATCGCTGCTCGATGCGACCAAACTGTAGGCCGGCGTTGCTCATCTGTTCTGAGGTGAGTTCGATCCGCTCGTCGTCATGGCTGTGATCGTCATCCGGTCCATGTGCGTGTCCGTGTGACGACATGTCAGCCGTAGTAGGTCGGCAGCTCCACAATAGTATAAGCAGCCAGAAAAATATATTGGAGTATTTCATTCTCAAGGTTGATTTTGATGCCGCTATTCGGCGATTAAATATTGTAGAAACAACTTGCGCGATAAATATTTCTTCATTTGGCCCACCAGTTTCTCTCTCAGATCAAAATAAGCGTCGCTGGCCAGCACTACCTCCAGATAGTCGGCCTCTCCAGCCTTAAAGCCCACTTGGTAGTCGGCCACCAATTGTGCCGCTCTGGGCAGTAGATTGTCTCGAAGATCTGCGGCCGAGGCTTGTGCTTGCAGCATTTCGCTTTGCAGCAGCACCTGGTTTCTATCGAGTTGCGTCTGCGCAAATGCTCGCTCTTGAGCGAGGGCATCTTGCCTGATTTTGGCCGCATCGCGTTGTTGGCGCACGTAGCTCCCGGCCATGGGGATGGACAAGCCAATCTGATAGCCAAAAAACGGGAATTCACCGACGACAGACTGCAACCGCAGTCCACCGTTGAGGGCGGGTCGGTTGTTTTGCGATGTGATGGCTGCTTGTTGCGCAAATGACTGCTGCTGCAGCGCAAACGAGGTCAACCAAGGATGCTCACTGATCAAGGTGTCCTCCGGAGTGTCTATTTCTTCCAGCGGCTGCACCTCAAATATTGCACCGGGGTACCATTGCTCCAGAGCATCTGCTCTCGCCTGTATTTCGGCCTCCAGTTGATCTAGCTGAAGCTGGCTTTCCTGTCGCTTGATCTCAGCCTGCTGCATGGGTAAGCGACCGGATTCACCCAGCTCAAGGCGACGCTTGTTCAGCTCGTAGAGCGCTTGATAGGATTCCGTCTTCTCTCGGTAGATCTCTGCCTGGGACCGTGCAGCGGCCAGGGCCAAGTAGTCGCTGCCTACCTGGCGGGCCAGTTGCCGCATTTGGATTTGCTTCCGGTTTCGTTCGATGGCACTTTGACCATGGTAGAAATTGCGGTAGGCGCCTTTTAAGTCACCGATCCGAAAGGACTTAAATGCACCCAGCGAGTGAATGCCCTGGTTGTTGCCATCAAATTCTTCGCCGGTCACTTGGAGATTTAGGGGCAGATCGGCCACGGGGGTTTTGGCGAGTTCCTGCCAAGCCATCGATCGGGTGTCAAAGGACTTCATCTGAGGATTTTGATCGATGGCAAGATCGATCGCTTCTTGCAGGGTCAAGACAGGCACAGGCTGCGCCCATGTCGACCACGCGCCAGCGACCAGGAGGACCGATGTGACTGCGGCGATTTGGCCAGTCCTGCGGTGCAGACGGCGCTCCATGATGTCATAGAGTAGGGGTATCACAAACAGCGTGAGAAAAGTGGCCGTGATCAGACCACCGATTACGACCGTGGCCAAGGGGCGTTGTACTTCTGCGCCGGCGGAGGCAGATAGCGCCATCGGAAGAAAACCCATGGAGGCCACCGAGGCGGTGAGCAAGACTGGCCGCAGTCGAATCCTGGTGCCTTCCGTGATTATTTCTCTGAGATCAGTCATACCTTCTTCTTTGAGTTGATTAAAGTACCCGACGAGCACGATGCCATTGAGCACGGCCACCCCAAATAGGGCGATAAAGCCTACCCCCGCTGAAATACTGAAAGGCATCGCTCGCCAGTACAAGGCCCAAATGCCGCCTATCGCCGAGAGGGGGATTGCTGTGAAAATCAATAGCGCGTGCCTGACCGAGTGAAAGGTGAGATAAAGCAAGATAAAAATGAGGCCCAGTGCCAGCGGCACGACCACACCCAATCTGGCCCGCGCTCGCTCCAGGTTTTCAAAATTGCCACCGTAGGCTACGTAGTAGCCCGGAGGCAGATCCAGCTCCTGTTCAAATGAGGTTTGAATATTTTCGATGAGGGTGGCAACATCGAGGTTGCGCGCGTTGACACCGATCGTAATACGCCGCTTGGTGTCGTCACGAGATATCTGAGAGGGACCTTCTTCAAACGATACGGTGGCCATCTCTGACAAAGGAGCGTACCCACCAGACGGAAGGACAACGCGTAGCTCCGAGATATTGTCAATGCCCTGCCGATCGTCCTTGTTCAGTCGGACAATGATGTCATATTTTCGATCACCCTCATAGAGTACCCCGGCCTTCTTGCCCGCAAAGGCTGTTTTGATCAAGTCACTCAGTGCCTGGATAGAGACCCCGTACGCAGCAATTTTCTGCCGATCGTACTTGATCACCATTTGTTGTAGGCCAGCCGTCGGCTCCACCTGGATATCACCTATGCCGGGTAGCGCTTGTAGAAGCCCCTCCGCTTGGTGTGCCAGATGGACCAGCACTCCGAGGTCCTCGCCGTAGATCTTAATGGCTATGTCCTGGCGAATGCCCGTC
This sequence comes from Saprospiraceae bacterium, assembly GCA_965223165.1. Taxonomy (GTDB): domain Bacteria; phylum Bacteroidota; class Bacteroidia; order Chitinophagales; family Saprospiraceae; genus JABDMH01. The sequence continues at coordinate 242,140 of CBDCVQ010000018.1, read as the reverse complement.
ATCAGCTCATTAAATCGCATCTGAATCGGCTGCGTAAATTCGTAAATCACACCGGGGAAGCGCTCCAGCTCCTTTTCCATGGCCATAAACATCTCCTCCCGGGAGCGCGCAGTGACCCACTCGGACTTAGGCTTGAGGATGACAAAAATATCGCCCGCTTCGATCGGCATGATGTCGGTGGGTATTTCTGCGGTCCCAATTTTGGTCACGACCTTTTCCACCTCGGGAAACTTGCTTGTGAGGATCTCTTGCAAGTGGGCTGAGACCTCAACCCCCTTTTGCAGCGAGCTGCCAGAGGGGAGTATTTGATGTAGGGCAAAGTCACCTTCTTCCAGCGTGGGTATAAATTCGCCACCCATCCTAGTCAAGGTGTACATACTAAAGATGAAGAGGGCGATGGTGGGTACGAGTATCCAGGCGGCATGGCGAAGGGCCCAATCGAGCATGGGGCGATAGATCCGATAGATGCGACGGATAATACGCTGGGAAAGACTCTGCTCATTCTCCACACTATTTTTCAGGAAGAGGGCAGACATCATGGGCACGTATGTCAGTGACAGCAGCAGTGCACCCAGAATGGCAAACGAGACGGTCTGCGCCATTGGTTGAAACATCTTTCCCTCGACTCCCTGTAGAAACAGAATGGGTAGGTAAACAATGAGAATGATGATCTCACCAAATGCAGCCGATCGTCTGATCTTACTGGCTGCGGTGTAGACGGCCGCTTCCTGTTCTGCAGGGGTGGCATTCGCCTTTCGATTGCGCAGGCCCAAATGATGCAGAATGGACTCCACGATGATGACCGCACCATCCACGATCAGGCCAAAGTCGATGGCACCCAGGCTCATCAGATTGGCAGAGACACCAAAGAGTCGCATCATACTGATGGCAAACAGCATGCTCAGGGGTATGACTGAGGCGACAATAAGCCCTGCGCGTAGATTGCCCAAGAGAAGCACAAGAATGAAAATGACGATCAGGGCACCTTCGATCAGATTCTTTGCTACGGTGTGGGTCGTCGAGTTGACGAGCTTGGATCGATCGAGATATGGCTCCACCACGATGCCTTCGGGCAAGCCTTCCTTTATCACCTCCATTTTTTCTTTGACCCGGCGAGTGACCTCCATGGAGTTGGCTCCCTTGAGCATCATGACCTGACCGGCTACGACCTCTCCCTTGCCGTCCAGGGTCACAGCGCCAAATCGGGGGGCATGTCCAATCGTGATCTCCGCCACATCTTTGAGCAAGACATAGCCACTGGGTCGCGATACCACGACAATATTGCCAATGTCGTCCATGTCTGTGAGCAGACCCTCACCTCGAATGAAGTAGCGGTAGTCCTGTTTTTCGATATAAGAGCCGCCGGTATTCTCATTGTTTTGTTCTACGGCTCGCAGCACATCTTGCATGGTCAGATGAAAGGACTCCAACAGGCTATGGTCGATCGCGACCTCATACTGCTTGAGGTGGCCCCCAGAGCTATTGACCTCCACTACCCCTGGAATGCCTATCAACTGTCGGCGGATGATCCAATCCTGGATGCTACGTAGGTCCGTGTCATCAAACTGGTCTTGGTAGCCTTCTTGGGCATAGATCACGTATTGATAGACTTCGCCCAGCCCGGTGCTGATCGGTCCCATCTCAGGGCGGCCCAATTCCTCCGGAATCTCCGATCCTGCCCGTTGAATATTTTGACTGATTTGCTGGCGAGCCCAGTAGATGTCCACGTGCTCCTGAAAGACCACGGTGATCACGGACAATCCGAAGCGCGAGATCGACCTGATTTGCTGCACATTTGGGATATTGCCGAGCTCCAGTTCCAGCGGATAGGTGATAAAGCGCTCCACTTCCTGGGCGGACAAGTCTGGCGAACGCGTGATGACTTGCACCTGATTGTCCGTGATATCGGGCACGGCATCGATGGGCAGGTGAGCCAGCGAGTAGATGCCCCAGGTCACTAGGCCCACAATGCAAATGCCCACGATCAGCTTGTGGTATATCGAAAAATGGATGATTCGATCAATCATCTAGATTAATTTTTGCGAGTGAGTATGAAGAAAAAAGAGCAGGTTGCCTACTTAGGCAGCGGAAGGAGGGTGGTCGATGCCCTGACAATAATCGTAGCTGTACAGGCTGACCAGATGTCCGATGGCAGCTGGGCTCTCCATGAGACCGACGGGTGCCGAGTGTGCGATCACCTCAGCGATGGCAATCTGAAAGGTATGTGAGAATTGCTGAAAGGGTAGATCATCGTGCGCATGATTGGCCTCGTGCTCGTGTGTCTCTTCGCTGAAGAAATGCATGCTTAGGAAATCCGCCAACGTAAATCGGTGTCCTTGGGTCGTCGATTCGTGCTGGTGACAGTAGAAATGTTCCACTGCCTCGGCCACAAAGAGCAGTTGGCTGAAATCCATCCGCGGCATCAGCCCTCCCAGTAGAAAATACCAGGCAAAAAATATGGCGAATAGACGTTTCATCATTCTTCCGTCAACCCACTAAAGATACCAATTGCTCACAATAATGGACGAGGTAATCAATGACCCATACATGTGTAGGGGTAATGTACTTACTTGGTGACTAGAACGAAACAATTAGACTTCTTAATACTAAAAATACCAAATCATGAAAGCGCAAAGCATCAGGCAAAATTCCAACAGCCCAGACTCCCCAACCTCAGCTCCTACCGAAGGTGTGTCTAATCCGTATGCGGGTATCATGCAAAGTCCGCCACCCGCCATCCGATACATCACCGTGCGGGAGGAGGACATCAAAATCACGGACCCCGTCAGCTTTGGTTCGCTGAAGGACTTTTACGGAGTCAACTGATAGTTGTGCGCTTCATGTGGAGACGGTGACACTTCGTCACAGCCGATGAGGTGACCTTTGCCAGGGTTGATCCATTAAAAAAAGGAAGGGGCTTGGTGAGGGCACCACCTCGACACCGACAAAACACGTCAAAAATGTATATCGAATTGCAAAATATGTGGGATCTCTTGAGGAGGAAACTTCGTCAGTCGGATGGCCGCTCTACTGGACAAGAGGCCAGCCTGCCCACCACCGACGAACAAAGCCGAAGAAAGGTCGATCGACTGCTTCTCCTCATCAACGAACACCCCCACTGGGTGTAGCATCTCTGTAGATGGGCCAATCGGCAATAAATTCTTTTGACCGTCGAACCCAGCGAGTCCTTGGTGGCATGCGACAGACCCTAGTAGAGTTTCGCATTAGATATGTTGGATAATTCTAGTAGGATTTTGTTTGCAGACGAGGCATGACCGAACGATCTTGTAGAGTCGAGCATGACAATGCGAGAAGTGAGGGAACCGCGAAAGCGGGTGGGTGGCTAGCCGTGGCTACGGCGAGGCTTTGCAACGAAGTATGCGGACCAAAGACATTAGAATTAACAACAAGATTTAATGCGAAACTCTACTAGACTTCAAATCCAGTAGAAATAAAGTCCTGCTGCTACCACCAAAAAGTAAGTGGCGAGTGTTTGGGCACCGGCATAGTCTTTGGCTATGCGCTGTCCCAGGAAGAGCATGAGGATCGAGAGGCAGGAAAATAGCATGCCCCAGCAGGCCAGGTCCTTACTACCACCCAGGAGATACACGACCAGACCGGCGGCCGATAAAAATCCTGCAGCAAGCTCAGCCACCGTGATTGTAGGCATCAGCAGACCGACCGTACCGTGCAGTATAGACTTGCTAAAGTGCTTCTTGTAAAAGGCCTGTTCCTCGCGGTAGTTGAAAACCTTGTCCAGCCCGGACTGAACAAATAATATGGCCGTGAATGCGGAAAAGAGGATACGCATCACAAAAACAGCATCAATCGACATGGTTGGCAGATATTGGTATCTGCCCAAAATACCAAATCATATTGCAGCTTCTATAGTCTCTCCCGCGATCAGTTGGCGACGATGTTGACCATGCGTTTGGGCACGACGATCACTTTGCGCACGGTCTTTCCCTCCGTCCATTTTTTGACCACTTCCAGGGCCAGGGCTTTTTCCTCGATCTCCTCCTTGGATGCAGCGCTGGCGAAGGCGGCCTCACCACGCTTCTTGCCATTGATGGAGATGGGATAGGTCACTTCGTCTTCTACCAGATAAGCGGGATTGAAGGAGGGGAAGGACTGCTTATGAACGGATTCGCCGTGGCCCAGTCGCTCCCACAACTCCTCAGCCAGATAGGGTGCGAAGGGAGAGATCAGCACGGCTAGCGCCTCGGCCACCTCGCGTTTCAGACCTTTGGCGCGAAGCTCATTGACAGCGACCATGAGATGGCTGACACAAGTGTTAAACGAGTAACGCTCGATATCGTCGCGCACCTTTTTGATCGTACGATGCAAAATGCGCAGTTCGTCCAGACCGGGCTCTTCGTCCGAGACCTTCAATTGACCCTGTGCATCAAAGAAGAGTCGCCACAGCTTGCGGATGAATTTGTACACCCCGTCGATGCCGTTGGTATCCCAGGGTTTGCTGTTTTCTAGCGGCCCCAAAAACATTTCGTACATGCGAAAGCAGTCGGTACCGTACTGACTGATGACATCGTCAGGATTGATCACATTGTACTTCGACTTGGACATTTTGCCGACCTCAGAGTGTGTATACAGATGCGACCCTTCGGCCTCTCCATGTGCGGTAAACACACCGCGGTGGTATCGTCCCATCCCACAATCGAAAATGGCATCGGCAAAGTCGGGAGACCACTGGAGAAAGGCCTCGATACCGGCAATATTCAAGTAGCTGTCAGGCGTACCGTAGTCTCGCACATATTCGATGGGCACCGGAATCCGCGCAAATTCGTTATGCGGCTCCTTTTCCACCAATCGGCTGCAGGCAAATCGATGAAAGCCATCTACTTTCTCCTTTTGCAGGAACATGAATTCGATCACGCCCTGAATCATCCCTTGATTGATCAGCTTCTTGAACGGCTCTTGGGTGGGTACCAGACCCTTGTCGTGCAGAAACTTGTGCCAAAAGCGGGCGTACATCAGGTGAGCGACCGCGTGCTCGGCGCCGCCAATATACAGGTCCACATCCTGCCAATAGTTGATCGCCTCCGGGCTGGCAAAGGCCTGGTCATTGTGGGGGTCCATATATCGCAGGAAGTACCAGGAGGATCCCGCAACGGCGGGCATCGTATCCGTCTCGCGGGTGGATCCGTCGGGTAGTTGTACCCAATCTGTCAACTTGGCGAGCGGTGATTTTCCAGCCGCTGTGGGCTTAAAGTCGTCAGAATGCGGCAGTTCAAGCGGCAGCTCGGAGAGAGGGAGGACACGGGCCACGTCATCCTGGTCAAAAACGACGGGAAAGGGCTCACCCCAGTAGCGCTGCCGACTGAAGTTGGCGTCGCGCATTTTGTAGTTGACCTTCTTGCGCCCGATACCATCGGCTTCTACCCGGTCGCAGACCGCCCGGATGGCGTCTGGCACTTCCATACCGGTGATGAATCCAGAGTTGATAATCTTGCCCACTTTATCGTGCAGCGAGGCGCCCGGGTAGTCGGACTTGTCCACCACATCAATGATCTCCAGGCCAAACTTCTGTGCAAATTTGATATCGCGCTCGTCGTCGCTGGGCACGGCCATGATGGCCCCGGTGCCGTAGTCCATCAGCACGTATTCGGCGATCCAAATGGGGATATTCTTCTTCGTAAAGGGATTGAATGCATAGGCACCTGTGGGTGCGCCCGTCACCGATTTTACATCGGCTTGGCGATCGCGCTCGGACCGTCCCCGTACATAGGTCAGGTAGGCCTCCACATCCTCTTTTTGCTCGGGCGTGGTGATGGTTTGGACAAAGGGGTGCTCGGGGGCAAGCACCATGAAGGTGGCCCCAAAGATGGTATCAGGTCGTGTGGTATAGATCTCCAAGGTGGTGTCATGCCCCACGATATCAAAGTAGACGGAGGCTCCCTCCGAGCGACCGATCCAATTGCTCTGCATGGTCTTGAGCGACTCGGACCAGTCGATGGTCTGCAGGTCATTTAGCAGTCTTTCGGCATAGGCAGTGATGCGCAGATACCATTGGGTCATGGCACGTTTTTCCACCGGATGTCCTCCACGCTCGGAGACGCCATCTTTGATCTGATCATTGGCCAGCACTGTCCCGAGCGCTTCGCACCAGTTGACATAGCCTACCTTCCGATAGGCCAATCGATACTCCATCAGAACATCTGACTGTTCTTTGGCACTCATCGCATTCCACTCGCTGGCATCAAAGGACCCTTGGTACGAATGGGCCGCCTGGACGCGCTGGTTGCCATGGCCCTCAAACTCGGTGATCAAGTCCTCGATGGGCATAGCCTTGTCTGCGGCCTGGTCGTAATAGTGGTCAAATAGCTGGGTAAAGATCCACTGGGTCCAACGATAATAGCTGGGATCGCAGGTGGTCACTTGGCGGGACCAGTCGAAGGAGAAGCCCAGCATGTCCATTTGTTCTTTGTAGCGGGCTATGTTCTCGTCGGTGCTGATGGCCGGATGGATTCCCTTTTGCACGGCATATTCCTCCGCGGGAAGTCCAAACGCATCAAAGCCCATGGGATGCAGGACGTTGTAACCCAGTAGGCGTTTGTAGCGAGCGTAGATATCGGAGGCGATGTAGCCAAGCGGATGGCCCACATGTAGACCTGCTCCGCTGGGATATGGGAACATATCCAGTACGTAAAATTTTGGTTTGGAGGTGTCTTCCGTCACCTTGTGCAGCTGTTGATCTTTCCACCGCTGGCGCCATTTAACCTCAGTCGCCTGATGATCGTATTCTTGCATGTGCGAATGTCCCTTTTTGCTGCGCGAAATTAGGAAATTCCCAATACCCACCTGGGCTGCCGTGGCCACCGGGGCGGACCCGAAGGAGCACCGGTCGTACGTGTAAGGACAGTACCCCAGCGATTAGAGGACAAGCTACCTGCGGTCCGATCCCTGATCTGCGGGAATCAGTTGGTCGTCTCTAGTGTTTCCTACATATAAATGAATTGCCTCAAATAGCGTTATTTAGCCATATTAGGCGTTAGACAACAAAATTTTGCGGGATGAAAAATCTAATCAAACTGGCCCTTGTGGTGATCGTGGGGGTACTGGTGTACAATTTCTACTTTGGCACGGAGGAGGAGAAAGCCACTTCGGAGAAGGTGTTTAAGCAGGTCAAGGAGGTCGGCCACACGGTGGGCGATATCATCAAGAAGGAGAAGCAGAAATTTGCCGATGGCAAATACGACAAGACCTTTGACAAGCTGGGTGACATATACGATGACCTCAAGAAGAAACTAGACGGCGGGGACCGCGAGACCAAGCGAGAGCTGGATCGGCTAGAACGGACCAAGGACAAGCTCGAGCGCGAGAAGGAGGAGCTAAGGCGAGAATTGGAGGACGCCGATGTCGACCAAGAAGACATTGCCAAGAAAAGCAAGTCCCTCGAGGACAACCTCAATGAGTTGATGGAAAAGTCGCACAACCTCCTGGATGAGATTCTCGCCAAGCAGAAAGAAGACTGATCGGTCTCTGCTCAGGTGCTGGATCACCTGATGGATTACACCGGGTGGACACACAACTATTGAAATCCAGTACCGTGGACCTCGCGAGTCATGCAAGTGCATCCGCCTGGCGGCCGCATGATGTCGATCTGCCATCGACCCAGTAGAGTTTCGCATTAAATCTTGTAGCCAATTCTAATGTCTTTGGTCCGCATACTTCGTTGCAAAGCCTCGACCATAGCTACGGCTAGCCACCCAGCCGCTTTCGCGGTTCCCTCACTTTTCGCATTGTCATGCTCGACTCTACGAGATCGTTCTGTCATGCCTCGCCTGCGAACAAAATCCTATTAGAATTATTCAACATATCTAATGCGAAACTCTACCAGTAGAGTTTCGCATTAAATCTTGTAGCTAATTCTAATGTCTTTGGTCCGCATACTTCGTTGCAAAGCCTCGCCATAGCTACGGCTATGCCTGTGTTTTGCGCCTCGTCTGCGAACAAAATCCTATTAGAATTATTCAACATATCTAATGCGAAACTCTACTAGCAGAAAGATACCACACTCACCTCTCCCGGCGTTCTGCATCCAGATCGCCGACCCACGCACGTGATCATCCGCAAAAGGAGACGATTATACTTTATGACATGTTATAATTTATATCTTTGACATTACCAACAAGTTAAGGTGAGTATGAGATCATTCAAGCCACGACCCAATTACTTTTGGTCCATCATCAGCGTAGCGGGAGTATTGCTCCTGGTGGGGATATTTGCCTTTGTGACCTTGCATGCGCAGGACCTGGTAAAGTCGCTCAAGGAGCAGTTTGAGTTGGTGTTTGAGCTGTCTGAAGATGTGAGTGAGAAGCAGCGAAAGAAACTCGAGCAGCAATTGGCTGCAGAATCCATGCTGGTAGCCGAGTCGGTACGTTTTCAGAGTAAAGAGGAGGGGCTGCAAGCACTCTCCAAGGACCTGGGCGAGAACCTGGCCGACACGGGGTTGCCCAATCCGCTGTTTGATATTGTCACTTGCCGGGTCAAAAGTGATCGCTTGGAAATTACCGCAGTAGACAGTTTGCGCGAGCAATACCTGGCGAGCTTTTCAGGCATCGAAGATATCTACTACGAGCGAAGTCTGATCGAGCAGGTCACCTCCAATCTGGATCGACTGGCCCTGTTTTTTGTGGTGGCCGGCTTACTACTGACCCTGTTAGCCTTGACCCTGATCCACAACTCGATTCGATTGGCCATCTACGCCAACCGATTTCTCATCAAGAATATGGAGCTGGTGGGAGCATCCTGGGGATTCATACGCCGGCCGTTTTTGGCCAAGAGCGCAAGGCATGGCTTGACAAGTAGTGCCCTTGCCATCGGTCTTCTCGCGGTACTATGGCTACTCTTTCACAGTCAAGTACCTGATCTTCGCCAGTTTGTCCGACTGGAGCATCTGGGTGTGATCGTGCTCCTGATGCTGATCGTCGGCTTTGCGATCAATTTTTGTAGCACGTACTATGTTGTGACCAGATTTCTCAATATGCGGATGTCGGAACTGCATTCATAATAGGACTTCAGATAGATAAGCGTTTTTTAAATGTATCCCTCTGATATTTAAATATTACTGATAGTTTTGTGCAAACTTTTTGACCCATGAGTCAAACCAAGAAGAAGAAGGTAGTCACCACAAAGAAGGTCAAGCCGACGTCGTCCCGGATTAAGAAGGGCTCCTCAACCAAGAAGAAGACGCAGGAGTTGATCTTCAAGAAGGAGAATTACATCTTGATGGGTGCTGGCTTTGGTTTGGTCGTGCTGGGTATGCTTCTGATGCTGGGTGGCAGCATGCCAAGCCCAGACGTCTGGGATGACTCCATCATCTATAGCTTCCGGCGCATCGTCCTGGCACCGATCCTGATCTTGGCCGGCTTGGTGGTCGAAATCTTTGCCATCTTTAAAAAGGCTTGATACCTCATCCTGATGGACCATCTCTTGGAGGCCATTGTACTGGGCATAGTACAGGGCCTGACTGAATTTTTACCGGTATCCTCCAGCGGTCATTTAGAGATCATAAAGTATCTCTTCGGGGATAAAGCGACGCCCGAACAAAGCTTGCTGATGACCATCATGCTTCACCTGGCTACCGCCTGTAGCACACTACTCGTATTTCGCAAAGCCGTCTGGGAGATCCTTGCCACGGCCTCCACGGGCTCTCGGGAGTCGAGGTCGTACATTCTCAAGATCTTGATCAGCATGCTGCCGGCGATCCTGGTCGGCGTGCTATTTGAAGATCTCGTGGCGGCCATGTTCTCCCAGCAGATGGTCTTAGTGGGGATGGCCCTGATCGGTACAGCCATCCTCCTGTTTGTGGCAGACCGGATGAAGGCGACGGTAGGCGATGTGAGCTATGGCCGGGCGCTCTGGATTGGGGTGGCTCAGGCGGTGGCAATCATACCCGGTCTTTCGCGGTCGGGTGCTACCATTGCGGCCTCGCTCATGCTGAAAGTAGAACGACAGAAGGCTGCGGAGTTTTCATTTCTCATGGTGGTGCCCTTAATCATGGGTAAAATGGTGCGTGACATCGCCGTGGGAGACTGGGGTGTCCATACCAACATGGGCGCGTTGTCCGTTGGGTTTTTGGCGGCCTTTGTCACGGGAGTGGTCGCATGTACGTGGATGATCGCCCTCGTCAAACGAGCCAAATTGAAATACTTTGGATGGTACTGCATTTTGGTCGGATCTTTGTCTTTAGCCATAGGTATGCGAATTATTAGTTATGCGTGACCTGTCTGATATCGTGCAAGGATCCATGCTCTTGGTGGACAAACCGCTGGGCTGGACGAGTTTTGACGTTGTCAACAAGATCCGAGGTACGATCAGGCACAGCTATGGACTGAAAAAGATCAAGGTGGGTCATGCGGGCACCCTCGATCCTGCTGCCACGGGCTTGTTGATTATCTGTACCGGCAAAATGACCAAGCAGATCCAGTCCTACCAAGATCAAGTCAAGGTATACGAGGGACAGCTCCGCCTGGGAGCCACCACGCCCAGCTACGATAGTGAATCGGAGGTGGATCAGCACTATCCGACCGACCATCTCACTGCTGAAGCGGTCGAGGCATGCCGACATCACTTTGTGGGCCTCTTGGAGCAAAAACCTCCCATCTACTCCGCCATCAAGAAGGACGGTGTACGCCTGTACAAGTTGGCGCGCGCCGGAAAGAAGGTCGATGTACCGACGCGCAAGGTGCACATCGAAGATTTAATCTTTACCCATATCGATCTCCCAGAGGTGTCCTTTACCGTCACCTGCAGCAAGGGTACCTACATCCGATCATTGGCGCACGATATCGGTCAGCACTTGGGATCGGGCGCTTACCTGACGGCATTGCGTCGAACCCAGATCGGGGACTATCACGTCTCGGAGGCGTGGGCCTTGCCGGCATTGGTGGAGCAGATTAGAACATGCAGTCATGAGCATACGGGTTGAGGCACTCACCAAGCAATACGGATCCCAAAAGGCCGTGGACGAAGTGTCCTTTGAGATCGGTAGCCGTCAGATTGTGGGGCTGTTGGGTCCCAATGGCGCGGGCAAGACCACCACGCTGAGAATTATCGCAGGTTTCATCACAGATTTTGAGGGTGCGGCAGAGGTGGAAGGCCACGATGTGCGCAAGGAACCGCGGACGCTCAAACAACTGATCGGTTATCTGCCGGAGCACAACCCCCTTTACCTGGACATGTATGTCAAAGAGTATCTAAAGTTTATGGGGCGATTGCATCAACTGCCTGATCTAGCCAAGCAGGTACAGTCTGTCATCCATGCTACGGGACTGGAGAGGGAGCAGCACAAGACCTTGCGGGCGCTATCCAAGGGATATCGTCAGCGGGTAGGTCTGGCCCAGGCCATGCTCCATGACCCTAAGGTGCTAATATTGGACGAGCCCACTTCTGGTCTCGATCCCAATCAATTGATCGAGATCCGGCAGTTGATCAAGGATGTGGCCCAAGAGAAGACGATCATTTTCTCCAGCCACATCATGCAGGAGATTCAGGCCTTGTGTGACCGGGTGATTATTTTGAATCAGGGCCGTAAGGTGGCGGACGACCGCATCGACTTGCTCAATCAGACCGTCAACCAGCAACGGGTGATCATGATCGAGCTCGACAGACCCTGGACGGGCAAGTGGCGCCTTCCCGGCTTGGTCAAATCCGAATCTACGGCCGACGGTATGTTGCGATTGACTTTTGAAAAATCCGACGTAGATCCACGACCGCTGATATTCGATTTTGTGGTGGCGCAAGAACGCAAACTGTTGTCGATGCAAGAGCGCAAGTCCAACATAGAAGACGTCTTTCAGCAAGTAACGCTTAGCTAGTTATGTGGGCCATATTTAGAAAAGAAGTACAGGTGTTTTTTAACTCACTCACGGGTTATGTGGTGGTTGGCGTATTTCTCACCTTGCTCGGGTTGATCATGTGGGTTTTTGAGGATTACAGTATTCTCAATTACAATTATGCCACATTGGACCAGCTGTTTACCGTGGCACCGATGATCTTTCTGTTTTTGATTCCGGCGGTGTGTATGCGGTCGTTTTCGGAGGAGAGACAGATGGGCACGATCGAAACCTTATTTACCAAGCCCGTGGGCGAGTGGGATATTGTATTGGCCAAATTCTTCAGTGCCTTATTTCTGGTTTTTGTAGCATTGATCCCCACCGTCATTTATTATTACTCGGTTTGGCAATTGGGATCTCCACAAGGAAATATAGACTCCGGAGAGGTAGTGGGGTCCTACATCGGATTATTCTTTCTCTCGGCCATTTTTATTTCGATCAGCCTGATGGCCTCGGTGATTAGTGATAATCAGATTGTGGCCTTTTTGGTGGCCGCCCTATTGTGTTTTCTCGCGTATTGGGGATTCCAATTTGTGAGTAGCATGTCCGTATTTGTCGGTAGGGCAGACCATGTGCTTCAAAAGATGGGTATCGATTATCACTATCGGTCGATCAGCCGAGGCGCCGTTGATAGCCGGGACGTCGTTTATTTTATGAGCATGGTGGTCTTCTTTCTTTACCTCACGTATCATCAGCTCTTGCAACAAAAAAATCAGGGTAGCGCATGATCGGCCAGTGGCAAAAATATTATCCGCTGGCGGTAGCCCTTGCGCTCGTAGTCCTGGTCAATATGGCGGCGGGCTACTATCACACCAAGATTGACCTGACGGAGGAGAAGAGATTTACCATGACGGATGCGACTGAGCAGTTGCTGGCAGAGCTGGACGCTCCCATTTTCATACAGGTGCTGTTGGCGGGAGACTTTCCGGCAGCTGGATTTAAACGACTGCAGACGGCAGCGCAAGAGACCCTTCGACAATTTCGCAAGAACAGTCCGATGGTGACCTATCGTTTTGAGGATCCGATGCACGGCAGCGCCGAGGAGGTGAGAGAACGCCTGGAATATTGGGCAGGGGTGGGGATGGTGCCAACCGAGCTGACGGTCAAAGATGCGGAGGGGCAGAGCCGCCGCCAGATCTACCCGTATGCCATTTTTAATTACGGGGATCGTCAGGTAGCGATTAATCTCTTGGAGCGAGAAACTCGTGGCGTTCCCGCCGAGGTCACGCTGAATAATTCCATCGGATTATTGGAATACAAATTTGCCAATGCCATTGCCAAATTGCGCGCGGAGCAAAAACCCACCGTGCTCTTTTCCACGGGCCACGGTGAGCTGACCGCGCAACAGACGGCCTCGCTCGCAGGCAATCTTCGTGCTTTTTATCAGACGGCCTCCATTGACCTGGACAGCGTTTATCAGATACCACCGGAGATAGACCTGCTGATCGTGGCCAAGCCCACCGAGCCCTTTGGCGAGAAGCCTTTGTTTGTACTCGATCAATATTTGATGAATGGAGGTCGGCTAGTATTCTTATTGGACCCGCTGGTGGTCAATCTAGATTCTATCCGACGCCATGGTCAGTATGTACCGCACAAACGAGCATTGGGACTGGACGAAATGCTCTTTCGATATGGCTGTCGAGTATTGCCCAATCTCGTCTTGGATCTGGAGTGCTCACAAATTCCACTAGCCGTCGACCGGGGTGGGGGCAAAAGTGGTTTTGAGTTATTTCCGTGGCCGTATCATGTGATTGCTGCGGGAGTACCAGACCATCCCATCACCAAGAGTTTGGACCGGATAAATCTGCAGTTTCCCGCTAGCATAGACACGGTAAAGACCAAGACGCTGATCAAAAAGACGCCCCTCCTTATGTCATCGCGCTATAGTCGCATGCAAGTCAGCCCGGTGCTTCTGGACTTTGACATGGTGCGAGATCTGGATGATGCCCAATTTACCGGCCCAAGCCAGACGCTGGCCTTACTGCTAGAAGGAGCATTTCCATCGGTCTATGCCAATCGGGTGCCGGCAGATTTTCGCCGAGCGCTGGAGCAGATCGGCAGTGCATTTCGACCCGAAGGAGATCCGTCCAAGATCTTGGTGGTGGCCGACGGAGATATTGCCAAGAATTTGGTCGATCCAATCAGCGGGGATGTCAGCGACGTAGGCTACAACCAATATTTGCAATACACCTTTGCCAATAAGAACTTTCTCACCAATGCCATCGAATACATGCTGGACCAGGATGGACTGATGGAGGCTCGATCAAAGAATATCCGATTGCGATTGTTGGACAAGCCCAGGATCGCTCGTGAAAGGGTGCAATGGCAGTTGTTGAATGTCGCTCTGCCGCTCCTGTTGTTGGTACTGTTTGGCTGGATATTTCAATTGCGCAGACGACGTAAGTACGGAAGGCCGGCCGCATGAGGAGATGGATCATACTGCTGCTGATGCTGTTGCTGGGCCTGGTCATTTATCTGGGTTCGCGGCACGGGAAGACAGACTTATCGGCGGACTATCGATACGCGGTGGCAGACGTGGGGCAAATCGGTTACGTGGTGATGTCCTATCGAGATGGTCGACCGGAGGTGCGACTACGGCGAGACGGATCCGCCTGGCTGTTCAACGATCAGCACCCGGTACGGCCCGATGCCATGGCGAATCTGCTGGACGCCATCTCCCGAATCGAATTACAGTTTATTCCCCGACCCAAGGCTTTACCCCACATGATGGCCAATCTGCTCTCGGACGGTATCCGGGTCCAAATCTACGACCGGCAGGAGGAGTTGCTAAAAGAGTACACCATTGGAGGATCGACGCCGGATGAGCGGGGTACCTACATCATGTTGGGTGAAACGCGCAAGCCAGCCGTGGCTGGGATCACCGGTTGGGAGGGCTCGCTGCGGGTACGGTACGATATTCCTCCCATCGATTGGCGTGACCGCACTGTATTTTCCGTGGGTGTAGACGAGGTGGCTTCGATCACGGTCAAGTACCCCAATCAGTCAGAAAACTCCTTTGTCCTGCATTACCAAGATGGTGATTTTGAAGTGCGGGGATTGGCAGCGCAGGCCCTACCGCTGTCGCCACGAGCCGGCAGCGCCGAGGCCTATCTGACGGCCTACCAACGGGTGGGTGCCGAGTCCATCGTTGAGGATGCACCGCTCGTCGCCTCCTTGGCTGAGCGGACCCCCTTCGTCACCATCAGCCTGCAACAAAAGGATGGCACGGCCCAGTCGGCTTCGTTCTATCCCATCCAGCTAGACGACCGCAGTCCCACCATCGCCAAGATCCAGCGCTATCACGTTTTAACCTCCGATGGCACCCTCTACCTAGTCCAACATCGCGTCTTCGAAAAGCTATTCCTCGGGCTGGGTTATTTTAAGTAGTTGGGAAAAGGTGGAGGCGTGAGGCTAGCTCTCGTCGGTGGCATTTTTTCTTTAGCTGAATAATTTTGGTGCGTATGGTTTCAGGCTGAGGCTAAGGCTAAGGCTGAGGCTGAGGCTAGGGCAAAGGCAAAGGCTAAGGCATTCCTAGGTCACTTTTAGTCACTCGGGCTGCTAGGTCAAGGCTAGGGCTGAGGCTAAGGCTGAGGCTAAGGCTGAGGCTAAGGGTGAGGCTGAGGAGTATGACGAGCTCTCGACCGGTGAGATTTCTTCTACTGAAGGGAACGCCGAATGTCTCGTAAAAGATTGATAATAAGGCGTATAAGAGGTGGGTGCCACTGCTCGCGAGCTCGACACAAACTTTAGCTCACTCTAGGCACTCCTAGGTCACTCTTAGTCACTTGGGCTGCTAGGTCAAGGCGGAGGCTGAGGCTGAGGCTGAGGCTGAGGCTGAGGCTAAGGCTAAGGTGTATGGCGAGCTCCCAATCGGAGATATTGCTTGGTCGCGAGCTCGACACAAACTTTAGCTAAGGCTAAGGCATTCCTAGGTCACTTTTAGTCACTTGGGCTGCTAGGTCAAGGCTAGGGCAAAGGCTGAGGCTAAGGCTGAGGCTAAGGCTGAGGCTAAGGCTAAGGCTAAGGCTAAGGCTAAGGAGCATTACGAGCTCCCAATCGGAGATATTGCTTGGTCGCGAGCTCGACACAAACTTTAGCTCACTCTAGGCACTCCTAGGTCACTCTTAGTCACTCCGAACTCAAGCTCACTCCTACGCACTCCCCCCAGACTTCCCTATCTTGCCACAGCCATCATGACCAGCCCACCCCGTATCCGCCCCTGGTGTCTCACCATCTTCCTGCTCTGCGCTATGGCACCGGCCCAGGATTGGGGATTTTACGCCCATCGGTTGATCAATCGCATGGCGGTGTTTACCCTGCCGCCAGAGATGATGATGTTGTACAAGCCCAACATTGACTATCTGGCGGAGCATGCCGTCGATCCGGACAAACGCCGGTATGCCACGCCCTTCGAGGCGGTCCGGCATTATATTGATCTCGAGCGTTGGGGCACGTATCCGTTTCCGGACTTGCCGCGGGACTGGACCGATGCGCTGATGCAGCACACGGCGTTGGCGTGGGTGGAGAGCCAGGGAGATACTACTTTTTTGGAGGGCTGGGCGATGGATTGGTGGAGGGCAGATACGTGCCATCTGGTCATAAATGGCGGGACTCATCCGGTCTGCTCCTCGGACTTCGGGAATGTTTTCCGCAAGTACGTGATGCCAAAGTACTACGATGATCCGTGGAGGCTGGATTGCGACTCAGTCATAGCCCATTTATCCCTGCCGCCCGACTTGCCTTGTGAGGATATTTGGGTGATGGACAGCTTGTCCGGCCATGGCGTATTGCCGTACCATCTGGTGCAGACGCAACGTCAACTGACGCGTGCATTCATAGGCAAAAATGTGCCTGCCATCTTGCGCCTGTCAGCCGACCTGGGTCATTACATCGGAGATGCGCACGTGCCACTCCATACCACGGAAAATTACAATGGGCAGCTCACCGACCAGTTGGGTATTCACGCATTTTGGGAAAGCCGGATCCCGGAACTTTTTGCCGAAGAGCAATACGATTTCTTTGTGGGTAAGGCCAAGTACATTGCGGACCCCGTGTCCTACTATTGGGACATTGTGCTGACTAGTCACACGTACGTGGATAGCGTCCTGCACATCGAGAAAAGATTGAGTCAGACCTACCCGTCCGATGCCCAGTATTGCTTTGAGGAGCGGCTGGACCTCACCGTACGGACCCAATGTCGCGCCTATGCCGAGGCGTATCACCAAGCCTTATCCGGACAGGTGGAGCGACGGATGCGGGCTGCGATCAGGGCCATCGGTAGTGCCTGGTATACGGCCTGGGTCGACGCGGGGCAGCCTGATTTTAGTTACGAAGAGGCGACCCTCTCGACGGATCAGTTGGATGACCCCATACCTGCCCTTACGCCCGGTCGAAAGATGGGGCACCAGAGAAAACATGAATCAGGGCGGTAGCGCAATGGCCGATCAACGGCTGAAGCAGTGACGACGATCAGGCGGGCATTTTCGGCGAGGAGTCGGGCAGCCCGATTTTCATAAATAAATGATACATTGAATCCTCTTTTCAACCAATCAGCATTATGACCTTACAAATCAAATCCTTCTCCCAATACAAGCAAGTATATCGTGAAAGTGTGCAGAAGCCGGAAAAGTTTTGGGTGGCACAGGCCCGGACCTTTCAATGGAGAAAGAAATGGGACGAGGTATTAGCGTGGAATTTTGAGGAGCCCAGCATCAAGTGGTTTGTGGGAGGTACACTGAATATTACTGAAAATTGCCTGGACCGACATCTCAAACGGCGGGGTAATCAAACGGCGCTGATCTGGGAGCCCAATGATCCAAGTCGCCGCTATGAGACCTACACGTACCGTGAACTGTACGAGGCTGTCTGCCAGTGTGCCAATGCACTGAAGGCCAATGGAATCAAAAAAGGAGACCGGGTATGCTTCTATATGCCCATGGTGCCGGAGTTGACGATTGGGGTGCTCGCGTGCGCCCGGATCGGTGCGGTGCACTCCGTGGTATTTGCGGGGTTCTCCGCCAAGGCCCTGGCTGATCGGATCAAGGATGCGACGTGCAAGATGGTCATCTGCTCCGACTACAACTCGCGGGGTGCCAAAAACATACCGGTCAAACAAGTGGTAGATGACGCCCTGAAACAACGCTGCCGAAGTGTGGAGACAGTACTGGTGCACCAAAACACGGGAGGCCCGGTGAAGATGAAAAAAGGCAGAGATAAGTGGTGGCACGATGAGGTGCATCGGCGTCGGAAAACATGTCCCGCAGTTGAGATGGACTCCGAGGATATGCTGTTTATTCTTTACACCTCCGGTTCCACCGGCAAGCCCAAGGGCGTGGTGCATACCTGTGGCGGCTATATGGTGTATACGGCCTTCACGTTCAAAAATGTCTTTCAGTATCAGAAGGGCGACGTGTACTGGTGTACGGCCGACATTGGCTGGATCACCGGACATAGCTACATCATATACGGACCCCTTCTCGCAGGGGCCACGACCATGATGTTTGAAGGGGTACCGACCTATCCGGATGCGGGCCGCTTCTGGCATGTCGTAGAGAAGCATCGCGTCAACCAGTTTTACACCGCTCCCACCGCCATTCGGGCGCTGATGGCGCAGGGGGATCATTGGCCTTCGCAGTACGATTTGTCTTCCCTCAAACTGCTGGGTACCGTCGGAGAGCCCATCAATGTCGAGGCCTGGAACTGGTATAATGAGAAGGTGGGCAAGGGTGAGGCACCCATTGTTGACACTTGGTGGCAAACCGAAACCGGGGGCATACTGATCTCGCCGCTGCCCGGTCTGCATCCGCTGAAGCCGTGCTACGCCATGCTGCCTATGCCAGGCATCCAGCCCTGTCTGGTCACTGCTGAGGGCAAGGAAATTCGAAAGAAGGAGGCCGAAGGCTTGCTGTGCATCAAATTTCCCTGGCCGTCCATGATTCGTACCACGTACGGGGATCACGAGCGTTGTCGCCAGGTGTATTTTTCTGCTTTTGCCGGGAAATATTTCACCGGAGACGGTGCTCGTAGGGACAAGGACGGCGCCTATCGGATCATCGGTCGGGTCGACGATGTCATCAATGTATCCGGTCACCGGATTGGCACAGCAGAGGTAGAAAACGCCATTAATGAGCACAGCAATGTGATTGAATCTGCCGTGGTGGGATATCCACATGACATCAAGGGACAAGGGATCTACGCCTATGTGATTCTCGCAGAGAAAGTCAAAGACGCCAAGGCCTTTAAGAACGAAGTGCACGACGTTGTGAGAGACGTCATTGGTCCCATCGCCAAGCCCGACGTGGTCCAAATTGTGCCGGGCCTGCCCAAGACGCGGTCGGGCAAGATCATGCGACGCATTCTGCGCAAGATCGCTTCCGGAGACACAGGCAACCTCGGTGACGTATCCACCTTGCTCAATCCGGAGGTGGTCGAGAGCATCAAAAAGAGCAAGAAGAAGGCGGTGTGAAAACCATTTGGCAGTGGCTGCCGTTGAGTTGACGTAATTTTGCCCCTTCTCAAGAGCTAAAAAATAGAAGTATGCGATCCATCGTATGGAGCTTCGTAGCGATATGTTGTGTCGGTAGTCTATCGGCCCAGAAGATCCCCGCTGTGTATTCCAACATTGAAAAGAAGAAAGGAAAGCTCCAAATAGTATTTAGGGATAATGTGGTCCTAGAGGAAGAAGCCGTGACGGAATATGGTTTGACCCGTATGCAGGGTGCGCCCAAGGGGACCAATGAGGGATTGGTCTTCAACTTTGGCGAAGGCTTTGAGGGGACACTCTATTTTGGATTTATCCCCTACGGCGATACGAAGCATCCGATGCCGGTCTACTTTCGACGACCGTCGCCTATTGAAAATGGCATCGCAGACATCAATATCAAAGGTCTGCTGCGAGGCACCTATGATATGGTGGGCTGGGAGCAGGCCGGCAAAGGCACGCTGGGCTATCGAGTGGTGGACAGTGAGGGTGATTACATCTACGATGGGATCATCAGTTTCAAAGGCACGGGTCCGTTTGAAGTGGATTACACGATTGTGGAAGGGCCGTTTGTCAATCGACTGACGCCCAATGGGGCCACCATTTCATTTACAACCAACCAGCCTGTTCGAACGACCGTGACAGCCGGGCCCTTTACCTCGACGGAATCGCAAAATGTGGTGCAGCACGAAGTGCATATCAATGGATTGACACCTGACAGTCTCTATACCTATACGATCGAATATGGGGACAATGCCGTCAGTTATCAGTTTCGTACTGCCCCTAGACCGGGGACGCGCTCGGCCTTTACTTTTGCCTATGCCAGTGATTCGCGCAGTGGGCAGGGCGGAGGCGAACGAGCCATTTATGGGGCCAATGCCTACATCATGAAGAAGATCATGGCCTTGGCAAAACAGCAAGGTGTCTCCTTCGTCCAGTTTTCCGGAGATCTCATCAACGGCTACCTGACCAGCGTGGAGGACATGCATCTCCAGTACGCTAACTGGAAGCGGGCGATTCAGCCCTTTGCCCACTATTTTCCGGTCTACGTCAGTATGGGCAACCACGAGGCGTTGGTCCGGACCTTTATCGATACTGCTGCACGAGCGACCTACATGGTCGATCGCTTTCCCTTTGATACAGAGTCGTCCGAGGCAATTTTTGCGCAAAACTTTGTGAACCCTGTCAATGGACCGATCAGCGAAGATGGGGCGCACTACGACCCCGATCCCAATCGCACCGATTTCCCCTCGTACGAAGAGAACGTCTTCTACTATATACACGACAACGTCGCCGTAGTAGTGCTCAACTCCGACTACTTCTACGCGCCGACCACGCACTTCTTGGCTCGGACCAGTGGGGGGATGCATGGTTACATCATGGATCAGCAACTGGCGTGGCTGGAGCAATCGATCCAAACCCTGGAGGCGGATGCGAATGTAGACCACATTTTCATTACCCAGCATACGCCTTGCTTTCCCAATGGTGGCCACGTGCGGGATGATATGTGGTATGGAGGCAATAATCAGTTTCGCCCGTATGTGGCCGGCAAGCCCATGCACAAGGGAATCATCGAGCGGCGAGACCAGATCCTGGACATCATTGTCAACAAGAGCGAGAAGGTTCGAGCGGTGCTCACGGGCGACGAGCACAACTATAACCGCCTTCGACTGACCCCGGAGACCAAGATCTACCCAGAGCCCTACTTTAGCCCCAAGATCCAATTGAGTCGTACCATTTACCAGATCAACAATGGGGCGGCAGGAGCTCCGTACTATGCCCAAGAGCAGACGCCATGGACTCCCTTCGTCAGTAATTTCACCACCCAAAACGCGCTTGTTTTCTTTCACGTACATGGCAAAAGTGTGTGGGTGGAGGTGCTCAATCCGGACACCCTGGAGGAGGTGGATCAGTTTTGGCTGACAGAGGAGCGGTAGTGAGAGGCCCTCATGAAGGTGATGATGAGATCGCTCGTCATAGGGTAGATGGGCGGATAGCGCAAATCAATACAGAACCATGATGAAATATTTGATGCTCACGTTCTTGATGATGGTCTGCCAAGATGCCTGGACCCAAAGGGCAGTGCGGCTGACGGACTCGCTAACCCTGGATTCGACTCGATCGTGGATCTATGAAGATGGTTCTGCCTTCACGCAGCTGGGCGATGACTGTGACCGGGGCATGGAAATGACCTTCTACGAGGAGGATAGAAAGGTGGATATTTACCGTTGCCATGAAGGGGAGTGGAAAGTCTCAGCTTATACCTTTGAGGTGACTACTGAAATGGGAGAACATCACTTGGAGCTTTTTCAAAACGTCTTCTTCTGGCGTCGCAAGGTGTCTGACTTGGCGATTGAAGTGCAGATGGTGGCGGACTCTACTAATCGCCTCCGAACCGAGCTATATGTTTTTCAGCTAGATTCCAAGCGTACCTTTCGCTTGTCAAGCAAATAGGGATGACTCACCCATACCGAATGTCGACGGAGATACGCAATGGTACGAGGAGGATAAAGTGTTTATGGGCCGGTCGTCCCCGCTGGGAGCTCGTATCCGCCCTGATCGCTTGCTGCTTCTGCCTAGGTGCAGGCCAATCGGCCAGTGATACATGGGACCAGAAGAAAACCATTTATCAGGAGCTAATTGTGCTGGTGGGCGAAATCTCTGCGAATGCCGAGGACTTGGATACGTTGGCTTCCTTGAACCAGGAGTTCAAAGAGTTTTATGAGGGTCGAATGATTTTTGCGGAATCCAATGATCCTAAACTATTGAGGCGGATGATGGTGCTCCGTAAGGACTTGGAAAATCAGCTGGATGCCAAGTCGGACTTCTATCTTCCAGATAAGCTGCAGCAATCGTGTCGGAACCTGATAAAGCAGCTCAATGTGACCATCAGAAAGGGGGATCGGACTCTGGCACCGTCGTGGTTGCTCGTGGGTGGTGCACTCTTGGTGCTCGCCCTTGCAGCCGCTCTCTGGTGGCGCCGTAGACATCGAGGCCCTAGTGCCGTTTTTGCGAAACTACCGCCGACATTTCTGGCCAAGATCAAGCAGTTGATAGGAGAGGGAGAAACGCTACAGGCCATCGAAGAGTTGGAGCGAGGACTGGCAGCCGGCGGACAGGAGCCAAGTAACAAATTGCTTGCGATCAAGGCCAACTTTATGCGGGCACAGGACGCGCTGGATCTAAATGTCATGGATCAAGAGGAATATGGCCGAGAAGCTTCCAAAGTCAACTTGGCGATTTTGAACCTCTTGGATCAGAAGTGAGCAGGTAGCCAAATTTTCCCCTCACCTGGTAGCTTGATAGACTAGTGGAGATTCGCGCTGGATACTCCGCTTGGCCCGCTCCAAACGGGGGATGTCGTTTGCATATTTTCTCCTGTCATCGTGGGGCATGCAGGCGTCCCAGCCCAAACTGATCACCCGCCTTGACCACGTTTCCATCCTTCATAAAGATTTCCACCATTTTTTCGCTGGACACCGTGTTGTAGTTTTCATCCTGTAGGAGGTAGAGGATCTTACGGGTCCTTGTATGGACCACTTCACCGCTGGAAGGGTAGGCATATTGGCCGTCCAGGCTGAAGGTGACCCAGCCAGGCATGTCGCCTAGGACGATCGTGGTACGCTGTTGATACGGTGCTTTGGCACTGAAGATATGCATCCGCATGTTGTGACCATCGCTGATCCAGATTTCCTCTTCGTCTGGGGTCATGCCGATGCCGTGGCTCGGATTGCCATGCCTTCGCACGGGCCCTTTGTCCCAGCCCAGCACCCGGATGCTGGCCAACTTTTGACCGGTCTTCAGATCCCCCACTTCAAATCCCAAGAGTTCATTGACATTGACAAAGACGAGGGACTCGTCGCTATTGAGGGTAAAGGGACGAATACCGGCGCTGAACGGCCCGACGGTTTGTACGACTTTGTGTGTCTCCGTATCGGCGACATGCAGCAGGGGAGAAGCAATATCAGCCATATAGGCTCGTCGGCCTGAGGGCCCATAGATCGTATTGTGCGCCCGGGCATGTACCTTGATGGTGGATATGATCGCACCATCTTCGCAGTTGATCACGCGCCAAAAGTCCTTCTCCAGAGAGGGTAAATACATGATCTTGCCGTCCGGCGAGATAGACATGCGATCGCAGCCACCTTCGTAGGGTATTTCCCATACGAGCTCCTCTGTGCTCAAATCAATGCGCTGCAACGCTTCCAGGGTGCTGATGTAGATGCTTTTCAAGGATGCGCTGACGGCCACCCCCTTGACGTTGGAGGGAGTTCCGTCCTCTTTGAGGCCCTGGGTGGGGATTCGCTTGACAAACTGGTGATGATTGTCTATATCAAAAACCACCAGGCCATGCCCGCCATAGCCCAGATAGTTGCGAATGCCGGGTGTAGCTACATAGAGAAAATGACCAGTGGCCGTCAGGGACGGATCATCCTCCAGGCCGGAGGCAGCCTGACCTTTCGAAGGATGTCTAAATAGGGTCAGTGTTGCTAGAAGAAGGGCAAATCTGATTGTCATGGCGATATGATATTTGACCAAGCGATAACTTAACGTAGATAGAAAGGTACGCTTTCTGGGCAGCAAGGCCCAGGCGGATTATAGCTGGACTAAACTCGTTATCTTTTGGCTCAAGTAGGGCCGATGGTCACTGGTCGAGTGCCGTGTGTACATGGCAGGCAGGTTGGAGCTCTAGAATCCGGACGATGAAGATCGAAGTCATACAAGGAGATATCACCGCAGTGACGGTGGATGCCATCGTAAACGCCGCTAACTCCACCTTGTTGGGAGGAGGAGGGGTGGATGGTGCCATCCATCGTGCGGGAGGTCCGGCAATCTTGGAGGCCTGCCAAGAGATCCGGAGAAAACAGGGAGGATGTGATACGGGCCAGGCGGTGGCCACCACTGCTGGCAATCTTCCTGCGCAGCACGTCATCCACACGGTGGGCCCGGTTTGGCGGGGAGGCCAGTCAGGCGAAGCCGGACTCTTGGCGCAGTGCTACCAGAACAGCCTGCAGCTGGCCGAGGATCTTGCTTGCCGGTCGTTGGCCTTTCCCAATATCAGTACGGGTGTATATGGCTATCCCAAGGTGGAGGCATCGCAAGTGGCTATCCAAGCAGTGCGATCCCACGCACCCACGTCCGTGCAGCGCGTGCTTTTTGTCTGCTTTGATAGTGAAAATTTTGATCTGTACACTCAATTACTCAAGAAATCTCAATGAGCTACTCGGCAGAGGCGTGGTATCAGGCTGGATCGACGACGAAGGTTAAAGGCCATGTTCTCTTTTTCACCCGACGGGGTACCGGCCCTACCCTCATTTGTCTTCATGGATTCCCGACGACATCCTGGGATTTCGCCCCGGTTTGGACATCGTTGTCCAGTCGTTTTGACACCGTCGCCCTCGATTTGCTTGGCCTGGGCCGGTCGGCCAAACCAAAGCACATCTCCGTATCCCTTCAAGCCGACATGGTAGAAGGCTTGGCGGCCCAACTTGAGATCACCGAGGCACATATTCTGGCGCATGATCTGGGAGATACCGTGGCCCAAGAGCTGCTGGCCCGTCAACTGGAGGGGACGGCGACTGTGCGCTGGCACTCCTGCGTACTTCTCAATGGAGGCATTTTTCCCGAGACCCACCGCCCCCGCTTGATCCAGAGGCTCCTCATTGGTCCCCTGGGACCGCTCATTGCGCAGTTGTCCACCGAAAGGACTTTTCGCCGCAATATGACGCAGATCTTCAGTCCAGCGCATCCTCCTTCAGAAGAGTTTTTGCGCGATAGCTGGCAGCTCCTGCTGGAAAACAAGGGACGGACCATGCTTCCTAAACTCATTCAGTACATGAAGGAACGCGTGACGTACCGCGAGCGCTGGGTAGCGCCGCTTGCCCGTAAGCTGGTACCCTTACGTCTCATCAACGGCGTACTTGACCCTGTCTCGGGGGCTCACGCAGCGGACCGTTTTGCCGAGGTCGTGCCCGATGCCGATATTGTGCGCCTAGAACATCTGGGTCACTATCCGCACGTAGAGGATCCGGAGAGTTTTCTAAAGTCTTTCCTGGAGTTTCATGATGCATAGTGATTGCTCAGAGGGCCGGCGAAACAGGATTCGCCTTTGCACCACGCAAGTGATCAATACTTGCTCAGAAAGCTCGGCGAAATGGGATTCGCCTAAGCACTACCCTTTGATCATAATACAGTGTTCATTGATCACTGCTTGCCAGGAGGCTCGGCGAAATAGGATTCGCCTTTGCACCACGCTATTGATCAATGACAACCGATAAATGCTCACTGCCAATTGCTCATTGCCAACTGATCATTGCCAACTGATCATTGCCAACTGATCATTGCCAACTGATCATTGCCAACTGATCATTGCCAACTGATCATTGCCAACTGATCATTGCCAACTGATCATTGCCAACTGATCATTGCCAACTGATCATTGCCAACTGATCATTGCCAACTGATCATTGCCAACTGATCATTGCCAACTGATCATTGCCAACTGATCATTGCCAACTGATCATTGCCAACTGATCATTGCCAACTGTTCATTGCCAACTGTTCATTGCCAACTGTTCATTGCCAACTGTTCATTGCCAACTGTTCATTGCCAACTGTTCATTGCCAACTGTTCATTGCCAACTGTTCATTGCCAACTGTTCATTGCCAACTGTTCATTGCCAACTGTTCATTGCCAACTGTTCATTGCCAACTGATCATTGCCAACTGATCATTGCCAACTGATCATTGCCAACTGATCATTGCCAACTGATCATTGCCAACTGATCATTGCCAACTGTTCATTGCCAACTGTTCATTGCCAACTGTTCATTGCCAACTGTTCATTGCCAACTGTTCATTGCCAACTGTTCATTGCCAACTGTTCATTGCCAACTGTTCATTGCCAACTGTTCATTGCCAACTGTTCATTGCCAACTGTTCATTGCCAACTGTTCATTGCCAACTGTTCATTGCTCATTGCTCACTGCTCACTGCCCATCAAGCCCGATACGCCTCCAAGAAACCAGCCTTATCGAGCTCTCCCGCGTCCCATTGCTTCAGCAGCTCCTTCTGCTTCGCGTAATCTTTGTTGACGATTCCTGCACGGCTTTGCAGCATGCGCCAGGCCTTGCGCCGCTCCACGTTAAAGATGACCATCTGTTTGGAGAGTTTGTGATAGGTGGTCGATCCGTCATCCAACTTGTTGATTAGAAAGACACCAAAATCAGGGATGTAGGACCGATGATCCTTATTCAGGTAGCGTCGGTGCACGATGTCATCCATGGTGATGCAAGGCAGCAGGTCATCGATCAGTACCATATCCTTCGTGTCCTCTTCCTTCACTTTCTTGTGGTGGTAGCGGAACCTGGCCTCCGTAATCGCCCAGTGAGCCGGCAAGAAGGTGTAGCGTTCCTTGGTGGCGGTGATCCGTCGCTGAAACCAGTCATTTTGATAGTTGGGATTGCCTTTGATGTTGAGGGAATCCTGATAGGACTCACCCAGTTGTGGATCAAAGACAAATTCGGGCATTCCCCGGCTATCTCGTACCAATTGCGCCTGAATCTGCGAAGCGTAGTCGGCCACGCCATGTTCTGGCTGGCAGGTGGTGTACACTTGAAAGAAGGCGGTACCGCGATAGAGGATGCCATCCAAAATGGACTTGTATAGCGCTCCGGTGTTAGCCAGCGAGACCCTGGCGACATACGGCGAGCCGTGGCCACCCAGAAAGCTCTCGGCGACGGACTTCATTTCGGTCATTTTGCCTTCACTACCGATACCAGCCGCATTCATGTCGCCTCCGCCCAGCATCGGCGAGGAATCTGAATTTTGTCCGCCGGTATTGGAGTACACCTGGGTATCCATGAGCAGCATCTTGACGTTGGGCCGGTTTTGCAGCACGGCCTTCGACACATTTTGATAGCCGATGTCACCCATACCGCCGTCGCCGCCCACGACCCATACCTTGGGCATCTCCGCAATCTCCTGATCGGTCATGAACGTATCGGAAAAGTGCGTGTAGTGGAAGTAGTCCTTCTCGTCAAAGACTTCTGTCATGTCAGATAGCAGATAGTCTGCCAGCCGCTCGGGCACGACCGATTGGAAGCTGTGGTCCTTGATAAAGCTCTCGCCCATCAGCCAGCCAATGGTCGCTCCATCCTGAAATAGAGAGTTCATCCAGGGGTAGGGGTGGGGATTGTTGGGCGGGGTAGAGCCATAGACCGTATTGCATCCCGTATGAGCGGCCATGGCCATGACGGACATGCCTTCGGCTGTTTTCCCTTCGATCATTTCCGCTTCTACCAGGTTGTGTGCATCCTGGCGCAGGGCGTCTATCAGTGACGTGATGATCTCTTCATCGGATCCATTAAACCGCTCCTTGATCATGGCATCGGTGACCGCCATATCTTCCGAACCACAACCCGCCAGGATATGGTAGGTCGTGCGTCGGAAGTTGTCATAGGTTCCGTCGCCGCTCTCCTTGAGCTTGGCGATCAGTGCTTCTGCTCCTACCTCCAGGTACTCGGCCTTTTGCCGGAGACGGGCTGCTTTTGACTTGAAAATGGGTCGCATAAGGGTCTCGGTCAGCGTGGCGATGGCTCGCAGGACAGACTTTTCGCCACAGCCGGCGCAGGCACCGTCGCCCGCCACAAACGCGTTGTACTTCGACTGCAACATGAGGTGAAACTTAAGTGCGGCGGCCTTTGACTCCGACGCATTGGCCGCATCGAAGATGCCCAGATACTTCGAGGGCGTATCACCCAAGAAGTTGAGAAACTGCTGCGTCGTCTTCAGATTGGCATGGTGCTCCTCGGTCTCCGGTACCATCTTAAGCGCCTCATGACTGCCGCAAGCCTCTACACAAGCGGCACAACCCTTGCACGAATCGGCTACGAAGATGGAGAAGATGCCTCCGGCACCCGGCTCCTTTCGCTCCTTTCCACTAAAGATGCCCCGACTGCTGAGATAGGCGGTCGGGATAATGTCGACGATCTGATAGAGTTCTTGCTTGGCTTGCTCGGTGATTGCCGGATCCTCCGCATTGGCCAATTCTGCCATCATCACCTGGGCAAAACGTGCCTTGCTAAACTTGTCTTCGTCTGACAGGGTCTTGTCAGTCGCGTGGGCAAGCATGCGTTGACGTACTCCTGCTTCCAACGCCGGGAGATATTCGAGCAAGGCCTTTCGGGCTGCCGTATCACTCACATAGTGGTGCATAGCCGTTCGAAGGATGGTCGAGATGTCCTGGGCCGTATTGGGCAGGGCGGTGTCCGGGCATACGGTGATGCAATCCATACACTGCGTGCAGTTTTCCTCAATGAAGATGGGGATCTCCCGTCGAGAAACATATTTGCTGGCTGTCATGCCGGTGGCCGCAGCCATCACCCCGACGGATGCCAGTGGACTAGCGGGTTGGTCATATCCATAGTCCGACCGAAATTCCTCATCGAAGGTAGACATGCGGAAGAGTGGGGCTTTGTCCGTACCGTTTTTCTTGCCGTTGCCATTGGATGGTACCGTGGGCAGAGAGCAGGGGCTAATGACTGAGCCCATAAAGGCGGACAGGTCGTGGTCGTTGACATCGCCGTACGGTACTTCTCGCACCATATCAAACCCAGACTGCATGACCTGCATATTAGAGGCAACGACATCTTCACCAAACCGTCCAAACTTCTTCTCGTACTGGGCCCGCACGGTGGCGAGAAACTCTTCTTCCGGGATATTGTAGTCATCTAGAAAGCTCGAGACCTTAAAGAAGGCTCCCAGGAAGGAATTTCCTTGCATCCGGGTTTGAAGGTCTTCGCGACTGGTGGCCTCTTTGGCAATCTCAAAGCCACTCAGCGAGCAGACCCGGATCTTCTTATCGATGATCTCCTGTCGATACTTGGTAGGGATGTGCTGCCAGATCTTCTGTGGGTCGGATTCGTTGGATTCCCAGACAAAGGAACCACCGGGCTCTAAGCCTTTTAGCGGATTGGTATGCAGGAAGATCTTTGGATCGCAGCAAAGTACGACATTCACATGGCGCAGGTCGCAGTTGACCCGGACGCGATCGGGTGCCGCCACCAGAAAGTAATTAGTCGGTGCTCCTTTCTTTTCCGAACCATACTTGGGGTTGGCGCTGATGTTTACGACCTCTCGCGGCTCGCCATAGGCATCGGTGAGTTGGTCCCGCTCTGCCACGTACTGGGACATGGCTCCGAGAATATTGCCGAGGTTCTTGCCGGTGGTGATCATGCCCCAACCACCGATCGAATGAAATCGCACCGCGATGGAGTTTTCCGGCAGACAAGACGGGGTCTCTTTAGATTCGACGGTATAGGGATGATCAATCCCACAGAAGAAGAAGCGTTCTCCGTCTTCTTTTCCTTTGCCATCCTGCCGCTTGATGCGGCCCAGGGCATAGTCATAGGCGCCGATGATGGCTTCCGGTCGGAAGTCACGTGAGCCCAGACCAAATACGCCGGCAAAAATGTCGGGCATTTCACTGCTGGGATCGAGCTTGGGCAGCCCCTGATATCGATTGCCGGACCAGTTAGCCACGCCCTTTAGTAAGGCAGATCGCACATCGCGGGCGAGCGGATTGTCGCCAGCCAGCGGTTCATCTGTGCGCTCGAGGATGATGACATTCTTCTTTCCGCGTAATGCCTCGATGACAGCCGCCTCAGGGAAGGGACGTAGCACGTTGATGTGCAGGACGCCCAGCTCTTGGCCCCTGGTCTCACGCAGATAGTCGCCGACGGCCTCCATGTTTTCTGCAGCACTACCCATGCAGACAAAGACCGTATCGGCTTTGTCGTAGTTGGCGGATCTGGTGACAAAGGAATAGTGGCGGCCCGTCAGTTTGCCATACTCTTCGTAGGCCTCTTCCAAAAAGCCGAGAATCGGCTCGATGAAGTTGTTTCGCCGGGCGGCGACGCCGTTCATATAGTGCTCCTGATTTTGCACCGGTCCCAGCAAGATGGGGTTCTTGAGATCGATGGCAGCCGGTACGCGTTTGCGAGTGGGCCCGAACAAAGCCTTTTGGGGCTCAGTAGGGGTATCAATAATGTCATCCGGATGGCCTAGGAATTCGCGGATCAGGTCTGCCTCGGGCTTGCGAAAGGTGCGCTCGACATGGGTCGTGAGAAACCCATCCTGCACGTTGCAACCGGGATTAAGCGAGAGTTCATTCACCTTGCGCAGGATGATCGCCTGATCGACCGCCTGCTGTGCATCCTTGGCAAATAAAATCGTCCAGCCCGTGTCCAGGACGGCATAGATGTCGTCATGGCCGCAATGCACGTTGAGGGCATGTTTGGTCAGGGCGCGGGAGCCTACCTCCACCACCATGGTGCTCAGCTTGCCCGGTGCGTGATAGTATTGCTCGACCCCGTAGACCAGGCCCTGACCGGAGGTGAAGTTGACCACTCGCCGGCCCGTCACCGACAAGGCAATGGATCCTCCTTGCGCCGCGTGCTCACCTTCGGTCTCGATGGCTGTGAGCGGCTTGCCAAAGGCATTGAGGTGGCCTTTGGCGTAGAGGTTTTGAAATATTTCCCCCATCTGCGTAGAAGGAGTGATCGGGTAGAAGACCCCCCCTTCGCAAATCAGGCCTTCGGTATTAGCGACCAGGGTATTGCCGTCAGAGGTGACGCGAATCCCGGGATATTTGATTTTCTTCTTTTGTCCCAGCTTGGTGACTGTCATCTTTCTTCCTCGATTAAGTGAACGAATGTACGGGTGGATTGCCTTCACAATCCGTTGGAGCGCTGCATAAGATACGATCTAAAATAGGGAGATTCAAGAAATCCCACGACGCTCTGTCGATGGTCTGGTACCTTGAGTCTGTCGATGCTCCGGCGCCCCGAGTCTACGGACCATACACCCGTTCACACGCCGCATCACGGGTCTCGTTATGCTGCTTTTCCCGGCGTTTCGACGGTACGAGAACGCAGGGGCTGGGGGCGAGCCGGGCAATGCTGCCAATCCTGCTCCATCGCCCGCGATCAAGGGTAGGGGAGAATCCACATTCTCCGGCCGTAGGGGAACCAGCGGCCCGCGGTGCAGATCCTGCCGGGTGCATACCTGCCGAATGTCTGCAGTGTCCCGTATTCGCCTTTGCCGCATGGCATGACCCAATCCAAAAAGTTCACAAATTGTTGAGGTCCTCATGAGATATGCATCCTGATTATTTGTGATATTGCATGTATGAGATCACTCCAGCACCTTACTGCAGCCATTTTATCCTTTTGCCTCCACGCGGCGCTGGCGCAGCCGACGATTATCATGGAAGAAATCGAGGGCCCCACCCCCTGGACGTCTACGGATTTTAACGACGATCCCGAGGAGTTTCAATTTGCTATTGTCACCGATCGCACCGGTGGCCATAGACCCGGTGTCTTTATGGAGGGCATCCGAAAGCTCAATCTCTTGCAACCTGAGTTTGTAATGAGCGTGGGCGATCTCATTGAGGGTTACACCGAAGATAGAGCGGTGCTCAATACGGAGTGGGATGAGTTTGAAGGCTTTATTTCGCATCTGGAAATGCCGTTTTTCTACGTGCCCGGCAATCACGATTTAACCAACGAGGTGATGGGCGAGATCTGGGCAGAACGGTTTGGAAAGACGCACTATCACTTTGTGTATAAGAATGTATTGTTTTTATGTCTTGACTCCGAAGACTTATACCGCTCTGCCGGAAGGGGCAGCATCTCTGACCCCCAGTTTGAATACGCCAAGCAGGTCCTTGAGCAATACCCGGATGTCAGCCATACCCTGATATTCATGCATCAGCCGCTGTGGACGCAACGGGATCCCAAGCGCTGGCCCGACCTGGAGAAAGAGCTTGCACAAAGACCCCATACAGTCTTCGTAGGCCATAACCATAACTATGTCAAATTTGATCGCAACAACGGCCAATACTTCATTTTGGCTACGACCGGAGGCGGAAGCAATCTTAGAGGGCCTGCCTTAGGCGAATTCGACCATGTCGTATGGGTGACCATGAAAAAAGAGGGACCGGTCATCACCAATCTCATGTTGAATGGTATTCACGACGACAATGTCATGACAGCCCAAAAGAGGCAGTTCCTGGTGCAGGGCTGGCAGCGCAACCCCATCGAAGTGCAGCCGCTGTACGTAGACGAGAAGGGTTTTGAGAAAGGTGCGGTCGACTTTACCTTTTACAATAGTAGAGACCTTCCCATGACCATCGAGGTGAGGGAAGGCTTTGCTTGGGACTTGCTTTCCTCGGTAGATCGTAATCTGCTGACCCTGGCTCCCAACACGAGTGCCACCGTGTCTTTGGAGCTGCAAAATCGAAACGGCCTTGCCACCACGCAGCTACGAGCTTTGCCTGTGCGTTTCCATTTGAGCTTTGAGCCGGCATCCCTGGGCCGAGTAGAGATTCCGGCTACCTTCTTCGTAAAGCCCATCGTCAAGCGGTATCTGCAAGCAAGGGATGGTGATATTGTGATCGATGGCGACCTGGACGACTGGCATGGTGTGTGGAGCTGGCATGAGGACCTTGCCTCTGACAATCGAGTGAGGTGGTCCATCTGCCATGATGCCGACTTTATGTACCTGGCAGCACAGGTTGAGGACGACACGGTCTGGGTGGATCCTGCACACCCCAGTTGGAAGCAAGATGGTTTTGGCTGGATACTGGCCCTAGGAGATGGCGATGATCTGGCCGTGCGCTCCCGGGCAGCCTCTTTTCGCGCCACCCCAGCACACGGTGCAGTGCCACAGAAAATTTACAGAGGGGAAAGGTGGCCTGAATCACTGGCATATATCGCTCGATCCAACGAACAAGGGTATGCCGTGGAGGCACGTATACCCCTCGAGTACCTGCAGGAGGGAGATTGGAGTCGGGCACGGGTGAACTTTTTCTTTGACGACCGAGACGGTGTGGATGAACCGGTGCGGGTGCATTGGCAAGCGCCTTGGCGGTCCCCAGGAGCAGTGTTAGGGAGCGGCATGTTTTTTAGATCACCTTGATCGCCCGCAGCTCGTAAGGATCGGATGACCCTGCATGTGAGCTCTACAGGGTCTGACGGTCGATGATCCGGGTGATGATATAAGAAGCAATAATGGTAAAGGCCAATCCCTCCATGAGAATGCTCACGCCTGCGGTGACCGGTGTCAGGTAGGAGCCCAAGTGAGGAATGTTTTCCTGCAGATGAGTCATCGTCTTTACATCTATAGCGAGATAAAATCCGACGAAAACAGCGAAAGGGATGACGGCCGCCATGGACGTTAGCACGCCGAGAGAAGTACCGGAGAGGAAGTTGAATTCTGCCTCGTGCCAATGCTTGTACTCCATGATTGAGATATAGACAAATACGGTGTGAAAGAGTCCATTGAACAGCCGGAAGTTGAAGTTGTGCAGTTGACCCACGAACTTCATAAAGAGGAAAAAGGTAAGGATACATCCGAAGAGCATTACTCCATATCGAATCGCGATCCGAGTCATCTTTGGCGGTCTCTGTGGCAGGCTCAATATAAGGTACGTAAAATCGGCGGGAGGGCAACGGCTCCGGCCAACATCATGGGGAGGTCACTCCCGGAGGCACACAGCGACACAGAGCGTAGCACGGCTTTGGTCAACAAGGAAAATTTGTATTTTTGCCGTCCTTCGCTGACGAAAGCCGTTGGCTTATGAGGGGATGTTTAATGGGGCTATAGCTCTACTGACGAAAGCCGTTGGCTTTGTCAGCATATCTATAGCTTATGAGGTGATGTTTAATGGGGCTATAGCTCTACTGACGAAAGCCGTTTGGCTTTGTCAGCATATCTATAGCTTATGAAAGGATGTTTAATGGGGCTATAGCTCAGTTGGCTAGAGTGCTTGACTGGCAGTCAAGAGGTCCGGGGTTCGAATCCCCGTAGCTCCACATAGAGGTTTCTGCGGGAACCTCTTTTAGTTGATAGGAGCACAGTTGGCTAGGGTGTCCCGCAGTACTGCGGGAAGGTCCGGGGTTCGAATCCCCGTAGCTCCACATAGAGGTTTCTGCGGGAACCTCTTTTAGTTGATAGGAGCACAGTTGGCTAGGGTGTCCCGCAGTACTGCGGGAAGGTCCGGGGTTCGAATCCCCGTAGCTCCACATAGAGGTTTCTGCGGGAACCTCTTTTAGTTGATAGGAGCACAGTTGGCTAGGGTGTCCCGCAGTACTGCGGGAAGGTCCGGGGTTCGAATCCCCGTAGCTCCACATAGAGGTTACTGCGGGAACCTCTTTTAGTTGATAGGAGCACAGTTGGCTAGGGTGTCCCGCAGTACTGCGGGAAGGTCCGGGGTTCGAATCCCCGTAGCTCCACCATGAGGCTCCCTTGTGAGCCTCTTTTTTTTGAATTGCACCTCAATGATAACGGTCTACATTCTATACAGCGACTGCTCCGACAAGTACTATGTGGGCTGTAGTCAAGACGTTGAGCTGCGACTGACAGAGCATAACCGAGGAAAGAGCAAGTCGACCCGATCTGGCCGGCCCTGGTGCGTCGTGCACACAGAAACATTCGAAACTCTATCAGCAGCCCGACGACGAGAATCCGAGATCAAGAAGAAGAAACGCCGGAGCTATATCGAATGGCTGATTGGCCAGCATTCATAGGATGATAATTAATCTAGCTGAGTTGGCTAGGGTGTCCCGCAGTACTGCGGGAAGGTCCGGGGTTCGAATCCCCGTAGCTCCACCATGAGGCTTCCTTGTGAGCCTCTTTTTTTTGAATTGCACCTCAATGATAACGGTCTACATTCTATACAGCGACTGCTCCGACAAGTACTATGTGGGCTGTAGTCAAGACGTTGAGCTGCGACTGACAGAGCATAACCGAGGAAAGAGCAAGTCGACCCGATCTGGCCGGCCCTGGTGCGTCGTGCACACAGAAACATTCGAAACTCTATCAGCAGCCCGACGACGAGAATCCGAGATCAAGAAGAAGAAACGCCGGAGCTATATCGAATGGCTGATTGGCCAGCATTCATAGGATGATAATTAATCTAGCTGAGTTGGCTAGGGTGTCCCGCAGTACTGCGGGAAGGTCCGGGGTTCGAATCCCCGTAGCTCCACCATGAGGCTTCCTTGTGAGCCTCTTTTTTTTGAATTGCACCTCAATGATAACGGTCTACATTCTATACAGCGACTGCTCCGACAAGTACTATGTGGGCTGTAGTCAAGACGTTGAGCTGCGACTGACAGAGCATAACCGAGGAAAGAGCAAGTCGACCCGATCTGGCCGGCCCTGGTGCGTCGTGCACACAGAAACATTCGAAACTCTATCAGCAGCCCGACGACGAGAATCCGAGATCAAGAAGAAGAAACGCCGGAGCTATATCGAATGGCTGATTGGCCAGCATTCATAGGATGATAATTAATCTAGCTGAGTTGGCTAGGGTGTCCCGCAGTACTGCGGGAAGGTCCGGGGTTCGAATCCCCGTAGCTCCACCATGAGGCTTCCTTGTGAGCCTCTTTTTTTTGAATTGCACCTCAATGATAACGGTCTACATTCTATACAGCGACTGCTCCGACAAGTACTATGTGGGCTGTAGTCAAGACGTTGAGCTGCGACTGACAGAGCATAACCGAGGAAAGAGCAAGTCGACGCGATCTGGCCGACCCTGGCGAGTGGTGTATAGTGAAACATTCGACACATTATCTGCAGCCCGTCAACGAGAATCCGAGATCAAGAGGAAGAAACGTCGGAGCTATATCGAATGGTTAATTGCTCAGAGCTCATTCAACGATAAATAGGTCCAGCCTAGTTGGCTAGGGTGTCCCGCAGTACTGCGGGAAGGTCCGGGGTTCGAATCC
The DNA here is from genome assembly GCA_965223165.1 of Saprospiraceae bacterium. Lineage (GTDB taxonomy): Bacteria > Bacteroidota > Bacteroidia > Chitinophagales > Saprospiraceae > JABDMH01. Next base: position 206,012 of record CBDCVQ010000018.1, on the reverse strand, counting down.
CCGTAGCTCCACATAGAGGTTTCTGCGGGAACCTCTTTTAGTTGATAGGAGCACAGTTGGCTAGTACACTGGCAGGTTAAACATTATAGATATATTTAATATGTTTGCATAGGACAAAACTAAGAGGCCATGCCACGTATTAATGAAAGTATCAAACTATCGAGCCAGGAGGAGCTTGAATTGCGTACGATGTTGTCGAGTGGAGTACATTCCAGTCGGAAGCTGATACGCGCGCAAATCTTATTAAGGAACCATGAAGGGCTTGGGCCACGGGCAATAGCCAATACAGGTATATGCAGTGAGCCGACAGTTTATAATGTCCTGAGGCGATACAAGGCAGAGGGACTAGCTCGAGCGATCCATGAGCGGCCAAGAACTTGTGCTCACAGTAAGAAGGTGACTCCGAAGATTGAAAGTCAAATAACAATGATTGCCTGTAGTGAACCTCCGGCAGGTCATTCACGGTGGACCATACGGATGATTACAGATAAGTATATCGAAATAAGTAGTGAGGCAGTCATAAGCAGAGAAACGGTACGCGGTATCTTAAAAAAAGTAAACTAAAACCATGGCAGAAAAAGATGTGGTGTATAGGTAAGATCAATGGTGAATTTCTTGCCAATATGGAAGACGTGCTGGAAGTATATCAGTCGGAACCATTGCCAGGGGTACGTCGTATATGTATGGATGAACGACCTTGTCAACTGATAGGAGAGGTGTATAGTCCGCTACCGATGAAGCCGGGGAGTGCAAAGAAACTGGATAATGAATATAAACGAGAAGGTACCTGTGTTGCGTTTTTAGCCTATGACATCGACTCAGGCGAACGATTTGTCTGGTTAAATAGGACGCGCACAAAAAAAGACTATGCCACCTTCATGGATTGGATTAGCCGGAAAAAGCAATATCACCAGGCGGAGAAGATCATTGTGGTGCAGGACAATCTCAATACCCACACCTACGGTGCGTTCTATGAACATCTCCCTACAGCAAGAGCTAGTGAGCTAAGGAAAAAATTTGAATTTCATTTTACGCCAAAACATGGGAGTTGGTTGAATATGGCGGAAATCGAATTTTCAGCTCTCAGCCGCCAATGTCTAAATCGCCGCATACCCGGTATAAAAGAAATGGACAAAGAAATCCAAGCCTGGCAGTTCCAGAGGAATCGAAATAAAGTAAAAATATCTTGGTCATTCACCGTTGATCAGGCTAGAGAGACCATGGGAAGGCATTACGTATTTAACTAAATTCTTTGTCTTGCCAGTGTACTAGGGTGTCCCGCAGTATTGCGGGAAGGTCCGCTGGGAATTTATTCTGGTCCCATCGGACTTTGCACTTTGAGTGCATTCGCCATCTACCATCACCTCATGATCATCGTTTACATTTTATATAGCGAAGCAGTCGACAGGTACTATGTTGGCTGTAGTGAAGATCTAGAGCGGCGTTTCTCAGAACATAATCGAGGTAAGAATAGGTCGACCCGATCTGGCCGGCCCTGGTGCGTCGTGCACACAGAAACATTCGACACTCTATCAGCAGCCCGACGACGAGAATCCGAGATCAAGAAGAAGAAACGCCGGAGCTATATCGAATGGCTGATTGGCCAGCATTCATAGGATGATAATTAATCTAGCTGAGTTGGCTAGGGTGTCCCGCAGTACTGCGGGAAGGTCCGGGGTTCGAATCCCCGTAGCTCCACTCTGAATATCAAGGAGTTACATCGAAATTTCAGATGGGCTCCTTTTTATTTGCACACGATTTGCACAACGCGGCCCAGTTTCAGGGCTCGAACAAGAGTTCTGGTCTAGCTAGGTGATCTCGCAGCAATACTGGTATGAGTTGATCACGTGTCCAGATTCTATCGTCGGGCTTTAGGTAGAAGGGATACTGGATATCGAATTGATCGTTGACGGCTGGCCTCTCAAGGAGCCTGTGGTATAAGAACGATGCGTAGACATCTATAACCAGGTCTTCCGGTCCAAAACGTAACTGCTGAAGCATGATAGTGTCGAGCTTAACCTGACAAACTATTCGTAGAAATCTGTCCACCCGTATGCGAAGCATATTTCGAACCGGCTCTCTGCAAATCCCGTAATTCATGGAAGTACAGTCCCTGTAGACGACTGTCTCTGAGTTCCGCTTTGAACTCATTACGGAGCTCTTCAAATTGCCTCGGCAAAGAGGGTTTCATGGTCATTGTACTCTGCCGTTCGAGTGAGCATTTTGATAGCCTTGTCAGCCCGGTGGCTGCCTGCGAAAATGTCGTCCACAACTTGTTCCGAATATGTTTGACTTACCAGAGGCAGACCGGAGTTAATCCCAGACCACGTCAAGAGAATCTGCTCTGGCTGGAGCAGGAAGAAAGGCTCCCCTTTGGACGCGAGTTTCGCTTTTCGCAGGGCGCCAATCACATTTTCCCTATTGCCACTTAGCCATCCGCGGTTAGAGAAAAGCTCATTCAATACCACTTAGGTCACAACCAAAGGATAGGGTATAGTTTCTATAGTTTGGTCGGAAACGCCGTAGAACACATTGACGTCACAAATGATTCTCATGATGACTGATCTTGAGATGAACCAAATCGCTGATCTTGAACCCAATGATGAATTTGCTCCATTGATTTGCGGTGATTTCGATTCTGAAAACACCAATCAACACAGGATCTTGCAATGTCCAATGCACGTTCCCAATGTGTACCTATCACCATCTATAATTTGACCATGTACGATAGATGATCGCAAGCGATACAAGTTCTTCATCTCCTTGAAAAGTGCCTTCCTCGCGCTTAGTTTAGTTTCTAGTGCGAAAGCAACATACTCTGAAAGTTGGTGAGTTAGATCCGGTCTGATCTGGTCCTTAGGATCATACTGAAAGAGAGATTCGAGAGCGATAAAGAGTTGGAGAAGGGACCGACTCCGGTCTGAATCCTCTAGCGCCTTGCCAATCCAAGTGACGGACTTGAAGATCCTTGTATCTATATCAGAGCCGGAATCTGAAGCCATGATGTCCCAAAATCCATCATATCCCTCACTTATCTCCTCAATGTTGATGGTCGTTGTTCGCCCATCGGTTGTGAAAGAACTGACGACATCATTGCCATCATGTACCAACATTGATTGGAGCTCATTGGGCTTCGACGCGCCTAGAAGAAGAGTAGATGTTCGCGATCTCTTGCCAACAAGAAACCTGACAGCGCAGTGACGTGACTAAACTAGCTCTATAACTACTTGCAAAATCGAGGAGATGAAGAGTTATTCCATCATCAAACTAAGCTCGTGGTCTGCAAATGCACTGAAACAAAATGTTGAGAGGGCGCTTAACGAGAAATCAGCTCAAGGATATGAAATCGTTTCCGTAGCCTTGGCAGTGAATGCATGGTGGATACCAACTGCTTTTATTACTGTTTGCGAATATGACTGAATCCAAGTCACCTTTTCCAGAGATTAATTCCCATGATCAGAATGGGTAGGTGGTGGCGAAGGGTTTAACAAGGCCCCCAGCGAGGGCAGATTGTGACTTCTACATATTCTGGTAATCGTATCATACGACAGAAACAACAATTTGTTGGGAAATGAAAAAGGGCACATCCGAAGACATGCCCATCCGACATACAATTAAAATAATATAAAATAATTTCTTTGGTGAATCAGAGGATCATCTCGCAAGGCACAAAACACCCCGGCCTGACGGCCAAGGTAGTCAATACCAAAACTGCACGCATACTCAATGCGGGGATTGTCCTTATTCCATTCGTACCATTTTACGAGTGGCACTGTAATCACCAGCATCCAGGCGATAGTACAGGATAGCGTGACCCTGTAGGTTGTCTTTGTGCAACTGTACCATCTGATAACCCTTGCTGTATTCGCCTTTAACCGATCGCAGCACCCTGCCCGTAACGTCGTAGACCGTCAAAGTCGCTTCCATCGCCTCGGGCAGTACAAATCCAATCGTCGTCTCCTGACGGAACGGATTGGGCCGGTTTTGTTCGAGTAGATAGCCAGTTGGTGCAATGCCTTGACCTAGTGGTTGGCCTCCAATGCCTGGCTGGGTAGATTCACCATCGCCTTGCTTTTGCGGCTGGCGAACCACATCATGCATGTCATTGGTCTGGCTTACTGGGCCTGGCTCACCGCTCACCGTCGTATTACATCCCGAAAAGTTGCTCTGAACGATCAGCACTACATCACAGAAGTCTACCGTGCCGCTTGGCCAACTGATCACCCACAGCCTTGCCATATGGCTGCCAAAGTCATCACAGAAGACCTCAATGTAGCTCGTGTCTTCATCCCAGGTGTCGTCGTCGATGCCATCAATCAATTCCACTCTGAACTCGAGCGCAGTATCCGTGCAGGCTTCTGAGCTACTGCTGTTAAACTCTTCAGCCCAAACGATCGCATGGGCACTGTCTACGATGCCATCCTGATCACTGTCCCAAGGTGTCAACCGCGCCGTAATGGAGCTGATGCAGATCGGTGTAGGTTTCTTCACAGATACGACCTCAAAGAAGTACTCGCAATAGCTCTCGTTGGCACAGTCGTCCTGGATCGTCACGACCAGCTTGTAGCTGCCGTGCGGCAGGTCTGCTGAGCTGATATCAAATCCTTCTGTGGTATCACCGGACAGCTCGCCGTGATCGCTGTCCATGATCGTTGCCTCCTCGCCGTCTTTGATCTCCTTCAGATCCCAATAGTATTTGATCACTCCGCAGGCATCTGTGCTTATCACACTACTCTCCAGGTCAAAGTAGCAAGCACCCACCTCGATCGCTCCGCCATCCTCCACCGGCCCCACAATCAGGCAGGTCGGTGGCGTCGTGTCTCTGACGATGATCTTCTGCACGCAGGTGTCGACGACCAGCTCGCGGTTGCGCCACCATTGACCTTCCAGCGGCTCTCCATAGTCACACCAGTCTGCAAAGTACCAGGTGCGCAGGATTTTATAGCAGGCTGCTTCTCCCCCTACGATCTTAAACACCTTGTCGCTGTGGCCAATGCCCACGATGCGACAATCATCGTCAAACTTGTAGGTTGCATAACCTGTATTCTCTGGACCGGCCGCACCAACGACATTACCATCAGGACCATACTCGATATCGCAGGTCACCACCTCGGTGTCGTAGGGTACGTCAAACATGTACTTATTCAGCTCACAGTCGTTGCCTACCCAGATGCGCTGGTACCGATAAATCGTATCCACGGTGTGACGTAAGCTGTCGGCAATGCCATGCTCGTCATAGAACTCATCCGGGCATCCTTGCCATATCTTGAATTTTCTGAAAATGTAGCCCTGACCGCAGTGGTCGATTTCGCACCAGACATCTTGCTCGCAATAGACATTCTCCTCGCAGTTGACGACCACCACTCCTTTCTGGAAGTCCACCGTGTCCCGATAGTAGTCGCACTTGGTGATCAGGGAGTCGATCCACAGATAGCCTAGATGTTCGTCATAGACGCGCACCTCATCATAATAGCTCGTGCATTTGCAGACACTGTCATAGAAGGTGATATCGCAGTCGATTTCGGCGCCGGTCTCGTCCACGTAATTGCCATAGGGATCTCTCCATGCCTTACCGTATCCGCCAAAGATCTCGTCCAGTGCGTCGTAGGCATCTTGCTCGCCTTCTTTCGCCTGTCCAACGATGTACTCCAAGCTTACCGGGTGTAGCTCATCCGGATAGGCATAGCGATCTTCCTTGTAGATTTTGCAGGTAATCTGCTCTTCTGCGACGACGTCCTTCACCACTTCTACTGGCGTCTTGTCTTCCACCCAAACATTTGTCCAGGCGGTAGCCCAGTTGCACCAGTAGTCCATCACCAGGATCTCCACGGTGACTGGACCACATGCATCGGAGCAGTCAAAAGGCACCTCGGTGCTCCAGCCTCCACCAATCTGTCGTAATTCATCCATCAACCGAAGAGCCAAATCCTTTTGGCTGGGTCCTAGTCCTCCAAAGAACTGCAAGGGAATAGCAAAGTCACCATCACACAGCTCCAGAAAATCGATTAGGTCCGTCTCATTGAAGGCAAATTTGTCCTCCAGGCCACGATCCTGCACGGTGTCTCCATGCGGAGTGCCAAACTGAGGCAGTTCTTCCATGCCTTCACTTACCCCTAAGGCCTCAATGAGCAACTTGTCAAAGGCAGCGCCTTCCAGTTGTACGTTGCCCCTGCACTCGATGGTTGCGTATCTGAGCAGGTCATAGACCATCGCATTGTGCAAAAGACGCTCACATTCCAAGCTGTCGTTTCTCCACCAATCCAACTGCTTGGCATAGTGGGCCTCTATTTCATCACAGTGTTTGTCATCTTCCAAGGTCAGGCACCAGAGCGTGTCATGACCGTCTGTCCAGATCCAATCGACTGCATCCTCGAACTCTCCTCCGTAGACGCCACAGTCTTCATCCACCACATTGTAGCACAAGTCGACGCAAGCCTCTTTCCAATCCGTACGTCTGGCGTAAATCTGTTCGATGCCGCAGTTGTCCCAGCTCCCCTCATCCAGGTCCTCTGCATTGATCCAGACCTTTTTGTCGCTCAGACTCACCGTCACTCCCTTATCCACGACAGGTACAGGAGCGGTCCGATCCTTTACCATGATATAGCAGGTGTCTATGCCGATTAGATGGCAACTATCATAAGCCTCGTATATCACCGGTATGGGACAATCCGTCTTAGGTAATTTGATTCGCTCATGATAACCGTAGCACCTACCGGGGAAGGTATCGATCTGCGGTTCCATGGCCTCTTCATTAGGACTGTGGAGTGTACAATAATCTCCGGGTTCCAAAGCGAATGTACCGACACCCTCGATCGTGGCCTTGACCGATTTCACTCCGCTCCAGTCATCTCCCACGCAGACCTCAGGTAGATAGGTATGGGCCGCACACTCATGGTCTGAGGCTGGCTCGACCAAGAAGAATGCATCTGTGAACTCTGAAAATGGGAATCGAATATAGACGTTGTCAAAGTCTTCTACGCTAATGGCTCCCTCATCTTCGAGAATACCATCCAGGATTTCTCCTTCGTACTTACACTGTATCTGAGGTGGTACTGTGTCCAGGCCCGTGACCCAGAACTCACATGTCAGATAATTGGGAAATCCAAAATTGGGAAAGCCACCCACATGTTCAAAGGCATTGTCAAGCGGTGCGCCAACGTTGCAAATGGAGCCTTGCTCACCACCGTAGCAATTCTGCTTGACCTCCAATACGTACTTGGTCACCGCCTCACAGCTACCTTCACCAAACTGCCACCGATCCAAGTGGACGTTTAATCCACATTTACCCATAAGCGGGTTGGGTACATACGTCCGGGTTGAATCATCGTATTTCAAAAAATAGATCGTGTCGCAGAAGGACTCATCGCCATCGTAGTCCACCGTGCCCAGGGGCACTCCGGGATCACAACGCTCGGGGATCACAAAGAAAGGGCCCTTCCCGCCTTGGCCGCAATAGGTCGTGTCGCGCTCAGTACAGTAAGCATTCTGACCCGAAAATCCAGCAACCAAGGGTGGCAAATTAAAGACCGTGAGGGTATCATACGCGACCGATCTGCGCCCCTCCTTGTCAAAGGCCTCATACTCACGCAAGATGACTTTGACCGTATCGTTTTCCAGATAGTTTTGCCCGGCGATGTCGCACCGGTAGGGGATGATCCAGTCGGCCACAAAGCTGCCTTGCACGGTACCATTGCAGGGGATACTTGCCACCGGCGCCTGACCGCTGACGTGACCGCCTTCCACCAAAGGATCAAAACAATAGAGATCCTTGGCGCTGCCGGGGCCAAACAAAGGTCCGCTGCTCTGCTTGAAGGTAAGTTTGCTCCAGCACACTCCTCCGAGGCTATTAGTGACCACTGCTTTCAACCCTTGATCCAGATAGGCACAGACATCCAGCGCCAGCGCCTCGGTTGGGACGGCAAACATCCGACTGACCACGAGGCTACCATGGGCATCTTCTAGGCGCACTTGCAGAGGAAAGGCATCGATGTTGGACACTAGATCTCCTCCATACAGCGTGGCTGTACCCGAGGCGCTGACTCCTAGGTTGACGCTCTCGCGACAATTGGGCCGGTCGGTGGCGATCAACTGGATAAAGCAACTCTGGCCAAAGCCATCGTCTATACCCCCGGCATAGATGGCCAGCGCAGGATCTAACGGCTCTAGGTAGCAGCTCAGCCCGAAGCCATGCCCGCCACCTCCGCTGTAGACGGCCAGGGCAGGATCACCCACCCGGGCATAACAGTCCGTCGCAAAGCCATGACCGATACCACCCCTGCTCTGGGCCAAGACACTATACATGCAGAGGAGTGCAAGCAGAAAAGATAGACTGCCCTTCCTTCTTCGATTGTTTATTAGCGAGGCCATGTTGATCCCGGCTAAGGTGCTGAACGAACGCCCCGCCCGCCAAGGACGCTACTACGAATCGTCTGCGGGTTATTGGCAAAGGTACGATCGGACAACGGTGATAATGTGACTGCCCAGTAGCCGCCACGAATACCGGCACCGGGGGCTAAAGCACCCGCAGGCCACAAACTTACGTCATGCCCTCCTCCTGCATCAAGCACACCGTCACCATGCAACCCGGTAAAGGCCCGGCCTTCCGGACTGCCCACGGATACAGTATGTTCCGTTAGATTGCCAGACAACTCCATACATCCGTAATAGCCTGCTCCGGCCGTCACCCGGCCCGTATTCGCTGCATTGGCTGCAAAGATCCCTACCCGGACAGGGCCTCCTACCGTTACCAACACTGTGCTTGAATGAGCTGCATTTCCGAAAGGCGCCTGGCTGTAATTGGTCGCAATACCCTCGTTGGCCGCATCTTGCGCTGATAAGGTATAATCGACAGCCGCGACCTGGTTGGTACCCCAGGCATATTCCCCTGGTACCGGCGCCAGTGTACCCCGGCCGGCCTTTTCATATTCAAGCTCTGTCATCGGGCGCAAGGCCGCCCAATCCAGGTAGGCAGCCAGATCGGCCCAGTTCAGAAAATTGCAGGCTACATAGGGACTGGTAGAGCTATAGAGGGGTAAGGCTCCGAAAATGCCATAACGGTTAAAGCCATTATTATGACTAGCATTAAACCGGCTACCAACTTGCCCTTGGGTCAGCTTATTGAGAAACTCTGCATATTGCCCTTGCGAGATCTCATACTTCATACAGTAAAAGGCGGCAAAACCTTTCGGAAAGGTAGTCGGGATTGGTCCCATTTGATCTCCACCGCCGGCGCGATAATACAAGTTCCCGGCGGCTGTCCCCACCGGGATGGCGCTTTCACTGCTTATCTGGTACGGCATGAATACGTTGTTGTAAGTGTAGAAAGCCCGTGTTTCATTGCCACCCGATCCTATGCTGAATGCGCCTTCAGGTACCAGCACCATCTCGATGGCCAACACGCAGATCTCCAGCTGCTCGTCATCCGACACACCGTCCACACCGTAGTTCCAGCGCAGCTGGACTCCGCTGTAGCTGACGTTGCTCTGTATTAGATCCGCACTCCGGTGTAGAAATACTCCGTGTGCGCCCCCGCCGCCGGTGTCATCCGCGCTGGCAATGACGGCGTTGGCCGGCACCTGATGCCCGTCTCCGCCTCCGGTGCCATTGGTGTAGTTGAGGGTGGCATGGTGCCACAGGTAGTCGGTCTGGTTGCGGTATTTGACAAAGATCCAAGCGGCATCCCAATTGGATGGCCCGACACTGGTACGCCAGGAGTTTTCCCAGCTGATGTCAAATTGCACCTGGTACGTCTGATTGGCTGTGTTCTGACCCACCAAGGCGGCATTGGATACCTGAATGTTATTGGCCTGCGCCAGCCCGGCAGCCAGCATCAGGACGGAGAATACAGCGTTTCGTGTGATGTAACCTGATAGGGGTAGGGTAACTAGATGATTCATAGAGTGGATTTGAGGTTGCTACCTGTGAACAAATGCCACAAAGTCCATACCAAACATAGGCTTTTTTAGTCTAAGATTTTTCAGTTTAACCGCTTAGTATTCGTTCCGATGAACCTTTTACACCTTTGGGCTGCTGAAAAAAGCCGCCTGCTCATCTTCCAAAACAGGTAGGCTATGACGGAGCCTTCACTGACTCGGACATCGTTCCTGCAAACCCACTTTCCATGCGCTCTGCTGAGACTTCTTGAGTAATGTGACCCATGTCCATTTATTCCTTTTTCTTGCCCAGGGGGGCTTAATTCTATTCACAGAGACTTAGACACTGCCATCTGGAGACGATTCGTTGGAGTCTCTACAGTTTGTCGAATGTACAAGCTCCATTCTCAAAGGACCTCAATATCGACTCTTGGAGGCACTCCAACGAATTTCTCGGCTTCCTCAATCATACTCCTTTGAACCTCTTTTTCCTTTTCTTGGATTGTCATGATGGCATCATGGATTGTCCAGATTGGGACACCCGGCAGTTCCTGGATTATCCTTGGCACAACACGGTCTAGAACTAGGTTTGATTCCAAACGTTGAAGAAGTATTGCCAGCGCGTTAGGAGTTTCATCCAATTGCTGGCCCTTTGCTCTCGCATTTTTTATTTGTTTTCTCGTGTATCTGAACCTAACATTTACTGGCCTAAAAACTTCCCAAACATTGGAAAGTTCTCGATAAATAATTGCTTGATAAGAGAAGACCAGTGTGATGGTTGGAAGAATAACGATAGAATATCCTTCTTGGCCTCCTCACGCTTCATTCCAGATTGGCTAGCAGGCAGATCGTAAAGACTCCCCTGGCAGACGACCTGTTCAAAGTGAACCGCATCTTCTCCAAGTAGCCCTTCTAAATCTGAGAACATTAATGGGTACCTCCGGAAACCTTATGAAATTTCTTAATTTGTAGTGAGCAAAGAATGAGAGATGAAGTCTACATTATTTGATGAGGAATTTCGGTTGGAAGAGCTTTCAAAAATGGGAGATCCATTGGAGAAGTTGGCTAAGTACAGTGATTTTGAGAGCTATAGAGAGCTGGTTGAGAGCGTATTTAGGAAGAAGGACCCTAAGAAGGGAGGCAGGCCGTCATTTGACAAGGTAATGATGCTAAAGGCATTGATTCTGCGATCAATGTATGATCTGTCTTTTGAGAAGCTGGAGTTTCACATTAAGGACAGGCTTAGTTTTCAGCGGTTTTTGGGCATTGGCCTTGGAGATAAAGTTCCAGATGCAAATACGTTTTGGGATTTCAACGAGGCGGTGGTGCAGGCAGGGGTGATCGATCAGATATTCATCAGGCTTAGAGATGAACTCGGGAAACAGGGATTGATAATGAATAACGGATCGATAGTGGATGCCAGCATAGTAGATGCACCCAAACAGCGTAATAGTCGAGATGAGAATGCTCGGATCAAGGCTGGCAAGAAACCGGAAGAGTGGTCGGTGAATAAGTCTCGTCAAAAGGACACCGATGCAAGCTGGACTAATAAGGATAAGCAGAGTCGCTTTGGGTACAAGAATCATATCAAGGTGGACAAGGGCAGTAAACTGATCACGAACTTCGAAGTAAGCGCGGCGAGCGTGCACGACTCTCAGATGTTGGATCATCTGCTTGAGGACAGTGACAGCGGCCATGAGTTATATGCTGACTCTGCCTATCGCAGTAAAAAGACAGAAGAGAAGCTAAAACGTAAAAAGATAACGAGCAGAGTTCATCTCAAGGGATATCGTAATAAACCGCTGACCGAAAAGGACAAAGACATCAATACAAGGAAATCAAAGATACGTGCTAGTGTAGAACACGTATTTGGCGATATGCATCAGCAAATGGGGCGGGTGATGGTCCATCAAATAGGAATGATTCGAAACACCGCAGCAATCACGATGATGAACATCTGCTATAACCTGCGTAGAAGAGTATATCTACAATCCATGTCGGGATAGAAAGGTTGAAAACAGATGAAAAATCAGCAAAAAAAGAATATTCTACAGCTAGAGAATCAAAAAATTATGCGATCTGTCTTGCCCTCATTCATCAATCACCTGGCAATGCCTTTAGGTAGGCCCCTGCTAAGTTTCCCGAAATATAGGCTTTACTCATTTTTTTAGCATAAGACAGGTTGTCGGAGGTTCCCATGTAATTAGATCCGAGTTGCCACATGAATCTAGAATATCTTGAGGTTTGTACCAATCTGCATCAATCAGCCTATCGCGAAAGTCACTGAAAGCGCTTTTCTTCCGCTTATCTTGTCGAACCTGATCAACAACATTTTTCCAATTTATTATTCTGACTTTCACATCACAAGATTAGCGATCTCACTGATGTACGCAAATGGCAGACAATTATTATGCGTGCTAACTCAAGCGAATGTCTCCGTCACTATGCCAGGACGATGATGGTTCAGGGTAGTGTCCGACGGTTCACATTTTGCAAACTCTGATTCGGTGCCTGTGCCTCATAGCGTGAAGCATGCCCGGCGGCCATCCCGATAGGGTAACTGGTGTGGTGATGCAGCGTTATCTATATTAGTGGACTGTAACATTGAAAAGGGATGCATGGATCGCAATTATTTCGTATCAAATCGAAGAGACAGAACCGCACATAGCCTAAGCTACGTAAGGCTTCTGGCGATGAAGAGTTGGTGCGAAAGAATGCGATCGGGCATTCCGCTTTCAGTGTTACAGACCACTAGTACTAGTAGCGTTTCGCATTAGATATGTTGAATAGCTCTAATCGGATTTTGGTCGCAGACGAGGCATGACCAAGGGATCTCGAAGAGTCGAGCATGACGATGCGAGAAGTGAGGGAACCACGACAGCGGGTGGCTGGCTAGCCGTAGCTATGGCGAGGCTTTGCAACGAAGTATGCGGACCAAGGACATTAGAATTAGCTACAGGATTTAATGCGAAACTCTACTAGTCCCACCCAATATTTGGAGCTTGCTGCTGGGGGCGCGTTTGATCAATTTTTTTCCATAACCTACCCTATTCCTTCGTATGAAACCATACATCTTCCTCGGAGCTTTTGGCAAGCTTTTGGGCCCGCCGTCAGATATAGATGCCGGATGCCCTTGTGGGTGTAAGGGAGGAGGGCACAGCTTAGTCTCCATTGGCCAGTTAGGACCTCGTCGTATGCTGATGACAATGATTGACATGGTCGGCCCTGCCATTCCCTGAAACTCGCTTGTCTTATTGTATCAATGCATTTGATATTGTTGCAAAGGCTTGTCCTATTGTTGTAGGGTGCTGCCATAACCTTAATCTTTGAAGCCCCAGAGCTACCAAGACGGCCTGTATGAAAACACTCTGTATGCTCCTCGCGCTGGCACCATTTGCTTGCCTAACAAAGGTCTGTGCGCAGCAACTTATCCAAGGTACGGTGACAGATGAGGCAGGCGTGCCTCTCATCGGGGTGAACATAGTGTCTCAGGGAAGCGCATCGGGAGCGATCTCTGGGCCCGATGGAACCTATTCCATCCGGGTCTCCGTCATGGATAGCCTGCTGACCTTTAGTTATGTTGGATTTCTAACCAGGGAGATTCGCATCGGTGGTCAGGAAATCATCGACCTGGTAATGACCGATGTGTCCATTCCGCTCGACGAAGCTGTCGTGGTGGGCTTTGGCACTTCCACCAGGCGAAAGTTAACCAGCGAGATCGAATCGGCCGATAGCAAGATTTACGCCGGCGCGGTCAAAGCGACACCCCTGCAGGCTTTGCAGGGACGGTTGGCCGGTGTACAGATCGTGCAGTCTTCCGGGGCTGTCGGTGCCGCCATGAATGTGCGGATACGCGGGCAAACGTCCATTAATGGCAGTAATCAGCCACTCTACGTCATAGACGGGATTATTACAGACACGTATGTCGGGTGGCCGGTCGGAGGCCCCGGATCTGACAAAATGATTGGTCTGGACCCAAATAACATTGCTTCTGTGGAGGTATTGAAGGACGGTGCAGCCACCGCCATCTATGGAGCCCGGGGCTCAAATGGGGTCATTTTGATTACCACCAAGCAGGGTGAATTTAACATGCCCGCAAAAGTGGAGCTGTCTTATCAGGTGGGGTTGTCTCAACCCACGGTGGTGCCTGACCGCATGACCGGTCCGGAATATGCCCAGGCATGGAATCGGGCGGTCGAAGCTGTGGACGGTCCCAATGACCTCCTGTATCCCGATCCCGAGGCCGTTCAAACCATAGATTGGTGGGAAGTACTCACAAGGACAGCGATGTTTCTGGATGTGCATGTCTCCGTTTCTGGCGGCTCGGCAACCACGAACTATTACCTGGGCGCCGGATACCGGAGTGAAGATGATTATATGATCACCAAGGGAATGAAACGCTATGCCCTACAGGCAAAAATCAATCAGCTCATTGGTGCCAAATGGAAGACGGGCGTAAACATCAATTTGTCCCGGACCAATCGGTCGCGCTTTTTTGAAGGTCTGAATATCAGTGCAAGTCCCACCTGGGGAGGTGCCAATTTTCCACCGACGGAAAAGCCATTCGACGAAAATGGTGAACCCATTTTGGCCTATAGTACGGCGCGCTATAATTTCCAATGGAATCCTTATGTCGAGTTGACCGAAGCAGATTTGCAACATGCCATTTCCCAAGTACGAGCGGGCGTATTTGTTCAATTGTAACTACTCAGCAGGGTAGAATTAGAAAAATTAAAAAGTTATCCACATTTGGACAGGAAGATTTCGAGGAGAAGTGGAAAATCAGAAGGTTTATCCACAGTTGTTGAGAAATAGTTGATAATTCCTTGAAGATGGCTGGAATTGTATAAGATACATATGCGATATTTGCATATGTATGATAGATCGAAAAGAATTAGAACGTTTATCGCGAGAGCAACTAATAGACTTAGTGTTGTCGCTAATGGAGCGGATGGCATTGCTGGAGAAAGAGATAGAGATTTTGCGGGGAAAAAATAGTAGGAATACGTCATTGCCACCCTCAAGGGATAAGCAGTCAGAAAAGAGAAGGACCAGATCGCTACGGACAAAGAGTAAGCGCAGGAAGGGAGGGCAGCCGGGTCACAAAGGAACGACCTTGGAACTGAGTGAATCGGTGGACAGGTATAAGGATTACGAGGTGAAACAATGTAGTCATTGCGCATCTGATCTGACGCAGGTGGAAGGAGAAGTGATAGAACGCAAGCAAATATGGGATATACCGCCACTAGATTTAGAAGTAGTAGAACACAGGAGGTGGGCCAAACAGTGCGATCAATGTGAACAATGGAGTAGATCAGAGTATGAAGGGGATTTGCAGGGGGGACCGGTGGTGAGGTATGGGCGAAGATGGAAGAATTTAGTGGTGTATTTGTCGGTACGGCAGATGCTGCCCTATCGCAGATTAGTAGAGACCTTAGAGGTGTTGTTTGGTCGCAAGGCAAGTGAGGGGACAGTGGATAACATAATGAAGGCAAAAGCAAAGGAATGCACAGAGTCCTATGGACAGATAATAGAGCAGATAAGGCAAAGTAAATCGGTAGGAGTGGATGAAAGTGGTGTGAGTGTAGAGGGTAAGAAGAATTGGATATGGACGTGGGTAACCAGCAGGTACAGCCTGTTTCATATATCGAATAATCGGGGGTCACAGACCAGTAAGGCGCTATTCCCGGATGGATTCAAGAAGGCAGTATTGATCAGTGATTGTTGGAAAACACATTTAAACACCCAGTCAAAGGGACATCAGATATGCTTGGCACATATACGTAGAGAATGCCAAGGGCTCAAAGAATTCCATGGATCTAGGTGGGCTACAAAATTAGATGGCATACTACAGGAGATCTTCCGCTTGTGCCGACTGTCCAGAATACCGACCAACCGCAAGGAGGCCGTCGAAGAACAGTTGGACCAGATTCTATCTAGTCCACTGCTTCGATCACATAAAAAGGTCAGAACCCTGAGAGATCGACTTATTAGGCTACGAAAATCTATCACCATATGCCTATATGACCGTGGTGTAATGCCCGACAACAATCACAGCGAAAGAGCCATCCGAATGATCAAACTTAAAAACAAAATATCCGGCACCTTTAGATCTTATCATGGAGCGAGACGATTCGCAATCTTACGAACCATCGTTGACTCCGCAATCAAACAAGGTATCCATCCATTTGAGGCCTTGATAGATCCTCACATTGTCCTAAAACCTACTGAGTAGTTACGTTCAATTTTCAACCAGGTCCGGGCTCGTGCTCAAAAGTGAATTCAACCCGGAGTTCTCATTGGTGGAGGAAAATGATTTTTTTTCTGATCGGACGCGATTGCCAAGGCAAGTTGGCGGTGCTGGTTTTGTGAGCACAAATTTTGACCAAAACTACCTCTGGACCAATACGGCTTCGTGGACATTTGATCTGTCGTCCCGCAGCGAAGCGACAATATTGGGAGGTAACCAGGTGCAATGGACTTCTGCTACATATCTCGAAGGTTTCGGAAGAGGATTTCCTAACAGGCAACTGAAAGACCTAGGCTCAGCGGGACATACCGAGGGATATTCGGAGTCTGAAGGCTACCGGTTTGTAGGATTCTTTACCCGTGCCAACTACGCTTTTGACAACAAGGTGTTTGCATCCACTTCACTGCGTTATGATGGCTCATCTCGATTTGGCGCAAAGAATCGATGGGGGCTGTTTCCTGCGGTATCATTGGCCTGGATGATTTCGGAGGAAGGGTTCCTGCAGCACAGTAGTACATTTGATTATCTGAAGTTAAGTGGGAGCATTGGCAAGACGGGAAATGCCGAGATCGGTAATTTCGATAGCAGGTCGGTTCTCACCTATCGCTTTAGTTATCAGGGGCAACCAGCGGCAACCATACCTACGCGCATTGGCAATGACGAACTGACCTGGGAGACTACTGTGCAGTACAACATAAGTACCAGTTTCGGTCTTTGGCAAGACAAGTTGAACGGCAAGGTATCCCTGTTTATCAAGGATACGGATGGTTTGCTCTTCTTCCTGCCTGTGCCCCTTTCAAACGGAGTCATCGACATCGCTGGCAACACCGGATCCGTGCGGAATCGAGGCGTTGAATTTCAGATCGGTTCCAACTGGCGACCGAAGCCAAATATCGAGATTGGACTGGGATTGAATGGTGCCTTTATTGAAAACGAGATTACTGCACTGCCAGATGGTGATGGCGATGGATCTGGTGATGACATTGTCTCATCCGGACAGATATTGCGTGTGGGAGAGTCGCTGAGTACTTACTACCTGGTGCAGTATGACGGTGTCGACAAAGCGAATGGTGACGCACTGTTTTATGACGTGGAATTGGATGGCTCTTCCAGTAGGTATCCTTCGAATAGCAGCCGATTGGTGTCAGGAAGTGCGATCCCAACATTCACGGGAGGATTTTATCTGGACTTCAAATTTCATGGATTATTTGCTTCGGCGGCATTTCAAGCCGGACTCGGACACCGTATCTATAGCCAGAATTTTTTTATTGAAGATGGTTTTCTGACGGAGTTCAATAAAAACGGACGGCAGCGCAGTAGCTGGACACCTGAAAATGCGAACAGCGACGTTCCTGAAGCCAGGCTGGGTGTGCTGAATGGATCCCAAGAATCGACACGATGGTTGGAACCGGGTGACTACCTGCGGCTGAAGAATGTACAACTGGGGTATCGATTTGCTATCCTGGGAAGTAAAGCGAATGCCTTGACCGTCTATTTGGCCGGCCAGAATCTTTGGACACTCAGCGGTGCCTACAATATCGACCCAGAGGCTACCTGGTCCAATGTAGATCAACCTTTTTCGGCATTCAATTTTAACAGCGTGGCCCTCAGTCGTTCTCTCTCATTTGGCATAAAACTCGAGTTGTGAGACAGCAGATCAGATTCGGATTAAGGGTGAAGTTGACCAGCATGCTATTGGCCATTGCCGTTGGCTTTCTCATGATGTCCTGCGAGGATTTCCTGGAAGATGTCAATCCCAGCGCTGCGCTGCCGCTTGACCAGGGATTTAGCAATTTGGAGGACCTCGAACGCGTTCTTCTCGGGTCATACCAGAGCCTTATCGGGTTCGGGGGTGACTTGTTTTGGGTGGTTCTGCCAGATCTCATGACCGAGGATGTAACGGTGCTTTCCGGTTCATGCGAGCAAACCCAGGATTATGACTTACTTGCACTGACCGCCGACAACAATCACCTGGACGATATGTGGCTTCTAGCGTATAGCACCATCAATCAGGCAAATGTGCTTATTGAGGAGGTCGCGGCATTGGAGTCTGACAATACTCTTACCGCGGAGGACGCCAACAGGCTTACCGGCGAAGCACACTTTCTGCGTGCGTTTGCGAGTTTTCAGCTCGTGCGGTTATTCGCAAAGCCGATGAACCAAGTGAACGCTGGTGAACCCGCTGTGCCGCTGCCCTTATTCGGGGTGACAGCTGCCAGTGAGCTGGAAAACTTACCGCGAGCCACGGTGGCAGCGGTGTACGCGCAAATTGACCTTGATTTCAAAATGGCTTTTGAATTGCTTCAGGGGGCCGTTATGAGCAGTGGGCGTGCTAACCCATGGGCGGCCATCGCATTTCTGGCGGAGGTCGCCTTTCAACAAGGAGACTATGCGGTTGCGCTGGATCATACAAGCGCTCTTATTGACTCTGACCAATTTATGCTGGCCGACCCGCCGGAAGCTTATTTTAGGGGTGGAACTCGAGAAGAGATTTGGTCCGTGTCGCATACCCCGCAGGAGCCCAATGGGCTGCTTGGGCTGACGCTGGGCATAAGTTGCAATTCTGTCATGTTGTCCGGGGATCTTCGCGCACGTGCCTTTGATCCAATTTTCAGTGATGGACAGAGGGCAGCGCTCCATGCAAACGGCTGGAACGCGGTAGATTTGCGATACCGCAATCTCACAAATGGGGGCACCCCGGAATGGCGGTCTCTTAAATACGAAAGTCCTGACCTAAGTGATGACGTGCCGGCCATGCGCTACGCCGAAGTCCTCCTCATGCACGCCGAATGTCTGGCGCGAATGAACGACATCTCGGGAGCAGTCTCTTACCTAAATATGATTCGAGCCCGTTCTCTGGAAGTGTATGATGAAAACGGAAGCCTGCTTCCGGACGATGTAGTGCTTTACGACCCGCAGGACTTCAACAGCGCGGAGGATCTGATCGAAGCGATTATCCTGGAAAGACAAATAGAATTACTGATGGAAGGTAATCGGTTTCACGACCTCATGCGGTTGAAGCGCGATGTGAACGGTATCCCCTATGACGACTGTCGCTTGCGCTGGCCCATTCCGCAGATGGAGGTCGATGCCAATCCAAATATCAGTCAGGATTATCCAGGTGATTGCTGAAACGCGCAGTCGCCGAGTCCGTATGCATGCTTACCCGCAGATGAATGTTGGGGAGGCCATTCCTTGAGCCAACACCTTTCCGACTGAGCATCGAGAACAACAGTAACGATAGATCCATGACCCGTGGAATTAAGACGTATTGTTGCAAAGTGCGAACTATTGTTGCAAATACTGGAATTGCAGACGGTAATCCGTAATTTTTGAATTAAAGTGCTCAACTCAATGAAAAAGCGGACGATATTTTGTTTGGCGGTGCTTGCAGGCATTACCCTGTCCGGTGTAGCGGCGCAACAATTGCCTGTGGCAAAGGCTGTGCATATATCGAAGGATTCTGTCGCGCCGCCGGAAATCACTCCACTGCGTGGGGATCTGGCGCAAATTAATGCCAACCCCAATGTGCATCCGGTGGGACCAACGACCAAACGCAGACTGCCGTCCAATCTCAAAGTGTTAGCGCTGGGTAGAGATGGCGTGCCTGGTCCAACGAAGGTCATGGCATCGTTCCAAAGGATTCGAGTCCGCTATCCCGATCCAGTAGTTGTGGAGGATCCACAGGTGCAGCGGGATGCATGGTACACGACCAAATACCTTACGGAAGATGAAGGCATTCAACAACATACGATCACCAGCCTCCTCGAGGACAGCCGGGGTCACCTCTGGATCGCCGCTGACCATGGTGGTAATGTTTGTCGGCATGACGGAGAACATCTCGTCTGTTTTGGTCAGGAAGAGGGGTTTCCACTGAGTTGGGGGATCCGCAAGATGTTGGAGGATCGACAAGGTCGCATTTGGTTCAGTGGCGAAGGTGGCGTGTGTTATTACGACGGACATCACTTCTGGCATTTCGAGCGTGCTGGGGCAGATGGATGGGATAATGTTGCAGGTGGCCTCCTGGAGGACCGTGAGGGCAATGTTTGGTTCAGTTATGGAGACATTTATTGTTTTTCCGGGAACGAGTTTACCGTCTACGATCAGGAGATCTTTCCGGAGGTAGGTGGCCTATTGGAAGACCGGCATGGCAATATTTGGATGAGCTCACTTGGACATGGGGTTTTACGGTTTGACGGAAGGCAGGTGGTCTACATCACAGAAAAAGATGGTCTTGTTGGAAACCACATAGACAAAATGAAGGAATCCTCCACGGGTGACCTTTGGTTTGGCAGCGGAGGGTATGGTCTGGCTAATCCGAAGGGGATGTCGAGATTTATTCCGGATGCTGAACCAACCGCTCTGCCATCAGGCACGGTGATCAATTACACGACCGAAAGCGGAATTAGTGGCAACAGAATAGTGGACATCGCCGAGGACAAGGATGGCCGGATTTGGTTCTCCACCTGGAATGGCGGGATTACGCGTTTTGATGCGGACCAAATAAACGGGCAGGGTGACCGCTTTGTGCATTTTGGGGATAGAGAAGGAGTTCTTTCGAAGCAGCTATCTATCTTAGTCGGCCGCAATAATGTCGTCTGGGCTGGTGCAAATGGCAATGGTCTCCATCAAATCGTCCCGTCCGGCCCCAGATCCGTCACGGCTGGCCAGTCACCCTTTGGCCAAATGTGGGTCACGGCCATGGCAGAGGATAGTGCCGGCCACATCTGGATGGCCCGGGACTACGATGGGCTGATCAAGTTTGACGGCGAGACATTCCAGCTGATTGACGGGGATAACGGGTTTCCTGCCGAATGGATCAAGGCCATCGACTTTGACCAAGCGGGCAACGTTTGGATCGCCACCAGGGATAATGGATGTTTGAAGTTTGACGGAGTGCAAATCACCCGGTATGGGGTAGCGCAAGGTCTGACTCGCCCGAATTTACACGGTATCACCGTCGATCAGGATGGGTTCATATGGATGTCCGGTTACAATTTCTCACCCCATCCCGATGGAGCAGTCTACCGGCTCAACCCGTCGACTTCCGAGATGTCACATTACTCCATTACATATGGCAACGCTCGCATCAACGGAGCAGATATTTACCAGGATCGTGACGGGATCCTCTGGATTGGAGGACTCAATTGTGTGGCTACATACCATGCCGAGCAAGACCAGTTGGAGCTTTTTGCTGTATTTGACAATCCTGAGAGCCATCAAAGAATGCCTTTTTTCGTGGAAGATCAGCAGGGCAATCTCTGGGTGGCTAGGACGCCACGCGCCATGGAGGACATGGCGGACAGGTTGGTCCAGCTGAAGGCTGACGGGAAATTACTGGATGGCGATTTTCCAGTGATGGAAAAGGGCGTGCACTGGCCAGACGTTTGGATTAACGATATCACAACAGATGCGAGCGGTCGGGTGTGGTTTAGTAGCGCGGCGGGGCTATTTGGTAGTCCCGATGACCTGCGCACCATGGCCAGGGGCGAAGCCAACTGGGTAAATCTCACCAAGGATGACGGATTGAAGGGTGATCTTACGGGAAGGTTGCACGTGGATGCACACAACCGTCTTTGGATAGATCACGCAGCCAGCGGCATGGTCGTACTGGACCTGGATATATTCGAATTTCCGGATCAAGCCCCCCCGGGTATCGGGCTCATTAACCTGGAGGTTGGCGGAGAACATATGGACTTTCAAGCCATTTCCGAAAACACCTCGACCGAGGTTAGTAGCCCGCTGGAGGAGGCCTACGACTCATTATTGCCATACTTCAATTTGCCTCTGCAGCCTATTCTCCCACACGACCATAATCACTTGACATTTCATTTCTCCGCGCCGGCTTGGTCTTCGCCACATGCCGTGAAGTACAGCTATATGCTTGACGGCTTTGAAGATGGTTGGAGTCATCCCAGTCCGGAGTCAAAGGCGGATTATCGTAAGATCCCGCCAGGCACTTATACATTTATGGTGAAGGCCAAGGCATTGGGACAGGTGTGGAGTGACCCCTATCCATACAAGTTTCGCATAGCGCCTCCCTGGTGGCTGAGTCCCTGGGCCTACGTGTTGTATGCGTTGCTGGCAGTTGGATCTATCGGTGGATACATCTTGCGGCTGCGGCGCAAGGTCAGGAAAAAGCAGGAACAGCTCGAACGGGAGCAATACCTGAACCGGGAGCTGCGGGACTTGAACATTGCCACCACGCGCTTCGTGCCCAAAGACTTTGTGAAGATCCTGAACAAGCAAAGCCTGAAGGACCTGAATTTGGGTGATCAGATCGATGCGACCATGACGATCCTCTTTGCAGATATACGTAACTATACGCTGCTCTCCGAGAATATGACCCCCGAGGAGAATTTCAGGTTTATCAATGCCTTTGTAGGTCGGATGGGCCCCGTGATTGAGGAGAAGGGTGGATTTATATGCCAGTACTACGGTGACGGAATGATGGCACTGTTTAAGGAAAACCATCATCGGGCAATCCAGGCAGCCGTGGCCATGCAACAGACCCTGGACCAATACAACCAAAAGCGGATCATCGAAAACCGCAAGCCCTTTAAAGTAGGGATCGGGTTGAATACGGGACACCTGATGCTCGGGGTGATCGGTGATCAGAACAGATACGATACCAGTGTTATTTCAGATGCCGTCAACACGGCCTCGAGATTGGAAGGGCTTACCAAGACCTTTGGGTCACAAATTATCGTCAGTGAAAAGACCCTGCGTGAAATCCAAGGATTGCAACAAGTGACGAACGAAGCCGAATACATGAGTTCATTCCGCTTCCTGGGGAAGGTACGGGTGAAGGGGAAAGACAAGGTGTTGAGGATCTACGAGGTATTCGATGGTGAACCAGCCATCATCCGGGAAAAGAAAGTGATCACGAAGCCTGCTTTTGAAAAAGCCGTGGACCATTATTTCGCCAGGGAATTTGGTAAGGCGGCTGATTTGCTAAAGGACGTTCTTGAGCAATCACCTGACGACGTGGCTGCGCAGTACTATAAAAATCGGTCGGTCCAATTTATCGTCGATGGAGTCGCCGAGAGTTGGAGCGGCGTGGAAGAAATGGTCAACAAATGAATCCAAGAAGGTTTAAATCAAGTCCCTGCGAGGATGTGTTTTTGTGGCATCTTCGAGCGCTTTCCGTGATGATCTGCGTGAATCTGTGCAACGTCACCCTTTGGGCAGAGATCGATCAGCCTGTGATTTCCCACATTGAGATCATGGACCAGACCGTGAATTTCGGTCGATTGGACGAAGAGAGCTACCGGAATACCCTGCCATTTGGCGACCGTTTGCTGAACGCATTTGACACGATCCAGCCCTTCAGCAATTGCCCGAACCGGCTAAATCTCCCCCATAACCTGAATACCATTACCCTGCACTTTTCATTTCCTGACTGGCGCTCACCTCATAAGGTACAGTACACGTATCTCCTGGGAGGTCGGGATGAGATGTGGAGCGAACCATCGGAACAATCCTATGTGGAGCTTAAGGAATTGCAAGCAGGAGCGTACACCCTTTATATCAAGGCTCGCGATGGCTCCGCTAGCTGGTCCTTGCAGACATCATTTGACATAGTCATCCAAAAGGCCTGGTGGTCGACCACCTTGGCTAAGGCAGGACTGGCAGTCATTGCGCTTGGCTTCTTGGCCATGCTCCTCAACTATCAGAAGCAAAGGAACAACGAGATCCGGGAGATGCAACAGTTGCTGAAGGTCTATCGATCCACACAGCGGTCCTTGCCGGCGCATGAAGTGGGTCCGGATGACCAAGACGGTTTTCTGCGCCTGATCAATCACACACTGGAAGAGCATTTGAGTGACGAGAATTTTGGGATTGCCGAACTCTGTGCGCTTTTAAACATTAGCCGGGCGCAACTGCACCGCAAGCTCAAAAAGCGGACTGGATTATCCACTTCGCACTATATCCGGTTCTTGCGTTTGCAGATGGCCAGGGAGATGTTTGCTGACCCCAACCTAAATGTGTCTGAAGTAGCCTTCGCTGTGGGATTTAGTAATGCGGCCTATTTCTCCAGGGTCTTTAAGGACCAGTATGGAATGTCTCCCAGCGAGGCGCGCGAGCAATTGCATCAGTAAAGGTCACTTGGGTAAGGTCTGCCGGTGGGACACAGGCCCCTAGAGCACAGCTACTCAGTTCTTCTCTTTGTTGTGAACCTTCCAGCCACGATATAGACAAGCGTGAGAAGTAGGAAGATTACTCCACAATTTATGGAGAATTCAATAAGAGTTTTTCCAAAGTGCTCATAGGGAGGATCGGTATCAATGAGATATAGAACTGCGGTCAAGGTGGCAGCTGCTATGCCGATGACCAAGAATTTCGTTCGATTTTTCACAATTGTCAGCTTCATAAAGTTTAGCCGGTAGTAGGACACGAGGAACCGCACACGAAGGGCCAAGACTTGCTCTAGTAGAGTTTCGCATTAGAATTAGCTACAATATTTAATGCGAAGCTCTACTAGCTTCTTGCTAAGTAGAGCGATGTCAACGAACAGATTATTTGGAGCAATTCACAAATGCGTCACTTCGGAGGAGTCTAAAATAGATTCCGGTCAATGAAACAAAGATTAGCATGGTGATCCAGATCGTATGTTGAGATATTGTTTCCATTAATTCCGAATCGGCGATGGAGATGGAAATTCCATCATTAAAGGCAAGGGGAAGTAACGCGATGGCAGGCAGAGCAATATACGGCCACCATCTTGTAGTCCTTGATCTAGCGACTATGTGATAGCTGGCAAAAGCCAGCAACCCGACTGATGACATCTTTAAGATCAAATCTCCGACCTGAATGTAGGCGTCGCTTAAATTGGGGAAATGTCCCGCTGCGTACATCGAGAATAAGCTGATGTAGTTGACAGTGGCCAGCAAGGCGACAATTGAAAAGAATAGGAAGATCGAGTTTAGGAACATTCGACGGGTGGAATATCGAGGGACTGCCTTTTCGTACTCCTCTTCAACCATCTCCAGATCCCCAAATCTACGTTTACTGATAAGGAATGCCTCTTCAGGACGTAATCCATTTTCAATAAGGTCCTGAGAGGAAAGCAGAAAGTGCTCAACAAGTTCATCTATCTCAGATTTGTTCAGACCTCTGTCTCTCATGGTCCCTATGTAGATCGCTATTTCGCGTTCCAGGTCAAATCGTTTTGCAGGCTCCATAAGTTGGTCAGTATGTGATTCATTGACTCCCACTCAGCTCTAAGTGCGGCGGAGAATTTTAATCCGTCACTTCGAATCCGATAGTATTTTCTTTTTCGACCGTTCTCTAGCTTGGTATACGACGTGATCAGCTTCTTTTTTTCCAACTTGGCTAGCACCGGGTACAGTGAGCCCTCCTTCCAGTGCAATGCGCCATCAGAGATGTCCTGTACTTTTCTGATGATGGCATATCCATAGCTATCCCCCTCCTCAAGAATATAGAGCACGATTGGAATCGTGGATGCGGCGATCAGCTCTTTAGAATAGTCGTGCATGCCTAGAATGTCTATGTATTGAGCAATATACATAGAATATCTTGGTATGTCAAGTGGACGAGGTAGAGAAGGTCAAACGATGCCGGAAAGTACTTGATCTACGCCATTGGTGAGATTGCCTTGGTGGTGATCGGGATATTGATTGCCTTGCAGGTCAATAATGGGAATGAGGAAAGAAAGGACAGAAAACTGGAATCGGAGATCTTGATCGAAATCAGTCAAAATCTAAAGGGAGGATCACACAGACCATCGTCAAAATATTTGAATATTTATGGCAGTTTTCTCAGCTGCCGGGGCAAGCTCTTATTTGAATCCTACTTTGATCCATGGGACATAGTGGCACTGAGCGTTGTCATTTAGTGGCTGACCTTTCGTTATCTTTAAATCATATGCACATTCTTAAAAAGATCCGAAGGCCCCAAAGGGTCGCGTATTCATCTGTGCTGCTCGGAACCGTCCTGTACTTACGTAGTTGTGATCATGGGACTGTGCCGCAACTGCTTACTTAACAAACAATCACTACCCATGCGTAGAAGGACATTTTTGACGACCAGCGCCTTAGCTGCAGGTGCCTTGATCACTCCCGTAGTTGCCCACAACAATGCCGATAAGATCAAACTGGGCATCGTGGGTACTGGTTGGTGGGGTACGGACTATCTTCAAAGGTATGCGGGACTAAGCGGAGAATTTGATATCGTGGCACTGTGCGATGTGGATCAGGTAGCATTGCAACATGCCGCAGCAAAGCTCGTGGAGGCAGGATCCCCTCAGCCTGCGCTATTTAAGTCCTACCAGGAGCTGTACGACTTTCCAGGATTGGAGGCGGTGGCCGTAGCTACTCCTACGCATTGGCACGCCCTGCAATTTATCGAAGCGTGTCATCGGGGTCTGCATATTTGGCAGGAGAAGCCCATCAGCTACGACATCCGCGAGGCGCAAGCCATGCAAAAAGCTTTTGAAACGTCCAATGTAGTGGTCAACATCGATTTTCCCAGGTTATATTCCCCGATCAATGGGCAGGTAAAGGATTTCATTCAAAGTGGACAGGCAGGGGAGATATATCAGATCCAAGTCAACATTCACAGCCATTCCAGATCGCCAAAAGAAATCGATATCCCGGATACGGTGGACTTTGATGCCTATTGTGGTCCAGCGCCGGTTCTCAAATACCTGCATCATCCCAGACCGGGCAGAATGAATTGGAGAGCGCAACAGGGTTTTAGCCGGGGCATATTTGCCGATTGGGGCATCCATTATTTTCAAAATGTCCGGTCCATCATGAACCTGTCCTTGCCGGATCACGTGTCTGCTTTTGGAGGAAATACCCGGTATCCCGATCAAGAACATCCCGATCATTTGGATGTGCGATTTGACTTCGGAGGCCTACCAGTCATGTGGACCCATAAAACATGGGGCTTCAAAGCTCCGGTACCACATACTAATATTGGGGTATTTTATTTTGGTGATAAGGCGACCGTTTTTGCTGCGGACTCCGGATGGGAAGTGTACTCTGCTGATGGATCCTCAAAAAAGGAATATGGGCAGGTGCACGTAAAACGGGGATCCGAAGAATATGAGGCGGAGATTCGCCGGGAGTTTATCGAACAATTTAGCGGATTTGCGCAGGCCATTCGAGCGAAATCAAATCGAGTGATCAGAGGCACTTTTGACGAAGGATTTAATTCAACCGTTGCCGTCATTTATGCGGATTTAGCCTATCGGACAAAGCGCCAGGTGACCATTGACAAGCAGACCATGGATATCTTGGATAACGAGTCGGCTCAACAGTTACTCCTAAGGCCTTATCGTGCACCCTATCAGCATCCCTATTCAAGTTGAGACCCTTGGGGAGACTATGCCAAATGTGATGCGCGTGCTAGTCTTTGCTTAGGAATCTAAATGAAGATTGATTTTTCACTGACTTTCAATTGAAAGTAGCATGCTCAGCCAAATTTCATCGGTGTATGATCTCCCTCAGAAGACCCCGGGAATCAACCGATAACGCACTCGACGCGCATACGCCCGATACCCTGGCAACTCTTCTTTTAGCACGTTATCTTCCAGCACAGTTCTGATCAGGGCAATGATCGCCGCTGCGATCACGGGAATGATTGTCCAGACCGAGCCCAAGGCCAGCACAATGCCCGGTAGGGCTAACACATTTCCAGCATAGCCAGGATGTCGCACCACCCGATAGGGGCCGCTGTCGCATACGTTATGCCCTCGATCCGACTGAATGCGCACCACGCTGGAGAAGAAGCGGTTTTCGACCAAAGCCCATCCGGCAAAGGAGTATCCGAGCACAATCAAGAGGAAGCCCATGAGGTGGAGCCATGGCGAAAACGCAGAGGACCACCCAAAGCGGTGATCTAATCCAGCTACGATAACCAAGGGGAAAGTCATAGTCACAGCCATTAGGGGTGACAGCACTTTATCCCACGATTTCACCTCTTGAGCTTTTGCAAATTGTACTCGTTCCACCATCAATCCCGGATGCTTTTTTTCCGCCCACATCCGTGAACCGACACCGGTGACAACGATCAGCGCTGCATAAAGCCAACCCTGCCACCACCCGAGATCCCCTGCACTTAGGAACAAAACCCCTGGTATGAGGAGGTGCGTGATTATGAGTCCAACCCAATATTTGGAGGATTGCTGCACTTGAGCGCATTTTCTTTGATACCCTACCTATTCCTTCTTTTAAAAGGTATTTCTTCCTGAGGAATTTTGAAAAAAAGTAGCTACAGACTCACGGGCAAGTGCCTTGACCCGAATGGGGCATAAAGGCGACTTGGCTTTTTTATGCGTAGGTTTGATTTTTTATCGTATACAGGCGTCGGAATGTAGTCAATTAAGGTCAGACTATAATTCCGACAACACAAAAGTGTCGTTCGATTTTTCACAATTGTCAGCTTCATAAAGTTTAGCCGGTAGTAGGTCACGAGGAACCGCACACGAAGGGCCAAGACTTGATCTAGCTTCTTACATCATCACGGTATTTAATAATTTCACGATGCCAGGCACTCGGCTAGCGTTGTCTGATAGATCAATCATCAATCGCCTGGTATACAAACTGGATCATTTTATCCCGGTAATAGTTAGAATAAGGATTGAGCTGGGTCATAAGAATGGCTACCATTTCTTCTTCTGGGTCGATGAAAAAGTACGTGCAGAAGGCTCCACCCCAGTAGTAAGTGCCCTCACTGCCAAGGATATCCGAGGCGGCCAGATCCGTCGTGACCCCATAACCAAATCCAAACCCCTGACCCTCGCCGTAAAGCTCGTCCACATGGTTGATGGTCATGAGTTCGATGGTCTTTCTACTTAAATACCGTTTTCCATTTAACTCGCCGTTGTTAAGCATCATTTCGCAAAAGGTCATATAATCTTTCGCGGTCGAGAACAGCCCGTTGACCCCGCTGTGAATCGTGTTGCCCGCCATTTGCGGTTGTCTGGCACGCACCACCAATGCATTTGTCGAATCCATTTGATGGACTTGCACCACGCGGTCATGTTTTGCCTGGGGCAAATTGTAACCGGTGTCATCCATACCCAGTGGATCGAATAATCGCTCTTGCAGGAATTTCTCGGTACTCATTCCTGAAAATTTCTTGATCAGCACCGACAAGACATCCGGTGCTGCGCTGTATTGCCATTGCTCACCAGGATGGCCAATAAGGGGCAGGTCCAACATACGAATGACGCGGTCTTCGACAGTGGCATGCTCTTCGAAATACATGGCATTTAGGTAGTCTCGGTCGATCTCCGTGGGTCCAAGTCCGTGAGATAAGCCTGCGGTGTGGCTCAACAGGTGCGCGATCGTAATTTCTTTATTGGCGGGTTCTGTCGCTCCATCCTTTCCTGCCTCCGCATTCAGGAGCACAACCCGGTCCTTGAACTCGGGAATATACGTGGAAACCGGATCATCCAGGAAAAAGTGACCTTCCTCATACAGCATCATAAAGGCAACGGTAATGATCGGCTTAGTCATGGATTGAATGAAGAAGATATCGTCTAGCGCCATCGGTGTTTGCGCAGGCGTATTTTTTACCCCCAGCACCCTTTCATGGGCGATCGCTCCTCGACGTTTGATCAATGAAACGGCTCCGGGAATCCGCCCTTCCTCTATTTCCGCCCGGAGGAAGTTTTCATATCGAGTCAGACGTTCTTTGGAAAAGCCGTGCTCAACCTGGGCCGAGACGAATGGGGTAGGTCCCAGTAGTAAGACAAACCATACGAGGAGGGCTGGAAAGAGTTTATTTATTTTCATAACAAAGCTGGTTAAGTCAAAAAGTGTGAATCAGGAAGATTTGAAGCACCACAGGGTCTGTCAAATGGCACGGCAGATCTTCCCGAAGAAGGGTGGGGATCATCTCAAGATAAGAGATCTTTTTGGCATGTGCGTCTATGCACTTCATTGTTCAGGGCAAACGCATTCTCAAGGCTTGAGGGTGGCGGCGAGCTAGCAATGGCGTCTGGCAATGACGCCAAACGCGGCCTGATCTGGGCTGTGTGGCCCTGTGGCTAGTCGCCATCGGAATTTTACTCAACAAGAGCAACCTGGCCGTGTCAGGCATCTTCGTCTAACCCATACCGGCAAGGTTATGCCCTGGAGTAGTGTCCTAAGTGTGTCCATCTACTAAAATAGGCCATCTTGCCTGCAATTTTTTGGTCGTTGATAGATGATAGCAGCCTCCCATATTCCATATGGTGATTGCCCTAATCATTGTTTATTCTCCGTAGATGTGCACACAATTTCGAGGGAAGAGACAAGCTTGACGGGGAGGCGTATGGACGATCCCGAAATCCAAACGGCGGCTGGCAGCCGGTCCATCAAAGTACGTCCTGTATGCTGTGCGCTGACAGCATTGGTGCAATCCCAACGATCAGATTAGTTTGAGCTTGGCAGTAGTAGGATGGGCGGTATCCTCATTCGTTATTTCGGATAAGCTAATTCTTTGAGGGCCACGGTTTCATTTGCTTATCTTTAATAGATGCTCACTTTCTTTCGTAGGATCAGGAGAGGATTCTTGCTATCCGGGTCAACCGGCAAATATCTTTTGTACGCCTTGGGTGAAATCGCACTGGTAGTCATAGGAATTCTTATTGCTTTGCAGATTAACAATTGGAATGAGGGGAGGAAAGAAAAAGCCTATGAGAACAAAATGTTGGCCGAGATCAGCGCCTCCATCGCATTGGACATCGAAGAGCTCATGGGAATGAGCAATCTGTGTCAGTTTTTGAAGGAAGATGCTGCTGAGGGTCTTCGAGTATTAAGTTCAGATAATGTTAACATCGACTCTTTGGCCGACATCTTGGGCAGCAACATTCAATTGGAAATTAACTTCCAATATGCAGCATTTGAATCGCTAAAGTCACGGGGCCTTGATTATTTATCCAGCGATTCGATCCGCATTGGCCTGGCGAAACTTTACGATCAATCTTACGCAGAGGTTAGACAGAACTTAGATAATTACAATCTCTATCTGCGGGAATACGCGAGGCCCCATTTGTGGGAAACCACCAAGGTAGTAAATAGGGATGGTGGCCTCCTTAATTACCCATTGCACGATGGCGAGATCAAGGACGATCATACGATCTCAAATCACTTGGAGCTGAGATGGTTTATGATGGACCGGTATGTGCCGCATATGCTTCAGACCGTGCAACAGTGCAAGCAGTTGAGAGAAATCATAAGTAAAGAGTTGAAAGATAAGGACTCTTGAAGTGGCAGCGAGTTTGGGAGAAGCAATGATTGCTTTGGTAGATCGCGAGCGTGCAAGTCAGTAGTCCAGGCGTGAACGCACACGAGCAATTTATGGCCCATAAGACCATCTTTATTGCGGAGTTCTTTGAGCAAAGGATCTCTGATAATTTTGAGGATCACCTGCTCTGCGCTTCCCCTTACCTGCCACGAAGTACCCGATCAAATAATTGGATTGTCGCAGGATAATATCGCTCGGCAGCGACCGTACCGTCGATTCTCAAGCCATGGTCGGCATTTTCGAGCACCAAGAGCTTCGCTCCAATATTGTGTTCCAACAGCTTGGCGTGAAACATTTTGGACTGATCCACATGGACCACCTTTTCATGGGTTCCGTGCACCAATAAGAAAGACGCATCATCCTCGGACAGATGTTTAATGGGAGAAGCCTTGGCATACAGGGCAAACTCGTGATCTCTGGGCGCGTCGGGGTTTCTCCAGACGGGCAGGTGTGTGCCTACGAAAGAGGCGATCGCCCCGATGTCTCCAAATCCGCTTTTGGCAAACGCCGTCAGGTCAAACAAGCCGGCCAAAGCCACCACCGCTTGTACCTTGCTGCCCTCCCGGCCGATGGGGGTTTCAGCGTCGGGATCAGCGATGTCCTCCAGGGTGCCCAGCATGCTCGCCAGATGAGCGCCGGACGAATGACCGATGGCGCCCAGGCCGTCCTTGTCAATGTGGTAGTCTTCCGCATGATGCCTGATGAATTGGACGGCCCTTTGCACGTCTTCCACGGCCGCCGGAAATCTGAATACCGGTGACGACCGGTGATTCACCACGAAAAGCGTGTAGCCATGGTCGAGCAGGTTGTCCGTACCAATGATATTGGACAGATACCATGCATTCTTGTTTAAGGGGGTGGCGTCGTAGCTCATCAATTGGTGGAAGCCGCTCCCCGGGATCACGATGATTCCTCGTCCATTGGGTTGGGCGGGCCGGTACACGTCCATGAGCAGGGCAAGTCCGCCATGCATGCCATAGATCACATTCCTTTCGATGCTCGCTTCCTTGGAGACTTGTGCATCTAGCAGCAGCGATGGAAGGGTGCATAAGACGGTAAGGAGGATCGCAAGTGCCTTTTGCATGATTTGTTGCCGTTGAGGAGAGCACAGTATAGTGATTCAAAAGGAAATGATGGCGTGGTATGGACGTATTTGTTTGCCACCGCTAGGTCTTCCGGAGCGCAGGCGGTAGATCTTTCTTGTTGGCATAGCGACGCCACAGCTGCTTCATTGCATCAAAGATGGGTCACTGAATCGGATACAGTCGATCCAGCCCTGCGAACCAACCACTCATCCAAAGTGACGGTATACTAATGACCGCACCGTATGCTCTCTGTAAGGGATGTACGATACGCCAAAGAAGCTTAATTTGCAAGATCCAAATGAAAGGAAGTCGTGCCTAGACGTCGCCTCGTTGCGGTTATGTTTACGGATATCGTGGAGTATACCACCGTGATGCACCACAACGAAGAGGCAGCTATTGGCCAGGTCGAACGCCACCAAGAAGTGGTGGAAGCCTGCGTGGCCGCTCATCAGGGTGAGGTATTCCAGTATTACGGCGACGGCAGCCTGACCCTCTTTGACGACGCGGTGGCAGCGGTGGCATGCGCTCTGGAGATTCAGCGACGACTCAAGGAAGAACCTAAAGTCCCCCTCCGCATTGGCATTCACACCGGAGAGATCCGCCGGGAGGGAGGCAAAGTCTATGGCGATGCGATCAATCTGGCTTCCCGCATCGAATCCATTGGTCAGGAAGGCACCATTCTGTTTTCGGGTGACGTATTTGAAAAGATACGGGGCCATTCCGACTTCAAAGCAGCGTCCCTCGGTCCCTTCGAATTTAAAAATGTCGACGAGCCCATCGAGATTTATGCGCTGGCCAATGAGCACCTGCCCATACCTAAGCGGGAAGAAATGACAGGCAAGCTCAAACAGCCCAAAGCGCCGACTGGCTCCGCCAAGAATCTATGGAAGAGGCCCGCCTTGCTGTTGGCCCTTCTTGTCATCGTCGCAGCCACTTATTGGCGCACGACGGTGCAGGCGGCTTTGACCCTTCCCGACTCGATTAAGGAAGCGCGAATCGCCGTACTTCCCTACGAGAACAATACCAACGATGCGAATTTGGATGTCTTGGGTGAGATGATTGCAGACTGGATCATCCAGGGCATGATGAATCTAGAGGACCTTCAAGTGGTCAGTTATCAAACGGTCCGGGATGTGGTCCGGGAGGAGCAAGCCGTGAGCGAGATGAAGTTCAGATCGAGCTTCCAGCGACAGACAGGCGCCCAAAAGATGCTTCGGGGCGCGTACTACCTCCAGGACGACCAGCTGATGTTTCAAAGCCAGATCATCGATGTCCGGTCTGGAAATGTCGAATTTGTCCTGCCAGAAATTACGGGCGATAGGGTGGAGGTGATGGATCTCGTCAATGAACTCAGGCAACGGATTCTGGGGTATTTCAGCGTAATGGAGGACAATTTCTTACTGCTCCAGCACCGGCCCCCAAAATACGAGGCGTATAAGGCATACCTGGAGGCCTATTCTTATTTTGGCACCGACTACGCACAATCGAGGAGACTGTGCCACCAAGCCATTTCGATCGATAGCAGCTTCTTGTGGCCTTACCTCACGATGGCCGGATCGTACTACAACCAAGGCAATAGCCGGGGAGTGGACTCGGTGATTGCCTTAGTCAATCGCCGATTCAAGCATTTAAACAGTTATGAACGCGCCTACCTGGACTGGGCCATGACGATGACGACCAGCGACCTGGAGGATGATTATGAACGGATAAAACCCATTTTTGCCCGCGATCCGCAGAACCTCCGGAATAATTATCTCATGGGCTACAGCGCCAGCATGCTGAATAAGCCTGCCGAGGCCGTCAACTATTTCCAAGAGATCGATCCCGCCAATCTGGATATAAAATATCAGGCGCAGACCTGGTGGCACTTAGTGTATGCCTATAACTTGATCCGGCTGGAGCGCCTGGATGATGCCTTGCATGTCCTTCGATTTGTGCCGGAAGCGCTGGCCTCCTTGGCGTACTACTATCGGCTGTCAGATATTTATATGGTCCGAGGACAGACAGACAGCCTGCTGCTATTGATCAATGCTGCCGAAGAAAACGGTCTGACCGACGAGCTGCTCATTAATATGTACGTGTACATTAGTTTGCGGTACCGGATCAGTGGAGATCCGGACCGATATGAGCAGTGGTACCAGCTGATGATCGATAGGATGCACTCGCAGTCCCTGACACCCAGTGAAGAATTGCTAGCCGGCATTCACTACTTTTCTGAGCGATACCCGGAGGCCCTGCCTTTTTATCTCGAGCAAATTAGCGCAGGCAACGTTAATTGGTATTACCTGGCACGCATTGGCTGTATTTATGCACGCCAAGGGGACACCACGCAAGCCATGGAGACGATTCGAAACCTCGAGCAGCTGGATACACCAGAAACCATCGGACAATTTCGATATGCCATTGCCATGATTTATTCGATGTTGGGTGAAAATGCACAAGCTGTGAACGATATGAAAAAGGCCTTCGCTGCCGGCTTTGGTTTTACCTCCTCCCGCTACAAAGATGCCTTCGAATTTTTGCCCATGCAGGGCTATCCTCCCTATGACGAATTCGTGCGGCCGAGAGAGTAGCACATCACCTCCTGCTTCGAGCCCGTGTTTTGGTTTGATAGTAACTAAAAGCTAGCCTCGAAAGATGATGTATTTGCGCGAGGTGAAGTTGAAGACGGCAATGAGGATGACGATCAAAGTCTTGTCGATCAGGTAGGAGAGCGGGAGGTACGTGGTCATCAGGTACATGAGCAGCACATTTAGGACCAGACCGGTCGTGGAGAAGAGATAGAAGAGTCCCAATTCCCGGGTATAGCCATGCCTGCCCGGTTTAAATACGTAGGCGCGATTGAGGGAGAATGTGATGAAGACAACCACAATTGAAGTGACCAGATTTGCCAGGTTGACTTCGATACGCAGCCAATCCACCGCCATAAATAGTAGCAGCATGCTTATGGCGTAGCAGATGCCCCCTACCACGACGAACGAGCGGATCTGGTGATAAGGCATGCCAGCCAACCTTTGCATGATGTGTGCCATGGTCCCTATTCTAAATGCCGCCATTGAATTCGCAGCAGCCGGGTGCTGGCGAATGCCACCAATAAAAGAATGGCCGGAAGGGCTGGCACCAAGTGGCGGGCTCGCCCGATCAAAAAGACCATGGCCCCCAGATAAATACCGCTCAGCAGACAGGTGTATAAGAGGGGGAGCGGGAGTTTTCTACGGCCGGTCAATGCCACGAGCACACAAGAGAAAAAGGCGACAACAATAAAGATATTAGGTGCCAGATACAGATAAGTAGCCAAGGTCTGCTGCCGATAGGACAGCGGATAGTTAAAGAATAACCGGCCTACATTGGCCACCGTGTTTTCCAAGTACTTGATCGGATGCGACTGCATATATTGCCAGGCCATCGACTTGAAAGCACTGTCTTTTTGCACCTCTGTCATACCTTGAAGGTGTCGATAGAAATCCCCGTGATTTTCCTTCAGGGGACCTAGATCCCCGCCCTTTCTGAGTCTGTCGTGTATGCCATCGACATCCAGCACCATGGCTTCAGAAAACCAATCTCCATATTCTCCCTCGAATGGTGTGGCCCGAAAGTACAGGATGGCGCCGCCCTGTGTGCCGGAGTAAAAGGGCTTTCCCGTCAGTTGATAGGTATGGACCAAAAAAGGTAGAAAAAATAGTATGCCCCCAGCCAGGATGGTCATCACCCGCAAGGTGTATTTTGGCCGTCTGAGAAGGTAAAGGAGCCCCAGGGCCAAAAGACTGGCCAAAAAAACGTGAAAGAAAATAACCTTCGTCAGTGCCAGCAAACCAAAAATAAATGCACCGGACAACCAATGTCGAAAGGTGAATGCCCCATGCTGTGTCCGGACCAAATGGTATGGAATCAGGCAGAGCAAAAGGACGGTCAGCGCCTCCGTCAAAATCATTGATGAGGCGAGCAACAAGGGTGGATAAAGACCCAGAAACAAGCTGAATCCCAGCGCTGCTTTACGGGGCACATGCATCAGTAGCAGGGTGCGATGCAGAAATACGATGGCCACAAAAAGGAAGAAGGCATTGCACAATCTCGGCAGGACATAGGGAGCGTCCCAGTACGCGAATGGCGTCAGAAACAGCGGATAAGCAGGACCATTTCTGATCGAGGGATTCTCCGCGTCGGTGTAAAATCCGTGGGTGATATTCTCAGCATATTCCAGATAGCGTCCTTCGTCTCCCTGCAACTCAGGCACAGACAGGCAGAAGACGAGTACCAGGTAAAATGGCAACAGAAGCCAGAGTAGAATCGGGAGTCCTTTAAACGCCGGGTGCATAGTAAGCGAGCTCACTTTTCTATTCATTCCTGACGATTCAATTTTCGGAGCAGGGCCGAGCTGATACTAAAATGTTCGTCGAAATACCGCTTTTTCTGCAGCGAGAGAAAGCCGATGCTGAGAATCTGGATGCCCACAATAAGGGTGATCCCGCTCACAAAAAAGGCGTGGGGCCTGGCCTGGAAAACAGCGCCCACTGCCTCGCTAAATTGATCGTTGATCAGACCGCTGGGGACCGAAATGCTGGGGTAGATCTGGTAGGTGTGGTACACGATCCAGCCGATCATGTAGAGGGCGACCAGAAAAAATATGCTGCCAAGACTTAAAAAGAAGGCATATGGTCTAAAAATAAAGGCAGTCATAAAGCCGGACATCACTCCCTTGAGAAGGCGCATACTGGAGGTGCGATGCTGCTGACTGTTCTGAAGACTCCAGTCAAGGTGGGCCGGGATCTCGATCACCCTGCTCCGGAGGATCGCCGCCTTGTAAATAATTTCCGCGCTGATCTGATAATCACTGGACTTGAGATTGAGCGTCCGGATAAAATCGGCGCGATAGGCTCGTACCATACCGGTGAAGGTATGTAGCCGGTAGGAGGATACACCTCGGATGATGCGGTTGATCGCCCGACTGAGCACCAGCCTTTTTCGAGGTACCTGGGTGGTCCGGCCTCCTTTCATGTAGGGAGAGGCCACGACGACATCCGCCTGGTTTTCTTCCAGCGCCTGTAGCATACGTGGGATGTGATCCAGCGAGTAGCTCAGGTCAATATCAAGCACAATAATGACATCTCCTTGTGCCAGTTTGAAACCACTGCGCAGTGCTGTACCCAAATTAAGATTGATCAAGTGGTGATGGACTTTCACATTGCCTTTCTGTGCAGCGAAGTCGTCGGCCAACTGACCGGTACCATCCTGGCTGCCATCATCGACGACAATTAACTCCCACCGGTATTCGGCCCGGTGGTCAACCATATACTGGTAGACCTGGGAGAGATTTTCCTGGATAATTGAGGCTTCGTTGTAGGCCGGGACGATGATGGATACCCGTTCTTGGGGATCTGAATCCAATCCGTTCGCTCGCAACAGTTGTTCGGCCACTGAATGGTCATGCATAGCCATTTTCCAACGGTATTTTCTGATCAAAAAAGCGTTTTATTAAGGCAAACTCGCTGTCTTTCATTCGTCGCCGGTTCGTGGATGTCAGTTCTTTCGGTATCGCTTCGAGATTCATGGCCATTTCGCATCCGGTGATCTGGTCTGCGATGGCCCGGATGTGCTCGCCGGGATCCTGGCAGAAGTCCTCATACCGGATCATGATTTTTCGCGATTCGGGAATGGTCTCCAATCGGGTGCGAATGTCGTCATTGACCCGGTCTACTTGTCGGCAGACGCTCAGGATTTCCTCCGCGGGGCTGTCAAATGTATCCTGCGTGGTCGCTCCCAGTCCCCACGGCCGGCTGCGATGGCCCTGGACCGTTTCTCGGGCAAGCAACAATGATTGGGCCACGTAGATGGGGTCCCTTTCAATCAGGATGTAGTAGCTGCGATCCGGGTAGGCCTGCTCAAAGTGCTCGATGCAATAGGCATTGCGGTTGTTCTTGTTGAGGAGGGGTAACCCGATGGTTTCGTGCCAGGCATGAATGAAGTGACCCAGGGCTTGGATGGCGTTTGGCTCCAATCTGTCAGGGGCATGATTTCGGTCCGTGCCAAACCATCTATTCCAGATATGAAATCCGTCGCTGGGACTATGCAAGCCTGCCACGCTGCCATAATAATTCCGGTACCTGGATGAGCGGTGCCTGCTGCCATATTTATTCCATCGCTGCGCCATCGTGATGGGAGCACGTGGAAAACTCTGTCCCAGATTGGTGAAGTAGCTGACAGACAGCGTTCTGGCCAGTACTTGGTACAGCAGCGTAGTACCTGACCTCGAACCGCCCAGCACCAGGATAAGGGGTTTTGACGAACGAAGCTTCTGATCGTAGATTCCTTTTTCTCGTCGCTGCCAGCGCTTGTCCAGCGGTGATAGCAGGTAGGGCAAAAATTCTCGCAATAGGACAGCGTAGGCGGTGGCATCGCCGGAGGCCAGCATCCGGAATAGCAGTCCCACTGGATCTCTGAAATTCTTTGCCTTGTCGACCTTCTCCATGCGCTAACAAAATTAAGTGGACACTATTTTGAGGCCCCTCCAGGTGGCGGGGGTGTTGAGGGTATCGGCCATCGCTTTCATGGGGATCAAATCAAAGTGAGCCTGGAGCTTGGTGAGGATGGATTTCATTCGCTCCATTTTTTGCTGGGAGGGCATGTTCATGCCCGGAAAGAAGGACAACCGATCCGTATCATCACAGCCGATGAAGTCCAGTGGGTGCAGCAGAAATGACGGGGCAATCGCATGGAGCCGGCAGAGCTGGATGGCCCAGGTCAGATAGGCGGAGGCTGCTCGATCGCTATAGGTGGAGAGATAGAGCAGATAGCTGGCGTGCATCGGTATGCGAAACGTGGGCATGGTCGTCACCGGCATCTCCAAGATGTACTCACCCCCACGGTGCCGCAGGTGCGGTCGATTGGATCTCAATCCATCTTTCCACGTGCCAAACAGACCGGCTCTCTTTTTGCGCTCTGCTGAAGAGAGTTTACTCGTACGCAAGAAATACAGGCGGGCGAGCGGATTCAGCAGATTGGGAAAGGTGGAGGCATCATATAGGTAGCCTTTGCGGATGAGCGCCAGGATGACATTTTCCGAATGACTAAAACCGGGTGCGCGGAATCCAACCGGCTTGACGTTGGTGACCTTTTCGATCTTTTCCTCCGCTTCGGATATTTCTCGATAGACATCTTCTTCTGCATAGGTATTCAGCCAGGGGTCATGTTTGAAAGAATGGTTGGCGATTTCGTGGCCGCGATGAGCAATCTCACCTAGAAGATCTTTGTTGCTGGCAAAGGTAGCGTCTTGCCCCACGATGAAGAAGGTGATTTTTTGCTTTAGCTGGTCGAGAAAATCCAAGATCCGCGGCACTGCATAGGAAAGGTAGCTGGGATAGGAGGTCCAGGACGCATCCCCATGGGTTTTTAAGTAGGTCCAAAGGTCATCCAGATCCAGTGATATGCTAGCTGACGGCTTCTCCTTGCTCATAGACGTTTTGCGTTAGCAGATCCTTTTGATGAGAGCGTAGAAACTGCTCGACATGTTTGGTCACACTGTTATTATTTAGGGTGTCGTTGACAAATTGGGAGGTATTTACGACGTAGAAATTCGCATTATTGGTGATGACCTCTGGTACCCGTTGCGAATAATTGAGTGTCTGTAGTGGCTGTACTTTCTTGGCACGGTGTACGTGCGCAGATACAATTTGGTCGGACGCAAAGGACGGAAACATCTTTTGGACCCCTTTGAGAAAAGATTCCTTGATGGCTGCATCAGGGGCATTCAGCAACTCGTCATCCGCGTGTACATATTTGGGCAAATACGTGATATAATAACCTGCTGTCTCCCGGCGGTCGACCAAAGAACTCATCCCGATCATACCGGTAAAGGGGACCTCGGGTTCTGCAATGTTTAGCACATAGTATGCAGACAGAGGTGTTTTGTGGATCAACACCAAGCAAATCACGCCTAGGTACTGCACCCCGTGTGCCTTTTCATGCACGGACACTAGCGAATGATCGGTGATCTGCGACAGGATGCTGGTGGGGCCGGTAAAAATCACCTTGTCAAAGTGCAAATCGCGTCGCTGGGTGGTCATTTTTATCTGCTGATCCAGCGGCGTCGAGGATATTTGCATGACAGGCTCGTCCAAGAGCACCTTTACATTGCTGCGCTGCAGTCGTTGGTGGATGGTGGTTAGGATGGTGTGATAACCGCCTTGGACATATCCGAGTTGCTCCTTTTTAGCGGAGGAGCCGTCTCTGGCGCTGAACAGTCGCTTGATGTAGGACCAGATAAATACGGCAGAAGTCTGCTCATAGTGAGACCCCAGTTTGGCGAGCAACAACGGCTTCCAAAACTTCTCAAAGGTATTTTTCCCGCTGTATTTCACCAGCCAGTCAGCGACGGTGATTTTTTCCAGCGGAGGCCAATCCTGGATCGCGGCTCCTCGCACGATGGTCCAGGCCAATCGGCATTTTTCCATAATATTTAGAGGAGGAAATAGCAGGAAGTCCTTGGTCGTGCTGAGCGGGTGTATTTTTCCGTCGACATAATATCCGGTCTTGGTCTCTCGCCATTGCAGCTGATCCGACAATCCCAGGGCCTCCAGGGCCCCAATTAATTCTGCATCAGAGGGGAGGATTACATGATAATATTTGTCCCAAGTAAATGGTCCGTAATGGTAATAGCTGGACAATCCACCCAGTTGACTTGATTGGTCGATCAGGGTGACCTGCACCGATGGCCGGGCCAGCTTGTGTGCTAGCCAGAGACCTGTCCAGCCAGCACCTACGATGCCAATGCGCATGGTATTTGGTTTGGGATCATCGGCAGTTGCCACTTCATTGTATTTATCAACCCGTCCGCTAGATCGGTCTTCGCCTTAAAGCCCAAGATTTGCGCTGCCTTTGTGGTGCAGGGCACCCTGCGCATGACGTCTTGGTACTTTCTGCCCTTGGAGATCTGGTCGTAAGGGATCAGCTCATATTTAAGCTCTCCCTGAGTGCCCGAGAGTTTTTTGATTAAGCGGGCCAGGTCGATGATGGTAATTTCCTGGTCTTGTCCGGCGCCTATATTAAATATATGTCCGTTGGCGGCGTCCATGGTGATTGCTCGGTAGATGCCTTCCACCGTATCTTCTACATAGGTGAATGTGCGTGTTTGCAGTCCATTGCCGTGGATCGGGATGACCTTATCCTGAAATACTTTTTCGATAAATACCGATTGGGGACCTCCCCACCAAGAGAGGTGCTGATGGGGACCATAGGAGCCAAAGAAGCGTAGCAGGACGACCGGAAAACCATACGCATCCATATAGGACAAGGCGAGATGTTCGTCAAATAGCTTGGAGACGGCGTAGGCCCATCGTGGCACCTGTGAGGAGCCAATGAGGCAATGAGCATCTTCGCGAAAGGGAAGGTCTGTGCTCATCCCGTAGACATCCGAGGTGGAGGCCATCACACATTTTATGTTGCGCTCTCTGCAAAAATCAAGTACTCTTTCTCCCCCTTGCGCATTGATCTTTAGCGTGTCCAAGGCCTTGCCATAGCGGGGTATTTTGTAGGCGGCCAGATGAACGACCGTGTCAATGTGGGTACCCAGCTCCGAAAAGGCATCGGGTGCTAGAATGTCCTTCTTGAAAAACCGGAATGATTTATGCTCCAATAGGGAAGATAGATTCTCGAGCTTGCCCTTGGACAAATTATCAATACCGATCACTTGATGGCCTTGCTTGATTAATTTATCTAATAAGTTGGAACCGAGAAATCCGGCGACGCCGGTAATCAGAGTCGTGGGCATGGTGTAGGCTTTTACACTCGCTGAGACTCAGATTACCGTTATAGGAAAAGTACTAGGAAGAAGGTCGGAATCTTGGGTCTATGCCTGAGTGTATCGGATTTTGAATAATTGGGTTTAACTCCTAAATCTAAGTACATGACATAAATAAAAAAGGTCATATATTGTGATTTGAAAATCAATTAGTTAATCTAACTGTCACATATATGACCCGTAAAGGCGAAGATAAGATTTTTAATGATGGGTTTCACCCATTCTTTGCGAAGCTGGATAAGAGGCGATCGAAGCTGCTGTTTTTGATAATTCAGGCGATGAGTAGCGTTGGTACGGTAAACCTGGTCAAAGTTGCAGCAGGTCTAAAAACGGAAGTGAGCCAACAAAGCAATTATAGGCGGATACAGCGGTACATCCATGAGGTTCGTCTGGGTTTCGGGGTTCTATCACCGTTGATCATCTCGCTTAGCGGAGTATGTGCACCTTATACGCTATTGTTGGATCGGACGAACTGGAAGTTTGGTTGTGTAGATATCAATTTTCTTGTACTGAGCGTCAAAGGAGGCAACTGGGCGGTACCGCTCATGTGGAAGCTACTTCCAAAGAAAGGCAATAGCAGCCAAAAGGAACGTATAGAGCTGATGAAGGAGTTCATAGCTATCTTCGGTCCGGGTAAAGTTCATACCCTATTGGCCGATCGTGAGTTTATCGGGGCTCAATGGATTGGGTACCTCAATGAAGCCGGTATCCCTTATGACATAAGGATCCGGGAGAACTTGAAGGTAGGCTATCGAGGTCGAGAAGTGAGCGCGTATAAACTGTTTAAACGTCTCAAGTTGGGACAGCGGCGGACTATAGAAAAGATGGTCTTGCTCAATGGGGTGTACGTGTACCTGCAAGGAGAGAAGATAATCAACACCAAGAATCACAAGGAGGAATATCTCATCGTGATCTCCTATGATGATCCACACAACGGCATCAAACGCTATGGTGAGCGATGGTACATAGAAAACATGTTTAAGGATCTCAAGTCAAATGGCTTTAATCTCAAAGACACACATCTCAAAAACCCACAGCGCTTGGAATCACTCTTTGCTGTGGTGGCCCTTGCTTATACTTGGATGATAAAAATCGGAAAGATCTCAGCCCGGAAATATCCCAGGCGGCTAAGAAAAAAATCACATGGTAGAAGGGCCAAGAGTATTTTTAGGCTAGGATTTGATCAATTTCTAAGAGCCATTTGTACAAATAGTACCCCAGATATCCGATGCTATCTAAAACTTTTGTCATGTACTTAGCTCCTAAATGTAACATTTTTCCTTGGAATCCAAAAAAATACTTTTTGTCGTCGGTGCGCGACCTAATTTTATCAAGTTGGCTCCGTTGTGTTATCTACTTACGGAGGAGGTTGGTATTTGCTATGAAATCGTGCATACGGGCCAGCACTATGACGAGAAAATGTCGCAGGTTTTTTTTGAGGAATTGGGAATTACCCCGCCCACGCATCACCTTGGTGTCGGCTCTGGGACGCATGGCGAGCAGACTGCAAAAATCATGTTACAATTTGAGCAGATTTGTATCGGTGCTGATTATGATGGGGTTGTAGTGATCGGAGATGTTAATTCTACCTTGGCTGCTGCACTCGTGGCCTGCAAGCTGCATCTGCCGGTATTTCATGTGGAGGCGGGTCTGCGGAGTTTCAATCGCCAGATGCCGGAGGAGATTAATCGCATCATGGCCGATCACGTGTCCGATCTGCTGTTTGCCCCGACCGCGATAGCCATGGCGAATCTGGCCCGTGAGGGCTTGTCGGAGCGCGCCATATTAAGCGGAGACGTCATGTATGACATGATTTTGCGTGGCCTGGAGATGGCTCGGGAGCGGTCCAACGCCCTGGAGCACCTCCAACTTTCAGCCGGGCAGTACTACCTGGCTACCTTGCATCGTCCCTACAATGTGGACGATCCGCACCAACTAGGGGAGATCATGACCGGGTTGGGCAGTCTGGATGCCCCCGTGGTTTTGTCCGCTCATCCCAGGCTGCGCAAGATGCTGGATCAATCTGGCATTGCGTTGCCTTCCTCAGTGACCATCCTCGCCCCCCAGGGCTACCTGGACTTTGTCTGGTTGCAGCACCATGCCAGGAGAGTCGTCACGGACTCAGGTGGTGTGCAAAAGGAGGCCTTCTTCCTCCGCACCCCCTGTATCACCTTACGATCGGAGACCGAGTGGGCAGAGACGATCGAGGCAGGCGCCAATCGGCTTGTGCCAGAACGCACATCCGAGCATATCGTGGAAGCCGTCATGGCAGACATGGTACCTGACTTCGATGGTTATCCATACGGTCATGGCAACGCCAGCGAAATCATTATAGAGCACATACGAGATTTTGTGATCGACTAGTTTCACTCAATCTTGTCAGCGCACCTGAACCGGTTACTTTGACACCTTAGAGTAGCTCCAAGACACGCTGGAGCGATTTTACGCCAAGTACCATGGGGTTCGCTTACATGGGTCTATAGCCTGTCTGCCACCCCTGGTCTTCTGGAGCCTCTGGAAAAAAGGTTTGGTCCGTATGTACCAGACTGAAAAAGGGAAAAACAAAATTTAAAATCTCAGTGCCCTAATGGCAACTATCGGGTAAAGGATTCCTGAGGGAGTTTCCCTTGTCCAAAGAAGCTAGAAAAGCTTCTTAGAACCAAAAATGGCAGCCAATAATTTAACTGCC
Source organism: Saprospiraceae bacterium (assembly GCA_965223165.1). Lineage (GTDB taxonomy): Bacteria > Bacteroidota > Bacteroidia > Chitinophagales > Saprospiraceae > JABDMH01. The sequence goes on along the minus strand of CBDCVQ010000018.1, from coordinate 161,059 downwards.
ATTCCAGACCATTGGCACAAAAGGTCAACGTCGGTCGTTTCCCTTAAACAGCAAAATTATGCATATTTGAAATCCTATTTCTTTAACCTTGTAACGAAAGTCTGATATTTAGGGGGCCGAACCAGTGTGTACGGGACACATGGACCCAGTTTTATTTGGGATGGTGGTGAGGAAGGCCCTGGTGTGTATGTTTATCAAGTCGTATTTAGAAGTAAGAATGGGGAGGAAACACAACGGTCAGGGAGTGTTACGCTGATGCGATAACCCTGATGAATTTAGGTCCACTTCTTTAAGTGATTGTATGGGTTTAGATTGACCGAACCCAGCCGGCATTTCATCAAAGATCCTATGCCTTACTTCATTATTCATCTGATGCTGGGCAAGGCAGAGGGCAAGAATATCCATCTCTCACGGGGAAATCATCGATGTCGATCCCGTAGAATTGAGATAGATTGATGGCGGGCCACTGGGTCTCAGGAATGGGGCTAAGATCAATGATGCGCTGGAGGATATTGAATATTGATCTCCAGGATACTGAGCTCCTTATAGGTGATGAAGGGAAAATTGCCACTGGTACGGACAGGATTACAGTACTTTATACTGGATATGCTGTTGATGAGTGATCTTAGTTTCTCAAAGCTATCCTAGCTTTTTTCCAACTAGCCATAAAGCTCATCTAGAAATAAAGGCCAATTATTTGGTGGCCATGGGCCGGTTTGAGGATGCTGCGCGCGAGGGGAAATTGGCTCTGCTCCGAGATCCTTTATTTCTGATCATTCATACGGTGCAGGGCTGGATACAGTACTATGCGCGGGACTACCCAAGCTCCATCGCATTGATGGACCAGGCACCGGCACTTGACGCTAACCATGTGCCGGCGCGAATATTCAAGAGCTTGGCGCAGATGGGTCAGGAGAGCTTGGCGGATGCCATAACGGAGATTAATCGCACCATCGAAGTATCAGATTCCACGGGACTAGCGCTGACGAGCCTTGCCTATGCCTACGCCCAATCATCGGACATCGAAGAAGCTAGACAGACCGCTGAAATAGCGGGAAATCGAGGAAGTGCAGGATTATGTGCCTCCGTTTGAGATGGCAAAGGTATATCTAGAGCACTAGGTGAGCACGATCAGGCCATCGACTAACTCAAGAAGAGTTATGCACAGCGATCTCACTCCATAGCATTTCTCCAAGTTGACCCACAGCTGTATCCCTTAAGGGCAAATCACCAGTTTGAGGAGCTACTTCGGAAAGTCGGTCACATACCTTAGTTCCCATCGCTGGCCAGGAAGTAGTTTCGCCCAAGGTGCGACCAAGAATGGTGGCATAACTCTCCGGAAGACGTGGTGAATGATTTGCATGCCTTCCCACTTACGAAAGATCAAGATCGCGCGTACTTCCTTATTGCGTACCTTTCGGCAGCAAATCCCTGGGTTGATGCTTGGTTGTAAAACGAGCAATGGATCGATAGGTGTTATCAGGAGGCTGGCACTCTGCACGTGCGTTGCCTTCTTTGGCTGCGGTGGTGGAAAAATAGATGAAAATCTTGCCAATGAAATCCGATCAAACCCTGACTTCAAATATGTGAAAGATAAAGCGATCGAGATCGTAGGAACCGGATTTAATGCCGGTGATGGCTACGGGGAGGTCTGGATCAGAGATTACAATACATTCATTGAGCTGTCAGCCGAAGTCTATCCCCCAGGGGTACTTGCCGAAAATTTATTGGTGTTCTTCCGACTGCAAGGGGAAGATGGGAATATTATCGATGGATTTATCCCAAAGAGCAAAGCCGTCGCGTCGGCAGGTGGTTATCAGTACATTTATTCGGATTTGGAGCCGGACTACTGCGGCCACAAAAATACCGTGGAGACCGATCATGAAAGTTCCTTGGTGCAGGCGGTATATAAATATGTCAAGAAGACAGGAGACCGAGCTTTTCTAGGCATAAAAGTAGGCGAGGCCACTGTAGGGCAACGAATGGAGCGGGCCATGGAGTTTCTGCGGAATCACCGATGGTCTGAAAAATACGGTCTGATCTATGGAGCCACCACGGCCGACTGGGGCGATGTGCAGCATAGTCATCCTTGGGGTGTATCCATTGATGAGAGTACGCATTATTGTGTCGATATTTACGACAATGCCATGATGCTTATCGCGCTGAAAAACCTGATGGAGTTACTGCCCGGGAGTAGCGGCAAGTGGCAAGTGATTTACGATCAACTGGCAAAGAATACCATGGCCGTGCTTTGGGACGAGACGAATCAGAAATTTATTCCACACGTATACCTCGATGGATCGCCCTACCCAGCGAGTTTCAACGAAAACGAAATCTTCTACCACGGTGGTACCGCCGTCGCCATTGAAGCGGGACTACTCAACCGCAGGCAGATAAAGATCTCCCTCGACAAAATGATTGCCAATGTCCATGCCTCGGGGGCGGCCTCCATTGGACTCACACTCTATCCCCCATATCCAGACTGGGCTTTTGACAACGAAGCAATGTATCCGTACGGATATCAGAATGGGGGAGATTGGACCTGGTTTGGTGGACGGATGATCGAGCAATTGATCGTGCATGGCTTCGTTGCCGAAGCCTACGCGCAAGTGCAGCCCATGATTCGCAGGGTGGTGGAGAACGAGGGGTTTTTTGAGTGGTATACGGTCGACAACAAGCCGGAGGGATCAGGCACGTTTCGCGGGGCGGCAGGTGTCCTCTATAAGGTTATCCGGGGCTTCGAGCGTGCTGCAGACGTTGGGTTTCACTAGGGCCACCAGCGTGTTAAGTTATTTAGTGGTATTATCCAAATCACCATTTAATTAGTGCAAGCCACTCTAGTAGAGTTTCGCATTAAATCTTGTAGCTTATTCTAATGTCTTTTGTCCGCATACTTCGTTGCAAAGCCTCGCCATAGCTACGGCTATGTCTGTGTTTCGCGCCTCGTCTGCGAACAAAATCCTATTAGAATTATTCAACATATCTAATGCGAAACTCTACTAGGCGCTCCTTGGACCGACAGATACCTTGATTTCGCAGATTCAGTTTTTATCTAATTTATCTAATCCTATCAACTCTGACATGGAAATGGTCTCTGGCGTCTGAAGGTATGCATAATCATATACCTATTTCCGTTTTCAAAGATCGCTAAATCAGACACCTTATTTCGTTCGCCCGTACATGTTCCCAAATTAAATCGACCATGTCTTTGGTGTTGTCATATCTGGCATAGCTGCTGACAAACTTTCGATCGGGAGCCAGTATCTCCTCCAATGTCTTTCTGTCATTGTCTTCGTGTGACTGATAGTGCTTTCTTTTATGACTTCATGATGATCCATTTGATTATATTTTGTAGGTATTAGATACCGTCCTATTTCATTCAATTTTCACAGTACTCAGTTATTGGCATTTACTTCCCCAAAGTTGCTTAGATTACGGGATGATCTTTGGTGATATAATACGTAAGAAATCGAACAACATGCTTTTTCTTGCCATGCTGATCACGATCCTAGTGGCGTGCTCGACGGGTGGTCCAGGCGATGGCAGCAAGGAGGAGCACCCGCCACCCAGCTTCGTGCTCCTGATGGGCGACGACCACGGCTGGGACGAAGTGGGCTACAACGGCCATCCACATGTCAAGACACCCATCCTGGACGAGATGGCGTCGCAGGGTCTGCGGCTAGATCGCTTCTATGCAGCCCACCCGTCTTGCTCGCCGACCCGGGGCAGTTTTATGACAGGCCGGCATCCCAATCGATACGGCACATTTGCCCCTAATTGGTCCATCCGACCCGAGGAGATCAGCATTGCTCACATCTTGGACGAAGCCGGGTATGCCTGTGCACACTTTGGCAAGTGGCACCTGGGACCAGTCAAGCGAGCGTCGCCGACCAGTCCAGGGGCCATGGGCTTTGACGAGTGGCTGTCGCATGATAATTTCTTTGAACTGGATCCGGTCTTGTCTCGCAATGGAGAGGCTCCGGAGAAAATAGAAGGGGAGAGTTCTGAGATCATCGTCAAAGAAGCGATTCAGTTTATTGAGAAGGCCACCCAGGCCCATCAACCATTTTTTGTCGTGATCTGGTATGGGTCTCCGCACGAGCCTTACAGTGGCCTGCCCGATGATCTGGCCCTATACGATGAGCTCCCCTCCGAGTACGGTGACCATACGGTCCGACTGACCTCCAACGAGACCGGACAGCGTGTGGAGCGTCCCCTAGGCGATGTGCTGAGGGAGCGGTATGCCGAGATCACGGCCATGGATCGATCGATCGGCACCCTCCGAGACTATTTGCAGGACAAAGGACTCCGAGACAACACGCTACTCTGGTACTGTGGAGACAATGGCACCCCCAGCAGTGCCGCTCGCACGGGTATGACCTTGCGCGGACAGAAAAGTACGATGTACGAAGGTGGTATACGCGTACCGGCCGTACTAGAGTGGCCGGCAGGTTTATCCCAAGCAGGCGCATCCTCGGTCAGTTCGGTCACCAGCGATATACTCCCGACACTCTGCGCCCTGACCGGTCAGTCCCTGCCTGATCGGCCGTTGGACGGTATCAGCCTAGCCGGTGTACTAGATGGTACCATGCAGTCCCGGCCCAGTCCCATCTGTTTCTGGAGCTTCGAGACGGGCAAGGTATTTTCAGACGCTGCCATGCCGTACATCGATCCGGAGCTGCAGGAGGGCACCACGCCGCTGGTAAAAATGATGAATGGCAAGTATACGCGGACTTTTCGCAATCTGCATTATCCGGAGGACGGAGCCCCTGCCTTGGGCGGCGCGCGATCGATCATGACCGATCAGTACAAATTGGTCATCGGCGGGCAGTCGCAAGATCAAACCAAGGTAGAACTCTTTGATCTGCAGAACGATCCTGCCGAAAGCCGAGATTTGTCCAACTCGATGCGTGACGTGGCCGAGGATTTGCAGAAGCAGCTACTGGACTGGCAGCAGTCCGTACTGCGGAGCGTGCAGGGAGCGGATTATTGATTGTTGTTTCAGGAACTTGGGTGGGGGACAGGTCTTACTATTTCAAAACATAGACCAACTCCTTGATTTCCTTGTTCCTTGCATTGGCGAATCCCATTTGCGCGCCGATTTTTTCAAATCCACAATTTAGCAGCACCTGGATAGACCCAAAATTATCGGAGGCCACGTGTGCATAGATCGGTCTCATTTGTACGGTAGAAAGAAATTGCTGTAGGGCACGGGTGGCAATTCCCTTGCCCCATTGACTTCGATCAATCCAGTAGGTGATTTCTGGCCTTTTCTTTACCTCAAACTTGGCGATACTTCCTACGATATTCCCATCCAGGTAGATGGTCATGGCGATTATTGTAGGATCTGAAAGTAATCTCACCCACTTGCGCAAATACGCACCCTGGTCGTCGGGATCCTTAGCGGTAAAGGCGGCCAGGTAGTTGGCTTCCCGGTCTTGCTGAATCGCAAACAGGCTTTCCAGATCGTGCTCAGTCGTGCCTTTGAGTTCGATTTCTATCATGCCTTCTGCATCGTGCTTCTTGCCTTTCATCATTGCATCAAGGTCCAGTCTCCTGCAAATTTTCGAACCCGGAGGTTTAGCTCTGGACATGGGGGGGCGAGGGCCCCCGCGCCTACGTCGATCGGGACCTCAAAGCGGATCTCAAACTCGTGCCCACCCACGATCGGTCGAACGGTGCTGACACCGATGGGCAACCTGCGTATTTTTCGTATTGATGGGGCCATAATGCTGGTCATCGCAAGATCCTATTTTTTTGGATGGGCCGGAGGTAAAAATGCCTATGTGCGTCAAGGCAATCGTATGATGGGCACGTATCTGTCGGGAGCGGACACCTGACCACGGCCGGGTTGCACTTTGTTGAGTGATGGCAACGGCAACCAGCCTCCAAGGCCACTCAGCCCAAAGTGGGCCGCGTTTGGCGCCCCCCGCCAAACGCCATTGCTAGCTCGCTCTCATCCTGAAGCCTTGCTAGTGCGATTGCCCTGCATGTGCGTGCGTTTGACCAATGGCCCTTGGACCGCCTATGAGCCTATGATACCTTTGGTCAGTGGCTGGGACATAGCTCTTTGGGAAGAATTGTGCCTTGGCTTATGGTGAGCTGGGCTTGGCGGCTGCTCTAGCTTAAGCTGCTTTGCTTCTTCCTTCCTCAGCTCCTGGCATCGCCCATGTCATTGTCCTTTTTCCTTGAGACGGTGCTTCCCGATTCGACCGTTGATGGACGTACCACGTTCAACATTTCAACAACTCCACGATAAAGCGCCTTTCCTGTGAAAAGAATCCGTACATCACACTTGGCCGTCAACAGGTGCAACAAGTTGCTCGTAGTGCGTGGATGTCGTAGCTGGTATTATGTACTTTAGTGCTGGCACAAAACAAATACATCCATTGAGTTATCTATTGTCCAGCTATATGCGATGCCCTAGCTATGCTCGATAAGCGAAACGGTTCGAGCTTCCGAGGCCTATACTGCGACCCAGAGTTTTGGCAATTCACCAGCTGGCGAAATCTATCCTTTCGATTTCGGTGTACAAGAAGTTTTTTGACGGTTTGGATAGTGCTACTGGGCAGCCCAGCGATCATCTTGTCGGGTCAGATTGGATACAGTTTATTCTATCCGAAAAATCAGTTGTTGGAAGATTTGAAGGCCTTGAAGGGGGAGTTGGAGGCCTATCATCCAGGCTGCTTGGATTACATCACACAGGGTGAGTTTGACGGTCTATTTGTGGATCCGTTTGTGGGGGAGGATTCGGTATCGTACGCTCATTTTTATCGACATGTATCCAAGATACCATATGTCATTGGAGATGCACATTTGGGGGTTGCACACTCAAGCTATGTGTACAATTTTGTCCGGGATCAAATGGTGCTCTTTCCATTTTCGATTTACACTTACCAGGGTGACATGTACATCAACAAGAATTTGTCTTCCAGCGGGGTATTGGGTACGGGGGTCAAGGTTTTGAGCATCAATGGTAAGCGTAGTTCGGATCTCCTGGATTTCTTCACCCAGTTCATACCCCGGGACGGCCAGAATGACAGTGGCCCACGGCATAGTGTCAGTCACAACTTCAACCTCCTGTACGCCGAGTATGAAGATACGCCATCGATATTTCAGCTCCGTGTAGAGGATTCCACTGGTAGGCAGGGCAAAGTTGGAGTTCTGGCCCAGTTAGTTAGAGATCAGCATAAGTTAAATTGGAAACGATATCGTCATGATGATGCGAGGATTTCTGATCGGCCATCTCTTGCATATGAGGATATGGCAGATAGCATAGGCATCCTGACTGTGCGTACGTTCTTTGTGGAGTCCTGGAGATCAGACCCATTTTTTCAGAACGCATTCGGCAAGCTCAGAAGGAGGGGCCTTCGCCACCTGATCCTTGATCTAAGGGACAATGGAGGGGGTGATCTAGGGATGACATTTGATCTCTTATCCTACCTGATCCACAGACCTATCATGCCGTTTAAGGGCTTCAGTATTAAAGCCAACACACGTGAGGGCTACCAGACAAGAACTTTGATTAAGTCGAGCACAATCTTCGATCAGTATCATAGGGTGCTGGTCGAGCCCCAAAGGAGGCCTTTTGAAGGCAAGATCTATGTGCTGGTCAATGGCATGACCGCATCAGCATCCGTGCTGCTCACACAAATGCTCAGGACCCACACCGATGCCACCATCATCGGCCAAGAGGCTGGTGCCAATCCCTATCTCATGAACGGTGGAAGCATGCGCAAGTTCACTTTACCTAACACACGAATTCGCGTACGGATACCGCTGAGTAAAATATCCATCCAGACAGACGAGCAAACGCATGCCAGAGGCCTCATGCCCGATATCTTCTTTGAGGAAGAAGTCGGTTGGGATCTGCCCTTTGACCATATGAAGGAATTTGTGCTACGTGAGGTTATCGGTAGGACAGGTACGCTCGACTAGTTGAGTTTCGCATTAGGCTGGTAACGAAGTAAGCTGCCACGCAGAGGCAATCCGATCCAACCCACTCAGCGCGTCCCGCAAAGTATTAGTCCAATTCCGAGATCTGAATATTCTTCCAAAAAATCTTGATGCCGCCCCCGCTGTGGATCTGCAGTGCGACAATGCCTTCGGCTTCCCCAATTTTGGTATCTGTCAGTGTAACCATTTCCGTCCCGTTGAGCCAGCTCGTGACCGTCCCATCCTGCACCTTGATGCGCATGGTATTCCAATCGCCAAATTTGAGGGCCTTGTCGTTTTTTGGGATCGGGCTGGATCAACCAACCCCGACCATAGGATTCGTAAATTCCACCAGAATTATTTCCTGGCGGAGCGACTTCGACCTGCCAGCCGCTGATTTTTGTGCCTTCAATCGAGGAGCGGATAAAGATTCCGCTATTGCCTTCCGCGACCTGCTTGAAGTCAGCCGTCAGTTCAAAATTCTTAAACGTTTGCTCCGTTCCGAGATAGCCGTATTCGGCGTCCGGACCACTTTCTGAAACGAGCAGGCCATCTTCCACGTACCATTTTTCGGTACCATAAATTTGCCAACCGGTTAAATCCTTCCCATTAAATAGTTCCGTTTGGGAAAAGGTGTGTGGCCCGAGGTTGCAAAGCGCTACTAGCAATAAGTGGGGAATGTATTTCATATGCGTATTTTCTAAGTATTTGATTTCTATTCTGTCTGACCATTGGTCGTGAGGACTTGCAACGTATGGACGTATTTTATCTGAGGATTTTGATAAGTCCAAACGACCTTCTTCGTGCGGGTAACTTCCAACATTTTGAGGCCCTCCGGCGTCTGATTACCATAGCAGGAGACAAGGATATGGCCATTTTTTAAGACCTGCAAACCGCACACATCTTGGAGGTGTCCGCCAATTTCTTCTGTGGTCAGTTGCCACTCGACGTTTCCCTCTTTGTCAAAGATCACCAGCCGATTGCCCGCAGTGCAGGTAGCCACCGTACTACCATCCCGCAGCCGGACGGCACAAAATCCACCATTCTTTGCCTCCGGGCCGCCTAATTGCTCGCCATCTAGCCGGAATGTCCGCAAGACCTTGCCCGCGGAGTCATATTCTTTGACGAAGGGCTTCAGGCGATGCGGGACCAAGTAGCGATCGTCGGCCAGCTTACGCGCCATTCGGGTTTGCATATGCACATTGGTGGTCTCCGGCTGCAGGGGGATCACTTTGCTTATCTGACCCTTGCTGTCGACTTCCACCAGTCTTGGCTCGGCGCCCAGCTCAGTCACCAGGGTTTGACCATTGGCCAAGCGCTGGGCACTCATGAGCTCATCATTTTTGTCACGGGTATAAGACCACACAATCTCCTTGGCAGGGGTCACCTCCACGACCCGATCGCGATAGGTGATCAGGTAATGCCCGTTCTCCAGCTTAGATATGTCTCGGGAGTGGTCGTCGTACTGCCATACGATCTCATCGGACTCATTGAATGCCAGGGTCTTGGGACCACTGATGACCATGGCGTGTCGGATGCCGGCCTCACTTTGCTGCTGCGAATGCATCGGAGCGCATGAGGCCAGGGCCAGTGAGAAGAGGGCCACCCGAGCGACCGTGGAGCATTGGAGTGGAGGGAGGGATGCCATCATTACAAGCCCCAAGATCATTAAAAATCTCTAACTCACCGATAGCCTCCCTGATATTAGTTTGGGGCACGCAGGGGACAGTGCAGGCGTCGTGAGATGGCGCAGGGCGACCGATGCACCGATTAGCCGTACGCCTGATCGCAACTGCTGGTGCCTGGAGGGTCGGAGGTCATGCAGACATGCCTGATCATCTGCCACCAGACCATTTTGCATTGACCAGGTCGGAACATGCGGGTGAGTGTTTCGCGGGGTGGTAGAAAATATCTTCCCTGTGGAGCTTGTACGTGGTTTCGCATAGGTGACAGCCAGGCAAGCACCGATATCCTCGTGCTATCCGACTCTCTCCCAGCGATTTCCTCGAAAAAGGTCTTATTTCTGTACCTTAATCAGTCAAGCAACATACCATGCAGAGCCTAGGGAGACGCGCATTTTTGAGGACATCTGGTCTAGCCGCTATGGCGTCCTTGTTGCACTGCCGTACTCCTGTCGACAAATCTTCGAAGCCTATGGCTGCCTTTAAACCCGTCCTGGACCAAGTCATCGATGCCCATCTGCACGTCCGTGCCAGTACGATTGATCGCTGCCTGCGGGTGATGGACGAAAATCACATCCGATATGGCATGAACATCGGCATTGGCGGGGATGATTTTGAGGCCTTTGCGTCGGCCTATCGGACCCTCCGGGATCGGCTGGGCATGATGTATGCCTTTAGCTGGAACCGATGGGCGGAGGACCCTGGCTACATCGATCAAGCCCCGGATCTACTCGAGCAGGCCATTGAGATGGGAGCGATGGGGGTCAAGATCTGGAAAAACCTGGGATTAACGGTGAAGGATCCCGAGGGTCGCCTGGTAGCGATTGACGACGAACGACTCTTTCCGATCTGGCAAAGGGCGGAAAAGATCGGCTGTATCGTCGCTTTTCACACGGTCGATCCGGTGGCTTTTTTTGCCCCGTGGAATGAGGACAATGAGCGATGGGAGGAGTTAGAGCTGCATCCGGACTGGTCCTTTGCCGATCGCAGTATTTATCCAGCTCGAGACACCGTGCTAGAGCAGCGAAATAACGTCATCCGTGCTTTTCCCAACCTTCGCTTTCAGTGTGTGCACGTGGCTAATTATTCCGAGAATATTGAAATTGTCGGACAATGGATGGACGAGATGCCCAATATGCACATCGACCTCAGCGCCCGCTTTGGGGAGTTGGGTAGACATCCCGCGGCCGCGGGAAAAGCCTTTTTCGAAAAGCATCAGGACCGGATCCTCTTTGGCACCGACCGGGTGTTTGGGGTGGATGGAGATGTACAGGGCGCCGGTCCGACCAAAATATTCTCGCGCGAAGAAGATCACGCCTTCTATGGCTCGCATTGGCGGTATTTGCAAACCACGGATAGACAATTTGATCACCCGACGCCCATCCAGGGCAATTGGAAGATTGATGGCATTGGCCTCTCCAAGGACGTGCTCCAGAAGATCTATTGGGACAATGCCTACCAGTATTATGATCTGGGGCGGTTTGGCGTGTGAGTGATGGTACTTTAAGGAATTAGGGTTGACCTAAACGGATAGGGTTTATATGTCTAGGGTTTGTAACTCACCGTCCTTACTCACTTGGTGTTGTGATGGACCGGTTCAGCTGTTTGCTTTCGGTGACCTATTATTGGCTGACTCTTCTCCGGATCCATTGCAGTAGGAGCACCGACCCAATCGCCAGCAGCGCAGCCATACCATTAAAGAAGATGTCCACCGGATCAAAGACACGCCCAGGTAGAAAGAGCTGGAGCACCTCGTCTAAGGTGCCAAGCAATAGCGTTAGTCCAAGTGCGATCAAGGCCGGTCTTAGTCGATTTTTGTCTGCCTTCATGCGCTCGCCCACCGCCCGGTAGATAAATACCGCCAGTACACTATACTCGATGAGGTGGCTGCGCTCCGCCATTCCCAGACGGAGAAAGAGCATCAGGTAGATTGTGAAGAGGCCCAACCCCAGCGTCCAACTGGTCAGGTCCGGACGTTTGCTTAACCCGTAATGGGCCACGGTGGCCGCCACCAGGAGCATGCCCAGCAGAAAAAAGACGGCTCGCACGTTTTGGTCGGCAAGCAGCTTTTGTAGCGGCTGACTCAGGAACAGTGTGGAGAGTATGGTCAGATATACTGCCAGGGACCAACCCCAATATTTCCTTTCGCGTGCTGTGAGAAAGACAGACAAATCCAATCACTATTTTCTAGCCACGATACACAAAATCTCCGGAAGTCCTTGCATCGGCGCTGCTTCCCAATCTTTTCGTAGTCACGAGGGATGGGTGGCCACCAAGTCACCAAGTTACCAAGGATGTGGCCACCAAGTCACCAAGTCACCAAGGATGGGTAGCCACCAAGCCACCAAGTCACCAAGTGATCAAGGATGTGGCCGCAAAGTCACCAAGTCACTCAGGATGTGGCCACCAAGTCACGAGGGATGGGTGGCCACCAAGCCACCAAGTTACCAAGGATGTGGCCACCAAGTCACCAAGACACCAAGGATGGGTAGCCACCAAGCCACCAAGTCACCAAGGATGTGGCCACCAAGTCACCAAGACAACAAGGATGTGACCACCAAGTCACCAAGTTACCAAGGATGTGGCCACCAAGCTACCAAGTCACCAAGGATGGGTGGCCACTAAGTCACCAAGTCCCCAAGGATGTGGCCACTAAGTCACCAAGTCCCCAAGGATGGGTAGCCACCAAGTCGACCAAAAGGCTGGAGTTTTTGTCAGCCATTGGGTGATCGTGCGATAATTCCTCTGGTAGTCGATGTCGGTTGGACGATAGGACCGGAGGATGTCCGTTACCTGCTTGATAGCCTTCGAGGGGCTGGTAAGTTCGATCCCTGCGACGGGGATGTCCGTGTGGTGAGAGAGAAACTCAAAGTATCTTGCCTGGGGTTGGATCATTCGGAGGTGCTTATTAAAATTCCGCCGTGTCCGCGATCCATCGGATTCCTTTCGCCGGGTCAATTCATCGATATCCACCCGGCAGATGACGTAGAGATCGGGAAATCTGATGCGTCCATGTTGAATTTCATTTTGATAAAACTGGTGCACGTCATCCTGAGACAACGTTTCCCTGGGATCGCCATAGATCCAATGGTACCACAGCGGTTGAAAGATGTCTCCGTCCAGAATCGAGTCGCGATCTGCCAAGAGGCACCTTTGCCAGCGTTCTACCTGTCGGCCCAAGTACCACCATCCGTCTCCCTGCTCACGGCCAAACAATTCGTTGACCTCCGGGACCACGTGAAAGTCTGCCGATAGTTGTGCAGCCAAGGTTGTTTTACCGACCGCACTGGGACCTTCGAAACAAATGATCATTGGGTTTGCCGATGCCCTCTCGTTTAGATTTTTCTCAGTGTCATCCGTCTTGGTGGTGGACCTACTTAAACCAGTTGCCGTAGCGGTTGCTACGCTGCTTTTTCATGTACTCAATGTCTCCGTGAGTAGAAATAGCCTTGACTAGATTAATGATGCCTAAGATGATCAGACCATAGAACAAGATGGAACCATCTGGCCAGCGCTGATAGCTCCAGATGGACAGCCCTACACCGAGTATGAGGCCACCGAATCCGAGCCATAAATACTTCTCCTTCACCGCTCCACTAACCTTGACGTCCCGTCTTTTGTACACATCTATTTGATCACTCACCGCCCATGGATCGAAGAAGGGATTAACTACCTGCGCGGCAATTTCACTTTGCGATAGGCCCTTGGCGGCAAGACGGCTTACCTGGGCCTTGGACATTCGCACGATCCTAAGCCGCTGGGCTTCCTGCATCTTGGCAAAATCCTCCTCATCCAACTCCTGAAATTCTGCGCGATGTTGTTCCAGCGTTCCATCAAGCATGTACGTCTGCATTCTCTCGCCCAGTGCATCTCTCAGCACGGACTGTGCGGTCCTAAGTACTTTGTCGACATCAAATCTATTGAGGCCCTGGGCCCGTAGATCTTCAACAACGGCTTGCTTGTCAACACCCTTTGATAAGGTCTCCGCAGCCTCGTTACCTAACTGTACCTTTTCTCGGTAGCTTAAGCGCTTCATCATGTCTGGTTCATGGATTACCTCAATTTATCAAAGTGCTGCTAATTCGCAGGTGGTGGCGATCTGTCCCTGTGGAAAACACTAGATTTAAGCGACTGCAGTGATGACGGTTAAAGACAAGTTTGGGTCAAACTTACCCGAGAGTATACCGGGAAGGTTAATCGTGCTGATCCAGTGCTGCCTGCTGGTGCTGGCCTGCCAAGAGAGGCCTCAATCCGTGCCGCAGAACAGTGGTCTGGTCGCCGAGACTCGAGGCTTGGTGGCGTTTTGGGACTTTGAGCAGACGCAACAGGGTCGATGGAGTTCTGTGCAACAGCCTGGCCTTGGCGTGCCGTCCTTTCCCATTGCCCTGCGTAAGATCGGGGACCCCAAAGGTTATTCGATGGCGGACTGGCCCTATCGTGACAGCTTGTCCGCGATTTCCTTCGATACGACCGGACCCTTTGGTCATGCCGTCAAGTTCAATCGGGGTCACATCTACGGGTCGGTACATCGATCGCTCTTCGATGGTACTTTGCTGGACGTGCACGGCCGAATGCCCTTCACCATGATCGCCTGGGTCAAGTTTGTCGGCGAGCGCCATATGGTTGCCGGCATTTGGGATGAAGGAGGCTGGGATCGATACGGAGGGCGTCGTCAGGTAGCCCTCTTTGCGGGCTTGTTTAATCAGAAGGGGGTTATTGCGCACATATCCGCCACGGGGGCCGCCAGCTTTCCTCAATCGACCGTCGATGGATCCCAATATGCGCGCTTGCGTGCCATTGACGGTCAGGCCTTTGAGGATGACACCTGGGTAGCGATGGCTATGACCTTTGATCCGGATCGGCAGGAGGTAAGGGCATACCTGAATGGACAGCTCACTCAGCTTCAACTCAATGATCCGGTGACCGAAAGCGTCTATGCACATGACGAGGTGCAATCCGCCAACCCCTTTGATTTTCGTCTGCCCATCTATTCACCTCAGTCATTTGTACTCAAATTCAACGGCTACCAGCCACGCGAGGGGGTGGGGGAGCATCGACTGCTCGTCGACCTGGACAAACGGCAACTCACCTATGAGCAAGACGCGGTATCCGAAAGGGATCTCCCCAGCTTTCGTGTACTCTTTGATATCGAGCGTGCGGGCAGGCCATTGCTGGATGCGCCCCACCAGTTTGCTGCCTCCAACCATGGCGCGTCGGTCTTCCCAGATATTGGCAGCATCCTAGTGGGTGACGAGATTATTGCACGCTTAGAACAAAGAAAAGATCGTTCCTGGCAATTGGTTGGCACGCCGGTACGCATCGTTATCCAGGAGGGGGCACCCTTTACCTTTGGCAGGGCACTTGGCCTGGGGTCCGACGATCCTGATCATGGTTCGCAGCTCTTTGTTGATGGCGTGGCAGTGTTCAATCGAGTGCTTACCCCGCAGGAGTTGCGACAATTGAGTTTTTGTGGAGATTAGAATTGAGCGGCTATTTTTCGCCTGCGGGTGTATATGTCGCACCAAGCGGTACCTTCAGCACATACGTGTTTGCCAGTTTTGATGTATCAATTATTTGGTTGACCTCCTGATCCAGATTGCGCAACTGACTGTTGGCCAATAGGTAGAAATGTCCGTTGGAGATGGCAAATGTCGTGGGGAGGTTCATGGTAGGATGATTGCGTAGGATCGGTTCGACTCGCAGTATGTCAGTCTCGTCAGCATTAAGTACCAGTTTGACTAGCCCATGGTTGGCATCGTCGCCCCCATTGCGGATGGCATAGAGATGGCCGTCCAAATATTTCAATCCGTCGATCCCAAATTCCGTCGTCTCCGCATGTTTTTCGTTGATTATTTGACGCGTGGCGAGATCTACAATGCGTACCCCGTCGCTCCACGAATCCACAAACAGCTTGGATTGATCCCTTGAGATGGCAATGCCGTTCGGATACTGGAGTTGAGGGTGCGTGAGGAACACTTCGAGACTTCCCTCCGGGTAATCCAGCACGTAGACCACATGATGCTCGGTGTCGGTGATATAGATCTGGTCCTCGTCGCTGACAGCCAGGTCGTTCATAAAGTAACCCGAAGAATCGTCAAAGGTGAAGGAATGCAGCAATTGGTCATCTTGCAGATCAAAAACCAGAAATATCGAGCTGCTTCTGTCATGGACGGTCTCACTGCCCAAGGCAAATAGCCGCTGCTCCCGGATCTCGATGCCGATGCCTCGTTTATAGCCAAATTCGCCACTTTGGATATAATCCCGTGCCTCAAAGGAGGACAGGTCCACCTCGAGTAATTTCTGCTGATGAATACTGCTCAGATATAGCTTATCCTCGGCCTCGTCTATCGCGATGCCCTCGGGTATAATGTCCCGGGTGCCAGGGATTTCAATGACCTGTACTTGTGGTTTCTCCGTACAAGCCATCACGGCCAAGACCAAGAGAATTTGAATGTGCTTTGACATTTGCTGCAGACTCGATTCGTGCTAGTGCACTTACGTTAAGATAGTCACTTAAAAACCGGAAACATGCGGAGGCATGACTGGTGTTATGGTTTTCTGGTCCTATGGTTTTCTGGTTTTTTGGCCCGATGCAGTTTGGTCGCGAGCTCGTCCAAAACTCAAGCTCACTCGAAACTCAACTCTAGCTCACTATAGTCATTTTAGTTCACTCTAGTCACTCAGAACTCCAGCTCACTCAGAACTCCAGCTCACTCAGAACTCCAGCTCACTCAGAACTCCAGCTCACTCAGAACTCCAGCTCACTCAGAACTCCAGCTCACTCAGAACTCCAGCTCACTACACCACAGCCATTTCGCGATTGTACTTCTTTCGGTATTCCAACGGTGACAGCCCGGTATATTTTCGAAAGGTGTTTCTGAACGCTTTTTCGTCCTGGTAGCCGGTGCCATACATGACCTCCTGTACGTTTAGGGTGGTGGATTCCAAGTTCTTTTTGGCGGCTTCGATTTTCACTCGTTGGATGTATTCCAGGGGAGTATTGGCGGTGGCCCGTTTGAATCGGCGGAGAAAATTTCGGGTGCTGACATTCACCTGGCGGGCCAGCTCGTCGATGGTCAATTTTTTTTCAAAATTTTGTTCGATAAAGAGCTGGGCCGCTTTGATCGGTTCGTCGCGGTGCTCTTTCTGACCGCTGAAAATCATAAACTGGCTTTGGCTGATGCGGTCGAATTCGATCTCTGAGATTTTCGAACAGCGGATGGCCGTGGCTCGGCCGCAATATTTTTCGATCAGGTACAACATAAAGTTGAGAAAGGAATAGGCGCCGCCACTGGAATATATGCCGTTGTCCTCACTGATGATCTGCTCTGGTATCAGCCGAATATCGGGATACCGCTGTCTAAATTGCGCATGCACCGTCCAATGGGTGGCGCATGATTTGCCGTGGAGCAGACCCGTCTCCGCCAGTAGGAAGGCGCCCTTGCATAGGCTGGCAATTTCGGCATCATGTTCGATGCGCTGCCGTCGAATCCAGGGCACCAAGGCGGCATTGGCGGCAATGCCCTGCCCCATGTTGCCGCTGATCGCCGACACAATGATCAGATCGGTGGAGGGGACTTCATGCAGTGCCTTGGTGGGTGTGACCTGAAAATGATCTTGGTACACGATCGGTTCTCGGGAGGCCGCGACCAGGTCGATCTGGAAAAAATCCGCTGGAGCGCCTTCCAGCCGTCGGTGATAGGCATTGGCCATACGCAGTAGGGCATACGAGGCTGTAATGGTGTCGATGATGACATGTCCAGCGGGTACGAGTATGCTGACGTGCTTCATGGATGTTTGATTTGAAATCAAATGTAAGACAAAGTGTTGGCGTAATCAACCCCTGAGAGTGTCGGTAATGCACCCTATAGGACTCTTAAATGCGCCATACATTTGTATTGTGCTTGACCGATGAGAGGCAAGAAGGGTCGTGGGGAGGCTCAAAGGAGCCAAGACACAGCAGGGGAGGGGCAGGCATTTTTTGGTCATCTATTTATTCACAAAAAAATAATTGGAATTATGAACGAGCAGCAAATCACCGTCTTTTACAAGTGGACCGCCCAACCCGGAAAATTGCAGGAATTGAAGGAGATCTACGATGAGGTCTGCGCAGACATGCAACAAAATGAACCGGGTACGGTCATGATGCAGTACTACATCGATGAGGAGCAAAATGCGCTGGTGGTGCATGACCTTTTTGGCGATGCGTCAGCCCTTGGCATGCACTTGGGCGTAACGGCACCCAGCCACTTTGGCAAATTGCTGGAGATCGCCAAGCCGGGTCCATTCTTCTTCTGCGGAGATGTCCCGGAAGAGATGAGGCAGGCGGCCATCGGCATGAATATCGGAGCTGAATTTAGCCAGCGTGTCTCGGGTTTTGTACGTGCATAGGTGCATCCGCAGTATACCTGCCGCCACTGAATCCATGTTGGGACCGTGGCCACCCAGCATGGTCAAACATATCTAATCGTTAAACACCCCGCCGCGGAATGAGCGTTCCGCGGCGGACGGTTGAAAATGTGGAATTGTGGAACTGTTGAATTGTTATTGTTGAGCTGTGGCCCCCTTCGGCATCGCCCGCAGATGTCCTAACGGCTCTCCGTCATCCCCAAATTGCTAGCATCTTGATTGTCTCGCGGTCTGGCGATCCGGTGCTTGGCCTTTTTCTTATCTTCCAGGCGTTCCACGTGAAGGTTATAGGCAGCACCTTGGCAAGTTCATTTGTCCGCAGTACCTCCACGCCCCCTTGAGCCGCGGAGCGGTGTAAGCAAGTCCAGGTGCCAGCCACCACCGGAAGTAAATGACGGACACGAAAAGACACAAGCTCGCCGCCACCCTATTTGCCGATATCCAGGGCTATACCGCCCTGATGGAACGGGACGAAGCAGCGTCCTCTAAGCTGCTGGCCAAGTTTCGGGAGGTGCTTGCCCGGGTGACAGAATCACAGCAAGGGACTATTGTTAACTTTTACGGCGATGGCTGTCTGCTTTTGTTTGACAGTCCGCTGCAGGCGATCCGCTGCGCGGTACAGGCCCAGGAGGCCTTTCGGCAGGAGCCGTCGGTGCCGGTCCGGATGGGCTTGCACAGTGGCATGGTGGCCGTCGAGGGTGACCATGTCTATGGAGACAGTGTGAACAAGACATCGCGCATCGAGTCCATGGGGGTGGCCGGCTCCATCCTCGTATCCGAGGCGATCCAGGGCCAATTGAAAAATCATCGTACCTATCAGTTTGCCGATTTGGGCAGCTTCCGGTTTAAGAATGTCGAGGACCCCGTGCGCGTGTATGCGCTGGATCAGCCGGGCTTGGCTATACCGGATCGGACGGAGCTGAAGGGCAAATTCGCTTCTGCGAGCCCTCCCTCCAGGCGCAAATACCCCTGGGCACTAGCCATCCTGCCGGCTGCCCTACTGCTGCTGATCGCATGGCAGTTTGGTGTATTTGGATCAGCACCTGAGGCCGGCGACCCGGCCCGGACCACTAAGCAGGCACTGCAATCAAAGCGGGTAGCCGTCTTGCCTTTTGAAAATCAAACCATGGACGAAGAGCTCGATGTCTATGGCAATATGATCTCGGACTGGGTGACTCGCGGCCTGATGGATGCGGGAGAGGCCAACATCGTCAATGCAGCCAACATTGAAACGTTGCTGGCTGAAGCTAACCTCGGTCGAACGCCAAATCCCGCCTTTACCGAGCGTACGGGGGTAGACCTCGTCGTGCAAGGTCGCTACTACCAGACGGAGAACCGCCTTATCGTCGTCGCTCATGTACTGGATGTGGCCACCGGTACGTTGGTCAATACCTTCCAGTTGGAGCGACCCAGTGATAAACGTGTCGCCCTGCTCGACGAATTGATCCAAGAGCTGGTCGGCTACTGGTCGGTCAAGGAAAGTATCCAACATGCGGCCAATCCGCCGAGATATGACGCCTACCAGGAGTGGATGAAAGGCCTGCGTATGCTCGCGGTTGATGCCGAGCAGGCCGTGCAGCACATGGAAGCTACCTATGCACTGGATACAAACTTTTATGATCCGCTCTTTCGGTTGATATCCTTGCACTATACGATGGGCGATTACGAGAAGGCCAGCGACATCCTCCAATTTCTGGAGGAGAGAAGGTCTTCGCTTACGCAATTTGAACGGCTACAATTCAACTATGCGGAGGCAAACTTTAACAACGATTACCTGAGAGCGGCCAAAGTCAACGAAGAACTGGCACGACTGGACCCAAGCGACGCCCGAGCCAACTACAATATCGGATACTTTTATACCCTCTCGCACCGCCCTCAGCAAGCCATTGACGCCCTTGAGCAGTTTGATCAGCGTCTCTTGGAGCGGGCTAATCCCGTGATCAGTTGGCGCTACGGATTGATGGCTGCCGCCCATTTCCGACTGGGCAACTTCAGGGAAGTGTTGGCCATTGAGGAGTCCTATCCGTTTCAGAAAATTCCGACGCCGTTGGCCGTGATTACGATGCAGTCAATGATACGAATGGACAGCTTGCACCTGCTGGAAATGCAGTATGGCAAGTACCAGCGGCAGGGAGTTTTTAGCCCGGTTGGGACCCCCGAGTTACCTGACATACTGCTGATCTGTATCTGCAACGAGCTTTACCTGACCGGCAAAAAGGATGCGCTGACTAAGTACAACGGTATGCTAGAGGCCTGGCTGGCCGACAATCAAGTGGCTCCCTATCCACATCTGGCGCCTGACGTTTTCAATAATCGGCCGTTCAGGCAAGCAGAGGCGGAGGGATATGTGCACTATTACCGGGATGATTTTATGGGGGCTCTGACGAAATGGCAAGGCGAAAGTATTCCGGCTAGCAATTGGCCGGATGCCATGGAACGAGCCAGTCGACTGGGTGTCTGCCACGCTCACCTGGGTGACACGGCCCAAGCCCGGCAGCAGTGGGCTTTCATCGAAGCCATCGACCTGGATCATCCCCATCTTTTGGACACCAAGCGATATTATCAATCCAGGATCACCGCCCACTTAGGTGATCATGACGAGGCGGTGGATAACATTCGTGAATCCATCGCTGCTGGACTGGTCTATTTTCGACCCTATCTCTTCCATGCCGATCTCTTTCTTAAACCGTTGGCGGGGTACGCGCCGTATGAGGCAGTGGTCCAACCGGTGGATTCGAGGTGATTGTCGGGAGTGCTTCACTCCAGGGTCTCCACAATGATATCCGAACCCAGATATTCCTCGGTACCCTTGATGTACCAGTGGCGGATTCTGGGAAGTTTGATTCCATCAACCACGTACTCACCCTCAAATATGATCATTTCTTCATCCCTTCCCGGCTCATCCGGATGATTAAATTCGAGGGCCAATAGGCGCTCCATCTCCGCATCGACAATCAGTGTCCAGTACTTGCTAATCATCTCCTCCTTGAGCACCATAGAGATCTGATAGGCCTCTCTACCGTCAAATACCACCTCTTGCGCAGGTGCGATCTCCGACCAGAATTCGTCCGTAAGGCACATGGGAATGCTGTACATATACCGATAAAACTTCTTGTGCGCTTGGGTGCGTGTCACATTGAGCAAATACTTGTCGACCAGTTCCTGGGGAAGATTTGCATCGCCGTTTAAGTATATTTTGCTCTCCTGGTCTGCTGTGAGGATCCTTCTGAGCGTACCGTAATCGTACGTTCGCTCCATTTCAAAGTAGTCCTCACCCAGGTTCAGCCGGAGCTTGGTATATCGTTGCGGATTGCCCAGCCGGGGCTCCTGGATGTGTATGCGCAGATCGGCGGTCTCCCAGCCTTGGCCATAGTTGGTCCTTACCTGTTGCAGGATGTAGGCACTGTTCTTACAGCCGGTATCAGCGGGTGTGACGCTTGGCAAAAAGGGCAGTAGTGCACTGATAATTAGTAGGGAAAAAGTCTTCATTGAGTCAGCATTTTATTGGTCCTAAAATGTTTGCCAGCAGAGCCTTGACTTTCAAACGACTAGAATTAAATGGTAGTCTCATGCTCGAGGAATTTCTTGAGAGCGAAGGGGGTGTCGACGACCCTTAGTAGCTAGTAATGCTGGGCAGGAATTGAATTGCTGCAGGAGGGGCATCGACTCATCCAGGTCATTAGATCGAGTGCCCAGGGGTCCTCCGCGCGGCAAGCAAAATCCGAAATCGGAGTAGACTTTGATCGCTCGGAAACTACCTGGCTGGGTGTGCAGGAAGATGGGATTGTCGGATGGATCAAAGCGACGAATAATCTCAGACAGCAAGGCCCTTCTGATGCTCTGTCCCTCATGCGATTTGAGGGTCTTTAGCCGGTGGATGGATTCAAATTTGCCGTAGGCCTTCCACGACGAGTAAGTGTCGACAGGTCGGTCCTCCTCATCACAGACAAAAGAAGGTCAATTGATAAAACAACTCCATGTCTTTGCCGTAGGTGCGCTCTACAAACTGATCCATATAATCTCCAAACTCTACCGGACGGGTTTTGCATCAAAGGGAAAGGTCTTGCAAGGTTCCAGTTCAACTGGGCGGCAATTCCGAAAATGGTAAGGTGCAGGTAGGTCGCTACAGGCTCCCTCATGGAGGCGTTCGCACATCATAAAAATGGTCAGATCGGGAATGTCCTCTTCACGCATGCCAACCTATCGCTATGTTTATTCTCTCATCTGGAGCTTTGAGCGATACTAATTTGCATCAATCCAAGCCGCCGTGCGAAAGCAGATTTTCCTGCCAGTCAAAGATCTTGAATTTGTCCTGGATGAGCCCTTCATCTGTGATGAGATAGGAAATATAGCTGCTGTAGGCATTGCGAAAAAGATCATACATCTGCTCATTATAGCTGTCTTCTACATCGACGACCAGGCCTTGCAGAGGGGCTTTCGAACCTGAGTTGAGGCATATCACTACGAGGTCATCCGATTTCTTTTCCAAGAGATCATGATATTCGTCAAAAGAACGGCTTGCGCATCCGGAAACATTGGCCACCAATACGTCTTTGCCCGGAAAGGCACTGCTGGACAGGGTATCTCCTGTCAGCGTTAGGAATGTAAACTCTGGTGCTTGCATACCGGGTTGTACACCCACCCGCTGTGCAAAGGTCGAGTCGCGCACGAGGACCAACGTATTGCTGCCGCTGTAGAAATCTTCAAACCGGTAATATTGGTCACCAATCTTGACCGACTCGCCGATCTCGACCAGATCGCGGGTAAAGAGCGTGTCTCTACGTACCTCATTCTCCTGAATTACGGCCATTTGGGGTGTGAGGGTGACGAAACTCATGCTGTTTCGATCGCGAACAGCGAGTTCAAAATCGCCGCCCGGCAGCTGCAGGGGAGTTGTGAAATGCTGTGCAGTGTTCATCAGAATGCCACTTCCCCAAGAGCCGAGGTTAGCCCAACTTGAATCCTCGCCAAATCCACTGTGGCCTGGAATCTCGTACCGGCAAAGGATGAGATTGTTTTTTCCCTTCCAGTCAAATGTGTCCAGACGATGGTAACGGTCGTCCGTCAGGTCTTGGTTGTGATTTGCATCCACGACAAAGACTGGCTGTTCTTGAAAACTACCGACCATAACGATCATGGTGTTGGTGTCACCTAAGGATCCATCATGTACATGAGTGGAGTCGTGCGCGAAATAACGAGGATGGTCCATCCAAAGGGCATAGGGGCCAAATTTGACATCGCTAATGCCTTCGGGGATTTTGCTGGGAATATCAAACCAACCCAGCTCTTTAATTTCAGCGCTATCGCGAATAGGTAGATAGGCGGAACCTGTCGAGAATGGCCCATAGCCCTTCACTTTAGTCATTTGCAATACCAGTGTGTCCCGATCGGCCAGTACAGCCCTATCCACCACGTAGGTGCCTGCAGATTGACAGGAGGGAAGAATAAAATACAGTGCGATCAGTGGCAGTAAGGCGAGTAATTTTAGCATAGGGCGACAGATTTATATGGCATTGCTCAAGAGCCCGAAGTTTTTCACATGGGATGGCAGGTTTTTCCGCCCGCTGGAGCTAGATCGAGCAAACAGGACTGGCTCACAGCTTTGTCATGATACGCTCGATGGTTTTCCAATTTCGGGTGGTAATATCTTTTCCGTAAAATTTTTCCAAAGCCTCCATGCCCTTAGGGGTATTTGTCACGGACAAATCCAGCACGCTGAAAATGGTCCTGTCCCGCTGTGCCAAGATTTCAAACGATTGATCATCGCTCTGCCAGGGAAGCTCCAAATCGATGGGTTCATTTCTTTTCAAGAAAGAAACGTACAGGCGTATGTCTTTGCTCCTCGTTACACCGTCAAAAGGGGCCGACGTATGCAGCTCTTGAAGTTCGGAAGCCCTGAGCACAACGGTTGGAATACGAAATTCAAAGTTCTTTTCCAGCTGGTCGCTCAGGAGGCTTTCCAGGCTGCCACTGTCTGTATCATCGGCCTCAAAAATGATGTTGCCCGAATTTAGCAAGGTAGTGACGTTTACCAGGCCCCAAGACGGCAGTAGCTCACGTAGTGAGGCCATGGGTACCTTGTGGTGTCCTCCGACATTAATGCCTCGGAGGAAGGCCACATATTTCTGCGATGGCTTACTATCGATCATCTGGAGCGTATTGCGTGAGGCTGTAAGGTACGCAACTGCATCGGGCGGTCGGATGATTTCTCTGATGGCAAACGCATGACCTGACGGTGCCAATACCCTCGTACGATCAGGATAATGGACTTGCATCGGACGACCTAGTTCGTTGAGGGATACCGATACTTTTTCAATTTAGATTGTTCCACTGCTCGATCAACGCTAATTCTCGAGATCGCTCCAGGCCCAAATCCACTTCCTCACTTCCAAAGGTGATTTCTTCTGCTGTGTTTTCCCGATGCCAGCGCAGGCAGTCCTCAAGGGTTTTTTCCATGGGCGTGTAGGCAAATCCCGTCTCGTTCAGTTTTTGGTTGCTTATTTGCATAAATCCACGATCCTCCGACAGAGGTGCCCACAGCGGCAGATCGCTAAACGAGTACACTTCGTTCGCTCGGAGAAATTCTTCATCTACCCAAACTAACTGGGTGTTGGAATTGAGTTGTGTCCGAGCGGCTTCCAGAAAATCATTCCACAGCATCGCCTCGGACGTCGGGCCGGTGATATTGAAGGTGCCCGTGGTAGGATTACCGGCACATTGAATGGCAAATCTCCCGACGTCCTTTACGTCGATAAACTGCAGCGGATCCAGACCTGATCCCGGCGCAATGATTGCCTCATCGCGTTGCAGTTTTTGGCACCAGTAGAACAAATCCAGGGCGGGATCGCGCCAGCCTTTGATGGGGCCAGGTCGCAGGATGGTGTGTTTGTCCGGGAAGCGCTGCCGCACCATGTTTTCAGCGGCTAGTTTTTCTTCGGCATACCCCCATTCGTCTCGAGACCGGCCGAGGTCTACCGTTTGAGACTGCTCGTGCAGGCCCACCTCTTGAAAATTATTGTAGACAGCGATGCTAGATATGAAGACATAGTGTTGCGCCCGTTGTTGAAAGAATCGGGTGGCCGTATCCACCAACTCGGATTTTTCGGGCCAGACGTCGATCACTACATCCCAATTTTCCACTCCAGCGGTGCTCAAAGCCTCCGCACCCGCTTCTCGGTCGCCCTGGATGTGCGGCAAATCCGGAAAGAGTGTGGGATTGGTGATGCCGCGGTTGAACAGCGAGACGCGGTGACCTTGTCCGAGGGCGGCTTGCACGATGGCAGGACCAACGAAATAGGTGCCGCCCAGCACAAGTATCTTCAGGCGATCATCTGATCTGACGCAGGACCAAGGGAGCCCTGAGCTGAGTATTGCACCGCCTATCAATGATTTGGCAAGAAATTGACGTCTCTGCATCTGTGCAGGTTTTAACGATCCAAATTAGTAGAAATCAAAGTGTGAGGCAAAGACCAATGGACAGCTGGGTTGGTGGCTGAAGTGCCTGGATGCAATACCTGAAGCTACGGAAAAAGCTTCACTTTTCATGAGTTTGATGGGTTCTGGTCCGTCGCCCCCCCCCTCAATTTTTCTTTGGGTCCCTTCTTACCTCCTTGGCCTGGCAAAATGCATTTAAACCTCTACTAGTCCAACTATTGCTCATTGGACTCGGATGTGCCGTTTGGCCAAAACTTCTTTGCCGTCATCTGTGTAGCCCTGGAGCGTCACCTCATAGGTCCCAGTGACATCCGATGCATAGAAGGTCTCGACATGCCGTCGGGCAAATCGTATCACGGGTTGCCACAGCAATTGCACCCGATAATCCGGTATTCTCTCTAGTGACTCCGAAGCATAGTTTGGTGGGACATACTTGGTAGGGGCTTGTGGGCTCTCTAATGGCAGTATTTGCATGTGTTTGCCAGCAGATTTAAAATGATAGACCCCGGATTTGCTTTTGATATCAATAATGCCGCGATAAGCAGTGGGACCATAGCGATAAGGCTTTGGAATGACATGTACGCTTTCGATATTATTGGCACTTAACTCAAGCACCTCCGTGTGGTCTTGCACCAACACGCCATCCACAAGTAGCAGTGGGCCCAAGTCGCTAAATGGACCCACCTTGTATGGATCATCCGGATCAAAGACCTCGAATTCCATCCTGCCATTCCTTCTTCGTACCCTTGCTAAATTGATTACTTCCACAAAAGTCTCCCTTAGGGTGGGGAAACGTGTATAGTCATCCAGCAAGAAGCTTGTACCTAGGTTGCCATAAAAGACCGTAGAGGGAGGTTCATCTTCCGGGACGATCCGGTCCCTTCGGAAGTAGGCATTTTGTATCTGTATTTGGGCACTTCGGTTTTGAATCCAATCCTCCGTGTTGGGGTCGATGATCAACTGGGTGGAGCAACCTTGCATACGCTTTCGGATTATTCTGGGAGTTATCGCGACCTGATATTGGTGCCGGTCTTCTCCACAGACCTGGACGACAGCTTGACCGCTCTCATATGCTTGATCGATGGAAAGGAAGAAGCGTCCGTCCTTCCTGGTCTTGGCCACTCTGAAGACGGCGTGACGGCTAGGAATGCTGATTGCCACTAGCTTGCCCGGCACGGGGATATTGTCTGTCCGAGTGGTCACAACTCCGGTTAGGAGCTCACCACGGAGCTCGGGAATGTGCAAGACGTCTTCTGCCCCCGCCAGATGGTACTCACAGGGGTCACTTGTACCATGAGTGCGAATCGGGGCGACCCTCCTGACCGATAACGCATAGTTGCCTACTCCACCTTCGCTGACAGTGTCTTCGAGCACCACGGTTATCCGATCCCGCCTTCCATAGGAGCTTCTGTCCGTTCGCAGTGATAAAAAAGTGTCATTCAAAGTAGGCTCGGCCTCCAATTTTGTACGGCCAGACAATTCTAGTCGAACAAACCTTGACGAGTCGACTGGCCCGATACGGTCGTCCTGGCCTCCATGCGGATTAATAATGACTACACCTCTTGTTGATACTCCTTTCCTTGCATTGAGCGAAGGATTTGTGTAGCTGATTAGGGTGTATGCACCCGTTGGCAAGCTGCCCGGAATAAAAAATGATCCCCAGGCGGTCGCATCTTTCATGCGCACTTTATGCGTAAATATGACTGTGTCACTTTGGCTCCGCAAAGAAATGTAGGCTATTCGGCTGAGGTAACTGGGTTTTTTGGAATCGGTGAGGCTATAGACCTTGTAACGAAGCCTCTCGCCAGTGAATAATACGTCGCTGTTGATTGTCAGAGAGGTGATCTCCTTGCGAAACATCCGGCTTTGAGACTCTTGTTTGTCCACATTGACCTGAGCGACCAGGGACCCACTGAAGCACAGCGACATAAGGAAACCCCACGCGGATATTTCTAGTCTTCTCAAAATACTGGTTTTATGTGTGTGTGGAGGGAGTCGTACCGGGATTACAGAATGCTTGGTACACGTGGTAGATCGGCCCATTATCTATTACCTCGCAAGAGATACTCTGATGGTGCTCAAAGTCTAGTTTTATCATGAGGTCTTCCAGCCCGATATCGATGCAGCATAGGCCATCATACGCTATGAAGTATGGCGGCAGGTCCAGTCCCAGATCACCGTCTAGGTCAGCTTCCGTCAGCGGCGCGGTCCGCGAGAGCCAGACCGTTTGCTGCCACTTTTCACTGATCAGGGGGGCCTCTGCCATAAGTACATTTTCAAATCCGAGGGTCTGTGTAGGAAAGGAACCAACACAGGTGATCTGCCCAATCAAAATGATGCCAAGCAGCATGATCATAAGGTGGCGGCGATATGTTATCAATCCTCCCAAAACGCTGGTTTCACATTAGAGGAGAAAGTCGTGCAATCTGTGCATTGTTCTTTGTAGAGGTGATATAACTTCACGGGGCCTTGTTCTTCATAATCCACAATTTGGAAGTGCTCTTTCTCCAGTTTTTGGATCATTTCTGCATAGGGAAACATCCGAATACGGTCACAGGCAATAAAGTATGGTGGGAATTCGAAAACAAACTCTTTGTAGTTGGTGTACATCCTCTTGGTGGAAACGGAGGAGGCTTCAAAAAAACCCACGACTCGTTCGTCGGAATTATCCGAAGATGAGATATTGCCTGGGGGGAAGCCGGGTTGTACTTCGGATAGGAGGCTCCCCTGGCCCCCAAGATCATTCAATGTTTGATAGAATGTGTGGGCCTGGAGACTCTGCACATACTGCTTTGCCAAGATACTATAGCGCTCTCGCAGAATGGGATTGCGCCGATAAATATGTTGTATCGGAAAACGGAATATGCGGTTGCGCTCTAGCTCACGAGTGGAGCTCTGCAAGATACCCGTTGAGTAGTTTGATGAGTAGCAAATAGTCTCAGGTTTTCTGCGAGTGAGGCTTATTTCATATAAGCCCGATCCAACATCGTAATCCTCAATAGCCCATGTAAAATGCGACGGCTGGGGCACCTTGATCTTGTAGGTTTCTTCATATTCATATCTGAAGTATCTAACCTCGTCAGGTGCCTCCTCAGAATCTACGAAAATATCGATGCCATTTGCCCCCGCATCCGATGAAATCTCTGCATAGACCCTAGCGATGGGTACAATGGGCGGCAGAACAACCTCGCTCGAAGTATAAACTCGTCCATCTTGCGTGTTGATTATTAGTGTATAGGCCGACTCAGGTCTTGCTGCAAATGCTACATCCGACCGGTAAACACCGGTAGCAGGATCAAACGAAAACTGGAATGCTTGGCCGTCGGTATCGACCACCTGAACGTCCGCATTTTCTTCGATGTCGGGTACGGTGGCGTCCAGAGGGATACTTCTGGAGAGTTTGACAACCTGCTGTTTTAGCTCATTGGTGATCGTGCCTTCAACTACCAAGATGCGATCAAAATTAAAGGCCTGAATATCAAAGGATTCAGTGCATTGGAGGAGCAACTGCAGGAGAAAACAAAGCGATAGAAACTGAAACCTTCCCATGATCTAACTAGAATTGGAAATTGTAAGTAAGGGTTGGCACGGGAATGGCGAAAATGGACGTCTTGTAGGCTTTTATTCTCCCTCGGTCGTTGACAAAGAATACGGAGTACGGATTGTTCCTACCAAGCAGATTGTACACAGATATGTTGACAAAACTATGCGCCAGTTTCTCGCGCTTGTGACTCCCTTCGATGTTGATTCCAAGATCCAGCCGGTAATAATCGGGTATCCTAAATTGATTTCTGTCACTGTAGAGCACCCGGTCCTGACCGGCAAAAACAAACTTTCCCACGGGGTAGGTGATCGGTCTTCCTGTCTGATAGATGAAATTGAGTGAAGCACTAATGCGTTTGGTAAACCGGTAATTAGATATTAGGGAAAAGTCGTGCGGTTTGTCAAAGTTGGCCGGAAAAAAATCGCCGTTATTCACCTGCTCTTCACGGATCGTACTGTTGAGCTTGATCTGAGCTCGTGAGTAGCTGTACCCAACGTAGCCGTTGAGCCGGCCGGTGGTCTTCTTCAGCAATAGTTCGACGCCATAGGCCTGACCCTCTCCCTGCAGTAATTCTGTTTCTAGTGCATCATTTAAGATGAGTTGGGCTCCGATCTTATAGTCCAGGAGGTCCGTCATTTCCTTATAGTATCCCTCCACACTTATTTCCAGATTCTTGCTAGGGACATTCCTGAAAATGCCTAGAGAAAACTGTTGAGCGCGTTGGGGTTTAATGTTGAGGTCAGATAACTTCCATATGTCTGTTGGAGACATCGTCGTATTCGTAGTCAACAAGTGGATATACTGTACGGTGCGATTACAACCTGCTTTGACGGACCAATCTTGGCCAAAGAGATAGCGCCCCGAAAGACGATATTCAAATCCACCGTAGTTTTTAATTAGTTCGTTGTGATCATAGGTTTTGACCTCCACTACCGAACCTTCGTTTCGAGGGACACCAACGGCGTACACGTTTTGAGTGGCAGGGCCAAGACTGGCATAGTAAGAATAACGTAGTCCCAAATCAAGCAGCAGTCTGTGATTCACCTCAAAAAGGTCGGAGAGATACAGTGCTGATTCCAGTCCTCTTTCACGATCTATCTCTTTTATTGCGACCTCCGACTCGGAATTCAAGGGTTTTATGCTACCTGGTTCGGTGACGTACAACTTACTGCTAAAGCCGTAGTTGAGCGTATGCTTCTGCCCCCACAGTTGGTCAAATTTCACTTTCAATTGTCGCTCGTTGAGGACATATCCAAAGTCAAAATCCGTATTTGCATCTGCATCAAAGAGGATGTTGTACTTGTATTGGGTTCCACTGACAACCAACGAGGCCCAACTTCGCTGACTAAATCGATGTCTCCACCTGAGGGACATGAGGCGATTGCTATATCTGAATACAGAATCAGTGGTGATGCTGAATCTGTCCTTGCTGTAGTAGAATGTACCTTCCACTGAGTTTTGATCATTGATCTCGTGGACATATTTGAAAATGGCATCGTAAAAGGACGCCTCGCTGTTCTTGAGAGCGCTCTCCTTCAGGCTTCGCAGAATATAGTCGGTGTAGGTGCTCCGTATGCCAGCAATGATCGAGGACTTTCCTTCTACTACAGGGGTCTCCAAGGTGAGATTGGCCGTGAGGGGGCCGATAGATCCTTGACCCGAAGTCGCATCCCTATTGCCTTCTTTTGCCTTGATATCAAAGACGGAAGAAAGACGGCCTCCATATGATGCGGGAATGCTGGCTTTGTACACTTCCAGACTTTGAGTCGCAAATGGGTTTATTGCTGAAAATATTCCCCAGAAATGGGTCGGGTTGTAGATGGGCGCACCATCCAGCATGACTAGGTTTTGATCGGCACGGCCACCCCGTACATTGAACCCACTGGATCCCTCGCCGGCAGTCTTGATGCCGGGCAGCGTGGTAGTTACTTTCAGGATATCGCGTTCACCCATTACCAAAGGAATCGTCTTGATCGCCTTGACGTCCACAAGCGAGACTCCTACGGCTGCGTCTGCAATGTTGGCGTCTCGGTTGGATCTTACCACGATCTCATCAAGGACCTCGACGTCTTCAACTACCTGCAGATCCAACTCGCCTGGTCCGTAGATGATCACCTCTTGCTGCACTTTCTCATATCCCAATAGCTGCGTTTCGAGCTTGTGATGCCCATACGGCAACATGATGGCATACGAACCAGTGCTATCCGTCACAGCGTATCGGGATCGATCAGATGTGAAGAGAGACAGCTCCGACACGGGTTCGTCAGATCCGACCTTGGTCACTAGACCTGAAAGCTCGTACTCTCCTTGTTTCGAGCCTGGGTTTTGTTTACCTATTGCCACCACCGTTTTCTGCGTCCTCATGGCCTTTGAGACAACCTCCTCTTTGAAGATGGGCGTGGGACCGGCTTGCCGTTTCTTCAACCCGGCAGTCTCGCCAAACAGATCAGGGGATAATTCCGTCAGGACCCTAGTGTTTTTCAGCAAAATGATTCTACCATCGTAGCGATGATAGTGGAGATCGGTGTCTGCTAGGATACCTCGCAATACCTCGTCCACACTTGCTCTTTCAAACGATTTTGATACCCGATGGCCTTGCAACCAGGCATCTTCAAAAAAGAACGGAATCTGTGCGAGATCTTCCAGCTGTAGTATGGCTTCATTGAGCGTGCTGCTATCAAAGGAGATGGATACGCGGCCGTCTTCCTGCCCGTGCGTAGCATAGGCCAGCGCAAGAAAATATAGTATGGCCAGCAAATAACGATGCATGATGATTTCGGAGCCTGTGTGTGGTTATGTGGTATCTGCTGCCAAATATTCTGCAATCATCAACATGAGTCTGTCGGGATTCTCCTTGTGTGCGGCCCTGTACTCCTTACGTAAGCTCCGGATGTCTTCGTACCTGTCCGGGCATATCTGCTTGAAGTCTCTCGTGGAGTGGACCACGTGAAATATTCCCTGATATTTCAAGAGATAATAGTTGCTGGGTATAAATCGATGCTGCAATACCCCATCTACCGTCTCCCGCTTTATTTTCTTTGCATGCTTGACGAAAAGCGCCACCTTTTCTCGAACAAAGGCGACCTCAAAGAAATGATGCCCTTCCAACGCTAGATCGGTGTCAGTCAATCGAACGAATGCACGACCATGCAAAGAAAACCTTGAGAGGTGGCCGGGGATCATTCTAATCTTGAAGGTACTGAGGCCATCGTTGGACCTAACGATGACATTATCTGTCAGGAGATCATACGTCATCAACACCTTTGAGTAAGGCTGTCCTCCGTACACCAAATCGCCAGGAGTGAAGATCGGCGACTTGAGATAGACATGGCTGCCATCCCACGAAGCCCCATGTGGACTCGCATATTCCGGTCCATTGTACAGCTCCGTATTTTCGAGACCCATCAAGTCGTCGTAGGCTTGATACGTCACGCTATCCTGCCTCGGCTGTGAAAATAATGTCGCAGATATGCCTGTACTGAGGACGATGGCCAGGATAAAGGGTGATTTAGCAAAACAGTGGTTCATTGAATTGGACCATGTTAGTCCTCTAAATGTAATCAAAAGTACACGGGCATGTTACAGCAAGCTGTGAAGCCCTACAACCTAGCGACGGAAATGGCTACCGATTCCATATCAGGCATAATTTTGCGGGAGCCTTCGAGGCCTTGCTGCGTCTGACATCTGAGGATTAAGCGATTGTATTGCATGCCAGGAAGAAGGGCAAGGTAGGCACGAGATCGACTTTGCACTTATTAGCTGTTCGACGGGAGAAATTGCCTGGGTCACCATGCTCTGGCAAGCGACTACTACCTGTTGGGTTATTCGGTCAGGAGATACTGGGTGAGGTAGGTCATTGCCGGTAGGGCGGTCTGTGTCCTCTGCAGACGGGTGGCAAGTTGGTCGCAGAGAATGGCGTGTAGGTGTTGAGCTCCAAAGCGCTTAGCCAGCACATGATAGTGTTCCTTAGATGATAACAAAATGTGGGCGAGCTCGGATACCGTTGCGTCGATCGCACGTAGCTTCTTGAGCTCCTTGACCTTGTGCAGGCTTTGCTGATCCAAGTCGGAGAAATTGACCTCATGGTCATAGGGATGGTCCATCTGGGGCGGGCTGGGGATATCAAGTAGTCTGAGGATCTCGTCGACCTGAATGTCGAAATCGTAGACGATAATTTGGGCGTTTGTAGCAGCCACCCGTACGACTTCGTCCAGCAACGACTGAGATTTGGCGTAAAAGAGCGATCCAGCAAAGGTGATCAGGGCAAAGTGATGGTCCGGAAGGTCCAGATGACGTAAGGCCCCATGGGCATACGAGATGTCGGGATGATTCACCGCTTGCCGGAGCATTTCTTCGCTCGGATCAGTGGCCAGCACCTGATCGCAATACTGTGCCAACGCAACGGAAGAATGACCCGTCCCACAGCCGATATCCAGCCCCCAGGGGTATCTTTGGTTTTCCGCCAGGCAGTCAGCGAGGATGGGGGCATGGAGAGCGGGTCGGAAGGCTGCATAATGCATAGCGGCCACCTCGTCGTATTCTGTCACCTGACCGGAGGGGATTTTCATGGATCTGTGTATCTAACCAGGATCGGGATCATCGTTTTCGGTCGTATTTGCCAGCGCGTCCAAGGCCTGTACCAGCTTGCTCATACTTGGCACCACACCTTCTTCCATCTGGTGCAGCGCATCTCGATGGGCTTCCAACTGCTCGCCGCCAGCTCGGATGAGTTGCGTCAAACGTGTGCCCGCTTCCATCTCCTCGAAGGTCCAGGTGAAACGCATGAAACCGCCATCAGGCGTTCGACCCAGGATGGTGTACTGTTCTTCCCATACGACATCTTGCAGCTCCCACGACTGGGTGTAGGCTAGGGTGACGGTGCGACCGGTGGTTCCGCTGGCAAATGGTCCATCTAATTCGATCCTTTCTACGCCAGGCTCCATGCGGGCGGCGTTGTCAAAGTTTGTGCAGTAGGCCCAGGCATCCTTGCGACAGGCGCGTGTCATGACCGTGTGTTGATATTCCCAGTGATCCATTAATAAGATGGACTTTCCTGTGTTTGTCGTCTCCCAAAGATCGCAATATCGAGTAATAGGGCGAGTCTACTGGCCGAGGAGCTCTAGCGTCACTAGGTAGGCGCAGTGATCCGAGGCAATGGTATCTGCGATGACCTGGCGATCCAACACCCGCCACCGATGCCGTGGATGAAACAGGACATAGTCAATCTTGACCCGCGGATCATGGGAAGGGTAGGTGCCCGCCGGCGGATTCTGATCATCCGAGGCCGTCCATACTGATTCCAGGATCTGCATGGCCTGGCTACCCGGCCGGGCATTTAGATCACCGGCCAAGATCGTCGGATGCGGATTTCCGGCGAAGGCTGCGTTGATAGCTTCGGCTTGCATGATGCGCCCCGCTTCCCCTTCATGGGCGAGGTGGGTGCCGACAAAGGCAATGGTATCTCCGGAAGGCAACAGCGTGATTATTTCCAGGGCGGCCCGAGGCTCCTGCCCCGGAAGGTGGGGCAGTCCGACATTTCTCGTGGCCAAAAAACTGGATCGGGCCAGCACCGCTTCTCCGTACTCACCCCCGTCAAAGGGCATGGCCCGTCCAAACAGGGGCGCCATCTTGGTGCGCCAGCCCAGCTCGGTCGCCAGGTCATATTTCTTTGACCGATTGGCCTTAAAGTCCACCTCTTGCATCGCGACCAGATCCGGATCTGCCTCGAGAATAAGGTTGGCCAGCACATCCAGGTTAAAGTCCCCTTGGGTGGTTCGTCCGTGCAAAATGTTGAAGGAGAGCACTTTGACGATGTTGTCGCCCTTCTGATCCTGAGACTGCAGCATGAGATTTGTACAGAGAAGAGCAAGGATCAAAGAAGCCAGTTGTTTCATCGGCGGTGGATTAGTCTAGGTCAAGGTAGGGCTTGGAGACCAGATATTCAACCTGCCCGCACCGCAGGGCGCTAGTCTTCCTGGGATCCCGGGAGCTTCCCCGTCTTACCCAGGAAGGTAAGTTTATCCCAATAGCCTCGCTGCCGTTTGATCTTGCCATCCAGCACATGAAAGAAGCCGCACCCGCGCAGCCCACTGGGATCCCTCCATTCCAGCATCGCCCAATCGCCGTCTTCAAACAGATTTTCGATGAGGCAGGTCATGTTGAACTGGGCAAATTCAGCCGCAAACATTTGTTTAATCGCCTCTCTGCCTACCACAGGATCATTGGCCACCTGATGATTGATGGCATCCTCGTGATACATGGCGGCGAGGGCATCTGCATCGCCTTCGTTAAAGCGCTTGACCCAGCGTTGGATCAGTTGCTTTGGCGTCATTACTTTTTCATTCTAAGGTCATAGAAAATGGTATGCAAACAAGCATGTGGGGGCGGTCACCGAGCCAGAAAATCCAGTTCCCCGATACAAGCTTTGCTCCCGCTTCCCGCCGTAGAGGTGGAGATTACCTTAATATATCGAGCTTTGGCCGGTCGACCAAAAACGTGCTTCCGCCGAGTGGGATCGTTAATCAAGTTGCCAAAACGGAAATGATCAGCTAGCGTCCACGACTGGCCGTCGCTGCTAATTTCTACTCTGCCGGTTTCGATCATTCCGGACGAATGGTCGCCGGGCGGTGTATAGACAAATCCCTGGAGCCGATGGGCACTGCCCAGATCTAGTACCAAATAAGGTTGTTCCGATACTTTCGAACACCAATAAGTACCTGGATCATTGTCAAAGGCTTTGGTGGCTTCGTGTTGGACTACTTCGCTGCTGACAGATGATAATTTCCAGCCCATTTTGATGATGCCAAATTCGTGGGTGGCTACACTACCGATTTCCGCGGGCGTAAGTACCGCCGCACGAACCTCTCCATGTGTATGGAGGAAAGGCTCAGCATACAGCGCAGATGACCGCGTTGGATTTTTCTGGTCCAGCGTATATCGAATTTCGGCCCCACGGTTGATGTTATTTGCAATGTCTTCGCCATGTGGTTTCCAACGAAATTCATGCTGCTTAGCCTGAATACTCACCATGCCGTTTAGATCTCTCTCTATCGTCAGCTGGGGCGGTCGTGTCCGGTAGTAATGGGCAGAAATTCTTGTGATGGCTGGAGTCAAACGAGATTCCAACACCTGTATTCTGAATTTGGCTGCCGTGATTTCCGGAAATCGTAGGATTCTTTTGTACCCCACGTTGGTAGCCTGGGCGATTTCTTGCCAGCCTCCTTCAATCCATGCCTCCAACGTGTGTGCTTCGATCCGTTCGCTGTGCGTGGCAACGGCTTCTTGAAGCACGAGCCGATTGAGGGTGATGGGCTCTGGGGCAGTGACAATAATCGCGTCCTGTTCCTCTAACGTGGCGTACGTCGCGTCGTCCTCATCGAGGACGGCAGCAGGTCCATCTGCGCCCGCGAATAGGTTTTTTTCGTAGGTTTCTCTGATTCGCTGTCCCACTTCCTCCAGCACCTCCACGTCTGTGGGCGAAAACCGTCCCGAGCGATTGGGTGGAATATTGAGGAGAAATATCGAATTGCCGCCGACCGACCGTTCATAAATGTCGTACACATCGTCGGCACTCCTTACTTTTTGATCAGTATCGTCGCGATAAAACCATCCCTCTCGAATGGAGGTATTGGTCTCGGCCATTTGATAGTGGAGGTATTTGCCCAGGTAGAGCTGCTCCCTTTCACCCAATGTGGTAGCCGTTAAATCGGCAAAATGATTCATGGCATTTGGGTCATCTTGGTAAGGGATGACGTTCCATTCCGTCGGTCTGGTTTGCCCAGCCTCGTTGCCGCACCAACGCACGTCCTGCCTACCGAAGATGACCGCTTTGGGTGCCAGGGTATGGATAAGCTCCTTCCAGGCCAGATAGGTGTACTGCTGGTTGCCCTTGCGCTTGGGATGGGCGCCGTCAAACCAGACTTCGTGCACGGGCCCGTATTCGGTTAATAATTCGAAGAGTTGGTTGAGCATGTATTCATTGTAATCATCCACCTTAAACTTGAAGGTGGTCTTGTTGGCAAAGGGCCTGCCCTCCACCCGCCGGGGAATGGTGCGTTCGGTATACGGGCTCAGATTGCCGTAGAGACCATCCGCACTTTCGATTTGATAGAGGTCAGCCGGCGACAGGTAGATCCCTAATTTTAGATCGTATTTTTTGCAGGAGGCCGCCAGCTCCTTCAGCACATCTCCCTTGCCGTTTTCGAAAGGGGAGGACATAATGCCGTGCTTGGTATACCGCGACTGCCATAAGCAAAAACCATCGTGGTGCTTGACCGTGATGATGACCATTTTCATGCCAGCCGCGGTCATGGCGGCGCACCACTGGTCGGTGTCCAGTGTCTGGAGGTCAAAGATCGATGGATCTTCCATGCCAGATCCCCACTCCATGCGGGTAAAGGTATTGGGACCAAAATGAATGAAAGCGATGAACTCATTTTGCAAGGCGTCGTACTGGTTTGGCGTCGGCACCACATGTGCGGCCTTGTAGATGATGGATTCTCTGGTGTCGGTATCCTGGATCTCAATCGTGCTGGATACGACAGCAGGCAGCTGTGTCGATTGTGCGTGGGTCAACAGCGGGCACAGTGCTAGGATGGATAGAATGGTAGCTTTCATAGGATAAACAGTCAGAATGAAGTCGGTTTGTCATGCGTCCAAGACAGCAAGCCGGTGCACCTGGTGCCAAGATAGTTGAAATTGTATGTTTAGGGAGTTGGGACAATAGTGCGACAACAACCACCTCACTAGTTTGATGGGCCACAAAGTGACGATGGCACGAAGTCTCCCATAGGGCGCAGCCCCAGTCTCTGCGGTCTCTGCGTCGCCGCGTGAGCCCTGGAAAAGATCCCATGGGTTTAAAGTAGGACGATGGGGAACAGCTAGTCCGAAACTAAATTGACCGAGACGCCCGCCCGCAGCGTATTGTGAATTTCCGAGACTTTATCGGTGTGAATAATCAGTTTTCGTAGCTCCTCGTCGGTGGCATCTCCTTCCACCTTGGCCTGGTACGTGATATTGAATCCCGGCTCTCCCGGACCCCCAAATTCTCCCGATACCTCCACGGTCACACGGGTGACTTCGATGGCCATGCGTTTGGCTTCTCGGTAGATGTCGTGGCAAAAGCAACTGGCCAGCGATTAAGAATTACAATTCGCCGCCGTTAATAGAGGACCCGATGCCGCTGCTTTGGCTGGTATATCCCATCCGTGGCAGGCGCGATTGGTTCGTACCGTCGCTTGTGGTCACCTACCGATGGTTATCAGATTAGCTGAGATTTTCATTGATCCGTCGTTTATCTCTCTATGCTCGAATCGTGTCTGCAAATCAGCACTGCCCATTCTTGTTTTGCACCTGGCGGATGATGCCTCGGAGCATGCTGGGTACGATCAGTTTGTGCAAGGGTTTGACGGGAAGAAAATACAATTTGCCCCAGCGGTTATGAAACGTCACCGCTGTAGTGATGGTCAGTAGTTTCTCATCACCTCGTTCGGCGTCTTTCAATAGGGAAATTCGAAAGTCAAGATGCTTGTCATCTTGCCCAAAAATAACCTCATGCTCTGTGCGGTCATAAACCCGAAATAATCCTATGCTCTCTCCAGGTTGACATTGAAACTCCTGTAGCCCCTTCACTCGGTCCGAGTGGTCTGTCGATCCCTTGAGGCCCACCATGGACATCAGCCGATTTCTCAGTACGAATAATGCCCCTGCCCACCAGGGAGCGGCGGTAAAGAAAGCCTTTCCGATGTCTCCGATAGTGATGTCGCCGGCCTTGTCCTCGTAAGGCCGTGAATAACTGTCGACGTAATCATATCGGGCAGCCTCCTTCCAGAGGACCGACGTTGTTGGAATACTCACTTTGATTTGGTGCAAGGGTTCATCGATAAGCTATCGCCTCAGATTAAATACCTACTCACATTGATATGTTTTACCCTCGATCGAAAATTTGGGACCCTGATCCGGTCGAAGGTGGCCATTCCAACTATCACGGTACCATTTATCAGGCTCGTCGTCACTTCGATAGGCAGTAGAGAAAAAAGTCAAATCTTCGTCAAATTGTATGATAATATCGCCGGTGCCATCTGCGTCGACCCACCGGCCCTTCATTTCCTGGTTCTCAAGTTTACCCCACACCGCTCCTAAGCTCTTTTTCGGGAGGAGTGCATACGAACCACTGACTTCATCCTCGTAGAAGAGGAGGTCAAAGCGACCGATTTCTGTGCAGTAATGCCTGAGTGTAATTTCCTCGGAATCCTGATGTCTGTCACTGGTCGCTATGCCTTGCCCCAACAAGATCAGAAGGGGTAGGAGTAAGAAAGATTTGATGTTGCTAGACATAATATTTCTTAGGGAGATGTACTGAACGATAGGTTCAAGCTTTTGCGCATGACCGACGATGGTCATAGCTGCCTGCGATGGAACGTTAGGTTCGTTTGATTTCGTATTGCAGTTCTACCATGCCATCCTGGTAAGCCTTCACGTCTTTGAGGTGTAATTGTTTTTCGAGACCAATAAAATCAAAGAACAATGTTCCCTCTCCCAAGAGGACAGGCATGATGGAAATTACGATTTCATCGGCCAAATCTTGCTGTAAGAAGGCTTTAGTCAGACGTGCTCCCCCGACCATCCAAATACTCTTATAAGTCTTCTTTAATTCTTGCACCACCTGGCTGAGATCGCCCCCGTGGAACGCCACATTTTTTCCATTGCTGGGGAGGTCTCTGCTGGTCAGCACTGTCACCGGTACCTGCCCATAGGGCCATCCCAGTTCCAATGCGTGTTCGTAGGTCCGCGATCCCATCACATAGCAGTCAATGCCTTCCAAGAATTTGGCTATGTCCTCATCGGTCAACGTGATACCGTCTTCATAGCGGTCATTCGACTGCATCCAGGTGAGGCTGTTGTCCTTTTTAGCAATAAAGCCATCCAGGCTGGCTACCATGTGTATGGTGACTTTGGCTTGGTTCTTCATCTCTCTGTAGCGGATCCTGATCAAGCAATTGGGCTTCGAGCACCACCCAGTGTGGCATGGCTAGGGAAGCCTTCGTCAACATAATTATAAAAAATTGCCAAGGAGGGCCAATGTAGCAGTTCGGAGTGCTCTGGAGTTTCGAGTGAGCGGGAGTGTAGTCCCGTAGTGAGCTAAAGTGACCTACCGTGTACTAAGGCGACTAGCGTTTTACAGGCATTTTCACTGTCCTTTCTGAGTAAACATTTTCCCCCGCCGCAAGCTCGTATGAGACTCAAGTCACTCAAGATCACTCAAGTCACTCAAGATCACTCAAGCTCACTCAAGCTCACTCAAGCTCACTCAAGCTCACTCAAGCTCACTCAAGCTCACTCAAGCTCACTCAAGTCACTCAAGTTCACTCAAGTTCACTCAAGTTCACTCAAGGTCACTCCTCCGGTACATCACTGACTGAAAAATTGGGCTAACTGAGGTTTCAATGTGACTAGTTGTCCCTGATCGGTTTGCCTCTGATCAGTGCAATATTCACATTTATTAAGAATAGGATTTGACCCACTAGCAAGATGCCGATTAGGCCGAGTAGCGCTTGATTGATCCGCTGGAAGTCTGCCAGATGTGCGGGCGAGGAGGCTTTCCACACAATGCTCACGAGCAAGATCAAGCTGGAGGAAATAATGGTGCTCGCCAGGTGCACCAAGGTCATCCATTTGATCAGCGACCGATCTCGCATCCACCAGTAGATCAGGCCTACAATGGCCAGTATCAAAGCAAGGGCGCTCCCCACATGTACGGTCGCCAGGACGAAGAAGGTATCGTGCAGTTGAAAATCTAAACTGCGATTTATACCCCCAAGGCTCAGGAGCATGATCCAGGGAATCGTAAGCCAAATCGGTTTGTAGGGGGTGTAAATGATCCAGCGCATGCTGCGAAGGTCTCATTTTTCGACGATAGAGGAATCGCCTTTTGCCCGCTACTTTAGTGCTCGTTCGAGATTGCAGCACCCGATTCCTGTATCGGGTGCGGTCCCTGGGAAGAGGAGGCGATAGAGGAATCGCCTTTTGCGCGCTACTTTGGTCTTCATTCGAGATTGCAGCACCCGATTCCTTTATCGGGTGCGGTCCTTGGGAGGAAGTGGCGATAGAGGAATCGCCTTTGCCTGCTTCTTAGTGCTCGTTCGAGATTGCGGCACCCGATTCT
This sequence comes from Saprospiraceae bacterium, assembly GCA_965223165.1. Taxonomy (GTDB): domain Bacteria; phylum Bacteroidota; class Bacteroidia; order Chitinophagales; family Saprospiraceae; genus JABDMH01. Next base: position 119,892 of record CBDCVQ010000018.1, on the reverse strand, counting down.
TGTATCGGGTGCGGTCCCTGGCGAGCAAGCGCCAATACGGGAGCCCTTAGCATCAGACGGTGTGTCTCCCTTGCATCAGACCGAGTTAGCAATCGCCTTGGCACCATCTGATGGTGGCGCCCTGCGCTGACGGCTGCCTTGGCACTTAGTGCGTAGCCAACACGAGAATAGCATCCTCCCATCCCCGAGGCGGAATCATGTCTTTGATCTCGCCGGCTTCTACATGTGGTCCTGCCTGATAGGCGCCGGTCGCGGGATCAAACCACTGGCACGACGCCTTGGCACTCAGCACATTTTTGATCGATGCATGTGTATTGTTGGAAAAATAGACCAGCACCAGATCGCTGGAAGCATGGCGTACCGCCACTTTAAGATGCTCGCCAGTCCCACTACCTCTGGACACCACCTCTTGACTGGGTATCCACGCATGCCAACCGTATTTCTGGAGAAAGGTTTTGCCGATCATCGCACACTGGGTAGCTCCCGGAAAATGGAGGGCTTGTTTCCAGGCGTAGCCGCAGCTGTAGCCTCCCCCCGTGCCACGCATGGACCAGACAGGACCGGCCCCATAGGTATGTCCGGCACCCCCTGCAAAGAACGTGTGATAAAACTGCCTCCTGACTTTGACGGGAGTTACCCAACCGCACTCATGCTGGTACGATCCGAATTCGTAGGAACCTTCCAGAAACAGACTCGGTTTGACAGGCTGGTCCAATTGATAGTCGCCCAGCATCTCCCGATAGACCAATTGTACTTCCTTCCACACTTCCACACCATTAGCTGTCAACCAGGGATCTTCATGAAACCACTGCGAGGAGTTCTGGCTGGGGTCGCCGTCAGGGTGATAAGTCAAAAGCAGCTCATCCCAGGCCGGATGCGCTTCGTTCCAGGCGGGCTGCTGCCCGGTTACACCCTGCACCAGGCCCTCGGCCATGGCTCGAAAGACCTGCCTGCCATCCCAATCTTGGTAGGTGCCTCGCTGATCAAAGCCCTTTTTATATGCCTTAGCGTCACCCCCCAGCACCCATAGGATGTGGGGTGCATCCTGGTATCGCTGACCTAAAAACGCCCCGTAGGCTCGTGCTTCGTCCACGTTGTATTCCTGGTGCGACCCGGGGAATTGGGTGGTGACATAGGCACGACCCCAGCAGGGTAGGAGGGCCAGGTACATCTGGCGGGAGCGGATGGCCTGGACGATGTAGTCCACGTGATCCCAGTAATCGTTGGGCGCAGTGGGGCTACCGCCTTCCACGACCAACGGTTCTGAGGTATTTGGGGCATCCTCCGCGCCGGTGAAGGGTCGGTGCCCGTATGCGTTGGTGGCGTTGTGTGGTCCGTTGGGCAAGCCGCCTCCGTGCGGATACCAAAACACTACGGCCTGAATGACATTGAACCCTTGAGCCTGCCGCGTATCCAAATAATGGTCCACCTCCTCGCGGGTTAACTGTTGAAAAAGTCCCCAACCGGTGTCGCCAATCCAGAGAAATGGCGTACCGTCTTCATGTTTGATGATGTGGCTGCCGGTAGGTGCTACCAGTTTGCCATACTGCCAAGGGGCTTGTGCTCCAAGCATTAGAGGCATGAGAAGGGGCAGCCAGATCAGGCATCTTATGATCGTGTTCATCTTTGTTGCTTTGGATACGGAGGAGAAGACATGCTCATCGCTATTTCTTCTGCACCAGCACCACCCAGTCGCTCGTAGGGTCGGCAGGTGGCATGCCGAGCGATTGAGAACCTTTGCCATCAATCGTCTGCGTCGATCCTCGCTGGAGGTCGCCCCCCTGGCGTGGATCATACCAACTTACGGTATACACACCTTCGTGGTTTTTCAGATTGAGTTGGCTCTCGCCTCCTTTCTTCAGTAGGACAATGTAGGTGTCACCCTCTTTGGCAAAGCAGAAATCTCCCTCACTGGAAATCAGCTCGTTCACCGACGCCATCTCATCCACGGGGAAGTCATTCTCCTGAAAAAAGCGAAGACAAATTCGACCCATGTCCCAAAACAGGTCCCGGCTTCGGAAATCCTGACAGGTAAGATCCGAGTGCGGATGCTGATAACCAAAGTACCACTCAGTGCCCCAGGCTCCCGCCAACATCGCTCCCCATAACCCATTGGTTCGGGCGTGAATGTGGTCCGGATCCTCCCCGTCGGTGAGCAGCGAATGTGTCGCGTCGCCGGGCTCATCACAAGCTACCGCCCACGTTTTGCCGACCAGCTGAGCTTCATCAATTACTCGCTTCACCTGCGCATTCACTCGGGAAAAATCGGGTCGATTGGTCTGCAGGGAAGCGCCGGTCAGTTTGGACTGGTCTCCATACATTTCCGTAAACCAGGCTCCGTTGTGGATGACCATATGATGGTGGTAAGGATCGGTGTCATATATGTATTGGGTGAGTGCTTGGCGCTGTGATACGGTCAGAGGCATGGTTCTTTGGTTGTCGATGCCGGCCCAATCGCCCATTTCTTCCCCCAGATTCCAATTGAGGGCCAGATGATGTCCGAAGCGGGCGATCAGCTCACGGTAGTACAGTCGCGTGCGTCCCCCGATGCCGCCAAAGTCGAGCAGTCCTTGATTTTCGGCTTCCAAGGTTTTAAAGTGCAAGAATAGGCCCAGCCGCTGGGCGTGTGAAAAGACGATGCCCCACTGATCTAGTTTGGAGCAGTCCATTCGATCGTGGGTGTCGTAGTCGATGTAGGGAAATACATTTTGGTCGTCGCCCGCGATATTATTCGTCAGGAAGGAAAAGGCATTCATGCCCTTGGAGGCCAGATAGTTGAGGGCTCCGATAATCTCCTTGCCGCGATCACCCGACCAGACAGGATCTCCTTCTTGCCAGTCTCCGAGGTGGGCTGCCCAGTTCTTTACAAGGTCATCCTTGTATCCATCGCTGGCAAAATCGCCATCAAATCCCTCGTAGGCTAGAAAGTTTTCGGGCGCATCCGGACCGCATTTATAAAAATATTCCCCTGTTTGGGCGAAGCGTAAATAACGTGAACCGACGTATTGCAGCCGACCGTGTGCCCGAAAATCGCGGCCTGATTTATCGCTGGGACTCACCGCAAAACTTCCCTTTTGTCCATCCATAAACTGGCCGCTGGCTGCCCCTCGGGTTCGGTCCCTCACTGCCAGCCATTTTCCCTTCTTGAAGTCCACCGTATATTGCCATTCTCCGACTTCGTCCGGAGTAAAATGCACGCGCCACTTGTTGCCGGCCGAAGCTGAGGTCATGGCCGCATTGCCATCCGCGGCAAAGTAGCCTGGCACCGTGTACGTTTTGGCGGCACGGCGGTGTTGGAAGGTGACATTGAGGCGGTAGTGAAGAAAGGGATTGTACTCGTCCGTTTCGGAGCAGTGAGGGCCCTCAAAGGTCAGGGTGACCGTGTGCCATTTTTTTAGATCGCCAGTGATGGTGGCCTCTGTCCCTGCCTGCGTGTGTGACAGGATAGGCAGTGAGCAGAGTATTAGACTCAGTAGAACGGGGGCTAGTCGGGATAGAAGGGAAATTTTTACAAGCATTTATGATCGGTATTTTGATGGCTACTTAATAGCGTCTTACACCAAACTACAACATTCCGATGGCACTCGCGATGCTAAGTCCATTGACGTGGTGGAATCTCGAACAAGGCCATGCGCGTACCGTCGTAGTGTGCCTTGTTGCTCGGGATAGGGCTCCCCATGGCCGGTGCACAGTCCGGAATGTTGGTGTGCCTCGTGCGTTGGGATTGGATTGGGAGCTGACCAATGCGCAGGTATCGGATGGTGCATTTTATGGCCAATCTGGGTTGGGCATGTCGCCAAGGAGTGCTTCCATTTCCGCAAAACGAGGGTCTGCTTTCAGGGGCTTGAGCAGAAAATCTGAGCGAATCATCATCACGTCGCCGATCCGGGCATGGATCGCCCGCTCCAGGTAGAAGAAGGCCTGATCAAAGTCTCCGAGGGTGGCATAGATGGACGCCAGGTCCAAGGTCACCTGCGGGGCCTCCTCTTCAAGCGCATGCAGCTCGTCGAGACACCGTCTCAGATCATCGGGGCGATCGCTATGAAAATAGACCCAAGCCAGACAGGTGGATCGGTGCAGCCGGTATCCGAGGGGCTGCAGCTGCCCAAAGATGGCAATGGCCTCCCCATATTGCCGAGCAAATGCCCGAATCCAACCCTTGTATTCCAGGGCAGCTCGGTGGGTCGGTACCATGCTTATGGTCTCCTCAATGTAGGGCAAGCCTTTGTCAAACTGGTGGTCCCAGATGTAAGAGATGCCCAAGTAGAGAATCATTTCGAGTGACAGCGGATCGAGTTGGTAACCTTTCTGGTGGGCCAAGTGTCTGGCAGATACATCGCCATTGATCCAAAACAGCGTGGCTAAAACGTGGTAGAGTCGAGCGGCGTTGGGGAAATGTCGCAGCCCTTTTTCGACCACCTCTTGGGCGGCCCGCCAATCCCACTGGACAAAGATCTCATAGACACAAAGGGCAAAATAGGCATCGGACGAATTGACGCCCAGCCGCTGGATCTGCTCAATCTGTTTTCTGGTCTTGCCCCGGGCTTCCTCCATGTCAGTGCGGCCACCCAACGCCTGAAAGTAATAGCATATGCCTAGCTGGGCATAGGGCTGGCCAAAATCCGGCTCCATCTCCACGGCTTTTTCAAAATGCGGGATGGCCTTGGCCATTGCCTGACCATCGCCAAACTGGTTGGAGTAGTAGAGCCCCTTGAGGTAGTGCTCGTAAGCCTGCAAATTGGCGGTAGGCGGGACCACCAGCTGTTCCTCGTGCTCTTTCTCACCTAGGTGCTCGCGGAGGCGATTGGTGATCGCCGTGGCAATCTCGTCTTGCACGGCGAATATGTCCTCTAGCGTACGATCATAGGTCTCCGAAAAGAAGTGGTAACCATCGATGGAGCTGACCAACTGGGCGGTGATGCGCACCCGATTGCCAGCCTTACGCACGCTGCCCTCCAGTAAGTGGGCCACGCCCAGTTGTCGCCCGATCTCACGTACGTCCGAATTTTTTCCCTTAAAGGAAAAGGAGGAGGTACGGGCGGTCACTTGCAATCCCTCCACCTTCACCAGAGCGTTTAATATTTCCTCCGCAATGCCATCGCTGAAGTACTCATTCTCCGGATCTGAGCTCATGTTGACAAAAGGAAGCACTGCAATCGACTTTTTCCGATTCTTCAGCTTGCCCTTGAGCTGGGCGCGCTCGGGCACTTTGATGCCTTGGTTTTTGATAGCATAAACTTCAAAGGGGTCTTTGATGCTTTTGAACTCAAAAAACCCAAGTGATTCGCACAGGAGGGAGGGCTGATTCTTGATGGCGTCCTGTAATTTATCGGAGATCAGGACACAGCCGGGTACGCCAAGACTTTCGACCCGGGAAGCCAGATTGACTCCATCGCCATACACTTCATTTTCGCGCAGCACAATATCTCCCAGGTGGATGCCAATACGCAGTGGTACCACCGTGCCCGACTGAAATTGTTGTTGCATCGCAATGGCACATTCTACTGCTTCGACCGCACTCTTAAAAATGCTAAGGGTACCGTCCCCGTAGTATTGCACTATGTCGCCGTGAAACTGCCGGTGCTCAGCCTCAAGCACATCGCGATGTCGCTGTCTGACAGCCGCCGCGGCCTTTTCATCTTCTTGCATCATGGCTGTGTATCCGACAATGTCGGTAAACATGATGGCGGCCAACGTGCGGGTCGTGTCTCCCATGACGTACTAAAATATCAATTTGCGGGCAGCCCGCCAGCACCGTTCAGGGGAGTGTTGTCAAGGTCTCGTGATCGGATACAGATGCCCAGTGCAGCCGGTGGCATAGGATCATCGCATCTTCCTTGATCCGCCCTGTCGCACCGCGCGATGGTGGAGTATGCTTGCCCGACGAGGACATCGTGCTTATTCCTAGGGCTCCACAATTAATTTTGCCCGGAGATGCCCGGAGGGAGGACGCAAAATAGTTGCTCGAATAAACGTATATTAAGAGGAGCCGCCTTCATCTGCCGAAGGTATCGACCCTAATTTGCTCATCAAATCTTACAACTATGGCTTCAAATAGAGGACTCGCTTACATCCGTCCCGGCGTGGTAGAAGTGCAGGGTATCGCTTTTCCCGAACTCGCTCTGGGTGACCGCAAGTGTCATCACGGAGTAATTCTCAAGATTGTTTCGACCAATATCTGCGGCAGTGACCAGCATATGGTGCGTGGCAGAACAACGGCCCCCGAGGGGCTGATCCTCGGGCACGAGATCACCGGGCAGGTCATCGAAAAGGGTCGCGACGTTGAGTTTCTCGACGTCGGAGATCTCGTATCGGTTCCATTTAATATTGCCTGCGGACGATGCCGAAATTGCAAGGAGCAAAAAACTGGTATTTGCCTCGAGGTTAACGACGCGCGCCCAGGAGCCGCCTATGGTTATGTGGATATGGGCGGCTGGATCGGTGGACAGGCAGAATACGTCATGGTGCCGTATGCCGATTTCAACCTCCTGAAATTTCCCGATCGCGACCAAGCCATGGAGAAAATCCGTGATTTGACGCTGCTATCAGATATTTTCCCCACCGGTTATCACGGGGCGGTCTCGGCCGGAGTCAAACCCGGATCGATTGTTTATGTAGCGGGAGCAGGTCCGGTGGGCCTGGCCTGTGCAGCCTCCTGTCACTTGCTAGGTGCGGCATTGGTCATCGTTGGGGACATGATCCCAGAACGTCTGGCGCAAGCTCGAAGTTTTGGTTGTGAGACGGTTGACCTGAGAAAGGATGCCACCTTAGGGGAGCAGATCGCGGAGATCGTAGGTGTGCCAGAAGTAGACTGCACCGTCGACTGTGTGGGATTTGAAGCGAGGGGGCACGGCGATGGGCATAGCGTGGAGCAGCCGGCCACCGTATTAAATGCAGCCATGGAAGTAACTAGAGCTGGGGGTGGCATTGGTATCCCCGGACTTTACGTGACGGGCGATCCTGGCGGCGTCGACGACAATGCCAAAATTGGCAATCTGAGCATCCGTATTGGTCTCGGATGGGCCAAATCTCATCACTTTACAACCGGTCAGTGTCCGGTCATGAAGTACAACCATAATCTGATGCAGGCGATCTTGTATGACAAGATCAAGATTGCCGACGCGGTCAATGTCCAGGTCATCAGCCTTGACCAGGGGCCGGAAGGCTATCAGGACTTTGACGGGGGCGCAGCCAAGAAGTACGTCATTGACCCCCATGGTATGGTGCCAGCATAACGCCAGACACAGGTCTGTGCATCATTTATTCAGGCATGGTACAGCGTCCCCTACTGAGCGGCCATGGGTATTATCGTCTCAAATAGATTGATACGAGTTGATCGGAAGCCGGCAAGGCCGGATCACTCAGGGCAATCGTATTATCAAAGATTCAGGGTGACAGCGAGCTAGCAAAGGCGTTTTGGCGGGGACGCCAAACGCGACCTGATCTGGGCTGCGTGGCCTGGGAGGCTATTTGCCCCCTGGAATAGCTCAATAGCAGAAACCTGGCTGTCTCAGGCGTTCTCGCCTGACACAATCTAGCAGGGTTATGCCGTGGAGTATTCGTCCCAAATGTGTTCATCTACTAAAAAAAGGGGGCATCTTGCCGGCAATTCTTTGGCCATTGATCATTAAGTGCAGAATCTCATAATGCAATTGCGCTGCCGGATCACTACCTTGGAGCGTCAAAAAAAATCTAGATGAGTATTATTAGCCAAACAAAAAACCATAATGCTGTGGTAGCAGGTGAAATCAATCGACGTGGATTTATGCATACTTCGGCCCTAGCCATGGGTGCTGCGTTTGTATCACCCTTTTACATCGGAAAGCCGAAGCAGAACCTGCTCGGCGACACGCTGGGACACGGAGATTTTAAATATCGGGTGCATAAGCATTGGGGCGACTTGGCCCCGGCAAAAAATCCGGTGAAGAATTGCCACGAAATGGTGATGGATGCCCAAGGCAGACTGATCATGGTCGGAGATGAGACCAAGAATAATATTCTGATTTATGACAAGTCGGGAAAGCTGCTGGATTATTGGGGTATTCGGTACAGTGGTGGTCATGGGCTCACCTTGTGGGATGCTGGTGGTGAAGAGTTTTTATTTATCTGCGATACGCCAGGCACGGTGGTGAAAACGACATTGGACGGAAGGGAGCTAATGATGATTGGCCATCCATCGAAGTATGGCGCCTATGCAGAAGACGATGCATTTTCTCCCACAGAGACCGCCATAGGTCCTAAGGGGGATATTTATGTCGCCGACGGCTATGGGTCACAGTACGTGCTCCAATTTACCCATGACGGCGAGTTTATCCGCAAGATTGGGGGTGGCGCGGGTGACGGCCCTGACCAGTTTCGTACGGCGCACGGCGTATGTATTGATGATCGCGATCCCGACAATCCAACTTTGCTCATTACCTCTCGAGCGCACAATTGCTTCAAGCGATTTACGCTCGACGGTGAGTATTTGGAATCAATATGCCTGCCGGGTGCTTTTGTCTGCCGCCCGGTCATAAAGGGTAGCCATCTCTATGCGGGAGTCTGTTGGTCCTCCGCCGTCAAATTTGACCCCGATGACTCTCAGGGTACCCATCCTTATCACATCAACCCCAACTCCGGATTTGTGTGCATCTTGGACGAAGACAACAAGGTGATCTCTAATCCCGGCGGTACCGCACCCAGCTACGTGGACGGCAAGTTGCAGACGATGCTACAGGAGCAGGCGATCTTTAATCATTGTCACGACGTTTGCATTGATGAAGACGAAAACATATATGTCTGTCAGTGGAATGCCAATGAAACCTATCCCATCAAACTAGAGCGAGTCTAGCTATTCGACGCAGCTAGGGTCTCACATCACTTAGGATCTAGGGTCATGACATAGTCGTAGCTCTCGTCGAGGAGGCGGACGATGTTGTCTGGATCAGCGAGCATCTCGTCCGTGATCAGGATATAGCCATGCATGATCGAATTGTACAATTTAAATAGACTGGTGTTGTATTCCTCCAAGTATTTCTTTTGCACCTCTTTCGAAAATCGGATGGCCGATTTCTCCAGCTTTGTTGAGCAAGGAGAACATGTAGCCGTTTGCCGAGGTGTAGGGCATCGTCTTTCCCTTCCGTTCTATTCGAGGGCACCTGGCTATCAATTGGTCGTAGAGGTCTCGTCTTTCTTCGTACATCACCTTGGAATTCAGTGAACAATACGCTTTTCTGGGAAAATGGGTTCGACGCTAGTCACCGCCACGTGTCCCAGCTGAGAATTCCTCTTTAGACGAGATACGGGACGCGAATCACTTGGATGGCCGGGCCTGTCGTGGTAGACCTCCGTTTGATCAAAGGTGGTCACGCATCCATTGCATGATCTCGCGGTTTGCCGCTTGCATCAGGCGTACATTCTCCGTATCCGGATTCTCCAGCTCGTCGAGCAATCCGTAGCGTCTGGCCTTATTGCGTTGGTATGCTCCACAGAGGTGGAAGCCGATGCAGCCGGGGTTTTTAAATAGCTCAGTTAAGGTCTCGGTGTACCATTGACCATTGTTGCGGGTGAATTCTCTCGGCTCGGTAAGCCACTTGATCTTAGCCGCATCAGCCAGCAGGACGGGTTTGCCCGTAGTCTTGTGCCAGTGGTCCAGGTGAGTCACCGGCTCCCGAAAGTCTTGAAAGGATAACACGTCGACGTAAGGCAAGGCAGCCTGAACTACTTCATTGGCGATGGGTGCGTTGGCCTCATATCGGTCACCTAGGATCAGATGATTCGGGTCATAGCGTCGAATCGCATCGTGGGTGACTTGGTAATAGCGCTGAGCGAGGTGAGTAAGTTCTTTGCGGCCCGCCTCTGTCTTGAGCCGGTCCGGATCAAACATGGGTCCTCGCCATTGGTTCTTGGGCCTTGCGTGGATCCACGTGGGACAATCACTATAGAAGTAACCGATCAGATTGGTTTCGTCTCTCATCTCGGCGCAGTGGGAGCGGGCCACATATTCGCACCACTCCTCCCATTCTTTGCTCCGAAAATCAAAGTGGCGAGTGTGCTGTTCCCACTGGTGTGACTCGGTAAAAGGAAGCATATGACAGTAGGGAAGGCCATGCGCCTGATGCTCCTCGTGGGTGAAGGACCGGGAATGTCTCCAATTGCGCACGGTCACTTCCTGCTCCCAGCCAATGGTGTTAAAGCCCCACGCCTTGAGATTTTTGGCGACGGACTTCTTCAGCCATTTGGTGGTGCTGCCGTTGTATTTATCTCGCCAGAGATGGGCATTCTCCGGGTAGCGTAGACTGGCCGGATCGATATGGTTGAGGCCGATCGAGAAAAATGGGTCGCCTTTGGGAGTGATCAGCCACCAATGTCCCTTGCGCTGGGCCAGAGAGAAAAATCCGGTGGCGGCAGCTCTGTGTGTAGGCACACCGAGCGACAAGCGCTTCATCAGGGTGATGGTGCCGAAGGAAATACTGGAACGTAAAAAATTTCGTCGTTTCAAGGCTGCGAGCGGGGGCTTGGTTTAGTTGTGCCGAATATTCAAAAGGTTGATCGCACAGCTTTCCATGTTGCCCACAGTTAGCGCAAATTCTTGGCTCGCCTTGCTGCCATCTGCGTAGGTGGCGGGTAACCAATCAGGCATATTGCTTATGGCTTCCAATAGCAGGGCATCGACCGCCTCGTCATCGGATGACCAGAACAGATGCGGATTTGTTATTTGACCCGACTTATCAATGGTGAATTTGACGGCGGCCAGGTTACCATCTTGGAAGCTGCCCACGGGTATTTTGCCGATCGCATGCTCAAGCAGATAGTCCTCCATCAATTGAGCACCACCCGCGAAGCTGGCCTGCACTTCGGGATCGACCACGAATCTGAAATCGATTTCCTTGGGGTCATTGTGGCGTAGGCTGTTTTCAGGCAGGTAGTTGACCTTGACGGAGATTTCCGAGCCTGCATCGGCGCCATATATTAGATCTCGCTGCTCCTGACTGAGTCCGTGACCCTCGCCAACGGCACTGTGGGCGATTCCATTCTGACTGGCTTCGATCTCTACGGAGAGGTATTCGCGTACCCATGAGGCTTTATAGCGAGGGTCCAGATCGCTAACTGTCCTGGCCTGCCACAACTCATCGGTGCTGATCACGATGTAGGGAACGACTCGATTGACTTCGTAGCGCAGCTCGTCCGTCGGGTCTTGCTGGGCACTGCCAGCCAGAGATACGGTGAGCATGGCGAAAATTAGTACGGTCAGTTTATGCTGAAGGTTGTTCATGCTACCTGTTTCGTCCGGACAAATGGGATCCGGAGACCTAGTCGGAAGATAGTAAAATTAGCACGGGTGGGTTGGGACATGCGATCGCCCGATTCCGTACATTCGCTTGCCTCGTTTTCTGACATTGCCACTAGCTAGCATCCTCTTCATCGGACCGTCTCAAAAAACATGCTTGATGGGCTGTCTGGCAATGCAGCACGTTTTAACAAGCAAATGTGTGCTGAAAGGGGAGTCTTTGGGATGGAAGGATGGGGCACTGCCAGCCCAGTTGATGGGCGAGGCTCGTCAAGTCTATCAGTTGGCGACCCACTTTATTTCATTAATTAGGACCAGCTGTTCTTGAACCCTTTTGCAACTTAGTTTTTCGATGGTTGATAGCCTATTACTCTGATCTATCAGGTTAATGCCACCTGATTACTTGGCGACATCGTATGCTCGAATCAGCGTCTCCGCAGCTATGCCGAGATGCTCGTGAAGACTCCTAATCATTTGCAAGCTCAACTTACGCTTGCCGGACAATATTTCACTCGCTCTACTTCGGGACCCAAGGATCTTATTTAGCTCGCTTTTTCTTAGACCCCTTTGTTCCAATCGGAAAAGAATCGCTTCAATAGGATGGGGTGGATCGATCGGATACTTCTCCTTCTCATACTGCTCGATCAGTAGACTCAACACTTCGAGCTCGTCGGATTCCACCGAATTTGGTTTGATCCCCAATTGCATGAGTTCATATGCTCGATCGAGATAATCCTCATGTTGCTTATCTGTCTTAATTGGTCTTAACATAAGAAATCGTTTTCGCGTTTATCGAATCGTACTGCCCATGGCTGCCAAACCACACGATAAAGATGATTTGCAGCCGGAATTCAATGTCTACTATCAGCCGGTACTTGTTGCCGCAGACATTGAAGACTACGCGCTTTCCCGATAAAATCGAAGCATGTCCAAATTGCAACTTTAACTCTTGTGGACTGCTCCAATTTGCTTGCCGAACCTCCTGTATCCATGCTTTCAACCCCTGTTCACTGTCTGGATACTGGATCCAGCACTGTCTCAGTGTATTTGTTGATATTACCCGCATTAACGCATCAATAATACGAAATGTTCCCAATTTGGGACCGTAAAATGCGAGGAGGCTTCTCGGCACGCTACAACTTAGCTGCACCTACTCGCCTCTCTTGGAATTCTTCCTTGTTGGTTGCACGCCAATGATGGCCGGCCTGTCTGCGTGCTTTTAGGTAAATACTTTCGTATTTGATATCCAAATGTATTTCAGATCATCTCGTCTTAGAATCAGGTACATAGACAGGCACGAAACGAGTGTGGCGGGAAAGGCTGCACCAATGCCCAGTGGTGCAATGGCCAGAAAGAAGACGATGGCCCCAATGCAAGCCAAGCGCACGATCCAGCCCCGTAGCAGCAGTCCAATGGCGATCAATCCTTGCCCCACGGCAATGACGGTCACCATGGTGGTAATATTCCGGCTAAACCACCCCTGAATGAATTCCCGATACAGGTCTAAGGGTGTGATGGCCGCATACAGCAGATAGTCGTCGGGATTGCCCTGTGCGGTCTTGTAGTTAATCCAACAGGCCCAGCCAAAAACCAAGGCAAAGAGCAAACGAGCCAGTCTTGGCTTGCGAAAGGCAGCCACGAGGAATAGTATCGCAATGCCATTGGATATTATAGCCAAGGAAGAAGATATGCTCTTATTGGGCATACTTGGCTAGACCTGCTGCACTGAGCCGAAATCCGGAAGGACCCGCAATCACGCCGGATTTGTCCCATGAAGTCCACGCAAAGGTTTCGATGCCGATTGGACCGAATAACTGTTTTCGCACGAAGTCCATGAAGGGGATGCCGGCAGTTCCCTTGGTCGTATTAGCACCTTTTTCAGTCGAATTGTCCGGACGTAATATGCCAATGGGCAGACCTTAGGGTCGTCGGAACTTCCTGTAGAGGCCTCAGAGCCGTATCTTGTCGGCTGATGATTGCATTCGATCTTGACAAAACTACCGCCGTCTTGAAAAGGACACCGATGGTCCTTCGTGTCTTGTTGGAGGATCTGCCGGAGGATTGGGTGCTCAGCAATGAAGGAGCTGACACCTGGAGTCCCTTTGATGTAGTCGGACACTTGATCCACTGCGAACGGACAGATTGGATTCCCCGCGCTGAAATCATTATGGATGCCGGCATCCACACGCAGTTCCCTCCCTTCGATCGATTTGCCCAATTTGCAGAAAGTCGGGGCAAGTCTCTCCTGGAGTTGCTGGACGAATTTGATGAACTGAGAAAACAGAATGTGGGCCGATTGCGCCAGATGAACCTCACCGATCAGGATCTTAAGCGCGAGGGGGTGCATCCCGAATTTGGCACCGTCACTCTCCGACAACTTTTGGCTGCCTGGGTGGCCCATGACTTGGGGCATATCACCCAGATTTGCCGGGTGATGGCACATCAATACCGCGACGAGGTTGGGCCATGGAAGGCCTATCTCCGGATACTTGGGGATACCTAAGAGGGGGCGCGAGATGGTGATCCAAAATGTCCGGTTATTCTTCGGACCTGGTCAACTACGAAAGCATGAAATTGATCAAGATTGCGGCGCGCATGCGGAAGCGAGAAATCAAGTACCTCTACCTGTTCAAGAGTGACTGCGATAGCGAGATTCTCGTTGGTCAAAGCCATCTGCCAGATGGGCCTTTGCGGTGATCATCAGCCATGGGGCACCCATCCACCATAGCCATAGACGGGACGGATTTGCAAGAAGGATCTAAGCTTGAGGGTAGAAAGCGCGTGCGGGCCCTTGGTCCCGGTTCTCATCGGTTGACCCACTTTTGTATGCACAATCAGTGGCAGCTACGAGCGACCCGATCTGGTAGAGTTTCCCACCCAGTGGACTGTAACACTGAAAGTGGAATGCCCGATCGCATTCTTTCGCACCAACTCTTCATCGCCAGAAGCCCCCGATAACTATCGGGGTAGCTTAGGCTACGGGCGGTTCTGTCTCTTTGATTTGGCACCAAATAATTGCGATCCATGCATCTCTTTTCAATGTTACAGTCCACTAGATATGTTGAAGGGTTGAACTAGTACTAGTAAAGTTTCGCATTAGATATGTTGAATAATTCTAATAGGATTTTGTTCGCAGACGAGGCATGACCGAACGACCTCGTAGAGTCGAGCATGACAATGCGAGAAGTGAGGGAACCGCGAAAGCGGGTGGGCGTAGCTATGGCGAGGCTTTGCAACGAAGTATGCGGACCAAAGACATTAGAATTAGCTACAAGATTTAATGCGAAGCTCTACTGACTCTAATCACTGAAAATAAAGAATCCGTAGCCACCTGGATCTCGTATAATGATGTTGTCTACGATACCCTCCTTGTTGAAATAGCTGATTTCTTCCGTGATCGGTATGCCAGTGGCCCTGATTTTGTCGATCAGATTTAGGTTGTCGGCACCGTTGAAATAGGTCATTGACGGGTTAAAAAACAGGTGCGGGCAGCTCAGCGGTTTCATGAGGCTGACGCCGAAGCCCCCTCGATCTTCGAGGCCGATCATCGCACTTTCCGTATCGCCCATTTTGATGTCAAATCCGAGCAACTGCCAGATTTCGGTGGAGCGCTTGATGTCACTGGATTCGAGACAGAGTCCGGCAAAGTTTCCGGTGAGGGTATCGACTGTGCCCGGCGTGCCAACGTCATAGGGAAATTCGCCCTCGGTGAGATATAGGTAGCACCCGCTCAGGTCATTGAGCAAGTAACCATCAGCCATCTTGTGCACGGCGGTCTTTTCGCGGAGCGCCTGCACCTCGCTGGTCCAGGAGGGTTGGAAGATACGTACGCCGGCTCGCGCATAGCGGTCGGGATTGATTTCGACGATTACCGCTCCGTCCGTGTACCATGTCGCAACAGCATGTGGTACCGCTTGGTACTGCAACTTCTCGTAGAATTGCCGACTCTGCTCCAGTTGGTTGGTGGGCGTATGAACGATGGTCCGCATAGGTCGATGGTTTGGCTAGAGTGTATGGACTTTCACCCCTGTAAACATAAATGGGTTGTCACTAAGGCGCAGGGTCTTGCCACTGGCCGTGGTGACATTGCGGAGGATTACTTCCTTGGTTCTCATATATGGAAAGACCTCCTCATAGGACGCATCGGTCATTTTCGGATTGAAATCGGCGAATATCGCCGGACCTTGGTAGTCGGCTGGATGATTGGTATCGTCAATATGTAGGTTCTCGATGGTGATGCGCTCGGGCATGTAGCAGGTATATCCAAAATCGTGCAAGCTGGAATAGGATCCTCCGATCAGGCTGGCACTGGTGGTTTGGCCACCGGCCGGCACAAACGTACAGTTGCGAATGACGAACTCTCCTTGCCAGGTACTGCCGTAGTCGCGCCGTAGATTGACCAGTGTCCTACCTCGGATGGTCGAGTTTTCGATGGTGAGCACGCCGCTGCCAATGGCATTGATGCCCATGTGGCCAAGGGTCGAGTTGCGGATCGTCGCGTTGGCCACCCCTTTATGCGCATCAAACCGGGAAAAAATGCAACCGTCGTAAAGCAGATTCTTACAGTAGTTAGAACCCAGGATGCCCCAGTATGTCCGGTCGTTGATGTCGTTGGTTTGGCTACAATTGACGAAAGACACGTTGACGGCCCGGTTGACACTCAGGTCGTAGCTACCCATGGAGACAGGCTTGCCGGCGGCACCAATGGTGCGGTACGTCTTATGGCCGGTCAGGATGGTATTTTGGACCGTGACATAGGCACAATCACTTACGCTGATAAAGCCCCGGTAAGGTGCTCCATGGTCTCCTTCGCCAGTGACACGGTGCTCCAGCCCATCAACGATGACGTTAGATCGCTTGATGTTGATGTTTCGGCTGTAGTAGGTGTATTTGGATTCGGCCTGATTGGCGATGGTGGTAAATCGTCCGCCCCTGATGGTCAGGGTCTCCTGGTCTATGGGCAGTGCCCGGATGTCGGTGATCTGGTCAAAGTCCCATATGATGGGCGCGTCCATGTCCACACGGCCCACTTTGTCCACAGCGAAAATGTCCGTTTGAGGAGATCCGTTGTTTTGATTGAGCCCAAACCGGATGTAGTGCATCACCTGGTCATTGGTCACGGTGATTAGGCAGCTCCCAGGCAGGGAGACATCAATTTTTTCTTGATTGCGCTTTAAGGTGGAGATCCCTTGCAGCTTAAAGGCACGGTGGCTGGACCGGACCTCAAAGACAGGAGTGGAGCGGTTTTCGACCGTCCGATCGTCGATGATAAATTTGGCGGTGCCGAAATCGGTGTCGGTTTGGATGATGGCTGTACGGGCTTGGCCTCCGATGTAGTAGGTAGCCCCCTCGTCGGCTGCCACCGGCAAGCCCTCCCTATTGGCATGGACATGGGCCTGAATGATGGCATCCAGATCATCCGTCTGTCCGTCGCCCACGGCGCCAAAATCACCGTAGCGCACCACCTCGGTTTTGGCAAACGAGATAAGATCCTGGCCGGCCACTCGAACGAGTAGTTTCTCCGGGCTGGTGTGCTGCATTCGTATCCGTTGAGCTTGCGATGCAGTACGGGTCTCCGGCCTGCTGGGAGTTTGACTCCCGGCTACGACGGCCGTGATCGACAGGCAAAACAATAGCATGGATTTCATCATAATCCATAATAATCAATTGGATGCGATTTTGCAATGATGGGCATGATCTGCCCAGGGCAATCGCTTGGACAAGGCTTTCAGGGTGACAGCCAGACTAGCAAGGGCGTTTGGCGGGATGCCAAGCGCGGCCAAACGCAGCCTGGTCTGTCAAATGGAAGCGGATGGATGGGCAGGCCCATCTTCCGCTTTGATTGCAGATCGATATCTATTTCTTCCTCGATTTGTATTTGTCATGCAGCCCGATACCGGAGAGGATCATGGGCGTGCACTTTTGAATGCGTGCCACCCTCGTCTTCGAGGTTTTGGGCTGGGAGAAATGCAAAACATACCCCCGCTGTCGTCCCGGTGTCAAGGTTTGAAAAGCAGCCTTGAGCGCCGCATCCTCCGCCAATGCCGCCCTAAGCTCGGCAGGCCATGGTTCGGGGTTCTTCTTGAATGCCACCTGCTGTCCCGACTCTTCCAATTCCATCGCCTCGCGGACGTACGCTTTGATGATCGGTTCGACGGCGATTACCTGGTCCACTTGGGTGAATCTCCACTGCCGAGCCGCCTGACTGCTTTGTCCCGGCTTGACCAGGATACCCTCGGGATCCTTGAGCAGTGAGCCCTTGAAGAACGAAAGGCATGCATAGTCCTTAAAGGCGGTCACGATCAACACATTTTTGCCTTGATGGGTGTAGCAGGGCTGGGACCACTTAAACGCTTCGGTCAGGCCACAGTCGAGCACCATGCGTCGCAACGGCTTGAGCACGGTCACCCATGTGTGGACTTTGCATTGTGGGGTGCGATAATGTGGGCATCGACCGCAGCCTTCTTGTAGATAGGTGTCGACCTTGCTGTGCATAAGCCTATCGGTATTTCACAGATTGCGTTTGTTAGCTTCCATGGCAATGAACGCGGGCAAATACCCGGGCGTGCAGCCTTTGGCCACTACTTCGTCCTTGTACAGCCCAACTTTTTCGCCTAGGGCGATGCAACGAGGGCGGTAGCTTGTGTCATAGACGCCGATCCATCCCGCCGTGAAGTTCATGGCCCATTGTACGTCGGGCTCTTCCGTCGCCATCCTTGCCTCGATCGAAGAAAGCAGGGCTTCGGTATTGTCCGGCGGCACTTTGCCCGTCCATCGCAGTCGAGCCTGATAATACCAGAACGTCCGTCGCTGCAGCACGTGGGGGCTGTGCTGCCAAGACTCGATCAGCGCGACTGTCTGTTTGTCCTTCATGAGTTGATTGGCCATGAGCCAGTCCGACAGATGCGTGCGCTCTTTGTCCTCGTGCTGCTGGATGTCTGCCATCAGGCGGTCCACCAGGTCTGTTGACAATTGTTTTTTGTCCATAATCAGGATGGCCAGCTGGCGGCTATGGAAGGTGGCAAAGGTCCAAAGTTCCAGGGCTAAGGCATGATCCTTTTTGATTTCCTTGGCGATCTTTCTGAGGTCTCCCAGTTTGGTGCCTTCCTCACTGATCTGGGCGTGGATCTTCTGTGCTTTTGTCGCTGTCGTCATACGATGAGACGCTATGGGTTTGTACGTTTGATCATCGACAACATCCATCTGCTGCGGATCAGGAGACGGCCGACGATTTGGTCTTGCCAATGTCCTTTCTGCTGATGCTCAAGATAACATTTTAGCCTTTCGGCGAATAGGCAATAAACGAAAAGACTCAGACCATCGAGGGCAAGAAGAGTGATGGCTAGTAGAGTTTCGCATTAGATATGTTGAATAATTCTAATGGGATTTTGTTCGCAGACGAGGCATGACCGAACGATCTCGTAGAGTCGAGCATGACAATGCGAGAAGTGAGGGAACCGCGAAAGCGGGTGGGTGGCTAGACATAGCCTTAGCTATGGCGAGGCTTTGCAACGAAGTATGCGGACCAAAGACATTAGAATTAACCACAATATTTAATGCGAAAGCCTACTAGTATTACAATTTGAGGAACGACGGAGACGGAGGCTTGCATGAATAGGGGCAATAGCGCTGCAAAAAAGATCATTGCTTTGGGATTGGCAGCAGACATAAGAAGCCCCTCTGCAAACAGTTGCAAAAAACACCTTGGTGGTGCCATTTTAAATGCGCCAGCGACCGATCCGGTCTCAGCGCCAGGATTAGGACGGTACCGACAAATAATCTCCAAGGCGTAAATTCCGTAGCCATGTGTATATCTTATATCACCGGTCGGATATTGCCCAGTAATATTAGCGGGTGGTCAATTTTTTGATTAAGCCGCGAAAGATAATGCTATGGAATACCGACACTGCATACCAGTATAGTCTGCCAGCTAGACCGACCGGTCTAAACGTCGCTGTCTGCACGAGATTGGCCCCCTCAATCTTAAACTCCAGCCAAGCCTCTCCCGGCAATTTCATCTCGGCAAAGAGCAGGAGTCTACCCTCGTCCTTATTGGCATATAAAACTCGCCAGAAGTCCAGCGAATCTCCGGGCGAAATCTGCGTCTGGCTTGTCCGGCCCCTCCGCAGACCGACGCCGCCGACTAATTTATCCAGGAAACCTCGAAATTGCCAAAGCCAGTTGCCATAGTACCATCCGTTGTCACCTCCGATACGCCAGATGTTGTCAATGCATTTTTCTTGATCCGGGATGGCCCTGGACCGCCGGTCGATAAAGCAACCGTAGGTGGGGACCACCACAAAGTCGGAAATATGGGCATTTATGTCACTGCTCACGTAGGAGTCCTTCCAACTCGAAACGATCTCGTTGTTTTGCACCTTGTCAAAGGCCTGCGAGATGGCTTCGCGGTAGGAGACGGGACTGATATTTACGATCCCATTTATTTCGTCGTCTCTGCAGATGACCTCAACCTTCATGCTATCAACGAGGGACCGGGCGAGCTTGTATGATGTGGAGGTGACAAAATAGAGCCAGTAGGAGGACAGTCGAGGGGTCATGACCGGCACCGTCCATATTCGCCGCTTCAGGCCGCGGACTTCGGCAAAGGTGAGCAGCATCTGCTTGTACGTGAGTACATCGCTGCCCCCGATGTCAAAATCCCGATCAAAGGTCTGCTCATTGTGCAAGCACGCTAGCAAGAACCTCTGCACGTCCCCGATTCCGATGGGCTGGCACCTTGTCAACAGCCATTTGGGGGCAATCATGATCGGTAGTTTTTCGACCAGATCGCGGATGATTTCAAAGGAAGCACTGCCGGAGCCCACGATGATACCTGCCCGGAGCGTGGTCAAATGGTACGCGCCTTTTCCCAGCTCCTCCTCCACGTTTTTACGTGACAAGAGATGCTTGGACAGCGTGGATTGATTGACGATGCCACTTAGATAGATGACTTGTCGGGCTTGGGTCTCCGAAATTCGATTTCTAAAATTGATGGCCGACCTTTGCTCCAAGGTTTCATAGTGGGCCGAGGCGGACATAGAGTGCACCAGGTAATAGGCGGCGTCGATGTCGGTAGGGATTTGGGTTAGGGAAGATTCCAACAGCAGGTCGACTTGGACGATCGAGATGCATGCGCGCAGGGAACTGGGAGGATGAAATCTGGACTTATCTCGTACACAGCATACGACGTGATGCCCCTCCTTGACCAGAAGAGGGAGCAATCGCTTGCCGATGTAGCCGGTGGCACCAGTGAGGAGTACTTTCATTTGTCTTGACGTCAGTATCAACAGCGTATGGGTGCTTGGGTTTAGCGAGTTGGCGAGTTAGTGGGCATGGCAGAGGCGAAACCTCTTTCGCCGTCCCCATTCGCCCCATCCGCCGGCGTTGTACCTAATACCGGATGGCACCAAAGGCAAAATGGTTGACCATGCGTTCCAGCTCAGCGATGGTCCCTTTTTTGTCCAAGCTGGTTAGGCGCGGAAGGTGCTGCGCAAAGTATATCTGGCTATTGATCATCTCAAATATCGTGGAACCGAGACTCAGGGCATAGGGGAAATCCGGCCTGATCTCGTATATGATAGTGGCGATGCGGCCTACCAGATCCTTATAGGGCAGGAAGAAACCATATTTGTTCTCTTCGTCGACGGCGGCCACGTGATAGGTTTTCGAACTTTCCTTCAGAATGATCTGAAAAAGGATCTCCTCGTTGATATAGTCGGATAGGGTTGACTCCGTATTGGCGTGGATCATGCAGTGAATGGCTCGCCTCAACTTCTCCTCGCTGTCACTGATATTGACCACCTGCATGTCGATCAGGTAGGTGACCCACTCCCAGTACCAGCAGTTGAGGTACAGGAGAAGCAAGTGCTTGTTTTGGAAGTACCGGTAGATGGAAACTTCTGTTGATTGCATCTTCCCAGCCAATTTCTTGAAGGTAAAAGCCTCAAGGCCAAGCTCGTCGATAAGATCGATGGCATGGCTCAGCAGCCTCCGCCCGTAGTCCGAATCCTGAGGGTCTCTCAAGAACAGCTTTTCGGGCAGCTCAAAGCGCAATCGTAGGGACATGGGTCAACTTTCTTTCAATATAGTGAGAAAAACTTCAACAAAAGGTACTGCTTTCTGTTTGAGTAAGTAATACTATCTTTAAAATTTCACTTTACTAACTAAATCCAAAATTCGGAACACTATGAAATTCATGATTCGAAATCAGGCACGGTTGGCTAACAAGCAGCTTAATTTTATCCGTGAGAAGGTACAGTCGCTCTCCGGTAAATTTACCGACGTCATCTATTCGGAGATGTATGTGAAGAAGGTCTCGCATCACCCGGAAGTCTATGCGGCCACGGTCAAGATGGGCGTGCCGGGACCCGATATCGTGGTATCTGCGAGATCTTCGTCGCTCCGGCAGCTTTGGGCATCGCTGTCTGCCAAAATGAAATCGCAACTGCGCAAGTACAGTTGCAAGAAGTGAGACCCAACGCGTAGGACCCTAGTACATGACCAGCAAATTATCACCTCTCGAGAGGTTTCGCCGTCTATTGAGCCTCGAGAGAAAGGACATCACCCAGGTGTATGTGTATGCCTTCTTTACGGGCATCGTCAATCTTTCCCTGCCCTTGGGAATTCAAGCCATCGTCAATCTCATTCAAGGTGGTCAGATCACCACGTCGTGGTATGTCCTGGTGTCGTTGGTCATCGTCGGCATCGCCCTCACCGGCATTCTGCAGTTGCTGCAACTCAGGATCGTGGAAAACTTGTCACAACGCATCTTTAGCAATGCTTCCTTTGAGTTTGCCCTGCGCATGCCCAAGATCAAGTACGAAGCTTTTAGAAACTACTATGGGCCGGACCTAGTTAATCGATTTTTCGATACACTGACGATCCAAAAAGGGCTATCGAAAATCCTGATTGACTTTTCGCAGGGTCTATTTCAAGTGATCGCTGGTCTCGTAGTCCTCAGTCTCTATCATCCCTTCTTTATCATCTTTAGTGTCTTGCTGGTGATCATCGTATACCTGATCATCGCCATCACCGGACCGCGGGGGCTGCGGACGAGTTTGCAGGAATCTGCCTTTAAGTACAGGATCGCCTTTTGGTTGGAGGAGGTGGCCCGGAGCAAATTGTCTTTCAAGCTTGCCAGTGACAATCAATTAAACCTGGGCAAGACGGACTTGCACGTAGATGCGTATCTCTCCGCTAGAGAAGATCACTTTGGCGTCATCGTCACTCAATCCACATACCTGATCGCTTTCAAAGTGCTCGTGGCAGCCGGGCTGCTGGTCACCGGGAGTATCCTGGTATTTAATGAGCAGATGAACATTGGTCAGTTTGTCGCTGCCGAGATCATCATCATCCTCATCATAGCGTCAGTGGAGAAGATCATCAAAAGTATCGAGTCCATCTACGACGTTTTGACAGCCCTCGATAAAATCGGGTTTGTATTTGACAAGCCGATGGATCAATTTGATGGGATTGAGTTGGCCAAATCCGATGACTCTTACGCCATTACCGTTGAAAATCTCTCCTATCGATATGACGACGCGGCTCAACCTACCTTGGAGAACATTTCCTTCCATATCCCGTCCAACACCTCAGCCGTCATATCCGGTCCGCCAAGCTCAGGTAAGTCAACACTGCTGAGGATACTCTCGGGAATCCTGGAGGCCGGCGATGGTATCGTAAAATTTGATGGCTTCCCAGCCAAGTCACTCGACTTCGATAAGTTGAAGCATGAAATAGGTTTTTGTATCAGCAACGGTGAGATCTTTCATGGGACCATCATGGAGAATATCTCCTTGGGTCGAGATAGAGCCACACCGGAGAACATCAATCGGGCGATCGAGATCACCGGTCTCTCCGCCTATTTGTCTCAAATGCCCCTGGGTGCTAACTCCATTATTGATCCCGAGGGCAAGCGAGTGCCCACGAATATTCAAAATCGCATTTTGCTCGCGAGGGCTATCGCGACCAATCCCAAACTTCTGATCTTGGAGGATCCATTGGAGCATGTTAATCTGGAGGAGAAAGCCCAAATCATATCCTCGCTGACCGACAGCAGGCATCGATGGAATATCGTCGTCTCCTGTGTGGACGATAGCTGGAAAAACTTCATACCAAATGTGATAGAATTAAATCAAGGCAAAGTGGTTGCTGCCTAAATCAGGTCGTCATGTTAAATATCAGTCTGAAGTCTGTCTCGGCGTACATTGATCGATCCAAGTACCAGTCATTTCAAAGTCTGGAGGAGCGATCGCGATCCGGCCAGCTGGGTCGAATCCTAATTGTCATCTTTGGCCTCTTTATCCTGGGCATGTTCCTGCCTTGGACGCAGCACATCCGCACGCAAGGGGTGGTGACTTCGCTCAATCCGTACGACAAACCCCAGAACATTCAGGCGCTCGTCGGAGGTAGAATTGATCAATGGTATGTTACGGAGGGGGATATCGTCAGCGTGGGCGACACGATTTTGATCCTGACCGAGGCAAAGGAGGACTACCTCGATCCGCACCTGCTGGACAATACACGGGAGCAGCAGCTCGCCAAAGTTCGCTCTGCCGAGGCGCACTTGGCTAAGCGAAATCTTCTCCAAGAGCAGCTTGCCACATTGGACAAACTCCAGCAGACTAAGCTCGAGCAACTATACATCAAGCAGGAGCAGGTCAGGCTAGAGATCGAGACGGTCTCTCAGGAACTGGTGGCAGCCCAGACTTATGCGGAGAATGCACGCAATCAATTGACCCGGATGCAAAAGATGTATGACCAAGGCATCAAGTCCATGACGGACTTGGAGACTAAGCGATTAGCCAATCGGGACGGAGAAGCTAAGGTACTTTCGCTAGAGAACAAATGGGCGAAGCTCAAAAACGAAGGATTAAATATCACCCAAGAAATTGAGTGGTCGATTTCGCACTTTGCACAGCAGTCTGCCAAGATCGAGTCAGAGATCCAGAGTACGGATTCGTACCGATACGCTCTTCTGGGCGAATCCAATAAATTGCAGTCGAAATACAACCAATTAGCGCAGAGGCAAAATGCCTTTGTCATTACTTCACCCATAGCCGGTCGTATCACCAAGGTGCTAAAGAATGGAATCGGCGAATATGTCAAGGCGCAGGATGACATCGCCACCATTGTCCCACTAAACTATCAAAAGGCGGTGGAGCTGTATATCCAGCCGATCGATATGCCCTTGATCCGAGAGGGAAAATCCGTTCGGATTCAATTTGACGGCTGGCCGGCTATCGTATTTAGTGGATGGCCAGACAACTCGTTTGGTACCTTCTCGGGCAAAGTCTATGCCATCGACAATGACATCAGTGACAATGGTAAGTATCGAATATTGGTCATTGAGGATGATCCGCAAAAGCCTTGGCCCGACCTCATCCGTATTGGATCCGGGGCGAGAGGACTGTTGCTGCTCAACGAGGTAAAAGTCTACTATGAGATATGGCGGCAGCTGAACGGATTTCCACCGGATTTTTATAACCCGGAAAAATCCAAGACTGTGAAGACTAAGGCACCCCTCAGAAAGGTGAAATGATGAAATTCTACACAAGAAAACTGATAAAGCCGGGAGACCTGAATGCCAACAATACCCTTTTTGGCGGCACCTTGCTCAAGTGGATTGACGAGGAAGCGGGTATTCATGCGATGACTAATCTACGTTCTAGAAAAGTGGTCACAAAATTTATCTCCGAAATTGATTTTATGAATTCTGCCCGGCAGGGCGATATCGTGGAGATTGGACTTCAGTTTAAATCCATCGGAAGGACCAGCATCACTTTTTCGTGTATTGCGCGGAATATTTTTACCAAGAAGGTGATTCTGTCGATCGACGAACTTGTATTCGTCAAAATAGATGACCAGGAAAGGCCCGTGCCCCATCAAAAGAACATCTCCTCAATCGAGGGGGCAACCCACTGCAACAAGGTCTGCTGATGCCGTATGATTTCCTCAAGATATCATGGTCGGTATGGCTCTGCCTGTGTGTGTGGATCGCGCATGGGGCCGATACATTATCGCTGCCCCAATTGATCGATATGGTGCAGATGCACCACCCCCTGATCAAAAAGGCCGAGCTCTACGACGACATTCAGGCTGCACATGAACTAGCCCGACGGGGCGTGTTGGACCCTAGCCTTGCCTCGGATTACCAGTCGAAATTTTTTCAAAATAAAAACTATTTCACCCTTTGGCAGGCAGAAGCAAAGATCCCCACCGTGTTGCCGATAGATTTCTCAATGGGCTTTGAGCAAAATGAAGGTCTTTTCTTGGGACCCGAAAATACCGTTCCGTCCAATGGATTGCTATATGGTACCGTCAATCTCAGCCTGTTGCGAGGTCTGCTTTTTGACGAGCAGAGATATTACCTCCGATCGGCCGAACTAAAGGGAGTGAAGAGCCAAATAGACCAGGATATCCTCGAGCGGGAAGTGATCTACCAGGCGATGACCGCCTACCTGGAGTGGGCTGCTTCGTACTATCAATACCGCATAAATGAGGACTATCGAGGTCTCGTCGGTGAAAGGCACCTTAATGTCGTCCAACTTTATATCAATGGCGATATTCCTGCCATCGATACGCTTGAGTCCAAGCTGACCATCAACACAGCTGATAAGCTGCTCTTGGACGCCTACGACAAGCTTGTTCGTTCACGACAGAAACTAAGCCTGTTCATCTGGGACGAGCAAGGCAATCCGATGCAAGTGCAGGGGGCGCTGGTCCCGGGTCTGCTGGACAGTGCCGTCGACCATTTGCGGCAACTGTCGCTCATCAGTGATCCCACATTTCTCACGGATCCTTACGTGAGAAAACTCGAAAACGAAATGGCCTCCATCGAATTGATCAACCGATTGGATCGGGAACAGCTGAAACCTCGGTTAGATCTCAAGTACAATACGATCGTGAGCCTGGGCAGTGATAGAGTAAGTCCGTCTATGAGTCTGCAGGACTACAAATATGGCATCGGGCTCCACATACCTCTGTTGAATCGGAAGACACTCGGCAAAATCAGACTTAATGAAGCTCGCATTGACCAAAACCGATTGGAGCAAGTGCATTATCAAGGGAATCTCTCCGCGAAATACGGCGGCCTTGCCCAACGAAGTGAGGTGCAGTCTGACCTGATCGTCATCGCCACTGAAAAACTGGCCAACAGCCAATTGCTTTATGAGGCCGAACAGCTAAAATTTGGACTGGGCGAGTCTTCGATTTTCTTGCTCAATCAAAGGGAAACCAAATTGCTTGAGGCCAGGATCGAATTGCTCAAGAATTACGCATCGCTAGGCAAGATCCTGAATGAACTGTACTACCTGAAATTAGGCCAGAACTGACGTTTTGTGGACCTCGATCGGGAGTCAACCTTCGACATCCACTTTGCCCCAGGCGAATCCACGACGCCGCATGTCTACCGATTTGTTGCAGGGTTTGATTCGCTCTCCCTTCAGATGGGAAATACCAACTCAACCTCGCTGGCGGCCCGAAGCGTTCTCACCTGATACAAGTGACACGTTTATTCTATGGAGATAAGCGCAACTTAGGCGATGATCCGTGTTGACGGTGCTTGCCCATATTGTTGTCGATCTCCGCTGAATCCTCCCTGGCAAATGGTTGAGGTCTGTTGCTTACGGTCCTGACATGGGAAAGAATGCTCCTTGCTCGGTAGCGATCATCTGGTATTTGGATGCTTGAGTATTGAAGAGATTTGTTACGAAAGTCTTAATGCGGCAGCGACGGCTGTCTTAGCGCAGTTAATGTTTATGGTAGAAGACTACAATTACTTCACGTAAACACCCACACATGTCTAATACAACCCAATGCATCATTTCCGTTTTCCTAGGATTATCTTTTGTGCTTATTTCCTGCGATAAAGACGATCCAGCGCTTGTGATTGATCATGAGATCGTGGGCACCTGGGAGTCGACGACATTTGAGGTGTCTGATTGTGCCGATGAATCAAATGATGTCGAATCGAGGACCTGCGAGTTTTCCGACTTAGACGACGTTGAATGCGCTGTCTGGGAATTTCGGTCGAATGGCATGGTAGTGGAGGACAATGCTCCGCTAGCAGAGGCCAAGAGCTATACGATTGATCAAGATCAACTGACACTGACAGACCCTCAGACGGATGAAACGGTCACGATGCGCGTAGAGATCACCTCGAATACGATGACGTGGTATCTCGAAGAATTTAACGACCGCGGATGTCTACTCGCCTCCCATTTTACTCGGATGAATTGAGCGTCCGTAGAAAGGCACTGGCGCAAGGAATTGCTCGTACCTTAGGGATCCGCCTTTTTTACCAGTGACAGCATCACGCCACTTAACATTAGCACACATCCTACGATCTTGTTTTGGAGATGCACATTACGCGGGTTCTCCAGATGAGATTTTAGCTGCTCGGCAAAGACCGCGTATCCAAGGAGCGAGATCACGTGCTTTCTTGAAATGTGTCTTCATGTGATTCAAATGTGATCCTGGTTTCCAAACCCTGAGCGCTTGCCAGTGCCAGGAAGTGCTGTCCACGGTACGGTGCCCAACTGTACGCTAAGAAATGCCATAAGTCTTTCTAGCACTTTCAATTTGCTCTTCCTCCGTCGTTTCCGGGTAGAGAATATATTTAGGTGCAATGATCGGTTTTATACGTTCGGGCGAAATAACCGTTATCGTAGCAAATGGAAATTTACCACCGGTCATGTCGGTTAGGATCTTCGCTCTTTCGGCGAATGCGTCATCGTCGCGACGGAGGATCTTGGCCCTACCTTTTATCTGATATCCCTTTTGGACGAAAATATCGATGAAGCTAAGGCAAACCTGTGGATTCGCTTTGATGTTTCGCAAGGTTTGGGGAGAGGCAATATTGGCCACAATGATTTCGTCGGACCCGAAATAATGGAAGATTTCCTTCGGCGACACGTTGGGTACTAGGTCCTCCGATACCGTGGCAAGCCAGCATAGCACACTCTTCTCGATCGACGACTTAACTTCTTCAGATAGATTCACTTGCGTCCAATTTTGATTGGTTGATAACAGCGGTTTTTGCGGTACTCCGAGAGCTGAGGTCGCCTTTTTATGGGATGGTAGTCTTAATTCGGGTCCATGGTCTTCTTAAGAGCGGGAGCTTCTGGTGGCCCAATTTAGCCAAACTCAGCCAGATCCGAAGGATAACCCGTCAGGTGGTCACAGCCTGGTCTTCACTCCGTGAGCTCGATAAAATTACCTTCCGGGTCAGCGACGACACTTTCGTAGTACCCATCTCCAGTGGTGCGGGGTTCTCCGACGATGCGGTGGCCTTGCGACCGGATGGCTTCGGTCAGGCGGTCTACCTGTTCTTTAGAC
Organism: Saprospiraceae bacterium; assembly: GCA_965223165.1. Lineage (GTDB taxonomy): Bacteria > Bacteroidota > Bacteroidia > Chitinophagales > Saprospiraceae > JABDMH01. The sequence continues at coordinate 91,286 of CBDCVQ010000018.1, read as the reverse complement.
CCCAGAGAGATTGCAAAATGGGCATAGCCCGATACCTCGCTGGATGGCTTTGGCAGGTCGGCGATGTCAGGTCGATGCATCAGTTCGATCCGCGCCCCGGATGCAAAAGAGAGAAAGTAGGAACTAAACTGCTTGGCCGGGTTGTGATATTTTTCATTGGAAACCAGGTCGAAAAATTGCAGGTAAAAGCCTTTCATGGCTTCTAGATCTCTCACCCAAATCGCCAGATGTTCAATTTTCATTTCAGACAGCTTTTGTTCTTGGCATTCTATGGAGCTCCCTTGCTCACCTTCCAGGGGGCTTGAGCTAGCAAACTACTCTATTATTTGAAAAGCAGGCACGACCTCTTAAATATCAGGTCATTGGAGACACGGTTTTGGGCAGTACGATGCGGTTGGGGTGTCGTTTATTTTCGGCCAGCAGTTTCTTGCAGTAGGCATTTAGCTGCTCAAAGCTGGCTGCCACGGTTTTAGCGACCCTCTTCTTCAAGAGTAGGTTAAACAGCCCTACCTTCCATCGACTCGGTTTCATGAAGGTCGCCAGCTGGATGTGGGTCGTCATTCTGCTAGTGGCTTTGAGGTTCCAGACGGTTGCCATGCCATTCTTTTTGTCGGTTTCTACAAAGGTGATTTTATTTTGGTCAAAGACGTAATCATGTGTGACGTAGATGGGGACGATCATCGGGTTGTTCATCAGGCAGCGATGGATGGATCCGTTTTGAAAGATCTTGTGGTTTTGCCGGTCATTGCCCACTTGGCCTACAATGTAATTGTGGCGATAATATAGATCTGATACGACGTCAAATACCAGGTCGATGGGTGCATCAAGCGTCCCTTCGGTTGAAACGAGCATTTTGTCCGCTCCGGGAATACTATAGTCTTCCAGCTTGGGCTCGGGGACCTGGTGGGCCAGATTTTTCAGCTCAACATAGCGATACTTGGCCGTCCCAAAATCGTATTGATCTTCTTGCTGCACTACGGTATCCCAGGCCACATCATCAAACCTAGACCAAGTGGGGCAAGCGGACGATAGGGCATCGGAGATGAGGGCGTATTCGTCCGAATCCACTTGGTTTTTCAATAGGCGGTGGGCCACGATCACAGCCTTGCCAAAGAGACCGGTGCGATTATTAATCAGCGTCTCTGACAACTCTCCATAGTGGGCCACAAATTTCAGCTGTAGATTATGGGTGGAGCAGCATGCGCCGCAACTGCAGATGCGTTGTGTCTCGTACTTCTTTAGGTGCGCGTGAAATTCGATGTACATCCCCCGAATCTGGTCGAGCAGCTCCTGACAAGTGGGCGGCTTACCCTTTCGATATAGGAGCAGGGCGTCGCCTTCCACTTCCGAGAGTTCCAGGCCCATCGCATTGGCAGATAGGATGGCCTCCAATACCTCTTCGATGATGTGCTTGGCATGTTGAATTTCGGTGGAGTGAATGAAATCAGTATACCCACTGATATCAGGGATAAATATCAATGACCCGGTTGACATCGCTGATTCCATGCTCATGCTTGCGCCGATTCGGTGATCTGTTGCGGAGGCACATCAAGTTAGATAAAGTACCATGCTTCAAAAAAGATTGTTTCAGAAGCCGGAGACTTACGACAGATCTTACAGATTGCGATGTAGCTCCGGGACCAGAATGCCCGCAGCGGCTCCCACAAGATAGCCTACGAGCACATCCGTCACAAAGTGCTTGCCGCCCTGCACCCGCTTCCAGGCGGTGATGGCTGGGACAAGGGCTGCGGTGGCCCAGACGGCCGGCCCCCACTTGCTGTCGGGATAAAAATCGTGGAACATCTTGGCGCCCATGTAGTAGTTGACCGCTGTGTAGGAAGCGTGGCCAGAAAAGAAGGACTTCTTGGCATTGCGATCGAAGAGTTCTCCGTCAAACGAAGATTGGCCATAGGTGTAAGGCCTTTTTCTCTTGACGATCAGTTTGGTTACCTCGGTTAGTGCATACGCACCCAGCATCCCTTGCAGCACGATCGCATAGCTCACGTTCATTCTGTGCCGACTGCTTCGTCCGGCCAAAAGCGGAAGAGTCAAGGGCACTAGCGGAGAGCTGCGCAATAGAATGTCACTGGTAGACTGGGCTTTCCGTGACCAGTTGCGAGTCACATGTCGGTCGATCATTGGCAGACCCAGGACATCTAGGCCGACGGTATCGGCAGGGGCCAGCGGAGCAAGAGACTTATGCAGTCCAATGTTAATTCCGACCAAGGTGATCTCGGTGCCTAAAATGGGCAGATCGGCACCGGGTGCGAGCCGGTAGGGCGACTGCGCCAGCACCAGTTGGGCCCACCACACCAGGACAATCAGTGTCGCCGCCTGCCTTAAGCCGGTGGTGCTTGTCGCATTCATCGTTCGTGCCATAGCTCTCAAGATGGAGTATCCATCTCCCATCCAGCGGGAGCAATGACAATGTAAGGGGTTTTTGCGTCTTTGCAAGTTCATGGCGGCACATTGGCGTCAAGATGCCTCATGCTCACCTGAGCGATCAGCAATCCGCCAAGGGAGGGGCCGGCTTGATGACCGGGCGTGGATACCTGACCGGGTGCCTGATGAGGCTACTTTTCTTTCTGCTCGATCTTCCATTCGATGCCCCAGAAACTGACGTATTCCTCGATGGGCCCGAGCCCCACCTCCCTTCTTCGCTGATTGACGTACTCCGGTTCCATCAAGTCTCGCACCATATATTTTCCCTCGTCGTCGATGGATATTTGCGATCCGTAGATCTGTTGCTTGCCCTGGCCAAGATGTACCCGATCGATGAGCAGCGCCAGGGATCTCCAGTTGGCCTCACCGTTGTCGGCGGCTTCTTTCATGATCGGTAGATACTTTGCTTGTGTCTCCAGATCTGAGTGTTGGATGACTAGAAAGACGGTCGTGGCCGCACTCGATTTCACCACAGATTGCTTTGGCCAGCCTCCTTCTGCGATGATCTGCTCGACCCTGGCAAGGTTCTCCCTATTGATCTTAGACTTGAGCTCCCAGAGGGCATCTACGATGGGGGACTCCCTCCCAACGGCTTTTTCGGCGACGTCCAGCTCATAGTAGAAGGCCTGGTCTTTAATCTTCATCCGCCATAGTTCTTTGGATAATTCCAAATCTTCATATGCACCGTACTTAGCCTCGACTCGCTGCACAAGCATGTCTTCGATATCTTTCCATCTTTCATCGGATAGCAGGTAATAGAAATCTGGTTCGTTGAGCGCCCTTACGGAAGTGTCCCTGCCCAGGGCAATGCGCAAGTAGTGAAAGGCCGAGTCATTTTGGCCGTGGAGTGCGAGTGCACAGGCGTAGTTGTATGTATTGGAGCGATTTAGGGGTTTCATGGCATAGTTGTCGGCATAGGCTTGAATTGCCAGGGTCAACTGTCCAGACTCCTTCAAGCTGTCGGCCCGAGACTGCGGGGCATGTTGCGAGAATCCTACATTGATCGTGAGTAGGGTAGCGAGTAGTGGGAGGTATCTTTTTTCCATCATTGTTGATTTTTGTTTTTAGAAATGTATCGTGGGGTGGTTTCTTTACCATGCCGACCAGTGGATTTCGGTGAACATATTTGTCATCGCAAGGATAGTCGCTATGCTAGTAGAGTTCCTCGGCCTTAGATCTGTGACCAAGTTGCTGGAAATCTGCCATGACTACCACCGATGCAGATATCTTGCCGAGAACAGTCGGGAGAAAGTCGCAAAAGCTGAGGATTTCAATTAATTCAGTTGCAGCGATTTATCCAATCTACTAATAATACTATTTTCAGAATAACCGGTCCACATGTCGATGATCGTTCCTTTGGGATCGATCAGGACAAAGGCTGGGATACCTTGAATGCCGTATTTGATCGATGTTTCACTATACCTTCCCTTTCCGTCCCATAAACTATTCCAGGCTACGTTGTCCCTTTCCAGAGATTTGAGCCACACTTCCTTTTTAGCGTCTTGGGAGACGCTTACTACTTCCAGCGAATCGGAATAACCTTGGTGAATCATGGCCAGTTCGTCCGCTGCCTGAATGCAGGGTCCACAATAGGCTGCCGTGAAGTCAAGCAGCGTATACGCTCCCCTGATATCTGACAATTTGACAATTTGATCTTCTTGATTGAATGCCTCAAAATCATGATATTGATCTCCAACGCTGGAAATGTTTTCTCTCAAAAACACTTCAACGACACTGGCATATTTGCTCGCTTTGATTTCGGGTGTGTATCTGTCGAATATTTCCCGGATAGTGTCTTTCGGCAGTCCATTTTTTAGATAACCCAACTCTATGACACTGATATATGTGTCTGGATGTGATCGGACGTAGTCCATGCGCAATGCTCTTGTGGTGCTATCGATCTTGCCAATTCTAGTCCAAATCTGTTTCCCCTTTTGTTGCTGTTCCTCAGGGGGAAGGGCCAGAAAGTTTTTCACGAGAGAATCTCTTTGTATGTCATGTACTTTGGTGAGATTGCGGAGAAAATTATAATCCTCTTGCGATTTTGAACCTTCGATTTCTACATTCCAAGGAAAATCTGTCACATCTCCCCTGACGGTAATATCATCGTTTCCCATAAGCAAGTTGGTGTAGACGAACTGACTGTCCGGGTTGGCTATCAGCCAAATTTGCTCGGGTGGTTGAGCAAGATGGCCTTCGAACCTAAAGTTGTTGCCTTGCAAGGTCGCACTGTCCATGACGGATTCGGTTGCCAGATTTCGCAAGTAGAATTTGGTGCCATCCGGGAAGCCCGTGACTTGCCCTGTGATCGTAAATCCATCGCCACTAGTTAGACTCTCCGTGCAGGCGATAGCACCCATAAGCGTACAGAGAATCAAGATGGATCTAGGTATTGTTTTCATAGTTGTTTTATTTTCTTCCTGGCCGCGGTGTCCGAGTGCCAATAAACTTTGCTTGGGTTGCTCGCATCCGAAAAATGTGTAGACATGATAGCCATAGCCCCTTTCGGTCCTGATATTCCAGGGTCACCAATGGGTCGACTCGGTACATATTGAGAGATTCGATCGCTTCAGGGTTCTCCTGCTCCGTTTTATCCGCTGGAGTAGGAATGTCTCCACCACGCACATTGGCTCTTAGGTTCTAACAGCAATATACGCATTTCCTATCGTCCCTGTCTGGGGAATGGGGCAGTCGGTATCTACCATGCTGAGCACCGGGCCAGCGGCCAGTGCATATTTGCCATTTTTTGATGCAGCTGTCTCAGCTCGCGATTGAGGTGGCTTACACATGGCTCACCAGATAATCGGCTCGCCTGCGATATCAAACGCGCTAATTTTGAAATGAGCGAAGTCTTGCAGCCGGTATTGCGTGCGAAACAGACTCCAGATCATCACATCTCGCCGGGCCCCTCGGGCATCAGTCGCCCTGTTTTTAAGGGTCGCTTCATGCACAAATCCCAGTTTTTTGGGAATGCCCTGGCTGCGCACATTCCTAGTAGAGTTTCGCATTAGATATGTTGAATAATTCTAATAGGATTTTGTTCGCAGACGAGGCGCAAAACACAGCCATAGCCTTAGCTACGGCGAGGCTTTGCAACGAAGTATGCGGACTAAAGACATTAGAATTAACAACAATATTTAATGCGAAAGCCTACTGAGGATCACATCTGATCTCTATCCGTTCGAGCTGCTCAACTTCAAATCCCACCTGTACCAGTGCTGCTACCGCTTCGGTGGCATAGCCCTGTCGCAAATATCTCGCGTGGATCCAATTGCCGATCTCTCTCGCGTTACCCGTCAGTCGAGTGTGCAGGCCGGTCGATCCAATGAGCATCTGCTGGTCCTTGCTGAATATGCCGAAGGTGTAATCCACGCCCAAGTCAAATTGTCCCCTGTACTTGCGAAGCCTGTCGGCCTTGGCCTGGAGGGGCTCCGGCTCATTTTGAGCCCAAGGCATCCAGGGGAGGAGATGCTCCAGGCTTTCATCAATGGCGGTCTTTAAGAGTGTGGCATCCGTTGGCGCATAACATCGGATGCATAGTCTTTTGGATTCTATTTTATAGGTCCTTGCCAGCATGTTCAGGCTTGCCTTTTATTGGTCAGTAATGTGGTATTAATCCATGCTCATTGTCGAAACATCAAAAATTACGAAAAACTGAAACTAATTTGTCCTTTTGTGTGATCCTTCAAGGTAATCCTCAACCCACCCTCATATCGTGCACCCCGGTTGCCTATCTACCCCTCCTGGTTTTCTCCTGATTCACGAGGGCAGCTTAGGGTGTGCTCTTTCTTCTTTGTATCACTTGGTGGCAATCCCTACCTGTGTGCTAGCGCTCAGTAAATAGTTCTCTCACCGCAAAAGACTAATTCGTCCTGCGGAAATTGGGGGTCCCGTGCATGAGTGAATCCCGTACCTTGGGGAAGGGTGGGAGCGATCCAGTCGTGTACAGATCTGGGTGGGGGCTACTTTAGTTCCTTGAGCCATTTCTTTTCCAGTTGCTCATTTTTAGCAATGGATTTCTTGATGACCTTAAGATCGCTTCTTAAGGCTTTGGTCAGTGACATCAGAATGTTCTTTTGGCCTTTTTAAGAACAGGTGACTGCCAACGAGGCCGGTGTGGTCCTCGATCTCGGCAAGGAGTGTCAACCGGTATTCTTCGATAAAGCTTTTGTGTAGGGATCTTAGTTGGACTTGGGAGTTGGAGAGCAGTTTGTCGTAGACATCATTTAGCTCGGATTCAAACTTGATCAGATAGTGCTTTAGTACTACAATATGCTGCTGGTATTGGTCGAGGTGCAGCACTTCGAAGCCAATGAGTTCATCTTTGTTTCGATGGGCGCCATGCAGCTCCTTGGCAAATCGTTCGAGAAATTTAATGGCTGTGTTGAACTTTCTATTTAATGCAGCACCGATCGTGATGGCCTCTTCGATCTCACATTGCAGGGAGATGAGTCTTTCCGATTCTTTCATGATCTCCCTCAACTTATTTACTTCGGGACTAGCTGGATGATCTGCGGTTTTTCTGACCAAGCTTTTGATCTCCCTTCTCAGCCGGTCAGCGTCTTTGATGGTGGGTTGAAGTAGGTCAATTTCGGTCTCCGTGTCCAGGACGGATTTTTCCAGTTCATTTTGCTGCAACACCAGATTTAGATAGTGCCGTTTGTGTAGTTCGAGCAGCTCCTCATCCGTACCGAGGATGGTTTTCACCAGTCTGGTGAAAGAAGGTTTTTGGCTTTTGTCCATCGTTCGAATGGTGCTGTGTATTCTTGCGTTTAGCCGGCTGAGTTCGATTTTCTGTGACTCTAATCTTTCTTTTAGCTGCACAAGATGTTTTTCCGCTCTGAGCGAAGTGCTCAGTTGCCGCAGTTTGGTTTCGAGCTGACTGTTCATTAACTATGGTTTAACTTGCATTGTGGTCAGCACAGTGGCGCTTTGGGCTAGAGGCAAAGATAAGGTCCACGAGGCCGAAAATTGGTCTATAGGGTAGGCAGGTAAGTTACATAATTTTGTGCGAGGGCCTGTTTGAGGCTGAGAATCGCTTAGGCTTTATTCATAACCTCTGCGATAATAGTTTCTTGTTGGCTGCCGTCTAGATCCGCGTTGAAGTCGCATCAAATATTACGCTTGCAGGTCGCATGATGTTATGCCCTCAGTTGTCATTTCGTAACTCCCTTATTTCGTATCCTATCTTGTGGCCGCAGAGAATGAGCTGAGGAAGCATCGACTTTCTTACGAGACCAAGGCTCTGGCCGGGCCCGAGCGAGGCCGAGAACACGCAGTACTGGGTTGCATCAAAGAGGTAGGAAACATGGGTCAGGTTGAATGTATAGTGTGGATTGTCGGATAGCTCCGCCGTTAGATGATTTCGCATGTTGGCGATGTCATAGTTACCGACATAGACACTTAGCACATGCCACAGAATTTCATGGCTAGTGATTCGAGTGAGGTTCGTGAGGTAGTCAAAGTCTTGGAGGTTGTCGTAGAGGGCATACTTCAGAAAGGTCGGATTGTGAGCAGTCAGATTACGATTATCTCGAAATCTACACGCACCGAATCCGTCTTCAAATATCATCGATGGGTTTCTGCTGCGACCGTTTTCTATTCGACTCTTAAGGTAAATGATTTCGGTTTCGTGCGGTACAATTATATCTGCGAATTGGTCGAAGTAGTTTGCTTTCATGGGCGGGATCGATCTGGAGTAATCACTGAGATGAAGAGCAGTACGATGTTCTTTCGATCTACCTGGGAAGGGAGTGTCTTGACGAGATTTAGGTTGTCACGCACAGTTTTTAGTTTCTGGTTATAAAGTTTTTTCGAATGTAGTCCTTTGCAGGTACGCATCGCTCGTCATATGCCTCCATTAATCCATTGTCTTCATATGGCACAGAATATTTGGTCAATCTGAGAGTCTTTGGGGTGACATGAAGTATCCCCAACCTGACTTCGGGTCTATCGTAACACCCCGCAGATCCGAGGTTGACATATCTAGTCTCACTCCTGATATCACTGGGTTGGTGATTATGGCCGTAGAATATCATCGCAGCATTGGCACCAGCAAATAGTCGATTCAATTGATTGCGATCCGGTATTTTGATAATTGCTTCAAACCAATGGGTTCGTCGATTTATACCATAGTGCTGGAATCGTATCTTACCGTGGGCCGTTGTAAGCTCCTCGTGAAACTTCCATTGCGCTACCGATTTTTTGGGACCGTTTCCGATTTGTCCGTGACTCCAGGCATGGTGGCGAACTTCTTCTTCAGTCATGGTGTCAGGTTTTGGATTTGGCACCCCATGTGCGTACCAATAGTCGTGATTTCCCATCAATAGTGGACTGTAACATTGAAAAGGGATGCATGGATCGCTATTATTTTGTGCCAAATCGAAGAGACATAACCGCACATAGCCTAAGCTACGTAAGGCTTCTGGCGATGAAGAGTTGGTGCGAAAGAATGCGATCGGGCGTTCCGCTTTCAGTGTTACTGTCCACTAGGCACCAACTTGGGCATGGATAGTGCGCTACGGAGTACCTCGTTCGGATGGGGACCAATGCCAATCAGATCACCGACATGATAAATCTTGGAGCATTGATTCTCCGCAAAAAAGCGCAGTGCGCTGTCGAATGCGGGTAGGTTTGCATGCACATCTTGGAAAATGCCAATTTTCATGATTTTGGACGATCTATCTCGATACTATATGCTTTCTTCCACATGTCGAGTACTTTGCTTAGCTGATCCTTCATATAGTATGAGTCAATCTCAAAATCCAAACGTCTTTTGCGATTATTGAGGTAAAGAATTACATGGTTTTGTTTGGCCTTGCCTACTAGTTCTCGCCCCATTTCTTTTATGGTTTCTTGGGGCATCAAATAGGTGTCACTCAAGACGATCCTATGGACGTCATCCAGGTGGATGGCTTCTTGCGGTATGCCCTGACTGGATTTTATTCTTATTTCATCGGCATCCATTTCTACCACCTTGTTGCTGAGGAGCGAGGCAATCTTCTTTTGATTTGTGGCCATCACGGCCAGCAGAGTAATATACAGTCCTGCAATTAGTACCGGAATCCAAAGGGGTGTTAGATGAGAACATACAATGAACGTGACGGGGATGGGCACGAACAGAGCCAGGATTTGTTGTTTGCTCCTTAGGCGGTAGTACGATTGATTTTCTATCAGTTTGGCTTTAAACATTTCGGTTTTTTTTAGTTACAACGACCATCACCGGTGCATCTGCGACCGGTGCGATTCCACCGGGCTATCGGTGTAGCGGTGCCACCGTCCACCACATGCACACGTACGATCCGGTCCTTACCACCTTGTCTGCCAGAAGGCCTTGATCGAGCCCATCCATAGGGATCCGATAGCTCTGGGGGCGGGTTGCCGCTTGCACAAGTTGGCGCGAGCAACCAAGCAGGGTCCACCTGGGATTTTGGACCGCAAGTTTACACACCAAAGTTACACAAGAATATGGATATGAGGACTTTGCCATGCCGCCAGAATGACAAAGGCCCTGCATGTCTTAAGCGGATGCGGACTTGCCCACCGCATCGATCCTCAAGAGGCAAACGAAAACGCCGTTCGCGTCGACGTTCGCCTGCCCGCGAGCACTGGGGCCGGGCTGGCAGCTAAGCCAGCATGCGGACAGGAGACCCCCCAGTACAAAGGACCATGGAGAAGGAGAGATTTTCATGCATGTCATTTGTGCGCAAGGGATGGTCGACTAAGATAGCAGCTTCCTGGTACGGACGGCGCGCGACGGGACCGGTTTTCTTTTCTCAGGGGCTTAGGTGTGGCGGTCGCTATATTTCACCGGACAGATGACTTTTGCCTGGAGGCCTTGATGCTTAGATTAGGGTTTCAGTATCACCGCCTCGCGATGGAAGCAGCTCAAAGCCTTGTCACTCCAATGGACGAGCGACCAAGCCCTTTTTATCGACATCCAATGATTGGCATACTTTCGGGCGGATCTTCCACGGTTGGGCTTGCGAACGCACGGGGATACGTATACCAGGGTTTGAGCCTGGATCATTTATTGATTTTGTCCTACACGGGCGGTCAGGGACGCTGATTCTCCAGGCTAGACTCTAAATTGTTTCAGGTGATTATTCAGGTGCCACACGGCCAGATCAACCCACTGTCGGTTGTCCATGACTCCAAAATAGGGATGTTCCGCAAAGTCGTAATCCTTCAGGCGGGAAAAGTCCAAGAGGTACTCTTTGAGCATCTTTTTGTCATTTTCTAGATCCGTGGGCAGGGTTCCACCCCCTTCAACCTGTCCAAACCCTTTAGGCGTGGGCGCTGTTTTGCCGCTGCGGGTGAGCCCAATGATTTCGGAGGGATCGGCGACGCCGTATTCCTCAGCCCTCTTGATCCCTTTCGCCATTCTAAAGAAGTCTGTGCAATGACAGACCATTTGATGGACATTCATTTTGCCAAACTTTGGCTCCAGGCCTGGGTGCAACTGGTCAATTCTGTCAAAGAACGCCTGTGTTTGCTCTTCCGATAGATTCATTTCTCTGTCTTTGCTGGTCATTAGTTCCCAAATGCAAGTGTGCCGGGACCGTTTTTATTATCGGACGTGTTTCGGTATGGTTTGTCTCACGTGCGCATCTCGCGAAGCTCAATCCGGCATCAAGCACCCGTCTGCGAGTGGTTTGGATGGGAGGCAACTACTGGGTCCAGTAGTCTACCACGGTGACGTCTTCCACATACGGGCCAATGAGCTCGACAAATTCCTTATGCGCCGGATGCGGTAGGTACGTGGCGCGATCTTCCTCGGACAGGAAGGTGACGAAAAAACAATGGGTGAGTCCCTTGTTCAATCCTTCGGGACTATTGTTGGTTCCCCATTCAAAGTCATGTATCTCGGAGATTTTGTCTGCCAAACCGGCAAACGCCTGTTCTATTTTCTTGACCGTATCCTGGGTGGCTTCTTCATTGAAGTTGAAGAGTACCACGTGTCTCAACAGCCTCGTGGGTTCCTTGGTTTGGTCTTCGTGGTCCGCTTGCATGGTGGTCGCCTCATTGTCTGGTGCGGGATCGCCGCAGGAGGTCAAGAAGATAACGAAGCAAAAGGGTAGCAACAATAGGGCTCTCATAGATTCATGTCATTTGATTGAAATGATGTCCCGTCTGGTGCGTCGCATCAAGAGGGACGAGGGTAATGTACACAAATCACCCCGTTTTAGTGGAAGTCAGTGATGCCGGCTCGGGTCTGCCGTACATGAGTGGCCGGAGATTGACGGTGCAGAGACGGTAGGTGCTTGGTTCTCTGGTGTTTACGTACTTACGTGGGTCGAGATGCCCGGTAGGATGTGTGCTATCGTCTCTCGATACCGGAGAGGGCACTGGCAGGGGCAATGTAATGGTTGCCGTTACCCTCCGTTAGAAATCCACCGTTTGGCGACGCGATATTCCACCATGGCCAGTGCGGTGACCACTAGAATCTCTCCAAGGACATAGGCCCAGCCGAGCGCTGTGATCGTGTCAGCATGATGAAATGCAGCCCCAAGGGACAGAAAACAATAGGCCACATTCACGATTGCAATGCCCTTCAGGAAGGGGCCTAACTTAGCCGCTTCTTTTTGGTAGCAATAGAAATCGTACAGGGCGAAGATGGCAGGTAGCGCAGCTAGGAAGTAGAACGTAGCTGGAGGTATCCCAAAGAATATTTCGAGTCTCACCAGGACCACTCCCAGAAGGAAAGCAGATAGGAGAGCTCCCATTCCATCGAGCAAAAAAAGTTTCTTCGGATCCAGTTTAGTTATTATTTCGAGCACGCTCTATACATGATTTTGGCCCTTGATGCACCTTAGCTATCCTCAGCAAAGTCTGCTAGGGTCTTCGTGGAGATGGCATGATCCCGACTCAAGTTAGGATTCTTCGATTATGACGTCCGCAAGAATCTTTGATACGCCGAGTTGCGACGTAACAAGGTCATCTTTGTCTACAACCCTTCGGCCGTTGAGAGGTGCCTGTGGGATTCTATCATGCGATTACCCAGCCGCAATATGGAAGGGTGCATGACCAAATCCGCCGAGGTGAAGGAAGGAGTGGGATAGGAGTAGGAGCGCAGGTCTCTTTCGTTCCATTGACAGTATACTTCCGTCGTTCCACAATAGTGCTTATCTTATGCCTGGTCAACCTTTCTTCACTTTCAAAATGAATTCTCATGCCAAAAGGATACTTTACACTTGCAGCCCTCATTCTATTCTTGCAATTTGCTCACTCTCAGACGATTACCGGAGTGGTCACCGATGCTGAAGGCGATCCCTTAATTGGCGCCACGGTGTTGGATTTGTCCTCTGGAAATGGCACTGTGACAGACCTCGATGGTTCTTTTGCACTGGAGGTGAACCAGTTGCCAGCCAAGTTAAACATCAGCTACACCGGATATGTCCAGCAAACCGTGGAGGCAACGCAAGCCTCGCTGGGGGCGATTGCACTCGAAGCTGGACTGTCATTAGATGAAATTGTGGTCACTGGATCCCGGGGCAAGCCGCGCAGTATCTTGGGCAGTGCGGTCCCTATTGACAATATTAATGCTTCGGATCTGCTCCTCAGTGGTCAGAAGTCGATTGATCAAATGATCAATTTTAAAGTGCCTTCCTATAACTCGTCCAACCAGACAATATCAGATGCCACAGCTCACTTTGATCCTAGTGAGCTTCGCAATCTAGGTCCTTCTCGTACGCTGGTTTTGGTCAACGGCAAAAGAAAGAATCAAAGCGCCCTGGTTTACGTAAATGATACGCCAGGTAAGGGTGAGGTCGGCACGGACATGAAGAGTATTCCTTCGGAGGCCATCGAACGCATTGAAGTGCTCCGAGACGGTGCAGCCGCTCAGTATGGATCGGATGCAGTGGCCGGCGTCATCAACATCATTCTCAAAGAGCGCGATTGCGAAGGTGAAGTGTCGGTGGGATCAGGAATTACTACGGAGGGAGATGGACTGACTTACCATGCCGGCGTCAACCAGGGATTTAAAGTCGGCGAAGGATTTCTAAACTTGACGGGAACCTACTACTACCAGGAAGAAACCAATCGAGCCGGTGAACCTGGAGGTGATGGGCTTTTTGGACGAATCTTTGAGGACGATGCCATACTCAATGGCACGCATCCTTGGATTCAGCAGAATCCGGATCTTGGGATGACCATTGGCCAGCCCGAGTATCATAAAGCATCGGGACTCCTTAATTTTGGGTTGCCTTACGGCAATGGGGGAGAGCTTTACTCCACCGCGGGCTTTACCTATCGAGATGGCAAGTCATTTGCGCTGTATCGGGCTCCCTATTGGATCACCGATGATGCCGGACTGCTCACCCCTTCCGGACAGACGTATCAAGGCTTTCAGCCGACCTTCGAGACCTCTATCAATGACGTCACCTTTATGCTAGGCACTCGCAACACCTTCGGTGACTGGAATACTGACCTGAGCTTCACGGCAGGATCAAATAGTGTCGATTACCTGATCGGCAATACGATCAATCCGGCGCTGTTGCCCAATAGTCCCACAGAATTCGATGCTGGGTCCTACACTTTCGGCAACATCATTGGCAATCTGGATGTCTCCCGCTCTTTCAATGATCTTACCTTCACGGCAGGTGTGGAGGCTCGGCGAGAGAGCTTCAAGGTGGAGGCAGGGCAGGAAGAATCGTACGTCGAAGGAGGCGCACAATCCTTTCCGGGGCTGCAGCCTGGCAATGCACTTGATGAAAACCGCACCAACGTTGGGGTATACGCAGGATTGGATTACGATGTTTCAGAGGCATTCTTTGTGGGTGGAGCGCTGCGGCTTGAGAATTACTCTGATTTTGGTAGCAATCTTTCGTGGAAGATCAATGCTCGGCAGTTTGTTGGTGGCAGAAATGGAGCGATCAGAGCTTCGATCAGCACTGGATTTCGGGCCCCTTCTCTGCATCAAATATATCTTAGCAATGTCCAGACACTGGTCTCAGGAGGCACGGTGTCCAATCAAGGTACCTTTAATAACGTAAGTCCTGTGATCAAGGGACTAGGAGTACCGGCCCTGGATGCGGAGACGTCTTTCAATGTGACGGCGGGATTCACCTACCGGCTGTCCAGTAATTTGTCGCTCACGGCAGATTACTACAATATCGCAGTAGATGACCGGGTGCTCTTCACCGGCGAGATCGGCTTCGACGGTGATGAAGACAACACCAATCCTGTCGAGGAGATACTGATCGCCAACGACGTGACCAGCATCAAATACTTTGTAAACGCCCTTGATACTCGTACGCAGGGATTTGATCTGGTCTTGGACTACAAGGGATCCCGCCTGGGCGGAGGCAGTGCACTTGACGTGGTACTCTCCCTAAACCTCAATGAGACAAAGATTGATAACGACGAAATTACGTCTCCCGGAGTGGTTGGCGACGTCGGGTATGAAATATTCAATCGTAAGGAGCAATCGCGGGTCACGAGTGCGCGTCCCAATGTCAAGACGCTCCTGGGTCTGACCTGGCGGACGGGCTCAGGCTTCAGAGCAAGTCTAAACAATACCTACTTTGGCAAGGTAACCTGGTTGCATGCAACGGATCCCAACAACGATCAGACTTTTGGTGGAAAAATTGTGACCGATTTGATCCTGGGCTATAGCGTTAATGATCGGATCCAATTGGATCTGGTGGTCAACAATCTCTTTGATGTTTATCCGGACCCGATTGATCCCAAAAGTGATTTTGTGACAGATTTGGGAGGACGTTTTCGTTGGCCCTGGGAGGTCAATCAATTTGGGTTTAATGGGACTACAGTCAATATTGGGGCAAGGTTTGCGTTGGGGCAATGTCGCTAAGCCCGTTAGTTGTCACATGTGGGTTGGGACTCGCACACTCACCCACTTTGGTGTCAGCATATCGGTTTCAATACATGCTTGACCCTCCATTTGCTTGACTCCTGCAATGTAGGTCTTAGGCTTTCGTCTTTGTCTGTCAGTCGTTAGACTACTTTTGGTGGTACTTAGGCATAGACTTGTCGGTTAATTATTCCGTTCGCTCTCCAATCAAGCAATTTGGGTGAGTGAATGCCAAGCAATGCGCAAGCTGCGGCAGCGCGGGCAGGGCCCTGATGATCATCGCTTCTTCAGTATTGTCAGGATATTGTCGGCGGTGCGTTCTAGCCTTTCATGAATGTCGGATCCCGAGGTGTTCACTGCGATGAAGATCCCTGTGCGACGTTCGGGAATTAGGGTGATCCAACTGGAGGTGCCGTATGCCCCTCCTGCTTGAACGAGTTTACGAGGCCCGCCCTGGTGCGGAGGTATGCGCCAGAAGAGACCATTGTGGTAGGCATCAGGCTCATCCAATAGTCGTTGGTGGGCATAAGTGGTCACCGGTGACTTGGCTGTCAGGTGGTGCTCCATGTATTTAAGCATGTCGTCAAGATTTGAGATGATACCCCCTTCCGCATTCATCTCCTTTTCCACTCGGGGAGGCATTGGAAGTCCGTGCGCATTTGTACCGCGGGCCAATCGGGTTGGGTCGACGTGTGAGAGACGGATGGTGGTCGACTGCATATCCAGGGGAGACAGGATTTTATCCTGTAGTAATTGATCAAATGATCGGCGATAGATGGATTCCAGGAGGTAACCAAGCAGATTTGTACCCGCGTTTGAATAGAGCGTCTCGGTACCCGGCGTCGTCTCAATGTGGAATTGAGCCAGGCTTTGGAAGAATTGCTCCCGGGTAAAACCTTTCTGCATCTCGTTTAACTCGAATGGGAGGCGATCCCAGTCTGGTTCGGATGCATACCATTGATCTTTATGCGGGAACCAGAGTGGCAGACCGCTGCGATGCGTGGCCAAGTGGCGAAAGCAGATGGGTGGGAGGTTGCGATCGATGCCCCCCGCAGAGGCTGGCCAATAGGGTCTTATATCGGCATCGATATTGAGGTCTTTCTCAATCATGGCGTAGGCCAGGAGAAGTCCGGTGAAGGTTTTAGTGATAGATGCTATCTCGTAGAGGGTTTCGTCGGTGGGCGCACACCCTGTCGGTAAGGTCCCTCGATGTATTTTGTACTGGTTATCAGTCGTAATGATGCCCGCCGAGACCGCATGCCGGTGTGGATCCGACAACAGCAGGCTATCGATCTGCTGCGATATAAGCGCAAGTTTGGTTGGCTGATCTACCCGATGGTGAGAGGTGCATGCTGCTAGAGAAAGTGCCACCGTGAAGGTGAGGAGGATGCCTAACTGGTGAAGCAAGCTTGGATGACTTATCCGTTTGGCAGGTGCTCCACATCCAGGGCCTTGAACGGTGGGTGTCGCGCACTCATTAAGCTGCAGGTACTTGGATGAATGGACTCTGACATCCATGTTCGGTGCAAAGGCAGCGAAGCCGGCGCGATTAGTAGAGCTTCGCATTAAATCTTGTAGCTAATTCTAATGTCTTTTGTCCGCATACTTCGTTGCAAAGCCTCGCCATAGCTACGGCTATGTCTAGCCACCCACCCGCTTTCGCGGTTCCCTCACTTCTCGCATTGTCATGCTCGACTCTTCGAGATCGTTCGGTCATGCGTCGTCTGCGAACAAAATCCTATTAGAATTATTCAACATATCTAATGCGAAACTCTACTAGTAGTGATGTCACCCAATCGTCTGTCGTTGGGGAGTCTCTGCGATTTATAGTAGGTATGCCCTGCAAGTGTCATAGCTTCTTAAGGAGATGCAAGGCCATGCTGTGATCAATGATAACGGTATCGTCATAGTGCAACGGCGTGGAGTTTCTCGTAATTCCATTTCCATCGGGCATATAACCTCTGGTGATGTAGAGCACCTGCGCCGCGCCGTAATCACGGTAGAGGCCAACACCGATGCCAGCGTAGGAAGAGACCGTCTTGATCCTCTGCTCCGCTTCCGCCATTAAGGCTGTACCTACGCCTCTTCGCTGACATTTCTTTAGCACGTTGAGATCGACGATCTCTGGAATTTGGCGTTCCTGAAACGGCGGATAATCGGAGATCCACTGGATCGTCAGATAGCCCGCAAATGCTTGATTCAATTCGGCTATGATCACATCTCTCCTTCCGATCTCCTGATCCCTCACATATGCTTCAAATTGATGGGCAGGCTTGGTCCACCCCTGCCTGCTGAAAGCGGCACTAATCGTTTGGCAGTCGGATGGCTCTATGTCTCGTAAGCTTAGGATTTCATTCATGGTTTGGGTCGATCGCTGTATTCCAAAATTTGGTTTACTTGGTCGGGATGCATGCTTTCTTAACGACGTCCAGGTGCCGTCTCATGTCACGCCTGGCGAAATGCATCTGTGTCAAATACGAGGCGAATACGTTGAATTTTTTCATTGCTTGTATCAAATAGCTGTACCATTGTCGTTGCGACGCCCGGCTTGGAAAATCGGTAGACCAGGCATGCGGAGGAATGGTCAGCATAGCTTCTGATCATTTCGCAGTTGAAATCGGCCGGAGGATCCGTCTGTAGTGCATCTATGTAATCGTCTGCGCTATCATAGTTGTGGAAAGGTCCGGTGAACTTTAAGTCGTCAGCAAGTATCAACCGTAGGCGGTCAAAGTCACCGGTCTGGAAAACGCAGTCCATGTACTCGTGTGCTAGTGCTAAAGGGGTCATTCCTTTACGTACATCTTGCCACCGCATTGGCTAGGATAGCCTTCTAAGTCACGTTTTTTCAGCTTAGCCTTTCTCATTCTTGGGAAATTCGTTTTCAAGGGATTTCATTAAAATGAGCCAATGCCGTTTTTTTGCCATTCTCTGTCATTTAGGGGTCGCACAATAGCTACTTTCTGTGAAATATACGCTGATTCCGGACTTGATTCAAGCTTCTTATTTGTCTGTACGATCAGATCTTGGCATACATTATGGCATTCGCTTTGGTTGTTCATGTCCGCATGGCGGTATCCAATTACAGTGATGGATTCAGCCATCATATGTATTGATGGAAGTCTTCACGAAGGCAAATAGTACCGCGGTGGATCTCCGAATTTGTTGGGCTTACCATTTCCTTCAGTATTTAGTTTTATATAAAGGAACAGTTTTAGCCCCAGTGCGAAGAGGACATAGATCAGAAGGATGATAACGCTAAGTATCAGCATGATTGGGCTGAGAAATATACTGAGGACAAGTAGTATGACTCCCAATATACCTAGTCGGTGCGATAATACACTTAGTTTGAGGTAGAATTTTCCTTCCAATCCGACATCGTGTAGTCTTCTTATCGTCAGCGATCTACTTGGCAGGTAGATGAACTGGAGATAGATCATCAAGAGAACGCCTGAAGTAGTCAGCACTATTTTTGATATCAGGGATCCCTCTTCCAGGAGATTGTTTGAGAGCAGTATAGGTGCTACCAGAGCAAGGATAATCAGCGTGTTTATCCCATTAAACTGTTGGTATTCACGTAGGCTTGCCCTGCCTTCGCTGTTTCTGTAGTTGTTCTTGATTGTATAAGTGTACCAGTTCATTTATTTGGATATTAGATTTTCTTGGATGGTGCTGTGCAGATGTAGAATAATATATGTTGTTTTTACACTAAGAATTTTGGGGTGGATGCATGATCCCGTATTTCCTTCTCGAAGCGTTGGAGTATCCAAGTGCTCATTTCCTCCATCTGTACCTTGTCGTTCTCGCAGTCATTGATGGTCATGGACTTTGGGGGGTACGCCTCATTTTCAAGAGAGCGGCATACTGCCTTGTAGCATACCTGCGATCCAGTCGTTACCGGAGGCTCCCTGCTGACGAAGCCTTGATCGATTCCGTGCCATTTTGGTGGATTCGATGGCTGTGGGATTGCGATACTCCGTAGATGCATTTCGCCGGAGCATCCCTATGCGGGCTCGGGCCGGGGTTGGACCTCAAGCTCCAGCCACAATCTACGCAATTCCCTGGTTCTGGTGATTAGATTTTTGGGTGGAGTTTGATCTAGGGTAGCAGTGACCCGTGCATTGGCAACGCTATCTACCGTCGTAGGGGGCCTTGAATTATGGTGGCGGACTGTAAGGGATGCCAACTATTCGTATTTGAAAAAAAATGAGTGAGAGAGGCAGCTGTGGTGACAGGGATCATGGCAACAACTCCGCCAGTTTGTTCTCCAGCACCTCCATGCTATTGTCTAAGTAGGAGTTATATGTAATCAGGCCATTCTGGTCAATCAGGAGGTAATAGGGAATGCCCTTCACTCTGTATTCGTACGCTATTTCAGCACCAGATTTTCTGCCATCACGGATTTGACGCCAATGCATTTGATGCGTCCGCACGAAGTCTTTCAGCTTTGTTTCATTGTCATCTCTTGATATACTCACAAGCATGAACCTACTATCGCCCTGATATTTTTCGGCGATCCTTTTTAAGGTCGGTAATTCCTCTAGGCATGGCTTACACCACGTGGCCCAAAAGTCGATGAGCACGACCTTGTCTTGCATGACGACCGGTTGACCATAGATATCCGTCTTTTTTATCGGCGGTGCTTTTTCACCAATGAGTAGATCAAATTGGTGGTCGACAAAGTCTCGGATGACGGGATCCACAATTTTTGTACTCAATTCGCTTAGTTCTTCCCAGAAGCCCTCCAATGTGCCCTTGCCAGACGTCAGATATGCCTGCTTATAGATTGGGTAGATAGAGATCCACAGATTGGCCGAGTAGCTGGGTTTTGGAAATCTGTCTAATACCGTGAGGTACTCTTCGTCCCGCAATAGAATAAAGTAGCTATACAACTCCGCTTTTTCGCCCGTGGTCTGACCGATGTTTGCCAGGTAGTATTTGCGCAGCTCTTCCAGGTACTGGTTTCTAAGGTGGACTGCGTTCGGGGCGGTATTTTTTTGTGGATGGGTCACTTCGGACCAAATCTCTTTGATTCTTTGGTCATAAGTGGAATCTGACGGCTGCGAATTTTCAATTTGTGCAAAGAAGGATGCCACATTTTGACTTGACAGCCGGCAGGCAGTCGTCAGGAGAATGAAAAGAATCAGCGTTTTCATAAGGTATGATTTTAGTGGGTGGGTTGGCTTTGTCATAGATTTAGGTTACTCTTTAATTTCCACTCCAGTGCCCTTGGTCCCCCTAATAGTCCTTCTGTCATATGCTTGATCTCTCTTAGGCAAGCGGACAGATTCCAGTCTTCTGTCAAGGCGGATGCTATGGAGTCAAGATAGGTGGGGGCAATGGTGGCAATTTGATGATGCACCCTCTTATCTTTGTCTCTTCTTATTTGATGTACTTGGCAAAAGATGTCGATGCATGTATTTAACATTTTGTGTCTCATAATGATGGCGCCAACCTTGTTGTCGTTGTCGATGGAGTCGTCGAAGTCCTTGAATTGATCATCTATGAGGTACTTGGCTAGCTCAATTTGGGCGGGAGTTAATTTTGGTGGTAGTTTGCTCAGGATTTGTTTGGCTTCCGAGATTAAGTCTTTGACTTCTTGGGATCGGCAAAGGGCTACGTGGCCATTTGCTAGCATGTCAGCGGTATGGGGACTGTCATCTTCATTTTTAAAGTATGACCTTATTTGTTGAGGCGGATTTTTAAAGTATTCGATTTCTATGCCGTCTATCCAGGTATTCCCCCTTTCTCTAAATAGACAGGACGGGTCCAATACGATATAGATGTCAACATCTGAATGCTTGTCAATGGTAGCGTATTGTACTGATCCAGCTACGATGATCCCTATGACCTGAGGGTCAGACATCATGCGCTGCACAAATTTCTCGGCGGCAGATCGATGGTTGCTTGCTCTGTCACGCATTTGTTCGGGATCTGGGCTGACCGGTAGGATATGATTATTTGCCAATGGAATCTGCGTGTCCCAATGTAGATTTGCTCGCCTTTCTAAACACATACTTTGGCAGATGCTGCCCTGCGTCCCACCAGTTGCTGTCTGACTGTATCCATGTAGATGCCTGTATGTCTGTCACTTCTGAGGGTAGTCTGATTTTTGTCCAATGGGGTCCACTTAATGGCCATTCAGACAAGATGACAAGAGATTGGGCATAGCTACCGCTAGCTTTTGTCTTCAAATCGCATAACGCCCCGTAGAATCCTCCACTAATCTTATGCATGGTTATTTGTGCAAACGCCGATTTAAATCGTTGGACCAGGCCAGGGGTCTGCTCCCATTCCAGCACAGATGGGATTTGGTCTTTCAATAGGGGTTCGAAGACTTTTCCATTGAATAATTGGTAGCGCCCGCATTGATGGCATTTCCAAATCGAATAGTTCAAAAATCTATGGACCATGCCCAAATCTGGGACTATCCGATGGGTCGCGAGTAATCTAGGGCTGCCACCAGTGGCATGGGGAACGCCACATTGGATACAACCTTTCTTGCTTGGATTCTTCACTTTAGGATGTCAATTGCAAATTTTGTATTGAATAGATCATATTCATCGTCAGGATATGTGGCCTTACAAGGTGGTAGGTTACGCGCCCGTGCTGACCCTATCACGTCGGGGAGCCATCCGCTCTTGCCCATGGTTTGGTGAGATCTGGTCAGTGAAGTTTGGGTCTGCGTTGCGTTGGGCAGGGGCCATAAGACTCGCTCGTTCGCTATAGTGTGAATTCTGGCATCCGGATGCGTGAGGGACGGAGGAGCCTTGCGGTCTGTATGGGGTGTGGGCGTCATTTTCTGGTAGCAACGAATTATTCCAGGCGTATTAACCCGATAACTATGTGTTTTCACTCGCCGCATCGTTCTTTTTGTGGTTGCTAATCATCCAGGTGTTGAAGCCTATAATCAACAGAATAAATCCTACGGTTCTGGAGGTGGTCAATTCCATCTGATCCCCTAGCGCAAGGTAGAAGCCTGCTATCAAACAAACATTGCGGAATATGAATGTCATGTAGTGGTTGTCGCGAGTCATAGTTGCATTTTTTTGTCGCTCTCGATAAGGATTGAGTGTGATCGGCGATGGATGGAGCCGTTGCAATGTCGTCACGGCAGCTATCTTCTTCAGCCTGTGTGAAAATGAGCTTGTGTCTGCTTTCAAGTTTCTGCACCGCATAAAGTAGTCCTTTGCTTCTCTTGTGGATAGAGCCATGTCAGCTGGCATCGCGACTAAGGATGGCCAGTTTCGTATCTTGAGGATCGGATTCTCCATACAGCACTTTTTTGATAAAGGTTGGGCGATCCATTCCTCACCGGAGCGATTTACCTAGAGCCTAGATCAATTCCGTACCAGTTCGGCGGATTCGATGACTCTGGGGTCTGATGGCTCCCCACACAGCGTTTTGAGCCCGTCCGGACAGGGGTCGGATCATACGATCTAACACCAATTTACGCAATTCTTTGGCTTGGTGCTGGATTAGCTAGGAGAGGAGGGGATTGGGGTTGTGGAGGGGTGCTTGGACTGCCCATTGGGTACAAGACCGACAAGTGGCATCTAGCAGGCTTCAGAAATGACTTAATCTGGCTCTGACTGCCATCAATGCATTCCCAAGCAGATTCGCTCCCCTCCAATTAGCTGGATCTTTTATTCCTTGGTCGCCTTTGCTTCATTCCGATTCGCCAGATGCTGTCGTAGGAACTGGCCTCGACCGGTACAGCGGCGGCTGTGCTAAAGAGATACTCCCCAGGTCTAGATGTTGGGAAAACTTAAGGAGATTCCCTAGGTAGAGGACCTCTTCCCTGTGTTTGACCCATTGGGACTCAGCCAAAGTTTTGACCGGTCCGCCGTGGTTCTTCCCTTCCTTAGAGTGAGGATTTGCTCAACGAGTTGGTACGCATGCGTATCACGGAACAGCTTTGCCTTTTCGGCCGTCATCCAATGTTCTGCGGGGTTCAGTAGACTGTTGCTCCATTTTCGAAGGGCAGCTCAAACCCTTGACTCAGGCATGACATCTTGTTCTCTTTGAATTGACAGCGCTTGTTGTGTGAGTAGTTTGATACGTGCAGCGTTAGCAATGTTGGCGGCATGGATGCGGCGTAGTTCTCACTTTCATTTTGTAGATGGCTTTGAGCGGTTACTTCGCTCTTAGCCTGATCACAAGGACTCTCAAAACGGTATAAGTAAGGGTCAAAAGCAAAAAGACTATTGTACAGTTTATTGAGAATTCGAGGAGCGTTTTTCCAAAATCGGCGTAAGGCGGATCCGTATCAATCAGATAGAGGAAGAAAGTCATTGCAATCGCCGAAATGCCCGTGATCATGAATGTCCGTGGATTTTTCATAGTATGCTAGTTGAGGAGGATAGTGTTTACAGGGTGCTTCTAGACAAGATCTCACTGGGCATTCTCTGTGATACACAGCGTGCCGGCCAATGAGCTAGTCGGGATCCAATGATAGGCGCAGCCTTATTCTAGGGATCGAAGAATATGCTCAATCTTGGGGTTCGCATATCTAATCGCATAATCTAGTGGAGTTTCTCCATTCTTGTCTTTCAATTCAAAATCCATTAGATTATTCATGATAATATATTGCGCTATCTCGACTAAATCATCTTTGGCAGCAAAATGTAGTAGGTTTCTTCCGTTATCGCAGATAGCATTGATGTCAAAATCGTTGGCCAGCAGTAATTTCAGCATTTCTAGGCTGCGACAAGCATGCACAGGTAAGCACCCCATATTGGGATTTAGGTCCTTTTGTTCTCTGTCAGCGTCAATTTGCAGTAGATACCTCACGAGGTTGTGATTGTCATATGAGATCGCATACGATAGATAGGAATCATTGTCTTGATCAGCCCCATTCTTATTCGCCCCGTGGGCTATCATAGTCTTTGTCATTTCGACGCCTTCTCGCACGCAATAGGCAATGTATGTGATGGCAGCATCGCCGTCACATTTGCAATTGGGATCAGCGCCCTTGTCAATCAGGAAAGTCAGCAGTGCTTGGTCACATTGGTCGACGGCAAAGCAGAGCAAGTGTTCTTTTGTCAACGAATCCAAGCTTATTCCATAATCTTCCAGTACCTGAAGTTCTTCGTATTCTATCTTGAAGTTCGCTAAGTCCAGGTCCCCAAGACTCAAGACAATGCCTTCCTGGACTTGCAAGTTATATTCTTTGGCACCTGCTTCCCCTGTTTGCGAAGTTAGGGAGCATCCCATGAAAAGGAGTCCTGTGATGGCAAATACATATCTCATAGCTTTATTAGATTTTAGGCAGGCATGGGTGGCCGGATGTATGCAGCGCTACTGCAAGGAATGCATGGATGTGTCATTATGGAAACTTGTTGCCGGAAGTTACTTATCAATTTACGCAATTCTACTGGTTGATGTGCTTTGTTTCGCCCAGGTACTGGTGGACTGTAGCATGGAATAGGGATGCATGGATCGCTATTATTACGAGCCAAATCGAAGAGACAGGCCTCACATCCCACAGTGCTGTGGGGAGAATGCCCCTGACGAGATGTCTCGTTAGATTGTTCATCATATTTTGATTCGAACGATTTGTGGTCGCATATTGTCTACCCCATAGCGTTGATATGTGGTGGTTCGAAGTATGCCGTCCTAGCTAGTTTAAGCGAAATACTATTGCTGCTTATTATCCTTGGACCAGTAGCCAAGCTTTGTTTCATATTTGGACATTGAAGGCCTTTATTAAGTGGTGGATCGGCTTGCGTTTTTTGTTCACTTAATGAATAATAGGATTCCGGTGGCTCTTGCAAAGGCAGGACGCAGAATGGACCGAGTGGCCGCTACGCTTTGCGGCCGTATTAGAGGATGCGGGTCAGGCAGAGTTCGTCCAAGGACTTTGCTGTTCAAATACGTCGACCTCCCCATCACGAAGCACTTTGTACAGAATCTTGTGCTCGATGAAGTAGCCTATCGTTGCCTCCATGCGAGCGGATTCGGTATGATCTGACTTATAGTGTGGCGCATATGCATGGGCAAGCACGGATAGTCCTTCCCAGATAATGGCTGGTTGATAGCCGGCCGATACCGTCGACGGTTCATCGACTAGATCGTACCCGTGGAGCTGCGGGGCCAGAACACAAATGCCGGCGCTGTAACCCGCGTAGATAATATCCTCAGCCAGTTGGCTATACATCCATTGATCAAAGCCACTTTGGTACATCGCTTTGCGAAGCAGAAAGACATTGCCGCCGGTGACAAACAAGATCTTGAAGCTGGCCAGGTGTGCTTTGAGGGTATTTGGTCGACCGAAGTACTGGCGCAAGTCGATGACCGTTGGGACAAAGCCGATCTCGGTCAGGTCGTCCACGCTTCTTTGAATCACTTTGCTCCGCTTCTCCGTCTCTTTGATGGCATCAAGGGCATTGGCAATAAGGGCCACATCTTTGGCGCCGGCGGCCAGCGAGGCAAGTTGTTCTTTCTTATCACCCAAACGATACGAAGACAGGTAAAATCTCATCTGGATGGGTCAGAGGCTGCGGATTCAGGCGATCCAGATTCTTCATGAGAAGCGAGGATCTGCTCAATAAAGGGGTGCTTAGCCTCGGTATAAGCAGCTTTATTTGTCCGGAATCTCTCGGCAAGCTCGATCTTATAACGCGCGTATGCACGTGCGGCGGCTGGGTTTGATCGCAAAATATCGCGGAACCGAAGGTGGGTGGTGATCTCCGGATGTCCCTGTTCATACGCGTGAATATGAAACGCTCGTTCGCCGCACTCGTCCCTCTGAAAATATCGTCTGCCCGGAATCCCATGCGCACCTTTGGCTTGGTATCCATTCGCCACAATTTGCGACATCAATCTGTCGACCTCGGCGTGCGATGACACAATGACCATCACGTCGATGATCGGCTTCGCTACGATGCCTTTGATGGCAGTGCTCCCGATATGTTGCACATCGATACACACAGGACCTAGCATGCGTTGCCACCGCTCTTTTTCTGTGACAAATTTCTCGGACCAGCTCTTTGACCAGGGTACTAAGCGCACGTTTCGTTTGAGGTGGGGTTCAGGCTTGGATCCCTTGGGCATAGGGTTAGGTCTATCCGACGTATCGGCTGCTTTCGGTGATTTGATCTTCATCTGTGCACTGGGTTAAACTCGTCCTATTCTTTTTTTTTGTTACATAATCAATGCCCCCATTGCAACGGTGAGCATGCGTGTGCGACGGCCCGTAGAATGGCATGGTCGCCACGTGCATGGCCGGGCACTGTCGTTAGGCGCTGGGATTCTCCAAGTTGTAGAGCACATAGTAGATCGTTGCGTTTCCGGGTATATTGCCGAATCCTTTTGGGCCATACGCCAATTCCGGGGCAATTTTTAATATTCTCACTGTATTAGGCATGACGTTGACAGCACCCAGTGAGAATCCAGCTATAAAATGGCCCAAGTTTCCTGTCAGCGGCAGATTCCTAATGAAGGAATTGTCAAAAGGTTCGCCGGATCGTAAGAAGCCAGCATAGTGCATCTTGATCGTGGCAGTGTCATTGACCGCTGTGGCAAATTGCTCTTGAGGCTTGACGGAGTTGATCCAAAGTCCTTTCTTGATCTGAATCCAGCGGGACTCCTTGATGGGGAAGCGAATCCTTTCATCACAGATGATTTTATCATGCTTTTTGACTTGGATGGTCCTAATAAATGCATTCTTGCCATACTTTATGGAGATAGTTAGTCCCTCGTCGGCATCGTAGCCCGTGTGATTACCTACTGGTATGGGTGACTCTGTGCCAATGTAGAAATTCCGATGCGAGAATTTGCCCTGGTATGTGTCTTGTGCAAGTAGGTTAACTGCCCAAAAGGGGAGGAGGAGTGTGAGCATGTTCACTTTCATGTATGTCGATGCTAGTTGTGTCAAACGTCGGGGGAAGTTGCATGCTGGCCCTGCCGGGCATCGGCAAGGGATTACTCAGCCTCACTTGCCCGTAAGTGTCATCTGGCGCTATCAGATGAAATTAGTCCGTGAGAATAATTTTAAACTCATCTTCCATGCTTGCAAGAACAATGATGATTTCCTTGTTCCTCACGTCTGTCAGGCTCATCGCTAGCTTCTCGCGGCCGAGGTATCCAATCAAGATGGTCTTGGATTTCAGTTTCCTCACCGATCGATTGATTTCAAAGTATCCATCCAAATCAGTGACAGTGCCTTCATCAGTGCCATACAGGATCAAGGTGGCCCCAATGATTGGTTCTCCGCTTTCGTCTACAATCCTGCCTTTGATCAAGTTGGTTTTCGCGCTGTGAGGGTTTATTCGATCTGAGCGTACATAGACCTTTGACCTCCATGTCTCATCGGAACAAACATCAGCGTCTTGAGCTAAATCCTTCGTGGAAGTGCAGGCAGTACTAAGGACCAGTCCCAGTACCATCGCATGACCAAATTTCTTAGCAGTCGACCGCGAGATCTCCAATGGTGTCAGCCATTTATGGACGATGCACGCAGTCCCACTCTTTGGTTTGCTTCGGCTTAGCATTTTCATTGAGTCCCTGTTTTTTGTGGGAGAGGTATATTCACCCAAAGTCCATCTTCATTTCCATTTCATTCTTTTCATGCCAGATGGCAGTTTGATCACCGTCAAAGCTTGGCCTTCTTGTCAGTAACGGCCAATGGCAAGTGATGTAACTCCCAACTTCTCTGCACGGCACACGGCCTTGCACGGGGTTAGACCGGTCTTCCACTCCATAGCGGAAGCTTCTCCTGTCAGCCGTAATCGATTCCATGCCGCAAGGATTCGATGGCGCCGAGGTTAGTTGCTCCAGGGTTACCTTCCCTCTTGGAGCATCTTAGCTGGCCCGGCTGGGATCGGACCACAGGTGCTAGCAGCAATTTACGCAATTCTACCGGTTGATGCACTTGGACCTCAGGTTGGCCAGGGCAATCGCATTATAGATACTGCATTTATTATCTATCAACAGCCAAAGAATTGCTGGCAAGATGCCCTATTTTAGTAGTTGAACAGACGTAGGACGACTACTCCAAAGCATAATCTTGCTAGTATGTGTCAGGCGGGGACGCCTGACACGGCCTGGTTGTGCTGTTGTTGAGTTGTTCCAACGGCAACTAGCTAGGCCAGAGCAGGCCGCGTTTGGCGTCCCCGCCGAACGCCATCGTAAGTTCGCTGTCACTCTAAAGCCTTGATAATGCGATTGCTCTGAAGCGTCTACCTGTAGGAGGTCCTCAGCATGCGGCTCTTGGGAGATTCGTTGCATCCGCGGGCTGGTGGGGGAGTGGTTGCTCTAAGCCGTGGAGTTCCCCTAGGTAGGGCTATGTCTGCTGAAGCTGGTCTTGTTTCATGCAACAGGATTGCGAGGCCGTCGTTTCATTGGCTTAGGCCTATGATGGCTTCGTAGATGATTTTTCTGTTCGCGTTAGCGGGAAGTCCGGCTACTTGTCCATCGCCTAGTACGACACCGCAAATGATAGGTCTCATAGAGGGAAGAGCTTTTCTTTTCTTGAGTGTCACTTAGTAAGTTCGATCAAGGTTTCCTTGTCAACATCACTGATCTGGCGAATGACTCCGGGTTTGTAATTTCCCTGCTTGTCAATGAAGACGTAGCTAGGAAAGCCGTTGACATCAAATAGGTCCATTAAGTCATTTTCGATCTGTCGGTTGACAAAAATATGGGTTCCCCCAATCTTATGTTCCGCGATTTTGGATTTCCAGGTATCTATGGTGGAATTACTTGATGTGCATAGGTATACAAATTCTATCGGGAGGTCCTTAGAATCGTTTTGAAGATTTCTGCTGCTGGGCATCTCTCGCAAACAAGGCATGCACCAGGTTGCCCAGAAGTCTATAAGCAGCGCTCTGTTTTTGTTTGCATTTATGAGGTTTGACAGTAGTGTTTCATGATGCATAGTGTCTACGGTGTACAATTTTGCTCCAAAGGGCATTTCCATGAGCGGATTGCCTATTTTGACGTCGGTGCTAATTGATTTTGAATCACTTAGAATCTTGTTGATTGAGATAAGCTTAATTGCGTGCGCATTATACTGTGATTGTATTTGCTTTTTGCACCATTCTGTCGATACATTTTTTAGTAGTACCTCCATCATCACTTTTTGTTTATTGGGGTCTTGGATAGAGATATGTAGCTTTAGCATGTCGGATTTAGGCCTTGCAAATAGGCTATCTAGTAGTTGCACCAGATTGTCCGTGTATTCGTCGACTTTGTCTATGTGTGATGAAATATGATAGAATAGGTACTTGTAGAATAACATTCCTGCGTTTGAGGTTAGATATGCTTTGTGGCTTAGTATCCTGCTGTATAGTTCGGGGGGCACTTCATGGTTGATGTATTTAATGCATATGTCTCCTAAGTATTGCGAAAGTCGGTCATTTTCGATGAGCCAGGAATAGTCAGAAGGATGCTTGTTTATGAATTCGGCATCTATCTTGTGGATGGCTTCGTAAAGGCTGTCGCACTTGATTATAAAAGTGTCAGGGTCGATGTTTTTATCAAGTAGTAAATTTGATCTGGCACGATTGATCTGAAGGCGTTCTTTTCTTTGAAATAGTATATGGTCGTTTAGATATGAGTTGAGTCTTCCATCGGTGCCGAGATATTTTACGCCCTTGCCGTTAAATTGAACTAGGTTGTTTTGCGTGATGATTTCCGCATCAATTTCAACGAAAAGGTTATGATTTACATAGAGACCTGCATATAGCAGTTTGTCAATGCGTAGCCAAATTTGTTGGTATGGAAATGGATGGTCGAGCTCCAGTTGGAAGGTCCCATCAGGATTAGTCTTGCAATGCTTGTTTACTTGAAATTGATCGAAGGGCGTTACGAGGGTATAGTTTATATCAATGCTAGTGTCTGAAGGGTTTATGATTCTGCCCCTGACCATGGGTATCGATGTATCTTTCCCGTAGTGATAACTAAATGATCCGTCTTCGATGGAAATGGCGTCTTTGGGGATTTGGCCAAATATTATCTGAGAAGATAATATCAGTAAGAGAATGAGGTATTTGCGAATGATGGACGAATTGGTATGGAAGTCGATTTCGATCGCTTTCGTGTGATGGTTACATATACGGCCTTTGTGACGCCCCGTGTCCAAAGGTCGGTCGGCTGCCTAGTACCGAGTTATACCTGCGTCCACTGCTTATCGAAGCTTCCTACCGAGAGCCTCGGAGATTCCTGCGTGGTGGATTCGACGGCTCGATGGTTGGGTTGCTCGCTACATGTAGTGCATTTCAGCAGCAAAGCCGATCCGGAGGGGGATTCCGACCAGGGGTTCTATCAGCAATTTACACAATTCTCCTGTTTGGTGTTGGATCGAGTGCGTCAGATTGGCTTGTCGGGCCTTGGGCAGGGCAGTCTGGACCCTGAGTGGTCGTGGTTTGAGATCTTGGCCGATTGGTTGCATTGGGGGTCAAAGTGTTTTGGGGTTTTGGCCGTAGATGAGTGGTGGGGATGATAGAAGAAGTACTACGGTGGTTTTGCTCATGATCAATTTTGGGAGCAGTACCTATGTTGCGCTGCTCTATGGCGAGGCTTGAAATTGATCATGAGCACGATTGATGTTGACAAGGGCATTGCGAGGGGAGAGTATGTGAATTTTAATTCCTTCCCGGCCAGTCCCAGTGGCGAAGGTCGTTGCTCCAGGCGATACCAATGGACGCATTCCTGTCAAAATCTCCCTCGCGTTCGGATTTGGGGCCGGAGCCATGAAAAAACATGAGGTACTTGCCCAGATGCTTCGTCATCTTTAGGTTTATGACGGCTCCTGCCGTGATTCTGCCTTTTGCCCAGTCCCAATCCTCTTGTCCTAAGGTGATGTGGCTTCCCCAATTATTCCAACTGTTTAGGTCGGGGGAGCGTTTGATCCCTATTCCATTGTGGGGTGAGTGAAACAAGATGTATTCGTTGTTCTCATTCAGGACACACACATTTTCGCCGGACTCTGTATGTCCTGCAAATGTCCAATTTTCCAAGTCGTAGCTATACGACATGCTGACGCCATTTTGCTTGTAAAAGCACCACCACTTTCCTTGCTCGTCTTTGTCTTCCAGGAGATAGGGATCAATCATTCTTCCCATGTGGGCCATCTCCACCTCAGGACCCTTCACTTTTAGTAATTCAGGCTCACTCCAGTGCTTCAAGTCTTTGCTACGCATGATATACAGTCTCGCATCGCTCGTCCCATATCGTGTGGCCTGATCCGAGGTATGGTTAGGGCGGGGATAGGTCTGTAGGCATAAAATCCAATCGTCCTTGTACTTGATGATGTTACCAGGACTGGAGAAGTTTAGTGATTGATCTTTGGCGGTAAGAATCTTCGCAGGACTCCAATGCTTCAAATCTGCCGAGTGGCTCTCCGCGGTGTATGAATAGACCCTGCCATGCTCGGTTTTCACTAGCGTGAAGAACAGATAGAACATATCATTGTGGTACAGGACGGCAGGATCACGATATGCCGTGCTATCATTTCCCTTGAAGATGATCGGGGTTTCCAGTGTATGAAGGATGTTAGTCGGGATGCTTGTCTGCGCGGTGCAGCTATGGAGAAAGACGGTGCAGCCTAGGAGGAGCATCGAGAAGGTGGTGTATTTGTTCATATGAGGAAGTTTTCAAATCAAGATTGATTATCCTTCTTGTGGTCGATATCTAGCGATTGGAAAGTCACATGGGTTCTGAGCCATTGGCCGCCCAAATATTTTCGCATTTGTTTTTGCACTTTGCCCATAGTATGCTCATCTCATGGGACTCATGGGTCCCTCAGATCCCTAATCGGTTTGGTCGCATTGGCGCCACGCTACCTATAGGATTTCCTTTTGAAGCTCTGTATCTCTTTGTAGCGTAAATGTTTCATTCCGTAGGATTTGCTTTGATTCAATTTCTCAGTAAAGCTGAGGCCCAGGAGATACATTTCCTTTAGCCGATTTCCCAAGCTTAGTAGATGATTTTCGGATTCCAGCAAGAATTGTACCTCGATCTTTGTTTGGTTGTGTTCAAATTTGATCCTATTGTCTACGCCTCGACTTAGTGAAGGCCCTGCATTGACAAGTACGCCTGGTCTTCGCAGCCTCTTTCCTCTGAAGTCATTCACGAGGAAGGTGAGATTCTTAATCTCATGATATTCATAGATAGTGTCATTAATCTTAATTGCTTGATCAGCAATTTCGACCTTGCCGCTTTTCTTGAAGTTGATCGGGTAATATTCCGTCCAGCCGTAGATTAGAGTAAACAAGGGGGCAAATAGCATTCCCACCGCAGCATAAGCCCACAATCCCTGGACTTCCCAATCATATAGTAACGAGTAGGCAATTATCAGCAAGGTCGCAGTGGAGGTTATAATTAGAACATCCTTGCTATTGAGAATCATTTTAGCGTTTTCATCGGGTCTTACGGTTGTTAGTATCATCGTTTGAGGAATTCTAACTGCATTTAGCGGTCAACTGCTGCGAGATCACAGCACTTGTTGGAGGGCTATCACATCTTCACTGTTGCTCTGCGTTCTTCTATCTTGC
Organism: Saprospiraceae bacterium; assembly: GCA_965223165.1. Taxonomy (GTDB): domain Bacteria; phylum Bacteroidota; class Bacteroidia; order Chitinophagales; family Saprospiraceae; genus JABDMH01. The sequence continues at coordinate 58,535 of CBDCVQ010000018.1, read as the reverse complement.
AATCTCATCACGCACTAGCTTATCCAAATCGTTTAGCCATTTGACCAGTGGATTTAATTCCGCTTCTCTTCGTAGCTGCTCAGCATTTTCATATCGGTCGTTCCGATGGAAATTGTCAATTCCACGTCGATAATCTCTAACGTAGCCCTGCTTACTAAAGGCTCCCTTTGAGACCGTAAACCTGTATCCATAGTCATGGGAGGTTCCGCAGTATAGCACATGTTCAAGGTCGGCGAAATTACGCTGAAAGTATTGATGAAGCAGTCCCCGGTCATCGATCTCGCGTATGGCGAAATCTTGAGTTTCGTCACAGCCTGTGATGATCTTGATCTTTGAGTCTCCTTCTTCGTTCCAAAGGAATGCTTTGACTTCATCTTCATATCTGCCATTGTCATAGAAATAATGGAGCTCGATAAGGGTTATCACCTTGTCAGACATCAAGTAGTCCCTAGTGAAGTAGAACTCAATTGAGTCAGACTTGCACAGGAACCTTGCTGTATCACCCACGAGGGCGTACTTTTGGCAGTCGCCCTCCGGAAGGAGGGTCAGCATGAGCAGCGCTGCAAAATATCTTGCTTTCACAGGTTCAGGTTTTGATCGTTTTCATACTAGATGATCAATCTCTTTGCAAATTACGTCAATCAATTACTCGATCGTCTCGACCATGCTACTGACCCGACATTGTCCTTAATGAATGAAGATTTCGATGATTTCTGCGCCTGCTCTTCAACATCTGGTCTGAGAGTTCGCCTTCAATAGTTTTCTTCGAGTAATCCTACGGGCCAGTTCAGAATCCGGTAACGATCGGCAAGACGATGTGACTGGGCCGGTCTGCCCCATGGTGGATCGTCTGTTGAGCGACGCGTACCTCCGCATCCTCTCCGAGGGGTTTGCCGGTATTGGGATTACGGTCAAACTGCGGAAAATTGCTGGAGGTAATGTCTACCCGGATACGGTGGCCCGGCTGAAATACGTTGGCGGTTCCCATCATTTCGATTTCGAATTCGTAAACCGTATCTGGTGTAAGCAGGTTGACTTGATCTAAGCCGTCCTTAAAGCGGGCTCGCAGGATGCCCTCCGATACTGGATAGGCGCCTCCATCCGGATATACATCCACCAGTTTGATCATCCAGTCGGTGTCCGGACCATCGGTGGCGGCGTGCAGTTTCATGGTGATGGGGCCGGCCACCGTGACCGGTTCGGTCAGATGATCCGAAGTATAAACCAACACGTCGTTTCGGCGCTCGATGATTCGCTGATCTTTCGGCCCGGCCAGGGTGGGGGTGCCGCAACAATTATTGCCCCCGTAGGTCATCACGGGAAGGTTGGGATTGTAGGTGTACTTGTCGGTGCCCGCCATGGTGGGTTTGTCGAAGGTAAGCCTACCGGATCCGCGCAGGCTGTTAGCAGGGCTCTCTCCGGTCAGGTACAGTTCCTTGTATTGGGTGCCAGGGATCGGCCAGTCTGCCTCTTCTCGCCAAACATTTTCGCCCATGTAGAATATCTTGACCGGCAGCTCCTTATCCAGCCCGTTGTCGATTCCTTTCAGATGAAAGTCATAATAGCGCACCTCCTCCTCAAAAATGTCGATGTAGGCATGGTCGCCAAATTCCAGATCTCCAAACCGGGTCCCGGGACCGTGCCCCCAAGGCCCCACGAGCAACTTGGTGCCGGCGCGGGCGGCTGCGGTGCCGCCGTGTTTTTTCATGCCCATATACCCGTTCAGGGTGCCCATCAGGAATATATCAAACCAGCCTCCCGTGTTATAGGCGGGGACCATCACTTGATCAAAACGCTCTTCGTCGCTGATGGCCTTCCAATAGCTGTCATAACTCTCGTGAGCCAGCCAATCCCGGTAGTGTTGTACGGCATAGCCCGCACTCTGTAAGTCGCCAGTCTTCAGGGGAAGGTGCATCAAGATATTCTCATACTTGAGCTCCTCAGGTGTATAATCGGCGGTGTGCCAAAATTGAGGCAACATGATACGGTTGGGCATACGTACCGCGCCCCATCCAAAATTAAAACTGAGCCGAAAGGCGCCGCCCATAGTGATCCAGTTGGCGTACAGGTTGGTCGAGGCCACGGAGGGAAAGATGGCGTCCAAGCTGGGAGGGCGCTGACTGGCGGCGGCCCACTGGTTATGTCCCAGGTATGAGCCGCCCTGCATGGCAATCTTTCCATTCGAAAAATCCTGCTTGGCGATCCACTCAACCGTATCGTAGCCGTCTTCAGCTTCATCACGAAAGGGCTCCCATTTTCCCTCGCTTTCGTAACGCCCCCGTACATCCTGTACGATCCCGATGTAGCCCCTCCGGGCAAATTTGATCATGCGCTCGTGATGCACACCGATGCGCTGCACCCCATAAGGCGTACGGGTGACGATGACCGGATACTTCCCCGGTTTGACGGGGCGGTAGATATCGGCATAAAGGATGGCGCCATCCCGCATAGGCACGGGCACCTGCCGCACCAGCCGGATCTCGTTCAGCACCGGACCAGGATCTTCCGAAACGATCGAAGCAGTGGGAGAGAAGCCCATGTAGAGAAAACACAGCATGGCAAGAGAAAGTAGTCTTTTCAGATCATATCCATTGACAGAAAAGGGGAGCGTTTTCAGCGCTTGCATGTTGACGTTATTTAAGTGGTGGATGTCATGATTTCAGGTGATGTCCATGGATTGTACGATCCAAAGTTCCAAATATGTCCTTCGTGGTCCCTACAAGTGTAAGCACGCCCACCATAGTCCTCATCCTTTATTTCTATCAGTATTTCGGCTCCTTCCTGGATAGCCTTTGTATAGTGTTCGTCGATATCTTCTACGACAATATATGGTGCTTGGGTATTCAGTCCCTTCAGATCATCAGGTGTCTTTAGCAGACGACCATATTCATTATCATTTTCAGAACCCAGCATAATCATGGCATTGCCAAAGCGTAACTGGGCATGGTTAATGGTACCGTTTTCGCCTGGTACCACCAAATGCTTTTCAAATCCAAAGGCGCTGCATAGCCATTCGATGGCTTTCAAGGCATCTTTGTACCGCAGGGTGGGGATGATGACGGATCCATTTTGTTTCATCTTATTTCAAATTTTACTGATCTGATATTATTAAATTATAGTGAAGCATCTTAGTCACAAGCTTCATTTTTGAGCGCAACCGTGCCGCAAGGAATGACTAACGGACCATGCGGGCCCATGTGGGTGCTATAGAAAAGCTCCTTTTCTTTCAAGATAATGGCCGATCTGGCGGGTCCTTCTGTCTTGTAAGCGAGGCCTACTATGTAAAACATATGCTCCTCATTGGGCTCAATGGTCATCTGCAAAGTGGTTGTATGGTCCCAATGGGCGGCGACAAAGGATTTCATCCCGGTTAATCCATAGCTAAACAGGGGGAGTCTATCAATGGTCATGGTGTCCGGCGGTATAAGCAACTTCAAGTAGGAGCCAGCGGGTGCGGAAAGTGGAAATGAATCAGCGGGAAAATTGACCTTCAGGTCGAGCGTGCTATTGGTTCCATTGATGATCCGAGTCCAGGTTGCGGTAAAAAAATACCTTTTGCCGACCGAATCAACATATGGTGTTTCAGGTTCCATCATACCACCCTTTCGGACACTGTTCTGTATGGTTATCCCACTTCCGGTAGAATTGGCATAGGTGGTGTCTGTGTAAATATAGCGATAGCCGCTGGACCGTTCCAGATCATGGATGAGCGATATCTGTCGGTGGCTATCCTTTGCAGTTCTAAAGCTACCTGCTCGGCTACAGGCACAAAGCCATGTAGTTATCAAAATCAATACTATTGGAGTGCTTTTCATTGATTTTTCGAATGCTGTTTGCAGCGTATAGTCGGCGGTGATCGATTCCCGCATTATTAGGCGTACATTATTTTTATCAAAAAGGGCAACCTAGCCCCCATATTACCCATGCCCATTAAAGTAACTGTACAGTTGATAGGCAAACAAACCTACCCCTGCAAGTACCAGGTACCAGTTGACTGCTTTGTAAAACGCGGGAAATTGCTTGTGTTTTCGCGAAAACGTAAGTACAAAAACGATGGGGATCAGCGCCAGCACCTGTCCTACTTCTACCCCTAGATTAAAGCAGAGAATCTTCGCTAGCAATTGTCCCTCGCCCATGTCAAAGGACTGCAATCTCGTGGAGAGTCCAAAGCCATGAATCAATCCGAATAGACCTACCATCAGCAGCAAGTGGGGTGCTTTGATCTTCCATGCCTCAAAACCACCCAGATTCTCAAACCCCTTGTACAACACGCTCAGGGCGATCACTGCATCTACCAGATGTTCATCTGCGGTGATCCCGGCATAGGTCGCCCCGATCAGGGTGATGCAATGTCCGATCGTAAAGACGGTGATGAACTTCAAGATGTCCCATAAACTATTTAGGTAGAAGACCACACCAGCCAGGAAAAGCAGGTGATCATAACCAGTGAGCATGTGCGTGGCGCCGACTTGAATGTAGGCCGACAGACCACCGTTTCGTAAGAGCTCCTGATCGGCACTGGTGACATCATGGGCAAGTGCCAAGAGCGGTGCGAAGACTAGCAGGAGCCAGAGTGCTCGTTTTGCATTGACGGGCATGCTTAGTTCGGTTTTCTAAAGACGAGAAATAGTGCTCCTATGACGAGCATGCTGCCCAGCACAAAGATCCAGGTGGGAAGCTCATCCGCATGATCGTGATCGTGTTCGTGATCATGCGTATCGGTGCTAGCATCATGGGTGTGGGTCACCTCAAACGTCAGCGTCGCCCAGGTAGATCGATGTGTCAATTCATCGCTGTCGGTCGCTCTGACCATGTGAATGGTGCGGAGATAGTAGAGCCCATCTTCTGGCAGATCTACCATGACCATACCTTGGTCATTGGTGCGCAATTGCTGACCGCTCGTATGGGTGTGTGATTCCCCATCATGCGCATCGCTTTCATCGCCATGCGAATGACCGTACGGGCTTATGAGATAGTCAGCATAAACCAGTTGATTGGAAAGCGGCTCCCCATCTAGCAACAACTGTACCTCTAGCTTTTCGCCACTGTACGTGTCGTAGGGATTGGCTTGTGGCACAAACTCGATCGGATAGCCCAAGACGGTGCTCCAGTCGTTTGTTTTCCGATTGCCTACCTGGTAGATGGCCTTTACATGCTTTTGATAACTCTCCACCGCATCTTGATCTAATGTGCTATCGTTGGTACGCTGTTCAAGCATATCCAGGACGCCATCGTGTTCAAGGTAGTTGTTAAAATCTTGGGCGCTGAGCGCTATGTTTCTTGCCTTGGTAGCGACACCTGCGACATAGGTTCCCTCTTCCCCGGTGCGAAAGAACAAATGGGTGATGGTGCTGTCATGATCCTCCCATTGATCTGGCGAAATAGCGACTCTCTTGCCATGGGCGACAAACGAAGCGTCGAGCATGCGATCACGCGTGATGATATTTTCACTCACCTCAAAGGTCCCATTGTACAGGCTCAGGATCGCTTCCTGATTGGGCTGCAGGAAATAGGTCTCCATTTTTATATACAGATCGTGGCTGCATAGGAGCAGAAAGGCTGCCAGGAGCAAAAAGGACTTGTGCATGAATCGAATCTTTAATTGGCAAACATACGAAGAAAACGTGCGAGCCGGATTCTCTATGAGACCATTGTCCTGCATGGAGGGGGAAGTAAGGGAGTTATTGGGGCACCGTCCCGAAGCAATTTGTGCCAGCTCGCTTATTTGAGGCGTTTTGTTCGAACTCACGAAGTATAAGACACGACAATGTTGCGATCATTCCTGGCTGCATTTTTCTTAGATCAATCTTTCATAGCCCGTGTAGGGTCTCAGCTCCATCATGTCAAATGTGATTTTTCCTGACTTTGCCAGTGGCAGAGAATCGAGAAGCTGCTTTGCGGTGTCCATATCATTCGCTTCCAGAATTAGGACGGCATTTCTATTTTCTGTAAAATAAATCTCCCGTAACGTATTTGACAAATACAACTTTAGGATACGATGGGCTTCAGCCTTCAGTAGATCTTCGGCTTTATCCCATTCGACATCGGCAATCTCTTTTTCTATGGCAAGTATTTTCATTGGATCAGTTTTTTCCGATATTATCTCGCTTGTCCTGGAATCGAGCAAGACCCTCTGAGGTCCTTGCTGGGAGCGACCCGTTTGGTTTTCGATGCCAGCGGTGACTTATCGTGCTCTTATTAGTTCTTCTATTTGGATCGTCGCTATGAATGATATAATGTTACCTATGTTCAATCTTATAAACTCAAGTTTCGGTAGTAAATGCTAGGGACAGTTTCTCAAATTTGGAGTAGAATTCATCCTTCCGCAGTAGATTATCGCGCAGGATGTTGATGGGCAGGTCTACGAATCGGGCAAGTTTTCGGATTAGGCCCATTACTTTGTTCCAAAATCTATTCATGAGAGTGGGACTGAGCCAGTTGCGTGAGATCTCTTTGAATAAACCGCCGATGGTTTGATAATGGTGAATCATCTTATATTTTGACAAGAAATTATAGGCCAGCAGGCATTGGGTAGCATCAGCGATTTGGGCGTCAAAGTCTCTGCTTTGACAAGCGCCAAATTTCAAATGTTGCTTGAGTTCCTTGTAAGACACTTCGATGCTCCACCGATTCTGGTAAATCTGATAAGCCTTTTTGGCTCCAATTTTTAGATTGGTCGTGGCAATAACCTCCCATTTGCTACCTCGTTTGTTCTCTTTGTAAAAGAATAATTGGAGGAGGTGACCCTGGAACTCTACAGTCAATCCTCCGTAATATAGGCCCATCTCTGTCCAATATTTTCTGGAGTTCAACGATCGAAACTTGTTGGATAGGCTGGAAATAGTACGGGGATTCCCCTTCAATATATACTTCCAATTATTGTTCTTCGGCCGGCTAATCAAATGGATCCCATGGCTTACCGCCGCTTCCACCAATGACCTGTTAAAAAACCAGGAATCTACCAGTATATAGGAGGCTCTGAACCCTTTGTTGATAGCTCGTCTCAGCATTTGTACGGCTACCAGTGTCTTCTTCTCAAAGTATTCTGATGTCCTTTTACATCCTGGACTATTCTTATCCCGCCTCTTAGCATATCTTTTCTTTCGATCTTTTTTCCTGATTCCCTGGTCCTTCTTTTTCCCAGCCTCCCCATGTAGGGAGAAGTCAAGATGCAACAGGGTCGCACCTGTCCACAACGCCAGATTCAGCCCCTTATATCCCAGTATGGACCCGCCCTTCACATGGGAATAGATCCGCCCTAATAGTTCCATGCGCTTGCCCGTCTTTGGCATGTCGGTATCATCTATAATAAAGCATCGCGTCTGATCGGCCCTTGAATGGTCTTGTGATATTTCTTCGCCTTCGATATCACAACTCTTTGCTTGTCTCAGCAAGCATTGTCGCCAATTAATCCTCGGACTATTCTTGATCCCATAGAATACGTCTTTGCCATATTGGATCAACCTGCCTAAATCGGATCTAAAATACTGCCCAATTGACTCAATCTTCAACAGCTTTAGCAAGACCATCATCTTGACCACCGAATCTCGACTGGCTAAAGCATGATGATGTGCCTTGATCCCTGATAGAGAACTATTCACTACATCGTTAAATAGTGCGCACGAAATCTGTCCAGAATACATCAAAATTGATTGTATTTCCTCGAAAAAATCTGTATCTTTCATTAAGGAGTTTTGTTTCTTTTGTCAACTCTAAAATACTGATTTACTGTATTTTAGAGAAGTAACTTAACTCCTTTTTTTTTTCTTATTCCTTTACTGCCGAAACTTGAGTTATAAAGATATCAAGGTCTCATGCAAGGGGTGCTACGCCCAGATTTCTTGGGGTGCGCATTCTGCCTTGTGCCATGCTACCTGCGATGCAATCCTCATCGGAGACTCCTTACCGAAAGCCCTGGATCGATAGTAAAGGAACATCCTCTGGATGTTTTTCAAATCGTATTTTCTAGCACCCACTCCGAGATTACCTCAATCAGATCGTAGTTAAAGTTGGCCTCTCTGTATTTGTCGGTATATTGTCCATTTTCCAATAAGCTAAGATATTTTTCTATTGAAGGCACTTTTGCAAAGCCATGTTCAGTGCCTTTCAAGATGACAAACTTACCTTTGTCCGGTAAGATGCTATTTACGGTTGCTGCTGTCCGTTCAGCCCATCTACTGTTGCCTATGTTGTAGTCATATTCTGCATGAATGGCCAATACGGGACATTTTGCTTCTTTCAACAATACTTCTAAATTAATATCATTAATTTGTCGAAGATAGCTGGGATGCCTGCCTAAGATATATTCACCATTCCAATACGGCCAACCTGTTCTCATAATTTTGCTCCATTCCTTATTTTTTGCAAGTTCTTTAGGGTGCTTGCCATTGATGAAAAATTCGTACAGAATAGGTTGTCGGGCTTGGATGTCAGCTTCAATTATGGCCTTCGATGTCTTTGTGTGAATGGCTCTAAATTCAGGAGCTCTTAATATTCTTTCGTGGTAAGAGGTGAAAAAGAGGCTGCCGTAATTTATGATTCCTTTCACAGGATTATTTGCTGCTACTGTTATGGCAACAACGCCTCCTTGAGATACGCCAAACAGAAATATGTTAGACGTATCAATTTTTTGTTGATTCTTTAGTGTAACTAAACCTCGATTAAATGCCTCGATTTCATCGTGAAATCCAATTTCACGACAATGTTGACTATTGTTTGAGTCACCCATGCCTGGTCTTTCAACCCTGTAAACAGCGAATCCTCTTCCCACTAGGCTTTCCACGATTATCCGGATGACTGTTTTTCGATGGTAGTAATCGATACTTCTACATCCGTATCCTAGAAACATGTAAATGCAGGGAGGTTTCTCAATGTCCATGGGCTTATTCAGTATACTTCTGAGGTAGCCATCTCGAAACTTGACAGCCCCGTATTCAATGTTCCCTACACTTGGTTGTTCAAGAGGTTTTGGCATGACCGTTCCATGCAGCTCCACAGGTCTTCCATTCCTTTCCACAGCCATAGTCAGATTGTCTCCTTCTCGCCAAAGAGATATCCTTCTTAAGAAGCTTTCCTGTTCTAGAACGGGTTTCCCATTTATAACTTTGATAACATCACCTGCCTCAACTCCTAACGTCGATGCTGTTGTGTTAGACAACACTTTAGTGACCAAGATCCCAGTATTATTCAAAGTCTCGAAGGTAATCCCAAGAGAGCCTTTTCTTCTTAGTTCCTGTGCCTGAATATTGCATATTATTTGGGTTGACAGCAAGATTATTAGAAAGTACTTCATTTTGGTGCTAAATAGTTTGAATTCGAATTTGTTTTTTTAAAGTAGCTGAGTGTGCCGTGCAAGGGCAAGTCGGACTGACCTCAAAGATGGTGGCAGACTTCTTGCAGGGTGCTGAGGCCTTCTTATATTTGTAATTTGCCTACAAGCACTATGCAAGCCAAGCCTTTAATGATAATTTCGTCGGCGCTAACGAGTTTGACTTCCATGAATCCTGTTCTCTCTGAGCATTGAAAAGACTGCATGGTTGTTTTATGTAGTCTCTTATTCCAATAATTTGCTAGAAAAGTATGTGTTCCGCCAGTTACAGGGTCTTCGTTTGTTCCGCTCCAGGGCCAGAAATATCTTGATTCAAAGTCATAGCCAGCTTCATCTGATGGCGCTGTGACTAAAACGCCATTGATCGAATTGTGTGAACTATGTAGTGCTTGGAAATTAGGTCGTAGCTCTCTGAGGGTGCTGCTACCGCCTATTTCCAGGAGCAAGATTTTGGTCTCCTCATTATACTCACAATTTATGATAGCTTGTATGCCAAGAGCTCGAAGTAATGCATCTGGAGCATTTGCGGGTTTAGTTCTATAAGCGGGAAATCTCATTTCTATGAATTCGCCATTTCTTCTAATTGGTAGGTCAGTATTCTGAATATTGCGAAACGTTATGTTGTGCATTTCTGAATCTAAACTAAAAAGCACTTTTGAGGAAGCGAGTGTTGCGTGTCCACACAGTGGGATCTCCATTTTAGGAGAAAAGTACCTTATTGCGTATTTGCCAGTGATGCCATCTCTTCTGATGAATGCTGTTTCGGATAGACCTAATTCTTTGGCAATGAGGAGCATTTGCTCCTCAGTTAAGTCATTTTCAAGCATGCAAACTCCTGCGGGATTACCTTTGAAAGGTTTATCTGTAAAGGAGTCTACAAGGTATGTTGATATTTCTTGGACTGTCATTTCTCAATGTAGTTGGTGACGAGGGCATGTGCTACCGGTGTTACTCTATGGTTCCTCAATGGGGCATACTGTCCTGTACCGGGTTATACCAACGATCCATCCAGTCTTCGCCGGAGACGTTTTACCGAGAGCCTAGAGCGATACCATACCAGTGTGGTGGACTGGATAGCGTTGAGGTGTGGTTGCCTTGTACGCATCGTACATCAATGCAGCGAAGCCGGCCCGGAGTAGGATCGGAGCGCAGGTGCTGCAATTTACACAATTCCCCTGTTTTGAGATCTGATGGCGTGACGGATGTTGGTTTTGCGGTGTCCTGCACGGGTGAGCTGCTGACAGGCTACCGGGAGTGGTATGGGTTCGACCTATCCTTTGGATCTGATGAGTGGAGGGAGGGATGACTGTTCGGGATGTGATGGATGTGCGGCTAGGTGGGTACGAGGATAAAATGTTTCTTTGGAGCTGATGAATATCTGTCAAAGCAGAGAAGGGACGTCCAGACGTGGTGGATGGGGGTTTCGCAGCAACGGCGTCGCTGGCCCTGACGGGCCATTGCCGTTTACGCTTTGCGGACTTCTAACATGCTATTTGGAGGCAGGATTTTCTGTCAGTGCCTTGTCGTTTTTGATGGGGATCCTGTCCATTTAGCACGTAGTTACCCTGAAATGTAGTTCTTCTTGAGGTCTACTAAGGTTCTTTTGACTGCTTTTTCATAGGAGAAGTTCCTAGTCAATCTATATTTTTTAAGTTTTTCAATAATGAAGGGAAGATAGATGTACTTTCGATGTTCCACATAATTTTTCATCAGCTCTTCACTTCCTGAGGTATTCCCCATCAATTCTGGGATAATGACTTCCCCCGCTCTTACGAAGTGTTCAATCATGCAACTTTCCCAATCAGGATATCCCTGGCTTGTCATGTCTGCCTTAACCTCCTCGAATAGCCCTCGGGTTTTTGCTAGCTGTTTCTCGTGGGGCAGAACCACATGGTTTACGAAGGAATGCCCAAATTCATGAACTGATAGATGGAAAAAGTGAACTTTGTCTGTAAAATCATAATTCTTGTTCAAGGGTCCCAAGACAAAGGTGGCTGTGCGCCCTCTACCATTATTGATCCCCCAGGCAGCAGACCAGAGCGTGTAACTCGGTACGACCTCATACATGGCATAATCGCTTTGGTAGAAGAACTCCATCGCTGCCATCTGTCTTTGGGATGGCTTATTCGCTCGCAGATAGGTTAGGAGCTCCGTTCTGTATGGAGCTAGGTTATTCCAGATCGATTCAAATTTTGATTCTTGATAGAGCTGATTCACCTTAGCAAGCAAGTTTCTAAGCATGGCAATTTCCTCTTTTGTATTATATCCCAATTCTTTAGCTCTGCGCTCAGGTAGTTCGAAGGAATCTACTAGAGGAAATTCGGGTAAATAGTAGATTAGATCAACGATGGTTGAATAATCCATGTCCGACGCGATGGTAAATATTTCAGTGAGCAGCCCATTGTCTCGATCATTGGGATGTGCATAAATTACCTTGGTAATAGGATGATCCGGAGCATTGTCAGCTGGATCTCCCAATTCAATTAGATACCCAAGAAACTCTATATTCTTGCTAAAGTGGATTTCAATCAGATCTTCTTGTGCCTTAGCTAGTGAAGTTAGACATGTGGTGATAACCAATAGTACGATTCTCATGACGATGGATTATTGCAATTGGTCAGCGAAGGAAGGGCGCCAGTCCACGCTGATCGCTTGAAAACACGTTTTGGGAGGTGTGAAAACACGTTTTAGGCCTCTTTTTCTCAGGAGCTAAGCTTGTGGATAGGGGATCGGGGGCCTCATTGTCATCTATGACCGTCTTCAGCCTTGCCAGCGATGTCTTGTGGAGGGCAGGACCATATGAAAAGGGGAATTAGCCTTGGCTCAGGTACTCTGAGGGTGATGTCCCCATCTGTTTTTTGAAAACTTGATTGAAAGTGGATTTAGAACTGAAGCCGGATTCTAGTGCTAAGCCCAGTAGGGTCTTCGAATCTTTTTCGGTGGACTGTGCTTTGTTAAGAAAGGTTTCAATCCGATACTGATTAATAAATTCCTTATAGTTTTTGCGATGATAGTGATTGATTAAGAAGGAAACATAGCGACTAGGAAGTTCCAGCTCGGCTGCCAATTCTTTGAGGAGGAGATTAGGTCTTAGAAAATATTGATATTGCTTAAGTCGTCGGTCCATTAGGTGAAGGCTCTTCTTGTCGTCGTACTTGTGAAAATCCTGGTTCTTTGCTTGTGTGGTCAAGAAGGGAAGATCTTGGTTGTCGAGAAGGTGGAGAAAGGCAAAGCCGAGGAAGAGAAAGGATAAAGTGACTTCGATCCATGCATAATATTTCCAACCAATGAAGGTAAAGGCTAACCAGAATAGACAAACCAGACTTAAGCAAAGCATTAACATTACCAATTTTACCTGACTGAAGATTGCCTTTTTATCAGATCTGGGGATAGGGAGTCGGAGATATTTTAGCCAAAAATAGGAAATGGCAAACAGGGTCCCCAGCAGTGGGAGATAGTCAGTGAACAACAACCAAAGCGGATAATCTATTAGAGAAACTGAAGATTTCGTGGCTAGAAAGTTTGTGACGTAGGCTACTAGGGCGGGAAGATACAGAAGGTAGTGCCAGGATTGGAATCTAAAATTATGCTCTGTCTTGTACTTCACGAACAGCCAGATGGAAGGAGGGATGATCAGGTAGTTGAGCAAGGTCCAATACGGAATGGCACCGGGTGTATTGGTATATCCGGACTTTGCTCCCCAGGAAAACAGCAATTCAATGGCGACGATCAAAACTACTAATCCAATAAAAAAATTGGCCTTTCTAGGGGTAAATATTTGGGCGATCATGGCCAAACTGATGAGTATGCCAATAATGGAGGAGACTAGATATACGTTCTGAAGTAAATGGTTCATTGTTTTTCTCGCCGACGGTTGGTGACCGAATAGTTCCTATTATCATGACTTGACGGACCAGGTAACACCCTCAAGTGTCTACACCGTAAAAGCGCATAATGACTAACAAACTTGCTAGTGGAGCGAAGTTATTCATCGATCATGACTTCAGCAAGAAATCTTGGAGGTGGCACTTAGGGGCGGAACGGCCGCTGTTCTTCACTGTGACTGATTGCAGTTAGAAAGAGGCTTATCAAGTTCCTGGAGTTTCTGATATCCAGATTTTCGAAGGTCGGATTACGTTGGTCAGCGGTGGTCAAACGTCCCACTTCCTTTGAGGCCTACTCACCAAACTGTTGGCCTCGGGATCACCCACAAAGGTAGCGGTCTCCGGATCAAGCTTCAGGGGCCGGTTAAGCATCCACGCAATGGCTGCGGCATGACAGGCAATGTGTGAATGCCGCATGACATGTTGATTGGCATTGGGTAATTTGCGTGACTTGATGCAGTCAAAGAAATCGCGGGAATGTGTGATCACGCTAAGACCAGACATGACCTCGGGCATATCGGACACCTCTTTCCGCAGCGCATCAGAAGAGACTTCGATGCCGCCACTGTCTCCCACTTCAACCCAGCCTTCGTCGCCCACAAACCGCACCGGGCAGGTGCTTAGATGTTGAATCCAACCGGGTCGTTGATCGAACGGTGTATCGAGAAAATGCATGATCAACTTGATACCATTTTCGTAGTAGGCCGTGATGTTATCCTGCGAAGGCGCATACTCCACAGGCATGGTGTCATCCGATTGGTTGGCCCACTGACAAAGATCCACGGTATGTGCACCCCAATCCAAAAGGGTGCCTCCGGAATCAAAATCATAATGCTTGCGCCACCTGCCCTGGACGTATTTTTCGTTGTAGGGTCGCCAACGGACGGGTCCCAGCCACATATTCCAATCCACCTCATCTGGATGCGGTGTCGGTTGACCGGGCAGCCACTCGGTCACCAGTTTCGGACGATATACGGAAGCATGCAGGGTGTGGAGTTTCCCCAATTTCCCGTCATGCACCAGTTTGACCGCTCGGATGAAATTGGTGACGGTTCGACGTTGGGTGCCTGCCTGAAACACCCGCGCGGTTTGGTTCATTGTAGCGGCTAGCTTGTGGCAGTCGGCAATGGTGATGCCGCATGGCTTTTCGCTGTATACATCCTTACCTGCTTCTGCGGCCATGATAGATCCAAGGGCATGCCAACGGTCACCGGTGGCCATGAGCATGGCGTCGATGTCAGGACGGGCTAGCACTTCACGAAAATCACGGTACAAGCGACAATCTTTATTGCCATGATGTTCGTCTACCATGGTCTTCCCCTCCGCTCTCCTAGATCTTTGTACATCGGCAATGGCCAAGAATTGGACGTCGGTATGGGTAAACATATCCTTCAGCACCTTCTTGCAGCGCGGTCCTGTGCCAATAACACCCATGGTAATCTTATCACTGGGCGGCACGTGTCCGCTTCTTCCGAGTACATGCGCGGGCACGATCCATGGTAGAGCGAGAGAGGCAGATGCACGTGCGGAGTTCTTCATGAAAGCTCGTCGATGTAGCGATTTTTTTTCAAGCATTTCTTTCCTGTTTTATCTCCGATTAAGAAATCATGCGAAGAAGTTAAGCATATCAAATCAAAGGGACGACATTTCGTCTTTTTTTTGCATCGGTATTCTTCCTAACGGGATGGAATTGTCTCGTGTATGCGACGTGACCAGCTTTTGCTGGGCGGGATCACCATAGCATTCGATGTCAAAGTAGAAACTTGAAAGGTTTAAGCCATAATTTTATCATTATGCCTGACGGAGCTGCTGCAAGATCCAAGTTATTCATCAGTCATAGCGTTCAGAGGAAATCTTGGAAATGTCACTTACGACGGATCTGTGTGCTGGGTCTGGCCAGGGTCATGACGCCTGATGCTGACCATCTAGGCCAACACGTGCTGAAGATAGATGATGTAATCCGGAGATTTATTACTATGTGTTCAAGAACCTTCTTTCCCAGTGGTGCTCTGATTCCTTTGCATAGGAGCATTCTTGTCATCAATATTTCGCGACTTCGCTGAGCATTTCCTCTAATTTTACCCTGTGTACTTGGCAAATGTCGTCTCCCGCGAGAAGTGTTTGTATGGATTTCTTTAGTAGGGCTCCGAGCGATCAAGATGCCTGCCCGGTAGCCCCCTAAAGAACTGGAACAAGATTTCTAAAAACAAGGAAATACTTAATTTGAGGAATTATGGGACAGAAAGAATAGGGGGTTAAGACATTCAATGGCTTTGACTAACTCATTTTTAAGTTCATCATGGCCGATCACGCTGCCAATTCCCGAAAGTTGCAAAACTCCCGCAGTATACGTAAATAACTGGTGCGCGTTGCCACACTGAAATTCTTCAACAGTAGATGGGAATCATACGCCTGTAGTCGGTCCTCTATAGTTGCCATTTGACTAATATTTGATTCCCTTACCAGGCTGCAAATGCTAATCCATGAGGCTATTTATCGAGGACGATTTTTCTATGAAACGAAAAGGGGTTGTTAAATGGTGGATTGTAGGCGGCCGTGTGACGTGATTAGCGAGTATGCCGTCTTATAAAGGGTTGGGACTAGTTTCAATTTCTAAACTCATAGTAAGTGTTTCTGTTTTCACCTTCCCTTTTCAATATACCTTTTTTGACGCCGACTCTGAGATCTCTGGTTGCGGTTGCTGATGATATATCTTTGAACATATCCATATAGTCCTTTCTTGTAAAATTCTGAAGACTGGAGTGTTCCTTAAAATACATTATCCTTTCTTCATCTTTAAGATTTATTCGATGTCCTTCAATTTGCTTTGCAAGACTCCTTCTGATCATCTCCAACATATATTCTACAAATTGCGTGGCAATTTCTTCCTTATCTGAAGCAGATAGGACTTCATAATATTTCTTTTGACGGTTTTTGATTTCTGATTCAATAGGCAGATATTCGAAGACTGGATTTTCTTTCATCAAGAGGACTGTTTGCCAAAGTCTTCCCATTCTACCATTTCCATCCATAAAAGGGTGAATGAACTCCATCTCATAGTGGAACACACAGCTTTTAATTATTAGGTTATCTGCATTCTCCCTCAGATAGCTGAAGAGCTTATTCATTAAGTTGGGCACATTCCATGCTGGAGGTGCCATATGTGCTACTTGATCTCCCTTAAATATTCCCACATTTCCAGTTCGATACTGTCCGGGGTTCTTTATCAGTCCCGTCATCAATATTCGATGTGCCTCTAAATATGATGCTTCGTTTAATGGTTCAAGCCTGCCAAGATCTTGATATATGGATATTGCATTTTGCACTTCCAGAATATCTTTGGCTGGACCAAAGACCCTCTTATTATCAAATATAGCTGTGACTTGATCCACTGATAGCGTATTGCCCTCAATCCCAAGAGAGGACTGTATTGTCTTGATTTTGTTTTCTCTTCTGAGATGGGTTTCTGGTTTTCTCAGATAAGTGGAATCAACGATTCCCAGTAGTTTGCCGATTTCCGTGGACAGGTTGATGATTTGGCTTGTTCCTTCGTAGTACTTTTCTATCATGATGGCATCATTTGATGCCATCTAATATACAAATTAATCAGCCATAGTCCATTTTCAGATCATATAGTCTGATAGTCATGCTCCGAATGTGACCTAACGTTTAATGATAGGTGGAGTCCCGACCCTTGGAGGGGATTCCCGGCGATAAACCCACATCATCCACCTAGGTGGAATTCTGGGCAAGCAACAACTCCTAGTGACCCTATGTCCTAATTGCAGGCAAGGGCATCTAGTGGCTGTCGCCGAGATCCCAAAACAACGAGGTCCTCCGCAAGGGATCGCTACGGATCCACTGCAAAATCCATTTATCAAAGAACTTGCGTCATGACGCGAGCCATGGATGATATTGCATCAACTGAAATTCTGCTACTTGATTTGCTGTGAGAGTCCCGGCTTTATCGAAATGGCGCGCTCCCCCCGTCCCCATTGTCCGTTGATTACTGCGTCTGACAGTACCATGCTTGGCAATATTTCCTTTGCTTTTTCCTAGGTGCTCATCAGTTCAACACAGGATTCAAATTGGATTCCCGTGTACGAGGACAGGCTGTGCCGACGACTTGAATCCTTGTTTATTATGGCGCGTTTTTCCTCTTTTCCCTGATCTCTTAAAGTGCCAGAAATGCCTCATGCACTAAATTCTCTTCCAATTTAAGTTCTATCTGTTCATTGGTTAAAGACTCAAACCTCTTCTTGAAGTTGTTGACTTTGGAGTTACTTGTTGCTTAGCGTTCTTTTGGACTTCCTCGTACTACCTTCGTGATCATTGGCTCGATGGCTTGCCTGTGTACCCAACCATAGAGCACGATTATTGGGACTAGAGGTAGTTGCATAGGGACGCCAAAGAAAGATATTACCACGATTGATACAGTGAAGCCCACAATACTCAGAAGTCCAAGGAGAAGCAGTATACCAAATATGTACGTGTAGATTTTGCGGTTTAGAAAGAACATCAGAAAGGAGACAGCAAGTAATGTTAGGCCAACATGCTGCCTGGCTTCGAAGATGTGGTCAGTGGTGGTGACCTTCGCCACAGCATAAAGTCCCACAATAGTGAGGATCCCTAATGGCATGAATTCCCGAATGTCTTTCCTATTCATGTACTATTGAATGTTGCCATAACGTCTAATGCATCTGATGTGCTGACTCGTAAGGGCGTCAGCATGGCATCATGCACATGGTTTGGCGGCCGTCTTCAATTCTCCAAGTTGCGATATGAGACTTCTTGTCATTTTTCCGTGTTTACATGAATTCACATGGTTTGCAGATGTTCGATTCATGATGTATTCGCTGAAGATTGATTCAAAATGCCAAATCGCATGCAATTTGCAGGTCGCGACTTTAACAATTCCACCAATACTTCAATATTGGTATTTCTGAGACAGTTTCATGGCATTGTGAGTTTCATACATGGGTCCCTGCTGCCATCAAATCAAATTTACTGCAGGGGAGAATTTGCTCCTCAGCATGTCAATCAGTGCGACATGATCTTCATTGCTGATTTCTAGCCCAATTACAATTTCGTCGCCTGACCACTGTATCTTGAACCTCCTTCGATCCACTTCGATCGTCATCTTTTGTCCTTGCCGAAGTTCAGTTTCAGATTCCGAAGACTGAACCTCATAGTAATCGGATTCACTGAGTTCCCCAGCGTAGGTCCGCTGGATCAGTAGGTATTTCTTAACCGCATCAGTGGATTTCTCCTCCGCAGATGTTCTTCCCGTAGCGTCCATTCTGTTCAAGAATTCGATGCTACAACCCAAAAAGTCGTCATCACTGATGATCAATCTTCTACAAATGAAATTCATCTATATTCACTTTGTATGCCGCCCAACGTCCAGTGCAAGCGGAGCGGCGCCCCGGAGGTGGCGACATTCTGGCTTGCACATTGTGTGTGCCTTGAATGGCTACTAAATCATTGTGTTAAAAGTACGCAGAATGAAGAAAACTTGTAGGGTGGAAGTCCTTACGATGCGGGATTCTAGCGGGACAAGGCGTCAATGCGAATACCATGTGACGACGAAGCTAGGCATGTAGCAAGTAGCAAGGGTTTCACGGGCGACTGTGAGTCTGAAGTAAGCTGGACTGCAATACCTGTACCGAAGAACATGAATTGCATATGAGGCATCGAGGTTTGTCGAGGTGGCACATCACACCGAAGGCTTGAATCCGACCAAAGATGTAGATGCAACGGAGATAGGTAGAAAGTGAGTGGATATCGTAATAAACCGCTGACCGAAAAGGACAAAGACGTCAATACAAGGAAATCAATGATACGTGCTCGTGTAGAGCATGTATTTGGCGATATGCATCAGCAAATGGGGCGGGTGATGGTCCAACAAATAGGAATGATTCGAAATACCGCAGCAATCACGATGATGAACATCTGCTATAACCTGCGTAGAAGAGTATATCTACAATCTATGTCGGGATAGAAAGGTTGAAAACAGATGAAAAATCAGCAAAAAAAGGAATATTCTACAGCTAGAATCAAAAAAAATATACGATCTGCCTTGCCCTCATTCATCAATCACATGACAATGCCTCTAGGCAGGCCCTTGCTAAGTTTCCCGAAATATAGGCTTTACTCATTTTTTTTTAGCATAAGACAGGTTGTCGGAGGCTCCAATAGGTTACGAGCAGAGTTAATACGAAAACAAATATTGCGAAACCTGCTTGCAGAAATGGAAAGTTCGCCACTCGGGAATCTGAGGTCGCTAAGTAATTTATAACCACTAGCGACATCGTCGCTCCTATAACTATCAATATCATGCCAATTGGCCTGAGGTAGACCGCATAGAATTGAAATTTCCGAAATTCCTTCAGTGACAGGTTGGTCTCCAATTTGAGCTGTTTAATCATCAGCTATTTGTTTCCTGTAATCGATGAGAACGGATCAGCGGTATGTGACGGGTCGACATAGGAGAGCTGACATCATGTCGCCTGTTCTCATCAGTTATTTTTCTAGTCCAATTATTCCCATTTCATTAGATATTTGAGCATTTGATTTTTCATATGTGATAGCAGAGGCTAATCCTGAGGTTGAGTAGTACAGGAATATTCCGTATATTTTTCCTAAATGGCGGAATAGTTCATACACGAGATCATGATCACTACCGGACCGAATTTCAATGAGGATTAGTTCTTGTTTACTGGATTTACTGTTGAATTCAATCCAGATTTGCCTTTGTTTTGAGTCAATAGCGTTGAATTCATAGTGATGTTCGCCATACTTCTTCAGCTGTAATTTGAGACCGAAGTCAGACATCCCAGATTCGAGTGTACTGGCGGTGGGCACGATAAAGCCAAGATCATTTTCGATGTTAAGGCCTGTACCTTCAACTAATCTTCTTGTTCCCTTCTGATCTCGAAGCTTATGGAGGATGCTCTGCGAGATCATATAGCTATGATTGGACATTCCTTTAATAGCTCTATTTGGTAAATTCTTTTTGATGGATTTGAGATTGGGTTCCTATTATTGTCAATTGATGAGAACGCTTCTGGCACATGCGTCGTCCCGCCACTTTATGTTTTTTATTTGATGCAATTCACTCTGTACTCGCTCAAGATCCTATTAAACATTTCCAACTCTTAGGCGGGATGATCGTCATGGTGTCATGTCAGTGATAGTGCTTCCACTGTTTATCCTAATCCTAACCTGTGTTCAGCATCTAATTCTCTTATTACTTCTTCCTTACGGGTAGCTCCGGAAACCTATAGAAAAAATCGTAATTTGTTGTAAACAAATCGAGGCAAGATGGCATCTACGCTATATGATGAGGAATTTCGGTTAATGGAACTGTCAAAGATGGGAGACCCGTTGGAGAAATTGAGTAAGCACATAGATTTTGAGGATTACCGGGATTTGGTTGAGCGAGTCTTTAAGAAGGCAGATCCAAGTAAGGGAGGTCGACCTTCGTTTGACAAGATAATGATGTTGAAGGGCTTGATTTTGCGATCAACGTATGGTCTTTCCTTTGAGAAGCTGGAGTATCATATTAAGGATAGATTGAGCTTTCAACGATTTTTGGGACTTAGTTTGGGGGACAGGGTACCAGATGCGAATACATTTTGGGATTTTAACGAATCGTTAGCTCGAGGAGGGATAATCGATGAGCTATTCGTTTTATTGACATCTCAGCTTAGGGATCAGGGATTGATTGTGAATAATGGATCAATAGTGGATGCCAGTATCGTAGATGCGCCGGTACAGCGAAATAGCCGCAAAGAGAATGATGAGATCAAAAAGGGTAAAAAGCCAACAGATTGGTCAATGAACAAGTCACGTCAAAAAGATACGGATGCAGATTGGACCAAGAAGAATAAGCAAAGTCGATATGGTTATAAGAACCACATAAAGGTGGACAAAGGCAGTAAGTTGATTACTAATTTTGAGGTTACGCCGGCGAGCGTCCATGATTCTCAGGTGCTGGAGGATCTATTGGAACAAACAGATAGTCACCATGAGCTATATGGGGATTCTGCCTATAGGAGCAAAGAAATAGAAGATGATTTAAAACGAAGGGATGTAGTAAGTAGAATACACCGAAAGGGCTACCGAAATAAACCACTCAACGAGAATGAAAAAGCAGTAAATACGAGGAAGTCAAAAGTACGATCGAGAGTAGAACACGTCTTCGGGGACATACATCAGCAGCTGGGTCGTGTAATAGTTAGTCAGGTCGGGATAGTTCGAAATACGGCTGCCATTACCTTGATGAATATTTGCTACAACATGCGCAGAGCAACATATCTGAAGGCTATGGCTCACTAGAAAATCAGGTCCTGAAGGGCTCAAACAAGCAAAATACGACCAAATCCGACCGATAGTCGGATGAAAAATCCTAGAATTTGAATGATATCTACACCCGCTCATGTTGATCATGTGCGGATATTTATCCTGAACTCGGAAATATGTCATCGGAAGCGATCTTTATCTCCAAAAAGTAGGTTATTGGAGGTTCCCTTACATTTGGTTGCGATATCTAACCACTCAATAAAGTCTGACACCTTATAGTACAATTTTCTGTCGCTGATATTATAATATGCGAGTGGCCATTCTCCATTCTCATCACTTTCACTTGTCATCCAACACCAAGCTCCTCCGTTTGAGTTCTCAGTCATTAGACACAGAAGAGTCCTAGTTTTAAAAGTTCCAAACCCATCTGATTGGATTTCGTCATCCAAATGTTTTCGGTAATCACCCAGCCAATGAATTTTACCATATTTTCTGTTTATTCCATTAATTGGTTGATCAGCGTCATAAAGCCAATAAGCACCGTTCCCAAATTCTTTAAGAAACTGTGTATATGAAGGAGGTAGTTTTATTCCCAAATCAGTTTCAGCCATTTTAATCTCCTCGTCCGTTGCACATCTTTCAATGTCCCTATGAAGTTTAATGTCCTCTTTCAATATTGCAATAAGTGAATCTACTTTATTTCTGATATTCAATTCAAACTGGGTCTTGATCAACGTTGCTTTTCTGATATTACATGAAATCAGTGAAGTCAGAGTTAGAAATATCGTAAGAATTACCACGCCTGCTTTCATCTACACTCTGTTTTCAATCTTTCATTATCACTAACGGTCGGTGCATGTGACGGACGCAGCGCTAGCAAGTCTGTCATCATGCACATTGTTGAACGAAGCCGCAAGGCGGCAGTTGACATAAGCTCAAGACTGCCGTACCTTGCAGTTAATCATTAACAATAAAGATTCATATTATGAAAAAAAAGTAACATCGCCCCCGAATGGGTCGAGGAAATCTGTTCGGACTATGAAAAGCGGTTGCTGGTGGCTGATAAATCGGCGTCCACCGTTCAATCTTATGTTCGACCTTTGCGAGCACTGTGCCAGTTTACCGGTATGGCACCGCAAGACATCGAGGAGTCAGAGATCATTGATTACCTACTCGACTACAAATCCAGATGCAAGGTCGGGTCTTCGAGCATCAACGTTCACATCTGTTCGATCCGGTATTATTTTCGGGAGGTACTGGGTCAACAGGATTTCAAGCTACACTTTAGCAATCCCAGGCGTAGGCAGCGTCTGCCGGAGATTTTCACCAGGGCAGAGCTGCGAAGATTGTTAGCAGCATGTGGTTCAAACGAGAAGCATAGGGCGATGTTCATGACCATGTATTCGAGTGGATTGCGTTTAGGGGAGTTGTGCACATTACGAGTGGAGAATATACTGAGCCAAAGCTTGCAACTTCGAGTAAACGCAGGCAAGGGACAAAAGGATCGGTATACGATCCTGAGCAAGGTCAGTTTACAGCAACTCAGAAAATACTACCGCCGCTCGCGTCCAGGAGGTGGGTGGCTATTCAATGGCAGGGACGAGAAAAGTCATATAGCCAGGCGCAGTGTACAACATGCCATGGGAAAGGCAGTGCAGAAGGCAAAGATTAGCAAGTCGGTGACCCTACATTCATTCCGGCACACCTTTGCGGTACATTTTTTGGAAGAAGGTGGCAATATATTGCAACTCAAAGCATATCTGGGTCATGCCCATTTGAGTACGACCATGCTGTATTTGCAGTACCTACATCTGGAGTGCGACCAAGGGATTAGTCCACTGGATCAATGGTGGCACAGTGAGATAAGTTGAAACGCGGTTCCTCTTGGGAACTTGCAGATATAATAGGAAAATACCGGGATACGTTCTTAGCGGCCTATCCGCAGCCAGCGCATCATCTACGTACCTTGGATGCCTTGGTAAAATGTCGTACCGCAGCATTAGGAGGCCACGTTCAAGTGTGCACCAGTTGTGGCACGATGCGGATTTGCTACAACTCCTGTCGCAACCGGCATTGCCCCAAGTGCCAGGGTAATGCTCGAACAAAATGGGTGCAGGCAAGAATTGACGAGCGTATACCGGTCACCTACTACCATGTGGTATTCACCCTGCCACATGAGCTTAATTCCCTATGCATCTATCAACCCAATGACATGTATAACCTTCTTTTCCAATGTGGATGGGAAACTCTACAAACCTTTGGCCGAACGCAGAAATATCTGGGCGCCAAGATCGGCATGATTGCCTTGCTGCACACATGGGGGCAAAACCTGGAACTGCATCCACATATCCACTGCTTAGTGCCTGCCGGCGGTATCACCGGTGGCGGAAAATGGAAACACGCCCCTATAGGAAGAAATTTCTATTTCCAGCAAAGGCCATGAGTAAGGTCTTTCGAGCAAAGTATGTGTCCAATCTGATGCAACTGATCAGCTCAGGCAAAATTGAGACACCCGATATTTCGGTCACCCTACTTAAAAACAGATTATACAAACGGAACTGGGTGGTTTATGCCAAGCCGCCTTTCAAACACACCGAGCAAGTCATCAAATACCTCGGCCGCTATACGCATCGGGTAGCCATTACCAACTCCCGAATTATCGACATAGCCCAAGATAGCATTCAGTTTAGGTGGAAAGATTATCGTGATCTCAAAAACAAAACGATGAATTTATCGGCCATCGAATTCCTCCGAAGATTTTGTCTCCACATACTTCCTCTTGGTTACCGGCGTATCAGGCACTTTGGCATTCTGTGTAATCTATGGTTTGACCCCCTAAATATCAGACTTTCGTTACAGGGTTAAAGAATAGGGTTTCAAATATGCATAATTTTGCTGTTTAAGGGAAACGACCGACGGTGACCTTTGTACCGATGGTCTGGATGGCAGTTAAATTACTAGCTGCCATTTTTACTTTTTAAGAAGCTCTTTTAGCTTCTTTGGATAAGGGAAACTCCCTCAGGAATCCTTTACCCGATAGTTTCCAATAGGGTACTGATATTTTAAATATGGTTTTCCCCTTTTCGGTGTGATGCATCTTGACCATCCCTATACTCCATAGTTGCCAGAAGACCAAGGGTGGTAGACAGGCTATGGAGCCATGTAGTCGGACGCTATTGTACTTCTCGTAGAATAACTCCAGCGTGTCTTGGAGCTGCTCCAAGGTGTCAAAGTAGAACCGATTGAGATGCTCTGACAAGATGGCGTGAAAGCTTTCTACATGGCCATTCTGTTCGGGACAATATGGGTAGGTGAACACCTGGTTCAAGCCGTTCTCAGCTAGGAATTCTCGCACCATGGTGGCGGCAAACTGGGGACCGTTGTCATTTCTAATTTCGACGGCCAAGCCTTTGTTTTTCAGATCTGCCGGTTGTAAGTAATGCTCGATGACATGCTCCCATGCTGCACGTACTTGGTACTGAGTCATATGGTATGCTGAGCTCTTGTACAGGATGGTGCGGGTGAAGGTATCTATGATATTAAGAATATACGCCGAACGTGCATGTTCCTCTACCCACACCTGCTTGATGTCCATCGACAATATTTCCAACGGCCTGGTCGGCTGCACTTTCCTACCTCGGACCCGATTCTTGCCTGTTGGCCGAATCCGTCTGCGTAGCAAGCCATTTTCCTTCATCAACCGATACACTTTCTTGCGGCCGATCATATAGCCTAGCAGCATCATAGCTGCAGTCATTCGCTTATAGCCATATTGTGTATCGGGGTCCTCCAGCACCTTTTCGATCTGCTCCACCACTTCTTTGTTCGGCACGACCTCACGGGTGGTCTCATCTATGTACTTCATGGTGTACTCGCTGATAGGTCTGCCTGGCCTTCTGGCACCCCGGGCTCGCCGATGATAGTATTGATTCCTACTCAACCCTACTAACGCCAACCCCTTATCCACGCCCAGTCCCTCTGATGCATATCGTCGCACTATCGCTTTTTTCTCGCCCACTGTGGTCGGTTTTTTTTTATGATCTCCTGCTGCATTTTGATCTTCAAGTCCTTCTCCACCATCAATTCCTTGAGGGCCGCATTCTCTTTCTCTAAGCGACGTATCTCCTTCAGGCGTGCCTTGGTCATCCCGTAGTCCATACCCTTTTCGCCCATCTGCTCGTATTTCTTCCTCCACGAATAGTACGTCGCTGGATAAATCCCATACTTATCCAATGTCTTCTTCACCCCCTCTACTTTGGCCTCCTTCAGTATCTGAAGCTTTTTCTCTTTGCTAAATGTTCGTCTAGTCATCATGTAAATTTACAGTTACTTATCTGTAACTCTGTCTGATCAGTTAGGGGTCTGTTACAATCTACATAAGGCTCGCACCTTAGAAATCACCAAAGATCTCTCCAGCCCACCTCCTAATATCGACAGCACTTTACCTCCACCAACTTGGTCTGCTTCTTGTCCCTATTGCCGATCTACAAATGTTATCAAGATAGGTGTTGTTCCTTGTCAAAGACCCCCTCCCAAAGAGCAATGGCCTCTGTGGATACCCCTCTCCGCTTTCGACCCGATTATCAAAACTGACTATGGACACTAATCAGAACTATACCGCTATGTGCTCTAGCAGCAAATCCGTCCTCCAAATGCACCATATCACACCAATCCTTCTAATCCACCTGCGCAATAAATCACAACATGCATCACATTTTACCGACCGGAATGATCTTTAAGGAATAGGCCTCCCTTGCCACAAGATCCCAGCATACACTCAGCACCCATATAGTAGCGCGGCTACGTCCAACATCACGTCAATGGATCGTACCACGCCCAGCGAATACAGCCCATTGACGCTTATATGTTATGCCTCGTGGTTCTACATGCCCGGTTTAATCCAAAACTGATCAGGGTTATTGGTTTTGTAGATCCTATGTATCATTTCAAGTTCAGCATAATTTTTCTCAAATACCTTTGGATGTTGTTTATATCCATCCAGGGGAATCAATTCCACATATTCCCAAAGTTTTCCTTTCTCATTTGTTTCATAATTATATTCACTTCTTAAGGGGCAACTAAATCGATAAAGGTTTTTTGCCATGTAATTCATTAAATAGTTCTTCTTAGTGGTTGATGTCTTGTGGTTCCAATTTGCATCAGGGTTAAGTATAATCATTTCTCCGTTTATCAATCTTCTCCTAACTTCTTCTATACCTAAAAGGGTTCCTTCTTCATCCATGACATAGGCATCATGTGTGGGATCCACCCATATCCACTTATCCAAGTCCTTTGAAAATACCATATTAATTACATGACAATCACTAAATACAGAATCTTTTGGCATACAGGTAACAAACCTTGATTTTATTCCTAATGCCAAGTAGCATTCGTTGAGAACAGTTGCTAATCCTCTACAATTCAATCCCCTATCTTCAAGTTTGCACTGCTCAATCATGCTTAGAGCATTTCTTACTACTGGATTTTCATGCTGGCCATCATGAGGTATTAAATCATGTATCCAATGCATTAAATTCAATATTTTAGAGACTTCATTTCCTCCACCTGCAATTGAATCAAGTTTTAGCTCTTTTCGTAGAGTTTTCAATTCTGTGGTCGAGGAATCCTGATAGTAAAAGTAAGGAATACGTGTGTTATCCTCGTAGTTATAGGTTCCTGCACCTTGTAATATTTCCAAATGTGATGGAATGTATTTTATTTGGGTATAGGCTGAATCTTTGCCATTTAATAGAATAATGAAATTATAGATCGAGTCCTTTTGAACCTTATAACTTATCGAATCTTTATCTGTTATGAAAGTAATCCATTCACCGACTTTGCTCGACTCGTAAATGTCCGGTTTATACTCAGGCATTATTTGCCATTCCTGTTCATAGAAGTCTTCACCTTCTCTAACATCGACCATTAATGAAGTTGCATTGATCACGGGAATATCTTGTGGCACTATAGTTTGAATATAGAAAAACAGAACAATAGTTGTTGCTAGGATTCTTGCTCTCATTGTCTTTTTTGTTTTTATCATTAGGCATAACACAAAGGAATGTCTGCGTCACCATGCTGAGGCGATCAGGTTTAGGGTAGTGTCAGACGCAGACATTTCAGTTGAACGAGGCCGTGTTGACAAGATCGCTGGTATCTGTGCTGACAGTATCGTCAGTAGCCTGATGGTCAGTATAGGGAAACGCAGGACACGCCATTGGAAGTAGAAGATAGTGTTTTGTAGCGAGAGATGCCAGATGTGGGTTCATTGTGGGTGGATCGAGCCCATTTATGGATGGTAAGGATGTTGGGGTAGGGGTTGTGAGGGGTTGAAAAGGAGAAAATCGTGATTTTAGGCATAGGGTTTGAGGTCCACATGTGGCAGCTAGTGTATTCAAGGTCTGTTCCATCCTGTGATCTGGAGATTTGGTGGAGATCGAGGTGGCTGTTTGTGGAGCAGTAGCTTAAGGAATTGCGTGTCAGGAGGAATTGGCAGGCACTCCTGGTCAACGGACTGGCATTTGTCACAAACAAAGGGCTTGATCTTAAGCAAGTCGTACAAGATCTGGAAGACGGTGCGGATCGTATGTGGGTTGGCACGCACCAGGTTGGGCACTAATATCCGTTCCTTGCGCGGACGGGGCACCTTCTTTATATCCCACGCCAGACCTCCCACCTCCCGAAAATACTTGCGCAAGGCTGAGTAATCAGCGTTGATTGTACTCCAGCTCTTACCTGCCTTGATCCGGCTGACCAAATACCGTTGCGCCTGCTCCTGCCCATAGCGCCCCCGAATATTCTGCTTGCGACGGTATCGGTCAAACTCCCGCAGCGTACGTAAATAACTGGTGCGCGTTGCCGCACTGAAATTCTTCAACAGTAAATAGGAATCATACGCCTGTAGTCGGTCCTCTATAGTTGCCATTTGACTAATATTTGATTCCCTTACCAGGCTGCAAATACTAATCCATCAGGCTATTTATCGACGACGATTTTTCTATGAAACGAGAAGGGGTTGTTCAACGGTCTCGTATATGAGCCGTTTTAATGGCTTATATACATTGTTGTAAGGCGTTCTTATTTATCTACTATTGCTATGATGTCTGTAAATAATTTATCAAAATCGAACAACTCATCTGAGTTTAAACCGAATAATGCAAAGGAAATATTGTGTTCTGGCAAATGATACATTAAAATTCCCCAATAACCATCATGCCCAAAGGCCGTGTAACCTGGACCATTTATTTGTGTAATTCCCATTCTGTATTGACTTGCATATTGTTCGTCATTAGCCAATAATCCAATATTTTCAGCGGGTTTTTCATTTCCTAGTTGGGTAAACATCAAATTAAGAGTTTCTGGATTATCAAATATTTTGTTTGATGCCAAAGCCTGACAAAACTTAGCTAGATCTGAGGCTGTTGCAACAATTCCAGACCCTCCCCACAGACCCCAAGTAGGACTTTCATCATATGTGCTAACCCAGTTTCTAGATTCTCTGTATTGATGAAACCTTTCTTTAATATTTCCTGGATAAGGTTCCAGAGTATAGAACCATGTTTGGTTTATTCCAATTTGATTAAACTTTAATAATTTCCGTAAAGCGAGATAAAATGAAGTTTCCTCTATCTCTTCGATTATTTCAGTAAGTAAATAATAGTTTACATCGCTGTAATTAAAGGTTCCCAATTTTCCTCTTTCCAAAGTAGCAATCGCATCACTGATAAGTTCATCCCGACTCCACCTGTATTTTGGATTCTTCACTTCTTTGTCATGCCAATTTTTTGTTCCATTATGAGGGATGCCGCTTCGATGAGATAATAAATGAGCGATTGTAATACTATCTGTCGGGTATCCATTTTTATCCAGCAAATTTTGTGATCTCTCAGGAAGAACAGAATTAATCGGTTGATACAACTGAAGCTTATTTTGTTCGATGATTCTAAAAATTGTACTGGAAACAAATGTCTTTGTTATACTGGCAATTTGTCCTGGCTGATCCTTTTCAAGTAGTTCTTTGGTTTCGCGATTAGAATATCCCACTGCACCACTCCAGGAAATATGATTATTAGGTGCTTCAACATGTAGAATAAAGCCAACTCCATTAGGATGTTTCGCGTAAATCGAGTCCAACATAGACTCCAAATGCGATTCTATTCGGTAGATTTTATCACTTTTATTTTGACAGGATAGAAGTGCCAGAAGAATCAAAAATATGATGTATTGTCTAAATTTCATGTTTTTAAAATGCCTTACAACACAAAGGAATGTCTGCGTCACCATGCTGAGGCGATCAGGTTCAGGGTAGTGTCAGACGCAGACATTTCAGTTGAACGAGGCCGTGTTGACAAGATCGCTGGCATCGGTGCTGACAGTATCGTGAGTAGCCTGATGGTCAGTATAGGGAAACGCAGGACACGCCATTGGAAGTAGAAGATAGTGTTTTGTAGCGAGAGATGCCAGATGTGGGTTCATTGTGGGTGGATCGAGCCCATTTATGGATGGTAAGGATGTTGGGGTAGGGGTTGTGAGGGGTTGAAAAGGAGAAAATCGTGATTTTAGGCATAGGGTTTGAGGTCCACATGTGGCAGCTAGTGTATTCAAGGTCTGTTCCATCCTGTGATCCGGAGATTTGGTGGAGATCGAGGTGGCTGTTTGTGGAGCAGTAGCTTAAGGAATTGCGTGTCAGGAGGAATTGGCAGGCATTCCTGGTCAACGGACTGGCACTTGTCACAAACAAAGGGCTTGATCTTAAGCAAGTCGTACAAGATCTGGAAGACGGTGCGGATCGTATGTGGGTTGGCACGCACCAGGTTGGGCACTAGTGCTTGGCATTGCTTAAAGGTAGCAGAGGAGTGCAGCCCGTAATGCCGAGATTTTTGAAAATACGGAGGCAAGACATGTTGTACAATGTTGTGGATGGCGAGTAGGGGAGATAATAGCTTTACGGCCTTGGGCGCGGGCTGATTAGGGAGTTGCTTTTTGTAGTCGTTGTATATGATCGCCACCTGTCTTTGCTGTTCTAGGTAGATGAGTCGGTTTTTTGAGATGGCGACTCGATTGATATAGCGGGCCAAGTACTGCTCGATTTGCTCGGTATGCATGGAGGGATGACTACTACGTACATTCCACCGTATATGGGTAATGTCCTGCCGCAATTGCTCGTAGTTGCTTGTCGTGATCGATCCTGAATGGACCAGCTTATCCAGCTTTTTGAGAAATATCTCCCTGAAGGTAGCGCACATCTTTTCATATCGAGCCAGTCTACGTTTGCGCTTGGGCCAGATCCACTGGCCATTGTTCAAACCTCCGAAGGTGATTAGACAATGGGCATGGAGATGAAATTTCATGTCGGAGCCAAAGGTATGTAGCACCGCCACCATGCCCGGTAGAGCCCCGAGGTTAGCCGGATCATCACTCAGGTGCTTGACCGTTTGCCAGGCACTTCTCAGCAATACATTATACATCTGTGCAGGATATCGTCTGGCCAAGCCATTGAGTTGATGGGGAATGGTAAACACGGTGTGGGTATAGGGGACTTTGAGCAATTTATTTCTAAGCCGATCTTGCCATTGAGCCCGTTTGATGCTTTGACACAAGGGACATTGCGAGTGACCACAAGAGTGGTAGATAAACCGCTCATGCCCACAGGATTTACAGCGATGTTTATGGCCACCCAAGGCAGGAGTTTTACATACTCGCACCGCGCGGATAAATTTGATCCAGTGCATTTGCGGTTTATAAATCCTTATGTAATCCTCTGCGTGCCGGCGAAAGAGATCACCTATCGACCCGTCGATCGATACCGGATTTGCATTTTGGCAAGCGGATGCGTGATATGTCTTATTCGCTCCAGGCACAGATGCACGTATCGGGCTGTGGTTCTTAAATGTTTGTGTCCTAGCTGTTCCTGTACAAACACCAAATCCGTACCGTTTTCCAGATGATGGGTGGCATAGCAGTGCCGCAGGGTATGGATGGAGGCTCTTTTTGTCACCTTCGCATCCTGCTTTGCTCGGATCAACGACCATTGCGCAGCCCGATTCGATAATCGCGATCCTTTCCTAAGACCATTAAACAGATACTTCTGCGGGCGTACTCGTCGATAGTAATCCCGTAGCAGGAGTAACAAGCACTCGGGTATGTGCACGTATCGGTCTTTGCCTCCTTTGCCCTTACGTACGCGTATTTGCAAGCGATCTCCGTTAATATCGGTCAGCTCCATATTTAAAGCCTCACTCAAGCGCAAGCCCGTGCCATAGATAAAGGTCAAAAACACTTGATGCTTGTAGGTGCGGGCGTGCTCAATGATCTTGACCACTTCCTGCTCAGATAATATCTCCGGTAATATCCGTTCCTTGCGCGGACGGGGCACCTTCTTTATATCCCACGCCAGACCTCCCACCTCCCGAAAATACTTGCGCAAGGCTGAGTAATCAGCGTTGATTGTACTCCAGCTCTTACCTGCCTTGATCCGGCTGACCAAATACCGTTGCGCCTGCTCCTGCCCATAGCGCCCCCGAATATTCTGCTTGCGACGGTATCGGTCAAACTCCCGCAGCGTACGTAAATAACTGGTGCGCGTTGCCGCACTGAAATTCTTCAACAGTAAATAGGAATCATACGCCTGTAGTCGGTCCTCTATAGTTACCATTTGACTAATATTTGATTCCCTTACCAGGCTGCAAATACTAATCCATCAGGCTATTTATCGACGACGATTTTTCTATGAAACGAGAAGGGGTTGTTCAACGGTCGGTGCATGTGACGGACGCAGCGCTAGCAAGTCTGGCATCATGCACATTGTTACCTCACGTTTAGAATTTTTGCATGATGATTCCACCATATCTGTATGTGCCTTTCCTCAGTCCATCAGTGAAGTTCTTCCATTTTACTCCAACTTTTGTCGTTGCTCTTAAAGCGGAGAGAATCTCTCGGACAGCATGGATCTCCCTAATATCCTGGTTCCAGTATCTGTCATTCTCAGGTTCCCAGTAGGCATAAACCCTCCTGGGCTGTAGCCCCACTACTTCAAAAATGTATGTACTTCCATCCAAACCGCTTGGACAATCTTCTAGGTAAGCGTCCGGGGAAGAGGGTATTTGTAATCTGAGCCGCGGTGCGGATCTTTGATGTATATGAAATATAGCAAGGAATTGATTTATCCACTGCTGGAGCGATATGAGGGAAAAGAAGCTAGCCGGGCGGAGGTATGTATGGACACAGGCATGAGTCAGGGTACCTTTTGGTACTGGTTGCGCAAGTATCGCTCGGAACAGAGGGAAGAGATTAGTTTCATAGAATTGAAAGAGGGGCACGAGATTTCACGAACGGAGATGGAGATCTATTTGGGCGATGGTCGCATATTGATTCGGGGAGATATTGATATGGGTCAGATAAGAAAGCTAGTCGGTGCTGAGTCTATCTGATGGGCGTCGCTACTATTTGTGTCAAACGCCAACGGACATGCGCAAGAGTTACAATGGCTTAGCGGGCCTTGTGAATGCGCACCATAAGTGGAATGTTCGCAGTGGGGATGGATTTGTATTTATCAATCGCCGGCAGTTGATGCTCAAGATTCTTATTTGGGATAGGAGTGGATTTGTGATCTATCAGAAGCGGCTGGATCGGGGGACCTTCGAATTCCCCCAACTGGAGGGTAAAGAGCTAACGGTGACGCTGCTGATGTTGATATTGGAGGGTATCAAGATCGATAGTATTCGTCAGCGCAAAAGACTTGGAAGGGCAAAAAATAGGGCATAATTTTGGCCTAAAATGTTCCGTAATGTCACGCATATTTATTAATTTAATGTGTGTCAATAGAGGAATATAGCAAGGAGGAATTGGGTCAGGAGATCTTGAGGAGAGATCGAGAAATTGAGGCTAGAGACAAGCGTATCGCCATGCTTGAGCGGCAGCTCTCTAAGCTGGAACAGGCCATTATGGGTCATCGCTCGGAGAAGAACAATAAACCCCAACAAGCCCCTCCAGATCAAATCAATATATTCGGCGAGATATACCGACCCGGAGAAGAACAAAAACAGCAAACACCCGTCAAGGCAGATAAGCCCAAGACCCGAAAAGCCAATCGTCGCCAGCCTCTGCCCAAGGACCTGCCAAGACAAACCACCCGACTCGAACCACAAGTAGATACCAGCGATATGCAACTGCTAGAAGTGGTGGTGCATGAGAAGCTGAAGTTCATACCCTCCAAGTTTGTGGTCCATCGCATCGAACGTCCCAAGTACGTAGATAGCCAAGGAAACATGCACATAGCCCCATATGATGATCCACTTCCCAAATGTAACATAGCACCTTGCTTGGCAGCACATATTGTCACCAATAAGTATCAGCATCATCTTCCGCTACACCGTCAGGTCAAGATATTTGAGCAAGCCGGTGTCAAATTAGCCAGATCCACACTGTCAGACATGGTGATGCGTATGGGCCGCAAATTGGAAATAGTCCATAAAGCGATGCTGAAAAATGCACTCCAGAGTAATTACCTGATGGCCGACGAGTCCAGCATACCGGTGCTCACCAAAGACAAGCCCGGCAGCACCCTGAAGGGTTGTATGTTGGCTATGCATGCCATTGAGCAGGGCTTGATCGTATTTGACTATATCCAAACCAAGCACAAGGTTAATATTGTCCGGACCCTGCAACCCTTTAAGGGGCATCTGCAAGTAGACGGCAACGTCAGCTATGAAGCGCTACAAGTGGGTAATGCAATCACCCTGATGAACTGCTGGGTGCATGCCCGCAGGTATTTTGTCAAGGCAAAGGATTTTGACAATACTCGGACTAGTGTGGTGCTGGATCTGCTGTCTAAGGTATATCATATCGAAAAAATAATGACCCAAAGAAACTATACAGCATTTCAAATTAAATGTTATCGGAAACGCTACACTAAGCCAATCCTGCGAAAAATATACAACTACTGTAAATCAAATTACTTCAGCGGTGGCTACTCGGATCCTTTTCAAACTGCACTTAGCTATACATTGAAAAGATGGATCCCCTTAACCCGGTTTTTAGGTGATGGCGCCCTCAAGCTAGATACTAATCTGCTGGAGAATAAAATCCGCCCCTTGGCACTGGGCCGAAAGAATTATCTGTTCTGTGGCTCTCATCAGGCCGCCAAAGTCGCTGCCATAATATACTCCATTATTGCCACCAGCTTACAACATGGACACGATCCTCAAATGGTCATTCAGCAAATCATTAAGCGGGTCGACCACCATCCCATCAATAAAATCCATCAACTCATTCCCGATAAGAACTTCAACTTTCAGTAGCCGCCAACCTTGGGCTTCGGCTATCATCCCATCCAATGAGACCCTGACGGCCGGACGCTTACCCAGGGGATTCAGTTCACAGTTGAGAGTTAGTCTGCTGAAGACTCTTTGATCAGTTCCCAGTCCTCCAATTCCGTACAGCTTCATTTCTTCGTCTTATGTAACTAATGACCGACAACGGTGAGCATATGCGATCGGCCTGCCCGCTGCGCGGGCATGGCTGTCGTCATATGCACGGTTAGGCACAGGCTTCCCTTATTAGTCGATTTTGCGGATTGGCTTGAATGCCTCATGTTTATGGGTCTTAGTCGAGTGAGATTGTCAGTTGGAGTTCTTTCGCCGAACTCTTAGCTTTTTCACTTCTTCAATTGACAGTCCTGTCGAATTGGCAATCGTCTGATCATCTATTCCATTCCGTTTGAACTGTTTCGCGATTTCAATAGTGGTCTTCTGTTTGGCCAGTTCAGTAGCCTCCTTCTTCAGTCGCTCAGCTAAAACATATGGTGGCACATATTTGGTGCTTTGCTTCAGAATTTCCAGCAGACCGACATCAGCGAAACTCAGATAACTCTTGTCAGAGATGATCAAGTGGTCGATGACTTCGGTGTTTACAATGATGCCGACCTGTATTAGTCGATCTGTGATGTCCTTGTCCTTAGTTGATGGCTTCAGTTCACCACTTGGGTGGTTATGACAGAGGATGATCTTCACTGCTCTCTTCTGCAATGCGAGGCTAAACACTTCCATTGGTTCGGCGAGCGTTTGGTTCACGGTTCCTAGGCTGATGAGTTCGATAAATAGTACTCGGTTGTTATTGGCGAGTCCTACGACCCAGAAGTGTTCACGGTCTTGATCTATCTTGTTCTCCCTCAGCAAGATTCGCTGCATGATCCCATAGAGATCATCGGAGTTCAGGATCTTAATCTTTTCCGCTTCAGTGAGTTTGACGTCCATTGAGCAAAGTTAGTATTTCGGCGTGATCGTTGAAGTCAGGTGACAGGCAAGCCAACCTGTCCAATCCCTGGGCGCGGAACGATGATTCATGGTTGTATATCCTACTCGGTATATCTCCTTTTCCTGGCATTTTCAAATTCTTGGAATAGGCTGGCATCATAATCAAAGTAGTTGGTTATAAATGCAAAGAGTTCCCAAAACACCTTGTCTCCTAGTTGATCAAAATCTAATGTGGATGTGCTGTCCCTACTGGTCTTCCCCTTCGACGCGAATTCCCGAAAATTGGACTCTTTTTCGAAGACCCATGGAGGAAGACTCAGTCGTTTGATTAAATCTTGATGTCCAGCGCAGTAGTCGCTCCATACCGAGAGGGAATTATAAGTCTTGCGATAGTTCATTCGTCATTTTGATCTGTTCATTTGCCCTTGCTTGTGCCTAACGGTGAGCATATGCGATCGGCCTGCCCGCTGCGCGGGCATGGCTGTCGTCATATGCACGGTTAGGCACAGGCTTCCCTTATTAGTCGATTTTGCGGATTGGCTTGAATGCCTCATGGTTATGGGTCTTAGCCGAGTGAGATTGTCAGTTGGAGTTCTTTCGCCGAACTCTTAGCTTTTTAACTTCTTCAATTGACAGTCCTGTCGAATTGGCAATCGTCTGATCATCTATTCCATTCCGTTTGAACTGTTTCGCGATTTCAATAGTGGTCTTCTGCTTGGCCAGTTCAGCAGCCTCCTTCTTCATTCGCTCAGCTAAAACATATGGTGGCACATATTTGGTGCTCTGCTTCAGAATTTCCAGCAGACCGACATCTGCGAAACTCAGATAACTCTTGTCAGAGATGATCAAGTGGTCGATGACTTCGGTGTTTACAATGATACCGACCTGTATGAGTCGATCTGTGATGTCCTTGTCCTTAGATGATGGCTTCAGTTCACCACTTGGGTGGTTATGACAGAGGATGATCTTCACGGCTCTCTTCTGCAATGCGAGGCTAAACACTTCCATTGGTTCGGCGAGAGTTTGGTTCACGGTTCCTAGGCTGATGAGTTCGATGAATAGCACTCGGTTGTTGTTGGCTAGTCCTACCACCCAGAAGTGTTCACGGTCCTGATCTATCTTATTCTCTCGAAGCAGGATTCGTTGCATGATCCCATACAGGTCGTCCGAGTTGAGGATCTTGATCTTTTCCGCTTCTGTGAGTTTGACGTCCATCTAGTAAAGTTAGTATTTCACGTGCGATTTCGGTTCGTGTTACCGATTGGAGTCTCTTCGGTGATTTCTGTGAGATCTAACCCAAGGTCCTGTAGTACTTGATCGATGTCAAATTCAAAGTTTGGCGGCAAATTTATCGTTGCAATGCTTTCGAAATCTACCTGCCAGAATCCACCTCTCCTTACCAGTTCGTCTCCCAGTGCTCTGTAGTCAGATTCCTTGTAGTTCGCATTCAGTGAAAATCGCCTAGTATCAAATTCCGATTGACGTGTTATTTTGATGACTTCATGTTGCCCCTGTTTGTTGATCGCTGTTTGGAATTCGGTACCGAAGGTCAGAGCGCGGGGTTGACCAAGTCGTTTTCAGCCATCCTAAATTTATGCTCAGCCACCCGTTCAACCTCAAGTAGAGATGTTGTCCCTTCGAGCCTATTGTAAACCTGGATTGTCACTTTGCAATTTTGATTTCATGCTTGTGCCTAACGGATCGGGTGCATCCTGCGTCTCTGCGAGGAACGAGTAGATATGCAGTGATCGCACCTTGTTAAGCATCGTGACTCATTTAGTTCTAAATACCAATTCATAGTTTTTACTCGTATTTCCCTCTTGTGTGCATGTCATTTTTCCAATTAGTTTGATTCTATATGTGCTATTTGGTTTGAGTGTTACATTCTTTATAGTTAATGTCTTGTTTCCATTGCTGTAATTAAAGTTATCATCATCATCACTATATTCTGGATATAGTTCCTCCTGTTTATACACTGGTCCAAAACCGTAGTAATTTTGTAGGAGAGCTTGATTTAGTGTGAAGGAAATTTCATTCGTCTCATGTTTCACGTATCCATTTAAAGGAGGATGTGTTTGAATTACTATTGCACGGTTATTCTCAAATTCGTTTTTCAGCGAAGAGGATTTACTGGCGATAGTTTCAAAGAACTTTGCTACATTACTTGTGTAATCTGAAAAAGTTGAATAGTTCGTTCTATTTAGTTTGTAACTACTCAGACTATTTGTTAATTCGTCAATCCAATAGAAGCCAATTTTCTTATTATATATTTTCTCAAAAACTACTTCATCTTTTGAGGTGCCATTGTCAATCATATAATGGATTACACATGCTCTGACTAATGATTCATTTATGACTGTTTCTCCATCTCCATATGCCAGTTTATTCATCTCAGTGGTAGTAGCTTTATAAATAACCTCTCCACTTGGAATTAGTTTGGGACCGTTTAATCTTGTAAATGGATTAATGTATGAGTGAAGAAATTCATGTATTACGGTAGGCAATATTTCGTCTTTGTAGAACATGGGCACTCCAGTTTCGTCAACATCTCCTATCCCTATTATTGCGTAAATAGTTGTATTGTCATTGTTCGTACTTGATGGCCCATAATTACCATATCCGTTTCCAAGTCCAAGAACTAGCCTAAATTTTTGAGGATTTTTATATCCAAAGAAATCATTGAACCAACTTTTATTGACTTCTGCGATCTCATTGGCTTTTGAAAGAATGTCTCGATACATATCATTATTTGAGGAAAACCATTTATGGAACTGGGAGCTTTTGTAGAAATCATTGAGTTCTTTGTAAAAACGCTCCGCCACTTCTGAAGGCCATCTATCATCCAAGTCAGATATGTTCTCAATTGGCTGTAATTCATTTTTACGAATATCTAAATTCACTGCCATTTTCATTATGCCGTCATAAGCAAGGTTCGTTGAATCTCTGAGACTCCTTAGAGTTAGTACTGCCTTTGAATCAGTAAACGTTCCGAAATAGTCTTCTATTTGAGTTACATAGTCAATGTACGTTGAGTCACTATATTCCTCGTAATCCGCTATCCTGGAAAGAATACTCATTAGCTCAACTCTTTCGTCAATTTCAGGAATAATAGAAATTTCAATTTTGTTCTTCTTGCTGCAAGCCATTATTGTACTTAGTACAACAGTTATTATGAATGTTGTTTTCATCCTTATATTCATTTTCATGATGCTTAACGGTCATGTGCAAGCGGTGTGACGCCCCGAAGGGCGCGGCATACTGCCTTGCACTGGGTTATACCTGCGATCCATTCCTTACCGGAAGCTTTTTTACCGAGAGCCTTGATCGATTCCAGCTAGCGTGGAGAATTCGATGGCTCTGAGGTTTGGTTACTCCATCTGTATAGTTCGCCGGTGCAACGCAGCCGGCCCGTACTGGGATCGGACCACACGTTCTAACAGCAATTTACACAATTCCCCTGTTTGGGGCATCGATCTTGTGCCGGAAGTTAGGCTTGTTTCCTCCTATGCGGGTGGAGCTGGCAACTAGGGAGCATAGTCGTGGGGGTTCTTGACCCAATTTTGTTGCATCTGGGAGTTGATGGAAGGGGAGAAGCTTGTGGAATGCGATGGATTCGCAGCTAGGTAGACTGTCGGAGGCAGGATCTTTGATGCTGGTCATGAGCGGGGGAGCATTCGGAGGGCCGTCAAAGACGTGTGGTATAACGTCTCAGCGGTAGGTGGAGGACGATGCGATAGCGAGTCTTCCATCCTCACCGCATGTTATCCTTAGTTAATTTCGTATCAAGGTTTTCAAATCTCATCTTGTTCTCAGGATACAGATCTATCATAAACCAATGGTCCTTGTGAATTTTCAAAGCTTGTTCTAAATATGGTTCCTGTTGCTCTTTGTACATGAACCCTGATTTGACATCATAGTCTGCCTTTTTACCAGTTTGCCTCTTGTAGGATTCTAACATTTCATGACGACTTTGCCCAGACTCAAGCTTTTGTTTCGTTTGTTGGATTATTTTTTGGTAGCCACCTACACAGTTGAAATAATAAAATGGTAGTGTGCCTCCATGATATTCTTTAAGTTCTCTTAATGAATCATGTAGCGACTTTGACTTTAATAATATTTCATAGAATTTATATAATCGGTCATCAAGAACATTCCAGTTTATATTGTCCACAGGTCCCATTAATGTATAGAAAGGTGCTCGCTGGGCCTTATAAAATGAACCCATAATTCTAGCGCCTTTACAAAGAGCCATGACTAAGATTACATTATTTTTTGCTCTGACATTTATTTCATAGATCTCTTTAGTCAATTCGTCCCATTCGATTGTATCTTCCAAGAGTCTAACTCCTGTTCCGTCTTCTTTTCCATGGGCCGCAATATGTATTAATGGATAAATGTTTTCAGCATCGCTAATTTTTCTAAGTCCACTAATTAAATACTCACGATTTCTTATTTTATTATAATAAAGAAAGGAACTTTTTCCATCAACATGCTCATTAATAAGTTTTCCAATCTTTATTGTAGTCTTGTCATCTTCGAGTGATTCGAAGATAAAATATGCATTTAAAAGTGAAGTCGAGTTTAAAATTTCCATTTAAAAATCAATTAAGGATAACGGTCACGTGCAAGCGGTGTGACGCCCCGAAGGGGGCGGCATACTGCCTTGCACTGGGTTATACCTGCGATCCATTCCTTACCGGAAGCTTTTTACCGAGAGCCTTGATCGATTCCATGCTAGCGTGGTGGATTCGATGGCTCTGAGGTTTGGTTACTCCATCTGTATAGTTCGCCGGAGCAACGAAGCCGGCCCGTACTGGGATCGGACCACACGTTCTAACAGCAATTTACACAATTCCCCTGTTTGGAGCTCCGATCTGGTGCCGGAAGTTAGGCTTGTTTTCTCCTATGCGGGGTGAGCTGGCAACTGGGGCCCGAAGTCGTGTGGGTGCTTGACCAATTCGTTGCATCTGGGAGGTGGATGGAAGGGGAGAAGCTGCCGAAACACGAGGGATTCGCTGCTAGGTAGGCCCTCGGAGGCAGGATCTTTGATGCTGGTCATGAGCGGGGGAGAATTCGGAGGGCCGTCAAAGCCGTGTGGTATAACGGTGAGTCTATCTGACGTATCGGCCAATTTCGGTGTTTTTAAGCTTCTTTGTGCAGATTGCTACCTATAGGTTTTTTCATGAACGTAGTCAGATCCTAAGCCGATATGTCAAGATAGACATGGTTGTGTGCATTTCTTCCATTTCCTCAGGACGTACATCTACACTATTTTTCCACGCGTGCGAGCATTGAGGGCGTCCCCGACCCGGGCATTGAAGCCACCCGAGGACCTGCCAAACCAAATCCCGTTGCCACGCTGGCAGTTCTGGCCACGGCTCATGGCCTGTTCTGTTCGTCGAGATACGGACCTTCATACTATGCAAGCGTATCATTCATCTTTTACTCAACAAGTGCACACAACGTTTGAGCATACCCGCCGGACCAGTTCATAACACTAAAGTCATTGGCATACATGGATTTTTCCATGCAGGAATGTATTCGGACGGAAAATGGCAGGTCTGGCGTGGTCATGCAGTGTTGTAGCGCGTTTTATTCCTATTTAGCACACTTACAATCAATCTTTTTACAAGGTCCATCTCCTCAGGTTTACTTGCGGCAATTAGAAGCGTAATACTTGCAAGGGCTTCATTGCTGATGATAGGAATGCCTTCGGAATTGGTCAGCATATTGTTCTTTTCCAGGAATAGTAGAAAACATGCAGCTCCTATTCTTTTATTGCCATCGGTAAATGCGTGATTCTTGATGGTCAGGTAGAGAAGAGTCGCTGCTTTTTCCTCTAGGGTTGGATAGAAATCCGAGTTTCCAATCCCTTTTGATACTTGATTTATAGCGCTCTTGAATCCGTGGTCCTTCTCAATCCCAAAGATCTCAGATCTAAAATTTGATTTCATTTCAGAAATTAGTGCATAGTATTCCTCTTCGGTGGGGTATATAGCTGATCTTTTCGTCAATCCAGTTTGATCGAGGTTCTCATGGTCGTAGTCATCCAATAGTGTTAATCCCTGTGAGAAGCTGTTGAGCCAGTCAGATCCTTGTTGGGCAGCTTTCTGTTCAATGGCTCTTCCGAGTATTTTTATGCCAGATCTTAAGATCTGGATTTCTTGCTTTGTCTGTTTTAATCGATTTAGATTGGCAGTATACCCTTGGATCAAGTGTTCTTTCAGTCTTTGACTTGCCCATTGTCGGAATTGAGTACCTCTTACTGACTTAACCCGATACCCAACAGAAATAATTACATCAAGGTTGTAGTACCTCGTATTTTTCGATTGAGTTTTTCCTTTAATGGCACCATGCTGAGTGGTATGTGCAAAATTTGCACACACCAGTTCCTCAACAAGTTCTCCTTCTTTGAATATGTTTCGGATATGTCTACCTATAACGGTCCGGTCCCGTTCAAAGAGAAAGCTAAGTTGCTCCTGATTCAGCCAGACTGTCTCCTCGTCGAATGTTACTTCAACCTTGCTTTCACCATCCTCTGTTTGGTAAATTTCTATGTTGCTCTTGCTGCTCAAAGTTTCTTTCTTAATGCGCTACAACGGTTAGTCTATCTGACGTATCGGCCAATTTCGGTGTTTTTAAGCTTCCTTGTGCAGATTGCTACTTATGGGTTTTTTCATGAACGTAGTCAGATCCTAAGCCGATATGTCAAGATAGACATGGTTATAGGCATTTTCTTCTGTTTCCTTTCGTGGTCAATTCTTCGGTCTGTTGCGTAGTTCTTTATTGAGTACCTTAATCGTCATGGGTCTGATTTGACTCTACTGTAATCCGAGATGTCCAAAGGCTAATTCGGCTGAGGAGGTTTCATAGATGCCGGTTATCAGTAGGTTTAG
This sequence comes from Saprospiraceae bacterium, assembly GCA_965223165.1. GTDB lineage: Bacteria > Bacteroidota > Bacteroidia > Chitinophagales > Saprospiraceae > JABDMH01. The sequence goes on along the minus strand of CBDCVQ010000018.1, from coordinate 15,871 downwards.
CGAATATCGATCGTAATTTCGATGAAGACGCTGTAATTTGCGTCGTAGAGCACCATTACGCTTCTGTTCATCTAGTTCGTCGGTGTCTAGGTAAACTTTGTGATTTAGCCGGCAATCCGTCATTGAACTTAGTCCCCAATACTCTTCTACCCCTGAGTATATGGCTGTTGTGCTGACCAGGTCACGATCTTGGCATTCGTCAAGGTTGCAGAAATTGACAGTCTTCACTGCTTCTGGGTTCTGAAGGTCTGCTATGACATAGGTTTGCCTGCAGCCGGCTAGTTGGATTAGCATAGTAATTTTCAGTGCAAGTTGGACTAGTTTCATCGGATTAAGTGCCTATAACGGTCACGTGCAAGCGGTGTGACGCCCCGAAGGGGGCGGCATACTGCCTTGCACTGGGTTATACCTGCGATCCATTCCTTACCGGAAGCTTTTTACCGAGAGCCTTGATCGATTCCATGCTAGCGTGGTGGATTCGATGGCTCTGAGGTTTGGTTACTCCATCTGTATAGTTCGCCGGAGCAACGAAGCCGGCCCGTACTGGGATCGGACCACACGTTCTAACAGCAATTTACACAATTCCCCTGTTTGGAGCTCCGATCTGGTGCCGGAAGTTAGGCTTGTTTTCTCCTATGCGGGGTGAGCTGGCAACTGGGGCCCGAAGTCGTGTGGGTGCTTGACCAATTCGTTGCATCTGGGAGGTGGATGGAAGGGGAGAAGCTGCCGAAACACGAGGGATTCGCTGCTAGGTAGGCCCTCGGAGGCAGGATCTTTGATGCTGGTCATGAGCGGGGGAGAATTCGGAGGGCCGTCAAAGCCGTGTGGTATAACGGTGAGTCTATCTGACGTATCGGCCAATTTCGGTGTTTTTAAGCTTCTTTGTGCAGATTGCTACTTATGGGTTTTTTCATGAACGAAGTCAGATCCTAAGCCGATATGTCAAGATAGACATGGTTGTGTGCATTTCTTCCATTTCCCCAGGACGTACATTTACACGATTTTTTCCACGCGTGCGAGCACTGAGGGCGTCCCCGACCCGGGCATTGAAGCCAGCCCAGGACCTGCCAAACCAAATCCCGTTGCCACGCTGGCAGTTCGGGCCACTGCTCATGGCCTGTTCTGTTCGTCGAGATACGGACCTTCATACTATGCAAGCGTATCATTGATCTTTTACTCAACAAGTGCACACAACGGTGAGTCTATCTGACGTATCGGCCAATTTCGGTGTTTTTAAGCTTCTTTGTGCAGATTGCTACCTATGAGTTTTTTCATGAACATAGTCAGATCCTAAGCCGATATGTCAAGATAGACATGGTTGTGTGCATTTCTTCCATTTCCCCAGGACGTACATTTACACTATTTTTTCCACGCGTGCGAGCACTGAGGGCGTCCCCGACCCGGGCATTGAAGCCACCCGAGGCACTGCCAAACCAAATCCCGTTGCCATGCTGGCAGTTCTGGCCACGGCTCATGGCCTGTTCTGTTCATCAAGATACGGACCTTCATACTATGCAAGCGTATCATTCATCTTTTACTCAACAAGTGCACACAACGGTACTGCCGTACCCGTCGTGCCGACATTAGGAGGCATGATCGTGGTGACGGCTTGTTATCTGCTTTATTTCATTTGTCTTAGCAATCTACCAACCTGTTCTGATGCTTGTTCCATTTGTAGGGCTTCGTACGTTTTCACCTTTAGCCTAAGCAATTCTATGACTTGATTCCGTTTGATGTCAGCGAAATAGTTCTTATAGTAACCTTCTTTTAAGAAGAAGAGAGCAGTTGCGAAGTAGGATTTATCAAAGTTGTGTTTTGCTAATTCTAGATATTCTTCAATTGACTTCTCAGTCTGTTCGTAGTTATATTCATTTGAGAAATGAGCAATATTGGCAAGTACACCAACTCCGTCTGATGTGATTTCGTATTGATATCCTTCGGGGATTGATAAGGGAATCTTTCTAACTGCTTCTTCTTCATAGTTGAGCAGAATGACCTTGTCTGCGTTTTGAATTTGGATTCCCAGTTCTTTGAGGAATTCAAGGTCTATGTCCTGATATGCTGGACTGTGGAGCTGGAGAATGGAGTTTGCTAGAATTTCGTTGATTTCTGTTCCGTGATAGAATATATGTTGACCTAAAGGGACCCAGCAAATAAACGGTTTCTCAAATTCCTGACTTGGACACAGATTCAGCCATCCCATGTACTCCCCATTGCTTCCTGTGGGAAACGGCAATTCGGCTTCGAATGGTACAAGTTCGTATCCCCTTACTTCATCTTTATCAGTTACCCAATCAAATCCTATGTAGAAGGCGAGTTTGGAGAATCCCTCACCATTGAATTTCAGGTCAAACTGATGCAGCATCTGTTTGAAGTCAGTAGGTAACTCTATATTTCCAATTTGTTCGATGTCCATTTTTGTTCATCTTGCAGATAACGGTTAGTCTATCTGACGTATCGGCCAATTTCGGTGTTTTTAAGCTTCCTTGTGCAGATTGCTACTTATGGGTTTTTTCATGAACGTAGTCAGATCCTAAGCCGATATGTCAAGATAGACATGGTTGTGTGCATTTCATTCTATTTCTCCAGGACGTACATTTACGCTATTTTTCCACGCGTGCGAGCATTGAGGGCGTCCCCGACCCGGGCATTGAAGCCACCCGAGGACCTGCCAAACCAAATCACGTTGCCACGCTGGCAGTTCTGGCCACGGCTCAAGGCCTGTTCTGTTCGTCGAGATACGGTCCTTCATTCTATGCGATCATATCATTCCTCTTCTACTCAACAAGTGCACACAACGGTGAGTCTATCTGACGTATCGGCCAATTTCGGTGTTTTTAAGCTTCCTTGTGCAGATTGCTAGTTATGGGTTTTTTCATGAACGTAGTCAGATCCTAAGCCGATATGTCAAGATAGACATGGTTGTGTGCATTTCTTCCATTTCCCCAGGACGTACATTTACACTATTTTTTCCACGCGTGCGAGCACTGAGGGCGTCCCCGACCCGGGCATTGAGGACACCCGAGGACCTGCCAAACCAAATCCCGTTGCCACGCTGGCAGTTCGGGCCACTGCTCAAGGCCTGTTCTGTTCGTCGAGATACGGTCCTTCATACTATGCAAGCGTATCATTCATCTTTTACTCAACAAGTGCACACAACGGTGAGTCTATCTGACGTATCGGCCAATTTCGGTGTTTTTAAGCTTCTTTGTGCAGATTGCTACCTATTAGTTTTTTCATGAACATAGTCAGATCCTAAGCCGATATGTCAAGATAGACATGGTTGTGTGCATTTCTTCCATTTCCCCAGGACGTACATTTACACTATTTTTTCCACGCGTGCGAGCACTGAGGGCGTCCCCGACCCGGGCATTGAAGCCACCCGAGGCCCTGCCAAACCAAATCCCGTTGCCACGCTGGCAGTTCTGGCCACGGCTCATGGCCTCTTCTGTTCGTCGAGATACGAACCTTCATACTATGCAAGCGTATCATTCATCTTTTACTCAACAGGTGCACACAACGGATTGGCGATACCCGACGGCCATCCCGATAGGGTGGCTGGCGTGGTCATCGCCTGTTACCAGCTTTTAGCCCTATGAATTTATTCTAATTTCGCAACTAGCTTGAAATGCTACGGAGCGCTAGTGGAAAAATAAAGTTTTGGATACCAATACGACCACCGTCGCCTATATTAAGTCATTTATTGCTTCACGAATTAACGCTTCACTTTTACCTTTTCTGTATCCTTGAATTACTTTTCGAATCACACCAGCTCTATCAAGAATCATAAAGGTCGGTGTGGGGCCTACTCGATAGTCTTCTCGAATATTCCTATTGGATTTTAAGAAAGGAAAGTCAAACCGATGTCGTTCTTGATATTTTCTCAAGGCCCGCCTGCTCCGTTCTAGAGTCTCTATGCTTACAAATGCAAAGTCTTTCGTTGAGTATTCTTTATCTAGTTTATCCAAAAATGGGATAGCCACTTTGCAGGGACCACAAGTCACACTGGTGAATTCAATGAGGGTTACCTTACCTTTCATTTCAGCTAACGAAATGCTATCTCCGTATGCACTTTCTAGAGTCCAGGCTGGAGCGATTTTTCCCGCCATCTCATGAGGCTTTGGTTTTCTGCCTTCGCTGTATTGGCGCACTTCGTAGCCCCTAGGAAAGTAGTCAGCAACAACAAGATCATCGATGTCCATGGTATTCAACTCTACCTCACTGACTGACTTCAAACTAATGTCATGGGGCATATTTCGCTCAATCTTAAATGGGAGCATATCCTTTTGGGACACCCAGAGATTGTACCTTGAGATATCACCCAGATCCTTGTGTGAGGTGCCCGGCAAAGCAGGAGTATAAACCACTTTTGTCCCAATAATTTCGACCACTGTGTCATAGACCTCAAGAGCAAACATCAATGTGTCGTCTCTTTGTGTAACTACAAGTGAACTGGAATCTCTAGTGTCTAAAATATACTCGATCAGTCTCTCGGTGAATGTAAAAAAAGGCGCGGCCACAGGTCTTAATCCAGGGTGTTTATTGACCTTAAAACTATCGATCACCATTGCATTATGTTCTTCATAAATAAGCGTGCGAATTTGTCCATCATAGCAACCCGTCATTTGAGCTGAATCTTTGTGTGGTAACCTTACAAATTTTGCACTGAGGAAGGTGTCTTGCTCATTCCTATACTCCATAACATATCCGTGCTCCACAAAAGTAGGTATGGTGTCAAAAGGCGCAAAGGCGCTCCTTTTCGTATTGTATGCAGCAGTTTCGATCTGTTTCAAATTTGCCAGCACATCCTTCAGAAGGTCCTTGGGAGCTTGCAAGTTTAAGGGGTTGGAAGAGCTGCATGCACTGAGCATTATGGCAACAACAATCGTGACTAGGATCTCAAATTTTCGATTCATTTTACAAGAATTTATTGCTATTGATAAAGATGCTCAATTCTTATAGTATGGTGGCCAAGAAATGACATAATTGCTATAGCAATCAATATTATGTGGGAGACGGTTTTGGTCATTTAAATTGCTGGTAACGGTGAGCATATGCGATCGGCCTGCCCGCTGCGCGGGCATGGCTGTCGTCATATGCACGGTTAGGCACAGGCTTCCCTTATTAGTCGATTTTGCGGATTGGCTTGAATGCCTCATGTTTATGGGTCTTAGTCGAGTGAGATTGTCAGTTGGAGTTCTTTCGCCGAACTCTTAGCTTTTTCACTTCTTCAATTGACAGTCCTGTCGAATTGGCAATCGTCTGATCATCTATTCCATTCCGTTTGAACTGTTTCGCGATTTCAATAGTGGTCTTCTGTTTGGCCAGTTCAGTAGCCTCCTTCTTCAGTCGCTCAGCTAAAACATATGGTGGCACATATTTGGTGCTTTGCTTCAGAATTTCCAGCAGACCGACATCAGCGAAACTCAGATAACTCTTGTCAGAGATGATCAAGTGGTCGATGACTTCGGTGTTTACAATGATGCCGACCTGTATTAGTCGATCTGTGATGTCCTTGTCCTTAGTTGATGGCTTCAGTTCACCACTTGGGTGGTTATGACAGAGGATGATCTTCACTGCTCTCTTCTGCAATGCGAGGCTAAACACTTCCATTGGTTCGGCGAGCGTTTGGTTCACGGTTCCTAGGCTGATGAGTTCGATAAATAGTACTCGGTTGTTATTGGCGAGTCCTACGACCCAGAAGTGTTCACGGTCTTGATCTATCTTGTTCTCCCTCAGCAAGATTCGCTGCATGATCCCATAGAGATCATCGGAGTTCAGGATCTTAATCTTTTCCGCTTCAGTGAGTTTGACGTCCATTGAGCAAAGTTAGTATTTCGGCGTGATCGTTGAAGTCAGGTGACAGGCAAGCCAACCTGTCCAATCCCTGGGCGCGGAACGATGATTCATGGTTGTATATCCTACTCGGTATATCTCCTTTTCCTGGCATTTTCAAATTCTTGGAATAGGCTGGCATCATAATCAAAGTAGTTGGTTATAAATGCAAAGAGTTCCCAAAACACCTTGTCTCCTAGTTGATCAAAATCTAATGTGGATGTGCTGTCCCTACTGGTCTTCCCCTTCGACGCGAATTCCCGAAAATTGGACTCTTTTTCGAAGACCCATGGAGGAAGACTCAGTCGTTTGATTAAATCTTGATGTCCAGCGCAGTAGTCGCTCCATACCGAGAGGGAATTATAAGTCTTGCGATAGTTCATTCGTCATTTTGATCTGTTCATTTGCCCTTGCTTGTGCCTAACGGTTAGTCTATCTGACGTATCGGCCATTTTCGGTGTTTTTAAGCTTCGTTGTGCTCATTGCTTGATTATGTGCTTTCGTTTGAACGGTGATCATAGCTAAGCCGATATGTCACGATAGGCACGGTTGCGTGCATTTTCTTCCTTTCCCCGGACGTACAAGTCCTCCGCTCTTCCATGAGGGCGAGCATTGAGGGCGTCCCCGACCCGGGCACTGAAGCCATCCGAGGACCTGCCAAACCAAATCCCGTTTCCGCGCTGGCAATCCCGACCAGTGGCTCATGGCCTGTTCTCTTCGTCGAGATATGGAGCTTCTGACTTTGCAATTGTCTCATTCCTCTTCTATTCAATAAGTGCACGCAACGGTGAGTCTATCTGACGTATCGGTCAATTTCGTTGTTTTTAAGCTTCGTTGTGCTCATCGCTTGATTATGTGCTTTCGTTTGAACGGTGATCATAGCTAAGCCGATATGTCACGATAGGCACGGTTGCGTGCATTTTCTTCCATTCCCCGGACGTACATGTCCTCCGCTCTTCCATGAGGGCGAGCATTGAGGGCGTCCCCGACCCGGGCACTGAAGCCATCCGAGGACCTGCCAAACCAAATCCCGTTTCCGCGCTGGCAATCCCGACCGGTGGCTCATGGCCTGTTCTCTTCGTCGAGATATGGAGCTTCAGACTTTGCAATTGCCTCATTCCTCTTCTATTCAAGAAGTGCACGCAACGGTTTTGTGTATGAGTAGTAGCGGATTTTAAGCGACTACTTTTCGGATTGAAATATACTTAAATTAAATGGAAAAACGGTTCGAGTTATCACTCAAACCGCTATTGCTTATACACGTTGTTAGGCACTGGCTTTCTACTTTTTTTCTTTAATTTATGTTTTTTTAAAAAGTTTTCTCTGTTTAACCTGAATTGTTCTAAATTAGGATTGTTCTTCAACTTGGCTAGCTTTACTGCTTTATCAAAATTCTTCAAAGCACCTTGATAATCTTTAGCTTTTACAAGTGCTTTAGCATAATCTTCAAATGGGTTTGGATAAAAGGGATATAGAATAGTATTTGCTTTTAAAATTGGTAGAGCTTTTTTAGGTTCTTTTATGTACTTATTTCCAAGATTGTATATATCATCATAATTCAAGTAATTGGTTTGATTTAGGATGATTACATATTCTAAAATTTCAGACTCGCTTAATGATTGGTTTTTATCCTTTAATAGTTCATAAAACTTCTTTAAATATAGACTGTCTATAGGGTTTATTTTTTTTATTCGATCTTTAGCTAAACTGATTGCAACATCAAATGAGTTCGCATTATCAACGATACTATCTGGGATTACGCCAGTACCTTGAAACCCTTTTTTTGTTATTGGGTCTACTTCTTCTTCGCTGGAAATTGAGATAGAAAATCTTTCGTTTAATTTGTGGTTTAAAGCTCCATATCCAGCTCCCGAAGTAGGCTGACCAATAATTATTGCCCTTTTTTGATTTTGTAACCAAAACGCAAGTTCCTCTGCAGCAGATGCAGATTTTTCGTTTACCAAAATAAACAAAGGTTTTTCAGGAAACTTTACTCCAGGAACAAAAGGCTCTGTATATATACCATATCTAAAATTATTGTAACGAGTATAAAAATCTGCTAGGTGTACAGGTCTATCATCAAAGAAGTAGCTAGCTAAATAGGAGGCAATATAAGGTACTCCACCTCTGTTATCTCTGATGTCTATGATTAATGCTTTGCTATTTTTGAAAAGACTCATTACTTCAGATACTTTTTGTCTTGCCTTGCTTGCATAATCCCAATTTGAAAAATGTTCGATTCTTAAGTAAGCAATATTGCCTTCTAAAAATTGAATCTCTTGAAATCCATAATTCGTAGAAGAACCTTTATTATCATTCAACTTAACTTCATTGCCTTCATTTTGATTATTTTCCTTTTTATGATATTTTACATATAAATGTAGGTCTCCATTGACACTTCTTAAATCTTGTGTTAACTTTTTTGCGAGCTGTTCTGGTTTAGTCCATTTATAATATACACCTTTATCTGCTTGATTTTTTAGATGATTCCCAATATCTACACCTTCGTCCTTATTTACATAATAATAGGCAAGTGAATCCGCAATTCTATGTATTAAAAAGTTAATTTCATTTTTGCTAATTTGTACATTTAAAGGCTTCTGTGCAAGCAAAGAATTGAAGAAAAGACAATATAAGATGATTAGAATAACTGATTTCATAATGTTAACTGCTTTGATAGAAAGCAAATTTCGTATTAAGAACCTGTAAGAAATAGAATAAAATTAGCCTGATTACATTTTCTTAAAATCGAAAGGCTTTAAGCCTATGTGTTTTCTAAACTCTCTTATGAAATGACTTTGGTCAGAATAATTACAGTAATGAGCTACTTCAGACAAAGACATTTTAGTAGACTTTATAATGCTCAAACTTCGTTCAATCCTGATTTTCCTTCTATATTGTCCGATAGTACAACCTACATATTTTCTAAAATATTTTGAAATGGTTACCGGATGCACACCTATCTCCATTGACATGTAGTCTAGTGTTAGGGTTTCATTCCAGTTGTCTTGTAGTAAGTTCTTTAATCTATCTATCCAAACGGGTTGTTTGAAATATTCTTTTGGTTCAGAAGACGCCATTTCTAATAATAGCGATAGTATATTGAGTTCTTTATTAAAGTCATCCCCAAATAATTCTGCTTGAGTCTGTATGATAAGTGATTTTGCATTTTCCTTTTTCAACAAGTTTTGCTCAAAGGTTGAGAAAGTAAAATTATACTTGTTTAAAAAGCTCTTACCTATCTCTATATTTGAACTAGTTGTGATGCCTTTTCGTGTAGTAAATCTATGGATTTGCCCTTCATGGTATGTGAAAATATTGCCTTTATAGTCACTATATCTTTCTTTATTCTTTGTTTCTGCTTTTGAAGGATAAAAAAGGAGAGCTAAATGTGCATTTTCGTGAGAATGCCATTCTGATTGATGCTGTCTTGTATAGAAAGTATTAGAAATTATACTACCTTTTGCATTTACCTTTTTAAGAATTCCCCCTTGATATTGACCATATTTATATCTTCTTGTGTGCAATATTTTTGTGATTTAAAATAAATTAATAGCTATGCTCAACTTCTTTTAACCCGCTTGTGCCTAACGGATTTGCGATATGTGGCGGATTTGGCGGCAGCCAATCTGTCATCATGATCGCTTGTTACAGATCGTTTTTCATTCTTTTAGTTGTATTACTATTCCGCCAAAGTAGGCTTCTTCTGCATAAAATATCTTGTCTTTGATATAGCAGATGGTTGAATCGTATTTTTCTTTTTGTTCTGTACCTACATAGTAACCTTGACAACCATGACCTAATAATTCAGTATTAAAATATTCTACTTTTCTGCCTTCACTATCGGTTAATAGTTCAATACAATCGCCACAAATGTATTTAGGATATCTTGCATTATTGAATGTCGACTTATTGCAATTTGCACAGTATTGCCTATACTCACTTCGATTAATTGAATCTGTGAAAACAGTATTCATCCATTTATGCAAAATTCGATAATCTTCTGTTTGAAATTCATTTTGAACAAATGTGTTATGGTATTCTATAATTGCTTTTGCTATTAATTTATCTGTTCCAAATTTCTCTCTTACTGGATTTAGGTTTTTGAACCAATTTTTGTCTTTGGTTATAAATTCCCAGAATTCTTCTATTGAGTTAAATTCTTTTTCGATATGAGTAACGTCTTCCCAGTTGAAATCTCTATTAAGTTGTTCTTCTTTAGATTTGAGTTGAAAAGTATTTCCATCGTATAAAAGATGAAAAACATTTGTTTTACTTGTGTATTTTAGGATTGAGTCGTTTTCTTTTAGATCATTCTTGCACTTTTCAAAATGTTGGTTTAAGGTTAGTTTAGATTCAAGTTTCTTTCTTCTTTCCAATTCCTTGTGATACCGATCTATCCAAGTTTCGTATTTGGACTGTCTAAATGCAACGCCAATTGCAGGTTTTAGTTTTTCTTGTGTTTCAAGATTAACTATTCGTTCTTCAATATAGTCTTCTCCGGTCTCATCTACTTTTCTTTGGACAGTTGTTTTCCATTTTCCGTCTTTGCTTTTTATAGAATATGGTTCATAATTGAAATATGGTTCATAATCGTTTCTATTCAATATGTCACCTGTCTGTGGATTAAGAACATACATTGTAGGCTTATATGGTTTCCCAGAATTTCTTTGTGCAAGGGTATTTTCTCGTACAATCAGGAGCTTAGATTCAAAGTCATTAAACGTATAGACTTCACATCCTTCATTAGGATGAATTTCAAAGTTTCCATGTTCGCTTTGAATTTTTCTATACCATTTGCTTTTTATGACTTTCATTTTCTTCTAATGATCTGTAACGGTATTGTATATGCGGCGTGACCAGCTTTTGCTGGGCATGACCGTCATATACGTTGTTGTAGCCAGTTTTCTTTTTTATTTCAAATTGTTGTCCATTTAAATTCTATTTTTTCCCAATCTTCATAAGCGATTTGAATTTCTTTATTCAACGTTTCTTTAGAGTTGTAAGTAATTCCTTTTTTATCTGCGTATTTTGATGGGTCTTTCAAGAATTCAGTCAAGTCTTTATCAATTTGTTCAACATTAATTTCTTCATTCATTAAGTTGAATTCACCATTTATCAATTCATATTTATTACCTAATTCATGCTCAATTTCACTATAAACTTGTTTAAGAAACATTTGGAAGAAAACATTCATTCTTCCTGACCATAGTGAGGGAAACATTTGATAAACAGGGTTGAGTCTTTGGTGAAATAGTTTCATTATTGAGCCAAGTCGAATTTTGGAACTCTTACTCAATTCGAGGTTTTCTAAATCAACATTATATCCAAAATTCGATTTCGCTTCTTCATCTATTGCCCAAAACGGACTTTCGGTATAATCGAGCATAAACTTTATTTTCATACTTCGCCTAATTCAATTTCACCAACTTTGAATCCTAATTTGTTAGTTGCTATTTGTTTTATTTTTATTTTCCAATTCTCCCATTCGTCATCTTCCATTAAACCAGTAAATTGTAATCCACTTGGTTCAACTGAAGCATAAATGTGTTTTTCATTTTCATCAAAACTGAACCAATGAGGTAGATTCTTTCGATATTTGACTTCTTCATTTGCAAATCCTATCCAGCCTTCCGTTTCCTTATAAATTTCAGGTATAACATTTTCCCAAGTTTCATTGGGCAAGTCATATCTGATATTTAGATTCATTTCTTGATGGTTCATTTTTCTTTTTTCTAATTGGCTACAACGGTCAGTCTATCTGACGTATCGGCCACTTTCGGTGTTTTTAAGCTTCGTTGTGCTCATTGCTTGATGTTGTGCTTTCGTTTGAACGGTGATCATAGCTAAGCCGATATGTCACGATAGGCACGGTTGCGTGCATTTTCTTCCATTCCCCGGACGTACATGTCCTCCGCTCTTCCACGCGTGCGAGCATTGAGGGCGTCCCCGACCCGGGCATTGAAGCCACCCGAGGACCTGCCAAACCAAATCCCGTTTCCGCGCTGGCAATCCCGACCGGTGGCTCATGGCCTGTTCTCTTCGTCGAGATATGGAGCTTCTGACTTTGCAATTGCCTCATTCCTCTTCTATTCAAGAAGTGCACGCAACGGTTAGTCTATCTGACGTATCGGCCACTTTCGGTGTTTTTAGGCTTCGTCGTGCTCATTGCTTGATCTTGTGCTTTCGTTTGAACGGTGATCATAGCTAAGCCGATATGTCACGATAGGCACGGTTGCGTGCATTTTCTTCCTTTCCCCGGACGTACAAGTCCTCCGCTCTTCCATGAGGGCGAGCATTGAGGGCGTCCCCGACCCGGGCACTGAAGCCATCCGAGGACCTGCCAAACCAAATCCCGTTTCCGCGCTGGCAATCCCGACCAGTGGCTCATGGCCTGTTCTCTTCGTCGAGATATGGAGCTTCAGACTTTGCAATTGTCTCATTCCTCTTCTATTCAATAAGTGCACGCAACGGTTGGTGCAGCCGATGTAACGACCGAAGGGAGGTATATCGTGCTGCACATTGTTATGTCCAATTTTTATTCGTTTCATGAAATCAGTGAATATGGTTCTGGCTGTGCTGCTTTAGTAATTTAGTGACGATGTGCATTTTCAGTTTATCTAATTTTCCAAGTCGCGCGTTCGCCGAATGACTGATTCCGACGAAGTCGAGGTATTTCGCGTTCGCCATGACTTTCGCGCTATGGTCAACAAGTGAAGGTTCGCCGTTGAACAGTCCAGTCCTTAGAGAGCAAACTTGGTAATAGAAGTCTCCAGAATGGATCTTCGTAATCAGACCTAATTTCTGTTCTCTGCTAAGATTCGCTACATCGAGATCTCGCTTGTCTACAATCAACTTCGTTAAGTAGGAATCCGATTCGTTACCCCATCTGGAATAGGTGTACTCTTTACAAGCATCCAGATAGTCTTCGATTGCCTGCAGGAGGTCTTCTTTGTTTGAGGTATTCTCCATGCTATCTTTCTTTTGCTGAGACTTAGGTTCGGTTAAATGAATTGGACATAACGGATTTGCGATATGTGGCGGATTTGGCGGCAGCCAATCTGTCATCATGATCGCTTGTTACAGATCGTTTTTCATTCTTTTAGTTGTATTACTATTCCGCCAAAGTAGGCTTCTTCTGCATAAAATATCTTGTCTTTGATATAGCAGATGGTTGAATCGTATTTTTCTTTTTGTTCTGTACCTACATAGTAACCTTGACAACCATGACCTAATAATTCAGTATTAAAATATTCTACTTTTCTGCCTTCACTATCGGTTAATAGTTCAATACAATCGCCACAAATGTATTTAGGATATCTTGCATTATTGAATGTCGACTTATTGCAATTTGCACAGTATTGCCTATACTCACTTCGATTAATTGAATCTGTGAAAACAGTATTCATCCATTTATGCAAAATTCGATAATCTTCTGTTTGAAATTCATTTTGAACAAATGTGTTATGGTATTCTATAATTGCTTTTGCTATTAATTTATCTGTTCCAAATTTCTCTCTTACTGGATTTAGGTTTTTGAACCAATTTTTGTCTTTGGTTATAAATTCCCAGAATTCTTCTATTGAGTTAAATTCTTTTTCGATATGAGTAACGTCTTCCCAGTTGAAATCTCTATTAAGTTGTTCTTCTTTAGATTTGAGTTGAAAAGTATTTCCATCGTATAAAAGATGAAAAACATTTGTTTTACTTGTGTATTTTAGGATTGAGTCGTTTTCTTTTAGATCATTCTTGCACTTTTCAAAATGTTGGTTTAAGGTTAGTTTAGATTCAAGTTTCTTTCTTCTTTCCAATTCCTTGTGATACCGATCTATCCAAGTTTCGTATTTGGACTGTCTAAATGCAACGCCAATTGCAGGTTTTAGTTTTTCTTGTGTTTCAAGATTAACTATTCGTTCTTCAATATAGTCTTCTCCGGTCTCATCTACTTTTCTTTGGACAGTTGTTTTCCATTTTCCGTCTTTGCTTTTTATAGAATATGGTTCATAATTGAAATATGGTTCATAATCGTTTCTATTCAATATGTCACCTGTCTGTGGATTAAGAACATACATTGTAGGCTTATATGGTTTCCCAGAATTTCTTTGTGCAAGGGTATTTTCTCGTACAATCAGGAGCTTAGATTCAAAGTCATTAAACGTATAGACTTCACATCCTTCATTAGGATGAATTTCAAAGTTTCCATGTTCGCTTTGAATTTTTCTATACCATTTGCTTTTTATGACTTTCATTTTCTTCTAATGATCTGTAACGTTCAGTCTATCTGATGTATCGGCCAATTTCGTTATTTATAATGTTCCCCGTGTTCATAGATTGCTTTTGTGCCTTTTTGGCTGCATGGGGATTGGGCTAGGCCGATATGTCATGATAGGCATGGTTGGGCTCAGTTATTCATTTCTTCGTTTGTAGTTTTTTCAAAGAGCACTTGCCTGTCAACGATGACCAATTCCGGCCTGCTCTGTTTTAGTTTCGCAGCAAGATCCACCTCTATGTCGCGATCTATGATGACCAACGTATCTAACATTGGTAGTGCAACTAGCTTCTCCAACTCTCTTGTTGGATCCAAGTTCTCGTTAAAGCTGAGATTGAGATATCTCAAATTTGTGAGGTTGGCCATTGATTGGGGCAAATGCTGGATTTGTGTGGATGAAATCGTGAGTCTCCTAAGTTTACTCAAATTTGAGACCTCTTCCGGTAATCTGCTGAGCTTGATTTCCAAGTTTGGTACCAGTGAAAGTGGCGGATGGGCTACATATCCGTCTGTGCCGATGTGGAGCTCTTCAATTCGATGGTTTGCAAGGATCGCTTGTGGAATTCTATTCATCCGCTTCCCCCTTAGGTCCAATTTCACCTGATTCGAATGTTCGCCGTCAGTGCAGGAAATCACGAAGAGTATACTTGCAAGCACGATTCTCATTTCAGTTTCTTATCGTCAAAACTTTGTCCTCGTAATTGAGCCCAACGGTTCTGTGACATGCAGCGTACGACTGTAACAGACCCCTAACTGATCAGACAGAGTTACAGATAATTAACTGTAAATTTACATGATGACTAGACGAACATTTAGCAAAGAGAAAAAGCTTCAGATACTGAAGGAGGCCAAGGCAGAGGGGGTGAAGAAGACATTGGATAAGTATGGAATTTATCCAGCCACGTACTATTCGTGGAGGAAGAAATACGAGCAGATGGGCGAAAAGGGTATGGATTACGGGATGACCAAGGCACGCCTGAAGGAGATACGTCGCTTAGAGAAGGAGAATGCGGCCCTCAAGGAATTGATGGTGGAGAAGGACTTGAAGATCAAAATGCAGCAGGAGATCATAAAAAAAAACCGACCACAGTGGGCGAGAAAAAAGCGATAGTGCGACGATATGCATCAGAGGGACTGGGCGTGGATAAGGGGTTGGCGTTAGTAGGGTTGAGTAGGAATCAATACTATCATCGGCGAGCCCGGGGTGCCAGAAGGCCAGGCAGACCTATCAGCGAGTACACCATGAAGTACATAGATGAGACCACCCGTGAGGTCGTGCCGAACAAAGAAGTGGTGGAGCAGATCGAAAAGGTGCTGGAGGACCCCGATACACAATATGGCTATAAGCGAATGACTGCAGCTATGATGCTGCTAGGCTATATGATCGGCCGCAAGAAAGTGTATCGGTTGATGAAGGAAAATGGCTTGCTACGCAGACGGATTCGGCCAACAGGCAAGAATCGGGTCCGAGGTAGGAAAGTGCAGCCGACCAGGCCGTTGGAAATATTGTCGATGGACATCAAGCAGGTGTGGGTAGAGGAACATGCACGTTCGGCGTATATTCTTAATATCATAGATACCTTCACCCGCACCATCCTGTACAAGAGCTCAGCATACCATATGACTCAGTACCAAGTACGTGCAGCATGGGAGCATGTCATCGAGCATTACTTACAACCGGCAGATCTGAAAAACAAAGGCTTGGCCGTCGAAATTAGAAATGACAACGGTCCCCAGTTTGCCGCCACCATGGTGCGAGAATTCCTA
>CBDCVQ010000017.1:0-157509 GCA_965223165.1 Saprospiraceae bacterium | reverse complement strand
TGTCTTTGGTCTCGTCACTCTATCCGTAGCGCAAGATCAGGCCGGATCCGGATTCGAAGATTACTTTGGCCTCGGCCATCGCCTCATGTTTGGTGCGACGACCTTTCTTTTCTACCTATCCAAGTTCATCCTGCCGATTGAACTCTCCCTTTACTATCCCTATCCGGTCAGATCGGCCATACCCACTTTCTATTACCTTGCTCCGGTGGTTCTGGGGCTTGCCGTAGTGGCCATCGTGATCTACCGGCGTCGGCTCGGGCAGCAGGTCTTGCAGTTTGGACTGCTCTTCTTCGCACTGAATCTCTTCCTACCCTTCCTGACTCAGGTCATGTCCGTGCGCGAAGTGATGATGGCGGACCGGTACATGTACTTGCCGATCGCCGGGCTCGGTCTCATCGTCTCAAATTGGTCGCTCGATCTGATGGCAAAACGTCGTTGGCAGTGGCTCAGATGGGCTCTTGGTCTCTGGATGCTCCTACTCAGTGCACTCGCCCTGTCTCGTACGCTGGCCTGGAAGAACAGCGAGACCATATTCACCGATGCCATCGAAAAAGGGCAACGTTCAAATCAGGTCAATCCCTTTCTCGCCCTACCCTACAACAATCGGGGTATTGCTCTCAAGCGCCGGGGCGACCTGGATGGGGCACTGCGAGACTACAACATGGTGATTCAGAGCAACCCGCGCTACTATCGCTCCTATATCAACCGAGCCAACATCTACTACACTTCCAAGCAGTTTGATCTAGCACTGCCGGACTACAATAAAGCCATTGAATTGGAGCCAACTGCCGAGGCTGCCTACTCCAGTCGCGGCGCCCTCTATGCCGCGCAAGGTCAACTACAATTGGCGTTGAATGATTTCAGCAAGGCCCTGGAAATTCGACCTGATTTTCAGGCCGCGCTCTCCAATCGGATCAAGGTAGGGGAAGCGCTAGGTCAAGTCGAACAGGCTCTGGCTGACATCCAAAACTACTTTCGGATGTTTGGGCCGGACCCGGAGATCGTGCAGATCCAGCAGCGCCTCCAAGCACGATGACATTGGAATATCTAAGCCTCCGAGAGCGCTTGCTCCAAGAGTGATTTAGCGTCCTTTGAGAGGGGTATGTCCAGCGCAGCCTGCTGCCCCTTGGCAGACATCTTTCGCCAGGTCTTCTGTAGTATCGAAATCACCTTTTCACGAGGATGCTTGCCGGCAAAGTCCTCAAAGTAATACCGCAAAAAAGACCAGGCACACCACGTCCTCCAGCAATTGCGCATCGGCATCTGTCTTCAGGCGTTTCTTGGTGATCAATGCTCCCACGCGCTCAATCTCCCCTGCGTCATAGCCGCATTGCGCCAGAATGCAGCCAGCATCTTGCGCATGCCTTGCCTTCAGCTCGGTGCGCCAGCGCAGGTAGCCCGTGCGATCCATTGGATAGGCATCTCGAGACAGAGCCCATCGGCGTATGTGCTGGGCTCGAGCTGCCAATTGCACAAGCTCGGAGGCATCCGGTGCAAAGTGCGCCAGTGTCTCAGACATACGCCAGGCATACAGCAGCTCCTTGGGATGCGAGTCACCTTCCCAGGTCTCGCGATTGGGGTCCTGGGCATTGACGGCATCGATCAGACCGATGGCTTGTGCGAAGCGGGATTCCTCGGTCATGCCAAATGTGTACGCTCTTTAGATCCGTTTGAAGGGAAATTTGTCGGGGATCTTTCGCATGATCTGTTTGGACAATCCATAGGTCAGCTCTTCATCTCCGCCACTGCTCTTGCGATCCACCTTCCAGATCAGGTGACCGTCACTATTGTGATAGGTGAAACGTGCCTTCACCCGATTGGATTTAAGATTACCATTCATGAGTCCGACCACAAAACTGGATTGAGGAGCCAACTGATCGATCATGCCCGAAACCACGCCATCGACATTCAGCAGGCGAGCCAGCTCCTCCCGCCGCATCTTAACGATGTCGCCATAGTCAATGCCATTTTGCTCCAGGATATCGTTGGTCACATTCACGTCCTGGATGAAGTCCTGAGGATAACCCAATCGGCTCATCTTGCGGAGAAAATACCGGTACATATCACGCTGCATGGTGATGCCCTCTACCCGGTCCTCCTCACGCAACATATCCAACGTTTTGCCCTTGCGAAATTCTCGCAGCTGGCTAAATACATTGAATGGAAGTACGGCTATTTTCTTTTCGACTCGGACTTGTGCTTGACTTCTGGCTATGGGTGTCTTCGTGCTACAACTACAAACCAGCATTGCAACAAATAGTAGAGGAAGGAGTTTCACATTTTACGGTTTTAGACATGGTTAGTTAACATCCGGTGTCCTGTTTCACTCTTCGCAGGTGGGTGTTTCCACTGACATCTTGCAGACCATAAAATACAAAATATCAACAACTAGGGTGTGCGCTCGGCCGGCCATGCGACGGGTTGACCGGAGGATTTGTGCGCGGGCATTTGTGCATCCACGGCCTGCAGATAGTGGGTGAGATCCTGTGCCAGGGCACGTAGAGAGACAGGATGCTCATCCGCCAGATTGTGCTGCTCCTTGAGGTCGTCTGCTAGATCAAACAGCTCAAAGCTTTCACTCTGGTGATAATAGATCAATTTCAGATCTCCTCTTCGCACTGCGCTATATGCCCCGATGCCGGGTCCGCTTGGGCCCCATTCGTTGGGATAGTGCCAATACAGTGAGCGGTCCTGGGCTTTTGCTGTCGACGATAACAGAGGTACAAAGCTCTGACCATCCAGCGACTGGACGGTTTGAAATTCGTTGATCCTAGCCATCTCCAAGATAGACGGAAAGAAATCTTCGATGATGAGGTACTGATCATTGACTGTGTTCTCCGGCACGACACCTGGCCAGCGGAGCAACATCGGCTCACGGATGCCTCCCTCGTGGATGGACCCCTTGCCGCTGGAGAGCGGCTTGTTGTGCGTGTGCGCTTCTCCACCTCGAGCTACCGCACTCAGTCCACCGTTGTCCGACATAAAAAGGATGATGGTCTCCTGCGTGAGCTGGTGCTGGTCCAAATAGTTCATCAGATCTCCCAGGCTCTTGTCCATCGCCTCGATCATGGAGGCATACTGGGCCTCGGTGCTGTCCATGCCGAGGTCATAGTAACGCTGCACAAACCGGCGATCCGGTTTGATCGGTGTGTGTACACCGTACAGCGACATATAGAGGTAAAAAGGCTGACTCGTGGCAACCTGCTCGAGCTCGGCCAGTACCTCCCGGGTGAGGGCCTCGGTCAGAAATATGTCCTGGCCATGGTATTTCTCAAGTCCGGGCACCGGCCATGGGGAGCCCTCGTTTTCCGGGGTATTTCCAAAGTTCTCCGTGCCGAGATAGCTGGCCGGGGCACCGGCGGCATGGCCGGCAATATTGACATCAAATCCAAGGTTGGTCGGGTCTTCGCCGGGTGTGCCGATGGCGCCAAAATGGGCCTTGCCGGCATGGATGGTCCGATAGCCATGCTGCTGCAAGATCGAAGGAAAGGTGGTGGCGTACACCGCCAGCTTGATCGTCGAGTCAGGGGTGAGTCCATTTACATTCCAGCGGGGAAAAGTGAGGGCCTGGTGATTGGCCTCCATCGGCTGTATTTTGTCCGGATGCAAGGTCCAGTTGGTGACTCGATGCCTCGCGGCATTCATGCCTGTCATCAGACTCACCCGAGTAGGTGAGCACACAGGAGTGGCGTAGGCTTGGGTAAACTTCATGCCGGATGCCGCCAATTGCTCCATATTGGGTGTGCGATACGTGCGGTTGAAGGAGGTCTTTTCCTTCCAAAACGGGACCGAAGTGTCTTGCCAACCCAGGTCATCGACAAAAAAGAGGATGATGTTTGGCCGCTTGCCAGACGCCACCGGATCGACCGATGAGCAAGAAAGTGTCATGGCCAGCGCAAACAAACCACAAAGGGTGGTGGCCATCTGGAGGATCTTCGGATTCTTCATGATTGACCAAAATACGGCTTATGCCAAACAGGCACGTCCAGGAACCGTCTCGTTCCACCCATGGCCTACCGCAGATGGGCTTCTCCTTGTTGGCAGACCCTAATCGAGCAGGGAACCCAGGAGCCACCTTGAGATCTAGCGATCGGTGCGCGATGCCAGCCACCGATCCCACTAAATCGGTATCTTGGAAATGGGCATTTTAGCCGCTAACATTTACATACCCGAACGGCTTATGACGAAAATGACAGAAGACAAAAAACTGGTTACCGGGCAGGATTACATCGAAAGCCTGCGCGGAAGACATCTCAATATTTACCTCATTGGCGAACAAGTGGAAGAACCCGTCGACCACCCTATGATCCGGCCCTCCATCAATGCCGTAGCCGCTACCTACGACCTGGCGGTTCGAGAGCCAGCTCTCGCTTCCGTGATCTCGCCGTTTACCGGCGAACCAATCAGTCGCTTTCTACACATCTGTGCGTCGACCGATGATCTCATTCGACAAAACAAGATGCAGCGCAGACTCGGTCAGCTCACCGGCACCTGCTTCCAACGCTGCGTGGGTATGGATGCGCTGAATGCCTTGTTTTCCACCACCTATGAAATGGACCAAGCGCACGGAACTGCGTATCACCAGCGCCTGAAGGATTTTGTCGCCATGACCCATCGGCACAACTACGTGATTGGTGGAGCTATGACTGACGTCAAAGGGGATCGCAGTCTCCCGCCCCATCAACAGGCCGACCCCGACATGTTTGTGCATGTCGTGAAAGAAACCGAGGAGGGCGTATACCTCACCGGGGCCAAGGCCCATCAGACCGGTTGCATCAATTCACACTGGCTGGTGCTGATGCCTACCATGCGGCTGGGACCGGCGGACAAAGATTACGCCATCATTGGGGCCGTGCCGGTCGATGCCCCGGGTATTGCTTACATCTATGGACGCCAGTCTTGTGACATGCGCAGCATGGAGCCGGGAGACATCGACGCAGGCAATGCAAGGTTTGGAGGCCAAGAGGCGATGGTGGTGCTGGACAATGTCTTCGTCCCCTGGGAGTACGTCTTCATGCATGGCGAATACGAATTTGCCTCCATGCTGGTCGAGCGCTTCACTGCCTACCACCGCCGAAGCTACGTCTGCAAAACCGGTCTCGGTGACGTCATCATCGGCGCGGCGGCAACCATCGCTGAATACAATGGCGTCCAGAAAGCCTCACACATCAAAGACAAGCTGGTCCAGATGACTCACCTCAACGAAACGATCTACGGTACCGGTATAGCTTCCTCCATGCAGGGGTATGCTACCTCGTCCGGTGCCTATATCTGCGATGACATGCTTGCCAACGTGTGCAAGCACCATGTGACCAAAATGCCCTATGAGATCGGACGGCTAGCGCAGGACCTGGCCGGCGGCTCGGTGGTCACCCTACCTTCGGAGCATGAACTCAGAGATGCGCGCACCGGGCCCTTGCTGCGCAAGTACTTAAAGGGGACCAAAGACACGGACGCCGAGAAACGGATGCGTATCCTTCGACTCATTGAAAACATGACGCTCGGCCGCAATGCCGTGGGATACCTCACCGAAAGTCTACACGGGGCGGGCTCGCCTCAGGCCCAGCGCATTCAGATCGGTCGCTTGATGCAACTGGACTATAAGAAGAGGCTGGCATCTGCCCTGGCCGGTACCGGTGACGCCGCCCCGGATGCCTCGAAGTCCACCCAGTCCGAATATTTGGATCGAGTCTTTGCGACCGGTAGCTCGGAGAATGATCCTTCACCCGCCTGATCAGAGCCAACCAGGAGATCGGGACGAGCAGATCGTCCTTCTTCTGGCGAGCGAAGGAACAGGGAACGGGAGGGGCTCTTCCCCGGCGAGGCCGTCAAGGATCGGCTCGTTTTTGTACGTCCAGCGCCATATCCTGCTCTGCGGCAAATGGACGGGGCCCCAGCATCTGCTCCAGCTCCTCCTTGTACACCACTTCTTTTGCCAGTAACTCGTCGGCCAACGTCTCCAGATCGGCTCGGTGCGAGGTAAGGATGGCCGTGGCCTTTCCGTAAGCCTCATCGACTAATCGCTGGACTTCCTCATCTATTTTCTCGGCTGTGCCCTCGCTGTAGGGCCGGTGTAGCGACTGCGACTGAGCGCCCGTCGAATCGAAGAAGCTAATATTGCGTAGGGCTTCACCCAACCCGTAGTATGCCACCATGTTGTAGGCTTGTTTGGTGACTTTCTCCAAGTCGTCCAGTGCATTGGAAGAAACCTCATCGTATACCAGTTCTTCGGCAGCCCTACCGCCCAAGGCCGTGCACATCAAATCGAGCATTTGCGACTTGGTCATGATCTGATGCTCCTCGGGCAAGAACCACGCCGCACCGAGCGACTTTCCTCTGGGTATGATGGTCACCTTGATGATGGGATGCGCATGCTCAAGAAACCAACTAGTGACCACGTGACCCGCTTCATGATAGGCCACGCGGCGCCGTTCTTCCAACGGAATGATCTTGCTTTTCTTCTCAAGCCCGCCCACGACCCGATCGATGGCGTCATTGAAGTCCTGCCGCATGACCGTCTCCTTCCGCCTTCGGGCCGCTATCAGGGCCGCCTCATTACAAATGTTGGCAATATCCGCCCCGGAGAAACCTGGTGTCTGCGCGGCCAACATCTCCTTATCTATGTCGTCGCCCAGTTTGAGGGGCCTCATGTGGACAGCGAAAATCGCCTGCCTTTCCACTAGATTGGGTAACTCGAGATAGATATGGCGATCAAACCGTCCGGGCCGAAGCAAAGCGGAATCCAGAATATCTCCGCGGTTGGTGGCTGCCAGTACGATCACGCCGGTGGAAGGATCAAATCCATCCAGCTCGGCCAGCAACTGGTTAAGCGTGCTTTCGCGCTCATCGTTTGCCTGAAAGGCATGGGCACTGCCCCGCGCCCGGCCGATGGTGTCGATCTCATCAATGAAGATGATGCTGGGAGCCCGGGCCTTGGCCTTCTCAAACAGATTTCGCACCCGCGCTGCTCCGACACCTACAAACATCTCGATGAACTCGGAACCCGAGAGTGAAAAGAAAGGCACACCGGCCTCACCTGCTACCGCTTTGGCCAGCAAGGTCTTTCCAGTACCGGGCGGACCGGCAAGCAGCACCCCCTTGGGAATCTTGGCGCCCAGTTTTGTATAGTGCTCTGGCTCTTTCAAGAACATCACGAGCTCATAGATCTCCGCCTTGGCCTCCTCCAGGCCGGCCACATCCTTAAAGGTTACTGCCGATTTCCCACCCGGCTCCATCACCCTTGCTCTGGACTTGCCAAAACTGTAGATCGATGAACCGCCTCCACCTCCACCAAAGGGGACTCGCCGCAAGAGAAACATCCAGAAAACAATCAACAATCCGATTGGCAAAAGCCAAGACAGGATCGGTCCCCACCAGTTTTGCCGTCTGGCATAGGTGACGGGTACGTCCGGTCCTTCGATTTCCCGTTGAGCTTCACTCAGTTGGGCATGGAAGACCTCAACCGAACCGATGTTGAAATAGCAGTGGGCTCCCAATCCACCCTGACCATCGCTTCCCCTGAAGTCTTGATAGATTTCCTTGCTCAGTCGATCTTCCTTGATGAAGACCTCAACTCGCTCGTTGTTGATCACTTGGATTTTGGCCACGTCCCCCGACACGAGCATTTCGTCCTTGAATTGCTGCCAAGTAATCTCAGGCATGGGGGACGGACTGCCGACAAACCACATCCAAAAAATGGCAAACATGAGCACGGTGATGATCCATGAAATGGGCCTGGCCGGCTCGCGTTGCGGCGGTTGTTGGTTCTTTCGGTCTTCTTTCTCCTTTGCCATGGGCTCCCCCATTGGAACTACATGGAAGCTATGTGCCTACGAAGCGTTTTTCAATGATACTGGACATATCTGGGCAAGAGCCAGATCACGTCCGTGGGGGTGCGGAGAACCGATAGATAGGTCACATGGCAGCTTTTTTAGGTTGGTCTTGGAAATATCCTTGACTCGGCTTGGCAGGTTGATCGGAATGCCCTAAACTGGCGCCCGATTCATCAAAATCGAGCATGTCTTATGGATTTCACTGGAAGAGCAGCTATTGTGACCGGCGCCGGATCGGGCATCGGTTTTAAAATCTGTGAGGAACTGACGAATCGAGGATGTCAGGTGCTGCTAAATGACCTGGACACTGACCTTTGCCAGCAGGCCCAGCAACGCATTGACAGCCCAAACTGTCATACGCTGGCGGGCGATGCCGGAAGCATCGACTTCATCAACGAGATGGTGGACTGCTGTCTGTCTCTCTTTGGACGGGTGGACTATTGCATCGCCAATGCGGGCATTACATCCTTTGGAGCGTTTCTGGACTTTACACCGGAGCGATTTGAGACTCTCGTCAACCTAAATCTCCGCGGGTCCTTTTTCCTGGCGCAGCGCTGCGCACAGGAAATGATCAGGCAGGAATCTGGGGGTCGAGTCCTTCTGATGTCGTCAGTGACCGGCCTGTTGAGCCACCCCCATCTAGCCGCCTACGGCATGACCAAAGCGGCTTTGCAGAGCTTGGCTAAAGTGCTTGTCCAAGAATTGGGACCACATCGGATCACCACAAATGCCATCGCCCCGGGCGCCGTAGCCACCGAACGTACCCTCTCTGATGATCCCAACTATCGGCAACTCTGGTCCAAGGCTTTGCCGACGGGACGGATATCAGACCCCATAGACATTGCCGAGGCTGCGCTTTTTCTGCTCTCTGATGCCGCAGCACAAATCACGGGACAGACGCTGACGGTGGACGGAGGCATCACGTCGCTTTGCATCAGCCCTGAGGAACTGGCGGTTCCCGAAGAATGAGTCCGGACCGCTCGCACATCCACCTTGCTACACTGGTTTACTCAAAGTAGAGTAGTCTGATCGTCTGCAGGGCAGCCAGGCCCAAGAAGACAAATCCGAGAAATTTGTTGGTATAGGCGGTGACCCGCTCGACCTTTCCGACGATATAACTACCCAGTTTCACATAGAGCAGAAAAACCATGACGGCCCCCAAAGCCGAGCCCAGGGAGAGTGCCAGCATCTGGGACAGATGCTCAAACTGAAAGCCATTGCCCCGAAGCCAGATGCCCAAGAAGATCCAGGTAGGCACGATCAGGAGGTTCATAGAAGCCACCCCAATGCCGACGGCAAAGTCTCGCGAGCCGCCTGGGGTGGTCGCCTTGGCCGGGGCTTGTGCCTTCTTGCGAAAATGGTAAATGCTCAAGCCCAAAAAGATCACGATGGCTATCACCTTTAGCGCCAAACCAATGCTGCTGTCTTTGATCAGGATATCAATGAAATAGAGGGGTACAAAGGTGTAGATGAGTTCAATGACCCCCGCACCCAGGGTGACCATCACGCCGGCCTTCACCCCGCGGTGGATCGTGCGCTCAGCGACGGCAAGATTGATCAACCCTGGGGTTAAAGCACCTAGGCCGCTGAATAAGGCCCCCAAGAGTAGATACTGAAGGAAGGTCATCCGCAGATAATAGCTGTACTCAAAATAGGCTAAAAATTCAGATGATCAATTGGATTCCCAGCGCCTATGGCAATTAACCTACCAGACACGCTCGCTCATCCCGATTTGACGGATCTGGCCATACCATCGCACCCGTTGTATGGACGATCCAGAGAAGCGTGCTGGTTACATGCTACTGCTACGCCGGCTGCCAAACATAGTCCGTCAAAGCTCCCGCACCCAGATATTGCGAAATCGCACCTTGTCTCCATGATCCTGCAACAGGAGCGGCATCTTCTCGGGATGAGGAATGTAGTAGGGTTCGCCAATGTACACGCACGGCCCCTTGAGCTTGACGTGGTTCTGAATCACCACTCCATTGTGCAGGACGGTCAGATGAGCGGCCTTCTTGAGCGTACCGTCCTCATGGAAGCGCGGAGCAGAAAACAGGATGTCGTAGCTCTGCCACTCGCCAGGAGGACGAGAGGCATTGACCAAGGGAATATGCTGCTTGTAGACCGAGCCGGCTTGACCGTTGGGGTAAGTTTCATTCTCGTACGAGTTGAGGACCTGAACCTCATAGAGGCTCATGAGAAACACACCGCTGTTGCTGTACTGCTGATCCTTTTTGCCAGGATCTTCGGGTGACAACCACTCCAGATGTAACTGGATATCGCCAAACGACTGCTTGGTCTCGATGGCACCCCCACCGGGCTTGACGATCAAGGCACCGTCCTTCACGTCCCATTCGGCG
Organism: Saprospiraceae bacterium; assembly: GCA_965223165.1. Taxonomy (GTDB): domain Bacteria; phylum Bacteroidota; class Bacteroidia; order Chitinophagales; family Saprospiraceae; genus JABDMH01. The sequence goes on along the minus strand of CBDCVQ010000017.1, from coordinate 147,317 downwards.
TCCGTGAAGGAAGGATGCTTCAGTTTGGCCTCCAAGATCGAAGCCACCTGGTCCATGCGGGCCCCGTATCCATGCTCGGGCTTGTGCCAGGCACTTAGATCCGTCCCATCAAAAAGCACGATCGCGTCCGACGGTGGTGCGGTGAGAAATCCCGGCGTCACCTTTTCTGGTACAGGCTCCCATTGTTCCGATTTAAGCCATGGTTTTGTCTTTTGAAGCTCCTGCCAGTCTAACTGCAGTACCTCTTGAGCGTTGGCCAAACTGAGGGAACACAGCAGGGCGATAACTAGGGATGAGATCACTTTCATATTTCAGATGCTTTTTTGTCAGATGGCTAAAATAACCTGAATTGTCTAATGCCGCCAGATGCAGAGGTTGTACAGCGATGCCTCCGTGACATGCTCAGCACCGATGGTTCGCTGCCTCTGATACGATCCCTGATGCTAGCCGGGCCCATCAATCAAAACGTCCCTACCGTATCCTGAATGCATTTCCATAGAGCTTTGACATGACTTCTCTCCACGTAGGTCTGACCAATTACGACCCGCAGCGTGTAGTGTTCTCTGACCTTCGTATGGGTCAGATAGAAATTGCCAGTGCTATTGATCGCATGTAGCAAGTCACGGTTGCGTTGATCAAGTGCGTCTTGATCCTTCTCCCCATGGTATCGGAATGCCACGAGGTTTAGGGTACGGGGCGCCATGATCTCCAGTCGGTGATCGGCACGAATCCACGCTTCCAGCTCCTTTGCCAAATCAATGTGCGCTTGAATCATCGACTGGAGTCCACTCAATCCATACGTCCGTATGACAAACCACAGTTTGAGGGCCCGAAAGCGGCGTCCCAAAGGGATTCCCCAGTCTCTAAAATCACTGACCTGACCCCGACTTGACGTCTTGAGGTACTCCGGCAGAATCTCAAACGTGCGCAGGAGCGCCTCCCGGTCCTTGACGAAGTAGGCGGTACAGTCAAAGTTGGTGAACATCCATTTGTGCGGGTTGAAAACAAAGCTATCGGCCAGCTCCAGCCCATCGATCATCCAGCGGTATTCGGGGAGGATTAGTGCTGTGCCTGCGTAAGCCGCATCAATATGCAGCCAGATTTGATGCCGCTGGCAGATCTCGGCCACGGGTCGCACGGGATCAATGGCCGTCACACCGGTCGTGCCAATGGTCGCGACTACACAGAGTGGTTGGTATCCCGCCGCCACGTCCTCCGCGATAGCCCGCTCCAGGGCGCCAGGATCCAATCGAAAATGCTCGTCAACGGGTACCTTGACCAAATGGACGCTTCCGAGTCCGGCGATCTTCACGCTCTTCTCAATCGAACTGTGTGTCTCCCCGGAGGCATATACCCGATATCGCTGCCCCGTCAAACCGGACTCATTGACCTGCCACTGGGATTGCCGCTCGCGAGCCGTCAGGATGGCGCACAGGGTGGCCGTGCTGGCCGTGTCCTGGATGACCCCGTGCCAGGTATTGGGCAGGCCAAGCATCTGCTGTAGCCATGCCATCACCTCCTCCTCCAGCTCGGCAGCGGCCGGAGAGGTATCCCAGATCATGCATTGCGCCGCCAAAGTCGCCGTGATCATCTCGGCCAGTATCGACGGCGGTGAGCTATTTGCCGGGAAATAGGCCATGTAGCCGGGGTGCTGCCAGTGCGTCATACCAGGCATGATCACCTGCTTAAAGTCCGCAAAGATCTGTTCAAAGGGTTCGGGGTCTGAAGGGGGCTGATGGGCCAATCGGGACCGAATTTCCCCGGGTCCAACGCTGGCCTTCACCGCCAGATCTTCGACGTTTTCCAGATAGTCGGCCATCCAATCTACCACCTGATGTGCATACGCCCTGAAGTCGTTTCGATCCATAAAAGCTTGATTTGGACATGCAAGATACTAAGCCCACCAGGGATGCTCCGGCTCTGGAATCGCTGCCCGGTGAGCACGAAAAATGAGTATCTTATCGGGCAAACGCATACCTGTGAAAGTGATCGATACCGGCAGCGAGTCGCTTGATACTACCAGGATCAAATTGACCATTCAAGCATAAGCGGTGTTCTTCCATTTACTATACGGAGCGGCCCTCTTGCTGTCAACACCAGATCATGCGATCTACATCTCGACCTGCCATTTCTCTCCACATGCCGATGGTCGATGGACAGCCGAGCTGAAAATCTTCTATGACGACCTGGAGGATGCCTTGCACAACATGACTGGAAGCCGACCGAACCTCGATGCCACCAGATTGGAGTCACATCGAGACAATCTCCAGCGCTATCTAAGATCTCGGATGCGATTCTTGGCCGAAGATCAACGAGAGATCTCCTTTGACTTGGCATCCTTATCCAGAGTGGGCGACGTCGTAATCTGTGAGCTCGAAGGCGACCACTGGCACCTGGTAGGGACGATGGAGCACACCTTGCTCATGGAGATCTTTGGCACCCAAAAAAACATCGTAACCGTACAGACCTCGGACGGCCTCCATTCGTACTACTTCAAAAAAGGCAAAGAGAAGCAGATCCTCATTGCAAGTAGAGTTTCACACTAAATCGTTATCAATTCTAATGCGAAACTCCATAAGCCTGTGACTCTACCGTCTGCTCATTAGACCACTGCCCTTTGCCACGCAACCCTATCCCACGCCAGTACCTGCACGCCTTTGGAATAGTGCGTCAGCTCGGGTTGATGACCTAGCAAGGACCGAAACCGGGGATAGTCCACCCAGAGATCATGCACCTCCACCGACCGAAGTGCCCACTCGTCATGATGGATTTCATAGGCGTTAAGTAGGTTGGGAGCATCCTGGTACAAAGCATAACGTTCGGTCAGCCATCGATCCTGGGCTGTCTTGTGCGTCATCTCAGATCCTATCGTATAGCTTAGGGCAAGGCCCTCTCCGGTCTTGGGATTCTGCGCGCGCAATTGGTCTCGCGATCGACGGATCCGCGAATAACGATAGGGCAGCTTCGAAATGCTTCGGGCAATCTGGCAGGACCATCTTTTGCCCCCTTCGATACTTAGGAAGTAGACCCCTGCCTTGTCTCCGAGTTTGACATAGGTCCTGATATTTATCTCCTCAAAGTTGGAAATTGGTGCAAAGGCGGGCAGTAGCCTGGGGCGAATGTGTTGCATTTTGAACGCGACTAACGAGACCCAAGCATCTCCCTCAAACGTGTCCACCTCCAGCTCACGCGGCAACAAAGGCGTAAGTTGCTGGCGGGGTACCTGCCAATGGATGAACAAGGCATCATTCCACTCCTGATAGTACTGCCATCTCCCCGCCGGCAACGTCCATGGCCGATGCTCGGTGCGTGCCATGATCTGCCTGCGCGATAGCATATGCTCGAATGTGTGGACTCGCCGTCGTAGCGCCCAGCGGACTTGCCCTCCGCAGGCTACCTGGCGTTATCCCTTTTCGTTCAAGAGATCAATCAGGCTCTGACTCACCACTTTTACGCCGGTATCAATCGATCGCTCCGGATCGGGATAATAGAACGGCGAATGCAGGGCCGGTAGATTGGCACCTGCAGCGGCAGCCTCGATACGGTGCTCTGGTACGGTACCCAGCCAGAAAAGCACGGTAGGTACCTTGTGCTCGGTGTGCCCATACCTGGCAAAATCTTCTGCCACCATTTGCGGGGGGGCATAGATCACATTTTCCGAGCCAATGATCTTGCCGGCCGAAGCGGTCATCTTGTCGACCAGGGCTGGATCATTGTAGTTGGGCGGCGTCGCTGTCTCCGGAAAACTGACGATGGGGTACATATCCTCCGGAAGGCCGGCAGAAATCGCCGCACCCCGCGCAATCTCTCGGATCCGCTGATGCACCTTGTCACGTACCTCCTGCTTGAAGGTCCGAAGGGTCAATTGCAGGTTCACCTTGTCCGGGATAATATTGTGTTTGGTTCCGCCGTGGATCGCTCCCACCGTCACTACGGCTGACTCGATCGGATCGACGCTACGGCTCACGATGGTCTGCAGCTCCATCACCATGAGGGAGGCCATCACTACCGGATCAATTGACTTGTGCGGGGAGGCTCCGTGCGCCCCATAACCAAATATCTCGATATCAACACTCTCTGCGACGGCCATCGTCAGCTCCTTGCCAAAGCCCACTTGCCCTGCGGGGATATCCGGACTGGAATGCAGCCCGATGCCGTAGTCGGGCAAAGGGAACCGTTCAAACAGTCCTGCGTCGAGCATGAGTTTGGCACCCGCTCCGATCTCCTCCGCCGGTTGTCCGATCAGTACCAATGTGCCAGACCACTGGTCTCTCATACGTGCCATCGCTCGGGCCGTACCCACCCACACTGCCATGTGCATGTCATGGCCACAAGCATGCATGGTCAGGTTCTCCACCCCATGGGCATCGGCCATCTGATGCGTGCTGGCATAGTCCAAGTCGGTCTTCTCCACGACGGGCAATCCATCCATATCCGTCCGGTATAGGATCGTTGGCCCATCGCCATTGCGCAGCAGCCCTACCACGCCATAACCACCAAAGTTCTCCGTGACTTCAAAGCCCACCTGACGTAACTCCGCAGCCAACCGGGCGGCGGTTTCTTTTTCCAGCAGGGACAGTTCTGGTTTTTGATGAATGCTTTTGTACAGTGCTGTAAGATATGCCAGGTCCTCAGAGACCAACCGCTCAATCTTCTCTACGACAGGAGGGTCGATCAGCCATGTTGTCAACAGAGCGATCGTCAAAAGAATCTTCATGCTGTACGAATTTTTTGTTTCGGCAACTGTCCATCTTAAAGTTAGCAAAAAACAAGCCCTGCCCGTAGGCTTGTCGCTAGCTGCAAAATCGCCCGGCCGCCGGCTCATCGGGTCAAAGGAATCATCCATAAGATCCGGGTATTCCACAAGATCGCTGTAGGTGACCGGGCCAGCACCCGATTGTCAGGCACCTGAGGATGCTTGGTCAGATCTTCACATGCACATACTTTATGCGCTCGCGACGCCAAGTATAGCTGATATGCAGGTCTCCGTTGCGGCCCGCAATAATTGCTGGGTAGGAGTATTCGCCCGGCTCATCCTCCAGGACCAGGATGTCTTCCCAATCTTTGCCATCCTCGGATCGCGCCAGGTGCAAGGGGTAGCGAGGTCCGCCCCACTTGCCCGGTTCCGTCTGGGTGGGGTTGTACACCAAGTAATGATAACCATCTGGGGCGGTCACTGCATCGGTGCCTGAGTTGGGATTGGGTATGGATGTGCGGGCGACCCGCGTCCAATTAAACCCTCCATCGTAGGACCAGGACTCGACCAAGGCGTTGTTTTTGCTCCGACACAAGATCTGCAGACTGTCGCCCCCATGCTTGAGCACACTCGGTTGTATCGCTTGAATGTCCTCGTCCGCTTCCAGCGGTCCGATACGCTTCCAAGTGGCATCGTTGTGCCTGGACATTTCCAGATGGATCTTCCATCCATCGTGCTCTGTGCTGGAAGGACACAGCAGCCATCCCGATGCAAGTCTTTCGGGCTTGTTTTTAACGGGGCCAATGATATCTTCGGGCAACCGTCTGCTTTGCGACCAGGTCAGGCCTTGATCGTGGGATAGCATCACCTCTCCCCACCACTCACTGGGACTGGGTCCCACCTTGTAGTACAGCGTCAGCACATCCCGGTCGTAGTGCAGCACAGGATTCCAGCAGGGATATCTTTTATCGGCATGTTGAACACCATTGACCACTTCCCGTGGGGCCGTCCATTGGCCTCCCCATTTTGTCGAAAGCCAGATGCCCACGTCCTTATGCTTCTCGTGTGTGCCGCCAAACCAGGCCACAACTAAACCGTTGGGGGTCTCAGCGATCGTCGACGCGTGGCAGCTAGGAAATGGGGCGCCTTCAAAAACAAATGCTGCGGTGGACTGCGGGGACTGCGCCACCGTTTGGCCGAGCAGAAGACCGAGCCAGACCAGGACCATGAGTAAGCTATAAGCGGATGATTTGGACATGATGTAACAAGTGATTAGCGATGATCAAATACTGTGCGGGCATAAATATAGAAAGAGGGACCGGCTTGCCCCTTGCCTTCCGATGGTTCTTCCTATTTTAGGTAGATGCACGATCCTTATGTACTAGCCAAGGAATACTCGGAGGATCCTCCGGTCTCCTTTCTTGGCCGACTCAAATACCTAGGCCCCGGCTTCATCCTGTCCGCCTCTATTGTCGGCAGCGGAGAGCTAATCGCCACGACCACGCTGGGTGCCAAAGCCGGATTTGTCACGTTTTGGATCATCATACTTAGCTGCCTGATCAAAGTCATGCTGCAGCTAGAATTTGCCAAGCATACCATCACGCACGGGGAGACGCCGATGCAGGCCTTTAATCAGCTACCCGGCCTGCGGGTAAAGGGTACCCACTGGACGGTATGGGCATTCTTCGTCATGCTTGCCTCCAAGATTTTGCAGGTGGGCGGAGTGCTGGGCGGCGTGGCCATCATCTTGCAGATGACCCTGCCATCGGTATCACTCACCGTACTGGCACTGGGCATCGCCGTAGTGGTGGCGCTGATGATCTTCCGGGGCTATTATCAATCCGTGGAGAAGTTTTCGATCGTCATGATCGCCCTCTTCACCATTTTCACCTTTGTTAGCCTATACTTTCTCAAATACACGCCCTACCAGATCATGATGTCCGATGTATGGGAGGGTCTTCAATTTAAACTGCCCGCTGCCGCCGTAGCGTTGGCCATCGGTGCATTTGGCATTACCGGCGTTGGCGGAGATGAAATAATCGCCTACAACTACTGGTGTCTCGAAAAGGGATATGCGGCCAAGACCGGTCCCAGGGACGATGCCAGTGCCGAGTGGTCGTCTCGGGCCAAGGGCTGGATCAAGGTGATGCACTACGACGCGGTGGCATCCATGGTGGTATACACGCTGATGACCGCCGCCTTCTACCTGCTGGGGGCGGCCGTATTGCACGCTGCGGGTACGATCCCCGAGGGATACGCCATGATCGAGACGCTTTCTACCATGTACACGGAGTCGTTGGGTCCCGGTGCCCGGCAGCTCTTTATGGCCGGCGCCTTTATGGTCCTATTCTCCACGTTGTTTGCCGCGCTGGCCCAATGGACACGTCAATTCTCTGACATCTTCGGACAGCTGGGCTGGATCGACTTCTTTGATCAGGCGCAGCGGCGACGGACCATCGCCTGGCTCAGTTGGGTGATTCCAGTGACCTGGGCGCTGATATTTCTGTTCATAAAGCTGCCCGTCATTATGATCATTGCGGGGGGCTTCATTACCTCGCTCATATTGCTGCTGGTGATTCGAGCCGTGATACATTTCCGCTATCAGCGTACCGCTACCACTTTTTTGCCGGGCAAGGTCTACGATACGCTCCTGTGGGTCAGCATCATCATCACCCTGGCGATTGCTGTCTATAGCGTGGTCCAGATACTGTGAGGCTCACTTCCTAGAGAAGACGCGCACCATGTCGATGATCGCCTCATTTAGCCGATCGATGGCTAGATCCACCCTCCAGGCATTGCGATTGCGTGGCTCGACGTAGTTGGAGACGGAGCGAATCTCCAGAAAAGGCACATTGGCCATTAGACAGGCATAGAAGAACGCGGCCCCCTCCATATTTTCAATCTTCACATCGTACTTGGAGCGAATCGCCTCGATGGATGGGCCAAAGCCATGCACTTTGTTGACCGAGAGGGACCGGGCCCGAGGCAAGAAGGCAGCATCGCGCATCCCTGGATTGATCAGACGCCCGCCCTGAAAGGGAAAGTCGTCCGGGTCTACCCAATCCATATCAAATAGATCTCCGAAGGAACCGTCCACCTCCTCCACACCGAGATCCCCAAACTGCTCGGACTCCACATTGAAGACCTCTCCCAAGGGTACGGATCGATCGAAGCTACCGGCAATACCCATACAAATACATAGGTCTGGTTGCAGGGCATAAAGCAGAGGCGTCAATCTGACACTCATGGCGGTCAGTCCGATACCACAGTGCAAGACGTAGATCTCAAAGTTGCCGAGCGCAAAGAGATCACCTTCATCGTTGTGAAAGCCACTGTCGCGCAAGAAGTCCAGCAGGGGCGCCATCTCGGCGGTAGTAGGGCTGACGATCAATAGTTTAAATGTGCTCACTGCTTCGCTTTGTAAGTAATACTCCCAATGGGACTCACACCCAATGCACTGTGCACCGTACTAGCCACATCGAGAGAAAATCCGTCCAGCATGCGGTAGCCGACGCCAAAGGTCACCAAGGATGGCCTGGTCGTAAAACCCACGCATACCTCCAACTGGGGATGCAGTCGATAACCCAATCCCACTTTGAAGTTCTCCCCAAAGTCGGATACCTTCTCCACCTCTCCCACCACCAAAACCTTGTCGGTGGGCTCGTATCGAACCCCGAGTCCGAATGTCGATGGCAACAACTCCTCCTGCACCCATTGGCTCTCAAAGATATTATACACGTGAAAGCCCATTTGCACCTCGCTTGTCAATCTGGCTAGCAGGCCAAGCTCGGCCGTCATCGTCGAGTTTTTGCCGTAGCCGGGTATCCGTACTTGCAGATAATCAAATTGTGCGCCAATACTGAGTGCCTCGCCAAGTCTGCGGCCATAGGCCAAGCCCAACAGCTTCTCGTTGAAGGCATCAAAGCCAAAATGCTGGATAGTGAGGCCGAAAGTCCCCCAGGTGCTGGGATAGGCCGCAGCGAGCGCATAATAATTGAGTCCGGATTGGTTGAAACGGCGCTCGGTGCTCAACGAAACCTGGACCTGCTCGACATGGGCCAGGCCGGCTTGATTGCCCAAGACCGCAAGGACATCCCGGTGGACCGTTTTGACGTTAGCCAGCGCAGCTCCGCGTGCACCGGGACTTAGCGATAGGATGTTTTGCCCGACGCACCTTTGACTCAGGGCCATCCAAAGGCAAAGCAGGGCAAGAGATGGTAAGAACCTTGGCGTGTTCATGTAAGGTCGATTGCCTAACAATGTAGTGAATCCCTCTCACTACCCCATGGCAAAATTGATCGTCCGCTGATGCGGATCACAGGAGCACGGGCTGTCAGGGAGGACCTTGCCGAAACAGAAAAAGAAAGGGAACATGACGATTCATGCTCCCTTTCTTCTGAGATCAGGTCCGCTTCTCCTTGCCGGGAGGCTGCGGATGAATGGGGCCTTTCTTCTTTATTTGCTCCATCACCTGCTTGATGGCTGCCTTCAGCTGGGTATCATTGCCCTTGGCCAGCTCGGTGGGATCTTCCTTGACCTCAATATCCGGATCCACTCCATATCCCTCCTTAAACCAGGTCCCGTCCGGATTGTACATCCGGAAGGTGGGAACGGTGACGCCCCCTCCATCGATCAGTGTAGGCGATCCTGAGATACCAATCAAACCACCCCAGGTGCGGGTGCCTATAATCGGGCCCAAGCCGGCCTTGCGAAAATAATCTGGAAATGCATCGCCCCCGGATCCACTCCAACCATTGGCCAGCATCACCATGGAGCCAAAGTTGGCCACCGGTGGCCACTGCCAGTTTTTACCGTCTCGTACTGCCCAGTAGGCCAGGGGTTTACGGTCCAGCAGTTCAATGAATCGATCAGGTATCTGGCCTCCATTATTGAAGCGCTCATCCACGATCAAGCCTTCTTTGTTCCACTGGGCATAAAACTGTCGGACGAGTTCATTTTGACCGCCGACACCGGTGCTGGGCACGTATATGTAGCCTACCTTGCCCCCGCTGGCTTCTTCTACTTCTTTGCGGTTCTTCTCGATCCATGCCAGATGGCGGAGGCGTGTCTCACTACGCATCGTCTCGACAATAGCGGTCTTCGCCCCCTCCCAGGAAGCTTTGTCATTGTACGTCAACTCGACGGTCTTCCCTGCCAAGCCTTCGAAGGCTCCCCAAGGATCGGTGTACTCATTCAGCGCCACCCCATTGACCGCGAGGATATAGTTTCCTTCTTCAATCGTGACACCTGGCATATCTAGCGGAGAACGCACCTCACTATCCCAGTCGCCACCGCGCACGATCTTCTTCACCTTAAAGTGTCCACTTTCTTGGGCCCAATCGACGCCGAGGTATCCCACACTCTTTGACGCTGGCTGCTCCTGGTCACCACCACCGCGATAGGTATGGGATGCATTTAGCTCACCGATCAACTCACCGATGACAAAATTGACATCCGCACGATTCATGCAATGGTCGATCAGGGCTCCGTACTGCTCGCGAAGGCCGATCCAGTCCACTCCGTGCATGGCCTTGTCATAAAAGAAGTCGCGCTCGAATCTCCAGGCATCATTGAAGATCTGATTCCACTCCTCTCGTGGATGGATGGTCATCTCCATTTCAGACAGCGGCAGGGCATCCTCCAATGATTGGCCTTTGGCTACATCGATGACCCCTACCTTATTGCCTGTACGCACCAACATCTTGCCACCCTTGGATGCTACCACGTAGCTTCGGACGTCCGAGATGATCGTCTGCTCTTCTTGCTCATTGATATCGTAATATTTGACCTCTCGCTGGCCGCCTCCGGACCCCGAATTTGGCACGCGCATGAAGATGACCTTGCCCGATACGGCTGCCAGGCCTCCGATATTGCCCGCGCTGGGCGGCAGGACCGTGAGTCGCCGTTCAAAGCCGTCAAAGTCAATGGCCACCGCATCGTCATCTTCCTCCTCGTCTGTATCTTCTCCTTCATCGGAGCCCTCTTCGTCGGCATCCTCCCCGTTTCCGTCCTCTCCATCGGCCGACGCCATGTCTTCCTCCTCGTCCACATCAACGGCCACCGTATCATTCTCCGGGGCAAGTGGAGCGGCCACATCCTTGCGCAGGGTAATTGCGGCCAGCTGGGTAGCGTTGGGATAGGTCCACGAGTTGTCAAAATCGGAATACACCGGTTGAAAAGACCGATTGGTCAGGAGATACAGGTACTTGCCATCCGGATCGAAGGCCGGTGCCATATCCGAGTAGTACCCCGAGGTCACCTGCTTGGATTCCTTACTTTCAGTATCGTAGATAAAGATCGCTGATTGCTGATTCTCGAGCGACTTGTCGTAGGCCATCCAGCGGCTATCTGAAGACCAGGAGACGTCAAATCCTCGCAGTCCACCTTCAAACAGCGAGATGTCCTGATCTACTTTCTCGGTCTGTCCACTCTGGGCATCGACGATCTGAATGGTCATGGTTTGGTCCACAAAGGCCAGCTTCTTGCTGTCTGGCGACCAAAACAGTCGATATCGATAACCCGGGCCAAAGCTGGTGATCTTCCGTTCTTTATTGCCCTCTTTCTGATCTCGGACGGTCAGCTCATACTCGCCGGACTTGTCACTCCAGTAGGCAATGTACCGGCCATTGGGAGACCAGGCGGGGTATCGCTCGGCATATCCCGAGCTACGGGTCAGATTGCGAATGACACCCTTCTCTGCCGGCACGGAAAACAGCTCACCTCGGGCTTCTACCACCGCGCGCTTGCCGTCGGGCGAGATGTCCATGCTAGCGATGTAATCCTCGACCGATTCTTTGCGTGGTTTGATTGAAATCAGGTCCGATCCTACCTCAATCTTCACCTCCTTTTGCCGGTGATTGGACAGGTCCATGAGGTACATCTTGCCTCCGGCTTCAAAGACCATCTCATCGGGTCCTACCGAGGGCATATGGACGTCAAAGTCCTTAAACTTCGTGACCTGCTGATTCTTCTTCGTCTTGGTATCGTAATACCAAATGTTGTAGCGGTTCTCCGGTCCTTTGTCAGACAAGTAGTATACATGGTCCTTGTGCCACATAGGCATCTCATCGTTGCCCTCGTGGTTGGTGATATTTACAGACTCCAAGGTCTCCAGATCAAAGATGAAGATATCGGCAGCCATACCTCCCTTATACCGCTTCCAGGTGCGAAACACCCGGGACTTGTCCGTGAATGCGATCTTGGTGGCATCACCGTTGAGCGAGCCAAACTCGCCGTAGGCCATGGGAAGTTTCTCGGGTAAACTCCCGCCCTTGTCTATGGAGTAAAACTGGCTGAATCGCTGCTTTTCACTATGCTTTGAGCTAGTATAGAGCAACTTGCTCCCGTCGGGGTACCAATCCTGGATACGATCGGGCATGCCGTGATGCGTCACCCGCTTTGGCAATCCGCCCTGGGATGGAAGTACATAGATATCGTAATTGCCGTCGTAGTTACCGCTGAAAGCAATGTGGCTTCCATCGGGCGAAAACTTGGGTGCGATCTCCGAGCCTGCCGGCGAGCTGAGCTTGGAGGCTACACCACCTTCCTTGGGTACGGTCCAGATGTCGCCTCCGTAGGCGAAGGCAATGTGTGTCTTAGAAACATCGGGATATCGGAAGAGCCGGGCACTCGTCTGTGCCGAAGCGACCACATCCAATAGACAAAAAGCCGCAATGAGCGAGCATACAAAGGTGCTTTTCATAAAATGGAACTGTTTTTTGAATAAGGTTGACCAAATAAAATCCACCGAAAATAGCTAAATCTGGGTGCTGTAGATCAGAAAACCGATCAGCTTCAGCCTAATGCCCACCTAGGGAAAGGCCCCATCGACCAAGATCATGTCATACAAACACCCGAGGCCCGGACAAGGAGTCTCACCGGGCTAACTGATCACTTTGCCTGTAGGTTCAACTACCTAAGAAAGGATAGCGATAGTCGGATGGAGGATTGAAATTTTCCTTGATCGTGCGGGGAGATAGCCATCGATAGAGATTGAGGATGGATCCGGCCTTGTCGTTGGTGCCGCTGCCCCGTGCTCCACCAAACGGTTGCTGCCCGACCACAGCACCGGTCGGCTTGTCGTTGATGTAGAAGTTGCCTGCACTGTGCCTAAGCAGATCCGTCGCACGCTGGATGGCCGCACGATCCGTGGCAAAGATGGCCCCTGTCAGCGCATAAGGCGAGGTCTGGTCGACCAGGCACAAGGTCTCCTCGTATTTCGCTTCGTCGTAGGGATAGACCGTCAGCACGGGGCCAAAGATCTCCTCGCACATGGTGCGGTACATGGGATCCTTTGTCTGCAGCACTGTAGGCTGGATGAAATACCCTTCGGACTTGTCGTATTCTCCTCCGGCTACCACCCGCACAGCCTTATCCCTGGCCGCTCGTCGTATGTACCCGGAGATCTTGTCAAAGGCCCGCTCATCAATGACCGCGTTGATAAAGTTGCCAAAGTCCTCGGGTGTCCCCATACGAAAGGAGGACAGATCGGACCGAAGCTGTCGACTCACTTCTTTCCACATTGACTTGGGAATGTAGGCTCGGGAAGCCGCCGAGCACTTTTGGCCCTGAAACTCGAAGGCCCCACGCGCCAGCGCAGTCGCCACCTCGTTAGGATCGGCCGAGGCATGCGCCACCACAAAATCCTTTCCGCCCGTCTCGCCTACGATGCGAGGATAGGAGCGATATCTTGCAATATTCTCCCCGATGGTTTTCCATAGCAGTTGGAAAACGCCCGTGCTGCCTGTGAAGTGGAGTCCGCCGAAGTCCGGATGTTTAAAAACGACATTTCCCGCCGCCGGGCCATCGACAAAGACCAGATTAATCACTCCATCGGGCAAGCCCGCCTTGCGCAAGATCTCCATGATGACATGGGCCGAGTATATCTGGGTCTCTGCACATTTCCACACCACTGTGTTACCCAGCAATGCCGGCGCCCCGGGTAGATTAGCGGCGATCGAAGTGAAGTTGAATGGGGTCAGGGCAAATATGAAACCCTCCAGTGGCCGGTACTCCAAGCGGTTCCAAATGCCCGCTGCGCTCTCTGGCTGCTGCATATAGATCTCTGCCATGTACTGCGCATTGAAGCGATAGAAATCCGCCAATTCGGCTACAGCATCGATTTCCGACTGGAAGATGTTTTTCGATTGGCCATGCATGGTGGCAGCATTCATGGTCGCCCGATAGGGACCGGCCAGCAGCTCGGCAGCTCGTAAGAAGATCGCTGCTCGCTCGTGCCAAGGCGTAGCCTCCCAAGCGGGCTTAGCTGCCATGGCCGCTCGTATGGCCGCCCTGACATGATTGGCATTTCCCTGACTATAAGTACCGATGGGCTCATGCAGGTTATGGGGAGCGAAGATCTTTACCTTTTTTCTAGTGCGAACCTCCTGCCCACCAATAAACATGGGTATGTCCCACTGCGCAGCTTTAGTCGCTGCCAGCGTCTCTCGGATGGACTCCCTCTCGGGTGTACCGGGTGCATATGATAGAACGGGTTCATTGACAGCGATGGGCAGATCGAAGATTGCGTCAGCCATTTCCTTCAGTTTTATGTTGATCCTATACGGCACGCTAGGACCTTGCCGATCAGGCGGCAGATCTAGGTGACCACTAAATTGTCAGCAAAGATATCAATTTGGCCTGTTGCATCCTTGCCCTGGCAGCAGTGATGCGTGAGGGGTCTTCCACCCTACTTTTCGCCTTTAACTTCTTGATGAGACTCCTTAACATTTCCCTTAAGTCTTCCTGATGAATCAATCATCATAAATCTACAAGCCATGAAAAAGAGAATAATCAGCATCGTGGTTACCATCCTGACCATCAGTCAAATCGGCTTCGCTCAGCTATATGTCGGACCCCGGGTGGGAGGCTCCTTGAGTAATGTCAGTACGCCATCATTTATTGATCTGATCGCACCGGATTTTCAGCACCTCCCCGCTTTTGAGTTTGGCGTGGCTGGGGAATATGCCATCTCCGACCAGATGGCGATCACCGGTGACATCATTTATCGCGAGAAAGGCTTTCGTGTGACCGAGGATATGGACATCAACGTCTTTGATCTCGATGTACCCCTGGGCGTGCGGGTGGACACCAGATTGCGCTACCTGGATGTCCCCGTGATGTTCAAATACAAGTTTGGACAGGGACAGGTTGGAGCTTATCTGGCGGCTGGGCCTCAGTTTGGCTACGCCCTAAATGGCAAGATTAAGACCCGGGCTGATTTCCTCGTGGATTGGAATCTGACAAACACCTCTATTAATCTGGACGGGCTCGGTCATCGTCGATTTGACGTCGGTGGAGTGGTCGGTGCCGGTGTGGAGTACGCTACCTCCCAGGGAAAGCTCTTTGCCGATGTCAGATATCAGCAAGGTTTTATGGACTCCTTTAATGTACCCTTGATTGAATTGGACGTAAGGAATCATGGTTTTGGATTTGGCATAGGTTACAAGTTTCAGTTGTAGAGGTCTTAAGCTTGTACACCAAAGTGCCTCGCATCTGATGCGGGGCATTTTTTCTATAGGAGCCTCTCTAGGTGAGCATGGGCCGAAGGACTCGATCGATGTATTGGCCGTCCGCGAGGGTCACCGCATCGGGATCGGTGATAGCGGCATCACATTCGTCCTCCATGATGATCCAACCCTCATAATCGGTGTCGATGAGATACTGAGTGATCTCCCGCAAATCGATGGCCCCTTCTCCCGTAGGGGCCCACCGGCCATCTGCATACATGTCCTTATAGTGTACCAGGTTGGTCACCGCCCGGTATTGACGTAAGACCTCCATGGTTTGCATCCCCCCTTTGGCGATGTGCCCTACATCAGGGCAATAGCCGATCACCTGCTCATCCAGTCCTGCCATAAGCACTTCGTAGTCTGAGGCGATCCGGAACACAGATCCTTCCGGAGAATTGGGATGATACGAGCAGACAATTCCCTTTTCGGCGGCTCGGCGGGCAAAATCATTGACGCAAGCGATGCAGTTGTCCTGTCGCTCTCGGAGCTTCGAGCGATCCTGCTGCGGCATTTGCACCAGCAGCAGTATTGTACCAGGAAAATGTCCTAGAAACTTGATCCAATCATCGGCTCGCTGCCGTTCCGCAGCAGTCTCGGTGGCATGGAGCCAATCCTCCACGACACAAAGCACGGCCAACTCCATCTGGCACCGATCCAGGGCCTCCTGCATCAGGACGGGATCAGATAGATGCTGCAAAAAGCTGCTCTCTGGCTCGATACCTCCAAACCCCGCCTGCTGGCAGATCGCCATGATGTGCTCGAGTTTTCCTTTGTACTGCTCTCCCGGCATCTGCCAGGTGTACGTTTCACATCCGACTTTAATAGGCATGGTTAGCTGTTTAGGAGAAAGTGTGTCGTCACCTCGTTAAAGCGGGACAGATCTTCCCAGTGATGGACATGCCCTCCGGTTGGAAACTCCACCAGCTTTGATCCGCGGATACCTGCATGCAGCGTCTGCGAGAAGGCGGGCGGCGTAAAGATGTCCATCATACCTATGGTAATAAGTGTGGGCACTGATATGTCGGACAGGCGATCCACCGTGTCGTGTCCGATGCAGGCATCCAGCTGACCCTCAAATCCCAGCTGTGTCTGGGGCGGGCTCGCCTCTGCGGCCGCTTTTTGACCCGCCTCCAGGTCGGCCATATGCTGCTCATAGTACGGTGGCGCGAAGATCCAGAGCTGCAGCAGCTCCATGAAGTGATCTGGCCGGCTGGTGACGCGCAGTTTCTTAAGATTTTCATACACGGTCTTGGCATAGCGGTTGAAGCTGGGCCAAGTGCTGATCAAGGCCAGTGCCTGCACTCGATCGGGATAGCCCAGAGCGAGCTCCTGCGCAATGGCCCCGCCCATGGATATGCCTGCGACCTTGGCTTGCACTATGCCTAGCGTGTCCATCACGGCGACCGTATCTGCCGCCATCATCTGGGTCGTATAGGGTCCCGGGGGAGCATCTGATTTCCCTACGCCCCGGTTGTCCAACAGCACGCACCGAAAGTGTTTTTCATACTCGGCCACATGCTTTTCCCAAACATTGCCGTCGGCGCCAAATCCCATCAGTAGGATGAGCGGGGGGCCTTCGCCCCGGACCTGATAGTAGATGCGAGTCCCTTGGCTGTCTGCGTACCCTTCCATCTTCAATGTGTTATACAGTTTCTTTTGCCCACATATCCCGGATAAACTTGTGTCCGTCGCGATACACCTCTTCTAACGTCGGGGCAAAATTGCGCCAAACGTTGATCCCGGAGGCAAACTCCGGATTATTTCGGCTAAAGGCCTCGATCGTCAGCCAACCATCATATTGGATCGACTTCAATGCCCGAAAGATCCCCTCCCAGCGCACCTGGCCCGTGCCGGGTGTACCGCGATCGCTCTCGCTGATGTGCACATGGGCAATTCGATCGCCATGTTTCTCGATGGATCGTCCGGCGTCTTTCTCCTCGATGTGCGCGTGATGTGAGTCAAATATCATGGCACAGTTGGGGTGGTCTACCGCCTCGATCAGCGTCGCGATCTCATCCAGGGTGTTATAGAGGTAGCATTCGAAGCGATTGAGCGATTCGGGTGTGAGCATGATGCCCAGGCTGCCGGCATACTCCGCTGCCTGCCTGAGGACCTCCGCGCTCCACTGTCGTTCGTCGTCCGTAGGAGGATGCCCGGAGAAAGATGCAAAGGCCGAGTGATAAGGTCCGGCGATCACGTCCACCCCCATAGCCGCTCCCATGTCTATCCGCCATTTCAGTTGATCGACCGCCTTGGCCCGAATAGCTGGATCCGGGCTGACGGGATTGCCATCGTCAAAAATGGAGGTCACTGCCGTGCAACCCAAGTCGAGGCTAGACAACATGCGTCCGATCGCCTGATAGTCCGCCAAATCCCCATCTCCAATCGGTATCTCCACGCCGTCAAAACCGGTAGCTTTGATGTCTTCGAGAATAGGTAGGTGCTCCTCGGTCACCGACGTGGTCCAGAGCAGCATGTTCATTCCAACCTTCATGTGCGGACTAAAGTTTTTTTGCCGCCTGAATATACCAAAAAAGGGCTCAGACCAGACTCCCAGAATAACGGCAGGAAACGGCCATCGGACCCTCGATAATGACGACGGGTACGGCAACACCCGCTGACTAAGAGTGGCAGGGGATAGACTATGCCTGCAAAGTTGCTACCTCTTCGGTTAAG
The DNA here is from genome assembly GCA_965223165.1 of Saprospiraceae bacterium. Classification (GTDB taxonomy): domain Bacteria; phylum Bacteroidota; class Bacteroidia; order Chitinophagales; family Saprospiraceae; genus JABDMH01. Next base: position 129,434 of record CBDCVQ010000017.1, on the reverse strand, counting down.
AAGGCTGCTTGGTCTGCCCCGCCCTGCGTTTGGCCTTGCCCAGCATCGTCAAAAACTTATCCAGGTGCCGTTGATGCGTGCGAAATACCATGACGCAGATGCGAAGCCAATAGACACCATCGATCGTGGTCGATGAGAGAAAGATCTCCCCACTGTCCAGGATGTCCAGCGTCAATTGGGCGTTGAAGGCATTGGCATCGCCTCGTTCCGGTACGTAACGGAAAATGACCACGCTCAGCTCCGGTGCCGGGCCGACCTCAAAGCCCAGGGCTGCCACCTGCCGGTGGAAGTAGGTGGCCAGTAGCAGTTTCTCCCGAAGGGCTGCTCGAATCGGACGAAGACCAAATAGTTGAAGATTGAGCCATATGCGCAGTCCCCGAAAATGTTTGGTGAGCTCGGGCGAGACATTGGCAGGACTGGCCAAGCGATCGGCCATGGTTGCATCCTGCATGTAGTTGGCCTCGTAGAAATGGGATTTCAGCACCGACTGACTGTGTCGCACCAGCACAGCGCCCGTGCCATAAGATACGAAGAGGCCCTTATGCGGGTCGAGTACGACGGAATCGGACCGGGAAATGCCCCGAAACTTCTCTTTGAATTCATCCAGTAGGAGGAAGAATCCGCCGTAGGCCGCATCCACATGAAACCAGCAACCTTCGGCCTCGGCCACATCTGCGATTTGGTCCAAGGGATCAATGGCTCCTACATCCGTACTGCCAGCGGAGGCACAGATCATAAAGGGCTTCAAGCCCTGCCTCCGATCTTCAATGATCTGATTTTTAAGCGCTTCCACATCCATCCTAAAGGGATACTTCATGGGCACGATACGCATCACAGCGTGGTGAAATCCGATCACGCTCAAGGCCTTGACGATGCAGTGATGTATCTGTGCGGTGAGATAGATCACCGCCTGATTGATCTTGTCTGGGGTGACGCCCTGATGCTCCCTGGCACTCACCATGGCCACCAAGGTCCCAATGGACCCGCCAGAAGTGAGATTGCCCGCAGCATCTGCGGGGTAACCCATGAGGCGTGCCATCCATTGTATGATCAGGTTCTCCATGTGCACGGCTCCAGGATTGGCATAGTAGATCCCCGCATAGCGATTGGTGATGGCCGCCAGAAAATCTCCGTAGGCTGTTGGTACCAGACCACCGCCTGGCACGTAGCCCAGATGGCCTCCCGCGGCGGGATTGATTCCGACGCGATCTACACTTTGCTCGATCACGTCCAGCAGCTGCTTCATAGGGCGCCCCTCCTCGATGATGGACAGTTGGTCCAGCTGCTCCAATGGCTTGGTATCGCGAACAAAGACAGGAATATCATCTATTTGATCGAGAAAATCCATGGCGTACTTGGTCACCTCTCGATTCCATTCGCGTATTTGATCGGCCGGTGGGTCCAGAGCCCGGGCTTCCTGCTCTAAGCGCTTGATCTCTTCTAACATGGAGGCAGAATCTTTGGCAGCCGCTAAGATATTTCTTTAGAGAAAACTAAGTGAAGTCGCCTGGAGAGCTGTTGAATCGGTGTGCGGCCTCGCTATACAGGCTTGGACCGTCGAATGGCGAACGACAGTGCCATCTGTCTTAACACACCCATGGAGTAGCTATGGATGTGGTTGGGATCGTTCTTGCAGATATTGCCGATCTTTAGGGAGAATAGCATTTTAGCACTCCCACAGGGTTACATCAAACGAATAAGTTGCATGAAGGTAGCGGTGTTTCCAGGCTCTTTCGATCCGATCACCATCGGGCATGTAGATATCGTCCGGCGAGCCTTACCCCTATTTGACCAGATCGTCGTGGCCATTGGTCAAAATGCACAGAAGAAATACTTGTTTTCGCTAGAGACTCGCCTGGGCTGGTTGCGGGAGGTCTTTGCCACAGAGGACAAGATTCGAATTGATCATTACGAAGGTCTCACTGCCCACTACTGCAAGTCCATCCATGCCCGGTATATGATTCGGGGCTTACGCAATGCCTCCGATTTTGACTACGAAAAGACGATCAGCCAGCTTAACAGCATCGTCGGTGGCGACCTGGAAACGGTCTTTTTGATCAGTCGACCCAAATTCTCGCACATCAGCTCGACCATCGTACGCGAGATCATCAAGGGCCATGGCGACGCTTCTCCCTTCATCCCCGAGGAAGTTTCTTTTACAAATGGTCTAAATCCCTCTGCTTGAGGAAGGACTGGAGTAGCGTCAGTTGATTTGTTGCCCGCACCAGGTTGTGCTCAGGATAGGTGACTTGATAATAGATATTTCCATTTAGGTGGTCGGTGAGAAAACGGATCGCCTGCTCCAGGATAATATATCCGGCTCCCAGCTCCAAGTGCTGTAGCTCCCCGTCCGTCAGCGTCCGCTGACAGCCATTGATGAAGCCCTGGCGCAAGGCCTGATATACGTCCTGGCGAATCTCCACGTCACCGTAATTCGGATCATCTTCTTCTGTACTGCTAGCCATACTTCGCACCAAATCCCCAAAGTCATGCAAGGCGGACCCAGGCATTACTGTGTCCAGGTCAATGATACTAAGTGGGCGATCAGCTGCATCAAAGAGGACATTGCTCATCTTGGCATCATTGTGGGCTACCTTGAGCGGCCATTTCAGAGATTCCATCGCACGCGCAACGTACATGTATTCCTCCGACCATCGCAGCAATGCTTTGGTGTCTGAATCCTCCTTTGTACTGCTCATCCTGGCCTGCTTAAACTGGTGAAGTCGAGAAACCGGATTGTGAAAATCTGGGATGGTGTACGCCAGCCGATTGGGATCCAACTGAGACAGGGAGGCGGAAAATTTGCCGAAGGCGCGTGCCACTTCATAGGCATCTGCCGGATCACCCAACTCGGGTCGTACGTGGCTGTCCTCGATAAAGCTCAAGCATCGCCAATGACCCCCTGCTTGGTCATGGACCAGCGCATCTCCGTCCTTGGTCAACACCAGTTGAGGAACCTCCAGATCGTAGTTTGGATCTGCCGATAGATGTTGAGTGACGACCTCGATATTCTTAACGCCGAGATATGGGTCTTTGAAGACTGCGGTATTGACCTGCTGCAGGATGAATCTGCGTGGGCCATCGCTGACCACAAAGGTGTCGTGCACCAGGCCACCGATCAATGGTGCCACCTCCGGCTGCCTGCCGGGCCAAAACCACTCGATCGTATGTGCGGTGGGATGTGCCAAAGGACTAGAGTTTTAGACTTAGTTGCTGTTGATCCTCCTGGATCTCGGTGTCGAGATTACTGAGTCCGACACCCAGTAAACGAATACCTTCCGTCTGATCCCAATGCTCCAGCAAGAGGTCTTTGGCGGTCGCGAGAATCAGGTCAAGATCACTGGTATATTGCTTGAATGACTTGGCACGTGTCGGTGTGGTAAAGTCGCCGTACCTCCATTTGACGTTGACGGTCTTGCCCTGGATTTGCTTGCGCAGCAGCGAGTCCACCAACTGCCTACAGAGGCGCTCGAGGGTACTCATGACCTCAGCCTGCTCCGTCATATTCTCTTCAAATGTGCGCTCAATGCTGATGGATTTCCTAATGCGAGTAGGTAGCACCGGGCGTTCATCAATACCTCGACAAACCTGATAATAGTAACGGCCAGCTTTGCCAAATTTCTGGACCAGCTCCAATTCTGTCAGTCGCTGCAGATCTCCGCCGTTGTAGATTTTCAGCCGTTGCATCTTGTCAGCGGTCACCCTACCCACCCCGTAAAACTTCTCGATGGGTAGGGTCTTGATAAAGTCCGCCACCTGATCTGGCTTGATGACGGTCAGTCCATCTGGTTTATTCATATCGGAGGCAATCTTGGCTAGAAACTTATTGATCGAAACACCAGCCGTGCAAGTCAAGGATGTCCTCTCTTTGACTCGGACCTTGATTTCCTTGGCGATCAATGTAGCCGACCTCATCTGCTTTTTGTTTTGCGTCACATCCAGGTAGGCTTCATCAAGTGACAATGGCTCCACCAGATCGGTATAATCCTCAAAAATGGCGCGGATCTGCGAAGATACTTCCTGATAGACCTGAAAACGATGCGGTACGATCCTTAGATCTTGGCACTTTTGCTTGGCCAGCGCCATGGGCATTGCGCTGTGAATCCCAAACCTGCGTGCCTCGTAGCTAGCGGCGGCAACAACGGATCGCTTGCCATCACCGCCCACGACGACGGGTTTTCCGCGGAGCTCAGGATAATCGCGTTGTTCTACCGAGGCAAAGAAAGCATCCATATCTACATGAATGATCTTTCGTCTGGTCTGCTCTATCAATGCGGCTTTCATAGGATTGAGCGGCACAAGTCGTACCTGCTCGTTGGAGATTAACATAGTATTTTTCACCAGAATTGAGAAATCATAGCAAGCGTACATGCCTCCACAGATGATCGAGCTCTCCTTTGAGCCCTTCGGCTGGTCACATGGGTTACCCGTGCTTGTCCTGGCGCTGGCGGGCGGGCTCTGGATCCGGCGATCTCAGTCCTTGTCGCCACGAGGGCAGCACCTCGCGGCAGTTATTCCGGCTTGCCTCCTTCCCATCTTGCTGGTGGTTGATGTGATTCGTGCCTCGATCTCCGGCACGTTTGATCCAGCGCTAGATCTCCCCCTGCACATGTGCCGACTGGTGACCTTCCTGGTCCCGATCATGCTGTATCACCGCCATCGCAGGGCTTTTGGGGTGCTGTACTACTGGATCATGGCCGGCACCCTACAAGCACTGATCACCCCTGACCTTGTTGAAGATTTCCCTCAATATGCCTACTGGAGGTATTGGCTCCTTCACGCGGGGCTCGTGCTGCTCATCCTGTATCCCATTTTTGTCTATCGATTTCGCCCCACACTCCGGGACCTATGGCATGCCGTGGTTGCCGCGCAGGTCTTTCTAGTGCTGACGCTGCCCATCAACTACCTACTAGGTGCCAACTATGGCTATACCTGCGAAAAACCGCCCGGGCCCAGTCTGGCTGATTTGCTTGGGCCTTGGCCAATCTACATTCTGGTAGGAGAAGTTATTATGATCTTGCTATTTCTGATCATGTACCTGCCTTTCGGGATCGTCAAGGCAGGATCTGCGCTCAGTTCAAGACGTTGCTAGAAAACAACATACCCATTCTGGCGTCGTACGAAACGTGGATCTTCAGCTTCAAGAGGTCTTGTTTGTAGGGATACCTGTGTGCATCAACGATAAAGACCTTGCAGCCAAGGGCATCCGCGAGCTCCTCGTGTTCCGCCTTCCAACAATGGGCCAGTTCAAGGGTGGTAGCATGGTAGTCTTTGTCCCACTTGCGACCGACGACCACCTGCAGGTAGATGATCCCATTTCGAAAGGCCAGCAATCGCGAGGACAGACCATATCCCACCCGATAGTACATGTCGGTCCTGAAATAGTGCTTCCTATTGATTTCTTCGATACTCATTGCATCTGCACTGGCAACAAAAACTAAGCCAGATTCGAGATGAGGAAGCACCGTCGTCATCTTTGTGTAAAATTGATCCAGAAAAGCAGAAACCGCAAGTAATGAATTTGTTAAATATGGTCGCTGGAAAAAAGTAAGATATTTGGCTAGGGCGGAGTGGTCTTAAGCCTAATTTATTGCTTGTGTATTTGGGCCATTTTTGCCGCTACGCCGGGTTGCAGAGGCTCGTCGTGGTCCCTGCTGTGCCTCTATATTGCTCCTTGATGTATGACGAAAAATGATCTCGAAATAAATCTGGCAAAACTTAGCAATCAGATCTATTAGTACCCTTATGAGACGAATGAAATGCTTAATCCTTGGGAGTTGTCTTCTCCTACTGGCTTGTAGCCAGACTCCCCTCCCCGAGAGCTTCTCGCGCCTTGAACCCGCCCAGTTTGAGCAGATCTTGGACCACAAAGACCTCGTCGTCATGGACGTACGTACGCCGGAGGAGGTGGCCAATGGCCAGATTGAAGGGGCCATCAACCTGGACTTTCGCAGCGATGGATTTAAGCAGGCCGTCGACCAGTTGGATCGCAGCAAAGCCTACGGTGTCTATTGCGCAGCGGGCATACGCAGTGGGCAGACGCTGACCCTGATGAAAGACATGGGCTTTGAGCGGGTGTTTGAGTTGAAGACCGGTTACCATGGATGGTCTGATTATCAAGCGAGCAAGTGAACTACTGGCAAACGTTTGTGGATGGCTACCGGGGATATGCCCGCTACCTTTGGTCTGAGATCACCCACCCATCCTGGCACAATTACTTCTATTGGCTCCTCCTGGTGTCGGTATTCTTCCTGGCCCTCGAATGGTTGCGGCCGTGGCGCAAGGACCAGCCCAAGTTCAGAAAGGACTTTTGGTTGGACGCTTTCTACATGTTTTTCAACTTCTTTCTTTTTTCCCTGATCATCTACAACGCGGCCAGCGATGTGGTCGTTCGCCTTTTTAATGACGTGATCCTTGCGCTGACCGGGGCTGACCTTACCACCCTTAATCCCATGTACGGTTGGCCGCTATGGGCCATTCTGTTGACGGGCTTCTTTGTGCGGGATTTTGTGCAGTGGTGGGTGCATCGTCTGCTCCATCGTAATGCCTGGCTTTGGGAATTTCACAAAGTCCATCATTCAGTCGAGCAGATGGGCTTTGCCGCTCAGCTGCGGTATCATTGGATGGAAAATGTAGTCTATCGGTCCATCGAATATATTCCGTTGGCATTGCTAGGCATCGGTCTTTACGACTTCTTTATCATCCACATATTCACCCTGGCCGTCGGTCATTTCAATCACTCCAACATCACCGTGTCGGGCTATGTCTCCGCCACGGTGGTCGGTACACTGGTAGGCATTTGTATCGCCACAGGGGCCTTTGACATTCGGCTGGTGGCTCAACCGTCCGGCTTGCAAAGTGTACTGGTCGTGCTGGGGTCCGCATCGGCCTTTGCCCTCCTCCTAGGGCCTGTCATGAAAAAAGTCTTCAACAATCCGGAGATGCACATTTGGCATCATGCCTATCACCTGCCCGAGGAGAAGAGATTTGGCGTCAACTTTGGCCTGAGCTTAGCCCTGTGGGACTATCTTTTTGGCACGGTATACATCCCGCACGATGGTCGAGACATCCGACTCGGATTCCCCGGTGTAGAGGAGTTTCCGAGCGACTTCGTCCATCAGAACTTGCACGGCTATATCAAGTCAAAGGGCTAGTAGAGGTTTCGCATTAAATCTTGTGGTTAATTCTAATGTCTTTGGTCCGCATACTTCGTTGCAAAGCCTCGCCATAGCTACGGCTATGTCTAGCCACCCACCCGCTTTCGCGGTTCCCTCACTTCTCGCATTGTCATGCTCGACTCTAGGAGATCGTTCGGTCATGCCTCGTCTGCGAACAAAATCCTATTAGAATTATTCAACTTATCGAATGCGAAACTCTACTAAATCCCGAGCTGGTTCTTCCTCGCTCAACGGTTGGATCGCAAGGAAAATACCCGCGAAATATTAAAGCCGAAATGTACGCCACCATCGCCCCAGTCTCCGACGGTCTCTGCGATAAAACCTTTGTAGATCATCGAGGTGGAATTGGTAAAGTGCAATTGAAATACGTGGCCGCCCGTCTCGAGGTCCAATCCCAGGGAAAAACTGTTGCGGTACCGGGGTGCCAACTGGTCGGGCAGGACATAGTAGTATTCAAAATTGATGCTCACCCGACGGGATATCTTCTGCCTCCCTCCGATGCCCAAGGCCAACACATCGTGCTCCTCTTGGCGGGTTTGCACCCAATTGCGGTGCACCATCGTTGGCATCAGCTGAAGGCTTAGACCCTCGCTAAACTTACGCGCTACCATGATCTGATGTGTATAGTACAGGCGGGAGCTGAACAGATTGGAGGCATCGGGGTCCTCATACTTGAGGGTATTGATGGCTGCGGAGAACAGGTAACTGACATTGACGGGTATGTTTTTGGCGCCCCTGCTCTGCCGAACCAGCCGATATTTTCCATAGATGTCGTAAGTCTTCTCAATGCTGCTGCGTCCGATGCCCATCGAAAAGCGATCGGACACTCCCCAGTCGGCACCGATCCGGATGGTGGCTCCATCCAGTCCAAAAAGGTCATACAGGCCATTCTCAACAAATCCAAAGCGGTGGGATATGCGAATATCCAGAATGTTGCGAGGCGTGTTTTCAATGGAGTGTCCATTGATGATCCGTGAAGTCTTGAAGATCGCGCCGACATATTCTGTCGTCTCCTCTTCCTCAAGGAGTTGCAGCAGATCCTCTTGTGCGGTCACGAACGTGACCAGCCATCCCAGCACCATCAAGAGCCCGTATCTCATTCCTTCAAGACTTTTTGGTAAGCTTCATAGACCGCTGAGATCTGAATAGAAATGGTCTTGGCTATTTTATTTCGCACCAGTTTGGGTATTTCGATCTCAAAATCGGCGGGCGAGACGTCAAAGGTCGTCGTACCAGAAAAACCTTCTCCGGCCACACGGATAGTGACGGCTGCCTCTACCTCCTTGGTTACCCCTTTGATGGTCAGATCACCTTTCACTTGCAGCACCTGCTCACCGTCCTGAGACAAGTCGAGGTTCGTCAGTTGAGATTCGGTGCTTCTGAATGTAGCCTTGGGGTACTGATCCGAGTAGACGTAGTTTTCGTTGAAATGGACCTGCATCAAGGCATTCTCAAAATGAAACCCCTTCATCAGCACTGAAAACTGTACCTGGCCTTTTTCGAGATCGATCACACTCACTGCTTTGTTGTTCACCGCATGAATGCGCTCCAGCGGCGTCTCCGAATGGAACTCGATGCTCCCCGCTTTGGTGAAGTACTTTTGGGCTGGTAGATCCAGGGAGACCAACACGATGATGATCAATGCAACTGCTTTCATGATTTGACGATTACGCCATTTACCAAAATTACGTCGAGCAGCATACCGGAGCAGGTCGCCTTTATGGCAAGTTGGTCGCCGGGCTCCGGCAAGTTCGACTCCTCCAGGAGTTCCGCATTCAATTCGCAGACCACGGCTCCAAGGTCTCCCGTACCCAAGACGACCGTAATGGGCTCCTGGCGCTCCACCGATGTGGCGGTGCCGGACACTAGTAAGATCTCTCCCAGGTATTGCTGATCCGCCGCAGCCTCGTCCTGAGTGTACTGTTGATACAGATGCTCGGCAGACAACTCGAAGGCAGGCTCCGCACCGGCGATATCCGACCGAAAGTCGCGGTTCATGTAGAGGTAACCGCCTACCGTGACGGCCAGTAGAAGAGCAGCTAACCATATCCACCTTCTCATGCGCTAATTATTTGGTGCACCATCTTCTACCCAGGCTTGGATGAGGTCTATATCACATTCCGGCAACATCGGTTCATTTTGTGGCATGGGCGAGAAGCCCCCTTGCCATTGCACCGCACCGAGCAGCCGTCCATTGTCTGCCAATATTTTCAGCCGGTCATACCCTTCCAGCGTGACATTTCCTTGATTTAGCGCAGCGGCGTGGCATTGGTAGCATCGTGCGGAAAGGATGGGCTCGATCTGATCCCGATAAGACACCTCTTCGCTGTCACAGGTTTTCTCCGGCGCCAGCTCTTCCTCGACATCATACTCGCACCCAGCGACCAGCACCAGACATACGATACCTGCAGCATAGACCACCTGCCGGCCGAGTCGCTTCGCTTTCAATACCATAAGATCGCTTGCAAATACCAAGATCACCAACAGTCAAAGGTATCGGAAAATGCCAGCGAGAACAGAATTGGTACCTGAGCAGGTATGAAAGGCCGCCGAACAGGCACCTGCTTCCAGCAGGGGGCGGCTCAACTCCGCAACCATCGCTTGAAGTGAGGAGATCGCTCCGTGCTGACGATGGTCTCCATGTCACAGGCAGGCTTAAGATTGATTTTGACCCGGCCTTTGGAATAGCTCATCATATTGTCGATCGCGTCTATGTGTATGATAAACTGTCGATTAATACGAAAGAACTCGAGGCCCTGCAGCAATGTCTCCATCTGCTCGAGGCTTTTGTCAATCGGAAATCTGCGGCCGCCACTGGTGATTGCAAAAGTGATCTTGTTGTACGAGTAGAAGTAAGCTACCTCGCTGATTTTGATGAGATTGATCTTGGGACCGACCTTGACCAGCAGTCGCCTCAAACCGGGTTGGGTCTCCATGACGGATCCGGTGTGCTTATCATCTCCCGGGCCTCGCCTGACTTTTCGAAACTTATCAAGCGCCCGTTGCAAATCAGCCTTTTTCAGCGGCTTCAGCAGATAGTCTAGCGAGTGGTAGTTGAAAGATCGCAACGCGTACTCGTCGTAGGCGGTGGTAAAAATCACGGGCAGGTCAAGTGGGTACTGCTCGAAGATCTCAAAGCAATTGCCGTCTGACAGGTGGATGTCGAGAAAGAGCAGATCAGGTGGTGGATGCTCCCTAAACCAATCCACGGTGGCCGTGATACCATCGAGGCAGTCAAGGATCTCGACTTCCGGCTCGAGATCATGCAAAAACTTGGACAAGCGTACCACTGCATTGGGCTCATCCTCCACGATAAGTGTTCTCATTCTTTTTCAGTTTTAATGACGGGTACTCGCACGACAAATGTCCCTTGATTGCGCTCGACAAAGACCTTTCTATCCGATAGGAGTGCATACCGGCTCTTGATATTTTGCAGACCGAACTTGGTGGAGACCGCTGGATTGATCTTCTCCTGGATATTATTGGAGATTTCCAGGTACTCATCCCCGTTGGCAGATATCTGGATAAGTAACGGTTTTGCCGCAGAAACGATATTGTGTTTGACCGCATTCTCTACCAACATCTGCAAGCATAGCGGGGGCACCGCACCGTCGACGCCATGCAGGTCAATATGGATCTTGAGTTTGTCCCCAAATCGCTGGTGCAACAGGTATCTGAAGTCGTGGATCAGCGAGATCTCTTCGTGTAGGGAAATGAGCTTTTGATCTCTAAACTGAATGATCCGGCGATAGTAGTCCGACAGCTTTTCTATGTACTCCACGGCATTGCCCGCATCCTCCTCCACCAAGTTGGCCAGGGTGTTGAAGCTATTAAACAGGAAGTGGGGATTAATCTGCGCCTTTAGCACCTCAAACTGTGACTCAATCCTCTCCCGACGCATCCGCTCGCGCTTGTTGATCTCATGCTCTCGATAGCGCTGATATCGGAGGATCAGCCAGGCCACCGCCGAGATAAACAACAACATAAACCACCAGCGTTGCCAGACCGGTCGCAACACGCGGAAGGGTACACTGATCTTGGAGGCATCAATGATCTGATCATGTAGTCGAGCGTGTACTTGAAGGTCATACTGTCCCGGAGATAGACGGCTATAGGAAACCCGATTGTCCTTGGACGAGCGCGACTGCGGGTCATTGCCCACCAGCATGTACTCGAATGACAAAGCCTTGGGGTTGGTGAGCCAGATGCCGGTAAAATCAAACTGGGCAAAATTGCTGCGGTGCGCCAGTTGCAGGCCCGACCGAATGTCCACACTTTGATCAAATATTTTGGCATCACTGAGTACCACGCGGGGGTATGTCTTGTGCCCGTCAGTAAGCGGTCGGTACTTAAAGATGAGGTTGTCGCCACCGACCAGGATCGAACCATCCTTCGTGCGGAAGCTGGTATTGGTGCTCGGATCAAAGTGCGCCAGATCGGCCACCTCGCTAAGATGCTCGACCCACCCGTCTCGATGTAGCAAGTCGATCCCCTGACTGTGCACTACCACGATATTGTCAAATCTGTCCACCTCCAGCGAAAGAATAGTATTGCTGCGCAGGCCGGATTCGATCGCATACCGCTGCGCATGTGGCGCCCCATACCTAAAGAGCCCGTTGTCAGCGGTCCCAATCCACAGGTCGCCGCGCCGATCCTCCGCAAAGCAGTAGGCCTTGCGGACCAGAAGCTCCTCCTGATCGAGTAGATTGGTGACTTGGCCCTCAGTGATCCTTACCACGCCGCGACCATCAGATCCAAACCAGGTCCGGTGGCGGCGATCCACAAAGGCACTGAACAGGAAGCTGGCATCAGCCTCCCCGTCCTGCGTCAGGTTTTGGATCTCCATGAGCCAGGGCTCCCATCCGTTTAGTGAGTCGCGGATGGTCGTAATGCCTCCGAGCGTGGCCAGCCAGATTTGATCCCGATGGCCGGCTATGGAAAGGACACTGCCGTTGGCCAAACCTTGCTGCTCAGCAAATCGACACACCTGACCGTCCTCCGGATTCCACTTGATAACTCCCTGACCGAAGGTACCGATCCAGAGATTGTCCAGCTCATCGGCGTACAGGCTGATGACCATTTGGTCGGTGATCGTCTCTCTCACCAATTGATTGCCATCCAAGCGACAAAGCCCCTCAGGCAGCCCCAGCCATATCCTACCCTGACCGTCCTCACAAATGGCCTGAATATCTCCCTGACCATGGTGCAGCAGTTCAATACGTCGATTGCCGGAGAGCACCTTGCCGGCAGCGGTGACCAGCCAAAGATTGGTCTCCGGATCGTTGACCATACCCGACAGTCGATCGCCTTCTGACAGACCGTCTACCAATACGGGCAGTACCTCACCTGTGGTCTTGGACATGCGCATCAGTCCCTCGTGTTCTGTGGCAATCCACACCTCTCCCGCCGGACAATAGGCCAGATCCACCACAGGTCCGCCAGACCACTGGGCGGAGTGCCAATCGACGACTTGACGGTCGGTGTGATAGTGGCAGAGACCGCGCGCCTCAAAGCCCAGCCACATGCCATCCTCGTCCGATCGCAGGGTGTACACGATCTCATCCAGCAAGCCCTGGTCTCCGGTCAGGTGCTCGATCTGCTTGGCTCCCGCCTCAAATCGACATAGATTGACCCCGTCATCCGTGGCAGCCCAGATCATGCCATCAGGCCCCAGGGCGATGTCATAGATCTCGTTGGAGGCAAGCCCGTCGTCCATGTTAAAGTTGTAGAGACGGCCATCCTCGCGGACGTACAGGCCCTCGCCATAGGTGGCCAGCCATAGACGTTGGGACGAGTCCTGGAGGATACCCGTGATCCGTTGCTTGGGCAGTCCTTCTTCGGGCTGCCAGGCCTCCAGTCGACCATCTGATCTGACCAACCAGATGCTCCCGTCAGCGTAGCCCACCCAGCGTTCGCCGCTATCGTCCATGTAGAAGGCCGTGGTATGTTGGGGCCGAGGGTCCTCCGGTGGTGCGTAGGTCCTTGCCTCCACCCCATCGTAGCGCAGCAAACCCCGGTCGGTGCCCAGCCAGATTAAGCCTTCCCGATCGTGGGTGACGAAATTGATCTCCGTGCCGGCGGGCACGATGGTATGCTGCCTAAAATAGGGACGCTGCGCCTGGGCAGCAAAAACTGCCAGAACCAGGACAGCCGATGCCAGCAGGCGTGTCAATTGTCTACTTGTGATGAGAAATGCGCCTCGATGTCTACCCTGATCTCATTGGAGATCTTCTGTACTACGATCTTGGGTATCGCGATATCATGGTCCTGCAGGTCCACCGTAAAGCTAGACCGAACTACGAAACCACCCTCGACCAGCAAAAGGTCACTCCTGATGATACGTTCTTGTTGCTTGCCGTGGATCTCCAGCAAACCCTTGGCTCGAACGGTCAGTTGGTCCACACTGCTCCAATCGACCTTCTCAATGATCTTGCCGGTGAAGATAGCTTTGGGGTACTTCTGGCTCTCCAGGTAGTTTTCGTTGAAGTGAATCCTCTGCAGGGTGCTGTTGAAACCTTCGAAACTAGGGATGGGCACCGCAAAGGCAAAGGTGTTCTTGCTGGGATCGATGGCACCCCGCAATTGATCAGAGGTAGCCCGGATGGTCTCCAGAGGTGCCCTAGACTCAAAACTGACGTGCCCGCTCACCGAGGTGTACGCCGATGGCTGAGCTATCAGCGTTGCTGATATGAGCCAGGCACAGCCAAATGCCACGATGCCTATATGGGTACGCTTCAACAAACCGGCAAGTAGGAAATTAATCCATTCACAACGAAGAAACCAGTGACGAATGGGCTTTTTTCCCTGCTAATCCGGGCCACGACAACTACGCATGGGGCCTACCGGCCATCCTCAGACTCGGGCTTCTCGATAATATGATCAAAGAATTCGCCCAGTTGCTCGGCATTGAGTTCTTTGGACACGATCTTCTTTTCTGCGTCCAGCACAAACAGCTTGGGTGTCTGCTTAATGTTGTATAGCGAATGCATATAGGAGTGTCCGCCATTCTTGTCTGACGCATTTATCCAGTCGCCGATCTCCTTCTCATCGACAAATTTCCAGCAACCGGGCTCCTCATCATTGAGCTTGGTGCACACAGACATGACCTCAATGCCCTTTGAGCGATACTCCTCGTAGAACTCGGCCAACTCGGGCATCGCATCCTTACAGTGGCCACAATCATGCGCCCAAAAGACCAGCACGGTGTAGGGGGATTCGATCTCGTGCAAGGTAATGTCTGTACCATCCCTGCGCTGTACCCGAAAATTGGGTGCTGTCTGCCCAATCAGGGTGGGCTTGATATCCCTGGCATTGGCTACAATCTTCTTCAGTTGTGCTTCTTCCACCCAAGGGGCCTTACCCTGACTGTAGTACTTCTCTGCGAGGTGCACGTACACCGCATCCATGCCCACGATCTTACTGCCTGCGTAGTCATTGAGAAATTTGATCAGGAAATACTTATAGGACTCTTCCGCCGGCTCCAGGCGCTCGAGGAGGAAGTCCATAGAAAGGATGATCGAATCCGGATGCTGCGGTGTGAGCTTCTCGAGGTAGTAGTTGACCTTGTCAAATAGGACATGTTTGGGGGTACGGATCAACCGGTTGTCCCCCAGGTCGATATGGTCAAAGTAGTGTCGCTTGTAGTGCAGATACTGCTTAGTCTGTATTTCCTCCTTAGTCCCCTCGGTAAACTCCGGAATATCTACCCGGAAGCCGCTCTCAATGAGCTTGCTTGTCATGCTGTTGGGATGTTCTGCGACCAACGTTGCTTGGTAAGCCATTACTTCCTCATTGATCCCCTCCAACCGATTGCGGATCTCCTGCTGCGCAGCTTCGCCTGCTGTTTGCTCCAAGCGGGCATTGAGTTCCGTCACCTCTTTCCGCTTCTGGGCAATAAATCTCGTATTCTGATAAAACAACGCATTGTCCGGCGATCCCTCAAACGTGATCGTGGCCTCGATGGCCTTGAAGTCCGCCTCCAGTGAAAATGGCGATTGACTTTCGTTAATAACTAGGTGAAAGAAGCGGTTGTCTGGCGGCATCACGATCAGATACACCCCGGGCTTAAGGGGTGTCACATCCGCAAAAACAAACCGATCATCGGTGACCGCGACCGTGTCAATCAAGTACTGCTTGTCACCGTAGTAGTGTCCGAGAAATATCGTGTCTTGATCATATCCCTTGAGCAAGCCAGAAATGTGATATCCGGCCTCCTGCGCCAGAGTACATTGATAGATCAAGCAGCATAGTACAAAAGGTAAGAATCTTCTCATCTAGGTTTTCTCTATGTGATCACCTGCATGGTGACGGTTTCGTGATCTAGTAATAACTCGTGAAAGACCGATTTTATGATAAGTTTAACCCAAATCATATGTAAGAAATGGATATAGTATGCCGTAGAGGTATCAAATCCATGCCTTTTTTTGTAGATCCAGTTTGTCCGCCTTGGCGCTGCCTGCCCCATGCTGCTCAAGAAGGATAGGTGTCGTCAATGACACAGTTTGCCCATCGACCTCACCCAGAACCGATGCGGGGTGCAGCCAGCAGATAGAGGACAGCCATGCGAATGGCTACTCCGTTTTCCACCTGATCCAGAATGATCGACTGATCCGAATCAGCCACCTCGCTACTCAATTCAACGCCGCGATTGATCGGGCCTGGGTGCATGATGACCACTTCTGATCCGACGGAGTCGAGCAGTGCTTTATTGATGCCAAAATATTGGGTGTATTCCCGTAGCGATGGAAAGTACTTCACATCCTGTCGCTCCAGCTGGATCCGGAGCACGTTGGCGACGTCGCACCACTCCAGGGCCTTTCGGACATCATACTCCGTACGGACCCCCAGGCTGTCGATGTGTTTAGGGATCAGCGTAGGAGGTCCGCAGACCATCACTTGCGCGCCAAGCGCCTTGAGGCAGAAGATGTTGCTCAGCGCCACCCGAGAATGCAGGATGTCGCCTATGATCACCACCCGCAGACCCTCAAAACTGGAGAATCGCTCGCGTATGGAAAAAGCGTCCAGCAACGCTTGTGTCGGATGCTCATGGGTGCCATCGCCCGCGTTGATAATGTTGGCGTCAATGTGATCGGCAAGAAAGGCGGGCGCCCCCGGGGCCGGATGGCGCATGACCACCATGTCCACCTTCATAGACAAAATGTTGTTGACCGTGTCTAAGAGCGTCTCCCCTTTCTTGACAGAAGAGGCGCTGGCCGAAAAGTTGACGACATCCGCAGACAATCTCTTCTCAGCCAACTCAAACGAGATACGAGTACGGGTCGAATTTTCGAAGAAGAGGTTGGCAATCGTGACATCTCGGAGGGACGGCACCTTTTTAATGGGCCGGTTGATCACCTCCTTAAAGTTGTCCGCTGTTTCGAAAATAAGATTGATGTCCTCTGCGGTGAGATATTTGATGCCGAGCAGGTGCCTGGTGCTCAGTTGCAGTTCGGCCATAATCTATCGATTCGATTTTTTTTCTGGGAATAATAGGATCCGATCACGACCCGTCGTCTCCTTCCACTCAACCTTGACATACGCCTCATCCAAGGCATCCACGGTCATGCCGACGTAGTCGCCGCAGATCGGGAGATGTCGGTTAAACCTCCGATCGATCAGTGTCAACAACTCCACATTAGCCGGTCTTCCGTAGTGCTGTAGAGCAGTCATCGCGGCTTGGATGGTGCGACCGGTATAGAGCACATCATCCACCAGAATCACATGTTTGTGATCGACCAGGAAATCCATGGAAGTAGTACTGGCGGAAAGTGGCTTGTCCCGGGTGCGAAAGTCGTCGCGATAGAAGGTGATGTCCAACTTGCCGTAGTCGATATGCTTGATCTTCAATATCTGCTTGAGTCGCGCAATGATACGATCAGAAAGCATAATGCCTCTTGGCTGCACGCCGATGATACAGCTCGTAGCAAAATCGTCGTATCGCTCAATAAGTTGGTGACAAAGCCGGTCGATGGTAAGATTGAACCTAGCGTCCTCGATGATGACTCTTCCCTTCGCCATAAGACGCGCCTAAGATACTACTTGTCCTTGGTTGCATCTAGTGTTTGGTCTGACAAATCAAGGGCAATTGCATTATGGGATTCTGCACTTGTCCAATGCGAAGCTCCTACCAGACTAGTAAGTGTCAGGCGAGGACGCCTAACACGGCTAGTTGCTCTTGTTGAGGTATTCCAACGTCAACTAGCCTCCAAGGCGACAGAGCCCAGATCCGGCCAGAAAGAATTTTGTTCCGCCCACTATTTAAACCATCAGCAGTCAAGCCGGTCTATGGTAGTGTCACTTCATTTGTTCAACTCAAAAGTGATTTCAAGATGAAAAAGTTAAATGTAGCGGGATTATGGATGGTAGCCATCGGCCTCTTACTGGTCGCCTGTGACAAAGATCCATCCCTCACCGAAGCCTACCAGGCGGATCTCTCCGATGTGATGGAACTGGCGTACCTGCAGGATCTCACCATGGATATTGAGCAGCAGGCCGATGAAGCAACCCTAGCTCCTCCACCACCCTCGACGGCCATGACCTTACGCGATTGTGCCACCATCTCGGCTGAAAATGAAAAGGGGATCTTCCCCAACACGATTACCATTGATTTTGGCGAGGGTTGTACCGGGCCCAAGGGTCGAGTGCACGCCGGCAAGATCATCATCGTCCTCTCCGATTCGCTGCACCACCAGGGTGCCACCAGATCTGTCACCTTTGAAGAGTATACCGTAGACGGAGCCGCTGTACAGGGATCCAAGAACTGGGAAAACCTCGGCATCGACGAAGACGGCATCATTACCATTCACAAGACGGTAGATCTATCGATCGAATTTCCTGACGGGACTACGGCCGCATGGGCAGCGGACCACCAGGTATCCAAGAGCACGCAATTTGTGCGATACCGCCATGCCGGCCAATGGAAGAAACGAATCGTACGATTTAAGGGCACCGTCTCGGTGGAGGGCAACTCAAGTGGCACCAACCGGCAAGGGGACAGCTTCAGCGCGGAGATCATCGAGCCGCTCACCAAGAAGGAGAATTGCTTTTGGATCACCTCCGGCGTCAAGGAAGTCACCAAAAATGGCGAAACTCGATCGATCGACTTTGGAGATGGTCGCTGCAACAATGCAGCCATGGTGACGCTACCCGATGGATCCAGCCACGAAATCAACCTAAGACCATTCTGGAAGCGGTAGATCGCCCTCCCATTTACCACGCAACAAAGGCGGCTTTATCGCAGGGCCGCCTTTTTTGAGCTTATGGGCAACTTCTGCCCTCCTTAAGTATCAGGGACTACTTCAAGATGCACCAAGAAAGCCTTAGGCGTCCCGTGCTGGCGAAGAACTGGCCTTGGTCGACGTCTTCAATCCGCGGCACTACTTCCGCACCGCTTTCTTGCCCCAAGAATCCCGGAGGCCGACGATGCGATTGAAGACCGGATGCCCCGGCTTTGAGTCGGGATCCGTCACAAAATAACCCACCCGCAGAAATTGATAGTGCTGTTCGGGTTGCACCTGCAGCAATGAAGGTTCGAATGCCGCTCCAGTCACGGTGACCAAAGAGTCATGGTTGAGGAACTCGAGATAGTCTTTGTCAGGATCTGCGGTGGGATCTGGCTCGGTAAAGAGATTTTCGTAGAGCCGCACCTCTCCCGTGCCCGCATGTGGGACGGACACCCAGTGTAGCGTGCCCTTGGCCTTGATGCCCGAGGTATCGCTACCACTCTTGGAGTCCGGATAATAGGTGCAGCGGATCTCCTGGATTTCCCCCGCCTCGTCCTTGACAAAGTCATGACAATGAATGATGTAGGCGTGTTTCAGACGCACAGTGCGATCTGGTCCCAGCCGGAAATACTTCTTGGGAGGATCTTCCATCCAATCGCGTCGATCAATGTACAGCTCTCGGCCAAACGGGAGCATGCGACTGCCCGCATCGGGATCTTCGGGGTTGTTTTCGGCAGGTAGATCCTCAAACTGCCTTTCCGGATAATTCTCGATGACTAGCTTCACCGGGTCCAGCACCACCATGACCCGATTCGCCCTTTGGTTGAGATCCTCTCGGGCGCAAAACTCCAGCAAGGCATATTCGATCACATTGTCTCGCTTAGCTATGCCGACACGATCACAGAAGTTTCTAATGGCGGCCGGCGTGTAACCCCGCCGACGCAGCCCTGCGATCGTGGGCATGCGGGGATCATCCCACCCCTTGACGACACCCTCCTCCACCAATCGAAGTAACCTGCGCTTGCTGGTGATCATGTACTCCACGTTGAGCCTGGCAAATTCGATCTGCCTGCTGGGAAAAATGCCCAGTTCGCGGATGTACCAGTCGTAAAGGGGGCGATGGTTTTCAAACTCGAGCGTGCAGAGCGAGTAGGTGATGTTTTCGATCGAATCCGACTGCCCATGGGCAAAGTCGTACATGGGGTAGATGCACCACTGATCTCCAGTGCGATGATGTGGCGCCCGCTTGATGCGATACATCACGGGGTCACGCATGTGCATATTGGGGGAGGTCATATCGATTTTTGCCCGGAGGACCTTACTGCCATCGGGAAATTCTCCCGCACGCATCCGCCCAAAAAGATCTAGATTCTCCTCGATGCTGCGATTCCGGAAAGGACTCTCTGTACCCGCCGTCGTAGGTGTCCCTTTCATTTCTCCGATCTCTTCTGATGTAGAATCATCCACATAGGCCAAACCCTTGTCGATGAGATGGACCGCGTACTCGTAGAGGGTCTCAAAATAGTCAGAGGCATAGTACTCGCGATCTTCCCAGTCAAATCCCAGCCACCTGATATCGCGCTTGATGCTTTCTACGTATTCGGTGTCTTCGGTCACGGGATTGGTGTCGTCAAAGCGCAGATTGCACGTCCCCTGGTACTTCTCTGCCAGCCCAAAGTTGAGGCAGATGGACTTGGCATGTCCGATATGTAGATAACCATTGGGCTCTGGCGGAAATCTGGTGTGCACTTGCCAGTCCGTGCCCTTGTTGGCGAGGTCCTCCTCGATAAACTCCTCTATGAAGTGCAGTGATTTCTGCTCGGTTGTACTCATGTGCTTAGATTACATACGTTCAGGCATCTCGATGCCCAGCAGCGACATGCCATGTTTAAGTACCTGAGCAACAGCCCGACTCAGGTTGGATCGAAACACAATCGCCCCCGGCTGATTGGCAGTGAGGATGGGCAGATCATGATAAAAGCGATGGTACGATTTAGCCAGGTCGTAGCAATAATTGGCCAAACCACTCGGATCGTACTCTTCGACGGCCCGGACGATGATGTCGGGATAGGTATGCAGTTGACGTAGCAACTGCTTCTCCTGCTCCTCAATGAGCCCATAGGGGGCCGGATCCGCGACCGGGTCTGTCGCCTTTCGCAATACCGACCGGATCCGTACGTACGCATTTTGGATGTAAGGCCCGGTCTGTCCCTGCATATCGACACTGGCTTCCGGATCAAACAGCATGCGTTTCTTGGCATTGACCTTCAGTATAAAAAACTTCAACGCTGCCATGCCTATTTTGCGAGCGATTTCCTGACGCTCCTCTGCCTCGACATCGTCCAACTCGCCCTTTTCTGTCGACAGCTCCAAGGCCTTGGCGATTACCTCATCCATGAGGACATCGGCATCCACGACGGTCCCTTCGCGTGTTTTCATCTTGCCTGTCGGCAGATCAACCATGCCATAAGAGAGATGGTAAAGTCCATCTGCGTAGGGTTCGCCCAGTCGCTTCAAGATCTCAAACAGTACCTTGAAATGGTAGATCTGCTCGTCTCCGACCACATACACCATTTTGTCGATACCGTAGTCTCGATATCGTTCCATGGCCGTGCCCAGATCTTGGGTCATGTACACGGCGGTTCCGTCCGAGCGCAGCAATATCTTCTCGTCCATGCCGGCGTCACTCAGATCTACCCATACGGATCCATCCTCCTTACGAATAAACTGGCCGGACTCCAGTCCTTGCATCACCACTTGACGCCCAAGCAACCAGGTATCGGATTCGTAGTAGAGCTTGTCAAAGCTGACCCCGAGCCGGTCGTACGTACGTTCAAAACCCTCGTATACCCATCCATTCATCTGCGACCACAGCGCTCGCGCCGCCGGGTCTTCCTGCTCCCAGCGCATCAGCATCTGCTTAGCCTTGCCACCCAGGCTGCTGTGCTCGTTGAAGTAGGTATTTCTATAGGCAGCAAAGAACTCCTCATCGGACTGATTAGCGCGACGCTTGTCAGCCAGCACCGCCTGCCCGGCGCCTTCCTGCCATTGCGCATATTCCTTGACAAAGGCCTGCTCAAAGGCGAGGTAGTAAGAGCCCACAAAATGATCTCCTTTTGTTTGCGTAGAGGTCGGAGTGGCCCCATCTGCAAATTCTTGCCAAGCGACCATGCTCTTGCAGATGGCAATACCCCGATCATTGATCACCTGCACCTTGACGACTTCATAGCCGGCGGCTTCGGCGATGTTGGAACTCGACCAGCCCAGCAAGATATTCCGTATGTGCCCCAGATGCAGCGGCTTGTTGGTATTCGGTGAAGAAAACTCGATCATTAGCTTTTCACCGTTCTTGGGGGCTTCGCCATATCGGGTATCCGCCACCACGTCCTGGAGAAACTGCGACCAGTACTGGTCATCCAAAGTCAAATTCAGGAATCCCTGCACGACACTGTACCTCGACACCTCCTCGACCGCGGCAGACAGATGCTGACCGGCCGCCTCAGCGATGTCCGCAGGCTTCTGGCGCAATATCTTTGCTAAAGGAAAGACGACCAATGTCAAGTCCCCATCATGTTCTTTGCGGGTGGGTGTCACCACAATCTGTTGTGGTGAGACCGACTGCTCCACCTGGTTGGACAGCCACTGCATGGTTTCTGCCTTCAGTTTGTCCGTGATCGAAATCGTCTCCGTCAACTTATCTGTTTTTGTAGGGGCACAAAAATACTGAAAGCTATTGGTCCGTGGTCGCCACTGATCGGGAGAAAAAGCTGAATAGGGTTCCACCATAAGACCGCACGTCCTCAAAGTGGGGATGCTGCTGAAAGTCGTGATGATCATTGTGTTCCAAGACGAAGAGGCCCTCCGGTGCCAGGAGTTCCTTTGCAAAAATGCGATCCGGAATTTCGTCCAGCCACGGCAGCGGATAGGGAGGCCCGGCGAAGATATAGTCGTACGGTCCGGTAGACGATGCGATGAACTGTGCTACGTCCATGCGCTTTATGCGGACATATGCTTCGATGTCTAGTTTCTCACATACGTCTTTGACAAATTTAATGCAAGGCCCATGTTTATCTACGTAGGTCACGTCAGTGCAACCCCGTGAGATTGCCTCGTAGGTGTGGTTGCCCGTACCTCCGAAGAGATCCAGCATCTTGACCGCCGCAAAGTCCAATCGATTCTGCAGGATATTAAAGAGTCCCTCCTTAGAGAAATCGGTCGTCGGACGGGTGGGCCAGTTTTTGGCTGGAGGATAAAACCTACGTCCCTTAAACTGTCCGCCGATGATCCGCATGATGCATGCAGTAGAATTCGAAAAGCTCCAAGGGATCCTTGACTGACAGGGGCAATCTCCATCCGTTTCTCCACTCGATGGCGGTCACATGGATAAAGAACTTGCGCAGCTCTTCTTGCAGCTCATGGGAGTCGTCTTGATCGCCAGAGATCTTGATGTTGACCTTGCGCGGATTGAGTCGACGATGTTTGCAAGCCAGGAGAATGTAGTAGAGGCGGTCTTTGGCGGTGGGCGCGTGATAGCGATTGATCAGCGTCATAGAGTGATCCTCGAAGATGATGACGTACGCATCCTCGCCATGCATGAGTACAAATATGGTCGGGTCCTGCCCTACCTCCGCCTGCAGGAAACCGATCAATGACTCAGTCAGATGACTGACCTGCGAGGTTGGGTAGAGGGTCGAGAAGAGTTTTCGGATCGGAAGGGGGAATGTGTACACACAGACCATATCGTCTCGTTTCCGGGACGCCGCCACATCATCTTTCTTGACTCCCGAACTCACAAAGGCCAGGTAATCCAGCCAGGAGGTTGGATCATACGCATTGGCAGGCACATAGGTAAATGCCTCGTGATCCAGGGAAATATTGACTTTCTCAAATCGATTGGATCGGAGATTATTTCCCTGGATGATGGCCAGGATCTCCACTGGATCTACATTCTTGAAGTGATGATACTTGGTCTGAAAAGGTACCGACTTGTAGGTGGAGACGATATTGGCGTCATCGATGATGACAAAAGCAAAACTGTCCATTCTAAGCAGAATAGACAGTTCATTTGGTATGTTCTTTATGTCGTCCAGCGGCCTACCTTTCCCAGTTACCTGAAAGATTGGGTTTGTTCATATCTCCAAACTTGATCAGTGCATTGGGATTGTATGAGTTATCATACTTGCCGAATCTCGGATCGGCGTATGGTCCCATAAACGTGCGGATCGGGGTCGAGACTTCCACCACATTTACCAGGGTGCTCTGATAAGTCAAGGTATCTGCCTGTATGTCAAAAATGGCTCCATCTCCATACGGTACCACGCCCAGCGAGTCCAGATTCATACCAAGTGCCCTCACGGTATCGATTGCCGGAAAGTAGGTGGTATCGTATGATATTTCACCTGTAAAATTGGGGTCATCTGGGTCGCCAACCACCTTGATATTCCTGAACTGCCCGGTCTCTAGCACTTGCTTGAGTGTATCCCAGGTAGGAGCAAAAGATCCACCGGTGATGTCTCGGTAAAATTCCTGTGCTTTTCGAATGACCAGGAGCTTATCCACCACTGCATTCTGCCTTTTATCCCTTTCGGCCTTGAATTTGATCGGCTCCCGGATGGAATTGATAAGCAAAAAGGCCATCAGCGCAGCAATTGCAACCAAAACGAGATTTATCAGCAGTCTCATATAGATGGAGATATAAGTAAATGATTCGTCACAATTATACTATTTTTCGAACAGTTCTCGCAACTATTGACCCGGCGCCTTATGATTTTTTCAAGGCCCTCCGAGTGGTCTGAGCGGCCTAGTTTTTCTTGAGATTGACCGCCTAAACTCCTTATAGATGCAGCATCCCCGCCATTTGGTGTATGGACAAGTCGTTCCGGTCACAACAGCCTTGTCACCGATCCTGTCCCCAGTAAGCTCACCCAGACAGACCAAAAGTCGATCGCAAGACTTCAGCCGTTCGCCCGATGCCGAGCTTCCCCTCTAGGCCACGCACCCTTTGAGCCTCCCGGATTACCATCACTTGAAGGTGACGCGATCTGAGCGATAATGCTTAGGTTTGCGCGATGTCCGTGCACATCCTCGCGATTGAATCCTCTTGCGATGACACTGCCGCTGCCGTGCTCTCCGACGGGGAGGTACACTCCAACGTGGTCGCCAGTCAGACCATGCATGAGTTGTACGGTGGGGTGGTGCCCGAGGTTGCTTCGCGCGCCCACAATGAGCTGATTCTTCCTACTGTCCAAGCCGCACTGGAGAAGGCAGATGTACCCATCCAGCAACTCTCTGCCATCGCATGCACCCAAGGGCCAGGTCTTATGGGGTCATTGATGGTCGGATTTACCTTCGCCAAGAGCCTGGCCATGGCCCGTCATATCCCGCTGATCGGGGTCCACCACATGAAGGCCCATATTCTGGCACATTTCCTGGAAGCGCCCTACCCTACCTTTCCCTTCCTATGCTTGACGGTATCGGGTGGTCACACCCAGCTGGTTGTCGTACGTGATTATCTCGATATGGAGATCATTGGTCAGACCCGTGATGATGCCGCCGGCGAAGCATTTGACAAGGCAGGTAAGATGATGGGGCTGCCTTATCCTGCAGGACCCGTCATCGATCGCCTGGCGAAGGAAGGGACGCCCGTCTTCTCTTTTCCAGAGCCGCAGGTCCCCGATCTTGACTTTAGCTTCAGTGGGCTCAAGACCGCGATCATGTACTTCATCCGCGACCACTCCAAGAAAGATCCCGACTTCCTAAAGACCCAATTGCCGGATCTCTGTGCGTCTGTCCAAGAGACCATCGTACGTATCCTGATTAGTAAGATTGCGCTAGCCGTCGAGCAAACCGGCATCAAGCAAGTCGCCGTCGCCGGGGGTGTTTCCGCCAATCGAGGTCTGCGCCATCACCTGCAGGAAGTGGCCGCTGGCTGGGGCTGCCAGGTCTTCATCCCCAAGATCAGTTTCTGCACGGACAATGCCGCTATGATCGCCGGCGCCGCCCAGTACAAGTACGCCGCCAAGCTGTTTAGCGATCCTACGGCTGCTCCCGATCCCAGACTGCCCTGGGACCAGGCCTAGTATCCTTGGGACGGTGCCCTACTGCCTCAGCATAGGTAAAAGCAAGAAATCAGATGATCTCGGTCCAGCCTTCGTCCTGTTGGGTTGTCACGGATTTGACAGCGTTGGAGCGCGTCTTGCGGAGCTGTGCGAGCCATTGCTTTGCCTCGGGTAAGATTTTATCTCGGGTGAGGGCTTTCAGTTGATCGAACCCAGCGACTTCATCGTGGCTAAACCGTACACTCACGGTCACATCGCCATCTTCCACTTGTGCAATGTATCGCTGCCCGGCTTGAAAAAACGTAATGGTACAGGTGTCATCCTTAAGGTCACCGATGATCCGCATACTTAAGAATCGACTAATTTCTTCTTTAGCACTTCAAATTCTTCGTCGGTGAGCATACCGTCCTCCTTCAGCTTGGCCAGATCCTTCAGGCGGCTCATCATATGTTCTTTTTCTTCATCCAGGGCCTTCAGCTCCACTTCCTCAGCCTCCGCTCGTACTTGATCCCGCTTCATTTCTCGAGCATATTTTTTACCCTTTTCAAACATCTCATCGTACATCTTGCTGAGGCGAGCGGGGTCAAAATCCAGGAATGTACCCCCGGTCTGAAAGTGCTTTTTGAAAACCTCCCCCAGCGCGTAGGTAGAGGCGCCCGACAGGACCGCCAATGTGGCCCCGCCTATGACTGACCCGACACCGGGAATTAGTTTGATCCCCCTGGCACCGACGCGGGCGATTAGAGATCCAGTCAGCGAGCTTATCACGGCCTTTCCTTCCGTATCCTTGTAATTTACCTCGTAGAGATTGCATAGTTGCCGTACCATATCCAATTGGATTGCACTGACGGCAAAATAGTCGGCGATCGGTATCGGAATGAGACCTGCTCCCATCGACCACATCATATGGTTCTTGATAATCGAATTTGCTTCGTCGGTTCTGTTCTCCATACCCTTGTCTTAGATGGCTAAATGTAGAAAGATTGCATGGTACCCTGAAGGATTATCGACGAACGTATAGCGGTGTTCGCGGATACCTTATTAGTAAGACTTATTGTATTTAGGTATAACAATAGCAACATTGAGACTGTTTCATTGACAATTTAGTTGTATATTTAACCTTAGACTCCGATCTATCCAAGAGATTTTTTCTACGGGTTTTGAGTGTACAAGCTGTCTTCGCTGAAGGCAGCTTTTTTTATTGCTGCTGTCCAATGACCATGCGTGTGCCCCCGCTATGGGCGGCAAACTCCGGCGCATACATCGACTGCATCGTGGCTACACCTGCGGAAAAATCGCCACCCTGGCTTACCCGAAGACCGTACTCCAGCACGTGCTTGCCCCTAGGCAGCCAGTCCACAAAGAAGTCGGTCGCGAGATCGCCCGCGCTCATGTAATATCCAAGCCCGGACTGCCAATGGTACTTACTCAACGTTTGCATCGGCTCCAGGCCGGCGCAGCGCTGGTCTTTGATGTGGACAAACTCGATATCCCGGTCTGTCTCTATGACCAACCGAACCACCAACTCGTCTCCCGGCGTAAGATCGTTGGCTTGCTCCAGGACCGGACCTCGCTCGGTCAAGCGCTTGCGGAAGATCGACTTGTCAATGCGCATGGGATGATCGCCGCTGGCTTCGATCTTCTCCAAGTCTTCAAAGTACTGCCAGTAGGCCGCACCCCACATCACGCCCTGGTTGGGATTGCTGACCGCGATGTCAGCCATCTCGGCCTTAATATCGCGACCCTCGATCCTGGTCTTGCCGTAGAGCGTACCTGCCTGCAGTGCCTCGCTTGGCAAGGACTCTGCCCCGAGCTTAATCGTGACCGACTGTTGATCCAAGGGCCATCCCCTCTCCGTACGGGTAAGGACAGACACCGCCGCCGCCGTGGCCTTGGTGCTCTCCCATCGGTTAGTCCGTTTGTGATTGAGCAGCCAGAGTCGCAATTCGTCCGTCATGGATGCATCCCCATCCAATTCGTCAAAGACCTCAATCATGAGTGTATGGGTCTCGATGGGTAGTTGATACCATCGCATGCCATATTCGTAGGGCCAATAGGCACCTAGATCGGGCTTGACCAAGAGCCGTTCTTTGAACGATGCCAGCAAAGTCGCAGCGGTCTCATCCAGTCCGGATCGTTGGAGCGTGAGAGAGATCAGACCCTGACTATACAGCGGTTGCGCTAGCCAATGTCGTTCTAGCTGATCCATCAGGAAGGACCAGATCTTGTCCAGGTGGCCAGGTAGCGGATTTGAAGTGAGATACATCTGGCGCACAAATGCATAGTGGATGATCGTGGCATTCAGGTGATCATGGGTCCAGGTAGTATTCCCTTTGGACACGTTTTTCTCAATCTGCCAGTAGTATCTGGCCACCTCGGCATCCAGGAAGGGTATTGCCTGCGCTACCATGCCGGTCGTCCACTCCAGGGGACGGTCAAATCCTTGCAACCGGGCGATCCCCTCCAACAAATACTGCGTGATAAAGACATGGCTCCTCCCACCGGGAAACCAGGGGAAGCCGCCGTCGCTGTTTTGATACTGGACCAGTCGATCGCTGAGTTGTCGCCATTCCGCATTCATCCGATTTCTATCGAAGAGCCAAGCGAGCCGCTGCTGCTGCAACTTCTCCTCGGCAGCCTCTGCCACCCAGGGCGTCTCTTCGATCAGCGCGGACTTTAGGGTGGGGTTGGTCACAAGTGGACTCTGTAGGTCGCCCTCCTGCGCCCAAGCTTTCAACGTATTCTCTACTCTCGGAAAGCTTTCGACGATATGAGCCCCCAGAGTGTTGGCATACAGCCGATTAAATACCTGCTCGGTACATTCATAAGGGTTTTCCATGAGATAGGGCAATGCCTTGATCGCATGCCAGATGGGGTGAGACGTGTATTCGATCGTGTAGGATTCGTGCTCCAGCGTAGGGGAGGCATGTTGTCGCATACGATCAAAGGCATACTGCCTCTGGGTGCCGCCTCTCACATGCATTACCAGCGTTTCTGTCACCAGCTTTCGGTTTTCGAGGATGGGGATCAGGCCTTGCTCTGCATCCGCATAGTATCCACTCGTCGCGCGAATCCGATATTCCAAGGGAGCCCGCAATCCCGTGGGGATCTGTAGTGTCCACGATACACGAGCAGAACCACCTGCTTCCATACGAAAGTGCTGCTTCTGACTGCTCCGCAAGATGCTAGATGTCAAGACCTCTTCAGTGAGTGCATCCCTCAGCTCCAGATCTGCTATGCCTTCCGTACTATGATCCAGCAAGTGGTCAATTTTGGCGGAGAGCTCGATCCGGTCACCGACGCGAAGGAACCGAGGCTGATTGGTAGTGACCATCAGGTCTTTCTGACTGATCACCTCAGCCATCTGCAGGCCGGAGGCCAACTCGACAGAATGTGCAAAAGCCAGCAATCGCCAGGTCGTGAGGGCATCATTTGCCGTGAAGGTTACCACCACTTCGCCCTGCGCGTTGGTGCGAAGGTGCGGATAGAAGAAGACCGTCTCGGCAAAGTCTGATCGCACAGGTACGTCTTTGATGGCCACGGCTGACTCCACTGGGCCCCTGGATGATTTTGCGGATGCGTCCGACAAGCTCTCCTGAACGTCAGGCGGTACGGCTTCTGCCGTCATCGGAGCCACAATGCCATCCTCCATCGCCCGCATGAATCTACGCCCCTGTAGGGGATACCTAAACCACCTGAGCTGAGGTGGGTTGTAATACGTGGCACCCTTTGGTGTCGGATTCCACCCCTCCTGAAAGCCCTGATCGTGAACCGTGCCAAACCCCACCGCCCGAGAGTACAGGGTTGCGGAGTAGAGCGTAAATAATTGGGCCTGCCAGCGATGGGGGACAAAAGCGTCCAGGGATGCATCATACATTCCCAAGACCAGTTCGGCAGCCAGGGCCTCACCGCCAGGTCCTGCGATTTTCAGCTCGATCTCCTGAGGGCTGCCCGGCTGGATCTTGTTGTTGATTCGGGTGATGCTCACGTCCAGTTCTTTATTTGTCCAAGGCACC
This sequence comes from Saprospiraceae bacterium, assembly GCA_965223165.1. Classification (GTDB taxonomy): domain Bacteria; phylum Bacteroidota; class Bacteroidia; order Chitinophagales; family Saprospiraceae; genus JABDMH01. Next base: position 99,960 of record CBDCVQ010000017.1, on the reverse strand, counting down.
GGCACATGGATCTGCCGGGATACCGTCCGGTTGCTGTAGGCAAAGAACACATGCAGGTATAGGCCGCCCCGGTCTTGTTCCGTGAGGACAATGGACTGTTTAGACCAACGCTGCACGTCCACCCACTTGAGCCCTGGACCAGCTTGCCTTCTATCTTCTTGCAGCAGGATTCGTCCGGGCATAGCAACACCTAATGTCAGCTCTACCGTATCCCCAGGTTGATACGTGTCCTGGTCCAGCCTGGCCACAAGCAGCTCTTCAGAAGGCACAAAGTCGCTGTGGGGATCATCGAGATGCAGTGTCTTGGAGACGGTCACGGACCTACCTTGGCTATCCGTAGCAGCGCAGGTGATGCGATAATAGCCTACGCCAGACAGTACATCTGCAAGGTCGATCTCGGGCTTGCGGCCGGCATCAAAGGCAACCACCCGCTCATCGACCATCTCCCACTGGTCAGGTGTGATCGTAGCGTAATCATACATGGGAAAGTGCTCGGCAAAATCGTCCGGAGTCATCCATGGCTGGTCAGGCATCGCCCAATGCCGCGGCCTTTTCCACGACGATGGATTGCGCAACCGTTGAACACGTACGCTGCCACGGACATCGATGGGTACTTGCTGGTATGAAAGCGCCTGTATAGGCAGGGTCGAGAGTTCTCCCAGCCGATAGGATGACTCGAGGTCCAGGTGCACCACAAAGGGCTCGTAGCCGGCTTGGATACTTTGTCGCCCCGTCTGGGTTTCGCCATTAATATCCGTGGCATCGGCCCAAATCTCGAATGTGAAGATCGGCCGCATCTCGCGATCTATGGTCTGGTCGGCTCCAGCTACAAAGCGCAAGGTGAACTTGCCTCCCTGGTCGGACGACACCACCCCCTGGGCGATTTCTTTGTCCGGACCTTGCGGAAAGGGCATGCGAAATCCCCACCAAGGCCGAAAGGGAAACTGCGTCTTTCGCACCACGCGAAAGCTGGCCGGAACACCGCTTAAGGGCACACCCGCGTAGCTTTGAATCTCGCCACTGACTTCCACGGTATCGCCCAGTACCACCGCTGGCAATGTATCAAAGGAGACCTTGAAGGTGGGGCGCTTGTACTCCTCGACACGCACCGGGTGTCGGTCCCGTGCTCGATCAGAGCCCAACGACATCGAGCCTCTCAGGCCAACCGTCGGCAAGGTAAAGGTCCCACTAACTGATCCAAATGCGTTGCTCTGTAGCGACAACGTCTCGTACGCCTGGCCGTTGCCATCATACAAGGTGATGGTCACGTCCTCTTCCGGCGCAATCCTTGGCATGCCTTCCTCAAAATCGATCAATAGCCCTTTGAAATGCAAGGGTTGGCCCGGGCGGTAAATAGCCCGGTCCGTGAAGAAGTTGACCGCTGAGCGATGACGAGGCTGGCTTGGGCGCTGATACGAGCTGTAACCTTCACCCATGCTTAGCCAGTCATCCCCCAGCGAGAGGCGTACGTAATAATGATGCCGACCGCTCGAAGGAAGGGAGACCAATCCATCTTCGTCCGAGATATCTCTTCCGATTTCTTGGTGGGTGGTCAGTCCTCGCCGACTATCGTAGTGCTGTGTGTACCATTGCACCTGCACGCCTGGCAAGGGCCATCCCGACTGGCGATCAAAGACCACCAAGGACGGTGAGCCGCTGCCACTTAGATGCGCATAGGCTAATTGCGACACCCGCAGAGATGCGACTCGAACGGCCTGACCTTCAGGCATCAGTTGCGCATCCGAGCCGACAAGGATGACGTAATACCCGGCTGGCAAACCGGGAAGTTTTACCTCGGTGGTGTGCTCTCGATAGTCGACGGGCAAGGCAAGCTCCAGATGGTCACTGTGCACCTGCGGCCGGGCATGCAAAAAGGGCAATCGATCGTCGTACGCCAGGCGCTCATACTGCCCCACTTCCGATTCCTCCAGCCGGACCACCTTGAGGTGGAGCTGATTGTGATTGCGATAATGCACCTTGAGCAGCATGTTCTCGCCCGGGATGTTCACCTCTTCGGCGACAATAGACAAGTGCTTTCTTTCAATCTCCGCGATCCGTCCATGGCAAAGTCCAGCATCTGGAGCGTCCGGAAATCGCTCCAGTGCCTCCTGGCAGATACGATGTGCCTCCACCAAAGAGATGGAATCCCCCTGTCCCTGTACAGCTAGGGACCACCGATGGGCCACGGCCGTCGAGATGGGTAGATCCTTCACCTGGGCCATTAGGCGTGCCAAGGCCATCCGATGCAATCTTTCCTTGGACAAATTGGCCCCGCGATCAAAGGCAAACTGGAGTCGTCGCAGATCCGCTCGGGTCGCCTCAGCTATCTCGGATCGCTCGTGATGAAACTGTATGATATCCCGATAGAGGATCAGCGACAAGCGATCAAAAGACAAGCTGTCTGGTGTCTGGAAGGTGAGATTGATAAAGTCCCTGGCCGGCGCAAAATAGACCTCCTTGTCCACCTGAAATGCCTGCAATGGTTGATGGGCCTGCCGATGGTGGGTGCTCAAAAAGTCCAACTGTCGTCTGGCCAACAATGGATACAGCCAAGGTGAGCGGTCGCTGCTGGTATCTGGGGCACTGATCAACACATCAAACTGCTCCAAGCTTGACTCCCGCAGGCCCGGCCAAGCCAAGGAAGCCCGATAGTGCTCCAAGGCCTTGCGCTGCAAGGCATCGACAGACATCGTCGCTATGTCGTCATCCGAGTTGGCCCGGGTCTGTCGCTGGCTAATCGTCCAGTGGTTGGCCATGAGATACTGACCCACAGCTTCGCCCAAATAGGAATGCAAGACCGATCTGGCGGGTTCGGGCAATTTGCTCAACTCATTTTCCATGCGGACGATCGACTTGATCCATCCATCTTCTTCGGTGCCTATGCGAAACTTGTTCTCGTAGACAATGGCTTTGATGTACTGCGCCCATGCCTGCCGACTGGCTGCCGTCTGCTTGATGCGTAAGACTTCCTCAAGCGCGCTCTTGGGCAGCCCTTCGGCTTCTAGTGAATCGACGGCACTCCAAGAGATGTGTGGCTCCTTCATGGTTGGTTTGGTTGGTGCAACGGCAGTTTTGCAATGAAATCCCAGCAGGGCAAGTAAGATGCACACCGCCCCTAGTGCTTTGGCTCCTTTGAAAGTCATCATTCTTATCCAACGCTTTTGCTACAGATAGGATTCAATCGCTAGCCGCTCCACACAAATTGTCTTTCTTCTTAACACAAGGTTAACCATTCTGTGGCCTTCTCCTAACTACGAGATGAAGCGCTCAAGGCGTACGGCCGGAGGCAGCTCGACCTGATCCAGCAAATGGGCAGTCATCCGTCCGGCCCAATACGGTCCCAGCGAACTGCCCTTGGTGCCAAGACCATTAAATAGATATAGGCACGAATAGCTCGGATGACGACCCAAGATTGGTCTTCGGTCACGGACGGTCGGACGGATGGCGGCTTGATGGTCCAGCACCGACAATGGTGAGACGATCATCTGCGCTGCCGCGTCGGCCAAACGTGATCGTGCTTGAGCGTCCGGGGCGTCATCCTCAAATTGCCAAGCATCCGCCGGTCCAAACCAATAGCGCTCCTTGTCCATCGGAACGATGAAATACCGGTGTTTGATCATCTTGGTGACCTTCAGGTGTGGGATCTTTAGGTGCAGTACCTGGCCCTTGGACTTTCGCAGCAACGTCAGGGGGCCAAACCACGGATTGTTGGTCACTTGGTGCCCTTCGCAAAACACCACCGCTTTGGCCGAGATGTCATGGTATTGTGCGCTGTCGTCCCGGAGTACGAGGTCCTCGTACCGGAAAGGCTGCCGGCGCAAGGTGCCGTCCGCTTCCCATTGCCTTGCAGATCGCTGCATCAATGGCAGAAGTTTCACCTGATAGCTCCCTTGCACCTCTCCGTATCGTCCCGTATGCCTCACCTTTCCCTCGAAGCCGCCGAGATCCGCCTCCTCCCGCATGTATGGCGCGTAGGCATCTGACCCCCTCCGTGCGTGCCAATCATTTTCGGCCTTTTGATCTCCAAATACCCGTAGGACATTCATGGGATGCAGTAGCTGAACACCCAGCCGCTCCTCCAGCCTCCGGTAGCACCTGCACGCATCATCCACCAGCGTGTCATACATCCAACTTTTGACAAATCGCCGGCCGGTGATGGGATTCATAATCCCGGCTGCCACAGCCGTAGATGACTGCCGATGATGGTCGTCCACCACGAGGACCCGTTGCCCCCGGTCTTTCAATGCATGGGTCAGCAACGTACCCGCTAGGCCCTGCCCGACGACCAGAAAATCAATCATCGGGACCCCTTGCGGTCATTCATCTCTGCCAATCGCTGTCGATCTGCCTTGCGAAGTCCCTGCACCACCAACGCATACGAACGATCCACCATCTCCCGAAGGAGGGTCTCCGGAAGATCTCCATCAAAATCGACCGTATTCCAATGCTTTTTGCTCATATGATAGCCGGGCTGCACCTCGGGATGACGAGCCCTCCATTCGATCGCCTGGTCTGGCTCGCACTTCAGATTCACCTCAAAGGCATCGGCATCGAGATTGGTCAGGGCAAACATTTTGCCCAGGACCTTAAAGACGAGCACACCCTCTCCAAAGGGGAAACCCTCGGTCACCCCGGTCTTAGCGAGGCAGTAAAGCCGAAAGGATTCCACGTCCATTACGTGTCCAGTAGCGTACGCATTTCGTTGTGCAGCTTGGCCGCCGCCTGGCGTACATGCGTTTCGAATGCCGGGTCATCTCCACCGGCATAGATGATCGACCGCGATGAGTTTATCAAGAGCCCCACCTCGTTGTTGCGACCTCCCCGGTAGACCTGGGTCAAACTTCCACCCTGGGCTCCCACGCCGGGGACCAGCAGAAAATGATAGGGTGCCAACTGACGCACCTGCTGTATCGATGCTTCTTGCGTAGCACCCACCACAAACATGAGATTGTCGGGAGTGCCCCACGAAATGGCCGTTTTGAGCACATGCTCGTACAGGCGTACGCCGTCACCATCCTTGATGAACTGAAAATCGCGACTGCCCTTGTTGGAGGTGAGGGCCAGCACAATCACCCATTTCCCATCAAACTCCAGAAAGGGTGTGACCGAGTCGAACCCCATGTAGGGAGCCACCGTGATGGCATCAAACGAAAAGGTCTCGAAAAAAGTCTTGGCATACATGTGCGAGGTGTTGCCAATGTCGCCTCGCTTTGCATCCGCAATGGTGAGGTGTGTATCCGGTATGTGCGCTAGGGTTTCGCCAACGATGTCCCAACCACGGGATCCCATGGCTTCGTAAAAGGCCAGATTGATCTTGTACGCGATACAGTGCGCCCGAGTGGCATCGATGACAGCCTTATTGAATCTGAGCACACCCCTTGGATCGGAGGAAAGACTAGGAGGGAGTTTGGAGGGATCGGTGTCCAGCCCGACACAGAGAAAGGAACGTTTCTGCTGGATCTGATGGTAAATCTCGGATCTAGTCATTGGGGCCTGCTGGCACTACTTCGGATTGTTTATGGCTTCCACGCCTTTGATCACTGAAACTCGATTTTTGATGGTCTCCTCTACCCCAGCGCGCATCGTCATGGCCGTCATGTTGCAATACTGACAGGAGCCCAGCCACTTCACTCTTACCCGGTAGTCCTCCGTAATCTCGACGATTTCGATATCGCCGCCATCGACCGCCAGGTAAGGTCTGACCTCGTCCAATGCCAATTCCACCTCTTGTATCAAGCTCTCCTTTGTAGCTGAATTCATGACTTGATTGCTCTCTGCAAAGTTACGTTTTTATGCGGACTATCTCGGTCGGGTCCAATTGGCGATTGCGCTCCTCCACCAGGCTCTGTGTAGCTGAAGCCAGGTCCAACCAGACCTTCTGCATCGGTGCATGCTCGTCCCTCAGCACGGCAGGTACACCGGCCTCGCCCCCCTGCATGACGGCCTCCTCCATCGGGATTTGGCCGATCAGTTTCGTCTCACTTTCACGGGCTAAAAGCTCCCCTCCCCCCTGGCCGAAGAGGTAGTACCTCCGGTCAGGCAGATCAGGTGGAGTAAACCAAGACATATTCTCCACGACCCCCAGAATGGGCACCTTGATTGACGGCATGAGAAACATATTCATCGCCTTGCGAGCGTCTGCCACGGCTACTTGCTGGGGCGTGGTCACCATGATCGCCCCCGTCACCGGCACGGTCTGCACCAAGGTCAACTGAATATCACCCGTGCCCGGCGGTAGATCGATCACGAGAAAATCGAGCGGTGGCCACAAGCAGTCCTGGATGAACTGCTTGATGATACCAGCCAACCGCGGTCCTCGTAGCACCACGGCCTGCTCCGGCTCGATGATAAAGCCGATCGACATGACCTTTAGCCCGTAGGCCTCCAGTGGCAGTAGTTTGGGCTTTCCGTATACGTCTTGCACCTTGGGCTTGGCCCCTTTGAGATTGAGCATGGTTGGAATGGACGGGCCATAGAGATCGGCATCGAGCAGACCCACGTGCGCGCCCAACGACTGTAGACCTAAGGCCAGGTTGGTGGATACGGTGGACTTGCCGACGCCGCCTTTGCCCGAGGCCACGGCGATGATGTTCTTCACCTGCGGTAGCACTGATCGCGTTCCACCTTGAGAGAGATCTGTCTCCAGGTGGATATGCAGCTGGGCGGCCGGAAAACGACGCTGCACAGCTTCTATGCAGGCAAAATTGAGGGCAGATTTTTGATGTGGTTCGAGTGCCTTATTAAAGACCAAAACGCAGCTGATTTGCAGCCCGTCTATCTCCAGTCTCCCTAAGCGCTGACTACTCACTAAGTCCCTACCTGTCAAGGGATCTTGGACCGTTTTTAGCGCGTCGATAATGTGGTTTTTGCCTATTTTCACCGTCTTCTTAAATAGTGATAGAAAAGATTCGCTAAGATAAACAATTCAACGCCCTAAATCGTTGGGAATAAAACACTTCCATCTCAATTACATATTAAAATAAACTTTCATACATTTGGCTGATGACCATCCATCATGACATCGAAAACCTACCGGCTATAAGCAATGGTGTGATCACTTTCGGGTCGTTTGATGGGGTCCACCTGGGGCATGCAGAGCTGATCGGTCAGATGCAGAAAATGGCACGATCCATCGATGGGGTGACCGTCATTGTCACCTTTGATCCGCACCCCCGGCAAGTGATCTACCCCAATGATGCCAGTCTCCGACTACTATCGACCAAAGAGGAGAAGATTTTGCTTTTTGAACGACTAGGCATTGACCACCTGGTGATTTGTCCCTTCAGTGTGGAGTTTTCGCAGATGCTGGCCGACGAATACATCACAGAGTTCATCAGCAAGAAATTCAACCCCAGGATGATCGTCATTGGCTACGATCATCGTTTTGGCCTCAATCGGGCCGGCAACATTAACTTCCTGCGGTCTTACGAGGCGAGCTGTGGCTTTGAAGTAGTGGAGATCGAGCAGCAGGTCGTTGAGCAGATCAAGATCAGTAGTACCCAGATCCGAAGTTACTTGCAGGAAGGTGACATTTCGACGGCCAACAAGCTACTGGGGCATCCATACCTACTGCGCGGCAAAGTCGTGCGGGGTGATCAAATCGGTGAGCAATTGGGCTATCCGACGGCAAACATTGAGATCAATCATCCCCTCAAGTTGGTGCCCAGCGAAGGGATCTATGCCTCTCGCATCCTGGTCGACGACCGCAGCTATCAAGGGATGCTTTACATCGGGACCCGACCCACGCTTGATGCAAAAGGCAAGCGCTCCATAGAGGTACATATTTTTGATTTTGATGAAGACATCTACGATCGTCAAATCACCCTCGAGATCTTAAAGTTCATTCGCGCCGACGAGACCTTTGACGACCTCCACCAGTTACGACAGCAGCTCGACCGGGATCAACAAGAGGTGTTGACCTATCTGAATGGGGTCGAGTCAAATACGCAGCAAAAGGCGGCGGTGGTCATCTTGAATTACAACGGCCTGGCACACCTCCAGCGCCACCTGCCTTCCGTGGTGCGATTCACCCCGTACCGTATCGTAGTCGCTGACAATAGCTCCACGGATCAGTCCCTTCCCTGGCTTCGCTCCCACTATCCAGACATAGAGATTGTGGAACTATCGGAAAATCTCGGCTTTGCCGAAGGCTACAATCAGGCCCTGGCCCAAATCGACAGCGAATTTCTGATTTTGATCAACTCCGACGTCGAGGTCACCAACGGCTGGACGAAGCCCCTCCTGGCTCTTATGGAGCGAAATCCGGAGGTAGGCATCTGTCAGCCCAAGATCAAGTCGTACGACAGTAAGGGCACCTTTGAATATGCCGGTGCGGCCGGTGGTTTGATGGACTATCTGGGATATCCTTTCTGTCAAGGGCGAATCCTGTCGAATGTCGAAGAGGACTTGGGGCAATACGATCAGAGTAAAGAGGTCTTTTGGTGTTCGGGAGCGGCCTTAATAGTGCGAAAGGAGACCTTTGAGAAGTTTGAGGGGTTTGACGCTGACTTCTTTGCCCATATGGAGGAAATCGACCTGTGCTGGCGCTTGAAGCAAGCGGGCTATCAAATGCTGTACACGCCCAAATCGGTCGTCTATCACAAAGGTGGTGGTACCCTCTCCTATCAGAGCCCCAGGAAGACCTACCTGAACTTCCGAAATGGACTCAGCCTGCTAGTGAAAAATGAAAAGGGCCTCAAGCTGCTTTGGCTCCTCCCGCTACGGGTAGTCTTGGATCTGGTGGCTTGCCTCCGCTTTTTTGTCGTGGGTGAAGGACGCAACGGAGTCGCGGTGATCAAAGCCCTCCTATACAATCTGATCTACCTGCCGCACATCGTCTCCAAGCGCTACCAGATGCGCGCCCTGATCAAGCGCTACCGCATGGGCCCTGACAATACAAAGACCGGACGCTACCTGGGTAGCATCGTGTGGGAGTTCTTTGTGTTGGGCAAAAAGAAATATGCGGATCTGCGACGTGTGGTCTCCAATCGCATGTGATGCGGCTAAAGCCCTCTATCGTTTATGACAGTGCAGATCTTCTGGTGGTTAATAAGCCACCTTTCCTTCTGACCGTGCCCGACCGTTATGACCCAAAGATTCCCAATCTCCAGCACTGGCTTTCCGTGCGGTACGGACGGGTGATGCCTGTGCACCGGCTGGATAAGCAGACGAGTGGATTGGTCTGCTTTGCCCGTACACCGTCCATCTTCAAACATCTGTCCGAAGCTTTTGAAAAGCGGTTGGTCGAGAAATCCTATCGAGCGATCGTCCGTGGTTGCCCGACGCCCTCCGAAGGCCTGATCGACAAACCCATCCGACGCATGGAGCACAAAAATCAGGTGGAGATACACAGTCAGGGCAAGCCTGCGCAGACCCGGTATACCATGGTGACAGCCTTTGTGGGCTACAGCCTGCTGGATCTAGCACCTGTCACCGGCCGTACCCATCAAATTCGCGTGCACTTACAGGCCATCGGACATCCCCTGATTGTTGATCCACCGTACGGGGGGCAAGCGCAATTCAAGCTGTCTGAGATTAAGTCTGGATATCGGGGCGACCGCGCCGAAGAGCAGCCCTTGCTGACCCGAACACCCCTGCATGCCTACAAGCTGGTTCTGCCCCTGCCCGGGCAGCCACCCCTCCATCTGACGGCTCCGCTTCCCAAGGATATGAAGGCGGTCATATATCAGCTATCGAAGCAGCGTAACCCCTCGCCCTGAGCAGCCAGGTTTAGGAATTCTGCCGCTTGGAGCAGACGGAAAAATCGAATACATCCGGTCTTTGATAGTGGCCTGTCACGTCCAGGTTCATGCGTTCCTCTATGACTGTCCCGATGTCAGCGATCACATGATAGATCACCTCATCTCGGTCCCATTGGGGTTCTAAATCATAGTAGCCGTCAGGGCGGACGACACAAGAGCCTCCGTTTAGCAACCACGCTTCTTCGGGCTGGTAATCGGCTCTCAGTGTATCTGGCATCTGGTCCTGATGCAACATTTGCCCGGCGGCAATGACGAAGCAGCGTCCTTCAAAGGCGTACTGGCGACTGGCTATCTGATGCATCTCATGCACCTTTGGCCAGAGAGCCACGTGTAGGTCTTCGCCTTGGTTGTGCAGCGCCTGGCGAGTCAAGGGCATCCAATGCTCCCAGCAAATGGCAGCGGTCAGCCGCCCAAAGGATGTCTCCACAGATTGGAGCCCATGCCCGTCGCCCAATCCGTAGATCATCTTCTCCGTATAGGTCGGCATAAGCTTGCGGTGGTGCAATGTGAGCTCGCCCGCGGCGGTTATGACGATGACACTATTGTACAGGGTTCCATTCTTGCGCTCATTGCATCCAGCGACAAGACAGATGCCGTGGGACCGAGCCCACTGGCAAAGCACCGCTGTCTCGGGCCCGGGCACGTTAAGTGCATTTTCGTGCATACGGCGAAAAATCTGCTTGGTCGAGCGCCGATCCCACAGGGCTACGTTGGGATAATAATCAAGCCATACCGGATATCCCGTAAACCAAGTTTCACCAAACACCACCAATTGGGCCGCATTTTCCGATGCCTCTTGAATCAGGCCAGCCGCTTTTTCCATGGTCGCAGACAAATCATAGTAGACGGGAGAAGTCTGAACGATGGCTACTTTCAGGTCTTTCATGTGGTACCATTGGAAGAGCAAAAGACGAAATGTACACCTTTCGGTGATCGATGCACAGCATTTGATCCGGTTTTGGACACCGCCTCCCGTGAACTGGGAGAGCTGTGGCTTGCTGCGTGCGTCCGAGCAAGATTATCCTTCCGCTTCCAGCGACTCCATCTGCTCCACGACTTCCGCCCACTTCAATTCGGCTGACGCCAAGTCTGCCTTCAGTTGCTGATACTCTTGCGTCACCTTCTCCGCGGAGGGTCCGGTGTAGAAATCGTGCTCGCTCATTTTGGCCTCTAGCTGCTTTACCTGTCGCTCCAAGTGCAGGACTTTGCGCTCAGCCTGGCTCAACGCCTTTTGCATCTTCTTGCGCTCCTCGTGGGTGGCCTTGGGGGCCACGTCGGTCACCTTAGGTGTCGGCTCGGACTTGTGTAGGGCGACCTCACGCAGATTGTCCATGGACCTTTTTTCAAGAAAGTAGTTTACGTCACCTAAATAGTTGAAAATCTTGCGATCGCGCATCTCGATGGTACGCGTAGTCAGACCTGCCAAAAAGTCCCGATCGTGCGAGATGACCAGCAAGGTACCCTCATAGTCCATCAGGGCTTCCTTTAGCACTTCCTTGGAATCCATATCCAAGTGATTGGACGGCTCATCGAGCACCAGCAGATTGATGGGCTGCATGAGCAACTGAGCAAAGGCCAGTCGAGCCCGCTCGCCGCCCGAAAGCACCTTTATCTTTTTGTCCGAATCCTCTCCGGTAAACATAAAAGCCCCCAGAATCGCTCGCACCCTCGCTCGCATACCTTCGGGAGCGCTGAGTTCCATAAATTCCAACAGGGTGGCATCATCCTCCAGTTTGTCGGCCTGGTCTTGGGCATAGTAGCCGATACTCAGCTGAGATCCCAATTCCACGCTCCCCCCATCAATATCCAGCTCCTTGAGCAAGGCTCGCACCAAGGTAGTCTTGCCCTGTCCATTCTGTCCCACGATGGCTACCCGGTCGGCCCGCTCCACCTCCAGGCTGAGGCGGTCGAGCACGAGGTGATCCCCATACGACTTCGTAAGATCCTTTGCATTGATCACCGTGCGACCTGGTCGCGGGATCGGTAGAAACCGCATGCGCATCGTGGAGGATTCGACCCCGTCGAGCTGAATGCGCTCCATCTTGTCCAGCTGCTTTTGCATGGATTGGGCCATCTTCGTCTTGGTCGCTTTGGCTCGAAAGCGATTGATCGTCCGCTCCTTTTGGGCGATGGTCCTTTCCTGATTTCGATAGGCTGCTTCCTGCTTCGTGCGTATCTCCTGTTTTTGTATCAAGTACCTGTCATAAGCTAGTTGATAATCATACACTTGACTATTTTCAATTTCAATGATCCTTGAAGCGGTGCCCTGCAAAAAAGCACGATCATGCGAAATAAACATCACGGCCCCCGGATAATTGACAATGTATTCTTCCAGCCAGATGATGGCTTCGATATCCAGGTGATTGGTCGGCTCGTCGAGCAGCAAGATGCCGGGTTGCTGGAGCAAGAGCTGGGCTAATTGGACCCGCATCTGCCATCCCCCGCTCAATGTATCCACGCCCATGTCAAACTGGTGGTCCTCAAAGCCCAGTCCCCTCAGCACCAACTCGATCTTCTTGTCCATCGAGCCCACCTCGTGATGATTCAATCGGTCCAGATTGAGGTTGAGGTTATCGAGCAATTGGAGATATTCGTTGCTCTCGTAATCCATGACCAAGGATAATTGCTCTTGCAACCGCAAGTTCTCCTCCTCGAGTCGGATTACTTCCTTAAAGGCTTCTTGGGCAGCCGCTCGGATGGTCTGATTGGCGTCTATGGTCAGGGTCTGCTCCAAATAGCCGATCTGCACATCGTTCTGCACCTGCACCTGCCCGGTATCCGGACTGATGCGGTTGTCGATGATCTGAAAGAGCGTGGATTTGCCCGCTCCGTTGCGCCCGATCAAGGCGATCTTGTCGGTCGGATTAATCTGAAAATTGACGTTCTTAAACAGCACGCGGTCGCCGTACTGGATCGAAAGATCTCGCAGGAGGATCATCTCAATTCCAGTTTACATTGTCCGGCACCTGCGCGATGACAGAGAAGGTATTTCCCTTGTTGGCCATAATGACGTTCCAGAGCTCATCGGCCTTCGACTTAAAGAGATAGTTGGCGTACATATCTGCGATCACCCACGAGCCATAGCTCAACTCTCCTTCCAACTGCCCGGACGACCATCCGGCATAGCCCACATAAAAGCGGATATTCTTTGGGCTGATCAACTTCGAATCGATGAGAAACTTCAGCTTTTCAAAGTCTCCGCCCCAGTAGATGCCGGGCCGTACCTTGATGCTGTCGTCCAGCAGATCACCGACATTGTGCAGGTAGTGTATACTATCAGTAGCCACCGGACCACCAAAGTGGACCCGGGCTCGAAACTCCGGAAAATCCGATATCAGTTCATCGACATGCACATCTAGGGGTTTGTTGATGATAAACCCTACCGTGCCATCGTCATGATGTTCGGTCAGGACTACGGCAGACCGCTTGAAATTAGCATCTAGACTAAAGGGTTCTGCCAGAAGTACGGATCCCTTATCTATACGCTTGCCTTTCATCGGTGTAACAGTTCATAGCCAGACTAAATCTCCCGTTAATTTGGCGCTTTACAAAGCGGACGATTGAATATTTCTGTCGATGCGCCTGATCATGCCGCGCAGGACCTTTCCTGTGCCTCCCACCTCCACGAAGGCCTCGATCTCGTCCGCGATCATGCGCTCGATGGTGCTCGTCCAGCGCACAGGAGAGGTCAATTGACGTACCAACTTCTCCTTGATGGAGGCCGGATCCTGATTGGGCAGTCCGTCGACATTTTGATAGACCGGAAAGCTGGGTGTTTGGAAGTCGGTGGTTTCAATGGCCTCCGCCAATTCGTCTTGGGCGGGCATCATCAAGGGCGAGTGAAAGGCTCCTCCGACGGACAGTGGGATCGCTCGGCGAGCGCCTGCTTCCAGCAACTGCTCACAGGCTGCATGCACCGCTGCTACTTCGCCCGAGATAACCAACTGCCCGGGGCAATTATAATTGGCCGGAATGACGATACCATCGATTCGCCCACAAACCTCCTCTACCACGTCATCTTCCAGTCCAACAATGGCCGCCATTGTACCGGCAGAAAAATCACAAGCTTTTTGCATAGCCTCTGCCCGTGCTTTGACCAATGTCAGTCCTGTGGCAAAATCGAGTACACCGGCACGTACCAACGCTGAAAACTCTCCCAGGGAGTGTCCGGCCACTCCGCTGGGCTCGGTGGTATCCTCTGACACCTCGGCTGTGACGATTGAGTGAATGAATACCGCAGGCTGGGTGACCGAAGTCTGTCGAAGATCCTCTTCCGATCCTTCAAACATGATCTTAGAAATCGCAAAGCCCAGGATCTCGTCGGCCTCGGCAAATCGTGCCTTGGCATGGTCAAAACCATCAAATAGATCTTTTCCCATACCCTGAAACTGTGACGCTTGACCGGGAAAGACGAATGCTCTCTTCATGTATCTCTCTTAGTGTAAGGTCGAGCTGATCAAATTGAGGAACTCTGATCGAGTCTCCTCTCTGCTAAATTCTCCGGTGAAGGCGGAGGTGGTGGTGACGCTGTTCTGCTTTTGAACACCTCGCATCATCATGCACATGTGGCGGGCCTCGATCACGATAGCCACACCCAGTGGCTGAAGCACCTCCTGAATGCAATTGAGGATCTCGTGCGTGAGTCGCTCCTGTACCTGAAGCCGGCGAGAAAATATGTCCACCACTCTAGGTATTTTGCTAAGACCCACAATCTGGCCCTTGGGTATATACGCGATGTGCGCTTTGCCAAAGAATGGCAGTATGTGATGCTCGCAAAGCGAATACAACTCGATGTCTTTGACCAAGACCATCTCACTATATTCTTCCTTGAACATAGCTGAGGTCAGCACTTCCTTCGGGTCCATGTCATAGCCCGACGTCAAAAACTGCATGGCCTTCGCCGCCCGTTCAGGAGTCTTGAGTAGTCCCTCGCGATAAGTATCCTCGCCTACCCCATCCAGTATCTCGGCAAAATGACCGACCAACCTTTCTGTTACCTCGACGTCAAAACTTTCGGTCTTTACGTAGTTGGCCTTCCTGTCGTTATCGATGATTTTCACAAGTCGTGCGTTTTCTAGATGACAATCTATATAAACCTCTTTGCGCCAAATTGTTGTGGCTAGATCGTGTTTGCGGTCGCAAAAGTACTGAAAAATCAGCTCGGGCATCCCAAGCCGCCAGGGGGTTGCCAGTGCCGTCGCATCATCAAGGCTTCGGGGTGACAGCGAGCTACAATAGCGTTTGGCGGGGACGCCAAACGCGGCCTGACTGGGGCGGCGTGGCCTTTGAGACTAGGTGCCGTTGGAATAACTCAACAAGAACAACCTGGCCGTGTCAGGCGTCCTCGCCTGACACATACTAGTAAGGTTATGCCCTGGAGTAGTCTTCTTAAGTGTGTTCAAAGGGCATTTTGCCAGCAATTTCTTGGCCGTTGATAGGGGTGCAGAATCCCATAATGCGATTGCCCTGCAGGGGGGTTGCCAGTGCCGTCGCATCATCAAGGCTTCGGGGTGACAACGAGCTACAATAGCGCTTGGCGGGGACGCCAAACGCGGCCTGATTGGGGCGGCGTGGCCTTTGAGACTAGGTGCCGTTGGAATAACTCAACAAGAACAACCTGGCCGTGTCAGGCGTCCTCGCCTGACACAAACTAGTAAGGTTATGCCCTGGAGTAGTCTTCTTAAGTGTGTTCAAAGGGCATTTTGCCAGCAATTTCTTGGCCGTTGATAGGGGTAGGTGCAGAATCCCATAATGCGATTGCCCTGTAGGGGGGTTGCCAGTGCCGTCGCATCATCAAGGCTTCGGGGTGACAACGAGCTAGCATGGCGTTGGGCGGAGACTCCAAACGCGGCCGGATCTGCGCTGTGTGGCCTCTGAGGCTAGTCGAAATTAGAATAGCTCAGCAAAAGCAACCTGGCCGGATCAGGCGTCCTCGCCTGACATATACTAAGTAAGGTTATGACGGGGAGTTGTTGCCCTGATACGTGCGCAGTGCCCATGGGTCCCAGTGCGATTGCCTGGATCGAAACCCCTGTTGCTCAGGCATAACGGCTCTTTATCTATATTACCACCCGATTCATCCATTTACTGAAGTGGGAGGATGGATGCCACCGTACCTTTGACGGACTGATCGGTCTCTATGAAGTTCATCGCCTTAAAGAGGATCCTCGAGCGGACAAGATTCTGGCAACACCGCGGTGTGCTCACGCATGCCATCTTTTGGTTCGCCTTGCTGGTGATCTTGGTTAGTTCCGACTTCAACAATGTGGGTTGGCCGATGGTGCTCTACCAGAAGACCATTGACATTGCCTTTTATGCCATGCTCATTTACATCAATCTCCTCTATCTCATTCCCAATTATCTCTCGCGCAAGCGATTCTGGCAGTACGTGGGTTTTCTCCTTTTGACCGTAGTGTTGCTCACCCCGATCAAGAATGCCATCCAGGTCTTTCTATTTGCTGATGAACCATCCTTTCAAAATTATCTGGTGCAAAATCAGCCCTACTACTACATGACGATGTTTTTGGTCGGCAGTTCTTCGACCATCTATGGCATTATCACCGACTGGTTTATCCATCAATCTGAGAAGATCGAGCTGCAGACCCAGACCATGCAGTCTGAGCTCAAATTTCTACGGTCGCAGATCAACCCCCACTTTCTGTTTAACACCCTCAACAATTTATACGCACTCACGCTCAAGAAGTCGGAAGATGCCCCCCAGATCGTACTCAAGCTGTCTGAAATGATGCGCTATATGCTCTATGAGTGCAACGAGCGAAAAGTGCCTCTGTACAAGGAGATCACCTACATGCGCAACTACCTGGACCTGGAGCGTCTTCGTCAGCATAAGATGGTGGATATCAATCTCAATCTGACTGGTGAGATCAAGGACCAGCGCATTGCCCCCCTGCTACTGATTCCCTTCATTGAAAACAGCTTCAAGCACGGACTTGGCAATCAGATTGATCACGGATACGTCAATATAAATCTTCGGGTTGAGGGCCATCACCTTATCTTTGATATTGAGAATAGCAAGGGTCCCAGCCAGCCCAAACAGATTCATCGCAGGAGTGGAGGCATTGGCCTGGTGAATGTACGCCGGCGCCTCAATCTTATCTATAACGATCAGTACAAGTTAGACATCAGAAACGACCCAAATAGTTATAAAGTAATTCTCGACTTAAACCTTTAAATAAAAGCCACTGCAACTATGATCATCAATACCCTTATAGTAGACGATGAGCCCCTGGCTCTGGACGTATTGGAGACTTACATCGAAAAGATGCCGGAACTGCATCTGGTAAAGCGTTGTATCAATGCTTTTGAGGCCAATGAGGCACTCTCGGCGCACGAGATTGACCTCATGTTTTTGGACATTCAAATGCCCCAGGTGACCGGTATCGATTTTGTCAAGACGCTGGCCAATCCGCCCTTGGTGGTATTTACCACCGCTTTTCCAAACTATGCTATAGAGGGTTTTGAGCTCGATGCGGTAGACTACCTGCTCAAACCGATCTCCGCCGAGCGCTTCATGAAAGCCGCTAACAAGGCTACCGAACAACTGCGACTGCGAGCTGGACAAACGAGTGGAGAAGAAGGAGACGCCGACTTCATATTCGTCAAGGCAGACAAGAAGTTTGTCAAGATCAAATACATAGATATCCTGTACATCGAGGGACTGAAGGACTACGTGATCATCAAGACCAACAATGGTCGCGTCATCACCCTCCAGACCATGAAAAGTCTAGAGGCTAAGCTACCGCTCAAATACTTCAAGCGCATCCACCGCTCCTACATCGTGGGACTAGAAAAAATCAATGCCATCGTGGGCAATCAGGTTGAGGTGATCGAGAAGGGTAAACCCAAATTGCTGCCCATCGGCAAAAACTATCGAGACGAACTGCTGGAGCTGATCCACCGCAACAAGCTCTAGTCGCCGCATTATAAATCGTCACCACTAGCATGACCCTCGACCAGCACCTGGCGCATGTGCTAGGCGTACAACGCTGCTCACTTACGGCTCGATCCAGCGGCATCCAATCTACGTATCAGGTACAGGCGGAGGGTGTGCAATATTTTGCCAAAGTCTACGCCTCGCCACTGGGCCGGCAAATGATGGAGGCCGAACGAACCGGCCTGCAGCGCCTGGCCCAGACCCGGATTATCCAAACACCTGAGATCGTTGCCTCCGGTCACTGGGGTCATCAGCACTTTCTGATCCTCACCCATATCAAAGATGTACCGCCTTCGAGCACTTTCTGGCAGACCTTCGGTCGGTCGCTCGCCGGGCTGCATCAAGCATCTCAAGCGGCCTTCGGTCTGGATCATGACAACTTCATCGGAGTGTTGCCGCAGCGCAATAATCGGTGTGAGGACTGGAGTGATTTCTATCGGACCCAGCGCATTCTGCCACAGGCCGATGCCGCTCACCAGGCTGGCCTGATCAGCAGTGCAACCCGGCACCAGTTCGATCGTAAGCGTACGGGCACGAGCATCTATGAAGAGTCCACGGGCGGTGGTACTTCAGGGTGATCATTGAGGAATTGATAGTCTTTGAGGGGAATCAACTCGGCTAGTCGATTGACTTTGTGTTCAGTGATTCTGTGCAAGACATCGGATAGCCACGCACGTGGTTGGATGTTATTTAGGTGGCACATGGCGAAGAAGGAGTAGAATATGGCAGCCATTTTGGCACCATTGTGAGACCCGGCGAATAGGTAGTTCTTTCGCCCAAGAGCGAGGGGTCGTATTTGCCTTTCCAGAAGATTGGTGTCGGGATGTAAGCGGCCATCGTTGAGAAATTCAGTCAATTGGGTCCATCGCTTAAGGGTGTAGTTGACGGCCCGATTAAAGGGGTTGGAGGTCAGATCAGGCCGATATTGCTCAACCAGCGATTTATGCAGTTGTTCGAGTAAGGGGTTGATTTTTTTATTTCTGGTGAGCACGATTTGGTCATGGTCAAGGCCAGACTGTTTCATTTGTCTTTCAATCGCGTAGATCTTTTGGATGATTTCCAGCACAGCGCTTGCTCGCTTATAGTCATAGTCTAGAGCGGCATCAAACTTACGTCTAGCATGCACCAGGCAATTCAGGTGAGTCACCTTGTCTTCTGCTCCCTTGCTACAGTAGCTCACATTTCCGTCCGTCTGTAGATAACCTTCAAACCCTTCCAGACCTTCCAGGATATTGATTTTCTCTTTGGTCTTGATATAGTCAAAGACTACCAGCCCTTTCTCAGGAGCCACTTTGACCAGCATTTGTCCTTTAAGGGTGGCTCCGGGGTGGTCCTGGCATAGTACGGGGATGCTGGATTCGTCAGCCATTAAATAATCGACGTTGAGCACTTGTTTGGCCGCCACCTCGTAGAGAGGCTCTAGTCGAGCGGCTACTCGTTTGACCGCATCCAACAATGTTGACCTGGGTAAGTCTACATGATCACGGGCATACTTCTTGCTTTGCCTGTACATAGGCAAATGGTCGATGTACTTACTGACCACGATGTGGCTGGCCAGGCTTGCACCGATATTACTTTTAGCAAACAGGCAATCGTAGGGAGCAATGTGGATAGTGGAGTCGCTATCGACATATTTGGGACGAACGATCCGGTCCACATACAGATTTATCTCAATGCCATACTGTTCAGTGACTACTTCACCCATCTTAACCCGACTTGGCTGGCGCAGGGGTAGAAATCGACAAAATTGATCTTTTTTCAGCCTTTCGGACAATTTAACGGGTTGATTATCAGTGTTTGGTTTGTTGGGATCTCATTTGTAGTGAGGTACGGTACTTGTATATGTGCGCATGGCTCCGTACCTTTACTCACATGTTTATTAGGGAGGTCAAAAAGCAACGTAGCAAAGACAGTAAGATCTTTTTCCAGTATACTCTAGCCCAGGCGGCCAGGGTAGATGGCAAAGTAAAGCAAAGGGCTATTCTATATCTGGGATCTGATCCCTTGCTTAGAGATAAACAGAACAGAAATGTTGTCCTCAACATTTTGAAGTCCAAGATATTTGGCCATCCGGAATTATTTCCTGAGAGTCCGGCAAAGCCTTTGCTTGACCTGGCACTTTTTTACTATGAGAAGTATTGTATTAAATATCAGCAGGCTGAGCATCCCCCTGCATCGATCCCCCCTGCCCCTGCCAAAGCAGAGTTTCACAACGTTGACCTCAAAGGGTTGGAAGTTGGTGATGTGAAGACCTTTGGAGTGGAGCACCTTTGCAAGCAAGTACTTGACAAGCTACAATTAGAACAATGCATGCGGTCGGTTGGCATGACCCAAAGTGAAATTCGCAAAGCTTTGATCAGCATTGCGGCCCGAGCGATTTTCTGTTCTTCGGAGCATAAGACCGCACAAATCCTCCAGATGAATAGTGAGCTGGCTGCTTGCTTCGGTCACCATCAAATAATTACACATAAACAACTGTATGCCATATCTGACCTGCTTTACAAGCATAGGGAATCCATAGACCAGTTTTTATACCATCGCATTACTGATATGTTTGACCTAAATGATAAGCTGGTTATTTTTGATATCAGCAATACTTACTTTGAATCACGTAAAGATCATAGTAAGATTGCCAAGTATGGCAAGAGTAAGGAGAAAAGAAATGACTGTCCATTGGTTGTTTTTACCGGCGTTATTAATGCGCAGGGCTTTATCAGGCACTCCAGAATATACGAAGGCAACACACCAGACACTGGTACTTTGTCTGATATGATTGAAGATCTAAAGAAATATTCTCCTTCCAGGCCGGATCAAACAATTGTGATAGATGCCGGTATTGCTACTGAAGACAACCTAACTATGGTGAGGGAAAAAGGGTATAAATACGTTTGCGTCTCTCGAAAGCGACTAAAAGATCACCCTGTGGAGGAGTCTAGCTCGAAAATAATTCGACTTACCGATAGACAAAAGAATCAAGTGGAACTAGCCATCTTTCAGCCCCAGGGTTATCCGGATACCTGGATGTACGTGCAAAGTGAGGCCAAAAGGAAAAAGGAGCAATCCATGCACACTAAACTCAAGCAACGGTATGAACAAGATCTGAGTGTTATCCAGAAAGCTATTTTTACCAAAGGGGGCACTAAATCCATCAACAAGGTATGGGAGCGTATTGGAAGGGCGAAACAGAAACACAACCGTATTTCCTCTAGATATGTCATCAAAGTTGCCCAAGAAAATGGAGTCGCTACCCAAATCACCTGGTCTGAAAAATCAGATCAAACTAAGGACGATAAAACCAATGGCGTCTACTTTATCAGAACGAATTATGACAATCCTTCTGAATCTAAATTGTGGGATATATATAATACCATCAGAGAAGTGGAAGCTACCTTTCGCTGCCTAAAGTCAGATCTAAACATCAGGCCGGTGTACCATCAAAAAGACCAAAGAATTGAAGCTCATATTTATCTTACCATTCTTGCCTACCAGTTAGTCAATACCATCAGGTATATGCTCAAAAATGCTAATCTCAACTACGACTGGAACAATATCGTTAGGATAATGAATACCCAAACCATTCAAACTATTGAACTGCCTACTGACAAAAAAGTCATTCACCTACGTAAACCCTCCACCCCCATCAACGAAGTCCGCCAAATCTATAATGCCACCGGCACCAACAACACTCAGACTGCTCTGAAAAAATATGTAGTGTACCACTGATTTCCTATCTCATTGGTTTTCTGAAACTTACGTGTACGCTTAGCCAAGTCGGGTTAACCATTTGGCTGGTATCAATGGGGGGCTCCAAGATTCTTTCCTGTCGTGGGAGGTGTACAGGTATCTGCTGGCGTCTGTGACCGGAGGGCTTTTTTTGTTTGTCCTTTTTTTTATCAGTGACATCTGTTGGCGAGGAGGGTGTAGGAAAAAGTGCATTTTCCTCTAGCTTATTTTTGGGAGAATCCGCACTAATAAACCGTTCGGATTTAACCCCCCGGATCAATCTTAATAGCTCAGCATTCTCTGCCTTTAAATGGATATTTTCTTGACGTAATTCCTGATTCTTTCTCAGCAATTCTTCCTTGGAAATATCCTGTGTAGGCATATCCTAAGATACCAATTTCATCTGGATATATCATGATTTTTTACATGTATCTCCCTTGATTCTCTTTCTATTTCTAAGCCCTGATTGGAGGAGGAGGTCTATATCTTTTTCGCCTCCTTATGCCCTTTAGTTCGATGCCCTCCAGCATCATCATCAATGTGCTCACCGACAGGTCTCCGTGTTGCTCGGATGGCAACTCGATGGTCCCTCGTTCCAGTCTCTTGTAGTAAATCACTCAAGTTTCGGTAGTAAATGCTAGGGACAGTTTCTCAAATTTGGAGTAAAATTCATCCTTCCGCAGTAGATTATCGCGCAGGATGTTGATGGGCAGGTCTACGAATCGGGCAAGTTTTCGGATTAGGCCCATTACTTTGTTCCAAAATCTATTCATGAGAGTGGGACTGAGCCAGTTGCGTGAGATCTCTTTGAATAAACCGCCGATGGTTTGATAATGGTGAATCATCTTATATTTTGACAAGAAATTATAGGCCAGCAGGCATTGGGTAGCATCAGCGATTTGGGCGTCAAAGTCTCTGCTTTGACAAGCGCCAAATTTCAAATGTTGCTTGAGTTCCTTGTAAGACACTTCGATGCTCCACCGATTCTGGTAAATCTGATAAGCCTTTTTGGCTCCAATTTTTAGATTGGTCGTGGCAATAACCTCCCATTTGCTACCTCGTTTGTTCTCTTTGTAAAAGAATAATTGGAGGAGGTGACCCTGGAACTCTACAGTCAATCCTCCGTAATATAGGCCCATCTCTGTCCAATATTTTCTGGAGTTCAACGATCGAAACTTGTTGGATAGGCTGGAAATAGTACGGGGATTCCCCTTCAATATATACTTCCAATTATTGTTCTTCGGCCGGCTAATCAAATGGATCCCATGGCTTACCGCCGCTTCCACCAATGACCTGTTAAAAAACCAGGAATCTACCAGTATATAGGAGGCTCTGAACCCTTTGTTGATAGCTCGTCTCAGCATTTGTACGGCTACCAGTGTCTTCTTCTCAAAGTATTCTGATGTCCTTTTACATCCTGGACTATTCTTATCCCGCCTCTTAGCATATCTTTTCTTTCGATCTTTTTTCCTGATTCCCTGGTCCTTCTTTTTCCCAGCCTCCCCATGTAGGGAGAAGTCAAGATGCAACAGGGTCGCACCTGTCCACAACGCCAGATTCAGCCCCTTATATCCCAGTATGGACCCGCCCTTCACATGGGAATAGATCCGCCCTAATAGTTCCATGCGCTTGCCCGTCTTTGGCATGTCGGTATCATCTATAATAAAGCATCGCGTCTGATCGGCCCTTGAATGGTCTTGTGATATTTCTTCGCCTTCGATATCACAACTCTTTGCTTGTCTCAGCAAGCATTGTCGCCAATTAATCCTCGGACTATTCTTGATCCCATAGAATACGTCTTTGCCATATTGGATCAACCTGCCTAAATCGGATCTAAAATACTGCCCAATTGACTCAATCTTCAACAGCTTTAGCAAGACCATCATCTTGACCACCGAATCTCGACTGGCTAAAGCATGATGATGTGCCTTGATCCCTGATAGAGAACTATTCACTACATCGTTAAATAGTGCGCACGAAATCTGTCCAGAATACATCAAAATTGATTGTATTTCCTCGAAAAAATCTGTATCTTTCATTAAGGAGTTTTGTTTCTTTTGTCAACTCTAAAATACTGATTTACTGTATTTTAGAGAAGTAACTTAACTCCTTTTTTTTCTTATTCCTTTACTGCCGAAACTTGAGTAAATCAGATAACCGGTGCGATCCCATACTAATATTTTCAGCAACGTTCTGCGTTTGTTGACAAACACATAGCCCTCGCCACTCATTGGATCTTGGCCAAGCTCGTTGTTGACTATTCCGCATAAACCGCGAAAACTCTTGCGCATGTCCACCGCTGGGCGGTACAAATAGAATCGCTTAATTCCGCTCAGACCTAGCATCCTACAACTAGCTCGCGCAGATAAGATGCCGCAGGAACGGAGTCAAAGCGAATCATTCCCCCTCCCAGTAACACTTCTACTTGACCTGCCCCAGGGCCTTGGTCCTCTGCTACCAACTCCACAAACCCCTGATCTACTTTCTCCTCTCGATACTTGCGCACCCAATACCAAAATGTACCCTCGCCTAGCTCGTGCTCTATGCACAATTCCTGCCTACTTTTCTTACCTTGCTCATATGCCGCTACCACTGGATACATCTGCTCTTTGTCTCGCCTCATCTTTTTGCAACACAAGATCCGTCTAGCAGCCAATTATTGCAATATGCTCACGCCCGTACGCTTACGTTCGATCGATTGTGTCAGTCCTTTGCGCAATATTTTCCCGTCGAGCCGCCGGCTCCGACCCATGGTGATCTATGGTCGGGCAACTTCATTTCGGGGAGCGGTGCGGTGCCCTTTCTGATTGATCCCGCCATGGCCTTCCAGCACCGAGAGATGGATCTCGCTATGTCACGGTTGTTTGGTGGTTTTGCACCGCTCTTCTATAGCTCCTATGCGGAGCTCTATCCGCTGGCCCCAGGCTTCGACCAACGCGTGCGGCTTTACCAACTCCATTACTTGCTGGTACACCTCAATCTGTTTGGTCGGAGCTATCACCGATCCGTGATGCAGATCGTCAAAGAATACACCTAAATCGCAAGCTGGCGACCAACGGTCTCCTCACAGCCGTGCCTTATATCGTGTGCCCTGTCCGGGGATGCTATTAGAGCTTCGCCTTGTTGTTAATTCCAATGCGAGATCTATTGGGGCAAGACTTCAATCTTGGTGAGGGTATAATCTCCTTCCATCGGCTGAGTGCGTAGGACATACAGCCCGGGCAGCAAGCCTCGCAGATCAACAAAGACCCTTCGTTTGCCCGTGGCAAATTGGGCTTCTCGCACCACTCGTCCATGCAAATCCAGGAGGGTGTAGTTGCGCAAGCCATCACTAGGAGCTTGAATCTGTATGTCCGTCTGGGCGGGGTTTGGAAACACTTGCAGATCGGCATAGCGCTGGCCCTGCTTGGCAAGACGCAGGAAGGTACGTGCCGGAGGAAGACTGGCATACCTGCCCCGCTCATCCAAGATGGTAATGCGCTTCAGGTCAATCTCGATGTCCAGGAGATCCTTTAGGGATCGGAATCCGTTTAGGTCTTCTTCTACGATAAAGCGGATCTGGCCAAGTACTCCATGCCGGGTAATGGCCTTTTTGTCCGCCCGCACGACGCCGACATCCAGTCGTCCATCCCGCGGAGAGATCGCTTGCGTGATGATTAGGGCATCGGGCGGCAAGGGACCGTCCGAAGCGGTAACAAATTCAAAGCTGCCATATTCTACGATCTGGCTATGGAGTTCGAGCGAAAAGTCTAGCCCCCAAATGGCCATAGGTTCTGCAGTCTGCCCCAATGCCACCTCAATCACCGCCTCGTCGCCAGCCTCCACCACCGGTGTTAGCAGCTCCAGCGTGACCGGCACCTGGTTCATGGCGGGCGGCGGCTCGGGCACCAACGCATGCGCCAGGCCATAAAAGGACTCAATGATGGACCGATCCTCGTGGGTCAGCACCCCATCACCATTTCCGTCCACGTGCTTGAGGTCAGGTGTGCCAAAGCCAATGACTTCACGCCAACTGGAGGCAGATCTCCCGTACCACTCTTGAGGCAAGACGTCAGTTCGACTCGATCCGGTGGCTCCCAAGTTGACACCCAGAGGAAGGATATCCTGAATGGTCACCGCACCATCTGCATCAAAATCACCCGGCCAAAAACAATCCCCCTGGCAAGCAGGAACGTCGACATCTCGCACATGGACCTGGATGGGGCGGTCATAACAGGAGAATCCCCCCGGACCATAGGTACAATAGCGCACCGACATGGCATCGGTACCCACATAGTCAGCCGCGGAAGTATAGGTCAATGATCTTCCGTCTGGAGAGACCACCAGAGAGCCGTGTGAGGGAGTCTGCAAGACCTCAAAGCTGTAGTCATCTATGGGAATCGTGTAGTCGATCGGTAGCGTGTGTCCTTTGACGGTCGTGAGTTGCCACACCTCCGGTGAAGGTTCATAGTCATGTACCGTAATGTAGGCGTCCACCACATCGCATCTCCCCTCCCCGCAGACTTCATACTGAAACTTGGTCTGGCCTCGATACCCCGCTGGGGGTGTATACGTGTAGCGTCCGGCACCCTCTGCCGTCAAACTGCCCACAAGTCCAGTCGTATTCAGACTGGAAATTTCATCTCCGAAGTCATTGTCCAGTGGGGAGAGTGTCAGGGGATTGTTTAGCTCTGTGAAGTAGAAATCCTTGCTCGCCCATCCATTTAGTGCAAATGGATCACGGACGTGAATGATGATCGTATAATACACCATCGAGCCATCTTCGAGCCTATTAAACCGAAGCACCTCGGTGCCTGTAAATCCCTCCTTGGGAGTGAAGATGTATTGCTGGCCAGATATCGGTTGCAATGATCCTTGGTAGTAAGCAGCTGTCGGTTGCGCAAATCCAGGAGCCACCATGACCGTGACCGGATCGTCCTTCCAGATCTCGTAAATACTACTGTCAGGCTCACCTGGACGAGCGTGATCATCCAGTCGCAGTATCACCGTGCCGGTAGCACAATGACCATCTGTGCACGCTGTGTAAACCACAGATCCTATATGGCTGCCATCCGGTCTGAACGAAATCGTCCTTCCATCAGCACCCACCGACGCATGGCCCCCATCACTCTGCACAATGCTCCCCAGATGCAGTGGACCCAGTGTGCTGAGATCATTGTCCAGCACCGACAAGGTGTGCTGGGCGACCCCCAGATCGAGGGCAAAATAATCCGTCTCCGCCTGCACCATACTCACCTCCACCACAAATCCCTCAAACTGTGGTATAGTGCCGCCTCCTGACGGCTGATCCGTACGATAGACCACGGTATCCAAGCCTGTAAATCCAGCGGCAGCCGTATACCTGATCCGGTAACGATCTTCAAACGAAAGCTTGTATTTGACCAAGGAGCCATGCGCAGGGCCGCGCAGAATATCGGGATAATCTACCGACTCAACTGAAACCTCCAACGGGCTGTTGATCAGAGACTTATAGTATCTATATTGATTTAATTCTTGACCATACCCGGTGAGCGAACACAGAGTGAAAGCAACTGCCAAGATGGAGCGCCAGGGGGACCAGGTCATAGAATATATTATTGACAAATGCAATATAATCTATATTTGCTGAAGTTGGAAATAATGGGCATCTTGACCATGCCTTTAACAGTTCCGATGCCAGGCATTTCAGCGCTAGATCTTTGTCAGACTCTGTGATTAAGACCAAGTTATATCGCACGTTATCCGTCCTCAAGACAACCGAGCTCAATCGGCTACAGAAGTACCTGAAGCGAAGATATTCCTCCGCCGGACTGAAAGCACTTACGTTGCATCTGATCGACTGCCTTAAGCAGGGAACTGCCCCGGAGAAGCAAGCGGTTTGGGAAGCACTTGAGCCCACTCGCCCCTACGATGACAAGCAGTTTCGCAAGGCTTGCACCGATGCCTTGCGAGATATCGAGGTGTTTCTCGGCATAGAGGCTTTTCAAGCGGATCAAATGCTTGCCTCCACGATGCAACTACAAGCATTGAGTCGGCGGGAACTCAAGTCTCTGTACAAGACACAGTTGGCGAGAGTCCGGAAGTTGGCGGAGAGACACCCCATCCGCAGTGCGGACTTTTTTTATTATCTCTATCGGATTGAGCAGAGCGATTATCAGATGAATCAGTCCAGCCTGCGCCGCTTTAACGTGGCCAATCTGGACGAGATCATGAAAAATCTGGACACTTTCTACGTCATCGAGAAGCTGCGCTATCAGTGCGAAGTGTTGAGTAGGAGTTCATTTGTCGAGCATGAGTACAGCCGTGTCCTCATCGACGAGATACTCCAATTGGTGGATGCGGGAGAGTTTAGCGACAATCCGGTCGTGGGCATCTACCACAAGATCATCTTATCCCATCTGGAGCCGGAGGACGAGTCGCATTACTTTGATCTCAAGCAGGCATTGCGAGACCATGCACGGATTCTTGAGCCTTTACGCATGAAAGAGGTGTATGACTCAGCACTTAACTATTGCAACCGCAAGATCAATCAGGGTAAGGATCACTTTCTCCAGGAGTCCTTCTACCTCTATCGGCGGGTGCTGGATGAGGAGTTGATTCTGGTGGATGGCTATATCACGCATTGGACGTTTAAGAATGTCGTGGTCTTGGCCTTAAGACTGCATGAGTACGATTGGGCAGAAGCGTTTATCCACGATTTTGGTCAGCGGATCGAACCGGTGTTTCGGGAAAACGCGATCACCTATAATCGCGCGCAACTGCTTTTTTATCGGAGTAACTTTGCCGAGGCGCTACGCCTACTTCAGAAGGTGGAGTACCAAGATGTGACCTACAACCTCGGGGCCAAGACGATGCTACTGGCGACCTACTATGAGCTGGGCGAATGGGATGCCCTGGATGCCATGGGTCAAAGTTTTAAGGCGTACATCAATCGGAAGAAACATACGATCCAAGAAGGCCGGAGACGATCATACTTAAACCTGATCAGCTTCACCACTCGTCTGGCCGCCATATCCGATCGGGACAGGGTGGCCATGGAGAGGCTGTTTGACAGGTTTGACAACACCAAGCAGATTGCCAGTGCACATTGGATCCGGGAAAAAATGAATGCCAAACGTCGTAGGTCCTCCCCTAACCCTGTCTCCTAAACACCCCTTCGGCGTCGCTTAATATGCCAACATGATTACAAAGATTGCCATTCTGGTCTCCTATTTTGCCTGCCTTTTTCTCATCGGCCTGTGGTCCTCCCGCAAGATTAGAGACATCAAGGACTACTACGTCGGAGGCAAGAAATTAGGCTTTTGGGTGGTGGCATTTTCCACACGAGCCACCGGGGAATCGGCCTGGCTGCTGCTCGGACTCACCGGTCTCGGCGCGCTGGTGGGCGTAAGTGCCTTCTGGGTCGTGGTCGGCGAAGTGATTGGTGTCTCCGTAGCCTGGTTTGTGATGGCTAAGCGCTTTAAGCGATTGAGCGATGGTTATGGCTCCATCACGGTGCCGGATTATCTAGTCAGCCGCTTTGGGGCCCGCACACATCACTTGCGCATCCTGGCGGCGGTGATTCTGTCCGTCTTTGTAGTCATCTACGTCAGTGCCCAGATCGATGCCACCGGTTCCGCATTCGAAGCTTTTCTGGGTTGGAACTACTACCTGGGGATCTTGCTGGGATTTAGCATCGTGCTCCTTTACATTTTCTTTGGCGGCTTTGTGGCAGTAGCTTGGTCCGACCTGTTTCAGGGGCTCCTAATGTTTCTCGGGCTAATCATCCTGCCGCTGGTCGGGTGGCTGAGTATATCCGGTACTCCCCTCTGGTCAGGTCTGGAGCAGATCGACCCGGAGCTACTTAATCCATGGGGACCGGGTGGTCTGACCGCGATCAATGTGGCCACCTTGATCGGTTATGCGATGATCGGCCTTGGCTTCATGGGCTCTCCGCAACTCTTTGTGCGATTTATGTCGATCAAGGGGGAGTCCGAGATCAAGAAGGGACGTTGGGTTGCGATTGCTTTTACGTTGCTCACCGACAGCGCCGCCGTGATGATTGGTATCTTGGCCAGGTACTTTTTTACGGAGACTGGAGCGGACGTACAAGCGGTGATGGGAAACAACGCCCAAAACGCCCTGATACTGCTGGTAGAGCACCTGCTGCCCCTTTTCTTCATTGGCATTTACATCGCTGTGGTGCTGGCCGCCATTATGTCCACAATCGACTCACTCCTGGTCGTGGCGTCAAGTGCGGTCGTCAGAGACGTGTACCAGCAGATTCTTCATCCGAAATTGGAGGTCGAACGCCTTACCAAGATGTCCCGCTGGGTTACCGTAGGGCTAGCCATTTTGGCGCTGGCTATCGCACTCACGGTGGCAGCGACCACACCCGGTCGTACGATCTTTTGGTTTGTGATATTTGGTTGGTCGGGCATTGCTGCAAGCTTCTGCCCGGCGATGATCCTATCGCTCTTCTGGTCGCGCTACACCCAGCGGGGGGCCATCACCTCCATAATCGTAGGGTTTCTGAGCGTACCTGTGTTCAAATTTGTGCTGCCTGCGATCGATGGCATAGGCGTATACTTTGCGCAGATTGCGGAACTGGGGCCATCGTTTGCTCTGAGCCTTTTGGCCGGAATCATCGTATCTCGCCTGTGGCCAGACGCCCATCTGCGAGATGCCTTTACGGCCACACTCCGGGCACAGAACAAGGAGAACTAACTCCCAAAGCGGGAGTGGGCTCAACATTTCTACATGAGGGCGTCGGTCTTTGTCTGAAATGCCATAATTTCAGGGCAACTATCTAACTATTACTTAATCGATGACACAAGTAGACAAGACCTCTAGGAGGCAAGCACTCAAGATGGGAGCCCTCTCCGCCGCTTCATTCTTTATCGTACCACGACATGTCCTGGGCAAAGGCTACCGGGCGCCCAGCGACAAGTTGAACCTCGCCGCGATTGGATCTGGCGGGAAAGGACGATCCGACATCATCAATGCGTGGAATGAAGGCGCGGAAAATGTCGTTGCCCTCTGTGATGTCGACACCTCTCAGTGTACAAAGACGGTCGAGAAATTTCCGAAGGCACAGTTCTTCAAAGATTTTCGAAAAATGCTCGATGAGCGAGGCAAGGAAATCGATGCCGTGACGATATCTACCCCAGATCACACCCATGCAGTGGCCACTATGGCTGCAATGGACCTCGGCATCCATGTCTATGTCCAAAAGCCACTGACGCACAATATCTACGAGGCCAGGAGGCTCACAGAAACTGCCCGGGCCAAGCGAGTGGTCACCCAGATGGGCAATCAAGGGGCGTCCAACCCTGCCCAAAAGCAGATGATGGAATGGTTTAAGGCGGACCTCATTGGCCCGGTACATACCGTGCATGTGTGGACCAACCGTCCTGTCTGGCCCCAAGGCATCCCGGTGCCGAGCGGTCAGTCCCTACCGAGCTCCATGTCAGCCAAAGACTGGGACCTGTTTATTGGCCCCGCCGAGATGGTGGACTACGATCCACTCTACCATCCCTTTAAGTGGAGAGGCTGGTGGAATTTTGGTACGGGAGCCTTGGGTGATATGGGCTGTCATTTGATCGACCCAGCCTTCAAGCTGCTCCAACTCGGATATCCCACGGAGGTCCAATGCAGTGTGGGTCAGGTATTCATCAAAGACTGGAATCCCGAATATATCCCGGAAGGCTGTCCACCATCCTCCAGAGTGCAACTCCACTTTCCAGCTTCATCGCACAATCCTTCGGAGGTGAAGCTCACTTGGAGCGACGGGGGGATACGACCATTCCATCCGGACCTGATACCGGCAGATCACTGGATCGGACAGGAAGGCAGCACCAACGGTGTGATGCTAATGGGTAGCAAAGGTATCATGACCTGCGGCACCTATGCGCGAGATCCCAAGGTCTACCTCAAGGGCGGTCAGGTGATCGAAATGCCCGATGATTACGACAAGGACAATGCCTACGCCCAAATGCCCAATTATGGTCATCAGGCACTATGGACAGAAGCCTGCAAGGCGGGATTTGGCAGCCAGGAGCACAAGGCACTGACCTCTTCCTTCGACTACGCCGGACCATTGACCGAGACGGTATTGATGGGCAATCTCGCCATCCGCAGCTATGCGCTGGGCAAAAAGCGCGGGGATCGCATGGTATTTAAGGGCAGAAAAAAGCTGACTTGGGATGGCCAAAATATGGAGATCACCAACTTCAAGCCTGCCAATCAGTTTGTCAAGCGAAAGTATCGCAAGGGCTGGAAAGTGTAACTGTCGACAACTCCAATTTGGCATAGGTCGTCGATCACCCTCCCTTTAGCCAGAGCTGGTCCAGAACCCGCTCAATCGTCCGCTCGCACGATCTCGACGGTCTTGACGGAGACGCGTGGGTCGTCCGGATCTCTGATCACGCCAAAGTAGCCGACGATGGCCTCCCCCGAGTCGAAGTAGATGAACCGGGAAGCCGTCCGATCTGTCTTGTTTTTGAGGATGGAGACGTTGCCATGCTTAATGGTATATAGCACGGGATAGGCACCGACGGAGGTGACTTCCTGTGCGTAAAAAGAGATGCATCCTTCTTCGTTTCGCTCGATGGGGCCCACCTCCACCATCGCCCGCAGATCTGCGTTGCCCGGACGCTGGTAGTACTTGGCAGCGGCGATTTGCCCATTCTTGTGCAAGTGCAGAAAGACCAAGCCATGTTGCACACTGGTTACGGTAGCTCGGCTGCCCTTCACAGTGGCTGCGGTGGGTGCCACATCTTCGATGACTCGGTACACAAATAGCATGGATTCATCTGCAAATACCCTGGGCTCCTCATGGAGGGCAAGCGATACGCTTGGTCCATCACCCTGCTCGGAGGACTGCAAGAACTTCTGCAGGCCTGCCAATTGGCCACGTGTGGAGCTGGTCAGATATCGGCCCTTCTTCGGTAGGTACAGGCTATGTAGTTGGTGCCCGTCTAGCGAGATGTAAATGATCCCCTCATCATGGCGATAGCTATTGATCGGATCAAAAGGATTGTGACTGGAAACCACCGTATCCGCATGGACAAGCGTAGCATCACGGCTAAAATCATAGTAGAAGTACTTCCGATGACTACCTACAGCACCCGGTGTACTCCTACGAGCAAATACCCATACCTGATGGTCCAACTGGTCCGCTCCCGACGTCTCCTCGCGACTCACTTCCTCCGCCCGGTGAATCACATCCATGGGTACCTCAAAGCTCAGATCAAAGCTTCCCTGCACCTGACCGACGGAGTCAAAAGAGACCAGCCGCAATTGGCGCTCCGAAGGTTGTCTGCTCTCCCTTCTGTCGTAGCGATTTAGCATGGCAAGGGTCGTTCCGTCATCCGCACTGATGGCAGGAAAATAGATGGATGTCCAGTGTTTCTTGACGGTACTACTGTCATACAGCGTTATATCGACCTTGCGACCCGTCGGCACATAATCGTCTTGATCAGGTGATCTGTCATGCCGCATCACATGTAAGGACATCAACCGCCCCTGCTGATCGACATTAAGGTCGCTGGTGAAAAAGTGTTTTGCCACGGGATGCTCGCCACCCTCCCGCCTGGGGTATTTAGCTGCAATCCAAGGGATCTGCTGATACGCTTCCTGGGAGATCAGCCGGATGTCAGCATCCAGCAAGGTGCCACGTTGATCGTTGAGTCCAAAGATCAAGCTTTGCTCTGGTATCTGCGGGTCTTCGAGATAGGAGCGCTGCTCCTTCAGTAGGTTGCCCTGCTTATCATAAGTCAGCTCGTAGATCCCTCGCATATTGACCGGGGTACCCTTGGCATTGCCCGGCTTCATATGGCTGATCACCCGCACTCTTTTTTCAAACTCAAGTATAACCTCGATCGTATTGGGGGTGGACTTGACATACCGAATACCGCATCGATCCGGCTTCAATACGTTCATTGATTCGGGCAGCAGGCAGGCTTGGCCAGGTAGGGTCAGACTGAGAAAAAGGCAGAGACAGGTCAACAAGACTCTCATGGTCAACAATTTAGCTTTGATCAAAAATCAACTCGCAATCGGGAAACCGGCTTCATCGGTCATACGTCGAATGCACCAGAGGTGGGATCAGATCAGCGGGGCATTGGCCGACTAACCACAGGCGTCACATTTTTCGTGCCATTTTCTCGTCCAATTACAGTGTCTAGTGATGTGATTGCAGGAACGATCGCTCCCCTGCCTTTCGCCCAACTAATTCTATATTGTGTGGTCAACGTACATCGTGTGAAACCTTGCCGCCATCAACTAGTGTTTGGGCTGTTTTGCCTTTGCAGCAGCGTGCTCGCTACCTCGATCTGCGACTACGGAGACCCATTGCGGCCGACGGCCAAAGCCACCGTCCTCTCGTCAGACAAACCTGTCCTTGATGGTGAAGTGCGGTCCGATCCAGTCTGGTCTCAGATCGAAGCCATCACCGGTTTTTCTCAGACCCGCCCAAACATCGGACAGCCCGCCACCGAACGTACTGAAGTGCGGATCGCATACGACCGCGAGACCTTTTACGTAGCCGTGATCTGTTATGACACAGAGCCCGAGAAGCTCGTGGTGACCGATGCCCGGCGCGACGGATCCCTGGATAACACCGATGGCTTTCTCATGATTCTGGACACGTATCACGATCGACAAAACGGATTTGTGTTTGGCACCAACACGCTTGGAGTCGAGTATGATGCCCAGGTCGACAACGAAGGCCAAGGCAATTTTAACAGCAACCGGCAGCAGGGTGGGATCATCGGCGGGTTTAACCTCAATTGGGATGCCTCATGGGAGGTGCGGACGCAGGTCGGCGACTATGGCTGGAGTGCTGAGTTTGCCATCCCCCTCCGCACCATCCGTTATCGCAGTGGGGAAAACCAGACCTGGGGGCTCAACTTTCGCCGAAACATTCGCAAGTCAAACGAGATTGCTTATTGGTCGCCCATTCCGGTCAATTTCAATCTTAACCGTCTCTCCCTGGCCGGTACGCTGACGGGGCTGAATCTGCAAAGCCCGGGCAACCTCAAATTCGTGCCGTATGCCCTCGTACAGGCGGCCAAGCAGCGAGACGATAGCAAGACCGATTACGGTACGGAGTTGGGTGCCGATCTCAAATACAGCATCACCCCCAGCCTCACCCTTGATCTGACCTACAACACTGATTTTGCCCAGGTGGAGGTAGACGAGCAACAGGTGAACCTCGATCGCTTTAACCTCTTCTTTCCAGAGAAGCGGCCCTTCTTCTTGGAAAATGCGGGACAATTTAGCGTGGGCAGTCCGGGAGAGGTCGACCTCTTTTTCAGTCGACGAATCGGCATCGGAGAACGAGGACAGCTGGTGCCCATCACCGGGGGCGCTCGCTTGTCGGGCAAGGTCAAAAAGACCAACATCGGCGCCCTCACCATGTTTACCGAGGGTGTGAGCGAGCAAGGCATCGAACCCAACAATTTCAGCCTGGCCCGCGTCAATCATGAGTTCGGCCAGCGATCGGCCATCGGTGGACTATTCGTCAGTCGAAATGGCATGGGCGAGCTGGATAATGATTACAACCGCACCTGGGCACTGGACGGCAAATTTGGCATTGGTCAAAAAGCACGCGTAAGCGGGTTTCTGGCTAAATCTACCACCCCCGGCATAGAAGAGCGGGATCACTCCTTTAAGCTGACCGGGCAATACGTCTGGAACGGTTGGTCACTCAGTGCCGGCTATACCGAAGTCGGAGAGGGTTTCAATCCCGAGGTGGGCTTTCTGCTGCGACGGTCTTTCCGCAAACCCGAGTTTCGGGTGCTCTATCACTGGCGTATGAATGGTTTCCTGGGATTGATGGAACTGCGGCCCCATGTCACCTACCGCAGCTACTGGACCTTTGGCGGCTTTCAAGAGACAAAGTTCTTGCACATTGACAACCACTGGGAATGGATTTCGGGACTTGAAATCCACACGGGCATCAACCTTACAACCGAGGGAGTGGTCGCTCCGTTTGAGATCTTTGACGGCATCACCGTGCCCCAGGGCACCTTTGAGCACAGCGAGGCACAGCTTGTCCTACGGACCAACCAGAGCAAGCCGGTCTCGATCAGCACCCGACACATATTGGGCGGTTTCTTCGGCGGCGAACGATATGCCAACAGTGGCACACTGCGCGTCCGGATCGGCGATAGATTCTCTTCGGAGTTTATCTATCGACGCAACGATATCAAGCTGCCCGCCGGTGACTTTAGTACGGATGTGTTTGGCACCCGGATCTCCTATTCATTCACCCCCCGGCTCTTTACCCAGAGTCTGATCCAGTACAATAGTGTCAGCGATATCTGGTCTGCCAATATTCGGGTCGGTTGGCTGCAGCAGGCAAACACCGGCCTGTTTATCGTGTACAATCAGGTGCGTGATGATATTGGATTGGAAAATCGGAGCTTTACCGTGAAATACAGCTACCTGTTTGACGTGCTACATTGACACAGGTGGCTCCTACTCGGCCCGGTCTGTCTGCGCCTGTCCCTCTTTCATCAGGTCAATGATCATGTCCATGGCCTGCTCCCAAGCATGGCCGATATCCTCGTTGTATTCCTCACCCAACTCTTCTTGGATTGTCTCGAGGATAGCTTGCTTGACCACCGGATAATGGAATGCCTCTACGCCATACTTTGTGTGATTCTTGCCTAGCGTGCGCAGCCCCATCTTCAGATGACTGGGTCGACTCAGGCTGTAGACGATGCCACTGAGCATGTGGGTCAGCAGACGGCCTTGGTCCTTCAGGTTATTCTTGAAGAGGGCGCGAGTTTCCGGGGCGATCTCAAACACTTTGTCATAAAACCGACTGGCAAATCGATCCTCATTCTTCAGCAAGAGATCCAGGGTGGCTTGCACCTCCAGGCTGATATCCGGCTGGGCAAATTTCACCACCTCATGGAGTGTGGTCTCTTCGGTCTTGCCCCGCAAATTGGTGTCTACCGCTCTGCCCAGCTGCAGCAGATCGGGAGGCAATCGATCCAAGAACTCCTGCGAGATCAAGATCTTGGATTCCACATTTTTAGTCTCTCCCTGGATGCGGCTAGTGACATTGATCGCATCGCCTACCACGGCAAACTGCTTGTGCTTTGGGTGGCCCAGCTTACCTAAGTAGGCCCGACCAAAATGGAGACCAATACCTACGTCAAATTGCGCATCCATCTCACTGAGTTCAAATCGATTCAGGCGACTCACGGCATACTGCATACCCAGGGCGGCACGTATGGCATCGGTGCAACTACGTGATCCCGGTTCGCCCGATGCGCCAAAGATGCCAACGATCTCATCGCCCACGTACTGGTAGATGATGCCATTGTTGATGAGGATCGGATCTCCCAGCAATGTGTAGAAGCGATTGAGCATGTGGACCATGTCAAACACCAAGTTCTTGGACGTAATGGACGTAAAGTTTCGCAGATCGCAAAATAGGATCGCGATGGATTTCTCCTCCCCATAGTCTTCATGGATCGTCTCGAGCTGCAAGTGGCTGATCTCCGCCGTAGACCAAATGAGTCGCTGTAGGGAGACGTCACCGGTAGGCCTCACCTGACACGCCAGCCGGATGCTAGAGTCCCAGCCGCGCTCCCGGGAGATGATCCGCTCCTTGCTGCTCAATGGCGTCAGATTGGACAATCCATCTAGTATTCGGACTCGGCAGGTGGTGCAGAGTCCTGAGCCACCGCATTCATGCAGGTGCGGGATGCGGTGATCCACGGAGATATCCAGAATCGTGTCCTCGGGGTCACGGCTCTCAAATGACTGGTTGAGGTTGCTATAAGTGATCTTCGGCATGACGCTGCTTGGTTTTTTGTGGAGGCCCGGTCTTAGAATAATTTCAGCACTTCGTCCTTTCGGCTGCGGGATACGGGCACCATCATGTCACCCTCCATTCGCAGATACCCACCATCCTTACGCACGTATTCGCGGATGTGATTGACGCTGACGAGGTAAGAGTGATGCGACCGAAAGAAGTGGTGCCCCCTCAGAAGCTCTTCAAAGTCCTTGAGGGTTTTGGAGATCAATTTCTTTCGTCCGCCCTGCAAGTAGACCATGGTGTAGTTGCTATCTGATTGACAGGCCACGATTTCAGCCGGATCCACAAACTCGATACTCTCCTTGGTCGACAGCGGAATCTTGACGGGGCCACGGTCCTCATCCTGAATGTTGCTAAATAGCACTCGGAGTTGCTCGGGAGACACCTGACGGGCCGACTTGTTCTTGTGCTTTTCGACCGCTTGTACCAACTCCTGTGCCTGCACGGGCTTCAACAGATAGTCCAACGCACTGAATTTGATTGCTTTGATGCCAAACTCGTCGTATGCCGTCGTAAAAATTACATCGAAAGGTACGGTGCCCAGCTCTTGCAGCACCTCAAAGCCATTGAGCCGCGGCATCTCGATGTCGATAAAAAGGAGGTCGATGGCAGAGGATTTCAAATATTCCAGGGCCAGGACGGAATCGGAAAATGTCTGCACAATCTCAATGTCATGGCAAAATTTCTCGATTTTCCAACGAAGGGTCTCGATCGAATGATTTTCATCATCCAGGATTACGGTCTTAATCATAATTGGTTTTTTTGGAGTATGATTAAATAGGTATTTCTAGGGTCACACGGGTTCCGGCAGCCTCACCAGATCCATTTGTCAGGTCTTCAATCTGGACACTGGCATCCATGTCATGCAGAAAATTGATGACCTCAATCTTGTCTTTTGTGATGTTCATACCCATAGACTTCCGCTTGTTCCTGCGGATGCCCTTGGATTTGAGCTCTTGGGCCTTCTGTCTGCCGATGCCGTCGTCCTCGATCACGCCGACGATCTTGTCTTTGTCCTCATTTAGCCGCACCTCTACTTTGAGTCTGCCTTTGCGCGCGGACTGCATCAAACCATGCCAGATGGCATTTTCGACGTAGGGCTGAAATAGCATGGGCGGCACCTGCACATTGTCCAAATCGATCTCCTCGGCCGCACTAACAACATAGTCAAATTTATCGGCAAATCGGAGACTTTCGATCTCGATATAAAGTCGCAAAGCCTCCAGATCATCGCGCAAGGAAATGTATGTCGACCTCGAGTTATTGAGGATCAAGCGGATCAGCCGGGAGAATCGATTGAGATAGTCAGAGGCCCGGTCTGTTTGGTTCTTGATGATGTAGTAATCGATGGAATTGAGACTATTGAAAATGAAATGTGGATTCATCTGTGCCGTGAGGGCATTCATCTTGATCTCGGCCAGTTGCTTTTCGTAGTCGATCTGCACCTGTTTTTGCTCGATGGCACGGCGTACACTGTTGTGATACAAGCCATACCCGATGCCGCCCAGCAACAGCACACCAAGTATCCTGGCCAGCCACGTATTCCACCAATACTTGGCGATACGGATCGACAGTCGCTGCACCTGCTCGCTCCAGGCTCCGCCAGCCTGTCCAGCACGGAGGTTAAACTGATAGTGCCCCCCTCGGAGGTTGGCGTAGGAGACGTACTTCCGTCCGCTCAACTCGACCCAATCCTCGTCTACCCCGTCCAGTTTGTAGGAAAAACGAGTCTTAGCCGGATCAGCATAGCCGATGGCGGAGAACTCAAAGGAGAGATAGTTTTCGTACGGACTAAGTTTGACCTGCCGCTCAAAAAAGGAGGTGGTATCGGTCTCGAGGGGCTCATTGTTGACCAGAATGGACTTCAGATAGGGTATGGGTTTGGCGACGGACTTGCGAATGGTGCGTGGATCAAAGAAGTGGATTCCCTTGCGTGTGCCATATAACATACGGCCATCTCGCAGGCTCAGTATCTCTCCTCCTACAAATAACTGGAGTTCGCGATCCTTGATCACGAATCCATCGCTTTCCCCAAATAGGTCCACTCGTCTCCTTCGATCGTCGTATTTCAAGAGTCCCTGTGAGGTGAGAATCCAGTAGTATCCATCCAGGTCAAAAGCTCCCCAGCTGTGACTCGCTTCGCTCACGTCCATAGAAGTGGGATTCTTCTCAAACAAATCATCGAGTCGGATCACTTTGCAGGGCTTGATGTTGCCATTCTTGAGGTCCACCAGGCATATGCTGTGGTCTTCGGATAGTATCCATAATGTATCGTCCCGCTCCGCAAAGTTGAGCACACGAGCATCGGGAAAGGCTGGATCCAGATCCCGGAAATCCGCACTGTGCAGAAAGATGGATGTGTGATTTTGCCGCACGGATATGCCGTTGCAGCCCCCTCCGAGCCACAAGTTGCCTTTCCTATCTTGGTAGAGGATTTCCTCTCCATGCTGCTCATCGCACTCCAGGAGCAGGTCTGAGTGATCTCGAAAGCTTCCGTCCTGCGGATCTATCTCTTGCAATTGGTTGGCACCTGCCACCCAAAGCCGACCACGTCGATCCAAGACTGAGGCTGACCAACTCCCAGTCCTACCCCTGGGCCTGAGCTGAGTAGCGGGACGGAGCTGTCCATTGGCATTGACGGTAAAGAGATCTGTGTTGGTGACAAAAAGGGGCTTACCTGCCCGGTCAAAATGGGCATCAATGCCATCGTAGAGGTTCTTGGATCCAATGCTGTAGTCGGATCGCACCATGGTACGCCAAGTATGTTCGACCGGATCGTGTACAAAGATGCCTTCGGCCCCCAGTACCGACACATAGATCTCTTCTGTGACGGGGTGTTGCGCCAAGTCTTGCATGATATGGTAGGCCCTGGGGATGTCGCTCGTATAGTAGTATGATTCGACCTGGGTCGAAAAGGGATCATAGACGGAGATACCATGCTCGCCGACACACCACATACGGCGAGCGTCATCCACAAAATCAATGCTGGGCTGATCTCCCGCGGGATCTTCTACTGCCTCGACGGTACCGCTGCCTCGGTCGAGCACAGCCAGGCCCGTCTCGGCTGACAACCAAAGGGTGGAGTCATTCTTTAAGAATATGCCTTTACTCTGCCACTGGCTATCAAGATAATAGCCTCTTACGAAGGTGCCCTGCCTCGGGCTAAAGACTAGGTAGTTGTACGGCGACGTAAAGCCGATAGACGCTCTGACGGTTATATATATGAGATCATCATGTTCATCCGCATACAAATCCATCAACGGAAGATGACCCTGGTGCCCCTCCAACTGTAAGGGAACCCGACGGAAGGTGCCGATCTCCGCATCAAACTCAATCAGTCCGCCCGTGGTGGCTAGCCAGAGCCGGCTGGGCTGAGAGCGGTCCTGAACGATATCGAAAACTCGCATTTCGTGCTCTGTCGACTGACCCTGCTCATCCAGCACGATGGCATGCCTGTGCACCAGGTTTTCTGTCAGGTCGACCGACGCCAGTCCGGTCCGCGTGCCCACCCAGAGACGATGGCTGCGGTCATCTACCAGCAAGGCATGGACATACTCGCTGCCAAGACGGGGTACACCGGAGGTGTCCCAGGTGTAGTCGGTCACTTCATGGGTCAACAGATCTACACTGAATAGACCAAAATAGCTACCTACCCAGAGGGAGCTGTTGGCCGTATCCACCGCTAGCCGGCTATAAAATTCATGGGGAAAACTGTCTCGAGGGATCTGATATATGGAGGATCCGTCAAATCGGCAGACGCTACTATTGGTGGCAATCCATGTGAAACCAAAATGATCCTGGACAAAGTCTTTGACGTACAGATCGGGAAGCCCGGCAGAGACAGGTAGCTCGAAAGAGGGTACGCCCAGGGGCCCGGAGGACTGGGACCACCCCAGATGGCCGGCCAGCACTGCTACCAGCAGCACAACTTGCCGCGTGACCCGTACGCCTACTCGAACTAGCATGCCGGGTAGTTTAGGCGGTTGCTGGTTGAGTGCAGGTGTATACACTTAGTGTAGAAAGATGCATCATCACGGGGCAAGATGCCCATGTTTGCGTCAAAATCCCCTCCTGACCTAGCCCTTGGTAGGTTTTATTGAGCGGTTGGTAAGAATCTCACTTGTTGTATGACCACGGATATCTCGGCATCTGCACTCCCAGCTAAATCGCTCGCCAAGAGGCATGCCCCCAGCCAACAAGCGTCAGAGCGCATCTGGGGTTTGGATCGCGTACAATAGGGCCTCCTGGT
Organism: Saprospiraceae bacterium; assembly: GCA_965223165.1. Lineage (GTDB taxonomy): Bacteria > Bacteroidota > Bacteroidia > Chitinophagales > Saprospiraceae > JABDMH01. The sequence continues at coordinate 58,477 of CBDCVQ010000017.1, read as the reverse complement.
TATTGCGCACCACCAGCAATCCGGGGCCCTCCAGGTCGACTATGACGGCGTCTCGAACCTGACCGTCGATATGCAGACCGGTCTCGGCCTGTGGCACAGGCTCAAATTGCCCCTGACCGTCACCTCGCAACAAGAGTCCACGATTAGCATCATGACGACCTACCTGAGGTTTTAGTTCGTAGAAGTTGCCACCCAACCAGATGTCCTGGTGCCCGTCACCGGTCATGTCGTGGGCCAGCGCTTTGAAGACGGGGGCCACCTGCGCTTCTAGCGGCAACGCATCAAAACGAAAGCCCCTGTCCTCATTCCAGAGAATGGCTGACTCCAGGTGCGTCACCTGGTAGGCCAAAGCGCCCTCGCGTTCAGCCTCCGTCAGCAGGGATTCGTAGGTCTGATGCGCATAGTCTTCAAAAAGGAGGTTTTCCTTCTTGAGGTGTGGTAGCTGATCGGTCATATCCATCTTGGTCGCAAAAGGATAAAGCTTGTCCTCGGCAGGGGGACTCCAATTGATGACAAACTCACTCTTGCCATTATCATCAAAGTCTTTGACGTACATGGTCATCGGCAAGGTGGGTGAGGCCTTGAACTTGGAGTTGAGGCCCCAGTTGCCAAGTATGTAGTCGTCATCGCCATCCTGGTCCAGATCCGCCGCCTCTATATCACACCACCAGCCGGCCAAGGGAGCGCTCGTCTGCTTACGTGCAAAGACGAGGTTGCCATCCTGGTTTTCAAAGATCATCACCGGCAGCCAGTCGCCCACCACCAATAGATCCCGATCATTGTCTTGATCCACGTCGCTCCAGACCGCATCAGACACCATGCCCAAGGTGCCGATCTCCCTGGTAGTGACATCCGTCCAGGCATTGTTGCCATCATTGCGCAACAGAAAGCTACGCGGTGGCAGCCCATAGTTGCCCGGAATAATCCGAGCGCCTAGAAACAGATCCTGATCTCCATCCGCATCAAAATCCTCTGCCAGCACTACGGCCAGATTCCCGGCCGCCGGCGGTGTCTTTTCGACGGATCGAGTAAAGTTGCCCGTCCCATCATTCTCGTAGTATCGCAAGATAAACGCCTCGACCCCAAGGTGAAGCTCGTTGCCCCCGGCTCCCAATAGTATATCGGCATCCCCATCTCCGTCGGCGTCAAAGATGGCACCACAAGTGGTCTCAAAAGAGGCGTCAGCATTCGCCATCTGCTGCCAGCCGGCGCTGGCTACCCACTTCCCATTCTGCTTCACAAATAACTTGTCCGGGTCTCCCCGACTACCTCCCAGTAAAAAATCTTCCTGCCCATCGCCGTTGACATCGCCAGTGACAATGCAAGGACCCTCGGTGGAGAACATACGAGGCAGCAGAGTCTCTTGATTAAAATCATTAAACGAATTTTCTCGATGCAAGCGATCACCCACGAGTAGTTCTTCGCTCCGATCAACAAATATTGGGGCGGCTTCAGTGACAACCACATCTTCGGGCGGCGTGGCTTCGTTCTGGTCCAGCTGCAGCACCTGATTGGCGGCCAACGCTTCCTGCTCTTGGCGCGATCCGTCGGGCCAGATGACCTCCAATCGGTCAACGACGGTTGCATCACCTAAGCCAAATAGGAGACCGGGTTCGACAGCGCTCTCAAATCCACGTGAGGGGTAGTATTGTAAATATTGTTTCTTGCCGCCGGCTTCGATTTGCACCTGGGCACCGATCCCGTTGACGTTCTTACCGCTGCCGGCCAACTCAATTTTGAGATAATTGTGGGTGGCGTCATTGCGATACAGGAAGGCTGGCATATTTACATTGTTGACCACCAGGTCCAGATCTCCATCGTTGTCCAGGTCGCCATAAGCTGCCCCATTGGAAAAACTTAGCTCGCCCAGGCCGAGTTCTTGAGCCCGATCTTCGTACAGGGGAATTTGGCCGGAACTGGGGTCGCGGGAAAACGCAAAATTTGACAGCGGATTTGAAGGCATGTACTCCACAAAATCCCGCCAATCAAATTTCCCCTTTTCTTCCACTATTTTTCTGACCTCTTCTTTGTCATTAATAAAATTGGTGAAATCGAGATACATGATTTCATGGTAGATGGCATTCGACACAAAAATGTCCTTGAAGCCATCATTCTCAAAATCAAATATCAACGCCCCCCAACTCCAGTCGGTAGCAGCCACCCCTGCCAGATGGGCAATCTCCTGAAAACGGGCATTCCCATCATTTAGCTGCAGGCAATTTTGCAAAATCTGGTAGTGGAAACTTGATCGATATTTTAAGTCTTCCAGATGATATGGATCAAACATGGTCATGGCCTTGAGACGATAATTGTCTGCGGCGAGCATATCGGTAGAAAAAATATCGGGCGAACCGTCGTCATTCAGATCTGCAATATCCGCCCCCATACTGGACACCGAGCACAAATCGATTCTATCCGTCAACTCCTCGCGAAAAGTACCGTCCCCCTGGTTGAGATAGAGATAATCACGCTCCCAAAAGTCGTTGCTGATGTATATGTCCGGAAGGAGATCGCCATTTAGATCGCTCACGGAGCAGCCCAGCCCAAAACCGATGGGACTGTTGTAGATGCCAGCCTCGGTGGTGACATCCGTGAAAATATTGTCATCGTTGCGATAGAGCTTGTCTCCGCCATACGGATCCAACTCATCTCGGGTTTGCTTATAAATATCCATGCGCTCCGGATCCTTAAAGGAGTTGTTGAGCACATAGCAGTCCAGATCTCCATCCTGATCATAATCGAAAAAAGAAGCGTGCGTGGAAAATCCTTGATCAGCTAACTGGTAAGATGCCGCCTGCTCCGTAAAGGTGAGATCACCATTGTTGAGGAATAGCTCATTCTCCTTGTCGTCACCTTCGACATCTCCCGAATTGCAGACGTAGATATCCAGCCAACCATCTGCGTTGACGTCGGCCATGGTCACGCCCGTACTCCATGCCCGGATACCTGCCACCCGTGCCTGCGCCGTGATGTCCTCAAATTGCCAGTTTCCCCGGTTGAGATACAGGCGATTGTCATCCATATTTGCCGTCAAAAAGATGTCGCTGAGCCCATCGTTGTTGATATCACCGATGGCCACTCCCCCACCATTGTAAAAATTGCGGTACGTGAGTACGTTAAATTGCTCGCCATCCTGGACGACATTGACAAAGTTCAGGCCAGTGTCTGCCGTGTCCAATCGGTGAAAAAGATGTGCACCGGCAGACGTGCCGGCACCATCTGACGTGCCATGGGACAAGCAGCCGGCCCACCCTGCCAGCGAGAATCCGATCATTGCTCCGAGGAAAATCTTACCGCTATTCATACCTGGAAATTCGTAAAAAATAAAAAGCAGCTCAAAAAGAAACTGCTTTTTATCAACATTACATGTGAGCCTTGCAACTACATGTCAGATCCATCTGCGCGATCAGATCTAATCTATATGAAAAACTACCTACTAGTCAATACCCAGGGTTTTGGACAATCTGCTCTACGCCATCCACTGCACTAAGTGCAATCTGGACCGATGGAAGGGGATATAGTGCATGACGCGACTCATAGCCGCCCGTTGCTGTCAAATAATTTCTCTTTGTCATTTCTGTGGGTAAGTAGGTGCCATTGAGCACTTCATCTGCAATACCCCAGCGGCGCAGGTCGAAGAATCGATGCCCCTCCATACCCATCTCGATCCGACGCTCGCGCCGTACGAGCTCTCGGGCCGTAGCCTGATCCGTCCAGGCCTCGTCATAGGTGCCGATCCGATAGGTGGCCCAGGTGATACCTGGATCATCTATGGCCGCGGGTCCACCATCGGGACCCTGGGCACAGTTGGCAGCGCGGGTTCTAAGCATGTTGACCAGCTCGCGCGCCCGCTCCAAGCTACCGACTTCGACCTCACACTCAGCCAACATCAGCAGGACATCGGCATAGCGGATCACCGGAAAGTTGACCGGCGTCAACTGCTTGTTGGACCATCCGACCGCACTTTCTTGTCCCTTTGTATAGGTAAACTTCTTGACACTGAAAGGACCGGCCCAGGTACGATTTCTGATCCAGGCCGGTGCGTGGATGCCATGATCCAAGAAGGGAACATCATCTCGCCCTACCGACCAGTCCAGGCGCGGATCCACCAGGTCATCGATCGTCACATCCGAGTCATTCCAGCCTTGCATCACAGGCAGTCCACTCTCGTCTACCTTGTGCGCATTCACAAAGTTATGTGACGGCTGATGAAAGCCGCAGCATCCGAAGGGACTACCCCCGTGCGGATTATTTAATCGATCGGCAAATAACCCGTTCTCGCCCCCGCCTGTTCCATCATTTACCGAAGCCTGGATAGAGAATATCGCTTCTTTCCCATTTTCTCCCTCGGTGGTAAAGATGGTGTGGAAGCAGTCCTCTAGACCATATCTGCCGCTGTTGACCACCGCGTCAAATTGGGCTTTAGCCCCCGAGAAGTCCCCTGTATACAGCATCACTTTACCCAGGTAAGACTGAGCTGCACCCTTGGTGGCGCGACCTACCTCGGCTTGTGTCTCCGGCAGATTATCTACAGCATACTGAAAGTCGCTCATGATCTTAGGAATCACATCCTCATTGTTGGGCTTGCGAAAGTCCTCATCCGCCTCGGTATAGTAGGGTACATTCTTCCACAACTTCCAGGCATCCATATGAAAATGTGCCCGGAGGAATCGCACTTCCCCTTCGATTCTCGCCGCCTCATTGATGGCCTCAGCATTGGCCATCAGCTTCAATGCCGCATTGCCTCTGGCGATCCCCTCGTAGAGGGCCTGAAACTTGATATTGAAATACTCATTACTCGGATTCCACTGATATAACTCAATCAGCTGGATCTCCACCTGATCGCCGGGGTCGGAGCCCTTGTAAGCATCATCGCTGGTGACGCTACCCCATATCCAGTTGCTCCCCGCGGTAGCCCAAGGCGGATTGAAGGTACCCCAGTCATTGTTCCATCCGTCCAGCATAGAGTAGGCCGAGATCAAGGCGGCCTCTACCCCATCTTGATTGGCTAGGGTACCCTCGTCCAACGAGGCCTGTGCCGGCGCATCTAAAAATGAATCGGAGCATGCGTAAAAAAGTGCTCCCAGCGTCAAGCTCAAAATTAGACCGTATAAATACTTTTTCATTATCCTATTTTTTGAGTGGGCAGGCTCTCTATCTACAAGCCCATCCTGACTATATTTTTTTGATCAAAATCCTGCATTAACACCAAACATCAACGTCCTGCTAGCCGGGTAATTGCCAAAGTCAAATCCATTCCATAAGTCCCCATTGAGCCCGCTTTGGCCAAAGTTTGACGGAGCGGGATCCAGGCCGGAGTAGTCCGTGATCGTAAATAGATTCTGTGCCTGGAGGTAGATCCGTAGGCTGGAAAACACATTGCCTAAACTAGACTGGGGAAATGTATAACCCAACTGAATATTCTTCGCTCGCAGATACGAAGCATCCTCGATATAATACGTACTGGGCTGTATGCTAAAAATATCGTTGGCATCATTAATCGGATATTCCGCCCCTTGATTTGATGGCGTCCAGGAGTCGGTCAGGACGTCCTTGCGCACGTTGGAATTAAAGAAGCTAAATATGTCAAATAACCGGTTATAATTGAAGACATGATTTCCAATGGAGCTAAACAAAAACAATGTAAAATCAAACCGCTTGTAGTTCAGCCCAAGGTTAAGTCCCAAGGTGAAATCCGGATGCGGATTGCCGATGGGTCCCTTGTCATTGTCGTTAATTACGCCGTCGCCATCCAGATCTCTAAACCGTATCCGACCCGGCGCAGCTCCATCCTGGGTGGCATGTGCATCCACCTCAGCCTGCGAATTGAAAAATCCGTCATGCATAAATCCGAAAAAGGAAGAAATCGGATGACCAATCTGGTTGATGTTGACGATACCAATGCGTGAATCAAATCCACCGGGAAAGAAATTTTCCGAACTTCCATCGATATCAAGTACTTCATTTTCATACGTTGTAAACGTCAATCCCACGTCATAGCCAAAATCGCTATTCACTCTGTTTCTCCAGTTCACACCGACATCCACGCCATCATTACGCATCGACGCAATGTTTATGAAAGCCGGAGCTGCCGTGCCAGAGGTGCCCGGTAGTCCCGCTGGAAATAGCAGGCCGTCCACCGTGCGGCTGTAAACATCGACCACCAGATTTAAGCGGCCATTAAGCATTGAAGCATCCAATCCAAAGTTCTTGGAAATGTTCTCTTCCCATTTGGTGGCGCTGTTTCCCCGATTGATCAGGGCATAGCCTGCAGCAAGCGAATTGCTGGTGCCCGCTATATCATAGAAGGTCGAGGCCACTCCACCACCAAAGCGGTCAAACGGATTACCTCCCGGCACATTCTGATTACCCGTGATACCCCAACCGAATCGTACTTTGAGGTCATCGAGCCACGTTGCATTCTGGAGGAAGTCCTCGGCCCCAATCCGCCACCCGACACTAAATGCCGGAAACCAACCGTACTTCTCATCACCAAAGTTGGAAGAGCCGTCCCGTCGAATGGTCGCGCTAAATAGATACTTACCCGCGTACGTGTAGTCCAACTTGCTAAAAGCAGAGACCAACGAGCTGAATCCACCGTTGCTATTGACGCTACGGGTCTCAGGATCAGCCAATCCACCATTTACATACCAGGCGTTAGGATCTAAGGTCACGTACTGACTGATGCCACCTGTAATATTCCGATTTTCATTTTTGATGGATTCGTAGCCGACCAGTATTTGAAAGTCGTGTTTGTCGGCAAATGTCTGATTGTAGGTGACGGTATTGGTCCAAGTCCAGCTATATCCATTCTGCCACGTCTCACTAAAGCCATTGGTTGTATTAGGTTGTCTTGCCTCATAACTGGGAAAACTGAAACGAGGCATAAAATTGTTGAAGTAGTTTACCCCAAAACTCGAGCGTGCGCTCAAACCGTCCAGTATGTCCACCTCCACGTACACATTACCCAATATTCGATAAAAGGTGCCTTCATTATCCTTATTGCGAATATTCGCCCAGACCGGATTAGAGCCACTCAATCCACTTGCCTTGGCCCCGCCGGCATTTTCGCCACTGACATCATTGACCGGTATGATCGGGTCGACCAGCGTCAGAATGGTCATAACGCCTTGCTCGTCCTGATTTCCACCCGATATGCCATCTTGCCCAACCGATGTGGATCGCGTCAGCGATATATTTTCTCCGACCGTCACCGGGCCTAGATTGAAACTCGTATTGGCCCGCAGCGAGAATCTCTTGAAATAGTTGTGGATCATGGTTCCCTGCTGATTCAGATAACTGGCCGAGAAATAATAGGATCCATTTTCTCCTCCACCGGAGACACCCAAGTTGTGCTCGGTGACGGGAGCTGGGTCAAAAACCTCATCCCACCAGTCCGTGCCCTCCCGGTTTGCCGCGATAATGATGTTGTCTGGAAAAGAGTAGTCGGCCTCATTGACCGTGCCGGGAAAGGGAAACAAGTAATTGGGCAATTGTCCTCGACCGACCGAATATGGGTTGGCGGCATCGATGTCGAGACCAGCGTTCTCATGACGATCCCAGACATAATTGGAGTAGTCAATCGGATCCTTGATCATGTAGTCATGGTTGTGCGCTGGCGTTGCTACGCCTACGTAAGCGTCATACGTGATCCGGGTCTTGCCCTCGGTACCCTTTTTGGTAGTGATGATAATCACCCCATTGTTGGCTCTGGCCCCGTATATAGAAGCGGAAGCCGCGTCTTTTAGGACCTGTATACTCTCAATATCGTTTGGATTAAAGCCCGTGTTGTAGGCATCCTGCACCGGCACCCCATCGATGATATACAGCGGATCATTGTTTTGAAAGGAGCTGATGCCGCGTATCCGTACCGTCGTACCTTCTCCCGGCTCTCCAGAGGTAGAGATGGTCACCCCCGATGCCTGGCCCTCCAACTTTTGGGTAAACGATGCCGCGGCACCGATCTTGTTCAGTTCCTCCACTTTGACGACAGATACGGCACCCGTGATGTCACGCTTGCGCTGACTGGAGTATCCCGTCACCACAACTTCATCGATCTGAATACCTTGCACCAGGTTTATGAGCAGATCGGTTTCGACACCCACCGTGATCTCCTGCTCAGAGTAGCCGGTGAATCCCACCATCAATACATCACCTTGTTGCGCATTGATACTAAACCTGCCGTCGAGATCGGTGGTCGTACCTGTGGTCGTACCCTTGATCAACACCGTCGCACCAATGAGCGGATCATTGGTCTCGCTGTCGACAATCGTACCGGTAATCTGAGCAGAAACGCCCAGACACAACCCCCAAGCCAATACAAGCAATGCGGCCTGCCGGATCGACTTAACTAGAATTTTTCGAAGGTAGAGTTCGCTCATTTCTAAAGCTTTAGATTAATAATTAGGATTGGCCATTCCGGACCTACGCAGTCAGATAGGTATGTGGGGTAGGTAAATATAGAGATTCATGATCATTCAAACAATCGATTGCCTATATTTTTGCATTGATCCAAATTTTCTAGCTCCCCACTACTATTTGACATTATCAAATACGGCCTATGGTGCCGATTTCGTAATAATCACCGCCCCGATATACCTATGCCTACTCAATCGGTTGCTCCCCGAGCGGCGATAGTCCCTGATTAGATGGCACCACGATTTGTCTCTCGCGGATATAGCGATAGAGGTGTACCAGCCACGCTATCGTCCCAGCACGTAGTTGTCATGCCAGAAAACGTGTCGGTGCAATGCTCGGTCTACCGGTCTCGTGACTGTAGGGAGGCAGGAATGCTAGCCAGGCGAGCAGAAGAGGCTCGCGCGATTAGATTAGTGTCCAGCGTCACGGTCTGAATGATATTTTCTTGTTGTTCCTTAATACCGATCACCCGGTGTGCCGCGATGCGGCCCATTTGACGTGCAGGATGGGTGATGGAGGACAGCGGCGGATCCACCAGGGTGCAGATGGGATCGTCATTAAAGCCGATGATCGCCATGTCGGCAGGGATATCAATCCCTCGTTGCCTCAGCAACTGCATGGCTGATCCTGCGGCCTGATCATTGGCATAAAAGATGCCATCGATCGGCAAGTTTTGCCCCAGCAGCTGCTCCGTCAACGTGATTCCTTCCTGCTGACTCAGTTCTTTGCCGTTGACAATCAGGGATTCTACCACCGGGAGATGATTGTCTTCCAGCGCCTTGACGTACCCACCCTGACGTCCCTCATAGATGCTTTGGTGCACTTCTCCTCCTACGTGGGCTATCCGCCTACACCCCTGGTCAATCAGGTGCTGGGTAGCCTTGTAGCCCGCTTCAAAATTGTCGATGACCACTCGCTGGCAGGCCAGATCTTTGGGCGTTCGGTCCACGAAGACGACGGGAATGTTGCTTTCAATGACCAGATCAAAATGACCATAGTCGTTTGACTCCATGGCGAGCGAGACGACCAGGCCAGATACCCTGCTGTCGTAGAGCACCCGCACGTTTTCCTTCTCAGCGTCCAGCATATCGTTGCTCTGAGAAATAATCACATGATAGCCCGCCTCTCTGGCCACTTCTTCCACGCCGCTAATCAAGCGGGCTTGAAAGGGCTGACTAATACGCGACACCAGCACGCCGATGGTGTTCGTCTCTTGCTTGCGCAAGTTGGCCGCCATGTTATTTCTGCGGTAACCCAGCTCTTTGGCCAGCTCTTGTACCGCTTCTTTGGTCTTCTTGCCAATGGAATGGTGATTGTGCAACGCGCGCGAGATCGTTGAGGGAGAAAGGCCCAGGCGCTGCGCCAGATCGTATATCGTGATTTCTTTTTTGATCTTATCCATTTACATCGCTTTTGCCGCAGTGCATGCGCCCAGATCAGGCCGGGCAGGGCATGACTACTCGTCCTTACTAAACCAACATACCTTTCTGTTCTGCGGAAAGACTAAATGGACAAATATTGATCTTCGGTTTTCAGGCCCACCTGATATCTGCGTGGTGACAAATATAGGCAGACAATTCTGTTTTCGAAAATTCGGAGATCTCACGGACAAGCCAATGCATGATCAAGGCTTCAGGGTGCAGCAAGCTTGCATAGGCGTTTGGCGTCCCCGCCAAACGCGGCCGGCATCTGGGCGCAGTGGCCCTTGAGGCTAGTAGAGTTTCGCATTAAATCTCGTAGCTAATTCTAATGTCTTTGGTCCGCATACTTCGTTGCAAAGCCTCGCCATAGCTACGGCTATGTCTGTGTTTCGCACCTCGTCTGCGAACAAAATCCTATTAGAATTATTCAACATATCTGAAGCGAAGATCTACTAGTCGCGCCGTGGGAGTAACTCAACAAGAGCAACCTGGCCGTGCCAGGCGTCCTCGCCTGACACATGCTGGCAAGGTTATGCCAAGGAGTAGTCGCACTACGTGTGTTCAGCTACTCGAAGAGGGCATCTTGCCAGCAATGCTTTGGCCGTTGATAGGCAAGCACAGAAGCCCATAATGCGATTGCCCTGATCTCACTGACCACATGTTATCCAATGTAATGGGCCGGGCTGCCCGTCCTGGTGGCAATATCATCCGGACTGCCGGGACAATGGCTCTCGGCGCTCGCACCACCTTTCTGCGCTCGCATGCGAGAACGCTGCATCAGCGAGTAAGACTTCGTAAGTTTGAGGGCAATACACAATCAACAGATGCGCAAAAATATCGTGATGGCGTGGGCCATCTTCGCTGCTGCCGGTCTGCTGACGCTGTCCTCTTGCGACGCAGATGATCCAGCTGTGCCAGGGACACTGCAAGCCTACATCGATGCTCACCCGCAGTGGCTACCTTTCGATGAGCTGGTCGCATGTGCTGCGGGCGGTCAGGTCGGATTTCTGGATGATCCTTCGCAGCCACTTAGCATGTTTTACTATCCCAAACTTTACTCCACCAATTTCAAATATTACGAGACCGCCTCGGCAGAGGTCGATCCGGATGATCTGTCGCTCTATGTGGAGAAAGAGATGGATTTCGAGCCGCTATTTAATGGCTTTATGAGCCGATTTCCCATCCCAGCGCCGGACCAGGATCGCTGGGCACGGGTTTCCTTCATCAGCAATGACACGCTCTGGTACTGCAAACCCGTGCGCTACAAGTATTACGAAAAACCCACCGAATATGCGGAGGAGCTGTTGCAGGTAGATCTTACACAAGTGCTGGCTCCGGTATTCACTTGGACGGACGGGCGCATCGACGAAAACATCATCTACTTTCAAATCGTCGTGGACGAGCGGGGCGATGCCATTAGCGCCACCTACACGGAGGAAAGGCGATTTCAGTTTTATGACACCGAGAATGTCGTGTTTAATGTCACTCGCCCTGGACCGGTGCTACCCTTGTCTCCTGGAAAAAGATACAGCATCGTGCTGATGGGCATCAGCGCGGATAATTGGGTCAACCTGATCTCGAGAAAGTTCTTTACGACCGGCTGATCCCCTCCTTCTCCGGACTTCGACCCAGATCATCGACCCCGCCGCTTCAGGAAGTTTCCTTGCTGGAAGATTCAGGTGCTTGATTATTTGCCAAGATTTGCATAGCGGCATCTCGCTCGGCCGGGGGTACCAACACTTCGACCTGACCGATTCTGAATTCATCGTCCTTGTGGTCCATTATCACAGGATGCAGATTATTTCCTTCCAACAGCTGACGAATTATTTCCGCCTTGTATTCTTCGTCCGCTTGATACACGACGGGCCACGCTTGTGTCATAAGTGGTCATTTTGATTTGCCAAAAATTTAAGGCCGTAGCCACTCAGGTCCGATGACTTGGATCATCGAGGAGGGAGACATCGATCTCACTCTATTGGCGCCAGGCGGTCGACCCGGCGGTGGCCAACGGTCTAACATCGGACACGCTTACCTCTGATCGCCGCGAAAGGCAAAACTCGTCTAACCAAAATCGAGCATCTTCATCCACGGCGTAAAAGTTCAGTGCTGCCACCTGCTGCGCACCATCACTACGATGCGCACTCCATGACAGCGGCCATGATGCCACCGATGTGCCATCGAGGACGAGCGTCATCAAGTCGGCGGAAAAATCCATATCCAGCCTGACCGTCTGCCAAGCCCCTTGGCGGTAGCTGAACCCGGCCTGTCGTCCGTTGACGCGCATCACGCCGGTCAAATCCGTATGAAAGTAAAATTGGGGACCAAATTCTCTACCCGCCACATCCCACTTCTGCACATTAAAATAGGCAGAGTTATTGGCCCCCACGTACATGCGCCACACCAGGCTGTACGCACCCTGATCCAGTAGACCGGGTTGATATAAAATGTCAGGATTAGCTGAGGGCACATATTGCATTTTTAGCACTTTCCCCCAGCTATAGGTCTGCAGTTCACCAGATCCGGCATCTGCCGACCACCGCGCCCATGCAGAGGCCTGCTCAAAGCTCGATTGATCATACGACTCAAAATCATCGCAGGCTATGATGTCAAGCGTATCCGGACAGGCACAGTCGACGACTATTTCCCCATCATCTTGTGCTGGATAGATGGCACCAATGAATTGTTTATCCGTGGTAGAAAGTCTGGTATTCCACCTGGGTGTCCAGGATCCAATGACCAGTGAGCTGGGTATATAATAGTGCATGATCGAGGCCGGATCATAGGCTGAATAGTTGGTGGAGTTGGAATTATATCTTCGGAAGATATTGGCGTCCACATCACTTCGCGACCAATCCTGCGTGCGAGCGTAGTAGCTGTACACCGCCGGTCGGTCCCAGTTGATAGCTACCTCCGGATGCTGATGTTCGTGTTGCAATCCCAGCGCATGCCCAAATTCATGCAGGGTGGTGCGCCTAAACTCCGTCTCCGATGTCCGCGCATTAAACCAGCCAAAATTCATCGTGGCTCGCTGGGGCGACAGGTAGCTGTTGGTACGACCGACGTAGGACCAAGATCCACTCTCCGCATCAAAAGATATCCGAATATCGCTGGGCTCCACATCTACAAAGACGAAAGTCATATCTGCGTGGTGGGACCATTCTTGAGCGTACTGCCGGACCTTTGATCGGACATACTCGGACCCACCCAAAAATCTGACCCGCAGCACATTTTTATTCCAGAAATGCGACCTCGAACCAAAAGCTCTGGCGTGATCGTTGGCAATAAGCTCGGTACAGAAGTGGGGACCCCTGGCATCTTCGGTGTCCGTGGGTGACAATTGCAGGCCCAAATCGTTTTTGCTGCACGCCAGGCAAATCAGCAACAGGCCCGTGCTAGCCAGCACGCCGCGAAATCTACGTCTCATGTGAAATTATTTGGAAACAGGTAGATTTCTAGATCAGAAGTCGGCGCTTATTTATTTGGAAATGGTGTAGGAATAACTGGCCTCGCAGGTAAAAAATGATTCCGGTGACGGGCATTAACGTTCAATTAACAGGATGTCGCAGGCTCACAACAATCGGCTGATCTTCACCTGCTCGATCACCAAGTCCAAGTTTAGTATGTCCGTGATATTCTCGGTAGATTCAAAACGCACGTCGTGCAGATCTCCTGGTAAGGGATCCATATGAAAGATAAACTGGTCATTGAAAAATATTTTCTCGAATCCCTCATGCTTCCGTACAGTAATTTTATCGACTTCACGACCTCCGACATTATCTGTGTTGGTTCCAACGTAGAGAAATACGCCTGTCCCCGCCTGCTGCGCATCTACCCTATACAGGTTCTTGGCAATAAAGGTGATGGAATAGGTCAAGCCCGGAGTACCCCAGGTGAGTCGCGTGGATTGGGTAGGCAGGTCGCTTAAGACAAATTTCACCTCTATCTCGTATTGGGACACGCTGCTTGGCACGATATGATAAAACCGATGGATCGAGTCCTGCTCCTCCACGGTGGCCAATGCATCGACGGACACTTCCCCATAGGTGAAGTCAGGATTGGCCCAGCCCGGCGTAGAGGTGCCGGGGTCGAAAAGCTCATCAATGTAATATTCCTTCCTAAAGCCGGTAAAGGGGACGGGGATGCGCCGTTCGGCTGGATTTAAGGGATCTCCCCGCATCAAGCTCTTCCAGACCTGATTGGCAAATCGGTCGTTTTTGTGCGACCTATTCAGCTCGCAGTGCCCCAGCTCGTGAAAGATCAAGCGCGTTTTGTAGTCTTCAAAGCCGTCCTGCCAAACACTTTTATTGATCACTATGTGGTAGTCGCCCACATAGCAAAAGCCGCCGGCAAACTCCAACTGTCGGTCGGAGAATTCGATCTTAAGTCCGCTCTCTGAAAAGTCAATCTCATGGCCCCGCTTGGCCCCCTCGTCCACAAACGCCTGGACATAGGGCTCCAAGGCGGGGTCGACATCGTAGCGGCCTTCTGCGCCACGCTCCTGGTCCTTGGTACAAGCCGTGATGTACAAGGTTACGACCAGCAAAGCCGCAGCAGACCTGCGGAAACCAGTGCATATCATCTCCGTCAAGGCAGTATAGTTTCTCATACGCGTTGGATGCGGCATGTGTTAGGCCCGCCTCTCCCCTTTTCTACTTAACCCTGTGCGACCTTAAATTGTTACGCCTTCCGGTCGTTGGTAGAGTTTCGCACTAAATCTTGTTGTTAATGCTAATGTCTTTGGTCCCGCATACTTCGTCGCAAAGCGCCGCCATAGCTTCGATTAGCCACCCCACCCGCTGCCGCGGTTATCTCACTTGTCGCATTGTCATGCTCACTCTACGAGATCGTTCGGTCATGCCTCGTCTGCGAACAAAATCCTATTACAATTATTCAACAGATCTAATGCGAAACTCCACTACTTAACCTTGCGCGACCTCAAATTGTTACACCCTTCCGGTCGCCATTCGAGTCGACGCCCGTCTCATGGGCCGACTCAAAAGAGGCCTTCTATCTGTCCATGCTCATCGATATCGATGTGATTGGCAGCCGGCTCACCAGGGAGTCCGGGCATCCGCATGATATCACCGGTGATAGGGATCAGAAATCCCGCACCAGCCGCAATCTCTATCTCCCGCACCGTGACCACAAAGTCCTTGGGACGTCCGAGCAGACGAGGATTGTCCGAGAGTGATTTTTGGGTCTTTGCGATGCAGACAGGCAGCTCGGTCAGGCCCAATTTGTTGATTTTTCGCAGATCAGCTTTTGCCTTGCGGGCATAGTCAATGGCTTTGGCCCCGTAGATTTTGGTGGCTACGGTCTCGATCTTTCGCTCGACGGGCCATGACCAGTCATACAGTGGCTGAAAGGGAGTCTCATTGCCATCGGTGACCTCCAAAACGACCTCCGCCAAGTCCGTCGTACCCTCGCCGCCCTTGGCCCAGCCCTCCGTCACCACGGCTTCAATGCCACTGCCGGCAAAGTGGCTCTGAATCGTACTAATCTCCTCGTCTGTGTCTGTGGCAAAGCGGTTGATGGCAATGACGGCCGGCATGTTGAATTGTCGGATATTCTCCACGTGTTTTTCCAAATTGCCCATTCCCGCTGATACCGCAGCAGGATTTGGAATCTGGAGCTCCTTGAGGTCCACGCCTCCATGATACTTTAGGGCGCGCACCGTGGCCACCAACACGACCGCTCGCGGAGATATCCCAGCAGACTGGCATTTGATATCAAAGAACTTTTCGGCCCCCAGGTCAAACCCAAAGCCCGCCTCCGTCACCACATAGTCGGAGATCGACATGCCCATCTTTGTAGCAAGGACAGAATTCGTACCCTGTGCGATATTGGCAAATGGTCCGCCGTGGATGATCGCCGGATTGCCCTCGAGCGTCTGCACGAGGTTGGGTTTGATGGCATCCTTCAGGAGCGTGGCCATGGCACCGTGTGCTTTCAGGTCGCGGGCATACACCGGCCGCTTGTCAAAAGTGAAACCCACAAAGATATTGCCCAGGCGTTGCTTGAGATCCATCCGGTCGTCGGCTAGACATAGGATCGCCATGATCTCTGATGCCGCGGTTATGTCAAACCCCGTCTCCCGCGGCACCCCCGAACTCACGCCGCCCAGACCTACCACTACATGCCGCAGTGCCCGGTCATTCATATCCATCACCCGCTTCCAAAGGACCGTACGCGGATCGATGCCGATGCCATGCGTCTTGCTCTGGACATTGTTGTCAATGAGAGCGGCCAGGAGATTATGGGCCTTTTCTATGGCGGCAAAGTCACCGGTAAAGTGCAGGTTGATGTCCACCATAGGGATCACCTGGCTATACCCGCCGCCGGTAGCCCCCCCCTTGATACCAAACACGGGGCCCAGCGAGGGTTCGCGTAGCACTACGGTCGCCTGTCGCCCCAATCGGTTGAGACCCTCGGTCAAGCCAATGGATACGGTCGTTTTGCCCTCCCCCGCGGGCGTAGGCGAAATCGCGGAGACCAGTATCAGTTTGCATTGCTTGAGCTGCTGGTCATCGATCAGGTGCAAGGGCAACTTAGCCTTGTGACGACCATAAAGCTCAGGCAGCTCGTCTTCGATGGCCAGTCGGCGGGAGATATCGAGGATATGATGGGGTCGGGCGGCTCTCGCGATGGCAATGTCGGTCAACATGCGAAGTCAGTTTGGACGTGAGCAAATATTGTAAAATATTATCTTGTTGGCGAGACTGTCCAGGGGCTCTTCTGATACGCTCCATGCCTGCCAGCAAGATCACGACAGACTGGTGGTTTCACCCTAAATTAGTACGGCTACCTGTGAAACGAGAGCAAATCATAGACTTGGTCAAGGACGGTATCGATCCCCGCCAACAATTTGTCTGGGCGGACCTGGGGGCAGGCGCCGGAGACTCTACGCTCGCCCTCTGCGATCTACTGGGCTTTGAGGGAGTGATCTTTGCGGTGGATACGTCCCTCTCTGTGCTCAAAAAACGGGTCCGAGAGCAATATGTGAAGGCCCAGATTCACCTCTATGAGAAGAATTTCACCCAGGATCTGTCCTTCCTTCCGCAACTAGATGGGATCCTGATGGCCAATAGTTTACACTACGTGCGAACGCCGGAGGTGCTCCTAGAAAGCCTACGGCAGCGGATGCGTCCGGGGGCCGCCTTTATTCTGGTGGAGTACGACCGCGAGGAAGCCAATCAATGGGTGCCATACCCCATTTCGTTCGTCACCTGGCAGCGCGTCGCCCTGGCAGCTGGTTTCACCCTGCCCGAGGAGCTGGCTCGTATCCCCTCCATTTACGGGCACTGGATCTATTCGTCCGTATGCTACTCCGCCGCTCCAGACGCCAAGGTGCATTAGACGGTCCCACTGCGACGTATTTGGACGCAGTCAGGCGGCACGTCGAAAAGCCCGTTCCGCGAAGTCAGAATTGGTGAGGTCCACTTGGAGCGAAGCCGCCCTATTTGCTACATTTGATTGGCTTATGCGAAAAAAGCTGGAATGACGAAGAAGCGACATCTGGCAGCCATCATGTTTACTGATATCTCCGGATTCTCGGCGATGATGCAGAGGGACGAGGTATACGCGGGCGCTGTGCTGGACCGCCACCGGGCGGTGCTCAAACAAAGCCATGAACATTATGATGGCAAAGTGCTGCAGTTCTTTGGAGACGGCACCCTAAGTATCTTTTCCAGCTCAGTTTCGGCCGTAGAATGCGCCGTCCAGATGCAGATGGATCTGCAAAATGCCCCTCAGGTCCCATTGCGCATTGGCATCCACACCGGAGACATCACGTATGACGATACCGGCGCCTTTGGTGATGGAGTGAATGTGGCCTCCCGCGTAGAACGGCTCTGCATACCCGGCGCGGTCTACATTACCGCCAAGGTGTACGATGACATTAAGAACCATGCCTGGCTCAGGGCAGCACATCTGGGCAGTTTTGCCCTCCGCAACATCATCAGCAATGTCGACATCTATGCCATCACCAGCAAGGGACTCCCTGCGCCCGCTCCTGAGGAAGTGCGACAATCACTGGGGTTGCCGCAGGTCGAGCTGGAGCAAGATGAAGTGCCCTTTCGAAGAAAAAAGAACCTGGCTGCCGTTCTCGCATTGTTCCTTGGCATCATGGGTGTGCATAGATTCTACCTGGGACAGCGGGGAAAAGGCATCGCTTTTCTGACCTTTTTTATCATCGGCGTGGCCCTATCCGCTGATACTGATCTGCCAGTCATATTGCCTCTGGCTATCCTGGCCTTCGTAGAGTCCGTGCTGCTTTTTGCCATGCCACGAGGCGAGTTTGACCTGCGCTACAACAAGGGAGCCAAAGAGCTCAAGAAGGTCAAGCGAATAAGAAGAAAAGCCGAAAGCCGCCGTCCTACCCAGCGAGACTACAGCCTGCAAAGTCGTATTCGGCGTGTGATGGAAGGGGGCAAAAAGAAGTTTAAGGCGCGACGCTTTGAAGAGGCCATCGACGAGTTTGATGCCGTTATAGAATGGGCCCCGGAAAACGCCGAGGCACACTACTACCTCGCATCATGCTTCTCTATGCTGGGTGACAAGGAGGACGCATTTCACCATTT
Source organism: Saprospiraceae bacterium (assembly GCA_965223165.1). Lineage (GTDB taxonomy): Bacteria > Bacteroidota > Bacteroidia > Chitinophagales > Saprospiraceae > JABDMH01. The sequence goes on along the minus strand of CBDCVQ010000017.1, from coordinate 40,059 downwards.
GTCGATGGCTGTCTATCATGGCTTTTCGGACTATCATCGCATCGCCACGGACCCAGCGTTGATCTATTTGCGTGCGCAGCCATCCTATGATGCCTTTGTCGCCAATAATTACAAAAAGCCCGAAGCGCTACCCGCACCCAAACCAGACCTCCTCGACTCCGATCGATTTGACCCGAATATTCTGGACCAGATTGAACTGCTGGGCGATCAGCTGGAGCGTGGCGAACTCAGCAAGCAGGAATTTGAACTGCAAAAGAAAAAGATCCTCCGTGGCGAGTAATTCAGGCCTTTCTATTCTCACCGGCTGTACCGGCTAAGGCAACTGCCCGAATCTCCGTAAGATGTGTGGTGATCTCAGTCGGCGATCGACTGACAGATAAAGTCCGGTATGATACCCGACGCTTTTATCTTGGTCTCAACATTGTCCGGTCGGGTGTTGCCACTGAGTACGAGGCAGGTCGCCAGCCCGAATTTATTGCCACCTAAAATGTCTGTGTGCAGGGTGTCGCCTACCATCAGCACATCCTGCCGGGTGTAGGCTCCCTCTCGATTGATATCCTCAAAGGCGTACATGAACATCTGCGAATCGGGCTTTCCGAAGTGGATAAATTCCCGGCCGAGCACGAGCTCCACCAGTTTTGCTATTCCGCCCGTGGCGATGGAGACATTATTTTTGGACACGGGATAGATCGAATCCGAATTGGCCACAATGGTGGTGATGTTGCGTTGGCGTAGTAGATTTAAGGTGCCATTGATATCTGTATTCCAGTCGAATCCCTCATCGTCCAAAAAGACCATGGCCTCCACTTGTGAAATCTGTTCCTCACTAATGTCCTTCACCGCCAGGCAGCGTAGTCCGGCCTTTTCGATAAATCTTGCGGCGTCATGAGTACCCAAGTAGGCCACCAGTCCAGCTGGTTTTTTCAGTGCCAAAAACTGCCGTGCCATCATACCCGAGGTAATAATTTCTTCCGGCCGAATCTCGTCGATACCTAACAGGTGAAAAACCTCGGCTTGCTCCACATGACTCCGTGAGGCATCGTTGGTCAATACCCGCATTGCCATGTCCCGCGCGCGGACATGTTGAATTACTTCGTTGACTCCCTCGATCACGCCGCGATGATTCTTGAGGACGCCGTACGAATCCAGGAAGACCGCCTTATAATTATTTACTACATCAGAAAATCGAATCATAAGTCATCAAAGATTTAGGGCGTCTAAATGCTTGGTTGGATCAAATTTTATGATCGACGGCAAATATTCATCAATCGCCTCCTTTCTCAATCGCCTCGCGTAAGTTTCCTTGAAAAAATAATTGCCGTCCTTGACCACGTAATTAAGAATAAAAAATCGGTAGACTTCTTTCAGAAATAAAATCTCAATCCGCTCCAAGGGAAATACCTCATGGTATGATTGGAGAAATAGAATGAATCGATCCTCCATCAACGGGTCAATCACATAGTGAAAATACGTGCGGTCCCCCACGTCTGAGACAATGCGACTGAAAAAATAAAAATCTAGCATCCGCGTACTCATCCGAAACCAATCGTAGTCCCACCGCGTATAAAGTCGAAGACTAGGGGTGGTCGAAAAATTACCGATGTTCCAATCGACGAAAACGGGAATTCGCTCCAATACATTCAGGGCTGGCTGGTCCAAAAAAGCGAGACAGTGGTCCACCTGCTCGCGGATAAAATCCCGCGCTGCATACATGACCTCGTCCGACCCATCTATATGATTGCGCAGATGTAGCAGGTCTTTGCGTATCGTCTTGCTTGAACGAGGCAACGTGTGGCGAATCTTGTGGCAAGCGAGATGAAATTTGGCAAAGGCTTTGCCCAGCTCCCTGATCTGATACTCGTCCAGACGACGCGGCAGTCTGCCACGTACTTTGACCGGTCGATAAAAGATCACCCAGGCATTTAGTTCGCGCCCCAGATGGTGATGTATGAAGATATCGCTACCTTTCATGAAGGCGCGCGACAGCATATTTTCATAGGGATACGGAAGATTATTGGATAGTGAGTTGATGATGAGATGATCCTCACGAAAATGCTCGTACTTGCCATAATACGAGAGCTTGGCAATGACAAACTCCCGGTCGGGCAACGACACTTTGTACACGTGATTGGTAGAAACCTGAGCACTGATGTCCTCAATCTTGCGTATGGGCCGACTACTGTCATACGCCTGCCAGGCATCACTCACGATGTCAATGAAGTACGCCTCTTCCATGCCGCTAAATATAGGCTGCTGCCGGCAAAGAGCCAGGTGCTGCCGCAACTATTTATCCGCGTGTTCCTGCAGACCGATAATCCACGATTGTCGGGCGATCTGTCCGATGAGCTCCGGATAGTCCCAGCCGATGGCCTCGGCCGCGATCGCAGCAAGGTTGTTCTGATCGTCCCTGCCCGGTCTGCCTCGCCCGGTCATATTGGGTTTCATATTCAGATCAAAGATGAAGTATGCACCGTCCCGGTCCGCCCGACAGTCCACACGGATGGGTGCCTTTGCCTCTACCAGGTACGCCGCTTGCTCACACGCCTGTATGATCTGACGAAGGGCTTCTGACGCCTGCACATGCCGGTCAAGCACACGGCTATTGCGGGACACTGGGACGAGCCCGTTGTACGGCAAGACGCCGTCCCGGTGGTCAAACCTCTCTACCGGGGGCAGGGCCCAGGGCATTTGCTTCTCCACCTCCTCACCACCGACGCGAAATCGACCTGGGGGCATGACGGTGATGGTGATTTCATGTCCAGGTAGATATTGCTCGGCAATAAATCGACTCCCGTACAGATCGGACCGGACCAACGCGTCGAGGTGCCCCCGCCAGTGCTCCCTTTCACAGACCACTACCCCTTGGCTCCCCCTTCCCCGAATGGGCTTGAGTACGACATGCCCCTCCTCGATCAATACCGGTCGTATCTGCTCGCCCTGAGCGACCAGCATAGACTTAGCCACGGGCAGTCCGGCTTCACGTAGCATTTGATTGGTCAGCCATTTGTCATCGTGTCTAAAGGTTGCCTGCACCGACTGGCCGATGACGCGCTGTCCCTGCAGAGACTCGACCGGGTGGCCGGCAAACAGGATGGTATTTAGCCACAGGATCTCAGCACCCATGTCCAGCGCTTGGGCAATGCCTGCCTGCGTATCCGGAAACACCCACTGCTCGTCCGCGGAGGGGTCAGGATCCTGATGTGGCGTCACCACCAGCTGAGCCTTGTGCAGCAAGGCACAGGCAATGTCGGCGCCGCTGTCCGCGTATCCTCCCGGCTTCATCGGTTTTCGTATGCCATCCACGATGGGTGGCGGCCCCGCCTGGCAGAGTATAGCGATGCGCATCATCAGATGAATTTACGCATATGGGTTTGATCCGTGGGATTCTGCATTTTTATCCAGCAACGCCAAAGCATTCCCGGCAAGATGACCTTTGCTATTAGGAGTACCGTCTTTCGACCACCCCGCCGCTGAATAACCTTGCTAGTATGTATCCGGCGAGGACGCCGGAGGCGGCCAGATAACCTTGGGTGATAATTTAATGCGAAACTCTACTAGCTCAAAGGGCAGGCAGCCCAGATCAGGCCGCGTTTGGCGGCCCCGCCAGACGCTTTGCTAGCTCGCCGTCACCCTGGAGCCTTGATATGCCATTGCCCAGGGATTTGCCTAAGATTCGCCCGTCGAAACTGCCGGGTACGAGCACCACCACAGCCCATTGCCGTTGTTCGTACACTTGCAGCCAAATCTCACGTGTCAGCCCTTAGTAGCCCGAGACCTGGGCACGCTTCTGTCGCCTCCGGCGCTTCCGCTGTTCCCACTTGCTGGCTAGAAAAAGCAGGGGAGCTGAGATGAAGTCCACCTGAAAACCGATGTTTTCATTGGACATCAGAAAGGATCCGAGGCTGTCACCAAATGGCTTGTCGTCGATCACGTAGGTCCAGGTGGCCGAAGGCCTTTTCGGTGTGGCCTTAGGCTGAGGTCCCTCTGCGCTGTCCAAGAGTTGAGACAGTCGCTCGGACAGATTTGCATCGATCTTCGCCAATATGTCATCGGCCGCGGAGTAGTACTCTCGCAGCGGATTCTTGCCCGCCAATCGCACGAAGCCAATCCCCTCTCGCAGCGCACTCAATGCCGCTAGATGTTCACTCCAAGCCAAGTCGTAAAGCGACAAGCAGGCATGTCGTAGTTTATCTGGGTGATCTCCCTCCGCCGCATGCAGCAAAGCCAGTCGACGCTGATGAAACCACTTTCGCTGCTCCTCCAAGAAGACGGCGTACTGCTGCAGTGTTTTTCGGACCTCAAACATTTGACCTTCAACCACCCGCTGGAGTAGATCGACCGATTTACGTACCGCGGAGCTGTGGATGGGCTGCCCGTCGTCCAAGCGTTTGTGGTCAGGGGGAAGCAAATCGCCGATATGATACTGTACCATAAGCTCGTCCTCCAGAGACACATAAAATTGGCTTTCTCCCGGGTCACCTTGCCGCCCCGCACGACCGCGCAGCTGCCGGTCGATCCGGACGCTCTCATGCCGAGTAGTACCAACCACCAAGAGACCGCCAAGGGCCCTTACCTGGGCAGCTTCTACCTCATCTCGTCCCCCCAGCTTAATGTCTGTGCCCCGACCGGCCATATTGGTAGAGATGGTGATGCGCCCCAGCTTACCCGCTTCTGCCACGATTGCCGCCTCCTGCCTGTCATTTTTGGCATTAAGGACCTGATGCGGGAGGGATGCCGCCTGAAACCTGGTGGATAGCTCCTCCGACTCACGCACATTAAAGGTGCCGATCAACACAGGGCGTCCGATCGCATGCGCAAGCTCCACACGACGAATGATCGATTCGTACTTGGCAGCGCTGGTTGTATATATCTTGTCTGGTAGATCCACCCGGACCATCTCACGATGCGGAGGGACGTCAAAGACGGTCAGATTAAACGACTCCTGAAACTCGTCTGCTGCACTCATCGCGGTCGCTGTCATCGCACCCACCCTGGGATACAACTTCACCAACTCCTGTATGGTCGTGGATAAGAGCACCTGTCCCTCATGCTGTAGAGGTACGCCCTCCTTGGCCTCCACGGCGCGCTGCAAACCGTCTTGCCACCTCCGATCATCCACGACCCTACCAGTGCATGCATCCACCAGTTTCACCTTGTCCTGACGCACGATATACTGTACATCGCGTTGCAGCAAGTGCGCTGCCTGCAGGGCAAGATTGATCCCCGTCAATAGGTCCAGATGATCCGCGTGATGCAAGTTGGCAGCGCCAAAATAGGCCTCTGCCTTGGACACCCCCGTATCTGTCAGATAGATGTTTCGGCCAAATTCGTCCTGGGCAAAATCGCAACTGCTATCGAGCGACCGGACAAATCCGCTGATCTCTATGGCATCCTGTCGATCTTGGTGGAGATTACCTGCCAGTACCAAGGGATGACGAGCTTCATCGATCAAGAGGGCATCCGCCTCGTCAATGATGAGATAGTGGAAATCGCGCAGACAAAACTCCGATTGCTCGTAGGCCACCTGATCTCGCAAGTAATCAAATCCCACATTCTTGATCGTGTTGTAAGTGATATCAGAGCGATAGGCCTTTCTACGGATATGCGATGGCATGTGCTCGGACACAAAAGCGACGGACAGCTCAAGAAAATCATATACGGGGCCCATCCAGTGCGCGTCGCGCTCTGCCAGATAATCGTTAAAGGTCAAAATGTGCACGCCCTTGCCGGTCAAGGCCTGGAGGCAGGCGGGAAGAACCGCTACCAAGGTCTTGCCCTCGCCGGTGCACATCTGAGCCAGGTGACCCTGATGTAGAATGATGGCAGACATCAGCTGGACATCATAGGGTCTCATACCCAGTTGTCGGTGGCAGATCTCGCTCGTCAGGGCGTACGATTCGACCATCAGATCGTCCAGCTCCGGGGCCATCTGAGCCCGGGCTTTCAGGCTTCGGCCCATTCGTCGGAGCTCTCTGTCAGTGGCCTTGGCCAAGGTTTGCTCCCTTCGGCGAATGGACTTGATTTCTTTTTCAAATTTGTTGTAAACAGTGCGTTGCACACGTCGCTTCCACTTGCGGGAAATCGTAGATAACATACCTCCTCGTTTTTAGGTGGGTGATCGTACTTCTGCATGAAATCCGGCGCGAAGGCCAAAAGAGACTAGACGAAGAGAGGTAAGACGGCAGACTGTCGTATACGGCCTCGACGGCCGGATAGCAGACGTGTTAGCATCCGGTGGGCATAGCGGAGGAACCTGTGAGACAAGACCTTGACCTCTTCACGAAGCCGAAGGCCGTCCTGTCGGAGCTGCCAATGGGGCTGCTTCCTTGCCAAGGTTGGGCTCCCTTTTCTACCCACCGTGACACGTACAGTCTGGGCTATGCCTTGATCCAGCACCTGCGAGGCAGCGGCCGGGCTCAGATGATATATGTGCCCAGTCCTGGTGCGCAGGCCCACAGGGACGAGGACCAACATCCAGGAAAACCAAATGACGCTACATCTGCTGGGTGCGATATGTTGGAGCGCAAGATTCAACGGCGGTAAAATAGGCATTTGGCAGTATGGTGGCACCAGTGCAATCGACCAATCCCTCAATTTTCTAGAGCAGAAAGGCGGTCAAGGTCATTTCAACCCTTCCAAATATAATTTCTGAAGGAGTAGTGCAGACCGTCGACTTCTTCGGTACCTCGGGCGCGGATTTGGTAAATATTCCTCAAAATGGGGCTCCCACCCCTTACTCAACATATGTAGCTTTTTGCCATAACTAGCAGAAGATCAGGACAAGACAAAATAATATTCGGGTTTATACGTACTTATGTGTACGAAATCCCAAACGAACACACACGCACGATGGACGAGATACCAAATCCGCCGCTCCGGCCCTTCAAGATCATCACGGTGCTCATGCTCTTATGCCACACGCTACTGAGCCATGGTACCACACCCGCCGCTGCAAAGCAAGACTCCTCCTACTGGCATGTGACACCCACCGCCGGCCTCTTTTTCTCGCAGCAGAGCTTCAGTCCCTACTACAAAGGTGGTGGAGTCAACTCCATCGCGGTGGGCCATCACAGTCTTTTGGAGGCTAAGTACGAGAAGGAAGAGACCTCATGGGAGAACAAGCTGGTCGTACGATACGGGGTGATCAAAGTGGCCGGTCACGCTCTGCAAAAGAATGAAGATCACCTGGAGATCGACTCGAAGTACAGCCACGAGTTCAGTAAGCACCTCCGCATATCCGGCCTCTTTAACTTAAAAACCCGCATGCACGATGCCTATGAGCTAGGCAAGGACGGCTCACGCGGCAAGCGGATTGGAAACTTCCTGGCACCCGCCTTTATCAATGTGGGCTCGGGCCTAGACTACCTGACGAAGGACAAATGCCTTAGCATCTACTACACGCCGGTCAATAGCAAGATTACCATCGTCACGGAAGATGGCTTACGTGAGCAGTACTTTCCTCAAGACCGTCAAGATGGACACGCCCGTTACGAATTTGGGTCCCTGTTGCGGTTGGAGATCAAGAAAAAGCTCATGGACAACATTTTTGTGCACTCGACCGGCACGTTCTTCACCAACCATCTGCAGGGGTTCGGCATCTTCGACGTCGATATCGAAAATAAGATCAACTTTAAGGTCAACAAGTTCTTTAGTGTCAACCTCCTCACGCACCTGATCTATGATGAAGACATCCTATTTGATATTGTCACCACGGACCCCGGCGGTGAAGGCGAAGTGACGCGCAGAGGACCTCGTACCCAGTTTAAGGAGGTACTCAACATCGGGCTCTCGCACACCTTCTAGCATCGAGCTGATACCAGCCTTATTTACTATTCATTTCTCCAGCCGCGCCGTCTCTCGTCCAGCCATAGCTCCATCTTGGTGGGGAGCTCATGTCCATGATGACGAAGGATTTCTTCCAGTATTGCTTTTTGCACACCCTCGACAGGAATCCCATCAATGGTGAGTTCGCTGGGATCCAGATGCAGGTGAACTTCTCTGTCTCGGACATCAAAACCCTGTTCCCGGATGGCGTCAAGCAGCTCATTTGTCATCTGCTGCATCCGGTGCCGTGCCTCGGGCCGAAGCCCTAGCTCAAAGTCATGGTCCTCTAGTGAGCCCGATAGGTCTTGCCACCCATCCATCTGCCCCTCAAAAACACGGGGCAGATCGACCGATATGTCGTTCCATCGCTCGGTGAATGCCAACTCACGGCTTAGGTCGGGTAATTGAGCATAGATATCCTGCTCCAGGTCAATGGGCGGCATGAAGTCAGAATGCAAATTTCGCATCGTATCCAGACGCCTCTGCAAGTCTTCGAATCCCTCCGTCGCCATCTCCAACTTCAGATCCTCCGCAAGTAACTCATGAAACCGATCGGCATCCCATACTGCGAAGTCAGGTAGGGTATCCCCTTGGTGCCATCCCAAATTGCGATCACGGTCTCGGCGACCCTCTTGCCGTCGAAGTTTCTTGCGCAGTTGTCGCTGCTCATCGCGCAGCTCTCGCTGCTTTGTTTGCCGTTCATCTCTCTGCAGTTGCTCCTCGCGCTGCAACTGCTCCACCTTCTCCTGCAGTTCGTCTATCATCCTGCGCTCATTCTCCTGCATTTGCTCCATCCTTTTGCGCAGCTCTATCGCTTGCTCCGTCTGCTGCCGGTAGCTGGACTCTTTGAGCTCACGCAGGGAGTCCTCCATCTCCTTCATCTCGCGCTTATGTTGCTCTGAGTCGGTACGGTTTTGCTCCTGCGCCTTCTGCTGCATTTTCGCAATCAGTTCTTTTTGCTTTCTGACCGCCTCGTGCACTTGTTGGGAGACATGCTCCTGTTGCTCACGTAACAGCGCGGCTTCCTTATGTCTGAGCTCCTCCAGTTTTTGCAATTGCTCCCGCAGCATTTCTTTTTCCTCATGGGCCAAGGCACGCTGCTTTTCCGTGCTCTCGCGCGCCAGATCGCGGGCCATGCGTTCCATTTCTATGGCCTGCTCTTGGAGCTGCCGCTCCTTTTCTCGCAACTGCGCCTCCATTTCCTTTTGCTTCTCCTGCAGTTCTTGCCGGCTTGGTACCGTATCGACCACAAGTGCCTCGACCTCTGCAGAGGTCTGCTCCGGGGTCTGAAGCACGATGAAACCCGACAGGAGCAGGCCAATGGTAAGCATCAGGACCGGCAGATAGAGCGCAGAAAGAGACGGGGTGGTACGGTTATGATTGTTCAGCATTCGTTTGATTCGGCTGAGCAGATCATTTTTAGGACTAGTCAGATTCATAGTTAATTGATTTTTAGTGTGGACATGCAACTGTAAGCTGGTCAACGCTTTGATATAGATCGCCACATTGCCGGTTTGTAAAAGGGCAAAGTCATCACAGGCATGCTCTCGCTCGATCTCCAGGCAGCGCTGCATGAACCACATGCCCGGGTGAAAAAACAGCAAGAGGCGGCAGGCCAGTTGAATGACATTGAGCAGGTAGTCAGCGCGTTTGACATGGGCCAATTCGTGCAGCAGTACGCTTTCAGCTTGTTCAGGGCTCAGATGCAGAAAGAAGCTGGCTGGGACCAGGATCAGCGGACGGAAAAAACCGATCGTGACGGGGCTGCGTACCAGTGCCGATACTTTCAACTGCACCCGGGTACGTATCCCAAACTGCTCACGGAGGGCCTCCAACCTGCTCTGCCACAGCGCGGGGGCGTCATGCACGTTCCGATGGCGGAGACGTCGGACACCCGCAAAGGCAAGCCCATATTTTAACAGGCCCAGCAGGAGCCCGGCGATCCAGGCCGCACTGATCCAAGGAGCGTACGACCGCAATGCGGTCAGCAACAAGTCAACGTTCCAAACGGTGGGATGCAGCACCTCTGCAGAACTGAGGGCAGGGGCGCTCGTCCGGGAACCATAAAAGATGATGGTCTCCATCTGATAGATCGATAGGAAGGTATAGACCATCCAGCAGACAGAGGCCAACATGGCCGCAAACGCCAGGCGAAATTTGGCACTGGCAGGCATAGGTATCACGGAAAAGAGGAGATGCAGGATCACCGCAATGACACTGACCTGCCAAAGACTTTGAATGAGTGTCCAGCCAATGCTATCCAGTAGGTGCATCAAGGGCAGATGCGATAATAGAGTCATCATTCCTGCTCCATTTGTCCCAGAAATTGACGGACCTCCTCGATCTCTTGGGGCGACGCTTTGCCCCGGCCTAAGGCATGCATCACCAGCTTACTCACAGAAGCACCAAAGACATTGTCGACCATGCGATCCAAGAGGGTGGCCTGAATGGTCTCCTGATCATGAACCGGCGAGTACAGATGCGCCTTGCCCTCTCCGGTACGCTGCACCAATCCCTTATCTACCATACGCTGCATTTGCTTAAGTATGGTCGTATAACCCACCTCTCGCTGAGCTCCCAGACACTCATAGACGTGCCGCACGCTGCAAGGCTGATGTTCGTATAATATTTGCAGAATCTCCAACTCTGCCTCCGTCGGTTTTAGATCATTCATCCAATGGTATCTATCGGTCGGCGATAAATATATACGACATCTGTCGTAATGTCAAATTTATTTACGACAAATGTCGTACGCCCATACCAGATTGCTCTAAATCCAACCAGATTGCTTGTCTTGCTAGCCCTTCAATTATTTGATCTAGCGAAGAATCCACCAAATCTGACGATCAGAACCCATGGCGGCGGTGAGGACACCGATCAGTGCCTTGGAAGGGGTTTCTCTAAGATTGAGAAATTGGGGTGCTTGCTTGACAACATGTGGTATCTTGCTAGTAGAGTTTCGCATTAAATCTTGTAGCTAATGCTAATGTCTTTGGTCCGCATACTTCGTTGCAAAGCCTCGCCATAGCTACGGCTATGTCTAGCCACCCACCCGCTGTCGCGGTTCCCTCCCTTCTCGCATTGTCATGCTCGACTCTACGAGATCGTTCGGTCATGCCTCGTCTGCGAACAAAATCCTATTAGAATTATTCAACATATCTAATGCGAAACTCTACTAGTGTCGGACACGGCTGACCGGACCGGTTTCACCTTGTTTGCAAGGCCGTTCCTATCCATGCCAATCATATGAAAAGACAGATCCGGATTTTGGGGCTGGTTGCGATGATGGCCACCGGTTGCGGCCCATCGGCCTCGGTGCCATCCACTCCGATCTGGACGGTAGAGGAACGAAATTGGCTCCTCTCCGAATTGGACCGAACAACCTCGGAGGTACTTGCGGCTGTGGACGACCTGACGGACGAACAATGGTACTTCAAGGAGACAGCTGATCGATGGTGCCTGGTCGAGATTATCGAGCACCTGGAGGTGCAAAACGAACTACATATGCGTGAGCTATATGCCGGTTCCAACTCTCCTCGGCTGCCCCAGTACATAGCCCTGGCCCAAGGACAGGATGCTTACTTTACGTCTTATGCTACTCGGGGCCCACCCGGTAAGGCCCAGTGGTTTCTGGAGCCCATCGGACGATTCTGTTCGCCGCAGGAGGCGATCGAGGCCTTTCAACGTGCAAGGGCGGGGTTGCGTGACTTCATTGAAAAGACGGAGGTGGATCTGCGGCAACACGTCACCTTTCGCAAAGATCTAACCGACGCGCCAACCGGAGCGGTCAGGCCCGGTGATGTGAGAGATCTCCACCAGTTGGTGCTGACCGGCATTGCTCATACGGATCGTCATTTAGGCCAGATGGCGGCCATTAAGGCCCATCCTGCTTTTCCCCGCTAGGCCTCGAATCTCACTTGAGCAAGGGCTAGCGGACTGCAACACTATAAGCGCAACGCCCGATCGCCTTCCTTTCGCACCAACGCTGCATCGCCACAAAGCGCCCGATAGGTATCGGGTCGCTTTGGCTGGTGCGGTTCTGTCTCTTCGATTTGGCACGAGATAATAGCGATCCATGCATCCCTTTTCAAGGTTACAGTCCACTAGGTCATCCATGGTCGTCGATCCAGGGGATACGCTGATAGAAAAACTGCGGGGCACCCTTCAAAATTCTATATCAAAAGACGTACATTAAAGATGTCAGATAGTTATGCCATTCGTACTCGACGACCTGATTGATAAGTTCTGGAGCGACGGCCGTATCAACGAGCTGGAGCAGGTGGCTGCTGAAAATGGATTCAAGTTTCTAAAGCGGCAGCGTATGGCCGATCAGCCATACGAGATCAAGGACTTTCGGCTCTTCAGAGGCAAGAAAGCCAAGCGTTTCAGAGGTGTTTTGTCTCGACGGGCCAATGAGATCGCGGTCAAGGTCCGCATTTATGACTATGTATACTATGCTGAGTCTCGGAAGAGAAAGAGCACGGTGCTGGAGCTCTATCATCCGCGTCTGGATCTACCCCGCTTTGCCGTGATGCCCAAGCGAGGGATTAAGTGGATCCAGGAAATGTTCTCTTCCGGCAAACCGCCTCATCCCGAGCTACTTGGATTCCATTCATACTATGAGATCCTTGGCGACGATATGGAGGACATTCGGGAGTCGCTGACCGAAGAATTCATGGATCTGATCTCAACGAAGACCCGGATTCGCTGTGAGGGTGAGGGACGCTATTTGCTACTATATTACCGCGACCGAAAGATCCCGGCCAAACATATCATGCCAGAGTACGACTTTCTGCTCCAGGCGGCCGATGCACTCACGGAGGATATTGCCGAAGAAGATCTGGTGTAAGGTAGGGGTCTTGACCCATCCATTAAGAATGTTCCAGCCCGGTGACACCCCTTGCCATTTGCTCACTTTTGAGGTACCTTCACTGTTAGACAGTCGCTACCCGCCAGTTGTTATGAGCAAAGTGCCACAGGACGAATCGAGAAGGTTATTTGACAACCCGATCCTGGAAAAGCTTACCCATACGAATTCGTATGTCGTGATCACCGCCTTTATCATTATCGGTACCGCCGTACTGACCTATGGAGCTGTGTCCCTGACTGTGCCCTGGTACGGTATGGCTGGGTTGTTTCTAGTCGGATATCTGGCATTCACGCTATTGGAGTACCTTATGCATCGGTATTTGTATCACTTTGGTGAGTACAAGGATGCCTCCAATTGGTCCTATAAGATTCATGGCGTGCATCACGCTTTTCCCCGTGACAAAGACCGACTGGCCATGCCCCTTCCCCTTGCGCTCGTGCTTGCCACCATCTTCTTCTTATTGTTCAAACTGCTGATGGGCTCGCTAGCGGTATTCTTCTTCCCAGGATTTGTGGTGGGCTATGCGTCTTATCTATTTATCCACTATACGATCCATAGTCGCACCCCACCAAACAATTGGTTTAGGTATCTATGGACGCACCATCACCTGCATCATCATAAGTATGAGGACAAGGCATTTGGTGTCAGCACTCCGCTGTGGGATGTCGTCTTTGGTACGATGCCTCCTAGATAGGGTCTGATTGCCAAATTCCACCCCCAAAACCTGCCATCACATTCTCTACAGAACGCCGGGAAGATCTCTAAGGGATTGGCCCAAAAGCGTACTGCAAGCGCCATCCATCACCTCCCAGTGGAAGCTTGGCCCCGACGCATGCCTTTCTTTTTTGGGCTCCGGGCCACAATGTTTTATCTTGTCGCCTTCATCCAAAAAAAATAGGACTCGTGCATAGACTACTGCTTCTCATCATCGTACTACTAAGCTTCTCTCCTATGGACCTGGCTCAAGCACAGGATCAGGTTGAACCCTTCTTGGGCCGCTGGGCACTCGATCTACCTCGTGGCGCCGGTTGGCTCGAGGTTTGGAGGGAAAATGACTATCTCGACGCAGACATCCTCTGGATAGGTGGATCTGTGGTACCCGTAAGCCACGTCCATGTGGACGGTGGCAAACTGGTCGTCAGCCGTATATCAAGCCGGGAGCATGAGCGAAGGCATGGTCGCAAGCATAAGATCACCACCTGGCTGATTGCGGAGGTCAGTGGAGACCGACTGATCGGCAAGTATGTGGAGCCCCACTGGAATGGTCATGGGGCCAAGACCACACTTTTCCACGGCAATCGCATCCCGGATCTTCCCGATGCCCCCAATCTGAGCGAGATCACGTATGGTGCTCCGATCCACCTGCTAGCCCCAGACGATCTGAGCGGATGGACACTGGTACGCAATGACCGGGCCAATGGTTGGAGTGTAAAGGACGGCGTCCTATCCAATCACCCCGAGCAGCGGGACCCCAGTCATCACATTCACTATGGCAACCTGCGCACAGTGCAGACATTTGAAGACTTTAAGCTGAGCCTGGATGTCAATGTACCGGAAGGTAATAACAGCGGCATCTACCTTCGTGGCATTTATGAAATTCAGGTCTATGACAGTTATGGCAAAGAGCGCGACAGCCATCACATGGGTGCTTTGTACAGCCGCATCACGCCAGCCGTGAGTGCAGAGAAGAAACCCGGCGAATGGCAACATTTTGATATTGTGCTCTGTGACCGTCACCTCACAGTCGAACTGAACGGTAGCAAGATCATAGACAATCAACCCATCAAGGGTGTTACCGGAGGTGCACTGACGGCTGATGAATTCTCGCCCGGCCCGATCTACCTACAAGGCGACCATGGTGAAGTACAGTATAAGAACATTGTCCTGACACCGATCATCGACTGATTTCAGAGCTGCTGCGGACGCAGTAAGTGCAAATACCATAAACGGAAATAGAATGAAAGTCTCGAAACTATCGCGTCGCCGATTTCTAGGTCGTTCTGCCATCGCCCTACCCGCACTGGGCTGGTCGAGGCCCAGGCTGAATAGCAAGCCTATCGTCGTCTCCACCTGGGACAGTGGTCGGATAGCTAATCGGGCGGCCTGGCCGGTATTGGTTAGGGGAGGCAAAGCGATCGATGCGGTGGAGCAGGCCGGTATCGCGATAGAGAATGAAGTGGTCTGCTGTGTGGGTCTGGGTGCCAACCCGGACCGTGATGGCTTCGTCACCTTGGACGCATGCATCATGGACGAGCAATCCAATTGTGGTGGCGTCGCCTTCTTAGAAGGCATCAAGCATCCCATCTCCGTAGCCCGAAAAGTCATGGAAGACACTCCCCACGTGCTTCTTGTGGGAAAAGGTGCCCAGCAATTTGCCCTCGAGCAAGGATTTGAGTTGGAGCCTGCCGAATTGTCGCCAACGGCCAAGAAAGCATACCGCAAGTGGCTCCGCAGGGCCAAGTACGAACCGGTGATCAACATCGAACGCACACAGAAACGCAAGGATGGACACGGGCCATTTTCTCCCTATCGTCTGGAAGATGGTAGCTTCAATCACGACACCATGGGTACGATCGCACTGGACAAGAACAATGACCTATCGGGTATGTGTACGACGAGCGGCATGGCGTTTAAGATGCGGGGGCGCGTGGGCGACTCGCCCATTATTGGTGCCGGTCTGTTCGTCGACAATGAAGTAGGCGCCGCCACTTCGTCCGGTCAGGGCGAGGAGGTGATACGGGTCAGTGGCTCCATGCTGGTGGTCGAGTTTATGCGGTCGGGATCCTCCCCCTACGAGGCATGCCGGAAGGCGGTGGAGCGGATTGTCCGACGTGATGCTGTCAAAGCCCAGAAGTTTCAGGTAGGATTTATTGCGATTGATCGTCAAGGCAACTACGGTGCCTATTCGATCCAACCCGGATTTAATTATACGGTGTCTACGGGATCCGGGCAGGGGGTCATCTTCGACGCAGACAGCCATTTTACGTAGATCGACCCGTCATTTGACGACGCCTACCACGGCCGTTCATCTCAGTAATGCTACCTCAGACAGGCACAGCATGAAAGTCTACACAGAGGGACAAATCAGACCGAAAGGAAATTTGATTCTGTCATAGCAAATGAGTACTTTGCTCTAACAGGGCCTTCACGAGGACGGACCTGTTCATCTATTAGCACTCTTCTCCGCAGTAACATTTTTTAACGTCAAAAAACCACCGGTAAAACATGTTTGACCTCCACTCGGAGTTTAACCATGGGGATCATGCCAAGATCATTCGGTCATCACGGTCGCCGGAGGAGATCTGGCTAGACGCAGTCCACACCACATCCCAGTACAATCGATTCAAGATGGACGCTTGGTTTGTCCGATCGGCTAGCGAAGATGCTTTGGCACGAAGTCCTGGATCCACCTGGCAGGGCTCCGGACGACACAGCGCCCCCGATCATCGTAGATATGCAAGTCCTAACATCAATGGAAGATTGAAAGTCATAAATAGGGTAACTTTAATATATCACCACTTAATGCATGGCAAATGAAAAGAACTCTCCTCACCCTCATAGGTAGCGCCGCCTCGCTTGCGCTCTTCGCCTGGGGCCAAAATGGGCATCGGATCACCGCCCAGGTATGTGACCTTAACCTAACTCCCGCGGCCAAGGCCGCCGTGCAGGACCTGCTCGGCAAGGATTACTTGGCTGAAATCGCCACTTGGCCCGATTTCATCCGTTCGGAAAAAGATTGGGACTTTGCCAAGAACTGGCATTTCACGACCATCGATCCGGGCACATCGGTAGCAGATGTGATCGCCGAAAATGCCGAAAATGACAAAATAGATGACGTGATCGAGGCGATTGAACTCATGATTGACATCTTGGAGGGTGATCCGATCGCGACCCAATTGTTTGAGGACTTGATGGAGGAAAATGAGGTGACACCACTAAAGAACTCCACCCAGGCCACCGCATTGGCTTTCCTCATTCACTTCATCGGCGATGTGCATCAACCTATGCATGTGGGCAAAAACAACGACTTTGGCGGCAATAAGATCTCGGTGCTCTTCTTTGAGGACCAGACCAATCTGCACTCCGTTTGGGATTCTGGAATGATCGATCAGGAAAAATTGAGTTTCACCGAATTTGCCAAATTCATTAATAAACTGTCGGACGAAGAAATGGCCACTTTGCAGGCGGACCCAATCGCGGCGTGGGCCGAGGAGTCCGTCCTGGCCCGTGAGGATATCTACAACACGCTGTATGACACGACAGACAGAGACACCGGCCTGCCTTCGTTTTCCTATCAATATCAACATGACTTTATCCCGGTGATACGAGAGCGGCTATTGGCTGGCGGAGTACGAGCGGCGGGTGTTCTTAATGCGATTTTTAATTGACCTCCTCCGATGCGAAGTTTTGTCTACCGAATTGATCTGGAGTGGGCCGCCATCCTCATGCTGTTTCTGTTGCCCTTGCTGTTTGTATTGGAGCTATTGATACTCATGAATGCGAGCTCACCCGAGGGATCACTGCTCCCCTACTTGGCGCGATCGCCTGGCATCGAAATGGAATCCGTCATTCTGGCTATCCTCTTGTTGTCCGCTCCGGTGCTGGCGCTCAAGACGGAGTATTTGTACAGTAGGGAGGACCGTCGCATGGTGGATCGACTGGTATGGTTAATCTTTGGATCCTACTCAGTCATCACGGTGCTGACCGCCGTTCGTTCCGGTCAGGGGCACTGGTTTCT
Source organism: Saprospiraceae bacterium (assembly GCA_965223165.1). Lineage (GTDB taxonomy): Bacteria > Bacteroidota > Bacteroidia > Chitinophagales > Saprospiraceae > JABDMH01. Next base: position 22,627 of record CBDCVQ010000017.1, on the reverse strand, counting down.
GGCCCTGCTATCGCTGGTCTTGACCATCTTTGTGCTTCGGATTGCACTGGGGTCCCCGGAAGGGGAGAATCTTCGCTCTGATCAATAGTCGACGCTGCCTGACTTGGTGCACTGAATAGCTGCAGTCTAAGCCATCAAAGTACCTGGCCGGAAGTGCAGCGAAGTAATCCATGATGCATGCGCAGGACGGATTCAAAAATGTCTCGTGGAAGTTTTTATTTCAGCGACGTGGATTGGCTCAACTGTGCTTTCCCATACCGAGCCATCGCGCGGTCGGAGGTCATCCGCTGGTCAGGAGCCGGCACGGCGGCCTGCGATAAATATCGTTCGAACTCCGTAACTTAACCCAAATTCAATCTACGATGCCACTACGGGTCTTCCTGAGCGGGCTCTTCTTTTTGTTCGCACCCTCGCTCTCTACACAAGCGCAAAACAAGCTGACCATCGCCGAGCGCCTAGGCTACGACAGGGACACGAAGCTGCTTATCATTCATGCAGACGATTTGGCCAGCGCGCATGCGGAGAATATGGCCTCCTTTGATGCGATGGACCATGGATGCGTCAACTCCGCCAGCGTGATGGTGCCCTGCCCTTGGCTGATGGAGGTCGTGGACTACGCCAAGAGAAATGCCGGTCAACACGATCTAGGTCTGCACCTCACGGTCACTTGCGAATGGAAGAACTACAAATGGGGGCCTGCGGCACCCTACAATCAGGTGTCCTCGCTCGTGGACGACTATGGCTATTTTCATGCCGACTGCGCCCAATTTGCCGAGCAGGCCAACTTGAAGGAGGTCGAAACCGAGCTACGTGCTCAGATCACCAAAGCAATCGCCTTAGGTCTAGCGCCCACGCATCTGGACAGTCACATGGGTTGCTTGTTTTTTACAAATCCGGACATCTTTGAGATCTACCTGAAGTTGGGCCGAGAATTTGGTTTGCCCACCTATGTGGATAAGGGAATTCTGGCACTGGATCCGGATCGATTAGAGCCCATGATGACCGAGCGCGATATCCGCGTGGATGCCACTTTCTCTCCGGGACCGGATGACTACGCAGCAGGCATGGATCAATTCTATGAGCGGTCGTTGAGGTCCCTGGAAGCCGGCCTAAACATCATCATCATTCATGCGGCCTACGACAACGAAGAGATGCAAGCAATCACGGTCGACCATCCCGACTGGGGTGCCGCCTGGCGGCAGGCCGACTACGATTTTTTTGCCAGCGAAACCTGCCGCGAGATCATCCGGGAGGAGAATATTCAGCTGGTCACCTGGCGCGATTTGGGAAGGCTGCTCCGCGAATGACTACAATTCAGACCAAAACAGACTTAAGAGAAAATTATGCACAGAAGATCCTTCGTAAAAATGGGTGGTTGGGTGCCCGCCGCCGCGGCCTTAGGCAGCGGGGCGGTTCCAGCAGTCGTGGACGCACCCTTGGCAGAAAACGTGCGCCGCAATCCCATCGGCGTCTCCAGCTACTCCTTTTGGCAATTTAATGGCCCCAAGGAGGACTACAGCATGTCCTACTGCATAGATCAAGCGGCCCGTATGGGTTTCGACGGCATTGAGTTTCTGCTGGTCCAGATGGTGTCCGAGGAGCACGCGCATCTGCAGAACCTGAAGCGCCAGGCGCTGCACGCCGGATTGGACATCTATGGCTTTTCCACCCACCAGGGGTACGTCAGCCCGGAGCCGACCAAAAGACAGGAAAATATCGACAAGACCATTCATCAACTCGAGCTGGCCTATGCCCTCGGCATCCCCACCATGCGCCTTAATACCGGCCGCTGGGGTACGTCCAAAAACTTTGACACGCTGATGGCAAACAAAGGCATCGAACCCACGCTGCCCGGCTACACCGATGACGATGGCTTTAAATGGGTGATCGACGCCATCACTGCCTGTCTCCCCACCGCGGAGAAGTGCGGTGTGGTGATGGGACTGGAAAATCACTGGGGGTTAGGAAGGACAGCTGCCGGCGTCCGACGTATCGTGGAGGCCATTGACTCCCCTTGGCTCAAGATGACGGCAGACACCGGCAATTTCCTGGAAGATCAATACACTCAGTTTGAGGACATGGCACCCGACACCGTGCTCGTCCAGGCCAAGACTTATTTTGGAGGAGGCAAGTGGTATACCCTGGACATCGACTATGCCAGAATCGGATCGATCATGCGCCAAGTGGGATACAAGGGCTTTATTTCGCTAGAGTTTGAGGGTAAGGAGGATCCGCTCACGGCGGTGCCCAAGAGCCTGGAGCTATTGAGAGAGCACTTTTACTATACGCTCCTGTAGAGCAGCAAAGAGGTACATGACGTCCCGGCCTGGTCTAGGGACAAAAGAAGGATCACCCTGTAACTATGAAAACACTGCATAGCTCGACATTTTGCCTAGCCCAAACGTTATAGTGACACCATCGGCTTCTGCTTCCACTTGCCCCAGGTCGATGACCAGGCCAACGTTTGAGTATAGCAGCATGAACAGAGCAGTCCTACTACCCCTACTTCTGACCTTCCTATCCCATTTTGTCTGGGCGCAGCCATCTGGACTGCCTGCCACCCCCATCACGGCGGCATTTTCCGGCCAATCGTTGGGCCAGGTGCTAGCTACCCTCGAGGATCAAGGTCCATTTCAGATTTATGCCTTTGACGCGGACCTTACGCTGATCCTGCCAGATCTGCAGTTTTCTGAGACTGCGCTTGATGAGGTATTGGATCAGGTGTTGGGTAGCACCCCGCTGGGGCACCTCTATTATCGAGACCATCTTGTGGTCGTCGCTCCTCGCGAGGCACTGGGCGAACAACTCAGTGCGGCATACTATCAGGCCCTCCAGGAAAGCCTCGATGTATCAGACGAAGAAGATTCAGGCGTCGTAACCATCGGCAGCGTAGATGATGTGCAGCGTACCGGCGAGACCGTGATTGATGGGACGGTCATGGATCTAGAAAAAGAGGAGCCGATCATTGGTGCTACCATCCTGATTTTGGAGACGCAAGATGGTACGGCCTCGGATGATCAGGGCCATTTTCGCCTGGGCCTAGCCCCCGGATCCTATACACTGGCCGTGCAGTATATCGGCTACCAAAACCGTGAGCTGCCCATCAAGGTGATCAGCAGCGGTAGCATAGAGATATCGATGGAGACCTCTACCGTCCTACTGGATGAGGTGGTAGTCGAAGCAAAAACAAGGGACGAAAATATCCGGTCGGTGCAGGTGGGCGTCACTCGTGTCAGTACCAAGGAAATTGAAAAATTGCCCAGTTTTTTGGGCGAGGTGGATATTATAAAGAGCCTGTTGCTACAGCCTGGTGTCAGCTCCATCGGTGAGGGCAGCGGCGGGTTTAACGTGCGAGGCGGCAATGTAGATCAGAACCTGATCATGATCGATGAAGGCATCCTGTTTAATCCCAGTCACGCCCTTGGTTTCTTCAGTGCTTTCAATTCAGACATCTTGAGTGATGCCCTGTTGTTCAAGGGAAATGTGCCCGCCAAGTACGGGGGCAGAGTAGCATCCGTGCTCGATCTCAACGTGCGCAATGGCAACTTTGAAAAACTGCGGCTGAAGGGCGGCCTCGGACCGGTATCATCTCGGCTGGTTGTGGAAGGCCCTATCGCCAAGGAAAAAACGTCTGCGCTATTTGCTCTCCGCAGCACCTATTCGGACTGGATTCTTGGTCAAATAAAAAATCCGGAGATTCGAGAGAGCTCTGTCCTCTTTTATGATGCCAACCTCCGACTCAGTCACCGCTTTAACGACAACAACAACCTCTCTCTGTCAGCGTACTACTCCAAAGATAAATTTACCTACGCAAACGAATTTGGTTTCGATTACAACACGGCGATGGCTCAAATGGGTTATCGTAAAGTTTTTGGGCAAAAGATGCTGTCGACCCTCAGCGCTATCTGGAGCAGATACGAAAGTGATCAACTTGATCTGAAGGGCACCGATGGATCTGTCCTCAGCATCTCCAACGAGTATGTCAAAATCAAAGAAAATATCAGCTACAATGCGCTCGACTTCCATGCCGATGTGGGAATCTCGGGCATCTACTATCGGATAAACCCCGGCCGGCTCTCGCCTCGCGGGCCACTGTCTACAGTGATACCCGTCGTCATAGAACCCGAGGACGCACTAGAGTCTGCCATCTACGCCGACGCAGAATGGACCCTATTACCCGCATTGTCGATCAACGCCGGCCTGCGCTACTCCATGTATCGGTACTTTGGACCCCGCGACATGTACCTTTATACAGACGAAGAAAACCCGACCGTCAATGGAATTCTGGAGCGAGTGACGATCGACAAGGATGTAATTTTCTCCACGCAAAACCTAGAGCCCCGCATATCGGCCAGATATCGATTTGACGAAGAGCGGTCGGCCAAGGCAGGATATTCACGCACTTCGCAATATTTAAATCAAATCTCCAACAACGAGACCCCAACGCCCACGAATCTCTGGCAGTTGAGCAACCAATACATTCCTCCAAACCTGTCTCACAATTTCACGCTGGGCTATTTTCAAAATTTTGACGAGAATATTTGGATTACCTCCCTAGAGGTATTTTACCGTCATATTGATCGACTTTTTGATTATCGGGATTTTGCGGATCTGATCGCCAACGATCATCTTGAGACAGAACTGCTACAGGGCACGGGACGGGCTATGGGGATCGAGCTCGCCATCAAGCGACAGGTGGGCAATGTCAGCGGCTGGCTCAACTATACGTACGCTCGCACCGAGCGAAAAATCGAAGGCATAAATCAGGGCCAATATTATCCCGCCAGTTTTGATAAGCCGCACGACTTATCGCTGGTCACCAATATCCACATCAACAAACGAAGCCAAATTTCTGTCAATTTTAATTATAGCTCGGGGCGCCCGATCACCATCCCCCTAGACCGACATTTTCTGGAGCAGAAAATTGTGGCGCTAAATTATTCGGATCGAAATGCCTTTCGCATTCCGGATTATCACCGCCTAGACGTGTCCTACACGCTGGGCCAGGGATTTAGAAAGAGCAAAAAATTTAAAACAAGCTGGACATTCTCCATTTATAATCTTTACGGCCGTCGCAATGCCTTCTCCGTCTTTCTCGAACAGGAGTCCTTGGGGCTGCCGAAGATCCGCCGCTTGTCCGTCCTCGGCAGTGCGTTTCCTTCCCTCACCTTCAATTTCGAATTACTATGACCAGGTGGTCGCTCGCAATAATCTTACTGTCCTGCTGGGGCTGCATTGATACCCTCGATCTCGAGGTACCTTCCATCGCTGGGCGCTTGGTCATCGATGGCTTCGTCGAACGAGGGCAGAACAACTACCACTTTCTGGTGACGGTAAGTAGCTCACAGCCTACCGACGAATCCGCGATTCTAGAGCTCCGCAGTGCTAATATCGAGATATGGATGGATGGCGATCCAACCTTTTCGTTGAGCAATGGTGAATCGACCATGGTTCCGATACATCAGTTTCACGAAATGTTTGGAGGTGCACCCGAGACGGCCCAGTTCCGCGTACGGGTCCAAACCGGCTCCGCAACTTACGAGTCTAGTGATCAACGGATTTTAGATAATCCTTCATCCTCTCAGCTGGGCGTGACAGTCGAAACTAGGAGCATCATCAACGATGCCGATAATATTGTGGAAAAGGATTTTGCGATGCTTACCATCGATGCTAAGCTTGACAATGCCCGCAATGAGAAGGTCTCCCTAAGGTGGGAAGTATCCGGGGTCTACATTTGGCCGGAAGTGGCCTGGACCGACAACCCTTTCTTCAATCCCAAGATTTGCTACCTGGAACACCGTCGAGCGGATAGCCAGGTCCATCTGATCAATGCGACGGAGGTGTCGGGCAACGAAATTCGAGGATTCGTCCTCGACGATCTGGAGGTCGACCTCCGATTTGCACGGGCATATGTCTACACGGTACTACAGAAAACGTTGACTCCGGAAGCTACCTCCTATTGGACGCAGATCAGCTCCGGTGTCCAGCGGGAAGGGAGCATTTTCGATGTTCCCGCCGGACGTGCCGCAAGCAACATCACCAACATCGATGATCCGGAGGAGGCCGTACTTGGCTTTTTTTACGGCACGGCCATCGATACTGTACGAATGCTCGCAAGTCCGGGCGATGTGGGCTTTCCTCGGAGCGCCTGCGCGATCGATCCGGCCAACCCCGCGTGTTGCGACTGCCTCTTGATACCCAATGCCTCCGCCACCAAACCACCCTACTGGCCAGGATGAGATACCGTAGCCTGATATATATTGCCCTATTGGTCCATGGCAGCTTGCCGCTGCCCGGTCAGCAGCTCCATACCCACTTGGACAAGCCCCATTATTTTGCCGGTGAACTGCTCTTTTATTCGATGACACTAGAGCCCACCCTGGCCGACTCTCTGGTGATGGGGCGAGTCGAGCTGAGCAATGCACAAACAGTTGTCACGCACCACTATATGCCGATGCGCTATGGTCGAGGGCATGGTCATGTGCGAGTACCCTATGATCTGCCGTCGGGTGTGTACTACCTGGTGCTGGACCTCTTTGCCGCTCCGTCAAACCGTCGGATCGAGGTGGCCAAGATACCGGTGTCCATATACAATGCGGCTGACCTGGCCCATATGCCAGATCGGGGAGCCCCTCCCTCCCCAGCCAACTCCGTGGATGAAAGTATTCGCGTCTCCCTCGAACCCACACCCTCCTCCACCCGCCAACGAGTACGATGCAGTATCCAAAGTAGTCAAGGCAAGCTAGGTCGACTATCCATTGCTGTGCGTGATCAGTCCATGTACGGTGCAGGTCACACACTAATATCTGTACCGGTGCAGCCGATCCTGGATGATCTGCTGGATGCTATCCCCTTCTCAGGCAGACGCAGCTACAATGAGGAGAACGCGATCTGGAGCCCCCTGCTGTACTGCGCTTATCCCAGTACGGTGGAGTTTAGTGCCGTAAATGTGCATCCCGACGGCACTTTTGATATGCAACTGCCGAATTTTTACGGCACACAGAATATTGATTTTGTCGATTTCATTTCCGATCATATTTCGTTGGAGATGGCCCCACCTCAGGCTCGGACGTACCCGGAACATCCTTTGATCATCAATCGCCAGGTGAGAGAGCAGTCGGAGCTATGGGAACTACGCAAGAAGATATATCAATTGTCCAGTCAGGTAGAACTTGATCCGGAGCAAGAGGAGATCCCCACACCGACCATCCAGATCCCTCCTGATCACGTGGTGGATGTGCCTGACTTCGCGCTGCAGGGCACCCTCTTGACGCTGTTTAAAGAAATCCTGGCGCCCCTAAAATTTCGTCGAATCAAAGGGGGAAAGTACCGGGCGCGCATGCTGTATCGCCTTCACGAAGTCAACTACTTCTACAATTCAAGAACGACCTTCCTGGTCAACAATCATCTGACCCGCGATGGTGACTATATCGCTAACATTCCTCTGCAGGACGTGCTGCGCGTAACCATCTACTCGGATCTACAGCGCGTCCAACGACAATTTGGAGCCATCGGCAAGGGCGGCATAGTCATTATCGAGATGAAAGACAAGACATTTTCACTGCCGCCCGAGGTCGCCATGCCCACTCAACGCTTGCAAGGGATACAGCACTCCTTTCGGTACCCCATCCTCCCCGATGACGAGCCTGACGTGCCGGCACTGTCGACCCTCCGCTACTGGGAGCCCCATGCCACGCCAGATGACTCCGGCCGGTATGAATTTGCGTTTATGACGTCCGATGACCTTACTGATTTCGAGATTGAAGTAGTGGCGCATGACCGGTCGGGCCAAGTGCGAAGGCGTAGCCACCGTTTCGCCATAGAATCGCTATCAAAAGGCAATTAATCGTCAGCGGCCGAAAATTAATTGTCTGCAAAGCGACACATTTTCGACTCGGCTGACGTTCACTAGATACACCAACCATTCTCCGGGTCTGCAAGGTAGGCATGTTAGGTCAGGAGGCGCCTTGGCATGACAAAACCATCGATCACCTGCTTTGTCGTCATGCTCTCCCTGCACCTCTGTTGGTGCCAGGAGCCGAGCTTAGATTCTCTGCCTATCACCGGCAAGTTTTCCAACATGTCGTTGCAAGAGGCCTTCGATCTCTTGCAAAGGGATCAGCCTTATCAAATCTACGGCCTGCAGGCCGATCTCTCTCAGCCCGCACCCAGCGTCGATTTTACATCAACGCCGTTGTATGAGGTCTTTCGGCGGCTGCTTTCTTCCACGGATCTAGGACATATGACTTACCGCGATTATTTGGTGATCGTGGCACCCAGACAGGTGTTGACCAAGCAGTTTGATCCGGAACTCTATCAGGCACTACAGCAGCCGGCATCCGAACCTGCATCAGAAGAAAGTGTGGTAATAACCATCGGCAATATATCAACGCTGGATGCATCTGGCATGGCCACCATTGAGGGAACCATCGTGGACCACGACGGCGGTGAGCCCGTCATTGGCGCCACCGTCTCTGTCCTCAACACCTCCGATGGGACGTACTCGGATGACGAGGGCCGATTTGAACTGATACTCCCCCCCGGCCGGCACTCCGTGGTCGTCCAGTACATCGGATACGAGACTAGCATAGTTCCGATCCAATTGGCGGGCAATGGTACGATGGAAATCAAATTGGAAACCTCCTCGGTGATACTGGATGAGGTGTTGGTCGAAGCCCAAGCCCAAGATGAAAACGTACGGTCTGTTCAGGTCGGTGTCACACGCATCAGCACCAAGGAAATCGAAAAACTACCCAGCTTCCTCGGGGAGGTGGACATCATCAAAAGTTTGCTGCTTCAGCCCGGCGTGAGCTCGATTGGTGAGGGCAGTGGCGGCTTCAATGTAAGAGGGGGAAACGTGGATCAGAATCTCATCTTAATCGACGAAGGGTTTCTATTCAATCCCAGCCACGCACTGGGGTTCTTCAGTGCCTTTCATTCGGATATCGTCAGCGAGGCCTTACTGTTCAAAGGAAATATCCCGGCGAATTATGGAGGCCGCCTTTCCTCCGTATTGGACTTGAAGGTGCGAAATGGCGATTTTGAGAAATTGCGGCTTAAGGGCGGATTGGGATTGGTTTCTACCCGCTTCGTGTTGGAAGGGCCATTGGCCAAAGGAAAGACATCGGCACTCCTGGCGGTGAGAAGTACTTACTCTGACTGGGTATTGAAGGCCATAAAGAATGCCGACATCAGCCAAAGCTCCGTCGTATTTCAGGATGCGAATGTAAGGGTCAGCCACCGGTTTAACGATAACAACAGCATCTCACTATCCGGATACTACTCCAAGGACAAATTCATTTATTCCGATCAGTTTGGGTTTGACTATAGTACGAGCATGGCCCAGATGCACTATCGACGAGTATTCGGCGAGCATCTACTTTCGACACTGAGCGGGATCTGGAGCAAGTATGAGAGCACCCAATTGGATCTGGATGGTCACGATGGATCCTCGCTAGCCATCGCCAACGAATATTACAAAATCAAGGAAAACCTGAGCTATCATTCCGTTGATTTTGACGTAGATTTGGGATTTTCAGGCATCTATTATCGGATCGATCCCGGGGAGTTGAGGCCCCGAGGTGCGCTCTCGACCGTGATCCCTTCGGCCCTCGAGCTGGAGGAGGGGGTAGAGATGGCGGCCTACCTCAATGCAGAATGGAATGCAGCACCCGGATTATCCTTCAATGCCGGACTGCGGCATTCTTGGTACCGGTTCTTGGGCCCCAAGGAAATGTATCTCTACGACAATGAGGCTCATCCCACCACCCGCGGTATTATTGAGAAGGCGCTCTTTGAAGATGACGTCATCTACGCAGCCAATAATTTGGAGCCCCGGATCTCTGCGCGCTACAGAATTGATGCTCAAAGGTCCGTCAAGGCGGGCTATGCCAGGACCACCCAATATCTCAACCAGATATCGAACAACGAAACTCCGACCCCTACCAATTTATGGCAACTCAGCCATCAATATGTCCCCCCCAACCTGGCCCACAATTACACGCTCGGCTATTTTCAGAACTTCGAGGACAACTTGTGGATTACTTCCCTGGAAATATTCTATCGAGACATCGACAGACTTTTTGACTACCGGGACTTTGCCGATCTAATCACGAATGACCACATCGAGACGGAATTACTAAGGGGGACAGGTAGGGCCATGGGGCTTGAACTAGCCATCAAGAAGCAAACGGGCAGAGTTAATGGCTGGCTAAATTATACCTGGTCCAGATCAGAGAGAAAAATCGAAGGCATAAACCAGGGCGCGTATTATCCGGCCAGTTTTGACAAGCCCCACGATCTGTCGCTGGTAGCCAATATTCAGTTGAACAAGAGAAACCAGGTAGCCGTCAACTTTAATTTTAGTTCCGGCAGACCTGCCACGGTACCTATCGACCGGCATGTGTTGGAGGATAAATTTGCCTCGTTAAACTACTCACAGCGCAACGGCTGGCGGATACCCGATTACCACCGGTTTGATATATCCTACACACTGGGTCAAGGCCCGCGGAAGAGCAAGAAATTTAAGACAAGTTGGACGTTGTCGATCTACAATGTCTATGGTCGCCGCAATGCCTTCTCGGTCTTCTTCGACCAGAACTCCACTGGACAGCCGGAAGTAAAGCGATTGGCTGTGCTGGGCAGTGCCTTCCCTTCGCTAACGTTCAATTTTGAGTTGCTATGAGGAGCTGGATCGTTGGTACATTGCTGTTGTCGTTTACGAGTTGTGTTGATACACTTGATCCCGGGATCTCCACAGATTTGCATGGCCGACTCGTGGTCGAAGGCTTCGTTGAGCGGGGTGACTACTATCATTTCCTGGTCAGCGTAAGCAACACCCTTGCGGCATATAAGCCATCCTTCGCCGAGCCGCTCAGCGCCGAAATCGACATATTACTCAACGGCACACCTACTATCTCATTGACAAACGGCCAGTCGACCCTGATCGAGGTCGATCGCTTTCACCAGATGTATGGTGGCCAACCAGAAAACGCTCGATTTCGCCTGCGTGTGACCAGCGGCGGGGAAACGTACGAGTCCACCGATCAGCGTATTTGGTCAAGTCCCGGTGCCAGCGCTCTTCGTATCCACCTGCAAGCCAGAACGGTGCTCAACAACAACGGCAAACTGGTGGATAGGGACTTTGTCATTCTCAAGGCGGCTTCAACTTTGCGCAACCAATTTGAAGAAAAAGTATCCCTGCGCTGGGAGGTGTCCGGCGAATATATCTGGGCCGAACCCGAGAGCCAAGATCCGGAGCATCCCTCCAAGGTTTGCTACTTGCAAGACGAGAGAGTCGGTGACCACGCCATAAATCTCGTCAACGCACATGAGGTTCTTGGGGACTCCCTACCCGAGCTGGACATCGATGTGATTCCGGTAGATTCAAAATTCTCACGGGGTTATTATTACACCGTCCTACAAAAAACACTTTCTCCACAAGCCACAGAGTACTGGACGCAGGTGGCAAAAAACACGGAAAGGGAAGGAAGTATCTTTGATACACCTGCCGGTCAAACCACTAGCAACATCACCAATGTACAGGGGCCAGATGAGGCGATACTTGGGTACTTCTACGGTACTGCGCTAGACACCATCCGCCTGCTTGTACAACCTCATGAGGTGGGCTCGCCCAGGACCAGGTGCGAGATCATTCAGCTGACCGAGGAAGAACGAGACGAAGGAGAAACGGACGAGTGTGACGATTGTCTGGACATTCCCAACAGCACAGATAAGCGGCCGCACTACTGGCCAGCGTAAAACAGAAGATGTGGAGGCGCTACGAAAGATGATTCCATTGGTCTGCTGGACGGTACTTAGCGACCTATCCTCCCTTATAGACAATATGACTTTGCTATGACAAGATGGCTACTAGGTCTTTCCGCACTGTGCTGTATAAGTTGCGTGGACACCCTGGATGTTGATCCTCCCGCCAACACCTATGGTCGACTGGTCATTGAGGGCTTTGTCGAGCGAGGGGATCAATATCACTTCCTGGTTCATGTCAGCGGTACGTACCCCACCGATGGCATAGAAAGAACACAATATCCCGATGCGGAAGTCAAAATTCTTTTAAACGGTACAACGGCGATTTCACTGACCAACGGGGTATCAACATTTATGGACATCAAACAATTTCACGATATGTACGGAGGAGAGCCGGAGAGTGCAAAATTCAGTCTTCGGGCCACGATAGGCGCAGATACCTACGAGTCTGACGAGCAACGCATTCTCGAAAACCCGGGGGCTGCCGACTTGCAAACTGAACTAAAAACCAGAGCTGTGCTCAATGATATCGGCCGACTAGTGGACAAGAATTTTGTAGCCCTAAAAGCTGATGCCAGAATAAAGAATGATCAAAATGAGGCGGTTTCACTTAGGTGGGATGTATCCGGCGTATACATCTACGAGGAGCTGGAGCCGAAGACGCCCCAAGGTCCTAGAAGGCAATGCTTTCTTAATGATATTCGAGACGACAACAGCATCAGCCTAATAGATGCTACTGATCTGAAAGGGGATGTCGTCGCGGGGCTGCTGATCGATGAAGTCCCGGTTAATGCTAAATTTTCCAGAGGGTACGTGTACAATGTCTTGCAAAAAACGCTCTCGCGGGATGCAGCTCGTTACTGGAGTCAAATCAAGGCCAATTCATCAAGAACTGCTGGTATTTTTGACACGCCGGTCGGACAGGTTGCTGGTAATCTTAGGCATGTGCAAGATGCTGACAAAACCGTATTAGGGTATTTTTACGGAACTGCTATTGATACCCTCCGCATCTATGTCGACCCTTCCGAAGTAGGTCGGCCTCGCACCAGTTGCGAGATCATCTATGACCCTGGCTACTGCCGAGACTGCCGCAGAGTACCCGGCAGTACGGATCAAAGACCCCACTACTGGCCCAAATGAAACTGTACACAAATGAATAGAAAAATTCTGCCTCGGCTGACCTTGGGAGCCTTTTGCGTCTTGCTCTACTGCCTCACGGCCACCGGCCAGCAGGTATCTGTTCACCTGGACAAGCCCCACTACTTCGCGGGCGAATGGTTGTTCTATACCGTTCGCATCGATGGGATCGCGAAGGACTCCACCCCGGTACTGTCCACCGCCTTGCTCCTAGAGGAGCACACCGTGCGTCATCACCATGTCATGCTGGTCGAAGGAAACGCCCGTGGGTATTTTCGCATTCCTTTCGATCAAGCCTCAAGTGTGCATGTCCTGGCCCTAGATCTATTTTCCGCGTCTGAGTCCGGGCGAGTGGAGATCGCTAGAATTCCCATATCTATCTACAATGCCAGTGACCTGCCTGCGGTCTCCTCCTCCCAAGTCGACCCCATCGATGAGCCTCAAAGTCTACCAGGGCAGCTCCTGATTAATCTCTCCCCCGAACGCCCTAGGACCCGGCAACGACTTAGCTGTCGTATCCAGGCGGATGGTGCAGATGTCTATCAGTTGTCCATTGCCGTGCGTGATCGCCGATTCTATCAGGGAGCTCCGACACTTCACACACATCCACGCCCCCATCTGCCTCAGGACCTGCTGAACAGTATTCCATTCTCTGCCAAAAGGACATATTTGCAAGAACAGGCGATCTGGAGCCCACTGATTTATGCGGTGCAGGCCGATCGATTAGCCTTTAAGGGGGTGAGTGTTGCGACCGATGGCACCTTTGATATGACCCTGCCCCCCTTTGAGGGCAGACAGACGTTCCAGTTTATGGATTTCGTATCCAGCGCGATTGCCATACAGCCAGCCTCCATCCCTGCCAGAGCGACGACCGTCCATCCGCTGGTCGTAACCGATCAAATCAGGGCGCAGGCTCGCCTTTGGCAACAACGCAACCTCATCTACCAGTTGTCAGGTCAGCAGGAGTTGACTCCGGCACCTCAGCGCATGACTGACGAAGAGCCCACCTTATTGGCGGATCACGTGACGGATGTAACGGACTTCCGCCTGGAGGGCACACTATTTACGCTTTATAAGGAGATCCTGGCACCGCTCAAATTTAGACGCGCGAAGGGCAGAAAATTTGAGGCAAAGATGTTGTTTCGACAAGACAGTCGAAATGTCTTTTATAAACAACCCACCACCTTTCTAGTGAACAATCAGTTGACAAGGGATGCTGATTATGTAGCGCAGATTCCGCTGGAGGACGTCCTGCAGGTGCGCATCTATTCGGACTTGGAAAAAGTAGTCCGACACTTTGGTGCCATCGGCCGTGGAGGAATGGTGGTCATCGACATGAAAGACAAATCCTTTACCCTACCTGAAGATTTGGCGCAGCCTAGTATCGTTCTGCAGGGATTGCAGCCGCCCATCACCTATCCCATCCTTCCCGATTATCAGCCCGACCTGCCGGCGGTATCGACGCTACTCTTCTGGGAGCCTCATGCCAGACCCGATGACTCTGGCCGGTACGAATTCGAATTTATGACGTCCGATGATCTTACGGATTTCGAGATTGAAGTGGTGGCACATGACCGGGCAGGCCAAGTGCTGCAAACGGTGAAAAGCTTCTCAGTGGCGCACATCAGCACGCATTAGCTCCCCTACTTCATGGTCGGCTATGCCCGGCCTGACGGCATCCATATTCACGGCTAAATACCTATCTTCTCCTTGTTGGAGTTAGCGCTTTTATTCATCACTTTCCGATCGCACTGCCCATGCAAATATTGAGATTTACCCTCCTTCCCCTAATTTTTGCCTTTTACTCCAGTTGCCAGTCGTCAGAAAGCCAGCAGGCAACCGGTCCGCCCAACATCATTTTGATCATGGGTGACGATATGGGGTATTCGGACATCGGCTGCTATGGCGGCGAAATAGAAACGCCCCATCTGGACCGGCTGGCAGCAGGAGGCTTGCGTTTTACCCAGTTTTACAATACCGCCAGATGTTGTCCCACACGGGCCTCGCTCCTCACCGGGGTGTATCCGCAGCAGGCGGGCGTGGGGCATATGGTTAATGACCGAGGGACCCCAGCATTCCGAGGCGATCTGCGAGATGATGTGCTCACCATCGCGGAGGTGCTGAAAAGCAACGGTTATGCCACCTATATGTCAGGCAAGTGGCATGTCACTCCGTACGTCATCGACGATCCGGACAAGAAGAACTGGCCTAGACAGCGTGGCTTCGATAAGTTTTTCGGCATGATATCCGGGGCAGGCAGCTTATATGATCCAAGGTCGTTGACTCTCGACAATGCGTACGTGGCTCCAAGAGAGGGATTTTATTGCACTACCGACTTTACCAACTACGCTGTCGAATGCATCCAGACCCACACGGACGAGCGGCCCTTCTTCTTATACCTCTCCTACACGGCTGCCCACTGGCCCATGCACGCGCCCGCTGATGCCGTGGTCAAGTACAAGGGGAGATACGATGCGGGTTGGGATGCGCTGCGCCAAAGCCGTTACGCCCGCATGATCGACATGGGCCTGATTGATGAGAAATGGCAGATGACCCCCAGGGATTCTTTTGTCGAACCATGGAGTGACGATGTCAGGGATCGTGCCTGGGAGTTGGCCAACATGGAGGTCTATGCGGCCATGGTCGATCTGATGGACCAAGGCATTGGCCGGGTGGTCGCGACCCTGGAAGCAGCGGGAGAATTGGACAATACCCTTATCTTCTTCCTGCAGGACAATGGTGCCTGCGCCGAAGAATTGCGCTGGGTCAACCAGGTCCCGGAGGAGGAAATGGTGCCCATGCAGCCCGGAGAAATCCAAACGCTCATGGTGCCCAAGGTCACGCGAGACGGCAAACCCGTCAAGGTAATGCGAGAAGGTTGGCCGGGACCTCCTGACGGCTACACCGCTTACGGTCTCAACTGGGCCAATGCCAGCAATACGCCATTTCGAGAGTACAAGCATTGGGTCCACGAAGGGGGCATCTCCACACCGTTGGTCGTCCACTGGCCGGATGGCATACCCCGTGCCGGTCGCTTTGTGCATGAGCCCTCGCACCTCATCGATATCATGGCCACTTGCGTGGATGTCGCCGGCGCTACTTATCCTGACCAATATAGAAACCAGCCGATCAAACCCTTAGAAGGCATCAGCCTGGTCCCGCTATTTGACGATGGCGCTATCGAGCGGGAGGCCATCTACTGGGAGCACGAAGGCAATCGCGCCGTCCGCATGGGCAAATGGAAGTTGATTTCCAAGGCCTCCAAAAGGCATTCCTTTATCTGGGATAAAATTGATCGATTGGAGCACCAACATTGGGAGCTGTTTGACATGGCGTTGGACCGTACCGAGATGAACGATCTAGCTACGGACAACCCCGCGTTGGTGCGGCAAATGGCTGATATGTGGCAGGTCTGGGCGGAGCGTACCGGTATTGTGCCGAGGCCTTGAGCAATTTCAATGGCAATGCGTCAATAAAATTGCGGCTGCGTCCTTCGCGAAAACCATTGCGTCCTTTGCGGTGAATCGAAACCCTTAGCGTCCTTTGCGAAAACCTTTGCGTCCTTTGCGGTGAAGCTAGTCCCACCTAAAGTGATGCAAGGATTTTCGTAAGTCACAACGTGTTTTGCCACCGATTTCAATTTCAATGGCAATGCGTCAATAAAATTGCGGCTGCGTCCTTCGCGAAAACCATTGCGTCCTTTGCGGTGAATCGAAACCCTTAGCGTCCTTTGCGAAAACCTTTGCGTCCTTTGCGGTGAATCAAAACCCGTAGCGTCCTTTGCGGTGAATCAAAACCCGTAGCGTCCTTTGCGGTGAAGCTCGATCATCCCCAGTGATTTGAAAGTCCAGGCTGGTGGAGTTTCACATCTTCCTGCTCTTTCTCCATCGAACTCCACTGGTCACGGCATGGTTTGCTTCCAAGCCATCCACTTCTTACGCAAGGCCTCGAAGGCAATAGGATTTTTCGTGGCCAGATTTTTAGATTCGCCGATATCGGTGCGGAGATCGTATAGCTCCATCGGTTGATCCGGCCGATCCTGGACCAATTTGAGATTACCTTGCCGCAGGGCCATCTTGCCCCGATAGGACCAATAGAGCGTTTCATGGGGAGCGCCTTGCTTTATTCCCTTCAAATAAGGCAATAAGTTTACGCCGTCGGTGTCATCCCCTACCCTTCCTCTGGCCGCTCCGAGAAAGGTCGGCAGTAGATCCAGGGCAATCACTGGCTCCGTAAAGGTCTGGCCTGCCGGCAACTCCCTCTTCCACTGCATGATAAATGGCACACGAATACCACCCTCATAATACTGGCCTTTACCCCCGCGCAAAGGCAGATTACTGGAGGTCAGCTCTCGGGTCGGCCCACCATTGTCGCTAAGGAAGACAATCAACGTATTCTCCTCCAGACCGAGCGCTCGCAATGCACCGACGATTTCTCCGACACTGTCATCGAGGTTCGATAGCATGGCAGCAAATATGCGGCGGTGGATGTCCTCGATGTGGCGAAACTCGTACATATACGCCTCCGCTCCCTGCAAGGGACTGTGTACAGCATTGTAGGCTACGTACAGAAAAAACGGCACTTCCTGGTGACGTTCCACAAACGACACTGCCTCGCGCGTGATCGCATCGGTCAGGTATTGCCGCTCAGCGACAGGTTGGCTACCGCGCAGTATCGGATTGTTGGCATCATAGTCGGGTTCATTATGACCCATGTGGGTACTATATATCAAGCGACCATCGGAGGAAGTCCAACTTCCCTGTCCACCGCCGGGCAATACCTGACGTCTAAGCATGGTAGTCACACCCTGATACGGGGGCGGCACGAAATAATGGCCCTCATGCAGAAAACCGAAAAACTCATCAAAGCCTTGGCGATAGGGATGATATTTGGCGGTGCCGCCAAGGTGCCACTTGCCGATCAACCCGGACACGTAGCCCGCCTCCAGAAGGTATTCCGGGATGGTCACTTCTTCGGGCGGCAGTCCTAAATCAGGGTCTTCATTCAGGTGCCCCACCATGTTGGTCTCGTATCCAAAGCGGTTGGGATACCGGCCGGTCAAAAACCCGGCCCGCGAAGGGCTGCAATAGGCGTTGCAGACGTAACCGCTGGTAAAGCGGACCCCATTTGCCGCCAACCGATCAATATGGGGCGTAGGAATGTCTGTGTTGCCTTGACAACCCAGCTCCCCATAGCCAAGATCGTCAGCCACAAGAAGCACAATGTTGGGTAGCGAAGTCTGTTGAGACCAACCTTTCGAGGAGAACAAAGCGATCGCCAAGATCACCACAAGAATGCGATACGACATCCATCCAAAATACAAAGGGTTGTCCATGATGCGGCCAAAATACCGCAGTGACCACGTCAAAAGGCAGTGCTCCCTTTTTTCTATTTTGCTGAAAATCGCTGGACATGCAACACTCGCTGACATCGGCAACCCAAACATGGACTAAATGTGTCGACATGATCTTGGCGCCCCCCGCAGGGTACCTGTTGCGTGTGCGACGGCTCACATCACTCCTACTCGTTGCGCTCGCTGGTCTGGCCTGCAGCCAGGAGACAGCAAATCGTCCAAATATCCTACTGATCATCGCTGACGACATTGGCATTTCGGATATCGGTTGCTATGGTGGCGAAATTGCGACACCACACATCGATCGGCTGGCCGCCGAAGGCCTGCGATTTGCCACCTTCTACAATATGGCCAAGTGCAATCCCACCCGCTCCACCATGTTGACAGGGCTATACGAAGGGGGGAAGGGTGCCGTACACCTCGCCCAATTGACCAAGGCGGCTGGGTACTACAATATCATGAGTGGCAAAGAGCACTTTGACGATTGGGTGCCGGACTATTGCAAGGCGGAAAACGTGTTTGACCATTCCTTCTACTTTTGGGCCACCACCGAGTACTTCCTTCCTCCCTCTGGAAAGTTTGAACGGCCCTTCTACCTCGAAGGTCGACAGATTGAAGCTGAGGAGATCGAATACGAACGCGCCCCCATGTACAAGACCGACTTCATCACGGACTATGCCATTCGGTGGCTGGATGAAGCGTTTGAGAAGGAGGATCCATTCTTCCTTTATCTTCCCTACCATGCCGCTCACTACCCGCTGCAGGCCCGGCCGGAGGACATTGCCAAGTACCGCGGCAAGTACAAGGTGGGGTGGGATCAACTACGCCAAGAGCGCTTTGCCAAAATGCAATCCTTGGGTGTTTTGCCGCCCGGCACCAAGCTTAGCGCTCCTGAGGGTAACCGCAACAAATTTAGAGGTCCACTCATTCCCAGCTATACGGACTACTACCCTTGGGAGAGCCTGACCGCAGAGCAGCAAGACTCTATGGATCTGGAAATGGCGGTGTTTGCTGCCATCATCGATCGTATGGATCAAAACATCGGCCGGGTCCTGGACAAGTTGGAGTCAGAAGGAAAACTTGATAATACGCTGGTTATGTTCCTGATTGACAATGGATCATGCCCCTTCTATTCAAACAAAATACCGGATGTGCAGCCTGGCCCCGACAGTTCGTACTGGTGTTTGCGCTCCACCTGGGCCAATCTTGGTAATACCCCATACAGACAATACAAGCAGTGTGGTCACGAGGGTGGCTCTCACACCCCCTTCATCGCCCGCTGGCCGGGAGTCATCGAGCCCAACAGTATCACCCAGCAGCCCGGCCACGTCGTCGATCTTGCCCCTACCTTCCTTGACATTCTCGACATGCCGTATCCCGCGACTATCCAGGGGCATCCTACCCTACCACTGCACGGGGCCTCTCTGCTGCCCATCCTGAAGGGCGAGGAGCGCCCCGAGCCAGCATACTTTATGTCTGGACTGGACAGGTTTCGTATGTTCAGATCCGGGGACTACAAAATCGCCCGCATGAATGGTGGAGCATGGGAACTCTACCACATCAAGGACGATCCAAGCGAGATGCGGGATATCTCAGCCGAGCATCCGGAGATACTCCAAGGACTCAGTCAGCGTTTCGATGAGGTGGATGCTCAGATGGACAAGTTGGTGGCAGAAAATCGTTGAAGAGGAAAGGTTTCGACAAGATTTCGAAGGTCCGCAACAAAATCATGTACGCATTGGCCACAGAAAATGTCATACCTTTGCGCTGAATAGTCAACCTACGTGCGACAATTTTCACTAGCATATCGCGTCTTTGCCCTGTCAATGGCCTGCTTGGTGATGATATCATCGGTGGGGTGGACCATGGACATGCACTACTGCCAGGAGGAGCTCAAATCTATCAGTTTCTTCGGCGAGGCTAAGAAATGCCATGAGAAAGCAGTGGTCATGAAGGGCTGTCCGCATCACCCACCGCAGCAAATGGAGGCTGCCTCCGGCTGCGCCATGGACAAGGACGATTGCTGTCACAATCGCACCATAGAGGTTGAACCGGCCTCCGAGTGGGCCCCGGCTGCCACCTGGCAACTTCTGGACGAGCAAGCGAGCCAATTTGTCATTGCCTTCGTACATAGCTATCTGCTTGAAGTAAAGGACCGATGGCAAGCACCCACCTTTATCCATTACAAACCGCCCTTGATCGACCGGGACATCCCGGTCCTTTTGGCGTCATTCCTCTTATAGCATAGTCCTGTCTCTTTTTGAATGAGGGCCACTCTGCCAACCGGCAAAGTGCCTTTCCGTCTATGCCTGTGCCCTCTTGGCCACGGTGCAATCTGAAAAGAAAAGTACTTGACTATGCTCGATCGTTTGATCCGATTTTTCCTAGAGAATAAGCTGGTAGCCTACCTGCTGCTGCTATTCTTCGTGGTCGGCGGGTTGATCACTGCCCCCTTCGACTTTGGGATCGATGTGCTGCCTCGAGATCCGGTGTCCGTCGACGCCATCCCCCGGCTGGGGTGACGCATGCGCGGGCTGCTATTCAACGTGGCAAGCACATTGTCATGGTGAATGTCGAAGCGGATGTGCTGGTGGGACCAGCCTTGGCGCAGGAGGCGGCAGCGGCGGGGATTGTGTATTCGATGGCCTATGGTGATCAGCCTGCTCTCACCTGTGAGTTAGTAGATTGGGGCCGAGCCTGCGGCTTTGAGATCGTGGCGGCGGGAAAGGGCACGAAGTATTTGCCGTCGTATCACCTCTCAACCCCGGATACGGTCTGGGATCACTATGGGCTGACGGCTGAGCAGGCGGCGGCAGCCCGCATGAACTCGCAGATGTTCAACTCCTTTCTCGATGGCACCAAGTCAGCGATTGAAATGGCGGGCGATTGCCAATGCACGGGTCTAACGCCAGCGCCGGATGGCTTAGCCTTTCCGCCGTGTGGCACGGACGATCTGACGCACGTGTTGCGGCCCCAAGAGGTCGGCGGGCAATTGCATCACAGCGGGCAGGTTGAAGTCATTTCGTCGGTCGAGCGAGATGGCGTCCGGTGTATCGCGACCTGCGCTGGGGGGTGTACGTCGTGCTAGAGGCGCCAAATGATTATGCCGCAGATTGTTTTAAGCAGTATGGCTTACTCACTGATGATACCGGACGATATGCGGCGATGCACAAGCCCTACCATTTGATTGGCCTAGAGCTCAATATGTCGGTGTTGTCGGCAGCTTTGCGGGGCGAGGCCACTGGGTGTACGACTGGGTTTCACGGTGATGTTGTGGCCATAGCCAAACGGGATTTAACCGCTGGTGATGTTTTAGATGGTGAAGGCGGATTTACGGTTTGGGGTAAACTGATGCCCGTCGCCCGATAGTTTAAAGTTGGGCGGTCTACCGATTGGCTTGGCGCATGGTGTGAGGCTCATCCGTGAGGTACCGCTAGGTCAGCCTATTCGCTGGTGTGACGTAGAGCTCCCCACTGCGTTTGAGGCGCTGACGGTGCGGCGGCAGATGGAGCAGCAGTTCCGAACCGAGTGGGATATTCTGGAGGTTTCGGCTGGAGTGTCCTAACGATCTCCAGTCGTTCATTCTAATCGTCAATCGTCAACTTAATAACCCTGACAGGTGCATGCCATGGTTTCACTCAATGTCTTTGATCCGTCCGGCGCAACTGAAATTACGCGTCTGCACGCCGATCGTCTCGATTCGTTGACCAATAAAAATATCGCGATGTTATCTGACGATATGAAGGCAGGCGCATCGGATTTTGCCGATGATTCGCGAGTATTTAGAGGCTAATTTTAGCGGTATTGAAGTCATTCCGGAGAGCGAATTTCCGATGGGCACGACCTTGATGGACCGCGATGAAACAGCGGATATGTTGGTGGAGCGCGGTGTCGATGCGGTGGTCGTCGGCAACGCCTCTTGAGGCGCGTGCGCCACTGCATGCGGCCGTGCTGCCGCTAGGATTGAAAGCAGAGGAATACCGACGGTTCTTGTAACCCGAGAAGATTTTGTTGGTGTCGTGCGTAACGCCTTTGCCGGGTTGGGCTTTGATCAAGATGCCCCGATGGTGACGTTTCCGATCGATCCGTTTCTGGTGGGGAGTGATTTAACGCCGGTGCAACAGCGCATTCACGAGTTTGTAGAGGGGCTGGTGGGCTGGAAGCCGCAGGCCGAGGCAACTGGCGTGCACAATCCCTCGATGATCCGAGTTGAGGAGCCGGGATATGAAGCCGCTCTCGATGCCATGAACCGGCGTTTTCTCACCAATGCGTGGGGGGATGGACTGCCGCTCAATGCCCCGACTGAAGAGCGGGGTCGCCTGGATTCTTCGCGGCACGGATCGGCCCCGAGACGAAGTAGTGGGCAAGGTC